>OY969579.1:3065000-3328376 GCA_963701255.1 Vulcanimicrobiota bacterium | reverse complement strand
GAAAAGGCCGACATCGAGCCGGGCTGAACTTCGAGGATTGCGCGTCCTACGCGCTTGCCGTCGAGTGCGACGATACGCTGCTTTACCAGGGCGATGACTTCTCGCATACCGACGTCCAAAAGGCCCTCTGATACGAGGTCGGCGTTCGACCTCACGCGAGGCTCGAAACGAACGTCCTTCGGCGGAAACGCGAGAGCGCGGAGACCCTAACGCCGGCCGAACGCCGCGCGCCATCTTCGATGCCAAGGCGGTAGGCTCATTGCTGCTTGCTTTGAACGGTTAGGGCGTCCGCGGATCCGCAATCGAGGCCAACCTCACGGATCCCGCGGCGTTTGATGAAGGCGTTAGGGATCTCTACCGGACGGCCGAGGCGGACGGCGTGTTCTGCTACACATTCTTCAAGGGCGTTGGGACAAAGAAGCGCCGCGCCTGACGAGCGCTTGAACACGGCGCCCTAACTCGGCGCCTCGAGCCCTAGCGTACGATGATGCCCGTTACTTGCGACCATGGGATGGTCAGGTAAAAATAGCGGCGACCAAGCGCCCCTACCGGGGCGCCTCTCGCGCTCGAGGAAAAGGGGCCGAAAAGCGCACTCACAGCGCGGCTATCACGTTCCTGACAGGAATATGAGCCCCGTGAAGAGGTTTACAACGGTCGCGAAAGTCGTCCCGCCGCGTCAACCGTGCTCGGAAGTATGACTGTTTTCGCCGAAGCGGCCGAAGATGAGCCGAAACGCGATGAAGGCAAGCATGCAGGCAAGTATTCGGATGAGGACGTCCCCCCGAACGTAACGTGAGAGTCGAGCTCCTATCGGTGCTCCGGAAATCGCGCCAAGGGCGGTGGACAGCGTTAACGGGAGATCCTCAGCATAGTCCCCTTGGAACGCGTGGAACAGCGTGGCAACGAGTGATGTAACGGCCAGCACTGCGTGCGCGGTCGCCGTAGCGACATGTTCGGGATAGTTCAATACTGCGACGAGAAACGGAACTTGGAGGGGGCCGCCACCGATCCCAAAGAGTGCCGACACCACGCCCACAACCGCGCTTCCAACCAAGCCGAGTCGCATGTCGAACGACCAACTGTACCGAGTTCCGTGCGAATCTTCGAGCTCCCGGCTGGTGGCTTCGACACTTCCGCTCCGACCCGATATTCGCGTTAGCGACCTCGTCTTTCCAAGTGCGAGCCAGCCGGCCATGAACGCAAGCAGGAAGCCGAAAATTGGATCGAACCAGCCGCGCGATAGCGAGTTCGCTCCAAAGACGCCGAGTATAACGCCCGGGACGGCCGCGACGCTGAACGTAAGGGCGCTGCGGACGTCGACTCGTCGCTGTCGGAGGTACGCCACGGTCCCGCTGCACGCGTTAGCGCAGACTACCGCAAGCGAGAAGGCCGTCACGGTCCGAGTTGCCCAGGCGGGCTGGAGCAGAGCGATCACAGGAACGATGATGAACCCGCCGCCGACGCCGACCATCGTCCCTACGGCTCCGACGCAAAAGCCGAAGGCAAACATGGCTAGATCGAGCATCATCCGCGATCGGCCGCAAACAACGGGGACGGTCCTGCAGTCTGCGCCATGTCTAGGAGCTGACTCGGAGACTGCGGCCGCCGGCGTGATCGAGGTGCCCGTGGCTGAGGATGACGGCTTCGATCGCTTTGGCAGCACGTTCGGCCCGCGGCAGCCGACCCAAGAGGGGCGGCCGCGCGGGCACCATTTTCCCCATAAGCGCATTGTCGACCAGCATTGTGGCGACGACCTCGTCACCGGGAGCGAGCGCGATCGAGTCGATCGCCTGTCCCCGGAGCACCCGCGGCGTCGCCCGCATGGCCTCGCACGGGTGCGGGTCTGCGTGCTCAGCTAACCCGCACATCGCGCCTCACGCTCAACATTTTTGGGCCAAGGCGCTTCGCGAGAGGACGCCGCTCGTCCCGCCCGCGAAGCGACAGTGCGCACTGAAACGGCCATCAGGCCGATACAGAAACCGCGGAATCGAGTGCATCGCAATGCTCTTGCAAGATTGCTCCGATCTCTGGTTGCTTCCTGACCGCGCAGCGGCACGCCGAAGAGCGGCCCGAGCAAGACACACGTCGAGCGCTCCGGTAGCAAGCGGCAAGACCCTGACGACCATCAAGAGGCGTAGCCGGCGCATCTTTCCGATAATGATTAATAAAAGTTTGTAATAATTACAGAAAAGCTAATTTGACTTATTAATAGGGCTGCGATAGCGTTAGTGGCGTGAACGCACTCGCCCCGCGGGAATCGGCTTCGCGACGAAAGACTGCCCCGGCCGAGCCGAGAACCGGGCCGTGGAACGTGCTCCCGGGCTTGACCGCCGTTCTCGCGATCGCCGTCGCCGCGCGTCTGCTCTCCCGTTTCACGGGAGCTATCCCCGACGTCGTGCTTGCACTCGTCGCGGGCATCGCGGCGCGCAACCTCCTGCACCTCCGCGCCGGTATCCGGCCGGGCGTAGCATTCACCCTGCGCTATCTCTTGCGAGCCGCGATCATCTTGTTCGGTGCCGGTCTCACGTTTGCGGCGATCGTGCAAGCGGGCGCGGCGACGCTCGCGCTCGTCGGCGCATGCTTCGTCGCCGCGATGGTTCTGGGCCTCGTGCTGGCGCGGCTCTTTCGGCTCCCCGGAAAGATCGGGACGCTGATCGGCGCGGGGACGGCCATCTGCGGCGGGTCGGCGATCCTTGCGATCGGGCCGCTCCTACGCGCGAAGGACGAAGAGATCGCGTACGCGATCACGACGATATTCACGTTCAACGTCATCGCGCTGTTGCTGTATCCGCCGCTCGGTCACGCGCTGCACCTCTCGGAGACGGCCTTCGGGAGCTGGGCCGGCACGGCGGTCAACGACACGTCCGTCGTCGTCGCGACCGGCTTTGTGTACGGAGCGAAGGCCGGCGCTGTCGCGACGATCGTGAAGCTGACGCGAACCGTGCTGCTCGTCCCGCTCGCGATCGGCATCGGTCTGTTGTCCGACGCGCGTTTCGCGAGGAAGGCGCAGGTCGCCGGCGAGCCGTTGTGGCGGCGCGTCATGAACACGGTGCCGTGGTTCATTCTCGGTTTCGTCGGGATGGCGACGCTCAACAGCCTGCATGCGTTTGGAGCAGCCATAGCTCACTCTCTCACGCTATGCGCCGCATTTCTCATCGTGATGGTGCTGGCGGGCGTCGGGCTCAACGTCGATGTCGAGAAGATTCGCCGCATGGGGATCCGCCCGCTCGGGGTCGGCTTGTTGCTCGCGGCGATCATGGCCGTCGTGAGCATCTCGCTCGTAACCGTGCTGCATATCGGTTAGATCCTGGGGCTGCTGGTCAGCTCGTTGTTCCGTTGGGCGCCTGCCGCGGCAACTATGCGGCGAGGCGTTGCAAGACGCGTGCGAGGCGCGCGGATACTTCGGCAGCGATCGGGTCGAGTTGTCCGTTGCCGACGATCCGCATCATCGCCCCCGCATCGATCGCTGAGATTTCGGTTCCGCTTTCTCCCGTGCGGACCACGACGTTGCACGGCAAGAGAAGACCGAGACGCGGCTCGGCAGTAAGTCCTTGCTTGGCGAGCGAGGGATTGCAGGCTCCGAGGATCGTGTAGGGTGGGAACTCGACGCCGAGTTTCTCTTTCATAGTTTTCGCGACGTCGATCTCGCAGAGAACGCCGAAGCCTTCAGCCTCGAGCTCGTCCTTCGTGCGTGCGATCGCGGCCTCGAACGGCAGCATCGTGCGGATAGCTGTTCCGTAGGTAAGTTGTGTAGGTCCCATGGTCATCTGCATTCTACGCGGACGACGGGGAACGCTTGAAGATCAGCGAGAGAAGATTCGACATCAGGCACCAGCCGCTGAGCCCCGACTGCAACAAGTTCGCGCCGACAAAGGCGGTCAGCCAGAGCCAGCGGTTGTCGAGTAACGAGAGGAGCAAACTCGCCAAGACGATCGCGCCGGCGACCGCGCGGACCGCGGCTTCGATGCGCCACCCTGCTTCCGTCGCGGGGCGCAGGAGCGGATGGAGGGGGGCTTGAGGCTTCATGGGTTTGAGTATACAGCATACCCCGTAGGGTATGTCAAACAACGCCGGACGCCGACGCTTAGCCGAGCAGCTTGACGAAGGTGTCGGTCAGCCGCTTGAGTTCGGCTTCGTCGATCCCGCCGCCGGCTTTGGGCCGGATGCATTCGGCCATGCTCGTCGCCATCAATTGAACGGTTGCTTTTTCGAGCGCCGCGCGCGCGGCCGCCATCTGCTGCACGACGGCGTGGCAATCACGGCGCTCGGCGATCATCCGTTGGACCGCCCTGACCTGGCCTTCGACGCGGCGCAACCGCGCCGTCACTTCCGCGACCACCTTGTCCGGCACGCGGAGTGCATCCTCGCCGGTCGACGCTTTCGCATCCGGTACGTTACGTGCGATCCGAGCGCTCGGTGCGCGTTTAACTGCCATTTCGTCGACTATACACTACCCTGTATCCCCTTGACAATAGCATACCCGTAGGGGTATATGATTAACCTGTGTTTGCCGCGCCGATTCCGTGCGCCGCTCCGCGCGAAGGATGCTCCGACCGTGAACGATCGATCGCCCTCTCCCCGAACCCCCGGCCGTGCCGCTTGGAGAGCGCTCGCCCTCCTCGGCGTCGTGGCGGCGTCGCCGCTCGCGGGCTGCGGCGGGGGGAAGGACGCAGCGGCCGGCGCCGATGAAAACGCCGGGGCCGCCGTTCCGGTTTCCGTCGCCAGCTTGCGGACCGCGAGTTTCTCGACGCCGACGGAGCTTTCGGGGAATCTCGTGGCGGTGCGCTCGGCGACGGTCGGCGCGGTCTCGGCGGGCCGAATCGTCTCGGTCTCCGTCCAAGCCGGCGACCACGTCGTAGCCGGGCAAGTCTTGGCCCAGGTCGATACCGCGGGGTACGGCGCGGGCTTCGCGCAAGCGCAGGCGGGCGCCTCAGCCTCTCTTGCGGGCCAAGCGGCGAGCCGCTCGGCGTTGCAGGCCGCGGCCTCGGCGATCGACGGTGCGCGAGCGCAACTCGGCGCGGCGCGCAGCCGCTTCGAGCTCGCGCGGACGACTGCCGGCCGCATGAAGACGCTCTTCGCCGAAGGCGCGATCTCGCAACAGCAAAACGATGAGACGCAAGCGAATCTCGCGGCCGCCCAAGCCGGCGTCACGCAAGCCCAGGCCGGCCTGAGCGGCGCGCAGAGCGGCTACCAGGCGGCGCTCGCGCAATCGCGAGCCGCCTCCGATATGGCGGCGCAAGCGCGCGCCGGAGTTTCGGCGGCCGGCGTGCCGCTGCGCGAGGCGACGCTGACGGCTCCCTTCGCCGGCACGGTAACGGCGAAGTTCGTCGATCCGGGCGCCGTCGTCGGCCCCGGCAGCCCCGTCGTCGCCGTGCAAGATACCCACGAACTCGAACTCGACGTTGCAGTCCCCGATGAGGATCTCGGTGCGCTCGTGCAGGGCGCCCCGGCGATCGTCCGGGTCGATGCGCTCGGGGGGGCGAGCGTCCCGGCGCGCGTTCGCGCGATCTTCCCCTCGCAAAACCCGGCGCTCCGTTCGACGACCGTGAAGATCTCGCTCGCGGATCGCGCGGGGCTCATGCCGGGAATGTTCGCGCGCGTCGTGCTCCCGAGCGCGGCGCACCGGGGTTGGGCTGTCCCCTTCGCCGCGCTCGTCACGCGCGCGGGGCAAGCCGGCGTCTTCGTCGTCCGCGAAGGTACGGCCTCATTCATTCCGGTGCAGAGCGGCACCGTGAGCGACAGCCTCGTCGAGGTGCACGGCATCGCGGGCGACGGCGTCCGGGTCGCCGTCACGAATCTGCAGCGTCTGACCGAGGGCGCCGCCGTGACGGTGACTCGCTGATGCCTCGGCTGAATTTCGCCGGCCGGCTCGCAGCATATCTCCTGCAGTCGAAACTGACGCCGGCGATCGTGATCGCGATCTGCGTCTGGGGGCTGATCGCGGTCTTTTATACGCCGCGCCAAGAGAATCCGCAGATCACGATGCCTGCGGCGACGATCGTCACGCAATACCCGGGCGCCTCCTCGGCGGAGGTGCAGAAGCTGATCACCGAGCGCGGCGAGCGCGTCTTCCAGCAGATCCCCGGGATCGAACACGTCTACACGTTCACGACGCAAGATGTCTCGATCATCACAGTGCTCTTCCACGTCGGCGACGATCCGACCAAGTCGTTCGTCGACCTGTACGATCAAGTCTTCGCGCACTTGAACGAGTTGCCGCCCGGCGCATCGCAACCCCAGATCACGCCGCTCAGCGTCGACGATATCCCAATCGTGGTGCTGACGCTGCACGCAAAGAACTACGATCGCGGTCAGCTCAACGCGGCCGCCGAACGCCTGATCGAGGCGCTTCGCCCGATCCCGGGACTCTCGACCGTGCAGACGTACGGCGGGCGGCCGCGCGAGGTCAGCGTCTCGCTCGATCCAGTGCGCCTGGCCTCGTACGGTCTCTCGCAGGCTCAGATCGCGCAAGCGCTCGGGGCGACGAATCTGACGCAGGCGGTCGGGAGCGTGCGCAACCGCTCGGACGAGCTCTCGATCCACGCGGGGACCGCTTACACCTCGGTCGATCAGGTCGGGGCGCAGATCGTCGGCGTCAGCGACGGGCAGCCCGTCGCGCTCCGGCAGGTCGCGAAGGTCGAACTGGGCTACGCACCCGAGGAATCGCAGACGCAGTTCGCCTACGGCGGTTCCGCGACGGACCGAGCGAAAGCTCCGGAACCTTCCGTCAGCATCGCGATTGCGAAGAAGGCCGGGACGAACGCGGTCACGATCGCCGACGCGATCCTGGCGACGGTGAAAACGACCGAGCTCCCGCCCGGCATCGACGTCGCCGTGACGCGGAACTACGGCGAAAAAGCCAATGCGGCCGTCAACGAACTGATCGAGCGCCTCATCGAAGCGATCGCCATCGTCGTCATCCTGCTGATGGTGCTCGGCTGGCGCGAAGCGCTCGTCGTGGCGACGGCGATCCCGCTGACGCTGTTCGTCACGCTCGGCGTGGGGATGCTGAGCGGTCAAACGATCAATCGCATCACGCTGTTCGCGCTCATCCTGGGGCTCGGCTTGCTCGTCGACCAGGCGATCGTCATCGTGGAGAACATCCATCGGCATTATCACAACGATCCGGACGCACCGAGAGCAGAGGCGACGGTCCGCGCGGTCGCCGAGATCGGCAGCCCGACGACGCTCGCGACGCTGACGGTCGTGCTCTCGTTCCTGCCGATGCTCTTCGTCACGGGGATGATGGGCCCGTACATGCGGCCGATCCCGATCAACGTTCCGGTCGCGATGATCGCGTCGCTCTTGATCGCGTTCGCGATAACGCCTTGGGCAACGTACGCGCTGCTCCGCAATCAGAAGCCGAAGAAGGCGGCGCACGGAATTCCGCCCTGGATCGCGCCCTTCCGCACCATGCTGATCGGATTGCTCGACCGGCCGGCGCGGGCGCGCGCGTTCCTGGGCCTCTTGCTCCTCGCGTTCTTAGCGAGCGCCGCCCTTCCCGTCTTCAAGCTCGTCCAGTTTCGAATGCTCCCGGATGCGAACGAGACGACGTTCCTGGTCAGCATCGATGCGCCGCCCTCGAGCCCCGTCGCGCGCACGACCGAGATCGCGAATGCCGTCGGCGCGGAGCTCGCCAAGATCCCCGAGATCGCGGACTACGAGACGTTCGTCGGCACGAACTCGATTCCGGACCTGGCTGCGCTCTTGCAGGGCACGGTGTTCCGCAACGCGCCGAACCTCGCGGACATCCGCGTGAATCTCGTTCCGAAAGATAAGCGGAAGATCCAGTCGGCCGCGTTCGTGCAAGCGGTGAGGCCGCGCCTCGCGGCGATCGCGGAGCGGTACGGCGCGACCTTGCGCATCCTTCAGACCCCGCCGGGGCCGCCGGTCCGCGATACGATCCTCGCGAAGATCTACGGGCCGGACCCCGACGTGCGGCGCGCGATCGCCTCGCGCGTGAGCGGCATGCTGCAGCGCGAGCGCGGCGTCGTCGACGTCGATTCCAGCTTCAAGGCGCTCCCGGCCTCCTTGCAACTCGAAGTGGACCAGCGCAAGGCGAGCCTCTCGGGCGTCAGCGCAGCGGAGATCGCCCAAACGCTCGGCATCGCGCTGCACGGAGCGACCGTCTCCACGCTTCACGTCGCGACCGAAGCGCGCCCGATCGGCATCTTCGTGCGCTTCGCGCCCGAATACCGCAAGGATGCCGCCTCGCTCGCCTCGATCCAAGTGCCGACGCGCATGGGCGGGCTGGTCCCGCTCTCCGCCGTCACCCACGTCGTCGCGGGGCAGCTCGAGGCGCCGCTCTACCGGGACGACTACGAGAACGTCTCGTACGTCGGCGCCGACATGGCCGGCCGCAGCTCGACCTACGCCGTCATCGACATGCTCTTCGAGCTCGCGCGCAACCCCTTACCGCAGGGCTATCGGATCGATTGGGACGGCGAGTGGCATCTCACGAACACCGTCTTCGCCGATCTCGGCACGGCGATGCTGATCGCGTTCATCCTGATCTATTTCGTGCTGGTCGCGCGGTTCCGTTCGTTCATGGTGCCGCTCGTCGTCCTCGCGGCGGTCCCGCTGGCGGTGATCGGCGTCATGCCGGGCTTCGCGATCCTCGCTCCGTTCGGGATCTACTTCTCGGCCACGGCGATGATCGGGTTGATCGCGCTGATCGGTATCGTCGTGCGCAACTCGATCATCTTGATCGAGTTCATCGAAGACAAGTTGAAGGAAGGCGGGAGCCTGCGCGATTCGCTGATCGAAGCAACGACGGCTCGCACGCGCCCGATCTTCCTCACGGCCGCCGCCGGAGTGCTCTCCTCGATCGTGATCGCAGCGGACCCCGTCTGGAGCGGCCTCGCCTGGGCGCTCGTCTTCGGGATGACCGCCTCCGCGGTGCTCTCGATTCTCGCGATCCCCGTGCTCTACGAACGGGTCGTGCGCAAGACGTTCGTTGCCGCGACGCCCGGCGCCGCCGGTCGCGGCACGCCGGTCGCGGCGCGACCCGCGGATGCGGTCCCGGCGGAGCTGCCGGCGATGCTGACGTTCGTGACCTTCCCGGAACTCGACGGCTTCGTCATGGAATCGACGTCGCTCCCGCGCGTCGTCGACGGCGAAACGGTCGAGCTGAATGTGGAAGTGTTCCGCGGCGCCGGCGACGCGGTCGACGCGATCGCCAAACTCAGCGGGCCGTTCCGGGTCGAACGCGCGCAAATCCGCGTCGAGAGCGCGTTCGGCGAACTGCAAGGCAAGCAACACGTCACCCTGCGCTCGACGCAGGCGCCGGCCCCCACCTGGAAAGTCGTTGAATATGTTTGATCCTCCCCACGTGCGGGTCGCAGCGCTCGGTTTCGCGCTCGCGGCGGCGTGCTTCGCGGGAACGCCCGGGCCTGCCGGAGCTGCTGCTCCTGCCGCCGCGGCGACTCCCGCAACTCCCGCAACTCCAGTGACTGCGGCATCACCTTCGGCTCCCGCGGCGATTCCGCTCTCGCTCGAGCGCGCGATCGACCTGGCGCTCGCGCAGAACTTGAGTTATCGGGCCGCCGCCGTCGGCGTCGCCGCAGCGCGGGCGCAGGTTCGTCAGGCGGCGGCGCCGTTTCTCCCCGGCGTGCAGTTGCGCGATGCGTATCAGTACGTGGATCCGATCGCGGACCTCAGCACGCCGTTCGGTTCGATTCCATTCAGCACGACGCGAGCGACGAACGTGCCGCTCGTTGCGCTGCAATACCAGCTCTACGACGGCGGGCTATCGGCCGCGCGCTACGCGCAAGCGGCGGCCGGCTTGGCGGCGGCCGAAGCTTCCGCGCGCGAGGCTCGGGCTGCGACGATCGACGCGACGACGAAGGCCTACTTCGACCTCGTGGCGGCCGAGCAGTTCGATGCGGTAGCGCGCGGCGCGGTCGAGGTCGCAAAGGGTCACGCGACGCAAGCCGATCAGCTCTTTGCGGCCGGGCAGATCCCGAAGGCGGACGTGCTGCGCGCGCAAACGGAGGTTGCGAATCAGCAAGTGAATGCGATCGCCGCCGCCGGCGGCGTCGCCCTCGCGGAAAACGTTCTGGCGAATACCCTGAACGTGCCGCTCGACACCGTCTATGCGCCGACCGATCGGCTGGACGGAGACGCGCCGGATTTCAAGCTGGATGCGCTGCTCGAGAGCGCGCGGAACAGCCGCGGCGAATTGCTTGCCGCGCGTGCCTCCGTAACGGCGGCGGAGCACGCCGTCGCCCAAGCGCGCTCCGGCTCGCTGCCGCAAGTCAGCCTGGTCGTGGCGAACGGGAACAAGCAGCCGGCGGTCGTCAGCGGGTATCACAACCAGTTCTCCGTCGGCGTCAATGCAGCCCTAACGCTGTTCGATCACGGATACAGCGCGGGCCAGGTCGCGGCCGCGCGCGCCGGTGTCGATCAGGCTCGCCTGGGCGTGCAGCAGCTCGAAAGCGGCATCGCGCTACAGGTCCGGCAGTCATACCTGCGCGTAAACGAAGCGAAGGCCCGCGTCGAGGCAGCCACGCGATTCGTCGCACTTGCTCAGGAAAATCTTCGGCTCGCCCAGTTGCGCTATCGCGGCAGCGTGGGAACCGCACTCGAACTGCAAGACGCGGAGCTCCGCGCGACATCCGCGCAGCAGGCACTCGTCGGCGCCAAGGTGGCGCTGCGCGAAGGAGTGGCGGAACTGCGCTTCGCTGCCGGCCTCCGGTAGACGTTTCGCTACGTGAAAGCAACCCCGTCCGCCGCGCTTGTCTCGCTTGCCATGGCGGGCACGTCAGTCCCGCGTGGACGGGAAGTTGAAGGAGCTCTTGCGCGGGGCGCTTACAATCGTTCGTCCGCTGCCGTAGCTCGTCAGCGTCGCGATGTTTCTCCCATCTCGCCGGCCTGCGCTTCGCCGGGCCGTCGCTTTCGAGCTCGTTAGTTCGGGCGGTTCGATCCAAAGAGGCTCTTCAGCAGGCCGCCGAGCGACGGCCCGCCGGATGCAACTTGGGGATCGATCCGGCGCGACCAAGCGGAGATCCCGCCGGCCAGGTTTGCTGCGTCCTTATAGCCTAGCCTGTTGAGTACTGCGGTGATCCGCGCGCTTCTAGCACCCGAATGGCACATCACGACGATCTCGCGGTCCTTCGGCAGTTCGCGCAGGCGGCGTTCGACCTGGTTCATCGGAATGTTGACGGCGCCGGCGATCTTCCCCGTCGCGAATTCGCTTGGCTCGCGAACGTCGAGCAAGAAGAACGGAGTGTGGCTCGCCTGCATTTCCTTGAGTTCTTCAACCGATATCGATTTCATAGAGCAATAATTCGCGCAACGGGAACCCGGCCCATGCTATGACGGCATGCAGCCGAGCCTTTGCGAGCAGCGTCCGTCGCGACTACGCAGGCGCGGCCCAACGTCGTCGGGTTGAACGGCTCGGTGTTCCGGACGTTCGACTCGCGCGGCCGGCTAACGGCCACGCGGCTGGATCCGCGTGACGTCGCCCGGGTCCTGCGTCGGCGCTGCGCGGCGGGCGGTGTGGCGGGTAATGTCGCAGGTCATTCGTTGCGGCGCGGGTTCATCGCCAACGCGGCGAAGAAGAAGGTGCCGATCGGGAGCATCAAGCGCGTGATCTGGCAGCGGTCGAGCGGCGTGATGTTGGATTGCGTCTCGACAGCGACGCTCGACGACGATCCTCCGCTGCTCGAGATCATCGGCTGATGAAATACATAGGACGTTCGTGCGTCCGTCGCGGCCAATAATCCAGGCGAACCCAAAGAATCACCAGCACGTCGTTCTTACACCACTTAAGCATAAAGGGGCGGTACATGCACATCGGCCTTATCGGAGGGATCGGCCCTGCGGCGACTGACTTCTACTACAGGCGAGGCCTTCGAGCGGATCGGCAGCGACGTGGATGTGGCGCAACGCCGACGTCGTCGACTTCGTCGGCTGGTTGCGCGCTCACAACGATGAAGCGTCCGCGCCGGTCGGCTTCTACGGACTCGACCTCTACAGCTTGAACGCCTCGATTCACGCAGTCATCGACTATCTCTCCGCGGTTGATCCCGAAGCGGCCGAACGCGCTTGGCGGAACTACGGCTGCTTTGACCTCGCCGGCGGAGACGTGATGGAGTACCTGTATACCGTGCGGCTGGGCCTGCACGAGGGTTGCCGCGAGCAAGTCGTCGCGGAGTTGCTCGGGCTGCGGCGCCGCGCCGCGGATTATCTTCGACGTGACGGCGTCGCGGCAGCCGACGAGTTCTTTTACGCCGAGCAAAACGCGCTCGTCGCTGCGAACGCAGAAGAATACTACCGAACGATGACCAACGCGCGGGTGTCTTCCTGGAACCTGCGCGACCGCCACACGGCGAGGACGCTCGAATACCTGGCGGCGCATCTCGAACGTACGGCCGGGGCGGCCAAGATCGTGGTGTGGGCGCACAACTCGCACCTCGGCGACGCTCGCGCGACGGACATGTCGCTGCGCGGCGAGCTCAACGTCGGACAGCTCATGCGCGAACGCCACGGCGCCGAGACCCGCAATGTCGGTTTTACCAACTACGGCGGAACGGTGAGCGCGTCGTCCGATTGGGGCGCCCCGGTCGAGCGCAAGATCGCCAGGCCCGGACTCGAAGGCAGCTACGAGGCCCTGTTCCACGACACGGGCGTGCGGAATTCACGTTGTTTCTCTCGCCGAGCAACGAGCGAATCCGCGGCCTGCCCGACAATTTGTTGGAACGCGCGATCGGCGTCATCTATCGGCCGCAGACCGAGCTCGGCAGCCACTACTTTCACGCGCGGCTTTCGGCGCAGTTCGACGCGGCCGTGCACTTCGACCGCACACGCGCCGTCGAGCCGCTAGAGCGCTTGGCGTTGTGGGAGCGCGGCGAGGTTCCCGAGGCTTACCCGAGCGGTGTGTGAGGGCGCAATCACATGCGGGCGGAGAGCGTCAGCGAACGCGAAGTCGAGATTGAGATCGGTCCGCTCGGCGCCGTCGCGGGCACGCTGCGGCTGCCGCCGTCGCCCGTCGGACTCGTGCTGTTCGCACATGGCAGCGGGAGCAGCCGCTACAGCGGGCGCAATCGATTCGTCGCCGCCGCGCTGAACAAGTCTGCCATCGGGACGTTGCTGTTGGATCTGCTGACGCCGCGCGAGGCGGCCGTCGACGAGCGCACCGCGCAGCTCCGTTTCGACATCGAGCTGCTTGCCTCGCGACTGGTCGCCGCGACGCACTTCATCCGTCAGCAGCCGGCCTGGCCGCGCTCCCGCTCGGGTACTTCGGCGCAAGTACCGGTGCCGCGGCGGCGGTCGTCCCGACCTCGCGGGCGATGACCTTACGCGGGTCCGGGCACCGACGCTTCTCATCGTCGGCGGGGCTGACACGGTGGCGTTTCAGCTCAACCGCGCGGCGATTCGGCGTATGCGCTCGCCGGCTGAGCTCGCGATCGTCGAAGGCGCAACGCATCTTTTCGATGAGCCCGGAACACTGGAAGAAGTCGCGCGATTGGCGCGCGAGTGGTTTGCGCGCTATTTCGCGGATGCTTGATGCCGAGCAAGCGCGCGCATGCCGGCGCAAGCGCGCAACCGGAACGGCCGTGAGGCGGGCGCGGTGAGATCGAGGAAGAACGAAGGAATAGCGCCGTGAAGCAAAGCGCCGTACGCACGCGGGAGCCTCGAATTTCATGCACGACCATCGGCACGGTGCCAAACAGCCCGAGCGATTCGATCCGTCTCGCGCGGCGCGGCTCGATGACCCGGCACGCTTTGAATACCTGCCACCGGCGGTTCTCCTGACGCTGCTTGACCTTGCGGAAAACGCCACGCTCGTCGATTTCGGTGCCGGAACCGGAGTCTACGCGATCGAGATCGCGCGGGCTCGCCCCGCCGTCCTGGTGTACGCGGTCGACGAGAACGAAACGATGCTCGCGCACTTGCGGGCCGGGCGGCCGGGAGTTGCATCTGTAAATGATTGACACATGTACATGATTGCCTGTAAGATGTAGACATGCGGCTGACGCCACAAACGCGAGCCGTGCTCCACTGGGTTCGCCGCCTCGGGCATGCGGCCAACAGCGAACTCTTGCAGTGCCTCATTCCGGCGTTCCCCGAGCTTACGGCGACGACCGTCCATCGAATCACGAACCGCCTCGTCGAGGCCGGCGAGATTGCCCGCGGGCCGACCCTCGCCGGCGGCACGACGCTCGATGCGAACCTCGCACCGCACGATCACTTCCACTGCACGAGCTGCGGCGGCATTCGCGACATCCTCGTTTCCGATGCGATCTTCGAAGATTTGCAAGCGCAACTCGGCGAGAACCTCGTCCGTCGCGGCTTGCTCGTCACCGGCTCCTGTGAAGCCTGCTTGAAACCACCTTCGGCGCGCAGTCGCGCAAGGAGAACTTGACCGTGCCTATCGCAAAATTCATGTCCAGCCCGGCTGGACGCCTCGCTCGCGTCGCCGCCGGCGCCGCGCTGATCGCCTGGGGATATGCGATGCATTCGACCGGCGGGACCGTCCTCGCGATCGTCGGCCTCGTACCGATCGCCGCCGGCGCCTTCGATTGGTGCCTGCTCGGTCCCGCGTTCGGGCTGCCGCTGAGCGGCCGCGGGATTCGCGACGCGCGCGGCTAGCGAGCACCACGACCGGGGATTCGCATAAGTGGGCGTTTCGCATTAACTATGGCTTTTTAGTACCCCAGGGGGTATACTAGGCGCCTGCGCCGGACCGAGCTCTGTTTCAGCCGAGCGGCCGGCAGCCGAACCCTTTCCCAAGAGGAGCGCAGCATGCTCTCATGAGTCGGGTCGTCATCCTCGGCGCCGGGATATCGGGGCACACGGCTGCCACGCGCCTCCGCGAACGCCTCGCTCGGCACCACGAAATCATCGTCGTCTCGCCGAACAGCAAGTGGAACTGGATCCCTTCGAACATCTGGGTCGGCGTGGGCCTCATGCGCGGCGAGGACGTGACCTTTTCGCTCGCTCCCGTTTACCGCAAGCTCGGGATCACGTTCGTTCAGGCGAAGGCGCTCAGCATCCACCCGGAGGGCGACGCGCAGATCGCGATGCCGTTCGTCGAGGTCGAGCATACGAGCGGTAACGCAACCACCGAACGCATTCCGTACGATTTTCTGGTGAACGCGACCGGGCCGAAGCTCAAGTTCGACGCCGTCGAGGGCCTCGGCCCCGCTAAGAACAGCCTTTCCGTCTGCACGTACGGGCATGCGGAAGAGGCCTCTCGTGCGCTCGATGCGGCCGTTCAACGCATGCGCGGCGGCGAGCGGCAGACGTTCCTGATCGGCACGAGCCACGGGCTCTGCACCTGCGAGGGCGCGGCGTTCGAGTACGTGTTCAATGTCGAATACGAGCTGCGTCAGCGCGGCGTCCGTCAGTTGGCGGATATCATCTATATCTCGAACGAACACGAGCTCGGCGATTTCGGCGTAGCCGGGCTGCACATGCAAGTGAACGGCTACTACACGCACAGCAAAATGTGGGCGGAATCGCTCTACACCGAACGAGGCATTCACTGGATCACCCGCGCTCACGTCGAGCGTGTCGATCCGGGCGAAGCGCACTACGAAACGCTCGATGGCGAGCACCACACGCAGCGTTTCGATTTCGCGATGCTCCTGCCGCCGTTCGGCGGCGCCGGGCTGTCCGCGTTCAATCGCGCCGGAGCCGACATCACCGCCGACCTTTTCGCGCCGAACGGGTTCATGCGCGTTGATGCCGATTACACCGCGAAGCCCTTCGAGGAGTGGAAGGCTGCCGACTGGCCCTCCTCATACCAAACGCCGCATTTTCCGAACGTTTTCGCGATCGGCATCGCCTTCGCGCCTCCGCATCAGATCTCGAGACCGTACAAAAGCCCGAACGGGACGCCGATCGTCCCCTCTCCGCCGCGCACCGGGATGCCCTCCGGCGTCATGGGGTTGACGGTCGCTCGGAGCATAGCCGAAATGATCGAGCGAAAGAGCCTGAGCACGGCGCACCACGCGTCGATGGCGCGCATGGGTGCCGCCTGCGTCGCTTCGGCCGGAGCGAGCCTCTTAGGCGGGACGGCGGCCGCGATGACGATGTATCCGATCGTTCCGGACTACGCGAGGTTTCCCGAATACGGCCGCGACCTGCGCTTCACGTTCGGCGAGATCGGCCTCGGCGCGCATTGGATCAAACGCATCCTGCACCACGCCTTCATCTACAAGGCCAAAGCACTCCCCGGCTGGACCTTCATTCCGGAATGACGAGCATGTTGAAAACCGCCGCGAAAGAACCCGAACGTCCGCAGAATGAGGGATCGTACGTGCCGCTACCGACGCCGCACACGAAAGCGCTGCGCACGTTTCTCCCGTGGCAGATCTACCGCTTCATTCTGATCAACGTCAAGATGTTCGAGATGATCACGAAGTCGCACGAGTGAAGGGCTCCGCCTAGCGGCGGTGCTGGAATTCGCGAGCACGTTCCGCAGTCGGGCTATCGGATCGTAGGAATTCGATGAAGCGCTGCGCCGGGGGCGAGAGCGTTCGTCCGCGCAGTTGCACGATGCGAAACGTCCGCCGCAAATCCACGTCGCGGATGCGCACGATTGCGATCCGTCCCGCGGCTGCGGCGCGTTCGACGACGAGGTGCGAGAGGATGCCGATCCCGAGCCCGGCTTCGACTGCGCGCGCGACGCCTTCGCCGCTCGTCAGCGCAAGCGATATCTGCGGGTCGAGGCCCGCTGCACGCAACGCGCGATCCGCCAGCAGCCTCGTTCCGGAGCCTTCCTCGCGGGCCACGAACGCTTCGCCTCTCAAATCGCGTGCCGGGACGGAAGTGCGGCCGGAAAGGCGGTGCCCGGCGTGCGGCACGACGAGCGTGAGTTCGTCCGTGGCGTAGGCTTCCTCGTCCAGATCGGGATCGTCGACCGTCCCCTCGACCAAGGCGAGATGGACGCGGCGGTGCTTCACCTCGAGCGCCATCTCCGCCGTATTCGCAATGCGAAGGTTGATGCCGGCCGAGGGATACTGCCCGCGGAAACGCGCGAGTTGGGGAGGAAGCGCGTAATTCCCGATCGTGATCGTGGCTCCGAGCTCCAGCACGCCGATCTGAGCGGCGGCGAACGCTTTCATATCGCGCTCGAGCGCGAGAACGCCCTCTAAGAGCTCGCCCGCACGGCCCGCGAGGAAGACGCCGGCGTCGGTCAGGATCGGGCGGCGGCCGGCGAGATCGAACAGCCGCGTCCCGAAATGCTCCTGCAGCGCCTTCACTTGTTGCGTGACCGCGGGCTGCGTCAAGTTCAACGCATCGGCCGTGCGCGTGAAGCTGCCGAGTTCCGCCAGGCGCCGAATCGTTTCAAGTTGCGCGAGGCTAAGCGCCACATCGTGCTTTCATAAGCATAATCTAGCTAAACGTGGTTTATTCAAAGCGCCGGTTTGTGATATCCTCCCGCAAGCGCGTGTGAAGCGCGATCTGGCGATTCCCAGGCATCCCGGGAAGGCCAGAGTGGTTGCCTTATAGCGCCCGCGTCGCGGCGCAAATCGCCGTCGCCGGCGCTCCCGGAGGCACTCGCGGTTGCCATTCGGTTGCCGTCCTTGGCAACCGCAGGCCACCTTCGGCGGCCAAGCTGCGCGCGATAAGCCTTATTTTACGGGCATTTCCAACCGCTGGCGACCGTCCGCGACCCTCGGGAAATAGGTTCGAATTCCATCACCCCGATTCTGAGAGCCTCGAAACTAACGCCTCTGTGGGAAAAGAGCCTGCCACGCCATACAGTGCTTGGCGATGGTGGCGGCTGCCGTAGGTTACGGACAACGCCGCGGCAACATTAGCGGCGTATAGATCATCGAGTATGGATCATGGGCGATGGGCTCGAGGGTTTTCCTTTTTCGTTGAGCAGGCCGCCGCGACGTACAGGGAGCCGGCTGGTGATAGCTACTCAGGCTAGGGCGGGTCGTCGCTTCGCCGACTTGCCGGAGATCCTCACGCCGCGAGAGCTGATCGAGTTTCTCCCGATCGGTCGAAACGCGGTGTACGACGCCCTTAAGACCGGGGCGATCAAGAGCATCAGAGTTGGGCAGAAGTTTCTGGTCGCCAAGGCGGCCGTGCGAGAGTTTCTCGGCGGAAACATCGAATAGCCCTGTGCCGGGATCGATCCGTTCATCGTTGTCAGAGCCGCGATCGGGCCTCGCGTTCAAGGAACCGAAAAACGGGAAGACGCGGTGCATCGTCCTCCCAAGCCAACTCGTCGCGATCCTGCGAACCCACAAGGCCAAACAGGCACGCGAGCGACTCGCGCTTGGAGAGGGATACCAAGACCAGGGCCTGGTCATGGCACAACCCGATGGGAGGCCCGTGCCGCCGTGGAATTTCGGCGCGGCGTTCAAGGATCTCGTCGCTCGCGCCGGCGTTACGCCGATTACGCTCCACGATCTCCGCGACACGCACGCCTCGCTCTTGGCCAAAGCGGGGGTGCCGATCGAGGTGGTCAGCCAGCGGCTCGGCCACAGCGGCATCGGGGTCACCGTGGAGCGGTACCTGACCGTCTACACGAGCCGCGACGTTGCGGCAGCCGAGGCGTTTCAGCGGCTGGTCCGCTGAGGGCGTCGAGGAGTTGTGTGAGAAAAATGTGAGATTTGGCCCCTCGGCACCCCGATAATGCGCCGCAAACCCTGATGGTATAAGACTTTTCTTGGTAGCCCCAACGGGATTCGAACTCTATTTTGAACTAGCGACCGGTAGCGAAATGTGCTTAAACTATAAGGTTTTTCCAGTTGTGCTACCGGCGCTTGTTGGCCATTTACGGCCCGCTAGTAGAAAAATAAGTAGAACTATCCAGCGTCTCGCTTCCCGCTTTCGAGCCGACCCTGGATTCTGGCGATGGCGTCCTCGGCAAGGCCAGCGACGACATGAGAGTAGATTCTGAGCGTCGTGCCCGCCTCTGAATGGCCCAGGATTGCCTGCACCGTTCGCACGTCGGTACCGCCCGCAATCATCCAGGTGGCGGCTGTGTGTCGAAGCGAGTGAAGCGAATATCGCGCAGTCAACCCAGCCTTCTCGGCCACGTGGCGGAAGGCATATGTTAGGCTGATGGGAGCGATCGGCATGCCGTGTTCATTCGTGAAAACGAATCCCTCGTTGTTCCAGGCCTTGCCCGCTTTTCTTTTTGCCACGCCTTGACGTTTGCGCTCAGCGTTTAGGGCGACGACGGCCGGTGGGGCAAGCGGCACCTCTCGCTTGTGTCCACTCTTCGTGGATTTCTGTCCGTGCTCACCAACAACTTCGTATCTCGATTCCGTCACGATTACTACCTTGCGCTGGAGGTCTACGTTCGACCATCGAAGGCCGGCAATTTCGCCGCGGCGCATGCCGCTGTAAAGCGCCAGAATTAGCGCGTTCATGTAGCGGGTGCTCCCGATTTCTTTCAGTAGAGCCTGAGCGTCTTCAACTGTCAGAGCATTCGCTTTGGTTGGCTCTCGCTTCGGCGTATCCATCGCCAAGTTATCGAACGGGTTGACCCTTATCAGCGCCTTTCGTTTGGCCCACTTCGCCGATGCAGAGAGGAGCGAATGAACATGAAAAACGGTCGTCTCACTTAGGCCCTCTCGCCTGAGCAGGGCGTAGAGCCGGTCGACGTCAAGGGCGGACAGCGTTTCCATCTGCTTGTCCGATATTGTCTCGATATTCTTGGCAAGGCCGCGATAGCGCTGCACGGTCGTTGGTGATTTCCGTCTACCCTCGACGTCTGTGATATACATTTCGACGACCGGGCCAACAGTAAGGCGGCTCCGCTTCTTTGTGCGTCCATCGATATTGGCCTGAAGAAGTGCGCGCTCCGCATCTTTCTTCTCGTCGAAGCCCTGACTCCATTCGCGAACCTGTCGTCCGCGATCGTCGAACCCAAGTGTCCGAATCCAGTAGAACTTTCCGGTAGACTTTTTTTGGGTTATTGAGCCTTCTAGACGACGTGGGCGCTTAGTCTTGGGCTTCGCCATGCGCGTACTCCGGTTCGTAGTCGTAATCGCGGGATGCAAGAGGAGTGAGGTCACTTACTGAAATCATGTCACTTGAATCGATATATCGGTCGTTGCTTGCAAGCGGCGCAAATCCCAACCCGTATTTGTTCCATTCATGCTCGACATTCAGCATCCAGTGATTTAATTGTATCCGTGCGTGTTGAGTCAGCGAGAAGAATTCGGGAGAAATCCGTCCTGCTACCGGCGTGGTTGCGAGTGCAAAGTACGCGCGGAATATATCAGGAAAGTCAGCAGTGCTTTCCAGCGTGTTGTTCCAGCGATGCCACGCCGAGCGAACTAGCGAAAGCGACTTAGACGGTAATGCGAAATCCTTACGACTCACATCCTGTAGTTTAAACTCAACAGAGTTCGTGCTTGCGTTCAAGATATGGATTAGCGGGCGCCAAAGACGCTGCACATCGTCTGTTGGCCCTCGGGCTAATATGCACGCTGCGATGCCGAGCGCGTGAGTCGTATAAATCTCGGACACGGAGAGAAAGAGCAGCCCGGATGCCCATCCCACTCCGGCTTCGTTCAGAGCATCGCCTAGGGCATACGCGACGTTGGGTCCGACTCCAATTTCGCCGTTGATAAGACGGCGGACGTAGTCTCGATAGAAGCCAACTCGACCGCGTAAATTCGAGCGGCCTTGAGACTCGCGGTGGCCCCGCATTAGTTCGCCGATCAGTTCTTGTTTGCGGGTGACGAGGCGTTCAGGCACTTCATCCATCGCGAGCCTTGTTATCGCGGACCACCGGCCTCGGTAGGGTTCCGGCATACGGCCTGGCAGTAGGGCGGCTACGCCTCGCCCTTGCCTTGTGGTACGTAGCGCGCTTGCTCTGTTCATCTGAATACCATGAGACAAACTGTGGTTCGTCAATGAACGCACATGCAACGCTAAGGCTCGATATCCTCTGTACAGCGACCGCCAAGCGTCGCAGTTCAAAGGAGACAAACAATGGCAAAACGAGGTAGGCCGGCAGGAAGCCGGCAGAAAGCAGAACCGGCGAGCCGCCTGTTCTATCGGGTCCGCGAGGTCGCGGAGACGATGGGAATCGGCGAGCGTACGGTCTGGGACCACGTGTACGCCGGTACCATTCCGAGCCGCAAGGTCGGTCAGGCTCGCCTCATCCCGGCGGGCTGGGTTGAGGCCGGCGCGTTCCCGGGGGAAGCGGCATGAGCGCCCCCCGCAAGAGAAAGGCCCCGGTCGCGGCAACGACCGGGGCCTCGGTCCAACCCCCCAAAGGTGCTCAGGAAAGCCGGCACGCCGGTTCTTCCTTCATCGCGTACGTCGCCCTCCCCGAGGGCTTCGTAGACGCCGAGACGATCGCCAGCGACTTGAACGAAGACTGCGGCACGACAAGCATGAAGCCGAGTCGAGTTCGCGCCGCTACCGCGATCGTCGTGCGCGTGGAAGGCGGACAAATCGGGTTCCGGCTCGACACCGGCTCCAAGTACCTCATCATGGTCCCGCGCTACGGGCCCGACATGATTCCGCACGTTGCCGCGGTGCTCAAGCCGCTCTTCCCGGGCTGGCGGATGCGGGAGGTAGTCGCGGCCCTCGACGTTGCGTTCGCGGAGGTCGGTGGCGATTCGAAGCCGTCGCTCTTCTCGTGGCCGCGAGACTCGGGCTACGGTGACGAGGCGTGAGCCTTGATACTGTAGCGGTAAATTCGGGGGAGGGGAGGGTGTCTGGAAAGGCACCCGTTCCCTCTAACGCTACAATTTCCGATGTAGCGAACCACGATGGCATAGGTTGGGCTATCGCTACAGAAATCTCTGTAGCGCCAGCCCAACCTGAAAAGAAGGCTCTCGCTACAGAAATATCTGTAGCGAGATCTGAGGCGAAACCGGGCCCAGAGCGCCCCGTCGAAAAAGAGGCTCCGTCAAAACGGGCAAGACTTCGCCCCAATGCCGCTCGCCGGGCGGAGCAGGTTGCCGGGGCGATTCTCGCCCATGCCGCGGGCAAAAACATTCCCTGGTACGCCGTTGGAATTGACCAGGCGCGTATCGCTGAAATCCTAGGTTGGGATTCCTCGCGGTTTGCCAATCGAGGAAAGGTCTGGCGGGCCATCCAGTACGCCGAGCGCATCGGCTTGGTGTCGATAATTGACCGCGGTAGGATGCGGCCCGATCACGACCTCCAAGGCGTCACGGGAACCTACGCGGTCCATTCCACGGACGCTGACGAAGCACGGCTCCTGAGCCCTGAAGAAATCGACGGTCTCAAAGCGTTAGCACTGTCCGAGATACAGCGGAGCGGGCGAACTCGACGGCGCATCGACGCTCTTAACGAGAATCTCGCAGCGTTCGACCGTCAACATGGCAACCGAATCGAACGTCGGATGAAGAATCGTCGAGCATCGGAGGAGCGGTAAAAAAGAGGCCCGTCGCTGGCGACGGGCTTTCTCTATTTCTCACGCTTCTCGACGATTTTCAGCAAACAGTCGTCGAAGATACCGAGTCGTTCACCGCTTTCCTTGTCGGTGAAGGTCCACGGCTTCAGCAGTGCCAGCAAATGACCAACTTCCGCTGCATCTCTTAGCCCTACCGATTGCAACTGAGCGCCCATCGCGATTAGTAGATGGGCGCGTTTTCTGCGCTCAGTTTTCATCGCTTCTCGCTTCAGGCCGTTCACCTTGGTCTGGGCATTCATGGCGGCGCGCCGGGCACTCTTTGCGCGTTCCTCGGCGGCTTGAAGTCGTTCGCTCATCGAGCGTATCCTGCGTTTGGGCTTGTCGTGTTCCGACATTTCCATCGTGCCATTTCCATCGCTCTGTCGTAAGAGATTCTGTTCAACATCATAGCAGATTCGCACAAACGGCAAAGCCACGCGCAGCGCCCGAGCACGTAAGTGCGTAGGGCGCACTTATGACTTGCGAAGCAAGTCCGTGCGATGTACGATCGTCACCGAGGAGAAGAACATGGCGATTTATTCGCTCCATCACAGTTCGATTGGGAAGGCAACGCACAGGCCCGGTACAGCCTCCGCGCATCTTCGCTACATCGCGCGTGAGTCCGCATGTTCTTTGCTTATCGGCAACGCCCCGAGTGGCGTATCGGTCGAGCGCCTTACCCTCGAGCGGTGGTTGCGAGAAGAAGAGAAATCCGACCGGGCAAATGCCCGAGTCATCGACAAACTAACAGTCGCTCTTCCAATCGAACTCGACGCGACGCACCGCGCAGAACTTGTTTCGACGTTTTGTTCGAAGATTACGGATGGCAAAGTTCCTTGGGTCGCCGGCATTCACGATCGCGGTGAAGATGCCCATAATCCACACGCCCACATTCTGATTCGCGACCGCGAATTTAAAACGGGCGCGAGATACATACGGACCTCCTCGAAAGGTTCGACCGAACGATTCAGGCTTTTGTGGGAGCAGGTTGCGAACGAAGAACTCGCACGATGCGGGGAGGTGACGCGAATCGACCGACGCTCTCATCGCGAGCGAGGCGTTCCCTTCGCGCCGACCATCCATCTTGGGACCGCCGACCGTCTCGAAAGAAAAGGCATTCGAACCGACAAGGCTCGCCTGAATCGGCGAATCGTGTCAGCAAATGAAGTTCTTGCTGAGGCAATCGAAATCGCTCAGCAAGCGGAAGGGCACGCGGCCAGGCTCAGAGGGAGTCGGCCAAACGAGATTCACGATGGCTCAGCAACTCAGGTTTGTCGTGACGAAGATGATTGGCTTCTACGTCGACAACGCATGTTATCCGAGTTCTACGAGACGGCGGTCGGAAGTGACGTCGCTCGATTCTGGCGCATCGAACATGTGAGCGATGGCGTCCGATTTAGTAACAAGAACGGTAGTTTCGTAGACACGGGCAACTCGATCGTGGCCGCCGTCGGTAACGATGCGGAGATTGCCGGTATGCTCGAGGTGGCGAGGCTGAAGGGATGGACTACGCTGACCTTCAGCGGGTCCGCTGACTTCAAGAGGCGGGCCGCAGCCGCCGCGCTTACTGCTGGGTTCGAAATTTCAGGTGGAAAGGTCGCACCGTTTGACGAGGCGGCAGATCTTCGGGAAAGACTGCGAGACCGGGCGCGACGACAGGGGCCTCCGAGGGTGTGACGATGATTTGGAACGTCCATCCCACGAAGGCCATTATCGCCTTCTTGGAAGCCGCTCACGCCGGCCAACACCCATACCCTGAGGACTTGAACCTCCCAAGGCTGATTGACCGCGTATGGAGCCTTCTGCCGGACTTCGAGCGGCTTCCAATCCCGGTGGTCAAGGGCGCCTTCCTGGACTCGGCCGAGTTCCTTCGGTTGCTGAGTGGAGACTCGGAGACCCCACGGAGCCGATCGGCCAAACGTCCGCAAGAAACCGACGTGCTGATTGCTGACGTCCGTGCAGCGACCAGACGACGATTTCGTTCCCAAGGCCGATCGCGCCATCGATGACTGTGTTACTCCACCGACCCCGCGCCTTGGCAGAGGTGACTCCTGCCTGGGTTTCGTTTCTTACAAAAAGATAGGTGCCTATCGGCCCCGGTTGAACTGCCGTATCTAAAGACTGCTCCTCATCTACAGTCTACTAAGATAGGTGTTCTTACTGTGGCCAAGACCGTTCAAAAATCGGTTGAAATCGATTATCCCCTCGTCAAGAAGTTGTACGGCCCCGTGCTAGACCTTGGCCCATGCGTGTTTGGCGATAACCTCACTTGTAAGGCACTTCGTGGGTTCACGCGTTTGGACTACCTCGCCGTCATATCGGGGGCAGACGTTTACGACAAGTTCGATAACCCTGGAGGCACTCAGCGAGGCTTGAATGCTGGGCGAGCCGAGGAAATCTACAATTACTCGGTAGGCATCGAAAATGGGAAACCAATTGTTGGCTCTCGGGCGCTTCCTGAGGTCTTGTTAAACGCCAGAGACAGGCTTCCAATCGAACTCTACGATCATGCTTCGGGTGAACAGATTACCTTCACTGACGCGCTCGCAAAGCCATCGGGAAGCGTCATCGGAATCAAGATACATCTCGATAAACTTGAATTTCCTAAGCCCGACTTCGAGCCACGTATAAGCCGAATCGATGGAAACCATAGGATGTCGGGAATGGACAATCATCTCGTCGATGAACAAGGCAACCTCACGTTGTCAGACGATGAGGTGCCAACGGTACCCTTCGCTCTTTTCCTCGACCTAAGCATTCCTGAAGAGCGACGAATTTTCAACGTAGTCAATTCGAAGCAGCAAAACGTTGAACCGGCTCTCCTTGAAACGCAGCGCGTTGACCTCATGAGTGATGAGGAGAAGAGAGCCCCTGCGAACCTTCCAAGCGTAATTGCGCGACGATTGGCTGACACGGGAGGTGCCTTTGAGAAAATGATTTTCGCCGGCGGAGATAGAGCCGGTGCGAAGAAGCGAGGTTTAAAACTTGCTTTGAAAAGCAGTACGCTTGCGTCTACGATAAAGACGCAACTCGCCGCGCGAAAAGCCGTTTCAGACCCGCTCTCTAAAGACCCCGATGAACTTTTCCTGTACGTGAACAACTACTGGAAAGCGGTCCGGGAAACTTTCCCTCAAGAGTGGGCTGACCGCGACAAGTACATATTGCTACAAACGATTGGTCTTGGCGCGTTCGCGAAGTATTGGGGCGAGATAATCTAGGACGTAATTGACCACTCTGCGGGACGCGTAGAGGACTTCAAGCCGTACTTGACCTCATTCAAGGCGATCGACTTCAGCCGAGACCACAAGCAGTTCAAGGGCGTTGCCGGCGCAGGTGGCGTGGATACCGTGTTCGGGATTCTGAACGAGAATCGAAACGAAATACATGAATCCCTTGCCCGTGCGCGGAGTAAGCGGAACCCGAACCAGGATTGGAAGAGCGAATTAGCCGAGGCTGCGCCAGAGACGACGGAGCCGCCAAGCGTCTAACTGAACGGTGGATACCGAAGGCGAAATTACGGCTGACCACGCGGCGTTCATTCGAAAGATTACGATCGCCGCGCTGCTCGCGCAGCCTTTACCAAACCGCCTCAATGGCGAGCGCGAGACGCAGTATGTAGCGCGAGTAATTCGTCCGATTGTCTCTTCAGCGCTTCAAAAGTATCCCGCCCTCGTCTGCCACGGCGAGGGCGGGCTGCGAGCCCATGAAGTTTCCTACGCAGGATTCACTTTTGTGCCGGATGTTTCTGTTTCGCACTTTCAACAGCGCATCTTGGCGATTGAGGCTAAGTTCTTAGTCGCGGGTCAGGATTCAGTGTCGGAAGCACTAGGACAAGCCTCAATTTATGCATTTGCCGGCTACCTTTGCAGCATCGCTCTTGTCTTGCGCAACGTCGGGCCGCTACTCCAAGATGCGTTTCAGGTTGGGCGATCTGATGGCTCTACCAATTTTGTCGACTTACTCTTAGTGCGAACCGTTTTCGAATAAAGACATTTCACTCAAGGGATTGGGCGTGACAATTATTTCAGCGGCCGGCGTTCTTTCGCTTGTGATACTGCTGATGAATCTCGGAACTGACGAAACGCGTACGTGTAGGCCGTGCTGGCGATAAATGGCGGCAATTTCTTCTTCGCCGCTGTTCGTCAGCATGAAGTCGACCTTGTTGTCAGCAAGAGTCTTCAAGGACCGTGCGAGTTCTATGTGTTCCAACTTGGGGAACGTGTCTCGGTCGTATTTTGCGCCTTGTTCAAGGTCTGAAAAGTACGGCGGGTCAAGAAAAACAAAGTCACCTGGACGCGCCGAATGTATCGAATTTTGCCAAGTCGTCGAGCGGATTGAAGCCTGCTGCAGCGCCGCCGACACCGCAAGAAGTTCGTCGGTGGTGGGGAACGTGGGGTCTCCTTTGTGAGCGCCGTGCGGTACGTTAAACTTGCCAGCCTTGTTGACGCGATACAGGCCGTTCCAGCAGGTTCTATTCAGGAATATGAAATCGGCGGGGTTTGGTCGCGGTAGCGCAGCGTTGTACCTGTCGCGCACTTCTCGATAGAACTCAACACGATTATCAGATGCAAGGTAAAACGCTGCGAGATTTTGCAGAGCGTCGCTGACCTCATACGCCGAATCTCGCACCGCCAACAGGGTGAGTGCCAACGGCATGTTGATGTCGCCCAGGCGCGCCTTGATTGGCCTGGATTGACGAGCCTGAACGTAAAGAAACACGGAGGCGCTTCCCACGAACGGCTCGTGGTATGTTCCTTCGAAGTCGGGAATCAAGTGGCCGTATCGAGCCAAGAATGGCTGCTTCCCGCCTGCCCATCGTAGAAACGGGCTCGCCTTCAAACGGCGTGCTTCGAAGAGGCGGAAGTCCATGAGAGGCGCGGGCCGTTCTGACCTCGGGTGAAGCACGATCTTACTCGGTTCCGCGCGCGCACGTACGTCGCCTTCGGCGGGCGACACTATTGTCTGAATTGCACATATCGTCGCCCTTCAATCACTGATTGGAGTTGGAGCGACAAGTATCAGTGCGGTTGAATTGCAGAGTAACTTAACCCTCCCCTTCGCCGTCCGTTAGTAGAAAAATAAGTAGAAAGCAATACTAGGGAGAAGAAAAAAACCCATACAGCGTATGGGTTTTTAAGTGGTAGCCCCAACGGGATTCGAACCCGTGTTACCGCCGTGAGAGGGCGGCGTCCTAGGCCTCTAGACGATAGGGCCGTTGCTCCCGGTCATGGACTCGAACCACGATGACCAGTGTCAGAAACTGGCATGCTACCATTGCATCAACCGGGATTGCGACGGAGTGCCACGAGGCTTCGACCCCCGAACGTGTCGGTCTGGCTGTGGCAGTTCGCGCATAAGAGTCGCAGATTGTCTAGCCGGTAGTCAAGCCTCTTTCCGTTCACGTGGTCGATCTGAAGCGTCAGGGGACGGCCCTGCCATTGAGAGATTCCGCAGATTGCGCACACGTATGGGAGGACTCCCCTTTCACTGAGCCGTCGCTTGATGTTGCCTCGGTTCGAGCGATTCCGGGCCAGCCCGTCGATGCTCTTCTTCGGCATTCCGCGCGATGCGATCGAGCCGCGTTTCCGGGCTTTGAACCACGAGTTGAGCGAAAAGCCGAATCGCCCTTGACAAGCGCGAACGGAATTACCCTGGTCATGGTAGCGCTGAATCATCGCCCAATCGTAGCGATTGCGCGCATCAGGCGTAGGGCCTGCCTGCCGGGTCGTCGTGCAGGTCACCTAGCCGGATAGCCTTTTTCCAGGTCGCGTGGGCGATTCCGAAGAGCTCGTGGCAGCGCCGGTACCCGGCCCCGGAATCGATCCCCGCCTGCATAGCCACCCAGTCGAACCACTTCCGCCGCACACCCATACCCGCATCATCCCAAACGACTCTGCCAGCTCCGTGGCACCCTGCCGACGTGCACCGGACGTGCATCGAAGGAAAGCGAAGGCGGGTAGAAGAGAGGGCCGATGGGCGCGCATGCGTGCGCAGCGTGCCGCCCATTTCAGAGGAGAGCCCGTTGCAGGCAGTCGTCCTGGTCGGGGGTGAGGGAACGCGGCTGCGGCCGTTGACCCTGGAGACCCCCAAGCCCATGGTCCCGATCATGAACATGCCGTTCTTGGAGCGCACGCTGCGCCGGCTCAAAGCTGCCGGGATCGACGACGTCATCCTGCCCGCCGGCTACCTCCCCGAGGCCATCACCTCGCATTTCGGCGACGGCAGCTCGCTGGGCCTGAAGATCAGCTATGTCATCGAGGCCACACCCTTGGGCACCGCCGGGGCGCTCAAGAACGTCGAGCACCTCATCACCGGCCCATTCTTCGTCCTCAACGGTGACGTGCTCACCAGCCTCGACCTGCCCGCCATGCTCGCGGAGCATAAGAAGAAGGGCGGAATCGGGATGCTGCACCTCATCCGGGTCGAGGATCCCAGCGCTTTCGGCTGCGTCGTCCACGACGCCGGCGGCAAGATCAGCGCCTTCGTCGAGAAGCCACCGCCCGGCGAGGCGCCCACGAACGAGGTGAACGCCGGGACCTACCTTCTCGAACGCGAGATCCTCGACCTGATCCCGGCGGGCCGCCCGGTGTCGATCGAACGCGAGACCTTCCCGCTCGCGATCGCCGGCGACCACCCCCTGTATGCGTACACCACCGACGACTTCTGGATCGACCTCGGCAACCCGGAGGCCTACTTAGCGGGCCATCGCCACATTTTCGACGGCGACATGCCGCTGGGGATCAGCCCAGGGGCGGAAGGGCCCGGCGTGGCGAACGTACCGCTTAGCGCCCTGATTCCACCCGTGTATGTTGGGCGCGATGTGCGCCTGGCACCCGGCGCGCTCGTCGGTCCCTACACAGTCATTGGGGACGGTTGTTCGGTCGACGACGGAGCGACCGTAAAAGATTCGATTCTCTGGGACGGCGTGGCCATCGGGCGCGGCGCGGTCGTGGATTGGTCGATCATTGCCAGCGGCGCCCGCATCGGCGAAGGGGCCGTCCTCAAATCCGGGTCCGTGATCGGCCACGACGCCGTCATCGCACCGGGAACCATCGTGAAAGAGAACGCACGCATCGTTCGCTGAAAGGTCCGTTTGCAAAAATCCCTAGCTGGGTACACGAAAGCACGCATTTCCATACAGAGGGGCTTATCGTGTTAAACGCAGCGTCGCGCATGCTATTCGTCGGTTCCTTTCCTCCCCGTGAATGTGGAATTGCGACGTTTACGGCAGATGTGGTCGACGCATACGACGCGCGCTTCGGCACGAGATCGCACATCGTCGCGATCGAAGAACCGGGCGGTGAGGACCGCGTCTACCCCTCGCGTGTGGTTGCCCGCTTGCGCCAGAACGACCGCCAGTCGTATCGCGACATCGCCGTGCTCGCGGACGCGCATTTCTGCGACGCGGTCAATATCCAACACGAATACGGTCTCTTCGGTGGGGAAGACGGCGAATGGTTCCTCGAGTTCCTCTCCGCCGTGCGCAAGCCGACGGTGGTCACGCTGCATACGGTCCTACCGAATCCTTCGCCCAACCACCGCCGCGTCGCACGCTTGATCTGCGACACCGCGAGCGCGATCGTCGTGCTCTCAGAGACCGGGCGCGACATCCTGGTCGCACGCTACGGCGCCGACGCGACGAAGATCAACGTCATCCATCACGGCGTGCCGGACGTGCCGTTTCGCGAAACGGCGATCCCCAAACAAAGTCTCGGCCTCGACGGCCGGCTCGTCATCTCGACGTTTGGCCTCATCAATCGCGGCAAAGGACTCGAATATGCGATCGACGCGATGCGCACGATCGCGCAGCGCCATCCGGAAGCGCTCTATCTGATCCTCGGGCAAACGCATCCGGTCATTCGCCGCCACGAAGGCGAATCGTACCGCGAATCGCTGCAGGCGATGGTCGCGGAATTCGGTCTCGAGAACAACGTCAAGCTCGTCGGCAAGTATCTCGCCTTCGACGAACTCGTGAACTATCTCGCCGCGACCGACGTCTACCTCACGCCGTATTTGAACCCCGTGCAGATCGTGAGCGGCACGCTCGCCTACGCGGTCGGCTGCGGCAAAGCCGTCGTGTCGACGCCGTATCTCTACGCTCAGGAATTGCTTGCCCACGGGCGCGGCTGCTTGGTCGAATTCCGCGACGCGGCCGGGATCGGGTCGACCGTCTGCACGCTGCTCGACGATCCCGGTTTGCGCGCCTCGATCGAACGCCGCGCCTACCGCTTTGGCCGGCAGATGATTTGGCCGAACGTCGCCGATGCGCTCGGTCAGCTCTTCACGCGGCTCACCTCCGACGAGCGGCGCGAGGTCATCGCGCTCCCGGCATGAACCTCGGCCACCTCGTCGCGCTCACCGACGACACGGGGATCATCCAGCACGCGATCGGCGACATCCCGAACCGCTCGACCGGATACTGCACCGACGACGTCGCCCGCGCGCTGATCGTCGCGGTCGATGCGGCCCGCGGCCGCGCGACGGCCGAGATTGGATCGGGGCTGGTCACAACCTACCTCTCCTACCTCCACGACGCACAGCTCGCCGACGGCTGGTTCCACAACTTCCTCGGGTACGACCGCACCTGGCAAGACCGGCGCGGCTCGGAAGACGCCGTCGGCCGGGCCATCTGGGGTCTGGGCTACGCGCTGCGCTTCGCGCCCCGGCCGTCCTGGCGCACGATAGCCGGCGAATTGCTGACCCGCGCGCTGCCGCACGTCGGCCGCTTCACGCATCTGCGCCCGCGCGCGTACGCGGCGATCGGACTCGCCCACGCGCTGACGGCCGCGCCTGCTTGGTTTATTGCCCGTGCCGAGCTGGAGGCGGCGATCGGCCCGATCGTGGCCGGCTACCGCGCCGAGTCCGGGCCGAACTGGCGCTGGTGCGAACCGGTGATGACCTACGACAACGGCCGGCTCTGCGAGGCGCTCCTGCGTGCCGGCGAGCTGCTCGGCGAACCAGATGTTTCGCACATCGGGCGCGAGATGCTCGATTTTTACGCTGAGGTCACGATCGAAGACGGCATTTTTGTTCCGGTCGGCAACGCGGGCTGGTATCCGCGCGGCGGCGCGCGCGCGCGCTTCGGGCAGCAGCCGCTGGAGGCGGCGGCGATGGTCAGCGCCGCGCGCGTGGCGCACGTGCGCACCGGCGATGGGAGCTATCACGCGCTTGCGCTGACGGCCAACGCCTGGTTCGCCGGGCGTAATGTGCACCGCGCCGTACTCGCGCGGGACGGCGGCTGTTCCGATGGGCTCGATGCCCACGGCCCCAATCGCAACATGGGGGCGGAGTCTACCGTCGCCTCCTTGCTGGCAGGTTATGCCATGGCCGGTGCCGCGCGCGACCCGATTACGCTGAGGCGCCGCCTCGCATAGGCCAAATAGCCATTAACGACGAATTAACTAGTCGATGCTTGTCGAGTCGGAAGTCCTAAACAACGTACAACAAGCCGCGGTCGAACAGACCGATGGCCCCGTGCTCATCTTCGCCGGTGCCGGTTCAGGCAAGACGCGCGTCCTCACCCATCGGATCGCGTATCTGCTCAACGAGAAGAAGGTCTTTCCGGATCGGATTCTCGCGGTAACCTTCACGAATAAAGCGGCCGGCGAGATGAAATCGCGCCTGGAACGCATGGTCGGTGCCGTGGCGCGCGACCTGTGGGTGGGCACGTTTCATTCCATGTGCGTGCGCATTCTGCGCCGCGACGGTCGCAAGATCGGGATCGCGTCCAATTTCGCGATCATGGACGACACCGATCAGCGCGCCATCGTGCGCGAGATTCTGCACGACCTCGATTACGACGAACGCCAGATCGCCCCGGGCGCAGCGCTTGCCGAGATCTCGAAGGCCAAGAACAACCTCTGGTCGCCCGAGCAGTACGAGGCGCAGAACGCCTCGTTCATCGGCGAACGCTACGCGCACGTCTACCGCGAGTACGAACGCCGCCTGAAAGAATCGAACGGCCTCGACTTCGACGATCTGATCGGCCGCACGATCGAATTGCTCGAAACCGACGACGAAACGCGCGTGCGCTATCAGTCGAAGTTCCGCTACGTGCTCGTCGACGAATACCAAGACGTCAACTTCGCCCAGTATAAACTCGTCTCGCTGCTCGCCGACGAGCACAAGAACCTGACCGTCGTCGGTGACGACGATCAGTCGATCTACTCGTGGCGTGGCTCGGACTATAAGATGATCCTGCGCTTCGAGGAAGATTTCCCCGGGGCGAAGGTGTTCAAACTCGAGCAGAACTACCGCTCGACGCAGACGATCCTCACCGCGGCAAACGAACTCGTCGAGAACAACGCGACGCGCCATCCCAAGAAGCTCTTCACCAAGCGCGGCCCGGGCGAGCCGATCACGGCGTTCCACGCCGAGTCCGAACGCGCCGAAGTTCGCTACGTGCTCGAGAAAGTCAAAGAACTCGTGCGCGAGGGCGCGGCCTATCGCGACTTCATCGTGCTCTATCGCACCAACGCGCAGTCGCGCGTATTCGAAGAGGGCTTCCTGGCCGAGGGGATTCCCTACCGGGTCGTCGGCGGCGTCGGCTTCTACGCGCGCACCGAGATCAAAGACATGCTCTCGTACCTGCGCTACATCACGAACCCGGCCGATGCGGTCGCCTTCCGGCGCATCGTCAACGTGCCGCGCCGTTCGATCGGCCAACAGACGCTCGCGTCGCTGCTCGAAGCGGCGAACGCGGCCAACGTCTCGGTCGGCCAGGCCGTGTTCGATTCGAATCTGCTCAAGCGCGCGGTGCCCAAGAAGCAGCGCGAACTCGAGCGCTTCGCCGAGCTGATCACCGATCTGCGTACCAAGGCGGAGACGTTCTCGATGGCCGAACTGCTGGTCGCCGTGATGGAAGAATCCGGCTACCTGCGCGAGCTGCAAGCCGACGAAACGCCCGAAGGGAAATCGCGCCTGGAGAATCTGCAAGAACTCGTCGGCGTCGCCAAAGAGTTCGAGCAGAACAAAGAGACGGGCGGCACGCTCGAAGACTTCCTCGCCAATATCGCGCTCATCAGCGATCTCGATACGCTCGACGCCGATGCCTCGTTCGTCACGCTGATGACGATGCACGCGGCCAAGGGCCTCGAATACCCGCACGTTTTCCTGACCGGCCTCGAAGAGGGCGTCTTCCCGCACACGCGGGCGCTCACGGACATGACCGAACTCGAAGAAGAGCGCCGCCTCGCCTACGTCGGCGTGACGCGCGCGATGGACCGGCTCTTCCTCTCGTTCGCGGGCCGGCGTACGCTCTACGGCAACACGTTCTCGCATCCCAAATCGCGCTTCATCGACGAGATGCCGTCGGTCGAAGTGATCGGCGGCGTCGGCGCCGGGCAGCGCCCGGCAGGCGGTCGCTGGCGCGAGGTCGCGATTCACGAGAACGCTGGCGCGGGTATCGGACTCGATCTGCAGGCCGGCGACAAAGTGCGGCATCCCAAATGGGGTGAGGGCACGGTGGTCAACTCGGTCGGCGCGGGCGGTGACGGTCTGCTCACCATCAACTTCCCGAACGTCGGCGAGAAGATGGTGATGCTCAAGTACGCGCCCCTGGAACGCGTGTAGCCCCTTCCCCTCGACAGGCTAAGGACAGGTTCAGGACAGGCTTAGGCTCAGGATGACACGAGCAGTCGCATCGGCGAGGACACGCGTCGGTGTAGCCGGCGCTTTCGGGCGCCTGGGCAGCGTTGCTGTCCAGGCCGTTTCGGCTGCCCCCGATTTGGAGCTGGTGGCCGGATTCGAGCGGGTCGGGGACTACGGCGCCGCGTTTCCGGTCTTCGACGATCTCGACGCGTTCTATCGCGTCCCGATGGACGTTGTCGTGGACGCGACGGTCTGCCCGATCTCGCACGACGTCGCGCGCGGGGCGCTGGCGGCGGGTGTCTCGCCGGTCATCGGCGTGAGCGGCTGGACGGATGACGATTGGATCGCCTTCGCAACGGCCGTCGACGACGCCGGCATCGGGGCGATCCGGGTGCCGAATTTCTCGCTCGGCGCCGTGTTGATGATGCACTTCGCCGCCGAAGCCGCCCGCTTTCTCCCCCATGTGGAGATCATCGAATTACACCATGAGACGAAGCTCGACGCCCCGAGCGGCACCGCGCGGATGACCGCGCAGCGGATCACCCAGGCCGGCGGCCCGGCGCACGTCCCGATCCATAGCGTGCGGCTGCCCGGCTTCGTCGCCCATCAAGAAACGATCTTCGGCGGCCCCGGCGAGACGCTGACGATCCGGCACGACTCGACCTCGCGCGACTCGTTCGCCGGTGGGATCCTGCTGGCGGTCCGCAACGTTCGCGCGCATACGGGACTCGTCACCGGCTTGGATGCGCTGCTCCTGGCCGGGGCGCCCGCGTGAAGCTCGCGATCGTCGGCGCGACCGGCGTCGTCGGCCAAACGATCCTCACGGTGCTCGACGAACGCGACGTCGCCGTCGAGCAGTTGCTCGCGTACGCGTCGCGCGATCGCGCCGAAGGGATCGCATTTCGCGGGGCGACGGTTCCGATCACGGCGGCCAGCACGGAGCAATTGCTCGCGGACCGGCCGGATGTCGTGTTCTTCGCGTCGTCGGATGACGCGAGCGCCGAGATGGCGCAGGCGCTGGCGGATGCCGGGATCGTCGTCATCGACAACTCCTCGACGTTCCGGCTCGATCCGCGCGTGCCGCTGGTCGTCCCCGAAGTCAATCCGCACGCGATCCGGCCCGGCGACCGGATCTTCCCGGTCGGGAACTGCACGGCGATCGTCCTGTGCGTCGCGCTCGCACCGATCGAACGCGCCGTGGGTCTGGCCAGCGTGCGCGTCGCGACATACCAGGCGGTGAGCGGGGCTGGCCGGGCCGGTCTCGAGACGCTGGCCGCCGAAGAAGATGCGGCCCTGCACGGCAAACCTGCTCCGGCGACCAGCACCTTTGCCGCGCCGATTTTCCGTAACGTCGTGCCGCAAGTCGGTTCGTTCGCCGGGAGCGGGGACACGGGCGAAGAGGAGAAGGTCATCGCCGAGACGCGCAAGATGCTCGATCGTCCCGACCTCCATGTGGCGGCGACCACCGTGCGCGTGCCGGTCCGCCAGGCCCACAGCGAGGCGGTGTTCTTCGAGACCAAACGCGCGACGAGCCTCGCTGAACTAGGCGCCGCTTTCGCGAAGGCACCGGGGGTTGTGTACCACCCGCACGGCATCGTGACGCCGCGCGACGTTGAAGGCACGGATCTCGTGCACGTCGCGCGCCTGCGGCCGGAGGCTGATTCGGCCACGCATTGGCAGATGTGGATCGTCGGCGACCAGCTTCGCAAGGGCGCCGCCACCAACGGCGTGCAGATTCTCGAAACACTCGTCGCGCAAGGACGCTTTACCGGAGTATCACCGTGAACGCCGCTACCCAAACCATCGTCGTGCTGAAGTTCGGCGGTTCGTCGCTTGCCACGCCGGAATTGCGCGAGATCGCCGCGTCGCGCGTGCTGGCGGTGCGCAACGCCGGCAAGGCCGCCGTCGTCGTGTGTTCGGCGATCGGGCGCGCCCCCGAACCGTACGCGACCGATACGCTCGCCGCGTTGATCGCGCCGGTCCAGAGCGGACCCAACCGCGATCTCTTGCTCGCCTGCGGTGAAGCGATCGCGTGTGCGGTCTTCGCCGAACTGCTCGTCTCGCTGGGCGCCCCCGCGCAGGCGATGACCGGTGCGCAGGCCGGCGTGCACACCGACGAACGCTGGTGCGACGCGTCGATTCTGCACGTCGATGCGCGGCATATCACGCACGCGCTCGAACGCGGCATCATCCCGGTCGTCACCGGGTTTCAAGGGGTCTCCGACGGCGGTGCGACCACGACGCTCGGCCGCGGCGGGAGCGATCTCACGGCGCTGGCGCTGGGCAACGCGCTCGGGGCCGCGGTCGACATCTACACCGACGTTTCGGGCGTCATGACGGGTGACCCCAAGCGCATCGCGGGCGCGCGCACGGTAGACCGGGTCGATTACGCCGAGATGGTCGAACTGGCCGGCAACGGCGCGAAAGTCATGCACCACAAGGCCGCCACGCTCGCGCACGACACCAGCACCCCGTATTACGTCAAGGGCCTGCGCTCGAACGTCGGCACGCTGGTCGACGACGGCGCCCCGATCGATCGCGAACATCCGGTTACCGGGATCACCTCGCTGCGCGACATCATGTTCGTGCGCATCATCCAGGGCGAGGACGTTCAGCACCGGGCCGACATCGATCTGCTGATCTTCCAGCGCTTGGCCGCTCGCGGCATCTCGATCGACATGATCAACGTCAACAACGCGGGCGTGTTCTTCGTCTGCGATCTGGACACGATCGAGGGCGTGCGCAGCGAGCTTTCCGATTTGAATCTGGCGCTGCGCGTGCGGCCGCACTGCGCCAAGCTCTCGATCGTCGGCGCCGGGATGCGCGGCACGCCGGGCGTCATGTACCGGGTCGTGCGCGCGCTGACGGAAGCGGGCGTGGAGATCATCCACTCGACCGACTCGAACATCACCATCTCGATTCTCGTCCCCGAGGAGGATACGGTGAAAGCGGAACAGGCGTTGCACGACTTCTTCCGGCTCGGCCCGGGGGCGACGATCGCGTGAAGTCGCTCGGCCGCGTCCTTACCGCGATGATCACGCCGTTCGATGCGGCCGGGGACGTTGATCTCGACGAGGCCGCGCGCGTCGCGGATCATCTGATCGCGCACGGTCACGACGGCGTCGTCGTGAGCGGCACGACCGGCGAGTCACCCGCGCTCGACGACGAAGAAAAGCTGGCGCTTTTCCGGGCGGTCAAAGGACGGCTCGGCGCGCGCGGCACGGTGATCGCCGGGACCTGCGACAACAATACGCGCCACTCGGTCGCGCTCACCAAACGTGCCGCGGCCACCGGCGTCGATGCGATCTTGGCGACCGTCCCGTCGTACAACAAGCCGACCCAGGACGGGATGCTGATCCATTTCGGCGCGATTGCGGAGGCCTCATCGCTGCCGGTCGTGCTCTACAACGTCCCCAGCCGCACGGGCCAGAACCTGCTGCCGGCGACCGTCCACGAACTCGCGCGCCGTCATCCCAACATCGTCGGGCTCAAGGAGTCGACCGGCGACGCCAACCAGTTCTCGACGCTCATCCGCGAGAACCCGCGCGAGGATTTCACGATCTGGTGCGGCGACGATTACTTCTTCTTGCCCGCGCTCGCGCTCGGTGCGCACGGCGTCGTCAGCGTCGCGGGGCATGTCTGCGGCGACCGGCTGCGCGCGTTGCTCGAGGCGTTCGTGGGCGGCGACGTTGCGACGGCGGGCGCCATCCATCGCGAGCTGCAGCCGCTGTTCAGCGCGATCTTCGCCACCTCGTCGCCGATCCCGATCAAGTGGGCGATGAACCAGCTCGGCTTCAAGGCCGGCCCGTGCCGCTCGCCGCTCGGCGCGATGCCCGCCGCGCTGGCAGCCGAACTCACGCCGCTGCTCGCGCCCTACCGTCAGCTCGTCCGTTCCTAACCTTGCCCGCGATCGATATTCTCGGCTGCCGCGTCGACGCGGTCAGCCGCGAAGAAGCCGTCGCGCGCGTCGTTGCGCTCGCTCACGCCCAGCGCGGCGCGCTGGTGGTGACGCTGGGCGTGGAGATGGTGATGGCCGCGCAGCGCGACCCGGCCTTTCGCGCATTGGTCAACGCGGCCGATCTCTCGACCTGCGATTCGATCGGTCTCCTGCTGGCTTCACGCGCCCGGGGCGGTCCGCTGCGCGGACGCGTCACGGGCGTCATGCTCGTCGATCTGCTCGCCGAACGCTCCGCGCGCGAGGGCGATCTGCGGCTCTTCTTGCTGGGCGGCGCGCAAGGGGTCGCCGAGCGCGCGGCGCAGACCCTCGCGGACCGTTTCCCCGGCGTACGGATCGCCGGGACGCGCAACGGCTACTTTCGCCCCGAAGAGAGTCCGGCAATTGCTCGGGTTATCGAGGCAAGCGGCGCAAACGTGCTGCTCGCAGGGCTTGGCTTCTCAAAGCAAGAGAAGTGGATTGCAGGCTACGGCGCGGCGGCAGGCTGCGGCGTGGGCATCGGGATCGGCGGCGTGCTCGACGTTTTGGCGGGCAAGACGCAGCGCGCGCCCGGAATTTTTCAGCAGGCTGGGCTCGAGTGGGCCTACCGGCTGATTCGCGAACCGGCGCGCTGGCGGCGCCAGCTCGCGCTCCCACGCTTCGCGGTCGCCGAAGCAATCGAGATCCTTCGTCTGAGATTGGAAGAACGGTCACACTGACATGCGTGCGATGATCCTGGCCGGCGGGATGAGTACCCGGCTCTACCCGCTCACCAAAGAGGTCCCCAAGCCGCTCGTCCCCGTTGCCGGCGAGCCGATGACTGCGCACGTCATCCGGTGGTTGAAGTCGTTCGGCTACGACGAGATCGCGATCAACGTCCACTATCTGGCGGATCGCATCAAGGCCCGGTTCGGCGACGGCTCCGAGTACGGCGTCACGCTCCACTACTTGGATGAACCGCGCCTGATGGGCAGCGCCGGCGCCCTCAAGCCGCTCGAGTCGTTCTTCCGGGAGCCGTTCGTCGTGGTCGGCTGCGACGATCTCACCGATGCGAATCTCGATGCGCTCGTGGCATTCCATCGCAAGTCGAACGCCCTGGCGACGATCGGACTCGTCGAGGCCGATGAGGTCGAGCAGTACGGCGTGGTGGTAACGGCCGAGGACGGGCGCATCATCGAGTTTCAGGAGAAGCCGCCGCTCGGCACCGAAAAATCGCACCTGGTGAACACCGGGATCTACGCTTTCGACCCGGCCATTTTCGAGCATATTCCGGCCAACGTATTCTACGATTTCGGCAGACAGGTGTTCCCGGCGCTGCGGGCCGAGAACGCCGCGTTTTTCGGCCTCCGGCTGCCCGGGGCGTACTGGTGCGACATCGGCACGCCGGCCGAGTACCGGCGGGCCACGGCCGATGCGCTTGCCGGCCGGGTGGCGCTGCGCGGCGCCCGGGCGCGCGGGATCGCCCCCGACGCCGAACTGGGCGACGATGTCCATATCGACGGCGACGTCCGGATCGGAGCGGGCGCGATCCTGGGCAAGCGGGTCCGAATAATTGGCCCCAGCGTAGTCGGTGACGGCGTACGAATTGGTGATGATGTCCGTATAGACCGAACAATTATTTGGGACGAGGCCAAAATTGGCGAACGGGCCCGGCTCCGCGACACGATCGTGGGCGCGGGCTACGACGTGCCGCCTGAGGTCACCCTTGACGGGGCGATCGTGGCCAACGAGCCGATCGCTTTCTAGCTTGCTTAGCGCATCGAGCGAGGCGTCGAGGGGTTGTCGAACGAACGTTCCAAGATGGTAAGTGCCCTCTGTGCCGGTATGATGGATACCGCGCATGCGTCTGCCCTCGTGCGCCTGGCGGCCGAGACCCGCTGGCCGCGAGAGGCGCATCTCTCCGCGATCTTGCGGGAAACGCTCGCTACCACCGGCGCCAGTTGCGCGAGTTTCGAGCGCAGCGACGGCGACCGGGTCGCGCTCGATGCGACCGCGCTGGCGGACGAACTGCGTGCCGCCGTGCTCGCGGAGCATGCCCAGTTTGCCCGGCGAGCCATCGCCGGGTGCACGATCGTCGTCGGCGAGGCGGCTTGGCCCGGGCGCACCGTGCTGTGCATCCCGATCGAGACGCGTGATGGCTGGTGCGCGCTTGCGCTCTCGGGCGACGTGGAGTTTCCCGATGAGGCGGTCAGCTTCGGGCGGGTCGCGGCCGACGTGCTGGCACGCGTCCTCGAACGCCAGGCGCTTCAGGCCGCCGAGACGCTCTATCGCGATCCGCTCACGCGGCTGCCCAATCGCGATGCGACCTTCGGCCGGCTCGAGGAAGCCCTCTACTCCGCCGCGCGGCATGATGCGCGCGTCGCGGTCCTCTACGTCGACCTCGACGGTTTCAAGGGCATCAACGATCAGTACGGCCATGCGGTCGGCGACGTAACGCTGATCGAGGTCGCGCGCCGGCTGCAAGCGACGCTGCGGCGCGATGAACTCATCGGCCGCCTCGGTGGCGACGAGTTCGCAGCCGTGCTGCCCAACGTGTCGACTTTGGACGAGGTTCTGACGGCGGCCGAGCGGCTTTCGAAACGTCTTGCCGAGCCGATGGATGTCGACGGCATGCCGATGTGCATCTCGGCGAGCATCGGCATCGCGCTCTTCCCCGAGGACGGCGATTCGGCGCAGTTGCTGCTCGGCAACGCCGATGCCGCGATGTACCAGGCCAAGCGCGAAGGCCGCGGCTCGATTCGGCTGTTCGGCGAGAACGTGGCCAGCGAACTGCGGATCCGGCGCGATCTGCGCGACCGGCTGCGGTCCGCCGATATCGCCAGGGACTTTCTGCTGTGCTTTCAACCCGTCGTCGCCGCGCGCGACGCGCGTGTCGTGGCGGCCGAGGCGCTGGTGCGCTGGATCCATCCCTCGCGCGGATTGCTCTCGCCGCGGTCGTTCTTCGCGATGGCCGAGACGATGCGGCTCTCGTCGTTGCTCGACTGCTGGGTGGTCGGCAACGCGTTGCGTTCGATGGCCGCGTGGGCCGAAGAGGGCCTCGAACCGCTGGTCAACGTGAACGTGAGCGCGCCGGATCCGGCGATCGTGGATGAGCTGCGCCGGCTTGCCCGAGAGGAGAAGCTCGATCCGAGTCGCCTGCGCATCGAGATGACCGAAGCGGCGGCGCTCGGATCGATCGATGCGACCCGACAGTTCTTCCACGATCTCGGCCGGCTCGGCGTGCGGCGCGGACTCGACGGATTCGGAGCCGGCAGTACCTCGTTGAGCATGCTCGCCACGGTGCCGATCGACTTCATCAAGCTCGCTCGCTCGATCTCCGCCCATGTCGGGACGGGTGACGAGTTGGCCGAGCGGCTCGCCGTCGCTGCGATCTCGCTCGCGTCGGCGTTCGACATCGTCGTCGCGGCCGACGGCATCGAGACGGCCGAACAATCGCGCTGGCTCGTCGAACACGGCATCAGCGAGGTTCAGGGCTACGTCATCGCACAGCCGATGATCGCGCCGGATTTTGCCCATTGGTGGTCGCAGCGCGAGACGCCGACACCCGCCGACTGATCTACGACGGCGAGTGCGGGATGTGCGGCCGCCTCGCCCGCTACGCCGGCGCGCGGCTTTCGGGCTGGGACGTTGTTGCGTTTCAAGCGCTGCCCGATGAGCGGCTCGCCGAACTTGGTCTGACACGCGCGGACTGCGCGCACAGCGTGCAAGTCGCGAGCGCGAGGACGCGGCCGTTGTCGGGCGCGCGCGCGGTCAACGCCGTGCTGATCGCGATGCAGCATCCGCTCGCGGTGGCGGCGCGCGCGGCGGAGGCCTGGCCCCCGCTCCTGGCGCTCGAAGAGCGCGGCTACCGTTTCGTGGCCGCCAATCGTCCCTTTTTCGCGCGCTTCGTTCCCCGGGACTAGCGAGCCGCCGCCGCCGTGTGATCGCCGGGCGTGTGGTCGTCTTTGCGCGCCTGGCTCTTCCCCGTCTCGTGCATCGCCTGCGGGCGCGGCAGCCTCGCGCTCTGCGTCGGCTGCTCGCCCGGCGCCGGCGAGGCGCAGTGCTTCACCGTAGCCGGGATTCCGGCGCGCGCGGCGGGCCCCTATGCGGGGCCGTTGCGTGAGGCGATCGTCGCGCTCAAGCGCGGTGAACGCGATCAGCTCGACGCGTTGGCGCCGCTGCTCGCGCACGAACTCGCCGGCACAGGTGCGGCGCTCGTCCCGGTTCCGACCTCGGGAGCACGCCGGCGCGCGCGCGGGTTCGATCAAGGGCGTGAACTTGCACGGCGCGCCGCCGCACTCAGCGGGCTCGCGCTCGCCGACGTGCTCGTCAAGCGCGGTCTTGCCCAGCAAGGGCTGCGGCGCTCCGAACGCTTGGACGCACGGGCGCGATTCGGTCTGCGCTGCGGCGCGGTGCTGCCCGCCGCCGCGATTCTCGTCGACGACGTATGTACCACGGGCGCGACCCTGCGGGATGCCGTGCTCACGCTGCGCAGCGCGGGCGTGGAGGTCCGTTCGATCGCCGTCCTCGCGAGAACGCCCGACGCGCGAACGCGGCCGGCCCGGGGAAACCGGGCCCTCCGTTCGCGGGTTGTTCCAAGCGTGAAAGCCATCTGGAACGGCACGGTCCTTGCCCAAAGCGACCACACCGAAGTCGTCGAGGGGAATCACTATTTTCCGCCCGACGCGATCGTGGGCGAGCATTTCAAACCCTCGGCCACGCATTCCGAGTGTCCTTGGAAGGGCACCGCGAGCTACTACACGATCGAGGCCGGCGGCAAACAGAATCCCGACGCCGCCTGGTATTATCCCGAGCCCAAAGACGCGGCGAAGCAGATCAAGGGCTATGTCGCGTTCTGGAAGGGCGTGCAGGTCGTCTGAACGCCGACGCGGTGTATCTCGCGCGCGCGTGCGAACTCGCCGCGCGCGCCGTTGCCGACGCGGCCCCGAATCCGCCCGTCGGCGCGGTCATCGTGCGCGACGGCGTGACCCTCGGCGAGGGCTGGCATCATCGCCGCGGTCAGGCGCACGCGGAAGTCGAGGCGCTCGCGGCCGCCCGCGCCGCCGGTGCCGACGTGCGCGGCGCGACCGCGTACGTCTCGCTCGAACCGTGCAATCACCACGGCCGCACGCCGCCGTGCAGCGAAGCGCTCATCGCGGCCGGCCTCGCGCGTGTGGTCGTCGGCGCGCTCGATCCGAACCCGGCGACCGCCGCCGCAGGCATCGCCCGGCTGCGCGACGCCGGCCTGGAGGTCGAGTTGGTGGACTCGGCCGCGGCGCGCGCGCTGATCGAACGCTTCACCTATACGATCTCGCAGCGCGCGCGGCCGTTCGTCACGCTCAAGATGGCGATGTCGCTCGACGGCGCGATCGCCGCGCAGCCCGGCCGCGCCGAGTGGCTTACGGGCGAGGCGGCGCGCGCGTTCGTGCGCGATCAGCGCGCGGCGCACGACGCGGTCATGGTCGGGGCGGGGACGGTTCGGATCGACGATCCGCTGCTCACCGTCCGCCCGCACGCGGTTCGCCACAAGCCCTACCGCCGCATCGTCGTCTGCGAGACGGAACCGATCCCCGGCTCGGCGCGCGTGCTCGTCGCACCGGTCGATGCCCCGTCCGAGGCCTATGCCCCCACGATGGTGCTTGCGCCGGCCGGCGCGCGCGAACGCTTCGCCGCGCTCGAACCGCTGGCCGACGTTGTCTACGTGGGGGCTGCCGCGGCGACTCAACTCGACCTCACGGCCGCGCTCGAGGCCGTGCGCGCACGCGGGATCGACACGATCCTCTGCGAGGGCGGGCCGACGCTGGCCGGCCGGCTGATTCGTGATAGGCTCGTGCAGCGCGCGATCTGGCTCGTCGCGCCGCGCTTCCTGCAGTCGCCCACGGCCGTGCCGGTGCTCGCCGGGGCCGATCTTTCCGCACTCGGCAACGGGTGGCGGTTCGACCGGGTCGAACGGCTCGACGACGACCTCATGCTCTCGGGACGAATCGATTCATGTTCAGCGGTCTGATCGCGCACCTCGGGCGCATCGTAGCAATCGAAGGCGATGCCGCGCGCGGTATCACGCTCACGGTCCACGCCCCCGAGGCCATCGCCGACGGCGTCGAGATCAAGGATTCGGTCTCGATCAACGGGGTGTGTCTCACCGTGACGGCGGCCAACGCTCAGACAATGCATTTCGACGTTGTCCCGGAGACGATCCGCCGCGCGGCGTTCGATCGCATGCTCCCCAACGATCCCGTCAACGTCGAACTCTCGCTGCGGGTCGGTGACCGGATCGGCGGGCACTTCGTGTACGGCCATGTCGACGCGCACGCCTCGATCCTGGCCAAAGAACCCGAGGGCCAGGGCTATCTGCTGGCGATCGCGACGCCGCCCGAGATCGCGGCCTTCATCGTCGAGAAAGGCTATGTCAGCGTCGACGGCGTTTCGCTCACGGTCGCCTCGACCGCCGCCGGCCGCTTCACGGTCGCGCTCATTCCGGAATCCGCCCGGCGTACGACGCTGGGCACGAAGGAAGCCGGCGATCGAGTCACGCTCGAAATCGATCCGATCGCGCGCTATGCCTACAGCGCGGCCTCGGCCTATGTGAACGGCGGCGCCAGCTCGGATGAGCTTGCCTGGGCTTTCGAGATTTGACGATCGGACCGACGGTCGTCGAGCGCGTGCGCTGGCACGACGTTCGATCGGATGAACATCGTCTATTACGGCGCCTACTTGCGCTTTACGGAAGGCGCCGAGGCCGAGTTTTTCCGGGCTCACGGTTTCACATACGATGTGCTCGCGGCCGAGCACGGGATTTGGCTGGCGCGCATCCATCTGGACGCCCGTTACCGCGCGCCCGCGCGACTCGACGACGAGATCGCGACGCGCTACGAACTCACGAAGCTCGGCGGCTCAGCGCTCCACTTCACGATCCCGATCGAACGCGCGACCGACGGAGCCAGGCTCGTCGACGTTCGTCTGGTCCTCGCCGCGCTCGACGCCACTACCCTGAAAGCCACCCGGATCCCACGCGCGTTGCGCACCGCGTTGCAGGCTTCCTGAGCCGCGTTTCCCGCTCGCTACCGGGTTGACGCCCGGTTCTCGAGGGCCGAAATTCGCGTCTCGTGCCGGTCGAGGCGCTCGTCGATATCGTCGAAGCGCCGCAACATCCGCTGCTCGAGGCGTGCAACGTCGTTGCGAACATCGAGAATCTCCGCGTTGACGTGAGCGAACCCAGCATGCAGCTCGACCCGAACTTGGCCGAACTCGGCCCAAACCTGATCGAATCCGGCCCTCATCTCTGCCCGGACGTGGTCGAATCCAGTGGCCATGGCTTGGTGCAGGGAGGCAAACCCGTTGAGGATATCTTCGTCTTTCACCGTTCGATTCAAAGACATCGGGATTGCCTCCAGATAGCCACCGCATGACGAGCCGGTTTCCGGGCGGGTCGAAACACGTTCGCCGAGGCGAAGTTCGCAGCCTAGCCGCCCCAAAAGGCTCGCCGAGGACCCAGTTGCGTCAAGTATATAGACTTGACAACTGTTAACTCTCGTACCTACCCTAGGGGGGTGGATAGTTTTGCTCAGGATTTGAATGCGGCGATGCTCGAGACCGGGCTGTCGGCGGCGGAACTCGCGCTGCGGTCGGGGCTGACGGAAGGGGCGATTTCGTACCTGCGGTCGGGCCGGCGCACGCCGTCGTACCGCTCGATTCAGGCGCTCTCGACGGCGCTGCCACAACTCGCGGCGCGGCTCGATCCCGAGCGGCGGCGGATGGACACCATCGAGTCGGCGCTGGCCGATATCCGGGCGGGCAAGATGATCGTCGTACTCGACGACGAGGATCGCGAAAACGAAGGCGACCTCGTGATGGCGGCCGACTGCGTCACGCCGGAAGCCATCAACTTCATGCGCAAGGAGGCCGGGGGGTTGATCTGCGTCGCGCTCACCGGCGAGCGGCTCGACAAACTCCAGATTCCGCCGATGGTCGTCGAAAACACAACGCCGCTGGGCACGGCGTTCACCGTTTCCGTCGAAGCGCGCGGCCGGGTCACGACCGGCATCTCGGCGCAAGATCGCGCAAACACGATCCTCGCGCTGGTCGATCCCACGACCGGTCCGGCCGATTTTCTCCGGCCGGGACATACGTTTCCACTGCGCGCGCGCAGCGGCGGCGTGCTCGTGCGCGCGGGACAGACCGAAGCGTCGGTCGATCTCGCGCGGATGGCGGGACGGTACCCCGCGGGCGTGATCTGCGAGATCATGGACGAGGACGGCACGATGATGCGCCTGCCGCGACTGCGTGACTACGCCGCCAAACACGATCTCAAACTCATCACCGTCAAGGATCTCATCGCGTACCGCATGCGCCACGAGAAACTCGTGCACCGGATCGCGGCGTTCAATCTCCCGACGCAGTTCGGCGAGTTTCGCGGCGTCGCGTACAGCTCCGACGTCGACGACGTCGCACATCTCGCGCTCGTGATGGGCGAGATCGGCGACGGGAAGAACATCCTCGTTCGCGTGCACAGCGAGTGTCTCACCGGCGACGCTCTATACTCGATGCGCTGCGATTGCGGACCGCAACGCGACGCCGCGCTCGGAGCGATCGCGCGCGAAGGGCGCGGCGTCTTCCTGTATCTGCATCAAGAAGGCCGCGGGATCGGCCTGGCCAACAAACTGCGCGCCTACGCGTTGCAAGACGCCGGCGCGGATACGGTCGAAGCCAATCTGCAGCTCGGCTTGCCGGCCGATAAACGCGACTACGGGCTAGGCTCGCAGATTCTCGTCGACTTGGGTGTGCGCGAGATGCGCTTGCTGACCAACAACCCGACGAAAATCGCCGGTCTGGAAGGCTTCGGGCTCACGATCGCGAGCCGCGTGCCCATCCAGATGGACCCGACGCCGTACAACGCGCAATACCTGGATACCAAACGCGACAAAATGGGCCACATGTTCGCCGTGCCGCAAGCCGTCGCGGCGGAGTAGCGCGTGAAAACCGAACCCAAGAGCGCCAGTTTACCGGATGCCGCCGGTAAGCGCTTTGCGATCGTCGTCGCACGCTTTTACGCCCAGCTCGCCGCGTGGCTCGAGGACGGCGCGCGGCGCGGACTGCGCGATTGCGGCGTCGCTGCCGAAGACATCACCGTCGTCGAGGTTCCCGGCTGTTTCGAGATCCCGCTCGCCGCGCGCCGGCTGATCGTCGGGGGCGAGTTCGATGGGGTCGTCGCGCTCGGGGTCGTGATCCGCGGCGATACCCCGCACTTCGATTTCGTCGCCGGGGAATGTTCGCGCGGCATCATGACGGTGCAACTGACGACCGGCATCCCGATCGGCTTCGGCATCCTCACCACCGAAAGTCTCGCACAAGCCGAGGAACGGGCCGATCCGGCGCGCCACGACAAAGGCTACGAAGCGGCCGTGGCCGCGGCGACCGTCGCGTTGATCGAGGGCGAACCGAAGGAGAAGAAGACGCGCGTCGGCTTCCGCTGACCATCGGGCTGCCCTTAGCCGCGGCGTGGACCGGCCGGGGGCCGGGCGCCCCGCGACGCGGCCGGCCTCGGGCGGGGCTCGCTTGCCAGCTTTCGTGGTCTGGCCTATACTCTTGCGCACGGCGCCCTTAGAGGGACGTTGCCGATTCCGCATTCACATCGGGGGGAGTGCCGGGCCTGTCCCGGCCGAGATTCGTTGGAAAATAAAGTTCTGATTTGCAAGGACTGCGGGAACAGCTTCGATTTCACGGTGCGCGACCAGCAGTTCTACCTGGAAAAAGGGTTTGAAAACGAGCCGCAGCGGTGTCGCGATTGCCGCACCGTGCGCAAGGCGCAGCGTCCGGGCGGCGGATTCAGCACCGGTCCGCGCGATGTGTTCGACGCGACCTGCGCCGCGTGCGGCACCCAGACCACCGTTCCGTTCAAACCGCGAGGCGATCGACCGGTGTATTGCCGCGACTGCTACACCTCGCAGCAAGCCGTTCGCGCCTAAGAATCTCACGCTCGCGCGGAATCCCCACGTAGCCTGCTGAAGCAGCCTGCGTGGAATCCGTTTGGGATGACGGCGACGCCGTCGGCTACCTCGATCAACGCGCGTTGCCGCACGAGGTGCGGCGCCTGCGGGCAACGACGGTCGGTGAGGTGGTCGAGGCGATCCGCACGCTCGCCGTTCGCGGCGCACCGGCAATCGGCGTGTTCGGCGCCTATGGCGTGGCGCTCGCGGCGAACGTGCATGCCGGCGACGCGTTCGCCGCTGCGGCGCAGCAGATTCGTGAAGCGCGGCCGACGGCCGTCAATTTGGCCTGGGCGGTCGATCGCGTGCTCGCACGGGCCGATCGCGACTACCGTGCCGAAGCAAAGCTGATCCACGACGAGCAGCGCGATATCGACGCGCGCATCGCCCGCGCGGCGAGCGAACTCTTTCCCGCACGAGCGAACGTCCTCACCCACTGCAACACCGGACCGATCGCAACCGCCGGCGAGGGAACGGCGCTGGGGTGTCTGATCGCGGCGCATCGCGCGGGCAAGCAGATCCACGTATTCGCGGATGAAACGCGGCCGCTCTTGCAAGGCGCTCGCCTCACGATGTTCGAGTTGCGTGAAGCCGGCGTTCCGGCGACGCTGCTCGTCGACAGCGCGGCCGCGCTCGCCATGGCCCGCAAGAACATCAGCGCGGTCATCGTCGGCGCCGACCGCATCGCCCGCAACGGCGACACGGCCAATAAGATCGGCACCTACGGCGTCGCGATCGCCGCCGCGCATCACGGGATCCCGTTCTACGTCGCCGCGCCGCGCTCGACGATCGACTTCGCGATCGCCTCGGGCGATGAGATTCCGATCGAAGAGCGCTCGCCCGACGAGGTGCGGATCGCGCCGGACGACGCGGTCTATAATCCCGCGTTCGACGTGACGCCGGGCCGGCTCATCACGGCGATCATCACCGAATACGGCATCGCTCGTCCGCCCTACCTCGAATCGATCCCCGATCTCGCGTACCGGCCGCGGCTGCCCGCGTTCGCGTCGTGAAGTACTACGACTTCGCCGCGCGGGAACCCAAGCTCGACGGACTGGTCGTCATCGAAGGGACGGAGGCGCTACTCGCGCAGCGCGCGATTGAAGCGATCGTCGAGCGAGTGCTGCCGTCCGAGGTCCGCGCGCTCAATCTCGACACGATCCCCGGCCCGCAAACCGAGGGGCTCGGCCGCGCGATCGCCGACGCCATGGCCGCGATGCCTTTCCTGGCCGAACGGCGCGTCGTGGTCGTGCGCGATTGCCACCACCTGCGCGCCCAGCCGCGCCGCGACGTGTGGGCGGCGGTCCAGGCGATCCCGCCCGGGAACGTGCTCGTCCTCGAAGATCTCTTCCCGCCCGCGAAAAAGACCAAGCCCGAACCGTTCGGACAACTCGCCGGCCGCGCAGCGCTGCGCATCGACACGACCCCCAATGCCGAGGTCCGGGAACGCTTCGTCACGGAGACGCTCGTCCGGCTCGGCGCGACGGCGGAGAAGCGCGCGATCGCCGAATTGGCGGCCAGTGACGCTGACCTCGGCGCCATCAAGAACGACCTCGAAAAGCTGGCCCTCTCCGGAAAGCGGATCAGCTACGAGGCGCTCGTCGCCGAAAGCCTCGCCGTCGAGGATCCCAAGGCGTGGCAGTACGCTCAGGCGCTGGTCGAGGGGCGCCCCGGCGATGCTCTTGCGATCGCGTTCGAGCTGTTCGCGGCCGATCCGCGTGGCGCAGCGGTTCCGCTGGCGAGCGCCCTCGCGACCGAACTCGGTCTGATCTGGGAGCTGACCCGTCCCGGGGGCGGCGCGTCGATCGAGCCCCGGCACCGCTGGCGGGTGGCGAAACTGCAGCCCGTTGCGCGGCGGATCGGGGCAGCGCGCGCTCGCTTCGGGTTCGAGGCCGCGGTGCGCGGGTTCGAGGCCGTCGTGACGGGCCGGATCGACGACCCCCGCGCGATGATCGAACTGCTGACCGCCGAAATCGCCGCACGCGTGACCACGGGTCGGTAAGCGAGCCGAGCAAAGGATTCAGTTTCCCGTGGGGTTAAGGTCGAGGCTGCCGTGGGGTAACTGAGTCAGCTACACCCGCGTTCTCGCTTGTCAAACGCACGGAACTTGTAAGGAGTTCTCACCTCATGCGTAGTTTGTTCTCTCGTGTAGCCGCACTGAGCGTCATGGCCGTGTCGGTTGCGGGATGTGCGGGGTCTAATGGGACAGCACTCCCGCCCGGCGGTCCGTTCACCGGTTCCGGCGGCGCCCAAGGTAACATCGTGTCGAACTCGACGGGTACCGCTGCGGTTCGATTCGTCAACGGTTCACCCGATGCGGGTGCGATCGATCTTTGTGTCGATGGCTCGATCGTCGTCGCAAATTCCGCCTACAAGGCCGTTTCCACATTTTATACGACGCTGGCCGGAGCGGTCGCGCACTCCCTCACGGTCTACGTGCATTCCGCTGCGAACGTCGCCAACGGGGCGTGCAGCGGCACGATACTGAAGACGGCCAGCGGCATCCCGCAAGTTACGTCGTTCACGCCCGCTTCCAACGTTCGCACGACCGTGGTCCTTGCCGGGACCAAGGCCGCGAGTACCCTGTCGCTGGTGACCGCTGCGGCACCGGCCCTCAATCTCTCGACCCCGATCGGCCCAGGCGGACTCTTCATCGCGGCGTCGCCTGCGAACGCGGCGCTGGCGTTTGGATCGTTCAATGCGACGACCGGTATCGGCGCAGCCGCAAGCTCCGCGTCGGTCGCATACAAGGCTACGGCGGCGCTGACCGTTCCGGCATACGCAGCATCGGCCGGTGTCGCATACTACGTGGCAACCACGGCGGCGGCAACGACGCCGACCGCGTCGCTCTATGCCGGCGCGGTTCCCGCGGTGGCGGTCCCGTCGGCAGCGCAAGCCAATGCTGCCGACGCGGCGGACACCAGCGATGTGCAACCCTATGTTCCCAAGAACGATTACTTTCTGACCGTCGTCGCGGTCGATGGGGCGGCGGGTACGCCGCCGCAATTGATCGGGGCGTACGATCCGATCACCCTCGGCTATTAGCCGCGGCGCGTTTCTCCCAAGCGAGCGGGCCGCCTTCGGGCGGCCCGTTTTTTTCTGCGATATCGGTCGTCGAGGCGCGCGGTCCGTGCTGCGCGAAGGGCTCCGGCGAGCCGTATGAACCACACCTCGTATGCGTCGCCGTTCTCCTGGCGGTACGCGCGCACCGAACTCCGCGAACTGTTTTCCGAGCGCGAGCGCCGCACGCTCTGGCGCGCCGTTTGGGTCGCGCTCGCGGAATCGCAGCGCCGCAGCGGACTCATCAGCCAAGCTGAACTCGACGATCTGCGCGCCCACGCCGGCGAGGTCGATATCGACGCGGCGCTGGCGATCGAGAGCGAGATCGGTCACGACCTGATGGCCGAGATTCGCGTCTTCGCGAGCCAGGCAACGATCGGCGGCGGCAAGCTGCACCTCGGTGCGACCTCCATGGACGTTGAAGACACGGTCGAGATCTTTCGCTTGCGGCGCGCGACCGCGCTGCTGCTCGAAGCGCTCGACGGCGTGCTGGCCGCGTTCGCCGTGCAGATCGAGCGCTACGCGGATCTCATCTGCATGGGCTATACGCATCTGCAGCCGGCCGAACCGACGACGGTGGGGTACCGCCTCGCCGTCTACGCGCAAGACCTATTGATCGACCGTGCGCTGCTGCGCAACGCGCGCGAGACGCTAACCGCGAAGGGCATCCGCGGCGCGGTCGGCACGTCGGCGTCGTACAGCCATCTGCTCGCGGGCACGGACCGCACGCCGGAAGACCAGGAACGCGACGTGCTGGCGGCCTTCGATCTCACGGCGCGCGACGTTGCGACGCAGACCTATCCGCGCAAGTTCGACTATCTTCTGCTCTCGCACTTTGCCGGGCTGGGTGCTTCGCTCTCGAAGTTCGCGGCCGACGTGCGCATCCTGAGTTCGCCCGGGTTCGGCGAACTCTTCGAGCCGTTCGGTGCCAAACAAGTCGGCAGCTCGGCGATGCCGTTCAAACGCAATCCGGTCCTCTCCGAGCGCATCGACTCGCTGGCGCGCCTGCTCCCCGCGTATGCCGACGTGGCCTGGCAGAACGCGGCCACGAACTACCTCGAGCGGACGCTCGACGACTCGGCGAACCGCCGCACGATTCTGCCCGAAGCGGTCCTCTGTACGGACGAGATCCTCTCGCTCGCTCGCAAAATCGTCGACGGGCTGCGCGTCGACGAACGGCGGATCGCGGAGAACCTGCGCACCTACGGGCCCTTTTCCGGCACCGAAGCCGTGTTGATGGAAGCGGCGAAGGCGGGGGGCGATCGCCAGGAATTGCACGAGGCGATCCGCGAGAGCGCGATGACCGCCCATGCCGCGCTCGGTCGCGGCGAAACGAACCCGCTGGCGCGTTTGCTCGCGGACGACGACCGCATCGCGCGTTACGTCGACCCGGCGGAAGTGCGCGCCCAACTCGATCCCTCGACGCACGTCGGCGATGCGCCGGTGCGCGCGCGGCGCTTGGCGGCGCGCATCCGTGAGACACTCGAAGAGACACACTGAACATGCAAAAAGGTCATGAAATCGCCCGCGGCAAGACGAAGATCTTGCACGAACTCGTCGGCCAGCCCGACGTCCTGATCGTCTCGCAACTCGATGCGATCAGCGCTCGCGACGGCGAACGCCGCGACACGATCGAGGGCAAGGGCCGGATCGCCGCCAAGACGACGGCGCGGGTTTTTCGGCTGCTCAATCTGTGCGGCGTCCCGACGCACTACCTCTCGGGCGGCGAAGACGACGACGACAATCAGATGCTGGTCCGGCGCGCGCAGATGATCCCGCTAGAAGTGGTGGTCCGCGGCGTCGCCGCCGGTTCGCTCGTCAAGCGCAAGCCCGGCATTCAACGCGGCGCCGTGCTGGCGCCGCGCCTGGTTGAGTTCTTTCTCAAGGACGATGCCAATCACGATCCGCTCATCGAGCCCGACGAGATCGTCGGCCGCGGGATCGCGACGCCGCCCGAACTGGGGACGATGACCGAACTGGCCCGGATCGTCTACGAGATTCTCGCTCACGCCTGGCGCCGCCACGACACGCTGCTCGTCGACCTCAAGATCGAATTCGGCCGGCTAGCGAGCGGTGACGGCAAGGGTTCGCTGGTCGTCGCGGACGTGATCGACAACGACTCGTGGCGCATCTGGCCGCAAGGCCGCGAAGAGTTGATGCTCGATAAGCAGATCTACCGGAACCTGGAGACGGTCACGGTCGGCGATCTCGATCGGCTGCGCGAGAACTACGAGCAGGTCGCCGACGACGTCGGAACGTTTCCGCTGATGCGGCCGGGGATGGTCGGCATCATCGCCGACGGCAGCCAGCATGCGAACCTCACGAACGAACTGGCGCGAGCTGTCGGGCAGTTCGGCCTCCCCAGCATCCGGCACGTGGTCTCCGTCGAGCGCGCGCCGGGTTTCGTCTTACAGTTGCTCTCGCAATTGGACGTGACGTTTCCGCGCTTGATCCTGGTCGCGGTCGGGGATGCGGGCAGCGCGCTCTTCGGCATGCTCGACCATGCCACGCCGAACCCCGTCGTGCGCGTCCAGGGCGGAGCCGTCAACCTGGAGACGACGGGGTTTGCCGTCGCGAAAGCGCTCGCGTTGGACGACTCGGTCGTGTTCGGCCGGGTGCTCCTGCTGCAAGCCAACGTGCGGACCGCGGTCTTGCAAGCCGATGCGCAGCTCAACGCCGCTACGCCGGGACCGGCTGTTGGTTGAATCGCCCGCCGAGGCGGACCTGGAGCGTTTGATCGCCGCGCGCCCAAAGCTCGGCATCGCGCTCTCGGACGGCGAGTTGCGCAGCATCGTGCGCACGCTGGGCCGGTTGCCCACGGACGTCGAACTCTACGCGTTCGACGCGCAATGGAGCGAACATTGCTCCTACAAGTCGAGCCGGCGCCACCTGCGCAAACTCCCAATCGACGGTCCGACGGTGTTGCAAGGGCCGGCCGAAGACGCGGGCATCGTGCGTCTGGGGACATGGGACGGGCACGAGTGGGGGATCGTGATCGCGCACGAATCGCACAACCACCCCTCGCAAGTCGTCCCGTTCGAGGGTGCGGCGACGGGGATCGGCGGGATCGTGCGCGACGTGCTGTGCATGGGGGCCGAAGTCATCGGCTTGGCCGACCCGCTGCGCTTCGGCTCGCTCGACGATCCGCATTGCCGGTACGTGGCCCAGAGCGTCGTCGACGGCATCGCCGCCTACGGCAACGCCATCGGCGTCCCCAATCTGGGCGGGGACGTGTACATCGACCACTCGTTCGACGACAACGTGCTGGTCAACGTGGTCGCGCTGGGCCTGGTGCGAGCCGATCAGATCATCCACTCGAAGGCACCGGCCGATTCGGTGGGCTACGACATCGTGCTGGTGGGAAAAGCCACCGACCGCAGCGGCTTCGGCGGCGCGTCGTTCTCGTCGCTGACTCTCGACGACGCTGCGGCGCAGACGAACAAAGCCGCCGTGCAGGTCCCCGATCCGTTTCTCAAGAGCGTGATCATGCGCGCGTCGTATCGCGTCTTCGCCGAACTGCGCGCACGCGGCATCGAGGCGGGCTTTAAAGACCTCGGCGCGGGCGGCCTGTGCGGCTGCACGGCGGAATTGGTGAGCGCGGGCGGTTACGGCGCCGAGATCGATCTCGACCGGGCGCCGGCGGCCCAGGCGGATCTGCCGGCGGCGGTGATCGCGATCGGCGAGACGCAAGAGCGCCTGTGTTGGATCGTGCCGCCGCCGTTCACGCCGGTGCTGCTGGCGATCTACAACGACGAGTTCGCCTTGCCGCGCACCGCGCGCGGTGCGTGCGCGGCCGTCATCGGGACGGTAACCGAAGGGGAGCGCTACGTCGCGCGCCACCGTGGCGAGATCGTGATGGACGTCCCGCTGGCGTTTCTCACCGAAGGCGTGCGCTATAACCGCCCGTACACGATCGCGTTGCCCGATGCGCAAGCGCCGGCCGATCTGCTGGACCGGGTTCGCGCGTTGCCCGAGCGCGCCGCCGGCGACGTGCTGCGCGAGGTGCTCGCGCATCGCGACGTCTGCTCGCGAGCGGCGATCGTCGGCCGCTACGACGCCGTCGTGCGCGGGACGACCGCGATCCCGGCGGGCTACGCGGACGCCGGCGTGATCGTTCCGCTGCCCGGCGCGCCGCTCGGCATCGCGCTGAGCGTCGACGGCAACCCGCGCTACGGCAAGATCGACGCGCAACGCGCCGCCGAACTCGCCGTGATCGAATCGGTCCGCAACGTCGCGGCCGTAGGGGCCTCCCCGGCGGGTCTTACCGATTGCTTGAATTTCGGCGATCCCACCGATCCCAAAGCGCTCGGACAATTCGTGGCGGCCGTCGACGGCCTGGCCTTTGCGGGCCGCGAACTCGGCGTGCCGTACGTCTCGGGAAACGTCAGCCTCTACAACCAATCGAAATCCGGGCGCGCCGTCGCGCCCTCACCGATCGTCGCGTGCCTTGGGACGATCGCCGACGTTGCGAAGACGACGACGCCGGCGCTCACGCGTCCAGGCAGCGCGCTCTACTTGATCGGGACCCCGCAGGCCGCGCTGGGCGGCTCCGTCTATGCGGAGATCGCCGGCCTGAGCACGCCGAACCTGGCCCTGCCCGATTACGCCGCGATTCGCAGGGAACTCGCACTGCTCGCCGCCATGCATGAGACGGGCCTTGCGCTGGCCGTCCACGACATCTCGGACGGAGGGCTGCTCGCTGCGGTTGCGGAGATGCTCTTCGCCGCGCGCGCCGGCGAGCCGCGCGGCGCGCGCGTGTTCGATCCCGCCGGGTGGGCACCGGAGCTTCCGGCTGCGGTTACGCTCTTCGGCGAGTACGGCGGTTTCATCGTCGAAGTGGTGGACCAGCCGGAATTCGCGACCCTTGCCGCGTCGCTCGGCGTCGAGCCGCGCTGTATCGGCGTGACGCTCGATACCCCGACGCTCGTTCTGGCCCGCGACGGCGAGACGCTCGCCCTCGACGCATTGTACGAGACCTGGTCGGCGCCGCTGCGCAACTTCTACGGAGACGCGCAATGAGCGCGCAACGGCGCGTCGCGGTGCTGGTGTTTCCCGGCACGAACAGCGAGGACGAGACGCTGCGCGCGCTGCGCGCAGCGGGAGCCGCGGCGGAACTCGTTCACTACAGCCGGGGCAAAAGTGCGCTGGGCGATTTCGGTGCGTACGTCCTGCCGGGCGGATTCGCATACGAAGATCGGGTTCGGGCCGGCGCCGTCGCCGCGCATGACGAACTCACCGATGCCGTGATCGCCGGCGCGCAGGCCGGCAAGTTCGTGCTCGGTATCTGCAACGGGGCCCAGATCTTGCTCGAGGCGGGGCTCGTTCCCGGGACGGCGGCCGTGCGCCGCCCGACGGCGGCGTTCACGCCGAATCTCCCGGGCGGGCGCTTTCAATGCAAGCGTGTCTACATTCGCCCGGTCATCGATTCGCAGCGCATGCCGATCCTTGCCGATCTGCCCGCGCAAGCGCTGCCGGTCTGGGTTGCCAACGGCGAAGGCCGCCTGCAAGCCATGCCGGCCGAACTCACCACGATCGAACGCGACGGCCACCTCGCGTTCGTCTATTGCGATGCAGGCGGCGCGCGGACGGCGGCCCCCAACGGGTCGCGGTTGGACGCCGCGGGGCTCGTCGACCGCAGCGGCCGGATCCTGGCGCTCATGCCGCATCCCGAACGCGACGCGCATTCGCGAATCGCCGTCCCCGGCGGCGCCGCGTTCTTCTCCGCCTTCGTGCGCGCGCTGGAGCGGAGCGCGTAATGCCGGCGTTGACCTTCGCCGTGAGCCTGACGATCCCCGACAACGAAGCCTTCACGGCTTGCGAGGCACTGGCGAGAATGGGCCTGCCGGTCGATGCGGTGGAACGTGCCGACATCTGGCGCTTCGAGGTTGATCCGGCGCATGCAGACGGTTTGCGGCGCGACGTCGCCACGCTCGAAACGATTTTCAACCCCAACAAACACCGTTTGAAGGAGCGTTCGAGCGGTGTTCCGGCGCCGGGCGAGGTATGGATTGCCCCAAGTGACGAAAGCGCGGCGAGGACGGTCGCGGGCCGGGCACTTCCCGGCGTCTCCGCCATCCGGCGCGCCACCGCGTGGCGCTTGCGCGCTGCCGGTACCGATGTGCCTCCCGCCGTGCTAGACCGGGCCGTCGCGGAATTTCTTTGCAACCCCGCCTTTCAGAAAGTGCTGCGATGACGATGATTGTCGACCCCTATCCGCTCCGCGATGAACGCAAGGCCGGGGCCGGCGAATTCTACACGATCGCAACCCTGGGGTCGCACTCCGCGCTGCAAATTCTGAAAGGCGCGCACGACGAGGGCTTCAACACCCTCGCGATCGCGAACCGGGAGATGGAACGCCTGTATCGCAGCTACGCCTTCATCGACGAAGTCATCGCGATCGAGTCGTATTCGGCGTTCATGGGCCTCGTGCCGGAACTCGAGCAGCGCAAGATCATCATCGTCCCGCACGGTTCGTTCGTCGCCTATCTCTCGCTGGACGAACACAAGAAGATGGCGATTCCGTATTTCGGGAACAAGGCGGTGCTCGATTGGGAAGCGAGCCGCGAGCTTCAGCGGCAGTGGCTGACACGCGCCGGCCTGAAGGTGCCGCGTCAGTTCCGGACCGGCGGAGAGATCGATCGCCCGGTGATCGTGAAGCTCTACGGGGCGGCCGGCGGAAAGGGCTACATGTTCTTGCGCGACACGATGGACTTCGAGGAGCGCGCGAGCCTGCTCGCGCGGCAGAACTACATTCTGCAAGAATACATCATCGGCGTGCCGTTCTACATCCATTATTTCTACTCGCCGCTGACCGGGAAGCTCGAGGTGATGTCGATGGACCGCCGCTACGAGACCAACGTCGATTCGCTCGGACGCATCCCCTCGCGCGCCCAGGAGCAGATGGACATCGACCCCTCGTACGTCGTGGTCGGCAATCAGCCGATCTCATTGCGCGAATCGATGCTGGCGGAAGCCTACCGGATGGGCGAGGACGTGGTGCGCGTGAGCCGGGAGATCTGCGGTCCCAAGGGGCTCTTCGGGGCGTTCTGCATCGAGACGATCATCACGCCTGACGCACAATTCTACGTGATGGAGATATCGGCGCGCATCGTCGCGGGCACCAATCTCTTCATCGACGGATCGCCCTACTCATATCTCAACTACGCCGAGCCCATGTCGACCGGCCGGCGCATCGCGCGCGAGATCAAAAACGCGCTGCTCTCGAACACGCTCAATGCCGTCCTGGACGACTCGACCCCCGCGTAACCTCGGGCCGAACGCACGCTGATGGACGCCGCAACCCTGCGCGAGACGCTGGCCCGCTACGACCAGCGCAACCTCACCTTGTGCTCGATCGGGTCGCATTCGGCGCTCGAGGTCGCCGCGGGCGCGCAGGCGCTGGGGATGCGCAACCTGATCGTGACCGAACGCGGCCGCGAGCGCACCTACGCGGAGTTCTACGCCAAGAAAACCGCTCCGGACCGCGGCTGCGTCGACGAGACGCTGCTGCTCGAACGCTTCAGCGATCTGCTCGACGAGCCGGTGCAGGAGCAGTTGCTCGCGCGTAGCGTCATCTTCGTCGCGAACCGCTCGTTCGAGGTCTATCTGCATCAGCGCTTTTCCTATAGCGAGATCGAGGCGCGAATGCGCGTCCCGTTCTTCGGTTCGCGCACGCTGCTGCGCGCCGAAGAACGCGACGAGGCCGACAATCAATACACGCTGCTCGAGCGGGCGGGGATCCGCTCGCCGCGCCGGTTCGCCTCACCCGCCGAAATCGACCGGCTCGCGGTTGTCAAGGCGCCGCACGCCAAAGTGTCCTTCGAGCGCGCTTTCTTTCTCGTGCGCTCGCCCGAGGAATACGAGCGCGAGAGCGCGCGCCTTGTCCGCGACGGGCTGGTGAGCGAGGCGGGTCTGCGGGGCGCGGTCATCGAGGAGTACGCGCTCGGGCCGTCCATCAATCTCAACTTCTTTTGGTCGCCGATTTTGGGCGAGCTCGAGCTGCTGGGCACCGACACGCGCCGGCAGACCAATCGCGAGGGGTTTCGCGACCTCCCGTTCGCACAGGCCCAGGCGCTCGCCGACGAACCGCACCGGCTCGAGGAAGCCGGGCACATCGCGGCCACGCTCACCGAGTCGATGCTCGAGAAGGCGTTCGCGATGGGCGAACGATTCGTGCGCGCGACGCAGGCCGGCGGAAGCCCCGGGATCATCGGGCCGTTCGCGCTGCAGTGCATCATCGTCGCCGGGCCGCCCAAGGACTTCGTCGTCTACGATGTCTCGCTGCGCATCCCGGGCTCTCCGGGGACGCGCTATACTCCCTACTCCGCCTACCGTTGGGGGCGCGACGTTGCCGTCGGCGAGCGGATCGCGCTGGAGCTGCGCATGGCTCGCGACGCGGGCCGCTTGACCGAGGTCCTGACCTAAGGGGAATGGAACGGCCGGAGGTGCGCCCCCCAGGTCGTTCAGAACGTCCCGCATGATGGTGAAGAGGTTCACGGTCAAGCTCACCGGTCGCGGGCCGAAGGACGCCTGGACGTTCATCAGCGTGCCGTTCAGCGTCGAGAAGACGTTCGGTACCAGGGCCCGGCTCTCGGTGAAGGGGACGATGAACGGCTTCCCTTTCCAAAATTCGCTGATGCCCGAGGGCGACGGGACACACGCGATGGCCGTCAGCAAAGAGCTCCAAGCCGGCGCGCGTGCCCGTGCCGGGGACACGGTGACCGTCGTGATGGAACCGGACATGGGGCCGCGGAGCATCGAAGTGCCGGCGGAGCTTCGCACGGCTCTCGCCGGCGCGCGCGTGGCCAAGGCGGCATTTGATGCGCTCGCCTACTCGCATCAGCGAGAATACGTGAGCTGGGTTGCCGGTGCGAAGAAGCCCGAAACCCGCGAGCGCCGCGCCGCGCAAGCCATCGAGATGCTGACGACCGGGAAGCGCCTCAGCCGCTAAGTTCGCACGAGGAGGTCCGGGCGCGCGCCGGAAGCGTGTGGGATGCCTGCCGTGACCGCTCGCGCCGCGACCGTCGTCATCCTCGATTTCGGCTCGCAAGTCAGCCAGTTAATCGCGCGCCGGGCTCGCGAAGCCAACGTGTACTCCGAATTGCTGCCCTACGATACCGCGTGGGAGGAGATCGCGCGGCGCGATCCGGCCGCCATCGTGCTCTCGGGCGGACCCGAGTCGACGCTCGGCGACGACGCGTTGGATTGCGATCCGGAAGTGTATGCGAGCGGCCTGCCGGTCTTTGGTATTTGCTACGGCATGCAGCTCTTGGCCAAACACTATGCGGGCGAACTGGTGCCGCTCGACCACCGCGAGTTCGGCCCCGCCACGCTCACGCTCGACGCGGCCGATTCCCCGCTCTTCGCCGGCATCCCGCGTGAGTCGCGGGTGTGGATGTCGCACGGCGATTCGGTCATCCGCGTCCCGGCCGGTTTTCGGGTGCTGGGGCACACGCCGCGCTGTGCGATCGCCGCGATGGGCGACGACGCGCGCCGCATCTACGGCGTGCAGTTCCATCCCGAAGTCGTGCACACCGACGCGGGCAAAGCGATCTTGCAGAACTTCTTGCACGCGATCGCCGGGATCGCGCCGGCCTGGAAGATGGAGTCCTTCGTCGACCGCGCGATCGGCGAGATCCGCACGCAGGTCGGCGAGGCCAACGTCATCTGCGCGCTCTCCGGCGGGGTCGATTCGGCCGTCGCCGCGACGCTGGTCTCGCGTGCCATCGGCAAGCAGCTCACCTGCATCTTCGTCGACACCGGCTTGATGCGCAAGGACGAAGCGGCCGGCGTGCTGGCGGCCTTCCGCGACGTGCTGCATCTCAACGTCGTTGCGGTCCATGCCCAGGAGCGCTTTCTCGCGCGGTTGGCCGGCGTCGCCGATCCCGAGGAGAAGCGCATCCGGATCGGGCACGAGTTCATCGCGGTCTTCGAGGAAGAAGCGCGCAAGATTCCGGGCGTGCAGTACCTCGTGCAGGGCACGCTCTATCCCGACGTGATCGAGTCGAAAACGCCGGGCTCGAAAGCCGGGCACAAGATCAAGTCGCACCACAACGTCGGCGGCTTACCGGAGCGGATGGATTTCGCGCTGATCGAACCGCTGCGTTCGCTCTTCAAGGATGAAGTGCGCGCCGCGGGCCGCGTGCTGGGCCTGCCGGAGGCGATCGTGCGACGCCAGCCGTTTCCCGGACCGGGGCTGGCGGTGCGGATCCTCGGCGAGATCACGCCGGAGCGTCTCGAACGCGTGCGGCTCGCGGACTGGATCGTCACGAGCGAGATCGACGCCGCGACCGGCCTCGATCCGCGGCCCTGGCAGTATTTCGCCGTGCTCACGCCGCTGCAAAGCGTGGGCGTGATGGGCGACGTGCGCACCTACGCCGATCTCATGGCGGTGCGCGCGATCACGAGCGAAGACGGCATGACGGCCGATTGGGCGCGCCTGCCGCACGATCTGCTGGAACGCATTTCGACCCGCATCGTCAACGAGGTGCCGGGCGTCAATCGCGTCGCCTACGACATCACCTCGAAGCCGCCCGCCACGGTGGAGTGGGAATAGCGAACCATGCGGATTCTCGTGGTCGGCAGCGGCGCTCGCGAAGACGCGCTCTCATGGCGGCTCGCGCAATCGCCGTCGTGTGACTTTCTGGCGCACGCTCCCGGCAACGCCGGGACGGCGGCGCGCGGTGAGAACTGGAGTGAGGTCGGCGTGACCGATACCCGCGCCATCGTGGCGCGCGCCCGCGACGCCAAGATCGACCTCATCGTGTTGGGCCCGGAAACCGCGATCGCGGCGGGCGCCGGCGACCGCGCGCGCGACGCCGGCTTCGCCGTGTTCGGGCCGAATCGCAGCGGCGGACGGCTCGAAACCAGCAAGATCTTCGCCAAACGGTTCATGGAACGGCATGCGATCCCGACCGCGCGCTTCGCGGTCGCCCACACCTTTGACATGGCGCAACGCGCGCTCGAAACGTTCCGCGGCGGCGTGGTGGTCAAGGCCGACGGGCTCGCGGCCGGAAAGGGCGTCGTCGTTTGCGAGGATGCCGCGGCTGCTCTCGAGGTGGTGCGCAACTGGTACGGCAAGAACCGCGTCCCCGGCGGCGGCCACGACGTCGTGCTCGAAGAGCGCTTACGGGGCCGCGAAATTTCGGTGTTTGCCGTCGCTGACGGCCGGGCGATGCTGCCCGTCGCCGCGGCCTGTGATTACAAGCGCGCCGGCGACGGCGACACCGGTCCGAACACCGGCGGCATGGGCGCCTATTCGCCGCCCTACGGTTTCCCCTCCGATGCGTTCGACCAAGTGCGCGAGAAGATACTCGCGCCGGTCCTGCGCGGATTGCAAGCGGAAGATGAAGTCTACCGCGGCGTGCTCTACTGCGGCCTGATGTGGACGGACCGCGGGCCGTCGGTGATCGAGTTCAACGCCCGCTTCGGCGATCCCGAAACGCAGGTCCTGATGCCGCTCGTGCGCGGCGATTTCGCGCGCTACCTGAAGTCGGCGGCCGACGGCGCGCTCGAGGTCGACGCTGCAACGTGGAGCGGCGACGCCTGCGTCGGCGTGACGCTCGCCACCTCGCGCTATCCCTACGAGAACACCGCCGTTGCGGGACTCCCCTCCCGGCTCGATCTGGGCGAGGGCATCGTCTCGTTCTGGGGCAACTCGACGCTCGCGGGCGAGACGGTCTCGTCGCCCGGCGGCCGCGTCCTCACCGTGACCGCGACCGGTGCGACCCTAGCCGAAGCGCGCGCCGGCGCCTACGCCGCCGTCGCCCGCGTCAAGACGAAAGTCCCGCCCGGCACGCCGCTCGCCTTCCGCACCGACATCGCCTCCTTCGGATGATGGTGCGCCGTCATCATCGAGCGGCGTCGCGCCCGGTGGCGTTGAGGGTGAGCACGATCTGGCCGTGCGGATAATCGAGAGAGAGGACACCCACAAACATATTGCGGCGTTTGAAAGGGAAATCCAAGCATTCGTGCAGCCGGCTGCCGGTTATCGAACATATGTTCTTATGAGACGGATCGGAAGCATGCAACCTGGCGGGCGCATTGGTGGTAGCAAGGGGCGTATGTACCGCCCACAAATTCGTGCGGTGAATCCCGCCTCGATGCTCGGCCAAGTGTTGGGCATCTCCGGGGTCGGCTTCCTGATCACCGCCGCCGCCGCGTATTTCTTCCAAGGGACGCCGACCAGCATCGGCTTCATCGCGATGCTGGTCGGATTCGGGCTGCTCTTCGCCATCCAGGCGACGAACCGCAATCCTGCGCTGTCGCTCGGCTTGTTCTATCTCTTCACGTTCGCCGAAGGGATCGGCATCTCGCCGATCATCACGCAATATCTGCGCGTCGACGGGCCCGGAGTCGTGGTGGACGCCGCCACATGCACGGGCCTAGGGATGCTGACGCTGGGCATCGTCGCCTACGGCTTCTCGATCGACTGGCGGCGATTCAGCGGCGTTGCGTTCGGTCTCTTGCTCGGCTTGATCGTCGTCGGCTTGATCTCGGCGTTCACCCACTTCTTGCATCCGGGCGTTTACGCGTGGCTGACGCTGGGCGTATTCACGCTGCTGACGCTGATCGATTTCAGCCGCATTCGTGCGGCCGGTGCGTTCGATTCGCCGGTGCTGCTCGCGGTCCAGATCTACCTCGATGCGTTGAACATCTTCCTCGCGTTCTTGCAAATTTTCGGAAATCGCGACCGCCGCTAACGGACGTTTCGCCACGCGGCGGGAATGAGAAGACATGGCCCGCGCCTACGATGAAACCGCTCCGCTCCCGGCGGGGGACAGCCTGCACGAGGCCTGCGGCATCACGGGCGTCGTCGCTCGGGGGGCCGATGTGGCGCGGCTCGTGTACTTCGCGCTCTACGCCCTCCAGCACCGCGGGCAAGAGAGCGCCGGGATCGCCGTCGGCGACGGCACATCGCTGCGCGTCTGCCGCGAGATGGGCCTGATCGGCGGCATCTTCGATGAAGAAACGCTCGGCAGCATGTCCGGCCACATCGCGATCGGCCATACGCGCTATTCGACGAGCGGCGCATCGGTCGTTTGCAACGCGCAGCCGTTCATCGAAAGGAGCGACGCCGGGCTGTTCGCGTTCGGGCACAACGGCAATCTGACCAACACCGACGCGCTGCGCGAGGCGCTGCCTGCCGATGTTGCGCTCCAAGCGACCTCCGATTCCGAAGTGCTCGCAAAAACGATCGCGCACGCGCCGGGCACGATGATCGAAAAAATCCGCTACGCGATCCGCGTCGCCGAAGGCGCGTTCTCGGTCGTGATCGCGACCGCCGACACGATCTACGCGTTTCGCGATCCGTGGGGCGTGCGGCCGCTGTGCATCGGCACGTACGGCGACGACGGCTACATGATCGCCTCCGAGTCGTGCGCGCTCGCGACCGTCGGCGCGCACTACCTGCGCGAGATCGAACCCGGCGAGATCGTCGCGGTCGATCTGCACGGCATCCGCACCGAACGAACGCCGGTTCACGAACCGGCGGCGCTGTGCATGTTCGAGTACATCTATTTCGCGCGCCCGGATTCCGTGCTCTCGGGGCGTTCGATCTACATGGCGCGCTACGAGATGGGCCGTCGCCTCGCGCTCGAGCATCCCGTCGACGCGGACGTCGTGATGGCGATCCCGGACTCGGCGATTCCGGGCGGTATCGGCTACTCCGCGGCGAGCGGCTTGCCGTACGTCGAGGGCCTCATCAAGAACCGCTACATCGGACGCACGTTCATCAGCCCGGATCAGCGGATGCGCAGCCAGGGCGTGCAACTGAAGTTCAATCCGATCGTCGAGAACCTGCGCGGCCAGCGCGTCGTGGTGGTCGACGACTCGATCGTGCGCGGCACCACGACGCCGCGGATCGTGAGCTTGTTGCGCGACGCGGGGGCGCGCGAGGTCCATCTGCGCATCACGTCCCCGCCGATCGTCCATCCGTGCTATCTCGGCGTCGACATGGCGACCTACGCGGAGCTGATCGCGGCCAACCTGACGGTCGAGCAGATCTGCGAGCGTGTCGGCGCCGACTCGCTCGGCTACCTGAGTAAGGAGAGCCTGGTCGAATCGACCGGCCGTTCCCGCGACAATTTCTGTCTGGGCTGCCTGACCGGCGAATATCCCATGGCGCCGGCCTTTTCCACCCCCGGCTCGGACTTGCAGCCGGCCCTGAAATAGCCGGCCGCTCCCGTCTCCCTAGACGGTAGCATTTTTGTCGCAGTTGGTACGACAAAAGTCGCCCGAGTGTGGTTCAATAGGCTATCCACCCCTAGGCCCTGGAGAAGCGCGTTGGAACTTGCTTTGGCCATCATTCTGCCGCTCGGCGTCGGCATCGCATTCGCCGCGATTCGCTTCAACAAGGGCCGCAGTCACCGGGCTTAGACCCCGGCTTTGACCTTGACCGCGCCGTTCGAGGGCGCAGGAACGCCGCGCTTGGCGAGGTCCTCGACGAAGGCCACGAGCGCGCGGATGGGGGTACCGGTCGGGCCCTTGGCCTGGAACGCCGATTCGCTATCCAAGTACGCGGTGCCGGCGATGTCGAGGTGGATCCAGGGCGTGTCGCCGGCGAATACCTTGAGGAACGCGGCGGCCGTTTCGGCGCCGCCGGCGCGACCGCCGGTGTTCTTGAGGTCGGCGATGTCGCTCTTGATCTGGGTGGAGTAGTCGTCGTAGAGCGGCAGGCGCCAATAGCGCTCGCCGACATCGCCGACCACCTCGAGGAAACGGCCCACGAACGCCTCGTCGTTGGACATCGTGCCGCTCGCGGCGTGACCCAGCGCGACCACGACGGCCCCGGTGAGCGTGGCGCAATCGACGATGCGCGTCGCGCCGAGTTCCTTCGCGTAGCAGATCGCGTCGGCGAGGATGAGGCGGCCTTCGGCATCGGTGTTGATCACTTCGATCGTCTTGCCGTTCATCGCGATCAAAACGTCGCCGGGCTTGACGGCCTTGGGTCCGGGCAGGTTCTCGCTCGAGGGGATCACGCCGATCACGTTGCAGGCGGGTTTGAGCTTCCCGATCGCCCACATCGCGGCGATCACGCCGGCGCCGCCGGCCATGTCGTACTTCATCTCGTGCATGTTCTCGGCCGGTTTGATCGAGATGCCGCCCGAGTCGAACGTCAGCCCCTTGCCGACCAGCGCGAGCACCTCGTTCGAGTTCGGATCGCCGGTATAACGCATCACGGATAACGTCGCGGGTTCGTCGGAACCGCGTGAGACCCCGAGCAACGCGCCCATGCCCTTGGCTTTCATCTGCGCTTCGTCGAGCACGTGATATTTCAGCCCGGCCTCAGCGGCAAGTTCTTCCGCGCGCAGGGCGAGATGCGTCGGCGTCATCTCGTTGGCCGGTGCGAGCGCCATCAAGCGCGCGAAGTTGATCGCCCGGCCCAGGATCGAGCCGCGCTCGATGCCCGCTTTGATCGCCTCCGGATCGAGGCCGCTCGCGAGCACGTCGAGGGTGTGCGCGACGACCGGTTTCTCGGGATCGGTGCGGTGCGTGGTCGTCTCGATCTTGGCAGCGGTCGCGCCTTCGGCGATGAACGAGGCGCAGCGCGCCACGTCGACGGCGGCTTCGCGCGGCAGCGCGATCGCGATCGCTTTGACGTTGCGTTTGCCTAGGAAGCGCACCGCGGCCCCCGCATACGCGTTGAGTGCCGAAGGGACGAACTTCGCGCGTTCGCCCAGGCCGACGAGCAGCACGCGACGGAAACTCTTTTCGCCGGTATGAACCAAACTCAAGTCGCCTGCTTTTCCCGTGATCTCCCCGTCGCGCAGCACGCCTGCCAGCGAACCCCCGAGTACCGCATCGATCTCGGCGGCGACGCCGTCGAGTGTGCCGTCGGAGAAAACGGGGACGACGAGCGCGTCGGCCGAGACCGACGGCGCCGCGTCTGGCGCATAGCGAACCTGCATGAGGACCCTTTCAAGCGGATGGAAAAACGAGCCAAAATGGTTAACCCGTCTCCTTTCGCGCGACCGGCTTCGGCAGCCCTGTTCGGCGAGCGGCATCGCCGGTGAAGGACGCCTACGCCCGCGCGGGCGTCGATATTGACGCCGGCAACGAAACGGTGGTTCGCTACCGGACGTTGGCGGAGGATTGGTCCCATCCCAGCGTGCTCGGGACGCTGGGCGGCTTCAGCGGCCTCTTCCGGCTCCCCGGCGACGAGCGGCGCGCGCTGGTCGGCTCGACCGACGGGGTCGGCACGAAGATCCTGATCGCCGCCGCACTGGGGCGCCACGGCGGCGTCGGCGCGGACCTGGTGAACCACTGCATCAACGATATTCTCGTGGTCAGCGCGACGCCGCTGTTCTTCCTCGACTACCTAGCGGTCGGCAAGCTCGACCCGGCGGTAGCGGCCGAGATCGTCGGCGGCGTCCACCGCGCGTGCAAGGCTCAGGGGATGGCGCTGCTCGGCGGGGAGACGGCGGAGATGCCGGGGCTCTACCGGCCCGGCGATTTCGACCTGGCCGGAACGATCGTCGGCATCGTCGATGTTGCCGCGCTGCCCGATCAGGCGCGCGTCGCGCCGGGTGACGCGATCGTCGCGCTGCCGTCGGTCGGCCTGCACACCAACGGCTACACGCTGGCCCGCGCGCTGATCCCGCCGGACGAGATCCCCGCCTTTGCGGAGGCGTTGCTCGCGCCGCATCCGTCGTACTATGCCGAGGTGCGCGCGATCCAGGCCGTCGCCGACGTGAAAGCCATGGCCCACATCACCGGCGGCGGCCTGATCGACAATGTGCCGCGCACGCTACCGCCGGGCTGCAAAGCGGTCTTCGAACAACAGCGCTGGAGCGTTCCGCCGATCATGCAAGAGCTGGTCCGGCGCGGCGACCTCGGCCACGAGGAGCGTTATCGCACGCTCAACATGGGGATCGGCTACACGCTGACCGTTCCGCTCGCCGACGCCGCGAAGTCCGCGGCGGCCGTCCCCGGAGCGTTCGTCGCCGGCTGGATCGAGGCGCGTCGCGACGGCGATCCGGCCGTGGTCGTTCACCCCGCCCGCTCGTAGACGCCGTGGCCGTCAACCTGCTCGCCGATCTCGCCGATCCGCGATTCGGCGACGACGCGCTCGCGCGCGCCCATGCGCTGGCGCGCGCCGCCGGCTACACGCTGCACGCAGCGCGGCAGCCCGACGAACGGCTCGCGGCCTGGATCGACCTCACGTTCGCGCCGAGTTGGTGGTCCGCCGAGATGCTCGCGGGAGCGGCCTGGTACGCGCTGGCCCCCGACGGCACGGTCGCGGGGTTTGCCGCCTACGGCGCGCGCGATCTGCCGTTGCCCTGGCTGCGCGCCTACCGCGGCCGCGAGGACATCGGGATCTTCGGTCCCTACGGCGTGGCGGAAGCCCATCGCAAGACCGGCGCCGGCGAAGCATTGCTGCTCGCCGGGCTCGAATCGCTGCGCGCGCGGGGGTTTTCGCGCGCGGTGATCCCGGCCGTTGCCGGCGCGCCGCTCATCGCGATGTACGAACGCCGTACGGGCGCGCGCGTGGTCGAGTCGTTCGGCTACGAATCGCCGCGCCGGTTTCGCACCACGATCCTCGCGTCGGGGACCGGCACGAATGCGCAGAACATCATCGAGTGCGTGGCCGAGGGAAAGCTGCCGCTGGATCTGGTGCGCATCGTCAGCAACAAATCGGATGCGTTCGCCCTGATCCGCGCGCAGCGTGCGCGGATCCCCGCTCACGTCATCGAGTGGGATCGGGCGCGCGAGTCGCGCAGTGCCTACGACGAGCGCCTGAGCGAGGAAGTCGCGGCGAGCGAACCGGATCTCGTGCTCCTGCTCGGTTTCATGCATCTCGTGCCGGCCGCTTTTCTGGCGCGCTTTGGGCATGTCGTCAACACCCATCCGTCGTTCTTGCCGCTCGACCCGCAGGCGGATTCCACCCTCGCACCCGACGGCACGTCCGTGCCGGCGTTTCGCGGGGCGCATGCGGTCGCTGCGGCGCTGGCGGCGGGTGCTGCGTGGAGCGGGATCAGCGTTCATCGCGTAACCCCGCAGGCCGACCGCGGTGAGATCCTCGTGCGCACGCCGCTCGCCGTGCAGCCGGGCGAAGCGATCGAGTCCTTGACGCTGCGGCTACGCCCCGTGGAGTACGCCGCGGTCCCGGCGGCTATCCGGCGTTGGACCTTCGAGCGCAACGCAGAGGCGTGAAACATCGTACCTCACGCGACCGTAGCTGCGATAGAATAAAGCGTTTGGAAAGGAGTCGCTCATGCACGAATTTATCAACGCGGCGGTCGTCGCGGCAATCGTCGCACCGACGAGTTTGGTGCTCGGTCTGGTTGCCTACATCGAACTTACGCGTTCACGAATCTCGATCAGAGCGCGGCGCTAAGGCGCCGCCCGGCCCTCACACAAAGGGCAAATTCGGGTCGGCCGTGAGGGTGAGCACGTCGGCCCGCGCGGCTTCGCCGCGACGGTCCGCCGCAGCCGCGATCATCGCGGCATTGTCGGTGCAGTAGCGCCGTTCGGGCACGAGCGCAACGATGCCGCGCCGTGCGCCGAGTGCCCGGAAGGTATCGGCCAGCACGGTATTTGCGGCGACGCCGCCGCTGAGTACGATCGCGCGATACGCACGTGCATCGAGCGCGCGCGCGACGCGATCGATCAGCACGTCCACGACCGCGGCCTGAAACGAAGCGGCCACGTCGGCGTGCGACGTTTTCCCGCCGTCGTGTTCGAGAAAATGGCGCACCGCGGTCTTGAGTCCGGAGAACGAGAGATCGAGCGCGCCCGGCTCGGGTGTATAGCGCGGAAAAGCGACCGCGCGCGGGTTCCCGCCGCGCGCCAGCGCTTCGAGCGCGGGCCCGCCCGGAAACGGAAGTCCCAGCAAGCGCGCCGTCTTGTCGAACGCCTCGCCCGCCGCGTCGTCGCGCGTCTTTCCGATCACGTTCATCTCGGTCGCCGATTCGACGGCGACGAGTTGCGAGTGCCCGCCCGAGACGAGCAGCGCGAGGAACGGATAGGGCGGTTCGCCCCCCGTATCGAGGAACGCCGCGAAGATGTGGCCGTGCAGGTGGTTGACGGCGTACAGCGGCTTGTGCGCCGCGAACGCGAGCGCTTTCGCTGCCGCGACGCCGACGACGAGGCTGCCGATCAAGCCGGGGCCGACGGTCACCGCGATCCCGTCGAGATCCGCCAGCGAGACGTTCGCGCGGCCCAGCGCATCATCGACCGCTGCGGAGAGCAATGCGACGTGCCGGCGGCTCGCGATCTCCGGGACGATGCCGCCGTATTTCGCGTGAAAGGCATCTTGATTGGTCGAGACGTTGGCGAGGACGTGCCGGCCGTCGCGAACGACGGCGGTCGCGGTATCATCGCAGGACGTTTCGATTCCGAGCAAGAGCATGTCAGGTGGCCTTTAATCCGGGATCGCTGAAGCTCCGCTACGCCGCCGTGGCCGCCTGCGGGGCGAGCGCGTTCATCGACATGTATGCGACTCAGCCGCTTCTGCCCGAGTTGCGTCACGAGTTCGCCGCCTCGGAGGCCGCGGTCGCGCTGACGATCTCGGCGCTGACGCTGGCCTGTGCGCTGGCGGCGCCGTTCGCCGGCCCGCTGGCGGACCGGCTCGGCCGCAAGCGCGTCATCGTCGTCTCGATCGTCGTGCTGGGCGCCGTAACGCTGGGGGCGGCGTCGGCGACGACGTTGCCGGCGCTGGTGGCCTGGCGCTTCGCGCAAGGGCTCGTGATGCCGGGGATCTTCGCGACCACGCTCGCCTACATCGCCGAAGAGTTTCCGCGCGGCGTCGGCGGGCGTGCGGTCGGCGCCTACATCGGCGGCAACGTCTTCGGGGGGTTCTTCGGCCGCTACGCGAGCGCGCTGGTCGCGGAGCATTTCCATTGGCAGAGCGCGTTCGTGCTGCTGGGCTGCCTCAATTTCGCGGGCGCGCTGCTCGTTTGGGGGGCGTTGCCGCGGGCGCGGAATTTCCGGCGCTCCGCATCGCTGCGCGCTTCGCTGGCGGCCGTGGGCGGCTTCCTGCGCGATCCCGTGCTGATCGCGATCTTCGTGGTCGGCGGCAGCGTGCTCTTCACGCTGGTTGCCGCCTTCACGTTCGCGACGTTTTATCTCGCGGGGCCGCCGTTCGACTTGTCGACGGCTGCGCTTGGCAACGTGTTCGCGGTCTATCTGCTGGGCGCGGTGGCGACCCCGCTCTCGGGGCGGCTCATCGACCGCTTCGGGCATCGCAACGCGCTGTTCATCGCGCTGGCGACGAGCGCCGCCGGCCTAGCGATCACGCTGCTTCCCAGCCTGGCGGGCGTGGTCGCCGGGCTCGCGTTGATGTCGACGGGCGTCTTCTGCGCGCAAGCCGCCTCCCAGGGCTTCATCGGCGTCTACGTCGGCGGGTCGCGTTCGACGGCCGCCGCGCTCTACTTGACGGTCTACTATACCGGCGGCGGACTCGGGGCGATCGTTCCGGCGTATGCGTGGACGCATGGCGGCTGGGGCGCGACGGTGGCGGAGATCGCCGGCGTGCAAGTGTTCGCCGCGCTGCTCACCGCGTTCGTGTGGCCGCGCCGCGCCGCAGCCGCCGGAGGCGCAGTTTCGACGCGCTGAGAAGTGCGGAGCGTGCTCGATGGGAAGGCGTTCGGAGCGTTCCGGCTGACGACGACGCGCGACGGCGTGATGCTCTATAACCCGCTCGACCGCTACATCGGGACCTCGGTCGAGCGCTACGGCGAGTTTTCCTACTTCGAGGCCGAACTCTTCGCCGCGCTCTGCGCGCCGGGCGATACGGTGTTCGACGTCGGCGCGAACATCGGCGCGCACACGGTCGCGCTCGCGCGGCTGGTCGGCCCGGGCGGGTTCGTCTACGCGTTCGAACCGCTGCGGGTGATCTTCAACGTGCTCTGCGCCAACGTTGCGCTCAACGGGCTCGAGAACGTGGAAGGCGTGCATGCCGTCGTCGGCCGCACGCCCGGAGAGGAGTTCATCCCCGAGATCCGGCACGATGAGTCCGGCAATTTCGGCTCGTTCGACGCATCGTATTTCGGCGCGGGCCGGCCGGTGCGGCGCGTAACGCTCGATGCCTTCGCGAACGTCGAGCGGCTGACGCTCGTAAAGATCGACATCGAAGGGATGGAAGGCGAAGCGATCGCCGGCGCGCACGACCTGATCGCGCGCCATCGGCCGGTGCTCTACGTCGAAAACGATCGCCGCGACCGGTCCCCGGCGCTGATCGCGCAGCTCTTCGCGCTGGGCTACCGGCTGTTTTGGCATTTGGCCCCGCTCTTCAATCCCGACAACTATCGGGCCGAGGCCGAGAACGTGTTCCCCGGGATCGTCTCGGTGAACATGCTCTGCGTCCCGCGCGAACGAGCGGATGCGATCACGGGCTTTCGTGAGATCCGCTCGCCCGAAGATCAGAGCGGCGTCGGCTAGCGCTTCTCCGCGATCGCGCCCGCGAGTTCGTCCGCAAAGGCGTCGACCGAGACCGTGCGCTTCTCGTCGGAACCGCGCTGGTTGACGTTGACGGTGCCCTCGGCGAGTTCGGTTCTGCCGACCACTAGGATATAGGGCACTTTCTGCGTCTTCCAGTGGCGGATCTTATAGCCGATCTTTTCGTTCGAGACATCGGTCTCGATGCGAAAGCCGCGGGCCCGGAGCTGGTCGCGCACCGCGTACGCGTAGTCGAGCTGGTGTTCGCTGATCGGCGCGATCACGGCTTGGACGGGCGCGAGCCACGCCGGGAAGTTGCCGCCGAAGTGCTCGATGAGCACGCCGAAGAAGCGTTCCATCGAGCCGGCCAGCGCGCGGTGGATCATCACCGGCCGGTGGTCGAGCCCGTCGGCGCCGCGATACTTCAGATCGAAGCGCTCCGGCAAGACGAAATCGACCTGCACGGTGCCGAGTTGCCACGGCCGCCCGATCGCGTCGTGTAAGTTGATATCGAGCTTGGGCCCGTAGAACGCGCCGCCGCCGGCGTCGACGTTGTAGGGGAGGTCGTGCGACTCGAGCGCCTTGCGGATCGCGTCCTCCGCGATCTCGTCGGTCGGCCCGCGGTGGTCGCGCGTCGAGAGGAAATACTTGAACTCGCTGAAGTTGAAGGCGCGCATCAAGCGCAACGCCTCGTCGAGCGTCTGCTCGAACTCGGCCTGCAGTTGCTCCGGCGTGCAGAAAAGATGCGCGTCGTCCTGGGTGAAGCCGCGCACGCGCGTGAGTCCGTGCAGCGTTCCGCTGCGCTCGAACCGGTAGACGGTGCCGAACTCCGAATACCGCAGCGGCAGATCGCGGTACGAACGGCCCTGCGATTTGTAGATGAGGATGTGCCCCGGGCAGTTCATCGGCTTGAGCCGGAAGCGCTGGCCCTCGACGTCGATCGGCCCGAACATGCTGTGGGCGAAATTCTCGAGATGCCCGGAGGTTTCGTAGAGCTTCTCGCTGACGACGTGCGGCGTTACCACCCCCTGATAGCCGCGTTCGCGCAGCCCCTCGCGGATGAACTCCTCGATGATGCTGCGGATCAGCGCGCCCTTGGGATGCCAGAAGACGAGGCCACCGCCGGCGTCGTCCTCGACCGAGTAGAGATCGAGGTCCTGGCCGAGCTTGCGGTGATCGCGCTTGGCGGCTTCTTCGAGAAACGCCAGATAGTCGTCGAGTTCTTGCTGCGTGCGAAACGCCGTGCCGTAGATGCGCTGCAGCATCGGCTTGTGCTCGTCGCCGCGCCAGTACGCGCCGGCGACGCTCATTAGTTTGATCGCACCGAGCTCGCCGGTTCGCTCGGCATGGCCGCCGCGGCAGAGATCGGTGAAGGTCCCGATCGTGTAGAGCGTGATCGGTTCGCCTTCGGGGATCTCGCGCGCGATCTCCGTCTTGTACGGGTTGTCCGCGTAGCGAGCCAGGGCCGTCGCCCGGTCGACCCGTTCGCCGGTCATCGGCAGATCGGCTTTGACGATCTCGCGCATCCGCTTCTCGAGCCGCTCGAGATCCTCGGGCGTGAACGGCTGGGCGCGGTCGAAATCGTAGTAGAAGCCGTTCTCGATCGCCGGACCGATCGTTGGCTTGGCTTCGGGAAAGATATCCTGAACCGCGTACGCGAGCACGTGGGCGGCGGTGTGGCGAAGCGCGTCGAGTGAGATCGTACCGGCCTGGCTGGATGGAGGCATGACCACGGTCGTTCGCGCGTCCGGGCCGAAGCGCTTGCCTCGGCCACGAAAAAAAGACTCGCAGCGCGAGCCTTTTCTGAGATGGTGGGCGGTGCAAGGATTGAACTTGCGACCCCTACAGTGTCAATGTAGTGCTCTCCCACTGAGCTAACCGCCCGAACGGGTGGGACCTGCTTGGCTACGCGTCCCCCGAGCCCCGCTCCTTCGTCCGGCGCTGGACAGGCCTTCCCACGCGCCTGTATAATCCCGAAGTTCGCCGATCGGGGCGCGTAGCTCAGTGGGAGAGCATCCGCTTCACACGCGGGGGGTCGTTGGTTCAATCCCAACCGTGCCCACCATCCGATCCTCGCCCGGCGCAGTAGCTCAGTTGGTTAGAGCGCCGCCCTGTCACGGCGGAGGTCGAGGGTTCGAGCCCCTTCTGCGTCGCCACCATTTTTCGTGCGCCGGACATCGCCTTTCGAGGTCCGGCGCACGCTCGTGCGCAAAAGTGAGGCCCGTGGCCGCGATCGCCGTCGAACACCTGAGCAAACGCTACGCTTCCGGGCTCTTGGCCCTTTCGGACATCAACCTCGAGATCGCCGACGGCGAATTCGTCTCGGTCGTCGGCCCCAGCGGCTGCGGGAAGAGCACGCTGCTGCGGATCATGGCCGGACTCGATGTTGCAAGCGAGGGCCGCATCGTGATGGGTGCCGGCGCAGCGGCCCCGACCGCGGACCAACTCGCCAGCGCCGTCGTCTTCCAAGAGCAGTCGCTCTTTCCGTGGATGACGGTCGAACAGAACGTCGCACTCGCGTTCGATAGCCTGAACGTGCCGCGTTCCGAGGTCGCGCGGCGCGTCGCGAAGGAGCTGGCGCTCGTCGGCCTGACGAAGTTCGCAAAGGCCTATCCGCACCAGCTCTCGGGCGGGATGAAGCAACGCGCCGGCGTCGCGCGCGCCTTCGCAGTCGATCCGCCGATTCTCTACATGGACGAACCGTTCGGTTCGCTCGACGAGCAGACGCGGGTCGCGATGGCCGGCGAATTGATGGCGCTCTGGGAGCGCATGCGCAAGACCGTGGTCTTCATCACCCACGGGATCGAGGAAGCGATCACGCTGGCCGACCGGGTGGTCGTCATCTCGTCGTCGCCGGGAACGGTCAAGGAGATCCTGACGATCGACTTTCCCCGTCCGCGCGACGCGATCTCCATGCGCGGTGACGCGAAGTTCGGCGAATACGTCGTGCGCATCTGGGACCTGTTGCGGGCGCCCGCGCCGTAGCCGGCGTTACGGCACCGTCCAGAGCACCGAACCTGCCGCGTTGCGGACGTCGGCCCCGACTTTCCCCGACGTATAGCCGCCAATCGTCACCCGCGTCGTTCCCGCGTTGTCGTTCATGACCAGGTATGGCATCAGATCGTCGGTCGCGAGGTACCCCCGGACCTTCGCATCCGACCCGTAGAGCGCCAGCTCCGGAGGACCCGAACTCCCCTGGAACACCGCCAAGCGCGTGGTTCCCGACGCATCGCGGATCGCGTATTCACCGTTGTTCGAACCGGAGCCCAGGAACAGCTCGCTACGCAGTTTCCCCGCCGTATCGAACTGGCGCAGCGCCGGGTAATCGGAGAGTAAGGCCGCCGACTCGCGCAAGTTCCCCGCGGCGTCGTACAGATCGGCGCTCGGGCTTCCGGCGGAGTCGATCCGGACCGCGACCCGCACCACGCCCTTCGCATCGCGCACCACGAGACCGCTGCCGTCGAGCCGCGCGCCGGCCCCGGTGGCGTCGGTGACGTTGAGCGGTTGGGATACGGAGGACGCGCTCGGAGCCTGGGCCGTCGCCAGCAAGATGGCGAGCGCGCCGAGCGCGAACGTGCGGTCGCGGCGCGCGCGGCGTTCGAGCTGCGCGACCCGGCCGGTGAGTTCCGCCTCGTTCACGGCGCTTTCCAGAGCAGGGCATTCGAGGCGTCGCGAATGGAAAGGCCGATCGAACCGTCGGAATACCCGCCGACGTTTACCCGATTCAATCCGGCTGCGTCTCGCATGACCAGATACGGCGAGGCGTCATCCGTGGCGAAGAAGGCCCGTATTTTTGCGTCCGAACCGTACAGCGCGAGCTGCGGATCGCCGCTGGAAGCGCGAAACAGCGCCAACCGGAGCTTTTCGTTCGCATCGTTGATGAGCAACTCGCCGTCCTGCGAACTGTCGAGCCGGATCTCGGCGCGCCGTTTCCCATCTGAGTCGAACAGACGCAGTGTCGGCAAGTCGTTCTGCAGGTACATCGACTCGCGGAGCTGCCCTTTCGAATCGTGCAGATCGATCGACGGAAGCCCGCTCGAGTCGATTCCGGCGAACAGCCGTTCGTGACCGGCCGCGTCGCTGACGCGCAAGCCGTTGGCGTAGAGCGAAGCGGCGTTCCCCGCCGCGTCGCGCACGACGACCGGCTGCGAGGTGCCTGGATTGACCGCCGGCGCCTGCGCGGTCGCGAACAAGAGCGCGAGTACCGCAAAGCCGATCGCCCGGTCCCGCCCGCTCGAGCGTTCGAGTCGCGCGACGCGCGTGCTGATATCATCGATGAGTGAGGGCATCGTCGTATGATCCTCCTGTGCGCGGTGGTTCTCGCTGCGCATGCGCAACACTTTGTGTTGACGTTGCGAAGATCAGCGAACCCTCGCCGGAAGCGCATACCGGCGAGTTCGACTGAGTGGCCGGCCAAGCGCGAGTGCCGCAGCATCTGGCGGCTCGCTGCCGTCGCAAGCGGCTCGGCGGGAGCCTCATTCCGCTCGCTTGCGCAGGGGGCATGAGTGCCTCGACGAATAGCCTCCGGTCGCGCCCGAGCGGCGCCCCAACGCCGAGATAGCTCAGTCGGTAGAGCACAGGTCTGAAAAACCTGGTGTCGCCAGTTCGATTCTGGCTCTCGGCACATTCAGGAACGCCCGTCCCGCCAGGGATCGGGCGTTTTTTTACGTGCCCGCTTGCGCGTAGGGTAGGGACGGTTCCGTTAGCGCGAAGCGGAGCCGCAAGCGGGTTCCGGTGGGCGCGTCGTCGATTTCGAGCGACGACGCGAGCGCGCGCATGATTTCTACGCCGCGCCCGCGGTCGGAATCGTTGTGGCCGGGCCGCCAGCGGCCGTGGTCCTCGACGACGATTTCGACCTGCGCGCCGAGCCGGTGTGCGCGCAACATGACACCGGCCGGTTCCAGGTGATCGGCATATGCGTGTTCGACCGCGTTGGAGAACGCCTCGCCGCTCGCAACTAGCATTGCGTAACCGAGATCTTCAGAGATACCGAGCCCGGCGATGAAGCGGCGCATCGCCACGCGCGCCTGCGGAACGCTCGGTGGTGTCGCCGGTAAGCGGAGATCGAGGGCGGCGAGGACCGGCGCGAGCGAGATCGTCATGATCGCGGCATCGTCGGCGCGTTCGCCTTCTCCGAGAATGGTGCGGTCGAGAACGCGGGCCGCGTCCGGCGTGCCGGCGAGCGCGATTGCGCCGACGGCGCGCTCGAATACGGTGATCCCCTCGATCGCGTCCCGCTCGCGTTCGATTACACCGTCGGTGAAAAGCGCGAGCATGCCGCCCGGTGCGAGCTGCACGCGCTGCGTCGGCACGACGGCGTCGTCAAAGAGCCCGAGCGGAACACCGCTGCCGACCCCAGGCAACATCTTCGCCTCACCTTCGGCCGTCGCGGCGATCGGCGGCGGATGGCCGGCACAAGCATACTCAAAGGCGAGCGTCGTCGGATCGAGCACGCCGAAGATCGCGGTTACCAGCGATACGTCGCCGGATTTGAACAGCACGCGATTTGCATGCGAGAGCACGGCAGCCGGGTCGCTGCGATCGACGGCGGCGCTGCGGAGCGCTTGACGCACGACGTTCATCGCAATGACGGCCGTCGTGTCGTGACCCACGGCGTCGCCGATCGAGAGTGCAACACGGCCGTCGTCGAGCGAGAAGGCATCGAACCAATCGCCGCCCACACCGGCTTCGGCCGAACTCGGAACGTACGACCACGAGAACGTGAGGCCCTCGACGACAGGTAGCGAACTCGGCAAGAGCGCGCGCTGGAGCGCCAGCGCCGTGCGGCGTTCGCGGGTGTAGAGATCCTGGAGCTTGGCCGATCGCGCGCGCTCGCCGCTGATGAGGCGGTCGAAGCGCGCGGCCACGATTGCGGCAATCGAAAGCAAGAGCGCGACCGTCGCGACGGCCGCGATCAGATATTGGTTGAAACCGACCGGCACGCGCTGCGCGCCTTCGTAGCTGATCCGCAGCGAGAGCATCCCGCTCAAGTGGATCGCACCGATCCCGAGGCTCAACGTGAGGGCAGCGATCACGCGCAGACCGAACGCAGCCGGGCCGTGCACTTCGCGCAATCGCTTGATCAACGCGAAGCAGAGGGCTACGTCGGTTACGGCGATTGCCAGCGTCAGGACGGTGAACGGCCAGCTCACCTCGACGTGGGCCGCGTGGGTCGCGGTCGCCGCTATTCCGATGAGGTGCGCGAGGACGATCCCCGGACCGAGCAGGAGGCTGCCGAGGATGCGTGTCGTGCGATCCAGCGGGTTCAAGGCCGCGATCACGATGGCGCTGCCGGCGACGGCGATCGCCACGAGCCGCGAGAGCGCGGTCAGGACGGCGTATAGCTGGGTCGCTTGCGGCAGTCCGTAGGCCAGCATCCCGATGTACTGCATGGCCCAGAACGCGATGCCCATCGCCAGCGCACCGGAGATGATCCAGACGATCTGCGACGTGCCGCGGCTCGCCCGCGCGCGGTCGACGATCTCGAACGCGCCGTACGAGGCGGTCAGTCCGATCGCGAGCGAGATTGCCAGAAGTCCGGTATCGATCGAGGCGGGAAAGCCCATGCTATCCATCGGTTTCGGCAAAAGCGGCGGGGGCAACGACGGGAGACCCGTCTCGCCCGATTGATCGCCCGGCCCGCCGTATCCTTACGCGCGAGCTACCGCGCGGGAAACCGACGCTCTCTGGAGCATGCGATCGCTCCCGGCGACTCGCGATCGATTCGCATGCGATAGAGAAATTCCGGCTCCGCCGCAGGCAGTTCGCTGCCGCGATCGAGCGCGACCAGCACGACATCGGGATGGCGATCCCAGTCGATCTCGAAGACCTGGTCCGAGCCCGAACGGACCTCGAGGAGGGCGAACTCGAACTGGGTGACGGCCCGAACGAGCCGATCGTCGTGTGCGTCCAGCGATCGCAGGAAGCCGCGGCTAAGCACTTCGATGAACGGCGACGTTGCGTTGCCGTCAAAATACGCCGCGACGCGTGTCTCGAAGCACCCAAGGCGTTTCAAGAGGCGCGAACTCAAGCGGCACTGCGCCTCGATCTGAAAGGCGCGCCACCAGAGGGCGATCTCGCGGACGACGGCGAGTTCGGCGGAGCCCGCCACTCGTTGCAGGTACGGATCGGCCGGCGGATCGCCGCGGCCTTTGATGAGGTCGAGCAGGCCGCGCTGGTAAGCCTCGAGGCGCGTCACGGCGGCGCCAGCAAGGTCTGGCGGATGCGCACGAGTTCATCACAGATCGCGTCGTGCCCGAGGAACGGCACAGCTTGCTTGATGAATTCGTACGTGACCGCGCGCAAGTTCGGTGCGCGCTCGATGATCTCGCGGGCGAGTGCAAGCGTGTCATCGCGAGTCGTGCCGGTGTGAATGTCGAGCCGGAAGCCGTTGCGCAGGACTCCGTCTGCGAGATGCAGCTCCGTCACCGGCGCAAAGTCAAGCTCAGCGAAAAAGGCGGGAATATCGAGCCCGCGGTTGTGGGCATCGCATTCGAGATTGTAGGCATCAAGAACCAGCCCGCAGCCGGTACGCGAGGTGATTTCGTTGAGAAACCCGGCCGGCGTGAAGGCGGCGGGCGCGTCGGGCAAGAGCGCAATGACATGCTCGAGCAGGAACGGCACGCCGTACCGCTGCTGAATGAGCCCGACGCGTTCGCAGATCAGATCGAGCGCCTCAGCGCTGCGCGGAAGGGGCAGCATCGTGCCGCTGTTCTCGCCGGCGACGACCGTGTAGGCGAGATGCTCGCTGTGCCACTGCAACTCGAAGCGCGCGAAGAGTTCGTCGAGCAGATGCAGATAGCGCTCTTCCCATCGATCGAAAGAGCCGATGGAAAGCCCGACGCCGTGCGCGATGAGCTTGACATGCGGCAGCGCGTTTTCGAGTTCGGCGAGCACCTCGGAACGGAGGTGCTGCTCCCGGCCGTCCGAGCCGGCGATGGCGTCGGGTGAGATTTCGAGCAGGTCGACGAGCGGCGCCATTCGTTCCAAGAGGATACGCTCGTCGCCGTCATAGGTGACGGCGAGGGCCGGTTTCCCGTCGATATCTGCACCCAAGCCGGCCATCTCCGTTCGCTCGGGTCAGCTAGAAGCTGCTGACGGACTTGACGCCCTGCGCGCTCGCGAGCGCCGCGGACTCCACGGGATCGCCGCTGAGCCGGATATCGTAGCCCGCGATCCCGCACGTCGGGCATCCCCGAAGTCCGACGACTTTGGCGACGATCGCATGCAGGTTCTCGAGGCTCACGTTGTCTTTGACTTGGACGTGGACGCCGGTTTGATTTGCCATGGTGGTTCCTCTTTCTTGAATTGGGCGGCGCGCGGTTCGACGCGCTTGGGGGTCCGTAGCCCACCGAACGTGGGGGCCTACCTCTTCGAGCAATAAGACTAAAGCCTTGCTTATCTTGCTAAACTATTCAAGTAAACCCCAAGCGAGTAAGCGAACTCTTGGGTTTGCCGGGTTGTCGCGCGGGCCACAGCCCGCGGGACGCGAGCAAACAGAAAGACCGCCAGCGGCGACTGGCGGTCTTCCGGTGGGTCCGAACGTCGCGGCGCTTACGCGATCGCGAAGATCGCGCTGCTCGTGAGCGCGTGGTCGAGGTCGGCGATGAGATCGGCGAGATCTTCGATGCCGACCGAGATGCGCAGCAAGTCGCCGGTGACGCCCAGCGCGATCTTCTCTTCGACGGGGATCGAGCCGTGCGTCATCGAGGTCGGGCTGCAGATCAGCGACTCGACGCCGCCGAGCGATGCCGCGAGGTTGAAGAGCTTCGTGCTGCTCGCGACCGCCAGCGCGCGGTCGTCGCCGCCGCGCACGCGGAACGTGACGATGCCGCCGGGGCCGGCCATCTGGCGCTTCGCCAACTCGTACTGCGGATGACTGCGCAGACCCGGGTAATAAACGTCGCTCACGTCGTCGCGGCTCTCGAGCCACTCCGCGACCGCTTGCGCGTTCTTGACGTGTTCGCGCATCCGCAGCGCCAGCGTTTTCGCGCCGCGCAGCGTGAGGTACGCGTCCTGTGGACCGGGGACGGCGCCGATCGCGTTCTGCGTGAAGGCGATTTGCGCCGCGACCTCGTCGTCGCTCGTGACGACCACGCCGCCGACCACGTCGCTGTGGCCGTTGATGTACTTGGTCGTCGAATGCCAGACGATGTCGGCGCCGAGTTCGAGCGGGCGCTGCAAGAACGGCGAGAGAAACGTATTATCAACCGCCACCAACTGCCCCGGCTTGCGCAGCGCAACGATCGCGGGGATATCGATGATCGTGAGCAACGGGTTGGTCGGCGTCTCCACCCAGAACAGCTTCGTATTCGGCCGGACGGCCGCGCGTACCGCGGCCGGATCGGTCATGTCCACGAAGGTAGTCGTGATGCCGTGGCGCGGCAACACCATCGTGAGCAAGCGGTGAACGCCGCCGTAGATTTCGCGGGTTGCGACGATGTGGTCGCCCTGCGAGAGCAGCGAGGTGACGGCGTGGGCGGCCGCCATTCCGGAGCCGAACGAGATGCCGTAACGGGCGCCCTCGAGATCGGCGAGTTGTTTTTCAAGGGCCGTGCGCGTCGGGTTCCCGGAGCGCGAGTAGTCGAAGCCCTTATGCACGCCAACGGATTGTTGCGTGAACGTCGCGGTTTGGTAGATCGGTACGATGGTTGACCCGGTCGCGCTATCCGGATCTTGTCCGATACGGATCGCTCGAGTAGCAAATCCCTTGACGGGACAGGCCACGTCGCTCTCACGAGCATCCGCTCGTGAAGTCGACTGCGAGTGAACCGATGGTTCAGTCGGCATGAGTGCACTCCACAGTAGGTAAGCGTAAATTGTCATCGCTCCGGGCCGCAGCCCGTAGGCGAATCTATAGCAAGTTGGATTTCGGCGAGGAGAACCCTTCCACTTCGCGCCTCAACCGAGCGCGAAGGCGCGCATCGACATCGAGCCGAGTTCGTAGCCCTCGACGATCGACCGGTAGCTGTCGGCCGGCCGCCGGAGTCCCGCGATGGCGATGACCGGAACGAAGTGCTCGGCATCGGGCGCCGCCATGGCGGCATCCGGATCGCGCTGGTAGCCAAGCAGCCGCTCGCGGTCGCCGTCTGCGACGGCGTTCGCGATGCCGGTATCGAAACGCACGTTCCAGTCGTAGGGGCGGGGCGCGTTGAGGTTCATGGTCTGCAGATTGTGCACGACGTTTCCGCTGCCGATGATGAGAACGCCTCGATCGCGTAAGGCGCCCAGCCGAGCCCCGAGTTCCCAGTGATAGGCCGGGTCGCGGGTGGTGTCGACGGCGACCTGCAGCACCGGGATATCGGCCTTGGGATACATGTGCACGAGAAGCGACCAGGTTCCGTGGTCCAGGCCCCAGCGTTCCGTGGCGCCCTCGCGCCCAAGGCCGAGCAATGCCGCGATCTCGGCCGCGAGCCCGGGATCACCGGGCGCTGGATACGTCACCGCGAAGAGCGCCGGCGGAAAGCCGCCGAAATCGTGGATCGTCGGCGGGCGTTCGTTGACGGTCACGCCGCTGCCCGGCACATCCCAGTGCGCGGATATGGCAACGATCGCGCGCGGCCTCGGGAGCGCCGCGGCGAAGGCCTTCCAGGCCTCGGTATAGCGATTGGTCTCGATTGCGTTCATCGGGCTGCCGTGGCCCAAGAACGCGACGGGCATCGGTGCGTTCATGATCTCGCTAGATCACGACCCGCCGCGGATTTCGATCGTTTCAGGCGCTCGGCGGCATGATCGGCGGAACGAGCGTGGGCTGGTACTCGGTGCGCACGGCCTTCACCGCAGCGTCGATGATGTCGTTGCGCGTTCGCACGCACCAGCACGGCCGATGGCGGTCGCCGTCGCAGCCGCTCGAGGTGTGCTGCGAAATGCCGTGGCCGCAACGGCAATGCAGAAGTTCGTCCATAGGTAAGCCCCTCTTTCAACGTACGCTACCGTACCCAATCCCGGCGGGCCGGAAACATTTTTGCGTCGGCCTGCGCTCGCTCAGCTTGGTTCGTTCGTCGAACCCCGGCGCATGAGGTCGTAATCGATCGTGACGGGCGCGTGGTCCGAGAAACGATCGTCGCGCTCGATCGACGCTGCCCGCACGCAAGGCTGCAGGTCCGGGGTGACGAGTTGGTAGTCGATGCGCCACCCGAGATTGCGCTCGAACGCGCCGGCGAAGTTCGACCACCAGGAGAACTGCTTGGGCTCCGGGTTGACGGCGCGAAACGCATCGATCCAGCCCACGCCGTCGATGACGTCGTCCATCCAGCGCCGCTCTTCGGGAAGGAACCCGGTGGTACGCGCGCAGCGTTTCGGATCGAACACGTCGATGTCGCGGTGCGCGATGTTGTAATCGCCGCAGACGATCGTCGGCACGCCGGCGTTCTTCAATCGGGCGAGCGTCGCGATGAAGCGATCGAGGAAGGCATACTTCACGGCCTGGCGCTGGGGACCAGTCGTGCCGGAGGGCACGTAAAGCGAAGCGACGACGAGGTCGTCGAACTCCATGCGCACGAAGCGCCCTTCGGCGTCCATGTCCGGCATGTCGCCGAAACCGCGGACGATCGCCTTGGGCGCCCGCCGGCTATAGATCGCGACGCCGCTGTAGCCTTTCTTTTCCGCGTCGACATAGGCGGTGTGATAGCCCTCGAGCGCAAGCGCTTCCGGCGGCAGTTGATGCTCCTGAGCTTTGGTCTCCTGAAGGCAGACGATATCGGGAGCGCAGCGTTCCATCCAAGCGAAGAAGCCCTTGCGCGCCGCGGCTCGGATTCCATTGGCGTTGAGCGTCACGACTCGCATCGTGGTCTACGGTGCGAAGCGCCGGCGCGCTTGGCCTGCTCGGAACCGCCTCGCTTATGCCGCGACCGCGGGTGGCTGCGCGGAGAATTCGGCTTGGAAGGCGATGATCTCGACGCTCAAGGCGCAATCGGGGCAGCGCACGAGGTGTCCGAGCCGGGCCTCACCCGGCTCGTCGTGTTCGATCCCGCAATCGGGGCAGAGGAACGGTGTGTCCATGCCCCGATGCTAGACCCCCGCTGTGCCAACTGGGTGACACGCTGGGTTGCGGTCGTCCACCGTCTCTACCCAGCTCCGAACGAAAGCCGGCGACCGACACGCCGAGAAGGCAGGTTGATGGACTTCCTCCGGTTCGTGAGTAAAGAACCCTTTTGGCGGCACGGGCGCGATGCGGCTTAAGGAGCGATTCTCGGCGCCGGAGGCTCGGCGCATCGCCTTAGCCGCGCAGGGTTTTGCCGCGCCTCGACCACGCGCCGCAGCGCGTAGCCGGCTGCGCAGCGTGTTCGACCGCGTCGGCGTGATTCAAATCGACTCCGTCAACGTTCTGATTCGCTCGCATTATCTGCCGCTGTTTTCACGGCTGGGGACCTACGATGCGTCGCTCCTCGACGATCTGGCGTACCATCCGCGACGGCGCGAACTCTTCGAGTATTGGGGCCATGAAGCGTCGCTCGTGCCGCTCGCGCTCCAACCGCTTTTCCGCTGGCGCATGGCGCGAGCCGAGCGCCTCGAAGCCGGCTGGCACCACGTCACGGAACTCGCGCGAACGCGCCCGCGCTTCATCGAAAAGGTTCTCGAGCAGATCGAAGAGCGCGGCGCGTTGAGCGCCGGCGAGGTCGTCGACGGGGGGAAGAGCGGCGGGTCCTGGTGGGGTTGGAGCGACGGGAAACGCGCTCTGGAATGGCTCTTCTGGGCGGGCAAGATCACGACCGCGCAACGCCGCGGGTTCGAGCGGGTCTACGACCTCGTCGAGCGCGTTCTTCCGGGCGCCATCCTCGCCTTGCCGACACCTTCCGAAGCGGACGCACAACGCGAGTTGGTACGCATCGCGGCCCGCGCGTGCGGTATCGGCACGGAGCAGGATCTGCGCGACTACTTCCGGTTGTCCGCCGCGGATGCGAAGCCACGGATCGCGGAATTGTGCGAGACGGGCGAACTGACGGCGGTGGCCGTGGAGGGCTGGAAACAGATCGCGTACCTCTCCGGCTCCGCAAAACTGCCTCGCAAGATCGATGCGCAGGCGCTGCTCTCGCCGTTCGATTCGCTGGTCTGGGAGCGCTCGCGAACCGAGCGGCTCTTCGGGTTTTCCTATCGGCTCGAAATCTACACGCCGGCGCACAAACGCGTGCACGGCTATTACGTTCTGCCGTTTCTGTGCGGCGACCAACTCGTCGCACGCGTCGACCTCAAGTCTTCGCGCAAGGACCACGTGCTCGAGGTTCACGGCGTGCATGAAGAAGAGGGCGTGCGGGGCACCGGCGTCGCTCGTGCGCTGGCCGGCGAATTGCGCACGATGGCGGGCTGGATGGGTCACGGCGAGGTGCGTGTGCTCGCGCGCTCCGCGGCCGCGCGCTCGCTTCGCGAATCATTGAAGGAGAACGGCCGGAGCTGACCCGCGAGCGGCCGCCGGCGCACGGAGCCGGCGAACCGCTGCGATTCGAACGCTCAGTGGACGAGGAAGCCCACCAGCAGGAGCGCGACGATGTTGAGCACCTTGATCATCGGGTTGATGGCCGGACCGGCGGTGTCTTTGTAGGGATCGCCGACCGTGTCGCCGGTAACGGCCGCCGCGTGCGCGGGTGAGCCTTTGCCGCCGTAGTGGCCGTCTTCGATGTATTTCTTCGCGTTGTCCCACGCGCCGCCGCCGGCGGTCATCGCGACCGCGAGGAAGAAGCCGACGACGATCGAGCCGACGAGCACGCCGCCCATCATCTTCGCGCCGCCGTTGTCGGGCAGGATGTACGAGATCAGCACGACGAGGATCGGCACGCCGACCGGGATGAGCGCCGGGAGCACCATCTCTTTTAGCGCGGCCCGGGTCACGATGTCGACCGTTGTGCCGTAGTCGGGTTTCTGGGTGCCGTTCATGATGCCGGGCATCTCGCGGAACTGACGCCGCACTTCCTCGACGACGGCGCCGCCCGCGCGACCGACCGATTCCATCGAGAGCGAGGAGAACAGGTTGGGCAGGATGCCGCCGATGACGAGTCCGGCGAGGACGTAGGGATCTTGCAGCCCGAAGGTGATCGGGTTCGACGAACAGCCCAGCGTCGAATCGGCTTTGCACTTGTCGCTCAGCTCTTGCAAGAACGAGGCGAAGAGCACGACGGCCGCGAGCACGGCCGAGCCGATCGCATAGCCTTTGGTGACGGCCTTCGTCGTGTTGCCGACCGCGTCGAGCGGGTCGGTCACATTGCGCACGTCCTCGGGCATGTTCGCCATCTCGGCGATCCCGCCGGCGTTGTCGGTGATCGGACCGAACGAGTCGATCGCGACGACGATCCCGGCCATCGAGAGCATCGACATGACCGCGATGCCGATACCGTAGAGACCGGCGAAGCTGTTGGCGACGAGGATGCCGATGACGATGACCAGCGCCGGCAGCGCCGAGGCTTGCATCGAGACGGCGAGGCCGGCGATGATGTTGGTGGCGTGGCCGGTGATCGAGGCCTTCGCGATGTTCTTCACCGGCGCGAACGACGTGCCGGTATAGATCTCGGTGATGTACGTGATCAGACCGGTCACCGCCAGGCCCACGAGCGCGCAGACGAAGATGCCGAGGTAGCTGATCGTCTGCGTACCGACTGTGACGCCATCGCCGAACTCGGACTGCGAAGCGAAGAAGAACGCGATCGCGCTCAAGACGCCCGACACGATCATGCCCAGGTAGAGCGAGTTCATGATCGAGGTCTTGGTGACTTTGCCGAGGCCCACGAAGAACGTGCCGATGATCGACGTGACGATCGAGAGCGCGCCCAGGATGAGCGGAAAGGTCGTCGCGCCGGTGACGTTGCCCAGCAGCAGATGGCCGAGCAGCATCGCCGCCGTCGTGGTGACGACGTAGGTCTCGAAGAGGTCCGCGGCCATGCCGGCGCAGTCGCCGACGTTGTCGCCGACGTTATCGGCGATGACGGCCGGGTTGCGCGGATCGTCTTCCGGAATACCCGCTTCGACCTTGCCGACGAGGTCGGCGCCGACGTCGGCGGCTTTGGTGAAGATCCCGCCGCCCAAACGCGCGAACACCGAGATGAGCGAGCACCCGAACGCGAGCCCGATCAGCGCGGCGAGCGACTTCGTTTCGTCACCGCCGTTGATCTGCAGCACGATCCAGTAGTAGCCGCTGACCGCGAACAGGCCCAGGCCGACGACGAGCAAACCGGTGACGGCCCCGCCCTTGAAGGCCAGGCCCAGCGCCGGCTTGAGCCCGCCGCGCGCCGCTTCGGCGGTCCGGACGTTTGCCCGCACCGAGACGAGCATGCCGATGAAGCCGGCCGAACCCGAGAGGATGGCGCCGATCAGAAAGCCGACGGCGGATTCCCAGCCCAGCGGCGGCGCTACGGCGATGATGATGGCGAGGATGACGGCGACGATTCCGACCGTGGTGTATTGGCGTTTGAGAAACGCCATCGCGCCTTCTTGAATGGCCGCCGCGATCGACTGCATCGTCGCGTTTCCGGCCGGTTGGCGCAACACCCACGAAATCAAATACAGGCCGTAGATAATGGCCAGGAGGCCGGCGCCCAGTCCGGCCGCGATCCCGAGTTGTGCTGACATTCGAGTCCTTATCGGTGTGACATAAGAAAGGCCCGACCAGAGTCGAGCGCTTCGACCAAGCGGGGTTGTCCGCGCTTGGAACCCGGTCCTGTCCGCCCGGCGCGAGCGGCGGGGGCCCGCGCGGGGGGCGCGAAGACCCGCTCCCGATGGAGTCCACCGAGTTGCTCATCGTGGGCTGCGGTCCGGCGGGCGGCGTCGCGGCGCGCGAGGCGGCCCGGGCCGGCGTCGCGACCGTGGTGCTGGAGCGCGATGCGGTGGTCGGCGCGAAGCGGGTCTGCGCCGCGGGGCTGCGTCCCGGCTTCTGCGGGACCTTCGATCTGCCGCGCTCGATCGTGCACTGCGATCCGCCCACGGTCGCGCTCTCGACCGCGCAGCGCACCTACACGCTCGCGGTCGGTCCCGCGCACACGACGACGCGCGAGGAACTCGACGGCACGATCGCCGCGCTCGCGCGCGGCGAAGGGGCGGAGATTCGCACCGGTGCGCTGTTCCGAACGCTTGCGCGCGACGCGCACGGTGTCAGCGTCGAATACGCGGATCGGGAGACCGGGTCGCGGCGCACGATCCGTGCGCGCAGCGTGTTCTTGGCCCAGGGCTCGAGCGCGCGTCTCGATGAGATCGATGCGCGCTTCGCGTACGCGCCGTGGAGCGCCGGGCTGATCACGTGTTTCCAATATCGCGTGTATCTCGCTGCGCCCGCGATCCCGGCGACGTACCAGACGCTCGAACTGCATTACTACTTGGGTGCCAAGCGGCGCAACGTGATCGCCTGGATGTTCCCCAAGCGCGATCATCTCTCGATCGGCTTGGGTATCCAGGCGAAACTCCCGGGCGCGGAGTTGCGCGCGGAACTCGACGCCTTTCTGCCCACCGTGCAGCGCCGGCTCTTTGCGGGCGTCGCGTACACGGTCCGCGAGGAAGGGAATCTGCTCTACGGCGGCGCGCCGCGCCCGACGATCGGGGCCGATCGCGTCATGGTCGGCGGTACGGCGGCCGGGCTCGTCGATGCGACGACCGGCGAAGGGATCTACGAGGCCGCGATGTCGGGACGTTTCGCGGCCGAGGCCGCCCGGGCCGCCCGCCATGGCGGCGATCCGGCGCCGGCCTACGCGCGGTCCGTGCGGCAGTCCTTTCACCGGCGGCTGCGGCATCGGCACGAGTTGATGCGGTTTCTTGAACGGCGTCCGGCCCGCTTTGACGTCCTCTTCGACCAATTCGACCGCACGCCGCGCTTCGCCGCGCTCCTCCAAGCCGACCGGGCCCAACTCAGCCCGGCTCAATGGATGTATCTGTACGCGCAGGCGGCCAGGTTCTCGCTTCGCGCCCTGCTTGCCTAGCCGCGACCGGCGGATTGCCGATGCACTTACCATGAGCCTCGCGCCCACGGCGGCATGAACCAATCCTTCGACATCGCCGAAGCGGACTTCAGAACGTTGCGCGATTTGATCCGCGAGCGCTTCGGGATCTACTACGACGACCAGAAGCAGTACTTGCTCATGAGCCGCCTTCAGACGCGGCTCGTTAAACGCGGGCTCCAAAACTATCACGACTACGTCCGCTTCCTGGAAACCGGCCCCGAGCGCGAAGCCGAATTCCGCGACTTGGCCTCGGTGCTCTCCAACAACGAGACCTATTTCTTTCGCGAACGCGCGCAGGTGCGGCTCCTGTGCGGGAAGATCTTGGACGAACTGCTGGGCCACGGCTCCAGGATTCGCATCTGGTCGGCCGCGTGCTCGAGCGGCGAAGAGCCGTATTCCCTGGCGATGTCGCTTCTCGAAAGCGGCCGGATCGCCCAGGAGAAGGTGTCGATCGCCGCGACCGACATTTCGCAACGCGTGTTGGAACTGGCCGCGAAGGGCTACTACCGGGCCTTGTCCTTTCGCGCGACGGAACCGGCGATGATCGCGAAGTACTTCACGCCGCTCGGCGACGGGTTCGTGATCTCGGATCGAATCAAGCGCCTGGTGCACTTCGAAACGCTCAACCTCATGGACGACCGGGCCGTCCGGCGCAACGGTCCCTTCGACGCGATCTTCTGCCGGAACGTGCTGATCTATTTCGACAGACCGACACAAAAGCGGGTCGTCGAGAGTTTTGCCAAAGCATTGCGGCCGGGGGGCTACCTGTTCTTGGGTCACGCGGAATCGCTCTTTCATATGACCACGCTCTTCGAGCCGCTGGTGCTACCCGAGGCCATCGTCTATCGCCTGAAGCCGGCCGCCGCGGCGGGCACGCCATGACCAGCGCAAAGCGCACGATCAACGTGCTCGTGGTCGACGACTCGGCGTTCATGCGCCGCGCCATCGCGAAGATGTTGGAAAAGGAAGACGACCTGGTCGTCGTGGCCAGCGCGACGAGCGGCGAAGAAGCGCTCGCCCTGTTCCAGAAGTTCTCCGTCGATGTCATAACGATGGACGTCGAGATGCCCGGCATGGGCGGGCTCGAAGCGGCGCGGGCGATCATCGAGCGGCACGGGCCGCCGGTCATCATGATCTCGGCGTTGACGCGCGACGGCGCGGAGACCACGCTGCGCGCGCTCGAAATCGGCGCGGTCGACTTCATCCCAAAACCCGATTCGGCGTTCATCGATATCCTCAAAGTCCAGCACGACTTGGTCGAGAAGATCCGGCTCTTCGGCTCGCGCAGCGCCTATTTGCGAGCGATGCACGGCAAGGAGTTCAGCGGCCCGGCGACACCGGTGGCGGTCTTGCCGGCGCCTAGCGCGGGCCGGCGCGATGTGCCCGCGCCGCCGGCCCGGCCTGCGCCGCCGCCCGCGGCGGCCGGCGCGACCCGCCCCGGACACTTCGCGTGCATCGCACTGGGGACGTCGACCGGTGGTCCGGTCGCGCTCTCGCAGATCTTGCCGAAATTGCCCAAGAACTTTCCCGTCCCGATCGTGATCGTACAGCACATGCCGCCCGGCTTCACCAAGCCGCTCGCCGAGCGTCTCAACGCTTCTTCGCAGATCGAAGTCGTCGAGGCGCAAGCCGGGATGACGCTGGCCCCCGGCACGGCGTACGTCGCGCCCGCCGGCAAGCAGTTGCGCTTGCGCCGCGGAGCTTCGGGCGTCGAGGTAACGCTCGCCGAGGAGCGCGAGAAATCGCTCCATTCTCCAAGCGTCGACGTCATGGCGGCAGCGGTCGGCGAGCTGTACGGCGCCGCGGCACTGGCGGTCATCTTGACCGGCATGGGGCACGATGGGGTCGAGGGCCTGCGGGTCATCAAGCAAAACGGCGGTTTCGTGATCGGGCAAGACGAGGCTAGCTCGGTTGTGTACGGGATGCCGCGCGCGGCGGCCGCGGCGGGGTTGGTGGACCGCGTCGTGAAGCTGGACGACGTGGCCCGGACGCTCTGCGAACTGACCGGAGCGCTCCTTCGGTAAAGCGATCTTAAACTAAAATCAACCTGAGCTTTGCCGATAACGAGGAATCCGACCAGGAACGGCTTGCGGAGGCGTGTGAATGAAGGTCGCAAGCCTAGAAACGTTTTCAGGGCTTGATGGAGCGTTCGTGAAGGTAGGCCGAGAATCGAGGCGCTATGCCATAAGCGGCGTAGAGCTGAGCCGGGAAGAAATCGTCCACAAATATCTTCACCTCGTGAAGTATGTTGCCGGACGGATCTCTATTAATTTGCCTCCCAACGTCGAGATCAACGATCTCATCAACGACGGCATTCTGGGTTTGATCGACGCCATCGAGAAGTACGATGACGAACGCGGGGTCAAGTTCGAGACCTACGCGATCACGCGCATCAACGGGGCGATCCTCGACGCGCTGCGGGCGTTGGATTGGGTCCCGCGCGCGGTGCGCCAGCGCGCCCGCGAACTCGAACGCGTCTATCAGGAACTCGAGATCGAACTGGGCCGCGCGGCGAATGAGAACGAGGTCGCCGAGCGGATGGGCATGTCCGTCAAAGAGCTTGACGTGCTCATGCAAAAGATTCGCGGCACATCCGTTCTCTCGCTCGAAGAGTTCTTGCCCAACGAGCGGGGCTACGAGATCCCGCTGCTCGACACGCTCAAGGATCACGAGAACGACGTGACCAGCGCGGTCGAAGCCCGTGAGATCAAAGCGGCGCTGGTGCGGGCAGTCGACGAACTACCGCCGCAAGAGCGGACGGTCATCTCGCTCTACTATTTCGAGGGCCTCACGCTCAAGGAGATCAAGGGCACCCTCAACGTTTCGGAATCGCGGGTCTCCCAGATCCACGCCCAAGCGGTGATCCACCTGCGCACCAAGCTGCGCAACCTGACGGCCGATCTGGGCTATCGTGAGGGCGATCCGACGGTGAAGCAGAAGTACGTCCGCAAGCCCCCGGTGATTCCCCCCGACAACGTGGGCGCTCCCGGGTAGCGGAAGGCAGGCGACGTGGCGATCCGACCGACCGATCTACAGGGTTCGATCATGCAGTCGGTTCAGAATGCCCAATTCGCCCAGCGCGCCGAAGAGGGCCCTCATCAGGCCGCACTGGCCGCCCAAGCGACGTTTGCGAGCAAACTCGAGGAGCGTGAGGAAAGCGTCGGCGAGACGGGCGAGGTCGAAGGCAACCGCGTTTCTGCCGACGGGGGGCGTGAGCAGCCCGGCTCCGGGCGTCGCAAACGCGAGCACCGGGCCGGCGCTGCATTCGAAGAGGCTGTCGACGAGGAAGCCGGGCTGAGCGAACCGGCCCATCTCATCGACTTCATGGCCTAGTGAATTCCGCTCGGCTGCCGGGATGAGCGGCGTCGGGTCGGCCGGGTCCGCAGCGGGGGCTGCCGTCCCGCTTTCCGCGCTGATCGACGCGGAGCTACAGGCGCTCGCGGCCGAAGGGGCCGCCTTGCGGGCACTGCTCGCGGAGGGCGACGTGCTGCAGGCGCAGGTGCTGCCACCCAACGGCCTCACCGATCTGCTCGCCATCGCGGGCTACCGTGTGGCTGCATCGCTGCCGCCGAACCTGACGCCCGGCGAGGTTGTCACGGTGCTGGTGACCGGTGTCGAAAACGGCCAGATCAGCGTCCAGATCGTGCCGTCCGACACGCCGCTCACGAACTCGCTCGCGCCGACGAGCGCGGGCGCCGGCCCGCAGCCCGCGGCAGCCCCCGCGCCGGCGCCGGGTGCGCCGGTGGCCCCGTCGCCGGCTGTGTTCGCGGCCGCCGCGGTCCGCTCGGCGGGTGCGGCCGGAGCGGCGATCCCCTCGATCATCGTTTCGCCCGAACCCATCGCGCCGGCCGCTCTGGCGCGGACGCCCTCGCCGATCGTTCCGGGCCAACCGGTCGCGGTCGAGGACGGGGAAACGCTGGCGGCACGCGCCCCCCGCGCGCCGCTGCAGGCTCCCGCGGCGCCGCTTTCGGGTTCGATCGAGGCGCGTATCGCCGCCTCACGGGCGACCGTCGTCTCGCGCGGCAACGCGCCGCCCGCACCCGCGCCGGTCGCGGCGACCCCCGGGGCCCCCGTCCGGCCATTCGTCGCGCCGCCGTTCGTCGTTCGCAGCGCGGTGTTCCCGGCCGAGCCGGATCGGGCGCCGGCGGCCCCGGGGGCGAAAACCCCGTCTCCCGCCGCGCCGGCCGCACCCGGGATCCCCGCCGCGCTCGCCGCACCCGCAGGGCCGCGGGTGCCGGCCGTGCCGGAAGTGCCGGCCGTGCGGGTCGCCCGCGGGCTCGCCGCGTTCAAGGAGCCGGTGGCGCTGCTGCACGCGCTGCGGCTGCCGGTCACGCCGACCAATGTGGCCGCCGCGAAACTCGCGCTCGAACAGCCGCAGCGTCTGCCGGCGGCGCTCTCGGCACTCGAGCGCGCGTTGCCCAGCGCGACCGGCGATCCGCGCGTCGCGACGTTGCGGACGATTTCGGCCTTCATCAGCCGGCTCGACCCCCGCTCGCCGACGCTTGCAACCCAGCTCGCGAGCTACGTCGAACACGCGCTGGAAGGGAGCGAACCGAAGTTGACCGCGCTCCTGGCAGCGCTGCAAGATGCCGAAGCTGCGCAAACGCCGCCTTCGACCGCGCCTGCGCCCGCCGCGGTCGAAGGGAAGCCGCACCCGGCGAGCGTTCCGACGGCGCAACTCGCGCAAAGTACGGAGCGCGCTACCGCATTGCAGTACGATCTCAAGCAACAGCTCCTCTCCGTCGCGCAAACGCCGCCGCCCAACGCCGCGACCGCGCTGACCGACGCCGTCGCCGAGACTTTGACCGCGATCACCGCGCTACAAATGCAGACGCTCGCGCATCAGACGCCGCAGACGATCGCGCTCAGTCTGCCGATCGCGCTGCCGAATGGAACGGCGACCGCGTCGATCACGATCGACCGTGAAGCGCCGGAGCGCGGGGGCACGGGGCTCGACGGCGACAACTTCCACATCGCGTTCATCCTGGAGACCGCGCATCTGGGCGTCGTGGCGATCGATCTCGTCACGGTCGGGCGGTCGGTCACGCTCGAACTCAAGACCGAGGCGGCGCTCGCGGCACAGTATTTCGCCCGTACCCTCGACCGGTTGTCGGAGCGCTTTCGGACGCTGCGCTACACCGTGGTCAAGGCACAATCGAGCGTCGCGGCGCCGGGCATGGCGCGGGTCGTCTCGACGGCGACTCCGGGTGCGCCCGCGACGCCGGCCGATCCGAACGCGCTCGTGGATCACTCCGCATGAACAACCGGTATTACGACGGCCGCCGCAAGCTGTCGGATCGGCCGGCCGCAACGGCCCTCCGCTACGATCCCACCAGTCACGAACCGCCCGAGATCGTTGCCAGCGGACGCGGGCTCGTCGCTGATGAGATCGTCCGCATCGCGCGCGAACACCGGGTGCCGCTGCATCAGGATCCGGGTTTGGTGGAAGCGCTCGGCCGGCTCGAAATCGGTTCGGTGATCCCGCGCGAACTCTACGCGGTCGTCGCCGAAGTCCTGGCATTCGTCTACGCCGTCGACGCGGAAGCCGCGCGGCCGGCTTAGTCGCCGGAGTTCTGGTACCGGCGAGCGAAGCGCGCGAGCGTGAGTTGGTTTGCACGTCTAAAGGCCGGTCTGAGCCGGTCGCGCGATTCGCTGCGCGAACTCGACACGATGGCGCTCGCGCGCCGTCCGGTCGATGACGCGCTCTGGAACGAGCTTGAAGAAATTCTGATCGGCGCCGACTTCGGCGTGCCGACCACCGAGAAGATCGTGTCCGCCCTGCGGGTCGTCGCGAAACAGGATCGCTATCAATCTAGCGATCAGGTGATCGCGCGCTTCAAGCGCGACGTGCAGAACTTCCTCACCTTACCCAACGCCGGATTGGCGTTGGCGAAGCCGCCGGCCGTCATCCTCGTCGTGGGCGTGAACGGCAGCGGGAAAACGACCTCGATCGGCAAGTTGGCGAGCGCGCTGCGCGCCAAGCGCAAGCGCGTGCTCGTGGTCGCGGCCGACACGTTCCGCGCGGCGGCTGCGGAGCAGTTGGCGATCTGGGCCGAACGCGCCGGAGCGGAACTGGTGCGCGGCACCGAGGGCTCGGATCCCAGTTCCGTCGTGTTCGACGGCATGCAAGCCGCCAAGGCGCGCAACGTCGACGTCGTGCTCGTCGATACGGCCGGCCGCCTGCAGACCAAGCACAACCTGATGGAAGAGCTGAAGAAGATGCGCCGCGTGATCGAGCGTGAGATGGGTGCGCCGCCGGCTGAAACATTGCTCGTCGTCGACGGCACGACGGGCCAGAACGCGCTCTCGCAAGCAAAGCTCTTCAACGAGGCCACGCAACTGACCGGCATCATCGTGACCAAACTGGACTCCTCGGCGAAGGGCGGCGTCTTGGTCGGGATCGTCGATCAGCTCACGGTGCCGATCAAGTTCATCGGTTTGGGCGAAGGAGTCGATGCGCTCGCCCCGTTCGATCCGGCCGAATTCACCAAGGCGCTCTTCGAGACAGCGGCCTGAAGTCGGGGTTTTCCGCGAACGGGTCCGCGCGCGATCGATGATTGGTGCGGTGCGAAGTGTGGAACGTTCTCGCCATGAACATGCACTTGAAGAACATCGCATCCGGCCTCGGCGCCGCGGTCCTGATTTCCGCGCTCGGAATCGGCCTGGCGACGGCCCCCGCGAAAGCGGATACACAATCGACGGCGGCGATCATCGGCATCGGCGCGATCGTCGGCGCGCTGCTGCTCGACTCGTCGAACAACCAGTACTATTACAACAACGGCGGCAGTCGCCATTACGTCAATAACAACACGGCGAACACGTATTACCAGCGTCATCCGACCTATCGCCGGCCCTCTCGGCACCCGGTGGCGATGAATCGTCAGCAAGGAAACCAACGCCAGCAGGGCGGCGACCAATACGGCGGGCATCGCTGAGGTTCGCACATCCCCCAGGCCCGGGAGACTCCCGGGAGGCCCCAAAGAGGCGGCGCGTTCGGCGGGCCTCTTTTTCTTTGATCGAACAGAGGTTCGATTGCCGGCCGGTGCGAACGTCGTGAGGGAATGACGCGCCCCTGCGAGGCCGGCTGGTAAGGAACCCGCTCTCGGGTTCCAGAGTGCCAGTCAGATGGCACGCAAGCGCGGTACTGTTGGCTTCGTACCAACGCGCCACCGAATGGGAGAATCATGGCCGACGAAAAGCAAGTCGCCTTAGCCAACGCCCTGTTGCAGATCGAGCGTCAGTTCGGCAAGGGGTCCATCATGAAGATGGGCGAGTTCCACGAGCGCATGGCCTTCGACGTCATCTCGTCCGGCTCGATCGCCATCGACCTCGCGCTGGGCGTCGGCGGCTTCCCCCGCGGCCGCATCGTCGAGATCTACGGTCCCGAATCGAGCGGGAAGACGACGCTCGCGCTGCATGCGATCGCCGAAGCCCAGAAACTGGGCGGTACCGCCGCCTTCATCGACGTCGAGCACGCCCTCGACCCCACCTACGCGCAAGGCCTGGGGGTCGATCTCGACAACCTCCTGGTCTCGCAGCCGGACGCCGGCGAACAAGCCCTCGACATCGCCGAGATGCTGATTCGCTCGAACGCGGTGGACGTGGTCGTGCTCGACTCGGTCGCCGCGCTCGTCACCAAGGCCGAGCTCGAGGGCGATATGGGCGATACCCATGTCGGCCTACAGGCGCGGCTGATGTCGCAAGCGCTGCGCAAACTCACCTCGGCGATCTCGCGCTCGAAGTGCGTGATGATCTTCATCAACCAGCTGCGCGAGAAAGTCGGCGTCATGTTCGGTAGCCCCGAGACGACGTTGGGCGGCCGCGCGCTCAAATTCTACGCCTCCGTGCGCCTCGACGTGCGCAAGCTCGAACAGATCAAGGTCGGGACGGACGTCGTCGGCTCGCGCACGCGCGTCAAAGTCGTGAAGAACAAGGTCGCTCCGCCGTTCCGGCAGGCGGAGTTCGATATCACCTACGGCCGCGGGATCTCGAAGATGGGTTCGATTCTCGATGTCGCGCTCGAGCGCAACATCGTCGGCAAGAGCGGTTCGTGGTGGACCTACGGCGAGACGCGCATCGGTCAGGGCCGTGAGAACGCCAAGGCCTATCTCGAAGAACATTCGGATATCGCCACCGAGATCGACGCGAAGATCCGTGAGGTGCTCAAGTCTTCGGTCTCGACCAACGGTCACGCCAAACCCGTCGGCGCGCTCGCTCCGGGCGGCGACGATTCCCCCTAGTGCTCGTGCGGCGGCGCTGCGTTTGCTCGCGGAGCGCCGCCTCACCGAAGCGCAACTCTGGAAGAGGCTCCAAGCCAAAGGCTACGACGATTCGGCAACGGCGGAAGCCGTCGCGACGTGCAAGCGTGACGGCTTCATCGATGATGGGCTCTTTGCGAGCCTCTACGTCGAAGGCGCGCGCAAGCCGGTCGGCGACGCTCGCCTCGTCGCGGAATTGGTGAAGCGCGGCATCGAATGCGAGGCCGCGCGGGAGCGAGTCGCGCAGGCGCCCCACGATCAAGCGGAACGCATCGCGCTGGCGTATGCGAAGCTGCGCCGCACGAAACCGCAGATCAGCTACCCGTCGGCTGCGCGCGCGCTCGAACGGCTCGGGTTCCCAACCGCGCTCATCTACCGCACGCTACGCGCGCACGCCGGTGCGGCGCTCGAGGGATGCGGCGAGGAAGGCTTCGGAGCAGAGTAAAAGGTTCGCGACGATGGGATTTTTCTCGCGGTCGGCGATCGCGCGCGGCACGGTCGTCATCGCGGCGGCGTTGGCGCTGGTCATGCCGCCGGCACCGGTCCCCGCCGTCGAGCTCGAGTCGATCGCCAAGGCTTCGGAAGCGTATACCAATCCCAACCCCGCCTTGCAGGCGATTTTTCGTGCGGCCCTGCTCAATACGAGCCGCCAGGCCACGATCGCAAGCGACGGAACCGCCTACGTCAAGACGGGCGATATCCCGGCCGAATGGCTGCGCGACGCGAGCGCGCAGGTGCGACCGTACCTGTTTTTCGCCAAGACCGATCCGCAGGTCCAATCCCTGCTGCGCGGGATGCTCGTGCGGATGGGCAAGTATTTGCAAATCGATCCGTACGCGAACGCCTTCACGCTCGATTACCGGGTCTGGGAAGAGAAGTACGAACTCGACTCGCTCGCCTATCCGATCACGCTCGCCTGGACGTATTGGAAGGTCACCGGTGACGCGTCGGTCTTCAGCGCCGATTTTTCGCTCGGGCTCGATAAGGATCTCGAGACGATGGAGCGCGAGCAAGACCACCCGCGCAACTCGAAATACTCGCACAAGGAGATGCCGCAGGGTGGGCGCGGCAACCCGGTCGGCTACACGGGGATGATCTGGTCGGGCTTCCGCCCCTCCGATGATGCCTGCCAGTACAACTTCCTGATCCCTTCGGAGATGATGGCGGTGGTGGCGCTGGGCGAACTCGCCGAGATCGAACGCGACGTGTATCACAACCTCATCAAAGCGCAACGCGCGGCGTCGCTGCGCGACGAAGTCCAGACCGGGATCCAGACCTTCGGCGAGGTCTTTACGCCGAACTACGGCTACGTCTACGCCTATGAAGTCGACGGCCTCGGACATTCGACGCTGATGGACGATGCGAACATCCCGAGCTTGCTTTCGGCGCCGTACATCGGCTACACGAAGGCGACGAGCTACGTGTATCGCAACACCCGCAAGTTTCTGCTCTCGAAAGACAATCCCACCTACTATACCGGGAAGTTCGCGCGCGGTATCGGCAGCCCGCACACGAACGACGGCTTCGTCTGGCCGCTTGCCCTCATCATGCAAGGGATGACGGCCGATGGCGATTCCGAGAAGCAAGACGTGCTGCAGCAACTCCTGGCCAGCGACCCGGGCGATCACCTCTTGCACGAGTCGTTCGATCCCAACGACCCCTCCAAGTTCTCACGAGTCGATTTCGGCTGGCCCAACGCGCTCTTCAGCGAGTTTGTGATGACCTCGTTCCAGGGCGTGCCGGCGCTGCCGGTCGGCACGACCGGCGATCTCGAGTTTCGCGGCGAATAGGCGGCTGCGATGCATCTTTTTCCCACGCATCCGGCGCGTCCGCTCGATATCGTCGTAGGTATCCAGTGGGGCGATGAAGGCAAGGGCCGCGTCGTCGATCTGCTCGCCCACGACTACGACATCGTGGCCCGCTTCGGCGGCGGCGACAATGCGGGGCATTCCATCGAGGTCGGTGAGACGAAGATCGCGCTGCGCATCGTTCCCTCGGGCGCGCTCGTCCCGCACGTCGGACTGTTCATCGGCGGCGGAACGGTCGTCAGTCTGGAATCGCTCTGCACGGAGTTCGACGCGCTGGAGCGGGCCGGGGTCGACCTTTCCCGGATCGCGATCTCGGACCGCGCTCAGATCGTCTTCCCGTATCATCAAACGCTCGACCGGTTGGCCGAAAAGCAACGCGGCGGCGGCGCGATCGGTACGACCGGCCGCGGGATCGGCCCGGCGTACGTCGATCGAGTCGCCCGCCTGGGGGTGACCTTCGGCGACCTCGCTCACCCCGAGGTGCTCGCGCAGAAGGTTCGCGCCGCGCTGCTCGCACGCGCTCCGATCCTGGCCGGGGCCGACGACGTTCCGCTCGCCGGCGACGTCATCGCGCGCACGCTCGAGCTGGCCGCGCGCATCCGCCCGCACGTGGTCGACGGAGTCGCCTATCTCCACGCCGCCTTCGATTCGGGCCGGCGCGTCCTGGCCGAAGGCGCCCAGGGTACGATGCTCGACGTCGGTTACGGCAGCTACCCCTACGTCACCAGTTCGGCGACGGTGGCCGGCGGGGCGTGCACGGGCCTCGGCGTCGGGCCTCGAGCGGTCGGCAACGTGGTGGGGATCGCCAAGGCGTATTGCACCCGGGTCGGCGGCGGACCGTTTCCCTCAGAACTGACCGACCAGACGGGGGAGCGGATCCGGGAACTCGGCCGCGAGTTCGGCGTGAACACCGGCCGGCCGCGGCGGTGCGGCTGGTTCGACGCCGTCGCGGGTCGCTACGCCGCGCAAGTGAACGGTCTCTCGCATCTCATCCTGACCAAGCTCGATATTCTCACCGGCTTCGAGCGGATCGGCCTGGTCACGGCGTACCGCCGGCGTGATGGGTCACGGTGCGGGGTGGAAGCGATCGCTGAGCCGGGGATCGAGCCGGAGGTGCGCTGGTTCCCGGGCTGGGACGAGCCGCTCCGTGACGTGCGCCACATCGCGGGACTCCCAGCGAACGCACGCTTGTATATAGAGGAAGTAAGCAACGCCGTCGGAGTGCCGCTGGGGCTGGTTTCCGTCGGGCCCGAGCGCTCCGCGTTCGCAAGCGTCGCCTCGGTCGGATCGTAAATCATCTCAGACCGTTCATAAATTCGCGACGAGGTCGAGCCGATAGGAGAGAAGTCGGACATGGAGGTTCGACATGCACCGGCCACGGTCGGCCAGCCAGCGAGGCCCATTCTTATGGGACCCGCACAGGTGGCATTTGGATCGTCTCACGGCGTCGTTCGCTCAGCTCACGCAACAAGTGCGGGATATCTGGAGCGCTCAAAACCGAACCAATCGTCTGTTGATTGGCGGCTTTGCGCTGCTTCTCGTACTCGCCGGCGGATTCTTTACCGCCACCCGCTTGCGCGGACCCGACTATGCCGTGTTGTTTTCGAATCTCAGTCCGGACGATGCCAGTTCGGTCGTCTCGAAGCTCAAGGACGATAAAACTCCGTATCGCCTCTCCGACGGCGGTGCGACGATTCTCGTTCAGCAGGAACAAGTCTACGAGGAACGGGTTGCCCTAGCGGGCGACGGCGTCGTCAAGGGCGGAGGCTCCGGTTGGGAACTCTTCGACAAGACGAACCTCGGCATGACCGATTTCCAGGAAAAGATCGACAAGCAGCGCGCGACCGAAGGGGAATTGCAGCGCACGATCGCCGGATTGACGCCGGTCGCATCCGCGCGCGTCCATATCGCGACGCCGGAGTCGACCCTCTACTCGACGACCCAGCAGCCGACGACCGCATCGGTCGCGATCAAGACCAAGCCCGGCATGGAACTCTCGTCGAGCGAAGTCCGCGGCATCACGCAACTCATCTCCGGTGCCGTCGACGGCCTCAAGCCGGAAAACGTCACCATCGTCAATCAGGACGGAAACGTCTTGATCCCTTCGACAACCGAAGGAAACGGCTTGACGGCGGAAGGCGGCAGCGCGGCGAGCGCGCTCAAGCTCACCCAAGACCAGTTGATCGCCAAGCAGCACTACGAAGCAAACCTGCAAGAGAACATCCAGGGGATGCTCGACGCGGCCCTCGGCCCGCATCGCTCGGCGGTGCGCGTCGCGACCGACATGAACTTCGATGCGACCCAATCCGACACCAAGACCTATTCGCCGCAAGGCACGATCCGCTCGCAGCAGACCGAAAAGGAATCCTACGCCGGCCAGCAGCCGCAGCGTGGCGCCGCGGTCGGTATCCCGGGCACGACCACCAATACGGTGCCGACCTACCAGGGCCAGCAGCAGCAGCAAACGACCGCCGGCCGGTACAGCAAGTCGAAGAATACCGTCAACTACGAGATTACCGAGCAAGTCTCCAAGCATATCGACGCGCCCGGCAAAGTGACCCGGACCAGCGTCGCCGTGCTCGTCAACGTCCCGCCCGTCGCAACCGTACCCGGCGCGAACGGTACGGCCGTCGCGGCCACCACGTATGCGGTCAATCCGTCCGACGTTGCGAAGATCCGCAACGTCGTCGCGGCCGCCGCGGGCATCGATCCGGCCCGAGGCGATCAACTCTCAGTCGAGGCGATTCCGTTTGCGCCGTTGGCCGAAACCGGCCGCACGACGGTCGCGACGGTCCTCGGCATCCCGGTCGCGGCATTGATCGCCGTTCTGGGTATACTCGCCCTGGGCGGCATCGGCTACTTGGCCCTGATGCGCCGTCGCAGCGGCAGCGGTGGAGCCTTCTCGCCTTCGATGGAGCTTCCGTCCTTCGACTCGTCGCTCGCCGAAGAGCTACCGTCCTTCGAGGAACATCCGATGCTCGAAGGCTCCGGCGGCATCGCAGCCCCGATTCGCTCCGCAGCCGATCTGACTCGAGAGCAGATGATCGAATACGTCACGACCGTGGCCCAAGAAAACCCCGACAACATTGCTAAGCTCGTGAAGCTGTGGCTCGCAGAATGACGACCGCAACCATGACGGCGCCGCGAGCACCACATACCCCCACCCAACCTGAAACGCAAACCGCGAGCTTGGCTCGCGGTACGAGCGGACCGCTTACAAACTTGGAGCGCCTCTAACCATGGCTATCAGCGACGGCCCGATCGTCACGTTAGGTGCTCTCAACCAAGGGGCGCCACCGCCGATGCTAGCCTTCGACAACAGTTCCCGCGTCGACATGGCAGGACCGGAGAAGGCCGGCATCTTGATGATCACGCTCGGCCTCGAGCTGAGTGCGACCATCTTCAAGTTCCTGCGTCAAGACGAAGTCGAGCGCATCGTGCTCGAGATCGCCAAGATCTCGACCGTATCGATCGACAAGCGCGACGCGGTTATCCAAGAAGCGTACCAGCGTGCGATCGCCCTCAAGTACATCAACGAGGGCGGCATCGAGTACGCCAAGGAGATTCTGGAGCGCTCGTTCGGCGAGGGTCAAGCCGACGACATGACCAACCGGCTCTTCGCGGCGCTCAAGCACGGCAATCCGCTCGAGCTTGTGAAGAACACCGAACCCGCCCAGCTTCTCGAGTTCATCAAAGAAGAGCACCCGCAGACCGTCGCCCTCATTCTCGTCTATATGAACGTCGAGCAGGCCGGGGCGGTCCTTTCGGCGCTCGAACCCGAGCTGCAGGCCGAAGTCGCCATGCGTATCGCAATCCTGCAAAAAACGGCACCGGAGATCCTTGAACAACTCGATGAACTCTTGGGCCGGCGACTGCTCGTGAGCGGCGCGGACTTTACCAAAGCCGGCGGCGTCCAGGCGCTCGCCCAGGTCATGGGCTTTGTCGACCGCGAGACGGAGAAGAACATCCTCGAGGGACTGGCCAAACGCGATCCCGCGGTGGCCGAAGAAGTCAAGAACCTGCTCTTCGTCTTCGAGGACATCATCAACCTCGACGACCGCTCGATCCAGCGCGTGCTCAAAGAGGTCGAGGGCAAGGACCTTGCGCTCGCGCTCAAGACCGCGAACGACGATCTGCTCACGCGCGTCTACAAGAACATGTCCTCGCGTGCAGCCGCGACGTTGCAGGACGAAATCTCCATCCTTGGGCCCAAGCGCATGTCAGAAGTCGGCAAGGCTCAGCAATCGATCGTCGACGTGATTCGCACGCTCGAGGAAAACGGAGCGATCATCATTGCCCGCTCGGGCAAAGACGAACGACTGGTCTAAACATTGGGTAGAGTTGTCAAAGGCGCGCGAACGAGCGATGCCCGCTACACGATCGCCGTTCCAGAAATCCAGCACGCCGTCGTGGAACTGGTCGCTGCGTCATACGAGGACGACTACGGCTTCGATGCGTTTGCCCAAGAGACCAGCGAACGGACAGCCGAATCCGATCCCGCCTTCGCGGCCGAAACCGTCCCACAAGTCGATCTCGATGCCGTGCGCGCCCAGGCCGAGGCGATCGTCGACGAGGCGACTCGCGATGCCCAAGCCATGCTCGCCGAAGCGCACGATCGCGCCCGTTCGATGATCGACGACGCCGCTGCGCGGGTCGAGCAGATCGCCGAAACGGCGCGGCGCGGAGCACATGAAGCCGGTCACGCGACGGGTTTGCAAGCCGCCGAACTTGAAATGAGCGAGTTGCTCGCGTCGATGCGCAATCTCATCGAGATGGCCCGCGCCGAGCGGCACAAGATCATCGAATCTGCCGAGCCCGAGCTTGTTAAGCTCGCGATGGGCATCGCGGAGCGCGTCCTTCATCAACAAGTTGCCCTCGATCGAAACGTCGTCGTCGAAATGGCGAAAGCCGCGATCGGGCGCCTGATCGATCGGGACTCCATCACGGTTCGCGTCAATCCGTCCGACATCGAACGGATGCGCGAGCACCGCGAAGACGTGCTGGCACTCGGCGACGTGAAGCATCTGCGTATCATCGAAGATCAACGCGTCGACCGCGGCGGCGTCGTCGTGGAAACCGAGGTCGGCAGCGTCGACGCACGAATCGGCACGCAGATCGCGGAAGCGAAGAAAGTGCTGCATATCGAGGACGAAGTCGTTCGCAAGCACGATCGTTCGCTCAGCGCGGCGGTCTGAGGTGCCTGTTCACACGGACCTGCCGCCGTTCGCCGCCGACACGTATCTGGGCGAGTTGCGCTCGGTCGACCTCATCCGGCGCAACGGCAAGGTCCGCCAAGTGATCGGCGTCGTGATCGAGTCGAACGGCCCGGCGATGGCGATCGGCGAGACCGCCAACATCATTTTCAAGCGCTCGGCGATGCCCGTGCTTGCCGAAGCGGTAGGCTTTCGCGATTCCAGCGTGCTGCTTATGCCGCTCGGCGAGATCGGCGGGATCGGCGCCGGCAGCGAAGTCGTATCGTTGGGGAAACCACTCCAGATTCCGCTCGGCTACGGTTTGCTCGGACGCATCGTCGACGGACTCGGTCAACCGCTCGACGGCAAGGGTCCGATCGAGGATTCGCGTCGCTCGGAGGTGACCAACTCGCCGCCGAGTGCCCTCTCGCGCCGCCGCGTCGATACGCCATTGAGTCTGGGCGTTCGCGCGATCGACGGCTTGCTGACCTGCGGACGAGGTCAGCGCATCGGGATTTTCTCGGGGTCGGGCGTCGGTAAATCGACGGTCCTGGGCATGATCGCCCGCAACACCGAGGCCGACGTCAACGTCATCGCGCTCGTCGGCGAGCGCGGCAAAGAAGTGCGGGACTTCATTGAACGCGACTTGGGCGAAGCCGGTCTCAAGCGCTCGGTCGTCGTCGTCGCGACCAGCGATCAACCCGCGCTCGTCCGGATCAAGGCGGCCTTCACCGCCACGCGCATCGCCGAATTCTTCCGCGACGCAGGCCTCGACGTCATGTTGATGATGGACAGCGTTACGCGTTTTGCGATGGCCCAGCGCGAGGTCGGGCTCGCGATTGGTGAACCGACGACCACGCGCGGATATACACCTTCGGTCTTCGCACTGTTGCCGCGCTTGCTCGAGCGAGCCGGCACGAGCGCCATCGGCACCATCACGGCACTCTACACAGTCCTCGTCGACGGCGATGATTTCAACGAACCGATCGCCGACGCCGTGCGGTCGATCCTCGACGGCCACATCGTGCTCTCGCGCTCGCTCGCTTCGGGCAATCACTATCCGGCGATCGACGTCCTGGCCTCGGTCAGCCGCGTCATGCCCGACGTGGTCTCGACCGCGCACCAGCAATCGGCTTCGGCCGTCCGCGATCTGATGGCGACCTACCGCGAGGCGGAAGATCTGATCAACATCGGCGCCTACGTCGCCGGTTCGAACCCGCGCGTGGATCTGGCGATCGCGCGCAACGGAGCGATCCGGTCGTTCTTGCGTCAGGGTATCTACGAGAAAACGACGTTCGAGGATGCCGAGCGGGCGCTGGGAGCGCTGGGTTAAGCGATGCCGGCGCGTTTTCGTTTTCGGCTCGATCCCGTACTCGACCATCGCGGGCGGATCGAGGATACGCGCAAGCGCGAACTGGCCTCGGCGCAACGGGCGAGGCTCGAAGCCGAAGCATTGCGGCTCGGCTTCTTGACCGAGCGTGACGGGCTGCGGGAGCGCCTTCACAACGAGCACGCCGCACTGGATCTCGATACGCTGCGTTCGTGCTACGCGCACCTCGCCTATCTCGATCGTGCGATCATAGCAGCCGACGGCCGCGTGGCGGCGGCCCTGGCGAACGAGGAGCGGGCGCGCGGGATGCTGCTCGCCGCTTCCAAGGATAAAAAGGCGCTCGAAACCGTCAAGACGCGCCGGCGCGAGGCATTCGATGCCGATCTCGCCCTGACGGTTCAACGCGACCTCGATGACCTCAACGCCCGCGCATTTTCGCGCTCGCACCAACAAGGGAGCTTCCCCGGATGATCGTTACCCGCCGCCGCGCCAAGAAACCGGAGTATGGCCGCCTCTTGCTGCCGCTGCTCGCCCTCGCCGCCCTCGCCGGCGCGCTCTGGTGGCCGCCCTCGCACAACATCATCGCGAACGGTCCGCTCAAGCCGGCCTGGACGGTTTTGGGCGCGGTCGGGTCTCAGGCCGCGAAGCCGTTCAGCTTTGTGGTTCAGGAACAAGCGATCGCCGACCAAAACCGGAAGCTCAAGGAAGCCGCTGACCTGCGCGAAGCCGACCGGAAAGACAAAGAGAGCAAGGACAAGCAAATCTCGGCCCTCCAAGCTCAGATAACGCAGATCCAGAGCGTCCCGCAGGCGACACCCGCGCCGGTGCCGGCCCTCAAGACGACTTCTGCCGGGGGCACCGGCATCGCTGCCGCGAGCGCACCCGTTTCCGACGACATCCGCCGCACGGCAGCCTACTGGTCGTCGATGGACGCCGAGAAGGCAGCCGCGATCGCCCAGAAGTTGCCGGACGACTACGTCAACCGCGTGTTCTCCCAGATGTCGCCCGACGTCGTCGGGGATATCATGAACGAACTCCCCGCCAAGACCGCCGCCCGGCTCGCGGCCAGCGCCGGTCCCGGGCGAGCCGGCCCCTAGCCGCGAGCCGGAATCCCTCAGGTTTGGGCGTCGCAAGCCGAAACCTGGGGTAGGTGCCCCCGCGGAGGCAGCCTGTTCGGCGTTCCGCGAGCAACCGACTTCCAACCGAAAGGAGGTGAAAAATGAACAAAACTGCCCTTCTGAACATCCTCCCATCCGTTGGGAACCTTCCTCCGAGCACCAAGCTCAAAGGCGCGCTTATCGCGTTGCCCGCGAGTACGGGGCTCTTCAGCACGCAACTCGCCTCGACGCTCGCTACGGCGGCGAAGAAGACGAGCGGCGCTGCAACCGCCGATCCTTCCGTTTCGCGATCAGACGCGATCGGCGACTCGTCGCCGGCGCTGGCAAATCTGCAAACCCAGATCGCGGCCGCGCTCAATGCAGGTCAAAGCCTCTCGAGCATCATCGCCAACCTCTCGGCTTCGCTGGCAACATCCGTTGCGGCGAAACTCGGGACGACGAGCGAGGGGGCTCGAACTCGACTGCAGTCGGCGTTCGCCTCGGCGCTCAGCCCGCCGGGACAAACCGGGCCGCCGCTCACGACGGCTCAACAAGCCCAAACCCTCGCGCAAACGTTCTTGCAAGTAGCAAGCGTCGCGACGGGGGTTGCAAACGGTGAGTCAGGGCAGCAGAATCGATTCTTGGGTACCGACTTGGACGCCGCTACGGCGAAAGCGAACCCAGCCCCGACGACCACTCCACCAACTGCAACCGCGCAGAACGCATCGGTCGTGCCGGTGCCGCGCACCGATCTCGATTCGACTCTTCGCAGTGCCACGACCGCGCTCGCGAAACTCACCGCTCCGGCAGCGTCTTCGTTTGCCGCCGCTTCGCCTCAGGGCGACGGCCGCAGCGTCGCGTTACCAGACCCCGCGCTCGCGCAAACGACCGGTGGCGATACGCTGCTCGGCCGGGTGCTCACGCGCGCTACCCTCGCAGCATCCTCGGTGCCCGGCACCGGGAACGCCACGCCGTCCACCACCGCAGCCACGCTTGCGAGCGCCATCTCCGAATCCGGCGCAAACGGCCTGAGTGCGGCGGCGCTCGACGTCACCGGCACGTTGCCGGGTCTTCCCAGCCCGCAGTCGCAACAAATCGCGGCTGCCGGCGTCCCCACCTCGAACCCCGCGATCGCGCCGCAAAGCGGGATCAACGCGTTCTTGCAGGCCTTTACGTCGGCACTCTCGTCCGCGACGAGTACGGCGGCAGCGGCCAAGCACGACACGTCGGAAAAAGAGGCAAGCCTCGATCGGAGCCTGCTCCTTCCTGGTGCGTCGAGTCCGGCGAGCAGCTCGACTTTCGTGCCGAGCGTGCCGGCGTTCTCGATCTCCCAGTCCGGGCCGGCGACGGCGGGGATTCCCCAGGCCTCGGCACCGGCCGGTTACGAGCCGGTCGATACCAGCGCCATCGTCGAACAAGTGTTGCGCGGCGCGTTCATGCAAACGAACGGGACGTCGTCCCAAATCCGGTTGCAGCTCGATCCCGCACATCTGGGCGAAGTCTCGGTCAAGCTCAACGTGGACTCGAGCGGTAACGTCAGCGCCCATGTCCTTGCGCAGACCGCCGACGTTCGCGATGCGCTCATCTCCGGGCAACAGCAGCTCACGCGTTCGCTCGCGGACGCCGGCATGAAACTTTCGAGTTTCACGGTCGACGTTTCCGGCGGCGGGCTCGGCGGGAATGCAAACGGGCAAAACGGTCAGTCACAGCAGCCGTCAACCGGACGGCCGGCGCTCGTCAGCGGCATCGATGCCGAAGGCGGGAGCAGCGACGAAGCCGCCTTGCTCGCCGAACCGACCTTCGGACCGCCTCTCGTGGCGAGCCGATCGCTCGGCAACCTCAACCAACTGGCTTAATCAGGAGCACTCATGTCAAGCTCAATCAACTCGTTGATCAATCCGGGACAATCGACGACGTCAACGGCGGCTGCTGCTGCGACCAACAATACGCAGCTCAACTCGACCGACTTCTTGACGCTGTTGACGACGGAGCTTAAGAACCAAAACCCGCTCAGTCCGATGGACGACACCCAGTCACTGGCGCAACTCGCCCAGTTCACCTCGGTGCAGTCTATGGAACAACTGCAAACCTCGTTTTCGAATTTCCAATCGAACTTCTCGGTCCTGCAGTCGGCCTCACTCATCGGACAGAAGGTCTCGGTCACTTCAGCAGACGCTGCGGGCAACAGTTCTGCCGCGTCCGGTACCATCCAGGCGATCCAAGTCATCAATGGCACGCCCGAGTTTACCCTGCTCGGTTCCAACGGCTCGGTCGTCAAAGACTCGAACGGCAACCCGATCATGTATACGACGGCCGAAATCACTGCGATCGGCGCTTAGATCATCATGGCCGACGATCCCAAGATCGCGCCCGTCACTCTCCCGCCGATCCTTCCCGTCGTTCGCCCGCAGGGCGTCCCGGTTCAAATTCCGCCCACCGGGGCGGCGTTCCGAGATGTCTTATCGTCGACCGGCACGAGCGGTCAGCTCAAGTTTTCGGCACACGCAATGCAACGCTTGGCATCGCGCAACATCACGCTCACGCAAGATGACGTGAACCGGATGAACGCGATGGCGGACAAAGCCGCTGCCAAAGGGGCAAAGCAATCGCTCTTCATGATGAACGATGTCGCCATGGTCGTCTCGATCAAAAACCGGACGGTCATCACGGCGGTGGACGCAGATTCGATGAAAGAGAACGTCTTCACGAATATCGATTCCGCCGCGATCATCAAGTAGAAGGCGCGGTTTAATGGCGCTACGGCCCTGCGTCCGCGCCCCCCACTTCATGGGGCCCCCCGACTTCGAGGGCGCTCACGAATTGTGGACACGGAAGCATTCCCCTAGGGCGCCCGGCAACATCTCCCTGTAATCACTTTACGAAGCGGACCTCTTGTAGGGGCTTCGGCCGCCGTGCTGACAGAAAGACGCACGGCGGACTCTCGATACGAAAGGTCAGAGAATGGCTTTTGACTCATTGTTCACCGGCGTCAGTGGTCTGAACGCATATCAGAACCAAATCGACGTCATCTCGAACAACCTCGCAAACGTTGGCACGACCGGCTTCAAGAGCCAGAACGTCAACTTCGAGGATCTCCTGTATCAGGCTCAAGCGTTTCCGACGGCGCCGACGGCGACCAGCGGCGGCGTGAACGGCCAAAACGTCGGCCTCGGCGTCAAGACGGGCTCGATCGACACGGTCTTCACCCAGGGTGGTCTGCAAACGACCGGCGTCAATACGAACCTCGCCCTCAACGGCGACGGCTTCTTCGTCCTCAACAACCCGGCCGGCAGCGCGGTGCCCACCTACACCCGCAACGGCGACTTCTCGCTCAACGCCAAAGGCACGCTGTACGATCCCTCGAGCGGCCTAGCCGTCATGGGCTATACCGCGAATTCCGCGGGCGTCATCACCGGAACGGGCACCCCGGCTGCCTTGCAGATTCCGCTGGGTCTCACCTCAGAGGCCGTGGCAACCGGCGCGGGCACGAAAACCGGCCCGACGGGCGATCAGAACTTCGATGTCTCGTTCAACGGGAATCTCGATCAGACCAACTACGTCACCGCCGTCTCCAACGGCGCGGTTGCGGCCGGTCAGATCTCGACCGTCTCGACGACGATCTACGACTCGCTTGGTGGCGCGCATCTGGTCGATATCACCTTCCAGCCGCAAATCACGGCAAACGGCGGCATCGCACCGACCAACGGCGCCTTGTTGCCGCTGCAAGTTGCGAACAGCCAAGGCGCGATGGTCACCGCGGCGACGGAATGGACCTACACGATCACCTCGACCGACGGCACGACCTTCAACAACGGCGCCGGCACGAGCACGTCGAGTGTACCGCAGTACATGTTCTTCGATCAGAACGGTCAGTACATCAACACCTCGAGCAGCCCCAATGCGCCCTCCGAAGCGCCAGGCCTCGTAAACGAACATCTGGTCGGGGCTCCGGCCTCCGCGGTTGCGGGGAACCAAATCAGTGTCGCCCAGTGGGCCACGCCGGCCAACGCCAACAACGCAGCCAGCCAGGTAAACCCGGTACCCGCCGGGCCCATCGCGCTCGACTTCTCCGGCATGACGGCGCTGGCCGGCAACGGTAATCCGAACGTCGCTTCGCAGAACGGCTATGCAGCGGGAACGCTCTCGAATCTCACGATCGGACAGGACGGTACGATCACCGGTGCGTTCACGAACGGCTTGAGCCAGACGCTCGGGCGCGTGGTGGTCGCAACGTTCCAAAACGAACAGGGACTGACCCGGGTCGGCTCCAGTCAGTTCGAGGCTTCGGCAAACTCGGGCATCGCCCAAATCGGCACGGCATCGACCGGCCAATTAGGCTCGATCGTCGCGGGTTCGCTCGAACAATCCAACGTCTCGATTGCCGGTGAGTTCACGAAGATGATCTTCGCGCAGAACGCCTATACGGCGAACTCCAAGAGCATCACCGTCGCGAACGAAAACCTGCAAACGGTCGTCGGGCTCATCCGCTAAACCAGGTGCACCGGGGGGAATGACGACGGAGTCGTCATTCCCCCCCTCGAAACTCGATTTCAATGAACCAACGTCCGGCCGGAATCTCGCTGTGCATGATCGTCAAAGACGAGGAGCGCTTCCTCGCCGATGCGCTGCGCAGCGTCGCTGACGCCGTCGACGAGATCTGTGTCGTCGATACGGGCTCGCGCGACGGTACGCTCGAGATCGCACGCTCCTTCGGAGCGCGGGTCGCGACCCTCGCCTGGAGCGATGATTTTTCCGCCGCGCGCAACGCGGCACTCGACCTCGCCACGCGGCGCTGGATATTCGTGCTCGATGCCGACGAGCGGCTCGTACCCGAGTCGCGCCTCGCCCTGCGTGCGGTCGGCAGCTCGCCTGCGAGGCTGCGTGGTTGCTGGATCGCCTGCCGGAACCTAACCGACGATTTCAAGGGCTCCGGCGCAATGACGAACGCGATCGTGCGGCTCTTCCCCAACGATCCGCGAATCCGCTATCGCAACCCGATCCACGAGTACATCACCCTGGACGGTTCGGAAGCCGGTCTGCCCAGCGATCGAGCGCCAATCGAGATCGTCCACCATGGCTATCTCGCAGCGGTGGTCAAGGAGCGGAGCAAGGCGGACCGCAATTTGCGCCTTGCGGAAGCGGCCGTGGCCGCGACGCCGGACGATGCCTTTGCCAACTACAACCTGGGGATGTCGCGCCTCTTCGCGCAGGATCGCGACGGTGCGCTCGACGCACTCGAACGCACCCGCGCCCTCACGCAGACGGCACCGCGCGCGTTTCGAGTCAACGCACTGGTCGTGCTGGCGGACCTGTACGCCCAACATCGCCACGATCTGGATCGTGCCGAAGCGATCGTCGGCGAAGCGATCGCGATCGCCCCCAACTACAGCAACGCGCATTTCACGCACGGTCGCATCTTGGCTCTGCAAGGGAACCGTTTCGCGGCGCGCGATGCCTTCGGCCGGGCGATCGCCGCCGGTAAGCACGACCGCGATCAATTCGTCGTCGACGACGAGATCGCCATTTGGAAAGCCCCCAACGAAATCGGCGCGACCCTGATGCACGAGGGGCGCCACCGGGAAGCCTTGCCGTGGTTCGAGTTGGCCGGCCAGGCGCGGCCGCGTGCCGTCGCACTGCTGGCGAATCGCGCCCGGTGCCATGAAGTATTGGGCGAGTTGGACCGGGCCGAAGCGCTCTTCGCGGCAGCCGCCCGCTGCGGTACCGACGAGCCGAGCGCGATCGAGTGGGTGAATTTCTGCCTGCGCGCCCGTTCAACCGACGTCGCGGTGGCGGCCATCGAAGCGTGTTTGCCGGTCCTGGGCGCGGGCTACCGAACCGCGTTTCTGGCGACGGCCGCGGCCGCGCGGCTGCGCGAGGGGCGAACGGACGCCGCGTCGGCGTTGGTCGAACGGGCCGTGGCCGCTTCGGACACCGCGGATGAAGGGCGGGCAATCGTCGTAGCGCTGGCCAAGAAGCTGGGCGAGTTGGGGATCGTGAGCTTTCTCGCGCCGGTGCCGGGTACGGGGGCGACGGGGTTGCGTATCGCGTACCTACCGACGATATGATCGCGCTACGACGGCTGAACGGCCAGCCCATCATGGTCAACGCCGACCTGATCGAGTCGCTCGAGTCGACCCCGGATACGGTGGTGACCCTGACCTCCGGCAACAAGCTCATCGTCCGGGACCGGATGGAAGAGGTCCAGGAAAAAATCATCGACTACCAGCGTAAAGTTCACACCCCGGCTACCCAGCCCTAGCCGCGTGGCCCCGGCCGTACGGCCGGTTGCTCGGTGGTAAGTTTCTGAGGCCTGAGCGCCGATAGCTTTAAGGCGTAAGCGTTCACTCATTTTCGAGGGTCTCATTTTGGATTTCGCGACGATCATCGGTATCGTGCTCGCGTTTGGCGCCGTTGTCGCCTCCGCCCTTATCGGCGGGGTCGATTTGCGCATCTTGTACGAGCGCTACGAAGCGTTCGTCCTGGTGTTCGGCGGTACGCTCGGCGCGACGCTCATCTCCTTCCCGCTGCAGACGTTCCTGCGCGGCTTCGTCGGCGGTTTCCGGACCGCGTTCACGGAGCCCGTGTATCACGAGCGCGAGATCATCGCGACGCTCGTGGCGTTTGCCGAAAAGGCTCGCCGTGAAGGCCTGCTGGCACTCGAAAACGAGGCCGCGGAACTCGAGGACGAGTTCATGCGCAAGGGTATCCAGCTCGTCATCGACGGCCGCGATACCGACATCATCCGCAAGATCCTCGAAACCGAAGCCTCGTTCGTTCAAGAGCGCAATGCGAAGGCCGAGATGGTCTTCATGACGCTCGGCGGATATTCGCCGACGCTGGGTATCATCGGAACCGTTCTCGGGTTGATCGCGATGCTCAAAGGGCTTGCGAGCGTCGGCGGGGGGGGCAACGTGTCCGGCTCGATCGGCACCGCCACCGCCCAGGCCTTCGTCGCGACGTTCTTCGGCATCTTGCTGGCGAACTTGCTCTGGCTCCCGATCGGCTCGAAGGTCAAAGAACGCAACGCGCAGCTCCTGCTGTTGCGCGAGATCATGATCGAAGGTATCCTCTCGATCCAGGCCGGCGACAACCCGCGTCTGCTCGAAGAGAAGCTCAACGCGTTCCTCGATCCGGCCGATCGCGAAACGGAAGTCGAAGAAGGCGGGGCCGTCGCTGAAGGCGCCCTGGCGGGTGCGTAGCACTTGGCGGTAGCGAGCGGCGGCGGGCGCGAATCGCGCCTGCGCAAAAAGGGCGGCGACGAGAAACTCGAGAGCGCCGGGATGATGCGTTGGCTGCTCACGTACGCCGACATGATCACCTTGCTCCTCGCGCTCTTCATCATTCTGTTCTCGATCTCGACCGTCAGCCAAGTCAAGTTTCAGGCGCTGGTCCACGACGTTTCGGGCGGGTTCAACAACGACTGGGCGATCAACAACCCGCCCAACGGCGGCACGACCGGCGACCAGAGCGGCCACTCCGGCGAAGCCGATCTGCAGAAGATCCAGCAGAAGATCAAAGCCTACATCAAAGACAACAAGCTGCAAAGCAACGTCGAGACGCGCATCGATCGCCGCGGCCTGGTGATCTCGATCCTAACCGACCGGGCGCAATACGATAGCGGCAGCGCGCAACTCAAACCGGCGATCGAACGCTTGCTCGATCAACTCAAAGCGCCGCTTGCGAAGACGCATAACGATATTCGCGTCGAGGGAAACACCGACAACGTGCCCATCGCCACCTCGACCTATCCCAGCAATTGGGAGCTTTCGGCCGCTCGCGCCACCGGCGCCGTGCGCTATCTCGTCGACCGCGACGGCGTGCCCCCGACGCGCATCTCCCTCGCCGGCTACGGCGAGTTCCGCCCCTCGCACCCCAATGACAGCGAAGTCGATCGCCAGCTCAATCGCCGCGTCGACATCGTGATCCTCAACGCCAAGAGCACCGCCGCGGAGCAATCGACGCAACCGTGACCGAAAATCTTCTGACAGCAAGCGGAGTTTCGTTGCCCTCTGCAACGAATGGTCATGGACCGAGCGCAGCAGCATCGGGCCCTAGCAACCAAGTGGTTGCGAGGTCGGCCCGACGGGGCGCGCAGCGGAGCGGAGCGCCTTCAAAATGAGCATGCTTTCCCAGGAAGAAATCGACGCGCTGGTCAGAAACCTCGCGGCACCGGAGAGTGAGGGCGCCGCCCTCGAAGGCAAGAAGGTCAAGTCGTTCGACTTTCGCTTCAACAAGCGGCTCGACAAGTTCTCGTCCAACCAATTACAGACGCTGCGCACGCTCCACGACAATTTTACGCGGCTGCTGAACAACTCGCTTTCGGTGTATTTGCGGACGCGCGTCGAGGCGACGATCGTCACGATCGACCAGATCAGCTACGGGGACTTCATTGCCTCGATCGGCATCCCGTCGATCCTGTCGATTTTCTCAATGGACCCGCTGCCGGGTTCGGGTATCGTCCAAGTCGACCTCAACCTCGTGTTTTCGATCATCGATCGACTCTTGGGCGGTCCGGGATGGTATGCGCAGAAGCTGCGGGATCTCACCGATATCGAGCGCACCCTCATGCAGCGCTTCATGGCGCGCATGCTCAACAGCTATCGGGAGTCCTGGAACTACCTCTTGACGCTCTCTCTCAAGATCGAGGCGCTCGATTCCAATCCGCAGTTCATTCCGCGCATCATCCCGCTCGATCAGATCGTCGCGTTCGTCTCGTGCGAGCTGAAAATCGGCGACATGACCGGCGTGATGAACTTCTGCCTGCCATATCTCGTCCTGCAGTCGATCGGGCCGCAGCTCTCCGACTTCCAATGGTCACCCTCGGTGGTCGCTGGGCGCGGCATGACCGAAGAAGACATCGCGCAACTCGCCCGCAACGTCGAGCGCGCCGAAGTCGATCTCTCGGTCGAATTGGGGCGCACGATCGTCTCGCTGCGGGATCTGATCTCGATGCAAGTCGGCGATCTCGTTTTGTTCGATAAGCCGACAAGCGAACCCCTCACGGCTCTGGTGAACGAACGTGAAAAGTTCAACGTGTTCGCCGGGGTGAACCGCGATAAACTCACCGTTCAGGTTGCGAACATCATCGAAAGCGAGGAGTAGGAACCGTGGAGAAACGCATTGCCGAAGCCATGTTCGCTTCGGCTGCGGGGGTGCTCTCGACGCTGGTCGACCGCACCGTTGCGGCCGGCCCCAGCGCGGCGAGCACGTCGGAATCGTCGATCCGCGTCGAGTCCGACGTTGTCGCCACGATCACGCAGATTCCGGCCGCGGGATTCTCGTTCGTCACGCGCTTCGAGAAGAGCGACCTGAGCCATATCGTCGAGTTGATGCTCGGCTCGCCGTCGAGCGGCGAGATGGACGCCCTGCAGCTCTCGATCGTCGCTGAGACGGTCGCCCAGATTGCGAGCGCCATGGCCGAGCAACTCACGCAAGAGATCAAAGTCTCGCCCGAGGGCATCCACTCCGAAGTCGTCAACGAGACGGGCGCCTTTCCGGCGCCACCGTTCATGACGTACGCGGTCGCGTTGGATGTCGGTAGCGAGTTCAACGCCCGCCTGACGATCGATTTCGACGGAGTCGCCAAGAGTAAGATGAATACCAAAGAGACCAAGGACGCCAAAGAAGCCAAGGAAACCAGGAGCGTCAAAGGGGCCAAGGCCGCCGCCGCCGCCGCAGCAGCAGCCGACGCCGCAGCAGTAGCAACTCGCGCCGCGGCCCCGGCGCCCCAGTCGCAGCCCGTTGCATTCACTGCGATGGCGCCGACGCCGATCCGTGCCGCTGCGCCGGGCCAGGCGAACCTCGACCTCGTGCACGATATCCCGCTTCAGATTTCGGCTGTGCTCGGGAAGACCGCGCTCTCCCTGCGCGATGTCGTTGCATTGCAATCGGGAAGCGTGTTCGAGCTGGACAAGCTCTCGACCGATCCGGTCGACCTCTACGTCAACAACATTTTGATCGCGCGTGGGGAAGTCGTCGTGGTGGACGACAAGTTCGCCGTCAAGATCAGCGAACTCAACCCGGAAGTGGATAAGGTCTAGTCTGGACTTCTTCTTCGTTCTCAAGGTCGTCTGGGCGTTCGCACTCGTTGCGCTATTGCTCTTGGCGATGTGGTACGTGGTGCGTGGACTCGCACGTGGCCGGCTCGTGGTTTCAACCGAGCGCAAGCTGGTTACCGTGGTCGAGTCCACCTTTCTTGCCCAGAACGTCACCGTGCACGTGTTGAAGATCGCAAACAAGTATTATCTGGTCGGTGGCGGACCGGGCGGCGTCGACCTCATCGATGAGATTCCGGCCGACGTTGTCGAGCCGTGGATCGACGGGCAGCGGCTGGTGCTGGGCAACCAGCGCAAGGCGGTTCTGAACGTCATTTCGCGGGTGATGCGCCGATGAGCCGCGCCCGGCTGTTCGCTTGCCTGGTAGCCGTGTTCGTGGCCGGTTTGGTCGCGGCGTTCGTCCACCCGGCGTTCGCGCAGGGCGTGCCCGGCCCGAGCTCGCCGACCATCGCGATCCCGCGCCTCAACGTCGGGATCACGCCGTCTACCAAGCCGCAAGAACGTCGCGCTGACGCTGCAGATCCTGCTGCTGCTCACCGTGCTCACGCTCGCACCGGCGCTGCTCGTCTTGATGACGGCCTTTACGCGCATCGTCATCGTGCTGTCGTTCGTTCGCACGGCGCTGGGCACGCAACAGGTTCCGCCGACGCAAGTCCTGGTCGGCCTGGCCCTGCTGCTGACGTTCTTCGTCATGAGCCCGGTCATCGAAGACGTGAACAAGAACGCCCTGCAACCCTATCTGGCGAACAAGATCTCGCAGTCGGTGGCTCTGGACAACGCCCAAAAGCCGGTTCGAGCGTTCATGTTCAAGCAGACGCGCGAAAAAGACATCGCGGTCTTCTACGCGATGACCAAGGAGCCGCGGCCGAAGAACCAGGCCGACGTCCCGACTTATCTGCTGGTGCCGGCCTTCACGATCAGCGAACTCAAGACCGCGTTCGAGATCGGCTTCGCGATCTACATTCCGTTCGTCGTCATCGACATGGTTGTCGCCTCGGTGTTGCTCTCGATGGGCATGATGATGATCCCCCCGGTCCTCATCTCGCTACCCTTCAAAATACTGATCTTCTTGCTTGTCGACGGCTGGAACCTGACCGTTCAGGCGCTCTTCCAGAGTTTTCAGCGATGACGTATGCCACCGCGCTCGGTCTCGGTCGCGAAGCGATCACGGTCGCACTGCTGGTTTGCGCGCCGGCGCTGGTGTTCGGCCTGGTGACGGGCCTGGTGATCTCGATCTTCCAAGCGGTCACCCAGATTCAGGAACCCACGCTCGCGTTTATCCCGAAGATCATCGTCGTCGCGTTCGCGATTCTGTTTTTTGGGCCGTTCATGCTCGCACTCCTGACCGACTTCACGCGGCGTGTCTTCATGTCGCTATCGACTTACACTCAGTGAGCCCGCGATGCATCCGTTCGACCTTTTCGGCATAACCGAGGCGCGATTCGAGACCTTCCTGCTCGTCGCGATCCGGCTCATGGCGATGCTCTCCGTGATGCCGATCTTCTCGGGTCAGCAAGTGCCGTTACAAGTGCGGATCGGGCTGTCGGTGATTCTGACCTTCGCCGTCGGGTCAACCGTGCCGACCTTGCCCGCCACGCTCGACCTGGGCGGGATCACGATCGCCGTGCTCGCCCAGATGGCGATCGGGATCGTCTTCGGCTTCGTCGCGTCGCTGGTCTTCACGGGTGTACAATTCGCCGGCCAGATCGTCGATACGCAGATCGGCTTCGCGATCGCCAACATCATCAATCCCACGACCCAGCAACAGGTCACCATCATCGGCGAGCTGGAGCTGGCGCTGGCGACCCTGCTCTACCTGATCAGCAACTCGCACTATTACGCGCTGCAGGGCATAAGTGGGTCGTTCGCGCTGCTGCCGTTGCCATACATCGAGCCGCACAGTATCGTCGCCAACGATATCGTCCGGTTCTTTACCGAAGCGCTGTTCTTGGTATTCCGGATCGCGGCGCCGGTCGCAATCTCGCTCGTCATGGTCAACATCGCCCTGGCCTTCATGGCGCGCGTCGCGCCGCAGATGAACGTCTTCGTGGTCGGTTTTCCGTTGCAGATCGCGATCGGCCTGATCATGCTCATCGTGAGCCTGCCGCTGATGGGCTCTATTCTGCCGGGCGTGTTCGCCGAACAACCGGCCCAGTTCGAGGCCGTCTTCCGCGGGCTCGCGCCCTCGCCGCGCCCCACGCCTACCGCGACGGCGACGCCTTAGCATGCCCAAGCCTGAACAAAGCGAAAAGGCAACACCCAAACGCCGCCGCGAGGCTCGCGAGAAGGGGCAGGTCGCCCGTTCCCAGGACGTGGGGAGTTCCGCGATTTTCCTGGTCGTCGTCATCGCGCTGCACGTCGGGTTCCTCAACACGTTCAGCTCGGCCGCGCATGGCTTCACGGTAGCGTTCCAGCACGCTGCCGACCCCGGGGAACCGACGATCCGGTCCGTTTGGGGGCTGTTCGCCCGCAGCGCGCTCGCATACATTTCGATCCTCGGGGTCGCGTTCACGGCTGCCGTCGGGGTCGCCCTGGTAGCGAACTTCCTCCAGTTCGGGCTGCTCTTCACGCCGGCCCTGATCTTTCCGAAATTTAGCAAAATTAACCCGATGACGGGCTTCCAGCGCGTCTTGTTCTCGACTCAGACGTTCGTCAATCTCCTCAAGCAACTGCTCAAGCTCGGCGTCGTCGTGCTGCTGGTCTATTCCGGAATCAAAGACCACATCTCGATGTTCTACGCGCTGGGCAATGCCTCGCCCCAGACGATCCTCACATCGATCGAAGGCATCGTCTATGGGATCGCGATCCGCTTCGGTCTCTTGTTGCTGGTCCTGGGGATCGCCGACTGGTTCTGGCAGAAGCGCCAGCTCGAGCAATCGCTCAAGATGAGCAAACAGGAGGTCAAGGACGAGGCCAAGCAATCCGAGGGCTCGCCGGAGATTCGCAGCGCCGTCAAGCAGCGTCAGCGCGCGAGCGCTCGGCGCCGCATGATGGCCGCCGTCCCGCGGGCGACGGTCGTGGTCACGAATCCGACCCACTTCGCGGTCGCCCTGGAGTGGGACGACTTGAAGATGGACGCGCCCGTGCTGCGTGCCAAGGGTGCGGACCTGATGGCCAAGCGCATCCGTGAGATCGCGCGCGAGCACAACATCCCAATCCTGGAGAATCCGCCGCTCGCTCGGACGCTCTATGACAAGGTCGAGCTGGATTCGCCGATCCCGCCCCACCTCTACGCGGCGGTCGCGCAGGTGATCGCCTTCGTCTTCAAGCTGAAGAATCGGACGATCGCGTAATGCCCTCGCCGGCCGGTCGCCAGGCCTGGGCAGGGCGCGAGCGGGCGCGTGGCGCGCGGGGGAAGGCGGACGCCCGGTCAGGGGGCTACCAAGCTGTTCTCCGGCGCCTGGATGCCGATACCAGTAGTAACGTGCTTCCTTCGATGACACCTTGGCTGTAACCGCACAGCCGCGCGGCTTCTTTGACCGGTTGGCCTCGACGTCCCATATCTGGGTCGCCGCCGCTTCGGTCATGCTCGTCGTCCTCATGATCGTCCCCGTGCCGCCGTGGGTACTCGACGCTTTGCTCAGCGTCAACATCTCGATGGCGCTGGTGATCATGCTGGTCACGCTCTATACCGAGAACGCACTTTCTTTCAGCGTATTCCCGACACTGCTGCTGATCATTACGCTCTTCCGGCTCTCGCTGAACATCACAGCGACCCGGTCGATTCTCTTGCACGCCTACGGCGGGCAGATCATCGAGGCGTTCGGAAACTTCGTCGTCGGTGGGAACTACGCGGTCGGGATCGTCATTTTCGCGATCTTGATCATCATCCAATTCGTCGTCATCACCAACGGCGCCGGGCGCGTCGCAGAAGTCGCGGCGCGTTTCACGTTGGACGCGATGCCCGGCAAACAGCTCGCCATCGACGCCGATCTCAACGCAGGTCTCGTCACCGAAGCCGAAGCACGCCAGCGCCGCAAGGACATCCAGCGGTCGGCCGATTTCTACGGCGCGATGGACGGTGCCTCGAAGTTCGTGCGCGGCGACGCGATCGCCGCGATCGTCATCGTCTTCGTCGACATCATCGGCGGATTCGTCGTCGGTGTTTTTCAGTTGCATCTCAGCCCGGCGGTCTCGGCCTCGCGTTTCACGCTGCTGACGATCGGCGAAGGGATCGTCACCCAGATTCCGGCGCTGCTCATCTCGACGGCAACCGGTATCATCGTTACCCGGGCCGCCTCCGAGTCGTCATTCGGCGGCGACCTCACCAAACAGCTCGTCCAAGAACCGCGAGCGCTGGCAATCGCCGGCGCCCTGCTGGTCCTCTTCGGGTTCTTCGGGCTGCCGCCGATCTTCATGTTCAGCATGGCGGCGATCTTGTTCTTCATGTTTTTCCGTCAGCGCAGCCTCGCGCAACAAAATAAGAAAACCGGGAAGCTCGGCTCCGCCGGCGTCGCGAGCGGCACGGCTACGCCTGCGGTCAAGCCTGCCGAGTCGGTCGTCCCGCTGCTCTCGTACGATCCGATGGAACTCGAGATCGGCTTCGGTCTCATCCCGCTCGTCGACGTCAGCCAAGGCGGCGACCTGCTCGAACGCATAACGATGATTCGCCGCCACGCGGCGCGCGAACTGGGCATCGTCGTGCCCCCGATTCGCGTGCGCGACAACTTGCAACTCAAACCCTCGACCTACATCGTGAAAATCTATGGTTTGGAAGTCGCGCGGGCCGAAGTGATGGTCTCGCGTCTCTTGGCGATGAATCCCGGAACCGCGACCAACGGCATCGACGGTATCCCAACAACCGAACCGGCCTTCAACCTGCCGGCGCTCTGGATCCCGGAAAGCTCGCGCGGCGACGCGGAGATGGCCGGCTACACCGTCATCGATCCGACATCCGTCATCGCTACCCACATCACGGAGATCATCAAGTCGCATGCGCCCGATTTGCTCGGTCGCCAAGAGGCCTCGGCTCTGCTCGACAACGTCAAGCAGCACTATCCCGTCGTCATCGAGGAATTGATGCCGAACTTGCTCACGGTCGGCGAGGTCCAGCGTGTCCTCCAGAACCTGCTGCGCGAACGCATCCCGATCCGCAACCTGCTCTTGATTCTCGAGAACCTCGCCGACGGTGCGCGACAGTCGAAGGACATCGATTTCCTCACGGAGCGCGTCCGTGCGGCGATGGCGCGGCATATCTGCGCCGAATACGCCGAGAACGGCCTACTGTCGGTCATCACGGTCGATCCGCGGCTTGAAACGCTCTTGGCCGAAGCGGTCCGGCGCGGCGAGGATGCCTACGCGCTGCTCGATCCGCAGACCGTGGCTCGCATCTACGCTTCGCTCACCAAGAACATGCAAGCCGCGCAACAGGGCGGCCTCGTGCCGATCGTCCTCTCGTCGCCGTCGGTGCGGCTCGCGCTCAAGCGGCTCACGGAACGCGCGGCTCCGGCGCTCGTCGTCCTCTCGTATTCCGAGGTCGCACCGGGTCTGCGCGTCGAGTCGATCGGGCAGATCACGGCGACCGAAGACGCGCTGGAAACCGCGGGAGCGGTAGCATGATGGTGTTCCGTGCGCTGGGAATCAAGCCCAAACCCACGGGCGAGTCGTTGCGCGCGAAGATGCCCGCGCTGCATTCGTTCGTCAGCCTCGGAGCGGCGGGGTTGCGCGGCACGGTCTCGGTTTGCGTCGAGTCGCTGGACGCCAAGGCGTTCACGTGCTCGTCGACTCCGGAACTCAAGCCGGGCCAGGCCGCGTTCTTCGTCTACAGCACCCCGATCGGCAAGTTCCGCTTCAACACCAAGTGCAGTTCCGTTCGCGGTACGCACGCAACTTTCGATTGGCCCAAGACGATCGAGACGCTGGCGAAGTTCGGCGGTGCACAACAGCGCCAGACGGTGCGTCTCGACGCGACGATCCCCGCCCACTGGCGCTTCGCACGCAACGGAGTCGGCCAAGGCGCGTTTACTCGCGCCTCGCTCACGGACATTTCGCGCAGCGGCGCATCGCTGATCATCGACCGGGAGTTGACTCGCGGGACGCAGGTTGACGTGCGCTTCACGCTCAACTCAGAATCGGCGCCGATCACGCTCTTGGGCGAAGTCATGCGAGCCTCGAAGATCGAAACGTCGGGTAAGGCCTCGCTCGGCTTGAAGTTTCACGCCATCCGGCCGGAAGACGATCGCGCGATATTGGATTTCATCAACAAGCGTCAAGCCGAGCGGCGTAACCGCGGGCTTGCGTAGGGTTCTGAGGAGCAACGGCTGCGGTTATGAGTAAGAAAGTGCTGATCGTCGATGACGCGGTCGTCATGCGGATGATGATCCGGGGCATTCTGTCCAAGAATGGCTTCGAGATCGTCGGCGAGGCGCAGAATGGCCTCGAGGCCGTCGACAAGTACCGCGCGCTGAGCCCGGATTTGGTGACGATGGACATGGTCATGCCGGAGATGGACGGCATCGCCGCCGTCAAGCAGATCATCGCGCAAGACCCCAACGCGAAGATCATCATGTGCACCTCGATGGGCCAACAGGCGCTCGTCGTCGAGGCGATTCAGGCCGGAGCGAAGTCCTTCATCACGAAGCCCTTCCAGCCGCCGAAGATTCTCGAGACCATCAACAAAGTACTGGCCTAAGCGAGACGTATGCGGTGACACCTTCGCTCAAACTCACGGACCTGCAGAAGGATGCCCTCAAGGAGGTCGGCAACATCGGAGCCGGCCACGCCGCAACGGCGCTCTCGCAACTGCTCAACACGACAGTCAAGCTTTCCGAACCGTCGATCGATGTCATCAAGTTCCGGGATCTCGCGACGCGCATCGGTTACGAGAACCGCATCGTCGCCGCGCTCCATATGTACGTGCGCGGTGAAGCACCGGGACAGATGGTCGTCTTGTTCGACCGCGAAAACGCACTCGAGTTCGTGAACGTGTTCATCAAGCGCATCATCGGCGACATTCAGATATTCGATTCGATCGTCGATTCGACGCTCAAGGAACTCGGGAACATCATTGCCGGCTCGTACCTGACCGCGCTCGTTTCGCTGACCGGTATCAACCTGCTGCCCTCGGTTCCGACGCTTTCGTACGGCACGATCCAGGCCGCGTTCCGCACCCTGATGTCGATTCTGCCGGACCAAGACGTCTTCTTGATCGAGTCGTCGTTCCTGGACAAGGGCGCCATCGTCTCGGGCCAGTTCATCCTCATCCCCGAAACCGGCTCCTTGCTGCCCTTACTAAGCGTTTTCGGCGTAGACTGAGGGCTGGACGGTCCAGATTCGGCCTGACTCTTCGTTGCGCGGGGGCTCATGGTCCGTAAGACCACTTCGCCCCCGCGCGCCTCGATTCAGACCGAATCTGAACCGTCCAGGGGGCGTTGCCCGACGGGCCGGCGCTTCGCGCCACGCCATTCGAATAGTTCGACCGTCTAGCTCACGCGGACCGGGTGGGGGCGCAAGTTTGGGGGTTGGTTTGCCGATTGTATCTAGGATATGTCGGCTGACGATTTCTTCGATCGTACGGAGTTTATTCAGTACTTTCGCGACGAGACGGAGGAGTTGCTGCAGAGCATCGACTCCGATTTGTTGCGCCTGGAAGACTTCGTGGATCAAGGTGCCGTCGATGCGGAGCTGATCAACTCGCTCTTCCGCGGGCTGCACACGATCAAGGGCAGTGCCGGGATGCTCGAATTCAAAGACGTTCAGGGCGTGGCGCACAAGCTCGAGAACATCTGCGATCTGCTGCGCAAAGACCGGATGCCGCTCTCGGAGAGCTGCGTCAACCTGCTCTTCGAGGGCCGCGATATCCTCACGGCACTCGTTCACGCCGCCATCGACGGCGGGGCCGTACCCGAAGGCGTGCAACGCTTCATCGATCACCTCGACTCGTTCGCTTCGGTCTACGAGTCGACGGCCAAGCTCATCGAAAGCAGCGAGCCGCCGCCCCCCGAGGAACTCGACGGGTTGGCGTTCGAGGCGGAAGTCGCGCGGCTGGTGGCCGCGAAGAGCGCCGCCGACGCGGCCGCGGCGACGGCCAAGCCGGCGCGCAAGCCGCGCGCGCGGCGCGCGGCGCAGGTGGCCCCGGCCCTCGGCGCAGTCGACGCGGCTGCGGCACAAGCGGCGGTCGATGCGTTGCTCGCGCCCGAGCCGGCCAAACCCGCGCCCGGGCCGCAACCGGCCGCGCGCAAGCCGGTCGAGCCGGCAAAGCCGGAGCAGCCGGCCGCCACGGCGAGCGAGGCGCCCAAGGCGGCCCCGGCCATGCGCTCCGGGGGCAAGAACCAGACGATTCGCGTCGACATCGAGCGCCTCGACATGCTGCTCAACCTGGTCGGCGAACTGGTCATCAACCGCACCCGCATCTCCGATATCGCGAGCACGCTTGCGCGCAACGTCAACGATCCCAAGCACCATCAAGACGTTGTCGTCCCGCTGGCCAAGGACCTGGCCGACTCTTCCGCCTTGCTCGCGCGCACGACCAACGAGATTCAAGAGAGCATCATGAAAGTGCGCATGGTGCCGATCGGCCAGGTGTTCGATCGCTTCCCGCGCATGGTTCGCGATCTCGCAAAGGCGCGCAACAAGGAGATCAAGCTCGAGATCAACGGTGCGGAGACCGACCTCGACAAGACGATCGTCGACGAGGTCGGCGAACCGCTCATGCACCTCGTGCGAAACTGCGTCGATCACGGCATCGAGGAGCCCGACGCGCGCGAGCGGCGGGGCAAACCGCGTACCGGTACGGTCAAGCTCAACGCCTTTCACGAAGGCAACCAGGTCATCATCGAGATTCGCGACGACGGCGGCGGTATCAATCTGGAGAAAGTGCGCGAGCGCGGGATCAAGCAGGGACTCATCACCGAGGCCGACCGGCCGACCGATCGCGAGATCATCGAGCTTATCTTCACGCCGGGCTTTTCGACGGCCGAGCAGGTCACCGACGTTTCCGGACGCGGCGTCGGGATGGACGTCGTCAAAAAGACCATCCTGCGCCTCAAGGGCGTCTTCGACGTCGACTCGGTGCTCGGCGAAGGCACCAGGTTCTCGATGAAGCTGCCGCTCACGCTCGCGATCATCCAAGCGCTCTTGGTCCGGGTCGCGAACGAACTCTATTCGATCCCGCTCGATTCGGTCATCGAGTCGCAGCGGATCGACGCGGCCGACGTCCGCAGCGTTCACGGCAACGAGGTCATCACGCTGCGCGGAGGAGTCGTTCCGCTCATTCGCGTCGGCGAGTTCTTCAACCTCACGAGCGAACGCGATCCCGACAAGGTGATGATCGTGATCGTCGGGCTGCAAGGCCGCCAGGTCGGACTCGTCGTGGATTCGTTCCAAGGCGAACAAGAGATCGTCATCAAGCCCCTCTCCGACGTCATCGGGCGGATCGCCGGGATCTCGGGCGCGACGATTCTGGGCAACGGTTTGATCTCGCTCATCATCGACGTGCATTCGCTGGTCGCCAGCGCCTACGCCGGCGGCCGGGCGACACGCGCGGAGTTCTCCGGCGTCTAACCGCTCCAAATACCTCACTCCACGTTTCGATAAGGCAACCGATATGGCAACCAGCGACGAGAAGACCTCGACGAAACTCTCCGAGCAGACGATGCAAGTCGTCAGTTTCGCGCTCGGGAAAGAAGAGTACGGCGTCGACATCGCCCAAGTCCAGGAAATCAACCGCATGGTGGCGATCACGCACGTCCCGCGCGCGCCGCACTTCATGGAAGGCGTCATCAACCTGCGCGGTCAGTTGATCCCGATCATCGATCTGCGGACACGCTTCGGAATGCCCCGTTCGGAGCCCACGAAGAACACCCGCATCGTCGTCACCGAGATCGGCAGCAAACGAGTCGGCATCGTCGTCGACTCGGTCTCCGAGGTGCTGCGCATCCCCCTCGACCAGGTCGAGGACGCGCCGGAGATGATCGCCGGGGTCGAGACCGAGTATATCCGCGGCGTCGGCAAGGTGGACGACCGGCTCATCATCATGCTCGACCTGGCCCGCGTGATCTCGGGCCCCGAGAAGCGCGACGTCGAAAATCTCGAGCCGGAAGCGGTCTCCGCCTAGCACGTCGAAAAGTCGGCCCGTGACCAAAGCCGAAACGCCCGCTCCCGCCAACGGCGATTCCCCACGTCCCCCGCGTCCCAACCTCTCCCTGCAGCGCACGCTCGTTTGGGCAGGGATCGCCGCCGCCTCCGCCGCCCTGACGTTCTTCCTCGTGCGCGCCTCGATGCGCCGCGCTCCGGCCGACGAAACGAGCGAACGCATCCAGACCCTGATCGATGAGGCTAACCGCCTCCTGCGGACGCTCGACGAAAAGAAAACCAACGGCTAATACGGCGATCGGCCCGGGCACGGTCACCCGGGTCACGTTCACGGATCTCCTTGCCAATGGGCAAGCCGTCGGCCGAATCGACGGCCGCATCGTCGTCTTCGTAAACGGCGCCTTGCCCGGCGAACGCGCCCGGATCCGGATCACGGCCGCCAAAGCGAAATACCTCGTCGGTGAGATCCTCGCCCTCGAGACCCAGTCGCCGTTTCGCGTCGCCCCGTTCTGCAGCGTCTTCGGCATCTGCGGCGGCTGCCAGGTCCAGCATCTCTCCTATCCGGCCCAGCTCTCCTGGAAGGAGCAGATCGTGCGCAGTGCGCTACGCCGCATCGGTGGCTTCGGTGAGGTCGACGTGCGCCATCCCGTCGGGATGACGTATCCGCGCGCCTATCGCAACAAGATGTCGCTGGTCGTCCAGCACGGCGCGGCCGGGACGAAACTCGGCTTTTACCAGGCCCGCTCGCATGCGCTCGTGCCGATCACGCAGTGCCCCGTCGTGTTGCCGCGCCTCGATCGGGCGATCGGCATCCTGCAAGAGCTGGCTGCACCCGGCACGGAGACCGCGGCGGCCTTCGCAGGCGTCAAACACGCCACGATGCGCTTGGGGGCATCCTCGGGCCAATCCGTACTCTCGCTGACCACCGACCGCTCTTCGTCGGCGATCGCCGAGCGGGCCGCGTCGCTGGCCAGGCACATCCCCGGCGTCGTCGGCGTCTCGAACTCGTTCGAGCCGCGCAACGCGAACTCGGTGCTCGGCCGCAGGATCAGTTACCTCTGGGGCGCGCGTGAGACGGAAGAAGTGATCGACGACGTGCGCTTCCGGGTTTCGCCGGCCTCGTTTTTCCAAGTCAACAGCGAGATGGTCGGCAAGATCTTCCGCTACATGGCGCCGGGTCTGTTCCCGGGATGCAAGGTCGTCGATCTGTATTGCGGCGCCGGCACGTTCGCGATCTTCTTTGCGATGCGCGGCGCATCGGTCATCGGGATCGAGGAGAATCCGGCCGCGGTGCGCGAGGCTCGCGCGAACGCCGAACTCAACGGGGTCGCGGATCGCGCGTCGTTCATCGAGGGGCGGGTCGAGGGCTCGGTGGCGAGCGAAGCGGGCAAGAAATCCCTTGCCCATGCGAACATCGTCTTTCTCGATCCGCCCCGCAAGGGGTCCGACGAAGCGACGCTCGACGCCGTCTCCCGGGCCAAGGTCGATGCCATCTGGTATCTCTCGTGCAATCCGGCTACCTTGGCGCGCGACCTCGCCTACCTGGTCCGGTTCGGCTACCAGGTCGGCGTCGCGCAGCCGTTCGACATGTTTCCGCAGACGGGGCATGTCGAGACGCTCGTAACCCTCTATCGCAGTGGGTCGGGCGGCCTCACCCTCCCGGACGCGGACCGGACGCCGTGGGGCGACCAGATCCCCGAGTGGCCCTCCGACGAGCGCTTCGCACAGGACGTCTATCCGGACTTCGTCGAGCCCCCGTGAACGCGGCTAGAAGAAATCGCTTCTCCCTCGAAGCATGATGGGATATGGCTTCCGACCGCATCGACGTGCCGCACGTCGCGAAACTCGCCCGGCTCGCCCTCACGCCCGCCGAGATCGACCTCTACGGCGCGCAACTCGCGAACCTGCTGACCTTCGTGGACGAATTACGCCGGCTCGACACCGATAGCGTCGCCGCCACCGCTCAGGTGATCGAGGCGCGCAATGTCGGCCGGCCCGACGCCGTGCTCCCGGGGCTCTCGCACGAGGACGCGCTGGCCGGCGCCCCCGCCGTCCAGATCGGCTATTTCCGCGTCCCCCAGATCATCACGGCGGAGTAACGTGGACGCGACAAGAGCGAGTGCGCGCGAGATCGCGCGCGCCGTTTCAACCAAGACCGTGTCGGCCGGGGAAATCGCGGAGGCGGTCATCGTTGCGGCCGAGCGCGTGGACGGCAGACTCGGTGCGTTTCTGACGCCGACGCCGGAATTGATGCGCGCACACGCGGCGCAGGTCGACGCGCGGATCGCGGCCGGTGAATCGCTGCCGCTGGCGGGCGTGCCGGTCGCGCTCAAAGACAACATGTGCCTGCGCGGCACGCGCACGACCTGCGGCTCGAAGATCCTCGAGAACTGGACGGCGCCGTACACGGCGACCGCGGTGCAGCGCCTGCTCGATGCGGGCGCGCTGCCGATCGGCAAGACGAACATGGATGAGTTCGCGATGGGGTCCTCCTGCGAGAACTCGGCGCTCGGGGTGACGCGCAATCCCTACGATCTGGGCCGCGTTCCGGGTGGATCGTCGGGCGGGAGCGCGGCCGCGGTCGGCGGCTTCGCCGCGACGGTGTCGCTCGGCAGCGATACCGGCGGCTCGATTCGCGAGCCGGCCGCATTTTGCAACATCGTGGGCTTCAAGCCGACCTACGGCCGGATCTCGCGCTACGGGCTCGTTGCGTTTGCGTCGAGTCTGGATCAGATCGGTCCGTTCGCCCGTACGGTCGAAGATGCGGCGCTCGTGTATGATGCGATGGCCGGGAAAGACCCGCGCGACGCGACCTCGGTCGATCTTCCGGTCGAATCGACCGCCGACCACTTGCGCGCCGATCTGCGCGGCGTGCGAATCGGGATCGTCAAAGAGTTTACGACCGATGATCTGCGCCCCGAAATCGCCGCCTGCTACCGGGCGGCGTACGCCGACTTGGAAGCGCTCGGAGCGGAACTGGTCGAGGTCGAACTGCCGGCTGCCAAATACGGTCTGGCGACCTATTATCTGATCGCGCCGGCCGAGTGTTCGTCGAATCTCGCCCGGTTCGACGGCGTCCGGTACGGCTTGCGCGTCGAGGGCGCGGACGTTGGCGAGATGTACGAGAAGACCCGCGCCGCGGGATTCGGACCCGAAGTCAAACGCCGCATCCTGATCGGTACGTACGCGCTCTCCTCGGGCTACTACGATGCATACTACCTCAAGGCGCAAAAGGCGCGCACCAAGATCGCCGACGATTTCAGCCGGGCGTTCACGCGCTGCGACGTGATCGCTTCACCCGCCGCCTCGACGCCGGCCTTCAGCTTCAATGCCAAGAGCGATCCGGTCGCGATGTATCTCATGGATTACTACACGATCCCGGTCTCGCTGGCCGGCTTGCCGTCGCTTTCCGTGCCGTGCGGCGCGGTCGCGCCGGAGGACGGCACCCGTCCGATGCCGCTGGGCCTGCAACTCGCTTCCCCGCTCTTCAGCGAACGACTGTTGCTCGGGGTCGCGCACGCCTACGAGACGGCCACCAAGCACGCCGAGAAGCTGGCACCGGTCTGATGAGTATCGCGGAACGAGGCGCCGTCCTGCCGCCGGAGGTTCGTGCCAAGTACGAAGCCGTGATCGGCATCGAATGCCATGTCGAACTCAAGACCGAGAGCAAGATGTTCTGCGGATGCCGCAACGTCTTCGGCGGCGAACCGAACACGCAGGTCTGTCCCGTGTGCCTGGCCATGCCGGGTGCGTTGCCGGTGCCCAACGTGCTCGCGATCGAACACATGCTGCGCGCCGGGCTCGCTTTCGGAGCGATGATTCCGACGTTCTCGAAGTTCGACCGGAAGAACTACTTCTATCCGGATATGCCCAAGAACTATCAGATCTCGCAGTATGACATGCCGCTCACCCAGGGCGGCATCGTGCGCTATTGGCTGCCGGACGGCAGCGTGCGCGAAGCGGGCCTGACGCGCATCCATCTCGAGGAAGACACGGGGAAATCGACCCACGCGGGCAGCACCGACGGCCGGATCGCCGGCTCGACCTATTCGCTGGTCGATTTCAACCGCGCGGGCGTACCGCTCATGGAGTGCGTCTCCGAGCCCGATTTGCGCTCCGCCGATGAGGCAGTCGCCTTTCTCGAGGCGCTCAAGCGCACGTTCGTCGCGCTCGGCGTCTCGGACGTCAAGATGGAAGAAGGTTCGCTGCGCTGCGATGCCAACGTCTCGGTTCGCCTGCACGGCGCGCACGCGTACGGCACGAAGGCCGAGATCAAGAATATGAACTCGTTCCGCTCGGTCCATCGCGCGATCGAAAGCGAGATCGAGCGCCAGATCGCGCTGATCGAGGGCGGCGGCCGGGTGATCCAGGAAACGCGCGGTTGGGACGAAGCGGCGGGTGAGACGCACTCGATGCGCTCGAAAGAACAAGCGCACGACTACCGCTATTTCCCCGATCCGGACCTCATGCCGATGGAGATCGACGCCGCGCGCATCGCCGCGTTGCGCGCGTCGCTGCCGGAGCTTCCGATCGTTCGTTTCGAGCGCTATACGCGAACGCTGGGACTCCCGGTCGCCGCCGCCACGCAGCTCATCGACGGCGGCCTGGCCGACTACTTCGATGCGGCGGTCGAGGCCGGCGCGGCGGCCGCTGCCGCGAGCAACATCGTGCTGGCCGATCTCTCGCGGCTGGCGAACGACGCCGGGATCGCGGTCGGTGAATCGAGGGTCACGCCGGGAGCGCTGGCCGAACTCGTCGCGCTGCTCGAAGGCAAGACCATCAACTCGAAGATCGGCAAGGAAGTGCTCGCGCGAGTCTGGCGCGACGGCGGCTCGCCCAAGGCCATCGTCGAGGGCGAGGGGCTCGCGCAGGTCTCGGATCCCTCGACCGTCGCCGGGTTCGTCGACGACGTGCTCGCCGCGAACGCGCAATCGGCCGCCGACTTCAAGGCCGGTAAGGAGAACGCACTCAAGTTCCTGGTCGGGCAAGTGATGAAAAGCAGCCGCGGCAAGGCCAATCCCGTGCTCGTCGAGCAGGTGTTGCGCGAACGGCTCCGTTGACGCCGCCGTGAGCGGGCCGCTGCTCGACGCGCGCGGAATCGAGGTGCTCGATTTCGAGCGCATCCGCGAACGCCTCGCCGGCCGGACGCACGCGGCGAAAGCGGCGCGCCGCGCGTTGGCGCTCGAACCCGCGACGGATTTCGCCGAGGTGCGGCGGCTCTGCGCCGAGACCGGGGAGATGCGCGTGCTCTTGCAGGACGGCTTCGGGCTCGCGCGCATCGCCGAGGTCGACGAAGCGCTGGCGAGCGCCGGGCGCGGCTTGCCGCTCTCGCCCTTCGACCTGCGCGCCATCGCCGATGCGCTCGCGGCCTGTGCCGCCGCCGCGCGCGGAATCCGCGAAGCCGAAGGGACGGCGCGTCTGCGCGAACGCATCGCCAACCTGCGGGCGTTGCCCCAGGTCGTGGCGCGGATCGTCGATGCGATCGACGAGCGCGGGACGGTGCTCGACCGGGCCTCGCCGGCACTGGCGCGGATCCGGCGGGGGATCGCTGCGGCGCAAGACGCCGCGCGCGAACGCGCCCAGGCCTTGGTGCGTTCGGCGCGCTATTCGCGCGCCGTGCAAGACGCGATCATCACGGTGCGCGATGGCCGCTTCGTCGTTCCGATCAAGGCCGAATTCCAAGCCGACGTTCCCGGGATCGTGCACGATGCCAGTGCGAGCGGCCAGACGCTGTTCATCGAGCCGCTCGAGACGCTCGAAGCGAACAACCGGCTGCGCGCGCTGCGGATGCAGGAAGAACATGAAGTCGCGCGCATCTTGGCGGATCTCTCGACGCTTGCCGGTGGGCAAGCCGCGCAGATCGGCGTCAACATCGCGCTCTACGTCGAACTCGACTTGGCGGTCGCGCGGGCGGCGCTCGCGAACGCGAGCGATGCCGTCGCGCCGGAACTGAGCGACGATGCCGTGATCGATATTCAATCGGGCCGGCACCCGCTGCTCGACGGGCGCGCCGTGCCGCAGTCGTTGCGGCTCGACGGCCAGACACGCCTGCTGCTCATCAGCGGTCCGAATATGGGCGGCAAGACCGTCACGCTCAAACTGGTCGGCCTGTTCGTCGCGATGGCCGGCTGCGGAATGCACCTGCCCGCGGCCGCGGCCACGATCGGGCGCTTCGGCCGCATCTACACCGACATCGGTGACGAACAATCGATCGCCTTGAACGCCTCGACGTTTTCCGCCCACCTGCAGCGGTTGGCCGAGATCGTCGCCGGCGCCGATGCCCGCACGCTGATCCTGATCGACGAGATCGGCGCGGGTACCGAGCCCGGCGCAGGCGCGGCGCTGGCCGTCGCCGTGCTCGAGCGGTTCATCGCCGCCGGCGCGCGCGTGGTCGCGACGACCCATGCGACCGAACTCAAACTTTTCGGGGCCCAACAGGAGCACGTCCGCAACGCAAGCGTGCGCTTCGATCCGCAGACGTATCGGCCCACCTACCAGCTCGATGTGGGGAGCCCCGGCCAGTCGCTGGCGTTCCCGCTCGCTCGCGCGATGGCGCTCGATCCGGCGGTGGTCGAACGTGCGGAGGCGCTTCTGGGCGCGGCCGAACGCGATTACGAGCGCGCCCTCGCGGAACTCGCCCACGAGCGCACCGTCGTGGCGCACGAGCGCGAAGCGGCGCTGGCGGATCGCGAGCGGCTGCAGGTGCTCGAAGAGCAGGCGCGCCGGCGGTCCGAGGCGTTCGAGCGCGAACGCCGTGCGTTCGCCGAGCGGGCCGATGCGCGGCTGGGCGCGGCCCTGCGCGAATTCGCAGCCGAACTCGGCCGGCGCAACGCCGAGACCGGCGGCCGGGCGCGCCCGCGCGTCACGCCGGGGCAGGCCGATCTCTTGGCGCAAACGCTCGACGCGATGCACCGGGATCTCGGGCTCGCGCCCGCGCGCGGGCTGGCGGGGGCCGCTGCGCCGCCGCGGCCGATCGCCGTCGGTGACCGCGTGCTCGTGCGCTCGCTGGGTCAAGAGGGGGTCGTCGCCGAGGACCTCGGCGAGAACGTGCTGGTGACGATCGGCCCCATGCGCACGCTAATTCCCAAGACGGACGCGGTGCGCCAAGGCTCGGCCCCGGCGAAGCAGGCCCGCAGCGGCGCCGGTGCGGCCCGCCTGGAAGCGGCAACCTCCGCGCGGGCGGAACTCGACGTGCGCGGTAAACGCTTCGTCGAAGCCGAGCCCGACGTTCGAGCGCTGGATCGACGAGGCGCAACTCGCGGGTGCCTCGCCCCTGCGGCTCATCCACGGGAAAGGCACGGGCCTCTTGGGGCGCGGGCTCCAGGAATATCTGCGCGCGCATCCCTCGGTCACCGGCGTTCGCTACGGCAACGCCGATGAGGGAGGCTCGGGTGTGACCGTCTTCGAACTACGCTAATCCGTGAACTCCAATTCGCCGGCGGATGCGGCAGACGTGCTCGTCGACGGCTGCAAGCACGTCGAGACCCCCGCGGAGCTTACCGCACGGTTGGGTCGAGGGCGTCCGCTGCGAGTCAAGTTCGGGATCGATCCGACGGGCAGCGACCTGCACCTGGGGCACGCCGTCGTGCTGCACAAGATGCAGCAGTTCGTCGAACTCGGGCACGACGTAACGCTGCTCATCGGCGATTCGACCGCGCTGATCGGCGACCCGTCGGGCCGCAACGATTCGCGCCCGCCGCTCACCCGCGAGCAGATCGAGGCGAACTTCCAGACCTACGAGGAGCAGGCGGGTAAGATCCTCGATCTGAGCCGCGTTACCGTGCGCCGCAATTCCGAATGGCTGAACCGGCTCGACTACGCCGCACTGATCCGGCTCATGACGCAGACGACCGTCGCGCAGATGCTCGGCCGGGAAGATTTCCGCAAGCGCTTCGAGTCGCAGACGCCGATCGCGCTGCACGAATTCCTGTACCCGGTCGCGCAAGCCTACGATTCCATCGCGCTGAACTCCGACGTCGAACTCGGCGGCGACGATCAATTGTTCAACTTCCTGCTGGCGCGTTCATACCAGCAGAACGCCGGTCAACTCCCGCAAATCTGCATGACGTTGCCGATCCTCGAGGGCACGGACGGGGTCGTGCGGATGGGCAAGTCACGAGGGAACTACGTCGCGCTGAGCGAGCCGCCCAGCGCGCAATTCGGCAAGGTGATGAGCATCCCGGACGAGCTGATCGCGCGCTGGGCGCGGTTGGCGGATTTCCGGCCGGAGGCCGAGTGCACGGCACTCGCACGGGAGATCGCCGGCGGCACGCGCACGGCCATGGCCGAGAAGAAGGCGCTCGCCGAAGCGATCGTCACGCGCTATCACGGGAGCGCCGCCGCCCGCGCGGCGCGCGATTATTTCGAGCGCACGATCCAGCGCAAAGAGATTCCGGCCCAGATGCCGGAATTGCCGCGCGACGGTCACGAGAAGGTGGTGGATTTGCTCGTCGCGGCGAAATTCGCTGAGAGCAGGCGTGCGGCCGAACGGCTCATCGCCGGCGGCGGCGTCAAGATCGACGGCGTGGTCGTGCTCGATCCGAAGGCTGCCTGGACGGCGAGGGTACCCGCCGTGTTACAATCCGGCTCGCGGCGTTTCGTCCGCGTCATGCCAAGCGAAAGGTAGTCAATGCCCGCCGTAACCTACACGTCGGAGACTCGTCCCGAGGGTCCCACCTTCACGTGCTCGCGCTGCCATCGGGTGTATCCGTATCCGCACGATCACGGTGCGCCGGTGCGCTGCGAGTGCGGCTGGTGGTACACCAATCTCGGCCAAGGCAAGATCGTCGAGGAGTTCCGGCCGCGCATCGGCGGTGCCGCGACCACGGGCATCGAGCGTTCGGCGGAAGACTAGCCTCAGTCGAGACGCGCGACCAACCGGCTGACGTCACGTGCGCTGAGCACGTAGCGTTGTTTACAGAACGCACACGTCGCCTCGGTATCGGGATGCTCGCCCGCCATCTTGAGGAGTTCGTCGCGGCCGAGGCCGAGCAGCGCGGTTTCTACCTTCTCGCGCGTGCATCGGCAATCGAAGGCGACGGAAAAATCGTCGAATATCTTGAGATCGAGCGCGCCGGCGACCGCGTGCAGCAACGCACGGGTATCGGCTCCCTCGGCGATCTGCGCCGTCACCGGCGGCATCTTCGCAACCGCTGCTTCGAGCGCGCCAATCGTGCCCTCGTCTGCACCCGGCAGCAACTGCGCGATGATGCCCCCAGCGGCGATGATTCCGCTCGGATTGGCGAGCACCCCGACTGCGACTATGCTCGGAACCTGCTGTGAATTCGCCAGGTATGAGGCGATGTCGTCGCCGATCTCGCCCGTCTCCAACGGGACGATTCCGCTGTAAGGCTGGCCGACTTCGTAACTTCGCGTGACCTGTAGTTGCCCGCTACCCACGACGCGAGCGACGTCGAATTTCCCGCGCTCGTTGAGCGGCAGGTCCGCATCGGGATGCCGCGCGTGGGCGCGGGCTGCGACCCGCCCATCGGCGGCCCGCCACGAATCGGCTGTGATCGCACCAATCGGGCCGTTGCCGTGTATCTGCAAGGTCAAACGCTCGCGGCCTTTGAGGCTCGCGCCCAGGAGTGCCGTGCCGGTTACGAGCCGGCCGACGGCGGCACTCGCCGTGGGGGCCAGTGCGTGGCGCGCTTGCGCTTCACGTACGAGACCGGTTGTGATCCCGGCCACCAGGGAAACGGTTCCGCGAGCAGCGCTCGCCGTCGTCAACTGATCGGGCATCTCCTACGCAAACACGAATGCCTGAAATTTCGTTGCAAAATGGCGCTTTCTCGGCCTCCGGCGGAAGGAGGGGATAGCCGCCCTGCGTATACTCCTGGCCGAGCGGCACCGCGAAACGTATGCGTTTGGTTGCCGTTTCGCTACGACGTTTCTTGAGGTGTTCAATTGACCAAAGCCGATCTCATCGACACGCTGGCCACTGAATTTGAACTCTCGAAGCGGCAGGTCGGCGAAATTATCGACCTTTTGCTTCAAGAGATCAGTGATGCGCTGAAGAGCGGCGACAAAGTGCAACTGATTCCGTTCGGTTCATTTGTCGTGCGCGATCGCAAAAAGCGCGAAGGCCGCAATCCGAAGACGGGCGAGACCCTGATCATCCCGGCCCGTAAAGTCCCGGCATTCACCGCCGGAAAGGGACTGCGCGACTATGTCGGCGGCCCCAAGAAGAAGCCCGCGACCAAAGCCGCGCCCGCCAAAAAGGCGAAGCGCAAGTAGCTCCGTCCCCGCAGGAACAATGCACGCGGCGCCCCAATCCGTTTCGTGTAACGGGCAGTAGCGCAGCTTGGTAGCGCATCAGTCTGGGGGACTGGGGGTCGCAGGTTCAAATCCTGTCTGCCCGACCAATACAAACGTCGTGGAGTCTCGACTCCACGGCGTTTCATTCTTGAGGCGCGGGACTTGCGAAGCGCGGCGGGCAAGAACGGGGCCGTGAAGCTGACGATGTTTGCCGATGGTGGATCGCGCGGCAACCCCGGACCGGCGGCCTCGGGAGCGGTGCTCTACGATGATGCGGGTAACGTCGTGCGCGAAGTGGGGACGTATCTCGGCGTGACGACCAACAACGTAGCCGAGTGGACCGGGCTCATCACCGGTTTGGAAGCAGCGCGCGATCTCGGCGCGAGTGAGGTCGTGGTGCGGCTCGATAGCGAGCTGGTCGTCAAACAACTCTCCGGCGCCTACAAAGTGAAGCATCCGAATTTGATCCCGCTGCACGCCAAAGCGAGGACGCTTTTGCGGTCGTTCGCGCGCGTTGACATCGGCCACGTCCGGCGCAAGGCGAACGCCGCTGCCGATGCGCTCGTGAACCAGACGCTCGACGCGCATCTCGAGTAAGCCGTGCGCCGCTTTCCTGCAGGCTGGTTCGTTGCGGTTTTGACGATCGTCGGCGTCGTGGTCGGGGTGCGCCTCTTCTGGCACAGCGAAGCCGCGCGGTACGCGCAAGTCGAACAGGTCAAGAACTCGGCTTCGTTCATCCAGCTCGAAATGACGGTCGCGTATCCCGCCGGGCGCATTTTGGAGGAGCACTACACGCTCGTCGACGACAACGGACAATCGAAGGCGACTTATGCCGTCACCGATCGCAAAGGGAACCGGGCGCATTTCGATGAGTACATCCACGGCTATGGCGTGTCGTTCGCCTTCGACAAACTCGTGCAGGACGGAATTTGGGGCCTGATGAGCAAGCCGCCGCGCGGCCGGGACCAGCCGGTCTACACCGTTTCGATCCGGCAGACCGTGCAGCGCGAGCACGGCTCGCGCACGGTGCGCTTCAGTGATCCCGAGTACTGGGCGAAGGCGCGGGAGTTCCACATCGTGCTCGATCCGAAGCGGCCCACGCCGACCCAGGCCGATCTGGTCAAGTTACAGACGACGGCCGAACCGGATTCGCGCTATCTGAACGTCGTCAACGATTTTCGGACATTTGGATCGCCGGCGTTCAAAGTCACGATCCAGCGCGCGCGCGAGAAGCTGCTCGCGGCTCACGCATAACGCCGGCCGGCGAAGTCGATCCAGCCGCCGGGGTGTTGCGCGGCCGGATCGTGGTGCGTCCAGTGCACGACCGGTTCGTGACCGGGATCGTGAACCAGCTCGCCGCGCACGCCGATTCGATCGCCGGGGACGACCGGAACGCGCGGCGCGAGGTCTACGTTGTCGACGATTTCGAGCGCGGTGCCGTCATCGGCGCGCACGTCGAAAGCCTCGTGCAATGCGTGGGTGTTCGACCCGAAAAAGAAGCGCGGCGAACTGGTCACGGTGGCACGGAACGTGATTTCGGCCGGCAGCGGGCCGGCCAGCGCCGCGTGGATGTCGATCATCGAGAGCCTCCGGCCCTCGCTCACGCCGAACGTGCCGGCCGGCTAGTGGGAGAGGTCGTCGCCACCGTTCCGACGTAGCGCGAGCGGAGTGATCGCTCTCTTGGCGACGGCGTTTCTCTCGCTCGGCCTCGTTTATCTGGATTTCTCGCGAGGCTGGTGGCGCGGTCAGTGGCCGCGGCTCGCAATCGGCGTCCCGATCGTTGCGGTATTCGTTTATGAAGTGATGCCGCCGCTGGTCTTCCCCCAGGCGCTGACGCTCTTGCTGGTCACGCTCGTGCCGAACGCCGCGCTGTCGCTGGTGGGCGCGTTTCGCCTGGCGATCGTCTCGCGCCGCATCGTCTCCATTCGCCGCAAGTCGCTGCGGTCGATCGTCCTTCCGCCCGTGCTGTTGGGGCTCTTCGCGCTCGTGCTGGCGGCGTTGCCGCTGCTCGACGCGAGCGGCTTGCGCGATCTCGCGGGCGCAACGGTGAGCGATCGGGCGGCCCCGCCCGCCGCCCTTGCCCACGTGCGCATCGTCCCCGAAGAAGCGGCGATCTTCTCGGGCAGCAAAGTCGTCGGCCAGCTCGGTGCGTACTATCGCGTAGGTGAGTACACGGTGCAAGCCGAGAACGGGCGACTCGTGTGGGTCGCGCCGCTCGATTTTCAAGGGCCCGTGCAGTGGCTCTCGCGCGGCACGAGTCCGGGCGTCGTCGTCGTGAGCGCCGAGAACCCCGACGCGCCGGCGGAACTGCGCACGCGCGAGCCGCTGCGCTACGTGCCCAGCGCGCTCCTCAACGCCAACCTCGCGCGTCACGTCTACTTCCGTTACGGCAACGAGGCGCTGCTCGAAACGACGCTGCAACTCGACGCGGCCGGGAACCCGCGGTATCTGTGCACGCTGGGACGGCCGACGATCGGGTACAGCGGCCAGCGGGTGACCGCGGTCGTCATCGTCGATCCGGCGACCGGCGCGATGCAGCGTGTCGCACGCGCGGATTTCGCGAGCCTGCCGGCTTGGGTGAGCCGCGTGTATCCGGCCGATCTCGTGCTCGACTATAACCAGTGGTTCGGGCTCTACATCCACGGCTGGTGGAACGCGCAGGTCGCGCGGCGCGACGTGCACCTGCCGGCACGCGACAACGTCTACGGGATGCTGTTGGCCGACGGCCGCTTCGTCTGGTTCGTCGACCACACGTCGCCCAACGCGACCGACGACTCGATGACGGGGTTCACCTACACCGACAGCCGGACCGGCACGATGACCTACTACACCTCGTCGGGGGGCGAGTTCAACTCTTCGGCGGCGGAACGCTCGGTTGCGGCGAACACGCTCGTGCGGCAAGGCCGGCTGCAGCCGACACAACCGATTCTCTACGGGATCTTCGGGCAGAATACGTGGGTGGTTCCGGTCGTCGCCGACAACGGGAAGTATCAGTCGTTGGCCCTCGTCCAAGCGGCGGGCGGCCACGTCGTCGTCGGCAATCCGAGCGCGACCTCGCCGGCGGCGGATGCGTTTGCCAACTACCAGTCCTTTTTGGGCGACCGCGCGCTGGGCGTGGGCGGCGGACTCGCCCATCCGGTTTCCGGGACCATCGATCGCTACGCGTTCGCGAGCGGCCGCCTGTACTTCACCTTGCGCGAGCGGCGCGGAGTGTTCACGATGATCGATCCGGCCGACCCGGCCGCGCTGCTGGCCCGTCCCGGGGACCGCGTCCGGTTCGTGGCCACACCCGACGCGGGGGGCTTGCTTCTCGTACGGGATTTGCGCGACGATACGCTAGCTCGATGAAATCACTCACCACGGCGCGGCTCGTCCTCGAACCCGTCCGCAGCGCGAATGCGCGCGAACTGTGGCGCGTGCTGGGGATGCCCGATCTGCGACGCTTTCAAGACATCCCGCGCTTGCGCGTCGAAGAGTTCGAGCGTCAGGTGCGCTCGCGTCCGAACCGCCTCGGGCCGCGCATCACGGGCCGTTTCGAGTGGATCGTGCGCTGCGCGGGTGAGGCGATCGGTTGGATCTCGCTGCGCGTCAACGATCGCACCTCCGACGTTGGTGAAGTCGGCTACAGTCTGGTCGAATCCGCGCGCGGCCGCGGCTATGCGACCGAAGCGCTGGCCGCCGCGATCGACGAGGCCTTCGAGACGACGTTGCTGGGTGAACTCCAAGCCTGCTGCGTGCCCGAGAATCAACCCTCGCGCGGCGTGCTCGAGCGGACCGGCTTCTCCGAAGTCCGCTTGTTGCGCAGCGGCGCGATGATCCGCGGCCGGCACGTCGACGTTATCCTCTACGCGCTGCATCGCGGCGCGTGGACTCGCGCGCGCCGGGAACGGGCGCTCGCCGTCAACGATTGAAGTCGATCGTGATGCCTGCCTCGGCGAACCCGAAGTAGCGCCGGCCGGGATCGGCGAGATGGCCGATCAACGGCTCGCGCACGACCTTGACGGCGAGCCGGGTCGCGAGTTCGGCGCGCGGGACCCAGGCGCAGGCCACGACGTTGCGTTCGCCCGGCGGGATCGCCGGCTCGCCGTTCGCACGCACGTGAAAAGCAACGTTGCACACCTGCGTCTGCGTCGCACGGTCGTAGGACTCGGCGACGTAGGCGAGGCCCGCGAGGACGATCGCAAGGCCCGTTTCCTCGCGAAATTCGCGCACGGTCGCGGCCGCGAAAGTCTCCCCGAATTCATGCCGGCCGCCCGGGAGATTCCAGAGCGGCTCGGCATGGTTCGCATAACGGCTGGCGACCAGAAGTACGCGTCCGTCACGTTCGAGGATCCCCGTGCAGAGCTGGATGCGCGTCGGCATAGTGCGTGTTTCGCCGGGCGGAGCGCCGGTTCAGGCCGGCTTCACGGGCGCTTAGGCGATCCGGACCTGCTTGACGCGTTCGGAGAGCCCCAAGAGTTCGGTGACGACTTCGATGATGCCGGCGAGCTTTTCTTCGCTGAACGTCTTTTCGACCGCGCACTCGCGCCGGACCGCGGTGATGAGTGCGACGAGCGCATACGCGTTGAACTGCGCCGAACTCACGTTTGAGAGACCTGCCGCGTGCAGGCGCGAGATGTATTGAACGAACGACTCGACGTCGCGGTCGAAGCGCGATTGGCGCTCCGCGACGATGGCGGCGTCGACGTTCGAGGCGATATGCCAGGCCCGGTCGAGGCCGGGTTTGGCTTGGGCGGCCGCGACGACTTCTTCCAGCCAGGCGACGACTTTGTTGCGTTCCGTTTCGGAATCGCCCAGATGGACCGAGAGCGTTTCGCGCAGATGCGCGCTGTTCGCGTCGTGGCGCATCATCGCCTCACGAACGATATGATCGAGGTCCTTGAAATAGCGATAGAACGTCCCGTACGCAAGGCCCGCTTCGTGCGCGACCATCCCCGTCGAGAGGTTCGTCAGTTCGTGCGTTTCGAGCAACCGCTCGAGCGCATCCAGGAGGCGGCTGCGCGAACTCGGGCGAGCCTGGCGCTCCGGCGAAAGGGTGCCTTCGCCCTCGACGCGCCCGATATAGGTCCACCGGCCGCGCACGCGGCGGGTTTCGGGGTCCCGATAGCTTTCTACCCGGTAACGGTACGCGCGTCCGCCGACACGCTTGATCACTTCGTATGCCACGTCTTGCTCCTCCTAAGCGATGGCCGGCACTGAGAAGCAGCACGACCCTCGATTGGCCGCCACTGTGCTGCCTGTTCCTTCTATCGTACGGGGAGGGAAGCAGGATGAGCCCGTTTGCTTCTTCTTTACCTACAGAGTGACCGGCGCGTCGCGCGGTCTTATAACAGCCCACGACGCAGGGCGTTGACCGCAGCCTGCGTCCGGTCGGCTGCCGAGAGCTTGAAGAGGATGTCGCTGATGTGTCCCTTGACGGTGCCCAGGCCCAGGTGGAGTCGTTCGGCGATCTCGGCGTTGCCGACGCCTTGCGAGATGAGCCGCAGGACGTCCAATTCGCGCGGCGTGAGCGTCCCCGCGCCGGGCTCGGGCGTCGGGTGCGCGCCGAGCCGCCGCAGAACGACGTGGGCGATGCGGGCATCGAAATAGGCCCCCCCGCCGGCCACGATGCGGACCGCGTCGAGGACGGTCGTGGCGTCGGAGGACTTCACGCAATAGGCGTCCGCACCGGCGGCAAGCGCGGCCAGAACCTCGTCGTCGAGTTCGTGCATCGTGAGGATCACGACGCGGAGTTCGGGCCGTGCCGTCTTGAGACGGCGGGTCAACTCGATGCCGTCGCCGCCGGGGAGCCCGATGTCGATGACCGCGACGGCCGGCCGCTGGGCGAGCACGGCTGCCTCGCCGCTCGGGCCGTCGACCGCCTCCGCAAGCACGCGAACGTCGCCGGAGGCTTCGAGCGCGGTGCGCAGCCCGGCCCGGGTGAGCGCGTGATCTTCGATGAGGACGAGCGTGATGGGCGAGGTTTGGCTGGTGGTCATGAAGCGCTCGGCAGGCGAATGGAGAAGATGCTACCCCGGGGAGCGTTCGGCTCGAACTGCGCGGTCCCGCCCGCCGCCTCGGCGACCCGGCGCACGATGTAGAGTCCCAGGCCCGTGCCCGCACCGCGCCGGCTTTCGCCGGGCGAGAAGCGCACGAACAAGCGGGTACGCGCGGCCGGCTCGATCCCGTACCCGTCGTCGATGACCCGGATGACGCTCTCCCGTCCCTGGCCCATGAGTTGGACCGTGACGGTCCCGCCTCGCGGCGTGTGGGCGATCGCGTTGGCGACCAGGTTGGTGATCGCGCGCCGCAAATCGGAGCGGTCGCCGAGCGTGGCGGGCGCCTGGCCCTCGACGCTCAACCGGACGCCTCCGGCCTGCGCCGTCGCCTCGAATTCCGCCGCGATCTGGCCGGCCAGTTCACGCAGGTCGACGGGTCCTCGCTCCGGGCGGTGCTCCCCGCTCTCGAAGCGGGCAACCAGCAGCAGCGTCTCAGCGAGCCGGGCCACGTCGTCGGTTGCGACGATGCTGTGGTCGAGGATCGTCCGGTATGGTTCAGGCAGGGCCCCATAGTCACCGCGCTGAGCCTGGCGCATCGTCATCGCCAGCGCCGCGAGCGGCGTTCGCAGGTCGTGGGAGAGCGCGTAGACGAGGTCGCGGATGACGGCACTGCGTTCTTCGAGCGCGGCGTTCCGGTCGGCGAGTTGTTCGAAGAGCCGGGCCTGGGCGAGCGCGCCGGCCGCCTGGCGTGCATAGGCGCGCGCGAGCGGCAGCGTATCGTCGGTGTGCGCGGCGTCGCGTAGCAGGACGACCGCGACTCCGAAGCGCCGGTCGCGGTCGACGATAGGGAGCGCGAGGGCCGTCGGCGCGCCAAGCTCGTCGAGCACCAGCCGTCCCAGGGGATCGCCGGCCCGGACGCTTATCACGTCGGTCTGATCGAGAGTCCTGGCGACCAGCGAAGCGAGCGAGGGCGAGGGCCGGGTCTCATCGATCTCGACCTCTTCGCGCTCCCGCCGGGCAACCAGCGTCACGGTATCCTCCGCGAGGATGAGCCGCGTTGCGCTGCCGTCGAGCAGCCTCGCAGCTTCGCGGGCGATCGCCCGCAACACCAGGTCCGGCGAGAGGGACGCGCGGACGCGTTCGATTGCGGCGCCGAGTTCGGCTTCACGCTGTGCCCGTTGCGCGAGCCCAGCGCTGCGGCCCGCGCGCTGCGAGATGTCGTGGACGGCGGTCGTCAGATAGCCGACGAAGACGATCGAGATCCCGGCCAGGACGCGATCCCCGATGCCGATCGGGTCCCAGTGAAAATGATCGTTCACGCCGTTGACGTAGCCGGCGGTCACGTTCGCCAACAGGGCCGCAATGACGAGTCCGGCGGTGAAGCGCCGGCTGCCGCCCAGCGAACTCAGTACGATCGGGGTGTCGAGCAGGATCGCCGCGACGAACTCCTGCGGGGTCAGCAGATCGATGACGAACGCCGCCGCGAGCGCGACGATGCAAACGACGACGACCAGACGCGAACGCACTGGCCGCGCGGTTCGGCAGTGTCCGGGGGCGCCCTTTGCCGAAGACCGCTCCATGGACCGCATCGGCGAGTCTCGCCGGGACGATCGGCCGAGCGCCCAAGCGCTGCTTGCCGAGCTTGGCTACGAGCCGCGCCTGACGATCTATCTTGCGAGCGTGCCGGGGGCCGGCAAAACGCACCGCTTGCTCAATGATGCCCGCTTTGAGCAGCAGGCCGGCCGCCGGGTGGCGATCGGGTGGGTGGAAACGAAGGATCGGCCCGACCTCGGCGCTCTGGCCGCCGGGTTGCCCGTGATCCCGCCGCGCCGCTTCGGCGGCTACGAGGACTTCGATCTCGAGGCGGCGCTAGCGAGCAGCTACGAGACCATCGTCCTCGATGAACTCGCGCACGAGAATCCGGCGGGCGCGCCACACCGCAAGCGCTGGCAGGATGCGTTGGCCCTGCGGGCCGCGGGCAAATCCGTCTTGGGCGCCTTCAACATCCAGCATCTCGAAACGGTCGCGCCGGCCGCCGAACGGATCATCGGGTATCCAATTCGCGAAATCGTACCGCTTTCGTTCCTGCGCGAAGCCGACGGCGTCATCGCGCTCGACGTGTCGGCGACGGTGCTCGAATCGCGCCTGCGCACCGGCCGCATCGTTCGGTCCGACGACGTTGAGCGCGCGGCGAACGGCATCTACAAGCCGCAAAACCTCGATTTGCTGCGCGAACTGCTCTTGCGAACCGTCGATCAACTCACGGTCCCGGTCGTCAGCCCGGCGCAGACCTCGACTGCCCTCGTGATCGTGACCGCGCACAGCCCGCCGCGCTCCTACATCAAGCGGGTGAGCGCGCTCGCGGAGGCCTACGACCTCGCGCTCGAAGTCACGGCCGTCGACCAGGTCGACCGCGAGGACCTCACCGATATCGCACGCACGGTCAACGCCGCATACATCGACCCGCCCGCCGCCCTCAAGCAGGGAAAGCTCGACGCCGTGCGAGCGTCGTTCGTGGCCGTCCCCTGGGGCGATTTCGCCGAGAAAGTGCTCGCGAGGCCGGTCGACCGCGACCTCTACATCGTCGATCCGGCGCGCGAACCGCTGGTCCGATTGAGCGAGGGCGCGCGCCATCCGTACGGCCAAAGCGCCGGCGACCGGCTGCGCATCGGCTACGGCAAGCTGACGATCTACCTCGGTGCCGTTGCCGGCAGCGGCAAGACCTACGCGATGCTCGATCGAGCGCACCAACTCCTCGATGAGGGCGTCGACGTCGTGGGCGGCTTCGTCGAAACGCACGGGCGCGTCGACACCGCGGCCAAACTCGAAGGGATCGACGTGCTGCCGCGCCTGCCCAACGGCGAACTCGATCGCGAAGCGCTCGTTGCGCGCCGGCCCAAGGTGGCGCTGATCGACGAACTCGCGCACACGAATGCGGCCGGTAGTCCGTATCCCAAGCGCTTCGATGATGTAATCGCGGTTCTGAGGGCGGGGATATCGGTCATCACGACGCTCAACATCCAGCATCTGGCCGGACTCGGGGACGCGGTGGAACGGCTGACCGGGATGAAGGTCCGCGAGACGCTTCCCGATTCGATCCTCGAGCTGGCCGACGACGTAATCGTCGTCGACGTGACGCCGGATTTGTTGCGCGAACGGCTACGGGCCGGAAAGATCTACCCCAAGGAGCGGATCGACTCCGCGCTGGCCAATTTCTTTCGCACCGAGAATTTGGCCGCGCTGCGCGAGCTGACCGTGCGTGAAGTGATGCGGGCGCGCAGCCGGCGGCGCCCCGCGCCGCCGTTCGCCCGGCTCGTGCTCGGGGTCGCGGCACGCGAGCGTGACGTGCAGCTCATCGAGCGGATGGCGCGGTTGGCGAATCGCCTGGATATCGACTTGGCGGTCATCCACGTCGCAAAGACCGGCGGTGCCGTCGATCCCGCCGCTCTCGACTCTCTGGTCAAAGCAACCCGGGCCGCGCGGGCGAAATGGAAGGTCCTGGTTGCGGCAGATCCGGTTGCGATGCTCGTGGGCGAGGCCGGGCCGGCCGATACGCTCGTCGTCGAGTCGGCGCGCGGGAAGCACCGGCTTTTCGAGCCCGCGTCGTTCGCCTCGCGCCTGGCGAAGGCCGGCGCTCGCGACCTGCTGGTGCTGGCCCCGCGCTAGCGCGGAAAGAGCCGGCTTCTTCGAATCGCCCGCTTAAAGGAAGCGCAGGTCGCCCACGTGGCGCGAGCACGGGCGGCAGAGGAAGACGCCGGACGTGCCGTCCGCGCGGCAACCGCATTTCCAGCGCAGGTCATAGCGCATCAAGGTGGTCCCGGTGTTGACCACGTCCATGTCGTCAGGCTCGCCGAGCTTGCTGCGTAGTTGCGCCGACGTTGTCCGCACGGATTGATTCATGGTCTCGCGATTCTAACACCGCCTGCATGCACGGCGCCAGCACGTATACGGCATCTTGACGCAGCGTGGCAGCCGAATGGATCGGCCGTTTGGCGGATACCGGTCGCGCCGGCCCGATGCTACCATCCCAGCGATGTCACCGCTCGTTCTCGGCATCGTGCTCGCACTCGGCACGGTCGTCTGTTTCTGGGTGCTCGATCGCTACGTCGCCGGATGCGAGCGGCTATGAACGCCGACTTCGCGATCGGCCTCGTGCTCGCGCTCGCGGCGCTGGCGTACCTCACGTACGCCATGCTGCGACCCGAGCGTTTCTGACCCGGAGAAATCCCCACCATGACACTCACTGGATGGTTACAAGCCGTCCTCATTCTTGCGGTCGTCGTGCTGCTCGTTCGGCCGCTCGGCGCGTATCTCTTTGCCGTGTTCGAGGGCGAACGCACGCTGCTGACGCCCGTGGTCGGCCCGCTCGAACGGCTCGTCTATCGTGTTTGCGGCGTCGACGCGGCGGCTGAGATGTCGTGGCGCGGGTATGCGATCGCGGTGCTCGCGTTCAGCTTCGTCGGCTTCTTTTATCTGTACGCGTTGCTGCTCACCCAGCAGTGGCTGCCGCTCAATCCGCAACACTTCCCGAACCTCGCCCCCGACTTGGCCTGGAACACGGCCGTGTCGTTCTTGACCAACACGAACTGGCAGTTTTATTCGGGCGAGTCGACGATGAGCTATCTCTCGCAGATGGCCGGCCTGGGCTGGCATATGTTCGTTTCCGCCGGCGCCGGCATCGCGGTCGCGATCGCGTTCATGCGCGGCATGTCGCGGGTCGGCGCGAGCACATTGGGAAATTTCTGGGTCGATCTCACGCGCTCGCTCCTCTACGTGCTGCTGCCCATCGCCATCGTCGGAACGCTCTTGCTCGTTTGGCAGGGCGCACCGCAGAACTTCGCCGACTACACGACCGCGACGACCATCGAAGGCGGGACGCAATCGATTCCGCAGGGTCCGATGGCCTCGCAGGAGATCATCAAGAATCTCGGTACGAACGGCGGCGGCTTCGTCAACGCGAACGGGGCCGCACCGTGGGAAAACCCGACCGGCTTCAGCAACGCGCTGGAGTTACTGGCGATCTTCCTGATCGGCTCGGCGCTCACGTACACCTACGGGCGGTACGTCAAAGACCAGCGGCAAGGCTGGTCGATCTTCGCGGCGATGGGCGTGCTCGCGGTTGCCGGTTTCGTTTGCTGCTACGCCGTGGAAGCGGCGGGAAATCCGCTCGTCCACGCGCTCGGCGTGAGCGGCGCGAACATGGAAGGCAAAGAGGTGCGCTTCGGCGCCGCGGCCTCCGCGCTGTTCGCATCGATGACGACGGACACGTCGTGCGGGGCGGTCAACGCAATGCACGACTCGTTCATGCCGTTGGGCGGTCTGATCCCGATCATCAACTTGCAACTCGGCGAAGTGGTCGTCGGCGGCGTCGGATCCGGCTTCTACGGCATGCTCGTGTTCGTGATCCTCACCGTGTTCATCGCCGGCCTCATGGTCGGCCGGACGCCCGAGTATCTCGGCAAGAAGATCGAGCGCCGCGAAGTGCAGTACGCGATCCTGGCCGCCCTCATCGTGCCGCTCTTCTCGCTCGTGCCGGCGGGGATCGCTGCGGTGCTGCCGGCCGGCGTCGCGACGTTGGGCAATGCCGGTCCGCACGGCTTCAGCGAGATCCTCTACGCCTACACCTCGGGTGTGGACAACAACGGGTCGGCCTTCGGCGGCCTCGGTACCAACCTGTGGTGGAACGTCTCGATGGGCGTCGTGATGCTCTTCGGCCGCTTCGCGATCGTCGTCCCGGTGCTGGCGCTGGCCGGCACGCTGGCGCGCAAACGTTCGGTGCCCGCAACCAGCGGAACGTTCACCACGACCTCGCCGATCTTCGTCGCCCTCCTGATCGGGGTGATCATCATCGTCGGCGCGCTGACCTTCTTCCCGGCCGACGCGCTCGGACCGATCGTCGAACACCTCTTGCTTCTCCAAGGAAAGACGTTCTAATGGATGCCCCGCGCTCGCGCTCGCTCTTCGATCCGGCGATCGTCGGACCGGCAATCCGCGAATCGTTCGTCAAACTCGATCCTCGCGTCCAGTTCCGCAACCCGGTCATGTTCGTCGTCGAGGTCGGCGCGCTCGTCTCGCTGGTGTACGCCGGCCGCGATTGGAACAACGGTCAAGCCGGATTCGATATCGCGATCTCGTTCTGGTTGTGGTTTACCGTGCTCTTCGCGAACCTCGCCGAAGCGGTCGCTGAAGGCCGTGGAAAGGCGCAGGCGGAGTTCTTGCGCAAGACCAAGTCCGACACGTTCGCCCGGCGCCTGGACGCCGCGGGCGTCGAAGAGCGGGTCATCGCCGCCAACCTTCGCAAAGGCGACAAGATCGTCATCGATGCCGGGGAGATCATCCCCGCGGACGCGGAGATCGTCCAAGGCGCCGCGACGGTCGACGAATCGGCGATCACCGGCGAATCGGCCCCGGTCGTTCGCGAAGCCGGCGGCGACCGTTCGTCGGTCACGGGCGGCACGCGCGTCCTCTCGGACCGCATCATCGCCGTCGTGTCGTCCAATGCGGGCGAGTCGTTCCTTGATCGCATGATCGCGCTCGTGGAAGGTGCGAGCCGGCAGAAGACGCCCAACGAGATCGCGCTCTCGATCCTGCTCGCCGGCTTGACGATCATCTTCGTCATCGCCGTCGCGACGCTGGCGCCGTTTTCGCTCTACGCCGGCGCCGTGCCGAGCATCGTGGTACTGATCGCGCTGCTCGTGTGTCTGATCCCCACCACCATCGGCGGCCTGCTCTCGGCGATCGGCATCGCCGGCATGGACCGGGTACTCCGGCGCAACGTGCTGGCGACGAGCGGCCGTGCGGTCGAAGCGGCCGGCGACGTTGATACGCTGCTGCTCGACAAGACCGGCACGATCACGCTGGGCAACCGGCAAGCCAGCGAAATCGTCCTTGCTCCGGGCGCCGACCGGACGGCGGTCTACCGGGCGGCGTACTTTTCCTCGCTCGCCGACGAGACGCCCGAAGGCCGCTCGATCGTCACGTTCGCGGCGCCGGGCGCGGGGCTCGATCCGCAAACCCAAGCGCTCGCCGAGGGGCAACCTCAGGTCCCGGAGGGCGCCACGTTCGTTCCCTTCAGTGCCTACACGCGCATGAGCGGGCTCGATTTCAGCGATGGCCGCAAGCTGCGCAAGGGCGCCCCGGACGCGGTCCGCGCATGGGTCTCCGAACAGACGCGCGGCGCGGCCGAGTTTCCGCTCGGGGCGGACGTTGAACGGATCGCGCGGGCCGGCGGGACGCCGCTCCTGCTCGCCGACGAACGCGGCATCTTGGCGGTCATCGGGTTGCGCGACATCCTCAAACCCAACATGCGCGTTCGCTTCGACCGGCTGCGGGCGATGGGGATCCGCACGATCATGATCACCGGCGACAATCCGCTCACCGCGAACGCGATCGCCGGCGAAGCGGGCGTCGACGACTTCCTCGCCGAGGCCACGCCCGAGACGAAGATGGCGCTCATCAAGCGCGAGCAAACGTCAGGCCGGCTCGTCGCGATGACCGGTGACGGCACCAACGATGCGCCGGCGCTGGCCCAAGCGGACGTCGGCGTGGCGATGAACTCGGGGACGCAAGCCGCCAAGGAAGCGGGCAACATGGTCGACCTCGATTCGGATCCGACCAAGCTGATCGAGATCGTCGAGGTCGGCAAGCAGCTCCTGATGACGCGCGGTGCGCTCACGACGTTCTCGATCGCCAACGACGTCGCGAAGTACTTCGCGATCCTGCCCGCGATGTTCGCGGCGACGTATCCCGCGATGAACGATCTCAACATCATGCATCTCGCCACGCCGCAGAGCGCGATCCTTTCGGCGATCGTCTTCAACGCGCTCATCATCGTCGCGCTGATCCCGCTCGCGCTGCGCGGCGTCTCGTATCGTCCGCGGGGCGCCAACGCCGTGCTGCGCGAGAACGTGCTCATCTATGGGGTCGGCGGTCTGGTCGTCCCGTTCATCGGCATCAAGGCGATCGATTTGATCCTAGTCGGCTTGCACCTCACCGGAGCGAAATAACATGAACGCAAAGGCACCGGACTCGACGGTTCGCCACCTCGGCACGGCGGTGGTCTACACCCTGATCACCGTGGTCCTCTTGGGGTTCGTCTACCCGCTCGTGATGTGGGCGCTCTCGGCCGCGCTCTTTCCGTTCCAGGCGAACGGCTCGCTCGTGCAAGACAACGGCAAGGTGGTCGGCTCGGCGATCGTCGGACAGCTCTTCAAGAAGCCGCAATACTTCCACCCGCGTCCGTCTGCGGCCGGGAAGGACGGCTACGATCCAACTCAGACCGGCGGCACGAACTTGGGGCCGACCTCGAAGAAGCTCGTCGATACGACCAAGGCGACGATCGCCGCGGTCGAAAAGGAAAATCCCGATGCGCGCGGACCCGTCCCGATGGATCTGGTCACCTCGAGCGCCAGCGGCATCGATCCGGATATCTCGCCGGAAGCGGCTACCTATCAAGCACCCCGGATCGCCAAAGCGCGCGGCATCGCGGTCGCGGACGTCGACGCGCTGATCGCCGCGCACGTGCACGGCCGCGACCTGGGTGTGCTCGGCGAACCGCGCGTCAATGTGCTGGAAGTCAACCAAGCGCTCGACGCGAGCGCGCGCAAGAATCCCTGATCTTACGCGGATCGCGTTTCTTCGCGAAACGCGCGTTCGGGCGAGCCCGGCGGCGGGCGGGGCGCCGGCGACTGCCTGCTTCCCGGACCGGACCGGAAATGGGCGTCTCCTGCCGGGGGGCGCCGATGGATTCTCGTGGTTTTCCGTGGTCTGCCGGAGGGTAAGGGAGGCGTGTGAGCGCGAACAAGGGGATGGCTTCCGCCCTTGACGGCTTTCGGTCAGGATGCTACCATTGGCCCCTATGCCCGTCGGCGGATAAAGACGAAGCTGAGCGAGGGACCCCTCTCTCCGGTCGGGGGGACCTTGCCTTTTTTGCGTTTCCCGACATTTTGCGTTTACGAGAGTAGTTGACAAGCATACATGGCTTCAAAAACGACTGCCGACAAGGCCGAAAAACCCAAGCCGACGCGCAAACGCGCCGTCGCGGCTAAATCCGAGCCCTCAGGCGGCAACGGATCGGCGGTCAAGCAGCAGAACATCGCGACTGCGACTTTCGAGGTTCCCGCCGAGGCGTTCACCGTCGAAGCGTACGACGATCCGGGTCCCAAGCGCGCGCGCTACACGTTCGCGAAAATCGCCGACGTCTTGTCGATCCCCGATCTGATCGAGTTGCAGAAGGCCTCGTTCAAGTGGTTCATCAACGATGGGCTGCGCGACGCGTTCAACTCGATCTCGCCGATCAAAGACTTCACCGGCAATCTCGTGCTGGAGTTCGGCGACCATTCGCTGGGCGAACCGAAATACACGGTCGAGGAATGCCGCGAGCGCGACATGACCTACAGCGCGCCGCTGCGCGTTCGCGTGCGGCTGATCACCGCGGAATCGGGCGAGATCAAGGGAATCCCGGACCAGGAAATCTTCATGGGCGATTTCCCGCTCATGACCGACAAGGGCACGTTCATGATCAACGGCGCGGAACGCGTGATCGTGAGCCAGCTCGTCCGTTCGCCGGGCGTCTATCTGCTGCAAGACAGCGACACCAACAACCGCCCGACCTTCAACGCGACGATCATCCCGAACCGCGGCGCCTGGATCGAGTTCGAGACGGACAACGGGACGAAAAACGACGAAACCGAAGGCACGATCGGCGTCCGTATCGACAAGAATCGCAAGATCTACGCGACCACCTTCATTCGCGCGCTCTCCAAGCCGGAGCTGGGCTTCAATTGGGAAGGCGACGAAGCGATTCTGGCGCTGTTCGACAATTCTCCCTTGATCGCCAACTGTCTCGAAAAAGACAAGGACATCAAGACCAAGGAAGACGCGCTCAAGGAGATCTACAAGAAGCTCCGCCCGGGCGAGCCCGAGAACGCCGAGAACGCCGAGAAGCTGCTCGAGTCGCTGTTCTTCGACGAGAAGCGCTACGACCTCGCGGGCGTCGGCCGCTACAAGCTCTCGGGCAAGCTCGAGCGCGAGTATCCGGCTGCCGGCCTGCGCATCCCGCCGATCGACAAGAAGGCGCTCACGCGCGAAGACATGATCGCCGTCATCCGACGGCTGATCAAAGTCGCCACGAAGCAGGTCAACAAAGACGACATCGACCATCTGGGCAACCGCCGCATCCGCTCCGTGGGCGAGTTGCTGCAGAACCAGTTCCGGGTCGGCTTGCTGCGCCTCGAACGCGTCGTTCGCGAACGCATGACGGTTCAGGATATCGAGACGGTGACGCCGCAGGCGCTCATCAACATCCGTCCGGTCGTGGCCGCGATCAAAGAGTTCTTCGGCTCCTCGCAGCTCTCGCAGTTCATGGACCAGACGAACTCGTTGGCCGAACTCACTCACAAGCGCCGCCTCTCGGCGCTGGGGCCGGGCGGTCTCTCCCGCGAACGTGCGGGCTTTGAAGTGCGCGACGTCCATCACTCGCATTATGGCCGCATCTGCCCGATCGAAACGCCCGAGGGCCCGAACATCGGTCTGATCGGTTCGCTGGCGACCTACGCGCGCGTGAACCGCTTCGGCTTCATTGAAACGCCGTACCGCACCGTCACGAGTGGCATCGTCTCGAACGACCTCAAGTACTTGACGGCCGATCGCGAAGACGAGTACATCATCGCGCAAGCCAACACGCCGATCGACGCCAAGGGGAAGATCACCTCGTCCGCCGTCGTCGCGCGCTACGCCGAGGAGTACGTCGAGGAGCCGCCGGCGAGCGTGCAGCTCATGGACGTTTCGCCCAAGCAGATCGTCTCGGTCGCGACGGCGCTCATCCCCTTCCTCGAACACGACGACGCGAACCGCGCGCTCATGGGAGCGAACATGCAGCGTCAGGCCGTGCCGCTGCTCCGCCCGCAAGCGCCGATCGTGGGCACCGGCATGGAGTACCGTGCGGCCAAGGATTCCGGCGGCTGCGTGCTCGCGCGCGAGGCCGGCGTCGTGACCGGCGTCGACGCCAAGGCGATCACGCTCATCCACGACGAAGACGGTCTCGAGCACGTCTACGAGCTGTTGAAGTTCACCCGCTCGAATGCCGGCACGTGCATCAACCAGAAGCCGATCGTACAGATCGGTGAAAAGGTCATGCGCGGGCAGATCCTCGCCGACGGTCCGTCGTCCGAAGAAGGCGAACTGGCGCTGGGGCAAAACGTGCTCGTCGCGTTCATGCCATGGGAAGGCTACAACTACGAAGACGCGATCCTGATCAGCGAACGCATGGTCAAGGACGATCGCTTCACCTCGATTCACATCGAGGAGTACGAGTGCGAAGCCCGCGATACGAAACTCGGTCCTGAAGAGATCACCCGTGACATCCCCAACGTCGGCGAAGATTCCCTCAAGGATCTCGACGAAAACGGGATCGTGCGCATCGGTGCCGAGGTCCGTCCCGAAGACATCCTCGTCGGGAAGGTCACGCCCAAGGGCGAAACCGAGCTGACGGCCGAGGAGCGGCTGCTGCGTGCGATCTTCGGTGAGAAGTCGCGCGAAGTCCGCGACACCTCGCTCAAAGTACCGCACGGTGAAAAAGGCAAGATCATTGACGTCAAGCGCTTCTCGCGCGAGAACGGCGACGAGCTATCGCCGGGCGTCAACCATCTGGTGCGCGTCTACGTCGCGCAGAAGCGTAAGATTCTGCAAGGCGACAAGATGGCCGGCCGCCACGGGAACAAAGGCGTCATCGCCAAGGTGCTGCCCGAAGAAGACATGCCGTATATGGAAGACGGCACGCCCGTCGACATCGTGCTCAACCCGCTGGGCGTGCCCTCGCGCATGAACCTCGGGCAGATCATGGAGACGCATTTGGGCTGGGCGGCTTCGATGCTGGGACTGCGCGTCGCGACGCCCGTCTTCGACGGCGCGCACGCGGAAGACATCGCCGAGTGGCTGCAAGACGCGGGTCTCCCTCCGGACGGCAAGACGTGGCTGCGCGACGGGCGCACCGGCGACCGCTTCGGCCGCCCGATCACCGTCGGCTACATCTACATGCTCAAACTCGCCCATTTGGTGGACGACAAGATCCACGCGCGTTCGACCGGTCCGTACTCGATGATCACCCAGCAGCCGCTGGGCGGCAAGGCGCAATTCGGCGGCCAGCGGTTCGGCGAGATGGAAGTCTGGGCGCTCGAAGCGTACGGCGCGGCCTACACGCTCCAAGAGTTGCTCACCGTCAAGTCGGATGACGTTGTCGGCCGCGTCAAGACCTACGAAGCGATCGTCAAAGGCGAGAACGTGCTCGAACCGGGTGTCCCGGAATCGTTCAAGGTCCTGATCAAAGAACTGCAGTCGCTGGCGCTGGACGTGAAGGTCCTCACCGAGCAGCGCGAAGAGATCGAGATCAAGATCCAGGACGACGACGTATCGGATCGCGCGCAAGAGATCGGTCTGCTGATGGGCGACGATCAGCCGCTGCAATCGCAGACGGCGCTTGCCGAGCGGGAAGCCGAACGTGGGCGTTTGGCGGCCGCGGCGAGCGCCGCAGCCGGCATCGACACCCCGGAGAGCGGGGTTGCCGAAGTCATCGACGAGGAAATCGAAGAGGAAGAAGACGTCGACGATACGGCGCCGCTCGTCGCCCCCAGCGCGAAACGCTCGGGCGATGACGACGAGATCGTCCCGTCGACACCGCTGGGCGGCTTGCGTGCGACGATGACCGAAGACGGCGAGTTGATCGTCGATGAAGTGGTCGACGAAGACGTGCCGGTCGTCGCTGAGGAAGAGGAAGAAGACCAGGGCTACGTGCTCGAGGAAGAGGACGAGGAGTACTTGGAGGAATCCGAGGAGGACGAAGGCCCGATCGTCCACTCCACGGACGACGACTTCTAGGCGCAAACGTGAAAAGCGCCCGGACCATTGGTCCGGGCGCTTTTCTTGGTCCTTGGAGGGTCGAGCGGCGATCAGCCGTCGGTTTCCCGGTGCCGGCCGATCATCCGCAGGTAACGGCGCGGGGCGAAGGTGGCGTCTGCCTCGATGCGTTGGAAGGCCTCTTCGCGGATTTTCCCCGCTAGGCTGCGGCGGGTTTCGATAGCGTTTTGTAACTCGCGGAAGGTGCGCTCGAAGGCGTCGCCCTCGAGGTGACCGATCTCGCGCTTGAGCCGGTCGATATCCTGATTCAACTTCCCTTGGAACTCGCGGCTCACGTCGATCTCGGTCGCATGGATGCGGCCGAGCAAGGCGTTGAGTTCTTCGACCGTGGGCAACTCGGAAGCGCCGCGCGCGCTCGGGCTGGCTTCGAGAGTCTCCGAGCGGCGCGGGCGACCCGGCCGGCGGCCGGTCCCGGCCATGCGCTCGTCGCGCCCCGGGGCGTCGAAGTTCGGATAGAGCCGGATGATCGATGCAATTCGCTGCGGCCCCTTCGGAGACTGGATCCCTTCGGCGAGCCCGGCCATGATCAGTCGCGACCGGAGCGCCGTGTCGTTGATGATCCGAAGATGTGTCGGGTCGGCACCACTGGGCGGGTGGTGTTTTCCGAAGAAGTCACTCCGGCCGGCAATAGGTAAAGAGAGGGCCTTCTCGAGCAGCGTGCTGCGGGCCGAACGTACGGATTCCATCGTAAGTGAACGGGTTACGACGACGTCTCCTACTTTCCCCTAACCGCATTACGCCGTCCCAACGAAGTGGCTGCGCGAGCCGTCATTCTATCGATGGGCCGGCCCCCGCTGCGCATTTTCCAAGGGACCGAATAGGTCGACCGCTCCGGCGGTGTAAGGGCTAGCGCTTTGCGATGGGGAGGCGAACGCCCAGATCAGCCCCGGAGCGATCCTGGATCTGCCCGCGCGCCACCCCGTGGGGACCCGTTCCGAGCCGCATCGCGACCGGTTTGGTCGCTAGGCTGTGAGCCAGATGTAACGCGCGATCAGCGCTGCGGCGACGACGTAGAGGAGCCAATCGACTTCTTTGCCGCGGCCGCTGAAGAGCCGGATCGCCGCGTAGCTGATGACGCCGAAGCTGACGCCGTTCGCGATCGAGAACGTGAGCGGCATCAGCACGATCGTGAGAAAGGCGGAGATTACGATCGCGTAGTCGTCCCAGGCGATCGAACGTACGCCGTCGAGCATCAGCGCGCCGACGACGATGAGCGCCGGCGCCGTGGCGGCGGCCGGTATCGCCGCCGCGAGCGGCCAAAAGACCATCGAGGCCAAGAAGAGCAGCGCGACGGTTACCGCGACCAGACCCGTGCGGCCGCCCTCCTCGATGCCGGCGGCGCTTTCGATATACGCCGTGGTCGTGCTGGTGCCCAGGAATGCACCGAAGATCGCCGCGAGCCCGTCGCTTGCAAACGTGCGCCGCGCACGCGGCAGGTTGCCGTGCGCGTCCAGGACGCCGGCCTTGTTGGCGAGGGCGACCAGCGTCCCGGTGGCGTCGAAGAAGTCGACGAAGAAGAACGTGAAGACGACCGACGCCAGCCCGAGCCCGACGGCCCCGCGCAGATCGAGCGCACCAACGAGCCCGCTGGGCGCGATCGGCAGCGCGACGATCCCGTGCGCAAAGCCTGCAAACGGGACGAGCGTGCCGTGCGGCCCGCCTTCGTATACGGGAGCACGCGTGAGGATCGCGGCCAGCGTCGAGAGCAGGATACCGATCAGGATCGCGCCCGGAACGCGGCGCGCGATTGAGACCGCCGTCAACAAGAGGCCGAAGATCGCGACCAGGATGCCGGGCGTGTCGAGCGCGCCCAGCGTCACGAACGTTGCCGGATTGGGGACGATGATGCCGGCGTTCTTGAGCCCGATGAAGGCGAGGAACATCCCGATGCCGGCCGAGACCGAGAACTTCAGGTGGTTGGGGATCGCGCGCACGATCGCCTGGCGCACGCCGCCGACGGCGAGGATCACGAACAAGCAGCCCGAGATCGCGACCGCGCCGAGTGCCGTTTCCCACGGGATCTTCTGCCCCAGGACGACCGTATAGGCGAAATAGGCGTTGAGCCCCATCCCCGGTGCTTGCGCGAACGGATAACGTGCCACGATCCCCATCAACAGGCTGCCGAAGGCTGCAGCGAGCGCGGTGACCACCAGCAACTTCGCAAAGCCGTCGGGCAAGACGATCGCGTTCCCCAGCACCGCGGGGTTGACGAGCAACACGTACGACATCGTCAGGAACGTCGTGAGCCCGGCGCGCACCTCGCGGGGAATGGTCGAGCCCGCCGCGGTGACGCCGAAGTAGCGATCGATCATCGCCGATGGTGCCACGGCAGAGCGAGCGGTTCCCGCACGCGGTCGCCGTGCCTATGGCGCATGGGCTGGGCCCCGCGTCGCCCGGCGTCGAATCGTACGCGCGATGGGAACAGCGCGATGAGCGAGCTTGTCCGGTTCAGCGGGCTCGAGCGCCACTACGGGGCCCGCGAGGTGTTCGCGTCGCTCGAAGGCGTCATCGGCGACCGCGACAAGATCGCGCTGGTCGGACCGAACGGTGCGGGGAAGTCGACCCTCGTCCGGTTGCTGGCGGGAGCGGATCAACCCGACGGCGGGAGCGTCACCCGCGCGCGCGGGACGCGGTTGGGCTATCTCGGTCAGGATGCGGGGGAAGGCGGCCCGCAAACCCTGCGCTCGGCGTTCGAGGGCGCGCTGGCAGACGGTCACGTCGCCGAGTGGGAGATGCGCTCGACGCTCAATCGCTTCGAGTTCGGCGATGCGGATTGGGATCGGCCGCTGCACGAATTCTCCGGCGGCGAGCGAACGCGTGCGCTCTTGGCGCGCACGCTGCTCGAGAAGCCGGACTGGCTGATCCTCGACGAGCCGACCAATCATCTCGACATCGCGACCGTGCGGTTTCTCGAAGACCTGATCGCCGCCGACGCGCGCGGCTATCTCGTCGTCTCACACGATCGCTACTTCATCGAGCGCATCGCGAATCGCATCTGGGAACTCGATCGCGGCAAACTCGAAACCTATACGGTCAAACCCGGCCGTGCCTATACCGACTATCTCGCACAGCGCGCCGAACGGCAGGCCGAGCGCCTGCAGCGGTACGAGGCGGCACAAGCCGAACGGCGGCGCGAGCGCGCGGTGATCGACGAACTGCGCACCCACGGGTCGCACAATTATTCGGCCGTGCGCAGCCGGGAGAAGGCGCTGGACCGGATCGCCGACGAGCCGGCGCCCGACGCGCCGCGCCGCTCGATCGCGGTTGCGCTGAGCGCCGCGCGGCGCGCGACATCCGGTTTCGCGGTCGAACTCAAAGGGGTTGCCAAACGCTACGATCGCGAGCTGTTCTCGGGCGTCGACGCGAGCTTCACGCGCGGCGACCGGGTGGCGATCGTCGGTCCCAACGGCGCGGGAAAGTCGACGTTCCTGCGCATCCTCGCCGGCGAACTCGCACCCGACCGCGGCAGCGTGCGCTACGGAACGGGGCTCACCACGGCGTTCTACTCGCAATCATCGGTCGACGATTTGCCCGCCGGCGCGCTGGCGGTCGACGCGGTGCGAGCGATGGGCGTGAACGACGAGGCAGCGCGCGGCTTGCTCGGCCGGCTGGGCCTGGGCGGCGCCGCCGGGGACAAGCCGGTGGAAGCGTTCTCGGGCGGCGAGCGCCGGCGCATCATGCTTGCGCGGCTGATGGCGCGGCGCGCCGATTGTCTGTTTCTCGACGAGCCGACCAACGATCTGGATATCGCCAGCCGCGAAGCGCTCGAAGACGTGCTCGCCGAGTACGACGGCGCGCTCTTCGTCGTCTCGCACGACCGCTTCTTACTCAAGCGGCTGGCCCAGCACGTCGTCGGGATCGACGACGGCACCCTCACCCTGTTCCCCGGTGACTACGAGGCCTACGAGCGCGCGCAACATGCCTCTCTCGGCGGCGGGGGACAGACGAAACCGCGCCGCCAGGATACCGCGAAGCGCGATCGCGCGCAAGCGCACGACGCGCGTCAAGACGTCTTCCGGCGCAAACGCGAACTGCAAGCCGCGGAGAAAGCCGTCGCCGACCTCGATGCCCAGCGGCTTGCGCTCGAGGCGCGTTTTGCGGCGCCGGATATCTACGACGATCCTGTCAACGTCACCGCACTCAAGCACGACCTCGAGCGCAACCGCCGCGAAAGCGACGCAGCCATGGCACGCTGGGAACGTGCCATGGCTGCCTTGTCTCCTGAGCTTGTCGAAGGACGGGACTAGACGGGTACGACCGTCCGGAATTGGGCTTCCTCGGTCGAGCCCGTGAGCGCGGTGGTCGACGACTGACCGCCGCCGACGATCTTCGCGATCTCGTCGAAGTAACCGGTGCCGACTTCGCGCTGGTGGCGCGTCGCGGTGTAGCCGTGGGCTTCGCTTGCGAACTCGCCGGCCTGGAATTCGGCGTACGCCGTCATCCCGGTGCGGTTGAACGCGTAGGCCAGCTCGTACATCGAGTGGTTGAGGGTGTGGAAGCCGGCCAGCGTGATGAACTGGAACCGGTAGCCCATCTGCGCCAGCTCGCCGCGGAACGAAGCGATCGTCGCGTCGTCGAGCTTCGCCTTCCAGTTGAACGAGGGCGAGCAATTGTAGGCCAGCAGCTTGCCGGGGAACTGCGCGTGGATCCCCTCGGCGAAGCGGCGCGCTTCATCGAGATCGGGGTGCGAGGTCTCGCACCAGATCAGGTCGCAGTACGGTGCGTACGAGAGACCGCGCGCGATCGCGGCATCGACGCCGCTGCGGATGCGATAGAAGCCTTCGGGCGTGCGCTCACCCGTGCAGAATTTGCGATCGACCGGATCGATGTCGCTGGTGAGGAGTTGGGCCGCATCGGCGTCCGTACGCGCGATGATGACGGTGGGGACGTCGAGCACGTCGGTAGCCAGCCGCGCGGCGATCAGGTTCTTCACCGCCTGTTGCGTCGGGATGAGGACCTTGCCGCCGAGGTGCCCGCACTTCTTTTCCGAGGCGAGTTGGTCTTCGAGATGGACGCCCGCGGCGCCGGCTTCGATCATGGCCTTGGTCAACTCGAACACATTGAGTGCGCCGCCGAAGCCCGCTTCCATGTCGGCGACGATCGGCGCGAACCAATCGATGCTGTGATTGCCTTCCGAGTGGTCGATCTGATCCGCGCGCATGAGCGCGTTGTTGATGCGCTTCACGACCTCGGGGACCGAGTTGGCGGGATACAGGCTCTGGTCCGGATACATCTGACCCGCGACGTTCGCGTCGGCCGCGACTTGCCACCCCGAGAGATAGATGGCCTTGAGCCCGGCCCGGACGGCCTGGACGGCCTGATTGCCGGTGAGGCACCCGAGCGCCGCGACCGGCTCGGGTTCTTGCAAGAGCCGGCGCAGCTTCTCCGCGCCGCGCCGCGCAAGGGTGTGTTCGATCTTGACGGAACCGCGCAGCCGTTCCACGTCGGCTGCGGAATAAGGGCGTTCGACCGCTCGGGTCAGATCCTCGATATCCATGGCATGTATGGTAACCGCTTTCTCCTGAGTCGTCTCGCCGCCGTTCGCGAACGGGCGAAAAGGCGGCGCAGGCGGTGGAATCGAACGTCTGTTCGAATGCGGCAGATCGGCCTCTTTGCGACGCCCGCTCAACCTACGATCCTGGTGGGCGAATGCGGCGATGTCACCTACGTTCCCGAGTTCATCGACGCACCGGCGGGCAACCGGCTGTTCGCCGAGCTGCACCAAACGACGCTCTGGCGCGCGGATTCGCGGATGATGTACGGGCGGCGGGTCCTCGTGCCGCGGGAGACGGCGTCGCGCGGCGACGGGATGACGCAGCCGTGGACGCCGGCGCTGATCGAAGTTCGCGCGCGGATCGAGGCGCACGCCGGGACGGCGTTCGATTATGTCTTCATCAACCGGTACCGTAACGGTCACGACTCCGTCGCCTGGCACAACGACGACGACGGCGAAGAGGATGCGCGGCGGGTGATCGCCTCGCTCAGCCTCGGGGCGACGCGCTCGTTTCAGCTACGGCCGCTGCGTTCATCGGGGCTGGAGATGCGCAAGATCGCCGTCGACCTCGCGCACGGCGATCTCATCCTGATGCGCGGCGACACCCAACTCTACTGGGAGCACGCCGTTCCCAAAGATCCGCGCGTCGCGGCGGAGCGGATCAACCTGACCTTTCGCCAGCATCGTGCGCGCGACTGACCGCCGACTCGCAGGCGTCTAGCCAGGTCGCGATCTCGCCGATCTCGGTATCGCTGATGGCGTGGCCGATCGGGTAATCGCGCGCGGTCAGGCGGGCGCCGCTGCGCTCGCGCAAGTAGGTCGCGCTGCGAGTCACGAGCTCGGCCGGGATGACCGTATCGAACGAACCGGTTCCGGAGAAAACGTCGACGTCGGCGAGCCGGTTCTTCGTGATCGAAAGATCGGTATCGAACGGCAGCGTTCCGCTCAAGAGGATGCCGCCGGCGTAGCGCGCCGGTTGATCGAGGAGCAACGCGCTCGCCATCGCCATGCCCGCGCTGAAGCCCAGCAGATAGATGCGCTGCGGTTCGGGGCGTCCGCCTTCGAGTTCATCGAGCCAGGCCTGGACGAGCGCGATCGACGTGCGCAAACTTTCCGCCACATAGCGGCCCGGGCTGCTGGTCTGGCTCCAGGTGTAACCGCCTTCGCTCGTCGGGAGCGGGCCGCGCAAGCTCGCGATCGCAAACGCCGGATCGATCGCCGGAGCCAACTCGAAGAGATCCTGTTCGTCGGCGCCGCGTCCGTGGAAGAGCACGAGCAGCGGCGGCCGGGCCTCGGCTCCCGGGCGGGCCTTGCGCCAGCGGACGACGAGCCGATCGCTCACGAGTTCGTCCGCGCAGCGGCTAGCGGCGCCAACAGATCGGGTTTGCCCTCGATGCGCACGAGTCGCGGATACCGCTCGCCTCCGCCGCAGACGACGCTCAGAGTCGAGACGGCACCGAACGCGTCGACCACGAACGGAATCGTCCGCTCGCCCTGTGCCGTCGCGCGAATCACGGCGTGCAACGCATCGGGTGAGAAGCGCCGCCCGCCGACGGCGAGGACCTTCTGAAACGGCGCAAGCCCGGCTTTCGCGGCCGGCGATCCCTCGAGCACGTCGATCACATCGCCGGTTTCCGAGACGGTCGCACCGATCGAATAGAGCGCGTTGACCTGCTTCTTGAAGCGCTGGGCGTTGCGCAGATACGGGGTCGGGTCGGGACCGTAGACGAGCCGCCAGCCGTCGGCCTCGAATCCCCCCGACGGCGGATGGACCGCGATCTCGTCGATGCGCGTGCGAAAGAATCCGTCCCAATCGTAGGGCGCGACGGCGTTGAGGGCGGCGACGACGTCATCGCGCGTGTACGTGGCGACCCTGGGGCCGCTCGGGGGCGGCCCCAGGAACGCGCGCACGAAATCGTCGAGTGACTTCATCCCGCCCGAGCGTGTCCGGATGACGCTGTCGGCTTCGAGCCACAGCAGATCGCCCTCGGCGTAATAATCCACACCGCGCCGCTCGTGCGCGAATTGCGGCGTCGCCGTATAGAGCAGTTGGGCGGCGGTCGCGGTGTCGATGAGCGGGCGTGTCACGCGGCCGCTGGTCGCGTCGAGTTCCGCGTACTCGGCGGCCAGAATATCGGGCAGTTCGCCGGGCGGGCGGAAGCCGCTGCGTTCGGCGAGGACGGTGCCGAGATACTCGGTCAAGCCCTCGTAGACCCAGACCAGCTCCGTGCGCTCCGGGTCCTGATAGTTGTCGACCTGCAGATCGAACGGACGCCGGTATTTGCCGTTCCACGAGTGGGTGAACTCGTGCGGGAGCAGGTCGCCCTGAAAATCGAGCTGATCGGCGTCGGTGAGAAAGTTTTCCGGCGCACGGTCGTCACTCGACTCGTGGTGTTCGATGCCGTTGATGTCGATCGCATCGCTGAGCGCCAGCAAGAAGTGATAGTTTCGCCAGTGGCGCGCGCCGTACTCGGCGTCGGCTTCGCGGATCAAGCGCTTGAACTTGGCGACCGTCTCGTCGCTCGCGGCCAGGTCCTCCGGCTCCTCGGCGGCGACGTCGAGTTCGGCGATCCCACCGGCCCCCTCGAGCGTGATCTTGCGGAAGTACTCGCCGGTGAGCAGCGGCGAGTCCAGAAACGTCTCGAGGCTGACGGGCTCGAACGCAACCCGGCGGCCCTCGTGCTTGCTCGCGATGAGCGCCGTTGCGAAATCCCAGCCCGCAGGCAGCGTGATGCTCGACGCGATCTGCACGCCCGTGTTCGTCGCGCCTTGCGGGTACAGCGTGAAGGCATACATGTTGAGCATCGCGAGACGCGCCGTGGTATGGCGCTCCTTCGAGCCGATCGTGCCGGCGGCGAGCAGGTAGTCGAGCGAGACCTGCAGCGCTTGGGTACCCGGCGGCACGATGACGTGGAACGCGTAGAGGTCGACGAAATCGCGCCGCCACGGCAGGCTCGTTCCGTTCGCCGTGATGCGCAGCGCCGCGAGTTCGGTGATCGGCCCGTTGGGGGAGTGTTCGCCGGGGATCCACTTCGGATAGACCAGCGTCAGCGGTCCCGGAGCGGCCGGGATCGTGAGCACGGCGTGGACGATGCCGCGCGCGACATCGCTCGCGTCGATCGCTACGGTGAGCCGCACCGGGACGTTCTCGGGTGTGCTCTGCGCCCGCACGGCCGCCGGTCCGGTCAGGCTCGTAACCGCAAGCGCAACGATCAGCGCGAGTCGTTTCATGCTGCGGCTTGCGGCGCGGCGAACGGGCCGCCCTGCAGCCGGTGCGCCCCGGAAAGCCGCGCGCATCACGGGGTCAACGTGAGCGTGTGGCTCGTCGCGCGCGCGACCGCTGCATCGGAGAACGCAAGCGGGGTTCGTTCGCTCGCTTCCCAGCGCGTGCCGAGATCGCGATAGTGCTCCGACCCCGGTTCGCCCGACTCGCCGCTCGGGATGTCGATGCCGCCGGCGTCCCAATCGCCGGCGATCCAGAGCGCGCGGAACGATTGCGAATGTCCGTTCCACTGTACGGCCGGTGCGAAGCTGCCGCCGTGCCCCGTGAAGTGCGGTCCGTTCCAGATGAAGAAGCCGAGCGCGGAGAGCGGATGCTGCACGGTCCAGCCCCCGTATTTGCCGAACGCCGGGATCGATTTTCCGCCGATGGTGGTCCTGCGCGCTTCTTTCATCGCCGTAACGAGGAACGCATCGTAATCGTCGTGCTCGACCCAGCCGCGCGGCCGTTCGCGCAGAGCGCGCAAGAGCACGGTGAACGCCATCGGATCCTGAAAATATGCTTCTGCCTGCGGTGTCGTCAGATGGCGGGCGACGAGCAGCGCCGTCGCCGCGCGCCGCACGGCGACCACGGCGGTTGCGCCCGGTGAATCTGCGTTGATCGTGCCATGAAACTCGCGTAGCGCCGTGACGAGGTCGGCTGGTGCGCCGGGGCGTTTGTCCGCGGCCGCGAGCGCGTCGGCCGCGAGTTCAATTTCGGCCGGTGAGTCGAGGTCGTACTGGATGCCGCCGATCGCTTCGGGCGTGAGTCCGCCCTTCGCCGCCGTGCGCGCGAGATCCAGACGGCGCCGGATTTCGTACGCGCGGTACGGCGGCTCGAACGCCGCCGCCAGGCGATACGGATAGGGTGCGGCAAAGGGGCGACTGTTGGCCGTGAAGACGACCGCATCGCGCGCCGGCGCAACGGAGGGCATCGCCGCGAACGGAACGATGTGGGCCGGCGTTTCCGGCCCGTGCGCAACCAGGACGTGCATCCCCCAATCGCCGTCGCTGATGACCTCGCCGCCCATCCGGTATGCGACGCGACCCCGGTCGTCGGCAAAGACGAAGTTCTGCGTCGGTCCGGGATAATCGCGCAGCGCGCGCATCGCATCCTCGATCGACGAAGCACCGTCGAGTTCGAGAAAGCCGCGCAGCGGCGAACGCGGCGCGCGCAGTTGGTCCCAATCCAGGACGTACGCACCGAAGAGCGGCCCGCGCGCGGAATCGCGCTCGGTGTCGGTGACGTCGCTGCCGAACCGGACGTGAATGATCTCGTGTCGCTCGCGAATCGGTCCCTCGGCGCGCGACCACACGCGCATCGCCGTCGTCGTCCCATTCGTCACGCCCCACGCCAGGTGCGCGTTGTGCCCCAGGATGACGCCGGGCGTCCCGGCGAGCGAGCCGCCGGCGATGTGGATCCCCGGTGCTGCGGCCTCGAACAAATACCAAACGCCTGGAATCTGCAAGCGCAGATGCGGATCGTTGGCGAGCACCGCGTGTCCGCCGGACACGCGCGCGCCGCCGACCGCCCAGTCATTGCTGCCGATCGTCGCGCGATCGTCGCGAGCCTCGACCTGGGCGACCTTTGCGAGCACGTGCAGCGGCGGCAGCGGCGGGACGGCGACGCGCCCGCCCGGCATCGTCGGAGCGTCGAATTTGGGATCGCCGATCGGATAGAACGCATCGGCTCCGCGGGGTCCCAGCGCCTTGAGGATTTGATCGCGCCAGGGGATGAGCGTCCCGTCGTCGACCAACTCGAGCGCGGTCGCCATCCCGACCGCATACGCGTCCTGCGGCTGCCACGGCTCGAACGGCAGAAAGAGCGCGCGGTACTCCGGCGGGAGCGGTTCGTGCGTCGCGGCGGCGTTCACCCCGTCAGCGAAGGCGTCGACGATCATCTTCTCGTGCGCATCGGCCCGGGCGTAGACCGTGCGTGCCAGCGCCGCAATATTGAAGAAGCGGTGTTCGCGGTCGCTTGCGACGGCGGCGGACCCGATCCATTCGGCCAGGCGTCCATCGACGTAGTGGCGCAGCAGATCCATCTGGAAGAGTCGATCCGAGCCCTCGGCGTAGCCTTGCGCGAAAAACAGATCGTGCTCGTCGCGCGCCCGGATGTGCGGGATCCCGCGCTCGTCGCGAGCGATCGTCACCGGCGCGTGCAAGCCGCCGAGTTGCAACGATCCGTCCACGCGGGCGACGGCCGACTTGGTCGCGACCAGCACGAAGGCCACGTAGCCGGCGGCGACCAGCACGATCAAGCCGACCAGCGTGCCCAGCACCCAGAGCACCCAGCGGAACGTCTTGTTTTTCATCGCTGCCAGCGTTCGACGCCGAAGTACGCCGTTTCCGGGCTACCCGAGAAACCGCTCATTCCGGCGGGCAGGACTTCGATTTCGCGATTCTGCCACAGGGCGACGAACGGCACGTCCCGTGCCACGGCCCGTTGAACGATCGCATAGTCGCGCCGGCGGGTGGTCTGGTCGACCGTGGTCAGCGCCTCGGCCAACGCGCGGTCGACGGCCCGGTCGCACCAGCGCGAGACATTGAAGCCCTTGGGCGGGATTTGATCACAGGCCAACAGCCACGAGGTCTCGGGATCGGCGCCGGTCAGGACGGCGTGCATCGCGAGTTGAAAACGGCCGCTCTCGATCGGCCCGTGCTGGACCGCGGGCGCGAGCAAGAACTGCGGCGCGTAGGGGATGATCTCGAGCGTGAACCCGGCGCGGCGCGCATCGTCTTGCAGCGCGACCGCGACGTTGCGGTCCAGCGCGCGGCTCGCATCGATCGCCAACGTCAAGTGGGCCGGCAGCGGGCCCGCTGCGGTGCTGCGCACGACCGGGATCGTGGCCCAGGTGAAGAGCGCGCGCATGGCATCGCGCGTCGTGAGCGCGCCGTACGACGCGCGCGCGACGTCGCGTTCGAGCGCGAAGGTCGCGGCGACCGCGGCGCGCACGCGCGCGTCGCGCAGCGCGGGATCCCGTGTTTGGAAGGTCAGCGAGGTGAAACCATAGATCGGGAGCGGCGTCATGCGCACGCGCGGGTTCGAGCGGATCCGTGCGACGAGCGCGGGATCGGCGCCCAGATACGCGTCGGCTTCGCCGGTTTCGAGTTCGGTCGCGATGCTCTGCACGTTCGAGACGAACCGGATCGTGAGTTCGGCGATCCTCGGCGCGCCGCCGTAGTAGGCGGGATTCGCCGCCAGGACGAGTTCGTTGCCGCGATCCCAGCGCACGAAGCGATACGGTCCGGTTCCGACCGGTACCGTGGAGAGGCTCGAGGAGCGCAGGTCCGGCGTACGGGTCACGATGTGCGCCGGGAGAACCGGATAGCTCTCCGGCTCGAAGAAATACGTCAGAAACGGCGCGAACGGCTTACGCAGGCGCACGCGCAGCGTCGCATCGTCGGGCGTCTCGAGCGCGACGATCCGATCGTAGCCCAGGCGCGTCGGCACGGGATTGCGCGCGTCCATCACCGCGCGATAGGTCGCGATCACATCCCGCGCGGTGAAGCGCGCGCCGTCGTGCCAGCGTACGTCGCGCCGTAAATGGTAGACGATGCTGCACTGGTCCGCGGCGATATCGCCGTTGGCGAGGCTTGGGACCCGGCTCGCGAGGTCCGGAACGAGCCGCCCGCGCGCATCGATGCGCACGAGATACGAGAAGAGGAGGCCGCCGATTTGTTCGGCGGGGGCATCGGTCAACAGCAGCGGATCGAGCGCGATCGGTTCCCAGGTTTGCGCGATCACCAGCCGCTGCGCGCGCGGCGAACCGCTCGCCATCAGCATGAGAGAGAGCAGCGCGAGCGCGAGCAGTCGCCGGAAACCCATCGCCCGCTCATTCCGAGCCGCTCTCATGCTCCCTCGTATGCGAGTCGAATGCCCCAGCGCACGCCGGCCGCTAGTGGAAGACTTGACGTTCGACGGGGCGCGGACTGATGGGCACGTCGACCGGGCCGTTGCTCGAGCCCACCCGAATCGGCTCGGGTGCCACGAAGCCGAACGGCAGCGTGTCCGGATCGACGCTGAGCAGCGCGTTCGGATCGAGCGGCTGACGGGGGAAGAGAAAATTCCCGTCCGCATCCGCTTCGACGATGATGCCGCCCGGGTCGATCGTCAGTTTGACGTCGGAGAGGGCTGCCTCCGGCGGAATCTCGGCCGGCCTTGCGTTGAATCGCACGCGCCCGCTGATCACGCGTTCGGGAAAGAGCGTGAGTTGCAGCGACATGGCCGACTTCAGCGTGATCTCGTGCGAGGGCGAGCCGCTGGCTCCGTCGAGCGCCTCGACGAAGACGTCGTGCTGACCTTGCGTGACTCGCACGGTCGCCTCCCGGATGCCGTTGCTGAAGAGTCCGCTTGGAACGCCGTCGATCAAGAGACGCAGCGGTTTCACGTCGGCTGGACCCGTCACGTCGACCGTCAGCGGGTAGGTGACGATGCGCGGGCGCCTTGCCGGCAGCCCCGCGTGCAGGGAAAACCGGAGGGCCCGGTTGCCGATCGTTCCCGGACGTTCGGAGACCTCGATGGCGAGATTACGGAACACGGGAATCGAGAGTCCGAGAATCGGGCCGCTGCGCCCGCCCGTCAGCGTCGTGAAGCCGGTCACCACGTTGATCCCGGGATGCATCGTGCGAAACTCCACGTCGGCCTGGGACGACGTGCTCTGGGTCGAGGCATCGATGTCGGCTTCGATGCTACGCACGCGGAGTTCGGATTGAAATTCGAGCAGCCGGTTGACGCCCGGTTCGACGAGAAGTTGCGCGTTTCCGAGCGAGCCCAGGTACGAGAGTCCGAAAGTGAACGCGTGCGGAGTTTCGTTGGCGAACAGCCGGAAATGCGGCCCGCTCGTTTGGATGCCGACGTACGTGCTCAGCGGCGTCTCGCGCGCGATGGACAGGCCCGTGGTGACCGTCGTGGCGGGGGTCAGATAGCGGCCGAGCGCGATGCTCACCGGTGAGGAGTCGGCGCCCACCGGGAGCCCCCCGGTAGCGAAGCTGACCGTGGAGATGACGAACGAACGGCCATGGGTCTGCGCGGTGATGCCCGCTCCGACACCGCGCTCGCTCACGAGGAGTTCTTCGCTGAGCGTGCCCCACTTCGGCCGGTAGGTCGCGTCATGGCGAAAGACCGTCTGCTCGTACCTGCGGTTGTTGGAGACGACCGCGATCGTGTTGCTGAGATTCGAGCCGGGCAGCTCTCGCGTGACGCCGACGATCGTCCGTCCATCGGTCCGCCGCCCGGCGATGACCGTGGTCGCCGTCGGACCCGTCCGCGAGAACCACGTCGCGCCTGCGAAGCCGTTGCCTTGAAGGATCATCCCACCGAGCGGATCGCCTTCTTCACCGAACGATTCGTTGCGCGTCACGGAACCCAGCGTTACGGTGCCGTTGGGCGTTCCCAGCGTCTGAACTCCGGCGTCGTTGACGTGTGCGCGGATGAGGTTCGTATTCGAGGCCAGCCCGACTTGGTAAAAATGCGACGCACCGTCGAGGCTGACCGAGACCGACATGTCGGCCATGCCGGCATCGAACGGCGAGCCAAAAGTCGGCGGCGGCGTTGCGAGGGGCTGTGGGGTCGCTCGCACGACGAGCGGTGCAACGACCTCCTTCGTCGTGAAGACATCGGTCTGGTTCGCGACGGAACTGGTGAGCACAACTCCCTTCGCCGAGAACGTTCCGTTGAGACCGAAGAGCGCAAGAGTGTCGGAAAAGGCGAGCATCAAATGCCCGTTCCGTGCAACGAGCGGCTGGTCGAAGAGTTCGACGTTCGTGCCCTCCTCGTGAACGAATCGTGAGCCGACCCGCAGCGCGCGCGGACCGCTCCCGTCGTCGAGGATCGCGCCCGTCGGCGTGAGCGTGACATGCCATTTCAGGACGCCGGCCAGGGCTTCGATGTTCACCAGCGGCGGTGCGCCCGAGCGAGCGAGAGCGATCGGGCCGAGCGACTTCCCGTCGAGCGTCACGGCCAGCGGAGTGGTCGTCGGGTCGAGCCCTGGGATCAGTGCGGCGAGCGAGATGTCGGCGCCGGTCGATTGCAGCGCGAACGTGAGGCAGAGGGCGGCGACGATCGCAATCCGAACGAGCGCCGGCCGCCTCACGGTATTAGCCGTCGATGCCGGAAATCGTCAGCGAACCCGTATAGGTGTCGGCGCTGAACGGCGACGGCGCAAGCGCCGTGTCATCGAGCGTGATCGTCAACTGAACGATGATGTTTATGCCGGTGTTGAGGGCCGGCAACGATGCACAGTTCGTCGCGCCGGTCGTGAGCGGGACGTTGCTGAATCCGGTAAATGCTCCGATGCCGCTCAGTTCCGCGCAGGAGACCTTGATGTTGGCCGGATTGAAGTTGTTGTGCACGCCGGCGATCGTGCTCGGCGTAATCGTGATCTTTCCGGTTGAGAGCAGGGTCGTATAGTTCAGTCGAAAAGTGACAACCGAGGTCGTCGGTGGGAGCAGTGTATTCGTCATGTTGCTGACGTTGAACGTGGCCGGAGAATTGGTGATCTGGTCGATCGTGTATATTGAGGCTGCCGCCGGCACGGCTGCGATTGCGCTGAAGAAGAGCAGGCTCGACAGCGCGACGAAGCGTTTCATCTGATGCCGAGCTTCGTCGTGCCCTCGATGAGGGTCGCCCCGCCATAATCGATCGTCAGCTCGATATCGTAGTCGCCCGGCAGCAAGCCCGTGAGGTCTTTCGTGTAGAGCCGCGTCGCGCCGGGGAACACGGTGCCCGTGCCCTCGCTCTCGTCGTGAACGATGCGCGCGCCCTGAACGACCAGGACGCGAACCGTCGGACGCACGTAGCCGGCGGAATCGTTGACGAATCGGGCGGTCAGCAGGGCGCCGTCCTGACCTGCCGGGCTTGCGTGCAGTTGCACGAGTTTGACGTGCGTCTTCGGCTTCCCGACCGTATCGAGCACGAGGATATTGGCGGCGGCGCCGAACGAGCCGGTCGATCCTCCCGCCGAGACGGCGCGCACGTTGTAGCCGCCCCAGTAGACGCCGGGAGCGCTCGAAAACGTCGACGGGAGATTCAGCGTCAGCGAGAGGTCGCGCGACTCACCGGGTTCGAGGGTGACGTTGGTCGCCGATATCTTGAGAAACTGCGTCAGGGACGAGGTACCTTCGGTGCCGAGGCGTTCCATCTTGAAACTGCCGTCGACCCCATTGCGCCAGTCGATCGGCTGCAGCACAACTCGCTCTCGCTCGCTTCCGCTGTTCTTAATCGTCACGCGCTGGTTCGAGGTCTCCCCCGCGCCACCCGTGAACTCGACGAGTAAGGGACCGATTGAGAGCGAGAGCGTTCCGGCAGAGAGCGGACGCGCGACGCCGATCGACGCGATGATTCCAAGGGTGGCAAGCAGCGGGCGGATCGTTCGATCTGAAAGACGCATCTAGTCTAACTCGCGGTCAGCGTAATGGTCCAGTTCGTTGCGGTATACGTGTCCGCCGGAACCAGGTACGAGTTGATGGTGAAGGCGAGGTTGTCGCTCAGGTTGAGGACGTTGCCGGCCGCGTTGGCTGCCCAACTCGCGCAGGACACGGCGCTCGTCGAAAGCGGTGTTGCGTTTGCGACCGTCAAGGCACCGTGCGTGCCGCCGCTCGAAGCATCCGTACACGTCATTGCGAAAGCGGTCGCCGGAACGCTGTAGGTGACTGCGCTGTTGTTCACGGCCGCACCGGTCACGGTCAGTTTTGTGATGGTGTTGTATGACGAGCGAACGTAGCCGGAGATGGACGCCGAGGTCGTGCACGGTGCCGTCGTCGACATGGCGCTCGTGACGTTACAGGTGACGGTACCGCTCGTTACCGTGATCGTTGCCAACACCGGCGCGGAGATGGTGAGGGAGACCACGCCCGTCGAGCTGGCGAATGTCGAGACCGGGAGAGCACTTGCAACGAGAACGCAGGCAGCGGCGAAGATACGTGCCGGGCGTCGAGTGACCGGGAACGAGCGCTTGCTCAAGAATCGAGTATCCTTAGGCCGGTGGTTTGGACTGCAAGTAACCGTGTTCCTTAGAGTATGAGCATTGTCGTGCCGTTCCAAACGCGCGCAGCCGTTTTCCGGCGAACGCACGCTTGCCGGGACGACGAGGCGCCGGTGCGCCGGGTCGAAGACGCCGGTGAGACGGATCCAGGAGTTCCCGCTAGCTTGCCGAGAGCGTGACGGTCCAATTCGAGGCCGTGTAGGTGTCGGCGGGTACCAAATACGAGTTCACCGTGAACGAGAGCGTCTCGCTGATCGAGAGAATATTGCCCTGTGCGTTCGCAGCCCAGCTCGCGCAGGGAACGGTGCTCGTGGAAAGGGCAGTGGCGCTCGCCACGGTGAGGGCACCGTGCTGCGCTCCCGTCGATGAATCGACGCACGTCATGGCAAAGGCACTCGGGGAGACGGAATTGGTCGAGCTCGAGTTGCTGATCGCAACCCCCGTGATGGTGAGGCTCGTGGCCGTGTTGCGCGACGAGCGCACGCTTCCGGAAATGGTCGCCGAACTCGTACATGGTGCGAGCAGCGAGATGACGCTCGTCGTGTCGCAGCTGATCGTGCCGTTCGAGACGGTGATCGTCGCGAGGACCGGGGCCGTGATGTTCACGGTGACCGTTCCGGTCGACGCCGCCTGCGCGCCGATCGGGAACCCGAAGGCGGTCATGATCGCAACCGCTGCTGCGACGGTCAGAAAACGCTGGGTCACGATAGCATCCTGAAGCCCCCCGGCGAAGGCTTGCCGTTCGAGGCTGTCTCTCCTTGCTAGTATATCGCCAATCGGACCAAACCGGGCGGCATGGACTCGTTTGCCCGGTCGGGGGCTCGAGAGCAGGCATGAAAAAACCGCGCCGTAGCGCGGTTGTTCCCATCTGCCGACGATTTGTGGAGTTTAGCTGGCAGTCAGCGTGACGGTCCAGTTGGCGGCCGTGTACGTGTCCGCCGGGACCAGGAACGAGTTGATCGTAAAGGCGAGCGCGTCGCTCAGCGTGAGGATGTTGCCCTGGGCGTTGGCGGCCCAGCTGGCGCAGGCCACCGCGCTGGTGGAGAGGGCGCTGGCGGTCGCGACGGTCAAGGCGCCGTGCTGCGAGCCGGTCGACGAGTCGGTGCAGGTCATGGCGAAGGTGCTCGGGGCAATCGTGTTCGTCGAGGTCGAGTTATTGATGACCGCGCCGGTCACGGTGAGGCTCGTGATCGTGTTGCGCGAGGAGCGCACGCTGCCGGAGATCGCTGCGGCACTGGTACAGGGCGCCGTCGTCGAGATCGCGCCCGTCACGTCGCAGGTGACCGTTCCGCTCGAGACGGTGATCGTCGCGAGCACCGGAGCGGTGATGTTGGCGGTTAGGGTGCCGGTGGTTGCGGCTTGGGCGGCGCCCGGCAGGATCAGGGCGGCGAGCACGGCCGCAGATGCGGCGGTTTTCAGAAGACGGTTGAACATTGTTGTGGTCCTCAAATCAAGTTGGCAGATGTTTTGTGCGGTGAGCTGCGTCGTTGTGACACGTCGTCGTCTCGCCACCTCACACAGTATAGCCTAGTTGCTTCTGCAGAAACGGTTTGTGTGCACAACTTGATGACTGTAAACATTGCGTTGGCAACCTGTAGTGCAGCTTCACATTTGCTTGACGAAATCGGATATGAAAAAACCGCGCCGAAGCGCGGTTGTTTCCATCTGCCGACGATGTGCGGGGCTTAGCTGGCAGTGAGCGTGACGGTCCAGTTTGCGGCCGTATACGTGTCGGCCGGCACCAAGAATGAGTTGATCGTAAAGGCGAGCGTATCGTTCAGCGTGAGGATGTTGCCTTGCGCGTTGGCGGCCCAACTGGCGCAGGGGACCGCACCGGACGAGAGGGCGCTCGCGCTGGCGACGGTCAGGGCGCCGTGCTGCGGGCCGACCGACGCATCGCTGCAGGTCATCGCGAAAGCACTCGGAGCGATCGTGTTCGTCGAGCTCGCGTTGCTGATGGCGGCGCCCGTTACGGTGATGCTGGTGATCGTATTGCGCGAGGACCGAACGCCGCCGCTGATGGATGCGGCACTCGAGCAGGGAGCCGCGGCCGAAAGGGCGCTGGTCACGTCGCAGGTGACCGTTCCGCTCGAAACCGTGATCGTTGCGAGAACGGGCGCCGTAAGGCTGACGGTGATGGTGCCGGTGGTTGCGGCCTGCGCGACACACGGCAGAAACAGGGCAGCGAGCATTGCGGCGGGGGCGGCGGTTGTCAGAATGCGAGTGAACACGATGTTTTCCTAAATGAGGTTGGCGGATGACTCTGGACCGCGAGGTACGTCGTAGGGTCATCCACTCATTGAGTATAGCCCAGTCGCGGACGTAGAAGTGATTTGTTTGCAGAAGTTGACGAGTGCAAAACACTGGGTTTGCAATTGTTTCGTCGGCGCGCACGGTCGCAAAGCGAGGCATGAAAAAACCGCGCCGAAGCGCGGTTGTTTCCATCTGCCGACGATTTGTGGAGCTTAGCTGGCAGTCAGCGTGACGGTCCAGTTGGCGGCCGTGTACGTGTCGGCCGGCACCAGGAACGAGTTGATCGTGAAGGCGAGCGCGTCGCTGAGCGTGAGGACGTTGCCCTGGGCATTGGCGGCCCAGCTGGCGCAGGCCACCGCGGTGGTGGAGAGGGCGCTGGCGCTGGCGAGGGTCAAGGCGCCGTGCAGCGAGCCGGTCGACGAGTCGGTGCAGGTCATGGCGAAGGCGCTCGGGGCGATCGAGTTCGTCGCACCGGAGTTGTTGATCGCGGCGCCGGTCACGGTGAGGCTGGTGATCGTGTTGCGCGAGGAGCGCACGCTGCCGGCGATCGCTGCAGAAGTCGTGCAGGGCGTCGTCGCCGAGATCGAGCTGGTCACGTCGCAGGTGACCGTTCCGCTCGAGACGGTGATCGTTGCGAGCACCGGAGCGGTAATGTTGGCGGTCAGCGTGCCGGTGGTTGCGGCTTGCGCGGCGCCCGGCAGGATCAGTGCGGCGAGTACGGCGGCGGAGGCGGCGGTTTTCAGAATACGGTTGAACATTGTTGTGGTCCTCAAATCAAGTTGGCAGATGTTTGTGTGGTGAGCTGCGTCGTCGACACGTCGCTGTCTCTCCACTCACACAGTATAGCCTAGTTGTTGGTATGAAAACGAATTGTATGTACAACTTGATGACTGTAAACATTGCGTTTACAAGCGCGCGCGTAGCTTCACGTACGCTTGACAAAATGCGCGCAAATTGAACGGCGTGCGAAGCAACGGACATTAACGTGCGCTTGACAATAGACGCGCAAAGTCGAATGCCGACCTGATGAACGTCGACGCGCGCTCGACAAAGCGCATGTGATTCGAACGACGAACGCGACGTTGCGGGATCGGTCCGGGGCGGGCCGCTCGCGCGGATCCGCCACGGGCAGCGAGCGGCTTCTGAAGCCGATGTGCCTTTGCCGACGGTGCAGGCGGCCGCGTGGCTGCACCGTTCACCGAATAAGGGGACGGCCGGCGCGGTCCGCCGGTCGCGGATGACCGAGCGAGCAGCTCACGGTTCGTCCGGTATTCCGGGAATCGAGCTTACGGGCGGTCGCCCTTGGCCACCGTCGAAGGCCCTGAGGGCAGGCTGTTCAGGCTGCAACATGTACGACGCTCGCGAAGCGCGGGCATGAAAAAACCGCGCCGTAGCGCGGTTGTTCCCATCTGCCGAAGATTTGTGGAGTTTAGCTGGCAGTCAGCGTGACGGTCCAGTTGGCGGCCGTGTAGGTGTCGGCCGGCACCAGGAACGAGTTGATCGTGAAGGCGAGCGCGTCGCTGAGCGTGAGGACGTTGCCCTGGGCGTTGGCGGCCCAGCTCGCGCAGGCCACTGCGGTGGTGGAGAGGGCGCTGGCGCTGGCGAGGGTCAAGGCACCGTGCTGCGAGCCGGTCGACGAGTCGGTGCAGGTCATGGCGAAGGCGCTCGGGGCGATCGAGTTCGTCGCGCCGGAGTTGCTGATCGCGGCGCCGGTCACGGTGAGGCTGGTGATCGTGTTGCGCGAGGAGCGCACGCTGCCGGCGATCGCTGCAGAACTGGTGCAGGGCGTCGTCGTCGAGACGCTGCCGGTCACGTCGCAGGTGACGGTTCCGCTCGAGACGGTGATGGTCGCGAGGACCGGTGCGGTGATGTTGGCGGTGATCGTGCCGGTTGATGCGGCTTGTGCGGCGCCCGGCAGGATCAGGGCGGCGAGCACGGCCGCGGAGGCGGCGGTTTTCAGAATACGGTTGAACATTGTCGTGGTCCTCAAAATCAAGTTGGCAGATGTTTGTGCGGTGAGCTGCGTCGTTGTGACACGTCGTCGTCTCGCCACTCACACAGTATAGCCTACTTGCTCATGCAAAAGCGGTTTGTTTGCACAACTTGATGACTGTAAACATCGCGTGCGCAAACGCGCACGTAGCTTCACGTGCGGTTGACAAACCGCTCTGCATCGCGCGATGAAAGATGTGGACGGCGCGCGTGGGGAGCGGCATCGGGATATGAAAAAACCGCGCCGAAGCGCGGTTGTTTCCATCTGCCGAAGATTTGTGGAGTTTAGCTGGCAGTCAGCGTGACGGTCCAGTTGGCGGCCGTGTACGTGTCGGCCGGCACCAGGAACGAGTTGATCGTGAAGGCGAGCGTATCGCTCAGCGTGAGGATGTTGCCCTGGGCGTTGGCGGCCCAGCTGGCGCAGGCCACCGCGGTGGTGGAGAGGGCGCTGGCGCTGGCGGTGGTCAAGGCGCCGTGCTGCGAGCCGGTCGACGAATCGGTGCAGGTCATGGCGAAGGCGCTCGGGGCGATCGAGTTCGTCGCACCGGAGTTGTTGATCGCGGCGCCGGTCACGGTGAGGCTGGTGATCGTGTTGCGCGAGGAGCGCACGCTGCCGGCGATCGCTGCAGAAGTCGTGCAGGGCGTCGTCGCCGAGATCGAGCTGGTCACGTCGCAGGTGACCGTTCCGCTCGAGACGGTGATCGTTGCGAGCACCGGAGCGGTAATGTTGGCGGTCAGCGTGCCGGTGGTTGCGGCTTGCGCGGCGCCCGGCAGGATCAGGGCGGCGAGTACGGCGGCGGAGGCGGCGGTTTTCAGAATACGGTTGAACATTGTTGTGGTCCTCAAATCAAGTTGGCAGATGTTTGTGTGGTGAGCTGCGTCGTTGACACGTCGCTGTCTCTCCACTCACACAGTATAGCCTAGTTGTTGGTATGAAAACGAATTGTATGTACAACTTGATGACTGTAAACATTGCGTTTACAAGCGCGCGCGTAGCTTCACGTACGCTTGACAAAATGCGCGCAAATTGAACGGCGTGCGAAGCAACGGACATTAACGTGCGCTTGACAATAGACGCGCAAAGTCGAATGCCGACCTGATGAACGTCGACGCGCGCTCGACAAAGCGCATGTGATTCGAACGACGAACGCGACGTTGCGGGATCGGTCCGGGGCGGGCCGCTCGCGCGGGTCCGCCACGGGCAGCGAGCGGCTTCTGAAGCCGATGTGCCTTTGCCGACGGTGCAGGCGGCCGCGTGGCTGCACCGTTCACCGAATAAGGGGACGGCCGGCGCGGTCCGCCGGTCGCGGATGACCGAGCGAGCAGCTCACGGTTCGTCCGGTATTCCGGGAATCGAGCTTACGGGCGGTCGCCCTTGGCCACCGTCGAAGGCCCTGAGGGCAGGCTGTTCAGGCTGCAACATGTACGACGCTCGCGAAGCGCGGGCATGAAAAAACCGCGCCGTAGCGCGGTTGTTCCCATCTGCCGAAGATTTGTGGAGTTTAGCTGGCAGTCAGCGTGACGGTCCAGTTGGCGGCCGTGTAGGTGTCGGCCGGCACCAGGAACGAGTTGATCGTGAAGGCGAGCGCGTCGCTGAGCGTGAGGACGTTGCCCTGGGCGTTGGCGGCCCAGCTCGCGCAGGCCACTGCGGTGGTGGAGAGGGCGCTGGCGCTGGCGAGGGTCAAGGCACCGTGCTGCGAGCCGGTCGACGAGTCGGTGCAGGTCATGGCGAAGGCGCTCGGGGCGATCGAGTTCGTCGCGCCGGAGTTGCTGATCGCGGCGCCGGTCACGGTGAGGCTGGTGATCGTGTTGCGCGAGGAGCGCACGCTGCCGGCGATCGCTGCAGAACTGGTGCAGGGCGTCGTCGTCGAGACGCTGCCGGTCACGTCGCAGGTGACGGTTCCGCTCGAGACGGTGATGGTCGCGAGGACCGGTGCGGTGATGTTGGCGGTGATCGTGCCGGTTGATGCGGCTTGTGCGGCGCCCGGCAGGATCAGGGCGGCGAGCACGGCCGCGGAGGCGGCGGTTTTCAGAATACGGTTGAACATTGTCGTGGTCCTCAAAATCAAGTTGGCAGATGTTTGTGCGGTGAGCTGCGTCGTTGTGACACGTCGTCGTCTCGCCACTCACACAGTATAGCCTACTTGCTCATGCAAAAACGGTTTGTTTGCACAACTTGATGACTGTAAACATCGCGTGCGCAAACGCGCACGTAGCTTCACGTGCGGTTGACAAACCGCTCTGCATCGCGCGATGAACGATGAGGACGGCGCGCGTGGGGAGCGGCATCGGGATATGAAAAAACCGCGCCGTAGCGCGGTTGTTCCCATCTGCCGAAGATTTGTGGAGTTTAGCTGGCAGTCAGCGTGACGGTCCAGTTGGCGGCCGTGTACGTGTCGGCCGGCACCAGGAACGAGTTGATCGTGAAGGCGAGCGTATCGCTCAGCGTGAGGATGTTGCCCTGGGTGTTGGCGGCCCAGCTGGCGCAGGGGACCGCGCTGGTCGAGAGGGCACTGGCGCTGGCGGTGGTCAAGGCGCCGTGCTGCGTGCCGACCGACGAATCGGTGCAGGTCATGGCGAAGGCGCTCGGGGCGATCGTGTTCGTCGAACTCGCATTGTTGATGACTGCGCCCGTGACCGTGAGGCTGGTGATCGTGTTGCGCGAGGAGCGCACGCTACCGGCGATCGCCGCAGAACTCGTGCAGGGTGCCGTCGTCGAGATCGTGCTGGTCACATCGCAGGTAACCGTTCCGCTCGAGACGGTGATCGTTGCGAGCACCGGAGCGGTAATGTTGGCGGTCAGCGTGCCGGTGGTTGCGGCTTGCGCGGCGCCCGGCAGGATCAGTGCGGCGAGCACGGCGGCGGAGGCGGCGGTTTTCAGAATACGGTTGAACATTGTTGTGGTCCTCAAATCAAGTTGGCAGATGTTTGCGTGGTTAGCTGCGTCGTTGACACGTCGCTGTCTCGCCACTCACACAGTATAGCCTAGTTGTTGGTATGAAAACGAATTGTTTGTACAACTTGACGACTGTAAACATTGCGTTTGCAAAACGCATGTAGCTTCACGTGCGCTTGACAATACACGCGCGCATCGAGCGTCGAATCAACGTGCGTTAACGTGCGCTTGACAAAACGCGCGCACGTCGAACTCCGAACCGTCGGACGTTTACGTGCGCTTCACAAACGCGCGCATGTCGAATGCCGAACGAACGGGCATTAACGTGCGCTTGATAAACGTCTGCTATCCGCCGAAACGACGAACGATGAAGAACGACGTTGCGGACCCGGTCGGGAGCGGCGCCGTCGGGAGGCTGCACCGCTCGTCGCCGGCCGGCCCGATCCGTGCGTTGGCGTGCCTGGGGAACGAGCAGAGCGGGGCAGGGAGCGTTTGCTCGAGCTGACGTTCTCCGGCGACTGGAAAGGCGGCAGGGCGAACGTACGGCCACGAAGGTACGGCCATTGATGAAGCCCAGCGGCCAGGCCGGAAAACGGGAAAGCCGGCCTTGCAAGCGATCGCCCGAAGCCGCAGTCGACACGGATCGATGCCGATCGCGCCGGATCGATGCCGATCCCGCCGGATCGATGCCGATCCCGCCTGAGCATAGGGGAGGGCAGCCTACGGCGCGGTTGCCTAGTCGCTCTACCGGACGCCGAAGGCCGGAGCCTTGCGTTTCTCTTTACAAAGCCCTATAATCGTCGTCTATGCCCCTCGGTCGATAACGCGGAACTCAGGGATGCCGGGACGGCCTCCCCTGGGTCGCTTTTGCTTTGAAGGCGATTCCAGGCTCCACCCGTCCGTCCGAACATCGTCCTCGTCCGCCGCTGATCGCCGACGTGCGCCGTTCCTCTTTCATAGGATGATTGCTTGAACCTACTGGACGTCAACAATTTCGATGCGATGCGAATCGGTCTGGCCTCGCCGGAGCAGATTCGCGCCTGGTCCTTCGGAGAAGTGAAGAAACCGGAGACGATCAACTACCGGACGCTCAAACCCGAACGCGACGGCCTGTTCTGCGAAAAGATCTTCGGGCCGACCAAAGACTGGGAATGCCACTGCGGCAAATACAAGCGCATCCGCTTCAAAGGGATGATCTGCGATCGCTGCGGCGTCGAGATCACGCGCGCCAAAGTGCGCCGCGAGCGCATGGGGCACATCGAACTCGCCACGCCCGTCAGCCACATCTGGTACTTCAAGGGCGTGCCCTCGCGTATCGGCATTCTGCTCGACATGTCGCCGCGCCAGCTCGAGAAGGTCATCTACTTCGCCGCCTACATCGTCACCGACCCCGGGAACACGCCGCTGGGCAAGCGCGAAGTCCTCACCGAACAGAAGTATCGCGAATCGCGCGACAAGTACGCCAACGCCTTCAAGGCCGGGATGGGCGCCGAAGCGATCCGCGAGCTGCTGCGTGACCTGAACCTGCGCAAGCTGCAAGAAGAGCTGCGCCGCGAATTCAAAGAGACCTCGGGGCAGAAGCGCATCAAAGCGATCAAGCGCCTCGAAGTGGTCGAAGCTTTCCTCACCAGCGGCAACAAGCCGGAGTGGATGGTGCTCGCCGCCGTGCCGGTGATCGCGCCCGAACTGCGCCCGATGGTGCAGCTCGACGGCGGCCGCTTCGCTACTTCCGATCTCAACGATCTCTATCGCCGCGTAATCAATCGCAACAACCGCCTCAAACGGTTGCTCGAGCTTTCCGCGCCCGAGATCATCATCAAGAACGAAAAGCGCATGCTGCAAGAAGCGGTCGACGCGCTGATCGACAACGGCCGTCGCGGCCGTCCGGTGACGGGCCCCAACAACCGCCCGCTCAAATCGCTCTCGGATATTCTCAAGGGCAAACAAGGCCGGTTCCGCCAGAACCTGCTCGGCAAGCGCGTCGACTACTCGGGCCGTTCGGTCATCGTGGTCGGCCCGAACCTCAAGCTGCACCAGTGCGGCTTGCCCAAAGAGATGGCGCTCGAACTCTTCAAGCCGTTCGTGATGAAGAAACTCGTCGACCGGCAGCAAGCGCATAATATCAAGAGCGCGAAGCGCATGGTCGAGCGCGTGCGCCCCGAAGTTTGGGACGTGCTCGACGACGTGATTCGCGAGCATCCGGTGCTGCTCAACCGCGCGCCGACGCTCCATCGCCTCGGCATTCAGGCGTTCGAGCCGGTGCTCGTGGAAGGTAAGGCCATCCACCTGCATCCGCTGGTCTGCACGCCGTACAACGCCGATTTCGACGGCGACCAGATGGCGGTCCACCTTCCGCTCAGCGCCGGCGCACAGGCGGAAGCCCGTATCCTGATGCTGTCCTCGAACAACATCCTCCAGCCGAGTTTCGGAAACCCGGTGTCGATCCCGACGCAAGACATGGTCTTGGGTCTGTACTACCTCACGTTCCAACGCGACGAGTACAAGGGGCCGGCGAAGGGCGTGCTCGCAGACGACTCGATGCAGGTCGCGCTCAAGAAGGCGAAGGTCAACGAGAAGGGCGAGGACGTTCTCCCGAACTTTAGCGACTTCGGCGACGCGATGCTCGCCTTCGATCACAAGATCATCGGATTGCAGGAGTGGATCTCGGTTCGGCACCGCGGCGGAAACATCCGCACCACGGTCGGGCGCGTGATTCTCAACAACGCGATTCCCGTCGAGTGGAATCACCCGTACCTCAACCAGATCATCGACAAATCGGCGCTGAAGAAGCTGATCACCGAGTGCTACCGCAAGTACGGCAATGCGGCGACGGCGGAGTTTCTCGACGCGATCAAGTCGCTGGGCTTCCACTTTGCGACCCAATCGGGGACCACGGTCTCGATCAGCGACATCATCGTCCCCCAAGAGAAGTACGATCTGCTCGAGAAGGCGCAGAAGAGCGTCGACGAACTGCACAGCCTCTTCGATCAGGGTTTCATCTCGGACGAAGAGCGCTACAACAAGACGATCGAGGTCTGGTCGAAGTCCTCGGAAGACGTCACGCAAGCCATGCAGGCGGCGCAGAACCCGCTCAACCCGGTCTTCATGATGGCGACCTCGGGTGCCCGCGGTTCGATCGCCCAGGTCAAACAGCTCGGCGGGATGCGGGGACTCATGTCCGACCCCTCGGGGCGGATCCTCGAGATCCCGGTCAAGGCGTCTCTCAAAGAAGGCCTCACGGTTCTGGAGTACTTCATCTCGACGCACGGCGCTCGCAAGGGTCTTGCTGATACCGCGCTGCGGACGGCCGACTCCGGCTATCTGACCCGGCGTTTGGTCGACGTGGCGCAAGACGTGATCATCCGCGAGGAAGATTGCGGAACGCCCAACGGTATTACCGTTACCGACATCACCGTCGGTCGCGAAACGATCGAACCCATCTACGACCGGATCATCGGCCGCCGCGCGGCTGCGGATATCAAAGATCCCGAGAAACCGCGCACGAAGCTCGTCGAACGCGGCGAAGAGATCGACGAAGAGAAGGCCAAGGCGCTCATCGCGGCCGGGATCAAGGAAGTCAAGATCCGCTCGGTGCTCGCGTGCCAGGCGAAGTACGGCGTGTGTTCGATGTGCTACGGCCGCAATCTCGCGACCGGGAAGTCCGTCGACATCGGCGAGGCGGTCGGCATCATCGCCGCACAGTCGATCGGCGAACCCGGCACGCAGCTCACGCTGCGAACGTTCCATACCGGCGGCGTCGCGCAGGAAGACATCATCACGGGTCTTCCGCGCGTCGAAGAGATCTTCGAGGCGCGCAAACCCAAGGGCGAAGCGTCGATCTCCGAGTTCTCCGGCATCGTCAAGATCCTCGAGAACACGAAGACCAAGAAGGTCATCGCGGTGGTCGATGACGAGGGCGTCGAACACGAACACGAGATGCCGCTCAACACGCACCTCATCGTCGAAGACGGCGCTCGGATGGTAGCCGGCGACCAGTTCTCGGAAGGCTCGCTCAACCCGCACGACATCTTGCGCATCAAAGGCGAAACCGCGCTGCAGAACTACCTCGTACAGGAGGTCCAGAAGGTCTACCGCTCGCAAGGCGTCGACATCAACGACAAGCACATCGAAGTGATCGTTCGTTCGATGCTGCGCAAGGTGAAGATCGTCGACGGCGGCGATACGCGGATGCTGCCGGGTCAACTCATCGAGGCGGCCGCGTTCGGGGAAGCCAACGAAGCGATCGAGAAGGAAGGCGGCAAGAAGGCCGAGGCCTCACCGGTGTTGCTCGGCGTGACGAAGGCATCGCTTGCCACGGAATCGTTCCTTTCGGCAGCTTCGTTCCAAGAGACGACGCGGGTCCTCACCGACGCCGCTATCAAGGGGAAGCACGATCCGCTGCTCGGCCTCAAAGAGAACGTCATCATCGGCAAGCTCATCCCGGCCGGTACTGGGATGTCGCGGTACCGCAACATCACGATCCAACCCGAAGGTCAGGATCTCGACGAGGAGGGGCGCCCGCGCAGCGGGTTCCTGCTCGACGCCGAGTATCCGGTCGAGGCCGAGGATTCGCTCGACGGCGCGGTGATCGGCCCGAACGGTCAGGAGCTTTCGCCCAAGCTGATGGGGCCCTACGAGCGCCAGCGCCTACAGGAGAATACGGTGCACTACGAAGGCGACTACGAGTCCGACGTCGCCGTCGCCGCACCGCCGCCAAAGACCCAGTACAAGCCCAAGGGCATCAACCCAGAGGACTTGTAAAGCAAAAAGAGGGGGTCCCGTGCCTGAACGGGACCCCCTCTTTTTCGCGCTCGCTCCGGCCCATTTCCGGGGTCTTTGCAGCGTTTTGGGTCAAAGTGTGCTAAAGTAACATATACCGGTCCGTCCGATGGCGTCAGACGGAGCGGAGTCAGTTTGCGGTCCGCTCGGTGTCTTAGGAAGATCCGTCTTCAGCTCCAGGGTTCCGGTCTAGCGAAGTGAGTCAATCGACGCCAAATCGACCTGGAGATCCTATGTATACCGATGAATCCCTGAACTGCGTTGACTGCAACGCTCCATTTACGTTTAGCGCGGGCGAGCAAGAGTTCTTCGCCTCCAAGGGCTTTACGAACAAGCCCAACCGGTGTCCCGACTGCCGAGCGGCGCGTAAAGCGCAGCGTGGCGGCGGTGGCGGCGGCGGCGGCGCGTCGTCTTATGGCGGTGGCGGCGGCGGTGCCCGTCCCCAGCGCGAGATGTTCTCAGCGACCTGCAGCCAGTGCGGCCAAGAAGCGCGTGTGCCCTTCCAGCCGCGTGGCGACAAGCCCGTGTATTGCCGCGATTGCTTCGCGACCCGCTCGGGTTCGTACCGCTAGCATCTAGCAAACGGAAAAACGGGAAAGCGGCCCGCCTCTTCGGAGACGGGCCGCTTTCTTTTGATTTGGTCCGGCCTTTAGGTGTGGGCGGGCGCGGGCTCGGCTGCCTGCGGCTTTCCGTTCGCGTTCGACGGCGGCGGGGACGGCGAGCGCTGGCCGAGGATCGCGTAGGCGCCGACGAGCGCGCCGGCGATTCCCAGCGCCAGCACCCACGGCTTCTCGAGCCGCTCGTCCCAGCCGAGCGCCGTATCGAGTGAATAGCGCCCCGGGCCGCTGGCGGCGAGGCCGAGCGCCGCGGTGCCGTAGGCGCTGGTCAACTCGAAGCCCCCTTGCTGGGCGAAAAAGCCGTTGTTCGCGTGTGCGCCGCGACCCGCGACGATCATGGTCGAGAGCAGCGTGAGCGGACCGATCGGACCGCCCAGGCCCAGGACCGTCAGCAAGCTGCCGCCGATCTCGCTTGCGACCGCGGCGTTGCGGAAAAGATGCCCCGGCCGGAAACCCAGGCCCTCGAAAAACGACGCCGACTTTTCCGGTCCGGCTCCCGAGAACCAGCCCAGCCCTTTTTGCGCGCCGTGCGAGGCGACGCTGGCGCCGAGTGCGACGCGAGCCAACAGGAGCGAGAGATCGTTGGTCATGATGCGCTTAGCATACCCGCCCTCGCCGGCCGCGAAAACGGGCATGTCACAACGTGGCCGCCAGGAATCGCTCGACGTAATAGCGCGTGAGCTGGCCGCCGATGCCGCTGGGGATCGCATCGAACGCGTGATTCGACCAGGGCAGTTCGACCAGCGCGACCGAGTCGCCGTGGACGCGCAACGCATCGCGCATTTCGCGTTGGAAAGCGATGCGGACGAGTTCGTCGCGATCGCCGGCCATCAGAAGCGTGGGCGGCAGCCGTGGCCCCAGCGTGCTCACGGGGGAGGCCGCGAGATACGAATCGCGCCGAGTTGCCGGCGTTCCCCCGAGATACGCGCGCAGGACCCGCCGCACGTCGATCGGATCGGGTCGCGGCGGGAGTTCGTAGCCGCGCAGCACGTCGGTTGCCGCGTAGATGCCGATCGCCGCGCGGACTTGGAGCGGCTCCGGTGTGTACGCGGCCAGCAGCGCCAGTTCGCCGCCTGCCGAAAAACCACAGATCGCGACGTGCGCGCGGTCGAGGTTCCACGCGGCGGCATGCGCGGCGAGCGCGGCGATGGCGTCCCGCACGTCTTCGAGCTGGGTCGGGAAGTGCGCGTCCGGTGCCTTTCGGTAATCGACCACGGCCACCGTATATCCGATCGTGGCGAGTCGCCCGGCAAGGTCGGCGAGATCCGCCCGTTTGCCGAACATCCACGCGCCGCCGTAGACGAGTACGACGGCGGGATGCGGGCCTGCTGCGAGGGGCCGGTACAAGTCCAGCCCGAGTCGCGTGCCGTCACGCGTCGCGAAGGGGAGATCGAGCGCCACGCGCACGTGTTGCGACGCCGGCAAACCCGACAGCGCGTAGCGCAGATCGAAGGGCTCCGCTTGCATGCGCGCGCGCACGGCGTCGGGCGCGGCCTCGGCATAATCGACCCCGAGCGTGCCGGTCAAGGTACGATCGGCGGCTGCGATGGCGGACGGCAGGAGGACGAGCGGAACCAGCGCGCAGCCCAGCGCAAACGCCTCCGCGAACGTTGCGACCAGTCGTGCCCAGCCGCGTGCGATCGCCTGCGTGAGGACGAGTGCGACGAGCACGACGAGCACGAACCACGGCGCGAGTTCCGGCACGGCCACTGCGAGCGGTAGCGTGCGCGAATCCGGTGCCGGAACGAGCGTCCAGATTTCAAGCGCGACCAGCACACCGGCGAGCAAGAGCGCGCCGAATCCGCCGGCGATCCGCGCCCCGTTCATCCTCGCGAAAGCAGCCTGACGGCGTGCTCGATCTCGCCGGGCGGCGTCGCCGGACCCAGTGGAGCGCCGATGCGAGCCGAAATGCGCCAGCGATCGTCTTGGGTTCGTGCATAGGTGAAACCGACCGGCACGATCTTCAATTCATCGACTCCGGCGCGGCGCGCGCGGTCGACGATCGCGCCCAGGCCCGGGGCGAACGGCAAGAAGGCGTCGTCGTCGCGCTTGCGCGAGCCGCTGGGATCGATCGTCGGGTAGCCTTCGGGGAAGAGCAACACGACGCGGCCGGCTTGCAGCAGCCGCGTCGTATCGCGCAGTGCGGCGCGCGTATAGCGCAGCACGTCAGCGCGCGAATAAGCCGGCGCACCGTCGATCGTCTGCGGCCGCAGCACGATCGGATACCCCGCGAGCCGGCAGGCGGTCTCCATGACCGCGCGCACGGCGCGGTTGGGTGCCCAATCGAGTCCGACGACGATATGAACCGGTCGAGGCAGGCGATCGACCAGCACCGAGCCGTCGAGCAGGTGGTGATAGTGACGTGCGATCAGCAGCACCGGGCCGCTCGCCGGGACGTGTTCCGTTCCCTCGATCGTAACGGCGGCCGTTTGGGTGCGCAGCGCCCAGCGCGCGATCGCGCTCGGCCCGCGCATCCCCCACGGCGGGTACGACGCCAATCAGGCGAAGCGCGTCCGGCGCGACGGAGCGAGCGCGAGCGCTGCGGGCGCGAGACTGAACACGATCGCTGCGGCCGCGGTCGGCCACATTCCGGCGCTGACGCTCAAGATCATCGACCAGACGATGTTCAGCGCGTACACCGAAAACGGGAGCAATACGGGAACGGTCGGCGGGTTCGGCTCGCGCCAGAGCGCACGAGCGACGGCCGTGAAGAGCAGCCCCGTCCCGAACCAGCCCGCGAGGTTTCGCAGCGGCATACCGAAGTAGGGCCCGTGTTCGTGCCAGATCCAGAAATGCACGTATTGCAGTTGCGGCGCCGCCATCGACGGGTCGAGCACAAGATCCCAAGCGGTCAAGAGATACGCACCGAGCACGACCGAGCAGAACGTGCGGTTCTGCCAGCCGCGCGCAACCGCGATCGCATCGGCGAGCATGAACGACGCGAAGCCCATGTAAAACCACGAGAGCAGCACCGCGACGGGGACGCGGCCGAGCAACTTGTAGCCGAGAAAATCCGTATATTCGTAGCCGCCGAAGGGCCAGCCCGTTTTCGTGCCGGTCAACTCGGCGGCCGCCGCGATGCCGAACGACACCACGAGGAAGATCAGCGTGCGGCGCGCGCCGAGCGTCGCGAAACCGAACGCCAGCATCGCAAGCGCACCCAAGAACATCCCCACGCCGCCGGTCTGGTTCATCGCGAACACGAAGACCGCGGCGGAGCCGGCGTTTTCCATGAACGCCTGCGGATGCGGGATCGCGACCAGGATTCCGAAGAGCCCCAGGGTCAGCGCGAGCGCATGCGCGACCACCAGGATCCAGGCGGTCGTCCTCATGCGCGCTCCGCGACGAGCGTGCGGCCGCGCCAGGCGTGCGTACGGCGCAGGACGCTGGCGACCAGTGCGTACGCGACCGCCAGATCGGCAAGCGGCGAAAGCCAATAGGTCCAGGGCGGCGAGGCGTAGGCGCGCCGCATCCCGGCGAGCGTGCCCAGGCGCATCAGCAGCAAGCCCCCCAGCACGGCCAAAGCAGCCGGAGCGAACGGCGAAGCCGGGGCCAGCCACAAGAGACCCATCGCCAGCGGCAGCGGCAGGGCCTGAACGAAGATCACCTCGGCCAGTCCCGCTAGACCGGACGCGAACCGATCGCGCATGGGCAGCGAGCGCGGCCAATTGCGCCAGAGTTCCCGACCGTTCGCGTACATCCGCACCGTTACCGCATCCTCACTTTCATAGAAACCGACTCCGTAGCCGCTCGCGACGAGCGCGCGCGCGATGGTCACGTCTTCACAGCGCGAATCGCGCGCCGAACGGACGGCATCCGTCAGAATCAGCGTTTCGCGCCGCGCTAGGAAGCACTGCCCGTTCGCTTGGACGCCGGCTACGTCCCGCGCGCGCCGCCCCGGTAAACCAAAGCGATAAACGAGCGTGCACAAGAAGGCCGGGTGCAGCAGGCCCTGCAGCGGATCGGAGAGTTCTTGTCGCGTTGCTAGGCTCAGCGCGGCGAGATCCTCCGCTTCACGCTTGGCCAGCAGGGCGGCAAAGAGGCGCGGCGCGACGCGCACGTCGGCGTCGATCGTCGCGATCCAGGGCGCGGAGGCGGCGTGCAATCCCGTTTCGATCCCCCAGGCCTTCCCGTTCCAGTCGGGCGGGACCGGGGAGGCGTCGATCCAGCGAATGCGCGGATCGCGGCGCATCGCCTCGCGGACGACCTGCTGCGTCGCATCCCGCGAGCCGCCGTCGACGACCAGGATCTCGCTCAGTTCCGGCCCGCACGCCGCGAGCGCAGCCAGGGCCGCGCCGACGCGTCCCTCCTCGTCGAGGACGGGCACGATCGCGCTGACCGCCCGGGCCGGGGGCGGGGCCGGGTCGCGGCTCAATGGTGTGCCGCGTGCGCTGCGCGCCATGCGCACCAGGACGCGGACGCCGAGGACCAGAGCGACGGCGCTCGCGAGGATCAACACAACGATCACGCTCCCAGTGTTCCGCAAAAGCGGGAAACGAAGCCTTCGCCTCAGGCCGGCCGGGTCGCGAACTCCGCGTAGCGCATGTCCCGCAGCAATGAAAGCTCGAACGCCAGGCCGTATTCGTTCCAGAACCGCAGGACGGGCTGCAAGGTCTGGGGATCGAGGTCGTGACGGCGCCGCATGGCTTCGAGCCCAAGCGGCGTCGGGTGGATACCCGTGCCGACCGGATTCGGCGGGTCGATCCACCACTCGCGCAGCGTTCGCAATCCCCGGCGCGGCCGCAAGATCCCGGTCACGACGAGCGGGCCATGGTCCCAGTGGATCCGCATGCTCAAGAGGACCGGGCGGCCCGCCCATGTCTGCAGCGTCTGATGAAAGATCCCGGTCCGCACGTCCCCCACCCCCGGCCGTGGCATCGGTCGTGCACACGCGTATCAGCGAGCGGTGCCCCGCTTCCCTGCTGAGTATGCAAACAAGCGCTTTTCTTCTTTCCGACCCACGGTCTTGCGTGAACGAAAGGCGAATGGAGCTGCGATGATCATCGACCGGGCCGGCCTCTTGGCGGCACTGAGCCATCACTTTGGTCACGACGCGTTTCGCCCGCTCCAAGCGGAGATCGTGCTCGACGTGCTCGCCGGGCGCGACGTCTTCGCGCTCTTGCCGACCGGCGGCGGCAAGTCGCTCTGCTTCCAGTTGCCCGCGCTGCTTGCGGACGGGCTGACCGTGGTCATTTCGCCGCTGATCGCGTTGATGAAGGATCAGGTCGACGCGCTGGTGACCGCGGGGATCGCCGCGACGTATCTCAACTCGTCGCTCGCGCCCGACGAAGCGCGCGGGCGGATGCGCGGCCTCGCCGGCGGGCGCTACCGGCTGCTCTATGTCGCGCCCGAGCGGTTGACGATGGCGGGCTTCGCCGACGATCTCGAGCGCTGGGGAGCGGCGCGTTTCGCCGTCGACGAAGCGCACTGCATCAGCGAGTGGGGACACGATTTCCGGCCGGAGTACCGCCGCATCGCCGAACTGCGGGGGCGCTTCCCGGACGCCTCGTTTCTGGCCCTGACCGCGACCGCGACGGATCGCGTGCGCGACGATATCGTGGAGCGGCTCAAGCTGCGCGGGCCCCGCGTCTACGTCGCGAGCTTCAACCGGCCCAATCTGACGTATCGCGTGACGAGCAAGTCGCACGCGGCGGATTCGCTGATCGCCTGGCTGCGCAAGCGTCCGGACGATGCCGGGATCGTCTACGTCGCGAGCCGCGTTAGCGCGGAACAGACAGCGGAGAAACTCGCGGCCGCCGGGATCGCCGCGCTGCCGTATCACGCCGGGCTCGACCCCGCCGTACGGGTGCGTAACCAAGAGGCCTTCTTGCGCGACGACGTCCGCGTGATCGTGGCGACGGTGGCGTTCGGCATGGGGATCAACAAGAGCAACGTGCGCTTCGTCGTGCACCTCGACGTCCCCAAGACGATCGAGGGGTACTACCAAGAGACCGGCCGTGCGGGCCGGGACGGCCTGCCCGCGGAGTGCTTGCTCTATTTCAGCCACGCGGACATCGCCAAACAGGAGCGTTTCATCGCGGAGAAGAGCGGCGCCGAAGCGCTGGTCGCACGCCGCCAACTCGAGCAGATGACGCGCTATGCGTACGCCGGCGGCTGCCGGCGGCGCGAACTCCTGGCGTATTTCGGCGAACCGCTCGCGGGTGAGAATTGCGGCGGTTGCGACAATTGCCTCGAGCCGCGCCCCGAACGCGATGCGACCGTCGCCGCGCACAAGTTGCTCTCGTGCGTCTACCGGGTCGCCGAACGCGACGGCGGCGCGTTCGGCCTCACCCATCTCATCGACGTGCTGCTCGGCGCGTACAACGAGAAGATCGAACGCTGGGGCCACGCGCGGCTCTCGACCTACGGGATCGGCGGCGAATTGGATCGCCCGGGCTGGCGCCATCTCGCCGACGAGCTGCTGCGCTTGGGCCTGATCGCGCAGGACCCCGCTCGCTTCAACGTCGTGTCGCTCACCGGCACAGGCCGGCGCACGCTGCTCGAACGGCTGCCCGTACGGATTCGCGAACGCGCGATCGCGCCGGTGCGAGCGCGCGCCTCGAAACGGGCGCTCGAGGAGGCGATCGAGGATCCGGAACTCTTCGCGGCGCTGCGTGCCTTGCGCAAGCAGCTCGCCGACGAGCGGGACGTGCCGGCCTACGTGATCTTCAGCGACGCGACCTTGCGCGCGATGGCCCGCCAGGCACCGCGCACGTCGGCGCAACTGCGCGCCATCGGCGGCGTCGGGGACAAGAAGCTGGTCGACTTCGGCGCCCGCTTCTTGGCGGCGATCGCCGAGGTGCGACCCGCGATCTGAGGCCTTTGTAAGGGAATTCTGGGAAGATACGTTCGATGTTGACGCGCTTTTTGCGGCGTCGTGCGCCGGCGCTCGTGCTGGTCGCCGCGATCGTTGCTGCTCTGTTCCCGGCCCAGCCCGCGCGCGCGCAGTACAGCGCCGATTCGGGGATCATCTCGATCAAAGTCGAGTCGCAATCGGACAAGAAACCCCTGAGCGACGCGCGCGTCTACCTGCTCGGTCCGGCAACGGCCAGCGCCCTCACCAATCGCAGCGGAATCGTGAAGTACACCGACGTGCCCAGCGGCGTGTATCGCATTCGCGTCAACAAGGGCGGGTTCACGGGCTCGTTCTCGCGCGAATTCGAGTTGCTCGGGAACAAGGAAGTCGACGTGATCGTCTCGCTGGTCCAGGCCGCGGCGCGCAGCGCGGCGGCGACGAGTTCGTCGGCCGCCACGGATGCGAGCAATCTGAAGGTCATCGGCAGCGTGAAGACCGTCGTGTCGATCAACACGCGCGACGTTGACGCCAATTCGGCGCTGGCGCGCGTGTCCGACGGGTTGGCCGACGCGTTGAACAAGATTGCCGGTGTCGACGTGACGACGCCCAACAACGATCCCGATGCGGCGCAGACGATTTCGCTGCGCGGGATGGACGAATCGCAAACCGCCGTCACGGTCGACGGCATCCCGCTGGGGGCGCCCGGTTCGGCCGTCAACCTGCGCTCGTTCGGCACGGATCTCTTCGTCGGCGCCGGCGTGAACTTCTCGCCGCAGGCCGGTTCGCTCGCCGGCGGCGTGAACTTTCGCACGCTGCAGCCGACGCAAACGTGGCAGTCGCGCTTCTCCGTCGCGGACGGAAGTTTCGACAAGTACACGTATCAGATCGGCGAGACCGGCTCGCTGGGGAAGCTCGGGATCGCGGTGCTACACAGCGACCGCGGCGGCAACAACCCGCTGACGTTTGACAGCTACGAAGATCAAAGCGGTTTGACCTATCCCCACGGCGGCGAGCAAACGAACGAAGGCGACTATCTCAAGTTGCGTTACGGCCTGGGCGACAACACGACGGTCAATTTCACGGCGCTCGAGAACAACACGGGGATCGCGGCGCTGTGCACGCAAGCTACGGCCGCGCTGCCGTGCGGCATCGGTCCCGGCAACACCGGCGACAGCAAGGGGCAGTTGGCGTACCTCTCGGTCACGACGCTGATCGGCGATACGACCTGGACAGCGACCGGCTTCCTCAACGATCAAATCAATAACGCAAACGACGCGGACCGCACGATCGACGGGACCAACTACCCGTCCGTGAGCCAAACGAACACGCTCTCGCGCGGCTACGTGATCTCCTCGACGCTCACCCGGAACCGCCACACCTTCACGCTCAGCGCGCAGTCGATGGGTTCGCTGACGCAGTTCGATCCCAAGATCATCGTCTCGCCGACGGCCAACGTGCAGAATTTCGTGTATCCGACCGTGACCGGCGCGCAGTCGCAGGTATACACGTTCGCGGATAGCTTCAAGGCGTCCGACCGGCTCTCGCTGGGTCCCAACTTCTCGTACGCGGATTCGACGGGTGCCGGTTCGTCGGTGTTGGCCAACGTGTCGGCGAGTTGGCGCCCCACGGCTTCCGACACCTACACGGGTCTGGTGGGAATCGGCAGTTCGCAGCCGGCGGCCGGCGTGATCCACTCCTACAGCGATCCCGCATCGGCGCGCTTCAACTGCGCGGCCGGCACGGCGAGCGTGAGCGGCCCCGGCGACGAACCGACGAAGCAGTCGGCCGCGAACTACCAAGCCGGCTGGACGCACACCTGGCGTACCGGTGGATTTCAGTTCTCGCTCTTCCGCCAAAATCAAACCGGTCAATTGATCGGCACGCAAGCCGATGCCGCGGGGCTGATCTTGCCGTCCGGCTACTTCAACGAACTCCAGTATCTCGCGACCTTGCCGACGGCGTGCGGCGCCGGCTTCGTCCTGCCGCTCGCGAGCGTTTACGTGAACGAGCAGGTCGGCAACACGGCGCGAGTCTACCAAGGGTACTCACTCGCCGGTCAGATCGGTTTCGGTCCGCACGTCGTCATCATGCCGTCGTATTCGGTCAGCTCGGCGGTGATCACGGCCGCCGATCAGCGCTTGCTCGGAAGCTCGTCGACGACGATCATCGGCGCACAGATTCCGGGGCGGCCGCTGCATAAAGGAAACCTCACGATCGACGCGCAGGACCCGCATTCGGGCTTCGAGTTCCTCACCAACGCCGCGTATACGGGCGACAACAACTCGCAGCACATCACGCCCTACACGACGGTGAGCGCGGCGCTCTCGCATCAACTCGGCATCGGGCGGCTCTCGTTGCTCGAAACGAACCTGTTCGATACCCAGACGGGCCTGTTCTCGTCGCTGCTCTACGCGCAGCCGATCGCGCTTTCGGGCGGCGGCTACCTGCTCACCGCCGGCAGCCCCAACCCGCCGCGTTCGTTCACCCTGACCTACTCGTTCAACACGGGCGCCCGGGCGGGAGCCGGCTTCGCCGCCCGCGAGAACCGCGGCCTCGCGACCGCGCTCGCCGCCGGCGCGTCGCCCAGCCCGAGTCCGGGCCCCGGCGGGAACCGTTTGACGGGGCGTTTCAAGCTGACGCCGCCGCCGCCGGGGACCGATCCGCTGGCGCTCAACACGAGCGACGCCTTGCTGTGCCCGGCCGACGCGCAGCCCAAGGCGCTGACGGTGATCGATCAGCTCAAGGCGGCGGCCGCCGTCTACGCGGCGACCGGGAAATTGCCCGAGGCCTCGCCGGCAGCCGTCTTCACGGTCGTGCCGCACGGCGACCCGCACGGAATATGGTATTTCGAGTTACGGCCGGCCTTCGGGCGCGGCCCCGGGGGCGCTCAGCGCCAAGGGAGTCGCACCCGCGACGACCTCGGCGGCCAGGCCGGTCCTCCGGGCACCCCTCCGCTAGGCGGGCCTCCGCCGGGAGGTCCCGGCGAAGCGGCACCGCCGGGCGGCCCGATTCTGGTCGGTCCCGCGCCGGAGCGAACGCCGGGACCCGGCGGCGCCTCGCCGTCGCCGCGGCCGACGCCGCCGCCTGAGATTCGGGAGCGCATCGAGACGCTACGCGCGTTCGTGTCGTGCAGCTACGTCACGACCCTGCGAACGCCGGCTGCCAAAGCCAAAGGGATCTCCCAAACCCTCGGCTTTGGGTATCTTCCCGGCGTAGGCGTGTTCATCGTGTTGCCGCCCGAGCTGGGAACGGGCGGCGGGAGCGTGAAGCAATAGCCATGTCGGCACCAACGGTGGGCCTCACCGGGCAACGCGTCGCGGTCATCGACGACGAACGCCATCTGCGCGAGTTGCTCGAGCTTGTGCTGGGCGAGAGCGGCTTCGAGGTGCGTACGGCCCCGGACGGACCGGCCGGACTCGCGCTCGTCAAGGAATGGCGTCCGGACGCGATCGTGCTCGACGTGATGTTGCCCCAGATCAACGGGCTCGATCTCCTGCCGCTGATGCGGCGGGTTACCGAGGCGCCGATCCTGATGCTCTCGGCCAAGGGCGACACGGACGATCGCGTGACCGGGTTGCGGCGCGGCGCGGACGACTACATCGCCAAGCCCTTCGATATCTCGGAACTCGTCGCGCGGCTGCACTCGGCCTTGCGCCGCCCGCGGCTCGAACATCCCGCCGTCGTCTCCTACGCGGATCTCACGATCGATCTCGACCGGCGCGAGGTCAAGCGCGGCACGACGCGGATCGATCTCTCGGCGCGTGAGTACGCGCTCCTGTTGACCTTTGTGCGCAACCCCGAACGCGTTTTCAGCCGCGATCAACTCCTCGATCTCGTGTGGGGGAGCGATCGCGATGTCGGCCCCGGTGCGGTCGAGACGTACGTCTCGTATCTGCGCGCCAAGATCGACGCCAACTTCGAGCCCAAATTGATCCGCACGATTCGCGGCGCCGGCTACGCGCTGCGCGCCGGGTGACGCCGGTCTGATGTTCGCCACGGTATCGCGCCGCCTGACCTTCTGGTACGTCACGGCGGCCGTGGCTCTGGTGACCGTGGTGATGCTCGCGGCAGCCGTCGTCGTGCTGGTGTTCTACGGCCGCGTGCTGCAGGAGAACATCGAGGCCAACGTCCGGGAAGCGCAGGCGTTCTCGGCGCGGGCGATGGAGCGGCATCAGCCGTTCGGTCCGGCCGCGCTCGAATTCGAGCGGCGCGTGGCTCGTACGGGAATCCACATCTTCGCAAGCGAGCTTCCGCGGGCGCCCGGCGAACGGCCGACCGGCGCGCGGCGCGGCGCGGGATTGTATTTCACGCTTCCGTACAATACGCCGCGCGCGCTGGGATCGTCTCCGGCTCCGAGCGTGCGGCGCTTCGAGGTGCTCGGCGGCGGCCGAAGCGACGGCGACGATCGACCCCTGGAGAGAACCGCCGGCGGGCCGCCCGACGCGCCGAACGACCGTCCGCCGTTCCCCGGCGGCAGCTTCGACCCGAACAATCAGACCGTCTACCTCGACGGCCGGACCGTGCACGGGTCGCCGCTCATCCTGCGCGCGCAAGGGAGCCGGTTCGGGTTCGTCGCGCTCGCGTTGACCAACACCCCGGTCGGCCGCACCCCGTTCATGACGGGGCAGTTGATCATCACCCCCGATCCCGATTACTTCCAGCGCGTGGCGCTCGCGCTGCTCGGCATCGTCGGCCTGGCCGCGCTCTTCACGGGGATCCTGGCCTGGACGGTCGGCCGCTTCATCACCGCGCAAGCGCTTCAGCCGCTTATCGACGTGACCGGCCGGCTGCAGCGATTCGCAACGCGTGACTTCACCCCCGAACCGATCGACGTTGCCGGCAAGAGCGAGTTCGCCGTGTTGGCGCATGCGTACAACGCCGCCGCTGCGCAAGTCGCCGACGCGTTCGACGAACGCGCCGCCGCCGAAACGCACATGCGGCAGTTCGTCGCCGACGCCGGCCACGAACTGCGCACGCCGTTGACCATCGTGCTCGGGTATCTCGACGTCTTGAAGCGCCGCAGCGTCAACGAGAAGGACCGCCGCATCTTCGATACGATGACGATCGAGGGTCAGCGCATGCGCACGCTGATCGACAACTTGATCTTGCTCGCGCGGTTGGATTCCGATCAGGTCCGGCCGATCGAACCGTTCGAGCTGAGCGAACTCCTGCGCAAGGACATCGTCGAGCCCCGCCGCGTGATCGCCCCGGCGGTCACGTTCACGCTCGAGATCGGCGTCGAGGCGACGGTGATCGGCGATCGCACCGAGATCTACGAAGCGATCGCCAACGTCGTCGACAACGCGCTCAAGTATGCGCCGGGCTCACCGATCACCGTTCGCGTTCGGCCGGCCGGCGGGATGGTCGAAATCGACGTTGAGGACAAAGGTCCGGGGATCGCCGAGGGCGACCGCGCATCGATCTTCGAGCGTTTCTATCGCGGTGCGGGGCGCGGTGAGATCGACGGGTCGGGCCTGGGTCTGGCGATCGCGAAGCGGGCGATCGAGCGGGCCGGCGGAACGCTCGTGCTCGCGCAGAGTTCACCGGCCGGCTCGACCTTTCGCTTCCGGCTGCGCGCGGACCGGACGCGGCGCGTGGTCGCACAGGCGCAGCCGCTCCCCGTCTAGCCGGCCTGCTGGGGCGTCTTCGCTCGACGTTCCGTTTTGGCGGCCGAGCAGCACCATCTCGCGCATGCGGGGGTGATCCTTGTCGTGGCGCTGCATCCACTGCTCGAACGGCGGCACCGGCGCGCCGGTGCGGAAGAGCCAGTAGTAGCAGTTGAGGTCGCCCAGAAACTGCAAGCGCGTCTTCGCGTCGGCCCAGAGCGCGTCGTAATCGCCGAAGCGGGCGACGTATGCGGCGACGCTGCCGAATTCGCGCTCGATCGCTTGGAGCGCCTGCGCGTTCTGAATCGTCGCCGCGATCTTGCTGCGCGAGTGGACGACGCCGGGCGCCTCCATGATGCGTTCGATGTCGGCCTCGCCGTAGCCGGCGACGCGAACGATCGAGAAGCCGTCGAAAGCAGCCAGAAAATCGTCCCAGCGCGCCGCCATGAACGCCCACGAGAGGCCCGCTTGAAAGATCGCCCGCGAGAGTACCGCGAGATGGTCGTCGAGCGTCGGGTTCGCGACGCGCGCCGGAATCCGGCCCGGCGGCGTGGCACGCTCGGGCGTCTTGACCGGCGGCGGCGTGCGCGGTTTCTTCGCTGGCGTCATACGAGCCGGAGGGTTCGCCGTGGGAGAACCGCGTGCTTGCGCTCGATCGACCGGTTCGCGCGGGGGAGTGTGCCACCCATCGGGCACGCTGCCGGGGTACGCTGGGTGGGATGAGTTCCCATACGATCCCGGCCCCGGCGCCGGAGCGAGCCTTCACCTGGTCCCCGACCGACCTGGTCGGGTTCGTCACGTGCGAGCGCTTGAGCTGGCTCGAACGGGCGGCCGAGCACGGCGAGCGCGTGCGCCCGGCACTCGACGACTCGGCCGAGGTGATGTTCGCCAAAGGCCGCGCCCAGGAAGCCGCCTATCGCGCGTCGCTGGGCGCGCAGGGCCGTGCGGTCGTCGACATCGTGCGCGGGATCGACGCGGCCGGCCGCGAGCGCGCCGCGCGCGAGACCTACGGGGCGATGCGAGCCGGCGCCGAAGTGATCGCCGGCGCGACGTTCGTCGACGGAAATTTCGCCGGCATCGCCGACTTCATCGTGCGGGTCGCGGGAGAATCCGAACTGGGCGCCTGGCGCTACGAAGCAGTCGACGTCAAGTTGGCCGCGACGGTCAAGACCTCGGCGCTCCTGCAGCTCTGCGCGTATACCGAGCGCATCGCGTACGTTCAAGGCGTCGAACCGCACCAGATCCATCTCGTCCTGGGCGACGGCCGCTGCGAATCGTTCGCCTACACCGATTTCTCCGCATACTATCGGGCCGCGCGCGACCGCTTTCTCGCATCGCTCGAGCGCACCGGTGAACCGTATCCGGAGAAGATCGCAGCGTGCGGGCGCTGCCGCTGGAACGCGACCTGTTCGGCGCAGCGCCGGGCCGACGATCATCTGAGCGAGGTCGCGAACAGCTTGCGCTCGCAATGGCGCAAGCTGCAGGCGGCCGGGATCACGACGATGCACGCGCTGGCCGCGCATCCGGCGGATGCGGGCGTGCCGCGCCTGGCGCGCGAGACGCTGGACCGCTTGCGGACCCAGGCGCGCTTGCAGTGCGGTACGCGCGACGGCGGTCCGCTCGCCTACGCGTTTCTCGACGCGGGGCCGGGCCGTGGTTTCGCACTGCTCCCCGAGCCCACGCCGTCCGACTGTTTTTTCGACATGGAAGGCGATCCGTTTTTTGCCGGCGGGGGCCTCGAGTATCTCTTCGGGGTCACGCTGCGCGCCGGCGCAGGGGAAGAGCGGACGCCGTTCGTCTCGTTCTGGGGCGACGACCGCGCTGCGGAGAAGGTCGCCTTCGAGGCGTTCGTCGACTTCGTGACGGCGCGGTATCACGCAGCGCCGAATCTGCACGTGTTCCACTACGCGAACTACGAAAAGGCGGCGCTGATCCGGCTCGCGGGCCGGCATGCGACCCGCGGTGCAGAGATCGATATGCTGCTCGAGGCGGGCGTTTTCGTCGATCTCTACGACGTCGTCCGGCAAGCGCTGCAGTGTTCGACCGATAGCTATTCGATCAAGGCGATCGAGCGCTTCTACCGGCCGCCGCGCACGGCCGCGGTCCACGACGCGATCGCTTCGGTGCTCGAATTCGAGCGCTATCGCGGGTGCGGCGACCCGCAACTGCGCGAGCGCATCCTCGAATACAACCGCGACGATTGCGAGAGCACGCTCGACCTCTACGATTGGCTGCGCGCGCGCCGCGACGAGTATCGCGCGGCCGGCGGCGCGATCGTCGCCGCGCTGCCCGAGCCGGAACTCGACGAGAAGAAACTGGCCGATCGCGAGGCGAGGGAGGCCGAGCATGCCGCGCTCGTCGCCGCGCTCGGCGGCGGCCCGGCCGAACGGCGGCTGGCAACCCTGCTCGACTACCACCGCACGGAGGCGCGCCCGGCTTGGCGCGAGTTTTTCGCGCGCCTGCTGAGCGAATCCACGGACCTGATCGAAGACGATGAGGCGATCGGGGGTCTCGTGCCCAGCGCCGCGCCGCCGGAATCCGTGAAGCGATCGCAGCTCCATCGATTCACGTTTGCACCGCAGGGCTCGAAGTTGCGCGCCGGCTCGAAATGCAGCGCGCCGGGCCTTCACGGCGAGTTCATAATCCAGGAACTCGACCTCGAGGCTGGGACGATCGCGCTGCTGCGCGGTCCGAAATATGCCGCCGAACCGTTACCGGTGGCGGTCTTCGGCGGCAAGCCGTTCCGCGACCAGGTTCTGCGCGATGCGATCAAGCGTGTCGCACGCGGATTACCCGCGGGGCGCTTCGAGGCCGTGCGGGCCCTGCTGGAGCGCCGCGCTCCGCGACTGCGCGACGGCGCCGCCTTCGCGGCGCCCGACGGGCTCGCGACGGAACAGATCGCCGGCCTCGCCGATCGGCTCGACGCGGCGACGCTCGTCGTTCAAGGACCACCGGGGTCGGGGAAAACGTACACCGCGGCGCACGTCGCCGCCGAGCTGCTCGCACGCGGGCGCCGGATCGGGGTGACGGCGCACAGCCATCGCGCGATCCATCTGCTGCTCCGCGAGATCGAACGCGTCGTCGCCGAGCGCGGCGAGCGTTTCGAGGGGTACGTGCTTGTGCGCGAAGGCGAAGGCGAAGGCTACGAGTCTGCGCACGGGTTCATCAGCGGCGGGAATGCCAAGCTCGCGGAGATGCCGCAAGCGGCGCTGGTCGCGGGCACGGCGTGGGCCTTCGCGCCGGAGGCGATGTCCGAGCAACTCGACGTGCTGTTGATCGACGAGGCCGGTCAACTCGCGCTGGCAGACGCCGTCGCGGTCGGCGGGGCCGCGCGCAACCTGATCCTCTTCGGCGATCCGCAACAGTTGCCGCACGTCGCCCGCGCGACCCATGTCGCAGGTGCGGGCGTCTCGGCACTCGAGCATCTGCTAGGCGACGACCGGACGATCCCTCCGGAGCGCGGGGTCTTCCTCGCCGCGACGCACCGGCTGGAACCCGGCATCTGCCGATTCGTCTCGACGTTGATGTACGACGGCCGCCTGCATCCGGCAGCCGGTCGTGCCCATGCGGCCCTGATTGGTGAGGACCCGATCTGGTCGGGGCGCGGCTTGCGTGCGATCGCGGTCGTGCATGAGGATTGCAGCCGCGAATCACGCGAAGAGGCCGACGCCATCGGCGCCGCCGTCGAGCGCTTGCTGCACACCGAGCTGGAACGCGCCGGCCTACGGCGGCCGCTGGAACAGCGCGACATCATGGTCGTCGCGCCGTACAACCGGCAGGTCGGCGCGATCCGCTCCGCACTCGACGCGCGCGGTTTTCACGCGGTCGAGGCCGGCACGGTCGATCTCTTTCAGGGCCGCGAAGCGGAGGTCGCGCTCTTCTCGCTCACGTCGTCCAGCGCCGAGGATCTGCCGCGCGGCATCGCGTTCGCGTTCAGTCCCAACCGCCTCAACGTCGCCGTCAGCCGGGCACGCACGCTGGCGGTACTCGTGTACTCGCCGCGTCTGTTGGCGCTGCGCAGCGAGACCGTCGACGATATCCGGCTGGTCAACGCGGTCGCGCTGTTCGCCGAACAAGCCGCGTCGTGAGGGGGCCACCCCACCGGGCTGCGAACGACGCAACGTGATCTTGGTAACGGGCTCGACCGGGCGAATCGGCCAGGACGTTGCCTTCGGTCTGGTGCTCGCCGACATACAGCTTCGCGTTCTCATCCATAACGGAGCCGGCACGGAGTGGGCTCACTGGTCCAACGTCGAGACGATGATGGGGGACTTTGCGATCCCCCAAACGCTCGATGCGGCGCTCGACGGCATTTCCGCGGCGTTTCTGATCAGCCGGCCCGGCCCCAAGCAAGTCGAACTCGAATGCGCGTTCATCGCGGCATGCGTGCGCGCCGGCGTCGAACACGTTGTCAAGGTGAGCGCTCTGGGCGCGGCGCCCGACGCGCCATGTCGATTCCTCGTTCGCCATCATGCGATCGAGCAGGCCTTGCTCGCGAGCGGGCTGCGCGCCACGATCCTGCGGCCCAATCAGTTCATGCAGAATGTGCTCCAAGCGCGTTCGACGATCGCGCCACCGCAGAATCGGCTCGTCGCGAACATCTCCCCCACCACGCGCATCAGCTTGGTCGACACGGCCGATGTCGCGGACATCGCGGTGAAGAAGCTCTTCGAGCGAGCCGGTGCCAGCGAGACGCTCGAAGTAACGGGTCCGGTGGCGCTGACGCAACTCGAGGTGTGCGCCGCGCTCTCGCGACGCCTCAACCGGACGATCGCCTACGAATACCTCGAACCGGAGGCGTTCGCTGCCACGATGCAGTCCTACGCTTTGCGGGGCGACGTTGCCGCCGGGATCGTAGAGCTGCACGAATGGCAGAACGGCGGCGCGGCCGAGGCCGTAACGGACGCGGTCGCCACCTATGCCGGCCACCCCGCGCGCACGTTCGACGAATTTCTCAAACGGAGCGGCAAGAAGCTCGTCTGAACGCGCGCGCGGGTGGCCGGCCTCACTGCGGAATGACCGCGTAATAGTCGCAGGACGTCCACGGGCCTTGGGTGCTGTTCCCGTTGAGACACAGCGACGCATACCCGCCCGTGCTCGGATAGCTTCCGGTCGTCGTTGCTCGCGCCGTGAGAACGCAACTGTCGCTATTCATCGTGCAGCCTGACGTCACGGTCTGCAAGCCGCTGCCCGTCCACGTCCAGGTAGGACGCGTCCCGCCGGGGATGTCTCCGCCGCACGCGAGGGGTCCTTGGTCGGCAACGGTTCCGGTGATCGTCTGGCCCAGCGTGACCACGTGTGGGGACACCGTCAGCGGAGCGCAACGCGACTCAGGCTCCGAGGGCGGCGTACCCAAAAGCGGCGCCGGCGTAGGCGAAGGGCTTTCGACCGCCACGGTTGCCGAGGCTGATCCAAGGGTGTACCTCTCGATCTTGTTGCCGCTGCTGTCGATCGCGCCCACCGTTACGGTGATCGTATCGGTGCCTTGACCGCTTTGGTTTGCCGTATACACGCCCTGATTTTGCGTGGTCGACGAAAAACTGTCGCACGCTGGGGCTTGGGCCAAATCGCAGAAGTGACCATAGTGCGCGGTGTTGTTCCACGTGTACGTCAGTTTGAGGTTTGAGCCCCCGGCCGAGGGTACGTTGACGCTGTAGGATGGAACGACGCTCTGGCCGTTTGCGACCGTGGCGGTTGCCGGCGTCAGGATGACGTTCGTTTGAACGGCCGTAACCGTAAAGATGTCGGCTTGGTCCGAGTTGAGAATTTGGTAGCGCAGCGCGGCTTCATTCGCCACCGTCAGCGCCGCATCAGCCAGATTGAGCCATGCACTTACCGCCTTCGCGAAGTTGGCGGCCCACTGCGCCTGCACGGCGGCATCGGTGATCTGTGCGGCCTCAACCAGCGTGTTGAGGATGACTTTTTGATACGTCGAGCTGCTATGAAAGAACGTGCCCAAGACGGTGATCGCCTTGTTGATGTCACCGGATTGGACCGCCGCGATCACCTGGGGTGCGAGAGTCGCAACGCCGTTGAGGGCGTCCTTTGCGATATTGCCGGCTAGCGGGATGCCGGTGATCGAGTCGAGTTGCGAATAGGGAAGCACGAGCGACGCCATGAGCGGGACGAATTCGTCGAGCACGGCGGTGGCCATCACCTCCTGACCTTGGGCCTGCACTTGTTCGCTCGTCAGCAGGTCATAGGCGCCCGGGTTGGCACCCGCGCCGACCGTCGTAATTTGATACCTGGTCCAATAGGAACTCCCGACCGGCTGCAGAGTGACGGGGTTGGTCTGGAATTGTGCGCCGGCATAGTTTCCGTTCGCGATGTTGACGACCGTCGACTTGAGGCCTTTGAGGGCGGTCACCGCCGGAATCTCGATTTCCGGCAGGACGTCGGTGATGGGCGCCGGCGTGATCACCGTATTGCCGCCGGAATTGTTGCCGTAGCTGACCTGATCGAAGAACGCGGCGGCACGCCGGAGATAGGTCTGTTGGAAGCTGACCTGCACCGGCGAGGTATTGAGCACGGTGAGACCGCTTTGCCCGGCGCTCGGGTCGACCAGGATATCTTGGATCCCGCGGCGTTCTGAAGCCGGCCGAGAACCGGCGGCGGAACCTTGCACGTACTTGGAGAGCGGGAGGCTTTGCGCCGACGGCGTGGTCAGCGAGAATAGGAACCCTTGGAGCGCAGCCGTCACGCTGCTTTGGCCTGCCGTGGAGGTACTTGCGAATGCAACGGGCGACCCGGCCACGGCCGATGCGACGGCGCTCTGAACGCTCGAAAAACCGGGGGTCGAAGCGATCGAGGCATAGACCGACGACTTGACGGAGTCGGGGTACAGGTAGACGGCGAGTGCCAAATAGACGAGAACCTCGGCGGTGGTCTGGGCATTGAGTACCGGCTCCTGCGGCCCGAGAAAGCCCATGAACATCGGATTCCCGTTTGCATCCGTCACGTATGCGTACTGGGCACCTGCGGTGAATGCGGGCACCTTGAACGTGCCCGCGCTCGAGACGGCTGAGGTGCCGAGGCTGTTCTGAACCGTGAGCGACGACAGCGACACGGTGCTTCCGCGCGGGAGCTGGACGGAACCGGTCTGAGTCGCCACCTTGGCGGAGGGCGCGGGCGTGGCCGGCGTGCCCGCCGCCGGCACGGTGGTGACCCCACCGCCGCCGCCGCACCCCGCAATGACGATGGCGGCGGCGGCCACGATGGCCCCCAAGACCCGGGGAGAACTTCTAGGAAGATGCAGCATGCCGGGCCGGCGCTATTGACAGGCGACGGCGAGGTAGGCTGGTCCGTTCCCGTCCGTTGCTTGCGAGGTCGGATTGCCGAGGTCGACCGTCTGCCCCGCCGCGGGGGCCTTTGCCGCGAAGGAGACCTGCGACGGCGACACGGTCGTGGTCGATTCGGTCTGCTTCCACCCGAGTACGATCGCGCCGTTACTCCCGATATTCGTGATCGAGAAGACCCAGCAGGTCGTGCCGACGACGCTCGCAGGCGAAGTGACCGTCAGCGCGATTGCCGGCACATTCACAAAAGTCACCTCCGGTGTCGCCTGGAACTTGAGGTAGCCGACCAGGTTGAAGCTCCCCGCCAAGGTGTTGCCGTTCGAGTCGACGTGCGTCGTAGTGGCGAAAGGCGGAAAGGCGATCGAACTCGTCGAGCTGATGTCGCCGTTGCCGGAGGCCAGCCAGTCCTGGATCGCGATCGCCGTCGTGTAGTTCTGAATCGTTCCGAACGTCATGTTCGCGGTCAGACCGGCGTATGGCCCGGCCGCCAGGGTGCCTCCCGAACTGCCGAAGGTCGCGCTGCCTGCGTTCGAGCCGGTGAAGTTGAACACGGTATTGGAAGCGCTACCGGTCGGGGTGGGCGAGGGGGTCGGTGAGGCTGCGGCCGTGGGGGTCGGTGAGGCTGCGGGCGTGGGGGATGCCGAGGCCGCAGGTGTCGAGGAACTGCCCCCGCCGCCGCATGCGGCAAGCCCGCCGGCCAGCAAGGCGGCGGAGAACAATCGGGCTCGGACCATCGTTGGACTCCTTCGTGATGCGTGTTGAGCGGAGTCTATGATCCGTGCGAGGCTTGGCCAATGGGGGAAATCCCTACCCTGCGCCAATCTGCCGGTGTGACGTCGACGCGAGAATCGGCTTTCGCCGCCATCGAGTTGGTGCGCAGCGGCGAGTTTCGCGCGGCCCGCTCGATCGTCGAAGCCGAACTGCCACGAAGCGCAACCGATCCGTATGTGGGGGCAGCCGCACTTCATCTCGGCCGCCTCCTCGACGACGCCCCGTTGCGCGACGCGATCAACCCCTCCGCGCTGTGGCAGGCAGTCGTGCGCGGCGGTTCGCAGGACGCCGTCGCGTTCTTCGGCGGAGCCTACGCGCAAACGATCGGCGAGCCGCTCGCCGCGCGCGAGGTCCTCGCGGTGGCGCTGCGGAGCGGCGGATCGCTTGAGGCATCGATCGAGACGATCCTGGTAGCGGCGGAGCTCGGCGACCGTCCGTTGCGCGCACGCGCGCTGGCGAAGATCGAGCCGCAGGACGCCGACGCCGTACCCGGACTTCACGGCGTATTCGAACATGCTCGCGCGCTGGCGGAGCGCGCGGGCGGCGGCCCCGAGCGTGCGCGCGAATTCGCGGCGCGCGCTCGGCTAGCGTACGTCCGCGCCGGCTGGGCGTACTATGCGGCCCGGGCGGACGAACTCAGCGGCAACGAGCGTGCAGCCGAGCACACCTATCGGCGGCTACGCGCGGTGCACGATCTCAACCGCCTCGCGGGTAGCCGAACGCCGAGCGCGGCGGGGAACACCGCTGGTCTCTCGCCGCGCGAACGCGAGGTCGCCGATTTGGTGGCCGCCGGATTCTCAAACAAAGCCATCGCGGAGCGGCTGCGCATCAGCGCGAAAACCGTTGAGAAGAACATCACGGCGATCTACGACAAACTCGGAGTTTCCAAGCGCGTGCAACTCGCGCAGCGCATCGCGGGGAGCGCGCCGGCGCGCGCGGCCGCCGGGAGCCTGCCCGAACCGCTGACGCCTTTCATCGGGCGCGCCGAAGAGTTGGCCGAACTCCAGGAGCGCTTGGCACGCAACCGGCTGGTCTCGCTGGTCGGCGCGGGTGGCAGCGGCAAGTCGCGCCTAGCGACGGAATTCGCCCGGCGCGAGCGTTCGCGCTTCCCCGACGGCACCTGGTTCGTCGATCTGGCTGCGCTGGGCGAGGCAAGCTCCGTGCTGCCGGCACTAGCTGGCACGCTGGGCGTCCGGCGCGATTCACAACGGTCGATCGAAGCGGCCGTGTTTGCGTGGCTCGAGAACCGGACGTTGCTGCTCGTGCTCGACAATGCCGAGCACCTGCTGCCCGCGCTCGCGCGCTCGGTGCGCGCGCTGCTCGACGCAGCGCCGAACCTTCGCCTCGTCGCGACCTCGCGCCAACGCGTCGGAGTCTTCGGGGAGAACGTCTTCCGGGTCGGTGCGATGCGAGAAGCCGACGGTATCGCGTTCTTCCGCGATCGCGCGCAAGCCGCGGGAACGGCGATCGACGACGACGATCTGGCCCGTCGCGTGTGCGCGCGGCTCGACGGGATTCCGCTGGCGATCGAACTGGCCGCCGCGCGCCTCTGCGACCTCACGTTGCAGCAGCTTGCGGGCGCGATCGAAGAGCGCGTACCGGTGTTGCGCTCGGATGAGGTGGGGATCGGCTCGCGTCATCGTTCGATCGACGCGCTGGTCGATTGGGCGTACGAGCCGCTTGCGCCGGCCGATCAGAGCATCTTCCGTCACGCAGCGGTCTTCGCCGGTACCCTTGCGCTCGATACCGCGGTGCATCTGTTCGGCCCGGAGGCGAACGCGGGCCTTGCGGTGCTGCATCGCACATCGCTCATCGACCGCTTGCCCTCGGGCGCCTATCGCATGCTCTACGTCGTGCGGGACGTTGCGCTGGCGAAACTCAGAGCGCTCGGTGAAGAACGCGACGCATTCGTCGCGTTCGCCGCTTACTACGACGCGCTGCTCGCGACGGCCAATGCGGAATGGTTCGTAAAACCTATCGCGGCCTGGCTGGAACCGCTCCGGGCGGAGCGTCACAACATCCTCGCCGCGATCGACTGGTGCCTCGAGCAGCAGAACGACGTTGAGACCGGAATTCGCATGACGGCGAACGCGGCGCGGATTTGGTCGGAGATGGGTCGCGAACCCGAACTCGAGCCGTACCTCGACGAGGCCTTACGGCGCGCCCCGCGCTCGGCGCACCGCGTGCGAGCGCAGCTCTGGCGGGCGCGTGCGATCGCGTTCGACAACATGCGCGCGCAGGCCGAGGCCCTCGATGCCGCGCGACGCGCGCTTGAGGAGGCGCTCGCGGGCGGTGACGATGTCGACATCGCGCTGGCGCACCTCGCCGTAGGGGCTGCGTCCGCCTCGATGCAAGATGCCGCGACGGCGCGGTCGCATCTCGAAACCGCGCTCGTCACCTTCAGCGCGCGCGGCCTGAAACGCTCGGCCGCCGCGGCGCTGACCTCACTGGCCATCATTGCTGGCGACGACGAGCAACGCATCGCGATGTTCGCGGATGTACTCGAGGCCGCGCGTTCGCTCGATGACGCGCTGCTCGAAGCGATTACCTTGGTCAACCTGAGCGTCTTCAATAGGCGGCTCGGGCGAGTCGAGAGCGCGCGCGATTCCGCGCGTCACGCGACGGCGATGCTTGCGCGGCTGGATGCGCCGCTGCGTCTCGCGTATGCGAGCTTGGCCCTCGCCCGCACCGAGTACTCCTGCGGGGACATGGCCGCCGCCGTCGACGCGGCCGGCAACGCGCTGCGGTACTTCACCACGCTCGACGCGCCGGGGTTACGCGCCAAGTGCGCGGTTTGGATCGCGAAAGCCCTTGCGTCCGAGGCACCAGCCCTCGCGGCCCGGTTCTGCGGATATGCCGACGCGCACCGCCGCCTCGCCGGCGAGGATGAGGGCGGTGAGGACGTTGCGCCGCGCGAGCTGCTGGCCGGGCAACTCGGCCGCGAGACGTTCGCGCGCCTAGCCGCTGCGAGCGCCTCGTCCGATGCGCTCTCGCTGCTGGCCGAGATCGCGCTCAGTCGAGGCTAGGTCGGCTTGCCCCCTGGGACGGCATCCAAGCACGCCTGGCTGCGTTGACTTGAAGGGGTCGCCTTGGTATACTCGTCGGGTTCCGGCCCACGACGCTGTGGGCCGATTTTGTGTGTCAACCCGGTGCCGTGCACCGACGAGGGACTGAGTGCCGACCATAAGCCAGCTGGTCCGTAAGGGCCGCGAGAAGCAGCAGAAAAAGGTGAAGACCCCCGCGTTCCGCGTCGTGCAGACCGGACCGAAGCCGGGTCATCCCGACCTGCCGCTGCGTTCGTTCGACGTGCCGGGAAACCCCCAGCGCCGCGGCGTCTGCACTCAAGTCAAGACGATTACCCCGAAGAAGCCGAACTCAGCGCTGCGCAAAGTCGCCCGCGTCCGCCTCACCAACGGTGAAGAAGTGACGGCCTACATCCCGGGTATCGGCCATAACCTCCAGGAACATTCGGTGGTGCTGATCCGCGGCGGGCGCGTCAAGGATCTCCCCGGCGTGCGCTACCACATCATTCGGGGAACGCTCGATACGGCCGGTACCGCAAACCGGAAGCAAGGCCGCTCCAAGTACGGCGCCAAGCGCGCCGTCAAGAAGTAAGTAGGAAGATCGCATGCCGCGCAAAGGTCCGGTCGCGAAACGGCCGATTCTGCCCGACCCCAAGTTCAACTCGAAAGTGCTCTCGCGCTTCATCAATAAGCTGATGCTCGCGGGCAAGAAGTCGACGGCGGAACGGATCACCTACGAAGCCCTCGCGATCATCGAAGGGAAGATGGGCCGCGATCCGATGGACGTGTTCACCCAGGCCCTCGGCAACGCCATGCCGCTGGTCGAAGTGCGCCCCCGCCGGGTCGGCGGTGCGACCTATCAGGTGCCGATGGAAGTGCGTCCGGATCGCCGTCAGGCGATGGCGATGCGCTGGCTGATCGGGTATGCGCGCAAGCGCGCTGGCCGCTCGATGGAAGAAAAGCTGGCCGGCGAGCTGATGGACGCCGCCAACAACCTGGGCGCGTCGATCAAGAAGCGCGAAGACACGCACAAGATGGCGGAAGCCAACAAAGCCTTCGCCCACTACCGCTGGTAAGCGCTTTCTATGGCAAACGTACGCGAATATCCGCTCGAGCGGACCCGGAACATCGGCATTGCCGCGCATATCGATGCCGGCAAGACGACCGCGACCGAACGGATCCTGTTCTACACCGGCCGCACGCACAAGATCGGCGAAGTGCACGACGGCGCGGCGACGATGGACTGGATGGTCCAGGAGCAGGAACGCGGCATCACGATCACCTCGGCCGCGACGGCCTGTACGTGGCGCGACACGCGCATCAATATTATCGATACGCCTGGCCACGTGGACTTCACCGTCGAGGTCGAGCGCTCGCTGCGCGTGCTCGACGGCCTCGTCGCGCTCTTCGACTCGGTCGCTGCCGTGCAGCCGCAGTCGGAAACCGTCTGGCGTCAGGCCAACAAGTACAAAGTCCCGCGGATCATCTTCGTCAACAAGATGGACCGCATCGGGGCGAATTTTTTCAATTGCGTCGATAAGATCCGCGAGCGCCTGGGCGCGCGCGCCGTTCCGATCCAGGTGCCGATCGGTGCCGAATCGGAGTTTCTGGGCGTCGTGGACCTCTTCACGATGCACAAGATCATCTACACGGACGACCTCGGTTCGACGATGGATGACGTCCCCGTGACCGACGCCGACGGCGAACTCAAGACCCTCGCCGAGAAGTGGCGCCAGGAGTTGATCGAAGCGATCGCCGAGCAGGACGACGAACTGCTCGAGCTGTTCTTCGATGGGAAGGACATCCCGGTCGACCGCCTCAAGACCGCGCTGCGCAAAGCGACGATCGCCGGCGACGTGCTGCCGATGCTCTGCGGTTCGGCCTTTAAGAACAAAGGCGTTCAGCCGCTGCTCGACGCCGTCGTCGACTTCCTGCCCTCGCCGCTAGAGGCGAAAACCATCACGGGCATGGACCCCAAAAACGACAACGCGCCGATCACGCGCAAGCCCGACGATAAGGAACCCTTCGCCGCGCTCGCGTTCAAGATCGCGACCGACCCGTACGGCAACCTGACCTACTTCCGGGTCTATTCGGGCGTGCTCGACAAGGGCTCGTACGTCTACAACGCGCGCAGCAACCGCAAGGAGCGCATCGGGCGCATCCTGCGGATGCACGCGAACCATCGCGAAGACATCGACTCGATCGGCGCGGGCGATATCGCCGCCGCGGTCGGATTGGGCGACACGCGGACCGGCGATACGCTGTGCGACGAAAAGTCGCCGATCATCCTCGAGAACATCGTGTTCCCGGAACCCGTCATCTTCCAGGCCATCGAGCCGAAGACCAAGGGCGATCAGGACAAGCTCGGCACGGCCCTTTCGCGGCTGGCTCAGGAAGATCCGACCTTCCGCATGCGGACCGACGAAGAGACGCAGCAGACGATCATCGGCGGGATGGGTGAACTCCATCTCGAGATCATCGTCGATCGTCTCAAGCGCGAATTCAAAGTCGAAGCCAACGTCGGCAAACCGCAGGTCGCTTACAAAGAAGCGATCACCAAGACGGTCGAAAAGCAAGGCCGCTTCGTCCGCCAATCCGGCGGCAAGGGTCAGTTCGGCGACGTCACGATTCGCGTCGAGCCCGGCGAACCGGGTTCGGGCTACGTGTTCGAGTCGAAGATCGTCGGCGGGGCGATCCCCAAGGAATTCATCAAACCGGCCGGCGAGGGCATCCGCGAAGCGTCGCAGAGCGGCGTGCTCGCGGGCTATCCGGTGCTCGACTTCAAGGCGACCCTGATCGACGGCAGCTACCACGACGTTGATTCGTCGGAAATGGCGTTCAAGATCGCCGGTTCGATGGCGTTCAAGGAAGCCAATCGGGCCGCCGGTCCGATCATCAAAGAACCGATCATGGGCGTCGAAGTCACGACCCCCAAGGACTACATGGGCGACATCATCGGCGATTTGATGAGCCGGCGCGGCATGATCCAAGGGAGCGAGGACGCTCCGGGCGGAGCACAGGTCATCAAGGCCCATGTGCCGCTCTCCGAGATGTTCGGCTATGCGACCGACATGCGTTCCAAAACGCAAGGCCGCGCGACGTACACGATGGAGTTCTCACACTACGAAAAGGCGCCCAAGTCCGTCGAGGACGAGATCATCGCCAAGGCCTCCGGGAAGAAACCGCCGGTCCCGGCCTAGCGGGCGCGTTGGGTTCACGCAATAGCAACACGATAATCCAAAGGACAAACGACGAAACATCATGGCAAAAGCCAAGTTCGACCGCAGCAAACCGCACGTCAATATCGGCACCACCGGTCACGTCGACCATGGCAAGACGACCCTGACGGCGGCGATCATCAATTGCCTCGCGACCGAGAACTCCAACATCCAACGCCGCGCCGTCGACGATATCGATAACGCGCCCGAGGAAAAGGAACGCGGCATCACGATCGCGATCTCGCACCAAGAGTACGAGACGAAGTCGCGCCACTACGCGCACGTCGACTGCCCCGGCCACGCCGACTACATCAAGAACATGATTACCGGCGCGGCGCAGATGGACGGTGCGATCCTGGTCGTTTCGGCGACCGACGGCCCGATGCCGCAGACGCGCGAGCACATTCTGCTCATGAAGCAGGTCGGCGTTCCGTACATCGTCGTGTTCCTCAATAAGGTCGACATGGTCGACGACGAGGAGTTGCTCGAACTCGTCGAGCTGGAAGTCCGCGAACTTCTCTCGAGCTACGAGTACCCGGGCGACGATATCCCGATCATCCGCGGTTCGGCGCTCAAGGCGCTGCAATCGTCGGGCAAGCGCGATGATCCCGATGCTGCCGCCGTGTTTGCGCTGATGGATGCCGTCGATTCGTACATCCCGACGCCGGAGCGCGCCGTCGACAAGCCGTTCCTGATGCCGGTCGAGGACGTGTTCACGATCACGGGCCGCGGCACGGTGGGCACCGGCCGTATCGAACGCGGCCAGATCAAAGTCGGCGAAGAAATCGAAATCGTCGGTCTGCAAGAGAAGGCCCGCAAGTCGACCGTCACCGGGATCGAAATGTTCCGCAAACTGCTCGATCAGGGGATCGCGGGCGACAACGTCGGCGTGCTCTTGCGCGGCATCGAGCGCAACGACATCGAGCGCGGCCAAGTGCTCGCGAAGCCCGGTTCGATCAAACCGCACAAGAAGTTCAAAGCGGAAGTCTATGTCCTCTCGAAAGAAGAGGGCGGCCGGCACACCCCGTTCTTCGGGAACTACCGCCCGCAGTTCTACTTCCGGACGACCGACGTGACCGGGACCATCGCGTTGCCGGAAGGCGTCGAGATGGTCATGCCCGGCGACAACGTCCAGATGAACGTCGAGCTGATCACGCCGATCGCGTGTGAAGAAGGCCTCCGCTTCGCGATTCGCGAGGGCGGCCGGACCGTCGGCGCCGGCGTCGTCACCGCTGTTTCAGATTAGGACTTGGATTCAGCGCGGCTGAATCCGCGCGGCTGAATCAGCATAGCTGATCCGCTTCGCTGAATCCCCAATACCACCGATCTTAGGATAGAATACAAACATCATGGCAAAGCAGAAGATTCGGATTCGACTCAAAGCGTACGACCACCGCGTGCTCGACCAGAGCGCCGAGCGGATCGTCGATACGGCGAAGCGCACCGGCGCCTTCGTCAGCGGCCCCGTGCCGTTGCCCACGGAGATCAACCGCTTCTGCGTGAACCGTTCGCCGCACGTCGACAAGAAGAGCCGCGAGCATTTCGAGATGCGCACGCACAAGCGCCTCATCGACATCCTCCAAGCCTCGCCCAAGACGATGGACGCCCTCATGCATCTCGATCTCCCGGCCGGCGTGGACATCGAACTCAAAGCATAGTCAACTCGAATTTAGCCAAAACCAACTGACTTAGCCAAGAACGACGGATCCCGCAAGCCCGAGCCACCTAAATGCCATCCTGAGCCTGTCGAAGGATGGAGCTGCCACGGATCGCGCAGAGAATTCGGTCCTCGAAGAGTCTGGAATGAGAGAGTGCCGCCCGTGGTGGGCGGCGCTCTCTCTTTCGATCAGTAGCCGGTGTGGTCGAAGTGGTCGATGCCGGCTTCGACGCGGACGAAGTGCATCGCGCCGTCGATGTGGCGGTCGGCGCCGTTACGCCAGCCGACGGCGTAACCGTTGGATTCGAATTGGTCGATGTCGTGCTTGGCGCGGCCGAGGGCGCGCATCGCTTCGTGGACACGGTCGATCCGCGGCCGGCTCAGGTCGACGGACGGGGCCAAGTCGAGCGGCTGTCCGTCATCGATCGAGGCGTTGCGCAGATCGTTGATCGCGCGATCGATCTGACCGACCGCGCGCTGCTGCGCGGGGATCGCGTTGTACTCCTCGGGGACGTGAAGCAGCGCCCGGGCGAAACGCAGGTCGGAGAGCGCGTGCAGATATTCGGGATGCGGCCCCGGGACGTCGGCGGCGGCCGGTGCGAGGGCGCCGGCGACGAGCGCGCCGAGCAGCGTCAGCGTTGCCAGCGTGCGTGAAAGACGGTTCATAAGTGGACGCTCCTCTGAAGAAAAATGAGTGCAATCGTGACCGCACGTTCGCAGCGCAGTCACTGGGGAAAAACGAGGAGCGCACGCTCGCCGTTGTGGCGCTAAGTCAACTCTCATCGTCGCTTCACGACCCATTCATGCCGCGGCGGCCGGAAGGCGTCGCGGAGATCGCTTCATGGGGGATAGCCGAGCCGAGAGAGGAGGGCTGCGGTAACATGGCCGGTTCATGACCGCAGCGCGGAGGCGGCAAGCGGGGTGCGACGAACGGCGCCGGTATGCCGATTCCGCTGGATGTCGCGCGCAGCCGGTCGTTTTCGGGGACGCCGCGACGGATTTTCCAACTGCTTACCGAGATGGGCACCTCGGGCGATGCGATCTGGCCGTTTGCCTCGCAGCCGTTCATGCGCAGCGCGGGGCCGCTGGTACCGGGGACGACCGAGGAATGGCACTTGGGATTTCACTCGGTGCTCGACGAGGTCGTGCCCGAGAAGAAGATCGTCTGGCGCATCGACAACGAGGGCGTGGACGGCACCCACGGCTTCTATCTCAGCCCCGACGGGAAGAAGCAGAAGCTCGAGCACCGGATCGTCGCGACGCTCTCGGATACCGAGGGCCGGATGTTCTGGAAGCGCGTCCAAGACGCGCACGAACGCGCGATAGACGGCCTCTTCGACAAGCTCGAACGCGTCCTGAAACGCTAGCAGAACGCGCCCGGTCTTAGGTCGCGTATGCAACACGCCCTGCAGTCCGAGTACTCGCTCTTCTCGCGCGACATCGAAGAGAACGGCAACCTCGCCGCAATCCGCGAGTTGGGCATCGCGCTGGTCGCCTACAGCCCGCTCGGCCGCGGCTTCTTGAGCGGCACCATCCGTTCGCTCGACCAACTCGCGCCCGATGATTTCCGCCGCTTCTCCCCGCGCTTCGCGGGCGAGAACTTCGCGAAGAATCTTGCCGTGGTCGATCGCGTCGCGGAGATCGCCGCGGAATTGGGCGCGACCCCGGCCCAGGTCGCGCTTGCATGGGTGCTCGCGCAGGGCGACGACATCGTGCCGATCCCCGGTACGACAAAGGTGAAGCGGCTCGAAGAGAACGTCGCCGCGACGCAGCTCGCGCTGAGCCCCCAATACCTCCGGCGCATCGAAGAGGTCGCGCCCCAAGGGTCCGTTTCCGGAGCGCGCTACGCGGACATGACCTGGGTCAACCGGTAGAGAACCGGCGCTCGCGTGGCGGACGAGATCGTACTGGGGCTCGATTCGGTCGTCGTCCGGGTCGCCGGCGAACGGCCCCTCGTGCTGACCGTCAACGGCGAAGAGCCGCGCCTGCCCGCGGCGCCGTTCGATCCGGTCCGGGACCGCACGCTCGAACTCGCTGCTCGCCGCTCGATCGTCGAACAGGTCGGGTTCGAGGTCGGGTATCTCGAGCAACTCTACACGTTCGGCGATCGCAATCGCGACCCGCGCGAGGTGACGGGCGGGCCGCGCTATGTCACGGTCGGGTATCTCGCCCTCACCGGTGCGGAGCGGCCGGCGAACGCCGCCGCGGACTGGTACGATTGGTACGAGTTCTTTCCGTGGGAAGATCGGCGCACCGGGCGGCCGGCGGTGCTCGATGCCCAGATCGTGCCGCTCGTGCGCGCTTGGATGACCGATCGCGAACGGCAGTTGCGCGCCACGGCCGCGTTCGCACTCGACGAGGCACCGTGGAATGATGAAGCAGTCCTCGAGCGCTACGAGATTCTCTACGAGATCGGCGCCGTCGCCGAAGCGCCGCATGCGACCCGGGCGCTGGGCCGTGCGATGGCGCTCGACCATCGCCGCATCCTCGCGACCGCGATCGGGCGGCTGCGCGGCAAGATCAAGTACCGGCCCGTGATCTTCGAGCTGCTCAGCGAGACGTTTACGCTCTGGGAGTTGCAGCGCGCGGTCGAAGCGCTGGCTGGGATGCGCCTGCACAAACCCAACTTCCGGCGGCTGGTCGAAGAGAGCGGGATCGTCGTCGGTACCGGCGACCGGCGGGCGACGAGCGGCCGCCCGGCTGAGACCTACCGCTTCCGTCCGGAGGTCATCGCGGAACGCCCCGACCCCGGAATCGCGATCCGGCGCTAACCCGAGCGTCCGCCGGGCTGAAGCCCGCAGGGGGCCGGAAGGGTTTATACTCAGAAATAGTATAAGCTCGCCCTCGGGTTCTCTCCCGGAAGGTCTCCATGATCGATCTGCTCCCGTTCACCCCCGAAGTCGAGGCGCGCACGCGCCCGATCTACGACCGCCTGGCGCGTATCCTCCCCGCGGCCGAATGGCCGCTCTACGCGCCGTTCGTCGATGCGATCAACGCGCTCAAGCGCGAGAAGAACGCGGTCATCCTGGCGCACAATTACCAGACGCCGGAAATCTTCCACGGCGTCGCCGACATCGTCGGTGATTCACTGCAGTTGGCGCGCGAAGCGCAGCGCGCCGAGGCCGACGTGATCGTCGTGTGCGGCGTGCACTTCATGGGCGAAACGGCGAAGATCCTTAATCCCGGGCGCACGGTGCTCGTCCCGGACCGCAGCGCCGGCTGTTCGCTGGCGGAGTCGATCACCGGCGCGGACGTGCGCGCGTTGCGCGCGCAGTATCCCGGCGTCCCGATCGTCACCTACGTCAACACCAGCGCCGAGGTGAAGGCGGAATCCGATATCTGTTGCACCTCGTCGAACGCCGTGAAGATCGTCGAATCGCTCGGCGTGCCGCGCGTCATCATGATCCCCGATGAATTTCTCGCCCAATACGTCGCGGCCAACACCGCGGTCGAGATCATCTCCTGGCAAGGCCACTGCGAAGTTCACGAGCGTTTCAGCGGCCTGGACGTAGCGCGTTTGCGCGAAGACGACGCCGGGATCGTGGTGCTCGCGCATCCCGAGTGCCCGCCCGACGTCATCGCGGCTGCCGACTACGCGGGCTCGACTTCCGGGATGATCGACTACGTGCGCACGCATCCGACGGAGCGCGTGATGCTGCTCACCGAGTGCTCGATGAGCGACAACGTTGCGGTCGAGTTCCCGAACGTCGAGTTCGTCCGCCCCTGCAACCTGTGTCCGCACATGCGGCGCAACACGCTGCCGAAGATCCTGCGCTCCCTGCAAACGATGACGGATGAGATCCTCGTCGCCCCGGCGGTGATCGCCGGCGCGCGGCGCTCGCTGCAAGCGATGATCGACGCGACGAGGCCCGGCTGATGCACGCCGACGTCGTCATCGTCGGCGCAGGCCTGGCGGGTCTCTCGACCGCGCTCGAACTCGACGGCCGTTCCATCCTGCTGGTGAACGATACGGCGCCGGCCTCCGAGGTCGCATCGGCGTGGGCGCAAGGCGGCGTCGCCGCGGCGATCTCGCCCGACGACGCGCCCGCGTTGCACGAAGCCGATACGCTTGCGGCCGGAGGCGGGATCGCCGATCCGGCCACGGTGCATGCGCTGGCGGAAGAAGCGCCCCACGCCGTCGCCCTGCTCGAGCGGTTCGGCGTTCCATTCGATCGCGGTGCCGACGGCTCGCTGTCGCTCGGGCTCGAGGGCGCACATTCGCGGCGCCGGATCGTGCACGCGTCCGACCGCACCGGAGCCGCGATCGTGCGCGCGCTGCTCGCGGGCGTCGCCGCGCGCCCGAATATTCGGCTCGTGACCGGCTGGCGTGCGCTCGACCTCATCGTGCGCGACGACGGCCGGGTCTGCGGTGTGGTGTTCGCCGATGCCGCCGGTCGCACGCAGGCGGTCACGGCCGGTGCGGTCGTGCTCGCGAGCGGCGGGTTCGGCGGCCTCTACGCGCGGGCTACGACGCCGCGCGCGGCGCTGGGCGCCGGGATCGCCATGGCCGCCCGCGCCGGCGCGACGCTGGCCGACCTCGAGTTCGTGCAGTTCCATCCGACGGCGCTGAACGTTTGCACCGATCCGCTGCCGCTGGTGAGCGAGGCCGTCCGCGGCGAGGGCGCGCGGCTCGTCGATGCGGACGGCAACCGGTTCGTCGAAGAACTCGCACCGCGCGACGTGGTCGCGCGCGCGATCGCAACGATCGAGGCCGCAGGCGGAGCGGTCGCGCTCGACGCCCGCGCCATCGGCGAGCGTTTCACGACCCGTTTCCCGGGCATCTTCGGCACCTGCGCCGCCTACGGCGTCGACCCGCGCTCGATGCTCATTCCGGTCACGCCGGCGGCGCATTATACGATCGGCGGTATCGCGACCGGCGAACGCGGACGCACGAGCGTTGCGGGGTTGTGGGCCTGCGGCGAGGTCGCCGCCACCGGCCTGCACGGCGCCAACCGTTTGGCCAGCAACTCGTTGATGGAAGCGGCTGTGTTCGGCACGCGCGTCGCGCGCGACATCGCGGGAACGCCTGCGGACGCAGCCGGCTCGCCGGCCGGGTTCCGTCCCGTCCCCGGCATCGCGTTCGCAAGCGATCTCGCGCGCGAACTCGCCCCGTTACGCGCGGCGCTGAGCGCGCATGCCGGCGTCGTGCGCGACGCACAGGGTCTGGCCCATCTGCTGGCCACCTGCGAGCGCCTCGATGCCGAGACGTTCGATCCGCGGGTTCACGACGCGATCGCCGTCGCGCGCCTCGTTGCGCAGGCGGCGCTGGCACGGCGCGAGAGCCGCGGCGCGCACTTCCGGCGCGACTATCCGGCAAGCGATGCGCGTTTCGCCGCGCGCACGTTCGTCGCGTCGCCGCCGCTGGCCGGCATCTCGTGATCGACTTCGCGCTCGACGAATTCCTCGTCGCCGCGCTGCGTGAAGACCTAGGCCGAGCCGGCGACCTCACCACCAGCGCCATCGTTCCGGCCGGCCGGCTCGGATCGGCCGTCGTCGTCGCACGCGCCGCGGGTACGATTTCGGGGCTCGCGGCCGCCGCGCGGACCTTCACCCTGCTCGATCCGTCGATCATCGTGGAACGCTTCGCGCACGACGGCGAGACGGTCGCCGCCGGTACCCGTCTGGCGACGCTCACAGGTGAATTGCGCGCGATCCTGAGCGGGGAACGGACCGCGCTCAACGTGCTCGGGCGCTTGAGCGGCATCGCGACGGCGACGCGCCGCTACGCCGACCTCGTCGCCGGCACGCGCGCGACGATCGTCGATACGCGCAAGACGACGCCCGGGATGCGTGCGCTCGAAAAAGCCGCCGTGCGTGACGGCGGCGGAAAGAATCATCGCTTCGGTCTGGACGATGCGATCCTCATCAAAGACAACCACGTCGCGATCGCGGGCGGGATCGCGCGTGCGCTCGAGGCGGCCCGCGCGCACGCGGGTCATCTGGTGAAGGTCGAGGTCGAAGTCGACACGCCGGCGCAACTCGACGAGGCGCTCGACTCGTGCGCCGACGTCATCTTGCTGGACAACTTCACGCTCGCGGAGCTGAGCGAAGCCGTGCGCCGGACGAACGGCCGCGCGCTGCTCGAGGCATCGGGCGGCGTTCATCTCGCAACGGTGCGCGCCATCGCCGAGAGCGGCGTCGATCTGATCTCGGTCGGCGCGCTCACGCACAGCTCGCCCGCCCTCGACGTGGCCCTCGATATCGACTGACGGGTCCGTGCGCGGGGCCGCCGAAGCGGCGACCATGGAGTTCGCACGTTGAGTCCGGCCGGGAAGCATGCGCTGGTGACGGGGGCCGGAACCGGGATCGGGGCCGCGACCGCCACGGCCCTGGCGAACGCCGGGGCGCGCGTCAGCCTGCTTGGGATCGAGCGGACCGAACTCGACGTTCATGCGGCCACGCTTGCGCCGGGCGCGCGCGCCCACGTCGTGGTCGCCGACGTGAGTGATGCCGGCGCGGTCGGCGCGGCGTTTGGAAGCGCGCGTGCCGCGAACGGTTCAATCGATATTCTGGTGAACAACGCCGGCATCGGGACGATGGCACCGCTGGCGCAAACCGACGACCTGCTCTGGGCGCGCACGCTCGCGACGAACCTCACCGGAACGTTCGTTTGCACGCGCGCCGTGCTGGCGGCGATGGCCACGGCCGGTTGGGGGCGCGTCGTCAACGTCGCCAGCGTCGCCGGTCTCACCGGCAGTCCGTACATGGTTGCCTACGCGGCCTCGAAGCACGGCGTCGTCGGGCTCACGCGCGCGCTCGCGAGCGAATTCGCAGCCAAAGGCGTGACGGTGAACGCCGTGTGTCCGGGATTCACCCAGACGCCGATGTTGGAGCGTTCGATCGCGACCATCGTCGAAAAGACCAAGCGCGCGCAGGAGACCGCGACCGCCGCGCTGCTCGCCAACAGTCCACTCGGGCGCTTCGTGCGACCGGAAGAAGTCGCAGCGACGATCGTCTGGCTGTGCCGCGAAGAGGCAGCGGCGATCACCGGCCAAGCGATCGTGATCGACGGCGGCCAACTCGTGCGGTGAGCGAACCGGAGACGGAATGCCCGGCCGCGCTCCAGGTCAGCTTGGCACCGGTCACGGACGTTGATCTCGAGGCGTTCTTCGAGCACGGACGCGAGCCCGACGGCCGTTGGCTGGCCGCGTTCACGGCGAGCGATCCGAACGATCGTGCAGCCTTCGATTGGCATTGGCGGCGGATCCGGTCGGACCCGAGCGTCGAGGTAAGGACGATTCTGTGGAACGGCCGCGTCGCCGGCCACATTCTGCGCTACGAATCGAAGTTCAAGCAGCACGAGGTCAGTTACTGGATCGGTTCGGCGTTCTGGGGCCACGGCATCGCGACGGCCGCGCTTAAAGAGTTTCTGCGCACGTTCGCGCTGATGCGCCCGCTCTACGGGCGCGTCGCAGCCGACAACCTCGGTTCGCTGCGCGTGCTGGAGGTATGCGGGTTCCGAACCTACGCGGAAGAGACCAGCTTCGCGAACGCCCGTCAGGACGACATCCTCGAGTATCTGCTGCGGCTCGACCGTTATGAAGCGGTTCCGTTCGACTCCGAAGCCGCGCGCTCGCTCACGCTTGCCGCGCACGACGTCTATTGGAAGCTGCGCTCGACGCTGCGCCTCTACGCCGGCCAATTGAAATCGCCGGAGATCGAAACCCTCGCTCAGGAGATGGAACTCGTTCCCGGCTCGCTCGCCAGTCGAAATCCCGCGCTGCTGCCGGAGTTTCTCGCGCCCTGTCCGGAACGCGTATCGCTGCGCGAGGCCTACACGATCGCCGCCGGCTTCGTCGAACGCGCGCTCGTCCGGCCCCGCCCGTTCACCGGCGCCGCCCGGATCGTCGCCGAACTCCGCGCCGCAAGCCGCGATCCGTCGTCCGCCCCAGCGTACTTGCGGCTCTGGGCAGACTAGGCGCACTGGCGGCGCAAGAGCAAAGCGATCTACGCGGCCCCACCGCTATAGTCTCCGGCGAAGGTGGCGTTGAGCTAGCCCCTCGTACAAGCAACCGTACGATGTGCCGTTTCGTCCCTCCAAGGGCTCTTTCGACCTGACGTGGAGCTGTTTGGCTTGCTAGTTCGACTCGGCTGCAGTACGCTAGGGTTGTATTCCATACCAGGATGTCAGAGTTCGACATGGATTTCTTTGGTTTTCTCCGTGCTGCTGGCCGGCTTTTGAGCGGAGCGATCATCGCCACCTTACTCGCGTGGGTCGCTCTTTCAGTATCCTCGCCGTCCGCCGTCGTCGCTCAGAGCGCCAACCCCAGTCCCCACCCGAGTAGTAAGGGGCCGAGAGCAAGTCCGAAGCCGAAGTTTTCGCCGCCTTCGTCGCCCGTTGCGAGTCCAAAGCCGAAACCGTCTGATCCGCCGCCGAGCGCAAAGCCCAGTGCGTCCGCTTCCCCGATCGGAACGTTGCCCGTTTCGATCATCACGGATCCGAGGAAGACGACTTTCGAAAAGGGCAAAAACCCATACGAGTTGCTTAGTGCAGCGCTCAATTCTTATGGAATGTTCACCGCTTGGGTCGCGGATGACAAGTCGACGGCCTGCGCGATTTGCCAGTTGTCGAACGCCCGGATTTTCATTGCTGGAACCGAAACGGATTCTGAGCTTAACTTTCAATCGGTCTCCGTACCCGGCTACAAGACTATCGGCAGTCTTCATGTCGACCGAACGAAGCCGGTGTCTTTTTCTCCTCAGAACATCGCTTCGCTCATCGGGCCGTTGACGGTTGACGCGTCCTACCACGTCGTTGCGAAGGTACCTGGTTACGAACCCCTTCTGCAGTTGGTCCCCAACCCAGTTCAGGCCGGCGATGCGGACTACGAACCGGTTCTCGAACATTTACTCGGGGAAAACGGAATCGCTGCTCAGCGCTCGACGTTTACGACCGCCGGTATCGGCGCCCCAGACGACGGCACGACGTGCTCGACGGGCCAGCGTTATCTTGTCTACCGCATTCGCTTTGGACAGCACCCGCATAAGCTTGCGGGCACGACAAGCGTGTCCGCCTACAGCGAGGGGTTTGTGCTCGACTGCACGCGCCTGGGTTATGCTCCCAGCGCGACTGGAGAGCAAACGGCGAAGGTCGCAACGACGAATAATCTGCTCACTAATGTCAGCGCCTTTCTCGTTGCTCTTGCGGTCGCCCCGAACGCATCGTGGAAAGGGATTGGTCTATCGATCAACGCGTTCTCGACGATTGTCGACACGGATCCGACGTCGTCGACCGTGCGCGACGGTGTTGCTGCCCAATCGCTGAGAAAACTCGTCGGCAATCTCTGCGTGCAGTTAAGCAGTCTGCCTACACCAGCTCCGTCAGGCACGCGGCGTCCAGCTCCGACCGCGACCAATGACCAGCTTCTCGCAAAAAACTACGCTTACACCCAACTGTTGACAAGCCCTGCGGGGTCTCAGCCGCTGTCGACCGCGGTATTTGCCGGGTCATCTCCGATTCCGCTTGCGTGCGGAACACCGCTGCCCGATACGAGTATAAACTCAACAACTAGAACGGGAACGAACAGTGCCGGATTCGACGGTGTCCGCATCCGCTGGCTGCATTCGCCAGCCCCGTCACCGATTCCGACACCGTCTCCGTCATAGGTAGAGACTTCCAAAGACGCCCTGCGAGGTAGAACTCAAGCGCTCGTAATCAAATGCCGGGCATTTCCCGCAGGCCGTGTCGCCGGCCACATTCTGCGCTACGAATCGAAGTTCAAGCAGCACCAGGTCAGTTACTGGATCGGTTCGGCGTTCTTTCGTCAGCCCTGTTTCAGGATATCTCCCAGAGTCTTGGCTGCGGAAAATTGCGCATCGAATTGACGCGGATTTAAAAGCGCAAGGACGCTCAGGACGGACCAGCCGATGCACGCCGCCGAGACGTTATTGCGAAGAACGTCGTATTCGGGGTGGTCCTTCAGCCAAGGAAGCTCCGAGAAGGCGACGGCGACGAGCAACGGGACGACGATACCCGCGGCCGAGGACACGAGCTGCAGCGCCCGCACGGGTTTCGACGCCGCGGGAACGATCGCAACGCGTTGCATAGCGTCCCAATCGTTCGATCCGGCGTTGCGCAGCGCGCTCCACAGGAAGCTCCGCAGCGACTCGATGGTGTCGCCGCCCGGGAGGGCGACCCGGATTTTTTGAGCGCGGAATGCTTCGCCGCGCTCGGCGGCCGCCGTTGTTATGATCGCGTCGCTCGAAGAGGCGCCGTCCCGATACGGCCGGACGAGATTGCGCTCGAACCGTCTAGCGATCCACTCAAGGAGCGCAACGATGCGCGTGCGATTTTCCGGCAAGCGCCATCTCGGCCCCATTCTCTCGATCCGCGTCAGAAGGTAAGCGGTGGATTCTATGATCTCTTCCTCGGGAAATCGCCTGATCTTTCGCCGCGTAACCCGTTGCGCTACGAGCTGTCCGGCGATCAGGCTGAGGGCTCCAACGCCAAAGAAGACGGCGATTCCTACGCACGCGGCAACGGCACCCGGGATGGGAAAGACGACCTCTCCGCTCCAACCGAGTTCCGTGAGCGTCGCGAAGGCGGCGGCGGCGATGATGAGTGCGAGCGCGTCACCGGGCCAGCGATGGGGCAGCATCGCTACTCCTCCGGCGGCGGCGACCCACAGGAAAATGGTCACGGCCGCGCTGGACGCGACCCCAGCAACGCTGCCGGAGATGCCGTGCGGCGCTAGGATGATCGTTAACACATTGCTGGCGACGCCGAGTACGGCCGCAGCTACAAAACCTCTGGCGATGATGGTGCCTGCCACGCGGTACCACGCAGAAAACGCCGCGATGATCCGAATTGACGCGGCAACGCGCGGTGCGATCACCCTCTTTTCGCTTGCCGGAAACGGAAGCGCAGCGAATCCTCCGTATTCATCGTCGATCGTGCCATAGAACTCATCGAGATACTCGCGTTCGCAGAACCGGCGCAACCCCCAAATCGTGAACGGCCAAAGTCGTGCCGCATCCCGCTCACTCGCGCGTATCGATTCGAGGCCAATTGCGCTGGCGCTTCGAAACGCGCGTGCTCGGCGCCGTTTCCAAGGCGGTGTCAAGCGTGGCGGAGTCGATGCCACCTCCGGCGGCGCCGCCGCTATCATCGCTGACGACCCTTGCTAGGGCGCGTTTCCGCCGGACTGGGTGTCGTCGGGAAGTGGTGGAACCTGGACCTCATAAGGCGGCCGGTCAACGGCGACATCAAATCCCGGAGCCGAGTCACCGGTCTGCTCCCACCAGCCTTCCGGAGGAACCGGCGGCGCATATTCTACAGGGGGCTGCGCCGGCCAGATGTCCGGAGGCGGTACCGATAGCTCATTTTTCGCCGTCGTATTCGGCAAGCGCAACTCTCTGGATTCCATTTCGTCTCCTCCCGTCATTTGTCGGCGATCGCCAAAGCTCGCCGCATCCGAAACCCGCGAAGCGATAAGGAAAGTCCCCGTTTTTTCGCGCCCGCCCGGGTACCTCATGCGCTCGGGGCCCGCTCCGTTTCGGCGCGAGATTGTCACCCGGCGGCCGCGGGCGTGTCGGCTGGGGTCTCCTCATCTTGCACCCTCGGCGTCTCGGGGAGATCATCTTCGGGAGGGTCGTCGTCCGGACTGCGCAGCGGGGGCGAGTCGTCAGGAGTTCGAGCGCGTATGACAGGATCGTCCGGCGTCGGCGTGGGCTCGGGCGGGAGGTTCCGGAGCGCCTGATCGAAGTCGGGATCATCCGCGCTGACCTGGACCGGCTCCGACGGCGGGTCGGTAACAGCGTCGACATGCGCGGTATCGGAGCCCTCGTCCGACCCCGGCGGCGTGAAATCGTCTGGCGACGGCATGACGGACATGGTGCTAACCTCCTTGGGCTACTCTACTTCCTTACCAAGGTTAGCGTCAAGGGGCGAAGTTGAATTGGCTTGAGCTTCGCAACGACGCGGGCCGTTCTCAAACTGCGGGACGGTGCTGCAGCATTCCGTCCTTTCGGTTCATCGACGAGCAGTTATCGGAGAAATTTGGACGCGTCGATCCTCGTAAAGAACTCGCGGTTGATGGATGGATCGAACTGACGCGCCAAGGAAAACAGGTCCTGGACGATATCGTCCGTGATCTCGACGACAGCTATCGCCTTCCGCCGAATTGCACTCGTCAATAAGGCAGGCACCTTGTCCGACGCGCGGACTCCGGAGGATCGAAACGTGGTCAACCCTGTCGTGTATTTCGAGATCATGGGTAAGGACGCGGATGCGTTGCGCGCCTTCTATCGCGCCGCGTTCGGTTGGCAGATCGGTGAACCGGTCGGCGGAGCCGGGACCGGCGATTACACCTTCGTTGAGCCGGGCGGCCGCGGCGGCATCTCCGGCGGGATCGGTTCGATGGATGGTTACGACGGCCACATGACCTTCTACGTGCGGGTCCCGGACGTTGAGGCGGCGCTCGTGACCATCGAGCGTTGCGGCGGCTCGCGGCTGGTGGGACCGCAGCCGGTTCCGTCGTCCGGCGACATCATCGGTCTCGCACGCGACCCGGAAGGCCACGTCATCGGCCTGGTCGCCCCAAAGGCTCTGGAAGCCTGATTCCGGATGGCGAAAAGATGCAGTGCGAGGCCGGATCAGACCGAAATAATCGAGGTTCGGACGCCGGGGTGTGGAATCACTGCGGATGACGATCGCTGCTGAACGCGCCCCGAAGTTCCGCTGGGACGACCCGCTGCTGCTCGACGAGCAGCTAACCGACGACCAACGCGCGATCCGCGACGCGGCCCGCGACTATTGCCAGAACGCGCTGATGCCGCGGATCCTCGAGGCCAACCGGCATGAGATCTTCGATCGCGAGATCCTCAACGAGATGGGAGCGCAAGGCTTCCTGGGCTCGACGATCGAGGGCTACGGATGCGCGGGGGTCGATCATGTCTCATACGGCTTGATCGCGCGCGAAGTCGAACGCGTCGACTCCGGTTACCGCTCCGCGCTTTCGGTGCAATCGAGCCTGGTGATGCACCCGATCTACACGTACGGAACGGAAGAACAGCGCCAGCGCTACCTGCCGCGCCTCGCCACCGGCGAACTCGTCGGCTGCTTCGGACTGACGGAACCCGATCACGGTTCCGATCCGGGCAGCATGACGTCGCGTGCGAAGAAAGTCCCGGGCGGCTACCGCCTCAACGGCTCGAAGAACTGGATCACGAACTCGCCGATCTCCAACGTCTTCATCGTGTGGGCAAAGGATGACACGGGCGAGATCCGGGGCTTCATCCTCGACAAGAGCATGAAGGGCCTGAGCGCGCCCAAGATCGACGGCAAGTTCAGCCTGCGCGCGTCGAGCACGGGGATCATCGCGATGGACGACGTGTTCGTCCCCGATGAGAATTATCTGCCGAATGTCAAAGGTCTCGCCGGACCGTTCGGCTGCCTCAATAAAGCGCGCTACGGGATCGCCTGGGGCGCGCTCGGCGCCGCGGAATTCTGTTGGCACGCGGCGCGCACGTACACGCTCGAACGCCTCCAATTCGGCCGCCCGCTCGCCGCGACGCAACTCATCCAGATCAAGCTCGCCGACATGGAAACCGAGATCACGCTGGCCTTGCAAGCGGTTCTGCGCTTGGGCCAACTCATCGACGCCGGCCGCAGCGCGCCGGAGATGATCTCGATGCTCAAGCGGAACTCGTGCGGGAAGGCGCTGGCGATCGCGCGCGTGGCGCGCGACATGCACGGCGGCAACGGGATCTCCGACGAGTATCACGTCATTCGCCACGTGATGAACCTCGAGGCCGTCAACACCTACGAAGGCACGCACGACATTCACGGCCTGATTCTGGGCCGCGCGCAGACGGGTCTCCAAGCGTTCAACTGAGGAAGCGACCGCCGGCCTGAAACCTGGCCGGTCGAGCACCGGTCGAACCGATGGCTATGGCTACATCGGTTCGCGTCACCGCATTCAACACGCCCTTCCAGATCGTCGACGTCCCGATCCCCGAGCCGGGACCGGGGCAGGTACGGCTGCGCGTCCACGCATGCGGCGTCTGCCACTCCGACGCGCTCACCTACGGCGGCTATTGGCCGGGCGTCACCGTGCCTCGCGTCCCGGGGCACGAGGTCGCCGGCGTGATCGATAGGCTCGGAGCCGGCGTCGAGCGCTGGAAAACCGGCGATCGGGTGGGCGTGGGTTGGTTCGGTGGGGCGGATTTGAGCTGCGATGCGTGTCGCAGCGGTGACTTCATCACCTGCGAAAATCTGCAGGTCTCCGGCATCAGCTTCGACGGTGGCTACGCGGACTACGTGATCGTCCAGGCCTTCGCGCTCGCGAAAATCCCCGACGCGCTGGATTTTGCTGCGGCCGCTCCGCTCATGTGCGCAGGCGTGACCACCTTCAACGCGCTGCGCCACAGCGGCGCGCACGCCGGCGACCTCGTCGCGATCCACGGCATCGGCGGCCTCGGCCATCTGGGCGTGCAGTACGCCGCCAAGATGGGATTCCGGACGGTCGCGATCGCGCGCGGCGCCGATAAGGAAGCCTTTGCGCACGAACTCGGCGCGACGGAGTATGTCGACTCCGCCGCCGGCGATCCGGGTGCCGCGCTCCAGAAACTCGGCGGCGCGCGGGTGATCCTCACGACGGTCACCGACGGCGCGGCGATGGCCGCGGTGGCGGGCGGACTCGGTCGCGACGGACGGCTGGTGATCGTCGGCGCGGCCTTCGACCCGATCCCCGTCGTCCCGGCGACGCTCATCGGCGCCCGCAAACAGATCGCCGGCTGGCCCTCCGGCACGGCCAAGGATTCGGAGGAAACGCTCGCCTTCAGCGCCCTCGCCGGCATCAAGCCGCTAATCGAGAAGCTGCCGCTCAGGCAGGCCCAAGCGGGCTTCGAGAGGATGATGTCCGGCAAAGCCCGCTTCCGCGTGGTCCTCGAAACGGACGCTTGATAAGGAGGCTGGGCGGGGAGGGTCCCGCGTCACCGAGCTGATTGGCTTGGGTCGCCACCCCCGCGCCCAGGCCTCGCTCGGATGGAAAATCTTCCGCGGCGCCGTGACGGCGACAAACGCCGGACCCCGTGGACAACTGGCTCCCCCGGCGTTTGACATCGAGCGCGGGCCCTGGTATTCTTACCCGGTTGTGGTCCAGCGCGTCCGCGGTGATTTGCCGTGGGCGTGGACGAAAAAGACAAACGCCTGGACCCGTGGCAATTCACGAGAAAGCACCTTACGAGATGAAGAACATCATCGGCCGCAAGGTTGGGATGACCAGCGTATTCACGACGGATGGGCGTTCGGTACCGGTGACGGTGATCGAAGCGGGCCCGTGTACCGTCGTGCAACGCAAGACCAAAGAGACTGACGGATACGAAGCGGTCTCTCTTGCGTTCGGCAGCATCAAGAAGACTCGCGTCACCCGCGCGATGTCCGGCTTCTATAAGCGGGCCGGCGTCGAACCGAAGCGCACCATTCGCGAATTCCGTACCGGCATCGACGGCGCCGACGTCGGCAACGCGATCACCGTCGACGGTTTCGTCGCCGGCGACCGCGTCGACGTGGTGGGCGTGAGCAAGGGCCATGGTTTCGCCGGCGGCATGAAGCGCTGGAATTTCAAGGGCGGCGGCGCGAGCCACGGTTCGATGATCCATCGGCAGCCGGCCTCGAACGGTGACACCAACGCCGGCCACACCGCGCGCGGTTCACACCGGCCGGGTCATTACGGCGTCGATCGCGTCACCCAGCAGAACCTCGAAGTCGTCCGCGCGGACGCCGAGCGCAATCTGCTGCTCGTGCGCGGTCCGGTACCGGGACCCAAGAACGGCTTGGTCATCGTGACCCTCTCCGTCAAAACATCGGTGCGCGACACCGGGAAGGTGAGCGCGTAGTGGCCTCCGTCATCGACGCCAAGGGCGCCGTCGTTCGCGACGAAGCCACCCCCGAAATCTTCGCCGGCGACCATTCGGGCGCGGGCAATACGATCTTCCGCGCCGTGCATCGCGAACTCGCGAGCCCGCGCGCCGGCACCGGCTCGACCCTCAAGCGCGATGAAGTGCGCGGCGGCGGTCGCAAGCCGTGGAAGCAAAAAGGGACCGGCCGCGCACGCCAAGGTTCGATCCGTTCGCCGCAGTGGCGCCACGGCGGCGTCGTGTTCGGCCCGCAGCCGCGCTCGTACGTCTCGTCGCTCAACAAGAAAGAACGCCGGGCCGCGCTGATCGCCGCGCTCTCGGACAAGTTCGCGACCGGTGCGGTGACGCTCTTCGACGCGGCCGGGTTCGGCCTGAGCAAGACCAAGGACTTTGCGACGTTCCTGTTCGGCTCGCCGAAGGCGGCGAAAACCGGCGCGACCACGCTCGTCGTGTTCGCCGAGAGCGAACTGGCGGGGGCTGGGGCGAACATCGTTCGCGCCGGCGGCAACCTGCAGCGCGTCGGCATCACGACCAACACGGCGCTCGACGTGAAAGACGTCGTCGGCTTCACGCGCCTGGTCCTCACGCTCGAGGCGTACCAGTTGATGGTCGCTCATCTGGGAGAGAAGAAGTAATGGAAGCGCGCGACGTCGTCATCGCCCCGCTCATCACCGAAAAGTCGATGGCCGGGACCGTCAACCAGCAGTATTCGTTCGAGGTGAACCCGCACGCGACGAAGACGCAGATCAAGCACGCCGTTCAGTCGATCTTCAGCGTGACCGTGACCAAGATCAACACGGTCAACGTCCCGGGGAAGCTCAAGAACTTCGCGCGTCGCGGTCAGCGCACGTCGGGTCGTACTCCGAGCTGGAAAAAAGCCATCGTCACCCTCGCTGCCGGCCAGAAGATCGAACTGGGCGGCGTGAATTACTTTGAGCAATAAAATGATGGCCTTCACGATGTATCACACCTCGATCGTTCCGGCTGCGGAGGCGCCACGCGTGGCGCTTGCTCCTCGATGCGGCCCGAAGGGACGCATTTGCGATGCCGGTTAAAAAGTATAAGCCGACTAGCGCCGGGCGGCGCTTCATGACGACGATGGACTTCTCGGAACTCACCGACAAGAAGCCCGAGCGTGCCCTTATCGAAGTCCGCAAGAAGAATAGCGGCCGCAACAACAACGGGCACATCACGGTCCGGCACAAGGGCGGCGGCTACCGCCGGCAATACCGCATCATCGATTTCAAGCGCGCGAAGGATGCGATCCCGGCCAAGGTCGCGGCGATCGAATACGATCCGAACCGTTCGGCTCGCATCGCGCTGCTGCATTACCGCGACGGCGAGAAGCGCTATATCCTCGCGCCGGCCGGTATCAAGATCGGCGACCTGCTCGAATCGGGTCCCAAGGCCGACATCAAGACCGGCAACGCCCTGCCGCTGGCGAACATTCCGCTGGGCACCGTCATCCACAACATCGAACTGCGCCCCGGCCAGGGCGGCAAGCTCGTCCGTTCGGCCGGCGGCTCCGCGCAGTTGATGGCCAAGGAAGGCGAGTACGCCCAGGTCCGCATGCCCTCGGGCGAGGTGCGCAAGATCGCGATGGTCTGCCGCGCCACGATCGGTCAGCTCGGCAACGTCGAGCACGAGAACGAAGTCATCGGCAAAGCCGGCCGCCAGCGCCACCGCGGCGTTCGTCCGTCGGTGCGCGGCATCGCGATGAACCCCGTCGACCATCCGCACGGCGGTGGTGAAGCCCGCTCGACCTCGGGCCGCCCGCCGACCACGCCCTGGGGCCAGATGACGATGGGCAAAAAGACCCGCCGCAATAAGCGTACTACGAAGATGATTGTCCGGAAGCGGAGCGCCAAGTGATGCTCCCAATCGCCACGGGATTTAGCAAGATCATGCCGTCCACGGAGGCGCCACGTGTGGCGCTTGCTCCCTGCGATGGCCCGGAGGGACATCGCTAATGGGACGTTCACTGAAAAAAGGGCCGTATGTGGCCGAGCATCTGATGGAAAAAGTGGAGAAGCTGAACGCGTCGCGCGACAAGCGCGTGATCAAGACCTGGGCGCGCGGTTCGACGATCGTGCCGCAGATGGTCGGTCATACGATCAGCGTGCACAACGGCAAGATCCACATCCCGGTGTTCGTGACCGAGAACATGGTCGGGCACAAGCTCGGCGAGTTCTCGCCTACCCGTGCCTTCAAGGGGCACGGCGCCGATAAGGCCGTCGTGAAGTGATGCAGACGGTAGAACGGACCGAGGCGGTCGCCCACCTGAAGTTCGCTCGCATCGGTCCGCGCAAGTTGCGCCGGGTCGCCGATGCGATTCGCGGCAAGACCGTGCGCGAGGCGCTCGTGCTGCTGCAGTTCGCCGGCGTGTTCGCTGCCGAACCCATGAGCAAATTGCTCAAGTCGGCGGTCGCCAACGCGGAAAACAACCACAACATGGATTCCGACGGCTTGTTCATCACGCGGGTGACGGTCGACGGCGGTCCCGGCGGCGGCATGACCAAGCGGCTCGATCCCCGCGCCCAAGGGCGCGCGGCGTTCAAGCGCAAGCGCATGTCGCATGTGACGATCGCCGTCGGCGCGCAGCCGCCCAAGAAGCAGCCGCGCAAGCGTGCCGGCGCCTCGATCGCGCTCTCGGCACCTCGGTCGGCGAGACCGGCCGAGTCGCGCACCGCCAAGACGCCGGCCAAGCCGGCGGCCCCGCGCCGCAAGAAACAGGCCCCCGCGAAACCGCCGGAGGCCACGGAGTAATATGGGTCAGAAGATACATCCCGTCGGGCTGCGCCTGGGGATCACGCGTACGTGGGACAGCCGGTGGTTCGAGAAAAAGAACTACCAGGCGTGGCTGCACGAAGACGTTTCCATCCGGAAGTACTTCGGGCGGATGACGCGCGCCGCCGCGATCTCGAAAGTCGAGATCGAGCGCCGTGCCAATCAAGCGCGGGTAATCGTGAACACGGGCAAGCCGGGCATCATCATCGGCAAGCGCGGCGTCGGCATCGACGAGATCCGCCGGAACCTCGAGAAGCTCACCGGGAAGCAAGTCCAAGTGAACGTCGTCGAGATCAAGCACCCCGAACTCGATGCGCGTCTGGTCGGTCAGAACATCGTCGATCAACTCGAGAAGCGGATCGCGTTCCGCCGGGCGATGAAGCAGGCCATCATGCGCACGATGAAGGCCGGCGCGCGCGGCGTGAAGGTTCAGGTTTCGGGACGGTTGGGCGGCGCTGAAATCGCGCGTACCGAACGCAACCACGACGGGAAGGTGCCGTTGCACACGCTGCGCGCCGATATCGACTACGCCCATGTCGAAGCGTTCACGACCTTTGGCCGCATCGGCGTCAAGGTCTGGATCTACAAGGGTGAGGTGCTTCCCGACGCGCCGCGTGGCGAACAGAATCGTGCCAACGCCGATCGCGGCGCCGGCAGCGGCGACCGCGTCAACTTCCGTGATACCCGCGCGCGCGGCGCTCGCGGCGGCCGGGGCGGTCGCGGACGAGGTCCGGCCGGCGGCGGCTTGGATACGGCCGCGGCACTGCATGCCGCCGAGAGCGAAGGCCAGTCGCTGGAGTCGGTCATCGACGGTGCGCCCTCAGCGTCCGGCGACCATCCCACGAGTGCCCACGGCGGTGGCGAGACCCATGATATCCAGGCCGAACACGGTCGCGGCGTGACCGCCGAGACCTCCATCGTCGAGCCCTCATCGCAACATTCCGACGACTCGGCCGAACGGCCGGGGGCCACGTCGGCGCCCGGCTCCGGGGAGGCGAGTGAATAATCGATGCTGACTCCAAAACGCGTCAAGTGGCGCCGCCAGCACCGCGGCCGGATGACCGGCAAAGCGTCTACGGGCAACACCTTGACCTTCGGTGAGTACGGACTGCAAGCGCTCGAGCCGTGCTGGATGACGAACCGTCAGATCGAAGCGGCCCGTATCGCGATGACGCGGCATATCAAACGCGGCGGCAAGGTCTGGATCAAGATCTTCCCGGACAAGTCGGTCACGAAGAAGCCGGCCGAAGTCCGCATGGGCTCCGGTAAGGGCAATCCCGAGTTCTGGGTCGCGGTCATCCACCCCGGCCGGGTGCTTTTCGAGATCGCCGGCGTCGACGAGACGACGGCCAAAGAAGCGCTGCGGCTGGCCGCCAACAAGCTGCCGATCTCCACGCGGTATATTTCGCGCGCCGTCGAGGAGGCCGCCGGATGAAGAAGACCGATCTGCGCGCGCTTCGCGATCTGACGATCGCCGAGCTCGAGCAAAAAGCGCGCGAAACCAAAGAGGAGCTTTTCAACCTCCGCTTCGCGCTGCGTACCGGCCACCTCTCGGATTTCTCGAAAGTGAAAGCCGCGCGGCGGACGTACGCCCAGATCCAAACCGCGATCAGCCAGAAGAAGATCACCCAACGTCAAGCGCAGGATAAACTCGAGGCACGTCATGGAGCAGCTTAATCCTGTGGAGGTCACCGCACCGGTGAGCACCAGCGGGACCGCAAAACGCAACCACCGGCGCGTGAAGCAGGGCCGGGTCGCGAGCAACAAGATGGACAAGACGATCGTCGTCGTCACCGAAACGCGCATCGCGCACCCGGTGTACAAGAAGTTTGTCCGCCGTTCCGTGCGCTTCAAAGCCCATGACGAAAACAACACGGCCGGCATCGGCGATACCGTGCGCATCATGGAATGCCGCCCGATGTCGAAGGACAAGCGCTGGCGGCTCATCGAGATCGTGGAAAAAGCGAGATGATTCAGCAAGAAACGCGACTCAAGGTCGCCGACAACTCCGGGGCCCGCGAACTGCTCTGCATCCACGTCAGCGGCGGCAGCCGGCATCCCTATGCCTACGTGGGCGACATTATCGTGGGCACCGTGAAGAGCGCGATCCCCGGCGCGGCCGTCAAGAAGGGCCAAGTCGTCAAGGCCGTCGTCGTGCGCTGCAGCATGCCGATGCGCCGGCCGGACGGCTCGATCATCAAGTTCGACGACAACGCCTGCGTGATCATCAAGGGCGAGAAAGACAACCTCGACCCGCGCGGCACGCGCGTGTTCGGCCCCGTCTGCCGCGAACTCCGCGATCGCGGCTTCTTGAAGATCGCGTCATTAGCCCCGGAGGTCCTGTAATGCCGGAAGCTGTGCTGAAGCCGCATCTGATCAAGGGCGACACCGTCGTCGTGCGCCGCGGCAAGGATAAGGGAAAGCGCGGCATCGTCAAGGCCGTATTTCCCAAAGACGGCACCGCGACGGTCGAAGGGCTCAACGTCGTGAAGCGTCACACGAAGCCGGGCCAGCAAGGCGCCCAGCAGTCGGGCGGCATCTTCGAAAAGGAAGCACCGTTCCCGCTCTCGGTGCTCCAGGTCATCGACCCCAAGACCAACCTTCCAACCCGCGTTCGCCGCTCGCACACGAAGGACGGAATCTCGGTCCGCATCGCCGTGCGCTCCGGCGAACAGCTCCCCCTGAGCGTGAAGGTACGATGAAGATGGCTTTCAGTAAGGGGATTCTGGTTACGTTCGCGCCCTTCACGGAGGCGCCACGCGTGGCGCTTGTTCCGCGTTGTGGCCCGGAGGGACACAACTAATGGTTACCCTGCGGTTGAGAGAGAAGTACGAGACCGACGTCCGCAAGACGCTGACGGAGAAATTTGGCTACAAGAACCCCATGCAGGTTCCGCGGCTGGTGAAGGTCGTCATCAATATGTCGGTCGGCGATGCGATCCAAAACTCGAAGATTCTGGACGTCGCCGTCAACGAGATGCAGACGATCTCGGGTCAGAAGCCGATCATCACCAAGGCGAAGAAGTCGATCGCGGCGTTCAAGCTGCGCGAAGGCATGAACGTCGGCTGCAAGGTCACGCTGCGCGGCGCCCGGATGTACGTGTTCCTCGACAAGCTCTTCAACATCGTGCTGCCGCGTATCCGCGACTTCCGTGGTCTCTCGCGCAAGTCGTTCGACGGGCGCGGAAACTACAACATGGGTCTGCGCGAGCAGCTCGTGTTCCCGGAGATCAACTTCGACAAGGTCGAAAAAGCGCGCGGCATGGACATCGTCATCGTGACGACGGCCAAGACCGACGAAGAAGCGACCGCATTCCTCGAATCGATGGGCCTGCCGTTGCAAAAAGCCACTCAGGCCACCAAGGGAGCCGCTTAATGGCCAAGACCGCGCTGATCGAGCAATCGAAGCACCCGATGAAATTTGCGGTGCGCAACCACAATCGCTGCCGCGTGTGCGGCCGCCCGCGTGGCTACCTGCGCAAGTTTGCGATGTGCCGCATCTGCTTCCGCGAGAACGCACACCGCGGCTTCGTCCCTGGCATCACCAAGGCTTCCTGGTAAGTCAACGAGAGCATAGAGAATATGGGCGTCATTACCGATCCGATCGCCGACATGCTGACCCGTATTCGCAACGCGAATACGGCCAATCACCAGACGGTCGACATCCCCACCAGCAAGATGAAGAAGGCCGTCGCGCAGATTCTGCTCGACGAAGGCTTCATCACGAACATCGAGCATGTCGAGCAGCAACCTCAGGGCGTGCTGCGCCTCACGCTCAAGTATGGGCCGGAAAAAGAGAAAGTCATCACCGGGCTGCGCCGCATCAGCCGTCCCGGACTGCGCGTCTACACCTCGAAGACGGAGATCCCGCGCGTCTTGGGCGGGCTGGGTCTGGTGATCATCTCGACGAGCAAAGGCATCATGTCCGGCAAACGTGCCAAACGCGAAGGCTTCGGCGGCGAAGTCCTGGCCTACGTGTGGTAATGGAGCGCCTGTAAACCATGTCACGAATCGGTAAGCTTCCTGTTGCGGTTCCTTCCGGCGTCAATATCGACGTCGCGACGGATCTCGTGACGGTCAAAGGTCCTAAGGGTGAGCTCAAGCAGCCCATCCTTTCCAACGTCACGGTGAAGCTGGACGGCGGGCAACTCGTCGTTACGCGCAACAGCGACGACAAGCCGGGCCGCTCGGCGCACGGTCTGACGCGCACCCTCATCGCCAACATGGTCGAGGGTGTCTCGAAGGGCTTCCGCAAGTCGCTCGAGCTTCAGGGCGTCGGCTATCGCGTTGCGAAGGCCGGCAACAACCTGAACCTCTCCTTGGGATACTCGCACCCCGTCGTCTACGCGGCGCCCGCGGGCATCTCGTTCACGGTCGAGGGAACGAACAAGATTCACGTCGACGGCATCGATAAGCAACAGGTCGGCCAAGTCGCCGCCGAGATTCGCGATCTGCGTCCGCCCGAGCCCTACAAGGGCAAAGGGATCCGCTACGACCGCGAAGTCGTGCGCAAGAAGATGGGCAAGGCCGGGAAGGCGAGCAAGAAATAATGTCGGCCGGAGTATCGAAGAACATCCAGCGCGTCAAGCGGCACGACCGACTGCGCAAGAAGGTGATCGGCACGACCGGGCGTCCGCGCCTGCAGATCTTCCGCAGCCTGCACCACACCTATGCCTTCGTCATCGACGACAGCAAGGGCCATACGCTGGCGGCCGTTTCGACGCGCGACAAGGCGCTGGCCGCCGGACTCGAGTCGACGACCAACGTCGACGCGGCTGCGAAGGTCGGTCAGGCGATCGCCCTCAAGGCGAAAGCCGCGGGCGTCAGCCAAGTCGTGTTCGACACGAGCGGTCACAAATATCACGGACGCGTCGCTGCGCTCGCCGCTGCGGCGCGCGAAGCGGGATTGGATTTCTAATGCAGTATCGTGGCGGTCGCGATCGCGACAATCAAGGTTTCGAGGAGACCGTCGTGCGCATCAACCGCGTCGCGAAGGTCGTCAAGGGCGGGAAGCGCTTCTCGTTCAGCGCGCTGGTGGTCGTGGGCGACAAGAAGGGCCGGGTCGGCTTTGCGATCGGCAAGGCGGGCGAAGTCCCCGAAGCGATTCGTAAGGGCGTCGAACAGGCGCGCAAGGAGCTGATCACCGTGCCGATGGTCGAAAAGACGATCCCGCACGAAGTGACGCTGCAGGTCGGCGCTGGCCGCGTGATGCTCAAGCCTGCGGCGCCGGGGACGGGCGTCATCGCGGGCGGCGCGATGCGCGCGGTCCTCGAACTGGCCGGAATCCACGACATTCTCACCAAGTCGCTGGGCACGTCGAATCCCATCAACGTCGTCTATGCGACCTTCGCGGCGCTCAAGTCGCTCCGGACGGCCGAACAGGTCGCCAAGTTGCGCGGCAAGACCGTCAACGAACTCTTCGCGGTATCATAACGATGGCAACCAAGAAATCAGCCGCCAAGGCGGCTCCCGCAGGAAGCGCGACGATCGCCAAGCCGGCCGCCGCGACGTATACGCTCGAAGGCCTCAAGCCCAATCCGCATTCGCGTCCGCGGCGCACGCGTGTCGGCCGCGGCCACGGGTCGGGCATGGTCAAGACGGGTGGCGAAGGCGGCAAGGGCCAAACCGTGCGCTCGGGCGGCGGCAAGGGGCCGGCGTTCGAGGGCGGTCAGACCCCCTGGGCCCGGCGGCTCCCGCACAACCGCGGCGTCTCGCAAAAAGCGCGCGACATCGGCCACTTCGGGCAGACGTTCGCGGTGCTCAACGTCGGCGACCTCGAAGGCTGGGATGCCGCCGTCGAAGTGTCGCCGCAGTCGCTCCAAAAGCACGGCAAGCTCAAGAAACTGCGGGACGGCGTCAAGATCCTCGGCGGCCACACGCCAGGGAAGACGATCCCCGCGGGCCTGAAATTCCGCGACGTCGTGTTCTCGGCATCGGCGCGCGAAGCGCTCGCCGCCGCCGGCGCGCACTTCGAAGACACGGCCGAAGGGTAGTTCTCGTTGCTCGAATCTCTGCGGAACGCTCTGCTCGTCCCCGATATCCGCAAGCGGATCGGGTTCGTTTTCTTCGCGTTCGCCGTGTTCGTGTTCATGATCCACGTTCAGATCCCCGACGTGAACATCGGGCGCTGGCAGCAGCTCATCCAGTCCGGGACGTTCTACAATTTCCTGGGCTTCCTGAGCGGCGGCGCGCTGCAACGGCTGTCCGTTATCGCGATGGGGATCACGCCCTACATCAATGCCTCGATCATCATGCAGTTGATGACCGTGGTCATCCCGCAACTCGAGGAGATGGCCAAGAAAGGCGGCGAGGAAGGTCGCAAGAAGATCAGCCAGTACACGCGCTGGTTGACGATCGTGCTGGCGCTGGTGCAGGCGACCTCGATGGTCGTGAACATGAACCGCGCCGGCGTGTTCTACGACACCTCGTGGCAGTTCTCGCTCTACGCGATCATCGCGCTGGTCTCGGGGACGCTTTTCCTGATGTGGCTCGGCGAGCAGATTACCGATAAGGGCATCGGCAACGGCGTCTCGCTGATTATCTTCGTCGGTATCGTCCTGCGGTTTCCGGTGCAGCTCCAGCAGACGTTTTCGCTGGCGGGCAAGGGCAGCGTCAACTTCCTAGGCCTGGCGATCTTCGTCGTGATCGCGCTGGTCACGATCGTCTCGATCGTATTCCTCTACCAGGGGCAGCGCCGCATCCCCGTGCAGCAAGCGCGCCGGGTCGTCGGCCGCAAGCTCTTCGCGGGCCGGTCCTCATATATTCCGCTGCGGCTCAACAACGCCGGCGTCATCTCGATCATCTTCGCGATCTCGATCCTGATTCTGCCGCAGCAGGCCCTCTCGTGGTTCCAGCACGGCAATACCGGCACGGCCGCGCAGATCGCGCTCTTCATGCAGACCTATTTCGGGCCGAACACGCTGCTCTACAACCTGGTCTACTTCTTGCTGGTCGTGGTCTTCACGTTCTTCTACTCGGCGATCGTCGTCAACACACGCGACATCGCCGACAACCTCAAAAAGTCGGGTTCGTTCATCCCTGGGATCCGCCCGGGTCAGCCGACGGTCGAGTTCATCAACAAGATTCTCCTGCGCATCACGTCCGCGTCGGCCGTCTATCTCGGCTTGCTCGCCGTTCTGCCCTCAGTTCAGCGCGACGTAGGCATCGGCGGACTCTACATCGGGTCGACCTCGCTGCTCATCGTCGTCGGCGTCGCGCTCGACTCGATCACCCAGATCGAAGCCCGCCTCGCGATGCGCGACTACCGCGGGTTCATTAAAAAGTGATCCTGATATTCTTGGGGCCGCCTGGGGCCGGGAAAGGGACGCAGGCGAAGGTGCTCGAGGAGCGTTACGGGCATCGCCAGATTTCGACCGGGGATCTCCTGCGGGCGCACCGCGCCAAACAGACACCGCTTGGGATCGAAGCGCAGGGCTACATGGATCGCGGCGAGCTTGTGCCCGACGATCTGATCATCCGGATGATGGAAGCCGAACTGGCCAACGCCCGCGACGTGGTCGTCGACGGCTTTCCGCGCACCGTCGCGCAGGCTGAAGCCTTCGACCGGATGCTGGCCGCGAAGAACCTGACGGCGACCGCGGTGCTCTTCGACGTCGAGAAGAGCGTGCTGATGGAACGCCTGACCGGGCGCTGGACGAACCCGCGCACCGGCCGCGTCTATCACGAGAAGTTCTATCCGCCCAAATCGGCCGGGATCGACGATGAGGACGGCGGGCCGCTGATCCAGCGCGACGACGACAAGGCCGAAACGATCGCGAAACGCCTGGAGGTCTACGAGGCCCAGACCGCGCCGCTCATCGCGTACTACGGTGATGCCGGCACGCTCGTGAAGGTCGATGCGCTCGCCGAGCGCGATGTCGTGACCAAGGCGATCGTCGATGCCGTGCCGGGCTTGGTCGTCACCGCGTGATCTCCATCAAGTCGGCGCGCGAGATCGAGATCATGCGCCGGAGCGGCAAGATAACCTCGAAGACGCTCGAGATGCTGATGCAGACCGTTAGGGCCGGCATGACGACGGGCGAGGTCGATCGCCTCGCCGAGCAGTCGATCCGCTCGATGGGCGGCATCCCGACGTTCCTGGGGTACAACGGCTATCGCCACACGATTTGCGCGTCGGTCAATAGCGAGGTCGTCCACGGCATCCCGGGCAGCCGCGTCCTGCGGGACGGCGATGTGCTGTCGATCGACATCGGCACGACCCTCGAAGGCTATGTGTCCGACTCGGCGGTGAGCGTCGGGATCGGCACCGTTTCAGAAGCGGCGAAGCGCCTGATGCGCGTGACGCAAGAGTGCCTGATGCTCGGCATCGCCGCCATGCAGAAGGGGAAGCACGTCGGCGACATCGGCGCGGCGGTCCAGCGGCATGCCGAAGCCAATGGCTACGGTGTCGTGCGGGACCTGGTCGGTCATGGGATCGGCCAGAAGATGCACGAGGAGCCGCAGGTCCCCAATTTCGGCGTCGCCGGCCAGGGCCCGGCCCTGCGGACCGGGCTGTGCCTGGCGATCGAGCCGATGATCACCGAGGGGACCTTCGAGGTTGAAACCCTCGAGGACGGCTGGACGGTCGTGACGGCGGATGGTAAACTAGCGGCGCACTTCGAACACACGATCGCGATTACGGATGAGGGTCCCAGGATTCTCACCCTCCGGTCGATAGGCGAGCACGAAGACGTCGCTCGCTACCGTCCCAAGGAGGAAATCGCAGCGTAATGGCTCGTGGTCACCGTCGTGGCGGCAACCGTCCGGACAAGCGTCGCAAGACCGAAGCACGCAAAGCCGCCTCGGCAACGCCCAAAGAACAAGCGATCGAAGTCGAGGGCACGATCGTGGAGCCCCTCCCCAACGCGATGTTCCGGGTGGAACTTCCCAACGGGGTCCGCGTCCTCGCGCACGTTTCCGGCAAGATCAGGATGAACTACATCCGCATCCTCCCCGGCGACCGCGTCCTGATCGAACTCTCCCCCTACGACCTAACCCACGGCCGCATAACCTACCGCTACAAGTAGCCAAAGCAGCCGAATAGCCGAAGAAACCCAAGAAGCCAGAAAGCCAAGGAAAGGAAGCTCCCAAAGCAACAATCCTGCCGGCCCCCAAGGGGAATGACCACCTCAGCAACCCGCTGAGGGGCCATGAAACAAGGGGGGCCCCACGCAAAGCGTGGGGGGCACGGAGCCCAGGGCGCAGTGCCATCAAATGAAAGTTCGTCCGTCCGTCAAGCGTATGTGTGAGAGCTGCAAGGTCATCCGCCGCGAAGGCAAAGTGCGTGTGATCTGCAGCGTCAATCCCAAGCATAAACAGGTGCAGGGCTGATGGCTCGTATCTCGGGTATCGATTTGCCGCGCGAAAAGCGGATCGAGATCGCGCTCACCTATATCTTCGGGATCGGTCTCCCGACGGCGCAGCGTCTCCTCAAGGAGACCGGCGTGAGCCCGGACGTGCGCGTCAAAGATCTCGCGACCGAAGACGAGCAGAAGCTTCGTGAAGCGATCGACGGCAAGATCAAGGTGGAAGGCGATCTGCGACGTGAGGTCGCGAGCCATATCAAACGCTTGACCGACATCGGCTGTTACCGGGGACTGCGTCATCGCCGCGGCCTGCCGGTGCGCGGCCAACGCACGAAGACGAACGCCCGCACCCGCAAGGGCCCCAAGCGTACGGTAGCCGCCAAAAAGAAGGTCGCGACCAAGAAGTAGCGGGGGAAACAGCGCGATCTTGCGTAGGTCCGACGCGTGACGTTTGCCGGATTCGATCACATCGATCTGCGCGTCCGCGATCTCGCTGCGGCGCGTCCGCTCTATGACGAACTCCTGCCGGCGCTGGGCCTGATCGAACGCCTCGAGACCGTCGACTCCGTCGAGTACTACGAGCCGCGTCACGTGCCGGTCAGGCCGCGCCGCTTCTTCGGGCTCAATCTGGACCCCGGCCACGTGCCCAATGCGAACCGGATCGCGTTCACGGCCGAATCAGCCGCCGACGTTGACCGCCTCGCGGGCCTCGTGCGTTCCGCCGGCGCACGGATCATCGAAGGGCCGGAAATCCTCGACTCCGCCGATGCGTATTATGCCGTGTTCTTCGAGGACGCGAGCGGCAACCGGCTCGAGATCGCCTATCGCAAGCCGCACCACGAAACGAACGCGCGAGCCGTCAGCGCGACGTAACCAAGCCGTCGTTCCAACTCGGAAGGCCGGTCTCGCGACCGCGACCCGCGGCGAGGCAGGCATCGTAGACGTGGCTTGCGGCCGCGACGTCCCAGAGTCCGATGCCGAGTGATTCGAAGAGCGTGATCTCGCCGGGCTCGCGGCGTCCCTCGACGGTCCCAGCGACGACGTCGGCGAGCCGGATCGCGTCGAGCCAATGGAAGGCCCCGGCTTCGCTGGCGACGCGCAGGTCGCCGGACTCGACTTTGGCCTGCGCGACATCGTCGACCGTGACGATTGCCGCGCGGCGCACCGTCTCGACGTTCGATCTCCTGCGCCGTGAGGCGATTGGAGCCGGCTGCGTTGACGTGCGTTCCGTCCTTGAGCCAGCGACCCTCGAAGACCGGCCGCGATGCGCTGGTCATGGTGCACACCACGTCTGATTCGACGATCGCATCGTGCGCGTTGCGAACGGCGATCACCGGAATCCCGCACTGCGCCGCAACGTCGTCACAAAAAGCCTTCAGGCGGTTGAAGTCGCGCCCGTAGGCGAACGCTTGCGCGATCGGCCGAACCGCGCAGACGGCTTCGGCTTGCGTGCGCGCTTGGAAGCCGGTTCCGATGATGCCCAGGGTCGTCGCCTGCGGGCGCGCGAGCACCTTGGTCGCTAGGCCCGAAGCGGCGCCCGTGCGGATCTGTCCCAAGGCATTTGCTTCGATCAGCGCGAGCAGTTCGCCGTTCGAGCCATACAGCGACACGAGGAAACGTACGCCGCGCGGCCCGATCGTGTATGCTTTGAAGCCGGCCCGCCCGGCGAGAGCGGCAGGCAGCACCTGGAGCATCGGCCCGGCAGCCTTGACGCGCTGGCGCGGAGCGTTGACGGCGTTGCCGGCGACCAGCGCCCGGCTCGCCGCGTCGAGCAGCTCGATCGCCTGAGCCATTGTGAGGGTGGCCGCGACGTCGTCTTCGGTGAGATACCGAACCATCAGTCGAGCGCGGCCACGGCGCCGACGTCTTCGTTGCCGTGCCCTTCGGCGATGCCGCGATCGAAGAGCGCCGCAATCGCCGGCAGCACGCTCAACTGCGCCCCGTGGAGGGTTGCCTCTTCGATCATCAAGCGAACGTCTTTGCGGGCCATGACCAGTTCCCACTGGGCGGTGAAGTCGCCCTTGGCCATGTTCTTGCCGCGCAGGTCGATCGCCCCGCCCGGCCGGAACGTCTCGAAGAGCGAATGCGCGTCGGCCGGCGTGATGCCCAGGGACTTCGCGAAGCGGTAGATATCGGCGAGACCGCTGACGATGAAGACCAGCATCATGTTCCCGAACAGTTTGAACGCCGCGGCGCGGCTGTCGCCTTCGCCGACGTAGAGCAGCCGGCCGGTCATCGGCTCGATCGCGGGTTTGACCAGCGCGTAGCGTTCCTGGGGACCCGAGACGAGCATGAGCCCGGTTGATTCGAGCGCGTTCTTGGGACCCATGAACATCGGGACATGGGCGAAGGAGACGTTGGCCTTTTCCAGCCGGGCATAGCGGTGGCTGGTGGGCGTCGGCGCGGTCGTCGTGTGGTCGAGGATGAGCGCGCCGCGCTCGACGCTCTCCAGTATCCGACCGAGCACTTCGTCGACCGAGGCGTCGTCCTTGAGGGTGAGGTGAATCTCGCTCGCCCCGGCCACGGCTTCGCGCACGTCGGCAAAGACCCGCGCCCCCTCCGCCTCGAGCGGCCACGCGCGCTCGGCCGTCCGGTTCCAGACCCGAACCTCTTTGCCGCGCTTGAGGAACGCGCGGGCAAATCCCGCGCCCATGAGACCGGTCCCGAGTTGTGCGATCACGTGATTTCGGGGCCGGATTGCGGTGGGCTGGTCATAAAAAACGGCTTTTCGCAGTCCGCAGGGGTTGACCCCGCTCCTGCCGTCCGGGTAAACTAAAGCGTTGTCTCCGGCCGGCTGGGCCGCTGGGGACGGGACACGTTCGCCCTCGCCGCGCGAACTCTGGGAAGATCGGATCGCTGCGGAACGCAGTTCATGCCGGTCGAGGCGACGACACCCCGGGCTCGGTATCCGCGCGGGGCAAGATAAACGACAGACGGAGTTTCCTTTTGGCCGCGAAGAAACAGACGAAGACGCGCAAGAAGCGCGAGTTCAAGAACGTCGGATCGGGCGTCGCGCACATCCATTCCTCGTTCAACAATACGATCGTCACGATCTCGGATAATCAAGGCTCGGTGATCGCGTGGGCGTCCGCCGGCAACCTCGGGTTCAAGGGCTCGAAGAAGTCGACGCCGTTCGCCGCGCAGATGGCCGCCGAAGCCGTCGCCCGCAAGGCGATGGACCATGGGATGAAGACGGCGGAAGTGTACGTCAAGGGCCCCGGCGCGGGTCGCGAAGCGGCGATCCGTTCGCTGCAGGCGACCGGCCTCGAGATCACCCTCATCAAAGACGTCACACCGATCCCGCACAACGGTTGCCGCCCGCCTAAGCGGCGCCGCGTGTAACGGGAGAAGAGAACAACCATGGCACGATATAAAGACGCTGTTTGCCGCCTCTGCCGTCGCGAAACCGCGGCCAGCAAGACCGGCGAGAAGATCAAGCTCTTTCTCAAGGGCGACCGCTGCCTCTCCAAAAAGTGCGCGGTCGAACGCCGCGGCACGGCCCCCGGTCAGAAAGTCCAGACGACCAAGGGCCGGCAGAAGACCTCGGAATACGGCCGTCAGCTCCGTGAGAAGCAGAAGATGCGCCGCTACTACGGCGTGCTCGAGACGCAATTCGAGAATTACTTCCGCGAAGCGCAGCGCGTCCCGGGCCAGACCGGCAAGTTCTTCTTGCAATTGCTGGAACGCCGGCTGGACAACGTCGTCTACCGCCTCAACCTGGCGAGCAGCCGCGCGCAGGCGCGGCAACTCGTGACCCACCGTCACTTCCGGGTCAACGGGCGCATCGTGAACGTCCCGTCGTTCATTGTGAAGGCCGGCGACGTTCTCACCATCGGCGAGCGTTCGCAGAAGTCGGTCATCTTCGGTGCCAACATCGAGACCGCCAAGACGCGCCGCGCCCCCGAATGGCTCGAATTCTCGGAGACCGACAACTCCGCGAAAGTCATCGCGCTCCCCTCACGCGAGCAAATCGACACTCCGGTAGACGAACAGTTAATCGTTGAGTACTACTCACGGTAAATCGGGCGAGATACACACCAAAGACTGCTAGGCGTATGATCGTGCCGCTGCCCACGGTGCGGATAACGTAAGCAAAGGGACCAAAAAACACCACATGACCGTTCTGGAGACGCCGCAAGGCGCGCAAATCGAAGTTCGCGAGCGTCGCGAAAACTATGCCAAGTTCGTGATCGAGCCGCTGGAACGCGGTTTCGGCATTACGCTGGGCAACGCACTGCGCCGGGTGCTGCTCTCGTCGATCCCCGGCGCCGCCGTCACCTACGTCAAAATTGACGGCGTGCTGCACGAGTTCTCGACGATGCCGGGCATCACCGAAGACACGACGGACCTCTTGCTCAACCTCAAGGGGCTGCCGATCAAGCTCAATTCGGACGATCCGAAGGTCCTCTCGCTGGCCGTGAGCGGCCCCAAGGAAGTGACCGCCGGAGACATCGCGCCGGACGCCGACGTTGAGATCCTCAACCCGAACTTCCACATCGCCACGCTGACGACCAAAGCGGCGAAACTGAATATGGAGATCGGCGTCGAGAAGGGCAAGGGCTACGTCACCGCCGACCGCCAGCGCAACATCGAGCACATGATCGGGCTCATTCCGATGGATTCGATCTTCTCGCCGATTCGCAAAGTTAACTTCACCGTCGACGACACGCGCGTCGGCCAGTCGGTGGACTTCGACCGCCTCACGATCGAGATCGAAACCAACGGATCGATCACGCCGGACGACGCGCTGACCGAAACCTCGGAGATCCTCCAGGATCAGCTCGCGCTGTTCACCACGTTCTCGACCGAGGAGAAACCGGTCGCCACGGCGCCCGCCTCCGAGTGGGACGTGCCGGTCGAAACGCTCAACCTGTCGGTGCGCTCGTTCAATTGCCTCAAGCGTGCCGGCATCTCGAAGGTCTCCGAACTCCTCGATATGACGGAAGACGAGATCATCAAGATGCGCAACTTCGGCAAGAAGTCGCTCGACGAGATCAAACAGGTTCTCGAAGAACGCGGCCTCTCGCTTCGCCAACCCGCCCAGTAGTAGGAAATCATGCCGCACCAGATCGCCCAAAAACGGCTCTCGCGCACGGACGGACACCGCAAGGCCTTGCTCCGCAACCTCGCTACGTCGTTCTTCCTGCACGAGAAGATCGAGACGACCAGTACCAAGGCCAAGGAAGTCTCGAAGATCGCCGAGCGCCTCATCACGACCGCGCGCCGCGGCGATCTCCACTCGCGCCGGCAAATCGCCGAATATCTGCTCGACCCGCGGGTCGTGAAGAAACTCGTCGAGCAAATCGCGCCGACGTTCAAGGACCGCTCCGGCGGCTATACGCGGATCACCAAGACGCGCGTTCGGCCGGGCGACGCCGCCGAACTCTCACTTCTGGAGCTGGTCAAGTAAAACGACGAAACGAGGTTGGGGCGCGAGGGCCCCTTCCGTTTACCGACACGTTGGACGTGGGAGGCGCGCCCGCCAAGTCCAACGTGTCCCTGATCTCCGTTACCCGCGAACTCATTGCGGATACCCTCACGCCGATCTCGGCATATCTCGCCCTGGCTCAGCCGGGGCGTTCGTGTTTGCTGGAGTCGGTCGAAGGGACCGACCGCATCTCGCGCTACTCGTTCATCGGCCTCGACTACCTGGCGAGCGCGACCTTCGACTCCGATCCGCAGATGCTGCCGAAGATCCGGGCGCTGATCGGCCGCTATCGCCTAGACCGGCACGATCTGCCGTTCCCCGGCGGCGCCGTGTGCACGTTCACCTATGACGCGGTGCGCGTCCTCGAACGGATCGGCCCGAAACCGCCCGTCGACGTGCCGTTCTCGGATGCGCTGGTCGTGATCCCCGGCACGTGGCTGGTCTTCGATCACTTCACGCACCGCGCGACGCTGATCGGCTTCGCGCGCGCCCCCGAAGAGGTAGCCGCGGTCGGCGCGCGCCTCGACGGGTACCTGCGAACCCTGCTGGAGACCCGGCCGACCGTGCCGGGGTCCGTACGTGCGACCGCGCCCGCGAGTGCCTCGCTGGATCGCGCCACCTATCTGGCTAGGGTTGCCAGTGCCAAGCAGTCGATCCTCGAGGGCGACGTCTACCAACTCCAACTCGGCATCCGCTTCTCGGCACCGATCGAGGGGACGGCGTTCGATTTCTACCGCCACATTCGCGCCCAGAACCCGTCGCCGTACATGTTCTTCATCGAGCACGGTGAGGAAGCCGTGCTCGGCGCCTCACCCGAGTTCTTGGTGCGGCTCGACGACCGCAGCGCGCGCATCCGGCCGCTCGCCGGCACGCGTTCGCGCAGCGCCGATCCGGCGCGCGATCGGGCGCTGGGCGAAGAACTGCTCGCCAACGAAAAAGAACGGGCCGAACACGTCATGCTGGTCGATCTCGGCCGCAACGATTTGGCCGCCGTGTGCGAGGTCGGCAGCGTCGCGGTAGATGAGCTGATGCGCCTGGAGCGCTATTCGCATGTCATGCACATCGTCTCGTCGGTCAGCGGCCGGCTGAGCCCCGGGCGCGACGCGCTCGACCTCTTCGCCGCCGCGTTCCCGGCCGGTACCGTCACCGGGACGCCGAAGATCCGCGCCATGCAGTTGATCGACGAACTCGAACCCGTCGCGCGCGGGCTTTACGCGGGCAGCATCGCGCACGTCGACTTCGACGGCGACCTGGACTCGTGCATCATCCTGCGCTCGGCCACCGTCGCCGGCGGCCGGGCGTACTGGCAGGCCTCGGCGGGGATCGTCGCCGACAGCGATCCGAGCGCCGAGTACGACGAGGTGTTTCACAAGACGCGCATCGTGCGCGCCGTTCTGGGACTCGACCCGTGAAGCTGCTGCTGGTCGACAACTACGACTCCTTCACCCATATCCTCGCCCATCTGTTCGGGGCCGCGGGAGCCCAGGTCGACGTGATCCGCAACGACGACCCGCGGATCGCGCAGCTCGTTTCGCCGGAATACGATGCGATCGTCGTCGGCCCGGGACCAGGCCGGCCGGCTGAGGCGGGACGCACGCTGGGGATCGTGCGCGAAGCCGCGCGCGACCGGCGGCCGCTCTTCGGCGTGTGCCTGGGTTTGCAGGCCATCGGCGAGGCGTTCGGCGGCGCGGTCGTTCACGCGCCCGGCCTCATGCACGGGAAAACCTCGTCGATCACCCACGACGCCAGCGGCGTGCTCGCCGGCCTTCCGTCGCCCTTCGAGGCGACACGCTATCATTCGCTGTGCATCAGCCACAGCAACTTTCCCAGCGAGCTTCGGGCCAACGCAACCAGCGAGGACGGCGTGATCCAGGGCGCCCATCATCGGGAGCTTCCGATCTGGGGCGTGCAATTCCACCCCGAGTCGATCTTGACCGCGCACGGTCCGCGCATCGCGCGCAACGTGCTCGACGCTGCCCGGCGATGAACGACTTCCCGGCGCTCCTGCGGCACGTCATCGGGGGCGGCGGCCTTTCGGCGGACGACGCGGCGCGAGTGGTGGGCGCGATCATGGACGAAACGATCTCGAACGTCCGGGCGGCGGCGCTCTTGGCGGCGCTGGCCGCCAAGGGTGAAACGGTCGCCGAGGTCATCGGCGCCGCGCGCGCAATGCGCGAGCGCAGCGTGCGCGTCGAGCACGATCTCCCGCTGGTGATGGACGTGTGCGGCACGGGCGGCGACGGCGCCGGTACCATCAACATCTCGACGACGGCCGCGTTCGTCGTCGCCGGCTGCGGCGTCCCGGTGGCCAAGCACGGGAATCGTGCGGCTTCGAGCGCCTGCGGCAGCGCCGACGTACTCGAAGCCCTCGGCGTCGCGATCGACCGTTCGCCCGAACGCTCGGCGCAGTCGCTGCGCGAACACAACATCGCGTTTTTGTTCGCGCAGCGCCATCATCCGGCGATGCGCGCGGTCGGGCCGATCCGGCGCGAACTCGGCGTGCGGACCGTCTTCAACGTGCTGGGGCCGCTGACCAACCCGGCCGGGGCGAACCGGCAGGTCGTGGGGGTCGCCAGCGAACGGCACTTCGAGCTGGTCGCGCACGCGCTGCGCGGTCTGGGCGGCGTGGCGGGCGCGGTCGTCCACGCGACGAACGGGCTCGACGAGATCGCGGGCGATGCGCCGACCCACGTGGTGCAGTTCGATCGCGACGGCATCCGGCGCTGGACGCTCGACCCGGCCGCGCACGGCGTCCATGCCTCGCTGGACGCGATTCGCGGCGGAGATGCGGCCTTCAACGCGGCGGCGCTGAGCGCGATTCTCGACGGCGAGCGATCGCCGCGCGCGGACTTGGTTTGCCTCAACGCCGCCCTCGCGCTCGTCGTCGCGGGCGAAGCGGTGGACATCGACGACGGAATCGCTCGCGCGCGTTCGAGCATCGCGAGCGGGCGCGCACGCATCGCGCTCGACGCCTTGCGCGGTGAACGCGAAAGGGAGTACGCCTGACCGTGGACATACTGGACAAACTCTACGCCGCGAAACGCCTGGTGCGCCAAGCGGACGAGCAGCGCGAGCCGCTGGCCGTCGTTCGCGAGCGCGCCGAAGGGCGCCGCAACGAGCGCCGGCCGTTTGCCGCGAAGCTCGCCGGCGCCCGCGGCAACGCGCTCGTCGCGGAGATCAAGCGCGCTTCCCCGTCGGTCGGCTTGATCGTGCGCGATATCGATCCCGCGGAGATCGCGCGCGAGTACGCGGCGGCGGGCGCCGACGCGATCAGCGTGCTCACCGAGAGCGATCATTTCCTGGGCGACCTCGCGTATCTCGATATCGTGCGCGCGGCCGCACCACTACCGATCCTGCGCAAGGATTTCCTGAGCACGCCCTACGACGTCGCGCAGTCGGCGGCGTACGGTGCAGACGCAGTGCTGGCGATCGTGGCCGGCTTGAGCGATGCGGAGCTGACCGCGATGATCGAGGAGGCCCGGCACTGGCAACTCGACGTGCTGGTCGAAGTGCACGACGAACCGCAGCTACGGCGCGCGCTCGCGCTGGGGGCGACGCTGCTGGGGATCAACAACCGCAACTTGCGGACGTTCGAGACGGACCTCGGGGTCACCGAAGAACTCTTGCCGCTCGTGCCGCGCGGGACGCTCGTGATCAGCGAAAGCGGTCTGCGCACGCCCGAGCACACCCAGCACCTCTCGCGCTTAGGTGCACGCGGGTTTCTCATCGGGGAAACGCTGATGCGCGCGAGCGATAAGGCCGAGCTGATCCGGGGGCTCAAGGGCCTCTCCGTCCCCGCCTGACGCCGTGCGGACGCGAATCAAGTTCTGCGGATGCACGTCCGTGGCGGACGCGACCTTGGCGCTCGCCTGCGGCGCCGACGTGCTCGGCGTCATTTTCACCGAGGAAAGCCCACGCGCGGCTTCGATGGACACGGCGCGCGAGATCGCGACGCATGTGCCCGCCTACACCCCCTTGGTCGCGGTGTTCGTCGATGCGCCCTCCGGCCTGATCGACGAGGCGCTCAAAGCCGGGTATATCCCGCAGTTCAGCGGCTCCGAAGCTGCCACAGAAACAGAAGCGTTCGCCGAAGGCCCGTACATCAAGGTGTATCGAGTCCCACCCGAGGGCGACGCCGATCCCGAGCGCTTCGCCCGGTTCGCCGCTCCGTACGAACACGCGACCTGGATGTTCGAGACGCACGTGCCCGGACAAGCCGGCGGATCCGGTCAGGTCTTCCCCTGGGAACGGGCGCGGGAGTTCGCCGGCGACCGGCCGATCATCATTAGCGGTGGCCTCACCCCCGAAAACGTCGGCGCCTGCGTGCGCCGCGTGCGCCCCTACGCCGTCGACGTGCGCTCCGGGATCGAAACCGGCGGCAGCAAAGACCCTGAAAAGATGCGCGCCTTCGTGCGCGCGGTACTGGAAGCCGATGCACAAACCTGACGCCCGTGGATATTTCGGCCGCTTCGGCGGCAAGTTCGTGCCGGAAGTGCTCGTGGCAGCGTTGACGCAACTCGAAGCGGCCATGAACGAGGCGTTCGCCGACCCGTCGTTCTGGGTCGAGTACGATGCGATCTTGCGTGACTTCGTCGGCCGCCCTTCGCCGATCTACGAAGCCCAGCGCTTCGCTACTGAAACCGGCGCGACGATCGTCTTCAAGCGTGAGGACCTCAACCATACCGGCGCGCACAAGATCAACAATACCGTCGGCCAGGCGCTGCTCGCGCAGCGCATGGGGAAAACGCGCATCATCGCGGAGACCGGTGCGGGCCAGCACGGGGTCGCCACGGCGACGATCGGCGCAAAGCTCGGCATCCCGGTCGACGTCTACATGGGCGCGGTCGACGTCGAGCGCCAGGCGCTCAACGTCTACGTCATGGGACTGCTCGGCGCGACGGTCCATCCCGTCGAGAGCGGGACGCGCACGCTGCGCGACGCGACCAACGAGGCGTTTCGCGAATGGGCGGCGCGCGTCGAGGACACGTTCTACATCATCGGCAGCGTGGTCGGCGCCCATCCGTATCCGTACATGGTGCGCGAATTCCAGAAAGTCATCGGCGTGGAAGCGCGCGCGCAGGTTCTGGAGCGTTACGGCCGGTTGCCCAGCGACGTTCTCGCTTGCGTGGGCGGGGGATCGAACGCGATGGGCATCTTCGCGGGCTTCGTCGACGATCCGGAGGTGCGCCTGTGGGGCGCGGAAGCCGCCGGCCACGGCCTCACCGCGCTCGACACGGCGGCCAGCCTGAGCGCCGGCACCGTCGGCATCCTGCACGGTTCGCGCTCGTACGTGCTGCAATCGGACGAAGGCCAGGTCCGCGACACGCATTCCATCTCAGCGGGGCTCGATTACCCCGGCGTCGGCCCCGAACACGCCTTTCTGCACGACAGCAAGCGCGCGACCTACGTCGGGATCGACGACGACGAAGCGGTCGCCGCGTTCCGGGCCTGTGCCGCGCGCGAAGGGATCGTTCCGGCCCTCGAGACTGCGCACGCGCTGGCCCTTGCGCGGCGGCTAGCGCGCGAGCGCGGCCCCGGCGATCTGCTGCTCGTCAACATCAGCGGGCGCGGCGACAAGGACACGCGCACGATCGCGGCGCTCCGATGATCGCCGATGTCTTCGCGCGAGCCCGCGCCCAGGGGCGCGCGGCGCTCATCCTGTATCTCGTGGCCGGCGATCCGGATCTAGAAACGACCGCGGCGGTGATCGAGGCCATCGGCGAGGCCGGTGCCGATCTCGTCGAACTGGGGATTCCGTATGCGGATCCGCTCGCGGACGGTCCGGTCATCGCGGCCGCCGCCCATCGGTCGCTCGAGCGCGGCACGAAGATGCGGGACGTTCTGGCGCTCGCGGCGGGCACGAAGGTCCCATTGCTCTTTTTCAGCTACGTGAACCCGATCGTGCAGTACGGTGCCGAACGCTTCGCGCGCGAGGCGCGCGCGGCGGGAGCGCTCGGCGCGATCGTTCCCGACGTCCCGCTCGAGGAACTCGATGCGTTCGCACCGGCCCTGCGCGCCGCGGGACTCGAACTGCCGCTGCTGGTCGCGCCGACGACCCCGGCCGGGCGCGCGCTCGCGTTGGCGCGCGCCTCCGACGGGTTCCTCTACGTGGTCTCCCGGCTCGGCGTCACGGGCGCGAAGCGGGAGCCGGATACGGCCTGGATCGGCGGGGCGCTCGCGCGGATACGCGCGGGAGTTCCCCGGCAGCCGCTCGCAGTCGGGTTCGGTATTTCAACGCCGGCGCACGTGGCGGCGGTCGGGGCGCTCGCCGACGGCGTCATCGTCGGGTCGGCGCTGGTGGAGCTCATCGCGGGAAAATCGCCGCGCGAGGCAGCGGACGCCGCGCGCGAGTACGTCGGCGCACTGCGCGCGGCCCTGCCGCAGCGCTGATCCCCGGTCCGGGAGGATTCTCCCGAGCCTGCTCGGACATGAGGATTCGTTTTCCCACCGGAGGCTCCGCGTTTGAACCTACGTCGCACGGCGGCTTTTGCCGCGTTCGCCCTCGTCGCCGCCCTCATCGTCCCGGCGCCGCCCAGCGCGGCCGCGCAGGATACGATCCTCTTCGGTTCGCCCGTCTCGCTGACGGGCTCGCTGACCAAAGAAGGGCATCTCACCCAAGAAGGCTACGATTTCTGGAAGAATTACGTCAATTCGCACGGCGGCATCAAAGTCGGCGGCAAGACGTACCAGGTCGACATCAAGTACTACGACGATGAATCGAAGAACGAAACGGCGGCGCAGCTCGCGGAACGCCTGATCGATCAGGATCACGTCAACTTCATCATGGGGCCGTATGGTTCGGGGACCGCGTTCACCGTGGCGCAGATGGTCGAGCGCAAGAAGATCCCGATGGTCGAGGGCAACGGCGCCGCCGAGAAGATCTTCTCGCAGGGCTTCCGGTACACGTTCGGCGTCCTCTCGCCGGCGCGGCGTTATCTCGAGGGCATCGTCGAACTCGCACGCCAGCAGAAGGCGCAGACCGTCGCTATCAGCTCGGCTTCGGATGCGTTCTCGCTCGAAGTCGCGCAGGGCGCCGCCGCGTATGCGACCGCGCACGGCATCAAAGTCGTCTACAGCAACAAATACCCCAGCGACGCGACCGACGTGAGCGGCGTCATCACCGCGATCAAAGCGTCGAATCCCGATCTGATCCTCAACGCGGGCCATCTTCAAGATGCGCTGCTGGTGCAAAAGGGGCTCAAGGAACAGAACGTCTTGGCCAAGGCCTACGGGTACTCGGTCGGTCCCGATACCCCGGACTTCATCAACTCCCTGGGCAAGGACGCCGACGATGTCTTCGGCGGCGCGCAATGGTCGGATGCCGTGAAATACAAAGCCGACCACCCGGGTTTCTACGCGAACGCCAAAGACTACGCGACGGCGTTCGAGAAAGTCTACCACCACCGGCCCGACTACCACAACGCCGAATCGTCGGCCGTCGGCCTTGCATTCGAATACGCGATCGAGAAAGCCGGTTCGCTCGATCCCGAAAAGGTGCGCGACGCGCTCGCGACCCTCGACGTGACGACGTTCTACGGTATCTTGAAGTTCGACTCGCGCGGGTTGAACGTCTATAAACCGATGGTCGTCAATCAAATCCAGAACGGCAGGCTCGTGACGGTCTTCCCGACGGGTTTAGCCGAGGCCAAGCCGGTCTATCCGGCCGGGCCCTGGGGAGCGCGTTAGTCGCCTTGCGGCTCCTGGAGAATTCGCGCGCTGGCGTTGTCGCATGCCGGCTTTGAGTTTGCGCACGAATTCATCACGGTGCTCGTCGCCTTGCGGCTCCTGCGCTCCGTAGCGTGTTCGGCTCAGGGCGGGTGCGGTAGGTGCAGATTGTCGCCCAGGATGTAGTCAATGGGATCCTGGCGGGGGGGATCCTGGCGATTGCCGCACTCGGGTTCAGTCTCGTGTGGGGCATCATGAACATCATCAATCTCGCACACGGCTCCTTCATTATGTTGGGAGCCTACTGCGCGTACGAGTTGTTCTCGCGCTTCCACATCGATCCGTTCGTGTCGGTGCCGATCGCGTTCGTGCTGCTGTTCGCGCTGGGCTACCTGCTCCAGCGCTTCGTGATCAACTATGTCGTGCGGGCCCCCGTGCTGACCACGTTCTTGCTGACCTTCGGGTTGTCGATCTTGATCGTGAACATCGCGCTCCTGATCTGGACGGGAGATACGCGCGGCGTCTCGCCTTCCTACGCCGGAGCGAGCTTTTCGCTGGGTCCGGTGACCGTGACGTGGGCGAAGCTCTGGACGCTGCTAGCCGCGCTTGCGATCGGCGGCGCGATGAACCTCTGGTTGAGCCGTTCGCGCATGGGCCGGGCGATTCGCGCAACGGCGATCGACGTGGGAGCCGCGCAATTGGCGGGCGTAAAGGTGGCCCATGTGTACGCCGTGACCTTCGGCCTGGGCACGGCGCTCGCCGGTGCGGCCGGCGCGTTGCTCTCGCTGTCGTATGCGATCAACCCGACGATGGGTGAGCCCTTCCTCATCAAGTCGTTCGTCGTCTGCGTGCTCGGCGGCCTGGGTTCCGTTCAGGGCGCGCTGATCGGCGGCCTCGTCTACGGTGTCGTCGAAGCGTTTGCCTCACAACTCGATCTCACGATACTCGGCCAGCATTTGAGCGGCTCGGGCTTGCAGGACGCGATCGCGCTGGTCGTGCTCTTGATCGTCTTGATCGTGCGCCCGACGGGGATCATGGGGCGCGCGACGGCGTGATCTCGCTCGCGGGGATCACCGGGAGCCGGCCGGCTCTGATCGCGGTCATCGTCGCGATGCTGGCGCTCTTGGGCGTCCCGGCGCTGCACAACGGCTATTTCGAGATCGTCTTCCGCAACATCCTGATGTACGCGGCGCTGGCGTACGGCTGGAACCTCTTGGGCGGCTATACGGGTTACGTGTCGTTCGGCCAGGTGGCTTTTTTCGGTATCGGCACGTACTGTAGCGCGATCCTCAACAGTAACGGCATCACGAACCTCGGCGCCGGGATCTTCCTCGCGATCGTGGTCTGCGCGCTCGTCGCGGTCGTGCTGGGCATCCCGATCTTGCGCCTGCGCGGTCACTACTTCGGCATCGCGACGCTGGGCGTGTCGCTGGCGATGGCCGATATCGCCGCCAACCTCGACGTCCTGGGCGGTTCGGGAGGCCTCGCGCTCAAGCAATTCTCGGAAGCGCAGTTCTTCTGGTACTACTATGCGATGTGGGGCGTGGCGGCCGTCTGCATCGCGGTGACGTTTTTGATCGCGCGCTCGAAACTCGGCTATGCGTTCGTTGCGATTCGCGAGAACGAAGATGCCGCCGCCGTGCTGGGCGTCTCGCCGACGCGCTATAAAGTGCTTGCCTGGGCGATCGCGGGCGCGATGGCGGGCGCCGCCGGGGCGGTGTTCGCACCCGCCAACGGATTCATCGATCCGTCGATCGCCTTCGCCGTGGACAGCAACGTTTTCCCGATCGTGATGTCGCTCCTGGGCGGCATCGGAACGGTCGCCGGGCCGTTCGTCGGCGCGCTGTTGCTGGCGGGGATCAACGAGATCCTGCAGCGCTATTTCATCAAGATTCACACGCTGTTCTTCGGCGCGATGATCGTGCTGGTCGTGATCTTCTTGCCGCGCGGGATCGTTGCGCTCTTCAACCTGCGCGGCGGCTGGCGCGGCTTCCGGCGCTCGCTGGGCGTCTACCGGGTATGAGCGCGTTTCTCTCGATCGAAGGCGTCGGGATGCGCTTCGGCGGCCTGCGGGCGCTGGACGACGTCTCGTTCGACGTGGAGCGGGGCGCGGTCGTAGGCCTCATCGGACCCAACGGCAGCGGCAAGACGACGCTCATGAACGTCATCTCGGGCGTGCTCAAGCCGACCAGCGGGCGCGTCGTGTTCGCGAACCGGACGATCGGCGATGTCCCGACCTACGACGTCTGCAAGCTCGGAATCGGCCGCACGTTTCAGATCGTCAAACCGTTCGCCAGCCTCTCGGTGCGGGAGAACGTCGCGGTCGGGGCGATGTACGGCCGCACCGGCCGGGGACGCTCGACGCGCGCGTCTTTCGAGCGCGCGCAGGAACTGCTCGAGGTCGTCGGCCTGGCGCGCGTCGCCGGCCGGCCCGCCAGCGATCTGACGATCCCCGATCGCAAACGGCTCGAAGTCGCCAAGGCGTTGGCGCTCGATCCCGACGTGCTGTTGCTCGATGAGGTGATGGCCGGCCTCAATAGTTCGGAAGTCGACGAAGCCCTCGATCTGCTGCGCACGCTGACCGCGCGCGGCGTGACCCTGATCGTCGTCGAGCACTTGATGAAGGCGATCATGTCGGTGTCGACGACCGTCGTCGTGCTGGCCGAAGGGAAGCTGATCGCGCAGGGCCTGCCGCACGAAGTCGTCGCCTCACCGGCCGTCATCGAGGCGTATCTCGGTTCGCGTTTCGCCGCGCGCCAAGCGCAACTCCAGGAGATGAAGCGCGAGGCCGACGAAGCCCGGCGCGTCGAACCCAAGGAAGACGGCGCGTGATCGCGACCAGCGCGACCTTGGCCGTCGAGAACCTGAGCGCCGGATACGGCGACACGCAGGTATTGTGGGATGTCTCGCTGTCGCTCGCGCCGGGCGAGATCGTCGCGCTCATCGGTTCCAACGGCGCGGGAAAGTCGACGCTCTTGGGAGCGATCAGCGGACAAGTCACCGTGCTCGCCGGGCACGTTCGCTTCGGCGAACGCGAGCTGACCTCGCAGCCGCCCGATCAGATCGTCTCCGCCGGGGTGCTGCAGGTGCCCCAAGGGCGCCGCCTCTTCGGGGCGCTCACGGTCGAGGAGAACCTGCGCATGGGCGCCTTCTTGCGCCACGATCGCGAGATCGACTCCGACCTCGAGAAAATGCTCGAACTGCTGCCGCGCTTGCGCGAGCGCTACGATTTTCTGGCCGGCCGGCTCTCCGGCGGCGAGCAGCAACAAGTCGCGATCGCGCGCGCGCTCATGGCGCGTCCGCAGGCGCTGCTCATCGACGAGATGTCGCTGGGTCTCGCGCCGGTGCTCGTCGACCAACTGCTCGAGATCCTCAAGACCATCCACGAACGCGGCGTCGCGATCCTCATGGTCGAACAAGAACGTCCAGACGGCGCTGGAATTCTCGCAACGCGCATACGTCCTCGAAACCGGCCGCATTACGCTACAAGGTCCCTCGTCAGAACTGCTCGACGACCCCAAAGTCAAACGCGCCTACCTCGGAATCTAGAGCCGTTCAATCGTCGCGCACGGAATTCGTCTGCGACCGCATTCGCCGCCACGCAACGCGAAGCAGAGAAGTGAGGCACGTTTTCTGACCGAACGTGCGGCTCCGGCTCCCAGGACTAGCATGCCACCGGCGCGGAAGAATCGGCCCTGCCTTCCTGACGAAAGGGCTCGCCGATGAACTTGATTCCGTACCTGCTGTTTGACGGCACGTGTGCCGAAGCGGTCCAGTTCTACACCGAGGTGTTTGGTGCCACGGTCTCGTCGTTTCAGCGTTGGTCGGAGATGCCTCCCAATCCCGACTTTCCGATTCCGGAGGAGCACAAAAACCGGGTGATGCACGCCCGTCTGGACGCGAAGACGTTCTCGCTGATGGCGTCCGACGGGAGGCCGGGCACCCCGCAAAAGGGCGGCAACATCAGCCTCTCGCTCAATCTCGACGACGTCGCCGCGGGCGAGCAGCTATTCGAGGCGCTCTCGAGCGAAGGTGCCGTCGAAACGCCGCTCACCGAGATGTTCTGGGGTGCGAAGTTCGGTCAGTGCACAGACAAATTCGGCATCGACTGGATGTTCAACATCACGTTAACTCCGGCGCAAGCGATCAACTAATCAAACGCCGTCGCGTTTTCGTCTAGCCAGGTTTGGGGACGGTGGGCAAGCCGTCGTGGTCCCACTCCAGCCATGAGCCGTCGTAGACGGCAACGTCGCGGAAGCCGGCGGTGCGCAGGGCGACCCAGGAGCCCGAAGCGGAGACGCCGCTCCCGCACGAGACGATCGTACGCACGCCGGGATCGATACCAGCGTTGGCGACGAGTTCGGCCAGCCGTTCGGGGCTCGCCACCCGTCCGCCGCGCGCGTCTTCGAGCAACTGCGAACCGGAGAGGCGCTTTGCTCCGGCGATGTCGCGATTGCGCTGCGCGTAGGTCTTATCGCGTTGCGTCTCGAGGAGTTGGGCCGGTCGTTCACCCTTTGAGACCGCGAGCACCTCGGCGCGGCTCGCGCGCAGTTGGGGACGCGCGCGCGGCGTGAAGGCGGCGCTGCGCGAAGCGGCGGGCGCGGTGGACACGCTAGCTCCGGAGGTTTTCCATTCGGCGAATCCGCCGGCGAGAATCTTCGCGTTGTCGTGCCCGTAGTAGGCGAGCATCCACAGCAGGCGCGCGGCGTACGGGACGTTTCCGTCGTCGTAGGCGACAACGAGCGTCTCGTCGCCGATCCCCGCGGCCGCCATGGCGCGCGCAAAGCGCTCGGGCGGCGCGACGCGCGTCGCATAGGGCGTCGCCGGATCGATCAGCTCGTCGGCGGCATAATCGAGATGCACGGCACCGGGGATGTGTCCGGCGGCGTATTGCTCGGCTCCGGTCGGGTCGTCGGTGACCCCGCCGTGGGGCTTGGAACGGGTATCGACGACCCGGATCCCCGGATCGTCGAGGTGTTCCCGCAACCAGGCGACGTTGACGAAGACGTTGTTCATCGCTAGACCGCGATCGTCGGCTTGCTGAGATCGAAGCGCTTTTGCGCGTCGTCGGCGATGTATTTTCCGATCGCGAGCGAGGACGTGGCCGCCGGCGAGGGCGCATTGCGCACGTGCACGATCCCTTCGTGTCCCTCGAAGACGAAGTCGTCGACGAGCGAACCGTCCGCGTCGATCGCTTGGGCGCGCACGCCCGAGGGTCCAGGCAGGCAGTCTTCGGTTCGCAGTTCCGGGATGTAGCGCTGCAGCGCCTTCACGTACGCGCTGCGCACGAGGTCGCGGTACATCTCCTCCGAACCCATCTTCCAATACTTGACCGCCAGTTTGAGGAAGCCCGGATACATGAGCGCGTCCCAGAACTCGGTCAGGTTGATCGTGAAGAAGTCGTAGCCTTCGCGCGCAAACGCCAGCACGGCGTTGGGGCCCAGCCAAATCGAGCCGTCCATGCGCGGCGTGAAGTGCACGCCCAGGAACGGAAACTCGGGATCCGGCACCGGATAGATGTTGCCCTTGACGAGATACTTCTTGTTGTCGTTGAGGATCAGGTAATCGCCGCGGAACGGCAGGATCTTGGGGTCGCGTTCACCGCCGGTCATGGCGGCGACTTTGTCCGCGAACAGACCCGCGCAGGTGATAACGGCGTGCGCTTCGATCACGGTGCCGTTCCTAATCTTCAGGCGCGTCACGCCGGCGCCGCGTTCGATGCCGACGACCTCGTGCTCGACGAACAGATCCCCGCCGGACTCCTTCACGTCGGCCGCGTAGTGGTTCGCGACCAGCGCCCAATCGACGATCCCGGTCTTCGGCGACCAGATCGCCCGGATGCCGCGACAATAGGGCTCGCGCTGCGCGATCCCGGCTTGATCGACCATCTCGATCTCGCTCAGACCGTTGGCTTTGCCGCGCGCGAAGAGGTCGTCGAGGCGCCCCAGTTCCGACTCCTCGGTGGCGACGATCAGCTTGCCGACTTCCTTGTACGGAATCCCCTTGCGGTTGCAGTAGTCCCAGGCGGCATGGCGGCCTTCGACGCACAACTTCGCTTTGAGCGATCCGGGCTTGTAGTAGATCCCCGAATGGATGACACCCGAGTTGTGGCCGCTCTGGTGCTTGTTCCAGATCGCTTCTTTTTCGACGTTCGCGAGCTTGAGGTGCGGGTAGCGCGCCAGCAGCTCGCGTGACGCGGCGAGCCCGACGATTCCGCCGCCGACGACGGCAATATCGTAAATCATACGCCGAGGATTCTCGCAGAAGAGCAACCGTGCCCGCTATGACCTAGCCTGCTAGCGGGCGCCCTCCCCAGGCCGCCGAAACCGGCGTTCATGCTGACCGAGCAGCGCCCAGCGGCGCCCTTCGCTAACGAACCGATTCGCGGCTTCACCGATCCCGCGGACCGCGCGTCGATGGAGGCCGCGCTCGCGCGGCTGCGCGGGGCACTCGGCCGCCGCTACCCGCTCATCGTCGACGGCCTGCCGGTGGACGGCGAGCGGACGACCGCGTCCGTGAACCCGGCCCGGCCCGGCGAAGTCATCGGCTACGTCGTGGAAGCGACCCCCGAAGCCGCCTCGCGGGCGCTCGACGTTGCCGGCGCCCGCTTCGCGACCTGGTCGAAGACGACGTTCGCCGACCGGGCCGGCTTCTTGCTGCGCGCCGCGGCGGCGATCCGCGCGCGCAAAGACGACTTCAACGCGCTGCTCGTGCTCGAAGCGGGCAAGCCGTGGATCGAAGCCGAGGCCGACACGGCGGAGGCCATCGACTTCCTCGAATACTATGCGCGCGAAGCGATCGCGCTGCAGCACCCCGCGCCGCTGACGCCCTCGCCGCTCCCCGAGACGAACGAACTGCGCTACCTGCCGCTCGGCGTCGGGGCGATCATCCCGCCGTGGAATTTCGCGCTTGCGATCATGGCCGGTATGACCTGCGCCGCCATCGTCACCGGCAATACCGTCCTGCTCAAACCCTCGCCGGACGCCGCGGTCGTGGCTGCCCACTTCGTCGAGCTGATGCATGAGATCGGCCTGCCCCCGGGCGTTCTCAACTACGTTCCCGGCGACGGCCCGACCGTCGGCGAGGCGATCGTGACCGACCCACGGACGCGCTTCATCGCTTTTACCGGGTCGAAGAGCGTGGGGCTGCGGATCAACGAGCTGGCGGCCCGCACGGGTCCCGGCCAGAGGTGGATCAAGCGCGTCATCGCCGAGCTCGGCGGGAAGGACGCGATCGTCGTCGCCGGCGACGCCGACCTCGACCGCGCGGTCGACGGCGTCGTGGCCTCCGCCTTCGGGTTCTCGGGCCAGAAGTGCTCGGCGTGTTCGCGAGCCGTCGTCGACGCCCGCGTCTACGACGAGTTTCTGGAGAAGCTCGTGGCCAAAACGAAGACGCTGCGGATCGGCGACCCCGGCGACGGTTCGACCGAGGTCGGACCGGTCATCAACCAGCGAGCGGCCGAGCGGATCGCTTCGTATATCGAGATCGCCGGCCGGGAAGGGCGGATCGTCGCCGGTGGCCGCCGGGTCGACCGCGAGGGCTGGTTCTTCGAGCCGACGATCGTGGCCGATGTCGCGTCGCGGGCCCGGATCGCCCAAGAGGAGATCTTCGGCCCGCTCGTCGCGGTCATCAAAGCCCGCGATTTCGACGAAGCGCTCGCGATTGCCAACGACACCGAGTTCGGGCTGACCGGCGCGGTCTATAGCCGGGATCCGGCACGTTTGGCTCGCGCGGCCGACGAATTCTTCGTCGGAAACCTCTACTTGAACCGCACGTGCACCGGGGCGCTGGTCGGCGTCCACCCGTTCGGCGGCTTCAACCTGTCCGGCACGGACTCGAAGGCCGGCGGTTACGACTACCTGCTGCTGTTCGTGCAGCCCCAATCGATCGCGACCTATACGGCACGCTAGCCGTGCCGCCGGAAGGAGACGACATGCCGAAGACCCCGCTCGCCGCCGGCCGCGTGTTCGAGGTGGTCCCGTTCTTGGGTGTGAGAGACATCTTGCGCTCGCTGGATTTCTACGTCGCGACGCTGGGGGCCGCGATCGACCTCGAGTGGGTGGTCGACGGCCGGATCCGCTGGTGCCGGCTCCGGATCGGGAAGGCGGCGATGATGCTGCAGGAGTTCGGCGCCGGCCGCGCCCCGGCGGAGGCCCTGGGGGCGGGCCAGTCCGTCAACTTCACCTGCCGTGACGCCTTGGCACTCTACGATGCGGCGCGAGCGGCCGGCCTCGAGCCGATCCGCGAGCCGCAAGTCGGGAACGGCCTGTGGGAACTCAGCTACCGGGACCCCGACGGTTACCACATCAACTTCGCCAGCCCGACCGACCTCACGGAAGAGCTGCTGCTTTCGACCTACCGCAGCGGCGAGGCGACGGCGCCGGAAAAATCGGCCCCGGGATAGTCCACAGATACGCTAAGTGAGGAGAAGCCGCGCCCCGAGACCGTGACTCGTCTTGCCGGCAAAAGGGTGGGTTGTCGCGCCAAACGCTCGCCTTCTCGAGGGCTCGATTTGGCCAAATGGGAAGCCTGCTTTCCACCGCCCGTTCCACGCGTTATCCACATGGAGCTTGTGGAGA
>OY969579.1:0-3062500 GCA_963701255.1 Vulcanimicrobiota bacterium | reverse complement strand
CACCACAGGCGATGAAGGACGTAGCAAGCTGCGATAAGCTTGGGGGAGCTGCTAACGAGCGATGATCCCGAGATTTCCGAATGGGGCAACCCACGTGCCGTCATGGGCACGTACCTCACGATGAATACCATAGTCGTGTTGGAGCAGACCCGGTGAACTGAAACATCTAAGTAGCCGGAGGAACAGACATCAACCGAGATTCCCGTAGTAGTGGCGAGCGAACCGGGAACAGCCTAAACCAATCACGTGCAAGCGTTCGGGCGTTGCGTGAAGTGGGGTTGTAGGGCAATCATCTCAGGGCCGAATCCCTGGGGTCGAGTAAGAAATCTAATCGATAGTCGAAGCCAGCTGGAAAGCCGCACCAGAGCGCGTGATAGTCGCGTAGACAAACTCTTTTAGACTCGATCGATTGTCCCTGAGTAGGGCGGGGCACGAGAAACCCTGTCTGAAACTGGGAGGACCATCTTCCAAGGCTAAATATTCTGTGGTGACCGATAGCGAACGAGTACCGTGAGGGAAAGGTGAAAAGAACCCCCGAAGGGGAGTGAAATAGAACATGAAACCGTGTGCTTACAAACCGTGAAAGGCCCATGCGCAAGCAAGGCTGATCGCGTGCCTATTGAAGAATGAACCTGCGAGTTACGTGGTACAGGCGTGGTTAAGGTGTTGAGCCGGAGCCGCAGCGAAAGCGAGTCTGAATAGGGCGTTTGTCTGTATCAGTAGACCCGAAACCGTGCGATCTATCCATGAGCAGGCTGAAGCATGATTAAACTCATGTGGAGGGCCGAACCTGTTGTTGTTGAAAAAACATTGGATGACTTGTGGATAGGGGTGAAAAGCCAATCGAGCTCGGAGATAGCTGGTTCTCCCCGAAATAGTTTGAGGACTAGCGTTACGATTTAAGTCTTGGGGGTAGAGCACTGACAGGGCTAGGGGCCTTACCGGGTTACCGAACCCCATCAAACTCCGAATACCGAGATGAACATCGTAGCAGTCAGACAGTGGGGGATAAGCTCCATTGTCAAAAGGGAAACAGCCCAGATCATCGGCTAAGGTCCCCAATTGATGCTCAGTGGTAAAGGAAGTCATGTCGCAGAGACAACTAGGAGGTTGGCTTAGAAGCAGCCACCCTTGAAAGAGTGCGTAATAGCTCACTAGTCGAGTGATGTGGCGCCGAAAATGTAACGGGGCTCAAGCATCAAACCGAAGCCATGGGATGTAGCAATACATCGGTAGGGGAGCGTTGTAGCGTAGGCTGAAGGCAGACCGTGAGGACTGCTGGACGAACTACAAGTGCGAATGCAGGTATAAGTAGCGATAAATGAGAGTGAGAACCTCTCACGCCGGAAGTCTAAGGTTTCCTGAGCTACGTCAATCGTCTCAGGGTGAGTCGGGTCCTAAGCCGAGGCAGAGATGCGTAGGCGATGGCCAAGCCGTTCATATTCGGCTACCACCGACGTTCTGTTTAGACTTTTCCGAATAATGTTCACAGTTTCGATCGCATACTCGCGCGGCGTAAGCCTCGTGAGTGATTTTGGCTCAGGATCGAGGAGCGACGGCACGAAGCGGTTTTTGGACCGCGAGCGCCGGCGCGACGAAGAGCTGTGCCAAAAGCGCCGCGACCGTGCGCATTGTTCGTAGAAGTCTATGAAACGAAGGGATGACACAGGAAGATAGGTCAGCGCACCGATGGATGTGTGCGTCTAAGTTGGTAGGGGGTCACATAGGAAAATCCGTGTGGCTAACCCCGAGAAGCGAATGCGATGGTCTTCGGACCAGAAGTGACTGACTCTACGCTGTCAAGAAAAGTCTCTAGTTAAGACATAGGTGCCCGTACCGTAAACCGACACAGGTAGACTGGCAGAGCATGCTAAGGCGACGGGAGAACCCCTGTTAAGGAACTCGGCAAATTAACCCCGTAACTTAGGGAGAAGGGGTGCCCCTGGTGGTCTAGTCTTTACGACGAAAGCCGTTGGGGGTCGCAGCAAATAGGCCCAAGCGACTGTTTAACAAAAACACAGGTCTCTGCGAACGCGAAAGCGGACGTATAGGGGCTGACTCCTGCCCGGTGCTGGAAGGTTAAAAGGAGAGGTCAGCGCAAGCGAAGCTTTGAATTGAAGCCCCAGTAAACGGCGGCGGTAACTATAACCGTCCTAAGGTAGCGAAATTCCTTGTCGGGTAAGTTCCGACCTGCACGAATGGAGTAACGACTTGGGCACTGTCTCGATGGGGGGCCCGGCGAAATTGCAGTACCAGTGAAGATGCTGGTTACCCGCGGCAGGACGGAAAGACCCCATGAAGCTTTACTGTATCCTGATCTTGGGTCTTGAGATTTTCTGTACAGGATAGGTGGGAGGCGATGATCCGTGGACGCTAGTTTACGGGGAGTCAACCTTGGGATACCACCCTGAAAATCTCGGGATTCTAACTAGCCGCCGTAATCCGGCGGCAGGACATGGTCAGGTGGGCAGTTTGACTGGGGCGGTCGCCTCCTAAAGAGTAACGGAGGCGCCCAAAGGTACCCTCAGATCGGTCAGAAACCGATCGTTAGAGTGCATAGGCAAAAGGGTGCTTGACTGCGAGGCGAACATGCCGAGCAGGTGCGAAAGCAGGGCTAAGTGATCCGGCGGTCCCGAATGGAAGGGCCGTCGCTTATCGGATAAAAGCTACTCTGGGGATAACAGGCTTATCTCCCCCAAGAGTCAATTAGGGCTCCCCCTCCGAGCGATCGGAGGGTAAACTCGTGGCTCATATCGGTGGAACCCCAAACGGGGCAATACCGAGGGAAGAGGGACATCGTGACGACGTCACGTGGCTACGTTCGGGAAACCGAATACGCCGTATGTCTTCTCCCTGTAACGACTTCTCGCACGGTGCGAGAGATGGAAGCGCTGCCGGAGACGGCAAATTTATCGCGACCATAAAACGCCACGCATCTCGAAAGAGATGAAGGTATAGTCTGCGCTGCAAGAGATTGCAGAACGCCACATCGACGGGGAGGTTTGGCACCTCGATGTCGGATCGTCGCATCCTGGGGCTGTAGTAGGTCCCAAGGGTTGGGCTGTTCGCCCATTAAAGCGGTACGCGATCTGGGTTCAGAACGTCGTGAGACAGTTCGGTCCCTATCCGCCGTGGGCGTTGGAGATTTGAGGAGCGTCGACTCTAGTACGAGAGGACCGAGTCGAACGAACCGCTGGTGAACCGGTTGTTCCGCCAGGAGCATAGCCGGGTATCTACGTTCGGACCAGATAAACGCTGAAAGCATATAAGCGTGAAACTGACTCCAAGATGAGATCTCAATCCCGCAAGGGTGAAGAGCCGTGGTAGACTACCACGTTGATAGGCCGGGGGTGGAAGGCGAGCAATCGCTGGAGCTGACCGGTACTAATAGCTCGGAAACTTTTTAAAGACGCAATCATCTCCGGTGCGCAAGCACCTGATGGATCGTGTCTTCAGAACCGGTGCATGAAGGTTCTTCTCTACGCAGCTTTCCGACGCGACTTGCCTCGAGCTCCGGCTCGGCGTCGCGGCGGGATCAAGTTTCTGGCGGTCATAGCGGCGGGGTCCCACCCGTTCCCATACCGAACACGGCAGTTAAGCCCGCCAGCGCCGATGGTAGTCGGACCGCAGGGTCCCTCGAGAGTAGGACGCCGCCAGATTAATCGAGCAGAAGCCCACGTCGACCGCATCCGCGGTCCGTGGGCTTCTCCGTTTTCCGCGCTTACGTCGAGCGCGTCAGGGCCGCGCGCACTTCGGGTATGAAGTGCTCGGCGCGCAGCACCGTCACGTCGGTGATCATGACGATCCCCGACCGCGCGCTGAGCAGCGGCATGATCGCGTCGAGGATCGGATCGACGTGGTCGGTCGTGGTCACCGTCACGAGCAGGACGATGTCGTCCTCGCGCGCGCCGTGTTCGCCGAAGCCCGAGACGTTCGGGACGATCGTGTAGCCGGTTGCGTGCTTCCCCAGTACCGCGACGACGGCCGGCACGGCGCTCGTTTCAACGACCATTTCGAGCCGTTTCATCTTGCTGATCGGGCGTGTTCGTGACACGGCGGTGGTCCCTCCGCAGGCGAGATCGGTGGAAGTCTAGGGCTGCGTGAGCGTCCCGGCGCCGGCCGAGCGGAGCAGAGCGTCGACTTGGTCGCCGGTCAGCGGGGTTGCATGCGGCGTGGCCGCGTCGACGGCCGGGACGTTGCTGCGCAGCGCGCGCCAAAGCCACTGGAGGCCCACGAGCGCGGCGGCCACGATGAGCAATCGAACGATGAAGCGGATCATGTCGACAGTATACCTGGCCCGGCCAGGGCTGCCGCAAGCCCCGAGCGATCCTGAACCCCGGGCATCGGGGCGCGGAGGCGCAGGCGCCGCGCGTTCGCCGGCAGCGCCTCCGTCGCGACGGCCTCGCGCACGGCATCGATCCAGTTCTCGCCCAGGTAGAGCGCTAAGCTGCCGAGCACGACCACGTCGAGCGCCAGCAGGTCGGCAAGCAACGCACAGGCCGAGGCGACCGCGCGGACGTTCCAATGCAGCGCGAGCTGCGCTCGCTCGTCGCCGGCGGCAGCGCGGTCCACGACGGCGGCCGAGTCGATCGGGTCGCCGCCGAAGTACGCGTAGAGCAGCCCAATGGCTTTGGCGGACGCATACCCCTCGTAGCAGCCGGGCTTGCCGAACAGCGGCGGACCGTCGAGCGCAAAGCGGACATGTCCGATCTCAAGCGAGTGGCCATCGCTGCCGTAGCGCACGATCCCGTCGAGCACCAAGCCGATGCCGAAGCCGGTCCCGCAAGTGAGATACGCGAGGCCGGGGTTCCCAGCATCGGGGCCCCAGCGATGTTCGGCCAGCGCGCACGCCGCCGCATCGTGGTGCAGCGTGACCGGGCAGCCGAGATCCTGCTCCAACCGCTCCCGCAGCGGGAAGTTCGCCAGATGCGGCAGATGCGGCGGGTCGATCAAGATGCCGTGCTTCGCGTCGAGCGGTCCGCCGACCGCGACGCCGACGCGCTGCGGATTGGGGTCGAGCGCGCGAACGCTTGCGAGGAGTTCGGCGAGATACGCATCACGATCGTGCGTGCGCGTCGCGTGCGCGATCCGGCGGCCGATCGTTCCGTCGAGGGCGCCGCTGACGACGCTGGTCGTAGTTCCGCCGATGTTGATTCCGACCAGCGGGTAGGACGCGGGTTCAGAGGGCATAACGGCGCGGCCGGGTCGGTGCGACGAGAATCTGCGAGAGCAGCGTGCCGGCTACGATGAGAATCGCGGCAAGGCCGGCATCGACGCCGACGTTGAGCGCGCTCGTGACGTTGTTTTGGTACACGTAGATGATGCTCTCGTAGCTGAGCGATCCCGGAACGAGCACGATGATGCCGGGCACGAGAATCACGGCTTGCGGGATGTTGAAATAGCGGGACGCGAGATTGGCCAGCAGACCCACGATAAACGCGGCGGCAAACGCCGACACGTGGTGGCCGGGCAGTCCGGCAAACGTACGGGTCGCCGCGATCGCGATCACGCAGGACGCGCAGATCCAGCCCAGGTCGACCGGACGCGCGTGCAAGACGATCGCCAGCGCGACCGCCATCGCGATCGCAGCCGGCACCACCCAACCGCCCGGCGCGTGGACCGGCGAGAGGATCGGCGCGGCGAAGAACCCCTCGCCGGTGATCGCGACCGCGAGCGCAAAGCCGCAGCCAAGCGACAGCAGCGTCACCAGCGCACCGCCGAGCCGGGCGGTTCCCGCAATCAGGTGGCGCGAGGCGAGTTCGTGCAGGGCCGTGGTGATCGTGTAGCCGGGCAAGAGCGCGATGATCCCCGCGATGATCGCGATGTAGAGCGCGATGGCACCGGCGTAGGTCGCGAAGGCGGCGACCACCAGCGTCGCGATGAACGCGCCCAGCACCTCGAAGAGGCGTTCGACCGCCGCGACGCGATCGCCGATCGCCGCAATGCTCCCGATGGCAAGCCCGATCAGGCTCGACACTTCGATCTCGCGCGCTCCGCCGCCGAGCAAGACCGCGGCCCCGCACGAGAGCAACGCGTACCCCAGAATCGTCAGTCCGGCCGGCGCGGGCTTCATCGTCGCGTCGATGGTCGCGATCTCGACCATCGCCTGCGCCGGCTCGAGCGCGCCGAACCGGATTCCGCGGGTCACGTCGTTCAAGAGCGCGAGCTTGCGCAGATCGAGCTTCCCGGGTTCGAGGCGCAGGATGACCGTATGCTGCAGGTTTCGCGGGCCGACGGCGAGCGTGAGGCTGGTCGGCAGTGAATCGACCTGCAATTCCGCCCCGAGCGCCGCGGCGCAGTCGCGCAGCGCAAGCTCGAGATCGTCGGTCGCCGTTCCGGCTTGATGCAGCGCGCGTCCGAGGGCGACGAGTACATCGGTTGCCGTATCATCGCGCTGGGGATTCACCTGGCGCCGCTTCGCGACGGGAGTGACCGACCCCGCGAGCGGAACACTGCTCCATGGCTTTCTACGCCCGGGCCGGGCGGTTGCCACCGACGCGACACACGCAGTTTCGCAACCCCGACGGCGGCCTCTACGCAGAGGAACTGATCTCGACCAAAGGCTTCGAGAGTGTGTATTCGCTGGCGTACCACCTGCACGCGCCTACCGCGACGCTCGAGGTGAAGCCCTGGGCGCGGCCGGCGATCGGCTTCTTCCCCAACGATCCGATCAAGAACCGGCACTGGTTCACGGGGCGCCAGGAGCGGCGCGGCGACGCGATCGAGTCACGCGAGCCGTTGGTGGGGAACGACGACGTCGTCATCTCGGTCGCCCACGCCGACGCGCCGATGACCTACTTCTATCGCAACGCCGGCGGCGACGAGTGCCTGTTCGTTCAGAGCGGCGGCGGCGTGCTCGAATCGACCTTCGGCGTGCTGCCCTATCGCGCGCACGATTATCTGATCGTCCCGATGGGGACCACCTACCGCACCATCCCCGCCGCGCCGACGACCTTCGTCGTCTGCGAGTCGTCGGGCTCGATCACGATTCCAAAGAAGTATCGCAACGAATTCGGGCAGCTTGCCGAGCACGCGCCGTACTACGAGCGCGACTTTCGCGTCCCGCAGTTGCCGGACCCGATCGACGCGCGCGGCGAGTTCGAGGTACGCATCAACGCGCGCGGCCGCGCGGCCATCTATACGTTGGAATACCATCCCTTCGACGTCGTGGGCTGGGACGGGTACGCTTACCCGTACGCCTTCAACGCCGATGACTACGCGCCGGTCACCGGGAAACTCCACCAGCCACCGTCATCGCACCAGATCTTCGACGCGCCGGGCGCGGCGTTGATCCTGTTTGCGCCGCGGCTCTTCGATTTTCATCCGCTCGCGATTCCGGCGCCATACAACCATTCGAGCGTCGATTGCGACGAGATCATCTACTACGCCAACGGGAACTTCATGAGCCGGCGCGGGATCGAAACCGGATCCGTGACGCTGCACGCCGCGGGTGCGCCGCACGGACCGCAGCCTGGCACGGTCGAGGCGGCGATCGGTAAGGCGGCGACCGACGAACTCGCGTTCGCGGTCGATTGTTTCCACCCGCTGTGCATCGCCCAGCGGGCCGCCGTCATCGAAGATGCGGCGTATTACCGCAGTTGGGCCAGCGCTCCGGCGGAGCGATGGTAGACCACGGCGCCCTCGCCCAGGGGCTCGCCGCTCAACGGGCCGGCGATCTCGCGGCCGCGGAGCGCGCGTACCGGTCCGTCTTGGCCGGCGATCCCGCCGACGTCGACGCCCGCAACCTGCTGGCCACGATCGCCTTCGCGCGGCGCGATTTCGACGAAGCCGAACGGCTGCTGCGCGCGGTGCTGGCGGACGAACCCGGGAACGCCCCGGCGCTCTTCAACCTCGCGCGAGTCGACGAAACCCTCGAGCGCTACGATGATGCGCTCGCGCACTACACGGCGATCCCCGCGCACTCCCCGCAGTTCGTCGAAGCGTTGATGCGCATCGGCACGTTGCACTATCGTCTCTGGAGCCTCGACGCGGCGGCCCTGGCGTTCGCCGCGGTGCTCGAAGCCGTGCCGAGGCATCCCTTGGCCGGGCTCAACCTCGGCGTCGTCCACAATCAGCAAGGACGGCATCACGAGGCGATTCGCGTCCTGCAAGCGATGCTCGTCGTCCATCCCGGTTTGGATGACTTGCGCCGGCCGCTGGCCGATTCATTGCGCAGCATCGGCGAACTCGACGAGGCACACACCATTGCTCGCGAGGTGCTGGCACGCAATCCGCACGATGAGCAGATGCTGATCGTCTATGGGCGCACGCTCTATGACAGCGGCCAGATAGCGCAGGCCGAAGCAGCGTTCCGCGCTGCGACCCAACTCGCGCCTGATTTCCCCGACGGCTGGACCAACGTAAACGTGGTCAACCAGCACCTGCACCGGCTCGACACGGCGATCTTTGCCGGCGAGCGGGCGATCGAGCGGGCGCCCGAAGATGCCGAAGCGCATCTCAATCTCGCGATGAGCTATCTCATGGCGGGCGATTTCGCGCGCGGCTGGCCGTTCTTCGAGTGGCGCCTGCGCGGCCACAAGAACCGCGGCGCGCATCCGTATCGCGGGCGATTGCCGCAGTGGGACGGCACGCCGATGCCCGGGAAGCGCCTGTTGATCTCGCGCGACGAAGGCGTCGGCGATCTGCTCTTGCACGCACGTTTTTTCGGCGAGGTGAAACGCCGGAGCGGCGCGCTGGTCACGCTCGAATGTCCGCCGGAACTGGAGTCGCTGCTCGCGCACGCCGGCGGTATCGACACCATCCTCCCCGGACGCTGCGATCCCGCGCGCGCGGCGCAGTTCGACGCCCACGTTCCGCTGGGCAGCATCGCGTTTGCGCTGGGCGTGGACGATGCGTTCTTGCGCGGGATCGCGGTCCCGTATCTGCGCGCGGATCCCGAGCGGATCGAACGCTTCCGGGCGCGTTTGGCGGCGTTGCCCGGCCGGCGAAAGATCGGCATCGTGTGGGCGGGGTCGCCCGGTCACGGGTCCGATCGCTACCGCAGTTGCGGCCTAGCCGCGTTTTCAGCGCTGGCGGATCTCGCGGACATCGCCTGGGTCTCACTCCAGAAGGGCCCCGCCGAGGAACAACTCGCTAGCGCGCCGGGCGGAATGGTCATCGAGGCGCTTGGGCCGGAGCTGCACGATTACGCCGATACCGCGGGCGCGGTCGCGGCGCTCGACCTGGTGATCTCCGTCGATACCTCGGTCGTCCATCTCGCGGGGGCGCTCGGCGCACCCGTCTGGACGCTGCTGGGTTTCGAGAGCTACTGGCTCTGGCGCACCGGGCGAACCGACTCCCCGTGGTACCCCTCGATGCGGCTCTTCCGTCAGCGCGAAACCGGCCGCTGGAATGGGGTATTCGAGGATGTACACGCGGCGCTTCGCGCCGAGATTGGAGCAGCCTCCGATGGCTGACGAACACACCCCCGCAGAACAGATGATTCGCTCGACCTTCACGGCACCGAATCTCATCGAGCACGGTGACGAAGAGCACCCGCTGCTCGAGCGGGCCCGCGAACTGGTCGACGAGGACTTCCCGACCGCCGAAGAGCGCGCGCAGCGCGCCGGAAAGAAGCCTACCGGCCGGTAGGCGTTGGGCCTGCCGGTGGGTAAGAAAGCCGCATGTTCACCGTTCCGTATATTTTGATCGCCATCAGCTTCTTAGCAACCGCGCTGATCTTCTGGGGCGGGTTTCGGGAGCAATCCCGCAATAGCTGAGACGGCTAAGCGACATGCGCCGGGGCGAGGTCGTGCGCTTCGAGCACGAGGCCCGGGCCGATGATGTGTTTGTTCATACCGAGCAATGAGGGATCGACGCCTAGCGCCAACGCGACGAGTTGCGGAAGGTGGAACGTCGGGAGATTGGTGCGGCCCCAGCGGGCAGCGGAATCGGCCTGATAGCCGTCGAGCGCCAAATGGCAGAGCGGGCAAGGCGTGAGGACGGCCTCGGCGCCGTTGTCCTTGGCCATGCGCATGTTCTGACCGACCATGTCGGCAGCGGTCCCGTCTTTTTCCAATTGGATGTGGAAGCCGCAACAGCGGGTCTTGCCGGCGTAGTCGATCGCTTCGCCGCCCAGCGCGACGATGATGTCTTCGAGTGAATGCGGGTTGCGGGCGGATTCCCAGCCGTTGACCGATTCCGGGCGGATGATGTGGCAGCCGTAGAACGGCGCCACCTTGAGCCCGTTGAGCGGCCGCACGACCATCGCTTTGAGGGCATCGAGTCCGATATCGTCGATCAGCAGCCACAGCAGATGACGCACGACGACCCCGCCGTTGTACTTCGCGCCGAATTTGCCCAGGATGGCGTTGGCCTGGCCCATGTGCGCTTCGCTCTCGAGGAGTTCTTTGTTTGCCGCACGCATGTGGCCCGTGCACGTCGAGCAGATCGTGATCACGTCGTCGAGGCCGAGCGCCTCAGCCTGGGCGTAGGTGCGCGCGTTGAGCACGCGCGCCACGTCCTTGTTCGTATCGTTGAGGACGGAGGCTCCGCAGCACGATGCCGCCGTCAGCTCGACCAGTTCGATGCCGAGCCGTTCGGCCAGCAGCAGCGTCGAGGTGAACAGCTCCTTACACGACTCTTTGGCGACGCAGCCCGGAAAGAAGCCGTATTTCTTCATCTGCGCGGACTTGGATTTTCGCTTGGGCGCCTCGAGAACCGTCGTCATGATAAAACCGGAGCCTCCAGAGTGTTGAAAATCGTCCGAATTTCATCGACTTTCGGAACGGGCTTGAGAAACAGCGGTGGAACTTTGCCGGCGAGCGCGAGCCGGATACCGAACGGCGCGACTTTGATGAGCCCCGTGATGTTGAACCGGCCGACCGTCCCTTGGATCACCTCGGTCTCGTGCAGCATCCCCGTCGCCTTGATCGTCTTGGCGATCACGAGGGCGTGGCGCGGGCCGCGTCCGTTGATCTGGCCTTCTTCGATCGCCGCGCGCTTGACGGCGATGATGTCGTCGTGCGGATCGACGTGCTTGGGGCAGTACGAACAGGCGTAACAGTGCGCGCACAGCCAGAGGTAGTCGTCGGCGATCTGAGCCGTGCGTTCGCTGCGCTTGGCGTCGCGCACGTCCTCGATGAACCGATACGCGTACGCGATCGCAGCCGGCCCGGCGAAGGCCGGATCGACCGACACGACGGGACACAACGCATAGCAGGTCGCGCACATCACGCAGTTCGCAACCGCGACGAGCTTCTTCATGTCCTCGGGCGAGACGCGGCGTTCGCGTTCGTGGTCCGAGTCTTTGTCCGCCGGCTGCAAGTACGGCTTGAGGCGCGAGTACTTGTCCCAGAACGGGTCCATGTGGACCACGAGGTCCTTCATCGGCTGGAAGTTCGGCATCGGATCGACCGCGACCGAATTATCCTCGCGCAGCACCTGCGAGACGGGCGTCTTGCAGGCCAGTCCCGTGGTCCCGTTGATGTTCATCGAGCACGATCCGCAGATCGCCGAGCGGCACGAGCGCCGGAAACTGATCGACCCGTCGGTCTGCGCCTTGGCATGTTCGAGCGCGTCGAGCACGGTCACCGTCGCCGGCAAGTCGACCTCCACGCGGTCCCGCCGCGGAACGTCGTCCGTCGCCTGGTCGAATCTGAATATGTCTAAGATAAAGCCCATTAGTAGCTGCGTACCTGCGGTTCGTACTTTGTGAAGGTGACCTTGCGGGAGTAATCCGGCTGCGGGTCGGTGGTGTGTCCTTTGAAGTGCATCAGCGTGTGTTTGAGCCAATGCTCGTCGTCGCGGTCGGGGAAGTCGGTACGGGCTTGCGCGCCGCGCGACTCGTTGCGGTTGAGCGCACCGAGCATGATCGGCTGCGCGATATCGACCAGGAACTCGGTCTCGAGCGCATTGACGAGGTCGGTATTGAAGGTCTTCGACTTGTCCGAGACGGTCATGGTCCGGGCCGCCTCGCGGACGTCTCGTAGCGCACTCATACCCGCCGCGAGCGTCTTTTCATCGCGGAAGATGAAGGCATGGTCGCTCATCGCCGCGTTGAGCGCCTTGCGGACGTTCGTGTGCCGCTCGCCGGTCGCGGGCCGGTCGAGCAATTCCTTGATCCGGTCCTTTTCCGAGGCGAGCGTCCGCTCGGACGTACGTACGGTCCCGGAAGACTTGATGTAATTGACCGCGTGCTCCGCCGAACGATGCCCGAAGACGATCGTTTCCAGCAGCGAGTTGCCGCCGAGGCGATTGGCGCCGTGCACCGAGACGCAGGCACATTCTCCCGCGGCGTATACGCCGGGGATGCGGGTCGCACCGAACTTGTCCGTCTCGATGCCGCCCATGGCATAATGCATCCCCGGCAGAATCGGAATCGGCGTGTCGATCGCGTCTTTTCCGGTCGCGTCCAGCGCCAGCTCGCGAATCTGCGGTAGGCGTTCGAGGATCTTTTCGCGGCCCAGGTGGCGGAGGTCGAGGAACACGCACCCGTCGACGCCGCGGCCTTCGAGGATCTCCGTCCACTCGGCGCGCGAAACGACGTCGCGTGAGGCGAGTTCGCCTTTGTTCGGCGCGTACTTGAACATGAAGCGTTCGCCCAGCGAGTTGAGCAGATAGGCGCCTTCGCCGCGGGCCGCTTCGGAGAGCAGCACGCCGTTCTCCTTGAGCGAGGTCGGATGGAACTGGACGAATTCCATGTCCATCAGCGGGATGCCGGCGCGATACGCGATCGCCATGCCGTCGCCGGTCGAGGCGTATCCGTTGGTCGTCTTGGCGTAGACGCGCCCCAGACCGCCGGTCGCGAAGATCGTCGCCTTCGCGGTGACCAGTTCCAGTTCTCCGCTGCGCAGGTTGTACGCGACGACGCCGGCTCCGACGCCGTCCTCGGTACACAGCGAGGTCGCGAAGTACTCTTCGTAGACCTTGACCCCGAAGCGCTCGAGCTGTTCCCAGAGCGTGTGCAGGATGACCAGTCCCGTGACGTTGGCCGAGTAGCACGTGCGGGGCGAACCGGCGCCGCCGAAGGGGCGCTGCGCGATCCGGCCGTCGGGCAACCGGGAAAAGATGCAGCCGCGATGTTCCAGCCACACGATTTGTTTGGGCGCATCGGCGGTCATCGCTTCGATCGCGTCCTGGTCGCCCAGGTAGTCGGAGCCCTTCACGCAGTCGAAGGCGTGGTTTTCGGGCGAGTCGTCCTCGCGATTCCCGAGCGCGGCGTTGATCCCGCCTTGAGCCGCGCCGGAGTGGCTGCGGACCGGATGCATCTTGGAGACGATGGCAACATCTGCGCCGCGTTCCGCGGCTTCGACGGCAGCTCGCATCCCCGCAAGACCACCGCCGACGACGACGATGTCGTGTTTGATTCCTGGCATCTACCTTTGCTTTCGCGTTCTCAACCGCCGGGGACACGGTGGTCCCGCCTGGACGGAGTTCTCCGTAGTGTACCCCGAGCCCGGCCTAACATGGGAGGACCTTGGTCGGACCAAGCGCTCGAAACGTCCTCCGGCGCCGGAAAAACAACGAGCGAGCGTCAGGCTTCGCGGGCCCTCGGCGAGCGGAAGAAGGCGCAGCTATCCTTGCCGCTCTGCTTGGCCCGGTAGAGCGCCTCGTCGGCCGCGCCGAGCAGCCCGGCGGCATCGCGGCTATCGTCCGGGAACATCGCGACGCCGATCGAGCAGCGCAGCCCCGCCTCGTGCAAGCGCTCGAAGAGCCGCCGGACCGCGAGTTCGGCGTGGTGCCGGTCGGTCTGGGAGAGGACGAGCACGAACTCGTCGCCGCCGAACCGGGCGACGATGTCACCGCGCCGGCCCTCCGACTTGGCGATCCGGGCGAACCGCTTGAGGGCGTCGTCGCCGGCGGCGTGGCCCAGCGAATCGTTGATCTTCTTGAGATCGTCGAGGTCGAGGATCAGGAAGGCAAGCGGCGCTCCGTAGCGCTCGGCGTTGGTGAGTTCGCGGGCCAGCAACTCGCCCAGCGCGCGGCGGTTGAACAGGCCGGTCAGGGGGTCGGTCAGCGCGAGGCGCTGCGTCTCTTCGAGCAGGCGCCTGGTCTCGTCATGCAGCCGCGCGTTCTCAAGCGCGATCGCCGCTTGAGCGGCGAAATCCAGCAGGGTGCGCAACTGCGTTTCGGTGATTTCGGAGCGGGGCGGGTTATCGACGTAGAGGACGCCGCGCACGATGTTCCGGCTGATCAGCGGCAACAGACAGTAGGTTCCAAGCGTGTCGGCAAGCGGGTGCTCGCCGTCCCCGGCGATCCCCAGCGTGAAGTCCATCCGGCCGGCCACCATGGCCGCGAACACGCGGGTCATGCGCAGATCGTCGGGGCGCGGGGAAGGGATCACCGCACCGAGCTGGTCGGTTTCGAGGCGGCGCGTCGCGCGCCCGGGGCCCGGAACGTCGAAGAGGACCACCCGCCGGAAGCGCAGCGTCTCGCACACGCCGCGCAGTACCGTCGCCAAAATCTCGTCGATCTCCAGGGTGGAGTTCATCGTCGAGAAGACCTGCTGGAGGACGAACCGCTCCGAGGTCTGCTGGAGGTACTCGTCGCGCTCGGCCTCGAGCTGGGCGACGCGTTGGCGAAGCCAGGCTACTTCTTCGAGCAGCGCCGTGGTGTCGTCGACGACCTGGCGGGATCCGGGCAAACAGTCAGCTCCTCGCCGAGTTGGAATGTGTGTCGTTCGCAGGGCCGGGGGTGCGTTCCTACGGTATACTTGTTGCTTGGGGTCCCCGTCGTCGATAGGAATTGGCCGGTTCGTGAGTTCGTTCGTCCACCTGCACGTCCACAGTGAATATTCGCTGCTGGACGGCGCATGCCGCGTTGAAGACCTGTGCAAGAGTTCGGCGGACGACGGCGCGCCCGGCGTCGCGCTGACCGATCATGGGGTCATGTTCGGCGCGGTCGATTTCTACGATACGGCGCGGAAGTATTCGCTCGTGCCGATCATCGGCTGTGAGGCCTACATCGCGCCGCGGGGCCGCTTCGACCGGACCGTGCGCGACGAGGCCCACGTCACGCTGCTGGCGGCCAGCGACGAAGGGTACAAAAACCTCACGGCGCTCGTGTCCAAGGGCTTTTTGGAAGGCTATTACTACAAGCCGCGGATCGACATGGATCTGCTCGCGCAGCACAACGCCGGCTTGATCGTGCTCTCGGGCTGCATGTCCTCGCTGTGCGCCGCGCCGTTGCTCAAGAACGATCGCGCGACGGCGCTCGGCAATGCGAAGATGTTCCGCGACATCTTCGGCGACCGGTTCTACATCGAGATCATGCGCCACGGGATGCCGGAAGAAGACGTCATCAACACCGGCTTGATCTCGATCGCCCGCGAACTCTCGCTGCCGCTGGTCGCCACCAACGATTCGCACTATCTCGCGCGCGGCGACGCGCAAGCGCACGACGTCCTGCTCTGCATCGGGACCGGAAAGACGGTCGCCGACACGTCGCGCATGAAGTTCTTCTCGGACCAGTTCTACGTCAAGTCCGCGACCGAGATGCGCCGACTCTTCGCCGACGTACCGGAAGCCTGCGACAACACCCTCGAGATCGTCAAGCGCATCGACATCAAGATCCCGGAAAAGGTCTTCTATTTGCCGGATTACCCGGTGCCCGCCGGATGGCACGCCGCGGGAAAAACGGCGGAAGCCGATGCAGCCGCCGGCGGCGCCGCGGCCCTGCAACTCCTGTTTGATCCCGCCGCGAGCACCGTTGCTGACACGGCCACGACGAATGCGGATGAGTATCTGCGCGAGTTGTGCGAGGCGGGGCTGGTGGAGCGGTACGGCGAGGAGCGCGCGGCGCACGATGCGGAGCTGCGCGAGCGGCTGGCTTACGAACTGCGCGTGATCATCGAGATGGGGTTTAGCTCGTATTTCCTGATCGTCTGGGACTTTATCAAGTACGCGCGCGACCGGGACATCCCGGTGGGGCCCGGGCGCGGTTCGGCGGTCGGCTCGCTGGTGGCGTATACGCTAAAGATCACCGACCTCGACCCGATCAAGTTCGGCCTGATCTTCGAGCGCTTTCTCAACCCCGAACGTATCTCGATGCCCGATATCGATACCGACTTCTGCGTCGAGCGGCGCGATGAGGTCATCGCCTACGTCACCCAAAAATACGGCCAGGACCGGGTCGCGCAGATCGTGACCTTCGGAACGATGGCGGCGCGCGCGGCGATTCGCGATGCGGGCCGGGCGCTGGCGGTGCCGCTGCCCGAAGTCGACCGGGTGGCGAAGCTGATCCCCTCGGGGCCGGGCGGGCTCTCGATCAAAGCCGCCCTCGAGCAGATCGGCGAACTCAAGAACCTCTACGACATGAACCCCCAGATTCGCCGGCTGGTCGACACGGCAAACTCCATCGAGGGACTGGCGCGGCATGCTTCGACCCACGCCGCCGGCGTCGTCATCTCGAAGAACCCGCTGATCGAGCACGTCCCGCTGGTCAAATTCGGCGAGGGCGACATCAACACGCAGTATGAGATGGGCGATGTCGAGCGGGTCGGCTTGCTCAAGATGGACTTCCTGGGCCTGCGCAACCTCACCGTCATGAAAGCGGCGAGCGACGAGATCCGCCGCACGACCCAGCCCGATTTCGATCTCGCGCGCCTCCCGGATGACGACAAGCGGACCTTCGAGATGCTGGGCCGCGGCGATACGCTCGGGGTCTTCCAACTCGAGTCCGAAGGCATGCGGCGCGTGTGCATCGACCTCAAACCATCGCGCCTCGAGGACATCATCGCGCTGGTCGCGCTGTATCGCCCCGGCCCGATGGACTGGATCCCGCAGTACATCGCGATCAAGCACGGGCGACAGAAGCCCACCTACCTGCACCCCAAACTCGTGCCGATCCTGAGCGAGACGTACTCGATCGCGTGCTATCAGGAGCAGGTCATGCAGATCGCGCGCGACATCGCCGGCTTCACGATGGGCCAAGCCGACGAGCTGCGTAAAGTGATGGGCAAGAAGCAGCGCGACAAGATCCCCGAATACCGCGAGAAGTTCTTGGACGGTGCCGAAAAAAATGGCATCGGGCGCAAACTCGCGGCCGACATCTTCGCTTTCGTCGAGCCGTTCGCCGGTTATGGATTCAACAAATCTCACGCCGCCGCGTACGGCTGGATCGCCTACCAGACCGCCTATCTCAAGGCGAACTTTCCGCTCCAATATTTCGCGGCGCTGATGACCTCCGTCAAGGACAAGACGGACAAACTCGTCGAGTACATCGAAGAAGCCAAGAAGCTCGGCATCGCCGTCCTGCCGCCCGATGCGAACGCGTCGCTCGTCGACTTCACCGTCGCGGGCGAGCAGATTCGCTTCGGCCTCGCGGCCGTCAAAGGCGTCGGCGAGGGCGCCGTGCGAGCGGTGCTGATTGCTCGCGAGAGCGGCGGCCCGTTCGCCGACTTCTTCGATTGCGTCAAGCGCGTCGATCCCCGGGCCGTCAACCGCAAGGTATACGAGGCGCTGATCAAGTGCGGGGCGTTCGACACGCTGCCGGGCAACCGCGCGCAGCTCCTGGACGCGCTCGACTCGGCGCTCGACGCCGCGAACCGGTCCGCGCGCGACCGCGAATCGGGTCAGGCTTCGCTCTTCGGCGAGAGCAGCGAGGCGACCACGGTGCTGGCGCCGGCGCTGCGCCCGCTGGCACCGCCGACCACCCTCGAGGCGCTGGGCTGGGAGAAAGAGACGCTGGGCATCTTCGTCTCCGGGCATCCGCTGGCCGACGTGGCCGAGGCGCTCGCCCGCGGCGGGGCGCTCGCGATCAAGAGCTTGCGCGCCTTGGAGGACGACGCACCGGTGCGCGTCGCGGGCCTGGTGACGGCCGTGCGGCGCACGATGACCAAAGCCCAGACGCAGATGCTCATCGCCACGATCGAAGACATGTCGGGGACGATCGAAGTCGTCGTGTTTCCCAAAGGGTACGCCCAACTCCAAGCCTCGTTCGTCGAGGACGCGATCGTGATCGTCACGGGGCGGCTACGCTTGCGCGAGCGGCGCGGCGCGAATCCAGGCGAGGAGCCGCCCCTCGAACTGAGCGTCACGGCGAACGAGGTCCAGCGCTACGAACGCGGCGCGGAACCGCCGCGCGTGGCAGGCTGGCACGTGACCGTCTCGCGGCGCGATCACATCGACGATCTCGCGACGCTGCTCGCCGAGTGGCCCGGACCGGTGCCGCTGGTCGTCCACGTGAACGGCGATTCGCTGCGCAAGACCGTCGCCGCCGCGCCGCAGGTCTGGTCGCGCCTGGTTTCGATCGTCGGCGAGGCCAACGTGCGCGAGGGCGCACCATGAGGCTGCCGGCCGGCGTTCGCGATTGGCTGCCGCACGAACTGGCGCGCAAACGCGAGATCGAACTGGTCATGCGCGCGGCTTTCGGGCGCTGGGCCTACGAAGAGGTTCAGACACCGATGTTCGAGCGCTTCGACGTGCTCGAACGCGGCCTCGGCCACGAACTGACCGAGCAGTCGTTTCGCTTCAACGACCGCCGCGCGACGCCGCTCGCGCTGCGGCCGGAGATGACGACGCCGATCGCGCGGCTGGTCTCGACGCGGATGCGCGACGTGCCGCTGCCGCTGCGGCTGGCCTATATCGCGCCGGTCTTCCGCTACTACGACCAGCCGCAGGAAGGCCGCATGCGCGAGCTGACCCAAGCCGGCGTCGAGTTGATCGGGGCGTCCGGCGTCGACGCCGATGCCGAGACGCTCTTCATGGCGATCGAGGCGCTCGACAACGTCGGGCTGCGCGACGCGCGGTTCGATATCAACAACACGGCGGTCGTCGACGGCATCCTCGAGGCGCTGGAACTGGCTCCCGATGCCGCGCTCGCGGCCAAGTCGCTCATCAAGGAGCGCAACATCGTCGGCTTGCGCGCCTTGGGACAGGACCAACTGGTGAATTTCGCGATGAAGCGCGGCGGCCGCGAAGTCGTCCTGGCGGCGCGCGCCGTGTGCCGCACGCCGGAGTCGATCGCGGCGCTCGACGGGCTCGATGAGCTGCTCGATCGCTCGAGCGCGCTCGGCTACGAGGGACGCATCTACATCGACCTCGCGCTGCTGCGCGATCTGGACTACTACACGGGCTTCATCTTCGAGGGCTACGTCGCCGACATCGGTTTTGCGCTCTGCGGCGGCGGCCGCTACGATTCGCTCCTGCCGAACTTCGGGTTCGACGTCCCGGCCGTCGGCTGGACCGCGGGGATCGAACGCGTCCTCATCGCGCTGGAACGGCGTGGAAGACACGTCGAACGCCGGCGTCACCGGATCAACGTCCTGGTCGCGGGTTCGGACTCCGTCGCGGCCTACGAACGCTCGGCCGGAAACGTGGTTCGCTTTGCGACCGGGCCGCACGACGAACGGTCGCTCATCGACGAGGCGCGCGCGCTGCACATTCCCCGGATCGTCATCGCGAAGAACGGAACCAAGCGCGAAATCCGGGTGGGCGCGCCGCCGCCGGACCACCTGCCGCACACCCGTCTGTCGCCGGAGGCGCGCTGATGCCCGCCGAGCAACTCACGATCGCCGTGCCCAAAGGGGCCCTGTACGCCGACGCCGTCGCCCGCCTGCGCGCCGCGGGGATCGACGTGCCGCAGGACGTCGGCCGCAGGTTGACCGTCACGACCTCGGACGGGACGACGCTCTTGCTGCTGCGCCCCAGCGACGTGCCCGCGTATGTCGAGTTCGGCTCAGCCGACTGCGGGATCGTCGGCAAGGACGTGCTCTGGGAGACCGATCGCAACGTCGCGGAACTGGCCGACCTGAGCTTCGGCTACTGCCGGCTCGTGGTCGCCGGCCGGCGCATCGACCGCTATCACGAAGGCGCGCCGCTGCCGACGTTCCTGCGCGTCGCGACCAAGTTCACCCGCTCCGCCGAAACGTTCTTCGCCGACCGCGATCTGCCGGTCGAACTGATCCCGCTGCACGGCTCCGTCGAACTCAGTCCGCTAGTCGGCCTCGCCGACCTGATCGTCGACCTGGTCGCGACCGGAACGACGCTGCGCGAGCACGACCTCGTCGTCGTCGAAGAGATCGCGGCGAGCACGGCGCGCTTCGTGGTCAACCCGGTGCGCTTCCGAACCAAGTACGAAGCGATCACGGCGCTGCTCGCGCGCCTCTCCGAGGCCGCATGAGTGAGGTCGTCTGAACGCGTTCGGGGATTTTCAGACGCCGCTTGCGCTTGCCCAAGCGGTCTGCGCCCGGCTCGCTGCGCTCGGCGGGCGACCCGCGCGTGTGCTGGAACCGGCCTGCGGCGCGGGGACGTTCTTGATCGCCGCGCGCGAGCAGTTCGGGGCGAAGTGCGAACTCGCCGGGATCGAAGTTCAGCGCGAGCGCTACGGCGCGCAACTCGAGGCGCTCGCCGCGGGTGACGCGGCGCTGCAGGTCTGTTATGCGGACGCCTACCGGTTCGACTTCGGCGCGCTGTCGTGGCGGGGCACGGGGCCGCTGGCGGTGATCGGGAACCCGCCGTGGATCGCGGCGGACGCGCTCGGACGCCTGGCCGCGATCCAACCGCCGCGCACGAATCCCAAACGCTTGCGCGGCCTGGACGCGCGCACCGGCGCGGCGAATTTCGACGTCGCGGAATTTCTGGCGCTCAAACTGCTGCGCGAAGCGATGCCCGCCGGAAGCCGGCTCGCGCTGATCCTCAAAACGCGTGTCGCCCGCGACCTGGTCGAGGGCGCGCGCCGCATGGGCATCGCGCTCGACGTACTCGCGCTCGAGCCGCTCGATGCGCGCCGCTGGTTCGGCGCGGCCGTCGACGCGGCCGTCTTGTACGCTCGGGTCGGTTTCGTGGGAGCGCCCCCGGCAGACGAGGTCCCTGCGGCCGGCCCGGTCACGTGGCGCGCCGGGATCAAGCACGACGCCGCGGACGTCTTCGAGTTGGTCGCCGGCGCCGCCGGCTGGCGCAACGGTTTCGGCGAACTCGTCGACATCGACGACGCGTATCGGTACCCGTTTCGCAAGGCGCGCGATCTGCATGCGGACGAACCCGTCGAACGCGCGCTGATCGTGACCCAAACGCGGCTCGGCGAATCGACCGCAACGCTTCCGCCGTCGGTCAGCGCGTATCTGGAGCGCCATGCCGCGCGCATCGCGGACCGCAAGTCGTCGATCTACACGCGCGCGCCGCGCTTTGCGATCTTCGGCGTGGGGCCGTACACGTTCGCGCCGTGGAAGGTCGCGGTGGCCGGCCTCTACGCGCAGCCACGGTTTCGCGTGGTCGGGCCCGTCGCAGGGAAACCGACCGTGCTGGGCGACACGGCGTACTTCGTGTCGTTCGAAGATCGCGTGCGCGCCGAAGCGTTCGCCGGCCTCATGAATGGTGCGCCGATGCAGCGCGCGATCGCCGCGCGCGTCCGCGGCGGGAAGCGGCCGGTCACCAAAGGGCTCTTGGACGCGCTTCCCTATCCGGTGCCCCTCGAGTTGCCGCGGTGATCGTCGTCGAGGCAACGGACCGAGTAGCGCTCGCGCCGCTCTTCGCGGGCGGTTGGGATCCCGCGCCCGAGGTCGGCGTGCGCGTCGCGGAGATCATCGCCGCCGTCCGCGCCGGCGGTGACGCGGCGCTGCTCGCCTACACGCGGCGCTTCGATGCGCCGGACTTCGCCGCCGATGCGCTGCGCGTCGCGATTCCGTCGCGCAAGCACGCGCGCACGCTCGTGCCCGAAGCGATCGCGGCGGGTTTGGAGACGGCGCGCGAACGGATCGAGACATTCCACGCGCGCCAGCAGACGGCGGCGCTCGATTACCGGACCGCCGACGGCACGCGCTTGGCGCTCTTGGTCCGGCCCTTGCATGCGATTGGCGCCTATGTCCCGGGCGGTACGGCGACGCTGCCGTCGTCCGTGCTGATGACCGTCGTCCCGGCCAAGGTCGCCGGGGTCGACCGCGTCGTGGTGACCACGCCGCCCGGCAAGACGGGCGAGGTGAACCCGGCGATCCTCTATGCCTGCGCCCTGTGCGGCGTCGACGAACTCTATGCCGTAGGCGGCGCGCAAGCGATCGCGGCCTTGGCCTATGGTACGCAGTCGATCGCGCGGGTCGACAAGATCGTCGGTCCCGGCAACGTCTACGTGACCGAAGCGAAGCGCCAGGTCTTCGGTGCGGTCGGCATCGACGGGCTCGCCGGACCCTCCGAAGTGCTCGTTGTGGCCGACGAGTACGCGAAACCCACGCTCGTGGCCGGCGAGTTGATCGCGCAAGCCGAACACGATCCGCTGGCGCGGGTGGCGGCCGTGTCGCGTCACCGTCCGCTGCTCGATGCCGTCGCGGCGCTGCTCGCGGGTGACTTCGCACGCGAGACTGGCCGCGGTTCGATCGTCGCCGCGGTGCTGCGCGAGCGCGCGTATCTCATCCATGCCCGCAGCGACGACGAGATCCTGGCCGTGATCGAAGGCTTCGCCCCCGAGCATCTTTCGCTGCAGGTCGCTGATCCGGAGCGCTTCATCCCGCATATCCGGCGCGCGGGCGCGCTCTTCGTCGGCGACGACACGCCGGTCGCGGCGGGCGATTACATCGCCGGCAGCAACCATGTCTTACCGACTTCCGGCGCCGCGCGGTTTTCATCGGGACTGCACTTGGCGGACTTCTCGCGCACGATGTCGCTGGTGGAGAACAGCCGTGCGCGGATGGCTGCCGATCGCGAAAGCTTGGCCGCGCTCGCCGAGTTCGAGGGACTCCCGGCGCACGCGCGCACGGCGCTGCTGCGCGATCCGTGAGGTCGCGCATCGAGCTGATCGCGCTCGACCTCGACGGCACCGTCGTGGGTGAGGATCTGGTGGTGCACGAACCGGTCCGGCGCGCCATCGAGCGGGCGCGCCGACGCGGCGTCCGGGCGACGCTCGTGACCGGCCGGATGTTCGCGGCTGCCCGGCCGTTCGCGATCGAGCTGGGCATCAGCGGCGCGATCGTCTGCTATCAAGGGGCCGCGATCTACGACGTCGAGCGCAGGGTCGCGCTGCGGCAGACGCCGCTGCAGCTCGACATCGCGCGCGACGTGCTCGCCCGCGCCAAAGCCGATCGCTTTCACGCGCAGTGCTATGCCGACGACCGGCTCTACGTCGACGAGATCAACCGTTTCTCGAAACGGTATACCGATTTGGCGCAGGTCGAGCCGGTCGTCGTGCCCGATCTGCAGCGCTTCTTCGCGGATCGGCCCACGCTCAAGATCGTGCTGGTCGACGAGCCCGCGCGGGCGACGGCCTACGTCGAGGTGATGAAGACGTTTCTGGGCAGCCGCGCCTACGTGACGCGCAGCCATCCGGACTTCGTCGAAGTGATCGACCGTGGAGTGAACAAGGGCGAAGCGCTGCGCTTCATCGCCGCGCGCGCCGGCGTCGCGCTGGACGCGGTCCTCGCCGTGGGGGATTCGTGGAACGATCTTCCGCTCTTGGAAGCGGCCGGCATCGGGGTCGCGATGGGCTCGGCGCCTCCAGAACTCCTGGCGCGTGCCGATGCGGTCGTCGCCGACGTGGAGCACGACGGCGTCGCCGAGGCCATCGAACGATTCGTGCTCACGGGACCGGCGCCGGCGTGAGTTCCCGGCCGCTCCGGCGGCGCTCGAAGCCGTCGCTGGCGGCGCGCATTCGCGTGGGCTGGGCGCTCGCGCTCATCGGCTTACTCGCGCTGGGCGCACTCGGCTACGGGTTCGTGACGGCGCCGCAATTCCGCGTCACGTCGGTGACCGTGCGCAACGACGGCACGGTGGTGGGTGCGAACGACGTCCTCGCGCACGCCGCGATCGCCGACGGCACGAACCTCTGGCTGATTCACGCGCGGTCCGCCGCGCAGCGCATCGAAACGATCCCGTACGTGCTGCAGGCGAACGTCGAACGGCATCCGCCGGGAAGCGTCGTCATCGTCGTCACCGAACGCGTCCCGAGCGCGTGTCTGAGCGGTTCGGCACCGGTTACCATCGATGCAAATCTGCGCGTGTTGCAAGCCGGCTGCGCGAAACTCGATCTCGTGCAGATCGCCGCTTCCGATCGCAACGTTCCTCCACCCGGCGCGACGGTGACCGACCCCGGCGTCGCGGGACTCGTGCACGATGCGGTCGCACTCGCGAGCGCCGGCGTGACGCTTCGCTCCGTCGGTCGCGACGCCTACGGCGGCCTCGTCGCGAACGACGCAACCGGCGTGACGCTGCTCTTCGGTGATGACGCGGATTTGACGGCCAAGGCCGCGCTGGTCGGGCCGATCCGCCAAGCGGCCAAACGAGCGCTGCGGACGATCGATCTGCGCGCCGCCGCCACCCCCGTCGTGACATATCGCTAGTAGGTATTCCCGGGCCCACACACAATATCTAGTGTCCGTGAGGAAGTTCCGCCGTGGCTAGGGGCGAGATCATCGCTGGCCTGGACATCGGCACGACAAAGACGTGCGCGGTCGTTGCCGCCGCGGGTCCGGACGGCCTCGAGATCATCGGCATCGGTGAGGCCCCCTCGACCGGGATGCGCAAGGGCGTGGTGACCGATCTCGAGGAGACCGTCAAGTCGATCGAAGCGGCGACCGAAAAGGCCGAACGGATGGCCGGCGTGCACATCTCGCACGTGTACGTCGGAATCACGGGCGAACACGTCACCTCGACGAACAACCGCGCCGTCGTCGCGGTATCGGGCGACGAACGCGAAGTGATCGCGGCCGACGTGAAGCGCGTCGTCGACGCATCCAAGATCATCAATCTCGCGGCCGACCGGCAGATCATCCATGCGTTGCCGCGGCAGTACACGGTCGACGGTCAGGACGGCGTGACCGATCCCGTCGGCATGTCCGGCGGCCGGCTCGAGGTCGACACGCACATCGTGACCGGCGGCTCGACGTTCATCACGAACGTACTCAAGTGCGTCCATCGCGCCGGTCTTGAACCGGCCGGGATCGTCTTCGAGCCGCTGGCCTCGTCCGCGGCGACGCTCTTGCCCGAGGAGAAGCACGTCGGCGTGGTGCTGCTCGACATCGGCGGCGGAACGACCGACATCGCGGTTTACGCGAACGGCGGCGTCGTCCACACGGCGACGATCCCCGTCGGCGGCAACATCCTCACCAACGACATCGCGCTAGGCCTCAAGACGACGTTCGCCGAGGCCGAGCAGATCAAACGCACCTTCGGCTCGGGAGCGGTGAGCGCCGACGAGAGCGACGGCGAGAGCTTTCCGGTCAAAACACTCGACGGTCGCAGCACGCGTACCGTCTCGGGGGCTCAGTTGCGCTCGATCGTGGTCCCGCGCGTGCTCGAGATCTTCCGCATGGTGAAGGGCAACGTCGCCGGACATATCCCGCGCGATCAGATATTGGGCGAGATCGTCTTGACCGGCGGCGGAGCGAATCTACGCGGCATCGATACGACCGCGGCCGAGTTCTTCGGGTTGCCGGTGCGCATCGGCGTTCCCTCGACGATCGCCGGTCTGACCGACGCCGTCAAGCAGCCCGAGTATGCCACCGCGGTCGGACTCGTGCTGTTCGGGCCGCGCGGCGAAGGCGCACCCCATCACGCGACCGCTTCTTCGACAGGCCCGTTCGCGCGATTCTGGTCCTGGTTCAGCAGCATCTGGAATTGATACGATGCGAAAACAGCGCAAAGCGACACGTAAAGAAGAACCCCTATTCCCACTTCCCGAGGAGATGAGGACCCCCATGGCTGATGCAAAACGGTTCGTTCCCGATCACGCCGCGACGATCAAGGTCATTGGTCTGGGCGGCGGCGGATGCAACGCGGTCAACCGCATGATCGATGCGGCCCTGCAAGGCGTCGATTTCTACGCCGTCAACACCGACGTGCAGGCGCTGCGCAATTGCCGCACACCGAATACGGTTCAGATCGGCAACAATCTCACGCGCGGCCTGGGTGCCGGTGCAAACCCGAACATCGGGCGCGAAGCGGCCGAAGAATCGCGCGAAGATCTCGCGATGATCCTCGATGGGGCGGACCTGGTGTTCCTCACGGCGGGGATGGGCGGCGGCACCGGCACGGGCGCGGCCGCGGTCGTCGCGGAACTGGCGCGCGAATCGGGCGCGCTGACGGTCGCGGTCGTCACCAAGCCGTTCAGCTTCGAGGGGCGCAAGCGCATGCAACTGGCCGAGAACGGGATCAAGGAACTCGAGGCCAAGGTCGACACGCTCATCACGATCCCCAACGAGCGCATCCTGCAGATCATCGAGAAGCGCACGCCGCTGCAAGAGGCCTTCATGTACGCCGACGACGTGCTGCGCCAAGGCATTCAGGGGATCAGCGATCTCATCACGCAGCCGGGCCTCATCAACCTCGACTTCGCCGACGTCAAGACGATCATGACCGACGCCGGCTCGGCGATGATGGGGATCGGCGAAGGTTCGGGCGAGCACCGCGCGGCCGACGCGGCGCAGAAGGCGATCGCCTCACCGCTGCTCGAGACCACGATCGAAGGCGCACGCGGCGTGATCTTCAACATCACCGGCGGCCTCGATCTGTCGATGTACGAAGTCAATGAGGCGGCCGAGATGATCGCGCGTGCAGTGGACTCCGACGCCCAGATCATCTTCGGTGCCTCGATCGATCCGAACATGCAGGGGAAGGTCCGCGTTACGGTGCTGGCCGCCGGCTTCGGTGCGCGCCTGGGCGGGGGCCGTTCCCTCTCGGGAACCACCGGACTGGATTTCGACAAAGTCGCCCCGGTCAACATGGACGACATCGAAGTCCCCGCCTTCCTGCGCTATCGGACCTGACGCCCGTCGCCGCAGTGCGGCGGAGGAGAGCACGGCAAACGCGAAACGGCGGTCGATATGGCCGCCGTTTTTGCTTCCTCCGACGACCTCGCGACGCAGCTCGTCGCGCTCCGGCGCGAAATCCATCGCCGGCCCGAACTCGGGTTCGAGGAAGAGAACACCGCGCGCATCATCGAGCGCGAACTCGACGCGCTGGGCCTCGCGCACCGGCGGGTCGCCAAGACCGGGGTCGTGGCGGTGATTCACGGTGCGAAGCCGGGCCACACGGTCGGGCTGCGGGCCGATATGGACGCCCTGCCAATCGGCGAGGAGTCGGGCGAGGGCTGCGCCTCCGAGGTGGCCGGGAAGATGCATGCCTGCGGTCACGACGCGCATGTCGCGATGCTGCTCGGCGCCGCTCGCGAGCTGCTCGCCGGGCGCGATACGCTCAGCGGCAACGCCGTACTGCTCTTTCAGCCGGCCGAAGAAGGCCCGGGCGGCGCGTTGCCCATGATCGAGGCCGGCGTGATGGACGACGAACCCAAGATCGAAGCGGTCGCGATGCTGCACGTCGACGTGCGGATCGAGACCGGCTCGATCTCGGTGACGCCGGGGCCGGTCAACGCCTCCGCCGACGAAATCTATCTGACCGTGCGCGGGGCCGGCGGTCACGGCGCATCTCCGCACAAGGCGACGGACACGATCCCGTGTGCGGCGGCGATCGTGCTCGGGCTGCAGAACATCGCGGCGCGCGAGACCGACCCGCTCGGGTCGGTCGTGGTCACGATCGGCACGATCGAAGGCGGCTATCGCAACAATGTCATCGCGGACGTGGTGAAGATGTCCGGGACGCTGCGCGCGCACGACCCCGGCGTCCGCGCTGCGCTCCCTGGCCGCGTCCGGCGCATCGTCGAAAATATCGCGGCTGCCTACGCGTGCCGGGCCGAGGTTCATTTGATCGCCGGCTATCCGCCGGTGATCAACGCGCCGGTGCTGACCGCGAATTTCGCCGCCTATGCGCGCGAAACGTTGGGCCTGGTCGTTCACCAGCTTCCGCCGACGATGGGTGCCGAGGACTTCGCCTACTTTGCGCAGCGCAAGCCCGGCGTGCTGGTGCGGCTCGGGATACGAAACGAAGCGCTGGGGAGCGTGCACTACGGGCACAGTCCGCAGTTCAAGCTCGACGAAGGCGCGCTGCCGACCGGGGTCCGCACGCTGGTCGGCTTCGCCCGCGGCGTGGGTGAGGGGAGCGTCCCGATCGGCCCCTGACCGTGGGCTATCTCACAGACCGGCCAGGTTGGATTCGGTAGGCTTTCGGGTACAGGGGGGAACCGAGAATGCCGACGACGACCACGCGCAAGCCGCACAGTCCCGAGCAGGTCGAACGCGCCGAGCGCGATCTGCGGCTGATCGAAGCCTATCACGCCGGCCGGCGCGAGACGTTCGATGACATCGTTCGCGCGTACGAGTCGACCGTCGGCCGCATCCTGACCCAGCTCAGCGTGAACCCCTCGGATGTCGAAGACCTGACGCAAGAAGTCTTCCTGCGCATTTATCGCAACCTGCACCGTTTTCGCGGGCAATCGTCGTTCTACACCTGGCTGTATCGCATTACGATCAACGTGTTCTTCGATCACAGCAAAAAGCGCAAGCGGGCCGACGCGCGCCTCGCGCGCTTGCAGAACTCACTGGTCGACGTCAGCAACGAGCAGCCGATCGAGTGCGACCCGTTTCGCATGACCTACGACCGGCTCACGAACGAGACGTTCAGCGCGGCGGTCGCGCGCCTGCCCGAAGCTTTCCGCGACGTTGTCGCGATGCGCGAAGTCGAGGCCCTCAGCTACGAAGAGATCGCCGCTCGCACCGGCATCTCGATCGGGACGGTCCGCTCGCGGCTCTCGCGGGCTCGCGCCCGGCTCAAGGCCGCCCTGCGGCCGGCTCTGGGCGAAGTAGCCGCCTAGCGCGGCACCCTTCGGCACCTACCGGTTGGGGTTGAAGGCGCTGCTTTCCCCAAGATATGGTGTTTGGGGCAGGCTCGCGACCGGCCATTGTCGAAAAAGTCGGAAATGGCTCTGCCGCAAACGTCGTTCGACCGGCTGGGCTCGCGCGGAATCTATCGCTCGCAAGACGTGTCCGCCCCGGCCGATATGGCCTTCGCCTTACTCTGTGAAGTCGAGAAGTGGCCCGTCTGGCTCTCATTTTTCCGCTCGGCTCGCCGGATCGACCCAACCGCCCCCCTGCGTCTGGGCGCCGAGGTCGCGATTCGCTCGGCGATCCCGGGCGACGAAGAAGAACTCTTCGAGGTCGACGGCTATATCGAGGGCTACCTGCTTTCGCTGGTCGGCGCATTCTCGTGCCGGCGCCGGCTCGATCTGCGCATCGAACGCAAGACCCAGCGCTCGAAGCTCGTTGTCCGGCTCGACTATCCTACCTACGGGGGATCGTTCAGCGCGTTGATCGACCGCCTGACTACGCGGCGGAAGCTCGACGTGGCGCTCGGCGACTCGCTGGTGCACTTCAAAGGCCTGGCGGAATACGACCGCGGCACGACCGAGGCGCTCGAGGATTTCTAGCAGTCCTTGACCGACAGTGCTAAGTCCGGGTACACTGAGGGTCGAGTACCCTACCCAGACGGAGTTGAGCGTTGCCCCTTTACGACTACCAGTGCCAGGCCTGTGGACACGTGACCGAAGTGCGTCACGGTTTTCGCGAGACCTATACCGACGCGTGCGGGGCATGCGGTGGAAAGGTTGCACGCGTGTTCAGTGCGGCACCGATCATCTTCAACGGCTCGGGATTCTACGTGACGGATTCGCGCAAGCGCTCGTCCCCGGCGACGGGCGAGCCCAAGAAGCCGGATGCCCCGGCGGCCGATTCGAAGACGCCGGCGACGGCCGCGAGCGACTCGAAGAAGTCGGAGTCCCCGGCGGCTTAGATGATGAGCCTCGAGTTGGCGATCCGCTGGGCGTTTATTGTCGCCTGGGTCGTGGTGCTCGATCTCTTGTTTCTCGCGTGGCGCCGTTTGTATCTCGAAGCCAAGCGGCTGTTCAAGCGCCTGAGCGCGCTCGCTGAACGCCCGCTGCCGATCGACTTCGCCAAGGCGGAGGCCGACCTCGCGCGGCTGGCGGCTGCGCTCGAGCAGATCGATCCGCTCCTGGTCCGGTTCGCGGCAGCCGTCGAGGCGCTGCGCCGGCCCTCTGCGGCGCTACGGAGTGGTGGATTCGTCCGGGGGTTCCCAGGACCACGCGAACGGAGCCTCTGAGTCCGGCTCGGCAGGAGTCTCGTCGCCGGGCGTGCCGTCGGAAAACGGATCGTCTTCCGGCACCGCAAACGGCACGCCGAACGGCGGGCTGAACGTCTCTTCCTTGCGTCGCTGCAGACCGCCCGAACTGAATTCGGTTTCCTCGCCCGTCACGGCGGGTGCGAGCTGCCGCGGTTTCCACGGCTTGGGTTCGCGCGGGGCTGCCGGCGGAGGCGGGGCGGCCGGCGGTGGTGCCGGTGACGCTGCCTCCGGGGCTCGTGCTTCGGCCGCGACCACGGGTGCTTGGGGCACGCGCGGAGCGCGCCTTTCCGGAGCAGGGGGCTCCGGCTCAGCAGCGCCGGGGCCGAACGGCGCGGGGCCGCTCGCGGGACTGCCGGGCGGCAAGAGCGGCGGAAGTTCGGCCTCGTCGGGCATCGCATAGGTCGTGGGGCGCGGCGGCGTCTTGGCAATCGCCTTCGGAACCACCGGGGCCGGCGCTTTGGGGGGTTCGGGCTCGGGCGGAAGCTCGCGAAAGATCGTGTCGGTCGACGGTTCGGGAATCGCGCCCATAGCGGCTCCGACGAGCACGAAGCGTGCCTGCGGCGTGAGCTTCGCGCCCGGCAGCTTCGCCAACGCCCGCAGTTCGAGGAGGTCCGTCTCCGGCGCGTCCTCGACGGCCATCGTCTCGATAAGCAGATCGACCGTTCCGCTGGCCGTGTCTTGGGGTAGGCTGCGGGTGAACGCGAACGCCTCGGCGCTGACGTCGGCCTTCACGACGTTGAGGAGTTTCTTCCAGTACTCCAACGGCTGGTAGTTCTCGAAGGCGCCGAATTCGCGCTTGGCGCGCGAGTAGAGACCGGCGATGCGCGAGCCGATCGGATCGGTCGGCGGCGCGGGTTCGACGATCGCCACGCGTTTGGCGACGCGCGCGAGTTCCGAGATCACGTTGGCGTGGAAAAGCGGATCGATCTCGTGCAGGTAATGGAAGGCGACGGCGATATCGAAGGTGCCGTCGCGCGCCGGGATCACCGAGGTGCTGCCGCGCAGAATCGTCGCGCCCTCGCCGGCATGGTCGCGGATCGCGTCCTCGTCGGAATCGATGACGGAAACGGCGCAGCCGATTTCGACCGCGCGCGCGATCCAGGCGTCGGCGTTGCCGTAGCCGCAAAAGAGCACGCTCTCGCCCTTGCGAAGGGCCAGCACGTCCCAAATCTGCTGGTCGATACGGTAGGCTTCGCGCTCGAAGTCGCGCGTCAGGGTTGGACGGTTTTCCATCGGTCGATTCAAATCCGCATACGGTTCATCGATGCTCCTCCCTTTCGTCGGGCGCGCGCGAACCGCCCGCGGCCGCGCCGCGCTTCGTGGCCCTGCCGGTTGCTTGCTCGGCTTTGTCGGATGCGGCGCGGCAAGGCAGCGCTCGGGCGCAACGGAGCGAATGGAGCACCAATGTTCTACAACGACTTAGCCGGTCGTGATATCGGGCGTCTCGCGGCCTTGAGCGACGGTATCTTCGCCTTCGCCTTCACCCTCTTGGTACTGGACATTCACGTGCCCGACGTACGCGGGGTGCATAGCGAAGCGGATCTGTGGGTCGCGCTCGGGCCGCTGGTCCCGCACATCATCACGGCCGGGCTGACCTTCCTGACCCTGGGCATCTTCTGGGTCGGGCAGCAGACCGTCTTGAGTTACGTGCGAGTCGCCAATCGGAGCATGGCGTGGATTCAAATCGCCTTTCTCTTCGCGGTGGTCGCGATGCCGTTTTCGACCGCGCTGCTCTCGGAGTTCATCACGTATCGCGTCGCGCTGCTGGTGTACTGGTTCAACATCGTCGCCTTGGGCTCGCTCAACTACGTGAGTTGGAGTTACGGCATTCACGCAGGCCTCTTCAGCGACGATGCCGAGCCGGCGCGCAGGGCTTCCGAGCGGCGCATCTTCGTCGGGCAATCGCTCTACGCGCTCGGCGCCGCGCTATGCGCGATCAACACCTACGTCAGCATCACGTTCATCGTACTCGTGCAACTCAACTACGCGATCGCACCGAAGTTCCGCTGGCTCTACCGGCTCTAAGAGGCGGCGCCTCGCCGAACAGCTGCATGAAAACCGGCCTCTTGACGTGTGTGGTGGGGAAGGTGGGACTCGAACCCACACGAGCTCACACTCGGTCGCTTTTGAGGCGACTGCGTCTACCAGTTCCGCCATTTCCCCACGACGATCAACCGTCTTTCGTGCCGAGCGGCGGGGCTTCATCCTCGACGGCGACCGTCAGGCGGATAGGACCGTCCCCGCTACCGACGATGCGCAGCACGGTCGAGGTCCGCTCCGTAACGAGCAGCACTTCGGCCACCCCGGCGGGTTCCCAGCGCACGCTGACGACATGCTTTCCGTCGGGCAGGCGGAAGCGGACGTTGCCGTGCGGCCGTTCGTCGATGACGGCCTCGCCCGTAGCCGGGAACGAGGAGATGTCGACCAGCCGTTGGATCGCCGAGTTCGGAAAGGTCGCGCTGAGCTCGAGCGTGAGCCGGCCCCGGGCATCGAGCGCGATCGTGCGCGCAAAATGGGCGCCGTGCGGCACGACGTCGGGCGCGTCGTACGTGAGCGTGAGCGGGTTCGCGCCGGCCGGCGTCGCTGCGCGATACGGGCGGTTGAACATGCCGGCCGGGAAGGTGTTCGTGTACTTTGCGATCCGATCGGTCGGCGAGGGTGGGTTCTGTTCGAAGACGTCGTCGCGAAGGCCGCCGACGCTGGTGAAAGCGTTCGACGAGCAGGCTCCCGCGCGCGCGGTCCGCACGCGATAGCCGACGATCCGTGCGCCGGCGTCGAGTGCGACGCTCGCGACGGCGTATCCGCCGCCGGGTGTCGCCATCTGCAAGACTTCGCGGCGGCCGATCCCCGCGGGAGTCGGAAGCTCGCAGGCGACGGCGGCCGGCGGTACTGCGGGGGGCACCGGATGCACGGCGAACGGGGCCGAGCCGTCGAGCGGGACGAACGCCGTCGCGCGCGCTCCGACGTGAAAAGGCCGCATGTGGTACGGCGCGCGGCCGGGGATACGAATGGTGGCCGCCACAACGTCGCGCGGCGTCTGCGTGTAGTTGACGACGTCGAGAAACGCGTCGAGCGCGTTCGCGAACACGGTCGCGTCGGCGAGTCCGCCCGCCACGGGCTGCACGTTCGCCGGGACGCGCGCGTAGATCGGGTGGTGCGCGGCGTAGCGCGCGAGCCGTTCGCTGATGGTGCGCTCGAAGGGCACATGGACGCCCGGCTGCGGCACGACCAGAAACGGGTAGCGCGCCAGCGCCGTATCGCCGCCGTAGCGCAGGTCGACGAGGTCGCATGTCAGGCGTGCGGTGCGGCAGGCGTGCTGCGCGGCCTGCGTCGCCGCCAGCACGCGGAAGACGTCCCGTTGCACGATGCGGGACGGCGGATAGGCGCTGGTGAGATAGGCGATCGCGCCGTCGGCCACGCGGTGCGCGCCGGCGAGTTGTGCCCCGTACGCGCCGACGAGCGCGCCGAAATCCGCGGTTGGTTGCCAGCGGGGCGACGGGCGCAACTGCGTGTCGAGCGCGGCGTCCCAGGCGTACGAGGCGTTCGCGAAGGGCGCTTCCCAGCCGTCGGGGTTGACGGTGTCCAGCGGCGGGAAATCGACCACGCCATGGGCCCCGAAGTCGAGCATCGTGTGCAGCGCGAGCGCCGTGTTCTCCGGCGCGGCGGGCCGGGGAGTCGGATCTTCGGGCGGCGCGAGCCAGCCGGCTTGAAACTCGCTGATCGCGACGGGCCAGCGCGGTTGCGTCTGCAGGAGCCCCGTGCTGAACTCGAGCGCGGCGCGGTCGTGTTCGCCGATCGCGTAGGCGTCGCTTTGGTACCAATTCCCCATCGCCCAGACCGGCGCCGACGCGGTGACCTTCATCTCGTAGGTGTTGATGAAGACCGGCAACTGCGGGCCGACGACGGCGCGTACGCCGCTTTCCAGCCAGCCCAGATAGCGTTGCAGATGCGGGGCGGGCCAGGTTTGGTTGTCGATGTACGCGGCTTGATCGTCGTCGAGCGCGACGGCGATCACCCGATCCGCGACCGGGACGAACTCGCGCAGCGCACGCGTCAGCCAACGCCGGGCGTAACGCCGGTGCGTGGCATTGGCAAGCCACTGCGCCGCGGCGTCATCGGCGCTCGCGTTTTGCAGCGTCGCGGTGGCCGGGTACCGGCCTTCGAGCACGTCGTGCAGCGGCATGCCGTACTCCGGGCGTTCCAGGAGCCAGGCGGGGTATCCGCCGTTGCGCCACTCGTTGCGGATCACCGGGCCCGGCCGCACGATGAAGAAGAAGCCGTCGGCGCGCGCCAGCGCGAGCAGCGCGCGCAGATTGCGGCGCGGGTTCGTCGTGCCGTCGAAGTCGAAGCGGCCGTCGCTGAGCTCGTGCCAATTCCACGGCACGTAGAGATCGAGCGTGTTGAAGCCGAGCGCGCGGAGCGCATCGAGCGCGGCCTGCCAGCGCTCGGGCGGGATGCGTTCGTAGAAGAAGGCGGCGCCCCAGAAGAAGAACGGCTTGCCGTCGACGACGAGCGCCGGCGTGCCGTCGCGCGTGACGACCATCGCGTGCGCGAATGTTTCGGCGCGCGCCGCCAGGGGGGCGGAGGCCATGGCGATGACCAGCAGCGCGAGTGCGATGAGGCGGCGCATCGCTGCTGGCTTGCTCGCGCGGCACGCACGAACCCTGGGAAGGGAAGCGGTGCGCGAGCGCGGAGGAGGCGGGGTGAACGACCTCAGCTATCTCTTGCGCATCGCCGGCACGCTGCGCGTCGACCGGATCGAAAGCGCCGCGCTGGCCGGCAACCCGCTGGGCGACCCCTCAGACCGGCCGGTTGCCGTGTATCTGCCGCCGGGCTACGACGCCGAGGGTTCCCAGCGCTATCCCGTGCTGTATTGCCTGCACGGCTATACCGGGGACGTGTCCGCGCTCGTCGCGGCGCGTCCGTGGGAGACGAACGTCGTCCAGTGGATCGATCGACTGATCGCCGCCGGGACGATGGCCCCCGCGATCCTCGTGCTGGTCGACGGGTTCACGCGCCTGGGCGGTTCGCAATACGTCGATTCGGTTCACAACGGCCCGTACGCGAGCTACGTGATCCGCGACGTGATCGACCACGTCGACGCGAGCTACCGGACGATCGCCCGCGAGGGCGGCCGCGCGGTGCTCGGCAAGTCGTCGGGCGGCTTCGGGTCGTTGCACCTGACGATGGCCTACCCGGGTACGTTCGCGGCGTTTGCCTCGCACAGCGGTGACACGTATTTCCGCTACGCCCATCTGATCTCGTTTCCCGAGGTGCAGCGCACGCTCGAGGCCTTCGACTCGATCGAGGCGTTCGTGCAGGCGTTCGAGGCCAAGCACAAGCGGCCGCGGGGCTGGTATTTGGCGATGGAGATGCTCGGCTACGGAGCCGCCTACTCGCCGGCGGCGGCGCGCGCGTTCGCGATCGATCTGCCCTTCGACCGCAAGACCGGCGAATTGCGCGACGACGTGTTCGCGCGCTGGCTGGCGTACGATCCGGTCGAACGCGTGGCGGCCTCGAAAGATGCGTTGGCGCGCCTGCGCTTGCGGTACGTCGATTGCGGGCGGCGCGACGAATACGGGCTCGACATCGGAGCGCGCGTGTTTACCGAACGCGTGCGCGCGCTGGGTCTCGAGGTGCGTCACGAAGAATTCGACGACGATCACCGCAACGTCGGCTATCGTTACGCCGTCTCGTTGCCCGCGCTGACCGCCGTTCTCGACCGGGAGTAGAACATGCCGACGGAACTGATGGAACTACTCTACCGCGGCGACCGTGCCGGTGCGCTGAAGATCGCCCGCGAGCGCGATCTCGACGTCTTCGAGGCCGCGGCGCTCGGCGCGCTGGAAACGCTCATCGAGCGCTGCGAAGAGGACGGCCGGCGCGTCGGAGCGACTTCCGACGACGGGTGGACGCCCTTGCACCTCGCCGCCTTCTTCGGCCAACTCGGGGCCGTCAAGGAACTCTTGCGGCGCGGCGCATTTGTGGATGGGCGCTCGACGAACGGGGACGTGACGCCGCTCCACAGCGCTGCCGTGGCCGATAACGCGGACGTCGTTGCGGTGCTCATCGCCGCCGGAGCCGACGTCGACGCAACGCAAGCCTCCGGGCATCGGCCGCTCGACGCCGCCCGCCGCAACGGCAACGCCGCGATGGTGGCGATGTTGGAGGCCGCCGGCGCGCAGCCGGGTTAGGTCTGCGCGAGGGGGAGCGTCGCGTTGAGGGCGCCGGCCAGGTCGGCGATGAGGTCGTCGACGCCTTCGATGCCGACCGAGAGGCGCAAGAGGCCGTCGGTGATCCCGCGCCGTTCGCGTTCGTCCTTGGGGATCGAGCCGTGGGTCATGCGCGCGGGATGGCAAAGCAGCGATTCCACGCCGCCGAGGCTCTCCGCGAGGCTGAAGAGCTTCGTGCGCTTGGCGAATTCGAGCGCGCGCGCCTCGGGGCCGTGCAACGTGACCGAGACCATCCCGCCGAAGCCGCGCATCTGGCGCTTGGCGAGTTCGTGTTGCGGATGCGTGGTCAGCCCGGGGTAGTAGACTTTATCGACGTCCGGTCGCGAAACGAGAAAATCGGCGATCGCGCGGGCGTTCTTCTCGTGTTCGCGCATGCGGATGGCGAGCGTCTTCGCACCGCGCATCGTGAGCCAGGCGTCCATCGGACCGGGCACGCCGCCGACCGCGTTCTGGTGGAACTTGACCACATCGTGGATCGCGGAGTCGTTGGTGAGCACCGCGCCGCCGACGGCATCGGAGTGTCCGCCGATGTACTTGGTGGTCGAGTGCATCGCGATATCGGCGCCCAGCGCGAGCGGCGACTGCAAGTAGGGCGACGCAAACGTGTTATCGACCGCGACCACGGCACCGTTCGGCTTGAGCGCGACCATGGCGGCGATGTCGATGAGCTTGAGCAGCGGGTTGGTCGGCGTCTCGATCCAGAGGAGTTTCGTATTCGGCTTGATGGCCGCGCGGACCGCGGCCGGGTCGCTCATATCGACGAACGTGAATTCCAGGCCGTAGCGCACGAGCACTTTGGTGAACAGGCGGTAGCTGCCGCCGTAGAGATCGTCGGTGACGATCGCATGGTCGCCGGCCGAGAGCAAGTTGAGGATCGCCGATGTGGCGGCCATGCCGCTGGCGAACGCCGAGCCATACCGCGCCTCTTCGAGGGCGGCGAGTTGTGCTTCCAGTGCGACCCGGGTCGGGTTCACCGTTCGGCTGTAGTCGTAGCCCTTGTTCTCACCGACCGCCGTCTGCGTGTAGGTCGAGGTCAAATATACCGGTACGATCGTCGCCCCGGTGGTTGGGTCGGGATCTTGCCCGGCGTGAATCGCGCGCGTGCTGAAGTCCATCACCCGGTGAGTATGGCGGCGCCGCACGCGGGGCCTCTCGGAACGCCCGCAAGAGGTAGCCTTCGTGCGGTGCGAGTTCGAGCCGGATTCCGGCACGCCGGAGCAAGCAATCCCGGGGTTCAGAAGATGTGGGGCGTGATATAGAAGACCACCTCGTCCTTGTTGTGGGTTCTTTCCTTGTTTCGGAAGAACGTGCCGAGCCCGGGAATATCGCCCAGCAACGGAAACTTCGTAATCGTTTCCGAGTCGATGTCGGAGAACAGGCCGCCCAGGACGATCGTTTCACCGTCATGCAGCCGCAGCGTTGAGTCGACGCGCCGGTTCGAGACGATCGGAAACGTCGCGTTGAAGCCGGTGATCTGACTAAACTCGGGGTGGAACTCGGCAGTGATCATGCCGTCGGCTCCGATCGAAGGCGTCAGCCGAAGCTTTACGCCGACATCGATGTTCGTCACGGATGGAAACCCGGTTTGCAGATTGACCGTGACCACGGGATAGGTTTCACCGACGAGTAACGTGGCTTCGTGATTATTGATCGTTGCGATTCGAGGTTGTGCGAGAATCGACGCACGACCCGACTGAATGAGCGTGTTGAGCTGGGCGTTGACGGCGACGGAGCTGCGAGTCAGCGTGTAGGGAAACTGTCCGAGCGCGCCGGCGCCGTAGCTCGCCCCGCCGAATTGAAGACCGACGTTGGAGGAGTCGTTGATCGGTTGAACGTCAACGACCCTGACCTCGAACATCACTTGCTTGCCCGGATTATCGATTGCCGCGAGCAAAGCGCGCGCTTGGTCGGCTAGAGCCGGGTCGCCGCTGATCACGACGCTGTTCTGGCGATCGTCAGGGATGAGCGTATTGTCCGGCAGCGCCCCCTTGAGGATCTTCACGGCGTCCGATGCTCGAAGATTGCGAAGCGGAACGCTCACGGTTTGAATCGATGCGACCGATGCCGCCGGAGCGAAGGCCGCCAAGAGGGAGCGCGCATGCGCAACGGTTGCGCTGCTCGCGGTAACGACGAGCGATCCCGCATGCCTATTCGCCACGATGACCGTTCCGGGCGGGAGAGAATCGACGAGGGCGGCGCGAGCATCTTCGAGGCTACCGCGCGGGGGCAATAGCGTTACCGTCGTCGTGCCGCCCTGCGGATCGTCCCCGGGATAGCGACGATTCATGGCCGCAGCCGTGCCGACGATCACGATGCGGCCCATCCGATGCGTTTCCAGACCGTACGCCTCGCGCAGCGTATCGAGCGCTTCGTGCAGGGTCACTTCGTGGAGCCGGAGCGAAACGCGTTCGGGCTTGATGGACTCGTCCGGGACGAGATTGACCCCGGACTGGACGGCCAACAAACGGATGACGTCGCTGAGATCGGAATCGCGCGCCTCGAACGAAAAGTGGGGCTCCGAAGCCATCGCACCTGGAAAGCCGAGCAGATGGGTGGCAAGAAGCGTTACGGCGAGCAAGTATTTCATGGATGATCTCCGCGAAGGGCTGGCAGCGCGTGAACTCCGAGCTGGCTGCGTGGATAGAAATCGGCGGAGTCGGCCGGACCCGGCCGCGCTGCGGCTCCGATGCCGAGCAGACGTCCATCGTCAAGGCGAACGCCGTCGAGGGAGATCGAGACGATGACGTGACCTGCGACGTGGTCCCCGACGGTATGAATGCGCGAAGTGCCGTCCTGCTGCACGACGGCCGTTGGGCGCTCCCCAACCGCGATCGCTGTCACGGTGGGTAGTGAAGTGGCGCCGGCAGGTACAAAATCAGTTCGCGAAAGTGTGCCCATGCCTGGTAGGGAGCTTGGCGACGACGCGGGCACTGAACCGCCGACAAACGGGTTTCTGCGAATGAGAACGGGCACGGGGTCCCGCGGGGGAGTCAGGGGTATCCCGATCACGGGAGCGCCCGGCACGGAGGCGGCGCTTCGCGCGTTACGCGGCATGGAAGCGATCCCGGCCGCAAGCGATGCAAGTGCCAGCACCGAGCACACGCGCCGCGTCCCATCACGAATGGGTAGCATGATCTGCTCCTATGGTCCCGTGATGAAGGAGATCGACGTGGACGCGGGCGTTGAGTGACGGCGCGTCCGGGTGCTTCGCGTCAACGCCTCGCTCAATGGAAAGCAGTTGGACGTGCGCGGCGACTCGTTCGTGTGAGAGATGGCGTAGCTCTGAAAGAACATGGGCGTACGATCCTTCGATCGAAAGATCGATCGGTGTCGAGCTCATGTCGGCGGCGGGAGCGAGTCGTGCCGTAGCGGACGGCGAGCCGTGCACCGGCGGACGCGCATCGACGCTGACGATGTGTACGCCCTCGACCGCGCCCCGGCGTGCGGCTTCCTGAATGAAGATCGCGACCGACTGCGGCACGTCGCTGGCGAGGTCGACGCCGGCGAGTTGGGCTTTCGCAGAACCGATGCCGCGGATGAGCGCTGCTCGATCCCGAACGATGGCCAGGTTTCGATCCACGGCCAGCGCGGTCATCTCGCGTTCGGTCTCGATGTTCGCGACGTGTTGTGCTAACGGCCGGTAGAGCGCTGCATAGCCCAGTATGGCGATGACGAGGCTCGCCGTCCAGGCGATGCGATCGAGATGTTTCATCGTTCGTCGATTCTGACGGTATAGCGAACGTCGGAGATCGTAGCCGTAATCCCGGCATCGATGAGCGAGATCAACTCGGCTCGAGCGTGGCCGGTGGCTAGCGATAGGATCTCTGCGCTCACGGTATCGACGCGCTTCGCTCCGCCGTCAACGATGAAGGACGTACCGTCTCGGCGCAACGCCGCTATCCACGCGCCCGGCGGGATGAGATTCCCCAGCCGAGCGAGTTCGTCCGCTGCGTCGTCGCCGGACCTTCGGGCTACGATCAGTTCGGCAATCAGGCCGCGCATGGAGCGAACTCGGGCGCTGATGCGTTTTGGTTCCGCCGCGTCAGCTTCCGTTTGCGCGAGTCGAATCAGATCGGCTTGTAAGGCATCTGCCGCCGAATGTACTCGCCACAATGTGACCAGCGTGAGCGATGCGATGAGGACGACCGTACCAAGCAGGGCTACCGACGCGCTCGATCGCAGCGCGTCGATCGGAAACGACCGGATCGCGAACGTGAACACATCGATCGAACGTTGAGGACGATGGTCGAATCGGATCCTCATGGCGCTCCTCGTAGGGCCAGGGCAATGGCCAGCGCCCAATCGGGTAGCTCTGCGCGAACGACGTTGGCGGGCAGGGTCTCGCAGGCAACGGGTAGGCGATCCAAGGGTATGGTCTTGATTGCCGTTGCCGCCGCGATCGATGCCAGGAGTTCCCGCAGCCGGGCGCCGTTGCCGGCGACCAGTAGCCGTTCGATCTGAAGGCCTCGAGCGCGGGCGGTGATGATCGCGGCCGATAGTGCTTCGATCAGCGCTCCCGTGGTATACGATGCGGCTCCGGAAAGTCCGAGCGCCCGTTTGCGCCGGTCGGCCGTCGCGTAGTCGATCGCGAGTGATTCGGCTAGGGCTTGTGTGAGACGCCGCCCGCCGGTATCGAATCGTTGGACGCCGGGCAGAACATCACCGAAGAGGTAGAGGGTTGTGGCAAGTTCGCCGATATCGAGAATCGCATCGCCGGGTTGGGCCAGGCGCTCGAACGCGAAGGCCGCATTGTCGATGGCGACACACTGAAGGCCAAGCTGCTTTGCCAGAGTGGTTCGTCCGACCAGCGCGCTGCGACGCGCGATCCCGAGCGCAAAGCGCGCTGGATCGGCGAGGGGAAAGAGGCGAACCACGATTGGCTCCTCCCTTGAAATGAAGCGATCTGCCTCGTACTGTGCCGCTAGTGCCCGCTCACGGGCCGGCATCGGCGGAAAAACGATCGAGCGGATGAGCCCCTCGGGCTCGGCTATACTGAGAACACAGCGCCGTTCGTGCGTCCCGAGTTCGGCCAGTGCGTCCCGCAGACTCTCGCTGGGGTCGTCGGCGCGTTCGCGGGCTGCGACGGCGACCAGCGCCGCGCCGTCCGCGCTCGGTTCGAGCAGGGCTATTCGCACGCGCGTCGTGCCGATATCGATACCCAGTGGGAGCGTCGCCGCACGCGAGCGCCATGCGGGAAGCGTGGGAAGCAACGGTCTCATCGCAGTATCCGTTTGCGGAGCAGCCGCGCCGGCGCAAACGTCGGGTCATCGCGCAAGGCTTGAGTTGCTTCGCGCTTTGCGAGGACATGATCGCCGCTCTTGAGTGCCAGCCGCGCTGCGAAGCTCGCGTAGCGGGCGTCGTGTCCGAGTTTGCCGGCGCGAGCAAAATCCAAGGCGGCGGCATGGGTTTGGCCGAGGCGCATTTCGGCGAAGGCGCGATCCGCAAGCAGCGTCAGGTTCGTCGAATCGTACGCCAGCCCCATCGTTGCGACGGCCAGTCCCCGCGAAACCGATGACCGGTCATGTTCCATCACCATCGTGAACGCGAGCCGGTCCGCAGCGATGACGCTCTGCGGGTGAAGATGTAACGCCCGCTGGTAATAGACGGCGGCCGACCGCCGATCGCCGAAGCGGAGTTGATCGTCGCCGCGCGAGACGAGCGCTTCGGCGACCTGTGCCCGGAAGATGAAGGCACTCGCGATGACGGAGATGAGGGCGACGAGCAAGCGCCGCGTCCGCGAGAGCGGCGTCATGCGAGCGTTCCATAGAACGCGCCCAACCCGACGAGCAAGGCTCCCCCGATGATTGCCGGGCACTGGGCGAGCGCACCGGGGAGATGCAGGCGACGAACGACCGCACCGAGCGACCCGGTCACGAGCAGTGGGACGGCGTGGCCCAGCGCAAAGCAGGCCAGGAGTCCGGCTCCGGCAACCGGCCTACCCAGCGCCGAGGCCGTCGCGACGATCGCGGCGAGTATCGGCGTGCAGCACGGCGACACGACCAATGCGCTCGCCGCACCCAGCAAGAACGGTGCACTTTGCGGGAGGGGGCGGCCCGGTTCATGTGCGCACAAATGAGACGTCTGGGGTTCGGCTCGCCAGATCATGACGATCCCCGCGACGACGAGGACGACACCCATGCCGGCATCGATGAATCCGGCAAGCGACCTCATCGATCCCAACCATCCGGCCGCGAGTCCGATGAGGGCGTAGGCGAGGACCAACCCCACCACAAAAGACAGCGTTGCGTTCACGGGCCTCCTAGCCCCCGTCGAGTAACCGGCGATGGCGAGATAGCGCGGGGCGACGCACGGACCGAAGCTCGAGAGCGCCCCCGCAGCGAACACGGCGGCGATCGCAGCGGGCGAGCCCGTCGCGATCGCGCTCGCGACAGCGGCGAGCGGATCGATCATTTGACCGTCAGCCCGATTCCGGAGGTGTATTGAATCGTCTTTGCCGCGCAGTTTGCGCCGCATTGCTGATCGGTGCCGTCGCCGGTCAGCTTCTGCAGCGTGGACGATGTATGCGTCCCCGGGCAAACGATGACGTAGCCCTGGCCGGCGGCCGCCGAATTTTCCTGGACGATCGTGTACTTGCCGTTGTTGGGATCGGCGGGGTCTCGTGGGCTGCTGCTGAGATAAGCGACGTTGTTGACCGTGAGCGCATCGGGGACCGCACCGTAGGGATATTGCTGGTTGTCCGAATACGCGAGCTCCATCGCGGTCGCGATCGAACGGAGATTGGATTCGCAGGCGGATGTTTGCGCCTGCGCGCGGGCGTTGACGAAGTTCGGAATCAAGATTCCGGCGAGGATTGCGATGATCGCGACGACGATCATCAACTCGATCAACGTAAAGCCGGCTTGCCGGCGGCGCCGCCGGTGCGAGTCTACTTTCACGGCTACTCCTTGCGTGGGACACTGCGGCGAGTGCCCGAAGCCGCCGCGGACTATGCCACCGCGTGATGCAATCTCGATAACGCTCGCGCGAGCAGCTTCGAGACATGACTCTGCGTTACGCCCAAGCGCAGACCGAGCTCCGACTGCGTGAGTCCCTCCTCGAACGTGCCGCGGATGATGCGACGCTCGCGCTCTGGAAGCGCCTCGACGGCCATGCGAAGGAGCAGCTCATCTTCGAGTTTCTGCGTGGCGACGTGGACCGTCGCGGCGTCGAGTGACATGACGCCGCCCTCCAGCCGGCGAATCTCGTCGAGTTCGCGCAGCGGCAAACCGAGATGGGTTGCAAGCTCGACGGAGGACGGGTATCGGCCCAGGTTCACCGCGAGTTGTTCGGAGGCCGCACGAAGCTCGCGCTCTCGTGAGCGAATCCGGCGCGGTAATCGGACCGAACGCTCGAAGTCGCGGACATAATGCATGAGCTCACCCACGACCATGATCCAGGCGTACGCCTCGAACGGGGTCTGAAGCTCCGTCCGGAAATAGCGGATCGCCTTGAGGAGACCGAGCACGGCAACTTGCTCGAGATCGGCCAGATCGGTGCCTGCTCGGCGGAACTTCCGGGCGCCCCGGCGGCACATTCCGTAGTGAGCAGCTACGAGTGCGTCACGGTTAAATTCCGTGGGATCGGCCAGATAGGCGGATAGCGGCGTATCGACGATCATTTCGCTAGACTCCCGATTAGCGAATAGAGGGGAAGAAAGACGGAAAAGACGATCGTACCGACGATCGCTCCGAGGACGATGACGAGCGCGGGTTCGATGGTCGCGCTCAGAACGGCGAGTGCGGCTTCGATATCGCCCTCGAAATATTCGGCCGCTTTGACCAGCATGTCGTCGAGCGAGCCGGTTTCCTCACCGACCTGGACCAACGCCAAGAAAAGTGGATCGAAGGCCGTCGTTTCGGCGAGCGGTGCGCTGAGCGGTTCGCCGGCGCGCAGGCGAACGCCGCAAGCGAGCAGTGTCGCGCGATAGAGCGGGCTGCCGGCAACCGGTGCGACGGCTTCGATCGCGGCTAGCAGATCGACGCCGGAATGGACGAGTGTCCCAAGCATCCGCGCAACGCGCGCAAGAACGGCTTTTCGAGCCAGCGCCCCGAGCACGGGCACACGAAACCGGCAGCGGTCGAGGAAGAGTCCGCCGCGCGATGTGCGGCCGAGGCGATAGGCCCCGATGGCAAGTGCCGCGACCGCACCACAGGCGCTCAGCCAGAACAATGGAGATCGCAAGCCCTCGGAGAGCGACATCAGCACACGAGTCGGCGTGGGGGTGTCGACGTTGAAGCTCGCAAACATGGCGGCGAACATCGGCACGATGCGGACGACCAGGAACACAACTAGCGCGGCCGCCGCGGTGAGTACGATGGCTGGATAGGCGAGCGCCGAACGGAGTTTCTTCAGCAACGCCGCGTCACGTTCGAGGAGAACGGCGATCCGCTCGACCACGTCATCGAGAATTCCGCCTCGCTCCCCAGCCCGGATCATGGAAACCTGAAGCGGGAGAAAGATGCGAGGGCGCATGGTCATCGCATCGCTGAGAGACAGACCGCCTTCCAGGTCCGCGACCACCGAACGCAGGGCTTCGCGCAACCCGGGATCGGCGCAGCGTTCGATCGTCACCGTGAGGGCGCGACGCATGGCTACGCCGGCGCGCAGCAACGTTGCCAGGGAACGGAAAAAGGTGAGCAGCGCCGACCGTCGCGCATTCCCGATTGAGAGGGCGTCCGTCAACGATCGGCGGACCCGTGTCTCCGCGACGACGGAGGTGACGAAGAGGGCGCGCGAACGCAGGGCTGCGAGGGCAGAGTTGCGATCTCTCGCGCGCATACTGCCGGCAACGATCTCACCGGCCGATGTGCGCGCGCGATAACGGAAGTCGAGCGCCACTAGACGGCCTCCCGATGGAGGGCCTGAACATCCTGGGGCCGGTTGGCAACCGAACGCGCGGCGTCGGCCGTGATGGTTCCGTGAACGACGAGTTCGCTGAGGTGCGATTCGAGGGTCTGCATCCCGGCGCTTCGCGCGGTCGCGATCGTGTTGCGAAGCTGGTGTGTCTTGCCGTCGCGCACCAACGCCCGGACGGCGTCGCTGGCGATCATGATCTCGGCCGCAGTGGTGCGTCCGCTGCCCTTCGCGAGTGGGACGAGTCGCAGTCCGAACACGGCGAGAAGCGCCGCGGCGAGTTGGGTTCGGACCTGCGTTTGCCGCCCGCCTGGGAACCCGTCCAGAATCCGGTCGATCGTCTGCGGGGCATCGCTCGTATGCAAGGTCGCGAGCACGAGATGACCGGTTTCTGCGGCCGCCAGCGCCGCCTCCATCGTTTCTGCATCGCGCATCTCGCCGATGGAAATGACGTTCGGATCGGCTCGCATGAAGCCGCGGACGGCCTCCGCATAGTCGCTGACATCCCGGCCGATCTCGCAGTGCGTGACGATCGAGCGAATCGGCGCGTGCACGTACTCGACGGGGTCCTCGACCGTTACGACCGTGCGGGCTTGGGTCCGATTGATCCGATCGATAGTCGCCGCCAACGCGGTCGTCTTGCCGGAGCCTGCCGGTCCGGAGAAGAGGAGCAAACCCGAGGGACTTCCCGCGAGCGCTCCCAGAACGGCCGGTAAGTGAAGCGATTCGAGTGTCGGGACGATTGTCGGGAGAAGGCGAACGACGACGCGAATCCCGCCGATATGCCGAAATGCATGGATGCGGTTTGCGCCGCTTTCACTGCGTAGCGTGCCGTCAGCGGTCCCGCGATTCCGCAGGCGCTCGAGCGCGGCCGGGTTCATCGTCGATTCGCAGAACTCGTTGAGTGTTGCCTCCGAGATGTTCGGCTCCTCGAGCGCGATCAGGCTCCCATCGATGCGAATGACGGCGCGGTCGGTGCCGCCGAAATGGACGTCGGACGCTCCCCGCGCCCGCGCATTGCGAAGCATGTCGTGGATGCGGACGATTTCGAGTTCGTTCATGTCGCACCGCCCGGCGCAACAACTCGGGTCAGTTCATCGAACGACGTGAGGCCGCTGCTGACTTTGTGAAGACCGTCGGCAAACATCGGAACGTAGCCACTCTGCGTCCCGAGCCGGGCGAGTGCCGAGCTGGACGATCCGGCGACGATCGCTTCGCGGAGGATGTCGTCGACTTCGAGCAGTTCATAGACTGCCGTTCGCCCGAGAAACCCGGTATTTGCACAGACCCGGCAGCCGACGGCCTCGAACCAGTGGCGGTCCGCGTCCGGAGCAAAGGCCCGATACGCGGTGGGGATCGGCGCACTGCGGCGGCACGCCGTGCAGAGCGTTCGCACGAGCCGCTGGGCGACGACGGCGCTCAAACCGGCTGCCAACGCGTGGCGCGGGACGCCGAGGTCGACCAGGCGTTCGATGGTGCGCGGCGCATCGTTAGCGTGCAAGGTCGTGAAGACGAGTTGGCCGGCAAGCGCGGCGGAGACGGCGACGGCCGCGGTTTCCCCGTCACGCATCTCGCCGATCATGACGACATTCGGATCTTGACGCATGAACGCGCGCAATGACACGGCGAACGTCACGCCAGCCTTCGCATTGACCTGAACCTGGGTCACGCCGGCGAGCTGCATTTCGATGGGATCTTCAACCGAACACACGTTGAGGCGCGCCGAGTCGAGTTCGCTCAACGACGCGTAGAGCGTCGTCGTCTTTCCGCTTCCCGTCGGACCGGCAACGACGAGGAACCCCCAGGGGGCGCGTGCCAGACGTTGATACTGCACGCGCATCGAAGGCGCCATTCCCAAACGGGCAAGCTCGGGGAGGTGCGCTCGCCGGTCGAGCAGGCGAACCACGAGCTTTTCACCGTCGGCTGCCGCAACCGATGAAACGCGTGCATCGATTTCGCGCTGCTCGATGCGGATCGTGTAGCGGCCATCTTGCGGAACGCGCTTCTCGGCGATATCGATCCCTGCCAGGAGTTTTACGCGCGAGACCAATGGCGCGTACGCCTCGGGTGAGACGCGTTCGATTTCCTGGAGCAGCCCGTCGATCCGGAAACGGATCCGGCCGCCACGCCCGACCGGCTCGATGTGGACGTCGCTCGCGTGGGCGCCGGCGGCGCGAGCGAAGAGCCGGTCGACGGCGCTGATCGTTGAGCCATCGTCGCGACTCTTGGGTGCCTCGAGTTCTCCGTAGACGATGCGCAGGCGTTCGCGGATGGCCGAGCGCGCGAGTTGGACGGGACGAATGGCCAGCCGCGTCGCGCTGCGCAGCTCATCGAGAACCTCCGCAGCGCCGGGGTCGGCGAGCCCGACCGTGAGGACGCCGTTGTGCCATTCGAGTGGCAGGGCATCGAGACGAAAGGCCAGGGCGCGCGGGACCCGTGTCGCGGCCTCATCGACCGCGTGTGTCGTGCTTGAAGAAGGCATGCATTGCTCCGTTTCTCACCCGTGGAAATCGGAGGGGTCGGCAGCTTGCATTCCCCCCGCCGTTCACGAATCGGACATGGAATCGCAATGCTGAGGGAACATTTCGAGTTCAACCTTAAATTTTCTTAAGGTTGTCAGGATAGTGACCGGCGTGGCTGCCTGCAGTCAGGCGATGCACTGGGCAGGTCGGACCTTCCGGGCGTCTGCGAAAGGCATCAGGATCATGAGACGTTCGGGCCTCGCCGTCTTCGGCTCACTCGCCGGGCTCGTGCTCGCGCTGCAGGCGTTTCCCGTGAACAGCCAGCCGGCGAAGGTGCTGTATGCGCTTCGGGCTACGCCGATCTTTGCCGCGGCCGGGGGGCACGCGGTCGGCAAGCTCACGCCGGGAGCGCCGCTGACGGCGGTTGGTCTGGCGAAGGGCGGGTATCAGCCGTTCATGATCGCCGCATGGTCGCAGCAGGATGACGACCAGACTTTGGTCTTGGCACAAGGTCAGCGCATTGTGTTGGCGACGCTGGCCGCCGGCGCGCACACCAAGATCGTCTCGTCGGCAAAAGACGACTACGGCAATGTCTGGCACAAGGTCGAGCTTACCGGATTCGTAGCGGCGAGTGCACTGAGCGCCGATCAAACCGTGGTTTGGACGCAAGCCCACGCTCTGTACGCCACGCGCTGCAGCGCGTGTCACGCGCTTCATAAGACGACCGAGTTCACCGCCAACCAATGGCCCGCGATCGTCACCTCGATGACGAAGAACGCAGCACTGCGACCCGATCAGGCTGCGCTGATAACGCAGTACTTACAAACCCATGCGAAATGAGAAGCTGAGGGCGAACATGGAAAAGAATCTTGCGGACGACCGTGAAACGGGCACCATCTCACGGAGCACGTTCGTCGCCGGTTCCACGGCGGCGCTCGGCGCGGCTCTGCTTCCCAACGTCGCCGCGGCGGCGGTCGAAGGGCAGACTATTTCGACGGCGACGCATTGGGGGATGATCTCGGCGCTCACCCAAGGCGGTCGCTTCGTCAAAGCACTGCCGTCGTCGAAGGATCCGGCGCCCTCGCCGATGATCGCGGCGTTCCCGGATCGGGTGTATTCGCGTACGCGAGTCGCCTACCCGATGGTCCGCAAAGGCTTTCTGAAGAACGGCGCGGCTGGCGACAACACGCTGCGCGGCGCCGATGATTTCGTGCGCGTGGGCTGGGACGAAGCGCTCGATCTCGTCGCCGCCGAGCTGAGGCGGGTGAAGGCGAAATACGGCAACGCCGCGTTCTTCCCGGGCACGGCCGATTGGCAGTCCGTTGGACTGCTGAACAATGCGTCGACGTTGACGCGGCGCATGTTGGCGCTGCATGGCGGCTTCACCGACGATACCGGTGATCCCAGCGTCGCCGCAGCGATGGTTATCTTGCCGCATGTTCTTGGCGGCCTGGAAGTGTACGATCAGCAAACCGCCTGGCCGGTGATTCTCGAGCACTCGAAGACGGTGGTCTTTTGGGGTTGCGATGTCCTCAAGAACAACCAGATCGGCACGCATCCGGCCGACCACTATGCCTATGGCGCGATGAAGCAGTTGCGCGACAAGGTCGCCTCTAGGGAGATCAACGCGATCTCGATCGATCCGCGGATGACCGATACCGCGCAGTACCTCGGCGCGCACTGGATCGCCCCGCGCCCGAACAGTGACACCGCGCTGATGCTCGGGCTGATGTACACCCTGTATTCGGAAAAGCGTTACGACGCGTCGTTCATCGCCAAGTATACGTACGGGTTCGATCAGTTTCTACCGTATTTGCTCGGGAAGTCCGACGGCCGGCCAAAGACCCCGGAGTGGGCTGCGGCGCTTTGCGGAATCCCCGCCGGTCAGATTCGCGATCTGGCCCGGACGCTCGCCGCCGGGCGAACGATGCTCATCTCGGGCTACGCCATCCAGCGCGCCGATCACGGCGAGCAGCCGTACTGGGCGCTGGTCACCCTGGCCGCGATGCTGGGACAAATCGGCCTGCCCGGCGGCGGTTTCGGGCTGAGCTACCACTACGACAACGGCGGCTCGCTCAGCGCGAAGGCCCCCGGTATCGTCGGGATCTCGTCCGGTGACAATCCGGTAAAAGACAGCCTGCCGTTCGAGCGGATCGCGGACATGCTCCTCCAACCGGGTACGGAAGTCGACTACAACGGCAAGAAGATCGTCTATCCGAACATCAAGATGATCTACTGGGCGGGCGGCAATCCGCTGACGCATCTCTGGCAGACCAATAAGGTGATCGAAGCCTGGCAGCGTCCCGAGACGATCGTGGTCGCCGATCCGTTCTGGACCGCGACGGCCCGATTCGCCGACATCGTCCTCCCGGTGACCACGACCTTCGAGCGAAACGACATCGAACTGTGCGGCGCCTATTCTCAGCGGTATATCGTCGCCATGCACAAGGTCGTCGATCCGGTCGGTGAATCTCGGAGTGACTACGATATCATGACGGGGCTCGCGCAACGCCTGGGGTTCAAAGACAAGTTCACGGAGAAGAAGACCGAAATCGATTGGCTGCGCTCGTTCTATGCGCAGGCGGAGAAGTCGGCCAAGCAGTTGGGTGTCGCGATGCCGAACTACGATGCATTTTGGAAGGCCGGCTTTGCGGAGTTTCCGATTCCCTCAGACGCCAAGGACTTCGTCAAGCACGCCGACTTCCGGGCGAACCCGGTAAAACACGCTCTCGGCACCCCTTCGGGGAAAATCGAGATCTACTCGAAGACGATCGCCGGATTCAAGTATGACGATTGCCCGCCGCATGCGACCTGGATCGAACCGGCCGAATGGCTCGGGGATGCGAAGGCCAAGACGTATCCGCTGCATATCGTCTCACCGCACCCGAATTCACGCCTGCACTCCCAACTCGACAACACCACGCTGCGCGAATCGTACGAGATCGGCTCACGCGAGCCCATCTGGATCAATGAAGGCGATGCGAAGGCTCGCGGGATCGCCAAGGGCGACGTCGTGCGCGTCTTCAACGACCGGGGTTCGGTCTTGGCTGGAGCGCTGACGACGTCACGGGTTCGCGCGGGCGTGGTCGTTCTCCACGAAGGCGGCTGGTACGATCCCGACCAGCCGGGGAAGCCCGGCGCCCTCTGCAAGCACGGGCTGATCAACGTGCTCACCCTGGATAAGGGCGCCTCGAAGCTCTCGCAAGGGAACATCGCAAATACGGCCCTCGTCCAGGTCGAGAAATACGAGCAGCCGCTGCCCGCAATCACCGCGTTCGATCCCCCGCAGCCCGTTCTGCGGGCGTGACGCGATCAGGGGGAATAGGCTTTGGCGACCGCCGCGCAGCTCTGGACCGGGGCGTCGGTCAGGCAGGTCAGAATGTCGCCGAAGATCGCCGACGTTGCTTGCGGATTGGTCGTGTAGAAGCCGTCCAGCAACGCGGCGTACGCGCCGAAGGTCTTTGAGAATTGCGGCTGGGCCGCGAAGGACACGTAGTGGCCGGCTGCGTCCTTTTGGTACACGACGTCGTGGACGTAGCTCGCCGCCGCGCGGGGGACCAGGTTTGAATCGGCTGCCGACTTGAGCGCGGCATCGATCCGAACGCCCTCCGCGGTCGAGCCGTCGTCCCAGCCGCTCCGGTAGCCGTCGATCCCCGCGTGGATCACATCGGCTCGCGCATCGGTGGTCACGGCGCGCCACCAAGTCGCGTCGGCATTGACGACGGCGGCCGAGGTACGACCGACGATGACGCCGGCGACGAACAGGATCGTCATCGTCAAGACGGCTAACACCGGCAACCAGCGCCGGGACGACCGGAAATGCTGCATCGAACTCATCCTCCAACTCGCATGGTGAAACGCTGCGAGCGTGCACGTGTTCTTGGGAACCGGCGGCGGCCGGCCCTTCGTGCACGCCAGGCGAAATGGAGAAGTACCGGACGCCATGATCTGTTACACGTCGTACCTTACGATTACGACCCCCCAGCGCTACGAGATCCGCGACATCACCGAAGAAGTCGAACGCGTGCGGCGCGAGGCGCGGCTCGCCGACGGGACGATCCTGGTGAGCGCGATGCACATCACCGCGAGCATCTTCGTCAACGACCACGAATCGGGGCTTTGGTCCGATCTGATGACCTGGCTGGAAAAGCTCGCCCCGTCGGGCCTCGACTACCGTCACCACCTCACCGGCGAGGACAACGCCGACGCCCACCTCAAGCGTTCGATCCTGGGCCACCAAGTGATCGTCCCCGTGACGGCGAGCCGGCTCGACCTAGGCCCCTGGGAGCGGATCCACTACGGCGAGTTCGACGGTCGCCGCCCCAAGCGGATCCTCTTCAAAGCGATGGGCCTGGCGGAAGCGCCCGGCTGATGCTCGAGGAGTTTCGCTATATCGTCCGCTTCCGGGCCGGGTTCGCCGATATCGACCGCCTGCAGCACGTCAACAACGCCGTCTATATCCGCTGGATGGAACACGCCCGCATCGAGTACTTCGCCGACGTGTTCGGCATCGAGCTGAACAGCGAGACGCGCACGGGAGTGGTTCAGGCGAACGTGTCGTTCCACTACGAGAAGATGGTCTTCTATCGCGACGACGTCGCGGTCGGCGTGCGGGTATCGCGGCTCGGCACCAAGTCGTTCGAGCTCAGCTATGCCGTGGTAAATGAGACGCGCGGTGAGCGCGCCGGCTACGGCGAGACGACGCTCGTCGCATTCGATTTCGTGGGGGGCAAATCGATCGCGATCCCGGCGGAGATGCGCCGCCAGGTGGCAGACTACGAGATCGTGCCGCCCGCGGGGCTTTAGAGGTAGCCGGCGGCCTCGTAACGCTCGAATCCGCGTTCGGTGAGCTCGCGCAATTCGGCGAAGAGCACCGTGTCGACGGCGCGGAAATTGAAGCACGTCTTGCCCTGCATGCGCTTGCGCAAGGCGGGACTGAGCTCGTCGATCATCTCCGGCCAGAGGTAGAGCGGGAAGAAGTGGTAGGACGTATAGGCTTTGCCGTCGCGCACCGCCGCGAACATCATCCCCGAACCCTTGTACGACTTGCCCTTGGTCTCGGTGTAGCAGGCCATCGAGGACGACGGCACGAGGCGCAGGCGATCGACGTAAGGATCGATCAGGGCGACCAAGGCATCAACGAGCGCGCTCGTTTCCCGGGGCTTCGTCATGTTTCAAACCCCTCCGGACCGGCAGATGCAAACTCTGCCCTCGTTCCATGGTAGCACAAGCGGCCCGCGTGGCCGGGCCGGAAAACCGGCGCCCGCGGGGTTTGACGACCGGCACCGCCTCCGGGCGGACCTCGCCGACACCCACCTCAGGCGCCCGATCTTCGGCCACCGGGTGGCCGTTGCCGTGACCCGGCGGCCGGCTCGACTCAGGCCGGTAACCGATCCGCCGTCGCGAGCGGAGGCCGGGGGAGAAGAATCGAAGCGCTGGCCTGCTATCGTTCCAAAGGCAACCACCCGGAGGCATCTACATTTCATGAGATACCTGCTTCGCGTCGTGCTGCTGGTCGTCGTCGCGTTTGTATTCCCAGCGATTCCGCCCGCGAGCGCGCAGGCGCTCGGCGATGTTTGTGGCAACGACAACTCGACGGCGGATCAGCAGATTCCCGCCTGCACGCAGCTCATCCAGAATGGCACCCTCACCGGGAACAATCTCGCCGTCGCGTACGACGATCGCGGGCTCGCCTATGCGAACAAGGGACAGTACGACGCCGCGATCGTCGACTACACCAAGGCGATAAGCATCAATCCGAGCGACAAATATGCATACAATAATCGCGGAAACGCATATTACAACAAATCGCAGTACGATCTCGCGATCCCCGACTATACGAGCGCGATCGGTATCGATGCGTCGTATAGCACGGCATACTACAACCGCGGTCTTGCGCATGTGCAGAAGGGCGAGTACGATCTCGCGATCGCCGACGAAACCAAGTCGATCAGCCTGGACGCGAGTTATTCCAAGGCTTACATCGAGCGGGGCATCGCATACGACGATAAGGACCAGTACGATCTCGCGATCGCCGACTATACGAAAGCCGCGAACCTAACTCCGAACAACGCCATTATCTACAACGACCGGGGCAACGCGTACCGCCAGAGCGGTCAGTTCAGTCTCGCGGTGGCCGACTACACCAAAGCCCTGGAGCTGGATCCGAACTATACCTACGCCCACAATGGCCGCGGCCTCGCGTATGTCGAGCAGGAAAAGTACGACCTCGCGATTGCCGAGTATACCAAAGCAATCGCCATCGATCCCAGTTATCTGCGCGCCCGCGTCAATCGCGGCATCGCTTACGACCACAAGGGCCGGTACGACCTCGCGATCGCCGACTACACCGCCGTCCTGAAGGTCGATCCGAAGAACACCGGAGCCTACAACGACCGCAGCTTCGCTTATCACAGCCAGGGCCACGACGATCTTGCGATCGCCGACTCCAGCCGCGCAATCGCCCTTGCTCCGGGAGCGGAGTTCGGCTACTTCGAGCGCGGCATGGACCTGACCGGTCTCGGTCGGTTCCCCGCCGCTGCCCTCGACTTCGCGCACGCGGCAAAGCTGGATCCTACGGACGCGTATTCCGTGCTGTGGCTGCACATCGCCAATTTGCGGGCCGGTGCGACGGATACGAAGAGTTTCGCGACCAAAGCCGCGGCGCTCGATTCCGTGAAGTGGCCGGCGCCGGTCGTCGCCCTCTATCTTGGGAAGAAGACCCCCGCGCAGGCGATGGCGGCGGCGAAAACCGCCGGGCAGCGTTGCGAGGTGCTTTTTTACGGCGCGGAGCTGCAGCTTGCGCGCCATCGGACCGCCGCGGCGCTGGGTCCGCTCAAGCTAGCGGCAAAGACGTGCCCGCTGAATTATATCGAACACGCCGGGGCGCTCGCGGAACTCCGCCACGCGAGGCCCTAGCGCGGACGATCCGGGAACTCATCGGTAGCGCTGGAGGGCCAACGTGAAGAGGCCCAGCGCAAGCACGGTGCAGAGCGGAGAATAGACCGCCGTGTCGAGTCGGGCGAAGCGCGTCCCGGTCGTCTTCTTGAAAAAACCCACCAGGCGAAAATCCCCCACGGCACGCACAAGGAACAGCGCCGCGAGGGCAAACACGAGCAGACATCCGGCCCGGAGCGGAATCGGAAGGACGACGCTGCCCGAAACGGCGGCCACGAGCCCTGCGAAAAGAAGCAGCGCGGCGGCTACGGCGAGGGTTGCAAGCGGCCCGGGCACGAACGCCGCGCGACCGTTGCGTTCCGGCACCGCAGCGCCCTTCAGCCATCGGCCCCCGCAAGCCCAATATACGTGGACGCCCGCGAGGAGCACGAACGTGGCGATCAAGATCGCCGCCAAGAATTGAGTCGTCACGAACCGGCTACCGGTCGACGTCGTCCGGCGGCCTAGCCGGTCGCCTGTCGTCCTGCTGCCGCTCGAGGTGCGCGCCCGGCAGCGAATGCAGCGAGGAGCGCCGCCGCGTACGCGAGTAAGAGTCCCGCGCTCATCGTGCCGCTCGCCGAGCCGTCGAGCCCGGGATACTGTCCGGCGTTGAACGCGTACAGCGAGCCGTCGAGCACGAGGCCCGGCAGACAGGCGAACACACCCAGCAGCGCGCCTGCATCAGGTTGCGCCGCGCCGCTGCGCCGGAGCACGCGCAGAGCAAACCAGTAGACGCCGGCAAAGGTCGCGACGATGATGAGGCCGGCAGCGAGTGCCGCCGGGATGCGATTGTCCGGCCCGAACACGAAATGCCCGAATGGGACGAACACGGCTGTGGCGGCGACCCAGAGGATCGTACCGAAGATGAGCCCGGAACGAACGATCACGACAGGGCTGCGACTTTCTGCGACGCGAGGGCCGCGACGAAGTGGTCGAAGGCGCGCCGGATGCGCGCGTGTTCTTGGGTCAGCACGAGATCTAGCAACAGGCCGTGGAGGGTCGCGAGCAAGAGCGTCGCGTCCGCGCCGGGGAGACCGGCCGCGACGAGCATCGCATGCCAGTCGGTAAAGAGCGACGCGGCCACCGCTCCGCGGCGCGCCGGGTCGCGCGCGCCCAGCGCGCAGACCTCATAGAAGACGTTGAGAAACCCGCGTTGCGCCGGGTCCGTCATCCAGGCCCACGACATGCGCAGCATCTCCTCGAGCGTGCCCTCGAGGGTCGCCGCGACCGCAAGCCGCCGGCTCGTCTCCAGCACGATCGCATCGAGCAGTCCGTCGCGTGAATCGAAGTGGTACAGCAGCATCCGTGGGCTCACGTTCAACTCGCGGGCCAGGGCGCGTAAGGACAGGTTGCCCAAGCCGAGCCGCGCGACGCCGTCCAGCACGTCCTGCATGAGCGCATCCTTGAGCGCTGCGTCGACCGGTCTTGCCATGCGTTCAGTCTAGCGTCCGTGTAAGGATCGTTTCAAGAACTCCCGTTTCACGAATGCGGCCGAATCGCGCGCGTGCGAAGCAGCGTTACAAGGCCAGGAGGGGTCGTCTTCCGGGCGTTGTATCTACCCTGGTCGCCGCGTTAAAGCGGTGCGCAAGGCATGCGGTCGTAGCTCAATTGGATAGAGCAACAGGCTACGAACTTGTAGGTTGGGGGTTCGAGTCCCTCCGACCGCATTTTGTGAATCGAATTGGTCTGGACGACCGGCGTAGTCTCAGCGCACGAGCGCGACGCCGGCTCTCCAGGCCAATCCGAGTCTACGGCTCGGTAGCTCAGCGGTAGAGCGGGGGACTCATAAGCCCTAGGTCGTAGGTTCAAATCCTACCCGAGTCAGAATTCGCGCCGAGGCCTCGGTACCAAACCGGGGCTTTCACGCATCCCGCCGAACACCGAGTGTGTTCGAGGTAAGGCTATGTCGACGATCCCCTGTGACTTTTGCCCGCACCCGGTCGACCGGGGCCAAATGGAAGAGATCGAGATCTCGCACTACGTGCCGGATTCTTCGGGGGATGATCTCGCGTACGCGCGTACCTATTTCTTCGGACATCCGGACTGCGTGCGCAAGTTCTACCGTGGGCTGGTCGAGCACAAGCTCGATCTCTTCAAGCATATGCCGACCACGCCGGCTCCGGCCGCGGGGACGGAAGAGAAGGGCCAGTAGCGGACGGGTCCCTCCGGTGCCCCGTGATGCTCCCGTAGCTCAATTGGATAGAGTACTGCCCTCCGAAGGCAGGGGTTGCCCGTTCGAGCCGGGCCGGGAGCACATCGAGGCAGACGAGCTCCGGATGAGGCGCGCTTTGGCGCTCGCCGGGGAAGCGGCCGCCGCCGGGGAGATCCCGGTCGGTGCCGTGCTCGTGAGCGACGCCGGGACCTTCGAGAGCGGCAACGAGAAAGAGCGCCGCCCGGACCCGACGGCGCACGCCGAGCTGCTCGTCATTCGAGCCGCCGCGGCAGGGCTCGGTCGCTGGCGGATCGGCGGGACGCTCTACGTCACCAAAGAGCCGTGTCCGATGTGCGCCGGTGCGATCGCCGCGGCGCGAATCGAACGGCTCGTGTACGGTTGCGACGACGTGAAAGCAGGTGCGGCCGGAAGCGTTATCGATATACTCGGGTCGGCCGCCGTGAACCACCGCGTTCGCGTAACGGCAGGCGTGCTCGCACGCGAGACCGCCGATCAGCTTCGCGAATACTTCCGAAGCAAACGCCCGGAGAGATGGCCGAGTGGCTGAAGGCGTCCGCCTCGAAAGCGGATAGGCGTTAATCGCGTCTCGAGAGTTCGAATCTCTCTCTCTCCTCCAGATCCCCTACCCGCGCGAGTCACGGTGAAGGTCTCGAGGACGGACCGGCCAGGTGCGGGTCGCTGGGCAGTGCCGGGAACGCGAAGCGGTCGAAGGTGGCGTCGGCGGTGAAGTGGGTGCTGCCGATGTGAAGTGGCGCGACGAACGAACGATCGTAGTGGGCGTGCGACACGAGCCAGTGGTTCTGCACGACGACGTAGTCGAGCGCGAACGTGATCTGCGGTCCTTCGTAGACGACGCGGGTCGGCAAGTTGGTCGCGGTATCGATGTAGACGTTGTGGATGTAGAACGTTGACGGGTTTCCATGCGTGAGCGCGGGGAGCGGCTGCATCACGAGATGGCGGATCGCGCCGGTCGAATCGGCGGCGTCTTGGGGGTAGTAGTACTTGAGCATCGTGACGACCACGGCGACGTTGGGATCCGAGGGCTTCGGGTTCGAGAAGCGGATCGGCTGGTCCAGGGTGATCGATGAGGTCAGGTTGCGCCGTGGTGCGCTGAAATCGATGTGAAAGTACGATAGCGCATCGAACGTCGGGATCAGCGGAAAGCTGTGACCGTATTGGCGCTGGCCGCGCGGCAGGTCTTGCAGCACCGCGTAGTCGTCGGCGGTGCGCGTCTCGACCTCGCGCTCGATCACGCGGTACTGTTTGAGCGCGGGAATGTCGACGATTGCTACCGTGTGGTACTCGAGGTACGGCGGGGCGGTGTCGTAGGCTTGAGCGGCGGCGTTGGCCGCGGCGCGGAAGGCGGCGTCGGGGAGGAGCACGTTGGCAGAAGGTTCGCGCGCGCGCCGGCGGCTCCGCTCGGAGAGGGCCCCTTTGGAAAGCGCTCCAAGAAGGCGGCGATGGAGAAGCCCCACCTCGTTCCGACTTCCGCCCTGACGGCAGCCGGCGCCCGAGCGATCCTCGATGCGGCGCAGGCCGAAGCCGTCGCGATCGGCGTCCCGCAATGCCTGGCCGTCGTTGACGCGGGCGGCCGGCTGCTCGCATTCGTCCGGATGGACGGTGCTCGTCCGGCCTCGGCGGAGATCGCGATTTCCAAGGCCGTTTCGGCCGCGTTGCGCTACCGCCCGACGGCAGACGAAGCCGGTGGCGAAGCCGCGGGCGGCGCGCGCCTGTCGCTGGCCTCCGGCGGCCTGGTCACGAATATCGGCGGCGGCTTCCCGATCGTCGTCGACGGCCGCACGATCGGCGGCATCGGTGCGAGCAGCGGTACCGTGGCCGAAGATAGCCGATGCGCCGAGGCGGGCCTGGCGGCGCTGCGAGAGCTTGCTACCCTGGAGGCAGAATGACCGACGTAAAGCCCTACGAAGCGTTCGTAGTCGGCGACCGCAAAACGTTCAGCAAGACGATAACCGAGACGGATATCGGTCTGTTTGCCGGGGTTAGCGGCGATTTCTACCCGCTGCATGTCGACGCGGAATATGCCAAGACGACGCGCTTCAAGCAGCGCGTCGCGCACGGCATGCTCACGGCGAGCCTGCTCTCGACCGTCAACGGAGCCCTGATCGGCATCCCCGGATTTTACGTCTCGCAGACAGTCAACTTCCGGCGCCCGGTGTTCATCGGCGATACGCTCACCGCGACGACCGAAGTGGTCGAACTCATTCCGGCCAAGCGCCGGATGCGCTGCCTGACGACGATCGTCAACCAGCGCGGCGAGACCGTGCTCGACGGCGAGGCCATGACCCAAAAAGACTAATCGGCCGGCGGCGGGGCACCGCACCCGCCATGCCGGTCGAACGAATCGTCGTCGCCGAAGACGATGCTCCCATCCGCGCGCTGCTCATGCACCATCTGCGCGGCGAGGGCTTCCGCTGCATCGAAGCCGTGGACGGGCCGGCGGCGTTGCGCGCGGCGCGCGCCGGTGCCGATCTGCTCATCCTCGACATCGGCCTGCCGGTCGTCGACGGTTTCGAGGTGTTGCGCGTGCTGCGGCGCGAGCAGTGTGACCTGCCCGTGCTGGTACTCACCGCGCGCGTCGAGGAGATCGACCGGATCGTGGGCTTCGAGATCGGTGCCGACGATTACGTGACGAAGCCGTTCTCGCCGCGCGAGGTCATCGCGCGGGTTCGCGCGATCGCGCGGCGCGCCGGGTTGTCGGAGGCGAGTGGACCGGCGGTCTTGCGATTCGACCGGCTCGAGATCGACGAAGGGGCGCGCGAGGCGCGGGTTGACGGCCGAAACGTCGACCTCAAGCCGCGCGAATTCGTGCTTTTGCTCGAACTCGCACTCCACCCCGGGATCGCGCTCTCGCGCACGACCCTCTTACAACGGGTCTGGGGATTCGATTTCGACGGCGACGAGCGGACGGTCGACGTCCATATTCGCCGGTTACGGTTGAAGATCGAAGCGCGACCTGAGGCGCCCTTGTTGATCCAGACGATCCATGGCTTCGGCTATAAGTTCGCTCGCACTGGCTGATCTCGCGGCCCAACTCGCCGAGCGCGGCGACTTGCCGGTTCCGCTCTTGGTCGTGCGCTTTCCGGCCTTGGAACGGGTCGCGTGGCGCAATGGGCTGCGGGCTGCCCGAGCGACGGAACGCCGCGCCGCCGAAGCGTTCGCGCGCGCCGCGGTCGGCGTGCTGCGCGCCGGCGATGCCGTCGCGCACGATGCCGGCAGCGACGTCTTCGTCGCCGCACTGTGCGCGCCGACCCGCGACGGCGTCGCGGGCTGCGCGCCGCTCGACGCGCGCAGCGCCCTCGCGCGCATCGTCGCGGCCGTCGAGGGCGCATCTGCACTGCAAGCGGAGGGTGGCTGGACGGCGTTCGCCGCGCGCCGGATGACGCTGGGCGAGAGCATCGCCGAGGCGCTGGCCGGCGGCGCCCGCGAGCGCGAGCGCTATGCGTTTTTCTCCGCGCTGGGCCACGAACTGCGCACGCCGCTGGCCTCGATTCGCGGCTACCTCGAGACCCTGCTCGACGGCGAGATCGAAGCCGAGACCCGCCGCCGCTTTCTGCGCATCGCGCACGGCGAGTCGTTGCGCCTGGCGCGCCTGGTCGACGGGATGTTCGAGATATCGCTCTTGGATTTGCACGATGGGCGGGCGCCGGGGACCGTGGGCCGGCTCGATCACGCGCTGGGCGGCGCGATCGACGCGTGTGCGGCGAATGCTGCGGCGCGCGCCGTGACGATCGCGCGGCCGCCCGCGCCTGCCGATCTGCTCGCGCTCGACACCGATCGCCTGACGCTCGTGCTCGCCAACGTTATCGACAATGCTATCAAACACGGCCGCAGCGGCGGCCGCGTGACGGTCGCGCTCGAACTGAGCGAACGCAGCGTCACGATCCACGTCGACGACGACGGGGACGGCGTCGCGCCGCCGGACCGCGAACGCATCTTCATGCTTGGACAGCGGGGAGTCACCGGCGCGCCGGGTTCGGGGATCGGCCTGGCGCTCGTGCGTTTGATCCTCGAACGAGCCGGCGGCCGGATCGGCGTCGACGGCGCGCCCGGCGGCGGCGCGCGTTTCAGTATCGCGCTCCCACGCGGGAGTTGACTCGACGGGGATGGCGAGCTGGGCGACGAAGCACGCGGCCCCGGCACGAAAGCAAGGAGTGCGAACTGATGACCGTCGCCCCGGATCTTCGCCCGTTGGACGCGTTCGACTTCCTTTGGCTCGAGCTCACGCCGCGCTGCAATCTCCGATGTACGCACTGCTACGCCGAGTCGAGCCCGCAGCGCGCGCTCGATGAAGGGATGGGCGTCGACGATTGGACGCGCATCCTCGTTCAAGCATCCGAGTTGGGTTGTCGCAGCGTGCAATTCATCGGCGGCGAGCCGACGCTCTATCCCGGATTTGCCACGCTCGTGGAATTCGCACGCGGTGTGGGGTTCACGCGGCTTGAGGTCTTTACCAATGGCACGAGACTTCCGCGCCGGCTCAAGGACGTTCTGGTGCGAAATCGCGTCAACCTCGCCTGCTCCGTCTACTCGGACCGCGCCGAAGTGCACGACGCGATCACCCGCCGGCCGGGAAGCCTCGCGCGGACGCTCGAGTCGATTCGTTGGGCGCTCGGCGCCGGGCTCGCGGTGCGCGCTGCGATCGTTGCGATGGCCGCGAATGCGGATTCCATCGAGGGTGCGCGGCGCATGCTCGAGCGTCTGGGCGTGCGGACGATTACGGTCGACCGCATCCGCGGCATAGGTCGCGGAGCAGACGAGGTCCAGGCGCACGGGCAAATCGCGGAGATGTGCGGCTCGTGCGGCCAAGGCCAGCTCTGCGTCTCGGCAGATGGAAAGATCTCGCCGTGTGTGTTCTCGCGGTTTTGGCCGGTGGCGGATGCGAAGGCTCCCCTCGCTTCAGCCTTGCATCGCCCCGAGCTTCGACGCTTCCGGGAACTGGTGCGCAGGCCTCGCATCGAGCGGCGCGCGGAGAGTTGCGGTCCGGAGGAGCCCGCTCCGCCGTGCGGTCCGGAGGAGCCCGCTCCGCCGTGCGGTCCGGAGGAGCCCGCTCCGCCGTGCGGTCCGGAGGAGCCCGCTCCGCCGTGCGGTCCGGAGGAGCCCGCTCCGCCGTGCGGTCCGGAGGAGCCCGCTCCGCCGTGCGGTCCGGAGGAACCCTCACGCGCATCCGCCCGGATCGGTTGAAGCACGAGAGCTGCTGTGGCCAAGCGTGGCTTTCGGGTCGTGGACAATGATATGCACACGATCGAACCGCCGGATATTTGGCAGCGCCATCTCGATCCGGCATGGGTCGATCTCGCTCGCGCGATACCGGCGCCGCGATCGTACCGGCGCGTCGACGACGCCGCAGCGCACCTTCGCGCGATGGACCTCGAAGGTGTCGACGTTGCGATCCTGTACGGGACGCACGGGCGGCACGTGCAGATGCGCGACGACCTCGTACCGGGGCTAGCCGACGCGCTGGCGCGCGCGCAGAATGACTGGACGAGCGCATTCTGCGCCGCCGATCCGGTCCGCTTGCACTTCGCGGCTCAGATCGCGTTTCACGACGTTGGCTTCGCGCTCACCGAGGCACGGCGGGCCGTCGAGCAACTCGGTGCCGTCGCAATCATCGGAAATCCCAATCCGATCGGCGGACGCCATCTCCACGATCCGTATTTCGAGCCGCTCTGGGCCACGATCGAGGAACTCGACGTGCCGATCGGATTCCATCCGACCGGCGTATGGACATTGCGCGACAATATTGCGCGGCGCTTTCTGGACCACCCGAGCGCCCATGCCATCGCAACGGCGGCACACAATCCGATCGAGGTGATGCTTGCCTTTGCGAGTTTGGCCGCAGGAGGCGTGCTCGAACGGCATCCACGGCTGCGGTGCCTGTTTCTCGAAGGAACGTGTAGCTGGTTGCCTTGGTGGCTGTGGCGCTTGGACCAGACCTTGGAGAAGTACGGCCCGGAGGGTGACGTACCGCTCTCGCTCCGTCCGTCAGCCTACTTTGCCCGTCAATGCTTCATTGCGACCGAACCCGATGAGCCGGAACTCGCGCAGGTCGTACAGTCGATCGGGGACGACACGATCGTCTTCGCGACGGACTATCCGCACAGCGACGGACTTTATCCGGATTCGCTCGATACGTTTCTCGCTTGCGCCGGTCTAAGCGAAGCCGCCCGGCGAAAGATCCTCTGGGAGAATGCGACCCGCCTCTATCCCTGGCTCGCTCGCAGTCTTAGCTGACGTTGGCGGAGAGGAAGCTGATGACGTCCTGGCGCGTCACCACGCCGACCGGGACGCCCGCGTCGGTGACGACGATCGCCGGATTCGCCAGCGTCAGGAGCTTGTAAGCCCGATCGACTTCGACGTTGAGTTCGAGCGTCGGGAACGCGCGGCCCATCACTTCGCCGACCGGCTTCTGCATGAGGTCCGCGTGATCGAAGACCGCTTGCATCACGGCGACATCGTTGATCGAGCCGATGATCTCTTTCCCGCGCATGACCGGCAGTTGTGAAATCTCGTAGCGGCGCAGCAGATCGAGCGCCTCGCGCACGACTTGGGTCTCGGTCACGGTGATCAACGGCGGCAGCGGCTGCTTGGCGCGCAGCACGTCGCCGACGGTATCCTTGCGCTTGTCGTCGCCGATGAACCCGTTGGCGATCATCCACTCGTCGTTGAATATCTTCGACATGTAACCGCGACCGGAGTCCGGCATCACGACGACGAGCACGGCATCCGCCGGCAGATCCTTGGCGATGCGCGCCGCGGCCGCGACGGCCGTGCCCGATGAGCCGCCCACGAGCAGGCCTTCCTCGCGGGCGACCCGGCGCGCCATGAGGAAACTCTCGCGATCGGAGACGCGCAGGATACGATCGATGACGCGCATGTCGACGGTCTGGGGGAGATAACTCATCCCGATGCCCTCGACCTTATACGATTTCGGCGTGTCGCCGGAGTAAATCGAGCCTTCCGGGTCGGCTCCGACGACGACGATGTTGGGGTTCTTCTCTTTGAGAAAGCGGGCCGTACCGGAGATCGTGCCGCCGGTCCCCATGCCGGAGACGAAATGGGTGATCGTGCCGGCGGTCTGCTCCCAGATCTCCGGACCCGTCGTGCGGTAATGCGCGTCGGGATTGTTGTGGTTGTGCCATTGGTCGGGCTGGAACGCGCCCGGAATCTCCGCCGTCAGCCGGTTCGCGACCGAATAGTACGATTCGGGCGATTCGTTCGCCACGTTGGTCGGCGTCACGACCACCTCGGCCCCGTAGGCCTTGAGCAGGTCGATCTTTTCTTTGGCCATCTTGTCGGGCATGACCAGGATGCAGCGGTAGCCGCGGATCGCCGCCGCCATCGCCAGGCCCGTGCCCGTGTTTCCGCTGGTTGCTTCGATGATGGTGGCGCCGGGTTTGAGCAGCCCGCTGGCCTCGGCGTCCTTGATCATCTCGACGGCCGGCCGGTCCTTGACGCTGCCGCCCGGATTGACGTACTCGACCTTCGCCAGTACCAGACACTTCGCGCCGTCCATCACGTTGTTGAGCCGGACGAGCGGCGTCCGGCCGACCGCTTCGAGCGCGTCGTTGAAGTAGGTTGGGCGGGAAGAGGTCAAAGCCACAGCAGAAAAAGATTCCGCAACCGTGAGGTGTCAGCCTGCGTTTAAGTTGGGTAATAACGAGTACGGGAGGATAGCTTGGCTACGGATTTTCGTAACGGGAAAGACTTTCCGCGGCGCGGGCGTGAGGCGATCGGCGGGTACCTTTGGCTGGCACGGGTGTTCGACAAGGCACGCGCGGCGCGCAATCACACGATCCACGATTACATCTATCCCTGTCCGATGGACCGGGGTGTGTTCGATCGCTGGGGGATATCCTCGCGCGTCTTCGATGCGGCGCTCGATAGCTGTACGACGGACGCCGAGATTCTGGCCTGGCTCAGCGTGCGCGTTTCCAAGGAAGGGCGCGACGAGGCGAACCGCTGGCTGCTGGAAGAGAAGAGCGCGAATCTGGACCGTCAGGATGCAGAAGAGGGCGTCGTCATAGCCTGAGCAAAGCCCGGAGCGTGAAGCGCTCTGGATTCTTTTTTGCGAGTCTCCTGGCCGTCGGCATGGCGGCATGTAGCTCACCGATCGCGCCGCAGCAGAACTACGCCACGGTTTCGGGCCGGGTGTACGATGCGGCGACCAACGTCGGCATCCCGAACGTTACGGTGACCGCGCTGATCGTGAACAGCACGCTGACCGGGCCCGACGGCGCGTACACGATCACCAACGTCCCAAGCGGTCAAGGCGAGGTGCAAGTAACGGCGCCGGCGGGCTACGGCCAGCCGCCGCCGTATCCGATCGCCGTGCAAGCGGGTGAGCACTTTACGCTCAACATCCCGCTGACCAAGTCGTAATAGCCGGCCAGGTCGTCGTCGCCCCCGACAAGTTCAAGGGAAGCGTCGACGCGATGACCGTCGCGAACGCGATCGCGGAGGGGCTCCGGGCGGTCTGGGGAGCGGTCGACCTGCGGCTCGTGCCGATGGCGGACGGCGGCGAGGGGACCGTCGAGGCGTTTCTCGCCGCGGGTGCAGCGAAGCGCACGGCGCGCGTACGCGGCCCGCTCGGCGCAGAGGTCGCGGCGACGTACGCGCGCGACGGCGAGCGCGCGATCCTGGAGATGGCGTCGGCGTCGGGCCTGGCGTTGCTCGGCGAGCGGCCCGATGCACGCCGGGCGACGACCTACGGCACGGGAGAACTGCTGCGCCACGCGCTCGACGACGGCGCGCGTTCGATCGTGCTGGGCATCGGCGGCAGCGCGACGACGGACGGCGGTGCCGGCGCGCTCGCCGCGCTCGGCGTGCGGTTTCTCGACGCGCGCGGCGCCGAACTCGCACCCGAACCGCAAGCGCTGACGGCGCTCGCGCGGATCGACGCCGCCGGCCTCGATGCACGGCTGCGAGCGACGCCGCCGGCGATCGCCTGCGACGTCGACAACCCGCTCTTGGGACCGCAGGGCGCGGCGGCGATCTACGGTCCGCAAAAGGGTGCCTCACCCGAGGACGTGCGGTTTCTCGACGGGGTGCTCGCGCGTATCGCGCAATGCGCCGTCGACGCGACGGGGATCGACGCGCGCACGCTGCCGGGCGCCGGTGCGGCCGGCGGCCTCGGCTGGGCGCTCGCCACGTTTGCCGGTGCGTCGCTTGAGCCCGGCGTCTCGCTCATCGCCCGCGTGCGCGGATTGCCGGAGGCGCTCGCCGGCGCCGCGCTCTGCATCACCGGTGAAGGTCGCATCGACGCGCAGACGTTGCACGGCAAGGTCGTTGCCGGCGTGGCGGTGCTGGCGCGCGAGCACGGCGTGCCCGTCGTCGCGTTCAGCGGCAGCATCGACCCCGCGGCGGAAGCGGCGCTCGCCGCGCGCGGGGTCGCGTGTATGCCGATCCTCGCCGCCCCGCTCGCGCTCGAGAGCGCGATGCGCGATGCTCCGTCCTTGATCCGCGCCGCCGCCGCACGTTTCGCGCGGCTGCGGCCGGCGCCGCGTTAAGCCGGGCCGGCGGCGCTCGTCGGCGTCGAGCGGAATTTCACGTACGAGGCGCGCGATGCGACGGCTTCGTCGACGATTTGGGTGACGACCGCGGCGAGTTTGTCGGAGTCGTGCCGAACGGTTTGCGTTTCGCTGATGACCGAGGCCTTGACGACCCGGAGGCCAAGCGCTTCGACCGCGGCGACGTCGGGTTCGACCGGCACCTGGCCTTCTTCGGCATAGACCTCACGCAGGCGCTGGGGGAGTTGATCGTTGACGATCACGATGTCGGCCACGCGCGCCCGGGCTGCCGCGAGCAACGCGCGCACGTGTTGCGAGGCGGTGAAGCGATCGGTTTCACCGGGCTGGGTCATCACGTTGCAGACGTAGATCTTGACCGCATTCGCTGCCTCGATCTCGCTCGCGATGCGGTCGACGAGCAGGTTCGGCATGATCGAGGTGTAGAGCGACCCCGGACCGAGCACGATTGCGTCGGCCTCGCGAATGGCCGTGATGACTTCTTCGAGCGGCGGAGCGTATGCCGGTTCGAGGAAGACCTGCTCGATAGGTTTGGTGGCGCGACCGATATTCGACTCGCCCTCGACGATCGTTCCGTCGGTGAGCGTCGCGCACAAGCGCGCGACCGTCAGCGTCGAGGGCAAGACGCGGCCTTTGATGTTGAGGACGCGGCTCGACTCCTTGACCGCCAGATCGAAGTTCCCGGTCACGCCGGTCATCGCCGCGAGGAACAGGTTGCCGAAGGCGTGGCCGCTGAGGCCTTCGCCTTCGGAAAAGCGATAGCGGAAGAGATCGGTGACGAGCGCTTCGTCGTTGGCGAGCGCGACCAGGCAGTTGCGAATGTCGCCGGGCGGCAGGATGCCGAGTTCCTTTTGAAGGCGCCCCGAGCTGCCGCCGTCGTCGGAGACCGTGACGACCGCTGAAAGATTCGAGGTATACCGTTTGAGGCCGCGCAGCAGCGTCGAGAGGCCGGTGCCGCCGCCGATGGCGACGATCTTATAGCCGCGCTTGAGCCGCGCGTCGAGGATCGCGTCGATCATGCGATCGCTGCCGTCCGGTACGACCGCGCTGACGATCGATTTGAGCCAGCGCCAGATGCCCAGCGCGATCAACACGACGCCGATCGCCATGAAGATATATGAGAGGTACTCCGGCCGGATGAAATCGTTGAGGACGTTGTCGACGAACTCGTTGATCGGCAGGTGCGTGCCCTCGTCGGTGAGCCAGCGCGAGACGCCGTTCACGAACAACACGGCGCCGGCTGCCGCAACGATCAGCCAGCGCTTGACGCCCAGGCCCGGCAGAAACCAGCGCATCAGGTCGATGGGGCGCTTCATCGATCGATATCTCGCTCGACCACGGTCACCGGCGTCGTCGTTTCCTTGCCGATATGCGCTTCTAGCCGGCGCGCGAGGTAGATGGACCGGTGATGGCCGCCGGTGCAGCCGATTCCGATCGTGAGTTGGGACTTGCCTTCGTCACGATAACGGGGCACGAGAAAGTCGATCAGCGGGAAGAGTCTCGCGAGGAAGCCGTTCGTGTCGGGGATGCTTTCGAGATAGACGGCGACCGCGGCATCGTTGCCCGTTAGCGGGCGCAAGCCGGGATCGTAATACGGGTTGGGCAAAAAGCGCACGTCGAAGAGGATGTCGACGTTGAGCGGGATGCCGAACTTGAACCCGAAGGCGATGATCGCAACGCGCAACTGCCTGATCTCACCGACGAAGGTGTCCGAGATGCGTTCTTTGAGCATGCCATGGGTGAGCCGGCTCGTGTCCCAAACATGGTCGGTCCGCTCACGCAGCGGGTCCAAGGTCGCGCGCTCGAGGGCGATCGCGCCGACCAAGTGTGCGGCGCGATCGGCATACGGATGTCGCCGGCGCGTCTCCGAGTACCGGCGCACGAGCGTCTCGTCGTCGGCGTCGAGGAACAGCAACTCGACGCGCTGTCCGGACGCGACGAGTGCGTCGATCGCGGCGGCCGCGTCGCCGAAGGGGCCTTCGCTGCGGACGTCCAGCGCTACCGCCGCCCGTTCGATGCCCGCCCGGTCGAGCAGCGCGACATACGAGGCCGCCAGCACGGGCGGCAGATTATCGAGGCACGCGAAGCCGAGGTCCTCGAACGATTTCATGGCCTGGCTCTTGCCCGCACCCGAAAGCCCAGTTACGATGACGAGACGCCGCATTATGAAACTCTTCTCGCCTGAAAAGGCCAACGCCCTCATCCCGACGATCGCCCCGCTCGTCGACGAGCTGTGGGCGAAACGTCGCGAACTCGCCATCGGCTTGCTCGAAGCCGATCCGTCGCTGCGCGCCGGACGCGACGAGCGCACGCAAGATCTGCGGTTCACGCAGCGCTTCACGGAACTGAAAGCCGATATCGTCCGGCTGATCAATCGCATCGAAGCCCACGGCTGCGTCGTAAAGGATCTCGACCTCGGGCTACTCGATTTTCCGGCCCTGCGCGAGGGACACCAAATCAATCTCTGCTGGAAAGCGGGCGAGACGAAGCTCGCCTATTGGCACGGAACCGACGAAGGGTTCGCCGACCGCAAACCGCTCGACTAGGTCGCGGCGGTTGCCGGTTCGACCTTAATGAAATCCTCGGCGAGCCCTTGGAGGCGAACCTCGCCGAATTCGACCGTGTAGGCGCCGGCCGCGAAGTCGGTGACCCTCCCCGTTTCCGGAACGCTGGCGAGTTGCGGGATCTTCTCGCGGATCTCGTCCGGCAGGCGAACGATGTCGCCGACTTCCAAGCTCGGCTGCTCGAATAGCTTCTCGAGATCCGCCATCAGCAGATCGAGCGGAATGCCATACCCTTCGCTCACTTGCTCGATCGTCTCGGTTTCGCTGATCGAGCAATTCGAGCAACCGCCGAGATGAAAGCGTGCGAACACGCGGCGTGCGCCTGCGTGGGTCTTGAATGCTTGCTCGACGGTCAGGTCTTTATGGAAGTTGGCCACGGAAACTCCCCCGGGGGAAAAAGGGTTAGCCGAATGTTCTCTCCGACCACGCCCCCCGCCTTGCCGGTTGCGTTCCGGTGGTGAGCCTCCTCTGAGCTGACAGGCGGAGTACGCCTGTAAGCCGGATTCTGTACGGGTCCCCAGACCCGCGATCATCATCTCTCTGGGCCGCGCGTTACCGCAGGGCTCGGTGCGATGTGGCTCGTTCGGCCGGGCCGGCCGCCGCTTGCGCGGGATCGAGCGATCTTGCTTCAGGTGGGGTTTACCCGCGGCCGCGTCACCGCGGACCGCCGTGCGCTCTTACCGCACGATTTCACCCTTTCCCATCCCACACGTTTCGGAGCTTCCCCCGAGCGTGTCGAACCGGTGGTTTGTTTCTGTGGCACTTTCCTTCGAGTCGCCCCGACAGGCCGTTAGCCTGCACCTTGCCCGATGAAGCCCGGACTTTCCTCAGGGCTTGCGCCCCGCGATGATCCGGCGTACTCCGCGCCGCGAGCCTTCGACGCCGTCCAGCGGAGTGCTTCCCGGCGCTTGACGTACGCTGCAGCAAACGAAAAAAGCCTGCTCTTTCAGGCTTCTTCGCTGGCTGGTGGAGGATAGGAGACTCGAACTCCTGACCCCTTGCATGCCATGCAAGTGCTCTACCAACTGAGCTAATCCCCCGGCACGACCGACGTGCGTTCCGGGATGACGGCCCGTTCTCCTCGTTTCTAAGCCTTCTCGCAGTACGGTCTAAGCGTCGGTCACTATGCTCGAAATCAAATCGTCATTTTCGCTGAAGGAGCATCGACGTTCGTGCGTACATCCGTGAGTTTCTTGGTCGGTGCAGCTCTGCTAGCCGCCCCCTCCGTCGCGGGCGCGCAAACCGCGCCGGCGAGTTCCGCCGCGCAACATCATGGCACCGGCCATCATTGGACCGGGGAGGCGCCCGCCGGCGCGGCTGTCCATGCGCTGCGTTTCGCCTACGCGGCGATCGGCCACGCCGAAGCCGCCGGCGGAAACGGGGCGTATCTCGATGCCGCTCGCGCGAGCTACCGCGAAGCGCTCGCGCGCAATACGAGTTTCGATACCCATGGCAGCATCGCGCTCGCCGAAGCTGCCGCCTCCCTAGCGCGCGCCGCGACGGCGCTCGTTCCTCCGCCCGTTCCGCACGATGTCCCGGCGCCCCCGGCTGCGCCTGTGGATGGCGGTCTGCGCGGCCCCGGCGGGCCTGCGGAGGGTCCGCCGCGCGGCGGTGAAAAGCGCGGGGAATGGGGCGGCGAGCATGCGGGAGGTCCGCCGCAGGGCGGGGGCTTCGGTCGTCGCGGAGGTGGAGAAGAAGGCATCGGCGGCCTCGCGCATCTGGCGGCCATCGCGAATACCGATGAGGCGAAGCGATTTGCGAACGACGCGCTCAATGCGAACCTCGCGGCCGAGCGCGCCGCGTTCGCCGGTAATCACGAAGAAGCGTCGCGCCAGCATCGTCTCGCCGGCGACTTGGCGCGCGCCGTCCGAGCGCTCGCCGCCGTCAATCTCAAGCCCCCGGCATCACCCGCGACCCACTGACGCTACGGGTGTAGCGTCGTCGTCGTCCTCGTCGTCGTCGTCGATGTCGTCATCATCGTCGTCGTCGTCGTCGATGTCGTCATCCTCGATGTCGTCATCCTCGATGTCGTCGTCATCATCATCGTCGTCGTCCTCAGCGTCGGGGTCGACGTCAGCGAGGCGGATGGTGTAGTCGTCGAGATCGCCGTCGGGAGCCATGATCGTCCTCTCTTCTGGCTTGGCAGTGGGGCGAGCGAGTTGAAATGCCGGTGATGCTTCGCCTGCGCACGTGCATCGGGCCGTGCCCGGTCATTATACAACTGGTTCAGTTCGTGTGGTATGGGTTCGTCGGCGAGCACCGCACCGGGCAGACGACCGGTGTACAAAAACGAACAGGCACTGCAAGTCATCGCAATGCCTGTTCCGTTGTTCTGGTGGAGACGAGGAGACTCGAACTCCTGACATCCTGCTTGCAAAGCAGGCGCTCTACCAACTGAGCTACGCCCCCGCGTTGCGTTTTTGCTTCGTCGCCACGCGGTGCGATACCGCCTCTGAGGACTCGGGGACGGAATGTGGAAGCGAGGCGAGTGCTTTCCCAGACCGCCCCGCCCAGGTACCCGCCGGCGCCGCGTGCCGACATCGATGATTTGTACGGGGACGTTGCCGTTGCCGACCCGTTCCGGCCGCTCGAAGACCTCGATGCGCCGGCGACGGTAGCGTGGATCGAAGCGGAAAACGCGGTTACGCAGGCGCTGCTCGCGACCGTTGGGGAGCGTGAGGCAATTCGGAGCCGGCTCTCGGTCCTTTGGGATTACGAGCGGCGTTCGCTTCCGTCGCGCGAGGGCAGCGTCTACGCGTACTTCAAGAACGACGGGCTCCAAAATCAAGCGGTCCTCTACGTCGCAGACACGGCCCGCGGCGACGGCGCACGCGTCCTCCTCGACCCGAACACGCTCTCGACCGACGGGACTGTCGCGCTGAACTCGACTTCGTTCAGCAAAGACGGGTTTCTGGTCGCGTACGCGCTTTCGACGTCCGGATCCGATTGGCAGACCTGGCACGTTCGCGATGTCGCCACCGGCAAGGATCTGCCGGACCAGATTCACTGGAGCAAGTTCTCGGGCGCGAGTTGGCTGCACGACGGCAGCGGCTTCTACTACGGGCGATACGACGAGCCCGAGGCGGCCGGGAAATTCAAGGAAGCGAACTACTACCATAAAGTGTATTTCCATCGCATCGGGACACCGCAGTCCGCCGACGTGCTCGTGTTCGAGCGGCCCGATCAAAAAGAATGGAACTTCCAAACCGGCGTGACGGACGACGGACGCTGGCTGGTCATCGTCGCGAGCCAGGGTACCGATCCGAAGAACCGCTTATTCGTGCGCGATCTCGAGGATTCGAGCGGTCCGTTCACCCTGCTTTCGGGCGACGGTGACGCGGCGTGGACGTATCTCGGCAACGACGCCGACCGGTTCTACTTGCGAACCACCCTCGACGCGCCCCTCGGGCGCATCGTCGCGCGCACGCTCGGCTCGAGCGAGAACGAGCTCCTGATCCCCGAAGCCCCCGAGACGCTCGAGGAGGCGACGCTGTTCGCGGAGACGTTCGTCGTGGGCTATCTGCGCGACGCGCACTCGATCGTGAAGCGCTTCGCGCTCGACGGGGAGCCGCTGGGCGAGGTGGAGCTGCCGGGTCTGGGCACGATCGGCGGGTTCGACGGGCGCCGCACGGACCCCGAGACGTTTTATGCCTTCACCTCGTACACGCGGCCGACCACGATCTACCGGTACGACCTAGCTGCCGATCGCTCGGGCGTCGTGTTCGCGCCGGACGTAGCCTTCGATCCCGATGATTTCGAGACCGAACAGGTCTTTTATGCGAGCAAGGACGGCACGCGCATCCCGATGTTCATCAGTCGTAAGAAGGGCTCGCGTCGCGACGGCACGCAGCCGACGATCCTCTACGGCTACGGCGGTTTCGGCATCTCGCTGACGCCCGCGTTTTCACCGGGGACGCTCGCCTGGCTCGATCTCGGCGGAGCCTTCGCGGTTGCGAACCTGCGCGGCGGCGGTGAGTACGGCGAAGCCTGGCACCTTGCCGGCACGCGCGAGAAGAAGCAGAACGTGTTCGACGATTTTTTCGCGGGCGCCGAGTTCCTGATCGCTCATGGGCACACGTCGCGCGCAAAGCTCGCCGTCATGGGCGGCAGCAACGGCGGCTTACTGGTCGGCGCGACGATGACGCAGCGGCCGGATCTCTGCGCCGCCGCGCTCCCGGCGGTCGGTGTCATGGATATGCTGCGTTTCCAGTACTTCACGATCGGTTGGGCGTGGACGACGGAATACGGCTCATCCGATGAGCCGGATCTCTTCCCGATCTTGTACGGGTATTCGCCGCTCCATGCGCTGCGCGACGGCGTGGCCTACCCGGCGACCCTCATCACGACGGCGGATCACGACGACCGCGTCTTTCCGGCGCACAGCTTCAAATTCGCCGCCCGGCTGCAAGAGGCACACCGGGGCGAGGCGCCCGTCCTGATCCGGATCGAATCGAAAGCCGGCCACGGCGCGGGTAAGCCCACGACCAAGCTCATCGACGAGGTGGCGGACCGCTACGCGTTCTTGGTGCGGGTGCTGGACTTCTCGCCCTCGTCGATCGTGTAGAGGAACCAGCGCGCCGCACCGCGCTTCGCCTGGCGCTGGAAGTACACGACGGCGACGGCTCCGTCGGCGAGTTCCAGCTCGAAGTAGTGCCGTTTGAGGTACATTTCGCCGCGGTCTTCCTTGAGCGAACGCCACGTCTTGCGGACGGCCGCGACCCGCAGGGAGCGTTCGCGCCAGACGAAGGCCGGCGGCAGCGCCGGCTCGCCTGCGCTGATGGCCCGCGGGTCGAATGCGTCGGCCTCGGCCACGATCGGCTCGCTGACGAACTGCGCCGTCACGGCAGGCTCCCGGCCCGGCTTGCTAGCCCCATCGCGGGTGCGATTCGCGGTGTTGACAAAGGCACCCCGCGACCGTAACGTAAGAGGCTGTTCGTATGGGACGGGCCATTAGCTCAGTTGGTTAGAGCGCATGCTTGATAAGCATGAGGTCCCAAGTTCGAGCCTTGGATGGCCCACCAGAGAAACCCTTATCGCATAAGGGTTTTTTCTTTTTTCCCTGCGCCGATCCAATGCGAACCAAAGGGCGATCCAACCAGGCTTCTCAGCAGAAGGGTTCACCTGCGGCTTCTGATCGCGGCGGGAGCGCTTCTGCTGACCGCGACTTGCGCGCTGCTTAACTCTGTGATACAAAGTTATCAGCGCGCAAGTGCGTTTCTCGGATGCGGAAAGGTGGGGGAGAATCGCGATGACCTTCTTCGATTTGATCTTTCTCGGGTTGCTCGTGTGGGTCGTCGGCGCGCTCGGTTTCGCCGCCGTCGCCGCCGCTCGCCGACGCCCCGCCGTCGCGCTGGGAACGCTGCGGGTTCTCGGCGCCGTCCTCTTGGTCTATGTCGCTACGGTCACGGTGGTCGCGGTGTGTTCGCCGCAACGCGTGTTCGCGGTCGGCGAGCCGCGCTGCTTCGATGATTGGTGCATCAGCGTCACGGGCGTCCGTCACGGCTCTGCCGGCACCTACACAGTCGACTTTCTCATCTCGAGCCGTATGCGCCGCGGACCGCAGCGCGAACGCGATATCGTCGCCACGCTCATCGACCAAGACGGCCGCACCTACCAGGCGCGAACCGATGCCAACGACGTTCCGTTCGACACCCGGCTCGATCCCGGCCAATCGCAAGCGATCGAGCGCACCTTCTTGATCTCCGGCGACGCGCGCCCGGTCGCCCTCACGATCACGCACAGCGGAATCCGCCCCGAACTGCTGATTATCGCCAGCGACGAGAGCGCCTTCCACAAAAGAGCGATCGTGCGGTTCTGACTTGCATATCCCAGCGAGGACATCCCCGCCCGGCGAGGGCCTTTTCGTTCGATGAGCGAGCAACGGAGTAACTCGGCACTTAACCTGGTCTGAATATCGTGACGCTACGATGGCGTCATGCTTCGCACGATATCGATCGATGTCGCGGGAACACCGCAGATATTTGAGCTGAACTTCGACGACGACACGTGGCGCGCCGACCGCTCGTTCGACGAGGGGGATTTTCCGCTCGTCGCCGAGGTCGACGGTAGGCGTTACGAACTCTATAGCGACCAAACCCTATCCGAAGAAGAATTGCTCTAAGAGTCCGCCGGGCGACACTAGCATGCAAGATTTCGCCCCGCATGTCGTTCGCGCGGCCGGCCACTTTCACGCGTTGCCCTTGATTGAAACATAGAACTCAGGGAAGGATAAAAGAAACACAGGAGGTGTGTCATGAGCGAAGGGCCGGCGGGCCAATTCGGTAATGACGGGCCGTCAGCACGACCCGAAGATGAGGCGAGCGCCAAGGCCTATTTGGAATCGTTCAAGACGAAGATGGGCGAGCTTGGGCGCGATCTCGAGAAGCTCTTCCGCTCCCAGGATGGCGAGCAGATCGAAGTGGAGATCGAATCGCTCAAGAGCGCTGCTCTCGAGCTAGAGGCGATGTTCTACGCCGAGTATGACGAGACGATCCGCCCGCAGTTCGACGGCGCCAAAGGCGCAGCCGAGCGGTTTCGGCGCGCGCTGATGGAGCAATTCCGGGCCGAACAACGGTTGAGGGATCCGGAGTAGACCGGCATAGGCCGGCCGGCTAGCCGATCCAGAGGCCTTCGACGCGGACTTGCATGCCGTTGTCCGTGCGGTTCAGATAATTTACGAGGCCGCTGTGCCGCCACTGCAGCATGCACATCGTCGGCTGGAAGAAATAGCGCATCCCGATCTTCAGATCGGTCCGGCTCTCGTGGATCATCCCCTCGTAGCCTTCCGCGATGTAGTAGCCGAGGTCCTTATAGCCTTCTTGACGCGGACGGAGCGGACCGGTGACGCACCACACGATCACGCCGGTACGTGAATCGACCTGCACCGCCACGCCGCAGTGCGTGATGGGGCATCCGCACGACATCCCGAGGGGCCGTCCGATCAGCACATCGCCGACCTTCACGTCGAGTTCGCGGGTGAGCATCGGATTGTGCGGGATGATGATTTCACGCGGGCCCGGCTCGGTCGGGAAATGGTCGAGGTAGAAGTCGAAGTCCCGGCCCAGGCTGTCTTGGAAACGGCTCGACTTGACGCCTCGCTTCGCCGCCGGCGCGCAGGGTCCGCACGGTGATGCGGCCGGTTCGGGAATCGGTATGACTTGAGCTTTGGCGACGGGCTTGCGCGAAAACTGGATGCAGCGCTGGAGCAAGTCGGGTTGCTCCGGCAGTTTCTCCGCTAGGGCGTCGCACGTGCGATAGCCGCACACCCCGCAGTTCAGGCCGGGCAAGTCGTTGACGGTAACGTTTAACATCAGGCGCTTTCTTGGATTGGCATCGCGGGATAGCTCGTCAGTGGGCGCAAGCTTCGCAGCGCCAGATAGCGAGAGCCGATCACGTACGCGTTGGGGATGCGCGCGATCACCGAGTCGATGAGGTGATCGCGAAGCAGGACGAGGCGCACCGCTTCATCGGCCATCTCGGAAGCGGCGATCTGGGCGGCGCGCCCGAAGCCGACGATGCCCGCGACGTTTTCTGTAGCCGAACGCAGACCGTGTTCCTGTCCCCCGCCGTGGATCAGGGGCGCCAAGTCGACCCCCCGGCGCACGTAAAGCGCGCCGATCCCTTTGGGTCCGTACAGCTTGTGCGCCGAGACCGAGAGCAAATCGATCGGCTGCGTCCGCATATCGAGCGGGATCTTTCCGGCGGCTTGCACGGCATCGGTGTGAAAGAGCACGCCGTGCGCGCGGGCGATCCGCCCCAATTCGTTGATCGGCTGCAGCGTGCCGACCACGTTGTTCGCGGTCATGATCGAGACGAGGCGCGTCGTGCGGCGCAGCGCTCTGGTGAGTTCGGCCGGATCGACGAACCCCTCGGCATCGACGGGCAGATAGGTCACGTCGACCCCGTGGCGCTCCAGAAACCGGCAGGTTTCCAAGATGGCCGAGTAACATGTCAGGCAAGCCTGAAACTCCCGCGTTGGTTTGTGGTAGAAGGGGCGCGGGAGGTGCGTCGTGGACGAGCGGGCGGCCCATCAGTTTGCCGACGAGATGGGCGCGAAGATTCAGGCCGAGTTCGAGCGTAAGATCCGGCCTAAGATCGAGTCGATCAATAGCGCAGCAGAGAAACTGGGGCGCGATGCCGAGGCGACGTATCGCGCCGACTTCGAGCAGAAGATCAGGCCGGAGATCGAGTCGCTGGTGGCTGCGGCGCGTCAATTGGGTCGCGATATCGAAGCTCGGCTTCGCGCCGATTTAGCGGCCACGCTGGGCAGCACGACGCCGCGATCAGATGCCGAGATCGTCGCTCGCCGCAACGAAGCCCGCCGGATCGATGCCGCGATCCGGGCGATGATCGCGGCCGAGGAGCGACGGTGGCAATCCGCGATCGACGTGAGGGTCAACGCCCAGGAGTTTCTCCAGGAGGCCGAGTTCGAGGCCGGGATTCGCGCGCAAGAACGCCGGCTCGACGAGGAAATCGAAGCGCGCGCCCATGCCTCCTGGAACTCTCCCGAAAACGAGGAGTAGGCCGGCGGTTAGATCATCGAGATACACTTCTTGAGGTATTCGTCGTCGCGTTTGGCTTGTTCGACGGCGAGGTCGCGCAGGGAGTTGCCCTCGCGTTCGATTTCCGTCCGTTCGCGCAACATTTGATCGAAGGCCATGCGGCGTTCGTCGAGGGCGGATTGGGCCCGTTCGGCGGCGAGCATCGCTTTCGCCAGTAATTGGTCCGCCATCGGCGTGCTGACCGCGTCGTCGTCGCCGGAATCAGAGGGCGCGCTCGGCCGGACCGGCGCGCTGGGCGTCAAGGCGATCATACGATCGACTTGATGAACTCTTTGGTGATCTCGGTATCGGCCTTCTTTTGTTCCATCGAGACATTGCGCAGCGTATTGGCCTCGCGCATGAGCTCCGACTTCTCGTCGGTCATATCGTTGAACATGTTGGCCTGCTGCTGCATCTGAAGTTGGAAGTTGAGCTGCTGATCTTCTTGGAGCGTGGTCTGGTTCAAATACGACTGCTGGGCGCTGTCGAGCCCGGCGTTTCCGATCGTGCCGATAGTCGAAGTGGCGGAGCCGGTCGTAGCGCCGGCGACGCCGCCGGCCACGGCCGCACCGAGGTTGCCGGTCTGGAGTAGGGTCTGGCCGGCCCCGAGGAGCCCATTGAGCAGTTGGTTCCCCATCCCGCCGGGGTTGAAGGGGTTGATGAAACTCACGACATTCGCTGCCTTTCGCGTCGCTGTGGTCAGCGCTCCATCACGCCCAGCCCCGCTCGTCGCAAGGGGCGCGCTTGCAGCCGCCCGGGTTCCGATGCGTCTCAAAGCGAACAAGCGTTCGATTCGACCACGCCCTCCCGCTCGCGTTGACAAGGGTGGGAGGGGGCCGTACAATGGGACGGTTTGCATGGGGTCTGCTTCCTCGGGGGTGGACCTCGTACTCTGGTATGGGTTCTTCACTGACAATCGATGTCGGATCCACCCTGCACGCAGGGCATCCGATTTCGCTCGACGAGCTGCTCGAGATTCGCCCGTTCGACGACTTCTCGTTCCCGCAGGGAGCGCGTGCGCAGCTTGAATTGCGGCGAGTCGACCGGGGGATTCAGATCGGCGGCATCATCGAGACGACGGTTGCCGGCGAATGCGGCCGGTGTCTGGACGCGGTGACGCTTCCGGTCACGGTCGACGTCGAGGAACGCTTCGATCCGCCGAGCGGAACGAGCGACCCCTTCGGCGAGAACAACGTGCTGAGCGGCACGGCGCTCGACGTCGGCGATCTGGTCCGTCAACTGGTGACCAGCGCGCTTCCGTTCAGCCTCGTGTGCAGTGAGGAATGCCCGGGATTGTGCCCGGTATGCGGGCAAAAAAGGAACGCGGGCGGCGGATGCACCTGCCCTCGAACGGAAGGCGATCATGGCGAATCTTAAGTGGAAGACCCCGCGCTCGAAAACGCGCAGCCGCCGGGCGGCGAACTGGAAGCTCTCCCCCGTCACGACGGTCGAGTGCCCGCAATGCCACCAGCCCAAGCTGCCGCATTTCGTGTGTCAGAACTGCGGTACGTACGACGGCCGTCAGGTGATTACACCGAAAGACGAACACGCCGGCCACGACCACGGCTAGTTGACTCTTCAGGGCGTCCGGATCGCCGGCGTCGGGCATTACGTTCCCGAACGGATTCTCTCCAACGCGGATTTCGAGAAGATGTTCGATACGACCGACGAGTGGATCGTCTCCCGCACCGGGATGAAGGAACGTCGCATCGCGCGCGACGACCAGCCTACCAGCGACCTCGCCTACCGCGCGGCCGTCGATTGTCTCACCCGTTCGGGCTTCACGGCAGGCGACATGGATCTGGTCGTCGTCGCGACCGTTTCGCCGGACTATTTCTTTCCGGCCACCGCCTGCATCGTCGGCGCTCGCCTGGGCATCGCCGGAAAGCCGTGCTTCGATTTCGAGATCGCGTGTTCGGGCTTCATCTACGGTTTGACGTTTCTCTCGCAGATGATCCGCACCGGCCTCTACAAACGCATTCTCTTCATCTGCGCCGACAAGCTGAGTCATTTCGTCGATTACGAGGATCGCTCGACCGCCGTGCTCTTCGGTGACGGGGCGGGCGCGGTGATCCTCGAGCACAGCGACCGCAACTCGTTCCTGTCCGCGTCGCTGGGCGCCGACGGTTCCGTGCCGGAGAACCTCTGGGTGAAGGCCGGCGGAACCGCGCATCCCTCGACCGCCGCCACGATCGCCGCCAAAGAAGATCGCATCTACCAAAACGGCAAGGAAGTCTTCAAATTCGCGGTCATCAAGATGACCCAATCGCTGGATGCGGTCCTCGCCGAGGCGCACCTAACGGAAGACGACGTCGCGTTCCTGATCCCGCATCAAGCCAATAAACGGATCATCGACGCAGCCGCCAAGCGTCTCCAAATGCCCTACGAACGGATCGTCGTCACCGTGCACAAATATGGAAATACCAGCGCCGCTTCGATCCCGATCGCACTCTCCGAGACGGTGCGCGAAGGCAAGCTCAAAGACGGCGACGTGATCGTATTCGTCGGCATGGGCGGCGGACTCTCATGGGGCGCCGTGGCCTGGAAGTGGGCCCAGTGATGCGCATCGGTGTCGTGTTTCCCGGACAAGGATCGCAGGTCGTCGGCATGGGCGTGGACGTCGCACGCGCGTATCCGGCGGCGGCGGTCTGCTTCGCGCAGGCCAAAACCGTGCTGGGCTACGACTTGCTCGCGCTCTGCGAAGCGGGCCCCGAAGAGAAGCTGCGCGAGACGCGCTACGCGCAGCCGGCGATCTTCGTCACCAACGTGGCGCTTGCGCTGGCCGTCGGCGAGGGACTCGCGCCGGTCGTCTCGGCGGGCCATTCGTTCGGCGAATACTGCAGCCTCACGCTGGCCAAGTCGCTATCGTTCGTCGAAGCGCTCGCCCTGGTCAACGAGCGCGGACTGGCGATGCACCGGGCCGCGCAAAAGGAAGCCGGCGGCATGGCGGCCGTGCTCGGGCTGGATCCGCAGCGCCTGCGCGAGGTCGTCGCGCGCACGGTCAGCGACGGCGCGGGCCGCGTGCAGTTGGCGAATTTCAACGCGCCGGGACAGATCGTGATCAGCGGCGATGCCGAGGCGGTCCGCATCGCGGGCGAACGCGCGCTGGAGGCGGGCGCGAAGCGCGTGGTTCGACTCAACGTCGCGGGCGCGTGGCACTCCGTCCTCATGGATCCCGCACGCAGAGAATTCGAGAAGTTCATCCGTTCGGCGCCGCTGGTGTTGCCGGAGTTCACCGTGATCTCGAACGTCGACGCCAAGCCCTACGAAGACGTGGCCGTCATTCGCGAAAATCTCGAGCGTTCGGTGACCGACGAAGTCATCTGGCACGACGTCGCGCTGACCCTGGCGGCATTCCGGCTTGACCTGATCGTCGAATTCGGTGCCAGCCCGGTCCTGGCGCCGATGATGAAACGCATCGAGGGGGCGCCCAAGGCGATCTCGGTGAGCGACGGGGCGGGCGTCGCCAACCTCATCGCCCAGCTCGACCCGGCCCGCGTCTGAGATGCATCTCAAGGGGAAGGTCGCGCTCGTGACGGGCGCCAGCCGCGGGATCGGCCGGGCCATCGCCATCGATTTCGCGCGCCACGGCGCCGATGTCGCGCTGTTCGCGCGCGACGCGGCCGCGCTCGAGGAAACGGTCGTGGCCTGCGAGTCGGCGCGGCCGGGCACGCAGGCTGTGGCCTATGCGGGCGATGTCACGAGCGAGCGCGCGAACGCCGAGGCGGTCGGCCGCGTCCTCGAACGGTTCGGACGCCTCGACGTCGCCGTCGCCAGTGCCGGGCAGTCGATCGACGGGCTGATCCTGCGCTTCAAATCGGCCGATCTGGACCGCCTGCTGGACGTGAACCTGAAGTCGGCGTTCTATCTCAGCGCCGCCGTGGCCAAGCCCATGCTCAAGGCGCGCGGCGGCTCGATCGTCCTGGTCTCCAGCATCGTCGGGCTGGCCGGGAGCGCCGGCCAGTCGGCCTATGCCGCGACCAAAGCCGGCTTGCTCGGTTTGACCAAGTCCTTAGCGAAGGAGTTGGGGTCGAGGAACGTAAGAGTCAACGCCGTCGCGCCGGGCTTGATCGAGACCGCGATGACCGCGCAGATGCCCGATGCCTCTCGCTCGCACTATCTGGCGCAGATCGCCCTCGGTCGGGCCGGGACGCCGGACGATGTCGCCCCCGTCGTGACCTTCCTCGCTTCCGATGCCGCCCGTTACGTCACCGGTCAAACGATCGTGGTCGACGGCGGTTCTTTGATGTAACGCCGCTCCTTAGGAGAAACCAGCACAATCATGGCCGCAGACACCTTCGAAAAAGTCAAGAAGATCATCGTTGAACAACTCGGCGTCGAGGAGTCGGAAGTAACGATGGAAGCGTCGATCACCGACGACCTGGGCGCGGATTCGCTCGATCAGGTCGAACTCGTGATGGCGTTCGAGACCGAATTCAACATCGATATCCCCGACGAAGAAGCCGAGAAGATCAAAACCGTCGGCGACGCGGTCAATAAGATCGACGCGATGGTGGCTTCCTGATGAACTTGCCCCGGAGCGTTTTTTAGGGAATGCTCGAAGCCCTCAGCGCGCGCTTAGGCGCGATCTTCGACAAGCTCGGCAATCGCGGCCGTCTCACCGAGACGGACATCGCTGAAGTTCTGCGTGAAGTTCGCATCGCGCTGCTCGAGGCCGACGTTTCGCTCAAGGTCGCCAAGGACTTCGTCGCGGCGATCAAAGAGAAGGCGACCGGGGCCGAGGTGCTGGCGTCGCTTTCGCCGGCGCAGACGATCATCAAGCTCGTTCACGATGAACTCGTCACGCTGATGGGCGGCGCCGAAGCGCGCCTGACGTATAGCGATGCTCCGCCGACCGTGTATCTCATGGTCGGTTTGCAAGGTTCCGGCAAGACCACTCATGCGGGGAAACTCGCGCTGCGGCTCAAGGAACAAGGGCGGCGTACGCTGCTCGTCGCCGCCGACGTCCAGCGGCCTGCGGCGATCGCGCAGTTGCAGACGCTCGGCAAACAGATCGACCTGCCGGTTTTCGAGGAAGGCCAGGGCGACCCCGTCAAGATCGCGCGAGACGGCGTCGCCGAGGCAAAGCGGCTCGGTATCCCGATCGTCATCATCGACACCGCCGGCCGCTTGCAGATCGACGATCAGCTCATGGACGAGCTGGCCAGAATCAAGGCGGCCGTCAAACCCAAAGAGATTCTGTTCGTTGCGGACGCGATGGTCGGCCAAGAGGCGACCAACGTCGCGCTCGGGTTCAACGAACGGCTCGGGATCACGGGCGTCATCCTCACCAAGATGGACGGCGACGCGCGCGGCGGTGCGGCGCTCTCGATCTTCAAGACGACCGGTGCGCCGATCAAGTTCATCGGGGTCGGCGAGAAGCTTCCGGCGCTCGAGCCGTTCCATCCCGACCGGCTTGCCTCGCGCATCCTCGGGATGGGCGACGTGCTCACGCTCATCGAGAAGACGCAAGCCGTCTATTCCGAAGAGCAAGCGAAGTCGATCGCGCAGAAACTCAAGAAGTCCGCGTTTACGCTCGACGATTTCTTGGACCAGTTGCGCCAGGTGCGCAAAATGGGCTCGATGACCGATATCATGAAGATGATCCCGGGTCTTTCGCGGGCGATGCCGAACGTGGAGATCGACGAGCGCGATGTGAAGAAGGTCGAGGCGATCATCTGCTCGATGACGTTGCGCGAACGGGCACGCCCCGAGATTCTCAACGGTTCGCGGCGCAAGCGGATCGCCGCCGGCAGCGGCACGCAAGTTTCCGACGTGAACCGCCTCGTGAAGCAATTCGAGGCTTCGCGTCAGATGATGAAAGCATTCGGAGGCGGGAAGCGTCCCCGCCTGCCGTTCCCCGGGATGCCCGGGCTTCCCGGAAGATAGCTCCGAACCTCAACCACAAACCCTACACCACCAGATAAGACAAGAAAAAGAGATATGGTCAAGATCCGTTTGCGCCGCATGGGCGCCAAGAAACAACCCACCTACCGCTTCGTCGTCAGCGACGCGCGCTCGCCGCGCGACGGCCGTTTCATCGAGATTCTCGGGCACTACAACCCGCGTACCGAGCCCAAGACGGTCGTCGTCGATCAAGAGAAGGCGAAAGAGTGGCTCAAAAAGGGCGCCCAGCCGTCCGATCCGGTCCGCCGTCTGTTCGCCGAACTCGGCCTCGTCGAACGCGGCCCGATCTCCGAGACCAAGCGCAAGCCCAAGTCGGAAAAGGGTTCGGAGTAGCGCCGTGTCGGCGTTCGACGATGAATTCGGCCTCTTCGGCGACGAAGCACCCGAAGAAGAAGAGCGAAAGTCGACCCTTGGCGCGCGCAAGATCGCGTCCGGCGAAACCGTCATCGACGAGATCGAGCCTGAGGACGAACGGCCCGCCCGGCGGCGCGGTCCCGGCGCTCGCCCCACCGGCGGCGGCGAGGAACGCTTCGTGCGCCGCGAGCGCGGCTCGCGTCCCCCCGCCGATCCGGCCGCTTCGCAAGCGCGCGCCGCCGGACTCCTCGAGTTCCTCGCCAAGAAGCTCGTCGACAAGCCCGACGCGGTCGTCGTCGAGCAGATCGATGGCTCGCGTGGGCCGATCATCGAGCTAGAAGTCGATCCGGACGATATCGGCAAAGTCATCGGCCGCGGCGGCCGCGTCGCGCAGGCCTTGCGCACGCTGGTACGCGCCAGCGCCGAAGGTCGCGTGAGCATCGACATTGTCGATGCCGGCGATGACGACGTTGCCGCGGAAGAAGATGTCGAGCGCGGCGGAACCCCCGTTGAGGACGACGTTGAAACCGAGTAACGCGGGCACGATCGCCGGCCTCTTCGGAGTTCGCGGCGAATGCAAACTCGACGCCTCGCGAGTCGGCGGCGACTCGCTCGCAATCGGCATGGCCGTGCTGGCGACGCTGCGCGACGGGACGACGCGTGAGTTACAGGTCCGCTCGCTGCGCCTCCACAAAGGACGGCCGCTCGTCGCCTTCGCCGGCTTCGATGACGCGACCGCCGCGCAAGCGTTGCTGGGCGCGCGGCTCGCGCTCGACGTCGCCGACATCACGCTGGGCGAGGGAGAATATCTCGATGCCGATCTGATCGGCTGCATGCTGATAGACGAACGGCAGCAGTCGTTGGGCGTCGTGGTCGACGTGGCCCATCATGCGGCGCAGGATCTGCTCGTCGTCGGCGAACGGCGAGCCCTCGTCCCGCTGGTTCGCGCGTTCGTGCGCAGCGTCGATATCGTCACGAAGCGGATCAACGTGACGCTGCCGGCCGGGCTACTCGACTAATGCCGGCGGGGCGGCCTCGCAAACGCTGCTGCGGCGTCGGTGACCGAGCGTTCGACTGCCGCGAGCGGCAGACCGGCGTCGTGGTCGTAGGTCTTGCGGAAGAGTACCTTGCCACCGCAATCCGTAACCGTCAACTCGAAGGTCGCCGTGTCTTGCGGCTGCCCGAAGGTCGAGGTCTCCGTGAGCGAAAGCGCCCCGCTCGCGAGGCGGCCGACGCCGCCGCTGCAGGTCGCGCCGTCGAGCAACGCCGTCGCGAGATTCGCTCGCGCGAACGCGGTCGCGAGGTCGGCCCGGGCCGCTTCCCGGAGCGTCTCGCTCGCGCTGCCGCCCACGGCCAGGATCCCAATCGCCGTCCCGGTCGGCGAAGCGGCGGTCGCGCCGGGGAGTGGGGCCGGCGTCGGAGCCGGGATCGCGCGCGGAGTCGACGTCGGATGCGGCGTCGGAGTCTGGACGGCGCGCGGCGCAGGTGTTCCAGCCGTCGTCCCCGCGGCGGCGACCGTTACCGGAGCGGGGGTCGGACTTGGAGCAGGCGTCGGGCTGGGGGCGGGCGTCGCCTTGGGCCTGCGGCGGCCGAAGAGCCTGCCGATGTCGGCCTGGGGCGCGCTGCTCGCCGCGGGCGTCGGCGAGGCCGGCGGTGGGGGCGGCGGTGCTTGGAAGGCGTCCAGGTTGCGGTTGTGATGGCGCAAGATGGCGTCGGCCAAATTCGCACCCTGACCGGCCGCGTCGGCATACGTCGTCAACTGGGCCGTGTTGCTGGCGACCACGATCCCGTTGATGGTGCTGACGACTTGCTCCACTACGGTCACCTGTTGGCCGAGCGGCGTGATGAAGCCGGAGACATAGTAATCCGCGCCGACCGACCGAGCTGCGGTCAGGTAGTCCTTGCGCGCCGTGCCGGGGACCGCCGGTTTTACCGAGACGCGTGCATTGCCGGCGATCCCGGTCGCGATGATGACCGCAAGCCGGGCACCGGATTCTTTATCGACGTCGCTGCCGTTTTGAACGAACGGATAGACCACGACGACCGGCGGAGGAAGGAATATCGGGGCTGGGGTCGCGCCGAGCAGCGGCACGGCCGCAATCAGGGCGAGCATCAAAGAACGCAAGAAACGCACCCAGCGCGGTTCGGCACGAAGGCGGGAGGTCCTCATGCATCCGCGCGCAACTCGCGTTCGGTCGCAGCGCTGACGTACGCGCCGAACAAGAAGATCGTCGCCAGCACGTAGACGTAGAGCATCAGTACGAACACGGTGGCGACGGCGCCGTAGAGTTGCAGGATGTTGGTGTGCGTCGTGTAGATCGCGAACCCGACTTGCGCCAGGGACCAGCCGAATGCCGTGCAGGTCGCTCCCGGAACACCGAAGCGCACGTCAGTCGCCTTCCGATTCGGCAAGAACGTGTAGAGCAGCGCGCTCGTGATGAAGACCAGAGCCAGTGCGGCGAGGTACCCGATGACTTCCGGCAGATCGCGCAGGGAGCGCAGGCCGGGGAGCCGCACGATCACGGAGATGGCGACCGGGAGCGCGCTCGCGAGCATCAAGACGATGCATGCGAACGGTACGAGTACGACCGCGATGATCGTCTCGAAGACGACGTGACGGCTCTTGGCCACGCCCAGCGATCGATCCAGTGCGTACGCGAGCGCTTGGAAGACGTTCTTTGCCGACCAGACGAGGGCCAGCAGACCGACGAGGCCCCAAACGTCCCGGGTGCGCACGATCGTCGGCAAAATCTGCGCGACGAGATCGTGCAGCGCCGGCGCGTAGGTATCGATCGCCTGGAGGGCAGCAGCGTTTCCGCCGGCGGAACCGTAGACGAAACCGAACATCGCGGCCAGGACCAGGCCGAAGGGGACCGCCGCAAAGACGGCGTTGAAGGCGATCGCCTGCGCCAGAAAGCTTGCGCCGTTAGCCGAGAACTCGCGGGCGGCCGAGCGAACGACGCGTACGACGAGCAATGATTCCCTCCGTGGCGGTGACGATCGTGCTCAACGCAGCGATCGTTCCCAGCTTTGCTCCGGCCCAACTCGATGCGGGACGGGTCGTCGCGCCGTTGCAGACGATCGTCGTTTGCCTAGCGACCCAGGCCGAGTACACGCCCGGCGCACGTTCGATCACTCTCGAGCGCGACGGCCGGCGGATCTCGGTCCGCGTGCGATTCGTGGCGGACGGCACGCCGTACGTCGAGCTTGCGCCGGTCGTGCGCGAACTCGGCGGCAGCGTGCAATTCGATACACGCAGCAAGACGCTTGCGATCGTGTTCCCGGCCGTTCGCGTCGTCGAAACGCCGCAGCCGTTCGATCCGGGCGCACCGCAGGTCCAACCTTCGGCGATCTTCACGCCGCAGCCGCCGCGGCCGGCACCCCGTGCGCCGGCGACCGGGATACCGCAGCCACGGCGAACGGCGATCCCGGCGATTCCGTCGTGGCCCCTACAACCCGCCGGCGCTCAGACCCGCGAGCCACTCCTGGACGGTCGGTGATTCCCACCAGCCGGCGACGCGCGCTTCCGCATCTTTGATCCCGCGCAGGCGATCGACGTGCGCGCGAATCGTCGGCGCGTCGGGCGGCTGGGCAGTCAGCGACGCGTGCAATTCATCGACGGCAGCCAGCGCTTCGGGATCCGAAGCAAGCGTGCGGCGCAGATCGTCGTAGGGTGGTTGAGGAACGCTCATGATAGAGAAAGCAGCGTCGCATACGATGCCGAATCCTGCTCTATGTCCGATACAATCGACACGACGCCCAAGCGGAACGCCTACGACAGCGAGCCCCCGCCGAAGCTCCTCGCGTTCATGGTCACCGGTTGGGCACCGCAGGCCGGAATCCCGGATCGGGTCGTGGGCGCGGAGCATTTCCTGGCGCGCCGGGAGGCAATCGCCCGGCAATTTCCCGGTGAGACGCTCGTCGTTCCGACCGGCCGTGAAAAGACGCGTGCCAACGACACGCAGTATCGCTTTCGTCCGGGCACGGACTTTTATTACTTGACCGGCAGTCTCGAACCGGAGGGCGTGCTCGTCCTCGAGCCGGCCGGCGACCGGCATCGCAGCATCCTCTACGTCGAGCCGAATCCCGGCAAGTCCGTGCCGACCTTCTTCACCGATCGCGCGCGGGGCGAACTCTGGGTCGGACCGCGGCTGGGCGTGCCGGAATCGGAGCACCGCTACGCGGTCGATGAAGCGCGGCCGCTGGAAACGCTCTTCGATGCGCTGCCGGCCGGCGGGTTTCGTGCGCTGCGTGGACTCGACGGAAAACTCGACACGCTCATGCCGGAGCAAACGGAGCGCGATGCGGCGTTCGCGGCCGCGCTCTCCGAGATGCGCTTGCTCAAGGACGCCCATGAAGTCGGCGAACTCGAGCGCGCGATCGCAGCGACCGTCGCGGGATTCGAGGACGTCGTGCGGGCCCTGCCGCATTCGACGAGCGAACGGCATGTCGAGGGGCATTTTGCGTTGCGGGCTCGCGTCGACGGGAACGACGTGGGCTACAACACGATCGCGGCGGCCGGCGTGCACGCCTGCATCCTGCATTGGACCGCGAACGACGGCCGTCTGAAAACAGGCGATCTGCTGCTGCTCGACGCGGGTGTCGAAGCACACACGCTCTATACGGCGGACGTGACGCGGACGATCCCGCTCTCCGGAACGTTCTCAGCGGAGCAGCGAGCGATTTACGATCTCGTGTACGCCGCACAAGAAGCGGCCCTCGCGCGGTGCGCGCCCGGGAACGACTTCCTCGATCCGAATCGCGCGGCGATGGCCGTTCTGGCCGCCGGGCTCGAGAGGCTCGGCATCCTGGCGTCGGCCGCCGACGCACTCGCCGACGAGCACCAGTTCTACAAGCGCTACTCGCTCCACAACGTCAGCCACATGCTCGGGCTGGACGTCCACGACTGCGCGCACGCGCGGATGGAGACGTACAAGTTCGGCAAGCTCGCGCCGGGGATGGTGCTCACGGTCGAGCCGGGTCTTTACTTCCAGCCCGACGACCTCACCGTGCCCGAACGCTATCGCGGTATCGGCGTGCGCATCGAGGACGATATCCTCATCACGGCCGGCGGCCACCGGTTACTCTCGGGGGATTTGCCGCGTGAAGGCAGCGCGGTCGAAGCGTGGATGCACCGCCTTTGGAGCTAGCAACGATGCTCGAGGCGGATCAGGTGCGCGGGAGGACGACGAAGAGATTCGTGAGCCGGCGGCTGGGGTGTTCGAGGACGCGACCACGATAGGTCATCGCAAGCGACCCTCCGGCATCGAGGTTGAGGGCGTCCTGGGCGCCTAGCGCCAGCATGACGCGTGCCCAGCGGTTGAACGTAACGGGCTGCGCCGTCTCGACGATCAGTAAGTGCCCGTTGCGTAAGAGCGCGATCCCCAGGCGCCGCGCCGGGCGCATGACGTGCGGATCGTGAAAATGCTCGAGGCGCGGATCGACGACGACCCGTCCGTCGAGCACGAGCGCCGGGCCGCAGCCGAGCACGCTGTCGTAGCCCGTCCAGTCGGTGCGATGGTCGCGCACGACGCGCTCGATCGTCGCGTCGCCGCCGCGGGTGAGCGCGAGCGCCGTGCCCATCATCCCGGCGTAGCGCAGGCGGCCGTTCACCACGATATCGCCGATCGGCCGGCGCGTGCGCTCGGAGAAGTAGGCGCCGTCGATCGCAACGATCGGGCGCGTGCGGCCGAGCATCGAGCCGAAGGATTCGTCGCGGCGCGGGAAGCCTCGAGCGGTTGCGATCGTGATTCGAATGCGGGGGTTGTGCGGGTCGATCTCGATCGTGCGGACGCGGGCGCCGGCGGCAACCCGCGAGCGTGGCGCGCCGACGCCGTCCCGGCTGAGTGCGAACGCGGGAAGCGTGGAAAAAGCCGCGAGCGATAACGCAAAGAGCGCTACGCGAAACCGTGGAACGCTCATCTCCCACTAGTATCGGCAGCTTCACCGGAAAAGCAAGCCCCTGCCCGCGATCGATCGCTGCTTTGCCGCTACGGCCGCGGACGCAAGAAGGCCTCGGTCACGAAAAAAATCCAAATCGAGGTGATCAGGAGCGGCACGACGACGTGCTTGTCGCGAATCGCGGGCACCAACAAGACGGTCAGCGCCAGCAGGACGAAGATCGCGGCCCCGATCCGCACCAGCGGCTGCCACCGCCATGGCGCTGAGGGGTCGGCCGATTCCACGGGATGTGCAAACGCCGGTGTATCGACGAGCAGCCGCGCGCGTACTCCGGCGCCGGCAGCGGCTGCCAGTAGCGACGCCATCGGCACGGCGGCGTCGTGGGCGACGATCGCGCCGTCGCTGCGCGCATTCATGTCGGCCAGCAAGACACCCGGAACTCGCTGCAGCGCGCGGATCATCTGAGTCATCGAAAGGGTAGAGAGCGTTTCGTCGATCAACAGCGTCGTGCGCGTCAGCAGATCGGATTCACGCGCCGGCTGCGCCTGGGAATGCATAAAACCGGAACTTTCAGGCCGTTCACCGAGAAACGGCGAGTTCGTCGAGTGGCTGGTGAACAATCAGTGTACCGCGTTGTGGGGCCGGCCGGTATCGTGAAATTCACCGGACATCACGCGCGCGGGAGCGCGCAGTCTTTAAAGACCCAGTAGCGATCGTTGGGGTACCCGGCCTCGATGGTCGGTACGTCGATCTGCACGAACTCGATCCCGTTTTCCGCCGTACGCGGGCGACCGATGGCCCGGAAGGACTGTCCGAGCGACACGCTGCCCGATTCGGAACGCACCGGCAACGGGAGCCGGTGCCCCCAGATGAACAGCGGCGACCCGCAGATCATCGTGACCGGGCGACCCGACGGGCTGGGTGCGGGTGAGGGCGCGCTTGGCGGAACCGGCGTAGGGCTCGGTGCCGCGACGCCGAGCAACGCAAGGCTCGCGGCAAGCGGAAGAACACTTCGTGATAGCGAGCGGATCATGCGCCTGCGTTCTCGGCGATTGGGGGAGTCATCTCCTGTGGGTGAAAAACCGGTCGAGTGCTTCTGGAACGCTTTCTGAAATCGGTCGTGGCGGCGGGCTTTGCCTGCGCGGCGTTGTCCACCGCGGCCTTGGCGGCCGACGCGCCGCGCCGCTTCACTGCGAACGACCTGGTGTCGCTCGACCGGCTCTCGGACCCGCAGATCGCGCCCGACGGGTCGGCGGTCATCTATGACGTCCGCTCGACCGACCTTCAGGCGAATCGGACTCTGGCTCAAAACTCGTTTTGGCTCAAAATTCCGATTTCTGGCTCAATATTCCGGATCTTGGCTCAAAACTCACGATCTGGGCCGGGATACGACCTTTTCTTGCTGATCCAAGCCTTGCTTTTGTCATTTCTTCGAGGCCAGGGGAGGACGTTAGTCCAGCCTCCCCTGGGTTCGCGTAGGCCTTCCGTCCCCGCTGGCGTCATCTTGCCTATTGCGGGCACATCGAGCGGCATGGAAGAGTTCGACCTGGCTCAGATGTACGAGCTGTATTTGCCTGCGGAAGAACCGTTGTATGAGGGCGACGTATACTCAACGGCGCTTTGGGATATACTCAAACCATTTTTCCAGTTCGTCTTGCTGCGGTGGAACTAGCTCGGTTTCTTTCCTTTCTTGATCGGAGCACTCTGCGCGGCATCTCGCAAAATCAAATCGGCGATGTAGTTGCTCTTGTTCTGGGAGAATGAACCGTCGATGTTCTTGTGGTGCCGCCAGGCTGAGTTCAACGCCTCGGCTACTTCTGGTGGGACGGTAAACGTCACGCGAGGGTAACGCTCGTCAGTATCCTTTGTGCCCGGCTGCTTCTTGAGTCGCGCCATCGTTAAGGTGCTCCAGCCCTTTGTAAATCCGATTTCTCGATTTCTAAAGGTGGGTTTATCGCCCCATCGCGGCGCGCAAATCGTGCAGGGTTTGGCGGGATCACGAGATTAAGCAAGGTTTTGCAGGGACCATTCCTCTTGCGATAGTTTGCTTGACACTCTCGTCCAAGATCAAATAGTGGCCCATAATCCGGTTGGTCGTAGTACTTGTGCGCCGTCGCCAGTGAATGGCAAACAAACAGTGTCAGCTCATCCTGCATTTCAAGGTATCGTTCGCGATCAATGAGCTTGTGCTCGAACTTCTCGTACACGCCCTCGAAGAAATTTGCCAGCAACAAAATATCCGCTTCGCACTGCTCGCGTTTGTGCTTGAAAGCTAGGTAAAGCAGCTTGTTTTCATCAGGTGTCGGTGAGAGGTCACTCGCGATTCGCTTTTGGTCCTCAATTGGATCGATGTGTTGCGAGACACAAATAATTGCCTCGTAGATCTCGCCTGAGGTCATCCTGTCAAAAATCTTATCAGTCGCTTCGGCAGCAGCAACATAACCGGCATGCCGGATTTGCGCCCGACTATCCTCGCTCGATTGAATCAGCTGGTTAATTGCAATGAGAAGGCCGGTTAGAAGAAGCAGCGCCTGAAATACGGTTGCCCATGCGATGACTTGTTCTGCTGTCATGCTATCGATCCGCCGCCTTCACGAATCTTATGGTGCCTGCGGCTTCTGGTGCTGTCTATAGACGTATTCGGAAAGGGCATCAACAACTCGCGCTAGACCTTCCTTGTCCGCAAACAGTCTGCTCAACGCTTGGTCGAAAGCCTCATTCTGCCGATCATTCTTAGCCTTTAGATCTTCTTTCGTTTCAACGAGCATTTCCTGACCGCGTGCGATCACGTTGGCCGCGTTCTTGAATTGCTCTGCGGAGTTGTTCTGAGCCAGTTCTTGAAGCGTTTGGTCAGCAACCATCTTTTCAGCAGCAGCGAGCACAAAGACGATCTGGTGCTCGTCTTCGATCCCGATGCCAAGAATGTCGTTGAGGGCCTTGACGACATCAGCCAGCGGCCCATATTCCTTTGAATGTGGCGTGGTGCTGCCACCCAGACGTGGGTCGATTGGAGTATCTTCCTTGCCCTTGAGATCGATAGCACCTGTGAAGGTCTGTTCGATCTTGCGGTGTGTTAACTGCACCCCGCTGGTGTCGACGATCTTCTCATCGCTATTCTTAAGGAGACGCGATAAGCCGGAAAAGAAGATGTGCCGTTTCTCCAAGCCGGTGTTTTCGTAGTTGAAGATCTGCGATAGGAAGCTATAGCCTCGGATGAACGATTGGAGATTACGCTTGAAAGACTCCAGCAACTGTAGTTCTTCGGAATCGTTCTCCTTCTTGGCCTCTGCGACTCTGGTGTTGTAGCGGGCGACGATGGGGTCCAGAACAGCCTTTAGGAGAGACTGACGTTTTTCGCCTTTCTTTGCTTTCTGCGCCTGGTAATAAGCAGCAAAATAGCTTTCGACGTCGCCGTTGGCGTAAATGCCGACGCCATCGAGCTTTGTCTGTAAGTCATGTATCAGGTCTGGATCGATCTCGCTAGCGAGCGTGGCGGTCTTGTAATACGGAAGAAAGGCTTTTAGGATGTTGTCTGCGGTGTTAACGAAGTCGAGAATGAATGTCTCGTCTTTCTTTACACCGTCACGCTCGTAGATGCGATTCAGACGCGAGAGCGTTTGGACTGCCTTTATGCCGGATAACGTCTTATCGACATACATGGCAACAAGCAGTGGCTGGTCAAAGCCGGTCTGGAACTTTTCGGCGACAAGCAGTACGCGATAGGCATCTCTTCCGAATGCTTCAGGAATGCTTTCACCTTTCAGGTGGTTCATACTGGCTTCCGTGTCGCTTGTTGTTACACCGTTGATTTCATCTTTGACTTCTCCTGAGAATGCGACGAGCGCTGCGATGTCATACTTTCGATCTGTAATATACTTGTCGAATGCACGCTTGTAGCGGACTGCTGCCTTTCGGCTATCGCAGACGACCATGGCCTTTGCACGGCCATTGAGAAGCGGTGCGACACTTTCTCGGAAGTGCTCGATAATGATGGCGACCTTCTGGTCAATCATGTGGGGGTGAAGCTTCAGGTATGCCTTGATACGCTTGGCAGCTTCGCTCTTTGGAACTATTGTTTCGCCCGTCTTCTCATCGATGACGGCGAGCTTGTAGGCGGCATCGTACGTCGTATAGTTCTGGAGGACGTTGAGGATGAAGCCTTCCTCGATTGCTTGCTGCATACTGTAGATGTGGAATGGTTCGGGTTTACCGGAGGGTCCCGTCCTTCCAAAGAGTTGTAGAGTCTTCCACTTTGGCGTTGCCGTAAAGGCGAAATAGCTGATGTTCTTTGCCTTCGCACGCTTTGCCATTTGTGCGACGAGTGCGTCTTCGGCGGAGACCTCCTCGTCGTCGTCATCCTGCTCATCGGCTATACCGAGAGCCTGGCGAAGCTTTTTTGCGGCCTCGCCGGTCTGCGAGGAATGTGCTTCGTCAGCGATGATTGCGAACGAACGGTTTGCAACATCCTTTAGCTCGCTAATGGTATCGAGCGCATAGGGGAAGGTTTGGATCGTGACGATGATGATGGGCGTCCGCTTTTCGAGTGCATCGCGAAGCTGAGAGGACTTCGAGGCTTCCTTCGTGATGCGTTTAACAACGCCGTCCTTATGCTCGAATTGCGAAATCGTCTTCTGGAGTTGGTCGTCCAGCACTTGGCGATCTGTGACGACGATGATGCTGTCAAAGATCTTGTTATTACCGATGTTATGAAGACTCGACAGTTGGTATGCCAGCCACATGATCGTGTTTGATTTGCCTGATCCGGCAGAATGCTGGACAAGGTAGTTGTGACCGGGGCCTTCCGCCTTCGCTGTCGAGATGAGGCTGCGTACTGCATCCCATTGGTGATAGCGAGGGAAGATGAGCTGTTCCGTTGTGACCTTCTTGCCATCAACGGTCTGCTTGACTTTCTCGATGTGTAAGTACTTCTCGACGATTTCGAGGAGTGCGTCTCGCTGAAGGACGCGCTCCCAGAGATAGGCTGTCTTGAACCCCTGCGGATTTGGGGGATTCCCAGCGGCTCCGTCGTTCCCAAGGTTGAATGGGAGGAAGACGGTGTTGACCCCGTTCAGGCGGGTCGTCATTTGAACTTCGTCGGTACTGACCGCGAAGTGAACGAGAGCGCCCCGCTTGAAAGCGAGGAGAGGCTCTTCCTTGCCTGTTTGCGGGTCTCTGGGAAGGCGATCTTCCTTGTACTGCTTGACCGCATTCTGAACCGTCTGGGTCATGTCGGTCTTCAGCTCTAAGGTCGCGACGGGGATCCCATTGATGAACAGAACGACGTCGATGCTGTTTCCATTATGGATGGAGTACTGGACCTGACGAACGACCCGGCAACGGACCATGCCGTATGCTTCAAGCGTTTTTGGATTGAGTCCGTGCCCTGGCCGAAAGGCACACATGTCAATCTTTGCGTTTCCGCTTGCAAAGCCGTTGCGGAGGACAGCGAGGGTCCCGACTTCAGAGAGAACCTTCGCTAGCCGAGTTAGGATCGCAGCGTCGGCCCCACCGTTATGTGTCGCCTTGACCTTGGCATAGGCTATCGGCTGCGTATCCTTGATCCACCCAATAACGTCTTCCGGGTAGAGGCCCAGGGTGTTATCGTATCCTGCTGGTTCGCCAGCAAGCCAGCCGCCGTGCTTCGTAAGATGCCCGACCAGTTCGTCCTCAAAGTTGACTTCAGTGTGTAGGCCTGGCATCAGATTGTAGCCTCCGCAAGATCGTTGTCATACTTGCTCACATCGATCTGACCAGTGACGGCAGCGGTGATGAGAGCGGAGCGGCGTTCTTTGATAAGGTCAATCGCGGTCCGTGCTCGCTTGACGAGCGCTACGATCTTCGCCGTTTCGGAGCTAACGAACGAAATAATGCCTTCACGTTCATTTTCAGGTGGAACGGGTAAAACCTCACGCTTAAGGTTGCTCATCGGAATGCGCATTCTGTGGGCCAAAATCCCATAACCGATTCTGGTGAGCCAGCGCTGGAATGTCCGTGTTTGAAATAGCAATTCAATGAACGGCATGTCTGTGCTGAAGTCTTTGCGCGACTTCAGCACGATATACACCGGGCTCAGGCAGCCAAACTCTGATGAAATGCCCACGGAGCCAATGATGACATTCATGCTGTTGATGACAAGATCGCCTGGGTTAACTATCTTATATCGACCGACATCCTCGGACTTCTTGTTTCCGATAGCGCCTTTGTCTTCATAATTGATCACGCCAATGTCTTTTAGAAGCGACAGGACGTTGTTTGTCACATATAGCTCATTGGTCTCGCCACGCTCTTCTGCCAATGCAAAGAGCGGCAGTAGAAACCAATGTGCCGGAATTTCTCCGATCCATTCGACGCCGCTGTCCTTCATAGGTACTGCCGGATCGAGCCCCTTGGTCACAGCCTGCGTGATCAGGGCTACGCGTTTCTCTTCAAGCAACTCTATCAACCACTCATACTTCGCCACAAGCGCGTCAGCCCTGCTCGTCTCACGGTCGAGGAAGGCCACGATAGCCGTCTGCTCCGCTAGAGCAGGGCAGCGCAATATCGAATTATATGCGGTGTCTCTGCTTAGTCCCGGCACGCCCGTATCTTGCGAAATCGTGCCAAGGCCTAATGTTTGAAGCGCATAATAGAGCCAGCGAAGATTCGCCTTAGAATGTCGCTTATCGATGTAGTAGGCTGTGTCGATGCAAAACGCACGAGTTGGAACAAAGAACACGCTACCAAACGAACCCTTGCGCCCGACGATCAACGCAGGGCTCGCAGTGTTGTACTCGTCGTGCCAGCCAGACTGTCCACCTGAACCGTATACAGGCCAGGGCCCCTCGCGCCGAAGTTCAGCCGCTAAGGAGCTTCCATAGGCGAACCGTGCAATCCATTTCAGGCGACCATGGGTTGCGTTACTGGTGCCCTGCTTATTCATGACCTAACCTCGCTTAGGGCGGCCATGATGTCCAATGTGATGGCCTCTAGGTCGGCATCAATATCCGCAAGAGATCGAGGCGCAACATATTTGTAAAAGCAGCGCGTAAATGGAATTTCATAGCCAACCCTTGTTTTGTCGTGTTGGATCCAAGCATCAGGAGCGTATGGAACAACTTCCCGTTTGAAGTACGTGAGTATATCCTCGTCGAGTGGGACGTTTTCCGTATCCCGCAGATCAGCGTCTGGTTCGGGCTTGCCTTTCGCCGTCGTGCAGATGTCGGCCGTCGTGCAGATGTCGGCAGTCTCGTCGCGTTCGGAGAGGCACTGCCAGAGGGCCTTGTATTGCGGCGGCTTCAGGCTGATCTTGGCCTTACTGAGCGCCGAATCCAGGGCTTTCAAGAACGCTGCCCGGTTTTTGAAGAGCTTGCCGGAGTCTATCGTTTGCAGCGCTGCTTTGAGCTTTTTGAGATCGAGGCCGTTCTTTGTTAGTGACGGTTCCAACGCGAGCCGGTCGAGACGTTCGGGGGTGACCTGGAAGTTAAGCCTCAAGGGCCGCTCGACGACGATGGTGCTATAGCCAAAGTCTTCGTTCTTGAGGATCTTTGAGTGTTCGCCTTCCTCGAAGTCACCATGGATTCGGACGATAGTTGCGATGTCGTCCTCGGCTAACTCGCGGCGTTTGCTGCCGAGGTTTTTCGGCATCTGCTTCCAGAAGCTCGTACCGTCAATGAGCTGGACGAGTCCTTTACGTTCCTCAGTCTTGTTATTCGTGAGGATCCAAACATATGTTGCGATACCGGTGTTGTAGAACATCTCGGTGGGGAGTCCGACAATGGCCTCGACCAGATCGTTCTCAAAGAGATATCTGCGGATTTCCGATTCGCCAGATCCCGCGCCACCTGAGAACAGGGGCGACCCGTTCATGACGATAGCGATTCTACTGCCGTTTGGGTTCTTCTTCAGGTTATGCATTTTGGAGACAAGGTGAAGAAGAAAGAGGGTTTGGCCGTCGCTGATGCGTGGCAGGCCTGGCCCGAAGCGGCCTTTAAAGCCTAATTTATCGTGCTCGTCCTGGACGAATTCCTGAACCTTTTTCCAATCGACGCCATAGGGCGGATTGCTGAACATCAAATCAAACGTCTTATCGGAAAACTTGTCATCGGACAGAGTATTGCCCTGCTTGACGTTATTGACATCCTGCCCTTTGATGATCATATCGCCCTTGCACACGGCGTACGATTCATCGTTTAGCTCTTGCGCGAAGGCCGTAATCTTTGCGTTCGCGTTGTACGCCTTGATACGGTCCTCGGCGACGGAGAGCATGCCTCCGGTTCCTGCGGTTGGGTCGTAAACGCTGCGCAGCGGGGCCTTGTTCGTTAGAAGGTCGGCGTCACCAGCAAGGATGAGGTCCACCATAAGGCGGATCGCGTCTCGTGGCGTGAAATGTTCACCGGCAGTCTCGTTTGAAAGTTCTGCGAATCGGCGAATGAGGTTTTCGAACGCGTCACCCATCGTCGAGTTGTCAACAACACTCGGATGCAGATCGACAGCAACAAGTTCCTTGAGGACTTTGTAGAGCAGGTTCTTTTCGTTCAGCTCCGAGATTCGGGCGTCGATCTTGTATCGCTCGAACACGTCACGGACGTTAGGACTGAATGCAGCAATGTACGCCTCTAGGTTCTGACGCACTTGGGCTGGGTCGTCAAGGACCTTCTTGAGCGTCAGTGGCGAGATGTTAAAGAAGGCAGCTTTGGCCGCTTTACGTAGCCCGAGGTCTTGATCGAGCCGGAGGTTGTCGACGTCCTTGATGCCCTTCGCGGCGAGAACGACAGCTGCTTTTGTCGGCTCAAGCACGCAGTCGAGGCGGCGGAGGACAGTGAACGGCAGAATGAAGGAGCCGTAATCCGCTGGCCTTACGTCGCCTCGCAATAGCTCAGCAATCGCCCAGATCAGGCTAGCTACTTTGGCGGGTTTCGTGCCGTTTGTGGGAGTCGTGGATGTCGTCAAGGTCAACCTCGGTCGTTTCGGGGGAGGGAGAGGGAATAGGAGTGGCGCGCTACTTAAAGAGTGTCGGATATCGTGCTGTAAGACTAGAGGACGCGACGAAGCCCGAAGTAGTATGAAGGATACGGATCATTCATATCGGATTGTAGCAGACGCTGCAGGCCGATGCAAACGGCGTTTGGATCCACGGAGCTTCCGACCAGCGGCTTTTCGAGCCGCAAGGTCGTCCTTGTATTTATTTGCAAGATTAGTGTATTCGGGGTCACAAGCGATGAGCCGGTCCAGGAGTGCTTTCAGTTCGGTGTAGGCGAAATATTCGGGGTCGAGGGAAACGAATTGCCTATTCTTCTCCGCTCGTGCGCGCAAGATGCCCCAAAGGTGCATATCGCCGATGTTCTGTTCGATACCCCGATTGGTCCCGAGGATCGTACCGATAAAAGTAGCCTCGATCTCGCCTGCTGCGGCAATGAGGCAGAGCGCACTTGTTCGATTCTGCTGGCTCATGAGTTTCTGCAGCTGGCCGCGTTGGACGGGCGGACTCGGGAAGAGAGGGAGGGGTTCGGCCTGTCGGGGCTTGCCGAGGACTGGTACGGGATATTGCCGATGGAGGGTAAGAGCGAGGTCTTGAATCTCTTGCGCAGCGGGATGTTCGGAGTCAAGCGCGATGATGTATTGGTCTGAGCCTGTTATTGATCGGCGGCACATAATCCGAAGGCGCTCCAGCCCGTAGAACTGTCGCCTGATGACGCTCAGAGTGCGCTTCGTAGCCCTCGCGATGTCTGGCATCATCGTTGGGCCGTTGACAGCCACGAACATCACCAACTGCGTCCGTCCTGGGCTCTCCCAGATCGGTGGGAGCGAAGGCTCATACGCTCTTGCCCGTTTTACGGCTTTTGAGACGACGATCCGAGTGCGTGGTTCTCCCATTCATGGAAGGGTTGATCGCGTCTATCTTCGCTTCCCGTTCAGGTTTTCGATTCTTCCGTTGGCCGGTCGCAACTGCTAGTGAGTGACGTTGCCGCGCAATCGCGCCTAGACCGCCATACTCGCTGTTATGAAGGGTCAATGTAGTCAGAAGTGCTCGTAGCTCCGTAGCGGCGAACCAGCGGTCATCTAGTGACAGGATGCGGCAGCGCTTGATATAGCGGCTCCGAATGACTCTCTCGCGTTCCCAGTGATTGACCGCGTACATTGCCGACACGGCGTCCAGTCCGAGGAGATCGGCCACGTCGCTTGTCACGATAGAGCCGCTTGCGGCAATGAGCAGCAGCACTCGGCTGCGGACGGGAGAGGCGAAGATCAGATCCAAACGTTTTGACGGGAACGTGCTCGTGTCGGTTTGCAGTCCCCATCGAAAGCCCGGCACCGTGGTGGTCGGTGGCGGGTAGTGGGAGGCAATTTTGGCTAGAAGCGCCATGAGGTCGGTATAGGCGGGAAAGGCGCGGTTGACGGCTACGTACTTGCGACCACCCGGCCTATCGCGTTTCACAAGAAGACCCGCGTCAAGCAGCCCGGCGACCATCTTCCAAGCGGCGTGGGAATCGCAGCCGAGAGCGCGTGCAAGCTCCCTGACGGTCATTGGCCCATTGGCAGCAAGGCAGAGCAAAGCGCGATCTCGTCCTCCCCGACCGAACAGATGAGGGATCTGGTCGTGCGGTTTCGGCGGGCGCTTTATAGGGTCGAGGATTTCCGGCATGGACCGCAAGCGTACCAGATGGCGTAGCGCGCCGAAACCTCGGCGGGCAGTTCAAAATGTACCGGGCTTAGGCAGTTGAAAATGTACCAGCCCGAGCGTAGTGATTATTGTCGCAGGGGTTAGCTACGCCGAAGCTTTTGCCTTCCGGCCTCGCGCTGCGAGGCTGTGCTCATGCAGCCGATAGCTCTTGCCGCGAATCTCGATGAGGTGGCTGTGGTGCATCAGCCGATCGAGAAAAGCCGCAACCGCTGGCGTGTCACCAAAGAGTTTCGGCCAATCCTCGATCGGGCGATTCGACGTCAAGATCGTTGAAGCTCGTTCGTAGCGGCGCATGATGATTTCAAGTAAGTCTTCCGCGGCGTTCGCTGGCAGTTGGCGCATTCCCAAATCGTCGATTATGAGCAGCGGTATCTCGCTGTACGTAGCGATGGCCGCCGCCCGCTCGCCGGTCGCGCCCGCGAGCAGCAGATCTTCGAAGAGTACGTGCGCTTCTCGATAAAGCACGCGGAAACCGGCCACAATGGCAGCCATGCCGATCGCCTGCGCGATGTGGCTCTTGCCGACGCCGGCGTTTCCGAGCAGCAGAACGTCCTCACGCTGTTCAATGAATCGTCCGCTAGCGAGTTCGAAGATCAGCGCTCGATCAAGTGAGTTGAACTTCCAATCGAACGTGTCGAGCGTTCTGATGTCTCGGAATTCGGCTGCTTTGATCCGCCGATCCAGCAGGCGGTCACGTCGCTTCTCCAACTCGTCGTGTACGAGAAGGCTAAGAAAATCAACCGGGCCAAGCTTTTCGGCTCGAGCTTGCTGCGCTCGTAGCGAAACGGCCTTGGCCATGCCGCCCAAGCGCAGTTGCCGAAGCGCTCGGTCCAGTTCGTCGCTCGTCATAGGAGTGCTCCTTGGGTTACGGTTGCGAAGTGAGTCGTGTAGGTTGCGATCTCGGCAATGATGCGGTGTTCGGTTTTTAGTTTGAGCGGTTGTGCATGGTGCTGCAGATATGCGCGAACGAAGCGTAGGCTCGAAAGGCCGGATGTGTTGGCGAACGCGCAAGCCGCGTCAACAGCGGCGGCCTCGTAGCGCCGCAAGAGATCGAGCACGCCGTAGAGGGCGCGCAGGGCGGTTGCGCCGCGGTCCTCGACGAGCTTGCGGGCAAACGCGTCGCACCCGGGTCCCGCACCGGCGATCTTGCTAACGAGCCGATCCACCTGCACCGGAGTCTGCTTAGGCCGATGCGCGTCGCTCGTTCGGCGTTGCCCTCGATGAAGAGCGATCGGATGTTCGAAAACGCACTCGTGGCTCTTGGCGTCGACGATGCGGAGCCAGAGCCTGCCGACGTGAACGACGACTTTGTGGCCGACGTAGCGTGGTGGAGCGGAGTAGTATGCACCGTCGACTTCAACGTGGCCGTCGAAATGCACGCTTCGCTCGCAAACGCGATAGTACTCGAACCGGGTCGTCGGCAGCGGCGTTAAGAACGGCTGCTCCTCGTCGAACATCGCCGCCACTTGACGCTTCGTGGTACCGTGGATGCGCGTGGCCGCCCAGCGCTCGTTCCAGCGCGCCAGAAACGTGTTCTGTTCGTCGATGCTCTCGAACCGCCGTCCCTTCAAAGCCGTCTTCTGAGTATGACCGACAGCTGATTCAACTTTGCCCTTGAGATCCGGTGCGTATGGCCGGCACGGAAGCGGTACGACGCCGTAGTGATCGAGCATCTTGGAGTAGAGCGCGTTGAGCTGCGGATCGTAGACGTTCTGGTTTGATGACGCCTTCTTTGAGATTATCGAGCCGGATCGTGTGCGGCGCGCCGCCGAAGTACGCAAATGCTTCTTCGTGTAGGCGGCACCAAGTCTCCGTTGACGATCGCCAAACGACTTTGCGAAACGTGTGCCGGCTGTTGCTCAAGGTCATGACGAACAGCCGTGGCCGGCGGTACTTCCCAGTGCGCGGATCTCGCGTGAGCGCGCCTTCGCCGTAGTCGACTTGCGCTTCTTGCCCGGGATCAGTCTCGAAGCGACAACTGACCTTGGGTTCCTTTCGGCGCAGCTTGCGAGCCAGCCGTTTCACGGCGTCGTAAGAGCCGCTGTAGCCGTGGTGCTCGACGAGATCTTCGAAGATCGCCTTGGCGTTGCGCCCCTTGGCCACCTCGGCGGCGATGAAGGCGCGAAACGGCTCCGCGCTGCTGCGCGTGGCCGCCGCCGAGTCGGTGGCCACTTCGGGCTCGGTGGCCGGTTTTGGGTCGGTGGGCACTTCGGCCGGGGTGGTACATTTTGAGTCGGCGGCCACTTCGGTCGGGGTGGTACATTTTGAGGGCAACAGCCCGGCTTCGCGCCGAATGCGCCGCACCGTCGCCCGGTGGTAGCCCGCCTCGCGAGAGATGCGCCGGTCGCTCCAGCCGCGGCCCAGCAGGCCCAAGATCGCGTTCTCGTCGGTCATGCTCAACTTGTTCACGGCGTCGACTATGCGGCGCCGATCTGGCATGCCCGGGTCGGATCAGCAGGGGTGGTACATTTTCAAGTGCCCACCGACCCCTGGTACATTTTCAAGTGCCCGCAGGTGGTACATTTTGGGTGCCCGCCGAGGGCCGAAAAGGTTCAGAATTGCAACAATGTGACGTTAGGTACGCAGCACATTTCTTCAACGTTCGACAGAGCGAATAATTTGCAGAAATGACTGCCAAAACGCCGCTCCATATCATACTTTGCGGATTCAGAAAAGGCTCGGAGTATTTTGCACTTTCAGGCGTCGAAAGGCCCATAGCACATTTTCGGATTCTAGAAAAGGTTCAGATTGTGCCGCGCACGTTTTCAAATTTGCACCTTTTCTTGCGGCCCGCGAATCCCATATCATGATCGGCATGATCTCTCTCGCCGCCGAAGGACGACCGTCCGATGGCTAGCCGCCGTAAGCACGACGCTCTCCATATTTCATTTGGGGGTCGGCCTATCGTGTCCTTAGGTGGTAATCTCTGGGAGGTCCCATCTGGATCGCACGGAGGCATTTATGCCGTCAATCTGGAGCGACCGACCTGCGAGTGCCCAGATTGGCATAACAACAAACGAAAGTGCAAACATATCTATGCCGCCGAGTACGAACGCGCAAAGTGCACCAAATCATCGTCGACGTTGCCACCAACGCCGAACCGATACAAGAATCCACAAGGCTATGATGCTGTCAAGGAACGCGAGGGCGGAGCTATTCGAGAACTCTTGCGTTGTCTCGCTGCTGAATTAGATCGTGATCCAAGAAAAGTCGGGAGGCCGCAAGTGGATCGTGGCGACCTATTGATAACCCTTGCAGTCGCATCGTATTTAAATCGGCCGTCTCGGAAGGCGACTGACTTCGGGAAAGAGATGGTCCAGGCTGGCGTTCTTGGTGGCGTTATGTCGGCAGCGACGGTTCGCCGTTTTGCGATGTCTGACGAATGCACAGAGTTAGTGCGCGCCATGATTCGGAAGACGGTAGTGGTTATACGTGAGTATGAACGCATGTTTGCTGTTGATTCGACTGTCTTCAGGTCGCTATTGTATGATCTCAACATCAAGCGTCGAAGTGGAGTTGAGCAAGCTCAATTTCAGTCGCGGAATACCAAGGTTCATTTATTGGTTGGCTGCAAGACGAAGATGATTGTTGGGGTTGAAGTGACCGATGAGCATGTGCACGACACAGTAGTGTTTCAGCCGCTCCTGGGACAAACGAAGGGGGTTGTTCATTGACGCAATTCTTGCGGATGCAGCGTACTGTTCGGCTGCAAACTATGCGCTCGTAAAGAGCATTGGGGCAGACGCGTATATCGACTTCAAATCAGATTCGATGCCGCAAAAAGAGCAACATTATTATAACGAACAATTGACGATGTATCGAAGCGACCGTGAACGCTGGAGGGAACTGTACGGGAAGCGAGCGCTCGTAGAGTCAACAAACCACATAGTAAAAACGACAAACCGTCGTGAGCTTCGTGGTCGAACAGATGTTGCCAGACTCAACGAGGTACTGTTGATGGCTTTGGTGCATAATCTCTGCCGCCTGCTTATGGTTCGACGGGAATATGGACTGACAATTCCATTTGCTGATGAGCGGGCGATGAACGTCATCAGGCAGGCCGATCCGAAACCGAAGGCAGTTGCCTCTGCGGAGAAGGGGGCGGCGTAAAGGCAGGCGGGCTTATTGGAGGCCCGTCTGATGTTTCGCCTACGGCATCCTAACGAAGTGTAATATTCCGCCGCTGCACGAGAGGTATGCGAAGTCGACTTCAGTAGGCGTTAGCGTGAAGTCTGTCCCATGCCCGAATTGATGGTTTCGCAGCGTATTGAGTGATTCAAGTATAGAAATGACATCGGCGGAGATGGTTCGATTGCGGCGCGAGTGAGCGAGAATGTCATAGAAGGTCGCATTAGGCATATTGAATTGCACTTTTGCGACGGATTCTAATGCGTCGAAGATGTTGGCGATAGCGTTGCGATCCGGGCGGGGGCGAGCATTGAACGCCTCTTGCGCGGCCTGATAGAGAGGCAACGCTGCAGCATATTTTGGGTCTCCAAGTTCGGCAAGGGCTGCATCTAGCTGTCCTTGTGCTTCAATGGGTAGGACGCGGCGCAGGTGACCGTCATCGTGGAAGTCCCATGCGATACCGTGAGCTGCAAGGAGGCGATTGACGCCCGCGCGATATTCGTCTTGCGTGCCGAAGCGTTCGAATTCCGGCCAAAGCCGCTCGATGAGGTCGTAGATGCGCTGCCACTGGGCGTTGCCGAGGTCGCGAGCGAGACGTTGCCGCCTGCCTTGGACGGGATTTCCCGCAGGCTGTTCGCCCAGGACGCCTTCGATGATGAGGTAGAGGTGTTCGTCTGCGTTGGAGCGTGCGCCATCTGTTCCGGCTGCATGATACACAAGGTCAAGAAATTCTTGACGCATTGGATTCGGAGCGTCCTCAAGCGTTCGAGCCCTGGCTGTGCCAAGCTGGGAGCTGAAGCTTCGAATATGGGACACGTAATGGGCCTCCAAGAGGGGCTAAATCATGCTGCGATGAGGGGTAACGGCGGTTCGCCGCGATGTTGGATCAAAATTCGGCAACTTGGATCAGAATTCGACGGCTTGGATCAAAAAGCAGGCCGAAAAATGGAGTTTTGTACGCAGACTAGGCGAATCGCGGACGCCATGCGCTCCGGGTGCTTTCGTTGAGCGGTGCCGGCGTGCCGGAGCTACGCCTCAGCGATTCTACCGGCGGCCGCTGGGCGCCCGACGGGAAGAGCCTCTACTTTCTGCGTTCCCAGGCAGGGACGGAGCAGCTCTGGCGTCTTAGCCGCACGGGTGGTGCGCCCACCGTGGTTACGAATCTTCCGCTCGATATCGAAACCTATCGCATCGCACCCGACGGCAAGCATGTCGTCGTTGCCCTGGCGGTTTTTCCCGATTGCCCCACGCCGGCATGCACCAAGAACCGGCTTACGGCGCGCGCAAAAGCGCATGCGAGCGGGACGCTGTACACGCAGCTCTTCATTCGCCACTGGGACACCTGGGCCGACGGGACCCGCAACCAGCTTTTTGCGCTTGCACTCGGACCGGACGGGAAGGCGAACGGGAACGCCGCTGCGCTCATGCGCTCGTTCGATGGAGATTCGCCGGCCAAGCCCTTCGGTGGGCCGGAGGATTTTGCGATCTCGCCCGACAGCCGAAGCGTGGTCTTTTCCGCGCGGCCGGCCGGCAGGACGGAACCGTGGAGCACGAACTTCGACCTCTACGCCGTGCCGATCGACGGTACGAGCGCACCAGTCGATTTGACGACGGCCAACCCGGCGTGGGACGGAACCCCCGTCTTCTCGCCCGATGGTACGCAGCTCGCCTACCTCGCGCAACGGCGCCCGGGCTTCGAGTCGGATCGGTTCGGCGTGATGCTGCGCGATCTGCGCACGGGAGCGACGCGTGAGATCGATCCGGACTGGGACCGTTCCGCGGATGGGCTCGTCTGGTCCCCCAACGGCCGTACGCTCTATACGAGCGCCGACGAAGCGGGAAATCATCGTCTCTTCGCAATCGACGTCGCGAGCGGCGGCGTGACGGCGCTGACGCAGCGTGGCGCCGTAGAGTCGTTCGCGGTAGCGCGCACGGCGCTCGTCTACGCTGCATCCTCGCTGACGAGCCCGGCGCAGCTCTTCTGGCAACCGCTCCCGTCGGGGACGGCGCGGCAACTCACGCAACTCGATGCGCAGCGTCTGCATGGCGTCGCCCTTTCACCCTCGGAGACGTTCACGTTTGCCGGCTGGAACGGTGAACGGGTGCAAGGACGCGTTACTCAGCCGTTTGGATTCGAGCCGGGCAAGACGTATCCGGTCGCCTTTCTCATCCACGGCGGGCCGCAGGGCAGTTGGACGGATGGCTGGAGCTACCGCTGGAACCCGCAGTTCTACGCCGGCCTCGGTTATGCGGTCGTAACGGTCGATTTCCACGGCTCGACCGGATACGGGCAGGCCTTTACCGATGCGATCAGCGGGCACTGGGGCGATCGTCCGCTCGAGGATCTACAGAAGGGTTGGGCGGCGGCGCTCGCGCGGTTTCCGTTCCTGGACGGCGGTCGCGCGTGCGCGCTCGGCGCCTCGTACGGCGGATACATGATCGACTGGATCGCCGGCAACTGGAGCGCGCCCTGGAAGTGCCTCGTGGTGCACGACGGCGTCTTCGACAACCGCATGATGGGGTATTCGACCGAGGAGCTCTGGTTTTCGGAATGGGAGAACGGCGGAACGCCCTGGGACCATCCCGAGAACTATGAGCGCTTCAATCCGATCGACCATGTCGCCGACTGGAACGTGCCGATGCTCGTCGTTCACAGCGCGCACGATTTCCGTATCCCGCTCGAACAGGGGATCGCCACGTTTACGGCGCTTCAGCGCAAGGGCATCCCCAGCGAATTCCTGACCTTCCCCGACGAGAACCATTGGGTCCTCAAGCCGCAGAACTCGCTCGAATGGCACGCCACGGTTGCGGCGTGGCTGAAACGCTGGCTGCCATAGAGCGAGGCCGAACGCCGGCGGAGGTTACGGTTCGGTGTCGATGCTCGTTTGATCGCGCCGCTCGGGGCGCCAGTCGACGGCGAGCAGAAGTGATTCGTATTCGATCAATTCGGCGCTCACCGCCGCGAAAATCTGCGCGGCGGGATCGCCGGCGATCGGCTTCGTCTTCAAAAGGGTGGCAATCCCTAAGACGCAGTCGGCGAGCGTCACGGCGTTGGCGGCGATGACCAGAGAACGTCGCGAGCGCGGAGCGCGACTCGTCGGAATCGGCCTGCTCGTGGAGGGCCGCAAGCTGATCCATGGTCGACTCGGTCGCGTCACGGACCGTGACGAGGGTGGTGATCGCTCGACTCAGGGAGCCCGTGGTCGGCGGCTGAGCCTTGGGGGCCACGACGAGCCGGGTCAGGGCCGAGACGAACGCGAGTGCCGGCTTTGCGGCGACGTACTGCTGCGTCCGCTGCCGTGCAGACGCGCGACGGGGACGGTCGCCGGCCGCGTAATCGCGAGCAACAGCCGCTGCAGCCGGAAGGCAAGCCCTTCGGCTCCGGTCCGGCTGTAGCGCCGTCTCCGCCGTCCGTTGATCCCCACCCCGAAATCGAGCATTCCATCTCCCCGATAAATGACGAAACCACGCCGCCACTTGAACGCCGCGCGTGCATCCGAGTACTAGTCTAGGGGATCGGCTTGAGTGGGGACAGGGCAATATTACCTATATCGGCGTTGGCGGCATCGCGGGGAGAACGCGGGCCGTCCCCCACGGCGCCGAATACCCGGCGGAAGCGGTCCCGTCATTCGCGGGGCGGCCGCGAGGACTCCAGGTACAGGCGCAGCGGTGTCGGGGCTTTTGAGAAGAGAAACGCGATCGCTTTATAGCGCCAACCCGGAATCACGATGAGTGTCCCGCTGTGAAGTGCCAGGAGCGAGGCATCGACCACCTGCGCCGCCGTCATCCACCACGAGGACGGCGCCAAACGGTCGCGCCGGACGGCCGCGACGTTGTGAAATCCGGAGCTCGTGAAACCCGGGCACAAGGCCTGGACGCGGACCGACGATCGCGCGCTCTTCAGTTCGAGGAAGAGTCCTTCGGTGAAGGCGGTCATCCAGCTCTTGGTGGCGGCGTAACTGACGCTTCCGCTGCTCCGAACGAAGGCGGAAAGGGACGCGACGTTGATGATCGCGCCAGCGTTCCGCTTCACCATGGGTTCGAGTGCCGCGCGGCAGAGCCGCAGCGTGGCCATCACATGGAGGCGATGCATGCGTTCCTGAGCTTCGAAATGAGTTTCCCAGAAGAGGCCCTTCGTACCGAAACCGGCGTTGTTCACGAGCAGCGCGAGTTTCGGTTCGGCGGCAAGCCGGTTCGCGACGACTTCTACCCCTGCCGGATCGGCGAGGTCGGCCTCGAGCACGTCCACGGCCGATCCGGATTGCGACGAGAGTTCGGCTGCAGCGGAATCGAGCAGCGCTTTTCGGCGCGCGACCAGCAGCAGGTCATACCGCGGTGCGAGCTTTCTCGCGAATTCGAGCCCGATACCGCTCGAGGCTCCGGTGATAACAGCTAGCGGTCGTCCCAACGCCGGTCCTCCGTCCACACATTTCCCGCGCTCGTCACCGAACCCCCGCCGGCCCGCCGGCGCCACAATGTCGTATGAGCCATGATATCAAGCGAGCCACGATATCACTCAAGCCACGGCGAGCCACACGGTCATCCTGAGCCTTGTCGAAGGATGACCGTGTGGCTCGCCGTGGCACGCTCACGTGAAGCGCTCATCGCCTTCTATGCCCCGGCGGCAACCGCCCCGCCGGAGATTTTCATCATCGACTTGATCGACGCCGATGATTCCGCAACGTTCGCGAAGACCTAGAATCGGGCAGCATCGCCGTCCGAAAGACGCGGGCCGCTTTTCAAAGCGACCCGCGAATTGCTCATCGGAGCGGGTGATCTAGCCGCACTTTCCGATGTAGCCGCATTGCTCGAGGCACTGGACGCAGCCGCCTTGGCTGATGAGGGGGCCTGAGCACTTGGGGCACATGCCGACGCCGGTTTGCATGGCCTTTTTCACGTTGAACGTGCCGCCGCCGTTGTAGTCGGTGTTGCCGTTGCCGTTGGTGAGACCGTTGTGGCCGATGAGGTCGATCGGGCGCGGGGTTTGCCCCGGCTTGTCGGATTCCGGATAGGGGAAACGCGGCTCGGCGACGGCGATCACGCCGGCTTCCTCGCGCGCGTCGATGTCGGTGCCGGGAAGCGCGAGGGCTAGGGCTTTTGCCAAACCTTGCGAGATGCCGTCGGCGCAGGAGAGCGTCGTCGGTCCCACGGCGTCGCGCATCTTGGGATTGGGGCAGCGCATGCCCTCGAACTTGTCGATGAACTTTTGGGGATCGGCGCCATAGCGCAGGCCGACCGACATCGCGACGCCGAGCGCCTCGAGATACGATTGCTGGCACGAACCCGACTTGCCCAGCTTGAAGAAGACCTCGAACGGGCGACCGTTCTCGTCTTCGTTGAGGGTGATGTAGAGCGGGCCGCAGCCGACGCTTGCGGCGACCGTGCGACCGCGCAGGACGGCCGGACGTTTGCGGTACGACGTACCGACCGGTACGACGGGGACGCTCTTGAGGGTCAACTCCGCGATCTGGGCTTTCTGATTCTCCGCGAGCTGCACGACTTGCAGCAGCTTGGAGCCGCACTCGGCGCTGCGCATCCGCAGGGTCGCGTTCTCCGCTTCGAGCGCCTCGACGCGGTTGATCAGGCTGGCGATAGTCGCTTTGACGACGGCTTTGTCCATGGTGCTATTTCCCCAAGAGCGCATTCGCCCGCGCGAGCAAGGATTCGAGCGGGTCCGAGGCCGACGCGTCCTTGACGATCGCCGCGGCGGCGGTAACGGCGGCAGTCGGTGCCGGTTTGGCGGCGCCCTTGTCGCGGTTGGCGCCCTCGATGTCGGCGTCTTTGGAGAAGGTCACGACCTGCTCCGTGCGCGAGCCGTCACGGTAGTAGGTGAAGCCTTTGCAGCCGGACTTGTACGCCCGGAAGATCGCCTTCGCGACGTTCTCGCGGGTGTCGTCGTTGGGCGCGTTGATCGTCTTGGAAACCGCGTTGCACGTGTACTTCTGGAAAGCGGCCAGCATATCGATGTGCTGATCGACGCTCACGTCGGCGGCGACCGTGAACACCTCTTGCCAGAGCTTCGGCACCTGCGCGAGCCCCTTGACCGAACCGCGGTTGGCTTCGATCGCCGCCAGCAGCTCGTCGGAGAAGAAGCCTTCGTCCTTCGCGATCTCCTCGAAAAGCGGGATCACGTAGTACAGGTTTTGCGGGCGGCCTTCGCTGTCTTTCATGACGTGCTTGGTGTAGGCCATGCCGAAATAGGGCTCGCATCCGAAACTGCAGCCGGCGATCATCGAGATCGTTCCGGTCGGCGCGATCGAGAGGAGCGCGACGTTGCGGCGCGGCCGCGGATCGTCCGCGTAGACCGAAAGGTGTTTGTTCGGAAAGTCCCCGCGTTCGCGGGCCAGGATCTCGGTCGCATCCTCGGCCTTGACGCGAATGAAGTGCATCAGCTTCGCCGCGAAATCGATCGCTTCGGGCGAACCATAGGCGACGCGCAATTGGATCAACAGATCGGCGAAGCCCATGATCCCCAGACCCACGCGCCGGTTGTTGGTGACCATCTGGCGGATCTCGTCGAGCGGGTAGATGTTCGCGTCGATCACGTTGTCGAGGAAGCGAATCCCCAATCCGACGGCCTGCGCGAGCCGATCCCAATCGACATCCTTCGCCGAATCGTCGTAGAAGTGCCCAACATTGATCGAACCTAAGTTGCAGGAATCTCCTCCGTGGAGGGCTTGCTCTCCGCAATTTTTGTTATTTACGTACTGGAGTTTTCTCCGGCCGGCTTTTGTTTTGGACTCAAAGGCGCCCGTAAAGAAGTTGTGGTAGTCGTCGACGGTACCGTTGTAGACGTTGGCAAACCCGTCGGCTTCGACAGTGACCACGCGATGGTTGAAGAAGGTCGCAGCTTCTTGGAGGTCAGCGTAGCTGCGGAATGGGCTGTTCGCCCGGGAGATCTCGGCAGAAATGCCGCGCTGTTTGCAGGCGGCAACCCATTCGGATTTCAGAATCGTTCCGCCGCTCGCGCGCAGTTCGGTAAAGACATCGAGCTGCTTCGTGCGCAACGCGTCCTTCATCGCGTTCAGCGTCCTTGCCCGGGAGGCGTGGCGCCGAACGTGAATCTCGGCGTCCGAGTTCAGCCGGACGGCGTTGCACGCAAGCGAGCAATGAGCGATTTCGCGATTCACATACGGCACGGTGAAATCATTGCCGCATACTTCGCATTCCTTGTTCACGAAGAGCACGCCGCACGAGATCTCCGCATCGTATCCTTGAGCCAGCGCTTCTTCGAGCTCCGCCCATTTTTCTGAAGACCAGGTCGAATGGGCGCGGCGCATCGGGTTGCGGTCGCCGATCATCTCTTGCGCGTGGTGACGATCGTGATCGGCCTTGGACATGACTTCGAGGTTATCTGGGTAGTTGTTCTGCGCGTTCCGATCGCGATGATGAACGACATGTCCGCCCGGAATCCGTGCGTTCGAGAAATGTTCCGCAATGAGCCGATGTTCGGCCCGGACTCTGCCGCCGCCCGGCGTCAACCACCAGGAGTTCTGCTTCGAGTGGCCGCCGGCGTTGTGGAGCACGTCCACCACCGGGGCCTCGAACTTCGTAAGCAACGCAAGGCTGTCACCGGCTTGCAAGGCATTAACTTCGCGATAGGAACCATCGCGCAGGCGGAACTTATGATTCGCCGTTGCTCGCAGCGTTGAGCCGTCGTCGAGCGTTATTTTGTAGACGGCAGAGTTCCGGCCCGTCACGCGCGGCCGGCGCATCACGCGCACGGCTACACTCCCGCGGTCGTCGTAGCAGTACACCGGGACGTCTTTGCCTTCGGCGGCGAGTTCGCCGATGGAAACATGACCGCGCCCGTCGGCGACGGCGACCAGCGTGTCGGCAGTAACGCACGGGTTGGTTGCCTGGATCGGGCCGAGGCCGGGGAGCGGATTCCACTCGGGGTGATCGAGGAAAAGCACGCCGGGCTCGCCGTTCTGCCAGGCGCCCTCGACGATGCCGTCCCAGATCTCGCGCGCCTTCACCGTGCGCACGACGTCTTTCGTCTTCGGATCGACGAGATCGAAATCGGCATCGCGTTCGACGGCGTCCATGAACGCGTCGGTCACGCCAATCGAGACGTTGAAGTTGTTCATCTGCGTCTGCAGCAGCTCTTGTTTGATGTGCGTGAGCTGCGCTTCGGAATAGCGCCCCGTATCCGACATGCGGTTGTAGAGCGCCCGGTTCTCGGCGTCGAGCTCCTTCTTGCAGTGCATAAAGTTGAACACGTCGGGATGATCGACGCGCAGGACGGCCATGTTTGCACCGCGGCGCACGCCGCCTTGTTTGATCGAATCGGTCGCGGCGTTGAAGACCTTCATGAATGAAACCGGTCCGGAGGCGTCCTTGCCCGTCGAATACACACGTGCGCCGCTCTCGCGCAGGTCCGAAAACGCAAAGCCGGTACCTCCTCCGGCTTTCTGGATAAGTGCCATCGCGCGCACGGCATCGAAGATGCCTTCCATCGAATCGGGGACGGAGAGCACGAAGCAAGCCGAGAGCATCGAGAGCGGCCGGCCGGCGTTGACTAGGCAAGGCGTGTTCGGCATGAAATCGCGCCGCGAGAGCATCTCGTAGAAGGCATGCGCGACGCCGTCGACCACGGCTTCGGCGTCGCGGCCGGCCGTCTGTGCGTAGGGCCGTTCCGACTGGGCGATCGCTGAGGCGACGCGCCACAGGAACTCGCGGGGGGTCTCGACGCTACCGTCGTCCTTGCGTGCGAAGTACCGCTCGTTGAGCACGCGCAATGCGTTGGGATCAAAGCTCGGCTCGCTGAGGCCGCGCGGGAGTTCGGACATAGGTCCTCCTTGATGCATACGCCCGAGGCGGCGTACGCGCTCGGGCGGTAGTCGGACAAACATTCTTCGGCTACCGGCCATCGAACACCTGTTCGATTCTAGGCTGGATCGTCGCCGGGGTGTACTAGATATTGTACTACCGGGATGACTCGGATACAAGATATCCGGGTCACTCCCTTGCGGACATCTCGAAAAACCAGCGGAGAAGGGCCAGAATTTTGTGGAGAAATCAGCCGCGGAAGTGGACGGGCGGGGCAAACGGCGGAGCGGCTGTGGACGAAGGCGGGGGAAAGCGTGGAAAACGCTGCGCATCCATAGGGACCGATGTTCCGCCCCGACCTGACCGCCAACCGCATCACTGACGTCTCGCTCGCCGCCCTCACGGAACTCGGGGTCCGGGGCCTGATCGTCGATTTGGACAACACGGTCTGTGCGTACCGCAGCCCGGCCCTGATCGACGGCGTGCGCGAATGGGTCGCGGCGGCCAAGGCGGCCGGCTTTTCGCTCGTGATCGTCTCGAACAACTTCCCCGACCGCGTCGGCGCGATCGGCGAGCAACTCGGCGTCCCCGGCGTTCCGCGTGCGCTCAAACCATTGCCCGGCGCCTTCCTGCGCGCGCTCCAGCTCTTGGGCACGCCGCGCCGCGCCACCGCCATCATCGGCGATCAGCTCTTCACCGACGTGCTCGGCGCGAAGCTGCTCGGTTTGCGCGCGGTCTTGACGGAGCCCATCATCGCGAGCGACTTTCCGTTGACCCGCGTGCTGCGCTTCATGGAACGCGCCTTCTTCGCGCGGTCGCTCTAACCGATGCGGCCGGCGGCGATCGTCTTCGATCTCTACGGAACGCTACTGCGGATCGATTCGCTCGCCGCTGCGGCGCAAGCGGCGGGCGCCTCCGACCCGCAGCGCTTCGTCGAAGCGTGGCGCCAGAAACAGATCGAATACACCTGGTGCGCCACGCTGATGGACGACTACCGTGATTTCGATACGCTCACCGCGCGCGCACTCGACTACACCTGCGGTGCGTTCGCACTCACGCTCGATGCCGGCGTCCGCCGGCAGCTCGCGAAAGCCTGGTTGACGGTGCAGCCCTACGACGACGTGGCGCCGGCGCTGAAGGCGCTGCGCAAACGCAATGTCCCGCTCTGCGTGCTCACCAACGGTGTGCGCGCGTCGGCCGAGCAGGCGCTCCACGCCGGCGGCATCCGAGACCTGCTCGACGACCTGCTTTCGGTCGAAACCGTGCGCGCGTACAAACCGGATCCACGCGTCTACCGGTTGGCCACGGCACGCTTCGGTTGCGATCCCGAACGGATCCTGTTCGTTTCATCCAATGGGTGGGACGCGAGCGGTGCCGGCGCCTTCGGTTTCGCCGTCGCCTGGTGCAATCGGGCATCGCGGCCCGCCGAGACCTTCGGCTACCCGCCGCTCAAGACGCTGCGCGAACTCGGCGAACTCATGACGCTGCTCACCTGAGCGCGTCGCGCGCCAGCGTGCGCAACGCCTCGAGGACGCTGATGAGATCGACGTTGGTGGCCCGCTGGTTGACGATGCAGAGGCGCAGCGCGCGCCCGCCGCGGACGGTCGTCGCCGAGACGACGCCGGCGCCGCTCTCTTGCAGCGCGACGGCGAGATCGTCGGTGAACGCGTCGCTGCGTGCGGAATCGGCGCCGGGCAGGCGATAGCGAAAGCAGACGATGTTGAGCGAAACCGGTGCCGCTAGCTCGAACTCCGGATCCGCGGCGATCCGCGCGGCGAGCCGCTGCGCTTGGGCGATGTTCTCGGCGATCGCCGCGCCGATGCGCTCGGCCCCGAATTCGCGCAGCGTGAACCAGACCGGGAGCGCCCGGAAACCGCGGGAGAGTTCCAAACCGAAGTCCGTCAGCCACGGCAGCCCCGCGGCGAGGCCGCGCTCGCGCCGCTTGAGATAGGCTTCCTCGGAGGCGAAGGTCGCGCGCTGCAAGGCCGCGTCACGAATGAGGATCGCGCCCGAGTCGTACGGTACGTGCAGCCACTTGTGAAAATCGAACGCGAGCGAATCGGCGCGTTCGAGACCGGCGACGAGCCCACGCAGTTCCGGCACCAGCGCGACGAGCGCGCCGAAGGCGCCGTCGACATGAAACCACAGGCCTTCGCGCTCGGCGACGTTGGCGAGCGCGGGCAGCGGATCGATCGCCCCGGTGTTAACGGTTCCGGCGTTTCCAACCAGCAAGAAGGGCCGGGCGCCGGCCGCGCGATCGGCGGCGATCGCCGCTTGCAGCGCGGCGAGATCGATCCGGTCCGCGCCGTCGGCCGGGATCAAACGCAGCGCCGCCCGGCCGAGTCCGGCCACCTCGAAGGCGCGGGTCACGCAACTGTGGGTCGCGGCCGAAGCGTAGCCGACGATCGGCGACTGCGTTTGATCGACGCCCCGCTCGCGTACATCCGGGCCGAGCGTGCGCTGCCGCGCGACGAGCACGGCGATCAGGTTCGCGACCGACGTGCCGCTGACGAGCAAGCCGCCCGCGTCATCGGGGAAGCCGAACGCGCGTGCGGACCAGCGAATGACCGCGCGTTCCACCTCGACCGCCGCGTGATCGCGCCCGCCGACGTTGGGGTTCATCACGGCGGCGAGAAACGCGGCCAGCGCGCCGGCCGGCGTTCCGCTGCCTTGCACCCAGCCGAAGAAGCGCGGGCTCACGTTGCCGGAATGATAGGGCTGGATGTCGCGCCGGTACTCGTCGTAGATCGCCGCGGCGTCCGCGTTCGGCGCCTCGAGCGAGTGGCGCAGCCGTTTGCGCACCGCCGGCGGCAGCGGCCGCCACGTGGGGGCTTCGCGCAGGTCGTGCCAGAACGCGATCGCGTCGTCGACGGCTTGGTGGCCCAGCGCCCGCAGGCGCTCCCAATCAGCGGGATCGAGCAATGCGTTCGTCCAGCAAACGCTCGAACGCGCGGAAGATGCGCGGCACGGTGCGATGCTTGTACGGATACAGATCGGCCGGGTCTTTGAGATGCACGAGCATCGCCGCGTCGGCCTCGAAGAGCAGCAGCCGGCCGTCCGGTGCGATCGAGCAGTCGATGCCGAAATACTCGAGTCCGATCCGGCGCGCAAGCTCGCGCAGCACGGCTTGCAGTTCGGGCCCGAAGACGCGCTCGAAGTGTTCCAAGAACTCGGCCTCTTCGGCGCGCATCCAGTCGTTGGCCGCGTTCTCGGCGTTGTAGTAGTGGATCATCCAGCGCGGCGAGATCGCGAGATGATACGGGTAAGGCTCGCCGTCGACGAAGATGATGCGATACTTGCGATAGTACCCGTCGGGCCGCTTGAAATCGACGAACGTCGAGACGAAGAAGGTGTCGCCGTGCGTGCGCGTGAGGTAGGCGGCGAGTTCCTCCGGCCCGGCGACCTTCTCGAGACCGTGGCCGGCGTGCGAGTCGATCGGCCGGATCACGCTCGGAAACGCCGGTGCCATCCGCGCGAGATCGGCCCGCGTGTACGCTGCCGTCTCGGGTACGATCGCATCGAGTCCGGCCAGCAGCTTGACGATCGCCGTGCGCTGCGTCTTGAACACGTCGACCGGATCGTTGAGCGCCGGGCGGGGTTGGCCGCGCAGGAAGAGCCCCGCCAGTGCGAGCGCTCCGGTCGCGTGCGCCGACTCGGCGATCGCGTTGAGCACGATGTCGTGCGGCGGGAGCGTCGCGCCGCCGAGCTGTTCGGAGTCCAAGACGTAGAGCTTGTGCAGTGTCGTCGTTTGCGGGTCGATGAGGAAATCCAGCGGGACGTTGGTTTGCAGATCGCCGGGAGCGTAGAGGGCCAGCACGCGGCGCGTTTCGTGCGGCGCGTAGGAACTGAAGAGCTGCTGCCGGGCCAGGACGAAGCGCTGGTGCTCGAGTGCCGCGGCCATGTTGCCGCGGAGCTGTTCGAGTTCGTAGAGTGCCTGATGGGCGAGCAGATGATTCGGATCGACGCTCAGCAGGCCGGCGTACGCGCGGGCAGCGGCTTCGACGTCACCACGGCGCAGATAGATCTGACCCGCGCCGGCGTAGGTGCTCGGCTCGCGCGGTTCGACGATCCTGGCCGCCTCATAGGCGGCCAGGGCACCCTCGCTGTCGCCGTGCTCGTCGAGGGTCAGCGCGAGATTGACCTGCAGCGCCGCGATCCGGGGATAGGCGGCGGCCGCCGCGCGGAAAACCGCGATTGCTTCGTCGAGCCGCCCTTGCGCCCGCAGCGCGATGCCCTCGGAATTGGAACTGGCCGGATCGGTTGCCATGGTGTGCGAGGCGGCACCTTACGGACTGCACCGTATTCCCCTCTCGGCTCCGCCTGCTAGGATGGACCCCGCATCGTGGGAAACCCGGCGGGAGTGTCCGACCTGCCCAAAAACTACGATCCCGCCGAAGTCGAACCGCGCCGGTACGCGCAATGGATGGCAGCCGGCGTTTTCCACGACGAGCCCGATCCGGCGCGGCCGCCGTTCATCATCTCGATGCCGCCCCCCAACATCACCGGCAAACTCCATCTCGGGCACGGCTCGACCTACACGCCGATGGACGTGCTCACGCGCTACCACCGGATGCTCGGGGAGAACGCGGATTGGATCCCCGGTCAGGACCATGCCGCGATCGCGACCGAAACCGTCGTAGTTCGCGAGCTGGCCAAAGAAGGGCTCACGCGCGATGCGCTCGGCCGCGAGGGGTTCGTGCAACGCGTCTGGCAATGGCGCGAAGAGTACGGCGGGACGATCGACGACCAATTCAAACGGCTCGGCTTCGGCGCCGACTGGGACCGCGATCGCTTCACGCTGGACGCGGGACTCTCGGCCGCGGTCATCCGCGTCTTCGTCGAGTTGTACCGCGACGGGTTGATCTATCGCGGCACGCGTTTGGTCAACTGGGATCCGACCGCGCGCTCGACCGTCTCGGACGCCGAGATCGAAAACGTCGAACGCGACGGCTCCCTCTGGCATATCCGGTACCGCGCGCAGGACGGCGGCCCGGGACTGGTCATCGCGACGACCCGGCCGGAGACGATGTTCGCCGACGTCGCGGTCGCCGTCCACCCCGACGATCCGCGTTACGCCGCGCTGATCGGCACGAACGTGATCCTGCCGCTGGCGAACCGGCCGATCCCGGTGATCGCGGACGCGGCCGTCGAGCGCGACTTCGGCAGCGGCGCGGTCAAGGTGACGCCGGCGCACGACGCGACCGACTACGAGATCGGGCTGCGCCACGCGTTGCCGATGCCCAGCGTCATCGCGTTCGACGGCACGCTGTGCGGCGACGTGCCGGCCGCATATCTGGGACTGGACCGGTTCGTGGCGCGCACGGCCGTGGCGCGCGACCTCGCCGCGAGCGGCGCGCTGGAAAAAGAAGAGCCCTACGTCGTCAAGGTGCCGCTCTCGGAACGCAGTGGCGACGTCATCGAGCCGTTGCTCTCGCTGCAGTGGTTCTGCCGGATGGAATCGCTCGCCGCTCCGGCGTTGGCGGCGTACCGCGAAGGCAAGCTGCGCTTCGTCCCCGAGCGTTTCGGGCGCACGTACGAGCAGTGGCTCGAGAACATTCGCGACTGGAACGTTTCGCGCCAAGTGTGGTGGGGACACCAACTTCCCGTCTGGTACACGCCGGGCGACGAGGTGATCGTCGCGGAGACCGAAGCCGAGGCGCTGCGCATCGGACGGGAGCAGTACGGCACGAGCGAACTGCGGCGCGATCCCGACACGCTCGACACCTGGTTTTCTTCGGGACTCTGGCCGTTCTCGATCCTGGGCTGGCCCGAATCGACGCCCGAACTCGAGCACTGGTATCCCAACCAGGTGATGATCACCGGGCGCGAGATCATCTTCTTGTGGGTCGCGCGGATGGTGATGCTCGGTCTGAAATTCGTCGGCCGCCTGCCGTTCACCGACGTCTTCATCACGCCGCTGGTCTTCGATCTGCACGGCCGCAAGATGTCCAAGTCGCTCGGCAACGCGATCGATCCGCTCGATCTCATCGCGAAATACGGCGCCGACGGGTTTCGCCTCGGAATGCTCATGCAGATGCGCCTGGAGTCGCAAGAACTTCGTTTCGACGAACGCGAATGCGACGGGGCCAAGCGCTTCATCACGAAGCTTTGGAACGCGCTGCGCTACATCGACGCGCTGCCCGAAGGGCTGCCGGGCGCTTTGGTCTTGCCTTCCGCCGAACGGCTCACCCTGGCGGACAAGTGGATCCTCACGCAACTCCACGCCTGTGTGGCGGACGTGACGCACGCTTTCGATACCTACGAGATGGGCCCGGCCGCGCAGCGCTTGCACGATTTCGGCTGGTACACGCTCTGCGATTGGTACCTCGAATCGACCAAGGCGGAATCGCAGAAGGCGACCCGCGGCGCCGTTTTGTCGTTCGTCTTCAATACCCTGATGCGGGCGCTGCATCCGATCGCCCCATTCGTCACCGAGGAGATCTGGCAGCAACTCCCGCACGACGGCGCGACGATCGTCACCGCGTCGTGGCCGGACACGGTGGAGATTCCGCGCTTCCCGGTCGAGGCGGCGATGTACGAGGCGTTCATCGAATCGATCGTGCGCATTCGCAACGCTCGCGCCGAACTCGACCTCAAGCCGAACGAGCGCGTCACCTTGCGTTCCGCACCGCTGCCCGCACCGATCGTCGAGCAATACGCGGCGTTGGCCCGGGCTCACATCGAGGTCGACCGCGCGTTGCCCGCCGACCGGCCGCTCGCGGAGCTCCTCGCGCAGATCGAGATCGTCGCCGATCCGACGGTGCTGCGCGAGCGCTACACGCGCGAAATCGCGACCCTCGATGACGAAGTCACGCGTTTGGAGAAGAAGCTCGCCAACGAGAACTTCGTCGCGCGCGCCAAAGCCGACGTTGTTGCCGGCGAACGCGAAAAACTCGACGGCTACCGCCGCCAGCGCGATCAAACCCGCACCGCCCTCGAAGCCCTCCCCACCCCGTAACCCTCACGCGGTTTCGGTGTGATCAACGGTAGTTTTTTGAGTCGGCCCAGAGGGCTGGTAGGGGGATGCGTAGGCCGGTGCATTCGCGGAAGGTCAGGTGGTTTTCCCAGCCCATGACGGGCAAGGTCGTGTCGTAGTGCGCCGCGACGGTCGAGTGGGCGTACGCGTGGTCGGATTTCCAGCAGGCGCCGCCGAGTTCGAGGATCACGTTTCCGCTCGCGGTACCGTAGCCCCAGAGCCAGTATTGATTGTGCCCGCTGATCACCGGGATGTCGGGGGCGAAGAATCGGATCGCACTGGCCTGACCGTAGTCGATCGCGAACACGACGGCTTGCGCGCGTTCGCGTGGCGGGAGCGCGTCGTAGCTGCTGCGCACGGCCACGACCAGTTCCGGCCAGCCGTGCATATCGCCGAAGTCCGCGCCGATCGCCGGCACGTCGCTCTGCTGGGTCTTCACGAGCGACGGCGAGATCGGGTAGATCCGGCTCAGCGCGGAGGTCTCGAAGGCCAGTAACTGGGACTCGCTCAAGATCGGTAACTCGATCGGCAGCATGAGCAGCGCGAACACCGCGGCGTAGGCCGCCACTAGGATCTGCGCCGGACGCCGGCGCGCCGTCCAGGCCGCGACCGCCACGGCGCCCGCGGCGATCACGATCGGATAGATGTCGGCGGGGTAGTAATGCTTGCCGTGCAGCACGATCATCTCGGCGATGATCACCAGATACGCGTACCCGAGAAACCGGACGCGCGGCGTGCGCAGCAGCCAGACGACGCCGATGATCCACAGCGGAGCGAGGTAGAGATTCGTGATCGCGACTTGCTGCACGAGATAGATCAGCGGGCCGACGAGGATGTTCTTGCCGTGTTGGCCGGCCTCGAGCAGTTCCCACATCGGGAAGCCGTTGCGCGCTTGCCAGACGAAGTTGGGCAGGATGATGGCGGTGCCCAGCGCGATCCCGGCCAGCGCCCAGCGCGAGCGCAAGATCCGACGCTCCGGCGTCATGAGCAACCCGGCAACGATCGCGGCGAAGAAGAAGAGCGCGCTGTATTTGCTCTCGCAGGCGATCCCGGCCAGCGACCCGATCGCCAGCCACCAGCGGGGATCGGCGCCGCGCGCGATCTGCACCAGCCAAAGTGCCATGAGCGGCCACAGCCACAGGCCGATCTCGTCCGGGCTGACCTTCATTCCGAACGACATCAGCACCGGCGCCCCGGTGAAGGCGATCGCCGCCAGCACCTGCGCAAAAACCCCGCCGCCGAACTCGATGACCAGCAGGAGCGTGGCAAAGACGCCGCCGGCGGCGCACAGCGCCGGGACGGCCCGCAGCAAGAACAGCGAATGGCCGCCGAGTTGCGTCAGGGCCGCCAGCAGCGGTACCACCGGCGGTTGATCGACGTAGCCGAACTGCGGGTGGAAGCCGCAGATGATGAAGTAGAGTTCGTCGCGGAAGAACCCGTAGTGGGGGTTGCCTGCGAGGTGCAAGGCGAGCGTCGCGAGCGCCGCGATCCACGGCACGGGGCGCTTCAATCCGGCTCCCGGGAAGTACGGGGTGGGACCGGACGGTCGGGGTGCATGGCGGAGATAGTGCGCCTAGCATGCGCGTGTTTCAAGCCGCGGCGGTTGCGAAGGCACGCGACCGGGGGCGCCGAACCAGGCCTCGATGCCAACCGCCCTGGCACGCCGTCGCGTGCTCATGAACGCCGATGAGATCGAACGCGCCATCGCTCGCATGGCCCACCAAATCGTCGAGCCGCAAGACGTCCAAGTCGGGATGATCCTCATCGGGATCCGGCGCGGCGGCGAGGCGCTCGCCCGGCGCCTGGCGACCCGGATCGGCGAGATCACCGGCGTCCCCCCGGACCTGGGCTTCCTCAACATCAATCTCTATCGCGACGACGACGTGGCGCACGAACTCCCCGAGTCGGAGATTCGCAGCCAGATCACGAGCCGCGCGGTGGTCATCGTCGACGACGTGCTCTTCACCGGCCGCACCGTGCGCGCCGCGCTGGACGCCGTGACCGATCTCGGCCGCCCCAGCGCCATCCGGCTCGCGGTCCTGATCGATCGCGGGCTGCGCGAACTCCCGATCCAGGCCGACTATGTCGGCAAGCTCATCCCGAGCAGCCGGCGCGAACATATCGACGTGGTGCTCGCGCCGCAAACGGCGGCCTCCGATGAGGTCGTCATCGCCGAAGAGTGACCAGCCCACGGAATCTGCTCGACGTCGACGACGTCACTCGCGACGAGATCCGCTATCTGCTGGACCGTGCGGCGGCGTTCAAGAGCGTCGAACCAGCCCGCGACCTGCTCGCCGGCGTCGCCGTGCTCAACCTGTTCTTCGAGGCTTCGACGCGCACGGCGACGTTGTTCACGCTGGCCGAGCAGCGCGTCGGCGCGGACGTGATCAGCTTCGCCCCCGGCGCCTCGAGCCTCGGCAAGGGCGAGACCATCGAAGACACGGCGATCACGCTGCGCGCGATCGGCGTGCGGGCGATCGTCGTGCGCCATCCGCAAGCCGGCTTCGCGCGGCGGCTCGCCGAGACGTTCGACGGCCACGTGATCAACGCGGGTGACGGTGCCCACGCGCACCCCACCCAGGCGCTGCTCGATCTGCTGACGCTGCGCAACGAGTTCGGCCGCTTCGAGGGACTCTCGGTCGCAATCGTCGGCGACATCCTGCACTCGCGGGTCGCGCGCTCGAACATCGTGGGGATGCGGATGCTTGGGATCGACGTAACCTTAGTGGGTCCGCCGACGCTGCTCCCCGGCGCGTTCGCCGCCGAGGGCATCCGCATCGAACGCAATCTCGACGCGGTGCTGGGCTCGGTCGACGCGGTGATGATGCTGCGCATCCAGCGCGAGCGGATCGCCGCCAGCCTGCTCCCCGCGCTCGACGATTACACGCGCAACTACCAGCTCAACCGGGAGCGGCTGCGGGCGTTGCGCTCGAACGCGGTAATCCTGCACCCCGGTCCCTACAACCGCGGCGTCGAATTGACCGACGAGGTGCTCGCCGATCCGCGCTCGCGGTACGTCGCGCAAGTCGGCAACGGGGTCTTCGTGCGCATGGCGGTGCTCGATTTTCTGCTCAACGGGGCGGCGGTGGCGGCCTGATGCGCACGCTCGTCCGCGGCGGACGGATGGTCGATCCCTCGCAAGGGCTCGACGCCGTGCGCGATCTCGCGATCGAAGGCGGTTTCGTGACCGAGATCGGCGAGCATCTCGATGCCTCGGATGCACGCGTGGTCGACGCGACCGGCTGCATCGTGGCGCCGGGCTTCATCGACATGCACGTGCACCTGCGCGAGCCCGGCGCGACCCACAAAGAAACGATCGCCAGCGGCGCCGCGGCGGCCGTCGCCGGCGGATTCACCGCCGTCGCGTGCATGCCGAACACCGAACCCGCGCTCGATTCGCCGACCATCGTGGCCGAAGTCGTGCGGCGGGCCGAGGCCGCCGCCCTGGCGCGCGTCTATCCGATCGGGGCGATCACCCGCGGGCGCGCCGGCGCGGAACTCGCGCCCTATCATCTGCTCGCCGACGCCGGCTGCGTCGCCTTCAGCGACGACGGCGCGACGGTCGTGGACGCGCGTCTGTTGCGCAACGCCGCACGCTATGCCGGCGACGTTCGCGGCCCATTCATCTCGCACTGCGAGGACGGCTGCCTCAAGGGCGCCGCAGTGATGAACGAAGGCGCCGCCTCGGCGCGGCTGGGTCTCGAGGGCAGCCCCGGTCTTGCCGAAGACATCATCGTGGCGCGCGACTTGCTGATCGCGGAAGATACTCGCAAGGCGTGGCATATCGCGCACGTCTCGACCGGCCGCGCGCTCGATCTCGTCCGCTGGGCGCGCTCGCGCGGCGGTACGGCGACCTGCGAAGTCACCCCGCACCATCTGACCTTCGAGGATGATTGTTTTGGAACGTATCGCGCCGACGGCAAAGTGAACCCGCCGCTGCGCGATGGGGGCGACCGCGCGGCGTTGATCCGCGGCGTCCGCGACGGCACGATCGACGTGTTCGCCACGGATCATGCGCCGCACGGACTCGATGAAAAGGCCCAATTGCTCGAAGTGGCGCCGGTGGGTTTCAGCGGCCTGGAGATCGCGCTCGGCGCGTATGCCGCCGCGGTCCCCGATCTGCCGCTCGACCGGTTCGTCGCGCTGTGCTCGGTCAATCCGGCCCGCATCCTGGGCGTGACGGGCGGCTCGCTCGCGGTCGGCACGGCCGGCGACGTGACCATCTTCGCCGACCGCAGTTGGACCGTCGACGCGCGCCTGTTCCAGTCCAAAGGGAAGAACACGCCCTTCGAGGGCAAGCTGCTGCCGCGCCGCGCGGTGGCGACGATCGTCGGCGGCGCGGTCGTGTACGAACACGGCGCCGTCATGCCGCGCGAAGCGCACGCGAGCGTGCACGGATGAACCGCGCGCTGCTTTTGCTCGCGGACGGCATGCGGTTCGAGGGAACGGGGCTGGCGACCACCGGCGTGGCGCTGGGCGAAGCCGTCTTCTACACCGGCATGACCGGCTATGAAGAAGCGCTTACCGATCCGTCCTACGCGGGACAGATTCTGGCGTTCACCTATCCGATGATCGGCAACTACGGCGTCTCGGGGACGGTGGCCCAACATCCGCACGCTTGCGTGGCCGGCACGGTGATCAAATCGCTGGCCAAACATCCCTCGCACTTCGACAGCAAGACCGACCTCGGCAGTTGGCTCGACGCACAGGGCATCGCGACGATCCTCGGCGTCGACACGCGCGCGCTCACGATCGTGCTGCGCGAACACGGGACGATCGCGGCCGCGCTTGCAATCGGCGACGAAGCGATCGGACGGGCCGAGGCCGAACTCGCCCGCTACACGCGCGATGCGACGACGCGGGGCCTGGTGGCGAGCGTCGCGGACGCCTACGCGACCGGCGAACAGATCGGCCACGGGGCGACGAGCGTGGTGCTGCTCGATTGCGGCGTGAAGCGTGCGATCATCCGCGAACTGACCGCGCTCGACACGCGCGTCACGGTCTTGCCGTTCGGCGCGACCGCCTCCGAGATCAGCGCCTACGCACCCGACGCGCTCGTCATCTCGCCGGGGCCCGGCGATCCGCAGGATCTGCCCGGGACGGTCGAGACCCTGCGCGAACTCAAGGGCCGCGTCCCGATGTTCGGCGTGTGTTTGGGGCACCAGCTCTTGGCACTGGCATGCGGAGCGACGACCTACAAGCTCCCCTATGGGCATCGCGGCGGGAATCAGCCCGTCAAAGACGTGCTGCGCAACGAAGTCCTCGTGACGGCGCACAATCACGGCTACGCCGTCGACGGCGCGTCGCTGCCGGCCGAACTCGAGGCCACGATGATCAACCTCAACGACGGCACCAACGAAGGGTTCCGCCATCGGACGCTCCCGATCGCGGGCGTCCAGTTCCATCCCGAGGCGTCGCCGGGGCCATTCGACGCGCGGGCGCTGTTCGCGCAGTGGTTGGATTCGCTGCCGCGGTCCTAGCCGCGTTCGCCTTCGCCGATGCGGCGCTGCCGTATCCGCGTTTGCACATCACCTCGATGGGGATGCATGCGAACCGGCGCAGCGTCGCAGCCGGCGAGCGCTTTGCCGTCACGATCCGGGTCGTCGTGACGGAGAAACGCGACCGCTTGGACGAACTCGTCCTGGGTGCGGTCGACGACTGCACGATCGTGGGTGACGAACGCCGCCACGCGGCGCTGCCCGGCGGCGGAACGGAGTTTCTCGAAGTGCTGACGCTCGAAGCCGGACCCGCCGGCACGGCGACGATCTCGCCGGCCTACCTCGATGCGATCGATGCGGCCAGCGGGAAGGCGCTGCGCTACTCGACCGATCCCATCAGCGTAGCGATCAGCGCCGGCGAACCGCTCGATCGAACCTATCGCCGGATTCTCGAGATCTCGCGCTACGCCGGGGTCGGGTTGGGACTGCTCGCGGTCGCGATCTTCGTCGTCGCGGCGATCCGTCGGCCGCGGCGGCCCAGACCGCTCGCGCCGGAACCGGCAGAAGCGGCCCTGGCGTTGCCGGTCGCACCGATCGAGCCAACCCTTGCAAACGCCCTCGAGAGTTTTGCCCGAGCGCGCAGCGAGGTCGCGTTGCGTGCGCTGCGGGCGCAGTTGTTCGCGCAAGCGGGCGTCCCGGCGGGCGCAACGCTGGCCGACGCGCTCGCGCACGCCGGCCCGGACTTCTCGCTGCGCCTGGCGCTTCGCGAGGCCGAAGCGGCCGCGTTCGGGCCGCGGTCCGAACGCACGCGGGCCGGCGATCAACTCATCGACGCGGTCCAGGCCTATCTCGTCGCCGCGAAGGTGAAACCGTGACGCACCCGCGCGCCGTCGCGAGCGCACTCTCCGAAACGGTCATCGGTCAGCGAGAGACGGTGGAGGCGCTGGTGCTCGCGCTGATCGCGGGCGGCCACGTGCTGCTCGAAGGCGCGCCGGGCGTCGCCAAGACGCTGGCCTGCCGGGCGCTGGCGGCCGCCATCGGCGGTTCGTTCAAACGGATTCAGTTCACGCCCGACCTGCTGCCCAGCGACATCGTCGGAACGCGCATCTACGATCAGCGCAGCGGCGAGTTCACGCTCGTGCGCGGACCGGTCTTCGCGAACATCGTGTTGGCCGACGAGATCAACCGCGCACCCGCCAAAGTCCAGTCGGCGCTGCTCGAAGGGATGCAGGAGCACCGCGCGACCATCGGCCCCGAAACGCTGTCCTTCCCCGAGCCGTTCACCGTGCTCGCGACGATGAATCCGTTCGACGGCGAAGGCACCTACGCGCTGCCGTTCGCGCAACTCGATCGTTTTTTGGCCAAGATCGTCCTCGAACACCCTTCGCGCGACGAGGAGCGCGCGATCGTCGACCGGTACGCGGCGAAGGAACCCGCCTTTGTGACCGGTGTCGCGGCGCTCGACGACGTGCGGCGCTGGCAGTCGGAGGCGCACGCACTCTTTCTCGACGATCGCATCCGCGACTATCTCATCGACATCGTGCGCGCGAGCCGCGAGACGGTGAACGTCGTGCACGGCGCCTCGCCGCGGGCGGCACTCGCGCTCGCGTCGCTGGCGCGCGCCCGCGCGTATCTCGAAGGCCGCGCGTTCGTCACCCCGGACGACGTGCGAAGTCTCGCACCGGCGGTCTTGCGCCACCGGTTGGCCTTCGACTACCGGCTGGCGGCCGGCGACGGCGATCCCGAGGAAGTCGTGCGCACGATCGTCGCGCGGGTCCCGGCGCCGTGAACGCACTCCGCGCGGCGATCGTGCACGGCGCGCGCCGCTCGAACCGGCGCGGCGCTGCGCGGCGCTCGGCGCGGCCGGGTGACGGCTTGGAATTTTCACAACTGCGCGGCTACGTCGACGGCGACGACCCGCGGCGGATCGATTGGGCGGCGACCGCGCGCAGCGGAGCGATGCAGACTCGCGTCTACTACGAGGAAACGGCGCTCGTGCTCGCGGCGCTGATCGATACCTCGGCCTCGATGCAGGCCGGTCGCCGCCGGCCGCTCGCACGGGCCGCGCAAGAGGCACTGCAGGCCTGGCTCGGCGCCGCCGACGCGGACGATCGCGTGCTGCGCATCGCCGGCGATCGGCTGGTCACGGGCCGCGCCGCCGCCGCCCTCACGCCGGCCGAGTTCGAGCGTTTCGATCTGGTCGCGGCGCTGCGCTTCGCCGTGCGGGTCTTGCCGCGTGATGCCTCGCTGCTGGTGGTCACCGACGCGTTCGACGTTCCGGCGCCCGCCTCCGAGGACGACGAGCTGACGCTGGTGCACGCCGGTGCGCGCTTCGACGCCACCGTGTTGCTGGCGCGCGATCCGTGGCGCGATGGTTTGCCGCTACGCGGCTGGCAGCGCATCCGCGATGCCGAAAGCGGCGCGGAGCGCATCGTGCGGTTCGGGCGCGCGAGCCGGGCCCGGTACGTCGCCGCCGTCGCCGCGCGCGAGCGCGCGCTCGAGGAGTGCTTCGTGCGCACGGGCTGGCGCGTCGGAACGCTCGACGAGCGTGACGGGGCTGCGGATCTCGAGCGGGCGTTCGGCCTGCGATGACCTTCGCCGAACCGGCGTGGCTGCTCGCGGCCGTCGCGTTCCCCGTCCTGGCCCTGCTCGGACTGCGCGCGGCGACCCGGCGGCGGCGTGCCCAAACGCTGGCCTATTCCGATCTGCCGTTCTTGCTCGCTGCCACCGGAACGAGCGTACGCTGGGAACGCGTGCTGGCGGCGGCGGCCGCAACCGCACTCGCGATGCTCGGGCTGGCGCTGGCCGGGCCGCGCGTCGTGGCCCCGGTTCCGGTGCGCGACGGCGCGGTCGCGTTGTGCATCGATACCTCGGGATCGATGTCGGCCACGGATGTCGTCCCGACCCGCGCGCAGGCCGCGGTTGACGCGAGCCGGACGTTCATCGACGCGTTGCCGCAGGGGACGCAGGTGGCGCTGCTCGCCTTCGCCTCGGAAGCAGCGCTGGTGTTTCCGGCCGGCGCCGACCGCGCCGCCGCGCGTGACGCGCTCGCGCAACTGCCCCCGCCCAACGGCGGCACGGCGATCGGCGACTGCCTCTTGCTCGCGGCCCGTTCGTTACCGCCTTTCCGGCACCGGGCGATCGTGCTGGTCACCGACGGCGTCAACAATTCGGGGAACGATCCGGTCGAGGCCGCGCGCCGCATCGCCGCGCAGCATATCGCGATCTACACGATCGGGATCGGGACGGCGAAGTCCGGCCAGTTGATCCCCGGCACGATGGAAGAGGCAGACTTGGACGAAACCGCACTGCGCACGATCGCCGAACTCGGCGGCGGCGCGTATGCCCGTGCGAGCGACGCGGGCACCTTGCGCGCGCGGCTGAGCGGTTTTGCGCGCTCGGCGACCCTCGAGCGGCGCCCGGTCGAACTCGCGCTTCCGCTCGCACTCGCCGCTGCGCTGGGCCTTGCGCTCACCGGCGGGATTGCCTACGCGGCGGGGCGCTGGCCGTGAGCGACGACGGCCTGCGCGACGCGCGCTTGAGCTACACGCGCGGCACGTTCGATGAAACCCACGCGCTCGCCGAGCCCGTCGATCAACTCGCCGCGTGGCTGGCAGACGCGCGCACGGCCGGCGTGAGTGAACCCAACGCCCTGACGCTGGCGACGATCACCCAGGAAGGGACGCCGGATGCGCGGATCGTCTTGCTGCGCGGTCTCGACGCGAACGGTTTGGTGTTTTTCACCAATTACGAAAGCCGCAAAGGGCAGGAACTCGCCCGGCTCCCGGCCGCCGCGGCGCTCTTCTACTGGCCGGAATGCGAGCGGCAAGTGCGGATCGAGGGAGCGGTCGACAAGCTCGCGGCGGCCGAATCGGATGCCTATTTCGCGACCCGTCCGCGCGGGCACCAGTTGAGCAGTTGGGCCTCGCCGCAAAGCCGGACCGTCGCCGACCGCGCGCAGATCGAAGACGCGATGGCGCGCTACGACGCGGCCTTTCCGCACGAGGTGCCGCGCCCGCCGTATTGGGGCGGCTACCGGCTGGCCCCCGTCCGCTTCGAGTTCTGGCAAGGCCGCGCGGACCGGGTCCACGACCGGGTCGCGTACGAACGCGCGGGGGGCGGCTGGCAGCGCTCGCGGCTCGCCCCCTGAGCCGCTTCCCCGTTTAGCGGGGGATCATTCGCGGAACAGCGAGAGGAAATCGCTTGCCTTCCCATGAGAACATCCTGGCGGGCTGTGGAGAGGGACCCCATGGCGGTGTACTTGGCCATCGGCGTCGGGCTGATTGCGGCAGGTGCGGCCATCGCTGCTGCGTTCTTGACGCGTTCGCGCCGGACGGAACTCGCCTTGCGCGCCGAACTCGCCGCCGCGCGCAGCAGCGCGATCGCCGGTGCCCAGCGCGTGTTGACGGCTGCGCGCCTGGCGACCGATATGCAGCTCGAGAACGAGGACCTCATGCACGTGCTGCTCGATCGCGTCGCTCGCTCGATCCGGCCAGACGCGCGCTTCAGCGGTTTCCTCGCGCGCCTCGAGGGTCCGGAGATCGTCACGGTGGCGCTCGCCGGGGCCACGGAGGATGCGCGCACGGGCGCCAAGTCGCTGATCGGCGAGCGGATCCCGCTGGGGCAGACCCTCGGTCCGGAGTTGCTCGCCGCCGGAGGCGTCGTGGCCTTCGAGGATCTCGCGGGCAGCGAGATCCTGGCCGCCCGCCCCTACGCGCAAGCTCGCCGCACCCGCAGTTTGATCGGGACCGCTTTCCGCGTCGGCAGCCGCACCTATCTCTTGTTCTTCACGAGCGAACGGCCGCTCAGCGCGCCCTTCACCGTGAGCGATCGCGTCTACGTCGAGTTGATAGCAGAGTTCTTCGCGCAACGTCTGCGCTTCGTCGAGCAGCGGGAGCGGCTGCGCTTCAACGCCGAGCACGACATGCTGACGGAACTCCCGAATCGGGCTGCGCTCCGGCGCGCCTTGCGGCTGGAATCGGGTGCGCTCGCAACGGGCGCGATGATCGTGATCGATCTCGACTCCTTCCGCGAAACCTCGCAATCGCTCGGCTATCAAACGGCGGACGCGGTGCTCGTCGAGATCGCGGCTGCGCTGCGACGGTCGGCCGCGCCCGGCGAATCCGTGGCCCGGATCGGCCCCGAACGTCTTCGCGCTCTTCGTGCCGGACGCCGGCCGCGAAGTGGGCGAAATGCGCGCGCAGCAGTGCGCCGCGCTGTTCGCCGAGCCGTTCGGGACCGGCGATCGTGAGGGCCAGGAGCGGGTCCGGATAACGGCGAGCATCGGCGTTGCGCTCGCGCCCGCGAACGCGGCGAATTTCGAGGAGCTGCTCTCGTGTGCCGAGTCGGCCGTCGATCGGGCCAAGGAAGCCGGTCGCGATCAAGTCGCCTGGTATGCGCCCGGCGTCGAACCGCCGCGCGAAGGGCTGCGCGCGCTGCGCAACGACCTCTCGCGCGCGCTGCGCGAATCACAATTGACGCTCTATTACCAGCCGATCGTCGCACTCGTGAGCGGCAGGGCCGTGGGAATCGAGGCGCTCGTTCGCTGGGATCATCCGAGTCGCGGGCTCCTGGAACCCGGCGCCTTTCTCCCCTTCGCGGAGCGCAACGGCCTGATCGGGGATGTGGATCGGTGGGTCCTTGCGCGCGCCTTTGCGGATCTCTCGATCGTCCGGGAAACGCCCGATCTGGTGCTGTTCGTCAACATCTCGCCGAACGGGGTTCGGCAGGCGTGGTTTCTGGCTGCGGTCCGCGAGCGCGTCCGGGGCGATCCCGCGCTGGCCGCGCGCATCGGGATCGAAATCACGGAGAACAGCCCGCTTCAGGATCCTGGACGGGTGAACGGCGCACTGCTGCAGTTGCGCGAACTGGGCATTACAACGTCGATCGACGATTTTGGGACCGGTCATTCGTCGCTCGGGCGGCTCAAAAACTCTGCCGCCAGCGTCCTCAAAATCGATCGCACCCTGATCGGCGGTCTGCCCGCGAGCGTCTACGACGTCGTGCTCGTCGAATCGATCGTGGCGCTCACTCGCCGGCTTGGGATCACGACCGTGGCGGAGGGGGTGGAAAGCGAGGCCCAAGTACGCTGGCTGCGCGGCCACGGCGTGGAACAGGCTCAAGGCTTCGCATTGGCCGGCCCGATGACGCTCGCCTCGTGCCTGGCGTGGGTCGCGCGCTCCCGCAGGACCCGAGCGACGCCGACAACCGAGGGCCGCATCGCAAAACGCGGCATTTTACGGGAATAGGAGATGCCGGAGGCTCTTATGGTCCACGGGCTGGGCTTGGCCGCCATCGCGCTGATGGCGCTGGTCACCGTCGTTTCGGTCGTCCTGGCCGTCCGGAGCCGGCGTCTTGCGCTCGAGCGCGTTGCCGAGATGGCGAAAGCGATGGAACGCGGCGAGCGCGACACCGAGCGTTTCGTCGCATCGGCGCGGATCGCGACCGATCTGCTGCTCGACGATCGAGCCCGGATGCAAGCGCTGCTCGACCGCGTGACCGCGTCGATTCGTCCGGGCATTCCGTTCTTTGGTACCTTCGGACTGGTGACCGGACCCGAGGCGTTCGTGATCGCGCATGCCGCCGAGGCCGAGGGTCCGGGAAGCCCGACGATTCCGGTCGGCAGCCGGATTGCGCTGGCCCAAACGCTGGCCGCGGACTTGCTCGGCGCGAGCGGCGTGATAGCTTGGGACGATCTCGCCGGCACTGCCGCCCAAGCCGCGCGACCGTTCGTACGAGAGCGCCTCCTGCGCAGCGCGATCGGAACCGCATTTCGCGTCAGCAACCGAACCTATTTCCTGCTCTTCACTTCCCAACACCCGATGCTCGAGCCGTTCGATCAAACCGACCGCGTATACGTCGAACTGCTCGCCCAGTTCACGGCACAACGCATTCGCCAGCGCGATCAAACGGAACGCTTGCGCTTCGATGCCAATCACGATCGGCTGACGGAACTCCCCAATCGCGTCTATTTTCGTCAAGAAGTGACCCAATCGCAGGGGAAAACGGCCGCCGGTGCGATCCTCGTGATCGAACTCGAGCACTTTCGCGAGCTTAAACGAGCGCTGGGAAATCAGACGGCCGACGCGGTCATCGTCGAAATCGCTTGCGCGCTCGTCCGTGCGGCCGAACCCGGCGAACTGTTGACTCGGCTGGGCAACGACCTGTTCGCGATATTCCTTCCGGCGGCCGGCCTCGATTCTGCCCGCGCGCGCTCCGCAGCCGTGCTCGAACTCTTCGCCGAACCGTTCGGGACTGGTGATCGGCTGCAGCAAGAAAAGGTCCCCGTCCGGGCGAGCATCGGAGTGGCGCTCTACGGCGGCGAACGTGAGACCTTCGAGCAGGTGCTCTCGCTCGCCCAGACGGCGGCGGGCCGCGCACACTCGGAAGGCGATCGGATTGCCTGCTTCGGGCCCACGGAACAGGCCCTGTTGGAAGAACGCCAAGCGCAGCGCATCGCCGTCGCCCACGCGCTCCGCGATTCTCAATTCACGCTCTATTATCAGCCGATCGTTTCACTAGCAAGCGCGGCCGTCGTCGGCGCCGAGGCGCTGGTCCGCTGGAATCACCCGGCACGCGGCTTGCTCGCCGCCGAGCTGTTCGTACCGTTTGCCGATGAGAATGGGCTGATCGGCGAACTCGGTCGCTGGGCTTTCGCGCGGGCATTCGACGATCTGCACGCGATCGGCGCCGTGGATCCGGACCTGGTCGTCCATGTCAATGTCTGGGCGCGAGAGATTCTCGACGAACGATTCGTCGCCGGTATCCGCGCGTGCGTCGCCGACGATCCCGTGCGCGCCCACCATATCGGCGTCGAGATCAAAGAGGGCAACGCCATGCAGGACGACGACCGCACGGACCGCGTGATGGACGAGCTTCGCGCACTCGGCCTCACGACGACGATCGATAACTTCGGCGCCGGCAACGCGTCGCTCAACCGCCTCAAAGCCTGCGCCATCGACGCCGTGAAAATCGGCCACGAGTTCGTCGCCGGTTTGCCTCACGACGCCTACGACGTCGCCCTGATCGCCACGCTCGTGGCGCTCACGCGCAGGCTCGGCGTCGCTGCCGTAGCCGAGGGAATCGAGCGCGGCGAACAACGAGATTGGTTGCGCGACCACGGTATCGATCAAGGCCAGGGCTACGCGATCGCTGCGCCGATGCCGCTCGACTCATTCGTGAAATGGATCGGCGAACACAGGACAACCGGCCGCTCCCTGACCGGCCCCCGACCTATGCTTGCGCACGAAGCGTAAAGATTGTGAACGGGCCGGATGCCTGTCTCTTCACCCGGCAGAAGGAACGCACGAGTGGGTGTTGTCGGGGAGAGTGTTTCGTTGATCCCGGTTTGGGTCATCGCCGGGCTCGTCATCGCGGCCGCGGCAGTGGGCGCCGTATGGGCGCTTGGCGTGCGTCACGCGCGCGCGCGCGGCCTTGGGGAGTTGCAGCGTTCGCGCCGGTTGCGCGAACGCGACACGGAGCGCGTCCTGGCCGCAGCCCGGCTGGGCAGCGACCTGCGGTTGGCCGACACGACGGGAATGAAGCTGCTGCTCGACCGGGTCGCGGCAACGATCCGGCCGGCCGAGGCGCCGTTTACCGGTTTTCTGGGCGTGCTCGAGGGTCCCGACCTCCTCATGCTCGCGCTCACCGATGCCGCGGAGAACCAACGCTTGGGATGTCCGTCGGTCCCGCTCGGCGGCCGGATCGCACTCGCGGCAACCCTCGGTGTCGAGGTCCTCGCCGCGGACGGGGTCGTCGCCTGGGATGACTTGGCCGGTTCGGATATTCTCGCGGCGCGGCCGTTCAGCAAGGCGCGGCGCACCCGGAGCGCAATCGGGACCGGGTTTCGCGTCGGTCCGCGTGACTATCTCTTGGTCTTCACCTCCGAGCAGCCGGCACGCGAGGCGTTCGATCGGGGCGACCGCGCCTACATCGAGCTGATCGCGCAACTCCTGGCGCAGCGCTTGCAGCAGCGCGATCAACTCGACCGGCTGCGCTTCAACGCCGGCCACGACACCCTGACGGAACTCGCGAACCGCGCTTCGTTTCGCCACGGACTGGTTCCGCTGGAGAGCCGAAACCCGAGCGGCGCGATGGTGGTGATCGATCTCGACCGCTTTCGCGATATCTCGCAGGCGCTGGGCCATCAAACGGCCGATGCGATCATCGTTGAGATCAGCTTTGCGCTGCGCCGCGCGCTGCGCGAGGGAGAGTCGCTGGCCCGGCTGGGCGCCGACGTCTTCGCCGTTTTCCTGCCGCTGGAGGGCGAGGAAGCGCGCACGCGCATCGCACAGATCGCAGGGATTTTCTCCGAGCCCTTCGGAACCGGCGATCGCCTGCAAGCGGATCAGGTCCGGGTGACGGCGAGTATCGGCGTGGCGTTCTTCCCTGATGATGCGGCCGACTTCGATACGCTCCTCGGACGTGCCGAGATCGCAGCCGAGCTGGCCAAAGCCGGCGGGCGCGATCGAATCGCCTATCTTTCGACCGGCGACGATGCTACTCGTCACGAGCGCGGCATGCTGCGGATCGAACTGATACGCGCGCTGCGTGAATCGCAGTTGACGCTGCAGTATCAACCGATCGTCGCGCTCGCCGGCGGTGCCGCCGTGGCCGCCGAGGCGTTGGTGCGCTGGAACCACCCGAACCGGGGCCTGCTCGCGCCGGAATACTTCGTCCCGTTCGCCGAGCAAAACGGGCTGATCGGCGATATCGATCGCTGGGCGCTCGCCCAGACCCTGGCCGACCTCCAACGGATCGCCCCGGCGTTCCCCGATCTGGTCTTTCACATCAACGTCTCGCCGGAAGAGCTTCGCGAAGAGCGCTTCCTGGCGGAGGTTCGCGCGCGGGCGGCACGCGATCCGCGACTCGTTCGGCGCGTCGGCATCGAGGTCGCCGAAGCCGGCGCGATGCTCGACTCCGCCCGAACCGATTTCGTGATCGGTGAGCTTCGAGCACTGGGGATCACGACGTTGATCGACGGCTTCGGCATGGGGACGGCCTCACTCGCCCGCCTGAAAACGTTCGCCGTCGATACGATCAAGCTCGACCGCAGTTCGATCGCCGGGCTGCCGCACGACCCGTTCGACGCGGCGCTGGTCGATACGCTGCTGGGACTCACCCGGCAGCTCGGCGTCAACGTCCTGGCGCAAGGGGTCGAAAGGGACGAACAGCTCGCCTGGCTGCGAGACCACGGCGTTTCCCAAGCCCAGGGTGAGGCCATCGGCGGGCCGATGTCGCTCGAGGCGCTCGTGAACTGGCTGCGTGACCGCGAACCACCAGGATTCGGCGCCGGCGCGTCCTCATAGGCCAGCGGGAATCATTCCACGCGCGACCAACCCAAGGCCGGATATGTCCCGGCGGTCCGTCCTCGTCATCGGCTCAGGTCCGATCATCATCGGCCAAGCAGCCGAATTCGATTACGCCGGGGTTCAGGCATGCCGCGCGCTGCGCGAAGAAGGCCTGCGCGTGGTGCTCGTCAACTCGAATCCGGCGACCATCATGACCGATCCCGAGATCGCGGATGCGGTCTACCTCGAACCGCTGACGGTCCCCTCGCTCGAGGCGATCATCGCGCGCGAGCGGCCCGACGCGATGCTGCCGACGCTGGGCGGCCAAACCGGGCTCAACCTCGCGGTCGAACTCTCGGAAGCCGGCGTGCTCGAGCGCTACGCGGTCGAACTGCTCGGCACGCCGCTCGACACGATCAAGCTGGCCGAAGACCGCGAGCGTTTCAAAGCCAAGATGATCGAGATCGGCGAACCGGTCCCGCCTTCGGTCATCGTGACCGATATCGAAGCGGGTGTGGCGTTCTCCAAGGACTACGGCTTCCCGCTGATCGTGCGCCCGGCATACACGCTGGGCGGCACGGGCGGCGGCCTCGTCTACGACGAGGCCGAATTGCGCGCGACGCTGCAGACCGGGCTCGACGCATCGCTGATCCACCAGGCGCTGGTGGAGACATCGCTGCTGGGTTGGAAAGAAATCGAGTACGAAGTCCTGCGCGACCGCGCCGACAACTGCATCATCGTCTGCAATATGGAGAACATCGATCCGGTCGGCGTGCATACCGGCGACTCGATCGTCGTCGCGCCGTCGCAGACGCTCTCGGACCTCGAGTTCCAGATGCTGCGCAGCGCCAGCCTCAACGTGATCCGCGCGCTCAACGTCCAAGGCGGCTGCAACATCCAATTCGCCCTGCATCCCGAACGCAGCGAATACCAGATCATCGAGGTCAACCCGCGCGTCTCGCGTTCGTCCGCCCTGGCCTCGAAAGCGACCGGCTATCCGATCGCCAAGATCTCGACCAAGATCGCGCTCGGCGCGACGCTGGACACGATCCCCAATCCCGTTACCGGCATCACGACCGCGGCCTACGAACCGACGCTCGACTATCTGGTCGTGAAGTTCCCGCGCTGGCCGTTCGACAAATTTCCGCTGGCCGATACGCGCCTGGGGACGCAGATGAAGTCGACCGGCGAGGCGATGGGGATCGGGCGCACGTTCAAGGCCGCGCTCATGAAAGCGGTTCGCGGCCTCGATCTCAAGTTCGAGACGCTCACCGGGCATGCGTTCGCCCAGTGGAGCGACGACGAGCTCGAGCGCGTGCTCGCAACGCCGACCCACGAGCGGCTCTTTGCGGTGTGCGAACTCTTACGCCGCGGCCGCGACCTCGAAGACGTCCATCGCCGCTCGAGCCTCGACCGGTTCTGGCTATGGGAATTCGCCGATTTGGTCGCGCTCGAAGGACGCCTGCGCGGCGGGGTCGTGCGCGGCGACGATCTGCGGGCCGCGACTGAGGCCGGCTATTCGCGCCGGGGTATCAAGGCGCTGACCGGCGGCGTGAGCGCCGACGGCGTGCGCGCGTTCCGCATGGTCGACACCGCCGCCGCCGAGTTTCCGGCGCGCTCACCGTACTACTATCTCTCGCGCAACGAGCTGGACGAGATGCGCAAACCGCCGCACGAAGCGGTGGTCGTCGTCGGGAGCGGACCGATTCGCATCGGGCAGGGGATCGAGTTCGACTATTCGTCGGTTCACGCCGCCTGGGCGCTGCGCGAGGCGGGCCGTTCGCCGGTCGTCGTCAACAACAACCCCGAGACGGTGTCGACCGATTTCGACATCTCGGATGTGCTGATCTTCGAGCCGCCCGGGGCCGATGAAGTCGAAGCGGCCTACCGCGCGACCGGCGCGCGCGGCGTGATGCTCGCGTTCGGCGGCCAGACCGCGATCAATCTGGCCGACGAACTCGTCGAGCGCGGCGTGAAGATCATCGGCAGCGACCGCCGCTCGCTCGCGATGGCGGAGGACCGCCAGAAATTCGACGAGGCGCTCGCGCGTCTGGGGGTCGCGCGCCCACAGGGCCGGGCGGCGAAGACCTTTCGCGAAGCGCGCACCATCGCGCGCGAACTCGGCTTCCCCGTGCTCGTGCGCCCGTCGTACGTGCTGGGCGGCCGCGGCATGGAGATCGTCTACAACGAAGGCCAACTCGCCTCGTACATCGGCAGCGCGCCGCCCCCCTCGCCGGCCGCACCGCTGCTGGTCGATACCTATCTGCCGGGGCTCGAAGTCGAAGTCGACGCCGTTTTCGACGGCGACGACATCCTGATTCCGGGGATCTTCGAGCACGTCGAGCGCGCCGGGATCCACTCCGGCGATTCGATCAGCGTGTATCCGACCCAAACCGTGACGCCGGAGATGGAGGGACGCATCGTCTCCGTCACCCACGCGATCGCGCGCGAACTGGGCATCCGCGGCTTGATCAACATTCAGTTCGTCATCCATCGCGATGCGCTCTACATCATCGAGGCCAATCCGCGCGCCAGCCGCACCGTGCCGATCATCTCCAAGGCGACCGGCATCAACATCGTCGCCGCGGCCACGCGCATCGCGCTCGGCGAGAAACTTCGCGACATGCCGTACGGCACCGGTCTTGCGCCCCGGCCGGACTTCTGCGTCGTCAAAGTCCCGGTCTTCTCGTTCGCGAAGATGCGCGGCGTCGAAACGATCCTCGGGCCGGAGATGAAATCGACCGGCGAGGTGCTCGGCATCGACGCCACGTTCGCGGGCGCGCTGCGCAAGGGATTCGTGGGGGCCGGGATCCGATTGCCGGCGGAAGGCGGCCGGATCCTGGTCTCGATCGCCGACGAGGAAAAGAGCGTCGCGCTTGCGCTCCTGCGGCGCTACGTCGCGCTGGGCTTTGCGCTGGTCGCGACGCCGGGCACGCACGCGCTGCTCGCGCAGCACGGGATCCCGGCCGATCGAGTGAACAAGATCGCCGACGCGGACGAGCGAGGTGCGCCCGACGTGCTCGACCTCATCGCCCGGCACGACGTCGATCTGGTGATCAACAACGCGAGCGGTCCGCGCGAGCTTACCGACAATTATCGCATCCGCCGCGCGGCCGTCGAAGCGTCGATCGCCGCGCTCACGAGTCTCGACACGGCAAGCGCGCTACTCACCGCGCTCGAATCGCAAGCCGGACCGCCGCGCTCGCTGCAGGAGTACCAAGCTGCGCTGCACACAGTAAGCCCGCTCTCGGGCGTCGTATCCCTGAGCCGTGATTGAATCGCCGCCCGCCGCCCGCGCATACGTTCTCGGCGGCAACGCAAGCACGCTGGCGTTCGTCTCGAGCCTGGTCCCGGAGAAGGGCCAGGTGACGGCTTGGCTCGTTCCGCTGGCCTGGACCCCGATCGGCTGCGTCACCGGTGACGCCTGGCAGCGGGTCAACATCGCCGCCGACAACATCGGGGGCTGGGTCGACCAGACGTTTGCACCTGACGACGACCGTGCGTTCGTCACCTCGCTGCGCGAACTCGACCTGCTGGCGCGCGTCGGTTGGAGCGGCGCGACGCCGACGGAATTGCGCGACGAAGCCGTCGTCAACCCGGACGATCTCCCCGAAGATGTGCTCGAGGCGCTGAGTCATCCAGCCGAGGCGCTCGCGCAGTGTTCGGTCTGCCGGCGCACGTGCGTGCGCGGGCATTTCGTCTGGCAAGAACGCCAGCTCTGCGCGTGGGACTACCATGCCGGCGTATTCGGCAAGCGCGGCCCGTGGCAGGACAAGCCCTACGAAGAGCGGTTCTTCGAGACGCTGCCACAGGCGCGCTACGTCGCCGCGGGTTTGCTTGAAGAGAACGGGGTCGATGCGATCCTGGCCGTCGACGGCGTCGACGAAACGCTGGCGCGGCGCGTCGTGCTCGACGTGATGGCGAGCGACCCGGGGCCACATCTCGCCGTTCGCACCGGCGGCGGCCTCACGCTCTTGCGTGAGCGCAGCGCCGGCGCGCCGCGAAGCGGAGCGGCGAACTGACCGACCGCGCGATCGCGCGACTAGGCTGGCTCTTCGTCCTGCTCTTCGCGCTCCTCGCATTGCGCCAGCTCTGGATCGCGGTGGTGGATGCACCGGCGCTCGACGCGAACGCGCATAATCCGCGTCGCAGCCTCATCGCGCAGGGGCGGGGCTCGATCCTCGCTGCTGACGGAACCCCGCTCGCGCTCTCGCGCGGCGGCCGGCGGATCTATCCGCAGGGCACGCTGCTGGCGCAGACGGTCGGGTATGCTTCCACGCGCTATGGCACGAGTGGCCTCGAGGACGCCTTCGACGCGGTCTTGAGCGCCCACCCGGCCGGCGCGAACCCGCTGGGCGACCTGCAGGAATTGCTGAACGGGACGCACCGGGCGCCGCGCGGGGCGGACGTTGTCACGACGATCGATCTGCGCATCGAGCGCGCACTCTTCGCCGAGCTGGCGCATTACCGGCGCGCCGCCGGGGTGGTGATGGATCCGCGAACCGGGGCCGTGGTCGCAGTGGCCAGCGTGCCGAGCTTCGACCCGGGGGCGCTCGAACGCGATTTTCCAACGCTCGTGCACGACGAACGTAGCCCGCTGGTCGATCGCAGCATCGCCGGTCTCTATCCGCCCGGCTCGACCTTCAAGATCGTCACCGCCGCGGATGCGCTCGACGCCGGGGTGACGACCCCGCAAACGATCTATCACGATGCCGGCGGCTTCAAGATCGGCTCGTTCACCGTCCGCAACGACGAAGAAGAGACGACCGGAACGCAGACGCTGACCGGCGCATTCGCGCTCTCGAGCAACGTAGACTTCGCGCAGGTCGGACTGCAACTGGGCAAAGCGCGCTGGTTCGAGTACGCCGCGCGCTGGGGGTTCGGCAAATCGCTCGATTTCGACTTGCCCGCCGCGCGCGACCGGGTTCCGGCGCCCGAGGACGTCAGCGACTCGATCCTCGCGCAACTCGCGTTCGGTCAAGCCTCGCTGCTCGTGACGCCGCTGCGCATGGCGCTGGTCGGCGCGACGATCGCCCGGGGCGGGACGACGCCGCGGCCGTATCTCGTGCGGCGTATCGCCGGGAGCGACACGGGGCTTGCGACGCGGCCCGAACAGCTCGCGCAGCCGATATCGCCGCAGACCGCCGCGCAAGTGCGTGACTTGATGATCGCCGTCGTCCGGCAGGGGACCGGGACGGCCGCCGCGCTGCCCGGCGTGACGGTTGCCGGGAAGACGGGGACGGCCACCAACCCGCACGGGCGCTCACATGCTTGGTTCGTCGCTTTCGCCCCGGCTGAGGCCCCGCGCTACGTCGTCGCGGTCATCGTCGAAAATGTCGGCTACGGCGGCACCTACGCGGCCCCGATCGCAAAGCGCGTCCTGCGGGTTGCGCTCGGCGAATCGCGAACCATTCCGCGTCCGTGAATTCTTCGCTGCTCAACAACCGCTACAAGGTCGATGCCCGCTTAGGAAACGGCGGGATGGCCATCGTCTACTCGGGGACCGATACGCTCTTGCGGCGCCGCGTCGCGATCAAGGTCCTGCGCGACCAGTATGCCGCCGACGACGATTTCGTGCAGCGCTTCTCGTTCGAGGCGCAGTCGGCGGCAAAACTCTCGCACCCCAACATCGTGAACGTGTACGACTTCGGCAGTGAGGACGGCAAATATTTCATCGTGATGGAACTGGTCGACGGCGAAACACTGGCCAGTCAGATCGCCAGCGTCGGCTCGATCCCCGAGCCCGTCGCGATCGACTACGCGGTACAAATCGCTTCTGGTCTGGCCTACGCGCACCGCCAGGGCCTCTTGCATCGCGATATCAAGCCGGCGAACATCTTGCTCACCAAAGACGACGTTGTCAAGATATCGGATTTCGGTATCGCGCGGGCCGTGTCGGAAGGGTCGCTCGGGGTAACGCAGCCGGGCATGGTGATGGGCAGCGTTTCGTACCTTTCGCCCGAAGCCGCGCAGGGTCACGACGTTGACGAGACCTCGGATCTCTACTCGCTGGGCGTCGTGCTCTACGAGATGTTGACCGGGCGTCTGCCGTTTACCGGCGATTCGCCGGTCGCCGTCGCGCTCAAGATCGTTAGCGATCCGGCACCCACGATCGATTGCGAAGCCACCGGCGTCAGCCCGGCCCTCGCGTCGATCGTCGCGCGGCTCCTGCGCAAGAACCCACGCGACCGCTTCGCGTCGGCGACGGAGTTCGCCAGCGCGCTACGCGAGGCTCGGGAGCGGCCGGCGATCGTCCAGCCGAGCCTCTTCGATTCGGCGGGCGCGCGGCCGGCGGTGCTTCCGCCGCCGCGCCGCTCGAGCGCTCCGGATCGCCCCGGTGGCGCGCTACGCGGCTCTGATGCGCCCGCGCCGCCGCGCGAGGTACGCGCGGCTCCGGCCGGGATCGCGTTTGCCCGGCCGCTGGCGTTGCTCGCGCTGCTGATCGCGGCGATCGGAGCGGGCTATCTGCTCATGACCCGGCCGCTCTTCGGACCGGCGCGAACGATCGCGCTCGCCGATTACAGCGGACAGAGTTCTTCGCAGGCCCAACAAGCGGTCATCGCGCTCGGTTTGCGACCGCGGGTTGCGGAGGTCACCAGCGAGTCGGTGCCGCCGGACCGGGTGGTGAGACAAGAACCGGCGCCCGGCGCGAAGCTGGCCGCGAACGAACTGGTGACTTTGTTCGTCTCCGTCGGCGCACCGCTCGTCGTCGTGCCCAACGTCAAGGGCTTTTCGAGCGCGGACGCTCAGCGCGTGCTGAGCGAAGCCCATTTTCAGACGAAACTGGTCCCGCGCTTCGGAAGCGAACCGAAGGACCAAGTGGTCGACGTCAATCCGCCGGCCGGCGAACGGGCCCGCGAGAATTCGGTCGTGACGTTAACGGTCTCGCGCGGGCAGCAACCGGCCACCGTGCCGAATCTGGTCAGTATGAACGCGGACGCCGCGCGCGCGGCACTCGAACGGCTCGGGTTGCGGCTGGACATCGTGCAGCGCACGCAGAGCGACACGATCCCCGAGAATACGATCGCCTCGCAGGATCCGCACGACGGCGTCCAGGTCGACCCCGGGACCTCCGTGCAAGTCGTCGTCAGCACGGGCGCGGCGCCGGCAGCGGTCCCCGACGTGAGCGGCAAATCGCCCGACGACGCGAGCGCGGCGCTGCGCGCCGCCGGCTTTGTCCCGGTCATCACCTACAACGTCGATCCCAGCAACGCCGCGGGCAACGTCACGGCGCAGCAGCCGGCTGCGGGAACCAGCGTGCCGCGGGGCTCGAAGATCACGGTCATCGTCTCGGTGCCGGGCACGGTGCCGGACGTGAGCAACCTGACGCTCGAGGATGCCCGCAAGGCAATCCTGGCCGGAGGCTATCTCGTGGGCAACGTTGCGCAGACCAGCGACGGGACGGCGGGGAAGGTCGTGCGCACGGAACCGGAGGCCAACTCCCAGTTGCGCCCGGGCGAGTCGGTGATGATTTACTTCCATCCCGCAGCGGGCCAATGACGCGCCGCATTCTGGGCGTCGATCCGGGTCTGCGCACGACCGGGTACGGGCTGGTCGCCAGCACCGGCGGACGGCTGCGCTTGATCGAAGGCGGCGTGATCGAACCCGATCCGGCGCTTCCTCTCGAGCAGCGCTTGGTCCAACTGCACGCGGCGATGAGCGAGATCGTGGCCGCATTGCGGCCCGACTGCATGGTCGTCGAAGAGCTTTGGACGTGGTATAAGAATCCGTCGACGGCGGTGCTGATGGGGCATGCTCGCGGCGTCATCGTGCTCGCGGCAGGCGACCGCGGGGTGAGCGTTCATCACCTCGCGCACACGCGCGTGAAACGCGCGTTGGCCGGCAGCGGCGCGGCGAGCAAGGGACAGGTCAAGGCGATCGTGGTGAAGCTGCTCGACCTCGCGCGCGCGCCCGAACCAGACGACGTCTCCGATGCGCTGGCTCTGGCCATCGCGTTTGCAAACGTCGAAGCGCAGAACGACCGCTTCGCGGCGGCCGGGATCGTCCTGGCGCCGCAGCGCCCGCGAGCGCCGCGGTTGCCCGGTTCCGGCCGGCGCGCCGGGTTGCGCGGCGCCTAGCGTGTTCTCGCGCATCACCGGGACGCTCGTCGAACGGACCGCCGATACGGTCGTCGTCGAGGCGGCCGGCCTCGGGTATGAGATCGTCGTTCCGACGAGCATCGCGAACAAACTTCCGAGCGCCCCGGGGACGCCGCTCACGCTCGAAATCTACGCGCAACTGCAGATCGACGGTAACGCCGGCCGGTTCACCTACTTCGGCTTCACGAATCCGATCGAGCGGGAATTCTTCGAGGCGTTGATCTCGGTCGCGAGCATCGGTCCGAAATCGGCCGCGCGCGCGTTCTCCGCACCCCCGGCGCGGATCGCGCGAGCCATCGACGAAGGCGATCACGCGTTCTTGCGCACGCTGCCGGGGATCGGCCAGCAGAAGGCGCGCGACATCGTCGCGAAGTTGCAGGGGAAGGTGACCCGTTTTCTGCTCATCCAGGATTCGCCCACGCCAAAGCCGGAGCCGATCCCCGATTTCGCGGAAGAAGCCCTCGCGGTGCTCGCCCAACTCGCCTACAAACGCGCCGAAGCCGAGGCGATGATCGCGCGCACGCTCGAAGCCGCACCGCAGATTCGCGACGCCGAAACGTTGCTCGCCGAGATCTATCGCCGCCGTCCGGCCGAGGCCGCCGGCCCGTGAGCGACATCCGCAGGCGCATCGTCGCGGGTGACGGCGACGGCGACGGCGAGCAGCCCGAACGGCCACGCCCCGAACGGACGGTCTCGGCCGACGCGCAACTAGAAGACGACGTCTACGGCGCGACCCTGCGTCCGCACACCTTCGATGAATACGTCGGTCAGGCGCAGGTCGTCGACAACCTGACGATCGCGATCGACGCGGCACGGCGGCGCGGCGACGTCCTCGAACACGTGCTCTTCTCCGGGCCGCCGGGGCTGGGAAAAACCACGCTTGCCGGACTCATCGCGCGCGAACTCGGCGGCACGCTGCGGCCGACCTCGGGGCCGACGCTCGAGAAACCCAAGGACCTCGTGGGCATCCTGACCTCGCTCGAAGCCGGCGACGTCTTGTTCATCGACGAGATTCATCGCCTGGGGACCGTCGTCGAAGAATATCTCTATCCGGCGATGGAGGACTTTCAGATCGACTTCGTCGTCGATCGCGGCGCCTACGCCAAGACGTTGAAACTGCCGCTCAAACGCTTTACGCTCATCGGCGCGACGACGCGTGCCGGGATGCTCTCTGCGCCGCTGCGCGACCGCTTCGGCATCGTCCACCACCTCGATTACTACGAGCCCGCCGATCTGGAACGGATCGTCGAACGCAGCGCGCGGGTGCTGGGGATCGCGATCGAGCCGGACGGGGCCTCGACGATCGCGGCGCGCAGCCGTGGCACGCCACGCATCGCCAACCGGCTCTTGCGGCGCGTGCGCGACTATGCCGAAGTTCGCGCCGACGGCGTGATCACGGCCGCGGTCGCCGATGAAGCGCTGGCGCGTGAAGGCGTCGACCGGCTGGGCCTCGACCGCCTCGACCGCGCGTACCTCAGCACGATCGCCGACCAATACGACGGCGGGCCGGTCGGCATCAACGCGGTCGCCGCGACGTTGACCGAAGACGTTGAAACGCTCGAAGACGTGGTCGAGCCCTATCTGCTTAAGACCGGATTCGTGCAACGCACCGCGAGCGGCCGCAAGATCACCCGCGCGGCCCTGCTCCATCTGCAGCGTCCGGCGCGGGGCGACGGCGGGATTCAGGAACGCCTCTTATGACGCTCGCGCGCGGTGAGTTTCTCGCCGGCGGGCTCGCACTCTTCAGCGGCGGGCTCGACGTGTGGTCGACACCTGCGCCGGGTTCGCTCATTCGCATCCTCGTCAGCGGCGATCGCGCAGGCGCCGCGCCCGAACCGTTCGACGCCCAGAGTTTCAGGTTCGCGGGGACGCGTTATCGCGGCCGTCCCGGCGTGGTGCGCTTACCGAACGGACGCGAGGCCGTCATCGCGAGCGTCGACGTCGAGGACTACCTGTACGGCGTCATCGGCCTGGAAGTTTCTCCCGGCTGGCCGCCCGCCGCGCTGCGAGCGCAAGCGATCGTCGCGCGCACCTACGCCCTCGAACACCGCACCTTGGGCCGTCCCTACGACGTGACGATGGATGAGAGCGATCAGCGCTACGGCGGACTCGGTGCCGAATCGCCGGCGACCATAGCCGCCGTGGAAGCGACCCGCGGACAGCGGTTGGGCTACGCCGGCGGTCCGGCGAGCGTGTACTATGCGTCGTGTTGCGGCGGGCACACCGCCGATGCGGTTGAGTTCTGGTCTCATGTTGCGCTGCCGTATCTGCGCGGGGTCGCCTGTCCGTATTGCACGGCCGCGCCCGACTATCGCTGGCGGCGCAGCGTCGCGCTGGACCGGGTCACGGCGGCGCTTGCCGGGCGGATCGGCGGCCGCATCTCGGGTTTCGCGCTCGGCCCGGCCGATGCCAGCGGCCGTCCGCGTACGGTGGACGTGCTCGCGCAAACGGAGCGCGTCACCCTCACGTGCACGGAATTCCGGCGTTTGCTCGGGGCGGACGTGGTCCGCAGTACCTGGCTGCGCAGCGTGAACATCGATTCGAGCGCGGCGAACGCCGGCGGGCAGGCCGGCCCGCAAGTCGTCATCGAAGGCTGCGGACGTGGCCATGGGGTTGGGTTGTGTCAGTGGGGCGCGCGCGGCATGAGCGTCGCCGGCGCGACCGACACGCAGATTCTGGCTTTTTATTTTCCCGGAACGGCACTGGCGCGTGGCTGATCTCGAGAAGCGGCAACCGGCCGGCGGAGTGCGGCTGCGCAAGTTCATCGACGTGATCGTCGAGGACAGACTCTCGTACACCCTGTTCCGCTGCGCGATCGCGGATATCTCCGAGAGCGGAATGCGCATCGTCTGCGATCAGTACCTGGCCAAGGGCACGAAGTACACGTTCACGATGAAGAAGCCGCCCGCGCTGGTTCTGCGCGGGGAAGTGCGCTGGGTGCGCCGGTCCGAACCCGACACGTTCCACTGCGGGATCCTGTTCATCGACGTCGGCACGGAAGACCAGCGCCGCCTGACGTTGTTCCTCGATATCGAACGACAACGCGTCCCGACGAATTCCTGAACGCGGTCGACGCGTACGATTACGCCTTGCCGGCTGCCCTCATCGCCCACGACCCCGCGGAGCGACGCGAACTCGCGCGCCTGCTGGTCCTCACCGGCGACGGAAGCACCACGCGCGATCAGACGTTTGCGGACTTTCCTTCGCTCTTGCGCGCCGGCGACGTGCTCGTGCTCAACGAGACGCGCGTCATCCCGGCGCGGCTGCAGGGGACGCTTGCGGGCGGCGGCTCGGCGGAAGCCCTCCTGCTGCGCCCGCGCGACCGGGTCGCCTTCGACTACGGTGCGCGCGAGTGGTTTGCCCTGGTGCGGCCGGGAAAGCGGCTGCGCGCTGGTGCGCGCATCAGGTTCGGCAACGTCCAAGCCGAGGTGATCGAAGTGCTCGAGGACGGGCCGCGCGTGCTGCGCTTCGACGCGGACACCGATCTCGAAGCGTTGCTGCGCGAAGCCGGCGAGATACCGTTGCCGCCGTACGTCGCCGGCCCGCGGCGGCGCGCTGCGGATGAGCGCGCGCGAACGGAGCGCTATCAGACGGTGTTCGCGCGCGTGCCGGGCAGCGTCGCCGCGCCGACCGCCTCGCTTCATTTCACGACTGACATTCTTGGGGAGATCGAGGCGTGCGGCGTCGAGATCGTTCGTCTGGTGCTCGACGTCGGGAGCGCGACGTTCCGTCCGATGAGCGGGACCCGGCTCGACCAGCACGTCATGCACGCGGAGCGCTTCAGCGTTCCGGCCCAGACGGCCGAAGCGATCGAGCGGGCGCGCGCGCAGGGCCGGCGGATCGTCGCTGCAGGTACGACCGTGATACGCGCGCTCGAGAGTATTGCCCAGCATGACGGGCGGGTGCGCCCGGGGAGCGGTGAGACGGCGCTGTTCATCGTGCCGGGTTTCCGCTTTCGCGTGGTCGACGCGCTGCTGACGAATTTCCATCTGCCGCGTTCCACGCTGCTCGCCTTGGTGAGCGCATTCGCCGGTTACGATGCCGTGCGTGGGGCCTACGCGGACGCCATCGCCCGGCACTACCGGTTCTTTTCGTTCGGGGACGCGATGTTCTGCGAGCGGGCCGCGGCAGCGCTCGGCTCGAACGATCCGGCGTGAGTATCAGCAAGCGCCGGCAACTCGAAACGGGAGGGCTGCATGCCCGATGACGCGATCCTCGACCTCGCGCGGCTGCGCGAAGTGTTCGAGGACGACGAAGCGGGTATCGTCGAGTTACTCGAAATGGCACTGGGAACCGGCGGAAAGCACGTCGCTCACCTCAAGGATGCGCTGGCCGCGCACGATGCCGAAGGCCTGCATCGTGCCGCCCACGGCATCAAAGGCAGCGCCTCGAATATCGGGGCGCTGCAGGTGGCGCGGATCAGCGCGGAGATCGAGGAGCAGGCGCGAAACGCCCGCTGGGACGGGATCTCCGAACTCGTGACCGCACTCGACGCCGCGTACGCGGCCCTGCGAGAACACGTTCGGAGCTATCGCGCGGAGGTCATGTGAACCGAGTCCTGGTCGTCGACGACCATGAAACCAATCTCAAGCTCTACGCTCGCGTCGTCTCCAAGATTCCAAACGCTCAGCCGGTGAGTTTCCTGTCCGCCAAGGCGGCGCTGAAATGGGCCGAACTCAACGACGTTGCGCTCGCGCTGGTCGACCAGCAGATGCCCGAACTCTCGGGCGTCGAATTCATCAAGCTCTTTCGCCAACTACGCGGCCGCGCCGACGTGCCGATCATCATGATCACCGGCAATACGGACCGCGAGCTGCGCCGCGAGGCGCTGCAAAGCGGAGCCGGCGCGTTCCTGACCAAACCGGTCGATCCGGTCGAGTTCCTCGCGGTGGCCCAGAACTTCATCGCGGCGCGCAGCACCCGGGTCGAAGCAGCCGCGCGTGCCGACGCGGCGCAGGGCTTGGTGCGGAGCTTGACGGCGTCGCTCGAGGCTCGCGACGTTGAGTTGATCGAGATGCTCGAGCGACTGATGCAGGCGCGCGACAAACGACTCGCCGAGCATTGCAAACGCACGGCGCTCTACGCTACGATCATCGCCCGCAAGCTCGGGCTCTCGGTCATCGACGTCAACGCGATTGCGCTGGCCGCGCGCGTCCACGACGTCGGAAAAGTGACGGTAGCCGACCGCGTGCTCTACAAGCCCAGCCGGCTGAGCGAACCCGAACGCGCCGCCGTCCAGGCGCACGCCGCCGCCGCGGGCACACTGCTCAAGGACCGCGAGTCGCCGATTCTTGCGCTCGCCGCCCAGATCGCGACGCACCATCACGAGCATGTCGACGGCACGGGCTATCCCAGCGGCCTGCGCGGCGACGCCATCCCCGAAGCCGCGCGCATCGTTGCGGTCGCCGATGCGTTTTCCGCGCTGACCTCGCGCCGGCCCTATCGTGAAGCGCTGAGCGTCGGCATCGCGCTCGATGAGATCGACCGCGACGCCGGAACGCACTTCGAGCGGCGCATCGCCGCCGCGTTGCGGGACAGCACGACGGAGATCCTCGAGGCTCGCGCGCTCGTCCCGGATTCCGCCCCGGACTAAAACGCCGCCGGGTGCCCGACACGCGTGCGGGCGTTCGTGTACCACACGAGGCCGGGCGCGGCGTCGCGCTGTTTGCGAACGTGTTTGCGCTGCGTGTAGTCGACCTCGACGCGGGGCGAGGCGCCGGCTTTGCTATGGGTGGCCGCGAGATCGGCGGCGGCGGCGAGATCGTCCTCGAGCGGCGCCGCGCCGTCGCGGGTTTGCAGCACCACGTGCGAGCCCGGCGTGTTGCGCGCGTGAAACCAGAGATCGTCCGCGCGCGCGATGCGGAAGGTCACCTCGACGTTTTCGCGCGGCGAGCGCCCAACGTAGATGCGGGCGCCGGAAGGACGATCGACGCGCAAGATGGGCCGCGCGCGTACGTTTGCCTGCGGCCGCCGGCCGCGCGCCGCCGCGGCGGACTTGCCTTCGAGTTCTTCGAGCGCGGCGCCGAGTTCGCCGAGCGTCGCGGCATCGGCGCGCCCGGTCTCGAAGGCCAGTTCCTCGAGCGAGCGCAGGCGCGACTCGAGCGCGGCCGTGCGCCGTTCGATGTGCGGGATCGCGTCGGTCGCTTTGCGGTAGCGGGCGAAGTACCGCTGGGCGTTCGCTTTCGCATCGAGCGTCGGATCGAGCGCGATCGGCCCGCCCGCGTCCGGCGGCTCGAAGGACGTCGCACCGGGCGCGGCCAGGTGTCCGTAGGTGAAGAGGCGTTCGCCCGCGTGGCGCAGTGCCTGGCGCGCGTCGGCGCCGGCTGCCCGCTCGGCGAGTGCGGCCCGCTCGCGCTCGAGCGCGGCCCGTCGTCTCGCGATGCGTGCGAGCAGGGCGTGCCGCTCGCGTTCGCGCGCGTTGGCTCGCGCGTCGTCGTCGCGCGCGTCGGTTGCCTCTGCCAGGAGCGGCAGCAGTTCGCGCGCGATCTCGGCCGGCGGACCGAACTGGGCGAGCGGGATCACGTGGGCCTGGCGCAGCCGGCCCGCCTCGCGGTAGACGTAGACGTCGCCGAGGTGGTCGGGTTCCCCGTCGGCTGCGCCGAGCAGGGCGGCCTCGCGATCGGCGATCCAGGCGGCGCGCCGTGCCTCGGGCAGCACGGCGGCCTGGGCGGCGAACGATTCGGTGACGATGCGCGGCAACCGCACGTTCGCAAGCGGCGGCGGAAGATACGGCATCCCGAGCTGGATGCTGCGGGCTTCGTTCTCGGCTGGTGAGAACTGCTTGGCCGCCGCGATGACGGCCCCGTCCCGTACCAGCAAGACGTTGCCGTAGCGCGGGATCAACTCGAACACGAGCCGGACTTCGCTTGGGACCCCGAAACGCGACTCGGTACCGAACCGCACGACGACGACCCGGTCACCGCGCCGCGCGAGCACGCCCAGGACGCGCATCCCGCGCAGTGCGCTCGAGATCGCGCGCGTCCAGCCGGGATCGCCGGCCAGCACGCATTCGCCCGTGGCCAGCGCCACCAGCGGCGGCGAGCCGAACACGTCGACCGCCAAGGTTGCCGCGCTCGCGCGAGACGCCGCCGACCCGCGGCGCAGCGCGCCGACCCGAATGGCGAAGCGGCCGTCTTCGAGCAAGCCGCAATCGCTGACCCGCCCGCCGCGCAGGAGGCGGTCGAGTTCGGCGGCGGCGCGCCGGAAGAGCAGCCAGTCGGTGGTCACGGGCAGGGGGGATTCGCCGGCATTGGGAAATACCTATGTTTGCTCGCGGAAGAGGAGGCCTAGCGGAGCTTGGGTCCGGGTCTGTTGTTCGTCGTATCGGGGCCCTCCGGGGCCGGGAAAGATACGCTCGTCGAGGCCCTGATGCGGCGCCATCCGCGTCTGTCCAAATCCGTCTCGGCGACCACGCGCGAACCGCGCGCCGGGGAAGTGGACGGCGATCACTACTTTTTCCTCTCGCGTGAAGAGTTCGCGCGCCGGGAGGCGGACGGCGGTTTTCTCGAGACGCGCGAATACAACGGAAATCTCTACGGGACGCCGCGCGCGTTCATCGACGAGAAGCTCCGGCTCGGCTACGACATCATCATGAAACCCGAAGTCAACGGGGCGCTCGCGATCAAGGAACATTTTCCCGGTGCCGTGTTGATCTTTCTGGTCCCCGACAAGTTCTCCCATTTGCGCTCGCGCCTCGAGGCCCGCCGCACGGAGTCCAACGCGGAGATCGCGGCGCGGATGGAAATCGCGCACCAAGAGTGGACCTGCGTCAGACTGTTCGACTATCTGCTGATCAATGAGGAAACCCGGCCGCACGAGGCCGTGGACGACCTCGAAGCCATCGTCCGGGCGGAACGGTTCCGCATCTACCGGTACGAGGATGCCCGCATCAAAGAACTGGAAAATACCTGAATGAGCGACTCAGTCTTCGGCGATCTCGACGGCCTGCTCGAGTACGTCGATTCGAAATTCACCCTGGTCAACGTCGTGACCAAGCGCGCCAAGCAACTCAACAACGGCGCCCCCGCCCTCTCGCAGAACGTCAACCCGAACAAGCCGGTCTCGACGGCGTTCAATGAAGTGCGCCTGGGCAAGATCCCCTACAAGCGCACCCGCGAAGGGATAAAATAGCCCGACCGGTAGCGCCGATTCCGGCGCGGAGTCGGGACCCGCGCGGCGAAGACCCGGCTCATGTGCGGAATCGTGGGATACATCGGGGCGAAAGACTCGGTGCCGATCATCATCGAGTCGTTGGGGCACCTGGAGTATCGCGGCTATGATTCGGCCGGGATCGCCGTCATCGACGCCGCGGGGACGCTGACCGGCTCGAAAGCCGAGGGCAAGCTCGCTCGCCTGGCCGAACGGCTCAAGAACGGCGAGGCGGTGCACGGGACCACCGGGATCGGCCACACACGCTGGGCCACGCATGGCCGCCCCTCGGACGCCAACGCCCATCCGCACATGGACTGTAGCGGCCGCTTCGCCGTCGTCCACAACGGGATCATCGAAAATTACGGCCCGCTGCGCGAGCAACTGCTGGCCCAAGGGCACCAGTTCAAGAGCGAGACGGACACCGAGGTGCTGGCGCATCTCATCGAGGCCAACTACCGCGGCGACCTCACGACCGCCATCCGCCATACGCTGGCCCAGGTCCGCGGTGCCTTCGCGCTGGGTGTCATCTCATCCGAGGACCCCGGCCATTTGGTGTTCGCGCGCAACGGCGCCTCGCCGCTCATCGTGGGCCTGGGCGAGGGCGAGATGTACGTCGCCTCCGACATCCCGGCGCTGCTCGCGTACACGCGCGATATGATCGAGATCCACGAAGGGGAACTCGTCGACGTCACGCGCGAGGGCTACGCGCTGAGCCTGTTCGACGGAACGCCCGTCGCGCGCAAGGTCTTCAACGTCGACTGGGACGTGTCGAGCGCCGAAAAGGGCAACTACAAACACTTCATGCTCAAAGAGATCATGGAGCAGCCCGCGGTCATCAATCTGACACTCGCCGGGCGGATCGATGAATCGGGCGACGTGCAGCTCGCCAGTGAGATCGCGATCGACGAATCGCTCTTGCGGGCGATGACGAAGATCTCGATCACCGGCTGCGGCACGGCCTATCATGCGGGTATGGTCGGGATGTATCTCATGCGCGCGCTCTGCAAGCTGCCCGTCGAGATGGAGCTGGCCTCGGAGTTCCGCTACGGTGACCGCGCGATGGACCCGCGCACCCTCACGATCGCGATGTCGCAGTCGGGCGAGACCGCCGACACGATCGAAGCGGTCAAGATCGCCAAGGACGTCGGCGCGCCCATCCTGGCGATCTCCAACGTCATCGGCTCGCACCTGACGCGCATCGCCGACGGCACGCTGCTCACCCGCGGCGGTCCCGAGATCTCCGTCGCAGCGACCAAGACCTATGTCTCGCAGGCAATCGCCGCGACGCTCTTCGCGGTCTACCTGGCGCGCGTGCGCCGCAGCGCCGACCTCACCCGGCTGCGCGCGATCGCGGAAGGGACGAAGCTGCTCTCGGCGGCGATCGACGTCGTGCTCGAAACGCGCGAGGATATCCGGGAGGTCGCGCAGGCCGTGCGCGGCGCACGTTCGGTGCTCTTCTTGGGCCGCTACGTCAACGTGCCGACCGCGCTCGAAGGCGCGCTCAAGCTCAAGGAGATCTCCTACATCCATGCCGAGGGCTACGCGGCCGGCGAGATGAAACACGGGCCGATCGCGCTGCTGGATCCCGACACGCCGGTGATCGGCGTCGTGACCGACGGGCGCGTGCGGGAGAAGATGCTCTCGAACATCGCCGAGGCCAAAGCGCGTCGCGCTCCGATCATCCTGGTCGCCAACAAGGGCGATGACGAAGCGGCCGCGATCGCCGACCACGTGCTCTGGGTGCCGCGAGTCGAAGAGCTGCTCTCGCCGATCGTGAACGTGATTCCGCTCCAGTTGCTCGCATACTACATCGCCGATCTCGACGGCAAGGACGTGGACCAGCCGCGCAACCTTGCGAAAACCGTCACGGTCGAATAGCGCAAGGCATGACAACGACAGCATCAGCAGGCGCGGGGGCGCTCGTGCGCGCCGACGGACGCGCTGCCGGAGACGCGCGCCCGCTCACCTTCGAGACCAATTACCTGCGCTACGCCGAGGGCAGTGTGCTGATCAGCGTCGGGGAAACGCGCGTGCTGTGTGCGGCCAGCGTCGAGGGCAAAGTCCCGCCCTGGATGCGCGGCCGCGGGACCGGCTGGATCACGGCCGAATACGCGATGCTTCCGCGCGCGACGAGCGAGCGCACCCAGCGCGAGTCCAGCAAGGGCCGCGTCGGGGGTCGCACGCACGAGATCCAGCGCATCATCGGCCGGGCGCTGCGCGCCGTGGTCGATCTCTCGAAACTCGGCGAGCGCACGATCTGGGTGGATTGCGACGTGATCCAAGCCGATGGCGGAACGCGAACGACCTCGATCACCGGCGCCTACGTCGCGCTTGCCCTCGCGCTACGCAAGAGTTTCGACCCGGCGGATGCCAAGGCGTGGCCGTTGCTCGGGCAGATCGCCGCGACGTCCGTGGGCATCATCGGCGGCGTCCCGGTCCTCGACCTGCCCTACGAAGAAGATTCGCGAGCCGACGTTGATATGAACGTCGCGATGACCGACGCCGGCTCGTTCGTCGAACTGCAGGGGACCGCGGAGAGCGTCCCGTTCAGTCGCGGCCAGCTCGGGGCTCTGCTCGATCTGGCCGAATCCGGCATCAAGCGCTTGCACGCCGCGCAGCGCGACGCGCTCGCCCGTGCCGGATAGTCCCCGTCTGCGCGCGCTGGTCGAAACCGTCGGTGCGTTCGCGATCCGCGACCGGCGGCTGCAGAAGGCGCAGGCATCGATCGAGCGCGCGCTTGCGGCCGGCCCCGTCGACCCCGCCGAAGCGGAACGCTACCTAGCGCACGTGCGGCGCTACTTCACCGGGTTTGCCGCCGAAGCGCGTAGCCATCTCACGACGGTCGACCGGGAACTCGAGACGCTCTACGTGCGACAGTACAATTTGAGCGCTGAGCGCGGCGTGGCCGCGAAGCGCATCGAAGTGACGCAAGGCGTCCTCTCGGCTCTCGCGGAAATCGCCCGCCCATGAACGTGCTCGAGGACGCCGGGCGCGATGCCATCGGGTTCTTCGAGTACGCAGGCGGTGTCGCAAACCTGCTGGTCGAGGCCGCGGGTTTCGCCGGTCGCCTGAAGATTCGCGTCCAGGAGACGCTCAATCAAGCCTACTATCTGGGTGTCGGCTCGTGGTCGATCGTGCTGTTGACCGCGCTCTTCACCGGCATGGTATTCTCGTTCGAATCGGCGCTGCAAGCCGTGCGCTACGGCTTCGGGAACTTCGTCGGCGGGGCGGTCGTCTACGCGGTCATTCGCGAACTCGGCCCGATGCTCACGGCCGTCGTCGTCGCCGGGCGGGCGGGCGCGGCGATCGCCAGCGAGTTCGGTTCGATGGTCGTCACGGAGCAGATCGAGGCGCTCGAAGCACTGGGGCTCTCGCCGGTTCGGATGCTGGTCGTCCCCCGGCTCCTCGCACTCGTCGTGATGCTGCCGGTCCTCACGATCCTGGGGGACCTCATCTCGACGCTGGGCGGGATGTGGATCGCGCAGGTCTACGCGCACATCAGCTACGGCTCGTTCATCGATTCCGCGCGGCAGGCGCTGCCGATCGGCGACGTAGCGCGCTCGCTGATCAAGTCCCTCGTGTTCGCCGTGATCATCGCCGGGATCGGTTCGTATCAGGGCTTCAAGACGCGCGGCGGCGCGGCCGGCGTCGGCAAAGCGACGACGGGATCGGTCGTCATCTCGATCATCCTGATTTTCGTCTTCAACTTCGCGCTTTCGGCCGTGCTCTTCGGGACGTAGCGATGGCGATTATCTACGCGCGCCTGGAGAACGTCCGCGCCGGGTACGGCTCGAAGATCGTGATGCAAAATCTCTCGCTCGATATCGTCGAGGGAGCGATCACCTGCATCATCGGGCTCTCCGGCGCCGGGAAATCGACGATCCTGCGGTTGATCAACGGGCTCAAGCGGCCCGACGCCGGGCGCGTCTTCGTCAAGGAGCAAGATCTCACCACGCTGGGCCATCGCGAACTCATCGAATTGCGGCGCAAGATCGGTTTTTCGTTCCAGTCGGCCGCGCTCTTCGACTCGCTCTCGATCGGCGACAACGTCGCCTTGCCGCTGCGCGAAAACACGAAGATGTCCGAGAAAGACATCCTCGCGCTGGTCGAACAGACGCTCGACGGGGTCGGCCTCCCCAACGTGATGAGCCGGTTTCCGGCCGAACTCTCGGGCGGCATGGTCAAGCGCGCCGGCTTCGCGCGGGCGGTCGTCTCCAAGCCGGAGTGCGTCCTCTACGACGAGCCGACGACCGGTCTCGATCCGATCATCACGCATGTCCTGACGGATACGATCCTGCGCCTGCGTCGCCAACTCAACGGCACGGCGGTCGTCGTCTCCCACGACTTGGAGAGCGTCTATCTCATGGCCGACTACATCGCGATGCTCTTCGAGGGCTCGATCATCGCCTATGGAACCGTCGCGGAGATGAAATCGTCGCCCAACCCGATCGTCCAGCAGTTCTTGCAAGGGAGTGAAGTCGGACCGATTCCGATCTAGGACCTATGAGCAGAAACGTCATCGTCGGTGCCTTTGTCGTCTTGGGAATCGTTGCGCTCTTCGCGATCATCTTCACCCTGCAAAATATTGGAACGCAAGGCCGCTACAAGATCGGCGTGCAGTTCAAGTCGGCCTCGGGGATCCACCGCGGCGCGCTGGCTTACGAAAGCGGCGTCAACGTCGGCGTCGTCGACGCCGTCGAACTCCAGCCGGATGACTTCACGGTCGAAGTGATCGTCGCGGTCAACAACAACGTCGATATCCCACGCGATGCACAGTTCATCATCCAAGCCCCGCTGACCGGCGATGCGACGCTCGAGATCGTCCCCAAGCCGGCGCTGCCCGCGCCGCTGGGCATCGTGTCCGCGACACCCGCGCCCAGCGCGGTCGCACTCTTGCCGCGTGCGATCCTGCCGCGTGCCGAGCAACCGCAGGGGATCAATCCCGCGACGTTGAGCGATCTCTTGCAAGAGGGCCAAGGGCAGGTCAAGCGGCTCGACCGGTTGCTCGCCGATCTGGAACGGCGCGAGCCGCGGCTGCTCGATACGTTCCAGTCCGCGCTCGACAACGCGAAGGATATCGCGGCGACGACCAATCAGCAGACGCGCCGGCTCGCCAGGCGCCTCGACGCGATCGAATCGACGCTGCAACTCGCCATCGACACCGGCAGCGCCAACATCCTCGATATCACCAAACGCGTGGACACGCTGGTCGTCAACAACGGCGGCAAGATCGACTCGATGCTCACGCAATTCAACCTTGCCGCGCACACGCTCAACGAGACGGCCGATCAGGTCAAGGACCTCGCGAACAATCCGCAGCTACGCAAGAACCTGCTCGATACGACGCGCGGCATCGCCGACACGGCGCTCACCTTCGCCGGGATTGCCGGCGACTTGCGCAAGGTCACGAACAACGCGCAAACGCAGGCCCAACTACGCGATACGATCGCAAACTTCGATGCAGCCTCGCAGAAGGCGAATTCGCTCTTCGGCGAGTTCGGCGGGCATAGCTCGGTCTACGGGGTGGACCGCGGAGCGACGCCGGCACCCGTGCTCGCGCCGAGTGCACCGGTCGCCTCGCCGCATCCGCTCGCGCCGCCTCCGGGCGCGCCTACTCCCGCGCCGGGGGCGACGGTTGCCGCCGTTCCGGCGGCGAGTGACGCGCAAGTCAATCTCAGGAACAAACTCGCGACCATCGCGCAGAACCTGCTCGCGATCCAAGTGCGGCTCGGCGAGCTCGACGCGCAGAGCGCGGGCACCAACAACTCGCCGCTCCTGAGCAAAGATCGCGGTCCGCAGACCGACTTCAACGTCGTCGTGCTGCCGTCCCGAGCCCGCAGTTTGCTGATCGGGGCCAACGACATCGGCAGTCAGGGAACCACCTCGTACAATCTCGCCGGGCTGAGCAATCCCGGCAACGGCTTTCATTACGGCGGCGGAATCCTGTATTCGCGCTTGGGGGCGCTGGCCGGTTATTCGAGCGGGGCGTTCGGCCTGGACGGGCGCTTGTACGATCCGCGTCATCCTACGCTCGACGCCTACGCCACGCTCAAAGCCGCCAAGGGTTTCTCGATTTTCGGAGGCGAGCGCGACGTGACGCACACCGGCCGGCGCACGGTGCTCGGGTTGCAGCTCAACTTCTGAGACCCGTCCCCGTCGTCACGCTCCTCAACGTCGCGGCGAACCTGCTGGTGTTCGCGGCGGAGCTTTCGGCGCGCGACCCGGACGCCTTCGTTCAGGCCTTCGCGTTCGTGCCGTACGATATCACCCAAGGAATCGTCCTGGGGCCGCCGAGCCCGCCCTGGCCGCCGCTCACGATACTCACCGCGATGTTCGTGCACGCCGGCGTCGCGCACATCGCGGTCAACCTGCTGTTCTTCATCGCGCTGGCCCCGGCTATCGAAGCGCTCTGCGGGCCGCTGCGGTTTGCGGCGTTCTCTCTGCTCGCGGGGATCGGCGGCGCGCTTGCTCAAATCGCGGCCGCGCCGCTGAGCCATCTGCCCTCGCTCGGTGCCTCGGGCGCGATCGCCGGTGTGATGGGCGCCTACCTCGTGACCTACCCCACGGTGCGGCTGGCGTTCGGGCTGCCGGCCTTCGTCCTCATCGGGGCCTGGGCCGCGCTCCAGTTCAGCAGCGGGTACGCGCTCGTCGCGGCGCATGCCGCGCCGGCCGCGGGGACGGCCTACGTGGTCCACGCCGGCGGCTTCTGCGTGGGGGTTCTCGGAATCGGCCTGTTCAAGAGACGCCGCCAAGGCCACGGTACCACGAACCGTGTGAGGTGAATCGGTGAAAATCGGAATCGTCGGTGCCGGCGCGATCGGCACGCTCTTCGCGTACCGGCTGGCCGAAGCCAACGAGGTCACGCTCTTGGAGTTGCGGCGCGACGTTGTCGACGCGATCAACGCCGGCGGCATTCGGCTCGACGGGGAAACGCCGCGCGAAGTGCGCGCGACGACCGAATCGCGCGACCTGTTCAACTCGGCCGTCCTCTTCGTCTTCGTCCGGGCGACGGATACGCTGCGCGCGCTGCGCTTCTTCGCGGGCGAGTTGGGCCCGGCGTGCGCGATCGTCTCGCTGCAGAACGGTCTGGGAAACGAGGAGGCGATCAAAACGGCCCTGGGCGGCCATATCGCGCTCGTGATCGGTGCGACCACCGAGTCGTCGCTCGCGATCGGCCCGGGAGCAGCGCGGCGGATCGGCGTGGGGCAGACCGTCGTCGGCTCGGCGGGCGCCTCGCCCGAGACCTGTACGCGCATCGCGAAGCTGCTCGACGACGCCGGGATTCGCGCGTCGACGGCGTACGATATCCGGCCGCACCTGTGGGGTAAATTGATCGCGAACGCCGCGATCAACCCGGTCGCCGCGCTGCTCGACCGTACCAACGGCGTGGTCCTCGAAGATCCCAATGCCGGTGAGATCGCGCGCTCGCTCGCGCAAGAAGCGGCCACCGTCGCCAACGCCGTTCGCATCCCGCTGCCGTTTCCCGATCCGTGGAGTTACGTGCGCACGATCGTCGAGCAGACGGCGGACATGCGCAACTCGATGGTGCACGACTTGGCCGCCGGCGGGCGCACCGAGATCGACTTCATCAACGGGGCGATCGTCGCGACGGGCCGGCGCGCCGCGGTGCCGACGCCGTACAACGAGACGATTCTGCGTTTTGTGAAGGCCCGCGAAGCCGCCGTTTCGCGATGAGCGTCGCGCTGGTCACGGGCGGCGGACGCGGCATCGGCGCGGCGACGAGCCGGCTGCTCGCGCAGAACGGGTACGCGGTTGCGATCAACTACGCGCGCGATCGCGCGGCTGCGGAGTCGCTCGTGGCGCAAATCGCCGCCGAGGGCGGCCGGGCGCTCGCCGTGGCCGGCGACGTGGCGGAAGAAGAAGCGGTGCTCGCGCTGTTCGACCGCGCGCAGGCCGAGTTCGGCACGGTCACGGCGTTGGTCAACAACGCCGGCATCACCGGTCCGAGCGGAGCGTTTGCGAACCTCAGCGCGCGCGACATGCAGCGTGTCGTGGCGGTGAACGTCATCGGTACGATGCTCTGCGCGCGAGAGGCCGTGCGCCGGATGGCGTCCGGCGGCGCGATCGTCAACGTCTCGTCGCTGGCGACGCGGCTGGGCAGCGCGGGCGAATACATTGCGTATGCCGCCTCGAAGGCGGCGGTCGACACGTTTACGATCGGGCTTGCGCGCGAAGTTGCCGAACGCGGCATCCGGGTCAACGCCGTCTCACCGGGCTTGATCGATACGGAGATCCACGCCGCCGGGCGGCTCGAGCGCTTGCGCGCCGCCGTCCCGATCCGCCGCATCGGCACGGCAGGCGAGGTCGCGGAGGCGATCCGTTGGTTGCTCGGTGCACAGTCGTCCTACGTGACCGGCAGCATCTTGGAAGTGGGCGGCGGCCGCTAGCGAGCGGGTGTTATCGGGGCGCGCAAAGGGGGTATCAATCGAACGTTGTCCTCGATTTGCTCTCATCCCCGCTTTCTAAGGAGAATCATGAAACGCATTGCTTTTGCCCTGCTCGCCTGTACCATGGCGCTCGCCCCGTTCGCCGCGTCGGCCCAATCGACGATGGGCGGCGGAATGGGCGGTCCCACCGACAATGCGATGGGCGGCGCACTTGGTCACGCCGAACTGGGCACGATCCAATCGGTTCAAGGCAGCAGCCTCACCCTCACCGACGGGCGCACGGTCTTTTTACACGATGGAACCGTGATCCATCCCAGGGGAACGACGCTCGCCCCCGGCATGCGCATCGCCGTGCGCGGCGACCGCTCCGGCCATAGACGCTTCAACGCATCGGTCGTCGACGTCTCCGGAACGCGCGGCTATCGTGAAACCCGCCGGCGCATCATGGAAGCGCACAGCATGTACCTGGGCGGCGCGGGCTACTAGTAGCACGCGAAAAAGCGCTCATCGACGTAGCCCAGACGAGCGGCGTTACACGCCGCTCGTTTAGGAAGCTTCTAGGAAGCTCCTAGGAAGATCACTCTGCGGTAACCAGCGAAGCCCGACGAATGCGACGCGCCGCGCGCGGCCCGCGGCCGAGCCATGAATCCACGCAAGTGCCGATGGGTTTTTGCCCGCCCCTCTGTTGGCGACAAGCCGGCGAGCGGCGCGTAGCGCCGCTCGTTCTCATTCGCCGTGCCGGCCGTCGCCGAAATCGTCGCGGTCGCGCGGGTGCGAACGCTCGAACGTCTTGCGCAAATGCTCGATCGATTGATCGAGATAGACCATCGTCGTCGAGACGTTGACGTGGCCGAGGAGCTTTTGCACCGTCGACACGTCGGCGCCGTTCTCGATCAGATGCGTGGCGAACGAATGCCGCATCGAGTGGGTGGTGGCGCGATCGATGCCGCTGCCGTGCGCGATCGACTTCACGATGACCCAGACCTGTCGCAACCCCAGGCGCGAGCCGTGCTGGGTGAGGAAGAAGGCCCGCTCGGCCGAGGCCGGCCGCACGGCGAGATACGCCTGCATCGCCTCGGCCGCCGAGTGGGTGAGCGGCACGGCACGGCGTTTGTTCCCCTTGCCGGTCACGGCCATGACGCGATTGGCCACGTCGACATCGTCGAGATCGATCCCGGCCAGTTCCGCGCGCCGGATTCCGCTGCCGTACAGGACCTCGGCGATCGCGCGGTCGCGGACAGCGAGCTTCCGATCGGCGTGTTCGATCCGCGTCTCGAGCAGTTTGGCGACCTCGCCTTCGCGCAGGACCTTGGGTTTGCGCTGCTCGGGTTTCGGCAGATCGACGTTGAGCGCGGGATTGTCGTCGCGGTACCTTTCGCGTCGCGCGTACTTGTAGAAGGTCCGCAGGGCGCTCAGCTTGCGCCGCACCGCGACCACGCGATAGCGCCGGCGCTGCATCAATTCGAGCACGTAGCGCCGAATGTCCGATGCGCTCGCGGTCCGCAGTTTCGGTGAAAGATTGGGCGCGCCGTCCTCGCGCGGTCCTTCCAGGAAGCGGCCGAAGTCCTCGAGGTCGCGGGCATAGGCCTCTTGGGTCCGCGCACCGCGGCCGCGGGCCAGCAGGTCGCCGACAAACTCGGCGATCAGCGGATCATCGGGAAGATAATACGCCTCCCCGGAACGCTCGAAACGGGCCGTCACCCGTATGTTATATCATAGAAATTTTTATTTCGTGATACCAGTCTCTGCGCAGGCCCGCCCCAAAAGGAGACCGGGCCCCGCTTTCCTTTTCCGATTTTGGCTAAGCGCTGCCCAGGCCGGCCATTGCCGTGCGTCCGTCCTCCGCAATGAGGGAGAAGGAGCGCAACCGCGCAGCGTGATCGTACACGTCGGAGACGATCATGAGTTCGTCGGCACCGGTCTCGGCGACCAGCGCATCGATGCCGGCGGTCACCGTTTCCGGTGAACCGACGATCGAGCGCGCGAGTTTTTGCCGAACCTGCGCACGTTCCATCGGCGACCAATACGAATCAATGTCGCCGATCGGCGGCTGGCTGAGCCCGGGCGTTCCGCGCAAGAGATTGGTCCCGGAGATTTGCTGGGTCGTCGCCAAACGCTGCGCTTCGCGGTCGGTATCGGCCGCGATGATATTGACCCCGACCATCGCATATGGCTCCGCGAGCGTCGCCGACGGCGTGAATTGGCGCCGGTAGATCGCGAGCGCCTCGAGCAATTGCTCCGGCGCGAAATGTGAGGCGAACGCATACGGAAGCCCGAACGCCGCGGCAAGCTGCGCGCCGAACGTGCTCGATCCGAGAATCCAGAACTCGACCTCCGCTCCCGCCGCCGGCACGGCTTGGACGCGTTGTCCCGGTTGCACCGGCGCGAAGAACCCTTGCAGCTCGAGCACGTCTTGCGGAAAATGCTCCGCCGCCTCAAAGGTTCGGCGCAGCGCGCGAACGGTTGCTTGATCGGTACCGGGCGCGCGGCCAAGTCCGAGATCGATCCTGCCCGGAAACAGGCGCGCGAGGGTCCCGAACTGTTCGGCGATGACGATCGGCGCGTGATTGGGAAGCATGATCCCGCCTGCGCCGACGCGGATGCTGCGGGACCCGGCGGCGATGTGCGCGATCGCCACCGACGTTGCCGCGCTGCCGATGCCGGGCATGTTGTGGTGCTCGGCTACCCAGAACCGCCGATAGCCCCAGTCCTCGGCATGCGCGGCGAGGTCGCGAGCATTGTCGAGTGCGGTCCGCGCATCGCTGCCTTCCGTGATGCGCACGAGATCGAGAATCGAAAGAACGGCCATGCTGCGTCCAGCACGATGCACTCTTCGGTCGAACGGGTTGCAGGGGCCGGCGCCGCCTTGCTCCTTCCGTCGCCCTTATGTCACATAATGCTTATTTCATGATATTGACGATGGGGCCGGGGCCTGGCCGATGAGGCAAAATTTTCATCTGCTTGCGGGGCCCCGGCGATTCGTGTCGCGAACCACGCAGGCGCGATGAACGACGTCCCTGCTTCCGCCGAGCCTGCGCCTGAACCGACGACCAGCGTTGCTACCCTCGTAGCCGACGCCCACCCGGTGCCGCTGGCGGGTCTGGAACCGTTCATCACCGATCCGCTTGTCACGGAACCGCTGATCACGGAACCGCTGATCACGGAGCCGCTCATCGTCGAGCCGCTGGTCACCGAACCACCAAGCGTGGACCTGCCCAACCCCGAGGCGCCGGGGCCGGAATCGAGCCTGGCCCTAGCGCCTGCAGACGCCCCCCTGGTTGCATTCGCGCCGGGCGTCCACGGGCTGGCCGTCTCCCCGCCGGTACCCGGATTGGGTGCCCCGCCTGAAGCCGTCGCGGCCGCCGCCGCTCCCCCGCCCGCCGCCGGGCCCGCTGCAGAGGCGAGCGTTCCTGAACCACCGGCAACCGCAGCCGTGGTGACCGCCGCAGCGGCCGCACCGCCGAAGCCCAAGCCGGCGCCCAAGCCTCCGGTCGATCCTGCCGTCCTCGAGGAGCGACGCCGCAAGGCGAAGGCCGCCTGGGACCGCGTGGTTGCCGCCAAGGCCTCGAACGATCACGTCACCGGCTATGTCCTGGCGACCACCAAGGGCGGCTGGCTCGTCGACGTCGATGCGATCCGCGGCTTTCTGCCCGCCTCACAAGGCCGGCTCGAGGCAGGCGCAACGCCCGAATCGCTGCTCAAAACGCGCATCCCGCTCCGCGTGCTCGACATCGACGAGACGCGCCGCCGGATCGTCGTCTCGCACCGCCGCGCACTCGACGACGATCGGCGTGCCAAACGAACCGAACTTCTGCAAGTGCTGCGCGTCGGGGAAGTGCGCGAAGCGACCGTGGCCCGGCTGACCGATTTCGGCGCGTTCGTCGATCTGGGCGGGATCGACGGGCTGATCCCGATGCGCGAGCTGGCGTTCGACCGCGTCGAAAAAGTCTCCGACGTGCTCTCGATCGGCGAAAAGCTCATGGTCGAAGTGCTGCGCATCGAAGAGGACGGCAAGAAGATCTCGCTCTCCCGCAAGAACGCGCTGCCGGATCCCTGGCGCGATCACGGCGATTTGGTGCGCCCGGGCGCGACCGTCGAGGGGAAGGTGGTAGCGACGGTGCCGCGCTTACAGGTCGAACTCGCGCCGGGTATCGTCGGTTCGCTCCGCGAGGGCGATGCGAATCCCGCCGATTACAAGATCGGCGAAACGATCGAAGTGCGCGTGCGCAACGTCGACCGCAAACGCCGCTCGATCACCCTCTCGACCGCCGAGGCGGCCGTCGTCTACGCACCCTCGAGTTCCGGCTTCGCGCCGCTCGGCATCGAACTCAAGCGGCGCTGAGAGACGTGCGCACGATTGCACTCGGTCTGGGCATCGTCGCGCTCAGCGCGAGCCTGGGCTCGGCCGCGTACGGAGCGGGACGCCAGCAGGCGGCCCCGTGCTCAGACCAACTCGGCTTCTCCAACACATCGCTGACCATCGTTACCACGGTCAAGCCCGCTGCCAGCATGACGTGGACGTTCGACGATGCTCCGTCGGTCGTGGCAAAGCAGCTCCTCTCGGATCTCAACGGCAATACCAACGGCATCGTGTTCAAAGAAGCCGACGGCGTCATCCCCAACTTGTACTTCTACGTGACGTTGAGCGAAACGAACAGCGGAACGCAGCAGGATACGGCTTACGTGAGCGTCACCGGGCTTGCGAAACCGGGGACGCTGTTCAGCGAAACGAGCGGACCCGCGCCGTTCATCGGCTGGCGCTCGGCGATCGATCACCTCGCGACGAACATGTTGGTCTGGCTACACGGCGGCTGGCACACGAATCCGCCCTGCCGCCGACCCGATGGGTCGATGCGAACGCAGTGGCCCGAGTGAATTCGCCGACCGTCGCATCGTTAGAGACGGTCTTGCGCCGAAGCGGCGACGCGCACGCGTTCTGCTGCCCAGCGCCCTGACTCCGCAGCGCCTTCGGTAAAGGGCATGCTCATGTAGTCGCCGGCCAAGATCACCCGCTGGTCGGCTGGAAGGGGCATGCTCCGGTAGTGCAACAGGTCACCGGCGCGACCGACGGGTGAATACGGCTCGGCATGATTCCAGCGATAGACCCGGATCCCGCCGGCGTGCGCCGACAAGCCGGGAAAGTGCGCTTCTGCTTCTTTCGTCACGCGCCGGGCGATGGTCGCATCGTCGAGCTTGCGCATCGATTCGGATGCCGCATGGGAGAGCATGATGTTGAGCAACTGTCCGCGCGCAGCGTACTCGGCGCCTTTGTTCGATTCGATGCCGATTCCAGCGATGGTCCGGCGTTCGGTGCGTGGGATGAGGAGTCCGTACACCGTGGCCAGTTTCGCAGGTAAGCGATAGGCTTCGTCCGTCATGATCGCGACGTTGATGGTCGAACTGTAGCGAGTTGCCAACAGGCGGCAGCTCGTCTCGTCGCTGCCCGCGTAGAGGCGCTGCGCGGCCGGTGCGGGGATCGCCAGAATCACGTAATCGGCACTCAGCCGTGCAGCGGCGGTCGTGACGGTGACGCCGGCCGCGGTATGCTCGAGCGCCAGAACCGGTGTGTCGAGTTTCACGTCGAGCCGGGCGGCGAGCGCCTCCGGCAACGTCCCGATACCCCCGGCCAACGTCAGCGTGCGGCTGCGCCGCCAGCCGAACGCGAACAGCACGGTTGCGAGCGAGCGCGACGTCAACTCGGGCTCTTGAAAGTAGAAGCCCTGCAGCATGGGCTCGAAGAGATACTCCGTCACCGACGGATCGATCGTCCGGTCCACCCACGCCGTGACGGACTCCGTATCGAACGGCGCCCACCGGCTGTAGTCGTTGAGTGCGAGCGTGGCGAGCGAACGGCGTAAGCGCCAGCCGGATCGCCCGAGCCTGAGCCAAGAGGCAGGTTTCAAGAGGCCGCTCGTCAACGGCGCGAGCGGATTGCCGGCATGCAAGGTACGCACGTTGCCGTCGCGGACGATCGCGGTCCAAGGCGACGTTTCCCGCAGGCTCCCTTCCAACCCGAGTTCATCGGCGAGCGCGAGCAAGAGCCGGTATTCACTCGATAAGAACTGCGCGCCGCGATCGACCAGGAAACCGTTCACGTTGTCGGTCGTCATCCGGCCTCCGGCGCGGCCGAGTGCTTCGAGTACGGTGACGCTCATGCCGGCGCCGTTCAAAACGTGCGCGGCCGTCAGACCGGCGATCCCCGCGCCGACGACGATGACGCGCGTCGCTACGTCACCACAGCGCGCCGTCACCGACGAGGATATACAGGATCGGACCGATGCCCCAGACCACGCCGATGACCGCCCAGAGTATCTTTTTCGCGCCGCTCAGGTCGTCGCGCCCGGCGAGGTTGATCCACATGAGGATCGCCGCGATCGGATGCAAGACCACCGCTAAGACGATTTGGAGAAAGAGTTTCACAGGACTACCCGGATTCTCACGGCTCGGTTGTCAGAAATTGGTAGTGCGAGAAGCTGACGCGAGCAGCGACGTTGAGCCAGCCCATCCAGCCTTTGCCTTTCACGCTCACCGCAAGCACCGTGGGGACCGTATACCCGTCGACGAGGCCGAAGCCTTCTTCGATGTGAACGGCGACGTTTTCTTCGATCGAGGCGCCGGTCACGCCCAAAGGCTGGTGCGAGTCCGGGTCGACGTAGAGCGTCGAGAAGTCTTCATCGTCCGAACGTTTCGAGTGACAGGTCGCCTTCAACGCAATCGCCTCCGCCGCTACGCCGTCGTAGGTCGTTCGCGCCGCCGAGAGCGGGGTATAGCATGCGGGATCGAACGGCGGGTGCGTGACGACGTTGCCATGATAGGTCTTCCCGACGTTGACCTGAATCGACGCCGGCTTCCCCTTCACGATCGAACCGTCGCTGGTCCGCACCACGACGGTCGTCTCGTCGTTCTTGACGATCGGGCCGACCTTCGCGTGCACCCGCTGTACGTACGCGACGTAAGCGGGATACGTGTTCTGCAAGTGCCGGGTCGCGCTGGCGTAGTCGTGGGCAGCGTCCAACATTCGTCCTCCTGGTACCAACAGTACGCGACCGCGCGGCGCTTGTTTCGCCGCGCCCGAGCGAGCCCTAGCTCACGTAGCTGACGTTGACGCTGTAGCCGCGCACTTCGGCGCGGTGCAGCACGCTCAGGACGGCTTCTATGTCCGCGTCGATCGTGACCAGTTCGCCGGCCGTGATCCCGACCGGTGCCGCTTGCTGCCACAAGACGCGGCGCGCGGTTTGAAACGCGGCGCGCAAGCGCTGGGGCGTCGCCTCGAGCACGGGCCAATCCTCGAACGACTGCGCCGGCACGATCCGCCACCCGTCACCGGAGTTCTCGGGTTCGTCCGACGAAGCGTGCGGCACCGCGGCGAGTACGTCGAGTACCGCGCGATCGCGCTCGCTCATCTCGGCATCCGTATCGCCCAAGCGTAAGACGAACCGGTAAAACGCCGGGTTGCCGACCGTGAACATACCTGCGGGAGACCCGACGCTCACGTTGACCATCCGCTGAAGTCTTCGATGCCCGGCGGGGGACTCATTCGCCCGGGCAGACGACCGGGCAGACGACCGGCCGATTCGCGGGATCGCGACCCCTCAGCGCACCGGAACGCCCGGCTCGACGATCAGCCCGCGCTCGGCAAGGGCAAGATCGTAGGCCTGCGCTTTGACGCCGTGCTGGGCGAACAGGTCGACGAACACCTCCGCCACCCGCGGACCGGCACCCGCTTCGACCAGCGCAATGACGGAGGGGCCGGCGCCCGAGAGCGCCGTCCCGAGAATCCCTGGGGCCTCGTAGGCGAGCATTGCGTCGAGGCCGGGGACGAAGCTCGCGCGGTACGGCTGGTGGATGCGGTCGCGCATCGCGGTTCGCAAGAGATCCGTGCGCCCGCAGGCAAACGCGGCGGCGACCAGCGCCGCGCGCTGGATATTGAAAACGGTGTCGCGGCGCGAGTAGGTCGCCGGGAGGATCGCGCGCGCTTGGACGGTCGGCATCTCGATCTCCGGCACGACGACGACGGCGCGCACGCCGGGGGGCGGCGGGAAACGCAGGTAGGTCGGCGGCTCGTTCGGGCCCTGCGCGGCGACGACGACGCCGCCGAGTAGCGCCGGAATCCCGTTGTCGGGATGGCCCTCGATTTCGGCGATCGTGTGCGCGAGTTCCGTCTCGCTCGCCTGCGAGCCGCGCAACGCCGCGCCGATCGCCACGCCGAGCACGGCACCGGCCGCGCTGCCGCCGAGTCCCTTGCCGAGCGGGATGTCGTTGTGAACGGCGATCTCGAGCGGCGGTAAGACGCGTGCGCCCACGATGCGCGCGATCCCGCGCGCGATCTCGTCGCGCAAGCCGTCGTGCGTCGGGAAGTGCGCGCCGCTGAACGTCCAGCGCGGCGTCGCACCCGGTTCGAGGACGCGAACGTCGGCCGAGATGCGCAGTTCGAGCGCGAGACCGATCGAATCGAAGCCCGGTCCGAGATTCGCGCTCGACGCCGGAACGCTCGCGTAAAGCCGCTCAGGCAACGGTCGGCGCCGCGGACCGCGCGACCGCGAGCGCGTCGATCCGCGCGGTCAGCTCCGCCTCATCGCGTACCGGGACGATCGTATTCGCTCGCGCCGCGGCGCTCGCGTGGTACTGCGCGGCGTACGGGGCATCTTTGAGAAGGTGCCCGGTGAGCACCAAGACCACGTCGTCGCCAGGAGCGATCGTGCCGTTCGCGGCCAGCACGCGCGCGCCGGCGAGCGACGTTGCCGAAGCCGGTTCGCATCCGATGCCGTCTGCGCCGATGACCGCACGTGCCTCGGCGATCGCGTCATCATCGACCGCGAGCACGGTCCCGCCGCTCGCGCGCACTTCCCCCAGCGCCTTTCTCCACGAGACCGGTGCGCCGATCTTGATCGCGGTTGCGGTCGTCTTCGCCACGACGGGGACGAGATCGCGACCGCTCGCGAATGCCTGCGCGAAGGGCGCGGCTCCGGCCGCTTGCACCACGGCGATCCGTGGCAGGCGGTCGATAAGGCCCAGGGCGAGCGCTTCGCGGAAGCCCTTTCCGAAGGCACTCGTGTTGCCGAGGTTTCCCCCCGGCAGCACGAGCCAATCCGGGACGCGCCAATCGCGCGCCTCGAGCATGAAAAAGGCCGCGGTCTTCTGGCCCTCCACCCGATAGGGGTTGACGCTGTTCACGACTGCGACCCGCGCCGGATCGAGCCGGCGCACCGCGGCCAGGGCGGCATCGAAATCGCCCTCGAATGCGAGCACGTTCGCGCCATAATCCAGCGTTTGCGCAATCTTCGATTCGCTGATCCCACTGGCGATCAGCACGACGGCGTGGATACCGGCGCGGGCCGCGTACGCGGCCATCGATGCCGACGTGTTTCCGGTGCTCGCGCAGACCGCGACCCGCGCGCCGCGGGCGAAGGCGTTCGAGATGGCGACGGTCATCCCCGTGTCCTTGAACGACGCGCTCGGATTCATCCCTTGATGGAGATACGAGAGCCGCGGCAGGCCCGCATACGTCGCACCCGTGTGCGCCGCGTAGAGCGGGATGTCACCTTCGCGCAGCGTGATGATATGCTCGTGCGCGATCGGCGGCAAGAGTTCGCGAAAGCGCCACACGCCGCTTCGATCGCGATGGTCGTTCGAGAGCCGGCGCTCGCGCAAGCGCGCGCGCAAGGCGCTCACGTCGATCGAGGCCACGTCGAGTTCGAGCACGAGGAGGCCGTCGCAAGCAGAACAGGTGAGTGCGCCGTCTGCTGCGACGGTGCTACACTCGCTGCAGCGCAGAATCACGTGCGGCTCAGCAGCGCGAGCGGCGGCTTCGTGACCGCGCCTTCGGACGCGGACGAGACGAGCGCAACGTACTTGGCGAACACGCCATCGGTGTAGCGCGGCGCCGGTGGACGCCACTCGGCGAGCCGCGCGGCGAGCGTCGCGTCGTCGAGCGCGACGTTGATCCGGCGCCGTTCGATATCCATCGTGATGCGGTCGCCGTCGCGCAGCGCGGCGATCGGACCGCGCGCGGCCGCCTCGGGTGCCACGTGACCGAGCATGAAGCCATGCGTCGCGCCGCTGAAGCGGCCGTCGGTGAGGAGGGCGACGGTCTCGCCCAGCCCCGCGCCGACGATCGCGCCGGTGACGCCGAGCATCTCGCGCATCCCGGGTCCGCCGCGCGGCCCTTCGTAGCGGATGACGACGAAGTCGCCCGGAACGATCCGGCCCGCTTCGACCGCGCTCATCGCGTCTTCTTCGCAATCGAAGACGCGCGCCGGCCCTTCCTGAAATAAGCGCTCGTGACCGGCGATCTTGATGACGCTGCCCTCGGGTGCGATGTTTCCGCGCAGGATCACGAGGCCCCCGGTGGGCTTGAACGGATGCTCGACGGTCGCGATCACCGCCTGCCCCGGCGTTTCTACCGCTTGCGCGGCTTCTTCTGCCAGCGATTTTCCACTGACCGTCGCGATCGTGCCGTCGACCAGTCCGCCTTCGACCAGACGCCGGGCGATGAGCTGGATCCCGCCGGCGGCGTCGACGTCGGTGGCCACATAGGTACCGCCGGGCCGCAGGCTCGCGATGATCGGCGTGCGGCGTGAAATCGTATCGAAATCGTCGATCGTCAGCGGCACGCCGGCCTCGCGGGCGATCGCGAGCAGATGCAGGACGGAATTGGTTGATCCGCCCGTGCCCGCGGCGGCCGCGATCGCGTTCTCGAAGGCGGCGCGGGTCGCGAGCGCGCGTGGCCGCACGCCGCGTCGCAACAGATCGACCGCGAGCCCGCCCGCGCGATAGGCTTCCCCTTCTTTGCGCGGATCGATCGCGCTGGGACTCGCGCTCCCGACCGGCGAGAGCCCGAGAAACTCGAACACCGTCGCCATCGTATTCGCGGTGAACTGACCGGCGCACGCACCCGGACCAGGACAGGCGTGGTCTTCGATCGCCTTGAGTTGAACGTCGCTGATCCGGCCCGCAGCGTGAGCGCCGATCGCCTCGAAGACGTCGGCGACGGTGAGGTCCCGGCCGTCGAGCCGCCCGGGGTGGATCGTTCCGCCGTACAGCATGACCGCGGGCACGTCGAGCCGCATGAAAGCCATCGCCGTCCCCGGTCCAGTCTTGTCACACGCGAACAGTCCGACCATCGCATCGAAGAAGTAGCCGCGCCCGACAAGCTCGATCGAGTCCGCGATCACTTCGCGGCTGACCAGCGAGGTCTTCATCCCCTCGGTACCCATCGTGATGCCGTCGCTGATCGCGATCGTGTTGAATTCCATCGGCGTACCGCCGGCATCTCGCACGCCGCGTTTGACGTGTTCGACGAGCGCACGCAGATTGTAGCCGCACGGCATCGTCTCGATCCAGGTGCTCGAAATACCGACTAGGGGTTTTGCGAGATCCGCGTCGGTGAAACCGATCGCTTTGAACATCGCGCGGGCGGCAGCGCGATCGCGGCCTTGAGTGATGTTCGCACTGCGTGCATTGAGTTGCTCGGGCATGCGTTTCGCTTCGCCGCCTGCCCGGGTTTGCTTGCCAAAACCTCCACGGCGCGCGGGCGCGGCTGCGCGGCGCCAGGTCGAGGCCGTGCAACCAGGGCGTCGAAGGCTGCCGGGTGATCGAGCACCCGCTTCACGGATTCACCGGCCCCGACACCCCGCCGGCCGACGTCTTCGACCGCTGCGTTCGCTGCGGGCTCTGCCTGCCGACCTGTCCGACTTATGTCGAGACGCTGGTCGAAACCTCGGGCCCGCGAGGACGCATCGCCCTCATCAAAGCCGTCTCCGAGGACCGGCTCGATCTCACCAGCCCCGGCTTCGTGCATCAGATGTCGGAGTGTTTGGATTGCCGGGCCTGCGAGGCGGTCTGCCCCTCCGGGGTCGCGTACGGCGAGTTACTCGAACCGGCGCGCACCCAAATCGTGCGCGCGACGGCGACGACGCGTTCGCCGCGCGAGCGCTTCGCGCGAGCGGTCCTGCTGGGTTGGCTCTTCTCGAGCCTCGCGAATCTGCGGACGGTCGCGGGCGTCCTGCGCTGGTATCAGCGTTCGGGTCTGCAATCGCTCACGCGGGCGAGCGGCGTCCTGCGGGCTTTGGGTCTGGCATCGGCCGAAGCGCTCGCGCCGCGCATCTCCGAGCGCTTCTTCATCCCGCGCGATCAACGCTTCCCCGCGCTCGGGGAGACCAAAGCGACCGTCGTCATGCACGCTGGATGCGTGATGCACGTCGCCTTCGCCGCGACCGATGAAGCGACGGTGCGGGTGCTGCAACGCGCGGGCTGCGACGTGCTCGTCCCCGCCGCGCAAGGGTGCTGCGGCGCGCTCGCGGTCCACGCAGGTGAGCTGGAGCGCGGCCGCGAGTTGGCCACGCACAACATCGTCGCGTTCGAGCGCAGCGAGGCCGAATACTACGTCATCAACGCCGCCGGTTGCGGTTCCGCGCTCAAAGAATACGGTCAGCTCTTTGCCGACGATCCCGCCTGGCACGCCCGCGCCGTCGCGTTCTCCGCCCGCGTGCGCGACATCACCGAGTTGCTTGACACGCTGGGCCTGGGTGAGGGTCTGGGCCCGCTTCACTACACGGTCACCTACCAGGACGCCTGTCACCTGGCACACGCGCAGCGGATCACGGCGCAGCCGCGCCGGCTGCTGGCGCAGATCCCCGGCCTCACGATTCGCGAGCTGGACGAGAGTTCGCTCTGCTGCGGGAGCGCCGGGATTTACAACCTCACCCAACCCGAGATGGCCGAGCGCCTCGGCAAACGCAAGGCGGAGCGAATCATCGAGGTTTCGCCTGACGTGGTCGTCACCGCCAATCCCGGCTGCGCGATTCAAATGGCCGCCCAGCTAGCCGAGGCCGGCAGTACCGCCACGGTCAAACACATCGTCGACCTGCTCGACGAATCGTATGCCGCCGGGCGCGGCGGGCCGTGACCCGGCTCTACGGCGGCCTCGCCCCGAAGGAACGGCGCGCGGCGCGCCGCCGCCGCCTGATGGACGCCGGCCTGGCGCTCTTCGGAGTCATCGGCTTCGGCAAGACGACGATCCCGAATCTCTGCCGGACCGCAGGTGTGACGACCGCCCACTTTTACGAAGAGTTCGGCACCCTCGAACGGCTGCTCGAAGCCGTCTACGCCGAGATCGCCGAGACCGTGTTCGAGCGCGTTCGGGCGGAACTGCGCACGCCGGACCGCAGCGGCGCCGAGCGGATCCGCGCGGCTCACGATGCGTATTTCGGCTATCTCACCAGCGACGAACGGCGGGCGCGCATCTACGCTCTGGGCGCGATCGGCGTGAGCCCGGAGTTCGAGCGCTACCGGCGCCTGCACCACGAGGCGTTCGTCGCGCAGGGCGCGCGGGCCGCGGCGAAGGCCGGCGCGATCAAGCCGGCGACGCTGGATTATCGCCTGCTCAGCGCGGCGCTTGCCGGCGCAGCGCTCGCGCTGCTCACCGATTGGATCTTCGCCGACCCGCGACCATCCATCGACCAGTTGAGCACCCACTTGACGGTACTCTGGGTCAGCGCGCTCGGCGAGCAATCGCGCGCGTAGGGCGGAACCCTACGCACGCGACTTGCGCGGCGTCTATTCCGTTCGGCGGATCGGGATGCGCACGTACTTCCCGTGATCGACGATGGCTCCGAACGCCTCTTCGATCAGGTGGCCGGTCTTGTCCACGCCGTGGGTGACGATCGGTGAGTACTTGACCGCCAAATTCGCCGCAGCTTCGTGCACCTTGGCGTTGATGGCGACCGGATCGGTGCTGTTCGCCAAGCGAATCGCTTCGGCGAAGATGTGCACGGTCTCGTAGTTGTTCGCGATTTCGGGGTTGGGCGGGCGATCGGCCCCGTATTTCTTCGTGTACGCGTCGACGAACGTCTTGAGCCCGGCACTCGGTGTTTCGCGGAACGGCAAGATGCCGACGGCGCCTTCGAGCCGCGGCAACGGGAGCACTTGTTCCACCTGATCGAATTTCGTTTGATCCATCATGATGAAACCGCCGGTAAATCCTTGGTCGCGGGCGGCTTTCATCACCAGCGCCGTCGGCTGCGAGGGGCCGCCGACGAAGATCACGTCGGGTTTGTCCGCCAGCGTCTTGCTGACCGCGGTCGAGAAGTCGGTCGTCGTGTTGTAGTCCACGCCGTTGTTCGAGAGAACGGTGCCGCCGTTGGCCTGCCAGAGCGCGCTGAACCCTTTGGTCCAGGCGTTGCCGTAAGCGGTCGTGGTCGGGATCAGGCCCAGCGTCTTGCCGAAGCGCTTCATCTCAAGCTCGCCGAAGGGCTTGAAGTACTCGTCGAACGCCGGCGGGATCATCAGTAGGAGCGAGTTGTTCTGTTTGAGGATCCCGGGATCGCTCGTGTATGCGGCGACGATGAACTTGCTGGGGCCCTTGTCGTTGAGGCCCAGGGCGGCGTAGACGCCGCCTGAGTGCGGCACGAAGATGATCGGTGCGCCGTTCTCGAGCGAGAGACGCTTGACGTTGGTCGCGGTCTCGTTGGGCCGGTACTCGTCGTCGAGCGAGACGAGCTTGAGCAACTGCTTCTTGCCGCCGACCGAGATGCCCCCGTCGGCGTTCACCTCGTCGATCCCCATTTGAATGCCGCGTTGCACGTCGCCGCCGTAGGCGGCCGCGCCGCCGCTGAGCGGACCGCTGAATCCGATGGTGATCGTTCCGCTCGCCGTTTGCGCCGGACTCGAGGTGATGGATGACGCGAGCAAGAGCGTGCCCGCGCACAGGATGCGGATGAGTCGTTGCATTGATCCTCCTTTAGACACCGATGAAAGCTCGTTTGACCAGCTCGTTCTCTTTGAGCGTGCTCGCCGAGCCCGCGAGCACCACGCGTCCGTTGGTGAGCACGTAGCCGCGATGCGCGATCGAGAGCGCGGCGTACGCGTTTTGCTCCGCGAGCAAAACCATGGTTCCGGCACGGTTGATCGCCGCCACCGCGTCGAGCATCGCCGCGACCATGAGCGGCGCGAGGCCCAGCGACGGTTCGTCGAGCAGCAGCAGTTTCGGACGCGCCATGAGCGCCCGTCCGATCGCGACCATCTGCTGCTGGCCGCCGCTGAGGCTGCCGGCTGCGAAGCGCAACTTCTCCCGCAGAATCGGGAACAGCTCCAGGACCCGGGTGAACGCGTCTTCGGTGCCGCGACGATCGCGGCGCCCGAGGTATCCGCCCAGGCGCAAGTTCTTCTCCACGGAGAGTTCGCTGAAGAGTTTGCGGCCCTCCGGGCATTGCGCGATGCCCAGCGCGACGATCGCCGGCGGTCGCAGCGCGCGCAGATCGCGGCCTGCGAAGCGGATCGTGCCTTCCGCGGGCACGAGGCCGCTGAGCGCGCGGAAGAGCGACGTCTTCCCCGACCCATTGGCACCCAAGAGGGTCACGCATTCGCCCGGCTCGATCCGCAGATCGATGCCGTCGAGCGCGGGGACCGTGCGGTAGCACACGCGCAACCCGGCCACGTCAAGCATGATGCGCCGCTCCGAGATAGGCTTCGATAACCGCCGGATCGCGGCCAACCTCGGCCGGCGTTCCGTCGGCGATCTTGCGCCCGTGATGCAGCACGACGACCCGGTCCGCGAGCCCCATGACGACGTCCATCTTGTGCTCGACGAGGCAAACGGTGTGACCGCGCGCGGCCATCGCACGAATCAGCACGACGTGCGCTTCGGTCTCCTCGGTGGTGACGCCGGCGACGGGTTCGTCGAGCAACACGAGTTTGGGTTGCGACGCGACGGCGATCGCGATCGCGAGCCGCTTCTGCTGGTCCTGCGAGATCGAGCCGGCGACACGCGTGGCCAGATCGGCGATTCCCGCAAAACGCAGCGCTTCGTAGGCGGTCTCGCGGCAGGCCCGCTCCTCGCGCCGTTCGCGCGGCGTGCGCAAGAGCCCGTCGAAGAGGCCGCTGCGGGTCTGGCGATGGCAGCCGGTGATCGCGTTCTCGAGCACGCTCGAGTGGGCGAAGAGACTCGTCGTTTGGAAGGTTCGCGCGAGCCCACGCCGGGCCATCGCGTAGGACGAAAGCGCGCTCACGTCCTCACCGGCGAAGTGTCGCGTTCCCGAAGTGGCGCGGTACGCGCCGGCGATTACGTTGAAGCAGGTCGATTTTCCGGCCCCATTTGGCCCGATGATCGCGGTGATCGCGCCCTGCGCGATGGTGATGTCGACGCCGTCGATCGCGGCGAGCCCGCCGAAGCGCTTGGTCAACCCGCGGCCCTCGAAGAGCATCACGAGGGCGCGCTTTCCGTCGTCGCGCGCACGCGGCGCAGTTTGCCGAAAGCCGGGCGTACCCGCGCGAGCGCACCACTGATACCCAGCGGAAAGAAGATCACGAGCAAGATCAGCAGCGGACCGAAGACCAGATACCGGTAGCGTTCGATCGATTGCAGACTTTGCCCGAGCACCGTGAGCACGAGCGTGCCGATCAGCGGGCCGGAGATCGTGCCGACGCCGCCGACGACCAGATACAAGAGCTGCTCGAAGGTCGCATCCAGCCCGCTCGAATCTGGACCGAGAAAGCCGACGTACATCGCGAACATGCCGCCGGCCAGGCCCGCGAGAAACGTCGAGAGACCGAAGGCGATCAGCCGCGCGCGCACCACGTCGATCCCGACGGCGCGCGCCAAGGGTTCGTTGCTCGCGGTAGCCAGCAGCGTGCGCCCGAAGAGCGAACGCCGCAACAGGGCACAAAGCACGATCGTCAGCGCCAATGCCGCCAGCACGAGATAATACTTGGCCGCGTCCGAGTCGAAGGTCAGCGGTCCCAGCCGCGGCGGCGGGGCAATGCCGGCGATCCCGATGTTCCCGTTGGTCAAATCCTGCCAGGTACTCAAGACGATTGCGATCATCACGCCGATCGCCGCGGTGAAGATCGCGAAGTAGTTCCCGCGCGTGCGCAAGGAGATCACGCCGACCAGCAGTCCCAGGACCGTACTCGCGAGGCAGCCCGCCGCCAGCGCCGGCCAGAACGGCAGGCCGGCTTTGGTTTCCAGCAGCGCGACCGTGTAGGCGCCGACGCCGAAGAACCCCGCGTTGCCCAGGTTGAGCTGCCCGGCGTAACCGAGGATGACGTTGAGACCGTAGACCGCGATCGCGGTCGTGTACGCGGTCGCGACGACTTGCTGATAATACGGATTCGGAAGCGCGAAGGGCAGGGCGAGAGCAGCCAGGGCCGCGACGACCCAGAGCGCTGCCGGCCCCGTGAGGACGCGCAATCAGGCCGCCTTCGCGAAGAGGCCCGTCGGCCGGAACGTCAGGATGACGACCAGCACGCCGAACGCGATCACGTCCTGATAGCTGGTCGAGATATATGTCGCGCCGAAGCTCTCGGCGAACGCGAGCACGAACGCGCCGGCGATCGCGCCGGGGATGCTCCCCATCCCGCCGAGCACGATGATCGCGAACGCCTTGAGGACGACGCTGAAGCCCATCTCGGGCGAGATCAGGTTGATCGATGCGATCAGCGTCGCCGCCACCGCCGCCAGCCCCGCTGAGATCGCGAAGACCAGCATCGAGACGCGCTCGGCATCGATCCCCATCAACTCCGCGCCTTCGCGATTCTGCGCGACGGCTTCGATCGTCGCGCCGACCAGCGTGCGCTTGAGGAACACGAACAACCCGGCCATCAACACGGCGGTTGCGAGCACGACCAGGAGCTGCTGCTGCGTCGCGATGAACGGGCCCAGATGCACGACGTTGTCGTACGGGGTCGGCAACACGCGGAATTCGGCGCCGAACAGCACTTGCGCGAGCGTTTGTAGCGTAAAGAGCACGCCGACCGCGGCGATGATCGTATTTACCGGGGGCGCGTCGCGCAGCGGGCGGAACACGAGCCGTTCCAGCAGCACGCCGACCAGCGCGAGTACGGCCACGGCCACGAGCATCGCCGGCCAGTAGCCGATGTGGGCCACGGTAACGCCGAAGAATGCGACGTAGGCGCCAAGCATGTAGACATGCCCGTGCGCGAAATTCGGAATTCCCATCGTGCCGTACACGAGCGCCAAGCCGACCGCGACCAGCCCATAGAGGCTGCCGACGACCAGGCCGTTGAGAAGTTCCTGGAAGAATAGATGCACAGGCAGCTCTCCAAAAAGAAAGATTTTTAGATCGAGCGGGACAAAAAGTTCGGCTCTCGTGTCCCTCGTCCTTGGAGTTGACCGTGCCAAATCCGAGTCCTGACCCGATCGCCGTCCTCACGCTGGACAATCCACCGGTGAATGCGCTCTCGGCGGACCTGCTCGCACGACTCGTGGCCGAGTTCGATGCGGCTGCGGCGGACCCGGCGGTCGAGGCACTGGTCGTCACCGGAGCAAACGGGACGTTCAGCGGCGGCGCCGACCTGCACGGCTTCGGTGCCGCGCCGCGCAAGCCGGATCTGCGCGACTTCATCGAGCGGATCGAGCGCTCCGAGAAGCCCGTCATCGCGGCAATTCCCGGCGTGTGTGTCGGCGGCGGCTTGGAAGTGGCGCTGGCCTGCGACGAACGCCTCGCCGCGCCGGACGCGCGGCTGGGCTTCCCTGAAATCAAACGCGGGTTGCTCCCGGGCGCCGGCGGCACCCAGCGTGCACCGCGCGTCATGGGGCTGGGGCCGGCGCTCGAGTTGATCCTTTCCGGCGATCCTCTTCCCGCGGCGCTCGCGCGCGAGCGCAGGCTGATCGATGCGGTGGTCGAGGGATCGCTGCTCGCAGCCGCTCGCGAACGCGCGTTGGCCCGCGCGGGGCTGCCGCGGCGCCGCGCGAGCGCGGCGACGGTCGAACCGGACGAGGCCGCCCTCGAACGCGCGCGCAAGGCAGCCGCGCCCGCCGAGCGCGGCGGGTTGGCCGCGCAGCGGTGCATCGACGCCGTTGCCGATACGGTCGGGCTCCCGTTCGCGCAAGGTCTGGTGCGCGAGCGCGACGCGTTCGACGAGCTCGTGCAGTCGGAGCAGTCCCGGGCGCGCATCGCCCTCTTCTTTGCGGAACGCGCGGCGGCGCGGCCGCCGGGGATCGCGCTCGCGCCGGCGACGCCGGTTCGCCGCGCTGCCGTCATCGGCAGCGGAACGATGGGGACCGGGATCGCGACGGCCTGCGCCGACGCCGGCATCGGCGTGACCCTGATCGATGTCGAAGCCGCCGCGCTCGAACGCGGGCGCCGGGTCATCACCGGCACCTATACGGCTGCGGTCGAGAAAGGCCGCATCGACCGTGGGGAGATGGACGCGCGCCTCGGACGCATCGCCTTCACGGATTCGCTCGCGGCCGCGTCCGGCGTCGATCTGGTCATCGAAGCCGCCTTCGAGGATCTGGCCGTCAAGCAGGGGATCTTCCGCGAACTCGACCGGACCGCCGCGCCCGGCACGATTCTGGCGAGCAATACCTCGACGCTCGATATCGACGCGATCGCGGCGGCGACGACGCGCCCGGCCGACGTTATCGGGCTGCACTTCTTCAGTCCCGCCAACATCATGCGGTTACTCGAAATCGTCCGCGGTGCGCAGACCTCGCCTGCGACGATCGCGGCAGCCCTCGCCCTCGCCAAACACCTGGGAAAGATCGGCGTCGTGGCGGGGAACTGCGACGGTTTCATCGGGAACCGGATGTTGGCGGTGTACCGTCGCGAAGCGGATTTCTTGCTCGAAGAAGGCGGCACGCCGGCGCAGATCGACGGCGCGCTCAAGCGTTTCGGCCTCGCGATGGGACCGTTCGCCGTCTCCGACCTGGCGGGTCTGGACATCGGCTGGAGCATCCGCAAACGGCGCAACGCCGCCCGGCCGCCCACCGGACGCTATTCGCACGTCGCCGATAGGCTCTGCGAACTGGGCCGCTTCGGACAAAAGACCGGCGCGGGCTATTACCGCTACGAGACCGGCGATCGGACGCCGCGGCCCGACCCGGCGGTCGACGCGATCATCGAGCAGGCCGCGCACGACGCCGGAATCGTGCGCCGGCCGATCGACGACGGCGAGATCATCAAGCGCTGTCTCTACCCGCTGGTGAACGAAGCCGCCGCGATCCTCGCCGAGGGCATCGCCTCCCGACCGGGCGACGTCGACGTTGTCTGGGTCTACGGCTACGGCTTCCCCGCGTTCCGCGGCGGACCGCTGCGCTGGGCCGATTCGGTCGGCCTCGCCAAGATCGTCGCCGAGATGGGCGAATTCGAGCGCCTGCACGGCGCGGTCTGGAAGCCGGCCCCGTTGCTCGCGGAACTCGCGGCCTCCGGCCGCTCGTTCGGGACGAGTGTCGAGCCGGTCGCCGCCCGTGCCTGACGACATGCCTTCCGAAGCGCAGGAGCCACGATGGACTTAGCCTTTCGCCCCGCCGAGCTTGCGTTTCGCGATGACGTGCGGGCATTTATCGCGCAGGAATTGCCCGCCGACGTTCGCGCGAAAGTGCGCTACGGCGATCCGCTGGTCAAATCGGACTACGAGCGCTGGCAGCGGGCGCTCTTCGCGCGGGGCTGGGGAGCGCCGACCTGGCCCACCGCGTTCGGCGGGACCGGTTGGACGGCGGTGCAGCGCCACATCTTCTCCGAGGAGTGCGCCGCGGGCTGGGTACCGCGCCAGTTGCCCTTCGGCTTGAACATGGTGGGACCGGTGATCATCGAGTTCGGGAACGACGCGCAGCGCGCGCGCTACCTGCCGAAGATCGTCAGCGGCGACGAGTTCTGGTGTCAGGGCTATTCCGAGCCCGGCGCGGGTTCCGATCTCGCGGCGCTGGAGATGCGCGCGCAGCGCGCCGGCGGCACCTACGTCATCAACGGGACCAAGACGTGGATCACCGCCGCGCAGTGGGCCGACTGGATGTTCGTACTCGCGCGCACGGAAGTAACGGCCAAGAAACAGGACGGGATCTCGTTCATCCTGATCGATATGACGACTCCCGGTGTGAGCGTCCGGCCGATCGTGACGCTCGACGGCGGCGCCGAGATCAACGAGGTCCATTGCGAAAACGTCGTCGTGCCGATCGAGAATCTGGTCGGCGTCGAGGGCGGCGGCTGGTCGTACGCCAAGTTCCTGCTCGAACACGAACGGACCGGAACGGCCGGAATCGCCGGTTGCCGCCAGCAACTCGCCGCGCTGCGCGAATTGCTCGACCGCGAACCGGCCGGCGACGGCCGTTTGAACGAACGCATCACGGAACTCGAGATCGAACTCGAGGCGTTGGCCTTCACGGAATTGCGCACGCTCGCCGCAGAGTCGGCGGGCACGCGTCCGGGCCCGGAATCCTCGATCCTCAAGATCAAGGGCACCGAGATCCAGCAGGCGATCGCCGAGTTCGCACTCGATGCGGTCGGTCCGTACCGCGATGCCAAAGCTGCTCCGAGATACTTCAACCTGCGCAAGACGTTGATCTACGCCGGCTCGAACGAGATCCAGAAGAACATCATCGCCAAACGCATCCTCAAACTCTGATCCGACAGAAAAAACGACGATGGATTTTACGCTTACGACGGAGCAACTGCTCATCAAAGAAAGCGCCGCGCGCTTTGCCGCGGGCGATCATGCCGGCGACCGCTGGGACACGTTCGCCGAACTCGGCTGGCTCGCGCTGGGCGCACCGGAGCGCTGCGGCGGCTTTGGTGGTCCGCTCGAGACGCTGCTTCTCATGGAGCAATTCGGCCGCGGCCTGGTGGTGACGCCCTATGCCGGTCAGGTCGTCGCCGCGTCCGCGATCTTGAACCACGCCGGAGTGCACGATCTGCTCGAGCAACTCGTCGAGGGGAACGACCGGTTTGCGGTAGCCTACGAAGAACCCGCTGCGCGGTACGATCCGGAGATCGTCGCAACATCGGCGTCGCGCACGACGGACGATGGTTCGTGGTCGGTGCGCGGCAGCAAGCTCCGGGTGCTCGGCGCGGCCAGCGCCACGCGGTTCATCGTGTCGGCACGAACGGCCGCCGGGATCACCCTCTTCGAGGTCCCGGCCGACTCCGCACGGGTCACACGCCGTGCGTTCGCGGCCGAAGACGGTCACGACGTGGGCGATGTCACCTTCGGGGATGCACCGGCGCGTTCGATGATCGGCGAGCCGGGCGAGGGTCTGGCGTTGCTCGAACGCGGGCTCGACCACGCCGTCGCGGCACTCTGCGCCGAGGCCGTGGGCATCGCCGGCGTGATGCTCGAGATGACCGTCGCCTACACCAAGCAGCGCCATCAGTTCGGCGTGCCGATCGGCTCGTTCCAAGCGCTCCAGCACCGGATGGCGGAGATGTTCATTGAACTCGAACTCGCGCGCTCGATGGCCTATCTGGCCGCGTTGCGCCTGGACGCCCCCGATGCCGCCGAACGCCGCCGCGGGATCTCAGCCGCGAAGGCGCTGATCGCACGCTCGGGCCGCTTCATCGGGCAGAACGCGATCCAACTCCACGGCGGGATCGGGATGAGTGAGGAATACGCCGTCGGCCGGTATTTCAAGCGCCTGACGACTCTGGAACGGTTCTTCGGCGATCGCGCGTTCCACCTCAGGCGCTTCGCGACGGCGCGCCAGCCCGCGCCGGACGGCGGCGCTGAACTCGCCCTCGCCGCGGCTTCCGGGGCGCTTGCCGGGCGCTAGATGTCGACGACGCGATCGATGTTGTGCAGTGCCGCGTCGAGGGTCGGGTAGACCAAGAAAACCTTCAGCAGGCCCGTGATGCGCAGCAGGCGGAGGATCTGCCCCTCCTTCGCAACGATCCGCACGTCGCCGTGGAATTCTTTCGCCCGGCGCTGGCCGCCGATGAGCGCGCCCAGACCCGTTGAATCGAGAAACTCGACCTTCGTGAGGTCGACGACGAGGCGGTGGTCACCGCGTTCCGAGGCTTCGAGGAGCGCCGCGCGCACCGTCGGGGCGGTTGCGATATCGAGGCTGCCGGTCAACTCGAAAACCTGTGTCCCGTCAACTACATGGACGTGGATGGAAAGATCTTCGTGGTGCAAGTTCATTCGGGTTATCCTTCGTATTCGCGCCAGGCAGCCACCGAGCCGCTCTGATCGAAGCCGACCAAGGCACATCCGGCGCGTTCGCGCCATTCCTCTCCCGGGCCTTTGACCCAGAAGCGATAGACGACGCAGGCGCGCCGGCCCTCGACGATGACGTTGTCGACGGCGAAACGCCAGAGCGGACCGTCGCGGAAGAACCGCGTGAAGTGCGCGACGATCGCATCGCGGCCTGCGAGCGGCTCGCGTCCCGCTTCGCGATAGGTGGCATCGAGCGCGAAGTGCGCGGCGGCCCGTAGGGCATCACCCCCGTGCCAGGCGCGCATCAGCGACGCAAGCATCTCCCGGCCGTCGAACGGCGCTAGCTCATCGACCGCAAACCGGCCTTCGCGAGCACGGGTAGTTTCTGGGGTGGCTGGACTCGAACCAACGCATGCCAGAGTCAAAGTCTGGTGCCTTACCAACTTGGCTACACCCCATCGGAGCGGACCCCTCTTCCTGAACCGGCCGCCCATTCCTAGCCATCAAGCGTGAAGATTCGGCGCGAGGATGCAGCGCAACTTCAGGCTCAATGCGGACCATGCACCGGGAAGAAGCGGTCGACGATCGGTGTGACGTAGGGGACGGGGAAGAGTTCGCCGCGCCGGGCGCGGGCATAATACCGGAATGCCAGCATGAAAAGTGCGACCAAGCCGGCGATGTCGGCGACCATTCCGACCCCATAGACGGCGATCGTCGCTCCGGTCGAGATCGCCGGGATGAGCGTCGTGATCGCTAGCGGGAGGGTCAGCACGATCACGTAACCGACCAGCGCCAGGATTCCGAAGACGAGCGCTTGCCGGGCATGCAAACGCGACCAGATGGTCGCGTTTGGACTCTCACGGAGAACGTCGAGGACGGCGAGTGGCCAGATCAGATACCCGAGCGCCGCGCGCTCCGAGGCCTCGTCGTCAGTCGGCGGTGACGCGCTTGGCTCCCAGGTAACGGGCCGCCCAGTAGCTTTCGTGCAAGCTCGAGACCATCACGCCCTCGCTCGCCGCATGGACGAACTTGTCGTTTCCGAGATAGATCCCGACGTGCGATACGCCCGCGGTGTACGTTTGGAAGAACACCAAATCTCCCGGGCGCATCGTCCCGGCGATCTTGCGGGCCGCATCGTACTGCGCATCCGCGGTGCGCGGCAGATGCACGCCCATCATCGCGAACACGTGCTGCACGAACCCAGAACAGTCGAAGCCGCGGGTACTGGTGCCGCCGAACGAATAGGGCGTCCCAAGAAATCGCATCGCGCTTCGCGTCAGCGATGACGCGAGCGCGCTACTCCGGGCGACGATCGCATGCGCGAAGCGGCGCACGGGTGAAAGACGATCGATGGACTTCTTCTCTTGGGCCACCGCTTCGGGCGCGGCATTCCACATCGTGAGATCGGCGCCGGCCGTCGGGGCGGCGGGCTCCGTAGCGGCGACTTCGGCATCGGCCGCGACGCTCGCGACCGGTGCGGTGGTAACGGTGGTCTCGGTGGTCACGGTGCTGGTTTCGGCTGAGGCAACGCCGAAGAGGCTTGCCATCAAAGCAAACGCCAATGCGCCGGTACGCAGGGAACGGTACAAGACTGCTCCTTCTTCCAAACACCTACGGGGTTAGTTGACGGGTTCGGACGGAAAGAATCGCCCTAGGGCCGACCGGCCCACTCACCCCAATCCTGGGAATCCCCCGCTCCGGCGCTGAGCCCGGACTCGGTGACTGACAGCAGTACTGTGACCCCGGCTCGTAAGCCAGGTCACCCGTCGTAGGTAGGGCACGAGGGTTTAGGATTCCTCTAACTGGGTTATAAGCTTGTGTTCGCGGCCAGGCGGATCGTCTCGGCGATTGCCTCGGCGAGCAACTCGATCGCCGCGAGGTCCTGGCCTTCGATCATGACCCGGACCAGCGGCTCCGTCCCCGAGGAGCGTACCAAGATGCGGCCGTCGGCCCCGAGCACGGCTCGGGCGTGCGCGATCTGGGCGCGGACGGCGGCGCTGGCATCGTAGGCGAACGTATCGCCGACGCGCACGTTGACGAGCACTTGCGGGTAGACCGTAAGCTGCGCGGCCAATTCATGCAAGCTGCGGCCGCTCGACGCGACCAGCGAGAACACCAGCACCGCGGTCAACGGGCCGTCGCCCGTCGTGTTGCGCGCGAGATCGATGATGTGGCCCGACTGCTCGCCGCCCAAGCGAAACCCGCCCGCGCGCATCGCTTCGAGCACGTAACGGTCGCCGACCGCCGTGCGCACGAGGGTGATGCCGTCGCGCGCGAGGGCGCGTTCCAAGCCGACGTTGCTCATGACCGTCCCCACGACGGTATCGCCCGTGAGTTCGCCGGTTGCGTGCAGCGCATGCGCGAGCACCAGCATGACGTGATCGCCGTTCAGGATCGTGCCGCGTTCGTCGACGAAGAGCGCGCGATCCGCATCGCCGTCGAACGCGACGCCCACGACCGGACCGTGCGCCTTGGCCGCTTCTTCTTTTACACGCGCCGCGAGCCGGCCGAGGTGCAACGTCCCGCACTCGACGTTGATCCGGCTCCCGTCATCGACCGCGTGAAGCGCGATCACGTGTGCGCCGAGTTCGGCGAAGACCGCCGGGCCGACCGCGTACGCCGCGCCGTAGGCGGCGTCGAGGACGACCGTCAAACCGGCGAGCGAGCGGCCCGCCGCGACGAGCGAGCGCGCATACGCGGCGCCGGCGCCGGGATCGTCACGCACGATGCCGACGCCGACATGCGTGGGACGGGGCAACGACGGATCGTTCAAATGCGCTTCGATTTCGTCTTCGGTCGCATCGCTGAGCTTGAAGCCATCGGGACCGAAGAACTTGATGCCGTTGTCGCCCACGGGATTGTGCGAGGCCGAGATCATCACGCCGGCGGCCGCGTTCGTGCGCGCCGTGAGGTAGGCGACGCCGGGCGTCGGCAGCACGCCGACGCGGACCACGTCGCGGCCCGTCGACGTTATCCCCGCGACGATCGCCGCTTCCAACATCGTCCCCGACAACCGCGTATCGCGTCCGACGACGATTGCCCCCGCGCGTGCCGCGTCGCGCGCGATGACCGCCGCAGCCGCCCGGCCGATCGCAAAGGCGAGTTCGGGTGTGAGATCGGCGTTCGCCACGCCGCGCACGCCGTCGGTTCCGAAGAGACGACCCATCGCGGCGCTTACTTCGCGCCGGTGCCGGTCGAGGGGACGAAGCGTGCCCGCACGCGCACGAGATTGGGCGACACGTCGACGCTCGAAACGGGGAGTTTGTGCGCATCGCTCGCGCTGGGCGACGTCATCGTGTCGACCGTGCCGCTCTTAGGCGGAATCGAGATCTCCACGTGGACCGTGGTCACGCGCGCGAGATCGTTCACCGTACCGCGCAGCGTCACGAACGACGGGCTGACCTCGGCGGACTCCACGACGACGCCACCGTGCGTCGCACCCGTGTAATCGATAGCCACCGGAACCGTGCGCTCTTCGAGCCGATCGAGCGTCAGCGTCACCGAAGCCGGCGTAAGCGAATGGATCTGGACGTTGGGCGCGATGATCTCGACGGGTACGTTGAAGACTCCCGGATCGGGATGGTTGGTCAAGTCGAGCACCGCCTGGACCGCTTCGGCCTTGACCGCTGTGCCGTTACGCGGCAGATCGATCGTCACCAGCGCCGTCTTGTCGGTATAGCGCGCGACGAAACCGGGGCGGAGCCCCGTGACGACCAGCGGCACGGTCAACTGCTCGTCGAAATGCGCGGTCGTGCCGGGCGCGGCTGAAAAGTGAAAATATGCCCAAGCCGCAACGGCGAGAATGAGTGAGAGGAGCTTAAGTCCGAAGTTTCTCCGTACGATCGATAGCACGCGGCAACCGACCGATCAGGTTGGCTAGAAGTCCGCTCTGGGCCTCGCGCGGCGTACGCGGGGGCCGCAAGATCGCGGAGAGGACCTTCTCCAGCCGGTCGCTGTCATCGATGTGGACCGAGAGCCGCCCGGCGCGCGCCACCGACACGGCGCCGCTCTCCTCCGAAACGACCACCACCACCCCGTCGGTCTGCTCGCTGAGGCCGACCGCGGCGCGATGGCGTGTTCCGATGTGGCGTTCGGCGGACACCTGGTTCTCGGCGAGCGGTAAAAAACAACCCGCGCCTTCGATCGTGAGATCGCGCACGATCACCGCGCCGTCGTGCAGCGGCGAGGACTTGTTGAAGATCGCGAGCAGCAGTTCAAGCGAGAGTTGGGCGTCGATCGCGGTCCCGCTCTCGACGTATTCGCGCAGGCCCGTCTGCTGTTCGATAACGATCAGCGCGCCGACGCGATCGCGCGCCAGCGCGAAGGCAGCGTGGCTGATGATCGCGACCTGTTGCGCGGCGGCCGCTTCGTCCGGATATGATTGCCGCGCGAAGAAACGGCCGCGCCCGATCTGTTCGAGGGCACGCCGCAGCTCCGGCTGAAAGACGATCGGCAACGTGACGGCCGTGCCCAGCAAGAGATATTGCATCACGGTCGCCAGCACGAGCAGATGAAGGAGGTTCGAGCCGGCCAGGATGATCAGCAATACGACCACGCCGAGCATGATCTGCACCGCGCGCGTCCCGCGGATGAGGAGCAACAGATAGTAGACCAGGATCGACGTGAAGACGATGTCGAGGAGGTCGGAAACGCCGAAGCTGCCGAGCGCTCCAAAGGTGTGGCTGGGCAGGCTCATTCGGGCAGGTACGTCTCGAGCACCCGCGACTCGTCGAGATCCGGTTCGCTCAGGCCGCGCGCGGCGATGCGCACGCGTTCGGCGCGCGGCGCGCGCAGTACCGGCGCGGGGACGAACCGGCGCGCGACCGTGATGAGGTCTTCGATCAGCGTCTCGGCCGTCACCGCGTCGTCGAACCGGATGTCGATGCGCTCGCCGGTTTGGCTGCAGGCGATCATCCCGGCGGGTCGACCGGGGCCGCCGAGCGCCTCGAAAACGCTTGCTCGCGCAAGCGCATCGGCGACGAACACGTTTCGCGTAACGATCACGATATGACGGACGTTCGCAACGCGACGAACGAAGTCCGCCGCGCGCGCGTGATCGCGGTCGGCCGCAACGCGGCGTGGATCGTCTTCAGCGACGAACGCGAACCCCGGCTGGCGAATTTTCGCAAGAAGGCACGCCACCCGATGCTGGTGCCCGGCGATCTCGTCGTTGCCCACGCTACCGAAGACCACATCGTGGTCGACGGGCTCGAACCGCGCTCGTTCGCCCTCGAGCGCCACACGCCGGGCGGTCGCACGAAGACGATGGCGGCCAACGTCGACACGCTGGCGATCGTTGCGGCGCTGATCGACCCGCCGATTCGCCCGGGGATGATCGACCGGCTGGTGGCTTTTGCGGAGCAGCACGACCTGAAGCCCGCGCTCCTGCTCACCAAACCCGACCTGGCCGGAGAAGCCGCGGCCGAGGCGGTCGCGAGCATCTACCGGCCGCTGGACGTCGCCGTGCTCGTCCTCAACCCCAAGACCGGGCGCGGCGTCCCGGAGCTGCGGACGCTGGTGGCCGCGCGCCGGTCGCTGCTCATCGGGCAGTCCGGGGTCGGAAAATCCTCGCTTTTCAAGGCGCTGGGCGGCGCGGCCGTGGTCGGCGACCTCTCGCGCTTCGGCCGCGGCCGTCAGACGACGACTTCGGCCCGCCTGGTCGAGCAGGGCGAGGGCTTTCTCATCGACAGCCCAGGGATCGGCGAGTTCACCTTGGACCCGCTGCCCGCGACCGAAGTCGCTCACCTCTTCGTCGAGCTGCGGGAGCCCGCCGCGCGCTGCCGCTTCAGCGACTGCCGGCATCTTTCCGAGCCCGGCTGCGCGGTCCGGGCGGCCGTGGATGCGGGCCTGATCGCCCCCAGCCGCTACGCCAGCTACCGTGACATCGTGACCGGCGAGAACGGCTCAGAAGCCGCCGGCATCTAGCCTGCGGGCGCGATCTGTGGTAGCCTGTCCTTTGTGCCCCGGGGCCCCCGCGGGCCGATGAGCGCATTGCTGAATTCGTCCAGCGTAACCGAGACGAGTTCTTACGGAGCCCGATTTTGCCGAACATCAAAGCCGCGATCAAGTGGACGCGACAAACCGAAAAACGCACCAAACGGAACCTCGATACGAAGACGCGTCTCAAGACCCTCTTCAAGAAGGCCAAGACGGGGACGGAGTCCGCGCCGAGCGTTGAGTCGCAGTTCGACAAAGCCGCGCAAAAAGGCATCATCCATCCCAATAAAGCCGCGCGCAAGAAGTCGCGCCTCGCGAAGGCGATCAAAGTGGCCGCTGCGGCTGCTGCCGCCGCGCCGGTCGCAGCCGCCGCGAAGCCCGCAAAAAAGACCGCCAAGAAAACCAAGTAGTCCGACTTCAAGGGTCGATGTTGATTGCGAGGCGCGTGGCTGAATCGGTCCGCGCGAGCGGGACGGCTGCGTCGAGAATTGCGGTGCGCAGGGAGCCCGCATCTCGACTCTTCAGTGCGATGCGGTAGCGCCAGTCGTTGTTGAGTTTGGCGACCGGGTAGGGTACCGGTCCGAGGACCTCTATCCCGTCCGCAGCGCGAAGTTCGCGCGCGTAGCGTTCCGCTGCGGCGCCGGCCGCCGTACGGTCACGGCCGATGATGCCCAGATACGCGAGCCGGGCGTATGGCGGCCAGTGCAGCGCTTTGCGATCGGCGAGTTCGCCCTGCGCGAATCCATCGTAGTCGTGAGCCGCCGCGAAGCGGATCGCGGGATGCGCCGGCGAGTAGGTTTGGATGATCGCTTCGCCCGCCCGCGCACGGCCGCTGCGTCCGCAGACTTGTGCCAAGAGGGCGAAGGTGCGTTCCGCCGCGCGAAAGTCCGCGACGTGCAGGTCGAGGTCGGCGGCCACCGCGCCGACGAGCGTCACTTGCGGAAAATCGAGTCCCTTCGCGACCATCTGCGTGCCGACCAGGAAGTCGCCGGAGACCGCGAACGCGTCGAGCAGGCGCGCGTGTTCGCCGACGCGCGTCGTGGTATCGGAATCCATCCGGATGATCCGGGCCTGCGGATAGAGCACCGCGAGTTCGCTAGCCACGCGTTGCGTCCCCGCACCGAACTCCTTGATCGAGGCGCTGCCGCATTTCGTGCAGACCGGCGGGATCGGGAGTTGCGCGTCGCAGTAGTGACACCGCAGCAAACCCTCGGCGCGATGCACCACGAGGCTCGTCGAACAACGCGCGCACGACGGCACGAAGCCACATTCACGGCACAGGACGAAGCGTGCGCTACCACGCCGGTTGACGAAGAGCACCGTCTTTTCGCCGCGCTCCAGGCGGGCGTCCATCGCTTCCACCAGACGCGTCGAAAACATCCGCCGGTTGCCGGCCGCGAACTCGGTTGCCAGATCGACGATCTGCGTGGCGGGCATCGGCTGGGCGGTCGCGCGTTCGCGCAACCGGACCAAGCCGAAGCGTCCGGCGCGCGCGCGCGCGTAGTCTTCGAGCGCGGGCGTCGCGCTGCCGAGCACAACCACGCCGCCGGCCAGTCGCATCCGTTCGCGAGCGACGTTGACGGCATGGTAGCGCGGCACCGTGTCCTGTTTGTAGGAGCTTTCGTGCTCCTCGTCGACCACGATGAGCCGCACGTCCGTTAGCGGCGCGAAGACCGCACTGCGCGCGCCGACCACGACGGCGACCTCGCCGCGGGCCGTCGCGCTCCAGGCATCGTAGCGTTCACGTTCGGAGAGTCCCGAGTGCAGCACCGCGACGCGCCCGCCGAAAACGTCCTCGAAGCGCCGCGCCGTCTGCGGCGTCAGCGAAATCTCGGGCACGAGCACGATCGCGCGTCCGCCGCGCTCGACGACCCGCGCGATCGCCGCGAGGTACACATACGTTTTGCCGCTGCCGGTGACGCCGTGCAAGAGGAGCTGGCCGAACGTGCCCGCCGCGAGCAGGGCGGAGATAGCGGCGACGGCTCGGGCCTGCTCGTCTGTCGGCCGCAGGTGCGGCAGCGCCACGCGGGTCGCGCGTAGCGGCGCGGCGCGTTCGCGCAACTCTTCGCGCAACGCTCCCACAGCGACCGCGCGGCGCACGACGGCATCGGAAAAGCCGGCAAGCACGGCATCGGGGCGCGGCACTTCGCCGCGCTCGCGCACGTAGGCGACCAAGGCCTGGGCCTTCTTCCCGGTGACCGGCAACTCGCCGGACATGAGGATGCGCACCGTGCTCGCGATCGTGCGGGCGCGCTCGAAATGCCGCTCGCGCACGAGCGCCCCGCTACGCACGAGTTCTCCGATCGCCCTGAGCAGCGCGCGGCGATCGCCGATGCGGCGCGCTTCGGGATGGCGCAAGAGCGTTTCGAGCCGCACACCCTCCGCAAAGTCGTCCCAAAGCAGCCGCACGAAGCGTTCCGAACCCGCCTCGGCGCGCGGGCGGGCCTGCGGCACGAGCCGTTCGACCGCGCGCGGTAAGGCACCGGCGAGCACGACGGCACCGAGCGCCTCGCCCAGCGAGCAGAGATACGTGCGGGCGACGAAGCGCGCGAGCGCCAAGCCCATTTCGTCGAATGCCCGCGGTCCGGCAGCCTTGCGCGCGACGGGCCGGGTCCCCGCCGGCGGCTCGGCGACTTCGCGCACCGCCGAAACCACGTAGGCCAGCACGTCGCGCGGCCCCAGCGGAACGCGCACGACGTTGCCGGGCTCGAGGTCGAACTCATCCGGAACCGCGTAGGTCAGTTCGCGATCGAAACGTGCCGTCTTGAGTTGCGGCAGCACGTCGACGATGCGCTTCAGCGAAATTCGACCGCCCCCGGCGGCGTCGCCAAGCGCGCCACGATCCGGCGCAGCATCGCTCGCGGAACGCGCACGTTCGGTTCGACGTCTCCGATCGCATGCGGAAGCGCGAACATCTCGTCGGGCGGCAATGCGGCGAGCACGGCTCGGGCGTCGATGCGCGCGTCGAAGAGCGGATAGCCCAGCAGCGCCAGAAGCGTCACGAGGCGCAAGTGGTCGGCGCGTGGCATCCCTGCGACCGCGCGGCCGGCGAGGGCCGCGGCGCGCAAGCCCAGCGCGAGGGCCGGTTGCGAGCGCAGGCCCGTCGTCTGCGCGATCGCCTGCGCGAACGGTTGGCCCAGCGTGAACACGGCGCGTTCGTCTTCGCCGTGCATCCGATCGACGTGCAAGGCATCGGCCCCGAGCGCCGCCCACGGCCAGCGCCGGGGCGCATGCGGCGCGAGCGTTTCGAGACTCTCGAAGAGATCGTGCCCTTCGATCAGGGCGTTGCGCGCAAGCAACGCCAAGCCGTCGCGCGCGGTCCGCGCGAAGTCGCGTTCGTCGATGAGCACGGCGAGCGGGGCACGCTGCACCGCGACGGACCCGCGTCGCGCGACCGCATCCGTTGCCCGCGCGAGCAAACCGCCCAGCGAAGTCGTAACCAGGATGACGCCGATGCCGCCATGATAGAGCGAGGCTCCGATACGGACCGCGTCGCCGAGCGCTCCGTCGCCGTGGGCCACGGCGACGGTCCCCGCATTCGCCCCGCGGCGTTCGAGCGCGGCTACGACCCGCGCGATGGCGTCGAACCCATCGCCGCGCGCATCGAGCGCCACCGTTCCGCCCAGGCCACGCAACGCGACCGTCCGCGGGCCGCGAAACACGACGAACGATTCGCGTCCGCCGCCGGCGTCACGGATCGCTTGCACAAGACTCACCAGGCGCGCTTTCGCGGCGGCCGGTCGCGGAGCCTCGACCTGCGGCTAGGCCGAGGAGTAGCCCGCTCCGCGTGCGAGCTGTGTGAACGCTCCGGCGACCGAGCGATAGGATACGGTGTCTCGGCCGCTGCGCTTGCCGGCATACATCGCCGCGTCGGCCGCTTCGAGGAGCGCGCCGGCGTCGCCGGCATCGGCCGGCGTCGCGGCGACACCGATCGAGGCCGAAATCGCAACCCGCGTCGTCGCGTCCGGCGGTCGCAACGCGCTACGGTCGGCGCTCGCGATCGCCCCACCCAGTACCGCCGCGCGCTCGATCGCCGTCGCCTTGTCCATCGCCGGAAAGGCCAGACAGAACTCATCGCCGCCGGTACGGCCGATCAGATCGCCCTCGTCACGCGCCGCGCCCCGCAACTGCGCAGCGATCGCCCGCAGGAGCGCGTCGCCGCTGGCATGCCCGAAGCTGTCGTTCCAGGTTTTGAAGTGGTCGATGTCCACGAAGAGCAACGCGACGCGACCGTGCGGATCGAAGCGCGCGCGTTCGACGAGCGCGGCGAATCGCTCGCGAAATGCGCGCCGCGTCAAGAGACCGGTGAGCCCGTCGTATTCTGCGGTGGCCCGATCCTCTGCGCGATCGAGCGCGATCCGGTAGGCCGTCGTCGCGAGCCCGCAGGCCTCGACGATCGCCTCGACGGCGTCTTGTAAGACGCCGCCGGCGGCACCGGCGCAAACGACGCAGCGCCGGCCGCCGCCGAGCGCGAGCGGGATGGCAAGCGCGAAGCCGTCGGCGGGATGGAGCGGTTTGGCATCGGGTTCGCTCGTGCGCGTCACGCGATGGCCATGTGCGAGTGCCCGCACGACCAAGGACAACGGATCGTCGAGCGCGAGCCGGCAGCCCAGAAAACACGCCACCCGCGGGCCGAATGCCGCGACACAACGCAACGCGCCGGCGCGCTCCTCGAAGACGGTCACCGCGTCGACGGCCGGCGCGAGGGCGCGAATCGCCGCAGCGATCGCCGCGCGCGCGTCGTCCGGCGATCCGGCGGCGGCTTCGCCGAAGCTGCGCGCCGCGGCGGAGAGGGTTGCTTCTCTCGCGCGCACCAGGCGCAGCGCGAGCCGGTCCGCGCGCGACGCAGCACGCGCGCGCACGGCGACGATCGCCGCACCCGAGCCCACCGCAAGCGAGCCGGCGACGATCGCGATCTCCAGCACACTCGCTGCGGAGATCACGGAATCAGCGCGCGCAGCTTATCCGGCGAGGTGACGACGACGTATGCAGTCCGCATGTCGACGAGTTGATCGTCCCAAAAGCGGTTCAACGTCCGGTTCACCGTCTCGCGCGTCGTGCCGATCATGCTCGCCATCTCTTGATTGGTCAACCGCAAAGCGATCTTTATCCCACTGGGGACCGGCTCCCCGAATTTATCCGAGAGGCTCAGCAAGAGAGTGGCTAGCCGGGCCCGGATATCTTGCGACGTTGTCGAGGCGATGATCGCGTTCGCCGCGCGCAACCGTTCGGCGAGTTCGATCACCAGCAGCCGGCCGATCTTCGGACTGCGGTCGAGCAGTGCCAGGAACTCGCTGCGCGTGATCGTGCCGACCTCGACTTCGGTAAGCGTCTTGATCGACGCCGACCGCAACGAGGAATCGAACATCGCCATCTCGCCGAAGAACTCACCTTCCTTGAGAATCGAGAGGATCGTCTCGCGACCATCGGGCGCGACGCGGCAGACCGCCGTCGAGCCCTTGATGATGATGAAAAACGCATCGCCAAGCTCGGATTCGCGCACGATGAAGTGATGTTTTCCGAAGCGCTGAATGGCGACGACCGAGGCGATCTGCGCCAATTCGGCCTCCTCGAAGTCGCGAAAGAGCGGGACGCGGCGCAGTACGGTGAGATCGATCATTTGCTTCCTTCGTTCGTTGAAACGTGCGCGAGCGCCCTTGTCATAGCCGGCCGGAATTCGGGCACTGGCCGTGGTCCATGGACCTGCAAGAGACGCATTTCGGCCTTTGGGTCGAGACCCGATTCGCGCCGCCCGGCGCGGCGATCGAGGTGCACTACCGCGCCGTCAACCGCGGCAGCGAACCCGCACCGCCGGCCCTCGTCCGTTTTCTTGTTTCGGCCGGCGACCTGCCCGACGCGATCGATCTCGACGTCCTCGCTCCGGGCGAGGAACGAACCGTTGGAACAACGCTGCGCTTGCCGCCCGAGATCGCCAACGGATCCGAGGTACGTCTGCAGGCGGTGCTGTTCGTCGACGGGAGAAAACCGCTCGGATCCAACGTCGTGTTCGTCACCATCCAAGGCCGTTCGGAACTCGCCGGACCATTGACGCGCATCGATCTTCAACCCGGCGACGACGAGGTGAACTATCGCCTCGACGCGGTGATCGTCAACGACGGCGACGCACCCGAACCGGGCGCGACGGTCGTCATTCCCTTGCCGCGCGGCATCCGCGCCGCCGGTGAAACGCCGCGCATCGAGCGCCGCTTGCCCGCGCTCGAGCCCGGCGAAGCGAGTTCGTTCAGCGTGCCCGTCCGCCTGGGCGGAGCAGTCGAGTTGCCGTTGCAGATTCGCGACGCATGGATCGGCTATGACGACGGCCGCCGCGCGAGCATCGCGAGCGGCGCTTGCGTCGTTCCGGAGCTGCTCGCACCGCACCCGACCATCGCGCTCGAGCGCGACGGCCGGCGCGTCGACGTGCGGCTCCAGATCGCCAATCCGAACTGGTGCGCGTTGGTGGATCTCGCCGTCGAGTTGAGCTGGCCGCGCGCTTTGCGGTTTGCCGACGGCTCGCTGAACGTCGACGGGCGCTCGCCGCTTCGTGCGGGCACTCGCGCGGCGGCCGCGACGCTAAAGTCCTCGCCGGCAGCCGCGCAGGTGACGATCGCGCGCGTCGGCCCGCGTTCGACCTGCGAGTTGACCTTCAGCGGATACGCGCCGGCCGGCGAGACCGGCGTCATGCGCGGGTCGCTGCGCGTGGGCGAATCGGGCGCCGCGTTCGAGCACGCGCTTCCGGCCGGCCGCACATGCGCACCGGAACTGCTCGTCGTCGCGGCCCCGGAGATTTGCGATGCAGGCGCTGACGCGGTCGTGGACCTGCTCGCGATCGGCGGCGACGAGCCGCGGACGCTGGCGTTCACGATTCCCGCGTGTGTCCGGGACGCTTTCGTCGACGATGCGCCCTTTGCGCGCGACGCCACGCTGCAGCTCGGCGCAGGGATCATCCGCCGCATCCGCCTCATCGTGGGCATCGGCGACGGGCTCGACGACGGTGCGAGCGTGGAGCTGCCGATCGTCGCCCGCACCGAACGCGACGAATGTCTGTGCGTCGAACCGGCGATCGTCGCGCGTTCGCGCGCCTGGCTCGATACCGGCGCCTGGTTCGCGTTCGAGGGCGGCCGCGCGCAGATCGCGCTCGCCAATCGCGGGTCGACGTGCGCGCACGACTTGCGCATCCGCGCCGCCGACGGAACTTCTGTCGCGCTCGGCTCGATCCGGCCCGGCGAACGCGCGCTCGTGCCGCTGGATGCACGGACCGAACGCGCGCTCGCGCGCGAGGCGATGCTCGAAACCCGCGCCGCCAAGGACGTGCGGCTCCCGGAGATCCGGCCGCGGCCCGCACGCGACATCTCACTCCTCGTCGAGGAACCTCGCGAGGTTCACGAGGGCATCGCGTTCGATGCAGCGTGGAGCGTCGAGGCACCGCAAGGCGCGCACGAACTCCATGTGCGACTCGATGCCGGGCCTCAGATCTTCGTCGCGCCCGGCACGACGACGGTCAACGCGCACGCGGTGGTCGACGACGCCACCGCACGCGTGCGCAGCGGCATCGTCTTGCACGATGTCCCGGCGGGCGAGTGCATTCGCTTCCGGACGCGCTGCGTCGCGCTCGCGCCGGGAGCCTTGCGGCTTGCGGTGGCCGCGCGGATCGGTGACGACGAAGAACGGGTCGCCGCAACCGACGTGCATGCGGTTGCGCGCAACGCGTTTCCGCAGCGGCCTGCCGGTCTCACGTTCTTCGTGGACGGTGACGTCCTCGCGCTCGAAGCGCCGTTCGCCGGCGAGGCTGCGCCGCCCGTCGAGGGGGCACGGGAACCAGCCGATGCGGAGGTCGAACCGCCGAGCAGCGAGCGGTTGCGCGACCTCGCTGCGGCGCTCCGGCGCGATCCGGAGTACGGCCTTGCCACTGCTCTTCCGGTGCTCGCCGCGCTGCTTCCGGCCGGTGCCGCGCGCGATGCGTTTGCCGATCACCTCGAACGTCTCACGGTGAAAGCCCGCATCCCCGGCTACACGGCGACCGAGGAGGACTACGAATCGGATGATGCGCGTCGCGCCTTCGACGCGCTGCGCGTCGCCCGCGGCGAACGTCCGCTCCTGGGTCGACTCGGCGGCAGCGAAGCGCTGATCGCGTGGAGTGCGGCGATCGATCCGCGTTTGGCACCCGATCTTCCGATCGCTGAATACGTCTGGGCGTTCGTCGCGGCGTTCGACGCGGACGAGTTCACGTGCCGCGAGGGGTTGAGCCAGGCGCACGCGGCGTTGGCCGGTGCGAGCAGGCTGCGGCTCGCGCAGTTCACGGGTGCGGCAGCATGACGCTGGGGATCCCGTTGCTCTGCTGCCTGCTCTTTCTCGCGTTCAGTTCCGTCGCCGTGTTCGCGCCGCGCCGTCTGCCGCCGTCTGCCGGGGCGGTCGCGTTCCCCGTGGATCTCGAGTCTGCGCCGAGCGCCGGGAACGGTGTTTCGTGGCCCGCGCGACTCGACGCACGCGCTTGCGGTGCCGATGCGGACCTGCGCATCGCGCTCGCGGGCGAACTCGCTGCCTGCCGCGGAGCGTGGGCGCACGAGCTGTTGCAGGCGGCACTCGCCGAGGAGACCGATCCGCGCGTTCGCCCCGCGCTAGCGGACGCGCTCGCCCGCCGCGTTACGCCACCGTAAGCTCCATTACCGTCGGTTTCCCCGCCCGGTGGTAGGATGAAGCCATGACGATCTCCCGTTCCGCGGCCTTGGCCGGCTTGGCCGCCTTCGTCCTCATGCCCACGGCGGCGCGCGCGACGACGCTCGCGGAGTGGCGCAAGCGATTGCCTCCCCAAACGTATGCCGTCATGTTCGAAGAAGGCACGGAACCGCCGTTCTCCAGCCCGCTCGATCGCGAAACGGCAAGCGGTACCTACTTCTGTGCGGCCTGCGATCTGGCGCTCTTCTCCTCGAAGACGAAATACGATTCCGGGACGGGCTGGCCGAGCTTCTATCGCCCACTGCCCAATGCCGTGCTCACCAAATCCGATGCCTCGATCCCGATCGAAGTGCGGACCGAAGTCCACTGCCGGCGCTGTTCGGGCCATCTCGGTCACGTTTTCGATGACGGACCGCCCCCGACGCATCTGCGCTACTGCATGAACGGCGTCGCGCTGCGCTTCCGCCCAGCTTAGCGTTCGGCCCCGTCACCGGACCGGAACTGCCCCAGCGGTACCGCGAAGAGCAGCACGTCGAACGGCTTCATCTCGTCGAAGGCGCGGATCAGGTGCACGTGGCCCTCGCGCCAGATTCCGAGCGGTGTGCAGTCCGTCATGGCGGGTCGCTCGGGCACTGCGCCTTGGACGCGCTGCCCGATCGTGTGGTCGTCGCCGGCGTAGCGAACGCGACCGCGCGTTCCCGGAAACCGCGAAAGCCCGGCGAACGCCGGTGCCGTCAACGCGGCGGGCGAAAAGGTCGATATCCCGAAAATCTCTGCGGTCGCCAGCGCAAAACCGGTATTCTCCATCCGCACGACGAGCGGTACATCGGGCGAACGTACCCGGGCGCCGAGCGCGATCTCCAGGTTCGTCGTATCGCTGTTCGTCAGGGCCAGGATGGCCGACGCGTTGGCGAGGTCGCACAAGTCGAGCGCTCCGTCTTGGGCGCCGTCGCCGGTGAGCAGATCGACGTCGCGGTCGCGGGCGCGCCGGATCAGATCGGCGTCGGGCGCGGGGTCGATGACGACGACGCGTTTTCCGGCTGCCGTCAGCAGGTTGAGCACGGCCGTCCCGATCTTTCCGCCGCCGCAAATCACCACGTGCCTGCGCGCCCGAATCCGCCGCAAGCCCTGCGTTGCGATCCATTGCGCACGCGTGAGCGCGGAGGCGACCGAACCGATGAAGATGCTCGTAAAGATGATTCCGCCGAGCATCGCTGCGATCGCGCCCGCGGTGATCACGGGACCGCGCGTCGTGACCTGCACTTCGCCGAACCCGACGTTCGTCATCGTCTCGACAACGTAGAACGCGGCCGCAGTCCAGCTCTTGCCGAGGACGAAATGAAAGAAACAATACGAAAACGAGAAGAAGATCGCTGCCGCGACCGCAAGCGTTCGCAGGATCGGGTTCGCCCGTTGATAGGCCGCGAGGAGGCGTTGCAGGAGCGGCGTATGCCGGCGGCTTTCGTCCGCATCGCGCTCTTCGGCTGAGCGTTCTCCCCGATCGCGGTGCACGGCCCCGGGGCGTTCGACGACCGCCCTGAAGACGATGACCTCGTCCCCCGCCCCGACGATTGCCCCGCTCGGCGGATCACGCCGCGAATCGAGCGCGAGAATCCGGGCCGCGAGGCGTCCCTCGGCCTCACCAACCGTGAGACCCGCGATGCCCAGCTCGTGCGCAGGGTGGCGTCCGAAGCCGACCAGCGGTCCGTTTGATTCGGGGAAGCGAAGCGCAAAGAAGCAACCCGGATCCAGCGCGCACGCCGCGTACGTCGCCGCCGAATGTGCGGCGAACGAGAGCACCGTGCAGTCCGCGACGAGTTGCTCGATTTTTCGTCCGAGGGTGACGTTCAACTGACGCAGGACGATGCGGAGGTTCGGATTGAGGCTGCGCCCACGTAAGGCCACCGAGAGATTGAGCCCGTCGTCTTCGGAGAGCGCGAGCAGCGATGCCGCCTCGCGAACGCCGGCGGCAAGGAGCGACTCGTCCGGGTCGGCCTTGAGCACTTCCACCCCAGCGCCTAGACGGCGAAAAGCGGCTTGCCGCTCGGCCTCGGTCGAGCAGAGAACACACACACGCTGGCCGACGGTTGCCGTCAGTTCGGCGCATACCCGCTGGGCCACCATGTCGTCGCCGACGATGAGAATCAGCGGCTCGGCATCCATTCCGCTGCAGTTCCCGCCCCTTTCCGGCCGCTCCGGCAGCCGGTCGGACGATCCTTTCGGCCGAAAAACCCGCAGGGGGGCCGGGGGTTAGGCGCTCTGGTCTTTGGGACGCTCGTTGTAGATGAGCGTCGGCTGTTCTTTCTTCTCGATGACTTCCTTGTTGATGACGCACTTCTTCACGCCTTGCAGCGAGGGCAAGTCGTACATCACGTCGAGCATCACTTCCTCGAGGATCGAACGCAGGCCGCGGGCGCCCGTCTTGCGCGATTGCGCCTTGATGGCGATCGCGACGAGCGCTTCCTTCGTGAAGGTCAACTCCACGCCGTCCATCCCCATGATCTTCTGGAACTGACGGACGAGCGCGTTGCGCGGTTCGACGAGGATGCGCCGCAAGGCGAGTTCGTCGAGCGCGTCGAGCGTCACCACGATCGGCAAGCGGCCGATGAATTCCGGGATCAGGCCGAACTTGAGCAGATCCTCGGGCATCAGTTGCTGGAGCAGCTTGCCGACGCGCGCTTCGTTCTTCCCCTCGGGCTGCGCACGGAAGCCCAGCGAGTTCGATGAGACCCGCGACTCGATGATCTTCTCGAGCCCGTCGAACGCGCCGCCGCAGATGAACAGCACGTTGGTCGTGTCGATCTGGATGAACTCCTGATGCGGGTGCTTGCGCCCGCCCTGCGGCGGAACGTTGGCGGTCGTGCCCTCGAGGATCTTGAGCAACGCCTGCTGCACGCCTTCGCCCGAGACATCGCGGGTGATCGAGGGATTCTCGCTCTTGCGCGCGATCTTGTCGATCTCGTCGATATAGACGATGCCCTTCTCGGCGCGCTTGACGTCGTAGTCGGCGGCCTGGATGAGCTTGAGGAGGATGTTCTCCACGTCTTCGCCGACGTAGCCGGCTTCCGTCAGCGAGGTCGCATCGGCCATCGCGAGGGGCACGTCGAGGATCTTGGCGAGCGTCTGGGCGAGGTAGGTCTTGCCGGAGCCGGTCGGCCCGACGAGCAGAATGTTCGACTTCTGCAACTCGACGTCGTCGGTCGTCGTGCCGGCGTTCACGCGCTTATAGTGATTGTAGACCGCCACTGCGAGCGCTTTCTTGGCGCGCTCCTGACCGATCACATATTGATTGAGGATGTGATTGATCTCTTTGGGCTTGGGGATATTCCGCAGCCGCAGGTTCTCATCGACGTTCTTGTAGAGCTCTTCCTCGATGATCTCGTTGCAGAGCTCGATGCATTCGTCGCAGATATAGACTCCAGGACCCGCAATCAGCTTACGGACCTGCTCCTGCGACTTACCGCAGAAACTGCATTTCAATTGACCTTTTTCATCCCCGAAACGAAACATGCACGTTCCTGCGTGGCGAGTGCGACCTTAAAGCGGTGTGGTGTTGGGCGTGACGACGCGGTTGTCTTTTTTGATGATCGAGTCGACGAGACCGTAGTCGGCCGCTTCTTGGGCCGTCATGTAGAAATCGCGTTCGATGTCCTTGAGAATCTGGTCGATCGGCTTCTTGGTCGTTTCCTCGTAGATCCCGGCCAAGGTCCGGCGGGTCGCGATCAGGTCCCGGGCGTGAATTTCAATGTCGGTGGCCTGACCACCCACCTGCTGGACCCAGGGCTGGTGAATCAGGATCTTGGCATAGGGCAGGGCAAAGCGCTTGCCTTGGGCCCCGCCGGTGAGCAAGATCGATGCCATCGAGGCGGCCATCCCGGCGCAGAGCGTCGCGACGTCGGGCTTGATCGTGTTCATCGTGTCGTAGATCGCCAAACCGGCGGTTACCGAGCCGCCCGGGCTGTTGATGTACATGTCGATGTCTTTGTCCGGGTCTTCCTTTTCGAGAAACAGCAATTGCGCCATGACAAGCGAGGCCATGCCGTCATCGATCGGGCCGTGGACGAAGACGATGCGTTCTTTGAGCAGCCGCGAGTAGATATCATACGCGCGCTCGCCACGTGCGCTCTGCTCGACGACCATCGGAACCAAGTGACCCAAAACTCTCTGCTCCATGCGGCCGGCGCCGCGACGATGAACCTGCTCTATCGGAAAGACTACGTTTCGCTGACTTTGGTTGCCGGGACGCGCTTGGCCCGCTCGATCAGGAAGTCGAGGGTCTTCGTCCGGACGATCCCGTCGATGAGCGACGCGACGTTCTGCCCCAGCAGTTCGAGGATCTTCTCGCGCGGCTGATTGTACTGGGCACCGAGCGCCGCCAGCTCGGCTTCCACGTCCCCAGGCGTTGCGGCGATCTGCTCCGCTTTCGCGATCGCTTCGAGCAAGAGCGTCGACTTGACGCGCTTTTCCGCTTCCTCGCGGAAGTCGCCGCGGAACTGCTCCTCGGTCTTGCCGAGCGCGGCGAGATACTCGTCCCACGCCGTCCCGAAGCGCGCGACGTATTGCTTGGAATCGGCGATCAGGCCGTCGATCTCGCGCTCCACGAGGACCTGCGGCAAGGGGACCTCGTGGCCGGCGGCGATCTTCTCGACGACCTCAGCACTCATCGCACGGCGGGCGCGCTGCAGCGTCGCCGCATCGAGCCGCGCTTTGAGATCGCCGCGCAGCTCCGCGAGCGTTTGGGCTTTGGAGACGCGCTGCGCGAACGCGTCGTCGAGCGCCGGCAGCTCCTTCTCCTTGATTTCGTGCACGGTGATCGTAAAACGGGCGTCCTTGCCGGCGAGCTCCTTGGCGCCGTACTCGGCCGGGAACGTCGCCGCGACGTCCTTCGTTTCGCCGGTTCGCATGCCGGCTATCCCGGCCGCAAATCCCGGAATGAAGCGCGACTCGTCGATCTCCGTCTGCTCGCCCTTGGCGGTCCCGCCCTCGAACGGTTCGCCGTCGATCTTGCCTTCGTAATCGATCGTCGCCACGTCGCCGAACCGGACCGGCCGGTCCACCGGGACCAGCGTCGCGGCATCCTTGCGCATCGTTTCGAGCGCCCGATCGACGTCCTCGTCGCCGGCGGCTTCGGGTTGCTCCTCGATCTCGATCCCCGTGTAGTTCTTCACCACGATCTCGGGGCGGATCGACACGACCGCCTTGAAGCGCAGCGGTTGGCCGTCGCCTTCCGGGATAAGCTCCATCGTCGGCCGCGCGATCGGATCGAGTTTGTACTCGTCGACGGCTTGCGCGTATTTCTCGGGGACCAGATCCTCCAGCGCGCGATCGACGATCAGCGCCGATCCGTATTGCTGCTCGAAGATCTTGCGCGGGACTTTGCCGGGCCGGAAACCCGGCACTTTCGCGCTGCGCACGAGCTTACGGAACGCCGCATCGGTGGCGGCATCGAACTCCTCCGGAGAGATGCTGATCTCGAGTTCGACCTGCGTCGGATCGAGCTGCTTGCGCGTTGTAGCGGCCACGCGGTTGTAGGTCCTCCGGAAGGAGCGACGGCGGGCACGAAGCCCGCCGTATCGTTCAAGAAATGGGTGCTGGAGCGGAAGACGAGATTCGAACTCGCGACCCTCGCCTTGGCAAGGCGATGCTCTACCACTGAGCTACTTCCGCAATGATTCGCGGTCGCGCGGTCTTTCCACGCCCCGAACGGCAACCCTCGGAGTATACGAGCCCCCCCAACCACCGTCAAGCACTCACCCATCCCCACGACGCCGCCACCCCATATATGCTTGGCCTGCAGCAGTACCAAGCGTGCGGAGCGCAGGCGCCCAGTGGGGGGCCGGGCAGCGTGCTGAATTCGCGGCTTTCGGCCGCGAATTCTCTGGGCACGCAGAGACTCGAACTCTGATGGGTCGCCCCACTGGAACCTAAATCCAGCGCGTCTGCCAATTCCGCCACGTGCCCGGCCCCGGACTTGAGGTTCGCGGGCTTTCCCCGACGCAGGGAGTGCGACGGGCGACCGTTTCCGATCGCCCGCATCGCTACTCCTGTGCACCGCGAAGGACTCGAACCTTCAACCAATTGATTAAGAGTCAACTGCTCTACCATTGAGCTAGCGGTGCGAACCGTCGGGAATCGTACGAAATCGGCTGCCCCCCGTCAAGCCGCGCAGCAAACCTACGCCCCCTGTGTCATCCTAGGCTCCGTCGAAGGACGCGGCAGAGAAAAGGGAGCGTAGCGAACGCTACACCCCCCTCGAATCTGCGCCCTCCGGGACTCGAACCCGGGACAAACGGCTTAAAAGGCCGCTGCTCTACCGACTGAGCTAAAGGCGCGGGTGGGGTGAATGACGGGACTTGAACCCGCGACCCCCGGAATCACAACCCGGTGCTCTAACCAACTGAGCTACACTCACCGCGCCACGACGACCGCCGTTCGTTCTCGCGCACGCCGATCCCGCCCGGATTCGCGAAGCCTATCCCCGTTCGCTGCGCTCACTCGTTCAACGGGAGTTGAAGACATGGGACGCGTCCGCTGCGGTGTGGTCCGACGCCGGATTCGCTTCGCGAATCCGTGCGCCCGGAGGGACTCGAACCCCCATCGTTCCGCTTAGAAGGCGGATGCCTTGTCCGGTTAGACCACGGGCGCTTGTTTTCGGCTTCGCCGATAACGTGTCGGAGCCGCTTCGCGTCTCCAGCCGGGTTCGGTGGAATCGGGATGAGTGGAAATCGGGATGACAGGACTTGAACCTGCGACTTCTTGGTCCCAAACCAAGCGCTCTACCAAGCTGAGCTACATCCCGGACCAGCGCGCCCCGCGCTAGAGTATACCAAACGGCGAAAATCCGCCCGAACCCTTATGCGGAGCCGGCCTCGAGCGCGGCGAGCAGACCGGTCACGGCGACGGCCCGGTGGCTGACGCGGTTCTTTTCGTGCGCGGTGAGTTCCGCGAACGTGCGCTCCGCGGGCGCAAACCAGAAGATCGGATCGAACGAGAAACCCTCGGAGCCGCGCTCTTCCCGCGCGATCGCGCCGTCGACGGTTCCCAGCGCGGCGTACTCGCGACCCGCTTCGTCGATGAAGTGCAACGCGCACACGAAGCGGGCGCGCCGGTCACGGCTGCCGCTGTGCTCGAGTTCCTCCAGGAGTTTCGCCCGCCGGACCGCCCATGACGCGCCCGCTCCCCCGTAGAAGGCGGTCAGCACGCCGGGGCGGCGGTCGAGCGCGTAGACTTCGAGTCCGGAATCGTCGGCCAGTACGGCGCCCGGCCGGCCGGCCCGCTGGAGTTGCGCGTGCAGCGCGCGCGCTTTGAGCGCCGCGTTTTCCGCGTAGCTGGTACTGCCTTCGAGCGGATCGTCGTACCCGGCGAAAGTCTCGAGTTGAAACGGGGAAGCGGCAAACAGCGCTTCCAGCTCCTTGAGTTTCCCCGGGTTGGTCGTCGCCACGTAGACGCGCACCGGGCGGCTCGCGCGCTGCGCGCTCACTCGTCGTCCAGTCTGAGGACGGCCATGAAGGCTTCCTGCGGTAAATCGACGCGACCCACCCGCTTCATCCGTTCTTTCCCGACCTTCTGCTTCTCCAGCAGCTTGCGCTTGCGCGAGATATCGCCGCCGTAGCACTTGGCCAGGACGTTCTTGCGCAACGCGGATACCGTTTCGCGGGCCACGACCTTGCCGCCGATCGCGGCTTGGATCGGCACGTCGAACATCTGGCGCGGGATCAACTCCTTGAGCTTCTCAGTCAACGCCCGGCCGCGGGCCGGCGCCTTGTCGCGCGCGACGATGAACGAAAGCGCGTCGACCGGCTCGGCGTTGAGCAAGATCTCCAGCTTGACCAGATCGCCTTCGCGATAGCCGATCAACTCGTAGTCGAGCGAGGCATAGCCTTTGGTGCGCGACTTGAGCTGATCGAAATAGTCGACGATGACTTCCAGGAGCGGCAGCTCGTAGGTCAGGATGACGCGCCCGTCGTGAAGGTACTCCATATCCTTGAGCGTGCCGCGCCGCGCCTGCGTCAAGTCCATGATCGTGCCGACGTACTCGGGCGGCGTGATGACGGTGGCCTTGACGTACGGCTCTTCCATGAGCGCGATCTTGTCTCGCGCCGGCAGCTTGGCCGGATTGTCGATCGTGGCAACGGTGCCGTCGGTGAGCGTGACGCGAAAGACCACCGACGGTGACGTGGCGATCAGGTCGAGGTTGTAGTTCCGCTCGAGCCGCTCTTGCACGATCTCCATGTGCAAGAGCCCCAGGAACCCGCAGCGGAACCCGAAGCCCAGGGCGATCGACGACTCGGGTTCGAAGTGTAGCGCGGAGTCGTTGAGCGCCAGCTTCTCGAGGGCGTCGCGGAGCTCGGAGACTTCGACCCCTTCGTTGGGGTAGAGACCGCAGTAAACCATCGGCACGATCGGCTTATAGCCGGGCAGCGCTTCGGTGGCCGGATTCGCGGCGTCGGTGATGGTGTCACCGACGTCCATGTCACCCAGCGAGCGGATGTTCGCGATCACGTAGCCGACGTTGCCGATTTCGAGGACGCCGGTCTTGCGCATCTCGGGTTTGAAGACGCCGACTTCGGTCGCTTCGTAGACGCGCCGGTGTGCCATCGACATGAACTTCGTCCCGGCGCGCAGCGCGCCGTCGACGACGCGAACGTAGGCGACGACGCCGCGATAGGGATCGAATTGCGCGTCGAAGATCAGGCCGCGCAGTTGTCCCGTCTTGCCCTGCGGCGGCGGGATACGGGTGACGATGGCCTCGAGGATCTCACCGATCCCGATGCCTTCCTTGGCGCTGGCGAGGATCGCATCCGACCCCTCGATGACGAGCAATTCCTCGATCTCACCCTTGACGCGCTCGGGGTCCGCGGCCGGCAGGTCGATCTTGTTGATGACCGGGATGATCGTCAGGTTGTTCTCGAGGGCCAGGTGATAATTCGCCAGCGTCTGCGCTTCGATCCCTTGGGCCGCATCGATGACGAGCAGCGCGCCTTCGCAGGCCGCGAGCGAGCGCGAGACCTCCGACGAGAAATCGACGTGACCGGGCGTGTCGATGAAGTTAAGCTCGTACACCTGACCGTCGCGCGCCAGATACTCCAGCGTCACGGGGTGCATCTTGATCGTGATGCCGCGCTCGCGCTCGAGGTCCATCGCGTCGAGGACCTGCGCTTCCATCTGACGTTCGGCGATCGTCTGGGTGACTTCGAGCAGGCGGTCTGAGAGCGTCGTTTTGCCGTGGTCGATGTGGGCGATGATGCAGAAATTGCGAACGTTCGCCGGACCGCTGCGCGCGGCTTGCGGTTCGATCACGAAATCCTTGAAACTAGTACGCGCACTGAATCATGTTCGGCACGACAATCGACCGGTCGACGAGCTGGATGAGCAGGATCAAGACCAGAAACGAGAGGTCGAGCCCGCCGAAGGGCGGGATGATCCGGCGCAAGGGGCTGATCACCGGTTCGACCAGCATCGCCACGACTTCCGTCACGCGGTAGCGGCGCAAGCTCGGAAACCACGAGACCAATGCGTACGCGAAGAGCACGAAGGTGTAAATGTACAGAAAATTGTGCAGGATTCCGTACAAGCTGCAAAGTTGTCCCATGCCCCGTTATACGTGCGCGGGATCAGGAAGTGTCGCCAGCACGGCGGGCGGCACGCCGCTGAGGTACGGCTGGGGATCGATGGCGACCCCGTTCTTCATGACCTGGTAGTGGAGGTGCGGCCCGGTCGACTCGCCGGTCGACCCGACAAGCGCGATCGGCTGGCCCTTGACGACCCGTTCGCCGAGGGTGACGTTGGCCCGCGAGAGGTGGCAGTACCAGGTGTGGTACCCGTTGCCGTGATTGATGTCGACCCGGATGCCGTAGCCGGCAACCCAACGCGCTTCGACGACGGTGCCGGCGGCGGTCGCCCGCACGGAGGCGCCGTAGTCGGCGGCCAGGTCGAGGCCTTTGTGGAACTCGGGCCAGGGCGAGGAGCGGTACCCGAAGGTCGCGGAGATGAAACCGTCGACCGGCATGACCGAGGGGATCGAGGCGATCAGCCGTTCGCGCGTGATCGACGCCATGCGCCGCAGGTTGAGCACGCGCACGGCGAGCATTTGCAGCCGCTGTGCCTCGGCCGTCGTGCGCGCGGATTCGGCCGCAAGCTCGCGCAACCGGGCTCGCACGTCGGCGACGGCGTACCGGTGTTTGCTCGCGACGAGCGCGTGCGGCGAGCGGCCGGCTTTCGGCCCCCGGTCGACGCCCAAGAGCCGCATGATCGCGTCGGTCTGCTTCTGTAGCTGCACGTAGTGCAATTGCAGGCTCTGGGCTTGCGCGTCGATCGCCTCGAGTTCGCGCTGCTGCGCGTTCTTCTGCTCCTCGAGGGCCGCAATGTTCGCGGAAGCCGCATGGAGCTGATAGGTGTGAATTCCCAGGCCCCCCAGCAAGAATATGGCCACCGCGATGCCGAGCGCGACCAAGTGCCGGCGCGTGAACCGCAAGCGGTATACCGAATAGCCTTCCGGCGGGATGATCTTGATCAGGAATCCGCCCTTGGTCATCGCGATACGCTTCCGGATGACGCGGCGGACCTGGCTTTGGCGATCGCAGCGAGTTCTTCTTTGCTGGCATCCTGCGCCGAATTGAAGTTCTGAACCGCCTTGCCGTAGGTACGCGTTTCTTCGCGCGACCAGATGCTCGAGAGCACGACTCCGTCACCATTCTTGTTCAAGAGTGCGAGCGCGTATGAGAGATCCGAGCCGACGTTGGTGAAGGCGTTGTAGCGCACGAAACCGATACGCGGCACTTCACTCGCTGCGACGCGTTCGAGCGCAGCGAGGCGGGCTTCGGCGGCGACGCGAGCGGCGTGCGTCTCCGCGGCGGAATGTTCGAGAGCGGCGATCCGGTCGGTGGCCTTCGCGGCGCCGCCGCCGAGCAGCGTATCGTGCGCATCGAGGGCATCGGCGAACTTGCGCAAGCGTGGCGCAAGAACGATCGCGTGATAGCCGCCGAGCACGACGATCGCACCGCCCAAAGCAACCAGCAGGGTCGAGGTGAAGTTTTGCACAGATCTCCGGAACGAGGGCAACCTCGGCGAGGGCCAGGTGATCCGCGGCACACGGGAAGATCCGCTTACCGTTGCTTCCTTCCGGACCTGGCGGAGTTCACGGGTTGCCGTTGCGCGAAGCCCAGCCCTCGTCGAGGCTCCGGTAATGATAGCACAAGGCCTCTTTGGAGGCCTCGCGAGCTCGAAACGGGCCGCCCCGCCGGCGTGAGGTTGCGCCGCTCGACGAGCCGGCCGAGGCACCGCGCGCGGGAGCGGGGTGTCCCCGTAGGCACGGAGCCCCGTCAGAGCGGGCGCCTGCGGGCGGCGGCCGGACCGGCCGGCGCGACTCGCGCGGCGAAGGCCGCATGGCCCGAAGGCTCCGGCCGGGTCGCCGGGAAAAGGGCGGGACCACTTCTACGTATTTCTTCGGAGGTTTACGCGTGCGTCAGCTCGACCCGCGCTTCGCCGGCGCGTTGCTCTGCGCGGCCCTCGTCACGGCACAGTCCGCGAGCCGTGCGAGCGTACCGGCCGGACCCCCCGTGGCGGCCGCGGTTCCGCTCGCGATCGGTTGGCATCTCACGGCCGCCCAGATCGCCGCCGGGTGCAAGCGCGAGATCGCGCGCGCCGATGCTCGCATCACGGCGCTGACGCGCTCGCGTAGCGCGCGCACCTTCGCGAACGCCGTCGAACCGCTCGAGCAAATCACCGCCGACCTGAACGACGACACCGCGGCCGCCCAATTCCTGGTCAATGTCGCGGCCGAGAAAGCCGTCCGCGACGCTTCGCAGCACTGCAACACCGACGAAGCGACCTTTATCGCGGAGATGACGGCGCGGCCCCAAGTCTATGCGCTCATCCGCGACGCCGCGGCGAGCGGGACGGCGCACACCCGCGCACAGCGGAAGCTCACCGACCTCTGGCTCACGGCGAGCTTTCGCGCCGGCGCCGGCCTGCCGGGCGCGAAACGCCGCGAGTTCGTGGCCTTGAACGCGCGGCTCACCGGCTTGCAGAACCGCTTCTCGGAAAACCTCGCCAACGACGCATCGACGATCGCGATCGGTCCGGCGCAGATCGGCGGCCTGGATCCGGACTTCGTCGCGAGCTTCAAGCGCACGGACGCCGGCTATCTCGTCCCCGTCAACGAAAGCACGTTCACGCCGTTCCTCTCGGATGCCGACGATGCCGCCGCGCGCAGAGCATTCACCGTGGCGTACGGCAACCGCGCCGGCGCTGCGAACGTCGCGCTGTTGGAACAGGCGATCTCGGTGCGCGATCGGCTCGCGCACCTCTTCGGGTATTCCACCTGGGCTGCGTACGTGCTCGACGACCGGATGGCGAAGACGCCCGCGCGGGTCAACGCCTTCCTAAACAACCTCGACGCCGTGATTCTCCCCAAGGCGATCGCCGAGCGCGACGAGCTGGCGGCGATAAAAGGTGCACCGATCGATCCGTGGGACCGCGTCTACTACGAAAACCGCCTGCGCAAGGAAAAGTACGCGCTCGACCGCGACGAGATCAGACGGTATTTCCCGGTCCAGCACACCGTCGACGCGGTTCTCGGCGTCTATCAGAAGCTGCTGAGCGTCCGCTTCACGCGCATCACCATGCCCGACGTTTGGAACGACGACGTGGTCGGCTACGACGTTGCCGACGCACGCAGCGGCGCGCTGCTCGGCCGCTTCTACCTCGATCTCTATCCGCGGCCGGGAAAATACTCCCATGTCGCCGATTTTTCGATCGTTCCGCGCCGCAAACTCCCCGATGGGACCGTGCGCGCACCGCTCGCCGCGATCGTCGGCAACTGGACCAGACCCGCGCCCGGCAAACCCGCGTTGCTCTCGCACGACGCAGTCCAGTCGTTCTTTCACGAATTCGGCCACAACATGGCCGCCATGCTTGCAACCGGCGACTACGAGACGCTGACCGGCGGCTTCCGCGCGGACTTCATCGAGGCACCCGCACAGATGCTTGAAAATTGGGTCTGGGATCCCGCGATCCTCAAGGAGATATCGGCGAACGTCACGACCGGCGCGCCGCTGCCCGACGATCTGATCAAGCGATTGATCGCGACCCGCCGCGTGCATTACGCGTACGAAACGACCCTGCAGCTCTTCTTCGCATCGGTCGACATGACATACCACACGCGGGGGGCGCACGTCGACACGACCGCCGTTTGGGCGCACCTCGTCTCGCAGCTCACGCCCAATGCGTTCGTCCCCGGCACGCACCCGCAAGCGAGCTTCGGTCATCTGATGGCCGGCTACGACGCCGGCTACTACGGCTATGCGTGGTCGAAAGTCTACGCGCAGGATATGTTCAGCGCGTTCGAGAGCGCGGGGTTGGAGAACCCTATCGTGGGGATGCGCTATCGTGCGGATATCCTGGCGCCGGCGCGCGCGGAAGAGCCGGATGAGGAAGTGACTCGCTTCCTCGGCAGACCGATGAGCCCGAGCGCTTTCTACCGCGACCTGGGGATCGCACCGCCCGGCGCGAAGTGACCGCAACGCCATGGCTACGACCACTCCGGTGAGCGCGGCGGACGCCGCCGCCCGCGCTCATGCCCTCGACGCGCTCGAGTTCGATCATCTGGAACTCTACGTCGGCAACGCGAAACAGGCGGCGCATTTCTACTGCACCGCGTTCGGTTTCGAACCACTCGCCTACGCCGGCCCGGAAACCGGCGTCCCCGGCCGAGCCTCGTATGTGGTCGTACAAAACGGACTCAATCTCGTGCTGACCAGTTCGCTGGAGCCGGACGACGCGATCGCCGACCACGTGCGCCGGCACGGCGACGGCGTGCGCGACGTCGCGCTGCGCACGCCCGACGCGCGCGACGCGTACGCAGCCGTGACCGCAAACGGCGCGATCGCGCTCCGAGAACCGTGCGAGTTGCGCGACGCCGACGGTACGGCGGTGGTTGCCACCGTTGCCGCCTACGGCGACACGGTCCACAGTTTTGTCGACCGCAGCGCGTATCGCGGCATGTGGTTGCCGGGCTACGCTCCCTGGAACGCGACGATTCGCGCGCCGCACGCGGTCGGACTCTTGCACATCGACCACTGCGTCGGCAACGTCAACCGCAATGAAATGGACGCCTGGGTCGCCTACTACGAGCGCGCCTTCGGGTTCACGCAGTTGATCTCGTTCGACGACAAGGACATTTCGACGACGTATACGGCGCTGCGCTCGAAAGTCGTCAGCGACGCGCGCCGGGCGGTGAAGCTGCCGATCAACGAACCCGCCGAGGGCCTGAAAAAGTCGCAGATCCAAGAGTATCTCGATGCCTACGGCGGCCCGGGCATCCAGCACGTTGCGATCGCGACGGACGACATCATCCAGACCGTGCGCGCGCTGCGCGCCAACGGCGTCGAGCTGCTCGAAACCCCGGCTTCTTATTATGCGTCGCTCGCAGCGCGCGTCGGAGCGATCGACGAAGACCTCGCGATCCTGCGCGAACTCAACATCCTGGTTGATCGCGACGACCGCGGCTACATGCTGCAGATCTTCACCAAGCCGCTCCAAGACCGCCCGACGCTATTCTTCGAGATCATCCAGCGCCACGGCAGCCTGTCCTTCGGAAAAGGCAACTTCAAGGCGCTCTTCGTCTCGATCGAGCACGAGCAGGCGAAGCGCGGCAACCTCTGAGCCGAACCGCGGCGGCGCAGGCGGGGCGAACGAGGTCACGGCGAGCGCCCTTCGCGAACCTCGCGCAGACATGCTTGCGCTCTCCGATACCGCGGTTCGACCGGGAAGCACCTACCGGACGCCCCCACTCGACGCGGTCATGCTCGAAAGCCGTGCCGCGGGGTTCGCCAAGCGCTCCCTCAAGAAGGAAGCGAAGCGCGCCGCGATCGATCTCGCGATCCGCTGCATCGACCTCACGACGCTCGAGGGTCGCGATTCACCGGGCCGCGTCCGCTCGCTGTGCGCAAAAGCCGCTTACCCGGCACCGGGTGCCCCGCCCGTAGCCGCGGTCTGCGTCTATCCCAATCTGGTGCGCATCGCCAAAGACGCCCTGACCGGGACGGGCGTAAAGGTGGCTTCGGTCGCGACCGCCTTTCCCAGCGGCCTCTCCTCGCTCGACGTGAAGTTGCGCGACACGGAGGCGGCGCTCGCGGCGGGCGCCGACGAGATCGACATGGTGATCGACCGCGGCGCCTTCCTGGCCGGCGACGAAGGCACGGTCTTCGAGGAGATCGCCGCCGTCAAACGCCTGTGCGGCGAGGTCCACGTCAAGGCGATTCTCGAGGCCGGCGAGTTGGGATCGTACGACGCGATCCGGCGCGCCAGCGATATCGCGCTCGAAGCCGGTGCCGATACGATCAAAACCTCGACGGGGAAGATCGGGGTCAGCGCAACGCTGCCGACGGCGCTCGCGATGGCCGAAGCGATCCGCGATTTCCAGCGCCGCACCGGCGAGCGCCGCGGGCTGAAAGTCGCCGGCGGCATCCGTACGACCAAACTCGCGATCGCCTATCTCGTCCTGCTCGACGAAACGCTCGGGGCAGCCTGGCTCGATCCCGGTCTCTTCCGAATCGGCGCCTCCGCACTACTCGACGATCTGCTCCTCCAGCGCGAAAAAGAATCGACGGGCCGCTACGGCTCGTTCGATTACATCTCGAAGGACTGACGCCATGGGTTTGCTTTACGCTCCCTCGCTCGAATCGACGCCGGTGGAGATCGCTCCGCGTTACGTGCACTTCATCGGCGGGAAGTGGCTGCCGTCCGAAGACGGCGCGACGTTCCCCACCATCGACCCCGCGACCGAGGAAAAACTCGCCGAGGTGGCCGTCGGCACCAAGGCCGACATCGACCGTGCCGTTCGCGCGGCGCGCAAGGCGTACGAGAAATACTGGAAGCCGATGCGCCCGGCCGAGCGCGCGAAATACGTCTACCGGATCGCGCGCGCGATCACCGAACGCTCACGCGAACTCGCGGTGCTGGAAACCAAGAACGGCGGCAAGCCGATCAAGGAAGCCCGCGACTTCGACGTCGTGCAGGCCGCCGCGCACTTCTTCTACTACGCCGGCTGGGCTGACAAGCTCGCGTGGGCGCTGCGCGCGGGACGCGTCCCCGAGCCGCTCGGCGTCGTGGGTGCGATCGTGCCCTGGAACTTCCCGCTGCTGATGGCCGCCTGGAAGATCGCACCGGCGATCGCGACCGGGAACACGATCGTGCTCAAGCCGGCTGAGACGACGCCGCTGACGGCGCTCGCGCTGGCGAAGATCTGTGAGGAGGCCGACCTGCCGCCCGGAGTCGTCAACGTCGTCACCGGCGACGGAGCGACCGGGGCGGCGCTCGTCGAGCATCCGGGCGTCGACAAGATCGCGTTCACCGGCTCGACTGAGGTCGGCAAGATCATCCAGCGCACCGTCGCCGGGACCGGAAAGCGGCTCACGCTGGAGCTTGGCGGCAAAGCCGCGAACATCGTGTTCGCCGATGCGCCGCTGGATCAGGCGGTCGAGGGGATCGTCAGCGGGATCTACTTCAATCAGGGGCACGTGTGCTGCGCGGGTTCGCGTTTGCTCGTCCAGGAGAACGTCCACGACGAGATCGTGACGCGCTTGCGCGAGCGGATCGAAACGCTTCGCCTGGGCAATCCGCTCGACAAGAACACCGACATCGGCGCGATCAATTCACGCGCGCAACTCGAGAAGATTCGAGCGCTGGTCCAGTCGGGGATCGACGAGGGCGCAAGGTATGTTGAGCAAACCTGCGCGCTCCCCGAGACGGGGTTCTTTCACCGCGCCGCGTTCTTTACGGGCGTGCAGCAGACGCACCGGATCGCCCGCGAAGAGATCTTTGGGCCCGTACTCTCGATCCTGACCTTCCGGACCGCCGACGAAGCGATCGAGAAGGCCAACAACACGCCCTACGGACTCTCGGCAGGCGTTTGGACCGACAAGGGCTCGAAAAGCATGTATGTAGCCCAACGTCTCCGTGCCGGCGTCGTCTGGTGCTCGACCTTCAACCAATTCGATCCTAGCTCACCGTTCGGCGGCTACCGCGAAAGCGGCTTCGGGCGCGAGGGCGGGTTAGCCGGTCTCATCCCGTATCTCGTGTAAGCGGGCCCATCTGCCGATGTTCCGTACGGAGTGAATCTGGGACCCTTTTTCGATATCTGGCCCGACTGCCTGATCGGCTATACCCGCGATCTCACGATCGCGGGCGGGAACAGCGCGTCCGAACATCTGCTGGGGATCCCCAAGGGCGGTTTGGCGGGCCGCCGCAACGCTGAGATATTGCCGCGCTACGCGGCCCGGCTCGACGCGATGTTGACCGAAGCGTTCGCGACCGGGCGCAGCACCGGATCGCTCGAGGCGCCCGGTTGCGAAACCCTGATGGCCCTGATCCACGCCCGCGACGAGGGCGCGCTGGCCGTCATCTCGCGCGCTCGCGAGGACCGCCCCCACGCGAGCGACGCCAGCCTACGGGATCTCGACCTCGCCAATCAACTCCTCACCTTTCATACCGAAAACAGCCCGCTGGCCGTCATCCGGTGGGACGCGGGAGATCGCGTCGTGGGCTGGTCGGCGCGGGCTCAGGCCCTGTTCGGCTGGACGCTGGCCGAAGTCTACGGCCGGACCGGCGCGCAGATCGGGCTCGTGTACGAGCCCGATCGCGACCGGGTCGTGGCCAACATGAGGGCGCTGCGAAACGGTGCGGCAGCGAACGTCTTCGAGAACCGCAACGTCACCAAGGAGTGCCGCGTCGTGCATTGCCGCTGGTTCAATTCGCGGGTCTTGCTCGGCGAGAACCAGTTCGGTCTGCTCTCGCTGGTCGAAGATACGACCGAGAGCGTGCTCGCGCGGCGCGCCGCCAGCGAAAGCGAACAGCGTTTCCGTTCGATCTTCGATTACAGTCCCGAACCGATCCTCAGCCTCGCGCTCGACGGTACGATCACCCGCGCCAACGCTGCGGCGGCGAACGCCCACGACTTCTATGCCGAAGCGATGAAAGGCCGCAGCATCTTCGATTTCATCGCCCCGCCCGACGTGACGCGCACGCGCGAGGCGCTGCGCCGCGCGAGCCACGGCCGCGCCGGATCGATCGAAATAACGGCCCTGCGGCCCGACGGCGCGTTTCCGGTCGCGGTCTCGCTGGTCCCGATCGTGCTCGACGGCCGGATCAACGGCGTCCATCTTCTGTCCCGGGACATCAGTGCAATCCGGCGCGCGGAGCGCGAGATCAAGCTGCACGCCGAGCACATTCGCGAGCTGTACCTGGCTTCGGCGGCCAACAACGCGGCCGCCGAAAACCAGATCGAAGCCACCATCGAAGCGGGTTGCCGGCTCCTGGGCATGGCCTCGGGCGCGCTGTACGACACGCAGACGCAGCAGGCCGTCGTTTCGCAAGGACCGCCGATCCCCAGGCGCATCGCTCAACTCGCCATCGCGACCGAGGGCGCGCTGGCCCTCAACGATATCGGCGCCGTCCCCTTCATCGGCGAACCGCAAGCCGGTGAGCTTCCGTTCACCTCCTATATCGGCACGCCGATCGCCGTCAACGGCGTGCCGTTCGGATCGCTCTGCTTCGCGGATCCCGTGCCGCGGGTCGAGCCGTTTCGCGACGTGGACCGGGACCTGGTGCAATTGATGGGCGCGCTGGTCGGCTCCGCGATCGATCGCAGCCGTGCGCGGGCTCACCTCAACGTCTTGGCTTACAGCGATCAGGTTACCGGACTGCCCAACCGCGCCGCGTTCGTGGAACGCCTCAACGTCGAGATCGAACATGCCGCCGAACGGGGCAGCACCGTCGCGGTGATGTTCCTGGATCTGGACCGTTTCAAGGACATCAACGACTCGCTCGGGCACGTGCTGGGCGATCAACTCCTGCACATGGTCGGCGACCGGCTCGGTGCGACCGTCGGCGATGCCGGCTTCGTGGCCCGCATGGGCGGCGACGAGTTCATCGTGCTCGTCGTGGACGACAACGCGACGGAACGGCTGGCCGAGCTTGCCGAACGGATCATCTCCTGCATCGACCAGCCCTTCGAGATCGACGGCTACGAACAGTTCGTGACGACCAGTGTCGGCATCTCCGTCTATCCCAGTGACGGTGGGGACGCGAACGCGCTGGTAAAACACGCCGACATCGCGATGTACCGCGCCAAGGAACGCGGCCGCAATACCTACCAGTTTTTCACCCTCGCGCTCAACGCGTCGCTCCGCAGCCGGCTCTCGCAAGAGAAGAGCCTCCGGCGCGCGCTCGAGAACGGCGAGTTCGTCATCCACTATCAACCTCAGATCGAGCTGGCCAGTTCGCAACTGCGGGGTGTCGAAGCGCTGGTCCGCTGGGAGCATCCGCGGCTGGGTCTGTTGCCGCCCGACCAGTTCATCCCCACCGCGGAAATCTCGGGGCTCATCGTCGCGCTGGGTGACTGGGTGCTGGAATCGGCTGCCGCTCAACTGCGCCAGTGGCAGCGGTCCGGGCATCCCGATCTGCGCCTGGCCGTCAATCTGAGCGCGCGCCAGTTCCACCAGACGCAACTCGCGATGACGCTGCGCAGCGTTCTGCAACGGCACGGTCTTGCGCCGGAATCGCTGGAGCTCGAAATCACCGAGACGGTCGCGATGAGCGATGCACGCTTGAGCGCGCTCATCCTCAAGGAAATCAGCGACATCGGAATCCGGCTCTCGCTCGACGACTTCGGCACCGGCTATTCCTCGCTGGGCTATCTGCGCAGTTTTCCGCTCGACTCGATCAAGATCGACAAATCGTTCGTGAACGACATTATGACCGAACCCGACGACGCGACGATCGTGCGAACCGTCATCGCGATGGCCCACAGTCTGGGCCTCGAAGTCGTGGCGGAAGGGGTCGAAACGAAGGAACAACTCGAGTTCTTGCGCCACGAGCGGTGCGACCGCGTGCAAGGCTACTTCTTCTCCCGCCCCTTGCCGGCGGCCGAAATCACCGCACTCCTCGCACGGTACCGGGCGGTTCCGGTTTAGTCGCTGAGCTCCGCCCGCCCGGCATGGGTGGACCCGAGCGCGGTGAAAAGAACCGCGATGGACACGCTGGTTCCCCGCACGCTCGACCGCGAAAGACTGATCGCTTGGTACCGCGCGAATCGCCGCCGTTCGACAGAGATCTTCGCGCTCATCGATCCGGCCGCTTACGAATGCGCACCGATTCCGTTGCGGCATCCCTTCGTGTTTTACGACGGGCACCTGCCGGGTTTTTCGTTCAACACGCTGGTGCGCAACGCGCTCGGCCGCCCATCGATCGACCGTACGCTGGAAGACCTTTTCGAGCGCGGTATCGATCCGAGCGTTGCCGGCGGCGACGGCGGCCGGCCGCGCCTCACGTGGCCGGCACCGGCCGCGGTCCGGGCGTTCGCCGCGGCCTGTGATGGGGCCGTGCTCGACGCCTTGGCGAACGCGCCGATCGACGATCCGGCGAAACCCGATCTGGTCGATGGCGAGGCGGCCTATACGATCCTCGAGCACGAGCAGATGCACCACGAGACGTTGCTCTACATCGTGCAACGGTTGGCCGAGGAGCACAAAACGGTCCCGGCGTTCGAGCATCGCGATGAAACTCCGCCGGCCCGCGAGCCGGTCGCCGTCGCAGCGGGCATCGCGACGCTCGGCGTCCGGCGGGGCAACGCCCCCTTCGGCTGGGACAACGAGTACGAAGAACACGCCGTCGCCGTCCGGTCTTTCGGCCTCGACGTTTACGACGTCACCAACGGCGAGTATCTGGCCTTCGTGCGCGCCGGCGGCCCCGTCCCGCCGTGCTGGCTCGAACGCGACGGAGCGTGGTGTTTACGCACCCTGGGGGAGATCATTCCTTTGCCCGCGTCCTGGCCGGTCTACGCGACGCAGGAGCAAGCCGCCGCGTTCGCCGCCTGGTCCGGCGCACGCTTGATGACCGAACCGGAATACCATCGCGCCGCCTATGGGACGCCTGCCGGCCACGAACGGCCGCAACCCTGGGGCGATGCGTCGCCCGGCGCCTCTCGCGGGAACTTCGATTTCCGCCGCTTCGACCCCGAGCCCGTCGGCAGTTCGCCGCTCGGCGCGAGCGCGTGGGGCATCGAAGATCTCATCGGAAACGGCTGGGAATGGACCGCGACGCCGTTCGCACCGTTCGACGGTTTCGCCGCGATGGCATCGTACAAGCCGTATTCCACCGACTTCTTCGACGGCACCCATTTCGTCTTGAAGGGGGCGTCGCCGGTGACCGCCCGCGCGCTCGTGCGGCGCAGCTTTCGTAACTGGTTCTATGGCGATTATCCCTACATGTTCGCGACCTTCCGGCGAGCGTGGGACTAGCCCGACGCCCAACGAAAGCGCTCGTATGTGCGTTTCCGATTCAGCCGGCGGCTCGTGCGCGCCGCTCTTCGATCGAGCATCGTTTCTCGGCGTTTTGGCCGCTGCGGCGAGCCCGCTCTTGGTTGGCGCACCGGCGCTCGCCGACGGCGCCGACGCGGCGCTGCCGGCTGCGTTCGGGAACCTCTCGCGTGGCAACGCCCGCGCGGCGCTGCTGGCGCGCAACGCTCCGCTCGCGCGCTCGACCTACGCCCACGTGACTGCGCTCGCGCGAACGCTCGACGACGCCGGGCTGCGCGAGTCGCTCCTCGCGCTGATCGACGCGCCGCAAGCTGAGTATGCCGTGCGCCATCCTTCGGCGGCGGCGCGCAGCGCCGTCCGCGACGAACTCGCCCGCGCGGGCTTCGTGGCGGCGGACGCCCCCGTGAGCGGCCTCTTTCCGCCCGGAACCGAGCCCGGCGCGGTGCACGGCGTTCAGCCGTTTTGGTCCACGCCGGGTTCGGGCGAGGATTCGCACCATGCCTATCCGGGTGGACTGGCGATACACGAATACTTCAACGCGTCGATCGCCGTCGGATTCGCCCAGACCTATGACCGGCTGTACTTCGACCGGGCCACCATCGACCGCGATACCGTGGTCGCGGCGGCGCTCTATCACGACATCATGAAGACCGTCGTGTTCCAGTGGCACGACGACGGCACGCTCTTCGACGAATTGAGCGTGGCCGGAACCGGCGCGCACCACATCCTCTCGGGAGCGGAGGCGATCGCGCGCGGATGCACGCCGCGGTTCGTCACGACGCTCTTGAGCGCGCACGCCGCGCCCTCGCTCGGTGACGAGGCGAAGGTTGCCGCGTGGTGCAAAGCGGCGGCGATCGTCGCCGGGGTCGACCCGGTCGACGTGGGCTTACTTGCGGCCGGCGGCACGCTCGCCGCGTCGCCCGTCCCGACCGAAGCGTTCGTCAGCTACTTGAGCGATCACGACTACGTGCTCTCGATTCACGCCGCCCACGTCGTGGGCGCACGGCTCAAAGTGCGCTACGAGCGAATTGCCGTCAGGCTGGAACGGCCGGTCGGCTTCCCGTGGTACCGGGCGGCGATCCTCGCACACGCGACGGCACTGGCGCTCTACGACCGCCTCGCGCGCCGCGGCGCCGACGACTTCGAGCGCGAGTTGACGCGGCTCGAGACCGTGATCGCGCCGGACTTGGCGCAGCTCGTCGCGCTGCCCTAGCGTGCGCCGACGAGCGTGCCCATGCGGTTGCGCAGCCTGGCGTCGAGTGCGGAAAGAAAGTCCTGCGTGTTGAGCCACGGCTGATTCGGGCCGATCAGCACCGCGAGGTCCTTGGTCATCTTGCCGCTCTCGACCGTTTCGACGCAGACGGCTTCGAGCGTCTGCCCGAACGCGACGACGTCGGGCGTGCCGTCCATCTTCCCGCGGTGCTCGAGGCCGCGCGTCCAGGCGAAGATCGAGGCGATCGGGTTGGTCGAGGACTGGCGTCCGGCCTGATGTTCGCGGTAGTGCCGCGTGACCGTGCCGTGCGCCGCCTCCGCTTCGATCGTCTGACCGTCCGGCGTCATCAAAACCGACGTCATCAGACCCAGCGATCCGAAGCCCTGCGCGACGATGTCGGATTCCACGTCGCCGTCGTAGTTCTTACACGCCCACACGAACGCGCCCGACCACTTGAGCGCCGAGGCGACCATATCGTCGATCAGCCGGTGTTCGTAGGTGAGCCCGCGTTCGGCGAACCGCGCTGCGAACTCGGCCTCGAAGACCTCTTGGAACAGATCCTTGAAACGGCCGTCATAGGCTTTGAGAATCGTGTTCTTGGTCGAGAGATAGACCGGCCAGCCGCGCAGCAGACCGTAGTTCATGGCCGCTCGCGCGAAGCCTTTGATCGACTCGTCGAGGTTGTACATCGCGAGTGCGACACCCGAGGCGGGAAACTCGAACACCTCGCGGATCACCGGTGCCGAACCGTCGGCCGGAGTGAACGTGATCGTCAGATTGCCGGCGCCCGGCACGACGAAATCGGTCGCCCGATACTGATCTCCGAAAGCATGACGGCCGATCACGATCGGATCGGTCCAGCCCGGTACGAGCTTGGGGATGTTGCGGCAGATGATCGGTTCACGGAACACCGTTCCGTCGAGTTCATTGCGGATCGTCCCGTTGGGCGACTTCCACATCTTCTTGAGGCCGAATTCTTTGACGCGCGCCTCGTCCGGCGTGATCGTCGCGCACTTGACGCCGACGCCGTAGTGCTTGATCGCGCGGGCCGCCTCGAGAGTCACGCGATCGTCGGTCGCGTCCCGGTTCTGGATTCCAAGGTCGAAGTACTTGAGTTCGACGTTGAGATACGGCAGGATCAACTTCTCTTTGATGAACTGCCAGATGATGCGGGTCATCTCGTCTCCGTCGAGCTCGACGACCGGGTTCTTTACCGAAATCTTCGACACGAGCAACTTCCTTAGCGTCGGCTGAAAAACGGGGGACACACAGGTTCGGCCGTAACCTGCGGGTGCCTGCGCCTCAATCGCGTTGCCCGTACTCCCTTTGTCTCATGGCCGGCCGCGAGCGCTCACTGATCGTCGAAACGCTGCGCCGAATCGATGATGATACGGCGGGCTTCGGCTGCGTCGGCCCAGCCGGCGATGCTGGTCGTCTTCCCCTCGAGCAGCTTGTACGTCTCGAAAAAATGCGAGATCTTCCGCAGTTGGTGGGCAAAGATCTGGGTGTAGTTGTGCACGTCGGCATAGTCGGGTTCGCCGACCGGGACCGCGAGCACCTTATCGTCGGGCTTGCCGTCGTCGATCATCTGGAGCAGTCCGATCGGCCGCGCGACGACCAGGCAACCGGCGAAGGTTGCCTCGGAAACCAGGATCAACACATCGAGCGGATCGCCGTCGAGCGCCAGCGTGCGCGGCACGAAGCCGTAGTCGCCGGGATAAAAGATCGGCGAGTGCAGGGCGCGGTCGAGTTGGAAGATATCGAGCGTCTTGTTGTATTCGTACTTGTTCCGCGAGCCGCTGCCGATCTCAACGATCACGTTGATCTCGTCGGGCATGCGATCGCCGATCGGCAACAAGAGTCGGTTCTGGCGTGTATCGAGCGTCACGCGCAGGCTGTTCCCGTCAACGCGAGCCGGACCCTGGGCGCGGCGGCCGGGATTCGGGCACGGCGGTCTCGTTGACTCGCAGTACGCTCCACGGCGCGCCGGGCAAACCGGAGCCCGTCAGCCGCATGATGGCGGCCGGGACGAACGTGACGTTCAACGCCGCCGCGCCGGCTTCGCCCAGAGCGACCCGCAAGAGGGCATGCATGACGCCCGCGTGCGAGACGATCAGCGCCCGCCCTTCGGGCGGGAGCCGCTGCGCCACCGCTGCGATCACCGGCGCGACGCGCGCGCAGACGTCCTCGAACGCCTCGCCCCCTTTGGGGACGTAGGAGCGCGGCGCCTTTTCCGACGCATGTGCGAGGCCCGGCGTTCGCGCGACGATCTCATCCCAGCGCAGCCCCTCCCAGTCTCCGAAGCGCATCTCGCGCAGGCGCGGTTCGCGCTCCACTCGTACCCCCGCGGCCGCGCCGATCGCGGCGGCGGTTTCCCATGCCCGCGCGAGATCCGAGGCCAACGCGAGATCGAAGCGCTCGTCTGCGAGGTACGCCGCCAGGGCCTGCGCTTGCGCGCGGCCCTCTTCGTCGAGCGGGACATCCGTGTGTCCTTGGAAGCGCCGCTCGCGGTTCCAAGCCGTGCGTCCATGCCGCACGCAAACCAATTCCTTGATGCGGCCGTGGTCCTCCGTCGAACAAAGCCGGGGCGAACGGCCTATTTCTGGGCGGGTATCGGGCTGCCTTCGTGAGCGACCAGCAGATCGTGCATGTCGCTCGCGTGTTCCTCTTCCACGGAAAGGATGTGTTCGAGCATCACGCGCGTGGTCGGGTCCTTCTGGGCGAACCAGCGCACAAGTTCGCGATAGTGGTCGATTGCGATCCGTTCGGCGATCAAGTTTTCCTTGATCATGTCGACCAGATTTGCGCCCTCGGCGTATTGCGAGGCGGAGCGCGACGCGAGCCCCTCGGGGTTGAAATTCGGCGTCCCGCCCAGCTCGTTGATACGCTCGGCGATCGAGAGCATGTGTTCCTGTTCTTCGCGCGCGTGTTGAGCGAATTCTTCTTTAACGGAATCGCTGGCGATTCCGGTCGCGCTGATGGCGTGCATCGTGTAGCGCAGGATGCACACGATCTCGGTCGCCAGCGCCGACTGCAGGAGGTCGATCGTCTGGGCAACGTCGCCTTCGTAGGTCTCGGTAACCGCACCCCGCTCGATGTGCTTGCGCGCGCGGTCGCGCAGCGTCTTGACATCGCTGAGGAAGGGCTGATTGGAATGCCCGTTTTTCGATTCTGCCATAGTGCCCAAACCCGTACCCGTCCCCCCGTCCCGCTAAACAACAGATCTCCGCTTCGCAGGCCCGCGGAGTCGGTCTGCGAAGTTCCCGGACGATGAGCAACGAGAGCCGGCGCGTCGGTGTGCGCAAGATGTACAAGCTCTTCATCAACGGCGCGTTCGTGCGCTCGGAATCGGCGCGTAGCGATCTCGTCGAGGGCGAGAACGTGGCGCGCGGATCGCGCAAAGACGTACGCGATGCCGTCGTCGCAGCCCGCGCGGCATTCGAGAAGTGGAACGCCCAGGCACCGGCCTTGCGCGGCCTGGTGCTCTACCGGCTCGCCGAGATGATGGAGGCGCGGCGTGCGGAACTTGCCGGCCAGCTCCTGGCCGGCGGCACGACCGACGGCGAGGGTGCGCAACGCGAAGTCTCGGCCGCGATCGATCGCACGATTTGGTACGCGGGCTGGTGCGACAAGTACCTCGCGCTTGCGTCGAGCCGCAACCCGGTGGCCGGCCCGCACTTCAATTTCTCGACCGCGGAACCGACCGGGATCGTCGCGGTCGCCGCGCCCGACGAACCTTCCCTGCTCGGGCTCGTCACGCTGCTCGTTCCGCCGCTGGTGAGCGGCAACGCGGTCGTCGCGGTGGCCTCGGAACGCGATCCGAAGACCGCCGTCGTGTTCGCCGAATGCCTCGCGACGAGCGACCTGCCCGCCGGCACTGCCAACGTGATCACCGGCATGCGCGCGGAACTTCTCCCGGTCCTTGCCGGGCACATGGACGTAAACGCCCTCGCCGCTGCCGGATTGAGCGAGGCCGATGCGATTTTGCTCGGCCGGCTCGCCGCAGAAAACGTCAAACGCACCCACTTCGAGGCGGGCGCCGCACGCAAGGCCTGGTTCGACGCGCGCTACGACGATCTCGAGCGCGTGCTCGCCTATACCGAGCTGAAAACCATTTGGCATCCCGCGCGCATCTGATGCGCCGCGCCACCGTCCTGGTAGCCTGTGCGGCGCTGCTGCTGTGCGGCGCGCGTTCCGCGCCGGCCGCGGCACCGGGTACGATCCTGGTGACGCTGGGAGCGGGCGTGTCCGCACCGCACGGCGGCCGGCTGATCGTCTTCGCGAGCACGCACGAACCCGCCGCGGGCAAGCCCGTCGATTTCGATTTCCTGGATCCGCGTAGCGTCTACGTTACCTCGATCGACGTGCCGGATGCGGCGGCCGGTCAAACGCTGCGTGTGCCGCTCGACCGGTTCGGGTTTCCGTCGGCACTCGCGAACGCACCGCCGGGGCGCTACGCCTTTTCGGCATGGCTCGATGTGAACCGCCATTTCGCCTACACGGGCGAGCCCGAACCGGGCGACCTCGGCGGACCCGTCGCGCACGCGACGCTCGCGCCGGACGCCACTCCCGCGCTCGTCCTGGATCGCATCATCCCCGCGCCCGTGCTCGCGACGCCGCCGAACGTCGACCTGCTGCGCCTGCCGAGCAGCAAGCTCACGCGCTTCCTCGGACACGCGGTGACGATCAACGCGGTCGTCGTCAAGCCCGCCGGCCTCGCGCCGGGAAGCAAGGTCCCGACCGCGTTCGTGGTCGGCGGGTATGGCTCGACCCTCGCCGGCTACCTCACGCGGGTCGTGCCGCGGCTCGCCGCGCTTCACAAGCCGATGTACTTCGTGTTGCTCGATCCCGAGGTGCCGCTGGGCCATAGCGTCTTCGCCGACTCGGCGAATAATGGTCCGTGGGGCGCGGCGCTCACGACCGAAGCCATCCCGGCGCTCGAAGCGCGCTATCCGGCAATGATCGCGCAAGCGCGCGGACGATTTCTCACCGGGCATTCCTCGGGTGGCTGGACGACGCTGTGGTTGCAAATCACCTATCCCGAGATTTTCGGCGGCACGTGGTCGACGGCGCCCGATCCGGTCGACTTCCACAATTTCACCGGCCCCGATCTCTTGCGCGCCCCCAAGCAGAACATGTACGTCGACGCCTCGGGCAAACCGTACAACCTCGTGCGCTACCACGGCCGGGCGTTGATGACGCTGCGCGAGTATGTCGAACTCGAATCAGTCGAGGGCGCACAAGCCGGCCAGTTCGGTTCGTTTGATGCGGTTTTCAGCCCGCGCGGCAAGGACGGGCTCCCCGAACCGCTGTTCGACCGCTCGACCGGAGCGATCGACCCGACCGTCGTGCTGGCCTGGGAACACTACGATATCGCGACGATCCTGCGCAACGATTGGGGCGCGCTAGGCCCGAAACTCGCCGGGAAACTCCACATCGTCGTCGGCACGGCCGATACGTTTCACCTCAACGAAGGGGTCGAGTTGCTCGCGCGGGAGCTGCAAGGCCTGGGAAGCGACGCGCAGATCACGTTCGTGCCGGGTCGCGATCATCTGGATCTCTACCGGGGCGGCCTGAGCGAGCGCATCTTCGACGCCATGCTGGCGCAGGCGGCGAAAACCGCGCGCAGCGCTCGCCAGGGAACTCCAACACCAGCCCCATAAGCAGGGTCGCGGCCCGCGCACCCCGCCTGGAGAGGTGGCAGAGTGGTCGAATGCACTCGCTTGGAAAGCGAGCATACCGCAAGGTATCGGGAGTTCGAATCTCCCCCTCTCCGATTGGGCAGGCTAACGCGCGTGGAGCAAGAGCGGTTTGACGCGTTCGTAGGGCAGCCCGTAGAGCGTCGCACCGTGCGCGCCGGTCAGCGTTTTCGCGCTGAACAGCGCGTCGTCGATCGCTGCTTCGGTCGCATCGGCGGTCGCGGTGTAGAGCGCGTCGACGCGTTGCTCGTCGGTCTCGAGGGCCGGGCCGGCGATCCCGCCGGCGCGCGGATAGCGATGCGTCGTGCTGAACGCGAGGAGCAGATCGCCCGATGAGACATGCGATGTGGCCCCGGTGCGGCCCAGCCCCAGTACCGCGCGTTTGGTGAGGTCGGTGAGCGCGTTGTGGTCGAGCGGCGCGTCGGTCGCGATCACGATGATGATGCTGCCGTCGGCGGCGCGCCCGGTGGCCGGAGCAAGGGAGGCGTGCGGGAAGACCGGCAAGAGTTCGCGGTCGAGCAGACGCCCGACGTGCACGCCGCCGATGACCAGTTCGTCGCGCGAGCCCGTGTTCACGTTGACGAGCACGCCGACCGTATAGCCGCCCAGCGGCGCGGGCAGCACACGGGAAGCCGAACCGATCCCGCCCTTGAACCCGAAGGCGTGCATCCCGGTCCCCGCACCCACGTCGCCGCGCGCAACGTCGCCGCTCGTGGCGCCGGCGAGCATCGTCGCGACGTTGTCGGCCGTGACATGACGGCCGCGGATGTCGTTGAAGCCCTGGTCGTCGCACTCCGCGACGACCGGCAACGGCACATCGTCGTCGAGCCCGATATGCGGATAGCGTTGCATGAGATACGAGATCGTGCCGTCGTCGGCGCGGCCCACGTCCAGCGTGTCGGTGAGCACGATCGGCGTCTCCAGAAAGCCGGCTTGGTTGACCCAATGCGAGCCGCTCATCTCGCCGTTGCCGTTGAGGTCGTAGGTCGCGGCCGCGACGCGGTCGTTCCAGGTGTCGGCGCTGGGCAGAATCCCGGTCGCGCCGGTGCGCACGTCACTGCCCTCGATCTTCGTCACCTGGCCGACGCGCACGCCCGCCACGTCGGTGATCGCGTCGTTCGGTCCGCTCGCGAAGCTGCCGACCGGAACGGGGGAGTGCGACGCCCCAAGCAGCGCGAGTGCGCCGGCGAAGCCGAGAGCCGAAAGCCGCATGGGCTCTCTAGTCGAGAACCTTGACGGTTTCTCCCTCGATGGCGACGAGCACCGTGCTGCGGTGTTCGGCCCAGGAGCGGTCGGGACCGTTCATCCGGCTGCGCACCTGCAGCCGGTAGAACGCCGTCCCGCGCTGCATCTCGTATCCGGTCAGGGTATATTCGACGGCCGGAATCTGCGCCTGGCCCGTATAGTCCAGCCGGCGCCGGGAGGCCAGGGATTCGGCGATGCGGTGTTGTTTCTCGAACGGCAAGATCGTATCGCGCTGCTCGTGCGAGAGCATCGTGCCGGGCGCGAGCCGGGGACCGCCGTCGCCGTCGAGCGAGTGCTCCATGATGTAGTCCCAGTCGCGATCGGAGATGTTCTTCATCCGCAAGCCGTAGCGGTAGTGCACCGCGCCGCGAACGTTCATCGGAACCGCCCAGCAACCGGCGGCGACGAAGCGCACCTTCCGGTCGCCGATCATGACGAACAGCTCCAGGTCATCGAGCACGGCCGGTGGGATCGGATCCTGCGTGAGCAGGCAGATTCCGCCTCCGCCGATATCCAGACCGTAGGCCGGCTTCTGGCCCGCACCGTTATCGACGTACGCGACCGGATATGTGTGCCGGCGGCGTGGATACGCGCGCCGATTCTTGAAGTCGCCGGCGCTGCTCGAGCGCGCAGTACCGGATCGTGGGGCGGTCGCCATGCTTGCTCGCTTCCGATTCCGAACGGACAACCCTGCGGTTCGGCATTTGGTTCACCGTTAAGAAATCTTCGCACTTGCGCGCTGGTACAATCAGCCTGCTTCTCCGCACAGCGCGTCCCAACGTGCGTGCGCGCGCGCAGCCGCCGCGAGAAGCAGCGCGGCATCGGCGCGCCCTCCGTTGACGGCCCGCAGCAACGCTGCTCCCTCGCGGGCGGGATCGTCGATCACCCCGCGTACGAAAGGGCACAAGACCAGCGATTCCCAGAGCAGCTCATCGGCGGTCGGTCGCGCACGGATGCCGGACGCTGCGGCCGCGCCGGCGTGCAGGGTGCGTTCGCGAACGACGTACATCTGCTCGCACTGCACGGGACAACTCGCGCAGCCCGCGCGCAACTCGACGTGAGCGGAGCGCTCGCGCGCGCGCTCCGAGCGCGCGGGTGCGGCGAGGAGCCGGGTTCGCCAGCCGGCCACCTGCGCGGCGACGGCCGCGGGTTCGGCGACGGCAACCGCACCGCGCCCGCGAACCGCGATCGCGACCACACCCTTCTGGCCGAGCGCGGCGTCCAGGCTGCCGTCCACGCCGGTCGTGACGACCCGCGCCGTCCGGTCGACCAGACGCTTGCGCACGGATTTCACGACGGCCTTCGGGTCCCCGGCCGGGAGCCAGCCCGCTTCTTCGATGGCCACCCGGTCGGAATCGACGACGATCAGGGCGGGGAACGGGGCTCGGCCCCGCAGTACGAGCGCCGCGAGGCCGCAGCGGCGCAGGGTCGCGGACCAGTGGCTGGCAGCAAGGCCGGCCGCGAGCCGGCCTTGCTGCAGCCGCACGGCATAGGCGTGGGCGTAGCCGGCCGGGACCGGCGTCGAGCCGAAGGGTCCGGCCGCGAATACCAGCGCTTTCGGGTCGGCCGTCTCGTCGGCAAGGAGCCGAAGCGCGAGGCCGACGCCGCCGATTGCGTCGTCGAAGATCGCAACGGGCAGCTCCGTGCGGCGCGCTTGGCCGGTCGCGCAGTCGAGTTCGAGCAATCCCCGCGGGCCGACGTACGGCGTGGGAGCGACGGCGGGCGGATCGGCGGCCATCATCGGCAGCGGGTTCGCTCGCACCCTGAGCGAACCCCCGTCACTTCCGGCCCCTGCAAGGAGCGTTCTATCCTCACCATTCCGAATTACTCGAAGCGGCTCGAAGACGACCTGACGTTGCTCGGCCTCGGGCGCGTCGAGCACGTGCACCGCAATTTGAGCGTCGCGGAACTCTACGAACATGCGCTGCGGCGCGGCGAAGCGGTGCTCGGCGCGCAGGGGCAACTGGTCGCCGAGACCGGACAGCACACGGGCCGCTCGCCCAACGACAAGTTCTTCGTCAAAGAGCCGGGTAGCGAGACCCATATCGACTGGGGCAAATCGAACAAGCCGATCGCGCCGGCCGTCTTCGACGCGCTGCTCGCCCGCGTCGGGGGGTATCTCGCCGGCAAGGATGTCTACTCGCTGGACTGCTACGTCGGCGCCGATCCGCGCTATCGCTTGCCGGTGCGGGTCGTCACCGAGTTCGCCTGGCACAGTCTGTTCGCGCGCGATCTCTTCATCGAGGGTGCAACCGGCGACGACGATTTCTCGCCGCAGTTCACCGTCATCGACGCCCCGCTCTTCACCGCCGAGCCGGAACGAGACGGCACGGCATCCTCGACTTTCATCCTGGTGAATTTTGCGCGAAAACTCGTGCTGATCGGCGGGACGCGCTACGCGGGAGAGATCAAGAAGTCCGTCTTCACGTTGATGAACTACCTGATGCCGCTACGCAACGTGCTCTCGATGCACTGTTCCGCGAACGTCGGTGAGAACGGGGACGTTGCGATCCTGTTCGGCCTCTCGGGGACCGGCAAGACGACGCTCTCCGCGGATGTGAGCCGCCCGCTCATCGGCGATGACGAACATGGCTGGTCGGCCGACGGTATCTTCAATTTCGAGGGTGGCTGCTACGCCAAGGCGATCAAACTTTCACAGTCGGCGGAACCCGAAATTTGGGACGCCTCGCACCGCTTCGGCACCGTACTCGAAAACGTGGTCATTGATCCCCACACGCGCGAACTCGATCTTGATTCGCAAGCCCTGACCGAGAACACCCGGGCGGCGTATCCGATCTCGTACATCGCCAACATCGTACCCAGCGGAATGGCCGGTCATCCGACCGCGATCGTCATGCTGACCGCCGATGCGTTCGGCGTGCTGCCGCCGATCGCGCGGCTCTCGAAGGCGCAAGCGTTGTACCACTTCCTGTCGGGCTACACGGCGAAGGTCGCCGGCACGGAACGCGGCGTCACCGAGCCGACCGCGACCTTTTCGACCTGCTTCGGCGCCCCGTTCATGGTCCATCATCCGACGGCATACGCGAACCTGCTCGGCGAGCGCATCGACGCCCACGACGTCACCTGCTGGCTGGTCAATACCGGCTGGACCGGCGGACCCTATGGGGTCGGAAGCCGGATGAAGATCGCCTTCACGCGCGCGATGGTCGATGCCGCCATCGGCGGCCGCCTCGCGGGGACGCCGTTCGTCAAAGAGCCGTTCTTCGGGCTCGAGATCCCCACCAGCGTGCCGGGCGTGCCGAGCGACGTGCTCAATCCGCGCGGAGCCTGGGCCGACAAAGCCGCCTACGACGCCCAAGCACGCAAACTCGCCGGCCTCTTCAGCGAAAACTTCGCCCGCTTCGAAGCGCACGCCTCACCCGACATCCTCGCCGCCGCCATAAGGCCGTAACCCAAAAGCCACAACCGAAAGCGACAACCGTCCCCCTCCGGCACTCACGCCGCAGCGCGAACGGTGCCTCGAGATCACGTCTGCGGCGTGAATTCTGAGGAGAGAGAGGGATTCGAACCCTCGATACGGTGTTATCCGTATAACGATTTAGCAAACCGTCGCCTTCAGCCACTCGGCCATCTCTCCGGAGGCGATTCGGTTCACTCCCCGTCGGCGGGCACCCTCTCGAACCGACCCCCGCGATCAGGGTGCGCTTGCCGCGAAACCGGGCGCCGGGCGCGAACACGCGCCGGCTCCGGACCGCATCGGCCGGGCCTACGTGTTCCCCTCCTCGGGTTTGGCTTCTTCGGCGAGGACGAAAAAATCGTCCAAGATCTCTTGCGCGAGATCGTCGTCGTCGAGCAGCGTGCCGGCGTTGTCGGTCACGACGAACTCGTCGGCCTTCTCGCTGTAGCACACGGCATACGCATTATTCTCGTCGTCTTCGACCAGGCCGACGACCTCGAATTCGATCTGTTTGCCGTCCGTCGTCTCGATGACCAAAACGTCGCGCAGTTCGAGCGGCGCGCTGCCGTTCGAATCGGACCCGTTACCGTTGGATGAGGCGTCGATGATGGTCTCCTACTTTTCGTAGCGCGCGACGTTGGCGTTGTGCTCTTGGAGGGTCTTCGCGAACGCGTGGTGCCCGTCGCCCTTGTACACGTAGTACAGATAGTCGGAGCGCTCCGGTGCAAAAGCGGCGTCGAGTGAGGGTTTTCCGGGATTCGCGATCGGCGTGGGCGGCAGGCCCGGGTGAACGTAGGTATTGTAGGGCGAATCGATGGCCAAGTCCCGCTTGGTGATCACGTCGTGGTGTTCGGAAAAAATGTACTCGATCGTCGCGTCCACTTCGAGCGGCATCCCCAGCCGCAGACGATTGTAGTAGACGCCGGCCATCAGAGCACGCTCGTCATCGGCTTTGGCTTCACGCTCCACCATCGAGGCGACGGTGACGACTTCGGGTAGCGTGCGGCCGAGTGCCCGCGCTGCTGCTTGGGCGTCTGGCGGGAGTTGGGTCAGAAACTCATCGGTCATGATCTTGGCGGCGACCGCGGGCGTGGAGCCGAGCGGAAAGAGGTAAGTGCTCGGAAAGAGGTAGCCCTCCAGCGATGGCGTCCGCGAGCCGCCCAGCGAGAGCCCTGTATGGGCGAACGCAGCCGCGAACGCGCGCTCGTTACCGAGATGATGCGCGGCCAGCGTCTGGGCGATCTGACGGTCGGTGTAGCCCTCGGGGATCGTCACCCAGACCGCGGTCTGGCCGCCGCTCGAGATGAGCTGGCGCAAGATCTCATCGCTCGTCCGATGAGCGGAGAATTTGAATTGGCCGGCCTCGACGGCACCCTCGTCGTGCCGGATACGCGCGAGGATGCGAAATGCCCAGGGCTGCGCGATGACGGCGTTGCGTTCCAAGATGCCGACCACGTCGCTGAACGTGCTGCCGCGCGGGACGACGACGCTCGTCGCTTGCCGTGGCAGCGTCCGATCCCCGTAGACGGCGTAGCGAAACCAGAGTGCAGACGCGCTGACGACGACCGCGACCGTGACCAGAATCGCGACCGCCGCGTCGACGAGCGCTTTGCGCACGCGGTTCATCGCGCGCGCTGCCGGGCGAGGTAGGACTCGAGGATCAGGGCCGCCGCCAGTTGATCGACGACGGCTTTGCGCTTCTTGCGGGAAACGTCGGCTCCGATCAGTTGCTTCTGGACGGCGGCCGTGGTCAGGCGTTCGTCGACGCGCTCGATCGCGCCGTCGAATGCCCGCGCCAAGTGTGCGACGAACGCGTCGATCTTCTGCGCGGCGAGTCCCCGTTCGCCGGCCATGGTGAGCGGATCGCCCACGACGATCGTCGCAGCCAGTCGCTCGCCGGCGATCGCGACGATGCGGGCCACGTCTGAGCGCAGGTTGCGGCGTTCGATCGTCTCATAGGGGAGGGCCATCGTGCCGAGCGGGTCGCTGACCGCCACGCCGATGCGGCGCTCGCCGACGTTGAGCGCGATCACGGATTCCACCGGCATGCTGCTACCCGGCGCCCAGGCCGCTACCGAGCAGGGCGCGCGACTTGGGCCGTTTGCCCAGGTGGTAGGTGATCAGTTCGTCGACGGCACGCGCCGTGCGCGGTGTCGCGAGCGTAGCGGCCGCGACGGGTCCCCCGCGAGGCGCGCCGACAGCTCGAAAGTTCGCGATATCGGCCGCGTCGAGCCGGTTCGCGTCGCCGCGCGCTCCACCGCAGCGCTCGCAGGCGAGGCCTCCGGCGTCGACGTCGAGCCAGGCGCCGTGCTCGTCGAAATCCACACCGCAGCGCACGCAGCGATCCGCCGGCGGTGCCAACCCCAGCGCGTCGAGCAAGCGCAACTCGAAGCGCGGGACCAGGCTCCCGGGGGCATTCGAGGCGGCCAGCGCGGCGGCCGCACCGCTGAGCAGCGCGTAGATATCCGGGATCGCCAGATCCGGCTCGCAGAAGGCGTCGACGATCTCCGCGAGCAGTGAGGCGGACGCGAAACGGTCGGGTTCGACGAGGGCGAGCCAGTGGCTGCGCACGATCTGGGCCGAGGAGATCACGTCGAGATTTCGGCCGCGGTGGAGTATCAGTGTCGCCTCGGTCAGGATCTGCAAGCGGCCGCCGAGCTGGCTCTTGGGCCGCCGCGAGCCCTTGCCGACCGCATCCAGCTTGCCGCTCGTCGACGTGAAGAGCGTGTAAATCCGGTCCGCTTCGCCGAGATTGCGCGAGCGCAAGACGATGGCATCCGCGGTGTAGGTTCGCGGGGTCAGCGCATCCCTCGCTCGGCGGGATTGGCTTCGTGCAAGACTTGCGGCGTGAACGCCTCGGGCAAGAGTTGCATGAGCGAGGTCATCTTGAGCTGTCCGGACTCTTGATAGATCACGCGCATCTGCAGCCCGAATTCGGAGAGCACCTGACGGCACGCGCCGCAGGGCATCGTCTTCACGCCATCGGGTCCGGCGATGGCAATCGCCTCGAAGGCGCGCTGACCGGCGCAAACGGCGGTAAAGAGGGCGACGCGTTCGGCGCACATCGAGAGTCCGTAACTCGCGTTTTCGATGTTCGCACCCGTGTACAGGCGGCCATCACGGCCGAGCAGCGCGGCACCGACGAGAAACTGCGAGTAGGGCGCGTAGGCCGCCCGCCGCGCGGCCATCGCAGCCGCGAAAACGCTAGACGGGTCGCGCATCACCATTGGGCATCTCCAGAGCGTCGGGGGGTTCGTGTGCTTTTCCGTTGGTCAGCACGCGGACGGCGAGGATCCGGCGGCCGCGCGTCCGGTCGACCCGCAGTTTCACGCCGTTCCCGGCATCGATCTCTTCCCCTTCGCGGGGCAGGCGCCCGAAAAGCCCCACCGTGTAACCGCCGATCGTCTCGAATTCTTCGTGCGGCAGATCGAGCCCGAGTTCGGCATTCACGTCTTCGATGTTCGTGCCGGCCTCGACCACGGATTCGTCCTGGGCGATTCGCCGGATCGGTTCTTCTTCACCCTCGTCGTGCTCGTCGCGAATCTCACCGACGATCTCTTCGAGCAGATCTTCCATCGTGACCAGGCCCGCCGTACCGCCGTATTCGTCCAGCACGATCGCCAGCGAGAACTTCCCGCGTTGCATCTCGCGCAAGAGTTCGGAGACGCGCTTATTTTCCGGGACATGGACGACCGGACGCATCAGCGCGCGCAACGAGGCGTTCGCGATCGATCCATTGGCGAGTGCGATCAAGAGTTCGCGGTCGTGGACGACGCCGATCACGTTGTCGATCGTCTCCTCGTAGATCGGCAACTTCGAGTAGCCCTCGGCGATGACCAGATCGAGCGCACGCCGCGGGGAGGACGACACCGCGACCGTCACCATGTCGGTCCGCGGCGTCATGACTTCGCGTGCGATCGTGTCGCCGAACTCGATGATCGAGTGGATCAGGACCGATTCTTCCTTCTCCAGCACGTTCTGCTCGACCGACACGTCGACGAGCGCTCGGATGTCCTCTTCGGTCACGTACGGGCCGACATGCGGGCGGCCGCCGAAAACGCGGACCACGGCGCTGGTCGTCGCGAGGAACGCGGCCGTCAGCGGGGTGGCGAACCAAATGACGGCGCGCAGCAGCGGTGCGATGCGCAGCGCCCAACGATCGCTCTCAGCGACGGCGACCGTCTTGGGGATGATCTCGCCGAAGAGCAGGATCAGCACCGTCATCACGACCGTCGACCAGATCGCGGCGTGCGGGACGCCCTCGGCAAGAAACAGGTAGGTTGCGATCGAGTCCGCCGCCAGGAGCACGAACGTGTTGCCGATCAGGATCGTCGTGAGCGTGCGGTTGCGGTCGGTCACGAGCTTCAGGACGATGTCGGCGTTTGGCACGCCCTTCTCGTTGAGCGCGCGCGCTTTGATACGGCCGATTGCGACGATCGCGGCCTCGGAGGCGGCAAAGAACGCGGCGGCAACGATCAAAACGACGAGCGCGGCGATCTCGGGCCAGTAGGGACTCATCGAACGGCCGGCGCTGCCCGCCTCGAGGAAGCCGCAGGTAGCGGGTCGGTACTCAAGCGGGTCCGATTATACCATAGGCGAGGGCGTGAATACCGAGCCAGATGGCATAGGAAACCCCGACGCCGAGCAGCCCGCCCCAGAAAACCTCGCGGGCCGAATGGATCCCCGATTCGACCCGGCTTTGGGTCACCAGCAGCGCCAGCAGCAGGGCCAGCCCCGCCAGCAGGGCGTTTCGACCCATGAGCGCGATGAACGTCGCCGCGGCGAAGGCCAGCGCCGCATGGCCCGACACGGCGCCCCCTTGGAGGGCCGAGCCGTGCCCGGCGCGGGCTTTGGTGACGATCGTCGCGATCCCGACGATCACCAGGGCGATCAGTACGGCGTTGGCGGGCAGGCCGAGCGCTGCCCGGTAGACGCGATCGCCGCCCGCCAGAATCCCCTCATAGAAGGTCAGGTAGCCGACGATCAGTGCGGCAAACGCGAGCACGAGCACGGCGCCCGCCGCGGTATCCTTGGCGATCTTCGCCAACGGATGGTGCGCGACGGTCATCAGGTCGACGACCGACTCGATCGCCGTGTTGAACAACTCGGCGGCCAGCACGACCCCGACCATGATGACGATCCCGATCACATATGGGCGCTGCAAATGCAGGAACAGCGTCGCGGCAAGCACCGCCGCCGCGGCGAACCAGTGAATCCGCATGTTGCGCTGCGTGCGTGTCGCGTAGATGATCCCCTCGAATGCGTGATGGAACGACCCGAGAATCCCGCTCTCCCGCACCGGCTTCACCGAGGGTGAAGCCTTGATGAGTCGTGGATGTTTCACGCGCGTCAGCCCAACTGGTCCAGGGTGATCGCGCCGGGGGCGCGCCAAGTGCGGATGAGTTCGCTCTGATCGGTTGCGTCGTCGATACCTTGGGCTTTGCGCGCGGCGACGACACCGTAGAGCAGGCGCGGATCGTGAGGAAAGCGTTTCAGTTCGTCGTTGAAAACGCGCTCCGCCTCGGCCGGGCGCCCGGCACGCAGCAGTTCGGCCCCGTACGCTTCGCCGACCGGTGCCCACCACTGATGGCGCGGGTCACCGATGTACCCGGCACGCTCGAGCTGGAGCCCGCGTGCGAACGCCGCCAGCGCCGCCGCCGGATCGCCCAGAACGCGCGCGCGCTGGCCGTCGAGATACGCGAGTTCGACCCGGTCCGCATCGGCCTGCTTCGCGAGTGCGTCGCGTTCGGTTTGCTCATCGGCATAGTTCCCGGCGCGCAGCGCGAGAATCCCGAGCGAGAAGTGATCGTCCGGTGCGACGATCCTCTGGGCATCAACGTCGCGGTGGAGCCGGATCGCCGTATGCGCCTGCAGCCGGGGATCCGTTTGCGCGACCGCCGCCAACGCTTCGTCCTCGAGACCCACCGTCGTCAAACCGTACGCGATGAACTCGACGTCGTGGTCGTGATAGGTCCGCATGTACTGCTGACCGGGACTCTTGCCGTCGCCTTGCGCGAAATACGCCGCGTCGTTCGCGACCGCGACCTGGTTCACGGCGAGCATGCGATCGAGCGCACCCAGCCGCACGTAAATATGGCCGGCCATGTGCGGCAAATGCGACTCGCCCGGTTCGTAGGCGAGCCCCGCCAGGTAGTCCGCATCCGCAAGCGCCCGCGCCGGCTGCTTCGCCTGCTCCCAAAAGTGAATCGCGAAGTGGTGCTCGCCGAGGTTGCCGGGATCGACGACATGCGCGCGCTCCGCGTCGGCGGCCATACGTTTGCCTTCCGCCGTCAGGTCGCCGGTCGCGTCGCTGAAGTCCTCGCCCACCAGCAAACCGGCGTCCAGCGCCAGGTCGGCCGCGTCGGGATCGTCGGGATAGCGATCGACGAAAGCGCGCATTGCCGCCCGTAGCGCGCGGTACTTCCGATCCATCGGACCCGGCGTCGTGAAGCGCACCCCGGTCGCGGCGATGAGCGCGCGTTCCTGCGGCGAGGCGCGACGCTCACGGGCTGCCGCCAGAGCGCTACGCGCACGCACCTCGCCCGCCGCCGTCGTCGGGTGGTTGATGTCTTCCGTTTCGACGACCATCAGCCCCCAATAGGGCATCGCAGCGCCCGGATCAGCCTTGGCCGCGCGCGCGAAATCCTCACGCGACTCGCCGATGTTGAAGGCATACAACCGGGCCAGACCGGCGTCGAACCAGCGCTGGGACTCGGGCGAGGCGGTCGTGATCGTGCGATGCGCGGTCGCGGGCGCGCCGGAATCGAGGCCGAGCAGCGGGATCGCGAGCACCGCGGCGGTTGCGGCGGCTCGCACGCGGAAGGTCATGCGGGACGCTTCGCGTTCAGTACGGCCACGGCATCCCGATCGCATCCGCCAAGCGCCGCTCCTCGGTTTCCATCCGCAGCCGTTCGCCGGACTCGACGTGGTCGTGGCCAAGCAGATGCAAGAGCCCGTGAATGAGCAGTCGTTCGATTTCGCGGTCGAGCGACGCGTCGTAGCCGGCGGCTTGGCGGCGCGCCGTATCGATGCTGATCACGACGTTGCCGAGCAAGCGCTCTGCGCCGGCGTATGCGTTCCCGGCCTCGACGAGCGGAAAGCTGAGAACGTCAGTCGGTGCGTCCTTGCCACGATGCTCGCGATTGAGCCGGCGGATCGCCGGGTCGCGGACGAACGAGAGCGACACCGAGGAACCGCTTTCGCCGAGTGCGGCGAGCAGCGCTTCGGTCTTCCGTTCGAGAGCGGCGAAATCGAGACCCGTGCTACGGGTCGCGTTCGCCAGATAAACGGGCATAGGCACGAACGATCTTCGCCACGAGCGGGTGGCGCACCACGTCGGCTTCGGTCAAGTAGACGATTCCGATGTCGTCGATGCCGGCAAAGAGGGCTTCGGCCTCGCGTAGCCCGCTCGATTGACCGCGGGGCAAATCGATCTGCGTGACGTCCCCGTTGACGATCATCTTCGCGCCCGGACCGAGGCGTGTGAGGAACATCTTGAGCTGTTCGTGGGTTGCATTCTGGGCCTCGTCGAGGATCACGTACGCGTCGGAGAGCGTGCGGCCGCGCATGTAGGCGAGCGGGGCCACCTCGATCGTGCCGCGCTCGAGATACTTGGCGAGCGTGCCGTCTTCGAGCAGTTCGCCGAGCGCGTCGTAGATCGGGCGCAGATACGGATCGACTTTTTCCTTGAGATCGCCGGGGAGAAAGCCCAGCTTCTCGCCCGCTTCCACCGCCGGACGCGAGAGGATGATGCGTGAGATCTCGCGGTTCTTCAGGGCGCGAACCGCCATCGCGATGGCGAGAAACGTCTTCCCCGTCCCGGCCACGCCGATCCCGAACGAGAGCGTGTTCGCCGTGATGCTCGCGACGAATGCTCGCTGACCCGCGGTCTTGGGCCGGATATCCTTGCCGCGCTGGGTCACCAGCAGCGTCGGCGGGATGCGGTCGGCGCTATCGGAACGCGCGGCGAGCGCGATATCGTCCGGCGTGAGCAGAGCCCCCTCGTTGACGGCGTCCAGCATCCGGCCGATCACGCGCGTCGCGCGCTCGACCGCGGCGCGATCTCCGCTGACCCGTAAGGATTCGCCGTCGAGCCGCAAGACGACGGGGATGAGCGCCTCGAGCGCGCCCAAATTCCGATCGTGCTGACCGAAGAAACGCAGGTGGTCGGCGAGGCCGGTGAGGTCGATCCGGTGTTCGCTGGTCAGTGCGGCCAGGCGGGGCTCCTTTGCGAACGGGTGGGCATCACTGCGTAGAACGCGGTGCGGGCGCCGGAGGTTGTGCGCCTTCCCGGGCGGGGCGCAGGGCAAGCGGTGGTGCCAGGATCTCGGCGACCACGAGCGCAGCCGCCAGCGATCCCGGAGCTGCGAGCAGCGCACGAACGCGAACGGCGGACGCGTTCATGAACGTGCCGGCCCCCCCGGCGGCGGCGCTGCCGCCGGAGCGCTCGCATCGTCAAGATTCTGGCCGATCGCGCCGCGCATCTCCGTGTCGGCTTTGAGGTTGTTGAGGCGGTAGTAATCCATCACGCCGAGATTTCCGTTGCGAAAGGCCTCCGCGATGGCCAGCGGAATCGCAGCTTCCGCCTCGACGACCTTGGCCCGCATCCGCTGCGTTTCAGCCTTCTGCTCCTGTTCGCCGGCTTGCGCGGCATACTGGCGCTCCGCGGCTTTCGCTTGCGCGATGCGGCGGTCGGCTTCGGCCTGCGTCGTCTGGAGTTCGGCGCCGATATTTTTTCCCACGTCGACGTTGGCGATGTCGATCGAGACGATCTCGAACGCGGTCCCGGCATCGAGCCCCTTGGAGAGCACGGCCTTGGAGATCCGGTCCGGGTATTCCAGCACTTCCTTGTGGTCGACCGCGGCACCGACGGCCGACACGACGCCTTCACCGACCCGCGCGACGATGGTGGGTTCGCCGGCTCCGCCGACGTACCGGTCGAGGTTGCTGCGAACCGTGATGCGCGCTTTGACGTTGAGTTGGATGCCGTTCTGCGCCACGCCCTGAAAGACGGGCGTTTCGATGACGCGCGGCGTTACCGAGGTCTGGAGCGCTTCGAGCACGTTGCGCCCCGCAAGATCGATCGCTGCAGCGCGTTGCCATTCGAGCGGAATCTGCGCGCGCTGCGCCGCGATCATCGCGAGCGTGACGTTCTCGACGTTACCGCCCGCCAGGACATGCGATACCAATTGGTCGACGGTCAGTTCGAGACCGGCCTTGCGCCCGCGCACGTAATTGGCGACGATCACGCCGGCCGGCACGCCGATGATTCGCATGCGGATGAGCGAGAGGATCGAGAGCGGTACGCCGGCAGCGATCGTCCGCACCCACAACCCCAGCGGGAAGTAGTAGAGAAAGATCCACAGCACGATGACCAGCGCGACGATGACCACGCCGCCGAAAAACCCGACGATCATGCGCGGGAACCTCCCCCTTCACGGTCGCGTGCGTCGACCGGGCGCACGAAGATGCGCGCGCCTTCGACGCGCGTCACGATGACGGCCGAGCCGGCCGGAACGAAATCGCCTTCCGTCAGCACGTCGATGCGCTGCCCGTCGATCGACGCGAACCCGGCTGGGCGCAGATACGAGGTCGCCCAGCCGTCGCGCCCCACGAGCGTGCGGTGATCGGCCGAGGCGACATACTCCGAACCTTGCGTCTCCGAAAACGCCAAACGGCGCAGGAACGCGTTCTCGGGAACGGCGCGTACGACGAGCGCGAACACGATCGCGGTGAGCACGATCGCCGTCGCGAGCGACTGCGCGGCCACGAACACGAAGGGCAAGCCGAACGCGAGCACGACGGCAGCCAGCAGGAAGACGATCCCGACGAAGCCCGAGACGCCGTGCCCCGGAAAGACGTGCAACTCGATGAGGATTCCGACCACGCCGGCGAGCGCCAGCGCGATCACGACGCCGTTCGAGAACCCGTCGTAGACGTGCGTGCCGAAAAAGAGTCCCAGCGAGAGCACCCCGATCGTGCCCGCGATGCCGTGCAAGGTCTGCATCTCGATCAACAGGCCGAGAAACCCGAGCGAGAGTAAGATACCGCTGACGGCCGGATCGGTGGCGAAGCGCGCGACCCGCTCGGCGAACGTGTAGCCGACGGATTCCGTCGTGGCGTGCGCGAGGCCGAAGCCCGCGAGCGCATCGTCGAGCGTCGGCGCGATCGCATCGGCGTACCGTGCGCGCAGCGCGTCGTCGGCCGTCAACGTGAGGATGTGGCCCGCCGTCTTGTAACCGGGAACCTCCAGCGTCGCGTCCACCATTGCTCCGGCGATCGCCGGCACACGATGTTCGCGCGCCGCCGTCGACTCGAATTCGGCCCGCAGTGCCGACACGGTTTTCGGCGTGGCTGGAATCGGCTCGGCGGCACCGATGCTCGCACCGGGCGCAATCGCGATCCGCGACGCCGCCAGGGTGACCAGGGCACCGGCCGACCACGCGCGGCGATCGACCCAGGCGTAGACCGGAACGGGTGATGCGAGCAAGTCGTCGCGAATCTCGGTCCCCGCGGAGACCAGACCGCCGAAGGTGTTGACGTCCAGCACGATCGCCGCCGCATGCTCCGCCCGGGCCTGGTCGACGGCGCGCGCCACGAGATGCGCCATCCCGTCGTCGATCGTCCCCGCGATCGGCACGACGACGACGCGTGAACCAGCCCCCCCGGCCGCATGCGCGGCCGAGCAGGCGAGGCCCAAGCCGATGAGGACGAGCGCTGCTGTCATCCTGAGCTGGTCGAAGGACGGACGGATCACGCCGGTTCCTACCGGTGCGCCCGGCGCAAGGTTACGACGCGCCCAACTCCTCGGTGACGACCTGGCGCACGAGGTTGCCGTCGGCCTGACCCTTGAGCGCCGGCATCACCGCCTTCATCACGGCGCCCTGCGTCCGCCCGTCGGCCGGCAAGCCGGCGATGATCGAGCGGACGATCTCGCGCACGTCGCCGGCCGACTTCTGCGCCGGGAGATAGGCCGCCAGGATATCGCGCTCGCGGGTCTCCCGCTCGACCAGATCCGTCCGCCCGGCTTTGGCGTATTCCGTGATCGAGTCGTTGCGTTGTTTGACTTGCTTTTGCACGACCGCGAGCAACTCGTTCTCGGCCAGATCGTGGCCGGCTTCAACCCGGCGGTAGGTAAACGCGGAAATGGCGGAGCGAAGCGTGTCGAGCCGCACTTGGTCGCGGCTCTTCATCGCATCCTTGAGATCCGCACTGATCGTATCTTTGAGACTCACAACGGCCCATCTTTACCCCCCGCCGGTCGCGAATCCGCTCCGGCGGGCGGGCTCGGGACGTGTGCTACATGAAGAACAGGTGGTCGACGTAGTTCTTCCAGGCCGCGTCCACGGATTCGGCCGTGCTCATGCCGTCGATATTCGGCCCGTACGCACGACGCTTGGCCGCGACTCGGCCGATCTTGCGCATCCCCGGTTCCATCATCATTTGAGCCGGCACGCAGACGAGATTGACGGTCGAATTGTCCTTGAGGGTTGCGACGGCCGTCGTGTGCTCCCCGGTGGCCGGGACATGACAGACGACGGAAGGAGCCGAGTCATCGGCGAGGACGGGGCTTGCAACGGCGAGGACCGCAGCGATTGCAAGCGAGGCTGCAAAGAATTTCATGCCGCCATCGTACCCGGGCGGCAGTTCGTCTGCCGTAAGCGATCTTACGTTTTTTCGAAAGAGCGAAGGCGCCCGGAGCGGGCGCCTTCTCTCTGGAAACTCGGCAGTTGGCTTACGCGCGGCGCTTCCGCGCGGCCGCGGACTTCTTCTTGCGGCGAACGCTCGGTTTTTCGTAGTGCTCGTGCTTGCGCGCTTCGGCGAGAACGCCGGCTTTTTGCGTCGCTTTCTTGAAACGGCGCAGCGCGCTCTCGATGGTCTCGCCCGGTGCAACTCGTACTTCCACGAACAACCCTCCCTTCGCCCGGCGCACATGCGCCGTTCCGTAGCCTTCGAAAAGGCCCGGCGAGAACCGTACCACAGCCAAGCCCCACCGTCAAACGACGGAGTCGCGAATGCCCTACCCGGGGGGCCAGCTCATCGAGCGGCCCGCCAAAACGTGAAAATGGAGGTGCTCGACGGTCTGGCCGCCGTGACCGCCCTCGTTGGTGACCACCCGGTAGCCTTGCGGCCCAACTTCTTGTCCGATCTCGCCGCAGACTTGCAGGATGCGCTGCGCGGCGTGCGCGCTGGCCGTCGCCACGAACCGGCTGAGGTTGGCGGCGTGCTGGGTTGGAATCACCAAGACGTGGTGGGGCGCCTGGGGATTGAGATCGCGAAACGCGACGACGTTGTCGTCCCGGAAAAGCTCCCCGGCGGGGATCTCACGCCGGACGATCTTGCAGAATAGGCAACTCGAATCGGTACTCATTTCCTCTCGCTCTCGAAGCGAACCCGGGCGGTCCGCGCTGCGGCTAGTGCGTGCGAATGGTGAACGACCAGGAACGCTCGGCGCGGTTGCCGGCAAAATCGGAGACGCTGATGCGGACGGTCACGGTGCCGTCGGGTAAGCGAACGGCCGGCGTGTAGGTGATGAAACTGGACGTGCGGACGGCCGAGGCCGTTACGTCGAGGCCGTTCAGGTTGATGGTCACGCTCGAGGGGTTGATCTCGACGCTGGTCGGTGAAGCGTACGTTGCGAAGATGTTGGGCCGGTCGTTGTTCACCGTCTGACCACTGGGCGGCGCGACATCGGTGATCTGCGGCGGCGTCGTGGACACGGCGACGAGCGACGGCGCCTGGGCGCGTGGTGCCGCGCCGCCGTTCGCCGTCAAACGGCCGTAGATCGGCGTCGACCCGAAATTGACGCCGCTGGGAATCTGGTACTTCGCGACATAGGTTCCGGGCGTCGTTTCGTTCAGCGGGATGCCTTGGAGATAGGTTCCGACGTTGAAGCTGGCCTTGCCGCCGGGCGTCCCGATGAGGGTGACCTCGAAGGTGTCGCCGGCCCGCAGCGCGCCGCGCGCGTTGACGCTGAAGCGCGTGATCTCGGTCGCCCCGGTGGCCTGCGGAGTTGCGGCCACCGCGCGCGACACGATGATCTCGCGCTTCTCGCCCGTGTCGGGATTGGAGCGCACGGTGAGCGCGTCGCCGACCTTGAGATCGCCGATCGCAGCGGTTTGCCCGTTGAGCGCAATCGCCGTTTGCCGGTCGGGGCTCACGACGTACCCGTTCTGCAGGACGACGGCCGTCGGCGAAACCGCGGCAACCGTCCCCGAGCGCGACGCGTAACGGTCGATCAACTGTTCCACGTTCCCCCTGCGGGTGATGAATACCGAGACGGCGTCACCGGGATGAACGTCGTTGAGCGTCCCATCGGTGTTGGTCTTGGTCACGACGTCTTGTACGACGATCTTCGCATCCGAGGTAATCGCAATCGTGCGCTCCTCGTCGCCGCGCACGACCGTGATCGATTCGGGCGCCGAGTTCAGATCGACCGCCGAAACGGTTCCGACGACTTGCGTCGTGCCGTTCCCGGCATCGCGCGTGAGTTGCGGCGTGCGCCCGACGAGTGCCGAGATGACGTCGACCCGCGCGGCGCGCGAATTGTAACTCACTTGCGCGCCGAGCGAATCGGCGACGAACCGTAACGGAACGTAGGTCGCGCCGTCGATTTCGACCGCGGGCCCTTGCATCGTCACGGGCCGATCGCCGATCTGCGCGATCGCAGAACCGATATGCAGCGTGATGACCGTGCCCCCGGGGACTTGTGCAGCGATGTCGTCGCCCTCGCGCGTGACCGCGATGCCGAGTGCGCTGTATATCCGCACGACCGGAACCAGCAAACGGCCCGCGACCATGCGCGGGGACGGGTCGCGCGCGAGCGCCTGACCGTTGATGGCGATCGCGATCGCTCGCTGGGGCGGTTCGTTCGCCTTCGGCGCGGGCGCGCCGAACGCGGGCAGGCCCCACGCCAGCGTGCAGCCGATCAGCAGCGCGGCGATCGATCGTGAACTCCTACCCATCCAAGACCTCATGGTACACGGCGGCGGTCGAAGCCGCGAACCGGTCCCAAGTATACGCGCGCAGAGGTCGCACGCCCTCGGCGGCGCGCGCGCGTGCGGCCGCCGGGTCGGCGAGGAGCGACTTCAGCAGCACGCCGAGGGCCCGCACGTCGCCGGCGGGAAACACGCTAGCATAGCGTGCGACGATCGCCGGCACCGCCCCGTCGCTGGCGATCACCGGCGTACCGACGACGGCCGCCTCGAGCATCGGAATCCCAAAGCCTTCACAGCGCGCCGGGTGGACGTACGCGAGCGCGCTACGATAGTGCCGCGCCAGCTCGCGCGGGCTGAGTTCTCCGAGAAACCGCACTTCGCAGCCCGGCCGCGCATAGCGTGCCCGCAGCGCCGGCTCGTCCGGACCGGTCAGCAGCACATCGAGCAGCACCCCGGGCGCGAGCGCCGCCCAAGCGCCGAGCAGCACGGGGAGATCCTTGTGCGGGCGATGATTGCCCACGAACAACAGAAAAGGGCGCGCGCGCTCCAGCGGTTCGACCGCTTCGAGCAACGCGGCGTCGTAGCCGAGCGGGACCACGCGGCAGCGTTCGCGCGGCACGCCGAAAAAGCGCGCGCAATCGCCGGCGGTGCGCTCGTCGCCCATCAGGAGGCGGGCGGCACCGCGCGCCAGGGGACGCCCGACGAGCGCGTAGTGGACAGCCGTCGCGCGGCCGAAGAGTTCGGGGTAGCGCAGATGGATCAGGTCGTGGATGGTCACGACATACGGACGCCGGCGCACGACCGGCGCGAACGTGGTCGGATAGTGCACCAGTCGCGGCCGCAACCTCGCGATCTCGCGCGGCAGGCGCAGTTGTTCGTCGAGGCCGAAATTCGCGCCTGACCCGACCGGCGCGAAGCGCAACTCTCCGGCGACCGCGGGGAGCCGGGCCAGGAGTTCGCGCAGGTACGCGCGCGTGCCGGCCGACATCCGCGGCGTGACCCGCGCATCGATCGCGACGTTGATCATAAAAGGAATTCGCGGTAGACGTCGGCCGTCGCGCGCACGGTGCGGTCCCAGGTGAGATAGGCGGTCGAGGCACGCGCGGCTTCCGCAACCGTGCGAAAGCGCTCGCGTTCGTCGAGCGCGCGCACGAGCAGCGCGCGCAGCTCGTCGATGTCGTCGTTCTCGAAGGCGAACGCGTGCGCGGCGAGCACTTCGGGCAACGCGCCGTGGCTCGCGATCACGGGTGTTCCGGACCGCATCGCCTCGAGCATGGGCAAGCCGAACCCCTCGACGAAGGCGGGATGGACGTACGCGATGGCGCCCCGATAATGGGCCTCCAAATCGCGCTCGCTCAGATCGCCCAGAAACCGCACCTCGCCGGCGTCGTCCGGCCGCTGCCGCGGAAGGAGTTCGACATCGTCGCGACCCGTGAAGAACAAATCGGCCGCCCGGTTTGCCGGAAGCGTCGACCAGGCGCGCACGAGCGCCGCCAGATTCTTGTGCGGCCGGTGGTTCCCAACGTTGAAAAAGTAGGGCCGCGCACGGCGCACCGCGGGCGTGCGGCGTCCCGTGTCGACACCGAGCGGAACGATCCTGATCTTGCCGCGCGCGACGCCGAGAAAGCGTTGCAGGTCGCCGGCGGTCGCCGCGTCGTCGGTGATGACGGCGCGCGCCCGGCGCACGACGCTGCCGACGACATAGCGGTAATACGGGCCGACGCTGCGTTTGGCAAACTCGGGGTAGCGCAAGTCGATGAGGTCGTGGATCGTCACGACGAACGGCGTGCCCACGAGCAGGGGCACGAACGGCGTGGGCAGATGCACGAGCCGGACGCCGCCGCGCCGCGCGGCCAGCGGGAGTCCGACCTGCTCGGCCAGATCGAAGTTGTCGCCGCGCCCGATCGGAACGATCTCGAGATCCGGCGCCACGACCGGCAGGCGGGCTGCAAGTTCGCGGACGTAGCGGATCATCCCGGCCGACATGTGCGAGGTGACGCGCACGTCCAAAGCAACCCGCGGCCGGCTCATCGCGCGCGCAGTGCTTTCCATTGCACGACCACGGGATACCAGCCCGACGCGAAGGCGACGAAGAAGCCGAGTTTCCCGTCGCGCCAGCCGCCGTAGCGAAGCAGCGCCCACAGGACCCGGGCCGCGCCGACGAACCCGGCGCGAACCAGCCGCAGCGGCGAACCGCCGATGGCGCCGGCCTCCAGCGACGTATAGCGGTCGAACTTCTCCCAATACGACGCCAGGGTCGGGTAGGAGTCGTGCAAGATCGCCCCCGGCAGATCGGCCGTCGGACCCGCGACGGTCCAGCGCTCGTGCAGGTCCGCCCCGCCGCCGACGCTATGCGCCGTGACGCTGGCACGATCGGTGCGGAAGAGCCGGATCAGCCGCTCGTTCGACCAGCCGGCGCTGCGGATCGGGACGCCGCAGAGCGCGGTGATCCGGCGCAGGCGGTAGCCCGCGACGTCACCGGGCGCGGCCAGCAGCGCGCTCGCGAGCCGCTCGTCGATCGCTTCGTCGGCATCGAGCATCAGCGTCCAGGGGGTACGGACCTGGGCTAGCGCGTAGCGGCGGGCATCGACGAAGCCGTACCAGCGCCGCACTTCCACCTGTGCGCCGGCGTCACGCGCGATCGCCGCGGTGGCGTCCGTCGAATGCGCATCGAGCACGAAGACCCGTGCGCCGGACGGGATTCCGGCCAGGGCGCGCGGGAGCCGAACCGCCTCGTTTTTGGTCAGGACGACGACGGTGAGGTCGGCTGGGTTCAGCGCCGCACGAACGCGGCGTCGCTCGTGGCCCGCGCCCCCGCGTGGGCCAGCGCCGCGCCGACGAAGTCGCGATAGAGCGGCGCAGGCCGGTTCGGGCGCGACTTGTATTCCGGGTGAGCCTGGGTGCCGACGAACCACGGATGCATCTGTTGTGGCAACTCGATCACTTCGACGAGCGAGGTCGAGGCGCCGAGCAGGTGGTGGCCGGTGAACCACATGCCATGCTCCTCGAAAAGCTCTTTGTACTTATTATTGAATTCGTAGCGGTGACGGTGCCGTTCGCTGATCTTGACCGAGCCGTAGGCAAGTGCGGCCAGTGAGTTCTCCTCGAGCACGCAGTCGTACGCCCCCAGGCGCATCGTGCCGCCCTTGATGTCGAGGTTGCGCTGTTCGGGGATGTAGTCGATCACCGGGTTTGCCGTCGTCTCTTGCACCTCGGTCGTCATCGCGTCACTCAAACCGCAGACGTTGCGAGCGAACTCGATGCACGCCATCTGCATCCCGTAGCAGATTCCCAGGAACGGCACCTTGTGTTCGCGGGCGTAGCGCACCGCGATGAGCTTCCCGCGCACGCCGCGCTCGCCGAAGCCCGGCGCGACGAGGATCCCGTCGACGCTCGCGATCGCCGCCAGCACGTCGGCTTCGTCCCGTTCCGAATCGACCCGGACGATCTCGACCGCGGCATCGTGATAGATACCGCCGTGGTAGATCGCCTCGGCGATCGAGATATAGGCGTCCTTGAGTTCGACGTATTTGCCGACCAGGGCGACGCGCAGGCGCTTGTGCGGATTGTCGATCCGCTCGACGATTTTCGCCCAGTCCTCGAGTTCCGGGGGACGCGCCTGTAGGCGCAGCTTGCGAATCGCAATCTCGGCCAGCCCTTCCTGCTCGAGGTTGAGCGGGACGCGATAGATCGTCGAGGCGTCGCCGTTCTGGACCACGTTGCCGGGCGGCACGTCGCAGAACAGGCCGATCTTCTCCTTGAGCTCGACCGGGATCGGGCTCGACGAATCGGTCCGCAGCACGATCGCGTCCGGCGCGATCCCGATCGAGCGCAGTTCTCGCACCGAGTGCTGGGTGGGCTTGGTCTTGAGTTCGTCGGCCGCACCCAAGTGCGGTAAGAGGGTGAGGTGGACGAACATCACGTTCTCGTCCCCCACGTCGTGGCGCACCTGGCGGATCGCCTCGAGGAACGGGAGCGACTCGATGTCGCCGACGGTCCCGCCGACCTCGACGATGCACACGTCCGCGCCGCTGCGTTCGGCGATGCGCCGGACGTGGGCTTTGATCTCGTTCGTGATATGCGGGATCACTTGGACGGTCGCACCCAGGTAGTCCCCGCGCCGTTCCTTCTCGATCACGGACTTATAGATCTGACCCGTCGTCACGTTGTTGTCGCGGGTCAGCGATTCATCGATGAAACGCTCGTAGTGCCCCAGATCGAGATCGGTCTCCGCGCCGTCTTCGGTGACGAACACCTCGCCGTGCTGATACGGGTTCATCGTGCCCGCGTCGACGTTGATGTACGGATCGAGTTTCTGGATCGAGACCGATATGCCGCGGGACTTGAGGAGTCGACCGAGGCTCGCGGCGGTGATCCCCTTTCCGAGCGAACTCACCACGCCGCCGGTAAAGAAGATATATTTCGCCATGTGGGGATGCTTCGCTTCGGTGCGAGCGGGGGTGTCGTCCTGGGTAAGCGGCATCCAGGGTAGGATTCCCATCGGGGCGGCCACTCACGCCGGGACTTGCCAGCCAACTAGGAATCTGTTAGGCTACTAAATGTAGCCCACTTGCATCTTTCGGAGGCAGCCATGAGCGCAGTCAGCTCAGAAACCCACGTTTACGGCATCGATCCCGCCCACACCAGCGTCGAATTCAGCGTCAAGCACCTGGTAATCTCGAAGGTTCGCGGCCGCTTCTCCGGCATCAGCGGCACGATCTCGCTGGCCGACTCGAACGTCCCGGCCGCAGTCGACGTGGAGATCGACGCGACCTCGGTCGACACCCGCGAGGCGCAACGCGACGGCCACCTCAAGTCACCCGACTTCCTCGATGCCGAGAAGTTCCCGGCGCTGATCTATAAGAGCACGCGCATCAGTGGCGCCGGCCCGCAGTTCACGATCGACGGGCAGCTCACGCTCCACGGCGTCACCAAACCCGTCAGCCTATCCGCAACCGTCGACGGCCGCACGACCGATCCGTGGGGCAACGATCGCATCGCCTACAGCGCCGAAGGCACGATCGATCGCCGCGATTTCGGGCTCGTCTGGAACCAGGCGCTCGAGGCCGGCGGCTTCGCGGTCGGCTACGACGTCACACTGGACTTCAGCGTCCAGGCCGTTCGCGCCAAGTAGTTTCACCTCGCGGATGCGCAGCGAGCGGCGCTGCGCGTCCGCTCGTCAGCCCGGGAGCGAAAGGTTGACGAAGCGCTCGAGGCCGCCGTAGTCCTCGCCGATTTCGATGTAGGCGCCGGGGAGCAGGGCTTGCGCGAGTTCGGCGAGCGGCTCGATCGTGCCGGGCGCGGCTTCGAGGAAGACGCTTGCACCCGGCGCCGCGACCGCCGGAATCTCCCGCAGGAAGCGCCGATAGAGCCCCAGGCCGTCGGGGCCGCCGTCGAGCGCGACGCGCGGCTCGAAGCTCACCGGATTGGGTGCCGGCGGTACGGCGCCCGCCGGGATGTAGGGCAGGTTCGCGACGATGGCGTCGACCGGGCCGAACGCCCGCAGCGGCGCGAGCAAATCGCCATGCAGAAACGTGACGTGCTGGAAGACGTTGTTCGCGGCGGCGTTGTGGCGCGCGACTTCGAGGGCCTCGGCCGAAACGTCGGTCGCAAAAACGTTGAGGTCGGGAAGCTCGCAGGCGAGCGTGATCGCGATCGCACCGCTCCCGGTTCCGACGTCGACGATCGTGCCGCCGGCTTTGCGGCGCCCGCGCAGATCGTCGATCACCGCTTCGATGAGGTGTTCCGTCTCGGGACGCGGCACGAGCACGCGCGAATCGACGGCAAACGTGCGGCCGTAGAAGCCCACGGAACCGATCAGATAGGCGATCGGCTCGCCACGTTCCCGCCGCCGCACGAGCGCGAAAAACTGCTCGCCGGCGCCGGTCTCGAGCGCTTCATCGCCGCGCAGAATGAGCGCCGGCTTCGCGAGGCCGCTCACATGCTCCATCAAGCGCTGACCGTCGAGCGCACCGGTCCCCGCGACGGGCTGCAGGCGCGATCTCGCCTCGCGCAAGGCTTCGTTGATCGTCATGGACGCGAGTCTCTCAGGCCGCCGTGGTCTCGCCGGCGAGCAGGCGCGCCTTCTCGTCCTTTTGGAGTTCGGAGACGAGCCGGTCCAGGTCCCCGTCGAGGATCGTCTTGATGTTTTGGAAGTTCTGGTTGATGCGGTGGTCGGTGATGCGGTCCTGCGGGTAGTTGTAGGTGCGGATCTTCTCGCTGCGGTCGCCGGTACCGACTTGGCTGCGGCGCAGCGCCCCCTCGGCTTCGTCGCGGTCGCGGCGCGCTTTTTCGGCGAGTTGCGAACGCAGCATCGTCATCGCGCGTTCGCGGTTCTGGATCTGCGAGCGCTGCTGCTGCGAGGCCACGACGATCCCGCTGGGAACATGCGTGATGCGGATGGCGGATTCGGTCTTGTTGACGTGCTGGCCGCCGGCACCTGAGGACTTGTAGGTGTCGACCTGCAGGTCTTTGGGGTTGATTTCGATCGCGACGTCGTCGGCGACCTCCGGGATCACCGCGACCGTGGCGGTCGAGGTATGAACGCGGCCGGCGGCCTCGGTGACCGGCACGCGCTGCACGCGATGCACGCCCGATTCGTACTTGAAGAACCGATACGGTTCGCCGCCCTTGACCGCGAGAACGACCTCTTTGTAGCCGCCGGCTTCGTTGTCGTTCTCCGAGATCAGTTCGACGCGCATCCGCTTGTTCTCGGCGTACCGCATGTACATGCGCAAGAGGTCCCCGGCGAATATCCCGGCTTCGTCGCCCCCCGCCCCGGCCCGGATCTCGATGAAAATGTCCTTCGTGTCGTTGGGGTCGCGCGGCAGCAATAGCTCCTGCAAGCGCTCTTCAAGCTCTTTGCGGCGGGCACGCAGGGCCTGGCTTTCTTCTTCGGCCAGTTCGTGCAATTCGACGGCGTTGCGGTCGGCGAGTAACGCGTCGTTGGTCTCGATCTCGGCCAACACGAGCTTGTAGTCGCGATACGCCGCGACCGTCTCCTCGAGCGCGGCGCGTTCCTTGACCAGCGCCGTGAAGCGCGTTTGGTCGAAGGCCCCGCTTGGGTTAGCGAGCGCCGCATCGAGTTCGTCGAACTTCTTCGAGAGTGATTCAAGCCGATCGGTGAGTTGTACGTGCATGGTGTTTCGCTCGAGGCGGCTGAGCCGGAAGAAAAGAAAAGCGAGCCGCACAGCGACTCGCCATCGAACAAAGGAGCGTCGCTACAGGGAAGCGGCGGCGGCCTCTTCGTCCTTCTTGCGCTTGCGCGACGCGGCTTCGGCCTTTTTCTTATCGGCGAGGGCGACGCGCTGGTTGAACTTGTCGACGCGGCCGGCGGTATCCACGAACTTCTGCTGGCCCGTGAAAAGCGGGTGGCAGGCCGAGCAAATCTCGACCGAGATCGCGGGCAGGGTGGAACCGGTCGTAAACGTGTGCCCGCAGGCGCAGGTGACCTTCGCCTCCGGGAACCACTTGGGATGAATTTTCTGTTTCACAGCCTTAAAAGTATATCAGAGTCCGCAAGAGGTCTCTCCTCTTTCCGCGATGCGCGCGGCCGGCACGGGCAGTGATCGCAGCGAGGCGTGTGGTAGAGATGCCGGTCCGCCCACCCGTAGGAGCCTCGTTTGAACCCTCGTCTACTCGCGCTCTGCGCGCTGGCCGCATTCGCGGTCGCCACCGGCACCGTCTCGATCGCCCAAACGGCTACGCCGACGCCGGCTCCGGCCGTCATCGTGCCGGGGACTACCCCGACGCCGACCGCTACGACCATCCTCATCGCGACGCCGACGCCCGTCCCGGCGCCGACCGGGAATCCTCGCCGCCGCAGCGCGCCCCGGAGCAAGCCATCGCCTGCGGCAAGCCCGACCGATACACCGGAGCCGCAACAATTTCAGACGATGGACGGCGTCTGGGAAATCGAATCCCAGACCTTCGGCCAGCGCAACGCGACCTACTCGCATCTGTACCTGATCCAAAAGGATGAGACGCTGACGGGCACGTGGCGGCGCGAGGACAAGCACGTGCTCGGGGTCACCGGAACCTTTGACGGACGGTTGTTCAAGCTGAGCGCCGTCGATGCGGCGACGAAAGTCACGTATACGTTACAGGGCTATGTCGAGAATTACAGCGACCTGGTCGGCCAAGCGATTCGGCTGGGGCCCACTCCGGTATCCCAGAACTTCACGGGCCAGCATCGCAAGAAAGACAAGCTCGGGGCGTAACCGGTGATGGAGAGCCGCGACGATCGCCGCTTCGGGTTGCGCACGCGCGCGCTCCACGCCGGAACTTCACCCGATCCGGCGACCGGGGCGCGCGCGCAACCCGTCTATTTGAGTTCGAGCTTCGTGTTCGATTCCACCGAACACGCCGCCGAACTCTTCGCGCTGCGAACCTACGGCAACATCTACTCGCGTATCGGCAATCCGACCGTCGCGGCATTCGAAGAGAAAGTCGCCAGCTTGGAAGGCGCGCTCGGTGGGGTCGCGACGGCCAGCGGTCTCGCCGCGCAACTGACGGCGATCCTCGCGCTCGCGCAAGCCGGCGATCACTTCGTCGCCTCGGCGAGCCTCTACGGCGGAACGGTCACCCAGTTCTCGGTCACGCTCAAGCGCATGGGCATCGACGTCGCGTTCGTCCCGCCGAACGATTTCGACGCGACGCGCGCCGCGATTCGCGAGGACACGCGCTTCGTCTACACGGAGACGATCGGCAACCCGCTGGGCGTCGTGGCCGATCTCGAAGCGTACGCGAACGTCGCGCACGAACGCGGTCTGCCCCTGATGGTCGACAACACGTTTGCCTCCCCGGTGCTTTGCCGCCCGATCGAGTGGGGCGCGGATATCGTCGTGCAGTCGGCGACCAAGTTCCTGGGCGGGCACGGCACGGCGATCGGCGGGATCATCGTCGAATCCGGGACGTTCCCCTGGGGTGCGGGAAAGCATCCGCTGCTTTCGACGCCCAGCCCCGGCTACCACGACATGAATTTCGCCGAAACGTTCGGCGAATACGCCTACCTCATGCGGGTGCGCACCGAAGTCTTGCGCGACGTCGGCGGCAGTCTCTCGCCGATGAGCGCGTTCCTCTTCATCCAAGGCGTCGAGACGCTGGGCCTGCGCATGCCGGCGCACGTCGCGAATGCGCAGGCCGTCGCGCGCTTCTTGCAAGAACGCCCGGAGGTCGCCTGGGTCAACTACGCGGGGCTGCCGTCCGATCCGTCGCACGCGCTGGCGCAGAAGTATCTGCCGGACGGCCCGGGTTCGGTGTTCACCTTCGGACTGCGCGGCGGCTACGAAGCCGGGCGCGCATTCATCGAGGGTCTCGAACTGTGGTCGCACTTGGCCAACGTCGGCGATGCGAAATCGCTGGTCATCCACCCCGCCTCGACGACCCACCAGCAGCTCAGCGAAGCCGACCTGCGTGCCGGCGGCATCTCGCCGGAGATGGTCCGCCTCTCCGTCGGTCTCGAAGATATCGAAGACCTCTTGTGGGATCTCGATCGTGCGCTCAGGATGACAGGACGGTGATCCTTACGACGGTGGCCGAGCGACGCGCGCTGCTCGATCGCTCGAAGACGGTGACGGTGGTCGGCGCGTCGCCCAACCCGGCCCGTCCGAGCTACTTCGTCTTCTCCTATTTGCGAACCAAAGGGAAGCTGCGCGTCACGCCGATCAATCCGGCGGTCGGCGCGATCGACGGCGTCAAGGCTTACCCAACGCTAGCCGAATACGCCGCGGAGAACGGACCGCCCGACATCGTCGATGTCTTCCGCAAGCCGGCCGATGCACCGTCCGTCGCGCGCGACGCGATCGCCGCCGGTGCGAAGGCGATCTGGTTTCAGTACGGCGTGATCAACGACGAAGCGATCCGGCTCGCCGACGAAGCCGGTCTCGACGTCGTCGTCGACCGCTGCATCAAGGTCGAATCCGCGCGCTTCGACGGCGGCCTCGCCATCGGCGGCCTCAACTCCGGCCTGATCACCGCAAAGCGCCGCGCCGCACGCTGAAGGCCGTGACCACGCTCGACGGCTACCGGAGTGAAGCGGACGCGCTCGACGCGCGCATCCTCCGCGCGATCGCGCTCCCGGCTCAGTTCGGCGAGGCAGCGTTCGGGTCGCTTGCGCGGGACCTGTTCGCCCACCAAGTGCGCTGGAATACGCCCTATGCGGCGTACGCGCGCGCACGCGGCTACGGGACGGATCGGCTGCCGGCGACGCTCGACCAGATCCCGGCGGTCCCAGCCGCTGCCTTCAAAGAAACCGTGCTCTCGACGGTCGGCGAAACGCGGGCGGCGCTGTGGTTCGAGACGAGCGGCACCTCGCACGGACGCGCGGGCCGTCAGTACTTGGAATCGACGCTGCTCTACGACGCCGCCCTGCTGGCGGGTTTCGACGCGGCGCTGTTGGCCGACGGCAAAGCGCTGCGTTACGTGCTGCTCGTGCCCAATCCGCACGCACACCCGCACTCGTCGCTCGGTTATATGATGGCGCAGGTTGCCGCACGGCGCGGCGATTCGCGCACGACCTGGTTCCTGAACGATGGCGTGCTCGACGTCGCCGGCTTCACCGTCGCCCTCGATGAGGCGCGCGACGATGGCCAAGCGGTTTGCATCGCGACCACCGCCTTCGCGCTGGTCGCGCTGCTCGACGAACTCGAAGCTCGCGGCCGACGCTTCGCGCTGCCGCAGGGTTCGCGCATCATGGAGACCGGCGGCTTCAAAGGCCGCACGCGGGTCGTGACTCGCGAAGAACTCTACCCGCGCGCGGCGGCGCTGCTCGGCGTCCCGCTCGAGGCGATCGTCGCGGAGTACGGGATGACCGAACTCTCGTCGCAGTACTACGATTCGCACGCGAGCCGCGCGACGCTGGACCGCCGGAAGGCCTGGCCCGCCTGGCTGCGGCCGATCGTCGTCGATGCGCAGGGCCGGCCGGTCGCGCCCGGGGTCGTCGGCGCGATCCGGCACATCGATCTCGCGAACCGCTCCTCGGTTCTCGCGATCGAAACCGAAGATCTCGGGGCACTCGTCGACGGCGAACTCGTGCTCATCGGACGCGAACGCGGGGCGGACCTGCGCGGCTGCTCGCTCGATGCCGAAGACCTCGCTGCGCGCGCTTAGCGCGAGCGCGATCGTGCGCGCGATCGCCGACGCCGCAGATCGTTGGAGCGACGCCGATTTTCCGCCGCGCGTCGGCGCGACGCAGGCCATCCAAAAGCGCACCGGCTACACGGCGCCGGTCGTCGAGTACGCGCTGGACCGCCTCTTCTTCTCGCTCACCCGCGAAGCACTCGAAGCGGCCATTACCGACGAACTCGGCTCACTCGACGCACTCGACGGATTCGTCGCGCGCGCCGGACGGCCGGACGGCTTCGCCCGCGGCGTCGAACGGGTCATCATCGTCTCCAGCGACACGACGATCGGCGTCGCGCTGGTCCCGGCGATGTTCGCGCTGTGCGCGAAGTCGTCGCTGCTGATCAAAGACCGCAGCGACGCGCTCGTCTCGGCGTTCATCGAGACGCTGATCGAGGAGCGGCCGGAGATCGCCGAAGCGGTGCTCACGCAAACCTGGCGCGGCGGCGACGACCCGCGGGAAGCGGCGCTGCTCAAAGCGGCGGAGGTCGTCGTCGCGTTCGGTGGGCCGGCGGCGCTGATCGCGATTCGCGCGCTGCTCAACGCCGACGCGAGCTTCGTGCCGTTCGGCCATCGCGTGAGCCTGGGCTATTTCGACGCCGCTGCGTGGGCCGCGCTCGATCCCGCCGAGCGGCGCGCGCTCGCCGAGGGAATCGCGCGCGATGCGCTGCTCTACGATGGTGAGGGTTGCTTCTCGCTCCACGCGTTATTCGTCGAGGGCCTCGAGAGCGATCCCGCCTTGGGCGCCGAGTTGGGAAAGGCGTTCGAACGCGTCGCGATCGAGTTTCCGCCGGGGACGCTCGACGCCGCTCGCGCGGCAGCCGTGGCCGCACAGCAAGCCTTGAGTGCGTTTCGCGTGGCGCAAGCGTCGGCGGCCGCGCCACCCTCACCGATGCTGGATTTCGCGCCGCCGCTCGACCGGCCGCCGGCGCTCTTACCGCGCCTCTTACCGGTCTATGACGTTTCCGACGCGGATGACGTCGCCGAGTTCGTCGCGCGCCACCGGCTGCCGGTCCAGGCGCTCGGCGTGGTCGATCCCGCGACCGATGAGGCCCGGTCGCTGGCGGAGACGATCGGCGCCGTTCGCATCGCGCGTTTCGGCACGCTGCAGTCTCCGCCGCTCGCCGGCCGCCACGGCGGGCGACCGCGGATCAGTGATTTCGTGCGCTGGATCGACGCCGAGTGAGCGACGAACGCTTCGAGTCCATCGTCACGCCCGTCCCGGGACCACGATCGCTTGCGCTCGCGCGGAAACTTGCGCGGCACGAATCGCACGCCGTCACCTATCTCTCGCCGGAGTATCCGGTTTTCTGGGAGTCCGCGCGCGGCTCGACCGTCACCGACGTTGACGGGAACCGGTATCTCGATCTCACGTCGGCGTTCGGTGTCGCGGCGACCGGACACACGAACGCTGCCGTCGCGCACGCCGTCGCCGAACAGGCGCAGCGGCTGATCCACGGCATGGGCGACGTCCACCCGACCGCGGTACGTGCCGAACTGATCGAACGCCTCGCGGCGCTCGCCCCCGGCGATCTCGGCGTCGTGTATTTGGCCACGGGCGGTGCCGAAGCGATCGAACTCGCGCTCGAAAGCGCCTACCTCGCGACCGGGAAGCCGCGGATCCTCGCTTACGAGGGCGCCTATCATGGGCTCACGCTCGGAACCCTCGAGGTGATCGGGATCCCAAAGTTCCGCGATCCGTTCGCACCGCTCGTCGCGAACCGCGCCACGTTCCTTCCCTATCCGGGCGCACAGACGCCGCTCGCCCCAGCACTCGAAAACGCCGCGGCCGCGCTTGACGCCGATCCGGCGCTCGGGGCGATCCTCGTCGAACCGATTCAGGGACGCGGCGGCGTCATCGTGCCGCCCGATGGTTTCTTGCGCGGCCTGCGCGCGCTTTGCGACGAGCGCGGCATCCTGCTCATCCTCGACGAGATCTTCACCGGCTTCGGGCGCACGGGGACGCGCTTCGCTTGCGAGCGCGAAGGCGTCGTCCCCGATCTGCTCTGCGTGGGCAAGGCGCTCGCGGGCGGTGTGCCGCTCGCGGCGCTGATCGGCCGGCATAGCGTGATGCAGGCCTGGCCCCACAACGAAGGCGAGGCGCTCCACACCGCGACGTTTCTCGGCAACCCGCTGGCCTGCGCGGCCGCGCTCGCGAACCTGGGCGAGATGGAACGGCTCGACGTCGTCGGCCGCGTGCGACGCGGCGAACCGCTGCTGTTGGCGTGCTTGCAGCGTATCGCGGAGTTTCCGGCGGTTCGCGACCTGCGCGGCCGCGGCTTCTTCTGGGCCCTGGAGTTCGCGAACGGGGAAGTCGCGAATCGGATCGTCGTGCGAGCGCTGGCAGCGGGCGTCGTGCTTCTCCAGTCCGGCCCGGCCGGCACGTCGATCACCTTCACCCCACCGCTGGTCATCGAAGACGAGCAACTCATTCGTGCGCTCGACATCGTCGAGCAAACGGTCCGCGAGGTTACGGCATGACCTGGAAAGTCGGGATCGTCGGCAGCGGCTTCGGAGGGGCCGCGCATGCGCCCGCGTTCGCGCTCCATCCCAAGTTCGAGCCGGTCGCGATCGCCTCGCCGCGCAACGCGGAGACGGTCGCCAAGGGCCGCAACATCCCGTACGCCTTCGACTCGCTCGAAGCGATGCTCGCCGCGGTGGAGATCGATGTCGTCTCGGTGGCCTCGCCGCCGGCCGATCACCATCGATCCGTGCTCGCCGCGCTCGCCGCCGGCAAGCACGTGCTTTGCGAGAAGCCGTTCGCGCTGCGGGTGAGCGAAGCCGAGGAGATGGTCGCGGCTGCGCAGCGGGCCGGCACGGCGTGCGCCGTGGCCCATGAGTTCCGCTACACCCCGGCCGCGATCGCGCTCAAGGAGATGCTCGAGAACGGCCACCTCACGCCACTGCGCGAGATCGAGATCACGCGCTTCGGCAGCGAGCTGCGCTCGGACTCGCTGCGTCCGCGCTCGCCGTGGTGGTTCTCCCGCGAGGCCGGCGGTGGACTCGGCAACGCCTTCATGCCCCACCTCGTCGACCTCGCAAACTGGCTCGCGGGTGGCGCGCCGCTGCACGCGGCCGGTTTTTCGCGCACCGCGGTCCCCGAACGGACCGACGACGACGGCAGCTTCCCGAGCACCGCGGCCGACGGCGTCTTCGGCCTCCTCGAGTACGGCGAGGGTCTGGTCGCGCGCGTCAGCGTCGACGCGACGCTGAGCATGAACCAAGTGACGGTCGGTTTGCACGCCGAGGGCCGCACGGCCGTCGCCAGCGGCGAGTGGCTCACCGCGATGCGCCTGTTCGCCGTCGAACCCGACGAACAAAGCGAGCTCGAACTCAAGCCGTCACCCTACGAGAAATTCGCCTCCATCCACGCCAACGTTCCGCCGTTTCTCGCGCTTCTGGATGATTACGCGAAGCGCATCGAATCAAACGACGGCCACGCGCCGACCTTCGCCGAAGCCCTCGCAACCCAGCGCGTCCTGTTCGCCTGCGGCTACGGAAGATAGCTCGTTCCGAATCAGGTGCACACACAATTACAAAAATCGCGCACGAACTGCTGAAAAAGGATCGTGCAATCCGTTTCTCGGGTAACCGTCTATGTGAGGCTCCATGACCAACGCAGAAGTTCTGATGATCGCACTTACCGCAGTACTTGCCGTGACAGGCGTTCTTGGAGCTATCATTTTCAATAATCAACTTTCCGTCATGCAAGGGCAATGAGCCTAGTGGCAACGGAAGCGTCTCGAAAAGGACGGGCATATGGGGATCGCGGTTTAGCCCGTTGATCGGTAACCAGCCGGAGAGGGACCTCCACGCCCGGCGGAACGAAACAAGCCGGGGAGGCGCGCGGATATGCCATGACCGACGTTCGTGATCGGGGAGAGCTTCCGCTCTACCGTCTCTACGTATTGCGGGCGGCATATGTACTGATTGGGCTGGGGCAAGGAGCAAAAACGTGGACGGCGATCCTTCATCACGCTCAGCCTTGGGATTTCTGGCACGGCGTCGCCATGAGCTTCTTCGGTGCGTTGACGCTGCTCTGTTTGCTCGGCGTGCGATATCCGATCCGAATGATGCCGTTGTTGATCTTCGAATTCGTTTGGAAGGCGATCTGGGTACTTGCGGCCTGGCTTCCGCCGTGGCTCGGACATACGCTCGATCCCGACATCGGTGACTCGTTCGTCCAGATTTTCCCGGGCGTCGTGATCGTGCCGCTCATGCTGCCGTGGAACTACGTTTGGAAACACTACGTGCTCGCGCCGGCCGATCGCTGGAGATAACCGAGCTAGAACCGCTCCCTAAAGGCGTCGATCGTTGCTTGGTCGATGCTCGTTTAGAATCGCCTCGCTGCGGGTCGTCCGGGACAGAGCCTCCTCGAAGCCGATCGCGCGCTTCGGGTCCGGAAGGAGGAAAATTCTAACAGAATAAAGTTTCACTCCTCTCCGCTTGCGGTGAAGTTTTGTTTCGGGCCAATCACTTTTCTTCGGGAAGAAAGTTGGGACCATGAAAGACCGTCGCATGCTCTCACCGGCGGTCCTTGCGCTTGCCGCGGGTCTTGCCTTCAGCGGCTGCTCCGCGGGCGGATCGCATGCGTCCCCGGCGTTGCCCGAAACGCAGGGTGCCACGCGGATGGCCAAGTCGGGGGTCGGAAACCTCCCGCACTACAACCTCAAGCTCACGAACATCACCTCCGCGGGCGTCTCCTCGGGCGGAGCGATGGCGACGCAATTTCACTACGCGCACTCCGCCAACGTCAAGTACGAGGCGCAGGTAGCCGGCGTACCGTATTTTTGCTCGCAAGGCAATCTCGTGGGTGCGGACAACTGCATGCTCGGCATCTTCGCCGAGAATCTACCCGGCCTCGAAGCCGAAGCGGTGAGCTTCGGGAACGCCGGCGAGATCGACTCGACCAGCAATCTCAAAGGCTCGAAGGGCTACTTCTACTCCGGCCTGCTGGATTACGTCGTCGCGCACCAATCGGTCCGAAACTCCGAGGCGGAGCTCCAGCACTTCGGCGGGACGACGATCGACAATTATACGACGGCCTCCGGGCACGGCTGGATTTCGCCCAACGGGCCGCTGCCATGCCCGGTGACGATCACGCCGTATATCCTCACCTGCGGGATCGACCCGGAGCAAACGTTCCTCTCGTATTTCTACGGCGCGTTGAACCCGAAGTCCACGAACCCGCAGGGTAGTCTGATCCAATTCAACCAGAACACCTACGCGCCCGGGGGCAACGCGCTCGCCATCAACCTCGACAACACGGGCTGGATCTTCGTGCCGCAATCCTGCGCGAACGGCACGGCCTGCAATCTCGTCGTCGTCTTCACCGGATGCCTGGCGAGCCAGATCGAGATCGGAACGCTGCTGATGACCGACGGTAACGTCGACAACTGGGCCGACACCAACAACCTGGTGGTGCTCTATCCCCAACTCAGCGTCGGCTTCGGCAGTTGCTGGGATTTCTACGGCTACACCGGCCCCAATTTCGCGTTCCAGAGCGGGCCGCAGATCCAGGCCGTCTGGAACATGGTTCAAGCCCTATAAGCCGGGCCTTTTTCAGACGGCGGCTTTGGCGGAGGAGCGTGCGCGCTCCAGGTGGCGCCAGAGGAAGCCGAGCGCCATCGTAGTGGCGCGGGCGCGCACGTCCTCGCGCGTCCCCGGGATGTTCGTCGATTGCGCCACGACCTCGCCGTTCGAGAACGCGAAGCCGAACCACACCAGACCCACGGGCTTTTCCGGCGTGCCGCCATCGGGGCCGGCGATGCCCGTCGTCGACACGGCGACATCGACTCCGAGCCGCGCGCGGGCGCCGCTGGCCATCGCCTTGGCCGTTTCCTCGCTGACCGCACCGAAGCGCTCGAGCACGTCGCCCGGAACGTCGAGCAACGAAGCCTTCACGTCGTTGGCGTAGGCGACGATCGAGCCGCGAAAGACCCGCGAGGCACCGGGGACGCTGACCAGCGCGGCGGCGACCGCGCCGCCCGTGCACGATTCGGCCGTGCCCAGCGTCTCGCCGCGCCGCTCGAGTTCGGCGATGACCGCACCCGGCAGCGTCACTTCGTCTTCTCCGAAGATGCCGGTGCCGATCCGCTTGCGCAACTCGGCGACAACCGGCGCGATCAGGCCGTCCGCGGCGGCGCGATCGGTCGTCTTCGCCATGACCTTGATGTCGACGCGCCACCCGTGCGCAAGCATCGCGATCTTCGGGTTTTCGAGCGTGCGAAACAGATCTTCGACGCGCCGGTCGAGTTCCGATTCGCCGATCCCCACCGTGTGCAAGGTCTTCGTGAAGATCGCGCTGCGCAGCGAAAAGCGCTCCACCAGCCACGGGATCAGCCGTTCGGCGAGCATCGGCATCATCTCGCGCGGCACGCCCGGCATGCAGGCGACAAACTTGCCGTCGGCGCGCAGCGCGATGAAGCCCGGCGCCGTGCCGTGCGGGTTCTCCATCACCACGCTGCCCTCGGGCAAGATCGCTTGACGGCGATTGTTCTCGGTCATCGTGCGCCCGAAGCGCGCGAACCGCTCCTCGATCGCGCGCAGCGACGGTTCGTGGAGCACGAGCGCGTAACCCACGGCGGCGGCGACGGCGTCTTTGGTGAGATCGTCGACGGTCGGCCCGAGGCCGCCGGTCGTGATCACGCCGTCCGCGCGCTCGAGCGATCCCTCGAGCATCGCCTGCAGGCGTCCCGTGTTGTCGCCGGCCGAGTGTTTGGCGAACACGTCGACGCCGACGCCCGCGAGTGCTCGCGCGATATGCGGTGCGTTCGTATCGACGAGGTCGCCCAACAGAATTTCGGTCCCGATCGTGATGATCTCGACGGATGCCATCGCGCGCTCCCTCAGGTGGTTTTCCGTGACGGCGGCGACGCGAGTTCGCGCCACTCCGCCTCGAACCACTCGGGATATGCGACTTGCATGTCCACGTCGAACCCCTTGGCGGCGCCGATCATCGCCGAGCGGCGCGCGCCGGCGTCGTCAATCCGTGCCCGGTTGCGACGTTTCTGGGTGGCCAAGCAATCGATGAAGCGAATGAACTTCGCGTCCATCGCCCGTTCCAGGGCCGCTTTGAGTTGCTTGCCGACGCGCGGCGCGACGCCGCCGGTCGAGATGCCCAGCCTCACGGGGCCGGCCTTCACGACGGCTTGCATCGCGACGAATCCGAAACGCGGCTGATCGATCGTGCACAACAGGAACCGGTGCTGCTCGGCGAGCGCCCGCAACCGGCCCGAAAGCACGGCGTCCTGCGGTGTCGAGATGACGAAGAACGCATCGGCCACGTCTTCGTCGCGCAACGCGGCGGGATCGTCGATCCAGACCACGTCACCGCCGACCTCGCGCAACGCGGCGACCTTCTCGGCCGCTTCGCGATCGTCGCGCGTTCCGATGACGACGCAGCGCCGTCCGACGACATTGAGGCTGACCGGGAAAAACCCGTTGGGCGGAAGTGGATCGTCGAGCATCAGTAGTCCACCGGGCGTAGATAGAATTCGTTGATCGCCGTCCCGCTCACGAGCGCCGTCGTCGGCAGATGCCGCTTCCAGTGCGTCGTGTCGACCCGGTGACGAACGAGTTTCACGTCGTCCGCGGTGAAACCGCGCTCGACGATGCTCGCATCGCGATACCCCAAGAGAATCAAGTGCAGAATGTGGTCCGCCTTCGCGTAGGTGATACCCAGATCGCCTTCGTCGGTTTGGTTGGCTTCGAGATCGGCGCTGGGCGCTTTGTCGATGACCGCAACCGGGACGCCCAGATGGCGCGCTAGCGCCCAGACCTGCGTCTTGAAAAGGTCGCCGATCGGGTTCACCGGCGGCGTGTCGTCCGCGTGCCAGGTGAAATAGCCCATCAGCCGCTCGGTCTTGTTCCCCGTGCCGATCGGCAGCGCCCCTAGCCGTGCCGATTGATCGAAGAGCGCGAGCATCCGCATGCGCGCCATCACGTTGCCGCGCCGCCGTCCGTCCGCGTCGGGCGCGAATTGTAAGTAGCCGTCGACGGCGGCGCTGATCTCGATCGTCTCAGCGTTGATGCCCAGCGCGTCGATGATGCTCTGGGCGTCCCGCAAGCTGTCGGGACTCGAGGTGCGGTACGGCATGCGGATCGCGTAGACGTTCTGCGGCCCGAGCGCGCGCGCGCACAAGTAGGCGACGACCGCGGAATCGATCCCGCCGGAGAGACCGAGCACCGCCCGCGGGATGCCGCGCCGTTCGATGAGTTCATCCCGCAGGAAACCCTCGAGCCACGCGGCCGTGGTCGCCCCGTCGATCGCCAGTGCCGCGTGCGGGTCGTAGCCCGGCGCGACGATCTCGGGGATCACGACTCGACGCTCTCGCGTGCCGCTCGCGGGAGCGGCAACTCGGGATCGAACCAAAGGTCCGGGAGCGCGCTTTGCAGATCGCCCAGCAGCGGCAAGGTCGCCCGCGCGACGTCGACTTCGACGGGGTCAAGCCGCAGGCGCAGCACGCATTCGCCGAGCGCCGGCGCCTCGCACAGCAACTCGCCGCGCGGCGAGAGCGCGCACGACGAACCCGACATCCCCTTCCCGCCCTCGAAGCCGGTCAGCCCGGCATACAGCACGTAAACGCCGTGCTCTTGGGCGATGGTCGCGAGCACGCACTTCCAGTGCACGACGTTCTCGAGTTCCGATCCGGCACCAAGGCCGCGGCCCGGTGAGGCGCTCGGCACGATGATCAAACGCGCGCCCTTGAGGGCAGCGACCGTGGCCGAGATCGAGTGCCACGCGTCTTCGCAGATCAGGATCGCACTAGGCCCGAAGGCGCTCTCGAACACGCCCAGCTTGCGACCGCGCGTGTGGAACCGCTCCTCGTCGAACACGCCGTAGGTCGGCAGAAACAGCTTGCGGTGCACGTGAACGATCTCGGGCCCGTCGCCCCCCAGCCGCGCGTAGAGGGCGCTGTTGTAGAACGTACCGCCGTCGTTCTCGAAGAAGCCGCACACGACGTTGACTTCACCGGGACCGCCGGCGCGCCACAGCCGGTCGAGATCGCGCGCGAACGCGGGCGCTTCGAGCGCGAGTTCGTAGACCGCGCCTTCGAGAAAATACCCCGTCAGCGCCGCCTCCGGCAGGACGATCAGATCGACCGGCGCCCGGCGTACCTGCGCGAAGATCGCGCCGAGCGCGGCGAGGTTGGCCGCGTACTCTCCCTTGCGCGGCTTGAACTGAACCAGTGCGACGTCGGTCATGTGGCGATCGCGAGCGGCGGACCTCGCCGCGCGGCCTCGATCGCGGCGACGAGTTCCTCGGCCGGATACGTGAGGATCTCCGCCATCGTCGGATGCAGATGCGGGATCTTGAGATAATCGAAAACCGTCGCGTTGAAGGCCAGCGCCGCGATCGGGATGTGGATCAAGTCCGAGGCGCCGCTGCCCAAGATCGCAACGCCCAGGATGCGCCCGTCATCGGGCGCAGCGAGCATCTTCACGAAGCCCTTGGTCTTGCCGATCGAGATGGCCTTTCCCAAATCGTTGAAGGGATAGCTCGCCTTCAGGTACGGCACACCATCGGCGATGAGCTGCCGCTCCGTCTTGCCGGCGATGCCGACTTGCGGATCGGTGAAGACCGCGTGCGCGCTCGAGAGCGTGTAGTCGATGCGCTCGTACGCGTGCGCGAGCGCGTTACGCGCCGCGAGTTCGCCCTGCTGGATCGCGACGTGCACGAGCAGGAAATCCATCGTCACGTCACCGACCGCGAAGATGTTCGGCACGGTTGTCCGCATCGTCTGGTCCGTCGCGATCCCGGTGATCGCGTGCGCCTCGACGCCGATCTCTTCGAGGCCGAGCCCGGCGATGTTCGGCGTGCGTCCGAGTGCATAGAATATCTCGTGCGCGACCACCTCGTGATCGACGCCGTCGCGCGTGAACCGGACGACCTTCATCCCGTCGCTGCGGCGGCTCGCCTGCGTCATGGCCGCCTGCGTCTCGACGCGGATCCCGTCGGCGCGCAGATACTCCGTCAGCGCGTCGCCGAGATCGTCGTCTTCACAGGAGAGCACGTGCCGGGCGCGCAGGATCAGCGTGGTCGGCACGCCCATGCGCGAATAGAACTGACCGAGTTCGGTCGCGACGTAACCGCCGCCGAGCACGATGAGCGATTGCGGCGGAACGTCGAGATCGAGCGCGGCGTCGCTATCGATGTAGCCGGCTTCGGCCAAGCCCGCCAGCGCCGGCGGCGCGATCGAGGAACCGGTCGCGATCACGAACGCCGCTGCCTCGAGCACCTCTTCCCCGACCCGCACGCGAGTCGGGGACTCGAAGTGCGCCTCACCGATGAAAGTCGGGAACGTATCGATCCCGGCGATGCGGTGGTCGGCGAAATCCGCGATGACCGTCCGCTTGCGCGCCATGATCGCCGCGAAGTCGATCTGCGGCTCGCCGGCATGCACGCCGAGTTCCTCGGCGTGGCGAATCTCGTGGGCGAGTTCGCCGCTGGCGATGAGCGTTTTCGAGGGCATGCAACCGCGCAAGATGCACAGCCCGCCCAGCGGACCGCGGTCGACCAGGGCTACGCACGCGCCCAGCTCGCGGGCCGTCCGGGCAGCCGCGAAGCCCGCCGAACCGGCACCGATGACGACGAGATCGAATTGCTTAGCGGTGGGCGCGATCGTGGTGCTCCTTCCCCTGCGGTGAGACCCCGTGCGCTGAGACCCCGCACCGGGTCGCCGGGGTTCCAGCGCTCAGGAGCGCAGGCGGAAGGGCTTCGCGCCCAAGCGATGGACGCTTTCGATGAAGCGCACGGTTCCCGTGGCGCTGTGAATGAGGATCGAGTGCGTGCGCGCCTGGTTGCCCATGAAGCGCACGCCGCGCACCAGATCGCCGTCGGTGATGCCGGTCGCGACGAAGGCGATGTTTTCGCCCGAGGCAAGATCGTCGATGAGCAACACGCGATTGAGGTCGCCGAAGCCCATCGCCTTGGCACGCGCGGCTTCTTCCTCGCTGCGCGGTTTGAGGCGGCCCATGAACCCGCCGCCCAGGCACTTGATCGCGGCGGCCGCAAGCACGCCTTCAGGCGCGCCGCCGGTTCCCATCGCGACGTGGATGCCGGTCCCTTCGATACAGGTCGCGATCGCCGCATCGACGTCACCGTCGGAGATCAGCTTTATCCGCGCGCCGGCCGCGCGGCATTCGGCGATCAGATCGGCGTGGCGCGGGCGTTCGAGGATCACGACCGTGATGTCGTTGACGGGACGCTCGAGGGCGTTCGCCACCGCTTCGAGGTTATCGCGCACGGATGCGTCGATGTGCACGTACGGCGCGGCCTTGGGACCGACCGCGAGCTTCTGCATGTAGGAATCCGGTGCGTGCAAGAGACCGCCGCGTTCGGCCAGCGCCATCACCGCGATCGAATTGGGCAGGCCGTTGGCGACGAGGTTCGTCCCCTCCACCGGGTCGACTGCGATGTCGACCGCGTACCCGCCGCGGCCCAACTCCTCACCGATGAAGAGCATCGGTGCTTCGTCGCGTTCGCCTTCACCGATCACGATCCGGCCGTTGATATCCATGTCGTTGAGCGCGTCGCGCATCTTCTCGACGGCGGCACCGTCGGCGATGTTGCGCTCGCCGCGACCCATCCAGCGCGAGGCGGCCAGCGCGGCCTCCTCGGTCACCTTGACGAAATCGAGGGTGTCGACCGGGCTGCGCTCGGTATGGAGTTGCGGAATCGTCGTAGCCATCGTGGCTCCCATTTCCCAGCGAAGCGCCGGTCTCATGCAGGCCCAGCGCGCCGCGCGGGTGGAATCCGACCGATCGATGACTAGCGCGGGACTCACCACATCACCGGTGCGCGGCGCCGGGCGTCCCTGGCCTGCGCTGACCGCGGCCGGTTGGCCGGCGATCCTGGCCGTCGCCGCCGGTGGCGCGACCCTCGGATTCTTCGCCTGGTACGCCCTGATCTCGCGCGGCCCCCGCGGCGGCGCTTTCCTCGAGCTGACCTTCCTCGCGTTGATGGCCGGGGGGATCGCCGGCACGCTTTGGCTCTGGCACGCCTACGCGGTCTATTTCGCCCGCCGCACCGACCTCTCGTATGCTACCGCGCTCCGCTGGGACTCACTGTCGTGGGCCTTGCTCGTGGTCATGTGGCTCGCGATGGTCGCCTCGCTGGGCCCGAGCACGACGGGCCGGGCCGTGGCGCTGGCGATCGGGCTCTGGGGCCTGACCAAACTGCTGGTCGCGGCCCGCTTCAACCGCACCGTGCGCGACGTCCTGATCACCTTCGTGACGACGCGGGCACCGATCATCGTGATCGCGGAACTCGCCGCCGTCGTCGTGGGCCAGCGACCCGGGCTGCACTATGCCGCATCGACCAGCCACGCACTGGCCGTCTGGGGACGCTGGGACGCCGAACACTACATCGGAATCGCGACCAACGGCTACTCCGGCACCGAGCCCGCGTTCTTCCCGCTCTACCCGTTGCTGATCCGTATCCTCGCCGTCTTCACCGGCAACCACCTCATCGCCGGGCTGCTGATCTCCAACGTCGCGAGCTTCTTCGGCCTGCTCTTCTTCTACAAGCTCGTCGAGCACCAGTACAGTCGCGCGGTCGCGCAACGGGCGACTTTTTACGTCTCGATCTTCCCGACCGCGATCTTCTTCTCGGCGGTCTACACGGAGTCGCTGTTCTTCGCGCTCACGGTCGCGTCGTTTTACTACATTCGCGAACGGCACTGGGTGACCGCCGGCATCATCGGGTTCTTCGCCGCGCTCACCCGCGTCGAAGGCGTGCTGCTCGCGCTGCCGTTCTTCATCGAGTGGATCACGGTACTCGGCGAAAATCGCCGCGAGATCATCAAGTGGCCCAGGGACTACCTCGCGCGGCCGCTCATCGGGCTCGCGCTCATCCCCGCGGGCCTGGCAAGCTACATGGCGTACCTCTGGGTCTTGCGCGGCGATCCGCTGTACTTTTCGCACGTGCAGATCCACTGGGGGCGGCACTTCGCCGCGCCGTGGGTCAGCTTACTCAACGCGATCGGCCTGATGGCCCACGCGCATAACCCGCTCACGATCGTGAACCAAGGGCTCGAGCTCGCCTTCACGGTGCTGATGCTGGCCGTGCTCGTCGCCGGCATCCGGCGCCTGCGCCCGTCGTATTGGGTCTACATGGCGGCCTCGATCCTGGTCCCGATGTCGACCTCCTCGCTGATGAGCATGCCGCGCTTCGCGCTCGTGCTCTTCCCGATGTTCGTCGTGTTCGGGCTGTGGGGCGCGCGGCAGAGCACCAACAACGCCATCGTCGCCTTCTCGCTGCCGCTGCTCGGCCTGTTCACCGTGCTCTTCGCCGATTGGTACTGGGTCGCGTGAGCACGCCGCCGCTGGTCAGCCGCCTCGCGCAGCGCCGGGGCGTGCGCCAGTTCGTGAAGTTCGGGATCGTCGGCGCCTCGGGGTTCGCCGTCAATTTCGTGATCTTCACGCTCCTGCAGTTGGTCGATCAGGCGCACGCCGAGGCCGCGCACTACTACGTGATCTACTCGATCGCGTTCCTGAGCGGCGGCGTCTCGAACTACTTCCTCAACCGCATCTGGACGTTCCGCTCGACCGGCCACGCCGGCCAGGAAGGCGCGAAGTTCCTCTCCGTTTCGGTCCTCGCGCTGATCGTCGGCCTGGGCGTCTCGTGGCTCGTGGCACCGTACCTGGGACACGGCCACAAGGCCTGGTTCGTCGCGACGCTCGCCGGTATCGTGGTCAACTTCTTCATCAACAAATATTGGACGTTTCGCGCGGTTTGAGCGCCGGCGCGCGATTCTGGATCGCGCTGGCGTGCGTCGTGGTCTTCGGCGGGCTCTTGCGCCTCAAAGGCATCCACGATCCGATCCTCGACCATCCGGGCTGGCGCCAAGGCGATACGGCCGCGATCGCGCGCAACTTCGCGACCCTGCAGTACGACATTCTCAAACCCCAGACCGACTACAACGGTGCACCGCCGAATTACGTTGAGCTGGAACTGCAGATCGTGCCGTTCCTGGCAGCGACGCTCTACAAGATCTTCGGGATCCACGAGGTCTTCGGACGGCTGATTTCCCTGGGGTTCGGCCTCGGCACCATCGCAGTCATCGGCGCGTTCGCGAGGCGGTTCTTTCGCTCCGACGTCGCGGGGATCGCGGCGGCGCTCGCGTTCGCGGCGTTCCCCGGTGCGATCTACTACTCGCGCACGTTCATGCCGGATACCACGATGGTCTTCTTCCTGTGCGCCGCAGCCTACGCAGGCGTCTGGTGGCTTTGGGAAGCCGATCCGCGTGACTGGCGCGGGTTCGCATGGGCCGGCCCGCTGGTCGCGCTGGCGCTCTTGGCCAAACCGGTCGCAATCGTCGGCCTCGTGCCGCTCGCGGCCGTGTCGTTCGTGCGCTTCGGTTTCTTCGGCACGTTGCGCAGGCCGCAAACCTACGCGCTCCTGGCCGCCGCCTTCGTCCCCTATCTGGTCTACGATCGCATCGTCTCGGCGCAGGCGGAGTGGCATTGGGCCAGCGGCATCACGACACGGCACGTTCTGCCGGCGCTCCGCGCCGCACTCACCGGCGGCAGCGCGTTCGTCGCAAAATGGCACCTCTTTGCGCACGCGACGCATTTGCTGCGCACGACGATGCTCGGACCCGTCGGCACGGTCTTGCTCCTGGCCGGTTTGTTCGTCGCCCGGAGCGCGCGCGACCGGGCCTTCTTGTGGACCTGGTTCGCGACGTCGGCCCTGTACGCATACGTCGTCGTGACCGTGGAGCCGGTCGATTACTACCTCTATCCCGTGCTGCCGCTCGCGGCACTCTGCGCCGGAAACACGATCGCCTGGGGTTGGTCACTGGTCCGCGGCACCGCCTGGCAGACGATCGCGCTGGGCGCTGCCGCGCTCGGCTACGCCGGGTTCGTATTGCTCTCGCGCAGCGAGATCGCGCCCTATTATCGCTACAGCAAAGCCAACTACGTCGCGGCGCGCGCGCTCGCCGTCTCCTTACCGCCGGGCGCGCTGGTCGTCATCGGGCACTACGATCCCTCGATCCAGTACTACATCGATCGCAAGGGCTGGGAAGAGGACCCCGTGCTCTGGACGCCCTTCGACGAACAAAGCGCGATCCGCAAAGGCGCGCGCGCCTTCATCTCGATCGAACACCGCCGCCTGCAACGCAACGCCGAACTCTACCACTGGCTCGCGCGCTTCCCGGTCGACGAACGCAAACGCTGGCCCGTCTACGCGACCGACACCGCCAAGATTCTCCCCGGTGCCGAAGCCCGCTGGCGCACTTTCCGCAACGCCGAACGCACCACCGCTCCCACAACGGGCAAGCCCGATCCGATCGACGAAACCGCGCCCCAACGATCAACCACGACCGCGCCAACCTGAAGCACCACATCCGCCCGCCACGATCCCCGCCCGCACCCTCACCGTTCTATCGTGCAGCGCCACCCTGTCATCCTGAGCTTGTCGAAGGATGGGCATGCGATAATCGGTGGCGGCTCCATCCTTCGACAAGCTCAGGATGACAGGGTGGCGCTCCACGATGACATACAGAGTGCGGCTGCACGATACATACAGAGTGCGGCTGCACGATACATACAGAGTGCGGCTGCACGATACATACAGAGTGCGGCTGCACGATACATACAGAGTGCGGCTGCACGATACATACAGAGTGCGGCTGCACGATACATACAGAGTGCGGCTGCACGATACATACAGAGTGCGGCTGCACGATACATACAGAGTGCGGCTGCACGATACATACGGATTCGAACGTGACGTGTGGTGATTGCGGCTGCGCCGTCTTTCACAACGCTACGCGCTCAGTCACTCGACAAGTTAACTCCTGAGAGAAGCTAGGAAACCGGGCGCGGCGTAGGTTAGACCGCGGGGGCGAAGCGTTCGATCGAGGGGACGAGGCCGCCGATGTCGAGCAGCACGGCGCCGATCTGAATCGGGCCGGCGGCGAGCCGGAACGGCGGCATCACACCGGTCCGGAGTTTGACCAGCCAAGCCTCCGGATCCATGCCCAGGACGCCGCCGCTTGGGCCGTTCATCCCCGCGTCTGCGCAGAACAACGTGCCGTGCGGCAAGACGTTGCACGCAAGTGTCGGCTCGTGCGTGTGCGTGCCGATCACCGCGGCGACCCGGCCGTCGAGCGCATGGCCGAGCGTGCGCTTCTCGATCTGACGCTCGGCATGGAGATCGACGACCACGCAATCGTCGGGTGAGAGCGACAGCGCGTCAAAGGCGACCAGCGGCGGCCGCGCGATCTCGTGCGGCTGCGCCGCGAGCGCCGTGATGAGGTTGACGACGACGAGTCCGCGATCACCGATGCGCACGCGCGTGACGCCGGTCCCGGGCAGACCGCCGCCGATGTTGTGCGGGCGCAGGACGTTGGGCCGCGCCAAGACACCGGCCGCATCCGGCGCATCCCACGAATGGTTCCCGCCGGTGAGCACGTCGACGCCGGCCGCGAAGAATGCATCGACGACCGCGTGCGAGGTGCCGAAGCCACGGGTCACGTCTTCGGGCCGCGAAACGACCGCGTTCTCGGCGTTGACGATCACCGCATCGATACGCAACTCCTCGCGCCAGCGCGGCAGCCGGGCACAGAGATGCTCCACGGCGGCCGCCCCGACCACGTCCCCGAACACCAACATCCTCATCCCTTGACGGCCCCTTCCGCGAGGGTTGCGAGTAAGGTCTTGCGCACCGCGGCATAGGCAACCAGCGTGGGCAGCGTCGCGAGCGTCGCCGCCGCCATCAGCGTCCCCCAGGCGCTGCCGCCTTCACCGTTTGCGAAGTTCTGCACGCCGACCGTCAGCGTGGTGAACGCCGGATCGTTCAGCACCAGCAGCGGCCAGATATACTGATTCCAGGTGTTCACGAAGATGTAGATCCCCAACGCCGCCAGCGCCGCGCCGTTTGCCGGCACGACGACGCGTACGAGGGTCGCGAACGGGCCGGCGCCGTCGACCGCCGCGGCGTCGATCACCGAACGAGGAAAGGCGCGAAAGTGCTGGCGTAGGAGAAAGATCGCGTACGCGCACGCGAGTTGCGGGACGATCAATCCCGGCAGCGTGCCGAGCATGCCGGCGCGCGCGAGCACCAGATAGTTCGGAATATAGGTAACGACGAACGGGATCGGCAGCGTCGCCACGACGAGCGCGAACAAAACGTCGCCGCCCGGCACGCGCTCGCGAGCGAAGGCATAGGCAGCGGGGATCGCGAGCAGCAGTTGTCCGAGCGTCACGCCGAGCGCAAACGTGATGCTGACCGCGAAGAGCCGCGGAAAGGCGAGCCCCGCGAGGGCGGCCCGGAAGTTTGCGACCGTCGGGTGCATCGGGAACGGGTTCGCCGCCGCCGCAAAGACGTCGTGTTCGGGTTTGAGCGCCGTGCCGAGCATGAAGGCCAGCGGCGCGAGCGCCAAGACGGCGGCGAGCCCGAGCACGAGGCGTGCGAACCCGTGCGCGAGCCTAGCGTTCATAGACCACGTAGCGGTCGAGCAGCCGGAATTGCCACACCCCGAATGCCGCGAACAGCAGCAGCATCAGCACCCCGAGCGCCGCGGCCTGACCGCGCTGGAAATACTGAAAGCCGGCTTGGAAGATCGCATACACGAGTTGATTGCTGGCGTTCCCGGGACCGCCCAGCGTGAGGATCTGGGTCGGGACGAAGGCGTTTTCGAGCGCGCCGAGGATCGTCGTCACGCTCGCGAACACCAGCGTCGGCAGGGCGAGCGGGATCACGACGTAGGCGAGCCGGCGCAGCGGCGAGGCACCGTCGATCGCCGCCGCCTCGAGCACGCTGCGCGGGATCGCGCGCAGGCCGGCCAGCACGATGAGGTACGTGAAGCCGAAGAACTTCCAGGCCGTCACCGTCGCGACGCTGGCCAGCGCCCAGTGCCGGTCCGTCAGCCAATTCGGTGAGCCGAGGTGGACCGTCGCGAGCAACGTGTCGAGCGGACCGCTGACCGGCAGCAAGATCCAGACGAAAAGCAGCGCGCCGATCGAAACCGGCACGACCGTGGGCACGAAGATCAGCGATTGCGCGATGTCCGCTTCGCGTTCGCCCAGGCGCAGGGTCACCAGCGCCAGCCCGAACGGGATAACGACGTTGCCGATCAACGCCGCCGCGACGTACAGGCCGCTCTGCGCGACGAGCGCGCCGAAATCGTTCTCGAACGCGGCCGTATAGTTGGCGAAGCCGACGAACGAGCGCACCGGCGAGACCAAGTTGCCGTCGAAGAACGAATCGCCCGCCGTTTGCGCCAGCGGCAACAGCACGAACGCCGTCACGACCGCTAGAGCCGGCGCGACCCAGATCAGCGCGCGCAGCTCGCCCCTGCCAAGAGCCCATCGACTTTGAGGGCCGCGTCGTGCAGCGCCGCGCCCGCGGGCTGGCTTCCGGCGAGCGACCGTTGCAGCGCGCCGAACAGCGCCTGCTGCGCCGCGAGTCCGTCTTTGCCGGGGAACGAGGTCCACGGCACCGCATCTTTGAGTTGATCGTAGGCCACCCGCTCGATCGGGTTGCTCGCCAAGAAATCAGCCAGTTCGGCGCGCGCGCCGGAGTTGGGCGGCAGGTAACCGGTCCCTTTGGTCCAGATCGCGAGCGCGCGCGGCGATTCGAGATAGGCGATGAAGGTCGCGGCGGCGCGCTGCTTCTGCGGCGACTGCGAGAAGACCATGAGCGCGTTGCCGCCGGCGGGCAAGCGCGGCGGCAGGTTCGCAAAGGTCGGGAACGGTGCGGCCCGCAGATCGAAGCCGGCGTTCTTCTGCAAGTTGGCACGCTTGGCGATCGTGGTCACGAACGTGGCCACCTGCCCGGCGAGAAACGCCTGTTCGCCCTGGTTCCAGAGCACGTCGAGCGCGTTGCCGCCTTGCACTTCCTCGCTCCAGAACCCGATGGCCGCGGCGGCCTGGGGCGAGTCGAAGGTCGCCCGCGGTATCCCGCCCTCGCACTGGAACAGCCGGCCGCCGTGCGACTCGATCATCGCCTGGGTGCTCCAGTTGTCGTCGAGCACCTGGATGTAGAGCGCGGGTTTGCCGGTGCGTTGCTTGATGAGCGGCGCCACGATCCGCCAGTCGTCCCAAGTGCGCGGCGGGTGGTTCGGGTCGAGCCCGGCCGCTTTGAGCAGGTCGGCGTTATAGAACGTGACGATGTTGGAGAGCGCGTACGGCATCCCGACGAGCGTGCCGTTGCGGCGTGCGAGCTCGAGCACGTTGGGTGCGAAATTCACCAAAAAGCGCGGCTCGAAGAGTTGCGCGGCCGGGGTGAACGGCAGATTCTTGACCACGTAGTCGACGTAGAGGTAGCCGATCTGCGCGACGTCGGGCGGGTTGTGTGCCGCCTCGCGCGCCTGCAGGTTCTCGAGCAGCCCCGTGTAGGTGTTGGGCTGAAAATGCTCGCTGACCACGATGCCCGGGTGGGTGCGGTTGAAGTCCGCCACGAGTTCGCGCACCGCCGGACCGCCGAACGATTCGGTGTTGACGTGCCAATACTCGATCGGCACGGGTGCCGTGGTCTGGGCCCGCGAGGGGATTCCAGCCATCACGGCGAGCAACGTGCACACGACCGTGACTACCGAAAAACGTCGCATGAAAACGGCCCCTCCTTCCGAACGCGGCCCGTGCGCTCATGGTGCAGACGCCAGCTTAAGACCAGCTTGCGAACACGTTAACGGATGATGCCCTCCGGAGTTGAGCTGACCCGCATCACCAAGCGCTTTGGATCGGGTGCGGCCGCCGTCACCGCCGTCGACGACGTTCTCGATCGCGGTCGAGCCGGGCGAGCTGATCGTGCTGGTCGGCCCGTCGGGCTGCGGAAAATCGACGCTCTTGCGCATCGTCGCGGGGCTCGAACGGCAGACCTCGGGGACGGTCGCGATCGGCGGCCGCGTCGTCGACGAGCTCGATCCGGGTAAGCGCGACATCGCGATGGTGTTTCAGGACTACGCACTGTATCCGCACATGGATGTCTACGACAACTTGGCATTCGGCTTGCGCAATCGCCGCGTGCCGCGCGCCGAGATCGACCGGGCCGTGCGCGAGGTCGCGCGCTCGATGACGATCGAGGACTTGCTCGCGCGCCGGCCGCGCGAACTCTCCGGCGGTCAGCGCCAACGGGTCGCCGTCGGGCGCGCGCTCGTGCGCCGCCCCAGCGTCTTCCTCTTCGACGAACCACTCTCGAATCTCGACGCACAACTCCGGGCGCGCGTGCGCGTCGATCTGGCGCAGTTACATCGGACGCTCGGCGCGACGATGATCTACGTGACTCACGACCAAACCGAAGCGATGACGCTCGGCGACCGCATCGTCGTGCTCGCCGGCGGGCGCGTCCAGCAGATCGGCACGCCGCTCGCGCTCTACGCGCGCCCCGTCAACACGTTCGTCGCGGGGTTCCTTGGAACGCCGCCGATGAACCTCATCCCGCAAGATGGCCGAACGCTGGGCATTCGCCCCGAGGACGTGCGCATCTGCGCGACCGGCGAGCCGGCACGCTTGCGCGGCATCGTGCGCACGGTCGAACAACTCGGCGCGGAGACGATCGCGTACGTCGAAGTCGCGGGGGCGCTCGTCGCCGTTCGCGGACCCGCCCGCAGCGTGCTGCCGGTCATCGGCAGTGCGGTCGAGTTGACTGCCGACGAACACGCGGTCGCGGCCTTCGATGCCGCGACCGGTGAACGTCTGCCCGGCTGACGCCTGCGCCGATCAGTACACGCAGTGTAAATCGCCGGAGGCGTCGGCGTTGTTCGCCTTCGCGGAATCCATCGGATTCGCGCCCGCGCGATCGCACGGGACCGTGCCGCCGCGGGTCAATGTACCGAGTACCGGGAGAGCCGAGTGCACCGGCGCGGAATTCGTCGTCGTCGTGTACGTGTGGATGGCCGGTGAGAGGACCAGGAAGAACGCGATCGTCGCGATCGCGGCCGACGTGAGAAACGCCGGCCCGAGGATCGATGATTTGGATTTACCCGGCGCCTGGGTGCCCGCGCCGGGAAAAGGGGAACTCGCTTGCATACGTCGTCCTTTCGAAACTCGAGCAATCGGTGAGAACGATCCGGGGGGTCGCTGCCGGCCGTAGCAAGCGGAGCGATCGCGCGCGAACGAATCAAACGTTCACGGTCGATTCCCGGGGTGAAGACGGTTTTTCCCGTCTCGAAGCGTTGGACGACGCGATCGTTCCGTTCGTCTCACCTCGCCGTTTCGACTGCGATGAACCGGTCTATGCCACGGCCGATCGACCGCAAAACGCGGTGGCGGCGCCATATGTGGTGCGGTTTATCATGGAAAACGCAATCCTAGCCGTTAAGGCAGTGGCAATACCGAGGCCGGCGGGGCGAGAGTTTCTTCGGCGTGCGCGCGTTCGGGGACGCCGGATTCGACGAGTTGCCGATACTGCACGAGGCGATTCGTGTAGCGTGCGATGTCCGCGTTGAGTTCGTAACTCAACTGGATCGCTTTGGTGAGATCGGCGGTGTCGTACGTGTAGTTGAAGCGGCGCAGCTCGAGCGAGATCGCGGCGCTCTGGGTTTTCACCGCGTCGTACGAGCGCCGGATCTGAGCGCCGGTTTCGCGATAGGCCGGGTAGTTCGAGACGACGATGTCGCGCTTGATTTCGGCTTGTTCGATCTGCGAACGCTGCGAGGCAACCCGATCATCGTTCGGCGAATATTTCGCGGCGATCATCAGCGCGTCGATCGCATCCTCGAACTTCGAGGCCGCGAACGCCGTCTCCGCGAGCCGCAACTGCACGGACACGAGGCCCGTCGCGGCGTGTTTGTCGGTCGGGTCGATCTTGAGCGCGAGTTGGTAGGCGACCGAAGCGTCGGCGTAGTTGAGGTGCGAGAGCGCGATGTCGCCCTGGCGATCGCGGGTTTGCACGATCCACTGCGCGACGCCGGAGGCGCAGCCCGTCGTGGCCAGCAGAGCGCAAGCGATCAATGCGCGGACGAGACCAGACATGACCAGAGCGAACCCTTATTGCAGACGAAGAGGTGAGCGAAGGCAGCGATATAGTGCGCCGCCGGGTTGAGAATCAACTGCGCGAGGACGGTCCCGATGAACGCCGTGACGATCAGCCAGAAGATCATCGCCCGCACGTCACCTTGGGGCCGCTCGCCGCGCACCGACTGGTCGACGATCAAGGCCGATGTCGGATCGACGAACAGGGAGAACAGGACCGTCCCGATGCCGTTCACGAGACCCGAGAGGCCGATCGCCGAGCCGCGCGCGTCGAGATCGAGGACGCTGGCGTAATACGCCGCCACGACGCCGACCGCATAGACGGCCCAGACCGCGGTGTTCGCGACCAAGAGCCGGCGCGGCACCGCGCCTTCGGCGAAGGCCAAGACCCGGCCGGCCGGGGGCAACCGCAGCGAGCGGATCAGGTCGATCTGCACGCGGGGATCGAACAGCCGAAAAAGCGCGTGCGGAATCGAGCCGCTCCGCTCGAACGAGCGGATCCCGCGCACGAACAGCATCAGGAAGACCGGCATCAGCAGCGCCCCGAGCACGATGCCGATCGTGCCGCTTGCGACGATCAGGCGCATCTGGATATCGAAGAGATGCACCAGACTCGCCGGGACCACGTCCAGGTGCAGTTCGTGGGCTCTCGCCGCCGTGCGGTCGGCCAGGCCGCCGAGGGCCGGCGTGATGAAGAGCGCCGCGAGCCGGCTGGCGGTGACGAACAGCGAAAAGAGCGAGATCGCCGTCGCGATCCGGCCGGTGATGACGCCTGCGAGCCGCGCCGCGTAGGCTCCGATCTGAATCGCCTGCGTGACCACGGTCAGCACGATCGCGATGATCAGGTTCGTCGCGAAGACGGCGTGCCAGTCCATCAGGCTGCGCGCGAAGGGCCGAACCGGATGCGATCGGCGGAGAGCGGTCCAAGCACGCACAGACCGCGGCCCTCGGGCCTCAGCAGTGCCCCGGCGACACGCGAGGCGGCCTTCCCGTCGACGGCATCGATGGCGGACTCGACTTCCTGCGTCCCGATCTGACGGCCGTACACGACCTCGTTGCGTGCCAAGCGCATCATCCGGCTCGACGTGCTCTCCAGCGCGAGCAGCAAGTTCCCTTTGAGGTGTTCGCGCGCGAGGGCGATCTCGGCGTCGCTCACCCCGCCTAGCGCTGCGTCGAGTTCGGCGGCGATCACGTCGATGCACTCCTGCGCGCGTTCCGGCGCGCAGCCGGCATACACGCCGAAGAGTCCGGCCGCACGATAGCTCTGCTGGAACGAGTAGATGCTATACGCGAGACCCCGCTTTTCACGCACCTCCTGGAAGAGCCGGCTCGACATCCCGCCGCCCAGGACCGTGTCCAATACGGCCAGCGCATAGCGGTCCTCGTCCCGCAACGACAGGCCCGGCGTGCCCACCATCACGTAGGCTTGCTCGGTATCGCGCGTCAGCACGTCGACGGTCGGGACGACGCGCGGACTCTCCTGGGGGGGCGGCGGGGCGCTTCCGCGGTAGTCCGCAAACGCGTCACCGACCAGCCCGACGAACGCATCGTGTTCGAGGTTCCCGGCCGCGGTGACGATGACGGTCTGGGGCGCATAACGCTGGCTCATCCACGCACGCAAGTCTTCGCTGCGTAGCGCCGAGACGGTCTCCGCATAGCCGATCGTCGGCTCGCCCAGCGCGGCGCCGCCCCACATCGTGCGCGCGAAGCGATCGTGGATCACGTCTTCCGGCGCGTCGTCGTACATCCGGATTTCTTCGAGCACCACGGCCTGCTCTTTGCGCAGTTCCTCAGGGTCGAACAGCGAGTGGACGAACAGGTCGCCGATCACGTCGACCGCGAGCGGAACGTGGCGGTCCATGACCTGCGCGTAGAAGCACGTCAGCTCTTTGTCGGTGAACGCGTTGAGGTTGCCGCCGACACCGTCCATCGCCTCGGCGATGGCGCGCGCGCTGCGCCGCGGCGTGCCCTTGAAGAGCATGTGCTCGACCAGATGCGAGATGCCGCGCTGCGACGGCAGCTCGATCGCCGAGCCGACATCGGCCCAGAACCCGATCGTCGCCGAACGGACCTGCGGCATCGTCTCCGTCAACACACGCACGCCGCTGGGAAGCGTCGTCGAGCGGATCATCGCACGCCGCCCCGGACGAGGTCGCGCGCGAACCCCGGGTCCCAGAAGACGTCGCGCGCGCTTGTCAAGCGGGCGTCCAAACCGGCGAGTTCGGCGCGCGTAACGGTGATCGCGAAGACCGTTGCGGAGGTCGGCTTGGCGAGATCGCCGCTGACCACCGCGCCGACGCCCGCATCGAGCGGGACCGTCGCCCACAGGTCGACCTCTTCGACCGGCGCGGCGGCGAACGCGCCGCGGATCAACTGCCGCACCTCTCCCTCGAACGCCGTGCGGTCGAGCGGGCGATGGAACTTCACGCCCGAGACGACCAGGCCGCAGACGCGATGCGCTCCGGCGCGGTCGCAGCGTACTTTGAGCAACTGCGCCGCGAGCGGCCGGGCGAGCAGAGCGCCGGCGATCGCGAGCGCCGTCGGGCGGTCCGAACCGGCGGCGCGCTGGACCGCGCGCGGGTCGAGCGGAGCGGCGGCCAGCGTCGCGACGAGCGCGAGCGCGCTAATAGCTTTGCGCGAAGTAGGCCTGCACTTTCGCCGGCTCGCCGCACGCCAAACACACGGGCCCCTGAGGCTCCGGTCGCAGATTCCGCGTGCTGGCCGAAGTTTGTTCCTTGACGGCCGCCTCGCATTCCGGGCGGCTGCACCACGGAATGTCGATCATCCCCGCCCGGTCGGCGCACATCGCGATGAACTCGTCGTGCGTCGCCGGCACGAAGGTATGCGCGACGAGAAATTCGCGCGCTTGGCGGAACAGGTTGGCCTGAATCTCGACCAGCACGCTGCGCAGCTCGGTCGCGATCTCGCCCGTCGGAACGGCGCGTTCGCGGCCGGCCTTGTCCGCGAGCGGCACGTCGCGCCGGACGAACGTGACCTGCCCGGCGGCGAGGTCGCGTTCGCCGACCACGATGCGCACCGGCACGCCGCGAATGTCCCAATGCGCGAAGCGATGTCCGGGCCGCAAGTCGCGATCGTCGACCTTGACGCGGAACTGAGGGCGCAACTGGTCGGCCAGATCGCGCGCGAACGCGGTCGTATCGACGCCGCCCTTGCCGGCGAGCGGCACGATCACGACCTCGATCGGCGCCATCCGCGGCGGGATGCGCAGCCCCGTGTCGTCGCCGTGCACCATGATCAGCGCGCCCAGCATCCGCCACGACATGCCCCATGACGTTGTCCAGGCGTACTGCTGCGTCTGGTCGCGGCCGGCGAATTCGATACCGTAGGCGCGGGCGAAATTCTGGCCGAGTTCGTGTGAGGTCGCGGCTTGCAACGCCTTGCCGTCCGGCATCAACGCTTCGATCGAATACGTGTGCGTCGCGCCCGCAAAGCGTTCGCTCGCGCTCTTCTCACCCGTGTAGACCGGCACGGCGACGATATCCTCGGCGACCTCACGGTACACCTCGAGCATCTGCGCGACTTCGCCGGCCGCCTCGCGCTCGGTTTCGTGCGCGGTATGGCCTTCTTGCCAGAGAAATTCGAGCGTGCGCAGGAACGGGCGCGTGCGCTTCTCCCAGCGCAGGATGTTCGACCATTGATTGATGAGCACGGGCAAGTCGCGATAGGACTGCACCCACTCGGCGTACATCGTGCCGACGGTCACTTCCGACGTTGGCCGGATCGCCAGGCGCTCGGTCAGGGTTTCGTTCCCGCCCTGGGTGACCCAGGCGACCTCCGGCGCGAAGCCCTCGACATGCTCCGCCTCGCGGATCAGCAACGACTCCGGAATGAGCAGCGGGAAATAGGCGTTCTCGTGGCCGGTCGCCTTGAAGCGGGCATCGAGTTCCGCCTGCAGGCGCTCCCACAGCCCGAAACCGTACGGCCGCAACACGATGCACCCGCGCACGGGCGCGAGCGACACCAATTCCGCCTTGTAGCAAACGGCCTGGTACCAAGCGCTCAGATCCGCCGCCTTGGGCGGGATGTCTTTGATGACCGGGGTTTTTTCGGGAAGCTCGTCTGCCTGGGCCACAACCTTCTCCCGATTCGCAGAGGTCTACCCCCTCCCTCTCGAACGGCGAACCGGCCATGCCGAAATTGACTCGCATCTACACGCGCACCGGCGACGACGGAACCACGGGCCTCGTCGGCGGGCAGCGCATCAAGAAGAACGCGCTGCGGATCGAAGCCTACGGAACGGTCGATGAACTCTCCAGCGCGATCGGCCTGGCGCGCACGGCGCTGCACGAAGCCCAACGCGGCCGCCCGGTCCAAGACCTCGCCCGCGCCACCGCGCGCGCGCAGCGGCTCGATGCGTGGCTCGCCTGGACGCAAGACGTGCTCTTCAATCTGGGCAGCGAGCTGGCGACTTTGCCGGCGGATCGCCGGGAGGGCATGCCGTTGATCGCAGCCGCCGACGCGACGGCGCTCGAGCGCGCGATCGACGAAGCGCAAGCCGATCTCGAGCCGCTGGCCAATTTCATTCATCCCGGCGGCTCCGGCGCGGGCGCGTGCCTGCACCTAGCGCGCACGATCTGCCGCCGCGCCGAGCGCCTCTTGATCGCGCTGGGCGAAGGGGAACCGGTCTCGGGCGAGGTGATCCGCTTCGTCAACCGGCTCTCCGACGCGCTCTTCGTGTGGTCGCGCTGGATCAACGCCGCGCTCGACCAACCCGAACACCGCTGGAACGCGGCGACCGCGCCGCCGCCGCCGGCCTAGAACACCGCGAGAAAGCGCGCGGCCCGGAAGAGGGCGAGGCCGGTGACGGCGTCGTCGATCCCGCCGTGCGTGCAGGCGAAGAGCGCGTCGCGCAGCGGCATCCGGATCTTCTCGATCGACTCGACGCCTTCGCGATCGCCGCCGGTCTCCAGCTCGCTCAAATCGCGCGCGATGAACAGCGAAACCGGCGTCTGGACGATCGACGGAATTTCGTAGATGATGCCTAGCGCATCCCATTGCGCGGCCGCGAGGCCAAGTTCTTCGCGCAGTTCGCGCTGCGCTGCGTCGAGCGCCGATTCGCCGGGATCGGCACCGCCTTTGACGACCTCGATGACGGACAGGCCGATCGCGAAGCGCGCCTGACGGGCGAGCCGGACGTCTTCGCCGTCGATCGGAACCACGGCGCTAGCCGGCGGATTGACGACGACGCCGTGTTCGCCGGGCGCACCGCCCGGGTGCACGATCTCGTGCGCCTCGAAGCGCAGCCAGGGGTTCTCGTAGACCGTGCGCTTTCCGCGCCGCATGAATCGTGCCATCGGACGTTGCACAGGTGCCTCCCATGAGCGACGGATTCCTCGGGCGTCTGATGCGCAAGCTCCCGATCGACGCGCATCACACCGGGGAAGGCGGCGGTTTACGGAAGGCGCTGGGTGGCCTCGACCTCATCGCGATCGGCCTCGGGACGATGATCGGCGGCGGCATCTTCACGACGATCGGGCCCGGCGTGCACAAGGCCGGCCCGGCCGTGATCATCTCCTTCATGCTGGCCGGCCTGTGTTCGCTGGCCGCCGCGCTGTGCTACGCCGAACTGGGCGCGATCATCCCCAACGCCGGCAGCGCCTACACGTTCACCTACACCGCGATCGGACAGGTGTTCGGCTGGATCATCGGCTGGAATCTGATCCTCGAGTACGCGATCTCCGCGGCGCCGGTCGCCCAGCAGTTCTCGCAATCGCTCCAGGAGGCGTTCGGAGCGCTCACCGGGATCGCACTTCCCAAGTGGATGCAAACGGCGACGCTGGCGCACGCGGGCGATTGGTGGCAGATCGACCTGGCCCATTCGTCCTACGACATCATCGGGGCCGTGTTCGTCCTGATCCTCACGGTCCTGATCATCATCGGCATCCGCGAGACGGCCTCCGCGAACAACGTGCTCGTGGTCGTCAAGATCGCCGCGCTCCTGTCCTTCGTCGGCGCCGGCATCATCCTGGTCCATCCGGGCAACCTGCACCCGTTCAATCCGGTCGGCCTGATCGGCCCGCTCGACAAGGACGGGATCCCCACCGGGATCATCGGGGCGGCGGCACTCGTCTTCTTCGTGTACATCGGCTTCGATGCCGCGACGACGACGAGCGAAGAGTGCCGGCGACCCGAACGAGACATCCCGATCGGCGTGATCGGGTCGCTCGCGATCGGGACCCTGCTCTACTGCGCGGTCGCGATCGTGCTGGTCGGTTCGGTGCCGTGGCAGCAGGTCAACGTGAACACGCCGCTGCAATCGGCGCTCGCGCCGCTCCACAACGAACTCGTCCTGTGGATCATCCGCATCGGCGTGCTGGCCGGGACCTCGAGCGTCGCGCTGATCAGCCTGTTGGGCCAGTCCCGCGTCTTCTTCGCGATGGCGCGCGACCGGATGCTGCCGCCGGTCGTCGCCGAGATCGACCCCCGCACGCACACGCCGGCGAAGATGTCGCTGATCACGGGCCTGATCGTCGCCTTCCTCACGCTCATCGTCCCGCTGGACATCCTGCTCGCGCTGGTCAACATCGGCACGATGTCCGCCTTCATCTTCGTTTGCCTCGCGGTGCTCGTGATGCGGCGCGCGCATCCCGGGTTGCGGCGTCCCTTCCGCACGCCCTTCGCGCCGGTTACGGCGACCCTGGGGATCGTGCTCTCCGGGATCCTAGGCCTCTTCGGCCTGGGTCTGATCACCCTGATGACGTTCTCGTGCTGGCTCGTCGCCGGCTTGGTGATCTACTTCGCCTACGGATTCCGTCAGCCGGTACCGGAATCAGAATAGCCTGACCGGCATTTCCCGGATGCTTGAAATCAGGGCGAATCTGGGTAAGATGTCAGCATGCGTGAACAACTGGCTTCTCACTGGTGGCTCTTCTTGGTGCGCGGCATCCTCGCGCTCGCGCTCGGGTTGACCGTACCGTTCTTCCCGGTCGCCGCACTGATCACGGTGGCGCTGCTCTTCGGCGCCTACGCGTTCGTCGACGGGGTCGTCGCGCTGATCGCGGCCTTCCGGATGTCGCAGGCCGGCGGGCGCTGGGGCTGGCTGATCGTCGAAGGGATCGTCGGCATCCTGGTCGGTGCTTACGTGTTCTTCGATCCGGCGGCGGCGATTCTCGCGCTCTCGTGGCTGCTCGGCGCCTGGGCGCTGGTCACCGGCGTCATGGCGCTGGGCTCGGCCTTTTCCGCGCGCCGCCACGTTCCCAACGAATGGCTGTGGGCGCTGGGCGGGATCCTGTCGATCGTCTTCGGGATATTCGTTTTCTTCGCGCCGGCGCTCGGTGCGTGGGCGATCATCTATCTGATCTCGTTCTATGCGATCCTCGCCGGCATCATCTTCATCGGTCTCGCGTTTCGCCTGCGCGGCCTGGGCCACAAGCCGCCCAGCCAGACCGCGAACGCCTAAGCGTCACGCCGTTGCGAGCAGGTCGTTTTCGACGAGGCAGACGCGGCGGGCGATGAGGAGTTGGGCGAGCGCGAGCGAGTGACTCGTGCGCGGCCCGCGGGCGTCGACGAACTCGCCGAGGCGTTCGGGGCGAAGGTGCGCGTGAGAGTCCATGTGGCTCCAGATCTTGTCCTGAATCGAGTCGGAGAGCGCGTCGTCGATTCGGCCGTCGATCTCGATGACCGTTTCGGGATAGCCGAACGCGCCGGGCGCCTTGAGCTGCCGTAACTGCGTCGTCGTGCTTGCGAACTCGTCGTAGTCGAGCGCCTTGAACCGCCCGGACTTGCGAATCCGAGCCTGCAGGTGCGCGTTGTCGGGAGCCTGGTCCCAGCCCGGCGGACGCTGGAACGACACGGTCAGATCGGCCCACTTCGCTTGCGGCGTGATGTGCGCGCGAATGTCCGGTTGGCGTTTTTCGATCTCGGCGCGCACGTCTTCTTCGCGATAGCCGCGCTGGGTGACGTTGCGCTGGATCTTCCAAGCGACTTTGAGTTCGATCTCCGGATCGAGCCAGACCATCACGTCGAAGAGCCCGCGCAGCGCGCGCGTGTAGAGCGGGAAGAGTCCCTGGACGACGATGATCTCGCGCGGCTCGACCGTCTCGGGCGACGCGAACGTGCCGTCGCTATGATCGTAGACGGCCTTGCGGATCGCATTCCCCTCGCGCAGCGCCCACAGGTCTTCTTCCATCGCGGCGAAGTTGTTCGCCCGCGGGTCGAGCGCGGTCAGGCCGACCGCTTTGCGTTGGGCGCGGTCGAGCGCGTGATAGTCGTCGAGGCAAATCGTTTCGATGCGGTCGGCGCCGAAGATCAGATCGAGTCCACGGCAGAGCGTGGTCTTTCCGGTCCCCGAATCGCCGCCGACCGCGATCATGATCGGACGTCTTGGCATGGGACGAGCCTATCGGCCGCCCCGGCCCGGCGTCACGCTTCTCTTCACAAGCGGTTGAATAACACGCCCGAGCGGTCGTGGGCTCAGAGTCCGAAGGCGCGCCGCACGACCGGCATGAAGCCGCGCGAAACCGGAACCTCGCTCTGGGCGCGGTCGTCGACCCGCAGCGTATACGTACCGCTGAAGAACGGGGTGATCTCGACGACGTGCTTGGGGTTGACGAGATAGCTGCGATGGACCCGCAGGAAGCCGTGCGGTTCCAAGCGGGCGGCACACTCTGCCAGCGAGCCGCGAAAACGCATCTCGCGCTCGCCGGTCGTCGCCATGACCAGATGCCCGTTGGCTTGCACGAAACGGATGTCGCCGATCCGCACGAGCATCGTGCGGTCATCGATCTCGAGCGGAATCCGATTCGCGGCCGGCGCCGGCACATCGCTCGGCGCGCGCTGCGCGCGGATGCGCCCGACGGTCGCTGCGAGCCGCTCTTCCCCGACCGGCTTGACGAGATAGTCCGTCGCCGCAAACTCGAAGGCCTTGATCGCGTGCGAATCGTAGGCGGTGACGAACACGACGTGCGGCCGGTGCGGCAGGTTGTTGATCACCCGCAGGGCGTCGATCCCGTTCATCCCCGGCAGCGAGATGTCGAGGAAAACTACGTCGAAGCGCTCGGCCGCCAGGCGCGCGAGCGCGGCCGTCGCGTCCTCCGCTTCCTCGATCAGAAAGTCTTCGGCCACCCGGCCGAGCGCGAAAACGAGTTCGCCCCGCACCAGCGGTTCGTCGTCGACGACCAGCGCTTTCATGCGGCCGGCGCGCTCCCGGGCACCCAGAAGACCACGGTCGTGCCGCGCGGGGAACTTTCGATCTGCAGTCCGCTCGGCGGACCGTACGCTCCGATCAGCCGTTGATGCACGTTGTTGAGCCCCATCCCCAGGCCCGTTCCGAAACCGCGCTGCAAAACACTGCCCAGCAAGTCCGCCGGGATCCCGACGCCATCGTCGGTCACGGCGACTTCCACCCCGCCGTCGCGGCTGCGCGCCCGGACGCGAATCGTACCGCGCCCTTGGCGCGGTGCGATCCCGTGCGCGACGGCGTTCTCGATCAACGGCTGCAGGCACAGGACCGGGACCAGCGCCGTGCGCGCCCGTGCCTCGGCCTGCACTTCGACCGTCAGCGCGGCGAACCGGGCACGTTCGAATTGCGCGTAGCGCTCCACCGTCGCGAGTTCATCGTCGAGCGTCACGAACTCGGCCCGATGGGCCAGCGATTCGCGGAAATATTCGGCGAAGTCGACGATCAGGTCGTGGGCCCGCGCCGGGTCGAGCCGCGTGAGCGCCGCGATCGTCGTCAGCGTGTTGAACAGGAAGTGCGGCGAGATCTGAGCGCGCAGCGCTTCGAGTTCCGCTTGGGTGACCAGCGCCGCGCGCGCGTCGAGTTCGGCCACTTCCAAGTAGCTGCTGAACACGCGCGCGATCCCGATCGCGACGCGCTGATCGTTCTTGGTCATCGCGCGGCCGCCGGCGCGATAGAGTTTGAGCGCGCCGACGACGTTGCCGCGCACGACGAACGGGGCGATCGTGACCGCGCTGATCGGGCAATCGGCGATCGGACAGCCGATCTCATCGCGGCGGACCGAGGTGTACGGCTTCCCCGAAGCCAGGGTCCGGCGGGTCACTTCGGTGAGGTTCGGCTCCCCTTCGCGGTGGTGATCGCTGCCCGCGCCGATATAGCCCAGGATCCCGTCGGTCGCGGACACGACCGAGGCCGCATCGAGCCCCAGGCGCTCGTAGAGCAGGCGCGCCGTGTAACGGGCGGACTCGGTGCGCAGGCCGCCGCGCAGATGCGGCAGCGCTTCGACGAGCAGATCGAGGACGGTCGTATCGCCGCCGGTCATGCGGGGACGAACGCCCCGTGGGCAATGACGTGGTCGAGAAATCGCTGTGCGCCCGCGACCAGCGGCCGGCGGGCGTTCGCGACCAGATGCCAATCGCGCACCAGGGGCGTCACGGACGTCGGAACCTCGGCCAGCGTGCCGTCGGCGAGATCGCTCGCCACGGCGTCGCGCGAGAGCAGCGAAACGCCCAGCCCGACGCGCACGCACGCGCGGATCGCGCCGTTGGAACCGATGGTCGTCGTCGGCGGCGCGATCCCGAGTTCGCCGAGCACGAATTCCGTCGTCTCGCGCGTCCCCGAACCGGGCTCCCGGAGCAGCCAGGTCGCCGTGGCCAGGTCCTCGCGCGCGTACGTCCGGCCCGGCGCCGCCACGACCACGACCGCGTTGCTGCGAATGGCTCGCGTGACGAACGGGCCGCCGCTCGGCGGACGGCCGCCCAAGACGAGGTCCGCCTCCCAGCGATCCAGGCGTTCCCAGACGCGATCTTTGTTCGCGACGTCCAGGATCACGTCCACGAAGGGATGCTGACCGGCGAAGTCGCGGAGCAACTCCGGCAAGACCGCCTCGGCACCGGTCGTGACCGCCGCCAAACGCAGCCGGTTCGGTCCCGTCTCGGCGGCGCTGCGTGCTTCGGCGACCGCCTCATCCAGCAGCGCGACCATGCGCCGGCCATAGCTTTCCAGCGACCGGCCGGCGGCCGTCAAACGCACGCCGCGCCCGTCGCGCTCCACCAGCGGCGTGCCGATCGTCCGCGCGAGGCCGGCGAGCGCGGCCGAAACGGCCGGTTGGCTCACGACCAGATGTTCGGAGGCCTCACGTACCGAGCCGGTACGTGCGACCTCCAGAAACGTCCGGACCGCGTTCATCGATAACATAAGCTATTACTTATGGTTTGTACCCGATATCCTCTTCGGCGTCAATGAACGTGGTGCGAACGGGAGGCAACGGAGCATGTCTCCCCTCTTCGCCGCCGCCAGAGGGAATGATAATTTGCAGTTTATGATTCCTAACCGATATTGTATTTGACGCCAATGATTCATCGTGCCAGCATGATGCCATGGCCACCACTCTCAATCCGCCCGCCGAGCGCGACCGATTCAGCGCCGGGGTTGCTCCTTACAAAGACATGGGCTACTGGCGTCCTGACTACGAGCCCAAACCGACCGACGTGCTGTGCGCGTTTCGGATCACCCCGCAAGACGGGGTCGATCCGATCGAGGCGGCGGCCGCGGTCGCGGGCGAGTCTTCGACCGCGACCTGGACGGTCGTCTGGACCGACCGGCTTACGGCGCACGACGTCTACTGCGCCAAAGCGTATCGCGTCGACCCGGTTCCCTCGACGCCGGGCCAGTACATCGCCTACATCGCCTACGATCTCGATCTCTTCGAGGAAGGCTCGATCGCGAACCTGACCTCGTCGATCATCGGGAACGTCTTCGGCTTCAAGGCGCTCAAGGCGCTGCGTTTGGAAGACATGCGCATCCCCGCGCATTACGTGAAGACCTTCCAGGGCCCGGCGCACGGCATCGTAATGGAGCGCGAGTACCTCAACAAGTTCGGCCGCCCGCTCTTGGGCGCGACCGTCAAGCCGAAACTCGGCCTTTCGGCGCGCAACTACGGCCGCGTCGTCTATGAGGCGCTCAAGGGCGGACTCGATTTCACCAAGGACGACGAGAACATCAATTCACAGCCGTTCATGCGCTGGCGCGACCGGTTCCTCTTCTGTATGGAAGCGGTCAACAAGGCCGAGGCCGCGACGGGCGAGGTCAAGGGACACTACCTCAACGTGACCGCGGGCGATATGGAAGCGATGTACGAACGTGCCGAGTTCGCCAAGGAACTGGGCTCCGTCATCGTGATGATCGACCTCACGATCGGCTACACCGCGATGCAGTCGATGGCCAAGTGGGCGCGCAAAAACAGCGTGATCCTGCATCTCCATCGTGCCGGCCACTCGACCTACACGCGCCAGAAGTCACACGGCGTGAGCTTCCGGGTGATCGCGAAGTGGTGCCGGCTGATCGGCGTCGACCACGTCCACGCGGGCACCGTCGTCGGCAAGCTCGAGGGGGATCCGCACACGACCGCCGGCTACTACGACACGCTGCGCGAGAACTTCATCCCCGTGAATCCGGGCAACGGCATCTACTTCGATCAGGACTGGGCCTCGCTGCCGGGGGTGATGCCGGTCGCCTCGGGCGGCATCCACGCGGGCCAGATGCACGAACTGCTGACGCTGCTCGGCGAAGACGTCGTGCTCCAATTCGGCGGCGGCACGATCGGCCATCCCGAGGGGATCGCAGCCGGCGCCATCGCCAACCGCGTCGCGCTCGAAGCGATGATCTTGGCGCGCAACGAAGGCCGTGATCTCATGAGCGAGGGTCCGGACATCCTGCGCGCCGCCGCCAAATCGTGCGGCCCGCTGGCGACCGCGCTCGAACTCTGGAAAGACATCAGCTTCAACTACACGTCGACCGACACGCCCGACGCGGTCGCGACGCCGAGCTATTAGGCAGAGGAATCATGCGACTCACGCAAGGGACGTTCTCGTTTCTCCCCGATCTGACCGACGAGCAGATCACCAAGCAAATCCAATACGCGCTCGATAACGAGTGGCCGGTGTCGATCGAGTACACCGACGACCCGCATCCGCGCAACGTGTACTGGGAGATGTTCGGGCTGCCGCTCTTCGACATCCGCGACGCCAGTGCGATCCTCAAAGACGTCAACGCCGCGCGCGCCGCGCATCCCGGTCGCTACATCCGCGTCAACGCGTACGATGCGCGCTACGGCCGCCAGACGACCGCGCTTTCGTTCATCGTCCAGCGCCCGGCGCACGAGGACGGCTTCCGGCTCGAACGGCAAGCCGGTCCCGACCGGCAGCAACGGTATACGGTGACTGCCTACGCGCTCGATAACCCAGAGGGCACGCTCGCATCGTCGTGAACGACACGCCGCCGCTGACGCTCGCCCAAGCCGCCGGCGATGCACTCGACATCGATGCGGCGTTCCGCGAATCGCAACTCGGCTCGATCTTCGAACAACTCGATCGCGACTTGATCGGCCTGGCGCCGGTCAAGACGCGCATTCGCGAGATCGCCGCGCTCTTGCTGGTCGATCGCCTGCGCGCGCGGGTGGGGCTGGCGACCGAACCACCGCCGCTGCACATGTCGTTCACCGGCGGCCCCGGCACGGGCAAGACGACGGTCGCGCTGCGCATGGCCGAGATCCTGCACCGGCTCGGCTACGTGCGCAAGGGCCATCTCATCGCGGTCACGCGGGACGATCTCGTCGGTCAGTACATCGGGCACACCGCGCCCAAGACCAAAGATGTCCTGAAACGTGCGATGGGCGGCGTGCTCTTCATCGACGAAGCCTACTATCTCTACAAACCCGAGAACGAACGCGACTACGGCGGCGAGGCGATCGAGATTCTCTTGCAGGCGATGGAGAATGACCGCAAAGATCTGGTCGTCATCTTCGCGGGCTACAAGGACCGCATGGAGCAGTTCTTCGCGAGCAATCCGGGCCTGAATTCGCGCGTCGGAAACCACATCGACTTCCCCGACTACTCCGAACCCGAACTCGAGCAGATCGCCGAGCTGATGCTCGAGAAACTCAACTACCGCTTCTCCCCCGAGGCAAAAACGGCGTTCGCCGCGTATCTGGAACGGCGCATGCGCCAACCCAACTTCGCCAACGCTCGCAGCGTGCGCAACGCCATCGGCCGGGCACGGCTGCGAGCCGCCAACCGCCTCTTCGCGCAGGGCGGCGTCCTCACGCGGGACGCGCTCATGACGCTCGAAGCGAGCGACATCACCGCCAGCCGCATCTTCGCCGAGCCCGCTTAGCTTGCGCCGGCTTGACGTCGCGTTCACCCTCGCGGGGGTGGGCGGGGGGCTGCGCGACACCGCGACCGCGGTCATCGACGTGTTGCGCGCGACCACCGTCATCGTGCGCGCACTCGATGCCGGTGCGCACCGGATCATCCCGACGCTCGAACCCGAGGACGCGATCGGCGTCCGAGAGCGCCTGGGCCGCGCCACGATTCTGCTCGGCGGCGAGCGCAACGCGGTGCGGATCGACGGCTTCGATCTCGACAACTCACCTGCATCATATACTCCGCAGCGGGTCGCGGGCCGCACGATCGCGCTCACGACCACGAACGGCACGCGGGCCCTGCACCGCGTCGCGAACGCCGGCGCAACTCGCACGCTCTGCGCCGCGTTCTCGAACCTCGACGCAGTCGTCGCCGCGCTTGCGGCTGACGAGCGTGCACAGGTACTCGTCGTCTGTGCCGGAACCGAGGGCGCGCTCTCGCTCGAAGACGTCCTGTGTGCGGGCGCGATCAGCTCGGGCCTCGTCCTAGGCGACCCGGCCCTCGTCCTCTCCGATGCCGCGCGCGTCGCGGCCCTGCTCTATCACGGCGTCCGCTCGCGGCTGCCCGATGCCGTGGCCAGCAGCGAGCACGCCCAGCGCTTGGCGCAGGCCGGGTTCGCCGCCGACGTCCTCGCCGCGGCGCAGTGCAATACGAGCGAGCGAGTTCCGGTCTACCAGGACGGCGAGATCGCATGAGAAGATCGCCGCGCGCCCGAACCGATAGACCATCAATGAGCCTTCTCATTTCCACGGGGCGAGCGCGCTGAGCGAACACGGCCACCTCGACGACCTCGAAGCAACCAGCATCGCGATCCTGCGCGAAGCCTACAAGCTGGCCACCCCGCTCGCGATGCTCTGGTCGATGGGAAAAGACAGTACGGCGCTGTTGTGGCTGGCGCGCAAGGCGTTCTTCGGGAGCGTGCCGTTTCCGGTCGTGCAACTCGACACCGAAATGGAGTTGCCCGAGGTCTACGAATTCCGCGATCGGATCGCACGCGAATGGCAGCTCGATCTGCGGGTGGAGTTGTGCCCACCCGAATCCAGCGTCGACCAGCGGCTCGCCCCGAATTCGCGCGCTGCGGCGCGCAAGACCGAAGGGCTCAAGGCGATTCTGCTGCGCGAGGGCTACCGCGGCGTGATCGTCGGGATCCGGCGCGACGAGCAGGCGACGCGAGCCAAGGAGCGCATCTTCAGCCCGCGCGCAACCAGCGGCGACTGGGACGTGCGCAACCAGCCGGCCGAGTTCTGGGGCCACTACGCGACCGAGGTCGGCGAGGGGATGCACGTGCGCATCCATCCGCTGCTGCGCTGGACCGAGGTCGACGTCTGGCGCTACCACGAGCGCGAGAACATTCCGCTCGTACCGCTGTATTTCGCGCGCGACGGGTACCGGTATCGTTCGCTGGGCGAGAAGAACATCACCACGCCCATCGCGAGCAACGCGGCGACGCTTGCCGAGATCATCGCCGAACTCGAGGCGACGACCGCCCCCGAACGCGCGGGCCGCGCGATGGATCACGATAGCGAAGACGCTTTCGAGAAGCTGCGCAACGCAGGCTACATGTGAGCGACCAGCGCGTCCTCGCGATCGTGATCGTCGGCCACGTCGATCACGGCAAATCCACGCTCATCGGCCGCTTGCTGCACGACACGGGCAGTTTGGCGGACGGGAAGTTCGAGGAGATCCTCGCCTCGAGCACCCGCCGCGGCGTACCGATCGAGTGGTCGTTCGTGCTCGATTCGCTGCAGGCCGAGCGCGACCAGGCGATCACGATCGACACCTCGCGCGTCTGGTTCCGCCACGACGGCCGCCGCTACGCGATCATCGACGCGCCGGGCCACCGCCAATTCATCGCCAACATGCTCAGCGGAGCGTCCGAAGCGGATGCGGCGGTGCTGATGGTCGACGTCACCGAGGGCGTGAGCGAGCAGACCCGCCGGCATGCCTATCTGCTCAGTTTGCTGGGCATCGAGCAGGTCGTGGTCGCGATCAACAAACTGGACGCCGTCGGTTACGATCGGGACGCGTTCGATCGCGTCGCGCACGACATCCGCGCCCATCTCGCCGACCTTCACGTCACGCCGGCGGCGGTCGTGCCGATCTCCGCCCGCGAAGGCGATTCGCTGATCGTGCGTTCCGCGAACCTGCCGTGGTACACCGGACCGACCCTGCTGGAAGTGTTAGCCGGCTTCGCACCCGCGCTGCCGCGCGCCGACGGTCCGCTGCGCTTGCGCGTTCAGAGACGTCTACCGCTTCGGCACGCGCCGCGTAATCGCCGGACGAGTCGAGTCCGGCCGCATCGCGCAGGGTGACGTCGTCGCCGTGTCCCCCGCCGGGACATCGGCCCGCGTCGCGAGCATCGAACGCTGGCCCGACCCGGGGCGGCAAGTCGCCGCCGCCGGCGAGTCGATCGGCTTCACGCTCGACACGCCGGTCTACGTCGATCGCGGCGACCTGATCTCGCATCTCGCGCACGCTCCCGCGCGCGGCCACGTCTGCGATGTCGCCTTGTTCTGGCTCGCCGATCGTCCACCGGTCCTCGGCGAACGATTGCGCCTGCACTTCGGGCCGACCGAAGCGCGCGTCACGCTCGAGGAGATCACGCGCGTCATCGATACGCGCTCGCTCGACACGACCGAAGTAGCCGCGCAATACACGGTCCTCGAAGCGCGTCTGCGCAGCCCGGCGCTGCTCGCACTCGACACCCGCGAAACCGGTTCGCCGCGCTGCGTCGTGTTGCGCGGCAGCGATGTAGTCGCGGGCGGAACGATCCTGGCCGTCGTCGACGAAACGCGCGCCACCAACGTGCAGCCGCACCGCCACCTGGTCGCGCGCGACGAGCGCGCGCAGCGCAACGGTCATCGGGGCGCGGTGATCTGGTTAACGGGGCTCTCGGGATCGGGCAAGTCGACGCTAGCGATGGCGCTCGAGCGCCGGCTCTTCGAGCGCGGCATGAACGTCTACGTGCTCGACGGCGACAACATCCGTTCGGGGATCAACCGCGACCTTGGTTTCTCGGTCACCGAACGCACCGAGAACATCCGCCGCGTCGGCGAGGTCGCCGCGCTGTTCGCCGATGCCGGGGTGATCGCGATCGCGGCCTTCATCTCACCGCTCGCGCGTGACCGGCAGACGGCGCGCGAAGCGGCCGGCGCGGCCTTTCACGAGATCGCCGTCAGCGCGGACCTCGCGACCTGCGAGGGCCGCGACGTGAAAGGCCTCTACGCGCGTGCACGCCGCGGCGAGATCGCCGACTTCACGGGGATCAGCGCACCCTACGAAGCGCCGGAATCACCCGAGCTGCTGCTCGACACCGCGCACGAATCGCTCGAAACATGCCTGGAACGGCTGCTCGAATACGCGCTCGACGCGACGTTGCTCGTGAGCCGCCAGGCGGACCTGCAGGCCGGCTCGTTTCAAATCTAGCGCGTTAGGGCGAGTTGGAGTCGTCGTCCGGGGCGCCGGCGACGACCACGCCCGGGTTGCGAATCTCGACCCGGGCGCGCCTGGCGTCGTACCGGACGCGCGAACCGAAGGCTTGCGCGATCAGGGCGCTGGGCACCATCGTCCGGCCGCGCACCACGAACGGCGCCTGGGCCAACCGGATCGGCGCGCCGTTGAGTCTTGCGGCCCGCTCGCCGAGTTTCATCGACAGAACGTCGCTGCCGTGGCGAACCGTGACCGTCTCCGTCGCCGCGTCAAAGGCCGTCTCGCCGCCGCTCGCCGTCGCCAGCGCACGGATCGGAATGTAGGCGGCTCCGCCGCTGGTTACCGGTGCGACGTCCGCGACCACGCTCTGGCCGTCGACGCTCAGCGTCGCCGGCGTTGCCAGCGCGAGGCTCACCGACGCGACGAGCGCCGTGGCGGCGGTCGCGAGCAGGAGGCGTCGGCTCGGAAGTGGTGCGTGCATCATCATTTCTATCGGCTGGCGGCGGACAGGTTTCGATACCGAACCCCGGCGCACCCAGCAAGCGACTGGGCCCAACGGTTAGCCGTTCGTTGGTCGCGTCATACGGCTGGCCAAGCGCCAGCACACCTCAAACCGGGAGTGCCGTCCGCTCGCCGATCTCGTGGGCGTAGTCGGGGTACTGCTCCGCGATGACCTTCTCGATCTCTGCACGCAGCGCGCCGAGCAACTGGTCCTCGGGGAAGGTTCCGACCAGCTCGCCCCTGCGATAGATGGCGCCCTTGCCCTTGCCGCCGGCGATCCCCACGTCGGCCATCTTGGACTCGCCCGGGCCGTTGACGACGCAGCCCATCACGGCGACCTTCACCGGCGCCGTGTACTCGCTCGCGACCGCTTCTACTAATTTCGCGAGCTGGACGACCTGGATCTCGGCGCGGCCGCACGACGGGCAGGCCGTTATCTCGAAGCCCTTCTCGCGGATCTGCAGCGCCCGCAGAATCCCCCAGGCGACTGGGACTTCTTCGACCGGATCGGCGGCGAGCGAGACGCGCAGCGTATCGCCGATCCCCTCGAAGAGCAACACGCCCAGTCCGATCGCCGAGCGGATGGTGCCGTCGAACGGCAGCCCCGCTTCGGTCACGCCCAGATGCAGCGGATAGGGTGACCCGCGTTCGTCGAGCGCTTTGGCCAGCAGGCGATAACTGGCGATCGTGGTCGGCGCGTCGTGGGCTTTCACCGAGATGATGATGTCGGTGTGCCCGAGATCTTCGAGGATATCGACGTGGCGCAACGCCGAGGCGACCAGCGCTTCGGGCGTGTGGCCGAGCGTCTTCTCGAGATCGTGCGCGAGCGAACCCATGTTCACGCCGATGCGAATCGGCGTCTTGCGTTCGAGCGCTGCCCGAACGACCTCGCGCGTCTTCGCGGGGTCGGTGATGTTGCCGGGATTGAGGCGCAGCTTCGCGACCCCGGCGTCGAGCGCAGCCAGCGCCATCCTGTGATCGAAATGGACGTCGGCGACGATCGGGACGGGCGAGCGCGCGACGATCGTGGGCAGGCCCGCGGCGTCTCTGGGATCTTGACAAGTGACGCGCACGATCTCGCAGCCGGCCATCGCCAGCGCGTAGACTTGTTCGAGCGTCTTGTCGGCATCGGCCGTGTCGGTGGTCGTCATCGATTGCACCGCCACCGGATGCTCGCCGCCGATCCACACCTTCTTCGCGTCCTTGGACCACTGCGATTTGTTCTCGAGCAGAATCGGCTTGGTCTTGCGCCGCACGATCATGGTCAGAACGCTCCCTGCCCGCTGATGATGCGGACGATATCGTGATACGAGACCATCACGATGAGCGCGATCAAGACGGCGAAGCCGCCGAGATGCACGAACGCTTCCTTTTCGGGATCGACCGGCCGGCCGCGCAGCATCTCGACGACGATGAACGCCGCCCGCCCGCCGTCGAGCGCCGGAAACGGCAAGAGGTTCAAGATGCCCAGCGAGATCGAGATCGACGCCGCGAGTGAGAGGTAGGGAGCCCAACCGAAGTCCTGGACCGCGCCCGCCACTTGGGCGATGCCGATGATGCCGTGCATTTGCCCCGCGTTGGCCGCCGGATGCACAACCAGGGCGACCAGGCCGACGGCCGTCTGCGAGATCACGCCGGCGAACTGCTCCCAAGCATACTGCGCTGCTTCGATCGGACCGGCGCGCTTGAACTCCGCCACCGGAACGAAGCCGATCAGCCCTTCCATCCGGCCCGTCGAGGGATCTTTGCGCTTGACCGGCGTTACGTCGACCGCACCCGGCGCGCCGTCGCGCTCATAGATAATGTGGAGTGGTTTGCCGATCGAGCCGTGGATCAGCGTGACGAGCATGTCGCCGCTGGTGATCGCGGTCTTGTTGACGCGCACGATCCGGTCGCCGACCCGCAAGCCGACGGCGGCCGCGGGCATCCCGGGTTGGAGTTGCGCGATCTGCGGGGCCGCCGAGTTCGAGGGGAGCCCGAAGATCATCGCACTCCCGAACGCGATCGCGAGCGCGAGCACGAAGTTCGCGATCGGCCCGGCGACGACGATCGAGAGACGCTGGAGCGGCGACTTGGCTTGAAAATTATCGGGATCGTCGGCGTGCGTGCCGCGGAAATCGCGCTGCTGCTCGGCCTCCGTCGACTTGCCGTCCTCACCCTGCATCGCGCAGTAGCCGCCGATCGGAAAGAGGTTGAGGCGATAGTTCGTCCCGCTGCGCGGCGAGGTCCATTTGAGCAGCGTCGGCCCCATCCCCAGCGCGAAATCGTTGACGCGCACGCCGTTGAGGCGCGCGATGAGGAAATGGCCGCCCTCGTGCAAGACGATCAAGACCGAGATCATGATCAGAAAGAGGACGATTTTTCCGACCCAGGCGAGCGAGGGCGCGGCGAAAGCCGCGGCGGGGAGAGCGAGGGTCGCGAGCGCGATCATAGGTTCCTTACTTCCATACGGTGCCGTTCTACCGCTGCCAGAGCGGCCGTGCGCGCCGACCGGTCGGCTGCGCGCACGGCATCCAGCGTGAGTTCACTTGTTTGGACCGCCGCCAGCGCCTCGGCGATGCACTCGGCGATGGCCCCCAGCGGAATCAGACCCCCGACGAAGGCCTCGACCGCGATTTCGTTGGCCGCGGAGAGGGCGGCGGGGGCCGTGCCGCCGCGAGCCAGCGCCTCGTAGGCCAGCCGCAAACACGGGAAGCGCTCGAGGTCAGGCCGCTCGAAGACCATCGAAACGCTGGCCTCGGTGGCTTCCGCGCCCAGGGCCGTGAACGGATCGCTGACGGTTCGTTCCGGGAGCCGATCGGGGTAGGCCAGCGCGTAGCCGATGGGCAGGCGCATGTCCGGCGGCGCGATCTGCGCTTTGACGCTGCCGTCGGTGAAGATCGCGAAGCCGTGGGCGAGGCTCGTGCGGTGCACCAGCACCCCGATCCGCTCGCCCGGCATCCCGAAGAAGCGGCTGGCCTCGATCACCTCGAGACCCTTGTTCATGAGGGTCGCCGAGTCGATGGTGTTCTTCACGCCCATCTGCCAGGTCGGGTGGCGGAGCGCTTGCGCGACCGTCGCGTTCGCCATCTCGGCGGCGCTCTTGGTCCAGAACGGCCCCCCGGAGGCGGTCAGCGCGATGCCGGCGACCCGTTCGAGCGGCTCACCGACCAGACACTGGAAGATCGCGCTGTGCTCGCTATCGACCGGCAAAAGCCGTGCGCCGCTGCGCGCCGCGTGCGCGAAGAGCAGTTCCCCCGCCGCGACGACGAGTTCTTTGTTGGCGATGGCGATGTCGATGCCCGCATCGACGGCGCCGAAAACCGCATCGAAGGCCACGGCACCATCGGTGGCCGCCAACACGATATCGGCGCCGCTTTCACAGGCCACCGCGTGCAAGCCCTCGGCACCATCCGCGAGCGTCGAGCGGACGCGCGGCGCGAATCGCGCAACCTGCGCGTCCAGCAGCTCCGTGTTTCTCCCCGCGGCGAGTCCGACGACCGAGAAGCGCTCGGGATGGCGGCCGATCACCTCGAGGGCCTGGCGGCCGATGCTGCCGGTCGAGCCGAGGATCGCGATGCGTTTCACGAGTCTACCCCGTTCGGCTTGCCTGCGACAGACTCCGGCCCCGGGTGCCGAAGTACCAATCATGCAGTCTCCGAGCGACACGATCCCCGGCGCCCTGCGGCACTGGGCCACCACCCGCGCCGCCGAGCCGTTCTGCACGTTCATCGCTCGCGGCGAAGCCGAGCGCATCACCTTCGGCGAGCTGCTCGAACGCAGCCTAGCCTACGCCCGGCGCTATCGGGAGCTGGGCGTCAGACCCGGCGAGACGGTCATCGTCATGCTGCCGCACTCGCCGCACCTCTTCTACGCTTTTCTCGGCGCGACGCTGGTCGGTGCCGTCCCGGCCTTCATGGCGTTCCCCTCGGTCAAGCAACGGCCCGAGATCTACTGGGCCGATCATGCGAAGCTCTTCGGCCGGATCCGGCCGCGGCTGATCGTGACTTACGAAGCCAACGCCGCGGACGCCGCCCGCACGCTGGGCGAAAGTGCGCTCGAGGTACTGATCGCCGGCGACCCGCTCCTTGACGACGCCGGAGATACCCGGAGCGGCGCGCTACCGGCGGTCTTCGATCCGGCGGCCGTCGCGGTGCTCCAGCATAGCAGCGGAACGACCGGGTCGAAAAAGGGCGTCATGCTCACGCACCGGGCGATCTTCGCGCACACGCGAGCGCTGAACGCCGCGCTCGACCTCCAGCCGCGCGACGCGACCGTGTCGTGGCTGCCGCTTTATCACGACATGGGCTTCATCGCGTGCTTCATGGGCTCGGTCCTGAACGGCACGCATCTGATCTTGCTCGATCCCTTCGAGTGGGTGGTGCGTCCGGGACTGCTGTTCGACGCGATCCAGCGCTATCGTCCGCAGTTCTGCTGGCTGCCGAATTTCGCGTTCTCGCACCTCGCGCGCGTCGCGCCCGCGAACCGCCGCTGGGATCTCTCGAGCATCCGCGCGTTCATCGACTGCTCGGAACCCTGCAAACCCGCGACGCTCGAGCGCTTCGCCGAGCGCTTTGCCGCCGACAGCGTCACGCCGGCGCAACTGCACGTCTGCTATGCGATGGCGGAGAACGTTTTCGGCGTCACGCAAACGCCGCTCGAACGGCCGGCGCGGATCCTGGACGTTGATCGCGAGGCCTTCCTCGGCGGAGCCGTTTTGCCGGCGTCCGGCGACGAAACGGCGCTGCGCCTGCTCTCGTGCGGCGTTCCGCTGCCCGGCGTCGAACTTGCGATCCGCGCTCCCGGCGGCGGGCCCGCCGGTGCCGGCCGGGTCGGCGAGATCGCCATCCGCAGCCCCTTCCTGTTCGCCGGCTACGACCGGCTGCCGGAGCGCACGGCCGCCGTGCTGCGCGACGGCTGGTATTCCAGCGGCGACCTCGGCTTCATCGACGCCGGCGAACTCTTCGTCACCGGCCGCGTCGACGACATGATCATCGTGAACGGCCGCAACTACTACGCGCACGAAATCGAAGCGCTGGTGAACGACGAACCCGGTGTCGCCGCGGGCCGCGCCGTCGCGGTCGGCATAGAGGTCGCGCAGAGCGACGCGACCGCGATCGTGGTGCTGCTCGAAGGCGAAGCCGGCGCGGATGAGGCCGTGCTCAAGCGCCGGGTCAAGGAGCGCATCTTCGATGCGCTGGCGCTCGCGCTCCACGCCGTCGCGGTCGTGCCGCGCGGGACGCTGCTCAAGACCACCAGCGGAAAGCTCGACCGCGAGCGGAACAAACTGGTCTACACCAACACCAGACCCGAAGAAAGCGCCTGAGGCCGATGGATACCCAGCGCGACGCCGTCGCTCAACTCGTCATCGACGCCGTGGTCAGCACGTTCCGCGTCAAGGACCCCGCACCGATCGGCGCGGCCACGACCGCGCAAGACGTCGACGGCTGGGACTCCCTCTCCCACACGATGCTCCTCATGAAGATCGAAGAACTGCTGGGCTGCGAGTTGCCGCTCGAACGCGTCTACAGCGCCGAGAACGTCGGCGACCTCATCGCGATCGCCGCCGCCGCGCGCGCGGCTGCGCGCTAGTCCCGCGTGACCTGACCGTTGCTTTGACATATCACGAAAAGGAACCGATACAACCCGAGACAGTGACCTCGTGGATCGCTTCGCTAACCGGTTCGTTATTGATGAGTGGCCGGGAACTCGTCTGCCTAGAGTCTATTACGACCCGCGAGGCTTGAGCACGAGCGCGAGTAAGCGCGCTGTCCTTCATGCTAAGACCATCGTTATCGACGACCGTAAGGCTATCGTCACGTCCGCAAATCCGACGCAGGCAGCCTACTTGCGGAACATCGAACTCGGCGTGTTGTTCGAGGATGCCGAGCTTGTTCTCAAGGACGTTGGTCCCCGGGATGAGGTACGGATCACGACCGGAGCGCCGACCACCGCCGCCTTCATCCACGGGTCAACTCGGGCGTCGCGAACCGGTCGAGACTCTCGCCCCGAATCCGCCAACCGTCGTGAACGTGAGTTAGGACGCGCGACGCCCCGCGTCGCGTTCGCGCGCCGACATGACGACATGCTCGCGGAACTGCTCATGTGTCCACTCGCCGTCGATAACGCGCTGCTGAAGCGTGAGATCTTCCGGCGTCATGTGCATGCCCTCGATCGCGAGGCTCGCATTCGCGTTGCGGTACGTCTCGGCTAGCTCTTCCGGTGTCGGCTTCGTTTCCATGAGTCCTCCTCTCGAATTATACCACATTGGTCCCAGCCGCTGCGGCCGACGGAGGGCGTGACGGGGGAGGCGCCCCGAGGTGGCCTTGAACAACGGCATCGACGAAGTGGCCCTGAGCGGGCACATTAGCATCACACCCCGCCTGAAAGCGACCGACGGGATGATGCTCAACCTCTATCTCCGCGAGGCGGAAAAACCAGATCGCGTCATGCCCGTGGCGCATCGCCGGCTGCGGCACGGAGGTGGTCCCGCGCGAGCCAGTCACGACGAACGACTTTATCGACACGTGGTTGTGGATTATCAACCGCTGGCTCGCCGAGCACGGCTACGAACTCGCCGGTCTGGTCCGATTTCGCGGGCCCGAGGCGGGCGACGAGGGCGTCATCACCTATGACGCTCGCTTCGTGCTCATGAGCTTCTGACGCGAGCGCGAGGTATCACTCGGAGAGGAACTGCTGGATGCCCGCAGTTCCTCTCCCGAAACAAATTCGCGGACGTTTCGCTTCATGCGGGCGTTCGGGTGCGGGAGACTGAGGACGATCCGTTCACGACCTTCGATAACGGATCGGTCGGTCAGACGCTTCAATGCTGAAATCTCAAAGTTTTCCTCGAACGATCGGCGCGCGATATCGCCGAACACAACGATGACGCGAGCAGCCGACAGAGATGGCTCCGCCTAGCCGGACAGCGAATCGCATTTCGTAAGTGGAATGAAGTCTGCGATTACGCTACCTGCAGTGCAGGCGGCTGACCATAGTATGCCTCATCCGGAGTACGCTTGTCGAGACTCGAGTGCGGGCGTTCACGATTGTAGAACTCGACGTACTTCGCGATCCCTGATCGTGCTTCGGCAACCGTTTCGTAGGCGTGAGCGACCCCTTCGCTCGAACTCGCTTTCACGAGTCGTCACCGCTACTACGAGTCGCTCCGCCCCTGTGCCGAGCATCGGTACGCTCGACCTTACTTCTCCCTTTTCATCTCGGCGACAGGTTCTCACGTTCCGCATGAGAGCCCGGTGTTCGCTCACGCTGCCTCTATACCGGATGCCGACTGGGCCAAGACATGGGTGACCGCCAGACTGATTTCGGGGAATCGCACTGTCCCCGATTTTGACATCATCAGAACCACTTTTTCGATACTTCATCAGCAAGTTCGCTTACGCTCGTCTTCGAACACCACACCTAACGGATACTTCCGCCTTTTCCTCAACGCTCACCACCAGGACTCTTGACCCCAGCAGCTTGAGGTAGTTTGGAACCAGCTCCCATCAGCCGGTTCCGAGGGGCCTTCCCTCATCTCTCATGCAGCATAGGCTACTTCATACGAGGCTGCCTTTCGTGACACACTGCGATCAAATGGACGCGGCTCTCGTGTCGCACGTTCAACGCAAACGCCGTTCGTCTGCAGCTTCATGCGCTCGCGTACAACCTCGGGAACTTTCTGCGCACGCTTGCGACGCCGGAGGCGATTGCGAATTGGTAGCTCACGTCGTTGCGTGAGAAGCTGATCAAGATCGGCGCCAGGGTCGTCAGCCATGGGCGCTACGTCACGTTTCAGATGGCCGAAGTCGCGATCCCGCATACCCTGTTCGCCGAGATCCTCAACCGGATATCCGCCCTGCGTTCACCGCCGCTAACCGCACCATGAACGTCCTGGTCGAGCGACCATCGCCGGCGATAAAGACGGGAGATTTGTGCTCTGATGACTCTGAAAATTGCCGTTTTCACCCGCTCTGGCGTTATGCGCGGCTTGCGGCCCCGGAAAACCCGCTTCGCGCCCACCCGACCGCTCGAGAGCGGCCGGATTCGGGCGACTCTGACTCGAAAAGGAGAGCCATATGGGGAATCCCAGCTTAACGAAGATCTATCAGGCGGCGCTCTTGCTCTACGGCATGTCGACCTGCAACGTACCGGGAACGAACGGCGGCCAAGCCGCCTGCATGTGGGCGGTCAATCAGGTCGTCGATAAGGGGCTAGGGTACTACGTCGCCGGCGGGACCATGTACGTGCCGGCCGCGGTGTCGGCGTTCGATAGCGGAGCCGCGGCGCAGCTGGGGCAGTCGCAGACGGTTCCGGGCGATTTGGTCGTCGTCACGAGTCCCGACGGGTCGGCCATGCACATCGGGGTCTGTATGTCGGACGAGTGCACGAGCATCCTCAGTAACTCGTCGCGCCAATGCAACTTTGATTGGCTTTCGAACAACCTCTTCCAGTACAACGGCAGCCCGTACAATGGCGGGTCCGCCGCGTTTTATCGCCTCAACGGCTAGGAGTCCGAATCATGTTTGCTCAGGTTGTTCTCGCGTTGCTCGTCGCCGTTCAGCAGCCGGCCAGCGGATTCGCCTCGTTCCCGAGCGCTGTGCGGCACTTTGTGCATTCGCCTCAACGGGTAACGCATGCGGTGATTGTCGGAAACTACGGTGCCGTGCTCTGGTCCGACCGGTACACGGGCGGTGAGCAGATCTACCAGCGCCGCGGCGATCGCTGGTTTTGCCTCGGGGGCGGCGGCGGCGTGGCCCAGGCTGCCGATCTGGAAGTGCTGTACAAGATTCCGGCGCCGGAAGCGCAGCGGCTCGTGACGGCGCTGGGATCCGCACCAGGGCTCTGACTTCTTGACGACTCCCCGGCCTGAAGTCCGAGGATTCTCGGATTGGTCAGACATGGGCTCCTCCAAAGAGCGCGCTTCGCCCAGCGCGGAGGATATTTAGCGCAGCGTTCACGTCCCGATTATGATCGGTTCCGCATTCGCTGCACGTCCACACCCTCTTAGGGACGATCCGCTGCTCTCTAGGAGTTGCTTGCGAACATCGATCCGCGCAGAAGCCAACGTCCGCTCACGGCGAAAGGTACCGGATCGCCGTCCGACGACTCGGCATGAATGTGCAGATGGGGCTCGCTCGTGTTCCCTGAGTTGCCGATGCGACCGATCGTCTGTCCGGCGACGATCGCATCGCCGACACGTACGCTGAGAGATCCTCGCTGAAGATGGGCCAGGTAGAAGGTTGTCCCGCTGGCCGACACCGCGACGAAGTTGCCCTTGGGGCGTGACGAGTCGCGAAAACACGGCGGAAGGTCCGGGAGGTCCGCTTCGAGTTCCGTGACCGTACCATCAATCGGACTGCAGACGGGTACGCCGAAACTATAATACTCCTGCAAGTTGTCGGGCAAGATTGCGCGTGCTCTCGTTCCCCTCCGCATCACGTTCGCGTCGATTGCGTACCGTTGTCGATATGCGCGATGATGGTTGTTTGTGAAGGGTGACGCGCCGGCATGAAAGGCAAGCCATCTCTCACCGGGGATCGGATTCTGAACGCGGACGAGGTCGGCAGGGGAACGTGCGACGAGCCAGCACAAAGCGCTACCGGCGAGGGCCACGGCGGTTGCGGCGATAGTCAGGCCGTCAAGGGATGGCGCCTGTTTCGCAAGGACCGCTGCAGCCGTCGAAAAGGCGACGGCAACGATGACCGCGATGCCGAGGAGCGCGCGTGGAAACGCATGCCAAATCGGCAGCACGCGAAGTTCAAGGTAGCCCATGAGGCAAATGATGACGAAGCCAAGCGCGCAGTCAACGGAAGAAAGAGATGAGCGCCCCAAAAACACGCCGAGGCCGAGAACGATGGGCGTGCCGAGCACGATCGCCAAATACAATCGAAGCACGACCACCAAGGCCACAGGTAACACGATGAGGTCCGGCGCGCCGGACGTTCCTTGCTGCTTAGCGGCTTCTAAAGGATCATCGCTTGTGTTCGTTACGGCGACGGGACTCTTAGAGCGAAGGCCGCTCGACAACACGACGCCGATTGGTCCGAGGGCGAAGCCGACAGCAAACCAAAAGAAGACGTTATGTCCACGCGATTGAGCGGTGCCGCCAGCGATAGCGCCGCAGAACACGAGGACCCAACAAACTATCTCGATCACGGTCTCGTGATCCGCTGATCAACGGGCATCATGTTGTTCTCTTAGCGCTCATCGGCGAATCTGCGGACCATGCTTGCAATCTCATCCACGCCATCACTTACGACGTTTCCACGGGAATTAAGCCACATCCACCGTCGACGTTGCTCTGAACTTCGAGGCTTGAGCAACATCCGCGTTGCCAGAAGCTGCGGCCGTTACCTGATGCACGGCAGGCGAACAGGCGCCCATCGTGATCCCAACAACCGCACCAATGAGTGCGAATAACGTCTGTCTTGAATACGACAAAATGGTGCCCCCCGGCAAACAAGGCGATGTAAATATGCGATCAGCGCGGCTGCGCGTGGTGCGCGAGGACGGCGCCGCCCGTGACGCACTTCCGCGCAGTGACGCCGAACGGCAAGGAAGCGTTCCACGGGAATAAGCCCGAATAGCGATTGGCAGCGGCTACGGCGCGCCGATCGTATCCGTGCGTTGCGAAGGCCGCTTCGAATGCTTGCGACGCTACGGCGCCACTATATGAGAACTGTATGACGATCCGGCCGTCGCTCAATCTATAAAGCCATCCCGCCTGCCGTTCCCCGTCGTACACGACGTTGATATCGAGGATTTCCAGAGCGTCTGCACCCGGCTGGCTAGGGGGTACAATGTCGGAAATAATTGATGGCGACCCGGCGCACGAGAACCCATTACATTGTGCCAATGACCCTCGACACAAGTTCCCGCGCCGATAGTGAGTCGCCGACTTTACGTCCCCGCTTTGCGCAGTCACGGTTTGTGCCAATGCGGCGCCGTTCTCTAGCGACAGTTGCGCCAGCGTAACCACAATACACGAGACCGCTAGGCGTTTGTTGATGAATCGCCGCATTGAACCTATTCCCATAGCTCGGTCACTTAACTCCTGCATTTCGATAGGACGCTCGTGCGCCGTACCGGCCGTTGCCACCGAGCACAGCGCACGTGAAGAACCGCGGGTCACTGTCGCGCCACGTTCGGGCCGGGTGCCCGAGCTGGGGCGTCCATCTCGCTTAACGGTATTGCGAAAAGTACGGACGAATTGGCGACGACCAAGGATCGCCCAACGAGCACTGGCGGCGAGACCGAGAACGGATTGTGAAACGCCTTGACAGACAACTGCCTGCCGGACTTTGCGTCCAGCACGTACAACAGGCCGGAGATATCTCCAACGTAGACTTTGCCATTATGAACTACGCAGCTCATTTTGACTGGCGCGATGGAGCGGCCAATCACATCACGCCGTATATCAGCGCTGGCCGCGAGCCACATGCCGGCGGTTTAGCTCGCTTTCGTGAGCCACCGAAATTGTGCCAGGGGGCGACGGCAAAAGAACGCATGCAGCACAGGCTGAAGACGAAAGATGGACGCGCGATCTACGGCCAAAGAAAACAGATGATCGAACCCCGATTCGGCAACATCAAGGGTGTTCAAGGATTTCGTCAGTTCTCGTTGCGCGGCCACGAGAACGTTTCCGGCGAATGGCAAATCATCGGTTCAGCGTACAATCTGAAACGAATGCATGCACTCTCACTCAAGATAGCGAGGAGGGCAAAGGCCGGATGATAATGCTCCACTCGCCCTCGGCCAGGTGCTCCCGTGTATGCGGCAGCGTCCAAATCGACGACCGCATTTGGCCCCTCGCGACAATCTGTCGCCCCTCAAACCCTACAGGCTCCTAGGCGGCTGTAAAAATGAGAATTCCCTGAGAGCGTGATGCCGCGACCTTTTCTTGTCCGGACCCAGTGTGGTAGAGTCCGAACATGTATCCTCAGCGAGACGATAGCCGCGAGATGCTCGGCGCCGCCGTAGCACTCTTCCTGCTGTTTTTCTGCGTGATGGGCGTGCTCTACATGCTCCAGCGTTTTTTGCTGGAGCTCGCGGCCTTTCTCCTCGTGCGCCTTTTCGGTCGGTGGATGCCGACTTTGCCGGTCGGGATAGTGCCGGGGTGTGAGTTGATATCAACTAAGGCAACTTTAATAACCCGGAGTTGATCGCCGCGCACGAGTCGTGTCGTAGCGGAGATCGCGAGCAGCAAGCCCATGCTGAGTGCAGTACACGCTCAGATGGTTCCAAGCGACGTTGGTTAGTATTCGTTGCATGAGCACACGCGATCGGCATCTTGAGACGACGTTGTACAAAAAGCACGGTTCGCTGACCCGCGTTCTGCATTGGGTCAATCTGATAACCATCGCGATGTTGACCGCAACCGGCATTGCGATCTGGCGCTATGACGCCGGTGCTGCGAAAGCGCTGCACTTCGCTTTTGCGTTCGCGCTGATCGCCGTCGCCGCCGTTTACGTTCTCACGCTCGTCGTCTCCGGCAAATGGCGCATGTTTCTCCCGTCGCGCGCCAACGTCGAAGACGCCGCTGCGGTCGTTCGCGCGGAACTGGGCGCCGGCGCCCACGAACCGGCGCTCTTGAAATACAACGGTGCTCAGCGTCTCGCGTACGGCGCCGTGTTCCTGATGGCGGGCGCGGAAGTGCTGACCGGCTGCGCGCTCTATTTTCGGCATCAGGCGCCCTGGTTCACGCGTATGCTCGGCGGGGAGGATGTCGTGAGCGGGCTACACATCGCGTTCATGTTCGGGATCACCGCATTCGCACTCGTTCATGTCGTCCAGGTCTTGCGCGCCGGCTTACCCGCATTGCTGGGAATGATCGGCGGCGTCGAGCCGACGAAGGGCCGCGCCACGTTTGACGGCACCGCGTTAGCGGATCCGAGTTGCGTCCGTACGGTAACGCAAGCCGAAGCGGCGGACTACTCGCGTGCGCGCAGAACGATCCTTCCGACGGCGTCTGCCGTGGTGGCGGCAACCGCCGTGCTCGCGCTCACCGGCTCGCAGATCTCGAGCATACTGCATACCCGCCACGGTGTGACTCGAGCCGCTGCCCCAAACACGTCCGTAATCGGCGGCGCCTCGCAGGCTGATCCCCGCGACGCAGACCGCGATCGCGAAAACGACCGTAATCGCGCCGAAGGCCGCGATCGAGAGCCCGACTAGAGGGCGACGGCTTTCACGTGACGAGGCCCGTCAAGATTCGTCCACAGCAATCGCAGCCGAGGGGACGAAAGACCAGCGTCCGAATCGCATCCGCATGATCGTTCGACGATGGTGTGCGCTGCCATTTGCGGGCGTTCTTGCACTCGTCGCTTGCCAGGCGGGAGGCCTCCCGTCCGGTTCCCCGAGCCAGTCGCCGGGCCCGTCGCCGAGCGCTCCAGTCGTGTGCCCGGCGATCGCGCTCGCGCCGCCGCCGCTCCTCTATCCGCAGAGCGGTGCGACGGGCATCCCGCCGGGAAATCTCGTCATCGTGCTCGGCTGGGCGTTCGGAACGTCCCTCACGCTTACGGCCGGCAACGGGGCTACGGTAGCGACCGGAAGCACCATCCCCGCGCCGTTGCCGTTGCCGAGTTCGGCGGCCACTCCAAGTCCCGGCTTTACGCCGGTCGCGTATCCGGTACCGTCGCTCCAGCCCATCACGACCTACACGATCGGCGGATCGGTCTCGTTCGGCGAGGGCTGTCCCACGCAGTCAGCGACCTTCGGTTCGTTCACGACGAGTTCTTGAACACGCACGACGGCCCCCGCGTGCCGATTCTCGTTCGCGGTTTCGCGTTAGCCCAGCGTGACCTGACCGCGTTCCTGGGCTGCTTTGACGGCCTGGAACTCGGCGATCATCGCGGCGAAGTAGTCGCGGTAGGATAGGAGCGAGGTGTGGACCTCGAAGCGCTCGTTGGGGTCGTACCAGGTCAGCGCGAAATGTTCGGCCACTTTTGGATGGATGGGGGTAACCTGCGTGTAGAGCGGGCCGCGCGGATGGGTCTGTAAGATTCCCGAGAGCGTCGCGCCGATGTCGACCGTCGCGAGCGCGGGATCGTGCGCCGCGCAGGCGGCGACCAGTTGCGCGAGGAGCTCGCGAAAGACGAGCGGCGTCGGATGCGTGATCGTGAAGAACAGCCGCTGGGTCCGGAAGTTGTCGAGCAAGAACTCGGCCATCTTCACGTCGCAGCGGTCGTCGACGGTCAACTGCCGCGCGCGCTCCAAACGGTAGAGCTTCTCCAAGTCGACCGCGTAGCGCTCGTAGTGGTTGAGGTAGATGTCGAGGATCTCCGCGGCCGGCAGGCCTTGGTCGATGAGATCGATGATCGCCTGGTCGCCGTAGGGGAACAGGCCCCACGGGCTCGCCGGCGGACGCTTGAGGTTATACGGGTTCGCGCTCGAGAAGAACGGATACAAAAAATACAGCATCGCCGTGCGAAACACGAGCGTCTTCGCCGCCGGTGCGAGTTTGTCGCGGTAGGCAAAGGGGATGTCGTTCATCTGCTCGAGCAGGATGCCGCACGCGGCGACGTTGGCTTCGCTGACCTCGTTCGAGAGCAGCCCGGTGACGCTCGAGAGATACAGAACCCGGTACTGCATCGCGAGCAGCGGATTGCGCTTGAGAACCTCGGCGACGTTCTGCGCCTGGCAGTTTCCGTAGACGATCAGCGTCTGGTTCATGGCAGTGCCGACGGCGTGACGTGAAAGACGAATAGCGAGCAATAGAAAGCGATCCCGCCGAACAGATAGGAATCGAACCGGTCGAGCACGCCGCCGTGACCGGCGATCGCCGAACCGGCGTCCTTTACTTTGGCATCGCGTTTGAAGGCCGATTCGATCACGTCGCCCGCTTGCGCGGCAAACGACGTGACGGCCCCGACGATCAACCCTTCCCACCACGGCCAGTGCACGAAGAGCGTACAGACCGCCCCGACGAGGCTGGCGACGACGAGTCCGCCGAGGGCGCCCTCGACCGTCTTGCGCGGCGAGAGCGGCGTGAGCGGCGTGCGGCCGAGGGTCGTGCCCACCGCCATCGCCGCGATGTCGGTCATCGCGATGACGAGGATCGCCATGACCGTCAACGCGGTACCTGTTCCCGGCAGGTCGCGAATCGCCACGAAGTACGAGATCAACTTTCCGATGTAGAGCACGCCCAGCAGGGTGAACGCCGAGCGCATCAGTTGATGTCCGCGTTCGAGAAAGGTCGCGGTCGCCAGCGCCGCCACGACCGTGACCGAAAGCAGATCGCCTTCGTAGCGCCCGATGATCCCGAAAAAGGTCAGCGCGATATACGCCGTGGACGCGAGCGCGGCGACGGTGAACTCCAGGCCGACACCCTTGCTCTCGGCGAGCTTGCCGAGTTCCCAGAGGCAGCCGATCGCGACCGCCTCGACGAGCAGCGCGAACGCCGGCGCGTAGAACACCGAACCGATGCCGACGACGGCGATCAAGAGACCGATCCAGACGCGGCGCGATCCCGCCCTGGGCACGGAAACCGTAGCCGGCGCGGCGATCACGAGCCTCCGAACCGGCGCGCGCGGCGCTGAAACTCGGCGAGCGCGCGCGCGAACTCGGCCCGGTCGAAGTCCGGCCAGAAGACGTTGGTCATCACGAGTTCCGTATAGGCCGCCTGATACAGCAGGAAATTCGAGAGCCGGGACTCGCCGCCGGGGCGGATCAAGAGCTCGGGATCGGGGAACGCGGCCGTCGAGAGATACGAGGCGATCAGCGTCTCGTCGATCGCCTCGAGCGCGACGTTTCCGGCCCGCACGTCGGCCGCCAGCGCGACGACCGCATCGCGCACTTCGCTGCGGCCGCTGTAGTTCACCGCCAAGTTGAGCACCAGGCCGCCGCAGGCCGCGGTCTGGGCCTGCAGGCGCTCGAGCGCGTCACGCGAGGCCGGCGGCAGGGCCTGGTAGCGGCCGATCACGTTCACGCGCACGTCGTTGCGGCGCAACTCGGCGAGTTCGTTTTTCGCGAAATAGACGCACAGATCGAGCAGCAGCGAGATCTCGGTCGCATCGCGCTTCCAGTTCTCCGTCGAGAACCCGAACACGGTCAGCGTCGGGATGCCCCAGTCGCTGGCAGCGCGCGTGATCTCGCGCAGCGCCACGATCCCGCGGCGATGGCCCTCGATCGCCGGCAGGAAGTGCGACTTGGCCCAGCGCCGGTTGCCGTCCATGACGATCGCCACATGACGCGGCATCGCCGCCGGGTCGAGCAGCACGCCGGCCGGCGGGCGCAGCAGGATCGCCACTTCAGCCGAGCCGCTCGTAACGGTCGTAGCCGGCGGTCACGTCCCACCCATCCGCCGACAGCAGAATGCGCAACACGCGCAAACTCCCCACGCCCAGCGCCGGGAACGGCGGTGCGAGCACGCGCAGCCTCACCGGACGATCCACCAGGGTGCGCCGCGCGAGGGGCTCCGGCACGAGCGTGAGCGCGTCGTGCATCAGACTTCCATGATCTCTTTTTCTTTGTGGCCGATCAGTTCGTCGACCGCCTTGATCGCTTTGTCGGTCAATCTCTGGACGTGCTCGCCGGCACGTTTGTTCTCGTCGTCGGTGACGGTCCCGGCTTTGTGCAAGGCCTTGACTTCGTCGGTCGCCTTGTGGCGGATGTTGCGGATCGCAACCTTGCCGTCTTCTCCCTTCTTGCGCACGATCTTGACCAGCTCTTTGCGACGCTCTTCATTGAGCGGCGGGATGCCCAGCCTGATGATCTGGCCGTCGACGTTGGGACTGAGTCCCAGATCCGAGGTCTCGATCGCCTTGCGAATCGCTCCGACCGTACTCTTGTCGAACGCCGAGATCTGCAACGAGCGCCCGTCGGGCGACGAGACGCTGGCGACTTGCTTGAGCGCCACCGTCGAGCCATAGACTTCGACGTGGATCCGATCGAGCAGCGACGGGGCGGCGCGCCCGGTGCGGATCGACGCGAACTCCGTGCGGGTGGCTTCGACGGCCTTGTTCATCTTGGCGTCGGTGTCTTTGTAGAGTTCGTCCAGACTAGCGTGCATTCGCTTCTCCGAGTACGCGCGTCCCGGCAGGCCCGACGACGGTGCCGACGTCCTCGCCCATGACCACGCGGCGGATGTTGCCCGCAACGTTCATGTCGAAGACGATGATCGGCAGCGCGTTGTCCATGCACAGCGTCAGCGCAGTGTTGTCCATGACTTCGAGTCCGAGCTGCAGCGCGCGCAAGTAGTCGACTTGCGCGAAGCGCGTGGCCGTCGGATCTTTCTTGGGGTCGGCGCTGTAGACGCCGTCCACTTTGGTTGCCTTGAGGATCGCTTGCGCGCCCATCTCGACCGCCCGCAGCGCGGCCGTTGTATCCGTCGTGAAATACGGATTCCCCGTACCGGCCGCGAACACGACGACGCGGCCTTTTTCCAAATGCCGGACCGCCCGCCGCCGGATATAGGGCTCGGCGATCTGGTGCATCTCGATCGCCGTCTGCACGCGGGTCGCCACGCCGAGCCGTTCGAGTGAGTCCTGCAGCGCGAGACCGTTGATGACGGTCGCGAGCATCCCCATGTAATCGGCCGTGGCGCGCTCCATCCCGGCGGCTTCATGGGCCTTGCCGCGCCAGATATTCCCGCCGCCCACGACGACGGCGATCGAGACGCCGTCCGCGTGGATCTGGGCGATCTGTTCGGCCATCCCCGTGGTGGTGTCGACGTCTACGTGTCCGCCGGCTCCGGCGAAGGCTTCGCCGGAGAGTTTGAGCAGGACGCGGCGATAGTGCGGCTCGGCCATTACGGGCGTTCTTACCGTGCCTTGCGCGCCTAACCCTCGCCGAGTGCGAACTTGACGAAGCGGCGAACCGAGATTTTCTCGCCTAGGACCCCGGAGACCGAGGCTACCAGTTCCCCGACCGTCATCGAATCGTCTTTGACGAAGTGCTGGTCGACCAGCGTGTGGTCCTCGTACCACTTGTTGAGCTTGCCGTTCACGATGTTCTCGACGATGTTCGCCGGCTTGCCGGGCGGAACCGACTTTTCGATCTCGGCCTTGACCTCGCCGAGGACCTCGGCGGGGACGGCAGCGCGGTCGAGATAGGCGGGCGACATCGCCGCGACATGCATCGCGACGTCGCGCACGAGTTCTTGGAACTTCGGGTTGCGGGCGACGAAGTCGGTCTCGCAGTTGATCTCGACCAGCACGCCGATCTTGCCGCCGGCGTGAATATAGGAACCGACGAGGCCCTCGTTTGCCGTGCGCTCGGCGGCCTTCTTGGCGGCCTTGGCTTGGCCCAGCTCTTGGAGATGCGTCTTGGCCTTCTCGAAATCACCTTCGGCGGAGACCAGGGCGTTGCGACAATCGATCATCCCGGCGCCGGTGGCTTCACGCAGGCGCTTGACGTCATCGGCGGAGGGCTTGTAGGAGGTGGCGGAACTCACGGTGCGGTTTTTTCCTTGTTGCAGCTAGACGGTGGCGGGTTCCGGTTCGGCTTCGACCGGGGCGTAGGCCTCATCGTAGTCGGCGGCATCGTAGGCCGATTCGGTTTCGGTCTTGCCCTCGATGATCGCGTCGGAGATCTTGCCGACCATCAACTTGACGGCGCGGATCGCGTCGTCGTTGCCGGGGATCAGGTAATCGATCTCGTCGGGATCGCAGTTCGTGTCGACGACCGCGATGATCGGGATCTTCAACTTGCGCGCCTCGAGGACCGCGATGCGCTCCTTCTTCGGGTCGACGATGAAGATCGCGTCCGGCAGCCGGTGCATGTCTTTGATGCCGCCCAGGAAACGTTCCAATTTGTCGAGCTCGTCGCTGAGCCGCGCGACTTCTTTCTTGGGAAGCAGATCGAAGGTGCCTTGCTGCTTCATCCCCTCGAGTTCGCGCAGCCGCGCGATGCGCTTCTGGATCGTCGAGAAATTGGTCAGCGTGCCACCCAGCCAGCGCTGGTTGATGAAGAACGTGCCGGCGCGTTCGGCTTCTTCTTTGACCACGTCTTGGGCTTGCTTCTTCGTGCCGACGAAGAGAATGACTTTGCCGTCGCGCGACATCTGCTTGACCGCGGCGTAGACTTCGTTCATCTTCGCGACCGTCTTCGCGAGGTCGATGATGTAGATGCCGTTACGCTCTTGAAAGATGTACGGCTTCATCTTCGGGTTCCAGCGGCGGGTCTGGTGGCCGAAGTGGACGCCCGCTTCGAGCAGGGCGCGCATGGAAATCACGGACATGGAATCTTTGGGACCTTTCTGGACTCCGGCCGCCGTCATCCTGACCGCTTGCCTTGGTGAGCCATACACACCAGCCTTCCGTGGCCGGCGAAGTGGGACAACCCGGGAATTGTACCATAGGACGGGCACCCGTGTGCAGCCCCGGCCACCGGCATCGACCGCCGGGCACGACCCGGCGTCGAAACGAGCAGGCCGCAAAGAGCTGGAAACCCGTGGCTCGGACTCGAAAAGGACGGTCATATGGAGAATCGGCGCCGTTCACGGAGCGTTCAGGTTCCGGGCGTACGCTCGAACGCATGACATACGCGAAACAAACGGACCTACCCCAACCGGTCGACCTCAGCGGCAAGGACCTGCGCGGCATGGACCTGCGGGGCGCGAACCTGCGCGGCGCCCTGCTGTACCGCACGAACCTGCGCGCTGCGGATTTGCGCGGAGCGGACTTGCGGGACGCCGTTCTGCTCGAAGCGGATCTGCGCGGGGCAGACCTTCACGGCAGCGACCTTTGTGGGGCGATCCTGAGCAACGCCGACCTGCGCGGCGCGAGCTTGTGCGAGGCGAGTCTGTTCGGCGCCGATCTGCGCGGCGCGACGCTGCGCGACGCGAACTTGACCGAGGCCAACCTGCTCGGCGCCGATCTGCGCGGTGCCGATCTCCGCGGCGCATCGCTGCAGGGCACGTACCTCGGCGCCGCCGAGCGTGCCGCCTTGCAGCGTCCCGTCGGCGCTCGAACCGGCCCAGCGCATTTCCCCGTTCTTGCGCCATCCGCGGCCGCCGCAGCGACCGGCAAGCGGTTCTGAGCACGCGCCGCGAGCCGCCGTGCGCATCCTGCTGATCGAGGACGACCGAGCGCTCGTCGAGGTCATCCGCAGGGCGCTGACGGAACTCGGGCACGTCGTCGACGGCGAGTCCGACGGCCGGCAAGGGCTCGAGACAGCCGAGTTCGGCACCTACGACGGGCTCGTCGTCGACGTGATGCTGCCGGGACTCGACGGCTTCTCGATCGTGCGGGCGTTGCGCGAGCGCGGCAAGACGGTCCCGATCCTGATGCTCACGGCGCGCGACGACGCGCGCGACGTGGTCGCCGGACTCGACGCGGGCGCCGACGACTACCTGCGCAAGCCGTTCGTCTTCGCCGAGTTGCTCGCGCGCTTGCGGGCGCTGACGCGGCGCGAGCCCGCCAACCGCATCGTCGAACGGCTGCGCGCGGGCGATATCGTCATGGATCTGGCGACGCGCTCCGTCTCGCGCGGCGGACGCCCCATCCGCCTGACGGCGCGCGAGATCGCGTTCCTCGAGTACTTCCTACGCCACCAGCACGCCCTCGTCACACGCGTGCAGCTCGAAGACGCTCTTTGGGAGAGCGACCGCGACACGATCTCCAACTTGATCGAGGTGTACGTGCGCAGGCTGCGCCAGAAGCTCTGTCCCGGCGGCGAACCCGACCCGTTCGAGACCGTCCGCGGCATCGGCTACCGACTCGCAGTACCGGGCGATGCTTGACCCGCGAACGCTGCCGGGACGCCTCACCTACGCTTACAGCGCGGCTCTTGTGCTCGCGCTCGTCACCTTCGCCTGCGCCTCGCTCGCCCTGTTCGATCGCTTCCAGCAGCAGCAGCTCGATCGCCAGCTACAGGCCGCGGCGAACGCCTTGGCCGCAAAGGCTGCGCACGAAGGGCACTCGAGCAAGCCTGAGATCGAGCATGAGGACGCCGCGCGGATCGCGGGCCTCGGACTCTCGGCGGCCGTCGTCAGCGCCGCAGGAAGCTCGCACGTCGAGACGGCGCCGCTGCCACCGCCGGTGCGCCAAGCCGTTCTCGCCTCCGGCGCCGGCGCCGCGCCGCAGACGGTCGAAAGCGGCGGCGGGCGCCTGCGCGTCGCGCTGACCCCGATCTCGCTCGGAGCGGGCGCGCCCGGGACAGCGGTCGTCTGGCGAAAGCTGGAAGAGGATGAAGCGCTCGACGCGCAGATCCGGCTCTCGTTCGCGCTCGTGATCCCGCTGGTGACGGTCTTGGCGGTCCTGGGCGGCGCACTGGTCGCGCGGCGCGGCTTGGAACCGCTACAGCGAATCGCCCGGGTCGCCTCGGAGATCGAAGCGACGGATCTCTCCAGGCGGCTGGGATTCCGTTCCTATGGCGACGAGCTCGGTGCGCTCGCGGCGGCGTTCGACCGCATGCTGGACCGGCTCCAGCAAGCCTTTGAACGCGAGCGGCGCTTCACAAGCGACGCGTCGCACGAGTTGCGCGCGCCCCTCTCGGTGATCCGCGCGACGGCCGACTACGCGCTCTCTCAGCAGCGCGACCCCGCCGAATACCGCCGGGCGCTGCAGACGATCGCCGTCCAGAGCGAGGAGCTCGGCGCCGTCGTCGGCGATTTGCTCGCCGCCGCGCGCGCTCAAGAGCCCCGCGCTTCCGCGGGACAGCGCGCCGACGTTGCGGCGGTCGCCTTCGACGTAGCCGAGGAGCTCTTTCCGCTGGCGCGCCGGCGGAGCGTCGCGATCCGGCGCGCGCTCGCAGAGGATAGCTGCGCCGCCATCGACCCGTCGGATTTGGCCCGCTCGCTACGAGCGATCCTCGACAACGCGATCGCGCACGCTCGAGAAGGCGGCTGGGTCGAGCTGACGGTTTGCCGCAACGATGGAACCATCGACGTCACCGTCTGCGACGACGGGCCGGGGTTCAGCCCCCAGGGGCTGCGTCACGCCACCGAGCGCTTCTGGCGCGACGATCCCGCGCGTCAGCGAGGCGAAGGAAGTGGTCTGGGATTGGCAATCGCGCGCGGGATCGTGGAGTCGGCGGGCGGGACGCTCGCGCTGCGCAACGCGGCCGGCGGCGGCGCCGAAGTCGTCGTCCGCCTGGCCACGGCGACCGCGTAGCCTGAGGTTGCGCGACGGTTCGCGCACCTCTCTTTGGCCGATTTCGCCCGAAGCACGGAGACCGCATGCGATCAGCACCTAGCTAGCTAAGCGCCCTGGCCGCTTCTGCCGAACTCCAGGGAGATGATCCGCCCTTTCGTCGATTACTACCGCCAGCACGACATCTCGCCGGTCAGCCAGGACATCTCCGATCTCGGACGGCACTTCGACCGGCGCGAGTCGCTGTACCGGTTTCTGGGCATCCCGCCGCGGTTCGTGCGCGATGCGACGGTGCTGGAGTTCGGACCGGGTTCCGGCCACAACTCGATCTATACGGCGTCGCTCGAGCCCGCCCGCTATACGCTGGTCGATGCCAACCCGCGCGGGCTGCGGGAGACCGCGGCCATGCTGCGCGACAAGACGGCGCTCGCTGCCGACCGCTACGAAATCGTCACTTCGTTCGTTGAGGATTTCCGCTCGACCGAGCGCTACGACCTCGTGCTCGCCGAGGGGATGATCCCCTTCCAACTCGAGCCGGCCGCCATGACGCGCCGGCTGGGCACGTTCGTGGCGCAAGGCGGCTTGCTCGTGATCACCTGCGTCGATACCGCTTCACTCTTCGCAGAGACCGGTCGCCGGTTGCTTGCCGACCGGCTCGCGCCGCCCGGCGGCGACCCCGTCGCCACGCGCGTCGCGGCGGTCCGCCCGCTGATCCGCCCCCATCTCGCAACGCTGCCGGGCGTCAGCCGGTCCGTCGACGACTGGATCCTCGACAACATCACGCAACCGCTCCCCGGCCGGGTATTCTCGTTCGCCGATGCGATCGGCGCGCTCGAGGACGATTTCGAGATCTTCGGTTCCTCGCCCCAGTTCAACGTCGATCTGCGTTGGTACAAAGACGTCCACGGCGAAGCACGCCGCTTCAACGAACGTTTTGCGCTCGCGTACCGGTCGAACATCCTGAATTTGCTCGACTGCCGGCTCGCGCTGCCGCCACACGATCCCGCGATCGGCGACGACATCCTGCGCATCTCCGACCGCTTCTACGCGACGATGCAAGCGCACGAGCGCGATGAACCCGGCCAGCTCGCGCTCGCCGCAGCCGGCGTCGACGACTTGGTGCAGATCGTCGAACCGCTGGCCGCGTCGACGGCGCAGAGCTTGCGCTCCCTTGCACGGGCGCTACGCGCCCCGGTGAGTGAACTCGTGACCGCTGCAGCCGGCTTCGCCTCGCATTTCGGCCGCGGCCAACAATACGCGAGCTTCGTACGCAAGACGGCGGCTGCCGCGACCTAAACCGCGACCCTGGTAGGTGGTGAAACGGGGTGATTCTGCCGATCAAATGAGCAATGGGAATCAGCCTCGACACCGCCCGCGCGCTCGCCGAACAATTCGCCCAACGCGGCATCACCGGCCGCGCCTTGACCTTGGGCAAGCAAGACCTCGACTTCACGCTGCAACAACTCCTGCTAACCATGAGCCGGCTGGGACTCGTCACCGTGAACGGTTCGGCGATCAACGTCAGCCCGCACCAAAAAGCCGTCCTCGACGAATATCAAGCGAACGGCCGGATGCTCTCGCGCAAGCCGCAGCAGGCCAACGCCGGGATCCTCTCCGACGAGTTCTTCTTCCGCCTGGTCGGATTCAGCGAAGTCCGCAGCGTCGACAACAGCACCTATGAGAACGCCGATTTCGTCCACGACCTCAACCTCACGGGCATGAGCGCGACCGTCGGAACGTTCGATTTCATCTATGACGGCGGGACGATGGAGCACGTGTTCCATACGCCCAACGTGCTGCGCAACATCTTCGAGACCTTGAACGTGGGCGGGACGATCCTGCATCATTCGCCCACCAACAACTACGTCGATCACGGCTTCTACCAGTTCTCACCGACGTTTTTCTATGACTACTACCACGCCAACGGGTATGCTGACGTTGCCGTCGCCTTAGGGCGTAATGGCGGCGGCCTTGGACTCGGAGCGAAGTACCATCCCGGCATGTTCGACAAGTTCCCGCCCGGCTCGCTCGATGGAGCGATCTACGGAACCGAATGTTACGCCAAGAAAACGGCTGCTTCGACCTTCGACCGGATCCCGCAGCAAGGTGAATACGTGCGCGTCTGGGCCGGCGGCGGCCGCAGCTAACCGCCCGCACGAAAAGGGGCACCGTTTCCCCACCGGAAGTCGCTAAGCGCGGCAATCGGTTTTGCCGAATCCTCTAGGGAAGTGATCATCCCGGAAAGTCCGCGTTCGATGCCGGTTCAGGCAATCTCCACGATCCCCGTCATGCGGCCGCAACTGCCGGCCGCAAGCGCGTTGCTGCCGTATCTGGAACGCATCGACCAAGCCCGCTACTACTCCAATTCCGGCCCCTTGCTGCGGGAGTTCGAGGGCCGCCTCGCCTCTTTTTACCAGGTCGACGAGCGGCAACTTGCGGTGGTCGCCAACGGCACGGTCGCGCTGAGCGCGGCCCTGATCGCGGCGGGCGCGAAGCAAGGCACGAAGTGTCTGTTGCCGGCCTGGACCTTCGTCGGATCGGCAGCGGCGGTGTGGGCGGCGAACTTGACGCCGCATTTCATCGAACGTCTCACCGCAAACATGGATGCTCGACCCCGCTGACGTCCGGCGGCGAACCGATCTGCACGAGGTCGGCGCGGTGATGGTTGTTTCCGCATTCGGCGCACCGGTCGATACGCGGGCGTGGGACGCGTTCACAGCCGACACCGGCATCCCGGTCATCATCGACGGCGCCGCTTCGTTCGAGACGGTTGCGAGCGTCGAGCGCGCGCGCCCCGGCCGCTCGCCCATCATGATCAGCCTGCACGCAACCAAAGTTTTCGGCGTAGGTGAGGGCGCGATCGTAATCTCCAAGGACGAGACCTTCGTCCACCGTCTGCGCCAGATCTGCAACTTCGGGATCTGGGGCTCGCCCGAAGGGCAAATCCTCGGATACAACGGCAAACTCAGCGAATACCACGCCGCCGTCGGTTTGGCGGCCCTCGACGGCTGGAGCGAACGCCGGACCATCATCGAGCGCCTGACGCAAACCTATCGTACCGAACTCAGCGGCTTTCCGGGTATCGGCACGGTTCCGACGTTCGGCGACGGCTGGATATCGTGCTATTGCAACATCATCGTCGAAGGCAACTCGTCGAGGATCATCGATCGCCTCGCCTACATGGGGATCGAGACGCGGCGCTGGTGGCGCGACGGCGTACACGAACAAAGTGCCTACGCCCACTTCCCGAGCGATCCGCTCCCGGTGACGGAGAACCTCGCGAAACGGGTTTTCGGATTGCCGTTCTTTCACGATATCGAACTCGCTCACATCAAACGCATCTTCGTCTGCCTGCGATCCGCGCTCGACGCTCCCGCCTAGCGACGGTTCATCGACTCCACCATGCAAACGGTCGCCATCATCCAACCGTACTTCGTGCCGTACGGCGGCTACTTTCGTCTGTTCGCAGCGGCCGATCTCGTGGTCATGTTCGATTGCGTCCAGTTTCCGCGGCGCGGCTGGGTGCATCGCAACCGGCTCCCGATCTCGGCGACCGAGAGCGACTGGCTGACGCTTCCGGTCAGCAAGTGCGACCGCGAGACCACGATCGCCGATCTGCGCTTCCCGCCGGACGCCCGCGAGCGGCTCGAGGCCGCGTTCCGGCGCTTTCCGCTGCTGGCTCAAGCGCACAAGAATCACGCGGCGCTCGCCGAGCGCGTGCTGGCCATCGGGGGCGAGGGTGTCGCCGCGTATCTCTGCGAGCTTGTCGCGCATATCACGCATACGCTGGGTTTGAACAAGCCGACGATCCGGTCGAGCGAGTTGGGCATTTCGCCCGATCTCCACGGCCAGGATCGGATCATCGCGATCGCGCGGCACGTCGGGGCGACACGGTACATCAACCCGTCGGGCGGCCGCGAACTTTACGATGCCGCTGCATTCGCGGCCCACGATCTGGAACTACGTTTCCTCACGCCCTACGGGGGCGTCATGGACAGCATTCTGGCGCGGCTGCTGACCGAACCGCCGGCCGGCGTCGCCGCCGAGATCGTGCGCGAAAGCGTGCTCGTCCCATGATCCCGCGCACGATGGGCAGGTTCGCTTGGGTCACGACGGTAAGGAAAATTCACGTATGACTTCGATCCATGGGAGATAGCGTGCCGCACGACGAGCGCTTGGCGCAATTGATGTCGGAGATATTCAAGCTTCCCGCGGCGTCGCTTTCGGACGACCTGGACATGCAGAACACCGGGACCTGGGACTCGCTCAGCCACATGGAACTCATCGCCGCCATCGAGGATGAATTCCACATCGAATTGACGACCGACGAAATCGTCGAGATGACCAGCGTCGGCAAGATCAAAACGCTCGTCTCTGCAAAGGTGGCGGCGCCCTAGTGGAACTCGCCGGCAAGACCGTGGTTGTCGCAGGCGGCGCGGGCAATATCGGCCGGTCCGTCGTGGAATCGCTCCTCGGCGCGCAGGCGCGCGTCGCCATCATCGACGCCAAGCCGGCGCAGCCGGAGTTGTTTTCGGATCCCTCGATCGCCTACTTCGAGGCCGATGCTGCCGACGACGCGGCGGTCGCGACGGCGCTCGCCGGCATCGTCGAGGCCCTTGGATCCATCTCCGTGCTCGTCAATTGCACCGGCACGATTCACAGCGAACCGCTGGTCAACATACTCAACCCCGCCCAGCGCCGTCACACGATGACTTCGTGGGAAACGGTGATCCGCAGCAACCTCACGGCGGCCTTCGTGCTCTCGGCCAACGTTGCCGAACAGATGGCGCTCAAGCGAACCAAGGGCGTGCTGATCCACCTCTCCTCCATCTCCGCAGCCGGCAATCCCGGCCAGACGGCCTATTCGGCCGCGAAGGCCGGCGTCGAGGCGATGACGCGCGTCTGGGCCCGCGAACTCGGCCCGCTCGGCATCCGCGTCGTGGCGGTCGCGCCGGGCTTCGTCGACACGCCGTCCACGCACGCCGCGCTGAACGAGGCGACCGTCAAGGAGCTAGCGCGCCGCACGCCGCTGCGCCGCCTGGCAACCACCGGCGAGATCTACTCCGCGATCGCCTTTGCGATCGGCAACGATTTTCTGACCGGACATACGATCGCGATCGACGGAGGGCTCATCCTGTGAGCGAACACGACGGAAAACGGCCGCTGGTCATCTTCGGCATCGGGAAGGTCGGCGAGGTCCTATACCGCCACATCACGGCCTCCAAGCTCTTTGCCGTCGCCGCGTTCACCTGCGACGCGCCCTACGTCCCCGCGGACGGCCGGTATCAGCACCACCCGGTCGTCGATTTCGCGGGCGTGACGGCAAGCTATCCGCCCGACCACTACGACATGATCGTCGCGGTCGGTTACGAGGATCTCAACGGGCTGCGCCTGCGCAAGTACGAGGAAGCAAAAGCCAGGGGCTACCGGCTGGCCTCCTTCGTGAGCCCGCGCGCGGCGCACGGTGATTGGTTACGGATCGGTGACAACTGCATCATCCTCGACAACGCCAACATCGAGCCCGGCACGACGATCGGCAACAACGTCGTGCTCTGGAGCGGCGTCCTGGTCGGTCACCATGCGACGATCGAAGATCACTGCTGGGTCGCCGGCAACGCGGTCTTCGGCGGCAGCGCTCGGCTGGGCAGCCGGAGCTTCGTCGGCTTGGCTGCGATCGTCGGAAACGACGTCGAAATCGGCGCCGGCAGCTTCATCGGCGCGGGAGCGCTCGTAACAAAATGCGCCGATCCCAAAAGCGTTTTCGTCGAACGCGCGACCGACCTGTTCCGGCTCGACAGCGATCGCTTTCTGCGCATCTCCAAGCTCCGCTAGCTCGCCAGCGCCCGCCGGTCGACTTTCCCGTTTGCGTTCTTGGGCAGAACGTCGCGCAGCTCGAACCGTTGCGGGATCATATAGGGCGGCAGAATCGCCGCCAAGCGTTCGCGGATCTGCGCATCCGTATAGGCGATGCCGGTTGCGAGAAAAGCGACGAGGATCTTCATGTCACGCCGGCCGGGAACGTGCACGACTGCCGCCTCCGAGACGCCGTCGAGCTGATGGAGCGCCGCCTCGATCTCCTCGAGTTCGATCCGATACCCCATGTGCTTGATCTGATTGTCCTTGCGGCCGACGAAATCGAGCATCCGGCCGTCGGCGCCGACTCGGACCAGATCCCCGGTCCGGTACATGCGCTCTTCCCAGCGCGGGTTCACCGGGTTGCGCGTGAACGAGCGCGCCGTGCGCTCCGGATCGTTGACGTATCCGAGGCCGACTTGCGGGCCGAGCAGGCACAATTCGCCGGTCCCGCCGGGCCCGACCGCCTGGTCTGCGTCGTCCAGCACGACCATCGAAAAGTTCTCGGCGACCGGTCCCAGGGTCACCAGGCCCGCCGGGTCGCGTAGATCGTCGCCCGAGACGTCCCAGGCCGAGCAGATGCAGGTACACTCCGTCGGACCGTACACGTTGACGATGCGGCTGCGCGATGCGTACATATCGAAAAGCTTGCGCAATTCCGGCTTGGGATACCCTTCGCCGCCGAACGAAAACGTCCGAATCGATCCCAACCGCTCCGGCGTGAGCAGCTTGAGGGTGGTGAGATAGATGAGCAGCGACGGAACGGAGAACCAGATCGTGGCACCGGCTTCCTCGAGCTGCGCCAGCATTGCGGGCGCATCGGCGACGACTTCGCGCGTCACCGGCGCGAGCCCGGCGCCGTTCAAGATCGCCCCGTAGAAATCGAACACCGAATTATCGAAATACATCGGGTTCACATTCGTAAACACATCCTCGCCGGCGACGCGAAAGCGCTGCTTCACCCACGCCGCGAAGTTCAAGACGTTGGCATGGGTCATGACCGCGCCCTTGGGCACGCCGGTCGAGCCGGACGTGAACATGATGTACGCGGGATCGCTGCCGGTCGTCGCCGGGAGATCGGCCGGCTCGACGGCTGACGCCGCGGCGATCGCTTCGAGAACCTCGGGGCGCGCAAAATCCAACAGGCGCGTCGCGGCCGCCGCCGCAGCCGTTACGACGGCCGCCGGTGGGCTCTCTCCGACGATGAGCTTCGGAACCGCCGCCGCGAAGATGTGCTCCAGGCGAGCGGCTGGGTTCTGATCGTCGAGGTTGACGTAAGCCGCCCCGAGCTTCAAGCAGGCCAGCATCGCGGCATAACATTCGTCGGTCTTCGTGTGAACGATACCGACGACGTCGCGGCGGCCGATGCCGCACTCCCGGAAGACCGCAGCGACCCGGTTCGCGAGCGTATCGAGCTCACCGTGCGACACCGTACGGCCGGGCCGGATAAGCGCCGGCGACGACGCCCGCTCTTGGAGAACGGCTCGATACGCGAGCCCGATGTTATAGCGGTAGCTGCGCGCTGGAGTCACGACGGGTTACCTGATCAAGCGCGCACAACCGAAGCCGCCCTCACCGAAGTCGTTTCCGTTGTAGTACATATAGATCTGATCGCCGGCCGGGAAGATACATGGATAGGCCACGGTTTCGGAGTCCCATCCCGACGGCGAGACGTTGATCCCGCTCAGGGCGTCGTCGCGATGCCAGGTGACCAGATCGTCCGACCAGGCATAGCCGATCCGGTAGCCGCGCTCGGCGTTGCGGAACGCGAGACCGTACCGGTACGAGAACCACATGTGCCAGCGCGAGCCGATCTTCAAGATGCTCGGTCGAGCCTGGCACTCGTGCTCCACGACTTCGGGCAGCAGCGGCCGCGCATCACGAACCCAGGTGATCCCGTCGGTCGAGTGCGCGTACTTGATCACGTAGATCGCTTCCAGACCTTCGGCGTCCGCGATCCAATCGGTGCCCGAACCGTACCACATGTGCCAGGTGCCCGCGTCCTCGATGACGATCGCACCGTTCTCTTGATATGGTTCCTGGAGCGTGCGGCCCAGCAGCGGCCCTTCACCGGCTTTGACGAAGGTCGCCCCGCCGTCATGGCTCTCTGCCAAACCGATGGAGACGGCATAAGGGACACCCACGAGGCGCATCCACCCGCAGTAGTACAAGCGCAGCGTGTCCGCGGCCCAGACGGCGCAGCTCGGCATCAAGCCGTGTTCGTCGAAGGTCCCCGGGCGGCCGAACGGGACCAGCGGTCCGGAGGCCTCACCGACGATCGTCGTCGGATCGTCCACCGAAACGTCGACCCAGGACATATCCGCCTTGAACAACCCTGCCGCGTCGCGCGGCTGGCGCACGGCGAAGAAGGCGCGAATCCGGTCGCCGATCCGTACCACCGTCGGGGCTTGTCCGTAGATGTGCCGCCAGCTCCCGTCGCGCGGCGCTTGATAAACCAGCCCCAGTTTCTCCCAGCGAAATGCCTGGTGCACGCTTACGCGTCCTCGCTCAGATCGCGCGCCGCCGCGCGTCGGACCGTTTCGTCCAACCACGCGTGCATGCTGATCCCGCGCTTCTCGCGCGCGAGCTGCGCCAGCCGCTTGGTCTCGAGGGTCACGCCTTCGAGTTGGCCGTAGAGGCGCGTGCGGTGCGTCCCGCCGCGAACCCCGGGGATCTCGAAATCGAAATCGGCACTCGGTTCGCCCACGCCGACCGTGAAACTCAGCAAGTAGAACGCCCCGCCTAGAATATACTCGATGACGACGTCGCGCGCTTCGACGGGCATGTCGGCGAGCGGCAGATCGTTATCGTAGTGCGAGCTGGAATTGATCAGCACTTTCGCAAATTCCGTGTGGCGCAGCCATGGCGGCATGCTCTCATCGCCGACCACGACGCGGCCGCCGGGCTTCACGACCCGGACCATCTCGGCCAGCGAGCGCTTCACATCCGAGAACATGTTCAGTCCGCCGAAATGAAACACCGAATCGAAGGCACCGTCCGCGAACGGCAGATACACGGCGTTGCTCACCACGAACGAGCGCTCGATCCGTTCGTTGCACAGATTCACTCGAGCCTTCTCGAGAATACCCCGCGAGATATCGTGTAAGACGACACGCCCCCTGCCTTCGAGACGCTCGGCAATGAAAAGGCTCGTCCGTCCCGTTCCCGCACCGACTTCGAGAATGCGCTGGCCCGGCTTGACGAGCAGGCGGTCGACCATGTGATTGCGCACCTGGGTTTCGTCACTCGAGAACGTCTCGAACGTCAGATGCAAGTACTCGTCGTAGACGGGCGCGACCGCGTCGTAGGTGCGGCGGGCGAACGCGTCGGCCTCCAAGAGTACGGGCGGGTACGTCAGGTCGGGGATCCCGTCGGCGATCGCATAGGTCGCTCCCGCTTGGTTCGCAAGCGATCCGGCGACGATCTCATCGCCGTCCCATTCGTCGACGTGCAGCGTAAGCGCCCCGCCGCTCGCGGGGCACTGCAACAAAGCCACATCCGAATGCTTCACCCTGCCCCCTCCACTCTGGCAGATCTCCAGTCCTCGACCAGTATTTCATAATGATTCATATCGTACCACGTACCGTTCTTCTCAAAGAATTCGCGCTCCGTCCCGACAAACCGGAAGCCGAGTTTTTGTGGGATCCGGCCGCTGGCCGGGTTTGCGCTCGTATGCGAGATGATCAAGCGATGCAACCCGAACGTATCGAAGGCCGCCGCGACGACCGCGGCCGTCGCCTCCGTCGCGATTCCGGAGCCGTGGCGCGCAACGTCGACCCAATACGCGACCTCGGCGCGCTGGAGGTTCCAGCACCGGTGCTGCCGCCTGATGTCGATCAACGACACGAGTCCGGCCACCCGCCCGCCCTCGAGGATCGTCCAGTGATAGCCGCTTCCAACCTCGTTCGCGCGCATGAGCGACTCCACCAGTGCGCTCGTCATCGCGATCTCCGTATGCGGCTCCCACGCGAGATACGTCGAAAGCTCCGGCACGCGCATCAGCGCGAACAAGCCCTCGACATGACCGAGCGCAACCGGTTCCAAGGTCAGCCGTTCGGTGCAGATCATCCGTCGCTCGCCGCCGGTGCGGCACTGTGCCCCAACCGCAACTCCACTGCTGCGATCAGGTCCCGAGGAACATCGAGCATGCCGTTCGGTTCAGGCTCATTTACGCGCCCGGGCCACAACGATGAAGTAGTTGATTTGAAGGCCCCAAAAATCGTCTTCGCACTTACAAATCGTCACGTCGTCAAAGAGTGCTCCAAAAGTCGCTGCCACGTCGGCTTCGTCCTCAAACGCACGGAGAACGTACCCGTTCCGAAGCCCGAAAATGTCATTTTTCACAATGATGTGACCGTCACCGAGGGCGACCGCATCCTTCACAATGAAGCCGTTCGGCGCGGGGAGCGACGCGATGATCGCACCGCCGGGACGCAGGACGCGGTGTACCTCTCGCAAGGCATCCGTGAACGATGTTCCCTTGTCCACGTAGTATAACGAGTAGCAGGCCAGGACGTACTCGAACGTCCCCTCATCGAAGGGGATGGCAGCATTCCGGCCAACGCGTAGGGTGGCCTCAATGCCCAAACCAGCGAGCGTCTCTCTCGCCATCTCGACAATCCGTTCGGTAATCTCGACTCCGAAAATGTCGAAACCGCAATTCCAAAGAAGCGGCATATTGCGGCAATCCCCGAAGCCGAGATCCAGGAGCTTCGCTCCCGGGTAGCCGCCCGTATTGAGCTTTAACCGCGGATACGTCCCGAGCAGCGTTCGAATTACCCATTCAGTGGGATAGAGATGCCGGCTTTTCTTCGCAACATGAAAGTCCGAGTACGTGTCTTTTACGGTGGCGAGTTCCGGAGAGGCGCTATCGTTCACGGTCCAGATCTCCATTCGCGGGAGAGCGTTTCAACCCGGGATTCCCCATCTGAGGTTCCTTTTCAAGTTTGGCCCGCCGATTCCGGTCATGTCGGGACGCTGTCGGTTGCAGCACCAGCCGCTCGGTGCAGATCATGCGCCGATCGCGGCCGGCGCGGCATTCTGCGCCCAACGCAGTTCCACTGCTTGGATCAGGTCCCGATAGGAATCGATCGAGAACCACTTGCCGCGTTTGCGTTGCTCGTAATTCGCGCGCGTCAACGCGAAGGCGGCTTGTGGATCATCGATGTACCTCGCGATCTTCTGGGCCATACCGGGCTTCTCGTACTCGAGGAACACGAGGTCCCGGCCGTCGGCGAAGTGTTCCGTCATGGTCACGTTGGGGTCGGTGACGAGCACGGAATTCCCGTAGAGGCCGTTGATGACGCGCTCGTGCAGCGCAGAAGTCAGCAGCGGAAACGAGTTGAGCACGAATCGGTACTGGGGATAGAGCGGCGTCGTCTGTTCCATCGTAAAGAGCGTGAACTTCTGGGGATACTTGAGTTCCAGATCCGCCGGTACATATTCGCTGCTGACCAAGATCGGCAGGTCGATCAGTTCCCGGACCATCGCGTTGCGGCGCCAGGCCTTGATGAAATTGAGTACCAGCAATTGGTCGGAGAGCACGAGTTCGTTACGCCCCGGGCCGGCGGCCCGGGCCAGCGCCTCCGCATGGACGTGCAAGGGCGTGAGGCAGTCGGTCAACGCCGTCTCGGTCAGCCGCAGCGCAAAGTCACGCCGCACGGACGGCAGCTCTTTGAGTTGCCGCCAGAGACCGTCGAGGGTCAATCCTCCGACCGCGAGATTCATCGGGCACAGCAACATGTTCTTGCGGGAGACGAACTCCTCGTAGCGCGGTTCCCCCAGCGCATACGGCGGCAGCGAAAAGGCACTGTTGACGACACCGAGGGTGTCGGCGGGATAATACTTGGCGACGAAGTCGAGCAAGTCTGGACCCGGTGCGAACACGATGCCGCCTTCGAGCGCCGGGGACTGATGGCCTAAGAAATAGAGCGGATGATCGTGCAGAAAGAAGACGATCGGAATCCCGGTCAGCCGGTGCAGGAGCTGCTCGCCCGCGCGGATCCCGGCCCCGTAGTAGTTATCGCTGAGAAAGCAAAATATCTCGGAGCGGCGTTCGGTCAACAGCGCGTTGAGCTTGCCCACGACGCCCGGATCGTTGATCGAGAGATCGACCATCGAAAAGCCGAATTCAGCGAGCGACCGCCGCTTGGGCTTGGCCACCTCGTAGTCGTTGGGATGACCGCAATGGATCAGGACGATCAGCGTACGCTTCGAGTTCATGGTCATGCGCGCGCGTAGAGCACGGTCTCTTCATCCCAGATCGTGTAGTGGTCGAGGTAGAGCTTGTATCCCAGTCCGAGCGAGTCGATGTACTGAGCGATCTCGAAATAGTCGTTCGGATTGTGATAGACCGAGATGGCGAGCTTCGGACGAAACCTCCGAATCGATTGCTCGGCACCGCGCAGGGCGGCCATCTCCGAGCCTTCGATATCGAGTTTGATGAAGTCGATTCGCTCGATACGGCCGTTCGCGACGAAGTCATCGATTTTCGCCAAGGGTACCGCATGGGCGGCCGAGCGAAAGCCCGGTGAGTACGTGTCGAGCCGGATCGGTGCGCATTCGATCGTCCGGTCCCCCAACCCGTAGGGGAGGATGTCGACGTTCTCGTAGCCGGGCCGGGAGAAATTCGCTCGGCACACGTCGATGTGGTCCTGAACCGGATCGAATGCGTAGACTCGACCGCCCGGTCCGACCGAACGTGAGAACACGGCAGCCGTATCCCCGGTGCACGCTCCGCCCTCGATGAGGAAGTCGCCGGCTTCGGGCTGGATGCTCACCCCGTTGCGCTCGAAGTAATATTGCCGGTAGACCAGCGTGCTCGTCAGCGCATTCTTCAACGTGTCGACCGTATAGTGGACGTCCTTCCAATAGCCGTCATAGTGACGGAGTTTGCCGAACATTCCGCTGGTCTCGATCGAAGACTCCGTCCCGGGAAAAGCTTCGAGCAACCTGGCCGTCTCTTCGCCCATTGCGGCGACCGGGGTATTGATCCGCTTGTGGAGATGCCCGACGAGCTTGTAACGGAGGACATCGACGTACAGGTTGCGTGACTCCTGGTCGGCAAGTCGCACGCACCCGTCGAACACGTTGCGGTACTGCTGGATGAACCAGTCGAGGTACGCGGCGTGCTTCGTAACGTCGAAGAGCGCGGACCGGTCGACCCCGTCATAGCTGAAACGTTCCGGAGAATAGTTGTTCTGCTCGAGCTTGTGGATGTCTTGGAAGAACAACTGGAGGACTTGTGCTTTGAACTCTTCGGGAGTCATGGCTGAGCTTTCTGGGGCTGCCCGGTTGTGAAACGTCGATCGGGCTTCATGGGGCGACGAAGCTCCGGCCCTGGCCGCCGTCGGCGGCCAGGACGGATCCGGTGAATTCGGTTGCTCGCTCCGAAGCGAGAAAGGCGACGATGTCCGCGATGCGCTCGGGGCGCTGGAACGCACCGGCCGGGAGCTTCTCCGCGATGTACTTCTCGACCGATTCGGGGTCGGTGCGCCGGCGAATATCCCAGACGCCGTTTTCGGTGAGCACGGTACCGGGCGATACGGCGGAAACGACGACGCCGCTCTTGGCCAACTCGCGCCCGAGCCCGCGGATGTAGGCGTTGAGCGCGGCCTTGGCCGCCGCGTAGGGGAGCGCACCTTGGTGTTCGTCGCCGGCGAGCGACGAGATTGCGATGATGCGCCCGCTCTTGCGTTCGAGCATCGCGGGGAGCACGACGCCGTTGATCTCAACGGCAACCTCGAAATTCGCACGGAAGACGCGCCGCCAATCGGCGATGGGGACGTCGATCCCGCGCACGGAGAGGGTTCCGCCCAAGTTGTGCACCACGATATCGAGAGCTTGGAATTGCTCTACCACCTGACGTGCGAGCCGCACGGGTGCATCGCTCTCGAGCAGATCGCAGACGAAACCGCGATGACCCGCGGCCTCACCGCCCAGTTCCTCCAGGACGTTTGCGACATCCGCGGCCGTGCGCGCGCACACCGCGACCCGCACGCCTTCGGCCGCCAGCGCAAGCGCACAGGCGCGGCCGATGCCGCGGCTCCCGGCCGTCACGAGCGCGGTCTTGCCGCGTAGTCCCAGGTCCACGATCTCAGCGGCGGACGCCGACTCCCATGGCGAGCAGGTAGTGGGACATCGGCGCGAACCCGGTGTGCACGACCTCGTCGTTCATCGAGAACAAAAAGACGTTGCTGAAATGCTGGGCCATCGCCGCGCGCAGCGTGTCCGCCGACTTGAGGTTGATGTGGCCGGCCTTGCTCCACTTGGAGGCGTAGGCACCGGCCGTGATGTTCGGCGTGCCGACGATGCAGACGCCGTCGGCCGGCAAGACGCTCGCGATGTTCCCCAGGAACGCCGCTTCGTGTTCGAGCGGGATGTGTTCGATGACGTCCAGCGAGTAGGCCGCGTCGTAGCGCCCCGGCGGCGGCGTGGCGATCACATCGCACACCGAGAACGTCGCGTTGAGCTTCTCCTTGGCCGCGTGGCTCACGGCCCAATCGATGAAGCTCGGATCGTAGTCGACGCCGTGAACCGATTCGACCGCTTGCAGCACGACGCGCATCTGAAAACCGTCGCCGCAGCCGACTTCGAGCGCGCGTTGCTTCCCGGCCAGCATCTTCGCCACGAACTTGTAGCGTGCGAGGACGATCGGCATGCGCCGCGGATCGGTGCGCCAGAGATGGCTCGCGGAGGGCCCGAGTTCGACGGGTCCCGCGCCGGCCAGGCCGTCGAGATGATCTTGGAATTCCGGTCCGATCGTGCGGGCGGTGGTCATTTCAGGAGTGCCTCGATGAATTTGAGCGTGGCCACGCGGCCGACGGAGTCCTTGTTCCCCATGATCTGGACTTTCTGCGCGCCGATGACGTTGGCGACGAAGGCGACGAGGTCGGCGGGCATTCCGGCCGCGACGCACGCCGAAGTGATGGCGAGCACGGCGTCGCCGGAGCCGATGCGATCGACGATGTTGGTGGTGAGCGACGGCGACTCGGCCTGCGCGTCACCGTCGAAGTAGCTGACCCCGGACTTGCCGCGCGTCACGAGGAAGCGGCTGCAATCGACCTTCTTCGAGAGACCGGCGACCAGATCGCCGATCTTGCCGTAGCGGCTGCGTGCGTCCAGGCGCAACTCGCCTTCGTTGATGCAGACGTAGTCGGCGCGCGGATAACTCGAGATCGCATGGAAACGGATATTGGCCGCGTTGATCTGCGTGTTGACTGCGAGAAACTTGGCCCGCTCGGCGAGCAGCACTTTCGTGGCCGGCGTCAGGAGCCCGTGGCCGAAGTCGGCGACGATGACCGCATCGGTTCCGGGCAGGCGAATGTCGAGCAAGGCGCACAGGTCCGCCTCGTGCTCGGCGTCGAGTTCGTCGTCGTTGATGACGTAGACCTCGAACATCTTGGTGAGCAACGTCGCCTCGACGTACCGGCGCTTGACGATCGTCGGGCTGTCGGCCTTGTAGATCGGACTCAAGCGAACTTTGGGTTTGAGGTGTTCGCGGACGAATTTCTCCTGGCCGTCGACGGCGCCGAGATAGGTCACGACCTCGACCGACTTGCAGAAGTCCGCCAGGTGGTTGGCCGCGGCGAGCACGCCGCCCGCGTACATCTCGGTGGACTTGTGGCGCATCGCGAGGACGGGGTCCTTGGCCGATTTCCCCATCTGGTCGCAGTAGACGTATTCGTCGAGAATCGTCTCACCCACGACCATGACGCGCATCTCGCCGAGCAGGTCGAGATAATCGATCACGTCGCGGGCCGTGTAGCGTTCCCGGATATCGCGCAGATATTGCTGCACGTCCGGCGGATAGGACGGCAGATACTGATTCAGCAATGCCGACGAGCTGAATACGACGTCTTCGGTGAAGGCGATGGAACCGCCGTGCGCGCGAACGGCCGCTTCTTCATCCGTTATCTTGCCGGTCAGATCGTCGGCCGCGTGTTTGTACTCGGATCCCTTGACGTACACGTGCGGCTGGAGCAGATCGATCGCGGGGATCGCGGACGCACTGCGGTTGATCGCGACGAAGTCGACCGAGGCCAGCGCCGCAATCGATTCGGCCCGCAGCGCCTCCGGGAACGCCGGCCGGTTCGGCCCCTTGTTGACGTGCTTGTCCTCGGTCAAGGTAACGACCAGGAGGTCGCCCAGACTCTTCGCCTCGGCCAGATGGCGGATATGCCCCGGATGGAGCAGGTCGAACACGCCGTGCGCGTGCACGATGCGCTTGCCCGCCGCGCGTTCGGCCGCGATGCGAACCCCGAGATCGGCGAGCTCGAGTATCTTGACGAGTTCCGGTGCCCCTGTTTGCATCATGTGAAAAAAATGAAGTCGTAGTCGCCGCGATAGCCGATGCGGTGATACAACCACTCCCAGTCCGAGACGGAGTAGAAACTCTTGCAGGTCAACTGCCAATACAGCAGGTTCGCCTTCTCGCGTTCGTCGCGGTAGGATTCGACCATCAGGTATTTCGCCGAACCGCTGCCGACGCGCTCGATCTCGGCGATCGCCGCCCACAGCTCCGGCAAGGGCAAATTGTGAAGCGTCGCGAGCGAGATCACGAGGTCGAAGGCTCCGTCCGCATACGGGAGCCGCGCGGCGTCGCCGAGCGTGAGGTATGGCCGGACCTCGTCCGTGGCGTGCTCGAGCGCGTAGCTCGAGACGTCGATTCCGGCGACCTCGAGGCCCGGCACGGCGGCCAGCAGTTCATGGAGCAAGAAGCCTTTTCCGCAGCCGACGTTGAGCACGCGGTGCCCCGCGCGCAGCCCGTAGCGCGCGACGAGTTGCTTGGCGAAGGGCGCCCAACGCCCGTCGTAGCGATAGCCGCCGTAGCCGTATTGCCGTTCGCCGTCCCAGTAGTCGGCCGCGAAACGCCCGGCGACTTCGGCACACGCGGCCTTGTCGAAATCGACAACGCGCGCGACGTAGTCGCGCTTGGTAGCGGCGTGCATCGAGCCGATCAGATCGACGCGCATCTCAGCGAACCCCCACGGGACGCCGCGCGAGGCGAGCCAGCACGCCGGCCGCGATCGCTGCCGGTGAGAGTCCGGCCAGGTTCAGGACGTGGTCTTGATTGCCGTAGTCGTGCGAGAACGCGTCCGGCAAACCCAGGCGCAACAGCGGCTGCGCGATCCCTTCGTCGGCGAACGTCTCGGCAACCGCGCTGCCGAGCCCGCCGATGCGGGTATGTTCTTCGACCGTCACGACGAGTTCGGCATCGCCGGCGGCGGCCAGCAACTCCGCTACGTCGAGCGGCTTGATGGTATGCATGTGCAACACGCCGCCGGTTACGCCGGCTTGCGCGAGCCGTTCGGCGGCCGCCAAGGCCCGGGTCGTTGCGATCCCGGTCGAGACGAAGAGGACCTCGCCGGGTTCGCGCAGCCGGATCGCCTTGCCGATCGCAAACGGCAGATCGGGGCGCGAGACGACCGGGTCGCCGCCTTTGGCGACACGGATATACAGCGGGCCGGGCCAGTCGAGCGAGGCATCCATCAGGCGCGTCATCTCAGCGGCGTCGACCGGCGCCACGATCGCCATGTTCGGCAATGCGCGCAGAATCGCGATGTCCTCGACCGCCATGTGCGTCGGGCCCAGCGGCGCATAGACCGTGCCGGCTCCGCTCGCGATCAAGCGCGCCGGAATGTCGTGCAAGCACAGATCGATCGCGATCTGTTCGTAGCAGCGGCGCGTCAGGAAGGTCGCGATCGTGTTGATGTAAGGCACGTAGCCGTTCATCCCCAGACCCGCGGCCATGCCGATCACGTGCGCCTCGGAGACGCCTTCCATGAAGAATCGTTCCGGCATGGACGTGCGCATCTCGTCGAGCACACCGGCGCCCAGATCCGAGCCGATGAACACGACGCGCGGATCGCGCTTGGCAAGCGCGTAGACCGCGTTGATCGCCGCCTTACGCATGTGAAATCTCGCGCAACGCGGCACGCAGCTCGGCACCGCTCGCGGCATCGAAGCTCGCCTTGTGGTGCCAGAGCGGGTTGTGCTCCGCGACCGGCACGCCCTTGCCCTTGACGGTATGCGCGATCACGGCCGTAGGTTTGCCGCTCTCGCGCGGCAGGTCACCCAGCACGGCTCGCAACGCCGCGACGTCGTGCCCATCGACTTCGACGACGGAGAATCCGAACGCGGCGAACTTTTCGCCGAGCGGTTCGAGCGGCAGCACGTCGCTCACCCGCCCGTACGATTGGAGTTTGTTGTAGTCGACGATCAGGGTCAACCCGTCGAGCTTGTGCTTTGCCGCGCTCAGGGCCGCTTCCCAAACCGAGCCTTCGTCGAGTTCCCCGTCGCCCGTCACGACGAACACGCGGCTCGAGCGTTTGGCCATGCGCGTCGCGAGCGCGATGCCGACGCCGATCGAGAGCCCGTGGCCGAGCGCCCCGGTCGAAGCTTCGACGCCGGGGATGCGTGTCTCGGGATGACCGCCCAGCAGCGCGCCGGGGGTGCATTGCAGCGCAAGTTCCGCGGCCGGAAAGAAGCCCTTGTCGGCCAGCAGCGCGTAAAGCGCCAGACAACCGTGACCTTTGCTCAAGATGAAACGGTCGCGGTCGTCCCAGTGCGGTTCGTGCGGCCGGTAACGCATGACGTTGTCGTAGAGCACGCGCAAGATCTCGACCAGCGAAAACGACGCGCCGACATGGCCGCGGCGGCCGCCGACGAGCGCATCCACGATCGATTCACGCAGGGCGATCGAGCGCTCGTCGAGCGCTCGGGTTACGACGTCCACACAGGTTCCATTCCCAGCGCGGCACGGGTCACCAAGGCTTGCGCTTTGGCGAGTTGCTGCGTCTTGACTTGCGACCACGGAAGAGCTGCTCCGGCCCGGCGGCGCCGCTCCCAGAGTTCGGGCACGAATTCGTTCAGCACGATCAACGCCCAGCGTAGTCCGAAGAGCGGAAACCACTCTCGCAAGCGGTCCGGATACAAAGGGTCATCGTGGTATATATCGGCCGCGCCGTCCAAGAATTGACGCGCAAGCAAGCGTTCGAGAGCCATCGCGGGATGCCAAATCACGTCGCACACGAGCTTGACGGGATCGTCCCAGCCGAAATACTCGAAGTCGATGAAGGCGAAGCGACCGTCCGGTCGCCGCAGCATGTTGTGGGTCCCGAAGTCCGACGCCGAGAGCGTCGGGATACCCGGCTGCGTCACGGCTCCCGGCGCGGGCCGCAGCCGCTCCCACAGCGGCCCGAAACGCTCGCCGAGGAAGATCGCAAGTTCGGGCTCGTGGACGGCGACCACCTCGAGACGCTCGAGCCGCAGCACGATCTGCGCGCTCAGATCCGCCGCCTGCCGGACGGCCTCCGTCGCGGGCGGCAGCCGGGCCGCAGCAGGATCGCGTCCGGCGGCATGCAGGCGCGCGGCCAGCCCCAGCATCGCATCGACCGCGGCAACGTCCGGGCGCACGGGCTCACCGTCGATCCACTCGTAGAGTGCGACCGCGGCCGCCCGGTCGACCGCCAGCGGCGCCGCGACGGCCGTTTCACCGCGCTCGTGCAGGAACGTCAAACTTTCGTATTCGTGACCCAACCGGTCGCGCGGATCGGGCTGCGGATAGCGTTTGAGCGCGAACGGACCGCGCGCGGTATCGATCCGGAAGACTTCGTTGTTCCCGCCGCCGCGCGCGTTACGGACGCCGCTCACCGGCACGCCGGCCAGCCGTTCGGCAAGCCGGGCGATCGCCGCATGGTCGCTCATCGGTGCAAGGCCGCGCGCATCGCATCCCAACTCGGGAAGACGCGCCACGGACCTGCCGTCGCGCCGCCGTGCGGATCGAACAGCCAGCGCTCGACCTCGGGCGGGAAATCCGGGTGCTCGAAGACGTCGCGCAGATCGTCGATCGCCAGGCCCACGCCCAGCGACCGCAAGCGCGCGATCTTCCGTTCGCGCGTCGGCTCGAAATAGATGTCGCCGGCTGCGAGCGCATCGGGGCCTACCAGGCCGCTCGCTGCGAGCCAGGCGCGCGCGGCATCGTGCAACTGCACGCCCGCCGGCCGAGCCGCCGCGTACGGCGTCTTGTGGCTCACGACGAACAGTTCGGCGCCCTGCGCACGAGCGGTCCGCACGAAGTCATGGACGCCGGCAAAAGCCGGCGCGCCTTCGATGAGTGCGCCATAAACGTCGGCCTGCAACAGCATCCAGGCTGCCTCGCCGCCGCTTCCGGAGCGAATCGCATCGCGCACCCCTTGCTTTCCACCCGCGACGCCGGGCCCGATCAGCCCGCGCTCGCGCGCGGTTCGGACGAACAGCGCGTCGTAGTCGACGATCGTGTTGTCGAAGTCGATCCCGATCCGCAGCCTGTAGGGAATTAGCGGTACCTTTCGTAGTGATTTGCGGTGAGCTTTTCGACCGCCGCCGAACGTGACCTCGAACGGGCCTTCCTGCGCGACGGCTATATCATCGCGCCGGCGATCGATCGCACGGCGCTCGACCGCATCCGCGACACGCTCGTCGCGCAGACCGCGGCCTGGCTCGAACTGCCGGCCGGTGACGATCCGCAGCGCTTTCTCGATACCATCGGGGATCACGTCGAACCCGCCCGGCTCAACGGGTTGCGGCTGCATCTGATCGAGCAGTTGCTGGCGCAGCCGTGGTTTCGTGAAGCCTACTTCGCGTGCGGGCGGCCGCTGCTCGAATCGCTGGTGGGGAACGAACTCGCGATGCAACGCGGGGTCGGTCTCTCGATCCAGTTGCCCGGCGACGAGGGCTCGCTCTTGCCGCTGCACTCCGACGTCTGGTCGGAGGATTCGCCGTTCGAGGTCGTTTTGTGGATCCCGTTGGTCGACTGCTATCGCTCCAAGAGCATGTTCCTCTTGCCGCCTGAAGCCGACGCACGCTGGCGCGACCGCCTGCACGAGTTCGCCGCAGCCGGCACGGAGGGGTTCTTCCGCGCCGTCGAACGCGAATTGCATTGGCTCGAGATCCCCTATGGAAATGTGCTGCTCTTCACGCACACGTTGATGCACGGCAACCGGGTCAACGCCGAGTCGACGGCTCGCTGGTCGATGAACCTGCGCTTCAAGGGCCTCTTCACGCCGTACTCGGACAAAGCGCTCGGCGACTTCTTCGAGCCGATCACGCTGCGCGCCGCCTCCCGGATCGGGATGAACTACCGCTTGCCGGGCGGTTTCGATGTCTGAAGAACGGGACGGCTTTCGCGGCTACATCGCGAGCCGGCCGGTGCGCGGGACGTTGTATCCGCAACGCGTGCAGAACCTTGTCGTGCGGACCTACGCGCAGCGCAACGGTCTCGCGTTCAAGCTCAGCCTCACTGAGTACGCCATGCGCGGTTCGTACATGATCCTGGCGACGCTGCTCGACGAACTCCCCAAGCTCGGGGGGATCATCTTCTTCAGCATGTTCATGCTGCCCGAGAAACGCGAGCAGCGGCTGGCCGTCTACGAGCGCGTCCTCGCAGCGGGGTGCACGCTGCACGCCGCGCTCGAAGAGACCGTCCTGCGCAGCGCGGCGGACCTTCCGCGCTTCGAGGATACGATTGCGATCGCGTTCGCGCTCGAGCACGCTCCGCTCGGCGGCCGCATCGAGAAGGACGGGAACCCGCTCCCCGCGGACGACCCGTTCGTGCAGGCGCTTACGCGAGTGCCGTCTCCTTCATCAACTTGACGTTGAAGTAGCGCCGGTCTTCGAGACTGTTCGGGAAGCGGCCGGCGCGGAACGAGCGGCACAGATCGCGCACGGCGTCTTCGATCGTGTGACGCGGCCGGAATCCGAGGACCCGGTCGATCTTCTCGGAGTTGACGTGATAGGAGCGCAGGTCGTCGGTCGGCTGCGTCTCGATCGCGATCGGTGCGCCGCCCGGGAATTCGTGCGTCACGACCGAGCGGACGATCTCCGCCAAATCCGCGATCGAGCGATTCTGGAAGCCGGCGTTGAAGATCTCGCCGGCGATCAACTCGTCGCGCTCGTCGAGCAGATCGGTGTACAGGTCGGTGATGTCTTCGATGTGGATGTTGGGCCGCGTCTGCACGCCGCCAAACACGAGGATCTTGCGCCGGTTGACGGCGTGGTTGGTCAGGATGTTGACGCTCAGATCGAAGCGCATGCGCGGCGAGTACCCGCACACCGTCGCCGGACGGATGACGACGGCGGTGAAATCCGCGCTCTGCTCGGCCAGCACGATCGGCTCGCACAGCGCCTTGTACTTGCTGTAGTCCGTCAACGGCATGAGCGGATGGTCTTCACGCACGTCGGCCGCGGGGCTCAGACCGTAGACGCTGCTCGAGGAAGCATAGATGAAGCGCCGCACGCCGGCGCGCTTGGCCGCCGTGACCAGCGGCGCGAAACAATCGTAGTTGACGGATTTTCCAAGCGCAGGATCCAGCTCGAACGACGGGTCGTTGGAGATGCATGCCAGGTGCACCACGGCATCGCAGCCCGCCAGGCTGCGCCGGACCAGATCCAGATCGCGCATGTCGCCCTCGATCTGAGTGAGGTTTGCGGCCCCCGCGAACGGCGCGAGCGGCTCGTGCCCGTAGGCATACGTATCGAGCACGCGCACGTGGTGGCCGCGGGCCAGGAGTTTGGGCACCAGGACCGCGCCGACATAGCCCGCGCCGCCCGGGACGAATACCGTGCTCATCGTTTGACCTCCGCTTCGCGCCCGAGATAGGTGAACCAATCGCTGGTGGCGCGAGCGATCGAGCCCGGCTCCCAGACCGGCGCGTCACGCCAGGCATCGATGTGCTCGAGCATCGTCGCGACGCCTCGTTCGAACGGGACGCGCGCGCGCCAGCCCAGCAGCCGTTCGATCTTCGCCACGTCGGCGAACGTCTTGTCGGGCTCGCCCGGACGTTTCGGGATGTAGGTGACCTCGCCGCCGAGCAATTCGACGAGCCGGTTGATGCTGTAGGTGTTGCCCGATCCGACGTTCATGATCTCGCCGCCCAGCGGTGCTCGAGCCGTCTGCACGAACGCGTCCGCGACGTTGGTCACGTAGGTGAAGTCGCGCGTCTGCGTCCCGTCACCGACGACCGTATAAGGCTTGTGCGCGAGTTTCTGCGCCAAAAACACACCGAACACCGCGCCGTACGTTCCGGACGTGCGCGAACGCGGCCCGTAGACGTTGAAGAGCCGCAGCGCCGAGGTCGCGATCCCGTAGACCGCACCCCAGTGCATCACGATGCACTCGCCCAGGTACTTGGTGAGCGCATATGGGTACTGCGGCCGCACCTCGGCCGTCTCCGGCGTCGGAAAGCGGTCGGGGATCCCGTAGCACGACGAGGACGCCGCGTAGACGACCCGTGGGACGTTCGCCGCACGCGCGGCCTGCATGACCGTGAACGTTCCCGTGACGTTCGCCTGGTAGTAGTCGGCGGGCCGTTCGATCGAGGGCACGATGTCGGCCAGGCCGGCAAGATGAAAGATCGCCTCGGCGCCGGGAAAGATCGTCGCGAGGGCAGCGCCGTCGTTGATATCGGCTTCGTGGAAGCGCAGCGCCGGATTCCCGGCATGCTGCGCGAGGTTCGCCCGCCGTCCGGTCGAGAGGTTATCGATCGCGTCGACCTCGACGCCCGCACCGATCAAGCGGTCGACCAGATGGCTCCCGATGAAACCGGCGGCACCCGTGACGACCGCGCGCTTCATTCTAGGCTGCGCGATCGATGCGTTCGCGCAACGCCGTCGCGATCGCGTGATTGAGGATGAGGTGTCCGTCTTCTTGTTGCCCGATGCGGTCGGCGGGGACGATGATGCGCAAGTCGGCCAGCGCCGCGAGTTTGCCACCGGGCGAACCGCACAGGCCGATCGTCGTCATCCCCGTCGCGCGCGCGTACTCGACGGCACGCACGACGTTGGGAGAGTTGCCCGAGCCGGAGATCGCGATGAGCGCGTCCCCGCGCCGGCCGAGATTGCGCAACGGCTCGACGAAAATTTCGGCGTAGTCGAGATCGTTGCCGACCGCGGTCAGCAGCGGCACGTTATCGGTCAGGGCAACGGCCCGGAACCGGCGCTTCCCCGTCACGATCGTGAATTTGGAGAGATCGTTCATCATGTGGGAGGCCGTCGAGGCGCTGCCGCCGTTGCCGATCACATAGGTGGTCGCACCGGCTGCCCAGACCGCTTCGAGCGCGTCGACCACGGCGCGCACGTCGGAACGCGAGATCGCGCGTATTGCAGCCGTGACCTCGTCGAGATAGCTGTCGATGGCATCCACATCAATCAGATTCGACCGCTGTGGTAACAAACCTTAATTGAAGCGCCTGCTTGCAGGGGGGCCGTATCGGCGGCTGCGTATCTCCGACCCATGCCTACCGGAATACGTGTCTTCGGCGAGCGTGCTCGCCTCTGGTCGGCGTCGCTCCCGCCCGGTGCCGGCGCCATCGTCGCCGACGAGGGCAATTTCGCCGGCGCATTGCGCGCGGCCGCCGACGAGCGCCTGGCCGGTGGGACATTTTTCGGTTCCCCGATGCTCGCCGATCTGCGCGCGGACTACGTCCGCCGCCGCGCGCTCGGCGTCTTCGCAAGCGGCACGCTCGACGAGCAGATCGCGGCGCTCGACGCACTCGCCGCCGAATCGCTGCGACCGGAGATCATTAGCGCCACGCCGGAGCTGCAGCGCGGTTCCGAGCTGCGCGTGCTGCGCGATTTCCTGTTGGCCTCGGACGCGCTGCTGCTACGCTCCTTCGGGGAACTGCGCCGCCTGCGCGAACTGCTGCCCGCGATCTCGTATCAGCGCGTGAGTGTGCTCGGCGGCCCGGCGAGTTGGATTCCGCCCGCAGCGGCGGGGACCACGCGCGACCTCGTGGTGGTCTGGGCGCCGCACCTCGACGCGCGGTCGCTGGCGCTCGAAACCGTCGCCCTGGTACTCGCGAAGCGGCCGGCGGCAGTCATCTGCCGCGCCGGGCAGCTCGACGGTTTGGGTGTCACGTTCGCGCCGCTCGCCGGGGCATCCGACCTCTTGGCTCGCGCGCGGCTGGTCATCGTCGTCGACGCGTATGACGGCGGCCCCGCCGTTACGTTTGCCGCCCGCGGCCATGCGGTTGCGGTTGCGTTCACCAACGGCGCGCTCGAAGAGCTGGACGGTTTGCGCGCCTTCGATCCCGTCAATCTGGGATCGCTGCGGGCCGCGATCGAGGCCGGCTGGAACGACGCCCCGGCACGCCCCCGCGAACCGGCCGCCGGCGCCGTTCCGTTCATCGTTCCGCTCGATGGGCGGGCGGCGACGGCGCGGCAACTCGGCCGCACGGCCTGGAATCTCGCCGCGTCGTACGATCTGCGCCGCGAACCGTTCGATCGGATCACGGGCGGCTGCGCGCAACTCGCGCCGGCGGCGACGATGGACCGTCAGACGGTCGCGCAGGCGGTCAAGGAGCGCGCGTGCTTGCGCGTACGATCGCTACGCGAGATCGAGCGCGTCCAGGTGGCGCTGGGTTTTCTGCTGCCGGCGGTGACGATCGATCCGCCGCGGGACGAGCGCGTCCCGGCGACGATCGTTGCGGCGCAGCATCGCGACGCAATCGTCGTTTGGGCGCCGGACCTGCAACTCGACGATCTCACCGTCGTGCTGATGGGTTTGCACTACGAACGGCGCCCGGTCATCGTCGTCTGCGCCGGCGGCACCCTTCCCGGCGCAAACGTCAGCGTCGTGCAGCTCTCCGGGGCCGCCGAGGCGCTCGGCCGCGCGCTGCTGTGCGTCGATGGTGATCCCGAATCGCCCGCCGCCGCGCTCGCGCTCGCGCGCTTGGGAATACCGTTGGTCGTCGCATCGACGAGCGGGGCCGACGAGTGGCTCGACCGCATCGGCGTCTACGATCCGTGGGATCATCTCTCGGTCGCCGCCGCCGTCGGCGTCGAGAAGTACACGCTGGGGCCGCTCTCTCCGCGGCGCATCGGCCCCGCTGCGCTCGCGCATCGCATGAGCGCCTACCTCGACGAGATCGCGCTCGACGGACCGCTCGTGTCGGTCGTGCTGTTGACACGCAACCGGCGCAATTTCTTGCGACGGGCGCTCGAGTCGGTCGCGGCCCAGCGCTATCGCAACATCGAGATCATCGTCGTACGCAACGGAGGGGTGCTGGTCGATGACATCGTCGAGGCCGTCCCGGGCGCACGCGTGCTGAACTCGGAAGAGAATCTCGGCGTCAATCCAGGGCTGAATCTCGGCACGCGCGATGCGCGCGGAGAATACATCGCCTACCTGGCCGACGACGACGCCTACCTGCCCGAGCACATCGGCAGTTGCGTCGGCGCGCTCGAGCGCACGGGAGCCGTCTTCGCGCACGGCGGGATGCTCGCGGTAGACCTGCTCGCCGACGGAAAAGGTGGCTACGACATCATGGGTTACAGTCTGGAGAACGACCGGCCGGCCGAAGTCGGTTCGATGTACTCGATGAACGCGGTCGCGACGCCGGCGATGCTGATCCGGCGCGCCGACCTGGCCGCGACGGGCAATTGGAACGAGGCGCTCGGCGCGATGGCCGACTACGAACTCGCAATGCGTTTCATGCAGCAGGGCGAGCTTATCTATGTGAACCGGCCGACGATCGTGCAAACGTATCGACGGGCCGACAAGACCCAGTACAGCTCCGCGCGCGGCGACGAGACGCTGGGGACCTTGGAACTGCTCTATCGAACGCATCCGATCGAGGGTCAGCCCTGGGTCGAGAAATCGCGCGTCTATTGGCGCGAACGGTTCGCGCAACACCAAGCCGGCGGAAGCGCGACGCCGCTCTGGTTTCCCGTGCCGGCGGTTACGTTCGAGCCGGTTCCGTACAGCGCGGCGGACGAGCCATGAGCGCGCCCAGGACCACGTCGAGTTCCCGCGCGAAGCAACCCGTTCCGTAGGCTTGCGCGATCCGGCGGCAGGCCGTCTCGCGGAGCTGCTGCCAGAGGTCCGCGTCCGTGTAGAGTGCCACGCACGCGTCCGCGAACGCGGCGGCATCGTCGGCCACGAGCAGTTCGGTGCGGTGCGTCCAGCCGAGTTCCTCGGCAAGCAACGAGGTCGCGACGATCGGCACGCCGGCGCTCGCCGCGTCGATGAGCTTTTGCGGCAAGCCGGCGGCGAAACGCGTCGGCGCGATGAACACGCGCATCGCGTTGAAGAACGGCCGCAGATCGTCGAGTTTTCCCAGCAGCTCGACCTGCGGACCCGCGTAGATCGCAAACAAGCGCGAATCGAGCGCACCGGCGACGCGCAGCCGCGCTTGCGTGCGCGCGGCAACCTCGTGCAGCACGTTCGCGCCGTACCACAGGAGCGAATCTTCGTTCGGCGACACCCGGCGCAGCGGACCGACGAAGCCGAAGTCACGGCGCTGGGCGAAGCTCGCGGGTGTCGGATCGGGGAGCGAGGTGAAGCCCAGCACGAAGGCCTCGCGCTGGGTCCCCTCACGCAGCGCGTGCGCCTCACCGGGACTCACCGAAACGACCAGATCCGCCTGGCGCGCCAGGAAGAACTCTTCTTCGAGCCAGCCGCGTTCGATCTCCGGCGGCACGGGCCGGCCTTCGAGCCGGCGTAGTTGAACGCTGCGCGGAGCGTAGAGGGCTTCGGCATCGTAGACGATCGTGAACGCCGCGCGCAGATCGGGCCGCGCGATCAGGCTCGCGAGCAGCGTGCGCATATTCGGTGGACGGCTGATCCAGAGCACGTCGAAGCCGCCGGCCCGCAAGCCCTCGAAGGTCGGCGTCCAATCGTAGGGCAGCGGCGGGATCGAAATCTCGACGCGCCGGTCGATATCCCGGTACCACTGCTCGGGCGTCGTTTCACCGGCCGGTCCATGCATCGCAAAGTACGCGACGCGTTCGCAGCGCTGCGCGAGTTCGTTGACCAGCGCGTTCGCGCGCGGCAAGCCTGCGCCCAGATCCAGGTGCGGGACGAAATCGTCGAAGACGGCGATCTTCACGGCACGAACCGCTGCGCATCGAGTGCCGTGCCGAAGGCCGCTTGCCAACGGTCGAGAAAGCGCCGCGCGTCCGCGGTCGTGTGCGCGGCGGGTCCGATGCCGATCGGCCGGTCGCTGCGCATCGTCACGTCCGGCCGGTAGACGATCGCCAGCGCGCTCGTGCGCGCCCGCAACGTCCAGTCGAGATCGAAGAGCGTCCGCTCGAAGCCTGCGTCGAAGACGCCGATCCGGTCGAACGCTTCGCGCTTGACCGATAACCCCGTCGACGGCGCGAAAAAGAGCGCGCTCGGCTCGAGCGCTCCCATCGCATCGCGCGCCAATCCGGCCAGCCGCGGAACGAGCACGCCGTCAAACGCGACGATCCCGGTGCCGACGATTTGCTCGCCCGATTCATCGACGATGCGCGGCGCGACCGCACCGACGTCCGCACGTTCGAGCAACTCGAAGACCCCCACCGTCCACCAGGGCTCGGGCCGAACGCCGGCCGGCAAGAAGCTGACGACGTCGCCCTTCGCATGCGCCAATACGGCGTTGAGGAAGGCCCCCGGCGCAACCTGCGCCGGACTTTGCACGATCGTCGCCGTGAAAGGCAGGCCCGCCAACACCGACTGGTCGAGGGCCGTCCCGTTGCCGGCCACGAGTACTTGATACGGAACCTGCGTGACCGTCGCCGCGATCCCGTCCAGGGTCACGCGCAACCCGTCCGCGGACGGACCGACGATCACGATCAGGGTGAGTGTTTGCAGAGCCACGATCAGGCACGCGCTCCCACACCCGCATACAGCGCGACCACGGCGCGAAACGCCGCGCCGGGTTCGTACGCCGCTGCCTGGCGTTCGGCGATCCGTCGCGCGCGGGCCGGCGCATCGGAACACGCGAACGCGCTGCGCACGGCGCCGGCGAGCGAGTCGAAGAGCGGGAACTCGAAGACGGGCGCATCGTGTGCGGTCAGCTCGGCCAACGGCGACGTGCGGGCGACGACCGGCAGCGCGCCGCACTGCGCGGCGCGCATCAGCCGTGCCGTGCCGGCCGGACGCGCGCTCGCGTCGAGCCACACGGCCGCGCGCCGGTAGAGCGCGGCGACGACGCCGGGGGCGGGATCGGTTAGGATGAGCGTGGACTCGCCGCCGATGCGGCGCAATTGCGTGAGCAGGTTGACGTCGACGACCTCGCCCGCGATGACCGTGAAGATCCCCGCGCGCGCCAGCGGCCAGAGCGCGAACAACAGGTTGCTGCGCCGGATGATCGGCGCATGGACGAGCACGAACGGGCGATCGGGAACGATCGCCGCGATATCGTCCTCGGCCGGCTCGGCCCCGGCCGGCAGCGCAGCGACGGTGAACGCCGCCTCGGGCAACGCGGGAAACCGTTCGCGAACGCGCGCGCGATCGGTGTTGCTCGAGACGATGATCCCGGCGGCAGCAACTGCCGCGGGGAGAAAGCGCTGGTCGATCGCGGCGAGCTGTTCGGGCGATGCCTCGGGGACCAGACCGTCGATGATCAGCGCCCGCTGCTCGAATTTGCTCAAGTAGTAGTCGAGTCCCAGGTCGTCGAGCGGTGCCCGAATCGCGGTCGGCAGCGTGTCTTCCATCCAGATCGTCAGCTCCGAGAACGGTTCGCACGAAAGCACGAACGGCACGGCGGCGGCCGCCGCCGAATCCGCGTATGCTCGCACGTGAGGGTCGCCGAACGCGCCGAAGATGTGTACGAGATCGGCGCCCGCGAGCGCCGGATCCGCCGGCCCGGCCGCGACTGCGACCCGGAGACCTTCGGCACGCAGCCATTCGGCGAAGGCGTCGATCGCATCGGTGTCCGCGTCGGGTGCGAAGCGCGCGTCGTCGCGCAACGCAAAGACGATCGAACCGGCCGAACCGCCGCCCGCTACCGGCGCGTCCACGACGCGCCGGGGACGCACGGCCGCTAGCGGATGTGCGATGACCGCGAACGACGCGACGGCCGGCGCATCGGCCGCATCAAAAGTGAAGAGCACGTCGAGCGGAACCGGCTCGGGGACCAGGACCGTGCGCGCGCCCGGCAGCGACTCGCCGCCGTGCAGCACGATCGTGGTGCGTGCACCCGGGAGAACATCCTCCGCCTGCTCGGCGATGACCAGATCGTACGGCCCGGCGTCGCCGGCGGGCTCCGGCAGCGCGAACCAGCGCCGCGCGAACGCCGCGTCGGCGCCCGTTTGCGGCCGTTCAGCGATCGCGGCAGCGTGCGGACGGATCACCGCGACGGCCGTCGCCGTGTCGTGCGCGGCGATGTAGACACGCGCGCCCGCGGCGAAGCGCGCCGCGTAGACCAGCGGAGCCAGCCGCGGCAGGCTGTGGGCGAACGGTGCCGCTCCGAAGAGTCCGAGCGCGCGCGCGTGCTCGAACGGCGCCGGGTCGCCGTAGTGGCGAATCTCCTCGCTCGCAAGCGCGCGGCCGCGTGCGAGCATGCGCAGCCACGGCAAGACCGTCGCCTCGATCGCCTCGAGGATGTCTTCCTCGATGATGGCGACGACGAACGCCGGCCACACCAGCGATTGGGAGGTGCGCACCGAGAGCGGCACCGGATCGATCAACACGTTTGCGACCGTGCACAGGGCCTCGCCGGCGCCGAACGTCAAATCGAGGGAACCGTATCCGATCAGATCGCGCAAGACCGGTTCGTAGCGGGCGCTGAGCAGCGTCGCCGGCGTCACCAGCGCGCGCAGCAGGGCTGGATCGCGCCACAGCCCGAACTCGGGAAAGTACCGGGTCGTCTTCATTACACCGCCGCCGGCGTACGCAGCAGGCGCCGCAGGCCGCTGGGGCTGCGATCGTCGAGCAGGTCGCAACCGATCAAACGCAGGTCCCGCTCGACCGCGATCGTGCGCCCGGCACAGACGCCCGAGCGCCAATCGGCAATGTCCGACACGTCGGCGATCTCGATGTCCGGCGCATCCTGAGGCGCGATGCCGGCTTTCCTCAGCGCGCGTTCGACCCGCGCCGCCAGCGTGTTGGCATCCATCGGTTCGAGTGCAGCCAGCGCGAGCACCGTGTCGTCCCCGAGCGCGAGCGCGCGGGCGTAGTTCGTCACGATCGGACCGATCCGGCCCCAGGCCGCTTCACCGTCCACGATCGCGAGCAGTGCGACACCGTACGTCTTGCCGGGTGGCGGCGCCGCTTGCACCGGCTGCGCCGTGACGGGCAACGCGACATAGTGCTGCGCACGCACGAACCCGCGCCGGATGGCGGGCTCGGCTTGATACCCGTTCACCGGATACGCTTGCGGAAATCCCCAGCGCGCCGCGAAGATCGCCCAGTTTTTCTGCATCGATGCGGCATAGTCGAGATTGTTGGCCTTGAAGGTCGCGCTGCCGAAGTGATGGATGAACACGTCCTCGCAGACGGCGATCTCGTATCCGGCCGCCCGCACCCGGATCGAGAAGTCGTCGTCCTCGAAGTTGCCGGCGCCGTAGCGCTCGTCGATCCCGCCGACTTCGTCGATCACGCGGCGCGCGATGCACAAACAGAACCCGATCGCCCGGTCCGTCCGGTAGTGGATGCCGCGCCAGGTCTTCGCGCGGCGAGCCGCGTAGGCGAGCATGCCCTCGCGGTCGGTATACGAGAAGTCGGAGATCTGTTGATCGCCGGCGACGCTGTTGCTGCGCGGCGCGGAGACGCCGACGAGTGGATCGCGGCGGTGCACGTCGATCAGCCGGTCGAGCCAGCCGTCGTTGACCAAGATGTCGTTGTTGAGCAGGACGACGTGCGTCCCACCGGCGGCTGCGATGCCTTGATTGCAGCCGCGCGCGAAGCCGAGATTACGGTCGTTGTAGATGACCCGTACGTCCGTCAGTTCGGCGAGCATCGCGCGCGTCGGCTCGTCGGAGCCGTTGTCGACGATGATGATCTCGTAGGGCACAGCGCTCGCCGAGGCGCGAATCGACTCGACCGCGAGTTTCGTATACTGCGCCGCGTTCCAACTCAGCATGACGATCGAGGCGAACACCGGGCCGAGCGAAGACGGCGTGCGGCAGAGTTCTTCGAGCCGCACGGGATCGGCCCGGCGCAAGATTTCGTGTTCGCCGGGGAGCGGCGGCCCGATGTCGGCGATCCGGCGCGGCACGGCGCGCACCGCCCGTCCCAGCGCGACCGCACGGGTGGTCCAATCGACCAGCGCCGCATCGAGCGAGGTCGCGGCCGGATCGATGCGAACGTCCTGCGGCCACTGCCGCGTCGCGACCAGCGTGCAGCGCGCATCGGCGCCCAGCGGCGTGGTCGTTGCCGCGCGTTCTTCGGGCGGTACGACGGTCGCCGCGCAAACGTCTTGCGAGAACTCGGCCGAATCGATCAACTCGCCCAGCCACTGTGGTTCGAGCACCGTGCGCGTATCGATGAACGCGACGTAGCGATCGGCTCTCGACTCGGTCAGCGCGCGCGCCAGCGCGACCGGCGAACCATCGGCGGCCTGGGTACCGGCCGGTGCCGGTCCGCCCGCGGCCCAGACGATCGTCTCGGGGGCCGGTGAGCTCTCACGCAGGCGCGCCGCGAACGCGGCCGCGTCGTCCGGCGCGTCGCCGTGAACGAGCACCGTGACGGCGGGGTTCGAAAGCGGGACGAACGTGCGATTGAAACCGCGAAACGCTTCGCGCCGGATGTATCCGGTGCGGCCGCAGAGGCGATTGTGGTCGGGCTGGATCTTCGTGCCCCAGCGCGCGGCGAGTTCGCGAACGTTGTGCACCAAACGCCGCTTGCGCTGAACGCCCGACTGCGACTCGAGATGATAGAGCACGGCGGCCGGTTCGTAGACCACGCGCAGCCCGCGGGCGCGCACGGAAAAACAGTAGTCGACGTCTTCGTAGCCGTTCCAAAACGATTCGTCGAAGCCGCCCAGTTCGAGGTAGAGTTCGCGCGGCGTCACCAGACACGCGCCGGTCACGGCTTCGTAATCCGTTCGAATGAGGGCCGCGGGCGTGTCCGCCGGGCGGCCCATCAAGAAATGGAACGGGCCCGCGCCCTCGGGACCGAAGCGGGCGGGGAAGAGCAGCACGCCCGCGTGCTGGATGCGGTTGTTCGCGTAGAGCAGGCGCGCGCCGGTCACGCCGACACCCGGCTCGCGCGCGACCGCGAGCAGCCGCGCGAGCCAGCCGGCGAGCGGGATCGTGTCGTTGTTGAGGTGCACGAGGAAGCGGCCCGAGGCCGCCCGTGCGCCCTGGTTGCAGGCCGCCGCGAAGCCGAGGTTCTGCTCGTTGCGGATGACCCGGACCCAGGGAAACGCGGCCAGGACGTCCGCCGTCGCCGCCGCCGAACCGTTGTCGATCACGATGACTTCACCCGTACCCGCCTCGGCGACGGTCGGCAACAGTGCCGCGAGGCAATTCCGGGTGAGATCCTCCCGGTTGAACACCGGGATGATGATCGAGTACTCCATAGACTATGCTTCGGGCGATCGGGTCAGATTATTTTGTGTTCGTCAGGATGCCGGCGCGGATCGAGCCGCCGCACGCGCATAGGCGGCAAGCGCTGCGTCGCGCGCGCGTCCGGGATCGCTGAGTCCGCCGAGCGCCGCGGCAAGCATCCGGGCGCGTTCGACCCGATCGGGGCGAGCGAGCGCACCCCCGATCGCCGCCGCGATCTCGGCCGGGTCGCTGATCGAAAAGGTGAGTTCCGGCGGGACCAAACGAGCGAGCGGTCCATCGCGCGCAACCAGCGGTAACGCACCGGCACGAACCGCGCGCGCGAGCCGTGCCGGAGAGCGCGAGCGCAGCGAGGGCTCCACGTAAACGGCGGCGCGCGCATAGAGCCCGGCAAGCACCGCCGGCGCCGGCTCGGTCAGGAAGAGAACCTCCCGCCCCGCGCCCGCGCGCAGGGAGATCGCGGTGTCGACATCGGCCGGTTCGCCGGCGACGACGACGTCGATGTCCAGCGGGGCGAGTGCGGTGAGCACCAGCAAGAGATGCGAACGCCGCACGAGCGGCGCGTGCATGAGCACGAACGGACCCGGCGGCACGAGCGCGCTCACCACGTCGCCGCCGTCCGGCTCGCCGCCCAGCGCGATCGCGCCCGCGATCAAGCCGTCCGGCGGCAGGCCGAATTCGCGGCCGAGCAGCGCCGGTTCGTCACACGCGGCCGTGATGACGGCGCTCGCCGCGCGCGCGCTCACGAGAAATTCCTCACGCCGCTGCTGGACCTGCGCGGCATCGGGGAGCAACGGCGTTCCCCTCACGATGATGCGGCGCTCGGCATAGTTCTCGAAGAAGAACGCTCGCTCGACGCGGTCGAGCCCGATCTGTACGGCGATGAGCAAGGCGTCTTCTTGCCAGTTCGCGTAGGCGGCGAGGGGTTCGAGGCTGATGACCAGCGGCTTGCGCCCGCGCAGCGCGCTCTCGGCCGCCGCCCCGAGATGCCGGTCGTCGTAGGCGGCAAAGACGTGCACCAGATCGGCTTGCCCGAGTTGCGGATCGCGCGGATCGGTCGTCACGAAGCTGCGCAGTCCTTCGATTTCGAGTAGCTCGCGCAGGACGCGCAGTTCGTCCGTGTCCGCGTCGGGCGCATAGCCCGCGTCGGAACGCAGCACGAATCCGATCAGACCATCCGCTTGCGCGCGGCGCGCGACGGGGACGGCCGGCGCGGGCGCACGCGACGCGGCCGGTCGCGCCCACACGCCGAACGTGCGCACCACCGGCGCGTCGGCGGCGTCGAAGGTAAAGCCGTTGTCGAGCGGCACCGGTTGCGGCACGTCGATCGTCCGGCCGCCGTCGGGCACGTCGTCGAGTGCGACGATCGTCGCGGCCCCAAGTCCCGCGGCTGCGCGGTCGACGATCGCTACGTCGGCCGCGGCGACCGCGGCCGACGGGGCGAGCAAGTCGGCGACGCCGTACCACGCCACCTCCGGCGCCGAGGCGCCGGCGACGAGCCGCACCGCGCGCGCGCGGTCGCGCAGCAGCGCGGCGGCCAGCGCGCCGTGCCGGGCCGCGATCGAAACCTGCGCATCGCGCGCGAAGCGGCGCGCGTAGGCGAACGGCGCCATCGCGACGATCGCGGCCCCGCAGGGGATAGCGCCGACCCAGCCCGCCGCGCGTGCCCGCTCGAACGCCGCCTCGTCGCCGTAGCTGCGCAGACGCTCGCCGGGCGAGGCGACGCCCCGCACGAGCGTGCGCAACCACGGATAGACGCGCGCTTCTACGGCCTCGGCAAAATCGGGATCGAGCCCTGCGGCGAGCGTCGCGGGCCACACGAGCGGCGGTGCTTCGAGGGTCCAAAGCGCGACGAGATCGACCAACAGCGCACAAAGCGCGAACGCCTCGCCGGCGTGTGCAAACGTGAGATCGAGCACGCCGACGCCGCGCTTGTCGCGGAAGACGGGTTCGAACCGGGCAACGGCCAGATCTGCGGCACGCAGTTGGGCGAATCGCCCGGCCCCGAGCGCCGGACCCAGCCATGAGAAGTCGTCACGAACCCGCATGTTCGCTCCGCACGAGTCGCGCAAGGGCGCTGGGACTGCGCTCGGCGAGTTCGCGCATGCCGCGCAGTTCCGGGTGCGCGCGCACGGCAACTCGCCGCGTTCCGAAGTGCGCGAGCCAGCCGCCCAGATCGGCGACGTCTTCGACGATGACGCCGGCCGCCGCGGCGGGCTCCAGGCCGTACTTCTCAAGCGTCTTCCGCAGGCGCCCAGCGATCGTCGCGGCGTCCGGTTCGCCGCGCGCGGCGATCGCCAAGACGACGTTGTCGCCGGCTCGCAGGGCGCGCAGGTAGTTGTTCGCGACCGCTCCGATCGCGGTCCAGTCCGCTTCCCGTTCGACGATCGCGACGAGGGTTAACCCTTTCACCCCCAAACGGGTCGCGCCGCCTTCGCGCTCGTCCGGCAATGCGACGTAATCCCGCGCGCGATCGAAGCCGCGCTCGATCGCCGGGGTGGCATCGTAGCCGTTGACGGGATATGCGCGCGGGAGATCCCAGCGCTGCGCGAACACGGCCCAGTTGCGCTCCATCCGATCGCGATGGTCGACATTGTTCGCCTTGAAGCTCATGCTCCCGAAGTGATGGACCAGCACGTCTTCGCAAACCAGGATCTCGTAGCCCGCGGCCCGCACGCGCACGCAAAAATCATCGTCCTCGAAATTGCCCACGCCGTAGCGCTCGTCGATACCGCCGATTTCGTCGATCACGCGCCGGTCGATGCACAGGCAGAAACCGATCGCGCGATCGGTGTGGTAGTTGCGCCGATGCCAATCACGCGCGCGCCGCAGCGCGAACGCGGCCAATTCGGTTTCGTTGGAGTAGGGCGAAGAGTCCAGGCGCTGAGAGCCCGCGACGTTGTTCGAGCGCGGCGCCGTGACCCCGGCGCAGGGGTTGAAGCGCTGCGCCTCGAGCAAGCGGTCCAGCCAGCCGTCCGTTACGAAGACGTTGTTCTTCAGCAGCACGATGTGCGAACCGCGGGCCGCTGCGATCCCCTGGTTGCAGCCGCGCGCGAAGCCCAAGTTGCGCCGGTTGTAGAGGATGCGAACGCCGGTCAGCTTCTTGAGGCGCGCGATCGTGTCGTCATCCGAGCCGTTGTCGACGATGATGACCTCGTAGGTACCCGGCCGCGTATTCGCCCGAATCGAGCGCATCGCGATCTCCGTGTACTCGGGCGCGTTCCAACTCAGCATCACGATCGACGCGAGCGTGGCGCCGCCCTCGAGCGGCATCGAGAGTACTTCCAGGCGCGCTGCGTCGGGTGCGATGGTCGCCTCGACGCGGCCGGGGCGGGGGTCCAAGCGCAGCGCGCGGCCGCGCGCGACCAGCGCTTGTGTGAAACCGGCGAGCGCATCATCGCACGATGCGGCCGCTTCGATGCGTATGTCTTGCGGGACGCGCCGCAGCGCGACGATGGTCGCGCGCGCGTTCAAGGCATACGGCGCCACCGGGCCTGGCTCGCCGATCGCCGCAGCCGCGACGTTGTCGCCGAATTCGACCCCGTCGATCAGACCCGCCAGCCACTCGGCCTCCAGAACGCTGCGCGTGTCGATGAAGACGACGTACCGCTCGGCACGGATCTCGGTGAGCGAACGCGCCGCCCCCAACCAATCGGCGGCCGGCTCGCAGCCCGCCGGGGCCGGACCGTCGGCCGCCCACACGATCGCCTCAGGAACGACCGAGCCGCCGCGTAAGCGGGCGGCGAAGGCGGCGGCATCCGGCGGAGCGGGTCCGTGTACGAGCACGCTTGCGGGCGGGAGCGGATGCGCGGCGTACGCGACCACGCCGCGCACCGAACGCTCCCGGAGCACGAGACCCGTCAGGCCGCAGAGTCGGTTGGTGTCGGGCAGGATACGCTCGCCCCAGCGGGCCCCGAGTTCGCGCAGATTATGCATCAACCGGCGCTTGCGCTGCACCCCGGATTGTGATTCGAGATGGTACAACCACGCCGCCGGCTCGTAGACCACGCGCAAGCCGCGCGCACCGACTTTGAAGCAGTAGTCCACGTCTTCGTAGCCGTTCCAGTAGCATTCATCGAAGCCGCCCAGTTCCAGGAAGAGTGCGCGCGGCGTCGCGAGACACGCGCCCGTAACCGCGGCGAAGTCGCGCGTCCGGTTGGCTGCCGGAGCATCCCCCGGGGCCTGCGCGAGGATATGGAACGGGCCGATCCCCTCGGGTCCGAAACGAGCACCCCCGATGGCGACGCCGGCGTGCTGGATCGTGCCGTTCCCGAAAAGCAGCTTCGCGCCGGCGACGCCGACGCCGGGATCGGCGAAGTGGGCGAGCAGCGATTCGACCCATGCTCCCGGCGCGACCGTGTCGTTGTTGAGGTGGATCACGATGCGTGCGCTCGCCGCACGTGCCCCTTGGTTGCACGCTGCGGCGAAGCCGAGGTTGCGGTCGTTTCGAATCACGCGAACCCAGGGGAAATCGGCCAAAACGGCAGCCGTGTCGGGTTCGGAACCGTTGTCGACGACGATTACCTCGCCGTTTCCGGCGTTCGCGAGTGCCGGGAGCAGCGCTGCCAGGCACTGACGTGTCAAATCCGCTCGATTGAAAACGGGGATGACGATCGAATAATCCACGCCCCGTAAGAGTTTCGCGCCCTACGGGGAAACCCCGTCGATAATGCGCCGGTACTACCAGCACTTCGGGCTTCAACGCGATCCATTTCTCGACACGGCCGATCCGCAGTTTTACTGTGAGTTGCCGGCACTGCGCCGCGACGCCCTGGTCATACTCTCCGGGATCGCCGAGTCGCGCGGCTTGACGGTCGTCATCGGTTCACCCGGGACCGGGAAGACGTTGCTCTCCGGCTATATCGAAGGGTCGCTCTTGCGCGACGAAAACGTCGTGATCGGGAAAATCCTCGACCCGACGTTCGCAAGTGACGTCGAGTTCTTGCTGGCGATCGGTCGCGTCTTCGGCCTGGGCTTGCCGCCGCGTTCGAGCGCCGCATTGAAGAACGCGATCAAGAATTTCTTCTTCGACACGGCCGTCCTCGAAGAAAAGTCGCTGGTCCTGCTCATCGATGAAGCGCAAAACCTCAGCGACGACGGGCTTGAAACCTTGCGGCTCTTGCTCAATTTCCAAATCCCGCAGCGCAAACTGCTCAACCTCGTGCTCTTCGGACAGCCCGAACTCGAGGCGCGCATCCTGGCGCGCGAGAATCTCGCCGATCGCGTCGATCGCTTTCTGCACCTCGAACGGCTCGATCCGGGTGCGGCGGCCGCGCTCATCGAGTACCGGCTGGAGCAAGCCGGCAAGCCGCCGGCGGCGCGCATCTTCACCTCCGACGCACTCGAAGCCGTGGTCGCCGCGGGGGGCGGGCTGCCGCGCCGGCTGGCGAACGTCGTGCGCGGCGCGATGGGCGAGGCGGCCGATCGCAGCGCGGAGATCGTCAACGTCGATCACGTCGTGGCGGCGCTCCGCGCGCGCGGCCTGGCGGTCCCGGCCGCCGCCGCCGCTCTGACGGCCCCGGCGCAGCGTGCCGCGCCGGCTGCGCGGCCGGCTCCCCAACCCGTGCCGCAGCGTCCGGAGCCCGGCGCGGAAAGCGGTTCGCGACCATCGCTGCTCGCCCGCTTCTTCACCCGCCGCATATGAACGACGACCGTTTCGAGCGGAGCGCCGATATGCGCCTGGTGGACTTGCAGCGCGTGCGCATCGGCGCCCCGGCGCCGCGGTTCGGCTGGCAGCGCCAGGCGAGCGTGGACCTGCCGCATGGTGCGCCGATCGAGGAGACCCCGGTTGAGCGCGGCCCGCTGCTCACGGCGACGCTCGATGCGCAACCGCGCAGCGGTCTGATTCCCGGTGCCGTCGTCACCGTGAGCCTGGCGATCATGAACGACGGCACCGAGCCCGTGGCGGGCCTCCGGGCGATCCTCCCGCTCCCACGAGGCTTGCGCCTAGCGTCCGGCTCGCTGCGCATCAACGACGCGGAGCGCGACGACGAGGTGGCCGAAGCGCTGCTCGAGGCGGGTGTGCCGCTGGCCGCGTTGGGACCCGGCGAACGGCGGACGGTCGTCTTGCGCTTCGCGGTCGACCTCGGGCTCGACGATATCACGCTGGCCCCCTATCTGCAGGCGGACGCCGGGGCCGGGATCGCCGGTCCGCGCGCGCTGCGCCTCACCCGGGGCGCCAAACGCTCGCTGGAAGCCTTCGCCCAGCCGGAGCGCCCGTTCTACGAACTCGACACCGAGGAAGAAGCGCTCGAGCCGCCGGCTGAAGTGCCCGGCACCGGTCCAGCCTTCGCGCAGGCGGCCGAGCACTACGAACCGGTGCTGCCGCCTGCACCGGCGCCACCGCCGCCGGCACCACCCCCGCCGCTGACGCTGCCGCCGGCGCCGCCCCGCACGACCGCGCTCCCGGCGCCGCCCATCCGCGCGGCGCTCCAACCGGCTCCGCAAGCCGAGCCTGAGCCCGAGCCGGCCCCGCGGGGCCCGGTGGGCACGGCGCACGGCGGGTTCGTCTTGCAGGTCACGCTCGACCGCAAGCGCCACGGCTCGCTCGCTGCGCTGTTCACCGGCGAACGCCGCTCGGGGATGATCGCCCACTATCTCGTCCTCAACGCCCTGGCCACCCGCGATCCGCTCGACGCCCAGGGCGATGCCGCCGCGATCGGGGCCTTTCTGGCCGCCCAAGAGCGGCTGCTCTCCAAAGCCCTGATCACCTCCCGGCTCGGCAAGACCATCATCCCGGAAAACGTCGCGGCCGCGCTGCCGCCGTTCCCCCCGGAGATCCCCGAGCGCAGCGGACGGTTCGAGTTGACGCCGGCCCCGGCCGGCGCGGTGACGCTCGTGCGCGCCTTCCGGCCCGCCGAGATCGCCTTCATCGGCCGGACGCTCGCCAACGAATCCGCGCACCCGTTCTTGCGTGCGGCGCAGTTCTTCGTCGGGCTGGCCCCGGGCGATGCGGCGCTGGCGGATGCGGAGGCGCGCGGGCAGCTCGCCGCCGCCCTCGCGTCGTACGCCGCGCAAGCGGGTGCTGCGATCAGCCGCATCTTCTTGCGCGCGAAGCTGGCGCGCAGTGTGTCGCTCTTTCGCGAGAGCGATCCCGAACTCGACACGGCGGCCAAGGCCGTGCTCGCCGCCCTCGAGGGAGCACTCGGTTGAAGCTCTTGCTCGCGCTCCCCAACGGCGGCCGGCCGACGCAGCCGTTCTTGAGCGCGCTCGCGAAGCTGACGCTTCCGCCCGAGGTCACCGACTTCGACCGTTACGTCGTCAGCGGAAACTTCATCCCGGCCCAGCGCGAACTCGCCGTGCGCCGGGCGCTCGCGGTGCAAGCAGATTTCCTGGCGATGATCGACGACGATATGACCTTTGCGCCGGACGCACTCACGACGCTTTGCGACGCCCTGGTGCTCGATCCGTCGCTCGCCGTCGTCGGCGCGCTCTACTACTCGCGCGACGGGATCCGGCCGATGGCCGCGTCCCGCTGGTCCTCCGCCGACACGACGGGGGGAAGCGTCCCCGGCTTCACCGATCGCATCGTTCCGGTCGATGCCGTCGGGTTTGGCTGCGTTCTGCTGCGGACCTCAGTTCTGCGGGCGCTCGCTCGCCCCTACTTCGCGACCCAAATCTATATCGAAGAGGGTGCCGCTCGCGTTCGCGTCTGTAACGAAGACTATCTCTTCTGCGAGCGCATCCGGCGGGCCGGATTCGGCGTCGCGCTGCACGCGGGGGTACGGTGCGGGCACTTCGACCGCGACCGCGGCGTCGTCGAGCCCGTGCGCTGGGAATCGCCCGCCGAGACCGCCCACGAACGGATGTTGGTCGCGCAGCCCGGTCCGCGCTACGCGCTCGTGCCGTTCGACGAAAACGGACCGCGCGCGCACGAGCGCCACGAGCGAGCCGTGCTCGATTACGTGATCGTCGACTAAAGCGCGATCGCTAGCGCAGCGAGTTGATGAGCGCGGGGACCGGTCCGCCGATCGGCCGAGCGGCACGGCGCATCGCTTTGGCCCGCGCCATCACACCCAGGCGTGAGGCGAGCGCGTCGCGGAAGGCCTCGAGCCGGCGTAGCTGGTCGGCACGCCGCTGGTCGCTGCGGGTGATCCGCATGCGCAACTCGTTGTCGAATGCGTCCGGCCGCGAACCATCGGTGGCCGAGATCGCCTTCTCGAGCGCGTGCATCACGCGCCGTTGATCGGCCACCGAGCGTTCGAGGGCCGGCCAGTCGCGTTCGACCAGGATGTCCTCCGCCGCGACCAGCAGCCGCTCCAGTTCGTTGACGAGCAAGACGATCTCGCGCGCGGGATCCATCTCAGCCGACGGCGACGAACGAACCGCTCGCCGTGGCGGATTGCCCCGAGCTTACCTGTTCGGCCCGGAAGCAGCGCTGCGCTTCGGCCCATGTATAGCGGTACTCTTTGAAGAACGGGAGCAGCCGTTCGACGCGCTCGGAATCCTTTTGCAGATTCGCGAGCACCAGTTGGCGATGCCAGAACTCGTAGACGCGGAAGAGGTTGAGCGCGAGCTCTCCTCCGATCTCGAAGTTCAGCGATCCCATGAGGACCGCGATCGCGCGCTGCGCGCGCCGCAATTCATCGTGGATCCCCTGGATATCGCGCGGCGCGTTGTGCAGCTTGTCGAGCGCCTTGGTCGCGGAGAGGATCAAGAAGTCAAAGGTGATGAGGGTAAGCTCTTCCTTCGACGCCGTCATGATCTTGGTTTCGAGATATTTGAAGTCAGCCGAAGTGGACACAGATTCCCCTAGACGTTTCGGGCTTTAGCTCAACTGCGAGACATAGGTTTGGAGCGACTGGTATCCGGCGATCAGCGTCTCGCTTGCCGTATACTGTGCGCGTAAGAGATCGGCTTGCATGTTTGCTTCGTTGTCGATCGTCGTGATGTAGTCTTGAAGCGACGTGATCTGGGTCGAGACCTGGTTCTCGTCGGTCTGAATCAGCGAGATTGGTGGTATCGACCCGATCAGTCCGGTCGTCGATTGCGTCGGCAGTCCGGTCGTGCTCGTCAGGTACGAGCCGAGCTGATACACGAGGCCGCCGGCGGAATTGAAGAGCGAAGACACGGCAGTCGGATTCGCGGCGAACGCCGCGGTAAACTTGGCTACGTCGAGCGCTTGGAGCGAACCGGATGTTCCGTCTTGGGTCTGCAGCGCGATCGGACCGCTGCTCGAGGTGTCGCTCGAATCGCTCGATGACGTCGCGCTGTTCGTCGACCCCGACGCGGCCAGAACGCTGTGGGTCGAATCGAGCGACAGGCCGATCGAGGAGAGCGAGTTGTACGACGAGCTTCCCGTCGGAACGATGTTGGAGACCAAGCTGATCAGTTGGTTCTTCATCTCTTCGACGACGAGGTCGTTGTAGAGCGGACCGCCACTGGCGAGCTTGGAACTGGTAGCGGTCACCGCCGATGAAGTCGTATTGACACTCGTCTGCTGCACGACCGGCGGAGCCGACGCGGTGTTGATCTCGTTGATCGCCGCGTTGTAGGCCGATACGAAAGCATTGATGGCATTGAGCGCGGGTTGCGGATCTTGCGACACGGTGAGCGTCGTCTGCGTTCCGGTCGGCGAATTACCGGAGATGGTGAGCGTGATACCGGGGACGGCATTCGCGATATTATCCGAACTCGAATAGTATGTTTGATCCGTTCCGTTGGGCTGTTGAACCTTCACGTACGCCTGTTGGCCGATCGTGGTGGTCGCTCCAGCGCCCTCCAAACCCACGGCCTTGAGGAAGTTGCTCGTGTCGCTCGCAGAGCCGATCACGATCGACTGCGGGCCGGTCGCGGTGTTCGTCAACGTGACTTGATTGGTAATCCCATTGTAGCTCGCGACGACGCCGGCGCTGGACTGGTTGATCGCCTTGATCACGTCTTGAAGGTTCTGCGAGGTCGGATCGATCGTGATCTTCACGCCGTTGATCGTGAAGAACGAACCGGAGCCGCCGCTGACCGGCGTTATGAGGTTCGCGCCGTTCGTACTGGAGAAATCAGCCGATAGGCTGAGGCCGCCGATGGGGCCGGCACTGGTCACCGTTCCGCTCACCGGCGTATTAGTGACTTGGGCAACGTCGAGTTTGAGGACTTGCGCCAAATTGCCGGTGTCGGATTGCGAGCCGACCGAGATCGGCGCGTCGATACTGGCGAACGTGACCACGTCGGTTGCAGCATTGAACGATGCGCTGAATCCCGGGTCGACGGAGGCGACGGCCGCGGTGATATTCGAGAGGATCGTCTGGAGCGATTGCGAGCTGACGTTGTAGGCGACTTGCACGCCGTCGACCGTGATCGTCCCTTGTGTCGTGCCGCTCCCGTTGGTCGGCCCGATCGCCGTAAACGAAGCGACCAGCGGGACTTGGTCGCCGGTCTTGCCGCCCGTACCGGGAACGACGTCGGCAAGGCTGTGTCCGACCGCCGAACTCACGGCACCCGTCACGGCGGTCGCCGTCGCAAGTTGCGTCCCGTCGATGATGTACGTGCCGGCAGCACCGGCCGAGTTCGTATCGGTCGTACCGGTCAACACCGACGAGTTGCTCGACGTGGCGGCAAATGCCTCGAAGGTCGCCGGATCGGAGAGCGCTGAGAGCGTGTTTTGCACGCTGCTCAGATAGCTGCTGACCTTGATCATTTCCGAGTTTTTTGCATTGAGCGAGGTGATCTGCGTCTGCGCCTGTTGGGCGGGCAAGAGCGTCAGACTCGTCAACTTCTGGATGATCGAGTTGTAGTCGATCCCCGAGGCGATGCCCGGGAACGAGATCGGCGCGGTATTGTTGCCTGGGAGGGCGGTACTCGAGGCGGAACTGGCACCCGTGGAAGTGGTGGCCGAACTCAAACCGGACAAGTTATGCTCCTTTGTCCAAGAGCGCGCCGATGGCTTGGCTCTGGAAGAACTCGGCAAGGCGCAGAATCGATTCGGACGGCACCTGGTTGATGATTTCGCCGGTCTGTGCGTTGCGGTAGACGATCACGATCTCGTTCGGATCGTGGGCAACCCGGAAACAAACTTCGACATTCTGACCGGCGAATACGGTCAACACGGCGCCGGTAAACGGCTGCAGCGGTCCCGCCGGCAGTTGGCCTTTGGCGTCGCTCGACGGCGTGCTCGCCGGCTGCGCAGCCGGACTCGCCGACGACGCTGCGAGGGTGCTCGCCGGTGCCGTATATTGGGCTGAGCCCGGATCCGTCGTTGAACCGCTCGGAGCGGTCTGCGAAAGTGCCACGTCCATGTTTGTTTGCGCCTCCCTTGCTTTACAATTTATCGGCCTAACGGAACCCCGACTTGAGCCTCCGCGCCCGGAGCCAGCGCCGCTTCGGCGACCGTCTGGGCCTCGGCCAGCCGGCCGGCCGAGAGCAGCAACGAGGCCAAATCGACCGCAATCCGGCCATCGCGCGTCACCTCGAACGCCGAGCGGAGGGCCGCCTCGGCCGCGGCATTGCGACCGGCTGCGAGCAAAAATTTACCTTTTGCTAACACGGCATCGACTTGGTGCGGATTCCCGTCCAGCACGAGATCGATGGCGGTCAGGGCTTCATCGTATCGCCCGAGATCGCCGCAGATGACCGCCCGCAGGAACCGGGCGCGCCCGAGCACCCCGGAGTCGCTCGCGTCCACCAGTTCGAGGAGCGCCAACGCTTGGGCTCGGTCGCCCATGGCGACGGTCGCCGCCGCCGCGTCATAGAGCAGGCGCGAGTCGTCTCCGAAGCGGCTGCGGCCGGCGGCCGCGATCGCCAGGGCCTCGGCGTACCGGCCGTCGTTGAGGTGGCGCGACGAGCGCCGGGCGAAGTCCTCGAGCAGCTCCAGCGGCGCGTTCAGTTCCGCAGCGCGGAGCGCGGCGATGGCGGCGTCGTCGCCACGCGACCGGAAATAGGTCTCGGCCGCGTCCAGCACGGGTGCCGCACCCGGTGCCCGCTCGAGCGCCGTCAGCGCGTAGGCGTTCGCGCGCGCCGGTTGACCGGCGCGATCCGCGATCGCTGCAGCGGTCATCAGCAAGAGCGCCGCGTGGCGCGGTGAAACGCGCTCTACCGCCTCGTCGACCACGGCCAGAGCGTCGTCATAGCGATTGCCGCGCAGGAGAATATTCACGTACTCGGTCGAGCTGGAGTCGTCGCCGAACGTTTCCCAGTTCGTTCGGAATTGCGCAACGGCTTCGTCGAAGCGCCCGAGCGATTCGAGCGCGCGGGCACGGTTTGACATCACCGGTGCGACGCCCGGCCGGTTCGCGAGCGCTTTTTCGAACCATTCGAGCGCGCGCGCCTTGTCGCCCATCCGGCCGTAGGCCGAACCGATCTCCGAGTGCGCCTTCCAAATACTGATTTCGTCATCGACCAGGAACTGCGCGCGATTGAACGGCGCGTCGGCGATCGACTCCTCATAGGCGGCGATGGCTTCTTCATACCGGCCCGCGTGGGCAAGTGCCTTGCCTTTGACGAAGTGCGCGTTGGCAAACCGCGGCGAGCGCTTCAGGCTCTCTTCGAGATAACGCAGCGCGCCCTCGCTGTCGCCCCGGCTTTCGATGTACGCATCGGCCAGGAACGAGAGCGCACTCGGCACGTAGCCGCGCGCCTCTTCGCCGACTAGCTCGTACATTTTCTCGAGCGCCATGATGCCCGTCTCACCCCGCTTCTCGATCAGCGCGGTCGTGCCCAGGTTGTACCAGTGAAACGGATTGCCCGGTTCGCTCTCGATCGCCGCGTTGATGATCGCGACATTTCGTTCCGCTTTGCCGCGCTCTTTGACGATGGCGCTCAGATAGCCGTAGTGATCGATGGCCAGCGGGGCGTGCCGGGCCTCGATTCCGGTATCGAGTCCGTCGATCGTGATGAACTCGTGGATCGGGCTGCGGTACCGAATCCGCGGGTCGTTCGGGAACACGCGCGCGATCGCGTGAGAACTCGCGCCCGTGCCTTTGTAATCGTCGACGTGGTTGAAGCAGCGCACCCAGAGTCCGGCGCTCGCAGCCGGGGTCGACGCGAGCGTTCGCAGCGCCGTGACCGACTCGGGACGCAGGGTCTCGTCGGCGTCGAGCACGAGTATCCAGCGCCGCGTCGCGAGCGAGAGCGCCTCGTTTCGCGCCCAGGCGAAATCACTGCGCCAGGGGCGCTCGACGATCCGCGCGCCGAAGGCCTCCGCGATTGCACGCGTGCCGTCGGTCGAGCCCGTGTCGACGATGCAGATCTCGTCGACCGCGTCGCGCACGCTCTCCAGACACGCGCGCAGAAAGCGCTCTTCGTTCTTCACGATCATGCACAGACTTACGCCGGGCCGGAGTTGAGGCGCGCCGGCGGGCGGGGCCGGCAAGTTGAACGGCAAGGGAGCGCTGGGCTGCGGTTGGCGCGAAGGAACGGCTTGCGGTGCGGCGCGACGCCGCGAGATGACGCGAATGGGCATGTCTGACGTATCGGCTTCCGGGCAAAAAGAAAGAAGGCCCGCCGAAGCGGGCCTTCTTCCTTGGTTGCTTACCGCGATTAGCGGAAGAGACCCAGAACCGTCTGCGCGTTCGAGTTCGATTGCGACAGAACCGACGTACCCACCTGGACCAGGATCTGGAGCCGGGTGAACTGCGTCGTCTCCTGACCGACGTTGAGGTCGGCGATCGAGGATTCCGATGCTTGCAAGTTCACGGCCGCGGTGTTGTCGTTGTCCGCGTCTTCGTTGAGACGGACCATGACGGCACCGAGGGTCGCACGCTGGGTGAGCAGCGTTTGCAGCGCGTTGTCGATCTGACCGATTGCGTCTTCCGCGCCGAGCGACGGGGACGAAGCGGTCGAGAGCAACAGGTTGATGTTCGAGATACGCAGCGTCTGCGTGTTGCTGGCCGCGAAGCCGACTTGAATCGTCGAGCCTTCATCGGCACCGGACTGGAAGTTGAACGCCGGATCGTTGGCGTTCGAGGTGGCGGCGACGTTTTGGCTGATCTTGATGTACGAGGTCACGCCGACATCGGCCGTCGTGAAGGTACCAAGCGTGATCGAGACGTTGTCGAAGGTCGTCGCGGTCGTGTTGTTGGCCAGCAGGGACGCGGAAACCGAAACCGGGGTCACGGTGCTGGAGCTGGAGAAGAACGTCTCTTGGACCGCGATCGACGTTCCGGTGTTGATGACCTGAAGTTCGATCGTGCCGTCGAGCGTACCGGTGTTACCGACTGCGAAGCCTTGCGCGCCGCCGACGGTCGTGTTGAAGCTCGCGCTGCCCGCAACTGCGGACGCAACGAGCAAGCCCGGGTTCGTCGCACCGACTGCCAGGCCGCCGTTGGTGGCGAGAGCGGCGTTCGAGGTGACGTTGAGGAAAGCGGTCTGCTCCGCTTGGAAGCCCGAATGCGAACCGTCGAGCAACGCCAAGCCGTTGAACTGCGTGTTTTGCGCAACGCGGTTGACTTCGAGGAGCAACTGCGAGACTTCCGCCTGCAGGTTGGTCTTGTCGTTGTTCGACGTGATGTCGGACGACGCTTCGACCGCGAGCGAGCGGATGCGTTGCAGGATGTCGGTGGTCGTCGCGAGCGCGCCGTCCGCGACGGCAGCCGCGTTGTTCGCGTTCTGGACGTTTTGAGTCGCTTGATCGAACCCGTTGACCTGCGCTTGCAGGGTCTGGGAGATCGCGAGACCCGACGGATCGTCGGCGGCGGTGTTGATGCGAAGGCCGCTCGAAAGCCGCGTTACGGCAGTCTGCAGGGCCGACTGGTTTCTATCGAGGTTGAGTGAGACGGAGTTCGCGAGCAGATTGTTCGCGATACTGATTCCTGAAGCCATTGGGTTCCTCCATGAAAAGTAGACACACGTGTGTGATGGCCAAGTTCGTTGAGGGAGTCATCCGGACGCCCTACCATAGGTTTTTCGGTCCAAACCGGCCCGTACTTTAGCTCTTTTTCTTGGGTGGCCGGCGCGGACTCAGGGCCGCTGGATTCACCGAGCGCCCGGGGCGCACGGGCGCCGCCTCCGTCGTGGACGGGGCGGCGGACGGTTCGGCGGGAAGACCCGCCGCAGCACGGTTCACGCGCTGGATCTCCTCGTACACCTCGGAGCGGTGGACGGGGATCTCGCGGGGGGCATCGATGCCCAACTTGACCTGGTCGCGGTCAACCGACACGACGACGATCCGGACGTTGTCGCCCACCATGATCGCCTGATTGAGTTTTCGCGAGAGTACGAGCATGTCGGGCGCCCTCCGTGGCAGTTCCCCGGTCCTTGCCCGGCTAGGTCGAGAGGACCTCTAAGGCAGGCTCGGCGGCGGGCCGGCGCGGGATCGGCGTGCGCAGCGAGTAGCGCTGGCTCTCGAGGGTCACCTGGCGCGCGACCCGGGTCTTGAGGTTGATCACGACGGGTGCCAGCAGGTTGATGGTCATCTCCACGGCTCCCTTCGCGACGACGCAGACGCACATCAGACAGAAGTCGTCGGGGTTCTCGAGCCCGAGCGACTCCTTGGCATATTGCGGCAGGGGTGCTTCATAGTCGTCGAAGAGCGACCACGGATCGCACAGCGGCAGGGCGACGCTGGTGTCATCGAGGCTCTGCAGCCAGATGTAGCCGGCTTGTTCCGCGCTCGCGAGCACCAAAAAGCGGTGCAGATCGGCGAAGCCAGGCAGACCCCAGGGGAAGTTGATGACCTCGCTCTCGGCAAACGTGCACTCACCGAAGTTCGGTAGCGCGACCGTGGTCGTGGTCTGGCGTGCGTCCAAGAGCATCTCCTTTGGTATTCCTTAGGCCAAGTAGTCGAAGAGCGTTTTGCCTTCGAGCCGAGTGGTCGTCTGGAAAGCAGCCTGCAGTGCCGTTTGCGTCGCCGTAAACTGCGACGTGGCCGAGGCGACATTGACGTCCTCGAGCTGTGACTGTACTTGTGTATTATCGGTCGAATCTTGACTGACTTGATTCCCTAGCGAACTCAACGTGTCGATTCTCGAACCGACGACCGCCCGTGCGTTGAGCGTGACGTTGAGAACATTGTCGATGTTGTTGAGCTGCGTCGAGAGCGAGCTGGCGTAGTCAGCCTGCCCCTGTAAGCCGAAGGCTTCGACAAAATTCGAAGACGTTGTCGCACCCGGTGAGGGCGTGTCGGTAACATAGAACGACGAGCCGTTCGCTCCGGTGAGCGTCAAGCGCTGCGACTTCACATCGAACGAAGCCGAGATCCCGGTTGCAGCGGTGTTGGCGTTGATCGCCCCGACGACGCTTTGCGTAGCCGGCGGCGTTATCGTGCCGTCGATGATGTCCGTCGACTGGAACGTATAGGTCACGACGTGTTGTACGCCGGCCGAGTCGGTGCTGTTGATCTGAAACGAGTATTGCCCGGTGGATGGCGGCACAGGCACGCTGTTATCTGCGGTGAGCGGCGTCGCGAGCGGCGCGTTCCCCAGCGTCGAGGGCGTCGTCGAGCCGGCACCCTGAATGACCTGGTTCGCCTTGTTGAGGGACGTTGCGCTCTGGTCGGTCGCATCCCCGGTGTTCATCGTGTCGCGCAGGGTCGCGAGAACGCTGAAAACGTCGGGCGATCCGTCGGCCGCGTTGTAGTTGAACGCTTGCTGCAGCGTCGTCGAGAGCGCGAAGTTCTGACCGTTGTACAGGAGTTGTCCTTGCGACGATTCGTTTCCGGCGAACGTGACGCCGCTGATCGGGTTGCCCTGCGCCGTGACGGGCGCCGTCGTCGGCTGCGCGCTGCCCGCAAAAATGTAGGTCCCGCCGTAATTCGTGTTCGCTACGGCGACGGCTTGCTGCAGTAGTTGATCGACCTGGGTCCCGAGAGCTTGCCGTCCCTGGGGCGACAGCGTGTCCGAGGAACCCTGTACGGCCAACGTCCGCGCGCTCTGCACGAGCGAGGTGAGGTTCGCGAGGGCGGAGTCGGTCGTCGTCAACTGCGCGGTCGCGTTCTGGATGTTCGTCGTCTGCTGCTGCTCGTTGGCGAGCGTCGTGCGCACGGCGAGATCTTGGCCCACGATCGTTGGATTGTCGCCGGGCCCATTGAACGACTTGCCCGTCGAAAGCTGGCTGGCCTGCGATTGGTACTGGGCCTCGAGATTGTCGATCGAGGCGGTCTGTTGATCGTATACCGTCGATGTTGCGATGCGCATGCTAATCCTCCGTGATTCTCGGTTATGCCGAATACGATCCGCCGAGGGTGAGGGCCGTTTGAATCAGCGTGTTGATCACGTTGATCGTCTTGGCCGCCGCATCGTAGGCGTTCTGGTACTTGAGCAGATTCTGGGTCTCTTCGTCGAGATTGATGCCGTCGACCGACTGGCGCGTCGCGTCGATCGAGCTTGCGAGGTTGGTTTGGGTCGCTGAAGCCGTCGTCGCGGTGGACAGATCGAGCCCCATCAGCCCGACCAGCGAGCTATAGGCCGCGCCGAGCGTTTCGGTGGGTGTGGTCGTGATCGACGAGGGAACCGCCGGCGGGAGCGGGAGAGGAAGCGTCGTCAAGTGCGCTTGCGTGAAGGCTGCCGTAAAGCTCCCGGTGTTCCGGTCGATTGCCGTGACCGTCACGTTCTCTTGAGTCGGCAAGCCGGCGTCGATCGTCAATTGCTGGCCGACCTCGATGGTCGCGTAGGCCGTCGGATTGGCGGCCGGTGCCGTAATCGTGGCGATTCCCGGGATCGTGCCCGATGCGATCGACCCGATGGTCGTCTGAAGCGAGCCGACCCCGACGGGCAATGTGAAGAGCTTGATGAGCGCGTTCGCCGCGCTATTGTCGCTCGGGCCGTAGGCGTTGGATGAGTCGAGGGTGACGCCGTCGATGTTCGTCGCACCGACCGCTTGCAAGAGCGAGGTCGCAACGACGCCCTGGGGGGCCGGCACCGTCGGAACGTTGCTGTCCGTGATCGAGAACGACGGCGATGTCGGCGTACCGGCCTGTTGTTGCGCCGCTCGCGATGCGAGGCTCGTATTGTTCGGATCGCGGGCAAAGACGATCGATTGGCCGACCGTGTCGTACGATGCCGTGACGCCGAGCTGCGCGCCGTTGAAACTCGTGATGAACTGGTCGATCGTCGTCGCGTTCCCAGGCGTTGCGGGCGGCGTTCCCGGCGGATTGACGGCCGGGTTCGTGCTGTACGCAAACGTCTGGTTCACGCCGTTGACGGTCACGGTCAAGGTACCCGCTAGGCCGGCCGCCGGAGGGGGATTGCTCAGCGTCTGATTGCCGTCGAGCTGCGATGCGGTGTCGGTGGTGACGTTGGCCGCGTTCAACCCGTTCACTTGCAACGCCGAGTTCGTGATCGCGGCGGTCGTGACGAAGCCGGCGACGATCTGCGAGGGGTTCGTGACCCCCACTTGGATATTGGCGGCACTGATTGCGGTCGTGGTCACGATCGGCTGCAGCAAGGCCGTGCCGGTAACGCCGTTCTCATCGTAGCCGGACTCGGTGATTCGGTTGATCTCGCCCGCGGCCGCGTTGGCGAAATTGTCAAGCTGCTCGCCGTAAGGAATCAACTTCTTGTTATACAGGTCCGCATACGCGCCGAGTTGCCCCGAACCGAGCGGAACCGCGTTCGGGTTGGCCGTGTTGGGATCGTTTGCGAAGCCGATCTTGAACGCGGGCGTCCCGTCGGTGTTCGTGCCGATCACCGGCGGCGCTAGATGATACGACTTGGTGTCGTTGACCAGCGCCTGGCCGTTGACGGTCACGAGCGTCGAGCCGTTGGCTTGAATCGAGGTCGTCACCGAAACCAATTGCGAGAGCTTGTCGATATCGCCATCGCGCTGGTCGAGATACGTGTTCGGGTTATTGCCGACCGCCGTTTGTGCGCGAATCTCGCCGTTGAGCTGCGCGATCGAATCGATGAGGCCGTTCGCCTGCGTGACGACCGACGACGCTTGCAAAACGACGGTTGCCTCTTGATTCTGGATCGCCGAGCCGGATTGGTTGAGCGCGCTCACGAAGCCCTGGGCCGCCGCGATGACGCTCGAGCGTACGGGGGTCGAGGTCGGTGACGACGCCAGATCCGAAAGTGACGTCTGCAGTGTCGTAAAGGCCGTGTTGACGCCGCTGTTCGGCTCGCCGAATTGATTTTGGAGGTTGGTTAGCTGGTTCTGCTGCACCGAATAGTAGTTCGATGACGACGTTGCACCGCGGAAGAGTCCATCGAAGCTGTCCTCGTGGATGCGCTGGATCGAATTGACCAGCGCCCCCTCGCCGAGGGTTCCCGGATTGCTCAGATTAGTGGGATAGCCGGGCGAACCGGCGACCGGCGGCGCCTGCGTGATCTGTGCGATCTGACGCGACGCACCGGGCGTGTTCACGTTGGCAATGTTGTCCGAGGTTACGTCCATCGCTTCGGTATACGCTTGGAGTGCGTTCCCGGCGATATTGAGTGCGAAGAAACTCATGCTTTGCGGCTCACGAGAACACTTCCCGAGGGTGGCGGCACGATGCCGCGGCGTTTATAGGTACCGGGTTTTTCAGTCATCGACTCTTGGATGACGCGGACCGTGCGTTGCAGGCGCTCGAGCCCGGCGAGAATGAGCGCTTTGTTGTTGGAAACGGTGAGTTGGAGCGCGATGCCGCGGATCTCCATGTCTTTGACAAGAGCAACCAGCGGCCGGCGCATCGCGGCCGGCGCGTACACGCAGACCTTCTGCAATTCAAGATCGCCGAAACCGCGGGTCTGCAACTGGATGCGCCGGTCGTGCGCAACCAGGAAGACGACGCGATAGGCGTTGACTTTCTTGTCGGCGGCCTCGATGTCGGCGGGCTTGCCGCCGACGAGTGCCTGCGTCAACTCCAGCGTGGCCGTGCCGAGCTGGGCGAGCGCCTTGTTCTCCGCGACGAGGTTATCGCCGAAGTTCCGCCAGCTATCGGTAGCCATCAACGTAGTCCTCCAACGGCGGCCCGCACATTGGCAGACTCGTCCTTGATGAAACCTGCTAGCCGGGAATCGCCGTGGCGACGAGCCGCCCGAGCAATTTCTCGACGATCTGATCGGCCGGGACGTAGTACCGTCCCTCGGCGATGCGCCGTCTCAGATCCGCGACCAGCGCGGAGCGATAAAACGGTTCGGCCATCACTTCGCTGGACATGGCAGAGAGCATCGCCGTGGCGCCGGTTCCCTCGTAGGAATCCGCCGTATCGAATGCAATCGAGTCGACCCGCAGCCGCTTCTTCTTCGCCGACGTGCGATAGGCTGAGACGACTGACTCGATCTCGGCCTGGCTGATGATCATAACTAGCGACGTTCCCCCATGCTCTCTTGCTAGGAATAGTGTCGGAGCCTCGCGGGTCCGACTTTAGCGGAGCGTTTCGTTTCCGCATCAGAATTCGCCCTCGCCGAGCCTGCGGGTCTTGAGCGCTGCCTGCGGGTTGGCGAGCACGGAGGCCTTGAGTTGAGACTCCAGCATCTTGGCGATGCCGAAGGAACCGGTCTTGGCCATGTCTTCCGAGCGCTTTTCGTCCAGCATATCGGTGAACATCGCATCGGCGTTCGAGGTCTGGCCCGTCAGGGAGACCGGCGGCGCGCTCTTGCGCATCTCCTTGAAGAGCATGTCGACGAAGACCGACTCGAATTGCTGAGCGGCGGCGTGCAAGCGTTTGAGCGCTTGCTGCTGGTCGGAGGTGAGCGGTGCCGCTTTTGCGGCGGCCGCGGTACCATTCGTGTTCGTGATGTTCGACATGGTCAGATGATGTCCAAATCCGCTTGGAGCGAGCCGGACTCGCGCAGCGACTGTACGATCGCGATCAGATCGCGCGGCGACACGCCGATCGTGTTGAGGGCGCGCACGACCTGACCCAAGGTCGCGGCACCGCTGATGTAGATCAACTTGCGGCCGCCCTCGGTCGCGGTTACGGTCGTGTTGCGCTGGTTGACGGTCGGAGCATTCGTCGTGAACGAGTTGGCCGGCACGGCGGTATTGTTCGTCGCGATCGTAATCGAGAGATTGCCGTGCGCGATCGCGACGGGCGCGAGGGTGATGTCGCCGCCGAACACGATCGTGCCGGTACGTTCGTTGATCACGACCTTGGCGACTTGATCCGCATCGAGCCGCAAGTCACTTGCGTCGGCGAGAAACGCCACCGGGTCGTTGGTATACCGCGCGGGGAGATTCACGCGCACGGTTTCCGCGTCGAGCGCATGCGCCGTACCGGAACCGAAGTGGCCGTTGATGACCTCGGCGACGCGGGCCGCCGATTTGTAATCCGGCGTGGTCAGGACGTACGAGAACCCCTTGGGGTCCTGCTGGATGTTGGTGATCATGTCGCGTGCGATGATGCCGCCCTGGGGAACCCGGCCGGCTGCGGTGAAATTCTTCGTGATCGAGTTGTTGCCGGCGCCCGATTCGCTGATCGAGAACCCGCCGACCGAGACGGGGCCTTGCGCCGTCGCGTAGACCAGGTTGTTGGCCGCTTTGAGCTCGGTGAGGATGAGCGTCCCGCCCTGCAAACTCGTCGCGTCGCCCATCGATGACACCGTGATGTCGATGTTGTCGCCCGAGTGCGCGAAGGGCGGCAACTTCGCCGTAACGATGACCGCGGCGACGTTGCGCGTGCGCAAGTCCGATGTCAGCGTCGAGAGGTTGAAATTCTGGAGCACGTTCTGGATCGTCTTCGAGGTCGAGATGACCGAAGTCGAATCGCCCGTCCCGCCCAGACCCGTCACCAAGCCGTAGCCGATGAGCTGGTTGGCGGTGACGCCTTGAACGTGGACCATGTCCTTGAGCAGAACGCCTTGCGCCCGCAGCGGAGCGAGCGCTCCGAGGATGAGTGTCGCGGCGAAGGCCGCAGCAGCAAATCGTTTCATCAGAAGAGCACGTCCAGCACTTTGCGCAGGATGCCCCTATGATCTTTGGTATCGTTCCCCGAATACGTCGCCGAGACGTTCGAGAGCCGCGTCGACGCGATCGAGTCCGCGCTGTCGATGTCATCCGGGCGCGCATAGCCGATGACGTGGAGCTTCTGCTTCTCGCCGTTGATGAAGATCTCTTGATCGCCTTCCAGTTGCAGCGCACCCGACGGAAGTACGTTGGTGACCGTCGCCATCATCGACGAAACGAACGAACTGGCGTCGCTCTTGGCGTCGCTCGCGTTCGAGGCGGTCGACCCGGTGGCACTTCCGCCCAGGCGCAGCAGCGGCAAGCTCAAGAGCCCCTGGCCGCCGCCTTGGCTCGCGCTGTAGCCCTTGGCCGTCGACGATTGATACGACCGCGAAGCTGCGGTGCTGAAGTCGAACACGACCGCGACCAGATCGCCTACTTGGCTGGCCTTGTGATCGCTGACCAAACGAAGCGGATGTCCGGGCGCGGCCGCGGGCGGCGCGGCAACGTAGAGCGTGTCGGCCAGGGCTGTTCCGGCCGTGGCCAGGCCGGCCGTCGCCAGTACGGTCGCGCCCAAAACGGCGGCTGCGAGCCTCATGGCGAGCGTAGATATCTTCTTCATCTAGATTGACCCCGGGAGAATGAGTTCGACGATATTGGGACCGGTCACGACGCCGGAGAGGGCACGTTGCGTCTGGGGATTCCAGACGCTGACCGACTCGCCGAGCGCACCACCGGTGCGCGCGACGACGTCGGCCGAGAGCGAGACCGGACCGTCGCGAACGATCAGAATCGCCGGTTGACCGGCCTTGACGAGTTGCACCGCGGTCGTCTGCTCGAGATAAACCAGAGCTCCGTGCGGCACCGTGGTATGGATTTGGCGGCCGATCAATAGCGAACGATCGGTCCCTAACCGGCCGCTATACGCGACGCGCTGCATGACCAGATCGCCGTCCGCGAGCACCGTGCCGGGCAACAGATCGTGCGCCGCGACGGTGGTCGTGAGGTACGTCGTTACCCGATAGCCGGCGACCAGCGAACGCGCCGGTTTGCCGTCGACGTTGATCGTGAGCGGGACGGCGACGTAGCTCGCGTTCACCTGCGGCGCGCCGGTCTGGATCGACACCGTCCCGGCCGGGACCGTTTGATCGAATATCTTGAAGGCGGGCGTGAGCGTACGATCCGCTCCGCCCACCAGACTGGCGGCGATGCGATCGGCGATCGCGGCGATGCGTTCGCCCGGCACCGTTTGGACGCGCAGGGCCGTCGCGTTCGCCGAAGCGAACGTCGCGACCAGTGCCGCCAGAACGATTGCCGGGACGAAACGGCGCATCGTTATTGCTTCATGTTGACGGCGGTTTGCAGCATCTCGTTCGCGGTGGTGACGCCCTTGGAGGACGCCTCGTACGCACGCTGCGCGGTGATCATGTTGACGATCTCCTGGACCACCGAGACGTTGCTGGCCTCGGTATAGCCGCCTTGGAGCGTCCCGGCACCGTTCAGACCCGGTGTCGAAACGGTCGGTGCGCCCGACGCGCCGGTTTGCTGGAGTAGGTTCTGACCGTACGGCGTGAGGCCGGCCGGATTGACGAATCGTACGAGCTGGATCTGACCCAGGGTTTGCGGCGTCGACTGACCGGGGATGGTCGCCGAGACCGTCCCGTCGCTGCCGACCTGCACGGCCGTCGCGTTCGTGGGAACCGTGATGTTCGGCGTCACGAAGTAGCCGTTGGCGGTGACGATCTGGCCGGTTGCATCGAGCTTGAACGAGCCGTCGCGCGTGTAGGCGGTGGTGCCGTCAGGCAGTGCCACTTGGAAGAACCCGTCGCCTTGGATTGCGACATCGAGCGGATTGTCCGTCTGCTGCAGCGTGCCTTGCGTGAAGATCTTCTCCGAGGAGCCGACCGCGACGCCCAAGCCGACTTGCTGGCCGACCGGAACCACGGCCGCACCGACGGGCGTTCCCGGCGCGCTCAACTGCTGATAGATCAAGTCCTGGAAACGCGCCATATTCTTGCGGAAGCCGGTGGTGCCGACGTTCGCGAGGTTGTTCGAGATCGTGTCGATGTTGTAGGTCTGCGCCTCCATGCCGCTCGCGGAGGTGTAAAGGGCTCGCATCATGGTCGAAGTGCTCCTAGTTCGACGACGAGTGGCCGACCGTCGTAATCGCGGCCTGCATCGTCGAGTCTTGGGTTTGGATCATTTTGATATTGGCCTCGAACCAGCGTTGATTCGAGATGAGATCGACCATCGAGCGCACGACGTTGGCGTTGCTCGCCTCTTGCGCACCCTGGATTACGGTCGTGCCGGTCGCGGCGCTCGGATTGGCGCCGGTGTCGACGAAATTCGTGTCGCCCTGCGGCCGCAGCGCGGTCGTGTTCCCGAACTCGGTGATCCCGAGTTGGGCGAGTCGCGACCCGGCTTGCGTGACGTTGCCTTGTTTGTCGATCTGAATCGCTCCGTTTTGCGGATTGATCGTGACCGGATTGCCCTGGGTATCGAGCACCGCGTCGCCGCGCGTGGTCGTGAGTTGGCCCTGGGCTCCAACGACGAAGCTGCCCGCCCGGGTATAGGCGAGTTGATTCTGAGGAGTACGCACCGTGAAGAACCCGCCGCCCGAAAGCGCCAGGTCCAGCGGGTTGCCCGTCTGTTGGATCGCACCTTGATCGAATTGCGCCGGCGTGTCGTAGACATACGAACCGCTGCCGAGCGAACCGACCAGTTGATGTGCGGGGACGCCGTTCACGTAGGCGTTCGGAAGCTTACCGGGATCGGTCTGATTCCGGTAGATGTCCGTTTTCGCATACGACTCGACCTGAAGAAGCGTGCGCTTGAAGCCGGACGTGCTCGCGTTCGCCAAGTTATTGGCGATCGTGTCGACGTTGGCTTGCGCGACTAGTGCCCCGGTCGCTGCCGTATAAAGCCCTCTGACCAATTGAAAAACCCTCCGCACGGTGTTTGGTGCCCGGCGACTCGATGCTATGCACCGAAGCGACAAGCGTGCCCGACCATCAATCGATCCGGTCGAACCGCGGCTCCACCCGCGCGAGGGTGTCCAGCCGCATCCACTCTATTGTTCGGCGCCGAAGGGCTGGACTTTAGTCTCCGGCGATCGCGGCCAGTTCGTCGCCGACTTCGTGAGCGTCGTCGCGCCGCCGGCTGGGGTCACGAACGAGCAGCTCCATGATGAGTGCGGCCAAGGACGGCTCGATCCCGGGCGCGCGCAGCTGGATCGGTTCGGGGGCTTCTTCGAGACGCCGAACGGCCATGTCGATGGCGGTGGTTCCCCGGAACGGCGGCGCTCCCGCGACCGTCTCGTAGAGCGTGCAGCCCAGCGCGTAGAGATCCGAGGCCGGCGAAGCCGAACCGAACCGGGCCTGCTCCGGGGCAACGTAGGCGGCCGACCCGAGCATCGACCCGTACATGGTCAGGTCGCTCGGGCGTGGATCCTCGGAGGAGTGGACCAGGCCGAAATCCGTCAGCTTCGCGACGTTGCCGGCCGCGATCAGCACGTTGCCCGGCTTCACGTCGCGATGGACGAAGCCGTGGGCGTGGGCGACCGCCAGACCCCGCGCAACCCCTGCGCCGATGCGCGCCGCCCGCCGGTCCGGCAGCGGGCCATCCTTGAGCAGCGCCGCAAGGCTCGGCCCCTCCACGAGTTCCATGACCATGAACGGCCGGCCGGCTTCGCCGGCCCCGATATCGTGGATGGCGACGACGTTGGGGTGCACGATCTGGGCCGCGGCCAGCGCCTCGCGCCGGAACCGTTCGACGAGCAGGTGCTCGTGCATCAAGTGGGTTTGGAAATACTTGATCGCGACCGGCCGTTCCAGCACCGTATCGAAGGCCCGGAACACGACGGCCATCGCGCCGTGCCCAACCGTTTCCTCGAGCCGGTACCGCCCGCCCAAGAGCCCCGCGCCATCGCTCACGCCACCCAGGTTCCCAAGCCTCACCCCGATCCCCCGCAGACAAAAGGCCCTCACCGAGTGAGGGCCTTGGTCGAAACGGCCTGGTGCGGTTCGGGGCTAGACCTGCATGCGCGAGACTTCGGTATAGGCGTCGAGCACTTTGGTGCGGATCGCCATCGCGAACTGCAGAGCGAGGTTCGCTTCTTCCGACGAGGTGACGACCTTCTCGACATCGTTCGTCTTACCGGACGCAAGGTCAGTTGCGAGCTGGTCCGAGGTCTGCAGCTTGTCGTTCACGTCGTTGAGCATTTTCTTGACCGTGTCTTTGAACGAGGTCGTACCGCCGTCGGTAGCGCTCGTGCCCGCGGCCGGCGGGATCGGGCTGATGTTGGGCGTGTCCTGGCCCATGTCGGGGACGAATGTCCCGGGGATCACGGTGCGGACGGCGCCGGCGAAATCGATCATGGTGTCTAGGCTTTCAGCAGCGATTGGGCGGCGGTGCCCATGCTGCGCGACTCTTGGATGGCAGTGACGTTGGCTTCGTAGGCACGCTGGGCGGTCATCATGTCGACCATTTCCTTGACGACATCGACGTTGGGCATGTGCACGTAGCCCTGCGCGTCGGCGTCGGGGTGACCGGGGTCGTAGACCAGGCGATCGGGGCCGTTGTCGTTCGTGATGCCGACGACTTGCACGCCGGCCCGCGCCTTCGAGGGATCGGCACCGAAGAAATCTCCGGCCGGATCGCCCGAGGTCACGTCCGCGGCAGTCGCGGTGTCCGAAGCCGCACCCGAAGTGGTCGTTTGGGCGGCCGAAGCCGCTTCTTGTTTTTGCGCGAACACGATGAGCTGACGCTTGAACGGACCGCCCTCGGGCGTGCGCGTCGTGTTGACGTTGGCGAGGTTGTTCGCGATAACGTCCATCGCGAGACGTTGGGCCGAGAGGCCGGACGCGCTGACCTCGATCGAGTCGTACATGCCCATCAGGTATTGGTCTCCGTAATCGCGCGGCGCATGCGCGTGTATTGATTGCTCAGCAATTCGTGCATCATCGAGGAATAGCCCGAGTTGATCGAAAGCTTGGCCATCTCTTGATCGAGGTCGACGTTCGAGCCGTCGACCCGCATCTGCTCGCTATGGTCGACCGACTTCGTTACCGCGAAGGGCAACGCCGGAAGGTCGCCGCCCAGCGGAATCTGATTGGGCTGATCGGTGCTCAGCGCGAGCTGGTCGGGATCGGCCGGCACGCCTTGTTCGGCGGCCAAAGCCGCCTTGAACGAGACATCGGTACGCGCGAAACCCGGGGTGCTCACGTTCGCGATGTTGTTCGCGATCGCATTATGCGTTTCAGAAGCCCCGTGGGTCGCGTCTTTGAGGAGTTGTACGGTACTCCCGAACGAGATCATTGAATCCGCCATCACCTCTCCTTTCGGCTCACGAGGCCGAAAGCGTTAGGTCCCGCCGTCGCGGCGGATGCGCGCCGGCGCCGGTTGCCTCTGCCGCTAAGGCTACTCGAACTGCGCCGCGTGCAGCGTGGCGTAGGGCCCGCCCGCGGCGAGCAGGGTCTCGTGGGTCCCCATCTCGCGCACGCTGCCGGCTTCAATATAAAGGATGCGGCTGGCACGGCGAATCGTCGAGAGCCGGTGGGCGATGATGAGGGTCGTGCGGCCGGGGAGGATCCGGTCGAGGGCGTCCTCGATCATGGCCTCGGAATGGGAGTCGAGGGAGCTGGTGGCCTCGTCGAGGATCAGGATCCGCGGATCGCGCAGGATCGCGCGGGCGATCGCGATGCGCTGGCGTTGGCCGCCGGAGAGCCGGACGCCGCGTTCCCCGACGATCGTCTCGTAGCCGTCCGGCAGCGCGGCGATGAACTCTTCGGCATTGGCCTCCTTCGCCGCCGAGCGAACCTCGGCGTCGTTCGCGTCGAGCCGGCCGTAGCGGATGTTCTCGCCGATCGTCCCGTTGAAGAGCATCGTCTCCTGAGGCACGATCGCGATCGCGTTGCGCAGGTCGCCCAACCGGACGTTCGCGATATCCGTCCCGTCGACCGTGATCCGCCCGCCCTGGGGCTCGTAAAAGCGCGGCACGAGGTTGACGATGGTCGACTTCCCGGCCCCCGAAGGGCCGACCAGCGCGACGGTCTCGCCGTGGCGCATCTCGGCGGAGAAGTCCTCGAGTACCGGCGGAGCGCCTGCCTCATAGGCGAAGCGGACGTGCTCGAAGCGGATGTCGCCGACCACGCTACGCAGCGGCAGTGCGCCGGGCGGGTCGTCGCGCTCGACGGGCAGGTCGAGGATCTCGAAGACGCGGCCGGCGCCGACGAGCGCGCGCGAGAAATCGCCCAGGAAGATCGAGAAGCGGTTCATCGGGTTGATCATCATCGCCGCCGCGACGAAGAACTGGACCGCGACTTTGGGATCGAGCCGCCCGAGCGCAAGCTCGCGCGCGGTCATCGCCACCATCACGCAGATCGCGATCGAGACGACGCTCGCGATCACCGGAGCCTGCGTTTGGTTGAATTGCGTCACTTTCATGTTCGCGCCGAAAAACCGTTCGTTGGCCCCCGCGAACCGGTCGCGCTCGTAATCTTCGCGCCGGAACGCCTTGACGATCCGTTCGTTCTGCAAGACTTCGGTGAGGTTGCTCGAGAGATCCGCGATCCGCTCTTGCGCGCGCCGCGTGCTCGTGACCACCAATTTGTTGAACCGGCCGATGATGATCGAGATGAACGGGGCGCACGCGAGCAGCACGATGGCGAGCAGCCAATCGATGTAGAACATCGCCGCGAGCGCGCCCAAAAACGTGACGGTTACTTGCACCATCTGCGGCAGCGAGATCGACACCGCGTCCGTCATCATCCCCAGATCGCTCGAAAAGCGTGAGATGAATTCTCCGGGCCGCCATTTGTCGAACTCGAGCAGCGGCATGCGGTTGACGCGGTCGAACAGCCGCGCGCGCAGCGTCGCGATCAAGCGCTGCCCGCTCCAGGCGGTCAAGTAGCTCTGTCCGTAGCCCGCCAGCGCCCCCCCGATCTGCGAGACCAGCACGATCCCGATCACGAGCCACAGCGCGCCGGCGTCGATCCCGGCCGGCACCATGGTCCCGCCGGCAGCGTGCTTGAACACGAGCACGCGGGGAAACACGTTGGGAACCTGCAGCAGCGCGAGCGGTGCGAGGCCGGCCAGGAAGCCCAAGACCATCGCAAGCGCCAGGCGTTTGTAGTACGGGTGAGCCTCACGTAGGAGCCGCCGCAAAACCAAACCGCGTTCCATTCGATCACCCGCTTCGGCGCAGCCTGAAACTTCGCCTCATCCCGGACCGTAGCACAGGCAGAGTTTCATCTCACCGGAGGCTACCGTGGACTGCTACTACCATCACGCCGTACCGTCGATCACCGTCTGCTCCGGCTGTGGTCAACCGATCTGTGCGACCTGCCGCTCCGAAGCCGGCGACTGCCCCGGTTGCCGCCTGGCCGCCCGCATCGACGCCGCGGCGGGGACCCAGGAGCTGCCCGGCCGGGTTCCGCCGCGCCCGAGCGCGCCGCCGCCCCAACCGCCCCCGCCGCCGATGTACCAGCAGCCGTCCTACGCGGCGGTCGCCGTTCGGCCCGAGTCGCGCGCGCTCGTCGCGCTCGGCTACCCGTTCTGGCCGCTGGCATTGCTCGCGCTCTTCGACGGCTCGCACTCGCCGTTCGTGCGCAAACAAGCCTGGCAGGCGTTGGGCTTCAACTTCGGCATCTACGGGATGTGGTTCGCGCTCTCGGCGATCGCCGCGATCCCGGTGATCGGCATGTCGGCCTGGCCGCTGCTGCCCTTCGTCATCCCGGTCGCATTCGTCGCCTCGGTGGTGTACGGGTTCAAGGTCTGGCAAGGCGAGGACGTGCGCGTCCCGTTCATCTCCGATTACGTCGAGTCGCGCACGACGAACGCTTAACCGGCGCGCACTTCGCGGCCGTAGCGTTCCAGGAACGCGCGGGCGGCCGCATCGTGATCGAGGATCGGCGCGGGATACTCGCGCGGACCGAAGAGGCTCAGCGCGAGTTGGCGCGCGCCGCCGGCGGCGAGCGGATCGAGGATCACGCGATCCGGTTGGGCGGCGAGTTCGGGGATCCAGCGCCGCACGTAGGTCGCGCTGGGATCGAAGCGCCGGGCGGCCCGCAGCGGGTTATAGATTCGCGGATACGCCGCCAGGTCCGCACCGACTCCGGCGATCCATTGCCAGTTGCCGGTCGCCAGCGCCGGTGAGTCTTCGATCAGCCACTGATCCCAGATATCCCGTCCAACCCGCCAGTCGACGCCCAAATCGAAGCACAGAAACGCGGCCGCGACCGCCCGCACGCGCGGGTGCATCCAACCGGTCGCACGCAGTTCGCGCAGCCCGGCGTCGACGAGCGGAAAGCCCGTGCGGCCGCTGCGCCAAGCGTCCAGCAGCGGATGGGTGCGGGCGAAAGCGAAACCGCGCATCTTCTCCTGCAGCGGTTCCTCTTCGAGCGATTCCGTGTACCAGGCGAGTTGCAGGAAGAAGTCACGCTGGGCGAGCGAGCGCAGGAAGAGCTTGAGCGAGAGCCGTTCTTCGGCCAGGAGAAACCGGTCGCCGAGGCGCGCGGAGGCTTCGCGCACCACCGTACGCCCGGCGATGGTGCCGAACGAGAGTGCCGCCGAAAGGTGTGAGGTCCCGTCGGCACCCGGGATGTTGCGGCCGCTGGCGTAGTGGATCGCCGGACCGTCCAGAAACGCCGCCAGCGCATGCTGCGCGGCTGCTTCGCCGGCCGGTCCTTCGTAGTGGACGGGTGCGCCGAACTCAGCCGGATCGGGGAGCGCTTCGCTCGCGATCTCGGTCCGGGCGAAGGGTACCTCGGGCTCGCGCGCGACCGGGACCAGACGGCGCCAGCGCAGGACGTAGGCGGCGAACGAGCGGTAGGCTTCGCCGCGCTGGTTGATCAGGGCACTATCCTCGGGCGTGATGACGGTCGCGTCGTGGGTCGGCAGGGTCCGCACTCCGGCCTCCTCCAGAACCGACTGCACGTCGCGCTCGAAGCGCACGCTCTGGGGATCGTGCGCGACGCTCCAACCGACGGCGCGGGCGCCGAGCGCCCGTGCCAGAGCGCGCAGCGCCGGCCCGGAGGGACCGCGCCGGACGAGCAGCGCGCTCCCGCGCTCGCGCAAGCCGGCGTCGAGCGCCTGCACCGCGGCGCAGTAGTATGCCGCCCGGCGCGGCGAACGGCGCAGCCGCGCCGTCGTGAGGGGATCGACGATCAGCACCGGCACGACGTCGCCCAGCCGGCCGGCCGCGGCCAGGCCGGCATGGTCGCTCAAACGCAGGTCGCGCCCGAATGAAAAGAGGGCCCGTTCGCTCACCGAATCGCAGTCGCCGCCGACGGACGCATAGCCGCCCATTCGGCAGGGGGGCCGAGCCCCTTTCCAACTAAGCGATATGTGCAGTGAGCCGTATTTTCATCCGATTTGCGACGCCGCGTGATGCGCAACGGCTGGTTCACGACAAGGTCTTCACCGGAACGCCCGCGGCCGGAGAAGCCTGGGAGGGACGGATCGCCAAGTGGCTCGCCGAGCAGCAAGCCGGGCGGCGAGTCATCTTGATCGCCGAGGACGCAAGCGGCCTGCTCGGGAGCGTTCAGCTCGTGTTCAAATTTCCGCCGGGCTACAGCGACCCCGAAGCCGCCAACGGCGTCGACGTTGCGATGATCGAATCCCTGCGGACACGCGCCGGTGCCCCGGCGCCGCTGCTCGAGCAGTTGGTCAACGACGCCCAGGTCGTGGCGAAAAAGAAACGCATCCGGACCCTGACGTTCTGCATCCCGATGAACAACGAGCACGGCATCATCCAAGCCCGCGCCTGGGGCTTCACCGAATTTCGCATCATGCCCGAACCCACCAAAATGCTGGCCTTCTTCCGCAAACAAATCGGCTGAGGAAGAAGGCTGCTTAACCGCCTATTTCCGATAAGGCGCGCATCGCGCTGGCGGGTTTGCCGAGGTCCAGGTGGTGGCGCTCGGGTTTGATCGTCATCGCCGACTCGAAGATCGCGGCGAGATCGGACTGCGTCGCACCGGCGCGCAGCGGCGTGCGCAGATCGATGCCCGTGTCACCGAAGAGGCAGAGTTTCAAGTGGCCGTCGGCGCTGAGGCGCACGCGGTTGCAGGTTTCGCAATAGTCGTGCGAGAGCGGTGAGATGACGCCGATCGCGCCGCGCGCGCCGCGGAAGGCGTAATAGCGCGCCGGGCCGTTCCCGCCCGGACCCGCTGCGGGCAGCAGCTCGCCGTCGCACGCGATACGCTCGAGCAACTCGCCGGCGGCGATGTATGAATCCCGTTGCAACTCCGCGTTGTCCGTAACCGGCATGACTTCGATGAAGCGCACGTAGATCTCATGGTCGCGCGTGAGCGCGGCGAAGTCCGCGACCTCGTCGTCGTTCGTTCCGCGCATCACGACGCAGTTGAGCTTCACCGGTGCCAGACCCGCGGCGGTGGCCGCCGCGATCCCGGCGAGCACGCGATCGAGTCCCGGGCGGCGGGCGATCGCCGCAAAGCGGTCCTCGCGCAGGGTATCGAGCGAGATGTTGACCCGATTCAGCCCGGCCGCGCGCAGCTCCGCGGCTCGCTCGGCCAGCAGCAGCCCGTTGGTCGAGAGCGCGATGTCCTCGATCCCCTCGATCGCCGCGAGCCGGGCGACGAGGTCGGGGAGATCGTGGCGGACCAGCGGCTCGCCGCCGGTGAGCCGGAGGCTGCGTACGCCCAGCGACGCCGCGGCCCGGACGATTTGCTCGATCTCCTCGAAGCGGAGGATCTCAGCCTTGGGCAGCCACGGCAAACCCGCTTCGGGCATGCAGTAGACGCAGCGCAGATTACATCGATCGGTGACCGAAATACGCAGGTAGGTGATGGTGCGCTTGAACGCATCCATCAGCACGCCCGGCGCGAGTAAATCGATCATCGACCGCCCTTCGCCATCCCTGCGGCCTCCCCCTTAGCAGGCCTGCTAAGCGTCGAACACGGTGTCCGAAACGGGGACGTTGAGCTGGTAGTCGCTGAACGTCGAGGTCACGTCGGCGTTGTAATGCGGGATGTCGACCTTCCCGGTCTGCGACTGGAGCACGAAATTCCCGTCGATCTCGTCCCAGGTCTGCTTGAACGAGATCGAGCCGCCGTTGTCGTTGTACGTATAGGTCATCCCGGTGACCGTCGCCGTCTTGTCGTCGACCGTCACGTCCACATGATCGATCCGGCCATGCTTCTTGCGCACGAGCCGGAAGGCCGACGTTGTTCCGTCGTCGCTCACCGGCGTTACGTCGTAGATGCGCGGCCATTCGCTGGCCGGTTCGAGCGACGCGACGATCTTCTTCACCTGATTGGCGATCGCCGGAATCGTTTTGAATTCGATCGCGCTGCGGTCGGGAGACTTGAAGTACACGGTTCCTGCCAGCGTCGGGCTCAAGAACGGAAACGAGTGCGTCACGACCGCCACGCGAACGTTGGCTTGATACGACTTCAGCGTGGGGTTGAGCTTCTGCATGCGGGCGTAGACGTTGTCTTGATCGGGCGCGCCGGAAGCGGCCAGCAGCAAGACGGCACCACAAAGTGCGGCCAGGGAGCTGAGCAAAAGTCTCATCCGGACCATAACGCCTACCCGGTGGAGCGGAGTTCCAAAGCCGCGCAAATCTCAGCAATTACCAAGCTTTGGGATTCGGCGGCGAGCGCCGCGCGCAAGGCCGCGTCCGCCTTGGGCGAGCCGATGCGCCCCAGCGCCCACGCCACGTGCGCGCGCACGTCCGGATGCGGGTCCTCCCGCAAGGCTCGGGCCAGCGCGTCGACGTTGGCGCGATCGAGGTTGTTTCCCAGCGCCACGGCAGCGTTGCGGCGCAGCACGGCGGCGCCGCGCCAGCCCATCGCGGTCGGCGCGTACCGGCGCTTGAACGTTCCGCTGCGCAGCGCCAAGAGTTGCTGCAGGTCCGGCGCGGCGCCTTGGGCATCGAGCGGCGCGAAGGCCGTGCGATCGCGCGCGGCGCGCCGGGTCGGCGGGCACACGTCCTGGCAGAGATCGCAACCCCACACCCAGTCGCCGAGCAATGGGCGCAGCTCCCGCGGGATGACGCCGGTGCGCTGGGTGAGATCGGAGATGCAGCGGGTGGCGTCGATCGTATAGTCGCCGCGCAACGCTCGCGTCGGACAAACGTCGACGCAGCGCGTACAGGATCCGCACGAGGTTCGCAGCGGCGTATCGGGCGCGAGCGCAAGCGTCGTGACGACCTCGCCCAAGAAGACGTACGAACCGAGTCCCGGTGCGATCAGATTGGTGTGCTTGCCGATCCAGCCTAGGCCGGCCCGGGCTGCGAAGGCCCGTTCGGCCAGCGGCGCCGTATCGCACGCGATCGCACACTCCGCCTCCGGGGCGAGCACCGCAACCGTCTCGGCCACGGTTTGCAAGAGCGCGCGCATACGGCGATGATAATCGGCCGGCCAGGCATAGGACGCGACCCGGCCACGTCCGCGGCGCGGTCGCGCAGGCGGCGTCGCGTAGGCGACTGCGATGCAGATGACGCTGCGGGCGGCGGCCAAGATCGAGCCCGGGTCGGCTGCCCGCCGGGCGTGCGCCGCATCGTACGGCCAGGTTGCGAGGTCCCCGCGCGCATACGCGGCCTCCAACTGCGCGCGCGTCTGCGCCAGCGGTTCCGCGCCGGCGATGCGCACGGCATCGGCGCCGGCGGCCCGCACGCCGGCGATGATCCGTTCGCGAAGGCTCAGATCGACGGCAGTCCACCACGCCGGCGGCCGGCCGGATACGCCTGCGCGATTGCGGCGACGTTTGCTTCCGTGAGTTGCAGATCGCCGGCGGCGGCGTTCTCCCGTGCGTGCGCCGCGCTCGCCGCCTTGGAGATCACGAACGTATCCGCGAACCGGGCCAGGAAGGCGAGCACGACTTGCCGCGGCGTCGCGCCGCAGCGTTTTGCGATCGCGACGAGCGCCGGATACCCCGCCGAGCGTTCGTACGCGCCGCGTCCGAACGGCGTGTAGGCGACCGTCGCGATGTCGTGCCGGCGCGCGTAGAGCAACTCGTGATCCTCGATCGTGCGCTCGTTCAGATGGTAGAGCACTTGGTTGCACGCGAGCGGTTCGCGTTCGAGCGCGTTGCGCGCCTCTTCGAGATCGTCGACGTTGAAGTTGCTCACCCCCAGCGCGCGGATCTTCCCGCCGGCGACGAGTAGCTCGAACGCCCGCATCGTCTCCCGCAGCGGCGTCATCGCGCGCCAGTGCAGGAGGTAACAATCGAGATACTCGATCCCCAAGCGCGCCAGCGATCGGTCGCAGGCCGCGATCGTCCCCGCGAAGCTCGCGTTGGACGGCAGCACCTTCGAGACGATGAACAACCGCTCGCGCGGCAGGCCGCGGATCGCCGCGCCGATCAGCTCCTCCGCGGCGCCGTCGCCGTACATCTCGGCCGTATCGAGGTGAACCATGCCGCATTCGATCCCGGCGCGCAGCGCGCGTTTGGCCTCGTCGGCGGCCGCGCCGCGGGTCGGGATGTTCCAGCTCCCCTGGCCGACGATCGGAACGTTCGCTCCGGTCGGGCCGAACGGCCGCGCGATCACGGGAGGGCGTCGAGCGGTACCGCGGCATCTTTCGCGGAGAGCAGCGGCGCTTCGCCGTTCAGCGGCCAGTCGATCCCGATCCGCGGATTGCGCCAACTCACCGCGCCTTCGCTTGCGGCATCGAACGGCACGCTGTTCTTATAGTGCACGACCACGTCGTCGGCCAGCGCCAAGAATCCGTGGCCGAAGCCGGCCGGAACGAACAGTTGCCGATGATTGCCGGCGCTCAAGTGAAAGCCTTCCCACTGCAGATAGGCCGGCGATTCACGGCGCAGATCGACGATACAGTCGAAGATCTCGCCCGCCAGACACTGCACGAGTTTCGCCATCCGGAAATCGTAGTGCATCCCGCGCAGCACGCCGCGCCGCGAACGCGAGACCGAGTCCTGATCCCAAACCTGCGGGATGTCGCCGAAGACCGCCGCGTATTTGGGGCGCGACCAGACTTCCTTGAAGAACCCGCGCTCGTCGGCGTATACGTCGGGGACGAACACCTTGGCCTCGGGAAAGCGGGTCGGGAGTACGTGCAGCACGATTCTCAGTTCCTCAGAATGCGTCGAAGGCGTCGCTGAAGGCGGCGTAGGCCAAGAGGCCGCCGTCGAGGTGATAGACGCGGCCGAAACCCGCGTCGCGCAAACGTTCCGCCGCCCAGCGCGAGACCCGGCCGACGCGGCAGGCCACGACGTAGGTGCGCGCCGTGTCGAGTTCGTGAAGCCGGCCCTCGAGTTCGCGCGCCGGGATCGCGAGCGCGCCGGCCGGCGTACCGAGCGCGCGCTCGTGCGGCTCCCGCACGTCGAGCACGATCGCGCCGGTCCGTTCGAGCAAAGCGCCGAGTTCGGCCGCCGCCACCTGCGGGATCGTGGTGGGCGGCGGTTCGTCTTGCGGTAACGCGCGCAGTTCGCGAATCGTGGGCGCCTCACCGCACAGCGCACAGGCCGGATCGCGCTCGATGCGCACTTCGCGCACGCGCGCATCCCGCGCGTCGACGAGCATCAGCCGGCCGGCGAGCGATTCGCCGATGCCCAGGACCCACTTGAGCACCTCCGAGGCCTGCCAGGTGCCGACGATCCCGGCCAAGGTTCCCAGCACGCCGCCGTCCGCGCAGGTCGGGACCAAATGGGCGGGCGGCGCCTCGGGATACAGGCAGCGATAACACGGGCCGCCGCTCGCGCCGAAGATCGAGAGCTGGCCGTCGAAGCGGAAGATCGAACCGCAGACGTTGGGCTTCCCTTCGAGATAGGCCGCGTCGTTGACGAGATAGCGCGAAGCGAACGTATCGGTCGCATCGACGATCACATCGTAGGCGCGCACCAGGTCGCGCGCGTTGTGCTCGTCGAGCCGCACCGCGAACGCATCGACGGCGATCTGCGGGTTGAGCGCGTGCGCGCGCGCGGCGGCCGTGTGCGCCTTGGATGAACCGACGTTGCCGGTTGCGTAGAGGACCTGGCGCTGCAGGTTGGTGAGGTCGACCACGTCGTCGTCGACGATCCCCAGCCGCCCGATCCCGGCCGCGGCCAAATAGGCGATCACGGGCGAACCCAGCCCGCCCGCGCCGACGCACAGAACGCGCGCGTTCGCCAGCCGTTCCTGTCCGGCGAGCCCGACTTCGGGGACGAGCAGATGGCGCGAGTAGCGGCGCAGGTTCGCGCTGCCGGCGAGCGTCGCCACGCTAGAGCGCCGCGTCGGCAGCGGCCGGGTCGGCGAGCACGGCCTCGCTGCGGGGATGGAGCGCGTTGAGAAACGTCAGCACGGCGTTGCGCGCGTTTTCGCCCGCGTAGGTGTGGTCGCTCGGGATCGTCACCAGCGTCGCCGGCTGCGGCACGCGCGCGGCGAGTTCCTCGACGCTCGCGCGGCTGACCATCATGTCGCGTTCGGCGGCCACGAAGAGCTTGGGCCGCGCGCCCAAGCCCGGCAGCGACGCCGCGAGCACCGGTTGCCATTCGGCCACGATCTCCGGCAGCGAGAGCCCAACGACGTACCCCGAGCGCAGATCGAACACGCCGCGCCCGCGCAGCGCTTCGAGCGCCTGCGGCCGGCCGTAGCCGGTCGCGATCGCGATCACGCCCGCGAGGCCGGGATCGACCGCCGTCGCGTAGAGTGCGGTCGTCGCGCCCAAACTGTGACCCAGCGCGTAGAGCGTCGTCTCGCCGCGCTCGCGCGCGAACCGCACCGCGGCCGCGAACGCGTCGGTCAGATCGTCGACGGCGCGCAGCGTCCCCCCGCTGGCACCGAGTTTGTGGCCGGGCAAATCCAGGCTGTAGACCGTGAACCCGTGCGAGGCGAGGAACGCGCACAGCAGATCGAGATTCTGCTTCGAGCTGGAGTAGCCGTGGGCGGCGACGATCCCGATGCCGCGCGCGCGGCGCGGCGGATAGACCAGCACCGCGATCTCGTTGCGCCGTCCGTTGACCCGCGCGAGTTCGAGCCCGCTCACGGGCTCGCCTCACGATTGGCCTGCCAGGCATGCGCGCCGCCGGCGTAGCGTTCGTTCTTCCAGATTTCGACGTGGCTCTTCAGTTCATCGATCGCATACGAGCAGGCCGCGAAGGCGGCCGCGCGGTGCGGGGTTCCGACCGCGATCGCGACCGACGGTTCCCCGAGCGCGACCGTTCCGGTCCGGTGAACGATCGCGATGCGCAGCGGTCCGAATTTTTTTTGCACGGCGTCCGCGATCTGCGAGAGCTGCGCTTCGGCCATGACGGGATAGGCCTCGTAGTCGAGCGCGACGACCGGGCGCGGATCACCGTTCGACGTCGCGCGCGTCACTCCGAGAAACGTCGCGATCGCGCCGTGCGCATCGTCGCGCACCGCGTCGATCAGCGTCTGCAGCACGATCGGTTCACGTTGCAGGCGGATCATCCGCCACCGACCGGCGGCAAGAGGGCCACTTCGTCCCCCTCCTGCAGCGCCGTGCCGCCGGCTGCCAGCGCGCCGTTGCGCGCGAAGCGCGTCGAGGCCCGCAGCGCTTGCAGGTCGGGGATCCCGGTCGCGAGCTGGAGCCACAACTCGTCGAGCGTCGCGCCGGCCGGACACTCCACGCTGCGCTCGCCGAAGCCGACGAGTTCGCGCAGGCGGGCGAAGGTCACCACGCGGACACGCATCAGTAGCCGCCGAGGTCGGTCGTGTACCCGTGCTCGCTGAGCCAGGCGCGCGAGTCGTCGTGCAGCCCGAGCAGATCGAACCGGTTGACGGTCAGCTTGTGCAAGAGCACTTCCCAGAAGTGCCGGTCTTTCACGTAGACGTCCTCGGGGATCTCGTTCTGCGTCCGCGAGAATTCGCGGAGCCCTTCCCAGTCACGCGCCGCGAGGATCGTGCGTAAGCGGTCTTCATAGGTGGGCGCGGGCGAGCCGTTCATGCCGACTTCGTCCGGCGCTGCGGGAACGCGAAGCGTTCGATCGCAAGGGCGACGCCGTCGCGCTCGTTGCTCGTGGTGACGTACCGGACGGCCTCGCGAACTTCGGGAAGCGAGTTGCCCATCGCCACGCCGATCCCGGCCCAGCGCAGCATCGGCACGTCGTTGCGCGAATCGCCGACGGCCAGCACGTTGTCGGCCGGAATCTGAAAATCGGCGCACAACCGCGCCAGCGCGGCGTGCTTGGACGCCTCGCGGCTCAGCACGGCGCACTCGACGAACGCTCCCCAGTGTTCGAGCCGGAAATTGAGCGGCAGGTCGCCGAAACGTGCCAGCATCGCGGTCACCGATTCCTGGCCCAGAAAGCGGATGAACGTCGGCGCTTCACCGAGCAACTCGTGCAGCGAGGCCGCTTCGCGCCAGCCCGGCCCGGTCATGTCGGCCATCACGACCGGCGAGCCGGTTAGGCGGTGAAACGACTCGTTGAGATAGAGCGCGATGCCGAGCTGGTTCTTCTCCGCGTATTCCACCATCGGTTTCGCGTAGATCAGCGGCACGGGGATGTGGACCAAGGTCTTGTTGGCGGCGAAGTCTTTGGTCAGCGCTCCGTGACAACAGATCACCGGCAGGTTCAACCCAAGATCGCGCGAGATCGCAACCGGCGTGTCGAGGCCGCGGCCCGTGACGAGCACGACCCGGATCCCGGCGCCGAGCGCGTCGGCGATCGCGCGGCGATTGCGCAGGGAGACGGATTCGTCGGGCGCGAGGAGGGTGCCGTCGAGGTCGAGGGCGATGAGACGAATATCAGGCATAGGGGTGTTCGGTGGGACCTTCGGCGGCAAGCGCCCGTTCCATACGGATGATCCGGACGCACCAGACTCCTTCGATGAGCGCGATGTGGCCTGCGAGACGCCCGGCCGCCGGTCCGCCCGCCAGGACCGCGAGGTCGAGGCCCGGATCGGGCGGCCCGAAGCGTTCCCCGCGTGAAACGAAACCCGCCGCACGATACGCGCGTTGCGCGCGGAGGTTATAGGCCGCAACCTCGAGCGTCAGCCGGGCGACCCCGTCCCGCTCGGAGAGTTCACGACCGAGCGAGCGCAGGATACGGGTGCCGAAGCCCCGGCCGCGCAGCGAGGGGTCGAGCGTGATCCCGATATCGGCGACCCCGGATTCGCCGGTCGCTCGCACCAGGAGCTGCGCCGCAAACCGGCCGTCGATGAGCCCGGCATAGGGACGCCGCGTGGCCGGGTCGCTCGAGAGAAAGCGCCACAGGGAATCGGCCGCGAACCGGTCCAGCGGCGGGATGTCGTAGGGAGCGTCGAGCGGATCGTTCGAGTGTCCCCAGGTCGCGAACGCATCGATGTCGTCGCGGCGCATCGGACGAACCGCAACGATCGAGCGAGTGTCATCGTTCATCAGTCGTATGCGTCTTGCGTTCGTCTTCGCCGTCGCGCTCGCTGGCGCCGCCTCCGCCCTGCCGGCCGGCGCTCAGAACGGTTGCGTCGTGCAACACTTCGGGACGCCGGAAGCCGCGGTCGATGCGACCTTCTGCAGTGCACCGGTGAGCGCCGGCGCGGTTCGGGTGACCGAGACCTTCGCCGCAGGCGGCAAGTCCGTCGTCCATCAGGTCAGCATCGAACTCGTCCCGGGGGCCGCCGTCTCGCGAGCCGGCGACGATGTCGACCTCGCACCGCTGGGCATCCCGCGCGCGCTGCACCTGCAACTGCGCTTCGCCGGCGGCGTGACGCGCATGGCCGGCGGTCTGCTCACACCCGGCGCGATCCCCGTTCGGCCGGTCGACTGAATCGCAACCCAATCGCACGGTCGCGGTTTTGAGCAGCGATGCCTTGTACGGCGATCGATCCTGACCTCATGCCCGCCGAGCGCGCTCGCTATGTGATCGAGCACCTTCCCGGCGATCTCTTCCGGGGCGCGGGCGAAACGGGCGAAGTCCCGAGCATCGCGTGGCGGGTCTCGCCGGAACCGTTTCGGCTCGCGCCGGCGACGGTCGAGCGCATCACGGCACTGGGACCGCATCTGCTGGCATTCTATCGCGCGGTCTCGGCGCTCTACGCGCGCAGCGTGCGCGGCAGTGCTCCCGACTTCATCGCCGACTATCTCGACCGCGGGAAGCCCGATTTCATCGTGCGGTTGGCGCGCCAGAATCGTTTCAAGAGCGACGTTCCCCGCGTGATTCGCCCCGATCTCATCCTCACCGAGAGCGGCGGATTCATCGCCAGCGAACTCGATTCGATTCCGGGCGGGATGGGATTCGTCGCTGCGATGGCGCGGGCGTACTGCGAGCTGGGGTTCGATACCGTCGGCGAAACCGACGGCATGGCGGACGGCTTTGCGGCGATGCTGGCGGCGACGGCGCAGGTCGAGCGCCCGGCCGTCGCGATCGTCGTCTCCGACGAATCCGGCGACTATCGCAACGAACTGCGCTGGCTGGCTGAGCGCATGAACGAACGCGGCACCGCCGAGGCGCTCGTCTGCGAACCGCAAGACATCATTTTCACCGAAGAGGCGCTCTTCGTCCGCCATGCCGACGGGCGCGAGGCGAAGGTCGATATCCTCTATCGCAACTTCGAACTCTTCGATCTGCTCAACGTGCCCAAACAAGAGCTGATGCTCTATGCGGCCCGCCACAACCGGGTCAAGATGACGCCGCCGCCAAAGGCCCAGCTCGAAGAAAAGTCCACCTTCGCGCTGCTCCATCACCCCGCGCTCGCGAAGCTGTGGCTCGGCGAACTCGGCAGCGACACCTTCGCGATCTTGCAGCGCCTCTTCCCAATGACTTGGGTGATGGATTCGCGGCCGCTGCCGCCGCACGGCTCGATCACGGGCCTGGTGGCCGGCGGTTCGCCGGTGCGCGATTGGCTCGAACTGGAGACGCTGGGCAAGAGCGAGCGTGATTACGTCATCAAGCCTTCGGGTTTCAGCGAACTCGCCTGGGGTTCGCGCGGCGTTAAGATCGCCAACGACCTGACCAAGGACGGCTGGCACGATGCAATCGCGAACGCGGTCGCCGCCTTCGAAACATCGCCGCATATCTTGCAACGCTTTCATAAGGGCCGGCGCGTGAGCGTCTCCTACCTCGACCGCAAACGCGACGCCGTCGCGACGATGGACGGGCGCGTGCGGCTGTGTCCCTACTATTTCGTGGCCGGCGACGAAACGCGGCTCGGCGGCGTTCTTGCGACCGTGGCGCCGGCCGACAAACGCCTGATCCACGGGATGAGCGATGCGGTGATGGCCCCTTGCATGGTCGCCGAGGACGGCGCCTGAAAAACCCGCCCCCGCCGTCCGCAACGGCACTCGCGGAGCGCGCGTATCGGCCGTCGCTGCTGCGCCATCGCATCTTCACCTTCGGCGGCGCCGCGATCGCATTCACGCTCTGCATGCTGCTCGCACCGCCGTGGCTAACCGGCGGCACGCGCATCGTCGCGGGCTACGACACGGCGATCTTCTTGCTTATCGTGACCCTGTGGCTGACCGTCATGCGGCGTGACGCCCGCGATACCGCATGCCGCGCCGCGCTCGAGGATCCGGGACGCAACGTCGTGCTCGGCGTCGTGCTCGCCGCGGTCGCCATCGGCTTGGGCGCGGCGATCTGGATAATCGGCGGCACGCATCATCTCGACCGCCCCGCCGAAGTAGCGATCGTCTACGCCAGCGGCCTCGGAGCCGTCTCGCTCGGCTGGTTCCTGATCCACACGATCTTCGTCTTTCGCTACGCGCATCTGTTCTATTTCGACAGTAACGACGACGGCAGCGCGCAGCGCGGCCTCATCTTTCCGGGAACTGAGAATCCCAACGATTACGACTTCGCCTACTACTCGTTCGTCGTGGGCATGACGTTCCAGGTATCCGACGTGCAGATCACCGACCCCGGCGTACGTCGGCTGACGTTATTGCATGCGCTGATCTCGTTCGGTTACAACACGACGATCGTCGCGCTGGTCATCAACCTCATCTCCAGCATCATCCATTCCTAGTCGATCAAGGCGAGGACGGCGTCGATCTCTTCGATGGTGTTGTAGCCGTGGGGAGCGACGCGGATACCGCTGGCGCGATTGGTGGTGACGATCCCGGCGGCGGCAAGCCGCTTCCCCAGGACGAGCGGGTCGCCCATCGCCGGCCGGAAGCGGACGATGCCGCTGCTCGTGTGCGGGCCACGGGGCGTGTCGACGACGACGGCTTTGCGTGCCAGGCCGGCGACGAGACGGTCGGTGAGCCCCAAGACATGCGCGGCGATCTGCTCGACGCCGGCTTCGCGCAGCACGCCGATCGACGTTGCGAGCGAGAGCGCGCCGGCGATGTTCGGCGTACCGCCTTCGTAGCGCGAGGCATCGGGCGCCCATGGTTGATCGTAGTCGAGGAAATTCCAGATGTCGGCGACGCTGCGCCAGCCGGCGAGGCGCGTCGCGATCCGGTCGAGCAGGTTCGCGCGCACGTAGAGGAAGCTCACGCCTTGCAGCGCCATCAGCCACTTCGCACCGCCGGCGTAGAGCACGTCGATCCCGCACGCTTCCACGTCGAGCGGGAACGCGCCGAGCCCTTGGATCGCATCGACCGCGAACAAGGCGCCGTTCGCGTGGGCGACCTCGGCGAGTCCGGCCAGATCGTGCCGGTAGCCGTCGTCGAACTGCACCCAGGACACGGTGACGACTTTGACGCGGCCGTCCAGGTGAGCGCGCAGAACATCGGGGGTCATCCGCTCGCCGGGCGCATCGACGAAGCGCACCGCGACCCCTTGGTGCGCCAGCGCAAGCCAGGGATAGGCGTTGGATCCGAACTCGTTGCGGTTGGTGAGGACCACGTCGCCGGGGCCGAGTTCCAGCCCGCGGGCGGCGACCGTGGCGCCGTCGCCGGTGTTGCGCAAGAGCGCGATCTCTTCACCGCGCGCGCCGATCAGCGCGCCGATCTCCGCCCGGTAGCGCGGCAGGGCGTTCTCGTTGCGGTAGACACCGAGCACGCCGCGCCGGGCATGCGCGTCGACGAACGCGGTGACCGCATCGCGCGTGCGGATCGGCAACACGCCGACGGCGGCGTGGTTGAGATAGATGAGACCCGGATCGAGCGCGAAGGCATCGCGCGGAAGCGGCGGCTTCAGTTGTTCGGCAGGGGGTTGGAGTTGACGCGGATGTCGGCTCGCGTGCGCGAGGGATCGAGCTGAACGCGCGCGCCGGTGAGATGACTAATGAAGAACACTAAGGGGACGTAGAGGTCGCCGTTGCGCATGAACGCGGCGCCCGGCATCGCGACCTGCGCGGTTCCGATGGTCGCCGTCTTGTTTCCCGGAACGAATGTCCCGGTGCGCCCCCGGATCTCGATGCGCGCCGCGTTGTGGGGGCCGAAGGTCACCAGTCCGTTGAACGTCTTTACCAGATCGACCGCATCCGCATACACGACGCCGTCGTGCAGGAGCGCGATCCCGCCGGCGCGATCGACCGACCGGCCGTTCAGCGTCAGCGTCACGAGCTTGTCCTTGGCGAGCGCCGGGACGAGCGTCGCGCAGAGTACCAATGCCAGCGCGGCTGCGCGTTTCATGCCGCGTAGATGTCCTTGGTGTGCCAGGCGATGTTTTGCGCGCGGTCGCCGACGCGTTCGATGGTCGAAAGCACGAAGAGCAGCAGCGTTCCGGCGGGGACCGTCTCGGGATCGCGCTGCATCTCCGACTGCAGCGCGGCGATGCCGTTCCGATAGAGGTTGTCGACCTCGTCGTCGCGTTCGATCACCGCGTCGGCGAGCGAAGTGTCGCCTTCACGGTACGCACGCATCACGTCGACGAGCATCGCGAGCGCGACCGCGGCGATACGGCCGATCTCGACCGTCGCCGGCCGAACCGCGACATCGGCCAGCTTGATGGCGTTCTTGGCGATGTCGACGGCATAATCGCCGATGCGCTCGAGGTCGGTCACGATCTGGAGCATACCCGCAATCGCGCGTAGTTCACCGGCGACCGGCTGCTGTTTCCAAATCAGTTCGATACAGGCCGCTTCGACCGCCCGGCGCACGTAGTCGATCTCGTCGTCGCCCGCGACCACGCCGCCGGCGAGCCTGACGTCGCGGCGCTCGAGTGCCTGGGTTGCTGAATTGATGGCTTCGGCGGCGAGCGCGCCGAGCCGGACCACGTCGAGCCGCGCCTTTTCGAGCGCCTGATGGTAAGCCGTCCGCATTTCGCCGCTGTTCCACCCGGCAGGCGGACTCTCCCCGACCTTTTCGGGCGCCGCAGGGCTGAGTCTGCCGAGTCCCAAAGGCCGCGGCCGATGTACGAAACGATCACGCTCGCCGTCGAGAACGGCATCGCCCTCATCACCCTCAACCGGCCCGCGGTCCTCAATGCGCTCAACGCGACGGTCTTGAGCGAACTCGGCGCGGCGTTCGCGCAGATCGACGCCGATCCCGCGATGCGCTGCGTCATCCTCACCGGCGCCGGAGAAAAGGCGTTCGCGGCAGGCGCCGACATCGGTGAGCTGGGCGCGTTGCCGTCGGGTCTGGCCGGCGTGGCGCAGTCCAAGCGCGGCCACGCCTTGACCGTGCAGATCGAGCGGCTGCGCGTCCCCGTCATCGCGGCCGTCAACGGCTTCGCGCTCGGCGGCGGATGCGAACTGGCGATGGCCTGCGATATTCGCATCGCCGGCGAGAATGCGAAGTTCGGTCAGCCCGAGGTCAATCTCGGACTCATCCCGGGGTACGGCGGCACGCAGCGCTCGACGCGCCTTGTCGGACGCGGCTGGGCGATGTACCTCTGCCTGACCGCTGAGATGATCGACGCGGCGCAGGCCTTGCACATCGGTCTCGTGCAAAAGGTCGTCCCGCTCGCCGGTTTGCTCGACGAAGCAAAACGCATCGCGGGCCTCATCGCCTCGAAAGCGCCGCTCGCGGTTGCGGCGACGAAGCGCGCGATCGATGAAGGCGCGGGGCTCCCGCTCGCCGAGGCTCTCGCGCTCGAAGCCCTGCACTTCGGCCTGCTGGTCGAAACCGCCGATTTGCGCGAAGGCACCAGGGCCTTCCTGGAAAAGCGCAAGCCCCACTTCACCGCGAGTTAGCCGGACGGCTTAGATTCGCAATTCCCAAGCATTCCAGAGGTCGCGGCCCAAGGCGTTGGGCCGGAACCCGGCCAGGCGAGTCGAGACGGCGTACGTGCGCCGCTCAAAGCCGAGCGGAACGACCGGGAGTTCGCGCACCAAGATCGCGCCGGCATCACGGTAGTACGGCGCCCGCTGCGCCGGATCGTAGGAGGCGGCACCGAGGCGTTCGTCGCGATCGTACGCCGCGTTGCAAAAGTACATCGAGTTACCGCCGCCCGGCGGGGTCGCCGCGCAACCGAACAGATACGACCGGTCAGGATCGAGCGCCGGCGACCACGACGTGAGCGCGAGGTCGTAGCGGCCGCCCTCGAGGACCCCGCCGGCCTCCTTCGCACCCCAGAACTCGGCTTCGGTGTAGCCGTGGATCTGCGCGTCGATCCCGGCCGCTGCGAGGTCGGCGGCGATCTGCACCGCCGCCCCCTGCGAATCACGCCAAGCGGAGGCGATCGCAAAATTCAGCACCACGCGGCGTCCGCGCACGAGCGCGCGCGCCGCTTGCGGATCGTAGGCGGGGATGCGCTGCAGCGTCCGATAGCGCGGGTCGAGCTGCATCGCGTCGGCCGGCACGAGCGTTCCGTGATACACGGCCTGCGCGAGCCGGACCCGATCGATCGCCTGCGCGATCGCCCGTCGCACCGATCGGTCGGCGCAGACCGCCGCGTGCAGATTACACTGTAGATAGTCGACGATGTTGGTAGTCGTCGCAACGAGGCGCAGACCCGGCGTCCGTTGGGCCGCACGGGCGGCGAGCCCGGTGACCTCGATCTCGTCGAGCGCTCCCGTGCGAGCGAGTAAGAAGCGCGTCGAGGCGCTCGGCACGACCCGCACGTCGAGCCGCGCGCTGGCCGCCGGCCCGCGCCAGTAGTACGGATTGCGCTCGAACTCCAGCCGCTCGCCCCGAATCCAGCGGGTCAAACGAAACGGGCCCAGTCCGACCGGGTCGGTGTCGAGCGAGCTGCGGTCGAGCGACGAATAGCGTGCGGCGACATGCCGCGGCAGGATGCTGAACGGATCGTTCGCACCCTCGGTCAGAAACGAGGCGACGAACGGCGCGGAAGGCGCACGCAGATGCACGACCAGCGTATCCGGCCGCGGCACCGCGTACGACGCGATCGGCGCTACGGCTGAGGTGTCCGGGACGGCCGTGCGCGGATTCCGCAGTGCCTCGATGGTAAACGCCAGGTCGCGCGCGTCGAAGACTGCGCCGTCACTCCAGCGTCCGGTGCGCAGGTGATACGTGATCGCGCGCCCGTCGGCGGAGATGCCGCCGTTGGCACGCGTCGGCACGACCGTCGCTCGATCGGGCACCAGCGCTCCGCGATCGTCGACCAGGAAAAGATAGCCCTGGGTCAGCGGCCCGAGTTGCCAGCCGAAAGGCGTATTGCGGATCGTGTCCAGCGAATTCGGTTCGTCCTCGACGGCAAGTTGCGGAACCGGCAGCTCCGCCGCCTCGGCCCGCGCGGGAGTACCCGGGACGGGGTTCGTGGGCAGCCGGGCATGGGCGGCGTAGCGCCGGCCGGCATCGGCCATGGCACTCTCGATCGCCGGGTTGAAGCCCACCCATTTCGCCCGGATCATGCCGGTGGGATCGATCACGACCATCGTCGGGTAGCCGGAGACTCCGTAGGCGGCGGCGGCGGTTTCATCCGGGTCCAGGACCACGTTCGCGAGGTTGTGCGTGCGCGCGAACGCACCCGCGACCGATGCACTCTCGCCCGAATCGACGGCGACCACGTCCACGTCCGCGTGCGCGCGCGCGTAGTGCTCGACCAGCGGCAGGATCGCCCGGCACGGCTCGCACCACGAGGCCCAGAAATCGAGGAAGACGACCCGCCCGCGGCGAGCGGCCAGCGAAAACGTGCCGTGACCGTCGAGCCGGGCGAGTTGGAGCGGCGGCGCCGCGACCGGAGCGGCCGGAAAGAGCCGCGGCGCGAGCAGAAAACGGTAGACGGCGGCGAGCAGGACAAGCGCGGCAAGGGCGTCGATCCCGCGTCCGATCCAACTCCGGCGCCCGCGAACGCTTCCCGAATCGGGGACGCCCCCCGAAGCAGGAGTCATGCCAACGGCGGTTCGGTCCGCAGGGAAACAGCCCTCCGGGACGCATTTCCCCCCGATGCCAAGCAGCCCCCGCCCGCCCGCGATCATGCTCGATGCACGCGCGCTCCCCGCGACCAACCGGAGCGCCAAGATCTTCGAGGCATTCGATCGGTTGAACATCGGCGGTGTCCTCGAACTCAACGAGGAGACCGATCCGCGCTCGCTGCGCAACGAATTCGCCCAATCCCGGCCCGGGCGGTTTTCTTGGGACGCACGCAATCTGGGCTCGGGGCGCTGGACGATTCGCGTCGAGCGCATCGACGAACGCGCCGACGTCGCAACCTTCATCTCGCATTCCGCGCCGTTCGCGAACGCCAAGCAAGCCACGATCGCGGAACTCGCGCAAGTCGCCACCGAACGCAGCTTCCGGGCCGGCGAAACGATTTACGACGAAGGCGAGTTGTGGCCGTATCTCGGTTTCGTGCGCGCGGGCAAGGTCGTCTACACCCTGCTCTCGCCGGACGGCAAGACGCACTCGCTGGGCGAACGCCTCACGCACGATCCGCTCAACGAGTCGGGCACCTTCGACGGCGGCGGCGCGACGACACGTGCCGAAGCGCTGACCGACTGTGCGCTCGTCTTGTTGCCCTCCGAGGCCATCTTGCACGCGGTCCGCAACGATTCCGAACTCGGGCTCGGCTTTCTGGCCGCCGCCTCGCAGGCGCGCCGGCGCTCGATCGACACGATCGCCGACCTCGCATTCGCGCACGTGCTGCAGCGCGTCGCGAAATTTCTCATGTCCTATGCACCCGCGACGACCGGAATGGCCCCGGGTTTGCCCGGCGTCGCCAACCTCTCGCAGGCGCAGATCGCCGCCGCCGCCGGAACCGTCCGCGACATGGCCGCGCGCGCGCTCTTACGGTTGAAGAACTCCAGCGCCGTCGAGCTGGATCGGGGCCGCGTCAAAGCGATCGATCGCGCGCGGCTCGAAGCCTTCGCGCACGGCGTTCAAGCGCCGCCGGTCTAGCTGTCCAGCGCGCGCAGCGCGTCGGTGAAGCTCGCGACCGGGATGACGCGCAGGCCGCGCTGGTTCGCGACCGAGGCATAGTTCGCGCGCGGTACCAGGAACACGCTCGCGCCCGCGCGCTGCGCGCCGATGAGTTTCTGAATCGTCCCTTCGATCGGGCCGACCGCTCCGTCGTAGGAGAGCGTGCCGGTTCCGGCGATCGTGCGGCCGGCACGGCCGCCGATTCCGTGCAGCGCATCGTAGATGCGCAGCGCCATCATCAATCCGCCGGAACTCCCGCCGACATCGCCGACCGTGTAGTGGACTGCGCGCGGCAAGCTCGGCCGTTCATAGCGGTTGACGAGTAGAATCCCCAGCCGGACGTGTCCCTCGATGCTCGTTGTGCGGATGAGTGCGCTGCGCTCGCGGCCGCCGCGTTGAAAATCGACGCGCACGGTCGCACCTGGTCGCACGGCGTCGAGCGCGCGCCGGACGTTGTCGGCACCGCTCACGGGACGGTCGTCGATGCGCCGGATCCAGTCGCCCGGCTCGAGCGTCCCGCGCGCGGCTGAGGCGGTTCCGATTTCCTGCACCCTCAGACGCGCCGGAGGGATGGGGACTGCGTATCCGGCGGCGCGCTCGGCGACGACCGCAGCCGCAGCCTGGCTCGCGTCCATCGCCTCGTGCATCGCATCGTCGTAGGCGTGTGCCGAGATGCCGCGCGGCACGACCTTCGCTGCGGGTTCGATCACGACGCCCGGTGCGAGCGCAAGCAACAAACGCAGCGGCGATGCGCGGATGACCGAGACGTTGGTCATGTATAGGCGATCGGTCGGCGGCCGGGCGCGCGCGACCAAGACCGCTCGCGTAAGGTCGATCGCGCTGCCGGGCGCGATCAGGTAGGCGGGGAGCGGCACCGCCGCGAGCGCGACCAGAATCGCAGCGCCGATCAACGCCGCCACGAACCAGCGGCGCCGCGCCGGCATTAGGTCACGCGAACGGACTCGAGTTCGCTCGTTTCGCTCAGGACCGCGTCGTTTTGGGCATCGAACGCGACCCGCTTCGACTTCGCCGCCGCATCCGCGAGCGGCGGCGCCGTCGCTGCACCGGCAGCGTTCCGCGCGCCGCGCGCGGCCGAGAGTGCCTCGATCCCCTTGCGCACGGACCCCGCCGCGGTCGCGAGCCGCCCGTCGAGATCGGTCAACACCTGCGCGGCATAGGCATCCGCGCCGTTGCGAATCTTCTGCGCCTTCTCCTCGGCCTCGCGCAAGACAATCTCCGCGGTGCGGCGGGCCGCAGCGACGAGTTCATGGTCGTCGATTCGCGAGGCCTGTACGCTCGAGGCCTCCGAGACGATCGCTTCGGCCTTTTCCTGGGCTTCACGCAGCACGCGGTCCTTGTCGCGGGCGATCAACTTGGCGCGTCCGACTTCCTCGGGTAAGGTCGAGCGCATCTTCTCGATGAACTCGAGCAGCCGCTCCTCGCTGAGGATCCGCAGGCGCAAGGGCAACACGGTACCGTCTTTGATATAGGCTTCGAGTTTGTCGATCACGCGATAGATTGACACGAACGTGAGCTCCTTTCGATGGCGATAGCGCTCCGGCGATAACTTCTCACGCAAGTCATCGTAACGCATTCCGTTTCTCGCGCATGGTGCGCAGCACGGCGGGCGGCACGTACTCGTCGATCGTGCCGCCCAGGAAAAACACCTCTTTGACCAGGCTCGAACTGATGAACGAATAGCGCGGGTCGCTCGGCATGAAGACGGTGTCGACGCCGGAGAGCGAGCGGTTCATCAATGCGGTGGACATCTCGTTCTCGAAGTCGGAGACGACGCGCAGACCTTTCACGATGATGTCGACGCCGCGCAAGCGCACGAAGTCGGCGAGCAGGCCGCGAAAATCGGTGACCTCGACGTTCGTCAGGCCGGCGTCCGAGATCGACGCGCGGATCATCGCCTTGCGTTCCTCGAGCGTGAAGAGCGGTTCGCGTTTTTGCGGATTGACGATCACGGCGACGAGGACGCGCTCGAAGATCGCGGCCGCCCGCGCGATGACGTCCATGTGCCCCATCGTGAGCGGATCGAACGACCCGGGATAGATCGCGGTCGCGCGGGTCGTCTGCGTGCCGTTGCGGTCGCTCATCCGGCGTCCCCCGGCAGCGCGACCGGAGTCATGAAGGCCAGGGCGACCGCGCCGTAGCGTTCGCTGCGGGCCAGGGAGAACGCCGGATCGGCCGGCGGCCCCAGACGCGAGGAGTGTTCGTAGACGACGAGCGCGTCGGGATCGAGCGCGCCGCGGTCGCGGAGCGCGCCCAAGGCCGCCGCCGGATACGGCAGGGCGTAGGGCGGATCGGCGAATACCAGGTCGTACGGTCCGGCCAGCGTCCGCGCGGCCCGTTCGGCCGGCTGTGCGACGATCCGGCAGCGTCCGTCCACCGCGAGTTCGCGGGCCGTGCGAGCGAGCGCCGCGGCCGTCGGCTTGTGCGCTTCGACGAAGGTCACGCGTTCGGCACCACGCGAGAGCGCCTCGAAGCCGAGCGCGCCGCTGCCGGCGAAGAGATCCAACACGCATGCGCCGGCGAGACGATCGGCCGAAGCGAGGATCGAAAACAACGCCTCTTTGACTCGGGCGGGAGTCGGGCGAACGGCGCGTCCACTCGGGGCGGACACGCGACGGCTTCGGAGCGTCCCTCCGGTAAGTCTCAGTTTCGCCATCCGGTCACGAGATCAGATTCTCCGTTGCGGCTGCCCGCCCTGGCACGAGCGTCGCCAGCTCGGCGAGCCGCCGGATGACGTAATCGGCGGGCGGCGCGCCGGCCGGCGCGGCGATTCCTTCCCCATCGAACCAGACACCGATGAGTCCGGCGGCCTGGGCGGCGGCGGCGTCGATGAGCGGATTGTCGCCCACGTAGGCGACTCGCTCGCGCGCAACGCCGAGCGCGTCCGCGAGTTTGACGAAGGCGCCGGCGGCGGGTTTCGCCAGGCCAAGCGTTTCGCTCACCAAGACCGGCTCGGGAAACGCTCCCAGCGCACGCGCGATCTTCCGTTCTTGCAGCGGGCTCCAGCCGTTGGTGAGGATCGCGATCGGCACGCCGCGGGCGCGCAGCTCCGCCAGCGCTTCGCACGCGCCCGGCACCGCGATCACGTGCGCGTCGACCAGCCCGCAGCAGATCTCGCGCCAGCGCGGCGCGCGGTCGCACGGATCGGCGCGCCGTTCCAATGCTGCGCAGAACTGCGCGACCATTTCCGTGCTCGAGAGTTCGCCGCCGCGAAAGCGCGCCAAAAGCCCCGCGATCGTCGATGTCCAGGGCTCCCGAGCAAACGAGATCGGCGTGCCCAGCTCGGCCGCAAGGCGCGTGAACCCTTCCGCTTCGAGTCCGCGATCGAGCCCCAGCGTGTGATCGAAATCGAACCCCACGCCCTGGATGCGCCTCAAGACGTTACCAGCATCGCGCGCGCCGCGGCGACGGCGTCGACGAGCCCCAGGAGCGCGGCATTCTGCTGCAAGCCGGGATCGCGCGCCACGATCGCGTCGGCCTCCGCTTTCGCCTTCATGTACAACTCGAAATCGGCGACGATGTTCCCGATCGTGCCGCCGGCGGCGCCGGCCTGCGCCGTTCCCGCGAACTCACCCTCGCGCCGCAGCCGCAGGTCTTCTTCGGCGATCGTGAACCCGTCGCTGGTCTTGGCCAAGATCTCCAGCCGCGCGACGGCACCGGCTTCGTCGGGTGCGATCAGCACGCAGAACGACTCCGCGACCCCGCGGCCGACCCGGCCGCGCAATTGGTGCAACTGCGCGAGCCCGTAGCGATGCGCGTCGAGAATGATCATCACGCTGGCATTGGGTACATCGACGCCGACTTCGACGACCGTCGTCGCCACCAGCACGTCGGTCTCACCGCGCGTGAAACGCTCCATCACCGCGTCCTTCTCCCGCCCGGTGAGCTTGCCGTGCAGCACGTCGACGCGCAGGTCGCCGAAGACGTTGCGTTTGACGTGCTCGGCTTCGGCCAGGGCACCGGTGAGGGCGCTCTCACTGGAGTCGATCGCCGGCGCGACGACATAGGCCTGACGCCCCAAGGACACGTTCTTGCGGACGAACTCGTACGCGTGCGCCTTGCGGGATTCGCGCAAGATATAGGTCGCGACCGGCGTCCGCCCGGGTGGAAGTTCATTGAGGATCACGAGATCCAGATCGGCGTACTTCGTCTGCGCGAGCGTGCGCGGGATCGGCGTGGCCGTCATGTAGAGCGTATGGGGCGCGGCCGATTTCGCGCGTAGCCGCGCTCGCTGCTCGACGCCGAACCGGTGCTGCTCGTCGATGATCACCAGGCCCAAGCGCGGGAACTCGACGCTTTCGGTGAGCAGCGCATGCGTTCCGACCGCCAGCGACGCCGCACCCGAGCGGATGCGATCGTTTGCCGTGCGCCGCTCGCGCGTTCCGAGGCTGCCGAAGACCGCTTCGACCGCGATCCCGAAAGGCAGCAGCAGCGGCGCGAGTTTTTCGGCGTGCTGCGCTGCGAGGATCTCGGTCGGCGCCATGAGCGCGCTTTGCACGCCGCCCGCATGCGCCAGCACGATCGCAGCCGCAGCGACCAGCGTCTTGCCGCTGCCGACGTTGCCTTGCAAGAGCCGGTTCATCGGTGCGCTGCGGGCCATGTCGCGCCAGATCGTCTCGATCGCGCGCCGTTGCGCTCCGGTGGGCGCGAACGGAAGCTGGGCGGTGAACTCGGTCCAGAGTTTTTCGCGCGGCACGTGCAGCGCCGTCGCGCCCCCGGCGCTCGCGCGGCGGCTGCGCTTGAGCGCCGCGGCCAGCGCGATGCCGAAGAACTCCTCGAAGACGATCCGGCGCCGGGCGGCCTCGAGGGGCACCGGATCGCGGGGCGCATGCACTTCGCGCCAGGCCTCGCCATGGGGCGGAAATCCGTAGCGCGCGACCAACTCGCGCGGCAGAGCATCGGGACGGCGCGCGATCAGCGCGGCGAGATTCTTTTGGACCAGCGTGCGAATCTGGCGCGAGGGCAGATCCTTGCTCGCGGCATAGACCGGCACGATCTCGCCCACGTACGGTTCGCCTTCGCGCAAGACACGATGGGTCGTGACGTTGAGTTCGGCCACGAAGCCGCGCCTGGCGATCCGGCCGCTGACGAAGAGCCGGTCGCCGACGGCGAATTTTCCGCCCAGCAGATGCCGGCGGCCGAACCACTTCGCCGCGATGGTTCCGCTGGAGTCGTGCAAACGTACGGTCACGAGCGGATAGCGCCCGGCACGTTCGCTGACGTGCTCGACCGTGCCGACGACCACCGCTTCGCCCTCGTCGGCGAGCGAGCCGATCGGCTGCGGTACGCGCCAATCACGATAGGCGCGCGGCAGATAGGTGAGCAATTCGCCGGGCCGTTCGATCCCCAGCTCATGCAACTTGCGCGCGAGTTCCGGACCGACGCCCGCGAGCACGGTCAGCTCTTCTGCGTTGCTCGGCGCGATAATTCGGCGCCCACCTCATCGAGCGACACGCCGCGCTCGGCGAGCAGCACCAGCGTGTGATAGAAGAGATCGGCGACTTCCCAAACGAGTTCGCCGCGGTCGGCGTTCTTCGCCGCGATCACCACCTCGGTCGCTTCCTCACCGATCTTCTTGCCGATGCGGTCAACGCCGCCGGCGAACAGTTTCGCCGTGTACGAGTCGGCCGGCGCATCGATCTTGCGCCGCGCGATCGTCGCTGCGAGTTCGCCCAGCGCCCGCGCGAACGATGCGCCGTCCGCCGGTGCTTGCTCGAGGCGCACCACGCCGGTGAAGCAGGAACGTGCACCCGTGTGACACGCCGGACCGTGCGGGACCACCCGGTAGATCAGCGCGTCGCCGTCGCAGTCGAGCGCGATCGCCACGACGTGCTGCGTGTTGCCGGAGGTCTCGCCTTTGTTCCAGAGCGCCCCGCGCGAGCGGCTATAGAGCCAGGTCGAGCGGGTCGCGAGCGTGCGTTCGAGCGCGGCGCGGTCGGCGTAGGCGAGGGTGAGCACTTCATTCGTCCGGTCATCGACGATCACGACCGGAACGAGTCCGGTCTTCGGCCAAACGACCGCGATCTCGGCGGCGTTCATGCCAGTGCCGGCGCTTCCCGCCGCACGGCGATCCCCAGCGCCGCGAGTTCGTCCTTGAGCGCCGGGATCGGAAGCTCGCCGTAATGGAAGAGCGATGCCGCTAGGCCCGCATCGGCGCCGGCGAGCAAGAACGCATCGGCGAAATCCTGCGCGCGGCCCGCGCCGCCCGAAGCGATGATCGGCACGTCGACCACCTCGCGAATCGCACGCAGCAGCGGCAGATCGAAGCCCGCACGCGTACCGTCGCGGTCCATACTCGTCACGAGCAACTCGCCGGCCCCCAGGCCAACGGCTTCGCGCGCCCACGCGACCGCGTCGTGACCGGTCGGGGTGCGGCCGCCGTCGACGACGACCTCGAACCCCGCTCCCGTCGCGCGCGCGTCGATCGCGACGACGACGCACTGGCTGCCCAGCGTCCGGGCCGCGGCGGTGATGAGCGCCGGATCGCGCAGCGCGGCCGAGTTCACGCTGACCTTGTCGCAGCCGGCACGCAAGAGCGCGTGCATATCCTCGAGCGACCGGATCCCGCCGCCGACCGCAAACGGGATCGTCAATTCCGCCGCGACCGCGCGCACCACGGCCAGCGTCGCCCGGCGTCCTTCGACGGTTGCCGTGATATCCAAGAAGACGAGTTCGTCCGCGCCCCACGCTTCATAGCGACGGGCCAGTTCGACGGGATCCCCCGCGTCGGCGAGTTCCACGAAGCGAACCCCTTTGACCACGCGACCGGCTTTGATGTCCAGGCAGGGGATGATGCGGCGAACGAGCACCGCTACCGGCTTCGCTGCGCACGCAGGTCGCTCCGCCGCAGGGCCACCGCTTAGCTCCCCGGACCGATCGCCGTGAACGGAACCGGCTCGAGCGGCGAATCGACCGCCAGCACGCGCAGCGTGAGGATTGCGAGGTCGTCGGCGATCACACCGCCGGACCGGGCGGTCACCGCGGCGACGAGTTGGTCGCAGAGCGCCTGCGGTTCGGCGGGACCCGCTTGCACGATCGCGATCACACCGTCGTCCCCGAGAAACGTGCCGGCCGCGTCGCGCGCTTCGGTGAGCCCGTCGGTGGCCAGCACGATCGTATCCCCCGGCCGCAGCGAAACCGACTTCGCCTCGTAGGCTTGATCGCGATCGAGGCCAACCAGGGCCCCCGTCGGCGGCAGCGCCGTGACGCTCGCGTCCTGGCGCACGTACGCGCCGCCGTGGCCGGCCGAGCAGTAGCGCAGCAGCCCGCTGCGCGCGTCGAACGAGGCGACGAAGAGCACGACGAAGATCCCCGGATCGCTGAACGTGTCCAGAAAGAGCCGGTTGAAGCGCGCGATGATCTCGGCCGGATCGTCGCAGCCGGCGACGAGCGTACGGATCGCGTATTGCACGAACGCCGCGTGCCGCGCCGCTTGGATCCCCTTGCCGCTGACGTCGGCGATCAAGAACCAGCCGCGGTCGCCGTCCGCGCGCCACGCGTCGATCAGATCGCCGCCCACCAGCGCTTCGCGGGTTGCCGAGGTATAGGCGAAGCCGACCTGCGTGCGCGGCAGCGCCACCCCGTCGACCCGCAGCGCCTGCTGCAGGACGCCCACCAGCGACTGCTCGCGGGCGAGCGCTCGGACAGCCTGGGCGCGCCCCAACGCGAACCAGAGCGCGGCGATTGCAAAGAGCGCGATCGTGCCGACCGAGGCCGCCACGGTCGTGTTGATCCGCCGCCGCAGCGTCGCTTGCACGCCCGTGCTGGCCGCGCTGATCTCGTCGCGCAGCACGGCGTCGTCCATCCGCATCTGATCGGTCAGGATCTTGCCGTCGGTCTGCTTCGCGAGCGCGTCAGGCCGCTTGCGGTCCGCAAGGAGCGGCGTTTCGACATACCGGACCCAGCGCTCGTGCGTCGCGCGCAGATCGCCCACCCGCTGGGCAGCGTCCGGCAAGCCGCTGGCCTGGAGTTCGCGGGCCAGGCTGCCGGCACGCGCCACGAACCGATCGCCCGCGATGCCGGTCGGATCGTCGAGAAAATAGCGCTCACCGGTCGCGACATAGCCGCGCATCCCGGTCTCCGCTGCCAGTTGCGTGCGGTAGAGTTCATCGAGCGCGTCGCGGGCGTTCGAGAGCCGCACCTGGGCGGCCGACGCGGCGTCGAGTTGCCGGACGCCGGTAATGCCGCCGGCGATCGCGACCAGCACGAAGGCGCCGATCACGAACAGGATTGGAGGCGACACCCAGATTCGAACTGGGGATGGAGCTTTTGCAGAGCTCTGCCTTACCACTTGGCTATGTCGCCGTTCTTATGAACCTGGAGCGGGTGGCGGGAATCGAACCCGCGCGTCAACCTTGGGAAGGTCGCAGGCTGCCATTACATCACACCCGCGCACCAGGGCGACAACGGCCGTTCGGGCGGGCGGAAAGGCGCTCCTGCGGTTGGTTTCTCCCCATGCCTATCGTAGTACCACGACAGTGTGGCCGGCGTTGCGAATCCGGCAGCTCCCAGGAACGTTGTGAGGCGCCATACAAACCCGGTCAGGCTGATATCCTAATTCCCTAGGAGGTTCCCATCGGGATGGTATCGTCGTTGGTTCGGTTGGGGGCTGCTGCGCTGGGCGCGGTGCTGCTGGGTGCGGCGGCGCTGCCGTCCTCCGGGTTCGATCCAAAAAACCTGGATCCGGCCTGTCCCGCGTGCACCAACTTCTTCCAGTACGCAACCGGCGGCTGGCGCAAAACGAACCCGATCCCGCCGGCGTACTCCACCTGGGGTCAGTTCGACACGCTCCAGGAACGCAATCGCGAGGTCTTGCACGGCCTGCTCGAGGCCGATGCCCGGGATTCGAGCGCGGCGGCCGATTCCGAGACCCGCAAACTCGGGACCTACTACGCGACTTGCCTCGCGAGCAACGCGGTCGAGAACGCCGGCACGGCTCCGCTCGCCGATGAACTGGCCACGATCGACGCGATCGCCGACCGCGCCGGGTTGATCGCCGAGATCGCCCACTTGCAGAAGCTCGGCGTTTTAATGCCCTTCGCCTACGGCTCGTCCCCCGATGCGAAGAACGCCGCACAGATCATCGCCGAAATCGATCAATCGGGCCTGGGCCTCCCGGACCGCGACTACTATACGAAGACCGACGCGGCGACGGCGGCGATCCGGGTCAAGTATCGCGCGCACCTCGCCGCGGTCTTCGCGCTGGCCGGCGACGACGCGCCCACGGCTGCGGCCGAAGCCGCCGCGGTCGTCGCCTTCGAAACGCGCCTGGCGCGCGCGCAGTTCACGCGCGTCCAACTCCGCGATCCGGTCGCGACCTACCACAAGCTCACGCTGGCGCAACTGCGCGGCGTCGCTCCGCACGTCGACTGGAGTGCGTACGTCACGAGCGTCGATTCGCCCGCGGTCGCTTCGCTCAACGTCTCCGAGCCGACGTACCTGAAAACCGCCGACGCGGCGATCGCGGACGCCCCGCTCGCGAGCTGGAAGACCTACGCGCGCTGGCAGCTCTTCAACACCTACGGCAACACGCTGGGGAAGGCGTGGGTTACCGAGGCCTTCCGCTTCTACGGAACGACCCTGCAGGGCACCAAGGAACAACTGCCGGCCTGGAAGCGCTGCGTGAGCGCCGTCGACGGCGCGCTCGGCGACGCGCTCGGCAAACAGTACGTCGCCACCGCCTTCACGCCGGCCGATCGTGCTCGTGCGCTCGCGTTGGTGAACAACCTGCAGAGCGTGCTCCACGACGATCTCGCCACGCTTCCCTGGATGAGTCCCAAGACACGGGCGTTCGCCCTCGTGAAGCTCGCCGCGTACGCGAAGAAGATCGGCTATACGGCCAAATGGCGTGACTACTCCGCGTTCACCGCCGATCCGGCGAGTTACACCGTGAACGCCGAGCGCGCCGCGCAGGTGGCCTGGGCGATCGACATGCACAAGATCGGAAAACCGCGCGATCCGACGCAGTGGGACATGACGCCGCCGACCGTCAACGCCTATTACGATCCCGAACGCAACGAGATCGTGTTCCCGGCCGGCATCCTGCAGCCGCCGTTCTTCAATCCGGCCGCCGACGACGCGGTCAACTACGGTGCCATCGGGATGGTGATCGGCCACGAGATGACCCACGGGTTCGACGATCAAGGCCGCCAATTCGACGCCAAGGGCAACCTCGTCGACTGGTGGACAAAAGCGGACGCGGCCAACTTCAAGCGCCGCGCGAACTGCATCGCCCGCGAATTCGACGGCTTCAGTGTCGTGCCCGGCGTCCACGAAAACGGCCAACTCGTGCAGGGTGAGGCGATCGCCGATCTGGGCGGTTTGACGATCGCCTATCGCGCCTTCGAGCGCACGGCCGAAGCACGCTCCGCGGCGAAGATCGACGGCTTCACGCCCGCGCAGCGCTTCTTCTTGGGATTCGCGCAAGTCTGGGCCGAGACCGATCGGCCTGAAGTGAGCCGCCTCTACGCGGCGACCGATCCGCATCCCGCACCGGCGTTCCGCGTCAACGGAACGGTGGCGAACATGCCGGCCTTCGCGGCGGCCTTCGCCTGCCGGCGCAACGCAGCGATGGTGCGCCCGCCGGCGCAGCGCTGTGAAATCTGGTAACGAGAGGATTCCCGTGCGCCGCTTCCGACATGATCACCGAAAGGATTCATTGCTACCATGCTAGGTTCAACCGTTCGCCTCGCTGCAGCGCTCGTCGTAGCGGCCGGGCTCGCGCTCTCACCCCTCGCGCATCCCCAAGCCACGCAGGCCGCGGCCGATTCCTATGCGTCGCTGTTCCCGCTGCCGGGGATCGATCCGAAGAATTTCGATCCGACCTGCAAGGCCTGCGATGATTTCTATCAGTTCGCGACCGGCGGATGGCAAAAGGCCCATCCCATCCCGGCCGGCTATCCGTCCTGGGGTTCGTTCTCCATTCTGAGCGAGGCGAACCGGAACGTGGTGCACGATATCCTCGAAGCCGCTGCCGGCGATCGTGCGGCCGTGCCGGGCAGCAACGAACAGAAGATCGGCTCGTACTACAGCGCGTGCATGAACGAGTCCGCGATCGAGGCGGCCGGCCTCGCGCCGCTGCGTGATGAACTCAACCACATCGACGCGATCTCCGGCCCCAAGTCGATCGGCCTCGAGATCGCGCGGTTGGGCTATCGTGGCGTCGGCAATCCGCTGCCGTTCGGCTCGTCCTCGGATCTCAAAGACTCGAACAAACAGATCGCGGAAGTCGCTTTCGGCGGCCTGGGTCTGCCCGACCGTGACTTCTACTTCCCCAGCGACGACCGCGCCAAGACCGTGCTCGCGGAGTACCATACGTACGTCGCGACCGTGCTGGGGCTGGGCGGCGTTCCGGCGGCTCAAACCGCCGCGGACGCCGATGCGATCGTCGCTCTCGAAACCGCGCTCGCGACCGCGACGCCCAAGCGCGCGGAACTGCGCGATCCGCAACTGACGTACCACGTCAAGTCGACGGCCGAACTCGCGGCCCTCGCGCCGGACATCGATTGGGCGAGCTATTTCGGCACCTACAAATCGCCGGCATTCGCGACCCTCAACGTCGACCTGCCCGACTTCGTAAAGACGCTCGACGCGCAACTCACATCGACGCCGGTGGCCGTATGGAAAGCATACCTCACCTTCCACTTACTCGACGCGTATGCGAACCGGCTGCCGAAAGCGTTCGTGGATGCTTCCTTCCACTTCCATTCGACCGTGCTCTACGGGGTGGCAACGCAACTCGACCGTTGGAAACGCTGCTCGACTGCGACGAACTCCGTGCTCGGCGAAGCCGTCGGCCAGGTCTACGTGGAGAAAGTATTTCCGCCGGCCGCGAAAACGCGCGCTCTGGAGCTGGTCAAGAACCTCCACGCAGCGTTGAACGACGACCTGCAAACGCTGTCGTGGATGAGTCCGCCGACGCGCCGGGAAGCGCAGTTCAAGCTCGCCGCGATGACAAAAAAAATCGGCTATACCGATCACTGGCGCTCGTATACGAATTTCGACGTCACCAGCGGACCGTATGCGGCCAACGCGCTGAACGGCGCGATGTTCGAGAACGACTTCCAGATCGCGATGATCGGCAAGCCGACGGATCGCTCGCTCTGGGGAATGACGCCGCCGACGGTCAACGCCTACTACGACCCCTCGAACAATGAGATCGTCTTTCCCGCCGGAATTCTCGCGCCGCCGTTCTTCTCGTTCTCGAACGACGACGCGGTGAACTACGGCGCGATCGGCGCGGTCATCGGACATGAAACGACCCACGGCTTCGACGACCAGGGCCGCCAGTTCGACGCACTAGGCAACTTCCGCGATTGGTGGACGTTGCAAGACGCCGCCAATTTCAAGACGCGCGCGCAGTGCATCATCGATCAATTCAGCGGCTACGAACCGGCGCCCGGCGTGCACATTCAAGGGAAACTCGTGCAGGGCGAAGCGATCGCCGATCTGGGCGGCCTGACGATCGCCTACAACGCGTTCGAGAAGACCCCCCAGGCCCGCGCCCACCAGACGATCGACGGCTATACCCCCGAGCAACGGTTCTTCTTGGCCTACGCTCAGGTCTGGGCACGGAACGAGACGGAGCAAGCAGCGCGCCAGCAAGCCCTAACCAACGAACATCCTGATGCCAAGTTCCGCGTGATCGGGACGCTCTCGAACATGCCCGCGTTCCGGGCTGCCTTCCATTGCCTGGCCACGGACAAGATGGTCCGGGCGGATAGCTGCCAGATCTGGTAGGTCCTTAAATCCGTCTTAACCCTGGGTAGCGTACGATGGTGCGCGTGGTGTTGCGCGCCGCCTATCATGAAGCTCTCGATGCCCTCAATGCCGATCTTTCGCGGCTTGGGGCGCTGCTCGTCGACGCGACGAAGTGCGCGGTTTCGGCGCTACGCAACCAGGACGTAGCGCTCGCGGCCCGCGTGGTCGCGGGCGTCGACGCGGCCGAGGACATCCGGCGCTCGGTCGATGCGAAGTGCATCGAACTCCTCTGGCGTCAACAGCCGGTCGCCGGAGAATTGCGCGAAGTCGCGGCGATGACCGAGATCGCGACCGATGCCTCGCGCATCAACTTCTACACTGGTGAGATCGCGAAGAGCGCGATCCGCATCGCCGGCCTCTCCGCGTTCCCGGCCCGCCCAGAGGTGTTGAGTTTGGCGGAGGATGTGATCGCCACGCTCAGTCGTTCGATCGACGCCTATCGTGCACGCGACGGCGCGAACGCGGATCGCGTCGTCGAAGGGACCGCCACGATCGACGACCGCTACGACGCCGCCCTCGACGCGCTGCAAGCCGCGATGGAGAGCGATGCCAAACTCGTCCATCCCGGCACAACGGTCATCTTCTTGATCACCGCACTCCAGCGCATCGCCGAACACGCCGCCAACATCGCCTGGCACACAAAAGACATGCTCTAACAGAGCACGTCTTTTGTAAAGAACTGAGGAATCCGGGCAAAGCCCGGATTCACCCTTTCGCTTACTTGATTTCGACTTTGGCGCCGACTTCTTCGAGTTTCTTCTTGACGGCCTCGGCTTCGTCTTTGGTGACGCCTTCTTTGACGGCCTTGGGGGCGCTTTCAACGAAAGCCTTCGCTTCGGTCAACCCGAGCGAAGTGACTTCGCGAACGGCTTTGATGACCTTGATCTTCTCGGCGCCCACTTCGGAGAGAATCACGTCGAATTCGGTCTTCTCCGCGGCGGGAGCGGCGGCGGCGGCAGGGGCGGCGGCGGCGGCGACCGGCGCCGCGGCACTGACGCCATACTTGTCTTCGAGCTGGTGGACGAGGTCCGCAAGCTCGAGGACGGTGAGTTTATCGATTTGATCGATGAGTTCGGCAACGGCCATGATAGTACGAGACTCCTGTTAGGTTAGACGGCACCTTCCGCGAGTTTCTGTTCGCGGATGGCGTTGAGGACGCGGACGAGGCCGCTTTGGTTGCCCGAGAGCACGGTGACCAGACCGTAGAGCGGGCTCTTGAGCGACCCCACCAATCTGGCGAGGAGCTCGATCTTCGGGGGCAGCGCGGCGAGCGCGGCCACCTGGCTAGCGTCGACGACCTTGCCGTCGATGAACGCCGCTTTGACTTCGACCTTCTTGTGGTCGTCGTGGAAGGTCTTGAGGGCTTTGGCGGGTCCGACGGGATCGGCTCCCGCGAACACGATACCGGTCGGTCCGGCGAGGAACGCTTCGACTTGCTGCGCGACGTCTTTGCCCGCAGCGATCGTGAACAACGTATTCTTGACGACGGCGTACGTGCTGCCGTCTTTTCGAAGCTCGGTGCGCAGCTTCGTTATCTCTGCGACCGTCAGACCCGCGTAGTTCGTGAAGAACAAGTTCTTCGAACCCGCGATTTTCCGGCGCAGCTCTTCGATCGTCGCTTCTTTTTTGGCGGTCGGCATACCGATGGACTTTCTTGGAAATGAAAAACGCCTCCGCAAACGAGTGCGAGGCGTGCGAGAGGCGGACGTTGGCGCGCGAAGAACGCGGTGGACGGCCGTTGAACGCATCCTCGGCCGGCGCAGCCCGAGGGCTGACATTCTCCGGCGAAGCCGGACCGACGGTCATTGGAGCCAACAAGTTCTATCACATGAGCGACCCTCCGGTCAAGAAAACCGGCCGGATCGCGTGGAAGCGGCCTTCTGGGCCGGCATCGCCCGGAACGTCGCCACCACCGCCGAAACCAAGGATACCGGTGCGGTCCCCGTGGCGGGCGGCTACGCCGTGGCCGTGCAGGGAAGCGACTTGGCGATTGCCCTGGGGATCGGCACGCGCCGGCCGCTGCGCGCCGACGACCTGGAGACGATCCGCAGCTTTTTCGTGCAGCGCGGGCTGCCGGCGCGGATCGAAATCGCCGGGGACGTCTACGAGCGCGACGCCGCGATCCTGGGCGACGCCGGATACACGATCGAGGCGCAGCTCGCCGTCTGGGTCCGCGATCCGATTGCACCGCTGAGTCCACCGGAGTTGCCGCCCGTCACCGGGCTCAAACGCGGCGTCTGGGTCGCGGCCTTCGGCGGTGCGCTCGAAGCGCAAGCTGCGGCGGCGCTCAGCGCCGTGCGGGACACGCGGGGGTTGATCGCCGGGGCCGCGGTTGCCGTGAGCGGCGACACGGCGCTGGTGCTGCGCTGGAGCGGGCCGGCGCACGGCGCCTGGGCCGAGTCGGCTTTGGTGGCCGGTTTGGCGATGGCACAAACGCGCGGGGCGACCCGCGCCCTCCTGAAACTTCCGGCCGCCAGCGAACTCGCACCGATCGCGCTGGCGGCGGGATTCACCCCCGCCGAACAGCGCTATCGGCTCGCCACCAAGCCCGCCGCCTAGGGCAACTAGGCCGTCGCGGCGGTCGCCTTGATGCGGCTCGGGTCGACCTTTACGCCGGGTCCCATCGTGCTCGTGAGCGTGATCGACCGCAGGTAGGTGCCCTTCGATGCGGCCGGCTTCGCACGCACGATCGCGTCGAGCAGCGTCGTGACGTTCTCGGCGAGTTGCTTTTCGTCGAAGCTGGCCTTGCCGACGATGGTGTGGACGATGCCGGCTTTATCGAGCCGGTATTCGACCTTGCCGGCCTTGATGTCGCGAATCGCGTTGCCGATGTTGGGCGTCACGGTTCCCGACTTCGGGTTGGGCATCTTCTGGGCGAGGATGCGACCGAGTTCCTTACCGATCGACGGCATCATATCGGGCGTCGCGACCGCTACGTCGAAGTCGGCGAAGCCGCCCTTGACGCGTTCGATCAGATCTGCTTCGCCGACCACGTCGGCACCGGCGGCCTCGGCCTGCTTCGCGGCTTCACCCTTGGCGAACGCGATGACGCGGACGACGCGGCCCGTGCCGTGCGGGAGGTTGACGGTACCGCGAACGTTCTGATCCGATTTCTTCGGATCGACGCCCAACCGCACGTGGATTTCGACCGTCTCGTTGAACTTCGCATTCGCGTTCTTCTTCACGATCGCGGTCGCTTCGACGGTATCGTAGAGTTTTGCCGCATCGAACGAAGTGGCGAGATTACGCAGCCGCTTGCCGGCCTTTCTGGCCATTACTTGGTAACCTCGACGCCCATCGAACGCGCCGTGCCGGCGATGATGTTCATCGCGTTGTCGATATCGTTCGCATTGAGGTCCGGCATCTTCGTCTGCGCGATCTCGCGCAGTTGCGCCGCGGTCAGTTTCCCGACTTTGTTGCGGCTGGGCTCCTTCGAGCCGGATTCGATTCCCAGCGCGCGTTTGATCAAGAACGACGCGGGCGGCGTCTTCGTGATGAAGGTGAACGTGCGGTCATCGAAGACCGTGATCTCGACCGGGATGATCATCCCGGGTTGGCTCGCCGTACGCTCGTTGTACTGCTTGCAGAAGTCCATGATGTTGAGCGAGTACGGCCCGAGTGCGGGCCCCACCGGCGGTGCCGGGGTCGCTTTGCCGGCCGGCAAGGCCAAGCCGATCTTACCGACGACTTTTTTCGCCATGAGTGGATCCTTTCGACCTGGATTCGCCGGGTGCGAATCCGCGTCTGCCCCCGAATGGCTGGGCCGCGCCGCCGGGGTCGAGCGGGCGCGACGCCCTAGGATACCACAGCCGAAACCTCGGCCGCAACGCGACCGTATCTCGGTTGACGGCTAAGGCGAGCCGTGCTAGCGTAAACGCTGAGACTTAATTCATTAGTTGATAGCGGAGGGTCGGATGAGCTGGTCGGGAGCGCTTCCTTTCGTCAATGCCGCCTGGCAGGGTCTGGCGCTGGTCGCCGGGATCCGGCTGGCGATTCGCGCCTTCGGTCTGCGCCGCAGCGCCAGCACGGTCTGCGCCATCTGGCTCGTCGCCTTCGGTCTCTTGACCGCCCTGCCGGCGATCGATGCCGCCGCCCAGCGCACGATCGACCTCGCGGCGCCGACCGCGGAGCCGGCCCTAGGGAACCGCGGGCTGGCCACGTTAGCCATCCGTCAACCGGCGGCGTTCGCCGGCCGGCTGGGGCTGGATGCCGCGCGCGCGGTGAATCGGCTGGCACCCGATCGTGCGCTGCCGGTCTTCCTCTTTGCCTGGGCGCTCGTTTCCGGAGTGCTGGTTTTCCGGCTCGCACACGGGTACGCGGCCTTGTTCCGGCTCAAACGCAACGCCGTTCCCGCGCCGCACCTGCGGGCGCTCGTCCCGCTCGCGGACCGGCGCGATACGCGCGTCGCGCTCTCCTCGGAAATCGGCACGGCTTGCGCCGCGGGCTTCCTGCGCCCGATGATCCTCCTGCCGCAAGCCGACGTGGAATCGCTCGATCGCGCCGATCTGGCCCGCATCGTCGCCCACGAACACGGCCACCTCGCGCGCTTCGACGACTGGACCAACGCCGCGATGCAGGCCGTCTGCGCCGTCTTCTTCTTTTTCCCCGCGCTCGCGATCGCGGCGCGGCAAGTCGAGATCGCCCGCGAATGCGCGTGTGACGACGTTGCGATCCGGCGCACGGGCGACCGCACGGCCTACGCGCGCATGTTGGCCGCCGTCGTCGAACGCGCCGTCAACGCGCGGCGCATGGCAACCGCGCCCGGTTTCGGCGCATCGGATGTGTTCGGCCGCGTCAACCACGCCCTCGACGATCATCTCGACCGGCGCGGCGGCGTGAGTGCGAAAGGCGTGCTCTTCGTGCTCGCGGTCGTCGGCGTCGCCTTTGGGATGGCACGCCTGGGCCTGCCGCGCATCGCGCACGTCGTTCCCGTCGCGCGGCCGGTCGTCGTCGTCACCGAGCCTTCCTCCGGCGGCGCCCTGCTCGCCGCACTCGTCGCCAACGGCTACGCGCCCGTCGATACCGAAGTTCTGGTCGAACTCACCAATCACGGCATCTCGGCGAGCGATATCATCGTGTTACCGAACAACGATCGCTCGATCGCCGACCTGATCGCGATCCACGACCACGGCGTCTCGGCCGACCTCGTACGCGCCATCGCGCGCGTGTTCCCGTCGAGCGGCGTCGGCGACATCATCGAGTTCGCGAATCACGGGCTTTCCGCGGAAAGCGTGCTCGGCTACGCGGCTGCGGATTCGAGCTTATCCGCCGGCGAGATGATCGACCTGAACAACACCGGCGTCGATCCCGATTTCGTCAGCCGGCTCGCGCAACACGGCTACCGCCATCTGGGCGTCGATAAGCTCCAGGCGCTGCACAACGCCGGCTTCGAGCCGTAAACTCGCCGGGCGCGGTCGCGCATGGAATGCGGCTCTCCTGGGAATGAGATTGAGACGGTTCGCGTCGACGACAAGCGAGCGAGGAGCCGGTCCGATTTCTGGAGGATGCTTTGCGCCCGAATTTCTTCGCACGGGTCGGTATCGGAACGGCTAGCGCACTCGCCGCCTGTCTGTTTTCGGCTTTCCCGGCAACCGCGCAAGACGCCGTCACGGTCACCATCAACGGTACCGCGACGAGTTTTTCGCCCCCGCCGATCGTTCAGGCCGGGCGCGTATTCGTTCCGCTGCGCGGCGTCTTCGAGCGACTCGGTGCGAGCGTCGACTATGCGGGCGGGACGATCAACGCGACCGGCAACGGTCGCGATATCACGCTGCAGATCGGTTCGACGCAAGCAACGGTCGACGGCGAGATCAAGACCATCGATGTGGCGCCGTTCATCGTCGGCGAGAGCACCTTTGTGCCGCTGCGATTCATCTCGGAGGCACTCGGTGCCGGCGTCGCGTGGGATGAGACCAATCGCGTCGTCGCCATCGACATGAACGGGCAAAGCGCTTCAGCGGAGGCCGCACCCGCGGCGACCGCTGACGACGACGACCAGTATCTCGATACGCCGCCTCCCCCGTTGCCCGTCTACCAACAACCGGAAGCACCGGCTCCCAACGAGTTGTGGCAGCCCGGCTATTGGGCCTGGGGCTCGAACGGGTATTTTTGGGTTCCAGGGACCTGGGTCCAGGCACCGCGGGCCGGCTATCTTTGGACCCCCGGCTACTGGCACCGGAACGACGGCTTCTATGCGTGGAATCGCGGCTATTGGGCCACGGCCGTCGGCTTCTACGGCGGCGTCAATTACGGAGCCGGATACTACGGCAGCGGCTATGTCGGCGGCCGCTGGTCGGGCAACGTGTTCCAATACAACACGTATGTTTCGCACGTCAACGTCACGATCGTGCGCAACGTCTACATCGACCGTACCGTGTATGTCAATAATGCGACGACGCGCGTCAGCTTCAACGGCGGCAGCGGGTTGCAGGCTCGTCCGACGGCCCGAGAAGCGTTGGTTGCAAGAGCGCCGCATCTCGGCTTGACGGCCGCGCAACGCGTGCACATCCAAGCGGCCTCGCAGGATCGCGCGCTGCTCGCCACCGTCAACCGCAACCGGCCCGCCGTTCTCGCCGTGCCGGCTCCACTCAGTGCCGCGCGCCCCCGGGCGGGATTCGTCGCGGTCAAGCCGAGCGATCGCGTGACCCCGCCGGCACGCCCGGCTGCCGTACTGCGCCTCCCGGCCTCACATCAAGCGCCGGCCGCCCTGCGCCCCGATCGGATCCCCGCCAAGCGCCCCGAACCCGCCGCGTATCATGCGCCCGCGGCGCCTCCGGCAGCCGTAGCGCAAACGGCACCGGTCGTCCACGCCCCGCCCGCAGCTCATCCGGCGGCGGTCGTTGTGCATCCCATGGCGGCAACGCGTCCCGCACCGGCAGCCCGTCCCGCACCGGTCGCGCAGCCTGCGCGGGTCGTCCACGCCGCGCCGGCGGCGCACCCAGCGGCGATCGTCCATCCTGCAGCGGTCGTCCATCCTGCAGCGGTCGTCCATCCGGTAGCGGTCGTGCACCGCGCGCCGGTGAATCGTGCTCCACCGGACGAAGCGGCACGCGCGCCGAGGACGCCGGAACCCAAGTAAGACACTCCCGCGGAGCGGTGGTCTCCTGCCTGGCTAGAAGCGGGCGAAGAGCGGCAAGAGCGCCGTCCCGATGACCGCGATGGAACTAAGGATGACGGCCTTGGCGACGATGGTCTTCATGAGCGAACCTCCTTCGCTATTCTGACCTACGGGCCGGCCGATCTGGAAGTTTCGTTCGTCAAGGTTCGACATGACGTTCGTCACCCCGGGCCGGGTTTGAGGAGCGAGACGCCTCGGGCGCGCAGATCGAGCGCAGCACGGTTGCGCTGCACGTAGCGCGCCGAGAGCGGCATGCGAAACTCGATCAAGCCGGGCGCGCTTGCAAACAGAACCTCTTTCTTGATGAGCTGATTGCGGACCGAACTGATGTCCTGCGAGCGCGCATTGAAGACCGCGGCTACCGTGTGGACCGGATGCGGGCCGTCGCCCAGATCGGCGAGCGCCAGCGCGTAGAGGACCTCGCGTGGGGTCAGGCGGTTGAAGCGCAACGCGTAGAACTGCTCGTCGAGATCAGCTTGAACGCCGGGCACGATGCGTTCGACCGCTTCGGACCGGATGACCGGCCCCTCCGTGCCCATCCAGACGACCGAGGCATACTCTTGAATGAAGAACGGGTATCCCGCCGTCTCGTCGGCCAGGCGGTCGAGCGCGGCGCTCTCGAAGATCACGCCGCGCGCTTGGGCCGGTAGCCGAATGGCCTCAGCGGCCTGCTCGGCTGAGAGGCATTCGAGGCGCGGATAGCGCCAACGTTCGGTGTAGGTTCGCGCTTCGTGCAGCCGTTCGGCGCTATTGGTGAGCCCCGCACCGAGAAACACGATCGGCGCTTGCGTGCCGGCGCTGGCGTGGACGACCTTGATGATCTCGCGCAAATCGCCGACGGCGGCCTCCTGAACCTCATCGATTGCGATCACGAGATACAAACCGCGCGAGCGCACGGCGGAATTGAGATCGTCGAGCGCGGTCCGCAGCGGAACCACGCCATCCGTGCCGCGCAGGGTCAACTCGATCGACCCCATGTCGTGCGGCAGATCGAGCGCCGCCGAGGGCATCGCCCGGCGCAGACCGTCGAGGATCGCGCGAATGCGCGCCGATACGGAGACGTGCTGTTTCGCCGCCGCCAATCCATCCGCCAGCGCGACTGCGAGCGGGACATCGGGCGAGGCCTCGATCTCGAGCACCACGGCACCATCGTCGCGCGCCATTGCGAGCGAGCGACGCAGGAGCGCCGTTTTGCCCATCCCGCGCAAGCCCGTCAGCACCGTCGGCCGAAGCGAGCCCCCTTGGCGGGCGGCGCGCAAGGTGGCCTCGATGACGCTCAGTTCCCGCTCGCGGCCGATCAGCGCGGGCGGTTCGCTGCCGGGTTGCGGGCGGTAGGGGTTGTGGTCGCGCACCCCGCGAGCATACCCGATGCGGACTTTCATGACAAGTTATGACAAACCATGACAAACTATGACAAACCTGACAAAGCTGGTCCTGCCGGACTCTTTCCCGGAGATGCCTGCCTGCCGTAGGCAAGAGACCCGCAGTGTGGAACGTCGCTTTCGCAACGAGACCGATGCTACCTGATTCGAGTTGCGCGTCGTGACGCGTCCCGCAGCACGACCCTAGTCGTGGCTCCTTCTCGCGGAGGTCTCCGGCGTCGGACGAACTCTGAGCATCACATCCTATCGGCTAGATCACGAGAGTGCGGACATCGTACAATGCGATGTTCGAATCGGCCGTAACGAGCGTCAGTCCTTCGATTTGGGCTTGTGCGATCAGCAGCCGATCGAACGGATCGTTATGATGGGCGGGGAGCCCGAAAACTCCGTACGTGTGCGCGGGCAGAATCGGCAAAGTGGTGAGGCCGGCGCGTGCGATGCGGTCCGGCAGATAGGCCGCGGGCTCTCCAGGTAAAGCGAGTTTCCCGATTCCGGCTTTGATCGCGATCTCCCAAGTCGAAGCTGCGGAAACGTAGAGGACATGCGCCAGATCCAAAAGCTGCTCGAGCACCGGCTTCGGCAGCCGCTTCGAACGCAGGAAGAGCCAGAGCAGGACCTGCGTGTCAAGCAGGTAGTTCATGCCTGAAACGCCGCGAGGACCTCTTCCGGCAGCGGTGCATCGAAGTCGTCGGCGATGAAACCGAGGCCGTCATCGAATCCGAACGTGCGGCGCGTCGCCCCGTCGGCTGGGACGATCCGTGCAACGGGCTTCCCGTTCCGCGTCACGAGCGTCACCTCGCCGCGCTCGGCGTCCTCGATCAGGGCCGAAAAGTGCGTCTTTGCATGAAAAACCCCAACCGTCTTCATATAAACTAGTCTATTCAAACTAGACAGAATTGTCAAGAGCGGGACGGAACCGACGCCCGGCGAGCCGACGAAGCCGGTCACGCCCAAGGTATTGCGCACGGCACAAGGACGCGGCGTCTATGTTTATCTCGATCAACGGAGCGCGACCTCGGTCGCGAGAACGCGATAGACGAGCAGCGCGTAGAACTCGAAGTAGCGGCTTCAACGGAGCGCGACCTCATCGGTCGCGAGAACGTTAACCGCACGGCTGGCCGCCGACGATTTGGTCGCGAGCGTCTTCGATACGCTCAAACGGGCCGCGGAGACGCATGCTCGGACTTCCGCTGGACCGCACGATTGCGAAGCCGGCCCGCTGCAACTTGCGGAACACCTCGGTCGCCGTCACGCGCGGCAACCGCGTCATATCGGGGCTGCTCTAGGCGCCGGTGACGACTTCGACCCGCTCCAGACGCGCGCCCGTATCGCTAGCCGGTATCGGCGTTCCTTGGTCGCGCAGATCTTCCAGGCAAAGCCGAATGGCGTCCTGGGCATTTGCAAGCGCCTCAGCGACGGTTTCACCCTCCGTCACGACCCCCGGAAGCGCAGGAACCAACGCCGTAAACCCACCATCGGGGTCGGGCTCCAAAATGACGGCGTACGACCGTAATTCGGGCACTGTATCGTGGTTCTTCACGGAAAGGCCCATCCTTCTTGCGGAGGTCGCGCAGTCGCATGAATCGTGAAGTGCCCGCCCCCAGCCGGGTCAGTCTGATTCCCCTCTCGGGCTACGCGCTGTGACTGCGCCACACGTCTGGCACAGGGGTGATCGAGAATATGTCCATGATCGTCGAATCTGACGTCTCACGCATTCCTAGCCCGTATTGCTGGTTCTGCCGTAAAGAGGTGGTTCCGGGTAATCGGACAGTCGGATAAGTGATGAGTCTGCTCGCTGCTGGTCGAAGAAACGGCCAGCGAAGAGGAGCAGTCCATGAGACGACCCCGTCGGAACCACTCAGCAGTCTTCAAGGCGAAGGTGGCCGTCGCCGCACTTAAAGGCGACAAGACGTTAGCTGAACTTGCTGAGCGATTTGATGTGCACCCCAATCAAATCACGCAGTGGAAATCGCAGCTGCTCGAACGGGCTGCGGGCGTCTTCGAGACTGCCGGCGAGAAGAGCGCAGCGGAGGGACCGAACATCAAGGACCTCCATGCGAAGATTGGCCAGTTGGCACTCGAGAACGATTTTTTATCCGGCGCGCTCGATCGCATCGGCGATTCGAGCGGAAAGCGATGATCGAACACGGCGTCAAACTGCCGGTCATTCGCCAGGCCGAGATGTTGGGGCTCGCGCGCTCATCGGTGTACTATGACGCGGCTCCCGTGCCAGACCGCGATCTGGCGATGATGCGGCGGATCGATGAATTGCATCTGGAGCGTCCCTTTTTGGGAGCTCGGATGCTGCGCCTGTTCTTGCAGCGTGAAGGCTTTGTGGTCGGCCGGCGACACGTCGGAACGCTGATGCGTCGGATGGGCATCGAAGCGTTGTACCGCAAGCGAAATACGAGCAAGAAGCATCCCGATCATCAGGTCTTTCCGTATCTGCTCCGCAACGTCGTCATCGATCGGCCCAATCACGTGTGGGCGGCGGATATCACGTACATTCCGATGCGCCGCGGATTCATCTATCTCTTCGCAATTCTCGACTGGGCAACGCGTAAGGTGCTCGCGTGGTCCGTTTCGATTAGCCTTACGCCCGACTTCTGCGTCGCGACACTCGAAGCCGCGCTGGCCGAGCATGGCTGCCCCGAGATCTTCAACACCGATCAAGGTTCGCAGTTCACGAGCAACGCCTTCGTCGACGTGTTTACGGAGATCGCTACGAAGTTGAGCATGGATGGCAAAGGCTGCTGGCGCGATAACGTCTTCGTCGAACGGTTTTGGCGATCGATCAAGTACGAAGAAGTCTATCTCCACGCGTACGAGACGGTTGCCGACGCGCGGTTAGGGATCGCCGCCTACATCGACTTCTACAATCGCGAACGTCCCCACTCGAGTCTCGACAAGCAAACGCCGGATGAGGCATACTACAAGCAGCCTGCGTTGCAGGCGGCATAATCGCAGACATCATCCACTTATGTTTGCTGATCCGGTGTCCAGCAAAACGGAGCCGCCTCTTAACACGACTCATGCAGAGCCAAATGGCATTCCATTGAAAGGTGCAACCTAAATGCCACCTCTTCTGCCAGTCCTCAAAGCGCAACGTGAACGCGAGGCGTTCGTGCGCCGACTATATCGCAATCCATTCTTTCTGATCTATGCCGTGTGCTTGGTTCTAGGCAAAGCATACATGGGAGACTTGAACGAACACGAAGGCGGCTACTTTAATTCGCTTCACAGGCCAATGTCGATACAGGCATTCTTGTGGATTCTTACCATCATCGCTGCAATGATCTTCGGCATCGTTACCGCAGCACTATCACACTAATCACTCACACTTAACAAAGGAGGCCATCATGGCTGAAGCAGCAACCAAGAAGAAAATTGACATTCGTGCTGGCGAGATTCGCTTCATTGACCCCGCCGATATTTTGATCGAAGAAGGTTTCAACCTTCGCGACTTCACCACCAAGGAAATGAATTGGAAAGCCGGCTGAGACCGGCGGCCGGCTTTTATCGCTGGCAGCGACGATTGCTGGCCGAATCGCTTTCGCTTGGAGAGATCCCCGGGGAATTTGTCTCAGCACCGATCGAAATTGCCAAATATCGACTGCTCTTCGGACTTTAGCCTGCCCTGAGCTTGTCGAGGGGAGGCATGGGCGCGCCACCGATTTTCGCACGCCCATCCTTCGACGGGCTCAGGATGACATCGTGGCGGCTTGCCGATGACATCGTGGCGGCTTGCCGATGACATCGTGGCGGCTTGCCGATGACATCGTGGCGGCTTGCCGATGACATCGTGGCGGCTTGCCGATGACATCGTGGCGGCTTGCCGATGACATCGTGGCGGCTCGGGGCTAGATAAAAAAACGCCCCGCGGTTGGCGGGGCGTTTGGGTTCGGGTTAGACTTTTTCGATTTGGTAGAACTCGAGTTCGACGGGGGTTTCGCGGCCGAAGATCGAGATGAGGGCGCGGACTTTTTCTTTTTCCGGCTGGATCTCGTCGACGATGCCGGTGAAGTCGAAGAACGGGCCCGAGGTGACTTTGACGCGGTCGCCCTTGGCGAAGTCGATCTTGAGCTTGGGCGTCTCGATGCCCATCTGCTTGAGGATCGTCTTGACTTCTTTGTCTTGCAGCGGGACGGGTTTTTCACCCGAGCCCGGCGAGCCGACGAAGCCGGTTACGCCCGAGGTGTTGCGCACGACGTACCAGGACGCGTCGTCCATGTCCATCTCGACGAGCACGTATCCCGGGAAGACTTTCTTCGGGGTGATCTTGCGCTTGCCGTCCTTGAACTCGACTTCGTCTTCCATCGGAACCAGGACGCGGAAGATCTTGTCGGTCATCGCCATTGAGTGGATGCGGCGTTCGAGGTTGGCCTTGACCTTGTTCTCGTAGCCCGAGTACGTGTGGATTACGTACCACTTCTTGCGCTCGTCCTTCGCCTTCACGGCGACGGCTGCCGGAGCGGCCGTCCCTTCGGCTTCCGCCGGTGCGGCGCGGAGTTCGAACGTCGTCGCTCATCTAGCGACCCTTATCCCCCGAAACGAGCGCGAAGAGCTCGCGAAAGATCCAATCGAGGACGCCGGTATAGACGCCGACCACGAGGACCAGGCCGATCGTGAGCAAGGTGGCGGTAACCCACTCTTCGCGCGACGGCCAGGTCACGCGCTTCATCTCTTGGCCCACGCTCTTTACGAACTCGATCGCGTTCGTGTTGCGCGCGGAACGCGCGGTCGTCGTCGTGGCGGCTGCGCCCGGGCGCTGTTGTGCGGGGCGTTGGGCGGAGGGCTTACCAGATTTGATCGTTGGCTTCATCTACATTCATTACCGGAAGACGTTGGCAGGGCGGACAGGACTCGAACCTGCAACCGACGGTTTTGGAGACCGCAACTCTACCAATTGAGCTACCGCCCTCTGCGCGCCAGACCGCGTCGGATTACTTCGTTTCGCGGTGGGAACGATGGCAACGGCACCAGCGGCAGTACTTGCTGAGCTCGAGGCGCTCCGTTGTGTGTTGCTTGTTTTTCTGCGTGTTGTAGTTGCGGCGCTTGCACTCGGTACAGGCCATCGTAACCATGACGCGATTTTCTTTTTTCGCCATTGCAAGAATCCGTGAGAGGCGCGCAAGCGCCGAACATGAAGAAAACGGGCCGGGCCCGTTCGAGGGACCGATCATAGCATACCCTGATACGGACGGGCAAGGCCACGGGCGGGACCAATCGCCAAGGCCGGACGCCCGTCCGCCGCCTGCCCGCTCTCGAGAGGGACCAATCATGGCCGAGACCGTGTTCGATACCCCGCCCGACCCGGGGCGCCGCGTTCGGATCTATATCGGCGAAAGCGACCACAAGGGCCCCCAGCCGCTCTTTGCGGCGATCGTGGAGAGCGCCCGGCGAGCGGGGCTCGGCGGCGCGACGGTCTTCAAAGCGATCGAAGGCTACGGCGCTCATTCGGTGGTCCATGCCGCCCACATCGTGGACCTCTCGGCCGACCTCCCGATCGTTATCGAGATCATCGACAGCGCGGTGGCGATCGACGCCTTCCTGCCCAAGCTGCGCGACCTCGTCCACGACGGGTTGATCACGATCGAAGACGTCACGGTCATCCACCGCAGCTCGAAGAAGCCGGCCCGGTGATCGACGTTCGCATCATCGCCGTCGTTGGGCTCGGGGCGGCGCTCGGCGGCATCCTGCGGTACCTCCTCACGCAGTTCGTAGTGGCGCGGGCCGGGGCCGGACTGGCCTTCACTTCGACGTTGCTGATCAACGTGAGCGGGTCGTTCCTGATCGGCGCCGTGCTGCAGATCGCTCAGAGCCGCGCCGACCTCTCCCCGCTCTGGCGCTATTTTCTGGCGACGGGGATCCTCGGGGGCTACACCACGTTCTCGACGTTTTCGTTCGAGGCGCTCTCGCTTGCCTCGAGCGGGCTCTGGTTGACGGCCGCCGGCTACGTTGCCGGCTCGGTCGTCCTGGGGATCGGTGCCGCGTTCGCCGGGATGGTCAGCATGCGCGCGCTCGAGCCGTAAGGGGCCTGCTCGCGATGCCGATCGTCCCGGATGTCGCCTATACGTGCCCGTCCTGCTTCGAGGAGAACGCGGTCGGCATCGATCCGACCGGCGGCCGGCGCCAGCGCTTCGTCGAGGACTGCCCCGTGTGTTGCCGCCCGCTCCTCTTCGTCGCGGAGATCGACCGCGACGGCGACCCCGTCATCGTCTCGGTCGAACGCGAGTGACGGAGACCTGGTGCGCCCGGCTGGAATCGAACCAGCAACCTCGGCCTTAGGAGTGCCTCGCTCTATCCATTGAGCTACGGGCGCGCGCGTAACGGGCGTTCGCTGACGGGAGGGACACATCCCGGGACGAAAGCGACGGCCCATGCAGCACACCCAGACGCGCCATATCCCCCCGATGAGCACCGCCCCCGCGGGGTTCTCGCTCGAACGCGACCTGCCGGAGGGCTTCGCCGCTTTCTACCGGCCGCTCCACGAAGCGTTCACACCGCGCCAGCAAGCCGCGATCGAAATCCGCAAGACGCTGATGGCGGATAGCCATGCCGGCCGGCTCCCGCAGTACCGTCCCGCCTCGGAGGCCCAGGGCGACTGGCGCATCTCTATCCCGGCATGGGTCGCGGATCAGCGCAATCAGATGACCGGACCGGCCGACGACCACGAACTGGTCGTGAAGATGCTCAACTCGGGCGCCCCCGGCGTCATGATCGATCTCGAAGATTCGATGGCCAATACCTTCGATCACACGCTGCTGGGGATCGAGAACGCGATCAAGGCCTATTACGGCGAACTGACCTACGTCGATCAGAAGCGCGGCGGCATCGTCGTGGCGATCAAGCCCTCGCCGACCGTGCTGTGGACGCGCGTGCGCGGCTTGCATCTCTCGCAAGCCGGCGTGCTCGGCGAGCCCACCTCGGCATCGCTGTTCGATCTCGCGCTGCTCGTCTACAAACTCGACTTCGCGAAACTCAAGCACCCGCTGGCGATCTACATCCCCAAGAGCGAGACGGCCGAGGAAGGCCTGTGGTGGCGCGACGTCTTCCAAGCCGTCGCCCGCGCGAAAGGCCTCGATCCCAAAGCGATCGCCGCGATGGCACTGGTCGAAGCGCACAACTTCGCCTACCAGATCGAAGAGTTCGCCTACAACCTGCGCGACCATCTGCTGGGGCTCAACCTCGGGCGCTGGGACTATATGGCGAGCCTCATCCACTACAACCTCGAAGATCCCAACTGGGTCCTGCCGGATCGGAACACGATCCCCACCGACGTCGCGTTTTTCCAAAACCTGCGCGAGCGCATCCCCGAGGTCTGTCACTCGCACGGACTACTCGCCATCGGCGGGATGACGGCGCTCTTCCCCGATCGTACGAACCCCGAACTCAACGCGCGCGCGCTGGCCAACCTCGAGAACGACAAGAAGAACGAAGCGCGCTGTCTCTTCGATGGGGCCTGGACGGGGCATCCCGATCAAAACGCCGTCGCCGTCGTCCAGTTCCCCGAACCCAACCAGATTGCGGCCCGCAAACCCGGCGCGACGAAAACGCCCGACCTGCGGCCCTCGATCGCCGGTGTCGGCAGCAAGTCGACCGGCGGCACGCGCGCTGCGGTGCGCACGGTCATCCGCTATCGCAACGGGTACCTGACCGGCCTGGGCGCTTCGCTGCTCGACGGCTATATGGAAGATCTCGCCACCGATCGCATCTATCGCTTGATGATCACCCAGCGCATCAAACACGGCATGCATACCGCCGCCGAGGTGAGCGCGCTGTTCGACGAAGAGCTGGCGCGCTTGCTCGCCGAGCCGGCGAACGCCGCGCCGGAAGCTCAAGAACGCTTCCGCGAGGCGCGCCGGCAGAGCGAAGCGATGATCACCCTAGGCTTCCACGATCCGATCTAGCGCGATGAAGCACAGCCGCCGCCGGTTCGTCGCGGGCTCCGCCGCGGCGTTGGCCACGATCGCCGTCCTGCCGTCGCGTGCGCGCGCAGCCGAGTTCACGTTCAAGTGGGGACACGCGACGCAAACGGAGCATCCGCTCAACGTCAACGCCGTGCGCGTCCGTGACGCGGTCGCGAAGGCCTCCAACGGCCGCCTCGCGATCGAGTTGTACGGCAACAACGTGTTGGGCGGCGACACGGCGATGCTCGCCCAAGTCCGGTCCGGCTCGATCCAACTCTACTCCGGCTACGGCGGCATCTACGCGAACGTCGCGCCGATCGCCGGGATCGAGGCGGTCGGCTTCGCCTTTCACAACCAGGAAGAGGCGCTGCGCGTGTTCGACGGACCGCTCGGCGCCGCGATCCGCAAGGAGCTCGACGCGAAGGGCGGCCTGGTCACCTTCGAGCGCGCCTGGGTGAACGGCTTCCGCCAGATCACGACCAGCACGCATCCGGTTCGGGACGTCGGCGACCTGAACGGGCTCAAAATCCGTACGCCGCCCACGCGGATCTGGGTCGACATGTTCAAGGCGCTCGGTGCGTCGCCGACCCCGATCAACGCCAGTGAAATGTACACCGCGCTTCAAACGCATGTGGTCGACGCGCAAGAGAACCCGTTCGTGATTCTGGAAACCTACCGGCTCTACGAGGTTCAGAAGTATCTCTCGGTCACCAACCACATGTGGTCCAACTTCTGGGTCGTTGCAAACGCCGCCGCGTTCAACGGGCTGCCGCCGGATCTGCAGACGATCTTGCGCAACGCGATCAATACGATGGCGCTCTCGAACCGCCGCGAAACCGAACTCCTCAACGCCTCGCTCGCCGATAAGCTCGTGCGCCGCGGCATGGTCCTGAACACGGTCGATCCGGCACCGTTCCGCGCAAGGCTCAAAGACTTCTACGCCACGGAACGCGATCAGTTCGGGGCGACCGCCTGGAATCTACTTGAAGCCGGAGTCGGAAAACTCGGCTAGCCGGAGGCACTAGGCGACGATCGTTCCGCTGACCTCGCCGAACGAGACGCAGCGCGAACCGGCGACGGCCTGCGCGCGCAGAATGACCGTATCGCCGTCGAGCAAGAACCCGCGCGGCTCGCCGCCGGGGAGCAGCAGCGGCTCCGCCCCGCGCGCGGTGAGTTCGAGCAGGCTTCCGTAACTCCCGGCCTGCGTCCCCGAAATCGTTCCGCTCCCGAAGAGATCGCCCGCGCCGACGATCGAGCCGTTCGAGGTCATGTGCGCGAGCTGCTGCGCGACGTTCCAATACATGCTGCGGAAGTTCGTGCGCGAAATCGTCACCGGGGGCTCGCCCCGTTCGCGCATCGCAGCGCTCTGCAGCAGCACCGCGAGCTGGATATCGTAGGCCCAGTCGTCGCGCGCTTGCAGATACGCGAGCGGTGCGGGTTCGAGCGTGCGAGCCGGCACGCGGAACGGTTCGAGGGCGTCGAGCGAAACGACCCACGGCGAGATCGACGTCGCAAACGATTTGCTCAGGAACGGACCCAACGGCTGATATTCCCAGGCTTGGATGTCGCGCGCGCTCCAATCGTCGAGCAGCACGTAGCCGTAAACGTGTTCGCGGACGCCGTCGATCGGCACCGGCCGGCCCTGGGCCGTATCGGGACCGCCGGTGAGAAACGCCAGCTCCAACTCGAAGTCGAGCATGCGTGTGGGGCCGGCGACCGGTCCGCCGGCGCCGGAGGGCTTGTGCTGCCCGTGCGGTCGCCGGATCGGCGTGCCGTCGACGACGATTGTGCTGGCCCGGCCGTGGTAGCCGATCGGAAGATGCCGATAGTTCGGCGTGAGCGGGTTCTCGGGACGAAAGAGTTGCCCGACGTTGGTCGCGTGCTCGATCGAGGAATAGAAGTCGACGAAATCGCGTACCACGATCGGAAGCCGCATCCGCACCGCGCCGCGCGGCACGAGCGCCGACTCGATCGCTTCCCGTTCTTCTCCGGTGGGAACGGTGAACAGCTCGGTCAGCCGCGCGCGCAGTGCCGCCCACCGCGCGCGTCCGGCCGCCAGAAACGGGTTGAGCGTCGGCGCGCCGGCCAGCGCCGGCTCATCGAGCAAGCCGCCCCGGACGAGCGCGTCCAAGTCGCAGACCGACGCGCCGATCGCAACCCCCGCGCGCACGCCTTCGTCGTCCTCGAAGATTCCCAGCGGCAAGTTGTCGACGTTGAATCCGGAGCCGCTGGTCGCCGGGACCCAACTCGCGCTAGCCAAAGACACACGCGTTCCCTACGGCAAAACAAAGCGGCTCCCCGTTCAAGGAACCGCTTCGCAACTGGAGCTGGCGGCGGGGATTGAACCCGCGACCTCTTCATTACCAATGAAGTGCTCTACCACTGAGCTACGCCAGCACGACCGATGTCCTCCGGCGTGCGACCCGCCGAATTCGGGTCGCGGCGATCACCGCCCTCCACGGGACGCATGCCCCTCGGCAGCGCCGCCGGCCGCTTCCCGGCAAGAAGGAAGCGCACGCCGGGCGAACGTGGATCGTGAGACCTGCCGGGAGGCCTTCGATCCCCAGCGTCGGTGTATTTCTGCCGGCCATCGGCCTCATCGTGATGCTCGCACAACTCCTGACGGTGCCGACGAAGCCTTGTTCGCCGCCAAAGCAGCCGGTCGCAATCGCGTCTGCCTCGCACCACCCCGGCCATCGGTTCCAGCCGCCGGCCGCGACGCGGAATCAGCCTCCGGCGGGCATCATGCGTAGCGCGATCGTGGCCGCATCGTCCGTACCGCGCTTCTTTGCCAGCACGTGATCGGCGATCGCGCGCGCGGCATGAAGTTCGGGTCGAGCGTACACGACGCGCGTGGCCTCGACGAGTTCGGCTTCACCGCGCACGGGATCGCGGTCGTGTTCGGTGATGCCGTCGGTGTAGAGAACCAACAGCGCGTCGGAGGGGAGCGTGAGCACGTAGTTCGCCGCGCGGTGATACGGGAAAACGCCGAGCGGCAAGTCGGCGGGCAAATGCGCCAGAAACGCGTGCCGGTCGCCGGTGCTCATCAACGGCGGCGGATGGCCGGCGCTCGCGAAGGTGAGCGTCCGCCGGCGGCTGTCGACCAGGGCAACGATCGCCGTCACGAGCGCTCCGCCGCCGTGCCGCAGCGCGGTTCCATTGATCGCGGAGAGGATATCCGAGGGGACATGGATATCGTGAATTGCGCGCAACAGCGACTCGCGCATGACGGCCATCGTCCCGGCGACCGCCGCGCCGTGCCCCGCCACGTCGCCGACGCTCAAGACCACCGCGTGTTCGGAGACCGGCACCACTTCGCACCAATCGCCGCCGTGACGCGCGCGACCCGCAGCCGAACTCCACGACGTAACAGCCGGAGCCGCGGCCCGTTCGTCGAACTCGCCGCGCTCGGCACGGATCAGCCCACGAACTGCGGCGACCGTCATACGGCCACCGCGGTTCCGGCGTTACCGGTGAATGCGCAAATGCGAGCCATACCTGAGATGCCTTCAAAAGCGACGGGCGCGAACCCGGAAACGCGGCCAGGGCCGAAACGCGGAATAGCGGGTACATCCAGGACCGCGCGTCGAACCTAGTCGTAGTCTAGCACTGGGATTGTGACAAAAGTATCGTGAAAAAGGCCGATCGAAGTGGGCGGCCCGAGAACACCGGTCCTCTTCAAAACCCCGGGAACGAGCCCGGCGCCGCCTCCAGCGCCGGTCAGTCGCTTGCAGCGCACGAGGTCGTTCCCACCTCGGATCCCCTCTATCCGATCCTGACGGGTATTCTCGACGTCGTTTCCACCTCGCGCTGGACCTTTGCGCGCGTGGGGCCGAGCGGCGATCTCATCTCTCTCTACGGCTCGCACTCCAACGGAGGGGAGATGGCGCGCCTCACCGACGAGTTCAAGCGCCAGCGCACGAAATCGCCCCGGGGACCGCGCATCTCGGCGACGCTCGGGCCGATCGACGAGTTCGAGAGCGGGATCACGCTGCTCTTTTCCGATGTGCGGTCGAATTTCGGTATCCTGACGCTCCTGCGGACAGCGGCGCTCGGGCCCTTCACTTCCACCGAGATCCGCTTGCTGACGCTGGCGCTGGACGCGGTCTCCGACCGGCTTTCGGGACTCCGCCTCCAGCCGGGCCCGGAGCAGGCGGCGCCCAGTGGGCGATCCCAAGTTGCCCCCGAGGAAGAGACGGAGGGGGCGTTCTATGTCCTCGACCGCGACCTCCAGATCGTCTTGGCCTGGAATTCCGGCGACCAGCGCCGGATCGCTTTGACGGGTCTTCACACCCGGATGGCGGAGCGGCTGCCGGCCGTGCTGGAAGAGACCGTCCGCGCATTGACCGCCGCCTGGTCGGATGATTCGGAGAAATCTCTGGGCGTGGCGCATCCGGTCCCGTTTCTGGTCGTTCGAACGCAGCCGCTCACCGGACCGTCGGGACTGTTCATCGGCGTGCGGATCGACCGCTTTCAGCCGCCCAAGTCGCTGGGCGGTGCGGCGACGCGGTATCATATCTCGCCGCGCGAGGTCCAGGTGCTGGCCTTACTCCTCGACGGGAATCACCTCGACCAGATCGCGAAGCAACTGCACATCACGTCGTCGACCGTTCAAGATCACATCAACAGCATGCTCGAAAAGACCGGGGCCAAGAACCGCAGCGAACTCATCGCCCGCGTGTTGGGCTGGGAATCGACACCGGGGTCCACCCAGCCCTGATCGCCGGACCCTCGGTCTCGAATTCGGGCCACACCTGAGCCGGCGTTAAACGAAGATCGTCCAGTAGAGCAACGGGGAGATATCCGCGTCGGCCTCGGCCTGCCACATCTCCTCGGCGCGCGCGCGCGCTTCCCGTTCGAGAGCCGCACGCCGGCCCTCGATTTCGGTGACGATCCGGCGCAGCGCCGCCGTGCCGCCCACCAGCGCCCCCCAGGTGTCGGATCGCTCGCGCAGGTGCCGCCGCTTGAGGTCGCTTAGGACCTGCGGATCGAGCGCCTTCTTCGGATCGTAGCGAAAGCGCTGCTCGACGGCCTGGCGCCAGTTCATCAGATAGAACTTTGCCCCGGTCCCGAGTCCCGGCACTCCATCGAGCCGCGCTTGGGTCACATCGGCTGCGGTCTCGATCCCGAAGGTGAGCAGCAGCGCATGCGTGTGCGGGTTCACGTCGGGGATATTACTACGGACGATCTGATGCCGTTCCAGGAACGCTTCGCGCTCTTTCTTCTGGCGGTTGCGGCGCAAACCGGTCAGCTCGGCGTCGTAGCGCGCACGCTGGCCCACGAGTCGTCGCTTCGCCTGCTGCAAACGCTCCAATTCTTGGGTGAAGCGCTCGTTGCGAGCGTTCTGGATCCAGGCTTCTTCGGCCGCGCGAAAGGTCCGGCGCGCGCGGTCGCGCCGTTTCCAGGCTCGATCGGCGACGGCGCGTGCATCGGGCCGGAATCCGAAGGCAGCCAACAGGCCCGCGAAAGCGAGGTAGATCGCGAACACGGGATGGTGGATGAAGCACACGACGGCCATCGCGACGAGCAGCGTAACCGCTCCGGCAGCGTACGCGATCCGGCGCCGTTTCGTATACAGGTTGAGCGGCGCCTTGGCGTAGGTTCGCGTCCGGACGATCTTCGGATTGCCTTGCGGCGGCGGCGGCCGGACGGCGGCGATCTCCGACCACACGCGCTCGATATCGGCATCGCTGACGCGTTTCCAAATGGAATCGTCCAAGGCGCCCGTGGCGTCGGCGCTGTTGAAATAGTACAGCCCACCGCCTTCGAGCGCGCACCACGGACAGGCCGTGCCGCGGCGATAGTGATGGGCCGGGCTGGCGCGACAGGCCACGATCTTGTTCTTGAGTTCGCCCAGCGCCGTGCGCCACATCGCCGCGTTCGGCCGGTGCGCCGGATCTCCCAAGAACGCGGAGCGGAAGAGCTGCGACATCTCCGGCGTGATCGCCGTCAGCGCCAAACTCCCGGGCGGCGGCGCAAGCCCGAGCCGGCGGCACTCCGCGGCATAGAAGTAGCGCCGGGCCGCGACGTTGGCCCCGATCGCCGCGTTGCCGCGCATGTTGGCCGGCAACACGCCCGCGAACGGATGCTTGCCGACGAACAGCAATTGGAAGATCATGACGGCAAGACCGAAGAGGTCGTGCTGGGGCAGCCGGTCGATCTGCGAGAAGTCGCGGCCCTGCAATTCGGGCGGCTGATATTCGGCCACGCCGACGTTGCAGCGAAAGACCGTGCCGTTGTTCTGGATCTGAAAACTGTCGCAATCAATCAGCCGGGCCGTCGAATCCCCGTACACGACGACGTTGTTCGAGTTCACGTCGCCGACGACGATGCTGCGCTCGTGCAGCACCTCGAACGCGCGCGCCAGATTGATCCCCGTATGGACGAGAAACTTCCAATGCGCGTTGGGGAAGAGCGTCTGGCGCTGCTTGGGGCCGAACAAGTCGTGCAGCGGGTGCTGCGAGGTCAAGAGCGGCATCGTGAAGCCGACAGGGCGCGCCCCTTTGTAGAGCATCCCGGTCGGCCAGGCGGCAACCGAGCCCAGCGTGTCGTCGCCGACGAACACCATCTGTTCGAGTTTCGCCACTTGCCGGTCGCTCAAGGGCTTCGAGTAGATCTTCGCGACGACGTTGCTGCGCTCGCTGATCGCGAACACGACCCCCTCGCCGCCTTCACCGAGTTTCTTGCGGATCGTGACCGTGGCGCCGGAAGCGTCGCGGAACATCAGTCACCGCTCGACACGCGGCACCCGATCGCGAGCGACTTGTCGTCGTCGGTGCGCCCGTTGACCGCATCGGAGTTCAAGTACGCGATCAGCGCCTCGCCCAGCTTGCCGTTCGCGCCGTCGGCGGCGCGAACGACCCGCACCAGCGGATCGAAGAACGGCCCATACGCGCTGCGCGTGGAGAGTTGCAGGGCCAGCGACTGCAGGCCGTCCGAAAACGCGATCAAATCGGAGACATGCCCGTCGCGCCGGATCTCGAGGTGCTTGGGCGCATCGTCGTCGGTCACGAAGTAGGTCTGATTCGCGTACTCGCCGCTCTGGGGCCACATCACGATCTCGAACGGCTCGTCGGGCGCGCGCCGCACGACGATCGCGCCGTCGCCGATCTGCGCGCAGAGCGTCTGACGTTCCCCCGCCAGGGCCAGCACCGCGGTCGCGGCATACTCGCGCACGTTCACGTCCGCGGCCAGGGCGGCGGCCCGCAGGACGTTGCGCACTTCGAGAAACCATGACCCGAGCAGTTCGTCCGAAAGCTCGTCCAAATCGGCGCAGGCGGGTACGCACTCCGTCACACAGCGCATCAGCGTGTCGCAGACGACCTGCGCTCCAACGTCCGAGCGCGAAGCGCTGCCCGCGCCGTCCGAGACGACGGACACGAAGACGTCCCCGCCGTCGGCCCCTCGGAGCACGCGCGACACACAGCGATCCTGGCAGGGGATATCCCGGTCGACATGCGACGTGCCGACGGCGAAGCCGTCAACGTATCGCCAGGTCACGCTTCGGTCGTAATCCACCCGGGCGCATCGAGGGTGATGCTCTGTCCGATGTTCGAGCGGGACACGGTGCGCATCGATTTCGAGAGCCACACGAACAGTTCGCGGAAGCGCAAGCCATCGAGTTTGACCGGCGGGCGGTTGGGCGGCGCGATCTGCCCCAACTTCTGCATGTTCGCGTCGGTGACGCCGACCGCGTAGAACGAGAACGCCCCGCGCGCCTCGCCGTCGTGGACCTCCTTGGCCGCCGCTAGGTAGTCGTCGCTCGGCTCGCCGTCGGTGATCAGGAACACCCACGGGCGGTAGTAGGCGACGCCGTTGCTGCGGTAGGTGGATTTGCGCACCGAGAGGCGGCTGAGCGCATCCCAGATCGCCGCCCCCATCGCCGTCTGGCCGCCCGCGCTGAGCGTCGGGGGGTCGAAGCTCGCCGCGTCGGTGAAATCGACCGCCAGCCGCGGCGCGTCGCTGAACGTGATGACCGCGATCTCGACGCGCTTGGCCGCCAGCGCGTCGGTGAGCAGTTCGTCCTTGAAAGACTTCAAGCCCAGGTTGAGCTGGGTAATCGGCGGACCTTGCATCGACCCGGAGATGTCCAGCAACAAGATGCAGGCGCAGCGCGGTTCGGGGTTCTCGGCGAACTCGACGGCGGCGAATCCTCCGGTCGCGGTGACCGGTGCTTCTTCAATGTACGGCGTCTGGGTATTTTGATCCATCGCATCCTCAAAAAAGCCCGGCTACCGGACCAACGCCGATAGCCCCACGTTGCCAAATCCTACGGGACGGCGTCCCCAGGGTCAAGTCGGCAAGTCACAGACGGGAACCCGAATTCCGGCTGGGTGCCGCTAGCGGCCCGAACCGACCCACCAAGTCAACCCCAAAGCCGCGACCAGCGAGCCGGCCGCGAAGAACTCCGCCGCCTTGAACGCGGCCCCGGCGTGCGGACCGAACCAGGGGACGATGAAAAACGCGGTCAGAAAGAGGACGAACCAGATCGACCCGATCCCGTACAGGGCGATGGCGTAGCCCGGCGGCTTGACCCACTTGCGGCGGCCTTGGCGCACCTCGAGGAAGGCTTGATACAGCGGCCAGGACTCCGCGATGCTGACGAATGCGGCGAGCCCGAGGATACCCCAGCCCGGGCACCTCAGCGCAAGCCACCAGATCAGCCAGACGCCGAAGCCCACGATCATTCGCCGCGCCGGCGGCTGGGACGGTTTGGCCTTGGGCCCTTTGGCACGCATGGACGCCCCGTTCGCCTTCGGGTCCGGCCATCGCTTCAGTCGCTCGTTGGCCTTGGCGACGCATGAACTTCGCCCGGCCGGGTTGAAAGCGGCGCAAAGCCCAGACCTGTACGCCGCTAGGAAGACCGCACGAATGAAGTTCCATGATTCGTCGGGTGCCGTCCTGACGATCGGAGCGAAGCTCGGTCAGGGTGGCGAGGGTTCGGTCTACGCAACCAACGAGCACCCCGGCGTGGTCGCGAAGATCTACTCCAAGCCGCTGACGGACCAGCACGTCGCGAAGCTCGAAGCGATGGTCAGCAGCGGCGACGATGCGCTGCGCTCGGTCGCGGCCTGGCCGATTGGGACGCTCTACCATAAGTCGAAGCCGGTCGGTTTCACGATGCCGCTGGTGACCGCGCGCCATCAACTGCACGACCTCATCGGCCCCCGCCAACGCCAAACGCTCTTCCCCAACGCGCACTGGGCCTTCTTGATCCATACGGCCATCAACTTGGCGCGCGCGTTCGATGTGCTCCACTCGCGCAACGTCATCATCGGCGACGTGAACTCGACCAACGTCGTCGTCGACCGGGATTCGACGGCCCGGTTGATCGATTGCGACAGCTTTCAGATGCGGACCGGGGCAACCGTCTTCCGTTGCAACGTCGGCGTGCCGGAATATCAGCCGCCGGAGTTGCAGCACAGCGACCTCTCGCGTATCGACCGCGTCCCGGCGCACGATCTCTTCGGGCTCGCGGTGATGATCTTCCAGCTCCTGTTCGTGGGCAAACATCCCTTCGCCGGGGTGCTGCCCGGACACATCGACGAAACCGAGATCGGCGCGAACGTCGCGGCCAAGCGCTTCTTCTATGCGCCCGAGGCCCGGCGCATGGGGCTGCACCCGCCGCCCGGCAGCCTGACCTTGGCCGCGCTGACGCCACAGGTGTCGGCGCACTTCAGACACGCGTTCCTGGGCGAGCCCGAGCGGCGGCCCTCGGCCGGTTCGTGGCTGACGGCGCTGCACGATCTCAAGAGCCGGACCGTTACCTGTAAGACCAATCGCGCGCATCGTTTCGTGCGCGGCCGCGATTGCCCGTGGTGCGCGCTCGAACGCCGCGGGCTCGCGTATTTTTCCGGACCGCAACTCGCTGCGCCGACGGCACCGGTCGATGATTCGATTTGGCAGCGATTCACGAACGACGACGTGGAGCGCGTGTGGGCTCAGATCGAACGCCTGACACCCCCGCCGTTCGACCCGGTGATTCGCAAGACGCGGCGCTATCGCCGCGCGCCGCTCGGACTTTGGACACCGCGGCTGCGCTCGGCCTACCTGCAGAGCGCGCTGCTCGCCGGCTTGCCCGCGCTCGCGATCTGGATGTTCGCCCGGCCGTGGGCGGCCGCCGCATGGGCGGCGCTCGCCGTGTGGCTCGTGATCGCGGCGGTCTTGCGGCCGGACGCGCGCACGGTCGCGCGCGAGCGCTGGAAGCGGCGCACGGCCGCGCGCGAGTCGTACGAGGCGGTTGCGCGGCGCTGGAGCCGCGTCGCACGCGGATCGGCGTTCGTCGAAGAGCGCGAACGGCTGGCGGCGGTCCGGCGGCACCTGCTCGACCAGCGCGCGCGCTACGACGCCGAGCTGGCGCGACTCGAACGCGAGCACGACGCGCAGGCACTGCACGATTTCCTCAAGAGCCAGACGGTCGCCGGCGCGCGCATCTCCGATATCGGCGCGCAGGATCGCGGCCTGCTGCGTTCGGTCGGGCTCTCGAGCGCGGCGGATGTGGGCTGGCCGGCCGTTCGCTACGCGCCGTTACCGGATCACTTGCTGACCTGGCGTCGCAACCTGGAGCAGCAATTCCGCCAGCAGCCGCGCGACGGCAAGCCGGCCATCAACGAAAAAGCCCTGCGCGAGTTGAAGATCCGGCATGCCGCCGAGCGGATCGACAATCGAGCCCAGCTCATCGCCGGACTCACGACGCTGGAACACATCGCCGAGGAAATCGAGCAACAACGGCCCTCGCTCGGCGCACTCGCCCGTGAGCGCGCCGAGATCCTGTGGCAAGCCGAAGCCGATGCATCGATCTCGCCGCTCTTCTACAAAACCGGCCGTTTTTGAAGCGAAACTTTTTTGCGCTGATTTCCGACTGATCCGGCCAGGAGCGAGGCGAACGAGCCGCAAACGTGCTAGCCGTTTAAGCGACTCCGTGAAAGAAATCTCTCTCGTTTAGGAGGCTTCCTTGTCAACAAGAAGTTCACGTCGCACTTTTGTCAAAACCGCGGCGCTGGGCGCCGGTGGCGTCGCCCTTGCGGCCGGTATCCCGGGACTCTGGAAACCGGCCGATGCGGCCGAAACGCTCAAAGTCGGGTTCATCAGTCCGCGCAGCGGCCCGCTCGGCTCGTTCGGTGAAGGCGATCCGTATGTCATCGACCTGGTCCGCAAGGCGCTCGCCAAAGGCTTCGTGAGCGGCGGCAAGACCTATACGGTCGAGATCCTCGATCGGGATACGCAATCGGACCCGGCGCGCGCGGGCCAGTTGGCAAAGGAACTGATCAACAGCAACGGGATCGACTTCATGCTGGCGACCTCGACACCCGAAGTCGTCAGCCCGGTCTCCGACGCGTGCGAGGCGGCCGGCGTTCCGTGCCTCTCGACGATCGTGCCGTGGGAAGCCTGGTACTTCGGGCGGGGCGCGAAACCCGGCGCACCGTCGCCCTTCAAATGGACCTACCATTTCAGTTTCGGCGTGAAGAGCTTCTTCGATGCCTACATCTCGCAGTGGAGCAAGCTGCCGACCAACAAGAAGGTGGCCGCCCTCTATCCCAACGATGCGGACGGCAACGCCATCCGCGCGCACCTCATCCCGGATTTGGTGAAAGCCGGCTACACGGTCGTCGACCCGGGCGGCTACGAGGACGGTACGACCGATTTTTCGGCCCAAATCGCGAAGTTCAAAGCCGAACAGTGCGAGATCATCAACACCTTCCCGATCCCGCCGGACTTTGCGGCGTTCTGGCGGCAAGCGGCGCAGCAAGGCTACACGAAGATCGTGAAGATCGCCCAACTCGCCAAGACCGGGCTGTTTCCGTCGACGATCGAGGCGCTCGGCTCGCTTGGCGACAAGCTCGCCTCGGCGGCCTATTGGCATCCGACCTTTCCGTATAAGTCGTCGATCAGCGGCGTCAGCTCGCAGGCGCTCGCCGACGGCTACGAACACGCTTCGGGCAAGCAGTGGAACCAGCAACTCGGAGCTTCGATGTCGCTCTTCGACGCCGGCTTCGCGGCGCTCAAAGCCTCCGGCGCACCCAAGGACAAGGCCGCGGTCGCGAAGGCGTTGAGCAAACTCAAGACCACCACGACCGTCGGCCTCGTCGACTTCACCAGCGGTCCGGTTCCCAACGTCGCGACGACCAACGTGTTCGGCGATCAATGGCTCAAGACCAAAGCCGGCTCGAAGTACCCGCTCGAGTTGGTGCTCACCGAACACGTCGAGGACCCGCACGTCCCGGTCACGGCAAAACTGTTGCCGTACAATTGAGCCGCTGACACCGGCAGTGAACCAAGCAGCGGCGGCCGGCGCCGGAGTGATCCTCGTCGCCGCCGCTGTCGGCAAGAGCTTCGGCTCGTTCGTCGCGCTCGACGGTGTCGACTTCCATTTGGGCCGGGACGAAGCCGTCGGCATCGTCGGACCCAACGGAGCCGGCAAGACGACGCTGCTCAACGTCCTGGCCGGCACCTATCCGCCCTCGACGGGTTCCGTTTGGGTCGACGGCGCCGACGTCTCGCGGCTCGACGCGGCGTCGCGCTGCCGGCTGGGCATCGCGCGTTCGCACCAGGTCCCGCGGCCCTTCTCGGATATGACGGTTTTCGAGAACGTGCTCGTCGCCGCGTCGGCCGGCGGCGGGCAGGCGCGCGCGGCAGCATACGACACGAGCATCGAATCGTTGCGGCTGTGCGGGATGCTCGCGATCGCCAACCGCAAAGCGGAGACGCTGGGCTTACTCGATCGCAAACGGCTCGAACTGGCGCGCGCGCTGGGGACCAACCCCAAGGTGCTGCTGCTCGATGAGATCGGAGCGGGTCTGACGGATTCCGAGGCGAGCGAACTCGTCGCCATCATCCGCGCGCTGCGCACCCGCGGCATCGCGATCGTTTGGATCGAGCACATCCTGCGCGTGCTGCTCCAAGTCGTCGAACGGCTGGTCTGCATGGACGCGGGCAGCGTGATCGCGCAGGGCGCGCCCGAGGTCGCGCTCGCGCATCCCGCCGTGATCGAAGCGTATCTCGGAAGCGGCGTCGCATGAGCCTGCTGAGCGTCGAGCACCTCGATGCGCGGCACGGTTTGCTCGTCGCCGTGCGCGACGTGAGCTTGGAGATCCCCGAACGCGAGATCGTGGCGCTGGTCGGCGCGAACGGCGCCGGCAAGACGACACTCTTGCGGACGATCGCGGGCGCACACCGTCCGGCGGCCGGGCGGATCGCGCTCGACGGACGCGACATCACCCCCGAGCGCGCGTTCCGGCGCACGAAGCTGGGGATCGCGCTGGTTCCGGAAGGCCGCCGCCTCTTCAACGCCATGACGGTCGAAGAGAACTTGCGGGTCGCGGGGCGCACCGGGCGCCCCGGACGTTGGAATCTCGAGACCGTGCTCGATGCGTTTCCGATGCTCAGGCCGCTGCTCAAACGGCGCAGCGGAGATCTGTCGGGCGGTCAGCAGCAGGCGACCGCGATCGGGCGCGCGCTGATGACGAACCCGCGCCTCCTGCTGCTCGACGAAGTCTCGCTCGGCCTCTCGCCGGTCGCCGTCACCTTGGTCTACGAATCGCTTCAGACGGTCATCGCGAACGGCGCGACGATCCTGCTCGTCGAGCAAGATCTCGGGCGCGCGATGCACGTGGCGACGCGCGTGGCCTGCATGCTCGAGGGCCGCATCGTCCTCGACGGCCGCAGCTCGGAACTCGGCAGGGAACAGATCACGGCGGCCTACTTTGGTTTGCGGCAGACCGCCCCGCACGGGGTCCGCGCATGATCGGGCTCGACCAGATTTTGCAGGGGGTGCTGCTGGGCGGCTACTACGCGCTGATCGCCTGCGGTCTGTCGTTCATGTACGGCGTCATGCGCGTCATCAATCTCGCGCACGGCAGCCTCGCCGTCCTGGCGGCGTATCTCGTGTGGTCGCTCTCCCAGCAATTCAGCATTTCGCCGTTCCTTGCGCTGGTCGCCGTCGTTCCGGTGATGGCCCTCGCCGGCTGGGCGCTCCAGTTGACCGTCCTCGAGCGCAGCCTGCGCTCGGGGGTGCTCACGCCGCTCTTGAGCACGTTCGGCATCGCCGTGGTCATCGACAACCTCTTATTCCAGCGCTTCGGCGCCGACACGCACTCGCTCGCGCCGAACATCGGGGACCTGGCCTTCGCGAGTTGGAGTCTGCCGGGCGGCATCGCGGTCGGACAGCTCGCGTTCTTGACGCTCGCCGTCGCCGTCGCCTTACTGGTCGGGCTCCAGCTCTTGCTGAAGTTCACGCCGCTGGGCCGGGCGATCCGCGCGACCGCCGAGGATCCCGACACCGCGGAGCTGGTCGGCATCGATTCGCGCGCCGTGTACGCGGTGGCGGCGGCGGTCGCGCTCGCCACCGTCGGCATCGCCGGCACGTTTCTCGGGCTGCGCGCGACCTTCGATCCCTACGCGGGCGCGCCGCAACTCATCTTCGCATTCGAGGCGGTGGTGATCGGCGGAGCGGGCTCGCTGTGGGGCACGCTCGCCGGCGGCATCGCGCTGGGCGTCGCGCAGAACATCGGCTCGCAGCTCTTCCCGCAGGGGTTCTTGATCGGCGGGCACGTGTTGTTCTTCATCGTGCTCGCGGTGCGCTTGCTCGGCGCAGGCCGTCTCCCGGGCATCGTCCTCCTGACGCGTTTGAGGAAACCGGCATGATCGGTACGCGCGACGCCGCGCCGATCACGGTCCGGCGCTGGAGCACGCTCTCCATCACCGCGACCGGCGCCCTGGCCGCGGTCATCGCGCTGCTCGCCTTCGGCCCGTTCTACCTGGGCCCGTATCTCACCGACCGGATCACGACCCTCTTCATCTACATCATCCTCGCGGCGATGTGGAACGCACTAGCCGGCTATGCGGGCCTCGTATCGATCGGTCAGCAGGCCTTCTTCGGATTGGGCGCCTACGCCGCGATTCGCTTGTCGCACGCCGGGATCGACGTCTATCCGGCGCTGATGCTCGGACCGCTGCTGGTCGGGGTGCTGGCGTACGTGCTCTCGCCCTTGGCGCTGCGCTTGCGCGGCGGCGAATTCGCGATCGGGATGTGGGTTTTCGCCGAGCTGGCGCACCTCTTGGTCAACCTCGACGGCGTGGTGCAAGGCGAAACCGGCACGTCGCTGATCGCGCTCTCGTCATTCGCGGCGGACGCGCGCCGCGCGGACAACTACTGGCTCGCGCTCTCGGGGATGACCGTCCTGATCGCGCTCGGCTTCCTCTTGCTGCGCAGCCGGATGGGCGCTTCGATCCAAGCGATCCGCGACAGCGAAGAGGCCGCGGCCTCGGTCGGCGTGCGGGTGATGGCGACCAAACGCGTCATCTTCGTGCTCGCGGCGGTCGGTTGTGCCGCGGCCGGCGCGCTCACGCTCGCCACGCTCACCAGTTTTCAACCGCGAACGTATTTCAGCGTGCAATGGACGGCGTACATGATCTTCATGACGCTCGTCGGTGGCTTGGGCACGTTCGAGGGACCGATTCTGGGCGCGATCATCTTCTTCGTGATGGAGACGCTCTTCGGCAGCGGCGGCGTCTGGTATCTGGTCGCGCTCGGCGCGTCGGCGCTCCTCTTCTCCTTGTTTCTGCCGCGCGGCATTTGGGGCACACTCAGCGCGCGCACCAACTTGCAACTCATGCCGGTCGGTTACCGGCTGTTCTTTCGCGACCGCGGCCCGGCCGAAGGGCCCGACTCACCACGATAGCACTCGACACGACGGAAAGGTCAGAATCACATGAAAGCGACCAAAGAGAGACTCCTCGAACCAACGACCTGGGACGGGCTGGGCTTTGTCGATGGATGGCAGACACTCCATGGCGTCCAGACCGTCGTCGAACCCGCCACGGGCGCAACGCTCGGGCGGGTGGGGATGGCGAACGCCGCCGACGTTGCGCGCGCGACGAGTTTGGCGCGCCGCGCGCAAACCGACTGGGCAGCGCTCCCCTACGAGCGGCGCGCCGAGGTGATTCGCGGCGCCGCAGCGGCGCTACGCGACGCGTTCGACGAAGTCGCCGGCTGGATCGTGCGTGAAAGCGGCTCGACCGGCGGGAAGGCGGGCTTCGAGGTCAGCATCACGATCAAAGCACTCGACGAAGCCGCGGCACTCCCCTCGCAGCCGGTCGGGCAAGTGCTCGCGACGCACACCTCGCTCCTGAGTTTGGCAAAACGCGTGCCGCTCGGCGTGGTCGGCGTCATCGCGCCGTTCAACTTCCCGCTCTACCTGGCGATCCGCGCCGTCGCCCCGGCGCTCGCGCTCGGCAACGCCGTCGTGCTCAAACCCGACCCGCGCACCGCGGTCTGCGGCGGCTTTTCGATCGCGCGCATCTTCGAGCAGGCGGGCTTACCGGCCGGCGTGCTCACCGTGTTGCCGGGCGGCGGGGACGCCGGCGCGGCGCTCTGCAGCGATCCGAACGTTGCGATGATTCAGTTCACCGGCTCGACGAAAGCCGGCCGGATGGTCGGCGAAACCGCCGGCCGGCACCTCAAGAAACTTTCGCTCGAACTCGGCGGCAAGAATTCGCTCATCGTGCTCGACGACGCCGATCTGGATCTCGCCGTCAAGAACGCGACCTTCGGAGCCTTCTTTCATCAGGGACAGATCTGCATGGCCACCGGGCGCATCCTGGTCCACTCGAAGATCGCGCGCGAGTTCGCCGAACGGCTCGCCGCGCACGCTCGCACGCTGACCGTCGGCGACCCAGCAGCCGGCGATGTCGCGGTCGGTCCGATCATCGACCGCAAACAGCTCGACGGCATCCATGCCGTCGTGCAGGCCACGGTGGCCGCGGGTGCGACGCTGGTTACCGGCGGCACGTCGAACGAACTCTTCTATTCACCGGCGGTGCTCACCGGCGTGCGGCCCGGCATGCCGGGGTTCGAGCAGGAAGTCTTCGGGCCGGTCGCGCTCATCACGCCGTTCGACACCGACGACGAGGCCGTCGAACTCACCAACGACACCGAATACGGTCTTTCGGCGGCGATCATCTCGAAAGACATCGGCCGAGCGCTCAAACTCGGCGAACGGCTGCGCAGCGGTGCGCTGCACATCAACGATCAGACCGTCGCCGACGAGGTGATCAATCCGTTCGGCGGCGCCGGCGCGTCCGGCAACGGCACGAGCCTCGGCGGCCCCACGAACGCCGACGAATATACGCAGTGGCGCTGGATCACGATCAAGAGCGAGGCCCCGCCGTACCCGATGTAATCGAAGTCAAGCGAAGGTCGATGAAAACGACGGCTTCTGAAACGGAACTCATCGCCGAGGCCATCGGCAAATTCGAGCCTTCGGTCGCGACGATGATCCTCGAGGTTCGGGCGGCGTTGCGCGAGCGTTTCCCCACGGCGTATGAACTCGTGTACGACAACTTTAACTTCTTCGTCATCGGCTACTGCGCGACGGAACGGCCCTCGCATTGCGTCGTCTCGATTGCCGCCGATGCGAAGGGCGTTGCGTTGTCGTTCTACCGGGGCGCCGACATAGACGACCCGCTCGGCTTATTGTCCGGAAGCGGGAAGCAGAATCGCTTCTTGCGGTTGCCGCAGGGCGCGGCCTCGCTCACGGCGCCCGGCGTCCCCGAGTTGCTCGATCGTGCCGAGGCGCTAGCTCCACAAGCAATGCGCGAGAGCGGCACACTCGTCACGGTCCTGCGTTCCATCTCCGAAAAACAACGCCCTCGACGCCGAACCGAATCGCGTCCGTCATCCTGATTCGTAAGAGCGCTCAACGAGCAGAGGTGAGGATCGCTAGCAACTCGTCGACGCCGGAGAGGACGGTGTGGGCGCGCTGCGCCGCTGGCATCGCGGCGAAGGCCGCGGCGTCAGCGAGGCCGGTGGTGACGCCGAGCGCCAGCGCGCCCGCGGCGCGCGCCATCCGTGGCTCGAGGGTGGGATCGTCGCCGACGACGACGAGGTCGCGGGCCCGCACGCCCAACTTCCGGGCCACGACGCGCAACGCCTCGGCGGCCGGCTTGCCCAACACCTGGGCGCGCACGCCGGTCACGCTGTGGATGGCGGCGACGATCGCTCCCGAAACCCCGAGCGTCTTCCCTTCGCGGGTCGCGAAGAACGGCGCGTTGGAGGCCGTGTAGAGTGCCGCACCGCCCCAGACGGCGCGGCACGCCGACTCGAGGTCGGGGAACGTGAACTCCGGATACCAGCCGACGAACACGGCATCGGCTGCGCCCTGCGGTTCGCCCGGACGCACGAACGGCACGCCGGCGGCGGTGAACGGTTCGAGGACGCCGGGTCCGCCCAAGACGAGCACGCACCGGTAGCCCTTGCGGGCGAAGAAATCCGCCGCAACGACAGCCGGCGTGAACATCGCGCTGGCCGGAATGGAGAAACCGGCGCGGGCGAGTTCTTCGACGATGCGGCGCGGCGGATGGATCGTGCCGTTGGTCAGGACGACGACGGTCCGGCCCGTCCCGCGCAGCAGCGCGAGCAGCTCGAGCGCGCCGGGGAGGGGGATGAATCCGTGGCTGCGCCGATCGCTGAGCGCCAGCGTTCCGTCGAGATCGAAGACGAAGCCGGCCGCCGCGGCGAGCCGTTCCCGAAGTTCCGCTCGCCCGATCATGCGTCGCGGGTGAGTTCGAGGAGAAAGCCGGGCTTTTCGATGCGCACCGTCCCGTGGATCGGACGCGTGGCCAGTTCGCGCAGCAGCGTGACGATCGGCCGTAGCTGCGGATGGTAGGTCGTGCGGGCCGGTCCCGCAGCGAGCATCGCATCGACCTGCGCGCCGGGCATCACCGCGCGCAGCAGAAACTCTTCGTCCGGGACGTTGCGGCCGATCCGGCGGCGCAGTTCGGCGAGCGAGGGCATCGGGGGCTCCGCAGCGAGTTCGCGAGCCCGCGGTCGCGCGAGGATCGTGTCGAGCACGTTGGGCTCGATCGGCTGCGGCGGCGAACCGAAGCGGCCGAGCGCGTAGCGAATCACCTCGTCCGGAACGTTCGCGTAGCGCTCGCCCGCGAGCACGTTCATGACCGCTTGCGTCCCGACGACTTGCGAGAACGGCGTGACCATGATCGGGAAGCCGAGCTCGGCGCGCACGCGCGCCGTCTCCTCGATCACCTCGGGCAGCCGCACGCGCTGACGGATCTCGTCGAGCTGGCGCGTCATCGTCGTGAGCATCCCGCCCGGAAGCTGGTGCTCGAAGTACGCCGCATCGACCTCGGCCGCGCCGCCCACGGGCAGGCCTTCGGCGCGAGCAAGCTGCGTGAAGTAGGCGCTCATCTCGGCGAGCGCCGCGCCGTCGACCTCGATCGAATAGCCGAGCGCGCGCAGATTTTCGATTGTCCGCTCCGTCTGCGGCTGGGACGTGCCGCCGCCCAGCGGGCCGGTCGCGGTGTGCAGCGTATCGATCCCGACTTCCGCCGCGGCCAGATACGAGAGCGGCGCGAGCCCGATCGTGCAATGCGAGTGCAACTCAAGCGGCTTGCCGCCCAGGCGCGCGCGCAGTGCGGCGAGCAGCGTGCGCGCGCGCTCGGGCCGCAGCAAACCGCCGGGGTCTTTCAGATACACGCGATCGAACGTCCGGCGAGGCCGCGAGCACGGCGCAGCGTTCGGCGTAGTACGCGTCGTCGTGGAACGGGCTGAGCGTGAAGACGAGCCCGGCGACGATCTCCTCGATCCCCTCCGCGCGCACGGCGCGCGCGACCCCGGCGGCGGCTTCGACGTCGTTCATCGAATCGATCACTTGGAAGCGCCGGATCCCCGCCCGCACGAGCAACCGGAACGCGAGGCGCATCAATTCGTCGCTCGCGCGTTCCCACGAGATGAACCGCATCCCCGGCGTGAGGAACGAGAGCGGCGTGCGCGGCATCCGCGCCGCCATCAGCCGGATGCGCTCCCACGGATTCTCGCGCTGGTAGCGGACCGCGACCGCCATGTGCGTGCTGGTCGTGAAGTCGATCGCGCGGAATCCGACGCGATCCATGACCGGCGCGATCTCGAGCAGCATCGCGGTCGTCAGACCGGTCGCCCCCCACAGGCTTTGATTGCCGTCGCGAACGGTCGTGTCGATCAGATCGATGCCGGCGATGGGACACCTCCGGGGGCAAGCAAACGGGGCAGAAATCCGGTGTCGACGCCGCCGGCCGCGAACGCCGGATCGGCGGCGATCGCCGCGTGAAGCGCGAGATTCGTCGCGATGCCCTCGATGCGGCACGCGGCCAGCGCGCCTTGCAAGCGCGCGAGCGCCTGCGAGCGCGTCGCGCCGTGCACCACGAGCTTGGCGAGCAGCGAGTCATAGAACGGCGGCACGATGCTCCCGCTTTCGATATGCGTCTCGACCCGGATCCCGGTACCACTGGGGAACACGGCGGTCGCGATGCGGCCCGGAGCGGGCCGGAAATCGCAGCCCGGATCTTCGGCGTTGATCCGGCACTCGATCGCGTGCCCATCGAAGCGCACCTCGCGCTGCGCGAACCGGAGCGGCTCGCCCTGCGCGAGCGCGAGTTGCTCGGCGACCAAGTCGATCCCGGTGACGGCTTCGGTGACCGGATGCTCCACCTGCAGCCGCGCGTTCATCTCCAGGAAAAAGAACTCGCCGCGCTCGGCGTCGACGAGGAACTCGACCGTCCCCGCGCTGCGGTATCCCAACTCGGCGGCGAAGCGGACGGCCGCGGCTCGGATCGCGACGCGCAACGCGTCGTCGAGCGCCGGCGCAACGGCCTCTTCGACGAGTTTTTGATAGCGGCGTTGCACCGAACAATCACGCTCGCCGAGGTGAACCACGTCGCGCCCGTCGCCCAGCACCTGCACCTCGACATGCCGCCCGCGGGCGACGTAGCGTTCGAGGTACACGCGCGCATCGCCGAACGCCGCCGCGGCTTCGGCGGTCGCCAACGCAAGCGCGTCGTCGAGCGCAGCGGGTTCGTCGACGCGCTTCATCCCGCGGCCGCCACCGCCGCCGACGGCTTTCACCAGCACCGGATACCCGATGCGTCGCGCGAGCGCGATGGCGGTGTCGCGATCCTCGGCCGGACCGCCGGGCGTCGTCGGAACGCCCGTCCGTTCGGCGACTTCACGCGCCCGCAGTTTGTCGCCGACCGCGGCAAGTTGCGCCGGTGCCGGACCGACGAAGACGATCCCGTTTTCCTCGCAGGCCGTTGCGAGCCGCGCGTTCTCCGCAAGAAACCCGTAGCCCGGATGCAACGCATCGCAGCCCGTCGCGAGCGCTGCCCCGACGATCGCTTCGAGGCGCAGGTAACTGTCCGTCGCCCGGCCGGGACCGATGCATACGGCACGATCGGCGTAGCGCGCCGGCAGCGCGCTGCGGTCGGCTTCGGAAACGACCAGGACCGTCTGGATACCCAGCGACCGCGCGGCGCGGATGATCCGCATCGCGATCTCCCCGCGGTTCGCGACGAGCAACCGGCGGATCGTCATGCGCCTTCGGGCCGTACCCGGATCAGCACGTCGCCGTATTCGACCAGCGTCCCCTCGCGCGCGACGATTTGCTCGACCGCCCCGCGCACGCCGGCGCAGATCGCGTTCATCAGCTTCATCACTTCGACGATCCCCACGACCGTCTGCTCGTCGACGATGCTCCCGACCTCGACGAACGGCGGCGCGCCCGGCTTGGGCGCCCGGTAGAACGTCCCCAACATCGGTGCGGGCACGTCGATGAGCCCGTCGGGATTCGACGGCGCAAGCGGCGCCGTTGCGCCGGTTGCGACGGGTGCAGCGGCCTGCGCCGGTGCAGGCGCGGGCTCGTCGGGCGATCGGGCCGGCGCGCCGCTGCGGCGCAGGTGCAGCTTGTATCCGTCGGTCTCCAGCCGCAGTTCGTCGAAGCCCGAGGCGTCGAGCAGCCGCAGAATTTCGAGGACCTCCTCGTGGCTCAGACTCAACGCCGCACGGCACTCCCGAAGATGGACAGCACGTGCTCGAACGCCTTCTCCCGCGGAACCTCGTGTGCGACGCTCTCCCGCGCGCTCCAGACGGTCTCGGGACGGCTCTGCAGCAAGAAGATGTTTTCGGGATGCTCGCCGCGCTCGTCGATCGCCCACTCGATGTCCTGAGGATGGCCGTAGTGCGCTTCGACGCGCCGGCCGATCGCGACGAGTTCGCGCAACTCCTCCGGCGCGAGCGACGGCTGGACGCGCAGCGCCTCCGGCACGTCCTCCACGCGCGTTCCGAACGTCTCGGCCGGGACGTGACGAATCGCCTTCTCGCCGATGCGCGTGCGCCGCAGGTCGCCGCTGATCTTGTCGACGACGAACTCGTCGGGCGTGACCTCGCCGCCGACGACCGCGGAGCCGAGCCCCCAGCTCGCGTTGATCGCGACGATCGAACGATCGCCGGTCAACGGACTGCGGGTGAACATCACGCCCGCGCTGCGCGCGCGCACCATCTGCTGCACGGCGACGCCCATCGCCATCCGTTCTTCCGGCAGTCCGAGCCGGCGCCGATAGACGACGCACGGTTCGCTGTAGAGACTCGCCCAGCAGCGGCGCACGGCTTCGTCGACCGCGCGCTCGCCGCGAACCCAGAGTAACGTATCCTGGAGTCCCGCGAAACTCGAGTCGGCGGAATCTTCCGCGGTCGCGCTCGAGCGCACGGCGACCGGGACATCCTCACCGCACGCGTCGCACAAGCGGCTATACGACTCGGCGATCGCGGTGGTCACCTCCGCCGAGAGCTCGGCCTGCAAGACCGCGTCGTGCGCGGCTGCGCCGGCGCGGGCACAAGCCTCGCGGTCCTGGGCCGGCAGGTTCGCGATCGCTGCGCGCAGCGCGCCGTCGGGATCGAAACTGCGCTGCGCGCGCGAGAACGCGCGGGTCGTCACGACGAAGCCGGGCGGGACGCGAATCCCGGCCCGCCGCAAGCGCCCCAGGCTCAGGGCCTTTCCGCCGACCGCCTCGCGTTCGTCCTCGTCGATCTCGTCGAACCAGGCGATGAGCCGGTCGGCCTTCGTCACCGTGCTCAGGCCTCACCGAGGATCGTCACGACGCCCGTGCCGCCGTCGACGCGCACCCGGTCGCCGGTCTTGATGCGCTTGGTCGCGTGCCCGGTTCCGACGACGGCCGGCAGCCCGTACTCGCGCGCGATGATCGCGGCGTGCGACATCGCGCCGCCGATGTCGGAGACCGCGGCCCGGATCTTGCCGAAGATCGGCGCCCAACTGGGATTCGTCACCGGACACACGAGGATCTCGCCTTCGCGCAGCGTCCCGATCTCATCGACGCTGCGCAGCACGCGCGCGACGCCCTCGACCACACCGGGCGACGCGGCGAAGCCCTGCAGCACGTTCCCGGTTCCGGGCGGCGCGGCCCACAGGGCGAGTTGGTCCGAGGTGATCCCCCAGAGCATCATCAGGACCGGGTCCTGGATGTTCTCCGGAACGGGCCCCAGTGCCGGCGGCGCCTGCCAGGCGGCGAGTTTGGTGAGCGCGGCCTTGCGCGCCACGACGATCGGCGGCCAGTAGCGCCCGCCCTTCGGCGGCGTGGTCGACGCCCACGAGAGCGCGAGATCGGAGAGTGCGGTTTCGACCTCGGTGTAGCTCAACTGGAAGACGTCTTCGCCTTGCGCGAGGATCCCGTGGCGCGCCAGCAGCGTGCCGAACTCGCGCACTTTGTTGAAGAACGCCGTCGCGCTCCAGTTCTCGCAATAGAACTTGTGGTCTTCGATGAACGGGAAGACGAGATGACAGAGCCCGAGCATCTGGTCGAAGGCCGCCCGCTCGTCATCGGTCGCGAGCAGCGCACGGTACTGGCCGGCGAGCTCTTCGCGCTCCCGCTTGAGGCGCTCGGTCGGCCGGTCGAGGCTCTTCCCCGCTTTCACCTCGCTGACGTAGCGCGTGAGCGCCGAGAACGGCAGCGTCAGGTCGTCGTTCCAACTGCGGTGGTGATGGTAGAACCCGTCCCCGGTCGTGACGTTGAACCAGGGGTTGCGCGCCTGCTCGAACGCGGCCAGCCACGCCGCTCCCGGCTCGCCGCGTCCGGCGACGTTGTGCAGGATGTCCTGCGGCGGCCGTCCGTCGACGAACGCACCATCGATCCCATCCCGAACCGCGAGCGCCGCCAGCTTCTTGAGTTCGTCGTCGGGGCGCATCATGAGCGTCTCGATGCCCGCGACCATCCGCGCGACCGTCTGCATCGAAATCTCCGGGAACGCTTTCTGGCAGAACTCGAAGAATGTCAGGTACGCACCGTACCCCAATACGTTGAACTCGAAGTGCAGTTGCCACATCAGCATGTAGCCCTCGATGCAGCGGTGGTACCCCTCGCGCAGGAAGTGGTTCTGCACGACGCCGCGGCCTTCGGTCACCATCGCCCGATCCTCGAACTCCGGAAGCTGCGGAACGACGATCCCCTCGAGTTGCGCGAGCATCGCTTTGATCTTGTCGTTCCAGCGAGCGTAGAGCTCGTTCCACTTCCCGTAGTAGTAAAACGCACGGTCCTGAAACAGCTCGAGCCGGCTGCCGATCTCCGCCGGATCGGTCACCGGGACGGCGCTGATGTAGACGCGCCCGTTGATGATACGATGGTCGACGCCTTTGGCGGTCGGGATCGCGAACACGCGCGAGTTGTAAGCGCCCAGGGCGATATACGGCGCCTCCGCCGTGATCGCGTCGAAGGCGGTCATCGGCTCCGGGAAGTGCATGGCGTTGAAGAACCAGAACCGCTTGTCGTCTTCCGGGCCGACGCGCGTGAAGTACGGATACATTTCCTGAGCGGCCTCGGTCCCGGGCACCGGCGCGATCTCCGAGGGCAAAGGGAAGCTGGCGCGCACTTGGGTTTCCATGGCATCCTCCAGTCGAGCTGCGAAGCGTCAGGGTGCGAGAAGCGTGTTTCGGGGCCGCCATCCGGATGAAAATTGTCCGACCATCACAGCACGGCGGAATCTTCTTCCGGCGCATCCGTTCGGGCAACAAAAGTCGCACCCTTTACCCGAGACTCCGATCTTTGAGCGGTGCCCCGCGCCTGGGCGAACCGTCGGCATCACCCGGGGCACCTGCGCGCCTCCGACCGGACCGCGATCCTCGATCGAGCCGCGGCGCTTCGCGCAGGCGCCGGGCAGCCACCAAGCGGCACACAACAAAAAACCGCGTGCGTCGCGGTTTGTGTTCGTCGATTTTCAGCTAAGAGAGGGGGCGCAAGCGCGAACATTATCCCTCTTCGAGAGCCTCTCGGCCCGGAACGTTTAGCTGGCAGTCAGCGTGACCGTCCAGTTGGCAGGCGAGTACGTGTCGGCCGGCACGAGGGAAGCGTTGAGCGTGAAGGCGAGTGCGTCGCTCAGGGTGAGGACGTTGCCCTGAGCGTTCGCGGCCCAACTGGCGCAGGGAACCGCGGTGGTCGCAAGGGCACTGGCACTTGCGACGGTGAGGGCGCCGTGCGTCGCACCGGTCGACGAATCGATGCAGGTCATCCCGAAGGCGCTCGGAGCGATCGTGTTCGTCGAGGTCGTGTTACTGACCGCGACGGCTGTGACCGTGAGGCTGGTGACCGTATTGCGCGAAGAGCGCACGCTGCCCGCGACGGTAGCGGAACTGGTGCACGGCGCGGTTATCGAAACGCTGTTGGCCACGTCGCAGGTGACCGTCCCGCTCGTGACGGTGATGGTGGCAAGGACCCCTGCCGTGATGTTGGTAGTGAGCGTTCCGGTCGATGCGGCTTGCGCGACACACGGCACGATCAGGGCGGCGAATAAGGCAGCCGCGGATACGGCCGTTTTCAGATTTACTTTCAATTGCATGGGTGTAGCATTCCACACAACGCATCACCCCAATCAAGAATTGCGCGTCTGACACTGTCGTGAAGAAAAACCCGATTCAGCTTGCTTTCACGAAGAACGCGCTGACGAATTTCCGTTTGATACGAGGATTTCAACGATACGAATCGCTGCGCACGTTGTCACCGTCGACCGTAGCGTAATCCCGATGGCACAACGGACAAACTGTTGCCAAATGCCTGCCTTGTTTTGTCAAGAGCCTGTTAAGGCGCCTCATTCGCTCGCTGGGTGTCGCGGAGTACTAGGACTCTCGCGACGCCTCATTGCTTGGCAAGATCATGGCGGTGATGACACTCCGCCGATTGCATTGTCGGGTTGATTTGGAAAATGAACGGCTTTGCGCGCCGGCGCTCCGGTCAACTCAAAGAACGTATCCCAGCCGTGAAGAATCGGTGGCCTCTCTTACGCATGACGCGAGAATTCGTCTCGCACCGCGAGAGCAAGCTCAACGTCGTACATGAGTTGCTCTAACGCCAGAGCGTCCACCTCGCATCAGGGCCCGATCGTAGCGGCATCGGATGGCAAAGGAAACAGGGGCGATGGCCGCTTGGAACGTGCACTGATCGCCGGTTGCGGTGGTTCCGAAACTCGGAAATTCGGGCCGTGGTACACTCTTCGTCATGGCCAGCACACCGGCAATCGTCGTGGACCGCCTCGTCAAGCGCTTCGGTGCCGTGCTCGCGGTCGACGATCTCTCGTTCGCGGTCGCGCCGGGGACGATCTTCGGGCTACTGGGCCGCAACGGCGCCGGGAAGACGACCACGCTCGAAACCTGCATCGGCCTGACGAAGCCGACCTCGGGCAGCGTGCGCGTCGACGGATTGAACCCGGCCAAGCGGAGCGACTTCGAGAAGCTGCGGCGCGTCATCGGCGTTCAGTTGCAGGCGACGTTGCTGGCGGAGAAGGCGCGCGTCCGGGAGATTCTCGAGATATTCGCCGCCTACTACGACGTCGCGCCGCGCGTGGAAGAACTCGCCCGCCGGGTCGGCCTCGACCAGAAACTCGACCGCTTCGTCGGCAAGCTCTCCGGGGGCGAACAACAGCGGCTGGCCCTGGCCCTCGCGCTGCAGCACGATCCCGCGATTCTGTTCCTCGACGAACCCTCGGCCGGAATGGATGCGTTCGGGCGGCGCATCTTGTGGGAAGAGGTCACGCGCTTGCGCGACGCGGGGAAGACGATCGTGCTGACGACCCACTACATCGAAGAGGCGGAACGCCTCTGCGATGAGATCTGCATCATCCAAGCCGGGAAGGTCGTCGCGCACGACACGCCGGCCGCGCTCGTGAGCGCCCACGGTGGAGATGCGCGGATTACGTTTCTCGCACGCGGATTCGAGCCGTCCGAACAACTCCGGAGTCTCGGGCGCTGGACGCGGGCGGAGGATCGCTGGTCGCTTGCGGTGACCGGTGAGCCGGGCCGGGCGCTGGCTGCGATCGTTTCGCTCGCCAACGACACGGGGATCGCGATCGACGACTTGGACCTGCGCCGGCCGGGTTTGGAAGATGCGTTCATCGCGATCACCGGCGAGTCGCTCGATGAGGATGTGGCCGCGGTGAGCGCGTGATCCGGTCGCTCAAGCTGCTCTACCTCCAGACGCGAGCGGACTTCGTATGGTATTTCTTGCGCGACGGCGAGATGATCTTCTGGTCGCTCGCGTTTCCGGTCTTCTTCTTGTTCGTGTTTTCGTTCGCGCTAGGCAACGGATCGACGCGCCAGACCTCCACGTTTCTCGTGCCGGGACTGATCGGCGCGCAAGTCTTCAGCTCGGGATTTTGGGGTGTCGGCGCGATGCTCTCCACCTTCCGCGATAAGAAGGTCTTGCGCCGCATCTACCTGACGCCGCTGCCCGCGTGGGTTTTCTTCGGGGGGCTCGTATTGTACCGCATGACGCTGCTCGCCGGTCAAGCCGTCTTACTGGCGGCCGTCGGGATGCTCGTCTTCAAGGTGCGCTTCGTCGGAAATCCGCTGGCGATCCTCACGATCCTCGCGATCGGTGCGGCGACGTTCGTTTCGCTGGGATCCGTCATCGGTGCGCTCGTCCGATCGACGGAGAGCGCGAACAACGTCGCCTCGGTTCTAACCGTCCCGCTGGCCTTCCTCAGCGATGCGTACTTCCCGATCGATCGTTTTCCAACGGCCGTTGCAAACACGCTGCGGATGCTGCCGTCGACGGAATTCGTCGATGCGTTCCGCGGGATCGCGATGAACGGGTATTCGCTCGCGCACTATTCGGGCTGGATCGGGCTGCTCGTGCTCTGGGCGCTCGCCGGAACGGCCGTCACCGCTCGCTACTTCCGCTGGGTTTGATTGGACGCGACGTGATGGCGTAGGTCAGTGATTCCGCCAGCGCTTCGGGCAAGACGCCGTTGAGAAAGAGCATCGCCAAGCCGTGCACGAGGGCCCAGGCGGCGACGGCGTTCACGAGCGCCGCTCGATCGGCGCCCGAACCACCTCCGATCTCTCGCTGGAGCGGACCGAACGCCTCGTCCGCCGCGCTTTTCAACTCCGGATATTTCTCCCGGTCCGTCAACTCCGGACCGTACATCAGCCGGAATAAACCCCGGCGGGCGAGGGCGAACCGGACATAGGTCATCCCCATGGCAGGCAGCGGGGCGGATTCGTCTTTTGAGGCAGCGGCCATCATCGCGCCGAGTTCCTTGAACCCTTCCGTCGCCACGGCCGCGAGCAACGTCTCTTTGTCGGCGAAATGGCGGTAGCTCGCCGCCGGCGATACGCCTAGGCGCCGGGCGGCCTCGCGCAAGCTGACGGCACCGGCACCGCCTTCGTCAAGCAGGGCGGTCGCGGCCGCGATCAGGGCGGCGCTCAGGTCACCGTGGTGATAGGGTCGGGCGTTCGATGTTGACACTGTTCACACCATGTCCTATGATAACAGTGTAAACATAACGGCCGCCAAAGCCAAGTGCCGGCTCCCTGAGCCCGCCGGAGGTGCTCGATGAAGACCGTTCTCAGCGTTAAATTTGCGCTCGTGCCGCTGATCGTCTGTTGGGTTTTGCTCGCGTATACGGCTCCGGGGACCGCGCTTGCGACCGGCCTCGGCCTCGCGCTCGCCGGCGACGCATGGCGCCTGTCTCGGCGTGAAATCACGAGTCTGGAGATCGGCGTCGTCACGATCCTTCTGCTGCTGGGCCTCGCCTATGCGATCGCGCCGTCAGGGATCGGCCCGAACCTGTTGTCGCTCTCGGAAGCGGGCTTGGGTCTGACCGCGCTCGTCACAGTGGCCGTGGGGAAACCATGGACCGCCGCGTATTCCCGCTCCTCGTTCAAGAACGAAAGCGAGAGTCCGATTTTCCGGAGCGTGAACATGCTCATCTCCGGTGTGTGGGGCGGGATCTTCTTGCTGCTCGCACTGGCGCATGTGCTGCGGGTCAGTGCCGTCGTTCCGGCGGGGATCGTCATCATCGGCGTGCTCGTCTCCATCTTCGGGCCGAGAGAACTGGTTCGCTCGGCGATCCGGCGCGCCATCGCTGCGCGCGAACCCTATCGCTGGCCGGCTCCGGATTTTGCGGGCTCGATCGGCGAGCGGCAGGTCGACGCGGACGTAGTCGTCATCGGGGCCGGGATCGGCGGGCTCACCGCAGCGGCACTGCTTGCCGACGCCGGTCTCAAGGTCGTCGTCGCCGAGCACCATGTCGTGCCAGGCGGGTTCTGCCACACGTTTTTGCGCAAGGCGCACAGCGGGGGCAAGCCGTGCATCTACCGGTTCGATGCAGGCCCGCATGATTTCTCCGGACTTTGGCCGGGCGGTCCCATCGATTCGGTCTTGCAGCGGCTCGGAGTCGCGGACCGGCTCACCTGGCTGCACATCCCGCACACCTACCAAGTCGCGGGTTCGACCTTGGAAGTACCGCGCGATTGGCACGACTACGTGCGCGAACTCGGACGCCGCTTTCCGGCCAGCGCTGCCGGCTTCGAGTCGCTCTTTTCCGACATTCGCGCCATCTTCGACGGAATGTATGCGACCGGCGCGGGGAACACCGGCATCCCGGGCCTCCCGAGCGACATCGACTCCATGCTTGCCTTCCCGCGTCAACACCCGCTCGCGTTTCGTTGGATGGAACGGCCGTTTGACGAACTCGTCAAGCAGCATATCGCGGATCCGCAAGCCAGAAGCGTCCTCGCGACGCTGACCGGGTACATCAGCGACGGTTCCGAGGTGCTGACGTGCCAACAGATGGTGCCGCTCTTCGGGTACTATTTCCACGGTGGCTTCTATCCCGCCGGCGGTTCCGGCCGGCTTGCCGACGCGCTCGTCGATGCGATCGAGGAGCGCGGCGGGGAAGTGCGGCTCAAGACAGGCGTCGCGAAGATCGTCGTCGAGCACGGCCGGGCTGCCGGGGTCGTGCTGCGCGACGGCACGCGGATTCGCGCTACGGCCGTGGTCTCGAATGCCGACCTCAAACGCACGTTCCTGGAACTCGTGGAACAGCATCACCTGCCCGCGGATTTTCGCGCGCGCGTCGCCGGCGCGGCGCCCGCATGCTCCGCTTTCATGGTTCACCTCGGCGTCGATTACGTGCCCGACGTCCGGCCGACCGTCTATGCGAAGGGCGATCTCCACGCTTTGGTCGAGACGCTCTCGCTCGTCGACCCGACGGCGGCTCCGCCCGGCCACTCCATCGTCAGCATCATCACGCTCATGCCGCACGAGCAGAGCGAACGCTGGTTTCCGGCCGCCGGTGACGTTGATTGGAAAGAGTGGCGTCGCAGCGCCGAATACACGGATCGCAAGGCCGCGTTCGGCGATCGGCTGATCGCCGCTGCCGAAACCGTCATCCCCGATCTCTCGAGCCACATCGTCTACCGGACCGATGCGAGCCCGGTCACCTACGCGCGCTACGACTGGTCGAGCGACGGCGCGATCTATGGAATCTCGTCGGCCGGCCGGCTGCGGGGTTCCAAAACTCCGATCCCCGGGCTCGTGATTGCCGGAAGCGCCGCCAATGGCCCTGGTGTCGAACCAGCCGTCATCTCCGGTGCGCGCGCTGCCGCGGCTCTGGTTCCCGGAGTGCTCGCGCGAAAAGGCGCGCCCGCCGCGCGCCTCCTGGCGGCTTCCTAACGCGTTTCGGCCCGGCGAATCGCGGAAATACATCGGCCACGATGAACGCCTTTTCTCTCCGCCGGTGCGCGGCGGTTTTCGCGATCGCCGCAGGAACGTCGATCGGAGCCGGCCCCGCTGTGGCACAGCAGCCAAATCCGATCGTCATCACCAACTGCTCGATCATCCAATGGGTGCCCCGTGCCGGCTTCCAGTATTGGGGACCGTTCGATTTTCCGTCCGTCAGGCTGGATCAGCCGGTCGCCGACGGACTATCCATCACGTATCGCAACGAGTCGGCGCTGACGGCCGATCGCGTTGCGTTTGACGTCGTCTACCGCGGCAAAGCCGAGCGCGTCATCGACATCGGCGTGTTTTCGCCGGGGATCACGATCGACCATACCTTCGCCAACTTCAGCGGCATCGCGTATCTTGGACCCCGGCCGGAGCAATGCCGCACCCGCGCGGTCCGCTTCACCGACGGCTCGGTTTGGCGCCGCCCGGGCCTGCCTGCTCCTGCGGCGCACCCGTACCAGCAACAAAGCAAGTAAGCGCGGGATCGCATGAAGATTAACCCGCTAGCATAGGAGTGCAGCGGCCTCGTAGGTAAGCCCTTACCTTGGCCATTCGGCCGAAAAGCGAGGTCGCTTGTGATCCAAAATGCTATCGAAATCGTTTTCAGCGGGCAAGCAGGCGACGGCAGCTTGACGACCGGTGACCTCATCGCCGGCGTGCTCAAGCGCATGGGACGCGAAGTCTACACCTACAAGGACTTCCCGTCGCGAATTCGCGGCGGTCACACGAGCTACGTCATCCGCGCAACCGATGCGCCGAACCGCGGCATGGCCGACTTGCTCGATGCTGTGGTCGCCTTCGATCTCGAAGCGGTGCAAGCGCATATCGACGAGATGCGACCCGGCGGTTTCGTGATCTTCGACAACTCGTCGGAGACGATCCCCGCGGAACTGCGCCGTGCGGATCTCAACTGGTACGAAGTTCCGCTGGGAAGAATCGCCAAGGACAAGTTCAAGGCGGAGATCGTGCGCAACACGATTTCGCTGGGCGTCCTCGGTGCGCTCATCGACATGGATCCCGCCGTCATGCACGGCGAGGTCGAGCAGTTGTGGCAACGCAAAGGCGAAAAGGTCGTCGCGATGAACCTCGGCGCGGTCGCCGCCGGGGCTGCGTACGTGCACGAACACTTCGCAGCACAGCCCAGCGGGTACACGCTCACGCAAGGCGTCGACGGCGACCGGCTCCTCATGATGGGCAACGACGCGATCGCCTACGGCGCGCTGGCGGCGGGTTGCCGCTTCATCGCCGGGTATCCGATCACGCCCGCGACCGACATCCTCGAATGGCTCGCGAAGTACTTGCCGCGCTACGGCGGCGTCGCGGTGCAAGCCGAGGACGAAATCGCGGCGATTCATATGACGCTCGGCGCCGCCTATAGCGGCGTGCGCGCGATGACCGCGACATCGGGGCCGGGACAAGCGCTCATGACCGAAGCGATCGGTCTTGCGGGCACGCTCGAGATTCCGGTCGTCATCGTGGAATGTGCGCGTGCCGGACCGTCGACCGGGATGCCGACGAAAACCGAGCAGAGCAATCTCGATCACGTCATCTTCAGCGGGCACGGCGAGATCCCCAAAGTCGTGCTCTCGCCGGGGACGATCGAAGAGTCGTTTTCTCTGACGGTCGCCGCGTTCAATCTCGCCGAGCGCTATCAGTTGCCCGTTTTCGTGCTCACCGAACAAGCGCTCTGCCAAAGCAAAGCCACGCTGCCGCACATCGACTTTTCCAAGATCGCGATCGACCGCGGGAAGATCGAACGCAACGGCCGGCTCGCGTCGGGCGACTACAAGCGCTTTGCCGCCGCTCCCGACGGCGTTTCACCGCGCGCGATCCCGGGCACGCCCGGCGGGATGCATCTGGCCGCCGGGTCCGAGCACAACGAAGCCGGCGTCGTCACCGAAAATGCGCAGAACCGCAGGCGCATGATGGAAAAACGGATGGGAAAACTCGACGCGATGCGCGACGAACTCCCCAAGGGCAATGTTTTCGGCCCGGCGGATGCGCCGGTCGCGATCGTCGGCTTCGGGGCCAACCGCGGCCCGATCACCGAAGCGCAGGCGCGCCTGCACGACCACGGCATCACGACGCGCTTCCTCCAACTCGTCACCCTCTGGCCGTTCCCCACTGCTGAAGTGCAGGCGTTCCTCGCCGGCGCACGAGAGATATTCGTGGTCGAGAACAACTACGGCGGCCAACTCGAACGCCACATTCGCGGTGCCGTCGGCCCGCTGCCCTCGCTCCACAGCGTGCGCAAGTACGACGGGCGGCCATTCCGTCCCAGTGAAATTTTCGAACCGATCGCTCGCACGGCGGGGCGCGTGGTCGCGAAAGAATTGATAGTCCGATGACCGCGACGCTCACCGCGAAAGACTTCGCAACCGACACGCCTGCGTGGTGGTGTCCGGGTTGCGGCGATTACGGCGTGCTTTCGGCGCTCAAGTCGGCGCTCGCCGAACTCGAGGAGCCGGCCGCCAACGTCGCCTTCGTCTCCGGCATCGGCTGTTCGGGGAAGATCAGCGGGTATCTCAACGCATACGCGTTCCATGGCGCTCACGGTCGCGCGTTGCCGGTCGCGACCGGGGTCAAGCTCGTGAACCCCGGCCTCACGGTCATCGCCGCCGGCGGTGACGGCGACGGCTACGCGATCGGCGCGGGGCACTTCATCCACACCGTGCGCCGCAATCCGAACATCACCTATATCGTGATGGACAATCAGACCTACGGGCTCACCAAAGGCCAGAGTTCACCCACCAGCAACGTCGGCTACGTCACCAGCACGAGCCCCGGCGGCAATCCCGACGCGCCGATCAACGGCCTCGCGCTCGCGCTCGCCGCCGGCGGCACGTTTCTCGCCCGCGGCTTCTCCGCGCAGCCCAAGGCGCTGGTCGCGTTACTGAAGGAAGCGATCCTGCATCCGGGCTTCTCGATCGTCGAAGTCGCCTCACCGTGCGTCACGTTCAACAAGATCAACACGTTCGCGTGGTACAAGGAACATTCGTACACGGTCTCACCGGACGACGGCTATAACCCGACGAATCGCATGCAAGCCTTCGCGACGATTTGCGAGCCGGGGAAAATCCCGCTCGGCATCCTCTACCGCGAACAGCGCCCGACCTTCGAGGAGCTTGCGCTGCGCGATCGCACCACGCCGATCGTCGACTTACCGCTCGACGATCTCACCCCGATCGCAAAACTGCAAGAAGCCTACCACTAAGGCCGCACTTCGACGGTCATTCGTCTCGCGCGAGGTCGAGGATCTGGATGAGGCCGCGTGCCACCGCTGCCGTTGATTCCTGCGGCAATGAGCCGAGTCTCTTTCGCAACCGCAGATAGTCGACCACCCGAACCTGGCGGCAGAGCGCGATGCTGTCCTTGGTCATTCCGCCCTCGCCGGCTCGCAAGAGCGGGCGTATCGTGTCGACCGGCTTTGCCTCTGCATCGGCGAGGGGGACGACGATGGTCGTCCGGCCGGCGCGATTGGCAGCATCACGCTGCATCACGACGCATGGTCGCGTTTTCGCCGGCCTCGCCGTAGGGGAAGCGCCCCTCCTCGCGGCCATTTTCGAAGGCTTACCCCGCGCCATAGGCGGAGGCGAAATCGCACATCGATCATCTGCTCGGGGCGGCCGAAAGCGCCTCGGCAGACGGGAAAACGGAGCGAGAATTGGAGCGGGCGGCGGGAATCGAACCCGCGACATCTGCTTGGAAGGCAGAGACATTACCACTATGTAACGCCCGCGTGGTCGCCATCGCTGGTGGGCAGGGCTGGATTCGAACCAGCGTAGCGCTTTCGCGCGCCAGGTTTACAGCCTGGTGCCTTTAACCACTCGACCACCTACCCACGATGGCGACCGAAAGGGATACGCTCCCATGCTGGGCGGTCCTGCAAACGGACTTCCGCCCGGGGCTTGCGAACCTGCCCCAAGCCAGCCAGCGTCGGATAGTGGCGATTCCACCAGTTTTGTAAACTGGCACACAAACACCGTGGGTTCGAGTCCCACCGCTGGCTCCAGCCGCTGCAACGCCGCCTGCCGCGGGCGCGTTGGAGCAGCGATGAGGCACATGAAGCAACCGATGGTCGAGGCGAAACCGCCCTGGCAGCGCGGCGGCATCGCCGTCGTCTGCGAGAAATGTACCAAGACGCGCTACGTCGAGGACTTCCCGGAGGCCGCCGGCGACCCGCGACTGGACGACGTGAAGGGCTACTTCAAGGAACGGCTCAAGAGCGACGGGCTCTCCGGTGCGATCCGCATCGTCTCCTCGAGTTGCCTGGATATCTGCGCGCGCGGCGGGCTCACCGCGCTGATCGACCCGATCGGTTTTCCCGGGCGAACGCAGAAGGTCGTCGTCGTCGATGCGCTCGACGGGCACGACGAACTGTATCGCCGGATCATCGCCGAACTGAGCCCGCACGAGAATGAAACGGATGCAAAGAAGGCGCCATGAGGCGCCTTCTTCTTTGATCCGCTTTGATCCGCGGGGTTTTCTCGGCACCATCCTTCCCTTCGACAAGCTCAGGGCAGGCTGGCTCAGGATGACATTTGTGGCTTAGGAGACATGGGAAAGGAACTCGCTTCACACGACGGGTTACTCGACGCGACTTTTGCGGGATTAGGGGAGTTCGATTTCGCTTAGGTTTTTTTCGATCTTGCGCTTGACGCGTTGGAGGGCGTTGTCGATCGACTTCACGTGGCGGTTGAGGTCGCGCGCCATCTCTTGATAGCTCTTGCCTTCGAGATACGAGAGCAGTACTTGCGATTCCAGATCCGAGAGATTCTCTTGGATTCGCTCTTTGATGTCTTCCGAGACTTCCTGGTTGATCACGAGTTCTTCGGGATCGGAGGTCTTCTGCGAGGGCATCACGTCGAGCAGCGTGCGCTCGCTGTCCTCATCGTAGATCGGCTTGTTGAGCGAGATGTACTGATTGAGCGGGATGTGCTTCTGACGGGTAGCCGTCTTGATCGCGGTGATGATTTGCCGCGTGATGCACAATTCCGCGAACGCCCGGAAGCTCGAGAGCTTGTCGGCTTTGAAGTCACGAACCGCTTTGTAGAGACCGATCATCCCTTCTTGGATGATGTCCTCGCGGTCGGCGCCGATGAGAAAGTAGCTCTTGGCCTTGATCCGCACGAAATTCTTGTACTTGTTGAGCAAGAACTCCATCGCGAGATTGTCGCCGGACTTCGCTGCTGCGACGAGGTCCTCGTCCGGGCGCTCGGAGTACTCGAGCGCCGGAGCTGCGGATGGGGAAAGCGCCATGCAGATTTCCTATTCTTGACCCGGTGCCCCCGAAAATGCGGGCCGGAGCCCGTCAAGCCGTGGACATCCGTCCTAGTATAGGAGGGTCCTGCCTGAGCGTCAAGGTGAAACTGACACGTTAGTCGGGGACCCAGCGCGACCACCGCGCCCGACGGGCCCCCAGGTCAATCCCAGCCGAGGGCTCGCCCGCCCGTACCGCCCCCAGAGGCATCTAACCCGTACGGGATCACCAGGGCGCGGAAGGTCCCGCTTAGAGCCGGTCCGCCAGGGCGGCGAAGTCGGCGTCGTTCGCGGCCGGGGCGAAGACGGTCACGAAGGGGAGGGCGGCCCGCATGCCGCGCGCGGCCGGAACGAAACCGGCTCGGCCCGCGTGCGGATTGAGCCAGACGATCGCACCCGCGCGTTGCCGGATCTCGTGCAGCGCCCCCTCGAGCAGGTCGATTTCGTCGACGTCGAGCCCGTCGCTGAAGATCAGCACGCAGGTGTCGCCCGAGAGCACACGCGAGCCGTGCTCGCGCACGAAGGCCCGCAAGCTGCTGCCGATGCGCGTCCCGCCGCCCCAGGCATCGTCCAAATCGTGCAAGCGCAGCGCGCGTCTTCCGGGCCGGCGAAACTCCCGGCTCACCTCGCGCAGGCCCGTGCTGAAGACGAACGTCGAGCAGCGCCGCGTGCTGGCCGCAAGTGCGCGCGCGAACCGGAGCATCGGCGCGATCTCGGTCGCCATCGACCCGCTTCCGTCGATCAGCACGACGAAGCGCGGGTTGCGCAGCGGATGGCCCAAGCGGCGCAGCGCGACCGGGTCGCCGGCGGTGCGCAGGCTCGCGCGCAGCGTCCGGCGCGCATCGAACCGCGTGCCGTTCTCGAGCGGCGCCCAACGGCGCGAGCGTCCGCGATGGATGCGCCGGATCAGGCGCCGCGCGCTCGCGAGCATCTGTTCGTCGCCGTCCGCCGGAATCTCGGGCGGCTCGGCGGGCGCCGCTGCGCTGCTGAAGCGGGCCTGAAACGAGTAGCGGCTCTCGCCGTCGGGCTCCACGCCCTCGATCGTGCTTCGGCTGCGCGCGGCCGCGAGCGGACCGTCCGCTTCGTCCTGTGGCGCGTTCGGCGCGGGCGGCGCCGAGGCCGAGGGCCGGCCGGTCGCGCGCGCGTCGTCGGGCCGCGAGTGGCGGTGCGAGGCCGGTGGTTGTTTCACACCCGGCGGCCGCGTGCGGAAGAACGCATCGAAGGCGGGCTCGAAGAGCTCGAATTCTTCACGACGGCCGCAGAAGACGGCGCGCAGCGCAGCGCGGACGGATTCCGGCCGCACGAGGCCGATCGCGTCGAGCGCGCGCAGCGCATCGTGGGCCTGGTCGTGGCCGACGGAAAAGCCGAACTCGGTCCGCAGCAACGCACCGAACGCGCCGAGTTGCCGGCTCAGCGCGGCGTGCGGGCCGGTCACCTCAGCCGCGGCGCGCTCGCACGGAGCCCAACCCGAAATCCGATTCGAGCACGGCTCCCGGGTCGCCGGCCACGACGCCGGAGAGCAGCGGGAGATAGCGCGTGCGCTGCGAGCGCAAGAGTTCCCAATCTTCTTGCACTTTGAGCACGCAGCCCAGCGTCCGTTCGAGGGTTTCTTCGTCGAGCACGTCGTGGTGCAGGCGCGTCAGGGCGAGCGCCCAATCGAGGCTCTCCGCGACCCCCGGCACCTTTTCGAACGGCTGCGTGCGCAGAAACTCGACGAAGCGCGCGATCTGATTCGCCAACCGCGCGTCGATGCCGGGCAACCGTCCGTGCAGGATCGCAACTTCTTCTTCCAAGCTCGGATAGTCGAGCCACAGATACAGACAGCGCCGCCGCAGCGCGTCGGAGAGATCGCGCGAGCGGTTCGAGGTGAGGATGACCGCGGGGCGCTCGCGGGCGCGAATCGTCCCCAGCTCCGGAATCGTCACCTGAAACTCGCCCAGCACCTCGAGCAAGAACGCCTCGAAGGCCTCGTCGGCGCGGTCGATCTCGTCGATCAGAAGCACCGGGGCCCGCTCCTGGGTGATCGCTTCGAGCAACGGACGTTTGAGCAGGAACGGCTCGCTGAAGATCTCCGCCTCGCGCGTCTGCGCAGAGGTCCCGTCGTTTTCCGTCAGCCGGATGCGCAGCAACTGCTTGGGGTAATTCCATTCGTAGAGCGCATTGGCCGCGTCCAGGCCTTCGTAGCACTGCAAGCGGATGAGTTTGGTCTGCAGAACGTCGGCGAGCACCTTAGCGCTTTCGGTTTTGCCGACGCCCGCCGGCCCCTCGATCAAGAGCGGCTTCTCGAGGGCGAGCATCAACTGCAAGCCCGTCGTGAAGTTCTCGCTCGCGACGTACCCGCGCTGCGCAAACCGCTCGCGCAGGTCTTCGACCATCACGTCCGCGCGAGAGCGACCGCGTAGCGCTCCGGTTCGTCGGCGAAACGCCGCCCGCACCCGGCACAACAGAAGAAATACGTCGTCCCGGAGTGCTCGAAGCGGTGCTCTGCGCCGGCTGTCTGGACGGTCATGCCGCAGATCGGATCGACGGCCGTGACGGCTGGTTGGGCGGCCGGGGCCGGCGCTGCTTCCGCAACTGGGCCGGACCCGAGCGCGACGATCTCGCCCAGGATGGAGATCGCGATCTCCGCCGGACTGCGCGCGCCGATCGCCAAGCCGATCGGATTGTGAACGCGAGCGAGGCCGGCTTCCGCGACGCCGGACTGCGCCAGGCAACCACGAACCGCGGCCATGCGTTTGCGGCTCGCGAGTACACCGACGTAGCCGAGCGGGAACGCGAGCAGCACCTCGAGCGCCGTTTCGTCGTAGTGGCCTTGGGAGGCGACGACGACCGGCATGCGCTGCTGCTCGGCGCGGTCGAGCGCGGCGCAGAATGCGGCGAGCGTGTCGAGCGCGCGAACGCTCGCGCCGGCGACGGTATCGGCCTCGCTCGCTTCGCTCGCCAGGACGAAGCGCGTCACGTCGTAATCGAGCGCCACGGCGGCTCGGACGAGCGCGTCCGCGACCGGGGTGAAGCCGATCACGGCCAGCCGCCGGCGCGGAAAGTGCGGCTCGATGTAGATGTCGATCTCGCCCTCGGAGGCGCAGCCCATCGGAACCAGGACGCGTTCCTCGGCGCGCTCCGGATCGCGCGTTTCGCTCGAGACTCCGGGCCGGATCTGCACGAGTTGGGAGCGGCCGTCGCGCAGTGCGCCCAGCGCATACGACCGGACGATGTCGCGCGCGCACGCGCCGCCGACGAAGCCTTCCATCCGCCCGTCGCTGAAGATGACCGCGCGGTCGCCCAGGCTGGAACTCACCGGCGCCCGCCGGCCGACGACGGTGGCGACCGCGAACGTCGCGTTGGCGCGCTCGAGCTCGGCCAGCCGATCGAAGGCGCGCGTCGCCGGCACTACGCGCCCCCGCTCAGGCGGGTTTTCACGTTGCTGAACGTCTGGCTGATCACGCGCCTGGCTTGCGCGTCGAGCACGCGTCCTCCGACGGTCGCGACCGGGCCGCGCATGTTCGCGGTGGCGTTCCAATCGAGCCCGGTCGACGTGCCGTTGTCGGTGAGATCGGCGCCCGCGACGAGATCGACGACGCTGCCGAAGCCGCCGCCGCTGATCTTCATGTTCATGTGCTGGCCGTCCGGCTGCGGCTCGAGCAAGACCTTGAAGGTGAACTTCCCTTTGACCGGGCCGACGGCGACGCGCACGGTCGCATCGAAGTTGCGGGCGTCGTGCACGGTCGAGTCGATCACGTCCGGCATGCAGGCCGCGATCTTTCCCGGGTCGTTGATGAAGGCCCACACCTCGGCCTTGGGCACCGGTACGTCTTCCTGGCCGTTGAACTGGAGCGTCATGTCTGCGCGCCGGACTTTCCGTTGCGGCCGGCGTGAATCGCGCTCCACACCTTCGAGCGCGTGAGCGGCATGTCGAGATGCGTGATGCCCAGCGGTGAGAGCGCGTCCATCACGGCGTTGACGAACGCCGCCGGCGAACCGACGTTGGGGCTTTCGCCGACACCCTTCGCGCCGATCGGGTGATGCGGACTCGGCGTCACCGTACTGCTGGTCTCCCAGCTCGGCGTCTCGAGCGCCGTCGGCACCAGATAGTCGGTGAAGTTCGTGTTGAGGTTGTTGCCGTCGGCGTCGTAGATGATCTCCTGCATGAACGCGATCGCGAAGCCCTCGGTCAAGCCGCCGTGGATCTGGCCTTCGACGATCATCGGATTGATGACCGTGCCGCAGTCGTCGATCGCGAGGAAACGCCGCACATGCGTCTCGCCGGTCTCTTTGTCGACGTCGACCACGGCGACGTAGGCACCGTAGGGGAACGTCAGGTTCGGCGGATCGTAATAGTAGGTCGCTTCGAGCCCCGCTTCGCTCCCGGGCACCGGGTTGGTGTATGCGGCGAACGCGATCTCCTTCATCGTGATCGTCTTGCCGGGGATACCTTTGACCTGGAACTTGTAGTCTTTCCATTCCACGTCGGCTTCGGCGGCTTCGAGCACGTGCGCCGCGATCTTGTGGGCCTTCTCGCGCACGCGCCGCGCGGCCATCGCCAGCGCCGCGCCGGCGACCGGCGTGCTGCGGCTGGCATAGGTTCCCAGACCGTAGGGCGCCGTGTCGGTATCACCTTCTTCGACGAGGAGATTTTGCGGATCGAGCCCGAGTTCTTCGGCGACGATTTGCGCCCAGGTCGTTTCGTGACCTTGACCTTGGTGACGCGTGCCGGCGCGCACGATCCCCGAACCCGTCGGATGGATGCGGATCTCGGCGCTATCGAACATCTTGATCCCCATGATGTCGAAGTGCTTGGAGGGTCCGGCACCGACGACTTCGGTAAAGGTCGAGATGCCGATCCCCATGAGTTCGCCGCGCGCGCGCTTCTCCGCTTGCTCGCGGCGCAGCTCGGCGTAGCCCGTCATGTCGAGCGCCTTCTGAAAGGTGGTCGCGTAGTCGCCGCTATCGTAGATGAACCCGAGCGGCGAGGGATACGGGAACTGTTCTTTCTTCACGAAGTTCTTCAAGCGCAACTCGGCCGGATCCATGGCGAGTTTCCGGGCCAGAATATCCATCCCGCGCTCGATGGCAAACGAAGCCTCCGTGACGCGGAACGAGCAGCGGTACGCGATGCCGCCCGGCGTCTTGTTCGTGAAGTAGGCATCGACTTCGGTGAACGCCGTCGGAAAATCATACGAGCCGGTGACGATGCCGAAGAGGCCGGCCGGGTACTTCGTCGGGTCGGCGGCCGCATCGAAGGCACCGTGATCGGCGACGGTCGAGACCTTGAGCGCGGTGACTTTGCCCTCTTTCGTGGCACCGATCTCGACATCCATGTGATAATCGCGCGCGAAGCCGGTGGTCGTGAGATTCTCGGTGCGCGTCTCGATCCACTTGACCGGCACCCCGAGCACGACCGAGGCGACCGCGGCGACGACGTAGCCGGGATAGACCGGGACCTTGTTGCCGAAGCCGCCGCCGATGTCCGGCGAGATGACGTGGATCTTGTCTTCGGGGATTCCCGTCACCAGCGACACGACGGTGCGATGCGCGTGCGGCGCCTGCGAGGTGAGGTAGAGCGTGAGGCGGCCGGTCGCCGGATTCATGTCGGCGATGATGCCGCACGGCTCGAGCGGCGCCGGATGGCAGCGCTGGAACACGACCCGCTCTTTGATCTTCACGTCGGCCGAAGCCAGCGCCGAATCCGTCTCGGCGCGCTTGCCGACCTCCCAGTGATAGATATGGTTGGTCTTGTTTTCGCGGTCGTCGCGGATGATCGTCTTGTCTTGCTTGGCCTCGAACGGGTCGACGACCGGATCGAGCGGGTCGTAGGTCACATCGACGAGTTCGGCGCCGTCGAACGCCGCCTCGCGCGAGGTCGCGATGACGCCGGCTACTTCCTGATACTGGAAGAGCGCCTTGCCGACGGCGAGCACCATCTGCTTGTCGTAGCCGTGAAAGGTCGGGATCCAAGCCAGGCCCGCGCCGGCCAGATCGTCGGCCGTCAGCACGGCTTTGACCCCCGGCACGGCGAGCGCCGCGGTCTTGTCGATCTTGACGATCTTGGCGTGCGGATACGGACTGTGCACGAGTGCCAAGTACAGCATGTTCGGCAGCACGATATCGTCGACGTAGCGCCCACGGCCTTGGATGAAGCGCGAATCTTCCTTGCGCTTCATCGGTTTGCCGAGTGCGTGTCGTTCTTGCGGGGCCTCGGTCGTAGTGGTCATGATCGGCTCTCCTACGATGCGACGGGCGCGGCCGGCGCCGCGAGTATACTCGCGGCCTGCTGGACGGCTTTGACGATGTTGTTGTAGCCGGTACAGCGGCACAGATTCCCGGCGATCGCTTCGCGGATCTCGTGCTCGCTCGGGCTCGGATTGTGTTCGAGCAGCGCGACGGCCGACAGCATCATGCCGGGCGTGCAATAGCCGCACTGCAGGCCGTGCTCATCCCAGAACGCCTGCTGGATCGGATGGAGTTTGCCGCCTTTGGCGAGTCCCTCGACGGTCGTGATCTCGTGGCCCTCGGCCATGACCGCGAACATGTTGCACGACTTCACCGCTTGCGTGCCGTCGAGCAGCACGACGCAAACCCCGCAACTCGACGAATCGCAGCCGACGTGCGTGCCGGTCAGCCCGAGGTTCTCGCGCAAGAAATACGCCAACAGCGTGCGCGGGTCGACGTCGCGTTCGTATGCCGTCCCGTTGACCGTCAGGTTGACTTTCATGCCGCGACCTCCACGGCCAGACGTTGGAGGGCCTTCGCCAGCGCGCGTCCGACCAGAACGCCGGTCACATCTTTCTTGTACGCAACCGTCCCACGGGTGTCGGCTTGCGGATCCGCTTGCTTGCGAGCGAGGTCCGCCGCCGAACGGAACAGTTCGCCGCTCGGCCTGGCACCGACCAGGATCCGCTCGGCCTCGGCCACCCGTTGCGCTTGCGGTCCGGCCGCCCCGATCGCGACCCCGGCGCCGGCGATGGTCCCGTCGGCGGCGAGCACGAGGGACACCGCGGCCGAGGCCGTGGCGAAGTCGCCGACTTTGCGCTCGATTTTGAGGAATGCGCCCGACGAGCGCGCACCGGGGGCCGGGAAGCGCACTTCCAGCGCCATCTCACCTTCGCCGACCGCGGTCGTAAACGAGTCCACCAGGAAGTCGTCGATCGCGACGGCGCGCTCGCCCGCGGCGCCGCGCACGACGACCTGCGCGCGCAAGGCCAGCGCCGCGACGCTCCAATCGCCGGCCGGATCGTTGTGGCAGAGGCTGCCGACGACGGTTCCCATCTGGCGCACGACCGGATCGGCGACCACGACCGACACGTCGGCCAACAAGGGATATCCGGCCGCGATCACCGGCGACTTCTCGAGCGTGAAGTCGCGCGTCCGGGCGCCGATCGCGAGCGCACCGTTCGCCTCGCGCAGGTACGAAAGCTCCTCGATCGGGTTGATGTCCACGAGCACCGCCGGCCGCGCGAGCCGGTAGCGCATCGCGGGGATCAGGCTTTGGCCGCCGGCCAAGATTCGTGCGTCGGCACCGTATTTGGCGAGTGCGGAGAGGGCTTCGTCCGCGGAGCGGACTCGCAGATAGTCGAATGCTGCTGGAAACACCGGGCCTCCAAACTGTGCACACTTTTTGGGGAAGGCCTTCTGCCGGCCGTGCGCAACGTTGCGACAAAAGTCTCCGCCTCGCCTCTCATATTTCGCAACAAAAATCCTAGCAGACTTGGATCCCGTGAACGCACCTGAGCCTATCGCGGCGGTCGTCTTGGCCGCCGGCACGTCGAGCCGCATGGGAACGCACAAGTTGCTCCTCCGCTTGGAGGGCGAAAGCCTGATCCGCCGGGTGGTCCGAACGCTGCGCGAGGTGCCGGTGCGCGACGTGGTGGTCGTCGTCGGGCACGATCGCGCCGCGGTCGAAGCGGAGCTGACCGGCCTGGACGTGCGCTTCGCCCGCAACGAGAACTATGCGCTCGGGATGGGGTCCTCGTTCGCGGCCGGGGTTCGTGCCTTGGATGACGGCGTCGAAGCCGCGCTATTCGTCTTGGCCGACCGGCCGTTCGTGACCGTCGATCTGTACCGCCGGCTCCTCGAATCGTACCGGCGCACGCGGCCGCCGCTCGTGGCCGGGTCGTACGACGGCATCGTCGCGCCGCCGCACGTCGTCCGGCGCGACCTCTTCGCCCAAGTCGGCAACGACGGCGTGGGGATCCGGCCGCTGCTCGAGCAACTCGGCACCGCCGCCGTCGTGCTCGACTTCCCCCGCGAGGCGCTCTTCGATATCGACGAACCGGCCGACTTCGAGCGCGCCCAGGCGCTGCTTCGCAGGACCGAACCGGGCGGAACTTAACCCGTCGCGCGCTGGCGGATCGCCTCGAAGAGCAAGATCCCGGCGGCCACCGAGGCGTTGAGCGAGCCGACCTGACCCCCGAGCGGAATCTCGACCAGGTAGTCGCACTCCTTGCGCACGAGCGGCGCGATCCCGTCCCCCTCGGCGCCGATGACGATCGCGAGATCGCGATTGAAGTCGGCCTTGGTGTAGGGGACGGCCGTATCGCCCACCGCCGCGCCGGCGACCCAGATGCGCGCCTTTTTCATCATGCGAATCGCGTTGCCGATGTTGGCGACGCGCGCAACGGGCAGGACCGCGGCCGCGCCCGCCGAGGCTTTGCGCACCGTGGCATTGACCCCGGCCGAGCGGCGCTCGGGGAGCACGAGCGCCGTCGCGCCGGCACATTCGGCGGTCCGGATGATCGCGCCGACGTTGTGCGGGTCGGTCACGTGATCGAGCACGACCCAAAGACCCGGCTTCCCTTGCGGCCGCAGCGCGATCGCCTCTTCGATCGTACGGTACGCGAACGGCTCGCCGAAGGCCACCACGCTCTGGTGCGCCTTATACGGAAACGACGCGAAGAACCCGCGGTTCTCGAAGCGCACGACCGAGCCCGCCTCGCGTGCGCGCTCGAGCAGGTTGCGCAGCGCCGGATCGCGCTTGCGCTCGTCGCCGACGTGGATTCGCTTGAGGGACTCGCCCGCGACCAGTGCCTCGTTGACGGCGTGAATCCCGTAGATGACGTCGTCCAAATCCAACCGCGGGCCGCGCTGTTGCGGCCGCGGCGTTACCCGGCGCCGGTCCATCGCATCTCCTAGTCGAGGCTCCAGGTCGTCGTGCCGTCGGAATTATCGGTGAGCGCGATATGCTCGCTGCTCAGTTCCGCGCGCAGCCGGTCGGCGCGAGCGAAGTCGCGCGCTTTGCGCGCGGCGTTGCGTTCGCCGATCAGCCGTTCGATGCGCTCGATCGTCGCGGCGTCGAATGCCGGCAACTCCGCCTGCGGCTCTTGCCGTTCGAGCACGCCGGCGATCCCAAAAATGCCCAGCGCATCGCGGAACAGCGCGCGCGCGCCGGCCGCGTCGTCGACGAAGCGCGCCGCCGCAAGGTCGAAGAGAAAGCCCAGCCCGCCCGAGGTGTTCATGTCGTCGTCGAGCGCGGCGAAGAAGCGCTCCGCCAGCGGAGCGACTTGGGTCGAACCCGGCGCCTCGCCGAACGCGTGGTAGGCCTTGCGCAGCCGTTCGAGCGCGACCGTCGCACCGACGATCGACTCTTCGGTGAAGTTCATGGATTTGCGGTAGCCGGTCTGCAGAAACAACAGACGAATCGCGAGCGGATCGTGACGGTCGAGCAGTGCCGAGAGCGGCTCGAAGTTCCCCAGCGACTTCGACATCTTCTTGCCGTCGAACATCAGCAGGCCGCCGTGGAGCCAGAAGTTCGCCATCGGCGGCGCCGGCATCAACACTTCGGACTGCGCGATCTCGTTCTCGTGATGCGGGAAAATCAAATCGACGCCGCCGCCGTGGATATCGAACGGCTCGCCGAGCAGCGCCCGGGACATCGCGCTGCACTCGATGTGCCAACCGGGCCGGCCCGCTCCCCACGGCGATTCCCACGACGGTTCGCCCGGCTTGGCGAACTTCCAGAGCGCGAAATCCAGCACGTCTTCCTTGTACTCGCCGACCGCGATACGAGCGCCGGCCAGCATTTGATCGACGTTTCGTTGCGAGAGTTCACCGTAGCGCGCGAACGCCTTGACGCGGTAGTAGATGCCGTCTTTGACGACATAGGCGTAGTCGAGAGCGATCAGTTCGCCGATCATCATCAAGATCTGCGGGATGTAGGCGGTCGCGCGCGGCGCGTCGTCCGGCTCGGCGACGCCCAGCCGCGCCATCGAGCGCTGGAACGAATCGATGTACCCTTGCACGATCTGCCAGTACGGCACGCCGAGGACGGCACTGGCGGCGATTGACCGGTCGTCGACGTTGGTCACGTTGCGCACGTAGTGCACGTCGTACCCGCGATGGATCAGGTAGCGCCGCAAGATATCGAAAAACAGAAACGAGCGGGCGTGGCCGAGGTGGGTCTCCGCCGAGGGGGTGAGTCCGCAGACGTACATGCGAACACGTTGCCCGTCGAGCGGCGCGAACGGCTCGACGGTTCGCGTCCGCGTGTTATAGAGGCGAAGTCCCATCTCGGAAAACGGCCGTTCGCGCCGGGCGCCCGAACCGCCTGTGCTCAACGGGCCGCGGCGTTAGCGCGCGCGGCGCATCTCACCGGGTCCTTCGAGTTCGGCGAGCCGGCGTTCGAGTTCGGCGACGCGGGCGGCGAGTTCGGCGATCAGCGGAGCGTTGGGATCGGGGAAGTCGACATGCGGGCGCGCTGAGACCGCGGCGACCGGCTTGCCGTCCTGCAGCACGACGCGTCCCGGAATGCCGACGACGGTCGCGTTCGCCGGCACGTCTTTCACGACGACGGAATTCGCGCCGACCTTGACGTTGTCGCCGATCGTGATGTCGCCCAAAATCGCTGCGCCCGAACCGACGGTGACGTTCTTCCCCAGCGTCGGGTGGCGCTTCGTATGCTGCAGCGACGTTCCGCCCAGGGTCACGCCCTGGTAGAGCGTGGTCCCGTCGCCGACGATCGCGGTACTTCCGATGACGACGCCGGTGCCGTGGTCGATGAATACGTCTTGCCCGATCGTCGCGCCGGGATGGATGTCGACCCCCGTCCAGCTATGGACGATCTCCGCGAGGAAACGCGGGAGAATCGGGATCTTGGCTTTCCAGAGCCGGTGGATCACGCGGTGCGCGACCAGCGCGTGAAAGCCGGGGTAGGAAACCAGCACGTCAAGCCAGCCCTCGGCAGCGGGATCGCGCGCAACCGGGGCACGGAGGTCGGAAAGGAAGGTCTCGTAGGCGGAAGCCACGTCGGTTTCTACCACACTCCTAGGGACGGGCCGGGTTGCACGAACCAAAGATACGTACTTTGTACGGATATCCGCAACGCCCGGCCGGTACACGCTACGGTCATGGAACACCGCCTCCTCGTCAACCCCGCCACCCGGCCCTACGCCCTCCTCGCCGGAGAGCTGGTTCGGGTTCGCGCTCTGATTCCCGCGCCGCCGCCGAGCGACCCGTATGCGGTTCTCGCGACCGGTGCGCACCTTCGCGAAGAGGTCGCGGCGCGTGTCGGCGCCGAGCACCTCGACTCGACCCTCGACGACCTGTGCCTCACCTATTTCCCCTCACTCGAGGACTTGCCGCCGTTCATCTCGCGGGACGAAGTGCGGGAGGCGGTGCTGGGTGGCATCTACGCGACCACCGCGCGGGCCCGGGTCGGACGCCTTTCGCTTTCCCAGGGAATCGCCCACGGCGTCCGCGCCTTGGCGTCGGTCCACATCGCCGCGGCCGGTGAAATCTCCGCCGCGGCCCACGCCCTACTCGGCGAAGCCCCCTACGCGTCGCATCTGCGCGCGGTCGAAGGTTGATGCGGTTCGATCGTGCGGAACGGCTCGCCGCCGGGTCCGAATGCGAGCGGCTGGAGTCCGCGTCCGTGCAAGAGGTGCGAGCTGATCGCGCCGATGCGCATCAGGATCCGGTCGTGACCCAGCAGCACAAAGAGCAAGCCCAGGTCCGGGCCCTGTTCCCGTCCGGTGAGCGCCACCCGAACGGCCCAGCGCGCATCGTCGTGCACGATGCCGAATTCGTCGGCGATCGCGCCGAGATCGTGATCGAGTGGGAGACCGCGAAGCTCCGCTTGCGCGTCGACGTACTGCGAGACGGCATCCAGGAAAAACACGACCTGCCGGTTGCGCAGCCGTTCCAGCGCGAGCGCCGGCACAATGGCCGACTCGGCGCGGAGCGCCGCCACCTCTGGTAACGCTGACTCAACATCGGGCGCCTGCGCGCCGAAGGCTTCGATAAACGTATCGATCCAGCGCCACGCCGCGGCGGGGATCGGCTCTTCCAACTCGCCGTGAAGCTGCATGGCTTCCGCGAGCGACGCACGCTCTAGCGGCACATCACCAACACCAATATCAAAGGAGACCGCATGCCCATAGCGCTCATCGTCGCCGGCCTCGGGGTCGTCTCATTGTTCCTCTCCGCCGCCGCCCCGCGCATCGCGGAGCTGGTCAGCGGAAAGCCCCGCTCTTAAGGACCGGTGTTCGGGCCGCCACCCGGCATCGGGGTGGTGTCGTCGTCCGCCGCGACCGCCTGGTCCTCGGGCGCGGTGACGGTTTCTTCGCCCTCTTTCGGGTCTTGGAACCACAGCATCGTTTTCATGCATGAAGTATAAGACGCGGCGGGAAAGGCACCTGCAACGTGATCAGCACCGGTGTCGTCTGCCGCGAGTTCATCGGCCGTACGATCGAGCTGGAGTTCCTGGTGGAGCGCGTTCTTCGGCTGCCGGAAGGCCGCGGCGGATCGCTCGTGATCAAGGGCGGCGCCGGAATCGGGAAGTCGCGTCTGGCGCGCGAACTGATCGATGCGAGTAGGCGCGCCGGAATCCGCTGCGTCGAGACCGCGTGCCCCGAGTTCGGTGATGCGCCGTACGCGCCGGTCATTGCACTCGCGGACGCGCTCGCTGCGGACGGCGTCGCGGAGCGGTTGCGCTCGGCGGGCGACGGCTCATCGAACGCCAGGCACCAGCGCAGCCTGCGTTTCTCGGCCACGGCAACCGCTTTCGCGGAGTCCGCGCAGCGGGCACCGTTCGTCGCCGTCGTGGAAGATCTCCACTGGGCGGCGCCGGCATCGTTGGAACTGCTCCACCACCTCATCTCGGCGCTGCATGAGTATCCCGCCGTCTTCGTCCTGACGGAACGCGGCGACGAGCCGGCAACGGATTCGACGACGATCCGTTTGCTGGATACGATCGAACGCGAGGCCGACGCTACCCTCACCCTCGACTCCCTCACGCCGGACGAAATCAAAGCGTTGATCGCGTCCGCGCTGCGTGACGACGGCCGGCGCATCCCGGCCGTCGCGGTTGAAGAGATCTCGGCGCTCTCCGACGGCCGCCCCTTCCATGCCGAAGAACTGCTGCGCGGCATGCTGGAGCGCACGGCGGGCCCGAAGACCGCGGGAGATTCGCTAGTCCCCCGCTCGCTGCGCGCCTCCGTCGTCGAACGGCTCGCGATCTTCGACGATCGCGAACGCGTCGCGCTGGCCCATTCCGCCGTCATCGGATCGCGATTCGAGACGGGCCTGCTGGCCGAACTCCTCGAGGTGCCTGAGCGTGAACTGCTACCGGTCTTGCGTAAAGCGCGCAACGCGCAACTCATCGTGGAGGAAGCGGACGGCGGCGGGTTCTCGTTCCGTCATGCCCTGACCCGCGAGGTCGTCTACGACCAGATCTTGCGCGTGGAGGCGCGCCTGCTGCACGGACGCATCGCGCGCGAGTTGATCGAACGCGGGGGCGATCCCGTACCGATCGCCCATCATGCGTGGCGCAGCGGCGACGACGCGCTCACCTACGCCTGGAACATGCGCTGCGGCGACGATGCCGCGGCCGTCTTCGCCCACGTCGATGCAATCAGGCATTACGACCGAGCCTATCGTTCGGCACCGGATGCGCAGAACCGCAGCCTCCTCGCCGAGCGCTTGGGCCAGGCATACTATGCGATCGGCGAACTCGCCGAAGCCGTCACTTGGTTCGGAACCTCGAGCGCGGACGCGACTGCGGACACGGATCGCGCGCGCCGCCTCGCGTTGGAAAAAGCACGGGCGCTCTTCGAGGCCGGTGAGGTCGAGGCCGGGATCGCGCAGGCACGCGCGATCGTGGACGCGCTCGCCCGGGTCGACTCAGCGGTCCGCTTCGAGGCCGAGACGCTTGCCGCGGCGCTGCTGAACATGACTGGGCAGGCGCAGGAGGCCTACGCGCATCTCCGCGCCGCCGACGAACTCACCAGCGAACGGGATCCGCGCTGGGCCGCACGGCACCGCGGCATTCTGGCCCATGCGTTGCACGGTCTGGGTCGCGTAGCGGAAAGTTCCGAGGCCTACGTCGAGGCCGAAGCCGCGGTTCGCGCGATCGGCGATCGCGAAGCCCTCGTTCGAACGCTGAACAACGCGGCACATTTGAAGGCAGCGTGCGGCGACGTCGCGGGAGCCGTAGCCTCCTATACCGGCGCCCTCGCCGTCGCCCGCGAGCTGAATGCAGGCCGTCTCGTCGCGTGGGTGCAGCAGAACCTGGCCTATAGCTTTGCGCTTCTGGGACGTTTCGATGATGCTCTGGAAGCGTGCCATGAAGCGCAATCGATCGACCATGGCGTGGCAATCGTGAGCCGTTGGCTAACGGCCATCGCGACGCGCATCGGAACCCTCACGGACAACGCCTCCCTCGCGCGGCCCGGGGACGTTGAGCGCGCGTTGGACGACGCGCTCGCGAACCGCGACGATCAATCGGCGGCCATCACCGCAGGCGCCGCACTGCTCCAAGCGCAAGCTCTCGGCGAGAACGGCGATGCGCTGGCCGAACGCTACCTGGCGGGCACGGTGCAGGCGGACGGACCGTGGATCGCGGAGGCCGCGGCACGGCTGAGACCCGATTTGGCGGCCAAGGTTCGCGCGCGCATCGCCGCAGCGGCCTCGCCGGAATATGCGCTCGGGATGCAGGCGACGCTCGCGCTGCTCGACGCCCGGATCGCGGTGCGTGAGCGCCGGCGCGGGGATGCCGATGGACTCGCCAAGCGCGCGGTCGAGCAATTCAAATCGCTCGGCTGGCCCCTCGAAGAAGCGTATGCCCGCGAATTGCGCGGCGGCGTCAAGGAAGCCGTGGAGATCTTCCGCCGGATCGGGGCGCGCACCGAAGCGGCCCGGCTAACCAACGTGGCCCCGGACGCCTCCCGGCGACGGGGCGAAAGCACGCTCACGACGCGTGAGAGCGAGATCGCACGTCTGGTTGCGAACGGGAAGTCCAATCGTGAGGTAGCCGAAGCACTCGTGATCAGCGAACGAACCGTGGAAACGCACGTGGCTTCGATCTACGGCAAATTAGGCGTCACGAATCGCAAGGATCTCGTCGCGCTCCTCAAGCCCTCACCGTAGTTCGCGTCCGGTCCTTCGGTCGAACGAATCGCTAGTATGGAACGCGTTGCGGATTGCACCGCGATGCACCGCTTTCGATGGCCGTTGCTCCGCACGTCCTAGTGAAAAGCGCTAGTGCCTGATTAGGCAACGGCACAAGGCAAGCATTTTGACTTTTCGTTGTCTTTACGTTCGCCTATCGCTTGCGAAAAGAGGAGCGGCGCGGCAACGCGAACGCTTCCTCGCAAGGTGATCACCAGCGGAGTCGTGTGCCGCGAATTCGTTGGACGCGCGATCGAACTCGATTTTCTCGTCGAACAGGCTTTGCGCGTTGAGCCCGCGCGCGGTGCGACGATGCTGGTCGACGGCGAAGCGGGGATCGGCAAGTCCCGGCTCATTCGCGAGTTCGTGCAAGTTTGCGCGAAACGCGGGCTGCGCGCGGTCAGTGCAACGTGCCCGGAGTTCGGCGCCGAACCGTACGCTCCGATTCTCGCGCTGGCAGAGGGCTTGGGACTCGACGCACTCGTTGAAATCCTGAGCAGCGATGACGCCGCCGGTGGGGCGTCCCTCCGCCGCGAACGTGACCGGCGCTTTCACGAAAGCGCGAGCGCGTTCGCCGGTGCCGCGCGGGTCGCGCCGTTCATCGCCGTCCTCGAAGACCTGCACTGGGCCGACCCCGCGACGCTGGAGCTGTTTCACCACCTGACGCTCGCGCTCGCGAACCATGCGATCGTCTTCGTCGGGAGCGAGCGCACGGACGACGTTCGCCGTGACGGCGCCGCGATTCGCCTGCTCGCGGCGATCAAGCACGACGCCGGCGCGACGCTGACGTTGAACGCGCTCGGCCCGAAAGAAACCAAAGCTCTGATCGTCGCTGCGGCTCGCGACGACGGACGCCGGCTATCGGCCGTCGTCGTCGACGAGATCGCCGAACTCTCCGACGGGCGGCCGTTTTTCGCCGAGGAATTGCTGCGCAGCGCGCTCGACCGTGGCCCGCAGCAGACTGACGGGCGCATCACCGTTCCCCATTCGTTGCGAGCCGCGGTTCGGGAACGGCTCGCGGAGTTCTCGGATTTCGAGCGCCGCGTGCTCGCTCACGCCGCCGTGATCGGACGCGAATTCTCGCTGCCGCTCCTGGCCGAGCTGCTCGAAACGGGCGACGGCTCCCTGCTCCCGATCTTGCGCAACGCGCGCCGGGCTCAATTGATCGTCGAGAACGACACGGCCAATGGGTTTTTGTTTCGGCACGCACTCACCCGCGAAGTCATCTACGACGAGATCTTGCGCAGCGAGGCGCGGCGGCTCCATCAGCGGCTTGCCTTGCGGCTCATCGAACGCGCCCCGAAAACGGAGCTGAGCGCGATCGCCTATCACGCCTGGCGCAGCGGCGACGCGCTGCTCAGCCAAACATGGAACACCCGGGCGGGCGAACGAGCGGAGGCGATCTGCGCCCACGTCGCCGCGATCAACTCCTACGACCGGGCGTATCACGCGGCTGTCCCACGCGACGCGCGCGCGGCACTCGCCGCTCGAATCGCGAGTGCCTACTACGCGATCGGAGAACTGGCCGACGCGTCGAGCTGGTACGAGATCGCCGCCGGCGAGGCAGCCCGCGGAGCGGACCCGGACGCGGCGCACCGCTGCTCGCTCGAGCGCGCGCGATCGCTCTTCGAGAGCGGCGACTACGAGCACGGCATCGACGTGAGCCGCGCGGTTGCGGCCGCGCTCGCCGGGCGCGACGATCCGCTTCGTTTTCAAGCAGAAACCATGACGGCAAGTCTGCTCGGTGCGGCCGGGCGAGCCGCCGAGGGGCTCATGCATCTCGAAGCCGCCACGGCCCTCACCTGCAACCCGGAACCGGCGTGGGCTGCACGCCATGCGGCAGTCCGTGCGCAGACGCTCCACGCACTCGGACGAATCGAAGAGAGCGCCGGCGCCTTCCAGCAAGCGGAGTCGGCCGCCCGGGCGCTCGACGACCGCAGCCTCTTGGTCCGGACGCTCTACAACCATTCACACCTGCAGATGTCCTGCGGCGAACTAGCGGACGCGGTGCAGCTCCTCGAGGCGGGGTTGGCGGTTGCACGCGAGATGCAATCCCATCTCGTCGCATGGCTCCTCGAGAACCTCGCCTATTGCCACCTGCTCTTGGGCAATCTCGAACGTGCGCGAGCGGCGCATGCCCAAGCCTCGCAGATCGATCCGGGAACCGAGACCGTCCGCGTGTATCTGGCCGCAATCGGCGCGCGTTTGGGGACGCTCACCGGTGATGATGGCTTGGTCGAGCAATCCGGGATCGGGCGAATCGCGCGCAAGGTACTCGAACGCGGCAGCGACTTCACCGTCGCGGCCGCGATCGGCTCGCTGATCCTCTGGCAACAAGCACATGGGACCAGCGACGCGGGGCTCGCGCTCGCCGCCGTCGAGCGCCTCGAGTGCGTGCGGGACGCGCTCTGGGACGTGCTCTGGTTCTCCGAGGCGGCGGCCGGTTTCGCGGTGCCGCTCGCGGAGCGGGCGCGGGCCGCACTCGCCGGATCGTCTGCTGCGGCACCGGCGCGCGTCGTCCAGGCCGGCCTCACCTTACTCGACGCCCGGATCGCCGCTCGCGAGCGGCGGCGCGACGATGCGCGGTTGCTTGCCGAACAGGCCGTCGAGCAGTTCAAGGCCCTGGGCTGGCCGGTCGAGGAGGCCTATGCGCGCGCGTTGCGGGGCGGCGTGCGGGAAGCAGTCGAGATCCTGCGCCGGATCGGCGCTCACGGCGAGGCCGCCCGCATCGTCAACCTGGACCAACGTGCTCCACACCGGCGCGGCGAGGGAACGCTGACCGCCCGCGAGCGCGAGATCGCCATGCTGATCGCGGCCAGCAAGACGAACCGCGAAGTCGCCCAGAGCCTGGTCATCAGCGAGCGGACCGTCGAAACGCATGTCGCGTCGATCTATAACAAACTCGGCGTCACCAACCGTAGGGACCTGAGCGCCCTGCTGCGCCCTTCGGAAGGGTCCGGGTCGGCCCGCTGAATCTCCGTACTCGGTACGGATGGCCGCAGCCGTACCCAGGGCTACGGTTGGGCCATGACGATCAGGACGACGGTACGCGAAGAATGTGACGACCGCGATCCCGCTTTGGCGGCTTCGATCGCCGCGGCGTTCAACGTACTCACGGCGCTGACCGGCGAGCAGGCCCGGCCGGCATCGTACCTGATCTGCGAGTCCGGCGCACCGCGCTCCGCCACTCTCGACGAGTTCCGGCTCGCGCTACTGGACTGCAAACGGCTCGAAGTCGTCCGCTCCGAGAACGACGAGAGCGACGTCTACGTATGCCAGCTCTGATGCAAGCGGCTTCGCCCCCGGCGGCCGTGGCCGCCCCGGCGACCCCGGCGCCCGCGCACCTCGTCGCCGGTACGAATGCGCAGCGATACGCCATCGTCGAGGGCGGGACTCGGCGGACCGTCAGCGAGCACGAGTTTCGTGCCACGTTCGCGAGCTGTACGCGGATCGAAGTGCTGCGCTATCCGAGCGACACGGTCGTCACGCACGTATGTTACCGCTGACCAGTGCCACCGCGAAGGTCGCGATCCCGCTCCCATCACCCGTGTAGCCCATCCCTTCGCTGGTCTTGGCCTTCACGCTGATCGCGCCGATTTCGATCTGCAGCACGTCGGCAAGCCGCTCGCGCATGGCGTCGATGAACGGCGCGAGTTTGGGCTGCTGCACGACGATCGTCGCGTCGATGTTGCCGATCGACCAGCCGTGGCGCGCGATCAGCTCGTGGACCGCCGCGAGCAGCCGCATCGAGTCGGCCCCTTTCCATTGTGGGTCGGTGTCGGGAAAATGGCCGCCCAGATCGCCCAGCGCGCAGGCGCCGAGCAACGCGTCGCTGATCGCATGCGCGAGCGCATCCGCATCGGAATGACCCAGCGGTCCCGTCTCGTGCGGGATCGTGATGCCGCCCAGAATGAACGGCCGGCCGGCGACCAGCCGGTGAGCGTCGAACCCGTGACCGATACGGACGTTCATGCGTGCGGCACACGCTGGGGTTCGCGGGCCGCGCGTTCGCGCAACAGCGCCTCGGCGCGCGCGCGGTCGCCGGGCAGGGTCACTTTGAAGTTCTCGTCCGAAGCGGGGATCAGCAGCACTTCGCAACCTGCTCCTTCGAGCAACGCGGCGTCGTCGGTGGCTGCGGGCAAACCGAGCTGCCGCGCATCGGCATGGGCGCGCTGCAGATCGCGCACGGTCGCGAACTGCGGCGTTTGCGCCGCCCAAAGCGTCGCGCGGTCGAGTGTCCGCACGACCTGGCGCGCGTCGTTCGCGACCTTGATCGTATCGACGACCGGCATCGCCAAGAGCGTCGCCGTCCCCGGCCGCACCGGCTGCATCCCGGCGCGTACGTCCTGCGCGCTTACCAGCGGGCGCGCGCCGTCGTGGACGAGCACGCCCTCGCACGGCGCCTGCAAAGCCGCGAGGCCCAGCCGCACGCTCTCCTGACGCGTCGCGCCGCCGGCGACGACCCGCCAGGGCATCCCGCCCGCATGTGCGGCGCAGACGGCTTGTATCGAGGCGATGAAGTCCGGCTCGGTCACCACGATCAGCTCGACGATCTCGGGCAGCGACGCGAACGTGCCGACCGACCAGGCCAGCATCGGTTTCCCGGCTAGCTCGATGAGTTGCTTTGGGCCTCCGAAACGCACCCCGCGTCCGGCGGCGACGATGACGGCGCCCCAGGTCACGGCCGCTTCGCCCGCGCGAAGATCATCCGCCCGGCCATCGTCTGCAGCGCGCTCGTAACGGCGACATCGATCGTCTCGCCGATCAGACGGCGTCCGTTCTCAACCACGATCATCGTTCCATCATCCAGATAGCCGACTCCCTGATGCGGCTCCTTGCCTTCCTTGATGACGGTCACCCGGAGTTCTTCGCCGGGCAGCAGGACCGGCTTCACGGCGTTCGCGAGTTCGTTGAGGTTGAGGACCGCCACGCCTTCGACGTTCGCGACGCGATTGAGGTTGAAGTCGTTGGTGACGAGTTTTCCGCCGCGCTCCTGCGCCAGCCGGACGAGTTTGGCGTCGACCTGCGCGAGGTCGTCGTACTCGCGCTCGACGATCTCGAGCGTCGTCAGCGCCTGCAATTTGGTCAGCACGTCGAGACCGCGGCGGCCACGGGTGCGTTTGAGCGAGTCGCTCGAATCGGCGATCAGTTGGAGTTCGCGCAGTACGAAGCGCGGCAGGATCAGCGGTCCTTCGAGGAAGCCGCTCTGCACAACTTCGAGGATGCGGCCGTCGATGATGACCGACGTATCGATGACTTTCGGGGTGCCGCCGCCCGGCGCGCTCGCCGTACCGGTGATGCGCCCGAGCGCGACGCGCTGCTTTGCGCCGACCCGCGCCCCCAAGAACGCCGCGAAGAGCGAGATGACCAGGTACAGGAAGATCGCGATGAAGCCGCCGGTTTGGCCGCCCATCGTGATGAACTCGAAGAGCACGTTTTTCGCTAGAAACGCGATGATGAGCCCGGTGACCAGGCCAATCGCGCCGCCCACGAGTTCGCCCGGTGCGAGGCGATCGATCGCACGCTCGACGGCGGCCAGCTCGGTCTCGAACAGCGACTGCGCCGCCGGCACGAGCAGCACGCCGATCAGGGCGCCGGCAACCGGGGCGATGATGAGCAGGGCCACTTGCCAGAACTCGCTGGCGATGTGCAGCGAGATCGCATGGACGTAGGCCTGACGGCCGAGCAGAAAGCCCGTCGTCCCGAACACGGCCGCGAAGGCGAGCCGCAGGAGCGTGGTCGCGGCGCCCGTGCCGGGGTCGCTACTCGAGGAACGCAGCGCAGACATCGTTGGCCAGGAAGCGCCCGCGCTCGGTCAGACGCACGAAGGCTTCCTCAGCGTACAGCAGGCCGTCGGCTTCGAGTTGCTCGATCGTCGAGCGATAGTGGGTACGAACATCAACTCCATAGCGTTCGCGGAACGCCCGCGTATCGACTCCTTCGCTGGTCCGCAGCGCGAGCATGATCGCTTCGCCCACGCGTGCCGCGGCGCCGAGTTCCTCGGATTCACCCGGAATCGGCTGGCCGGCGAGCGCCGCCGCCACGTAGCTCTCGCGCTCGCGCGTGTGGACGAAGCGGACGCCCTCGAGGTACGACGCGGCGCCGACCCCCAGGCCCAGATAGCTGCCGTTGCGCCAGTAGGTCTCGTTGTGCCGGCAGCGATACCCGGGCCGCGCGAAATTCGAGATTTCGTAGTGTTCGAACCCCGCCGCCCGCAAGCGCTCGATCGCCAGAGCGTAGAGGTCCGCCTCGCGGTTGTTGTCGGCGAAGGCCGCCGGATCGCGAGCATACCAGCGCGCGTACGGCGTCCCTGCTTCGATCGTGAGCCCGTAGGTCGAAATATGCTCGAGGTCGAGCGCGAGCGCAGCATCCAGCGATTCTCGCCAACTCGCCTGCGTCTGTCCTGGGACGCCGAACATCAGATCGAGGCTGATGTTCGTGAAACCGGCTGCCCGCGCGCGGCGAACGACCTCGCCCGGGTCGGCGGGTTTGTGGCGCCGGCCCAGCGCGCGCAACTCCCCGGGGACGAACGACTGCACGCCGATCGAGAGCCGGTTGATCCCGGCCGCACGCCAGACCTCGAGTCCCTCGCAGAGCGCACGGTCGGGGTTGATCTCGAGTGAGATCTCGGTCTCGGGAGCGAGGCCAAAACGCGCGCGCAGGCGCGCGACCAGGCCGGCCAACACCGCGGGCGCGTACGTGTTGGGCGTCCCGCCCCCGAAAAAGAGCGTGCTGCCCGCGAGCTGCGGTGCACCCTCAATCTCCGCTTCGAGCGCGGCGAGATACCGCTGAGCGGCCGGTCCGTCGTAAGCCCACTTGGCGAAATCGCAATACGGGCAGACGTACGGACAAAACGGCAGATGAACGTAGATCGCCGCGCGCACCGGCGCTATCCAGGGATGGAGAATATGCCGACCGCGCCGGGGCCCGCGTGGGTCGCGATCGCCGACCCGCACTCCATCAGCTCGAAGCAGGCCGGTGTTCCGGTGAGGCCCGCCGCCAGCTTCTCGCGCAGCGCCTTCGCGACGGGCAGCGCGCGTGTATGCACGATCCCGATGTAGGCGCCTTCGCCGCTGCCGATCGCCGCCAGCGTCGATTCGATCATCGTATCTTGCGCGCGCGCAAATGTGCGCACCCGCGCCGCCTCGCCGACCGAACCGTGATCCAAGCGCAGGATCGGGACGATCTTGACGAGCGATCCGATGAAGGCTTGCGCCCGCGATACGCGACCCGTGCGCACCGCGTGGCTCAAGTCGGGGACCGTGGCGAAGCCGTTCAGCAGGTTCCGATCGCGTTCGAGCGCGGTCAGGATCTCCGGCACCCCGGCTCCGCCGCGGTCGAGGTTCACCACGTGGATGCACTGCAGCGCAAGACCGGCCGTCACGCTGGAGCTGTCGATGAGGTGGATCTCGGCCCCCGGGAATTGGGTGGCCGCAGCTTTGGCGGCGTTGATCGTCCCCGAGATGCTTTGCATGATCGTCAGGCACACGATCGGGCGGCCGGCCTCGACGTGGGGACGAAACGCGTCCTCGAACATCGCCGAGGTCGGCTGAGAAGTCGTCGGCAGTTGCCGCCGCGTCGCGAGCAGACGGTAGAAGTCGTCGTGCGAAAGCTCGACGACGTCACGATAGCGCGTGTCGCCGAAGTTGACGAAGAGCGGCACCACGTCGATGCCCAGCCGTTCGGCGAGCGCCGGATCCAGATCGCTGGTCGAATCGGTGACGACCGCGACGCTCACGCCGGGATACGTTCTACCGATGACGCGATCGCGTTGACCAAGTCGCCGCGGGCCTCCGCCGCCGCCGCTGCGATGGCATTGCGGATCGCGACGCGGTTCGAGCGCCCGTGGGCGACGATGCAGTTGCCGCGCACGCCCAAGAGCGGCGCACCGCCATACGTATCGTAACTGAGCTTCTTCTGCACCTTCGCGAACGCCGGCCGCAGCAAGAGCGCGCCGAGTTTCTCCAGCGGCGAGCCGCCTTCGACCGCGACGCGCAGCGACTCGCGGAAGTAGGTCGCGGCACCCTCGGCCAGTTTTAGCATGACGTTGCCGATAAAGCCGTCGGTCACCACGACGTTGGCGACGTTGGCGAAGATGTCCTTGCCCTCGATGTTGCCGACGAACCGCAGCGGCGCGCCTTCCAAGAGTTCGGCGGCCGCCATCGACTGACTGTTCCCTTTCGAGCGCTCTTCACCGACCGAGACGATTCCGACGCGCGGTTGAGCGACGCCGAGTGCCGCGTGCGCGTACGCGCTGCCCATGATGCCGAATTGCAACAGCCATTCGGGACGGCAGTCGACATTTGCACCGGCGTCGAGCAGCACGACGGGGCCGCGCTTGCCCGGAATCACCGCCGCGATCGCGGGCCGCGCGATGCCGGGGATCGTGCGCAACCGGATCAAGGCGATCGCGAGGAAGGCGCCGCTGTTGCCCGCCGAGACACAGGCGTCGGCTTCGCCGCTGCGCAGCAGTTCGACCGCTTCACCCAGCGACGTGCCCGTCGCGTTGCGCACCGCGTGCGAAGCGTGCGCGTCCATCGCCACGACGCCCTCGGCGTGAACGATCCGTATGCCCTTGGATCCGGGACCGACGAGCAGCGGCTCGATGCGTTTGCGATCGCCGACGAGCACCATTCGCCCGAGGCCCGCGCGATTCGCCAGCAGCGTCCCCGCTACGATCTCGGTGGGCGCATGATCGCCGCCCATCGCATCGATCGCGATCTGCGGGCGGCGGTCATCGTTCAATGGACACCCAGTATTCGATCCCGGACTGCCCGCCGTAATAATACTCGACGCTGACCTCGGCGAACGCCTCGCCGACTTCGGCCGCGAAGCGCTGCGCGTCGCGCTCCTTCTGCCCGCCGCCGTAATAGATCGTCACCAGGCCGCCGGACTCGCCGCCGAGCGCGCGAACCAGCGCGATCATGGTCTCCGAGAGCGTTGCTTGCGTGAGCAGTTCGCGCCCGAATTGCGCCGTGGGTGCGCCCACGCGGACCGCGACGCCGCCGACCGAGGTGTTCTTGCCGGCGAAGAACAGCGAGCCGGACCGCACCGCACCCAGCCGCGCTAGCATCGCGGCCTCGCCGGGCGCCGCCTCGGCGTTCGCGAAATCGAGCATGACCGCCAACCCCTGCACGATGTCGATCGTCGGAACAACGATGACTCGCTTCTTTGTCAGCGCGGCCACCTCACGCGCGGCCAGCGCGACGTTCGCGTCGTTGGGCAAGAGATAGACGACGTCGGAGAGCGTTGCATTGACGCCGACGAGCAGATCGCGAACGCTGGGATTGGCGCCGGCCAGGGCCGGAATCGTCACGTCGACGCCGAGTTCGTGCGCCATCCGTTCGTAGCCCGCGCCCGGCACCACCGCCGCAAACGAAAACGGCTTCACCGGCCGCTCGATCAGCACGTTGTGCTGTTCTTCCATGTTCTCGACTTTGACGCGCGTGAGCGTACCGTGCTTGGCCGCGAGCGCCTTCACGCTCTCGGGGTCGCCGGTGTGAAGGTGCACCTTGATCGTCGGCGCGCTGCCCGCAACGATGAGCGAGTCGCCGAGCGGATCGAGCAGATCGCGCAGCGGGTGCGTTTCGATGACCGCGTCTTCGAGGATGAACTCGGTGCAGAAGCGGTTTTCGCCGACGGCTTGCCGCTTGGTGAACACCGCCGAACGCACCGGCCGGTGCGGGAACGCGGTCACGCGGAGTTTGGCGTCGGGCAGAAAGCGCAGCAATCCCTCGAAGAAATAGATGAATCCGGCACCACCCGAATCGACGACGCCGGCTTCTTTGAGTTGCGGCAACTGCTCGGGCGTCCGATCGAGCGCGTCGTTCGCGGCGCGCAGCACGGCGGTGGCGAAGCGGTAGAAATCCGGCTCGTGCAGCGCCACACGATACCCTTCGTCGGCCGCGGCACCGGCGACCGAAAGGATCGTACCCTCGACGGGTTTGGTGAGTGCGGCCCGAGCCGCAGCGACGCCGTCTTTCATCGCGACGGCGAGTTGCAACGTGTCGATCGCGATGCGATGCCGGACGTTGTGCGCGAAACCGCGCAGCATCTGCGAGAGGATCACGCCCGAATTGCCGCGGGCTCCGAGCAAGCTGCCGGTCGCGACGGCGTCGGCGACCACGTGCAAGGGCGCGTCGTGGCGAGCCACCTTGTGCGCTTCGCGCAGGGCCGATCTTGCGGTCAGGTACATGTTGGATCCGGTGTCGCCGTCCGGCACCGGAAAGACGTTGAGGTCGTTGAGCACGCCGCGGTACTTCCGCAAGAAGTAGGTTCCGGCGGCGACGAATTTCTCGAAACCCCGTCCGTCGAGGGAGGTGAGGGCCGACATAGGCGCCCTTCCGATTGGCTATGGTGCGCCCGGGACCTTGCCGCGGGGCTGCCGGACATGATACACTCCGCCTGTTATGGCCAAACGGTGTGATGTGTGCGGCAAGGGCCCGATGAGCGGCAACAATGTCTCCCACGCGATGAACAAGACGAAGCGGCGCTGGCTGCCCAACCTCCAGTCCGTGCGTATCGAGCAGCGTGGGACGCACCTCACGGCTAGGGTATGCACGTCCTGCCTGCGTTCCAAACGAGTCAAGCGAGCCGTCTAACCGCCCGCCGCGCCGGCATGCGGCAGGTTCGTCCTGCCAGGCCTGGCACTCGCCAAACTACCCGCCGTCAGCGCTCACGGAGATGATCCCAGCCGGTGCGCGGGAGTGCCGATCCATCGGCAAGCCGCACACCGGCTCCCTCGACGATCGTTCCGATCCGCAGCAAGTCGCGTCCGAAATGCGCGGCGAAGCTGCTCGCGAGGTGATGAAAGGCGCGCGCCCGCGCCGTTCCCACCAGGGCGAAGTCCTCGCCGCCGCCCAGCGCATAGGCCTCGCCGTCGTCGCCGCGCGCGGCGGCGACCAGCTCGGCCAGCGGATGGACGGGGACGCGCTCGAGTACCGCCCCGACGCCTGAGGCGGCGCACAGGCGCGCCAGGTCCGTCGAGAGGCCGTCGGAGGTATCCATCATCGCGCGAACGTTGCGCGATGCGCCCAGAAACCGGCCTTCGCGCACCTGCGGCTCCGGCGTTTCGTAGGCGGCGCGCGCGGCGGCGGCAACCGCAGCCGGGAGACTCGCCGCCGGCTCGCGCGAGAGCAGCAACCCGGCGTGGCTGAGGCCCAGGCCCGCCGTCGCGAAGATCGCATCGCCGGGACGCGCACCGTCGCGCCGCTTCACGTTCGAGGCACGCACCTCGCCGACGACCGTGATCGCGAACGTGATGGCCGGGGCGCGCGTGATATCGCCGCCGGCGAGCGCGCAGCCGTAGCGTTTGGCGAGCGCCGCCATCCCCCGGTAGGCGCGCACGATCCAGGCGTCGTCGCTGCGCGCGTTGACGCCGAGCGCGATCGTCGCGAGGACCGGGCGCGCGCCCATCGCCGCGATGTCCGAGAGGTTGGCGGCGAGCGCCCGATGTCCGATCGCCTCGGGCGCCATCGCCGCGGTGAAATGGACGTCCTCGACGAGCGCATCGGTCGTGATGACGCTTTCGTTCGAGCGCGAAGGCCGCCAGATCGCGGCATCGTCCCCGATCCCCAACCGCAGCACGCGCCGCGGCGGTTCCCCGATGACCGTCCGCAGCTCCGCGATCAGCGCATCTTCGGATCGCGGCGGCGCGTTCACCGGACCCGCGCGACGGCCTCGACGCGGCGGCGCATGTCGCGCAGCGCCTCGGGCGGATCGGGAGCCGTAAAGATGCTCGCCCCGGCCACGAGGACCGTCGCGCCGGCGTCCACCGCGCGCTCGATATTGGCCAGGCCGATCCCGCCGTCGACTTCCAGGAGACAACTCGGATTGCGGGCGTCGATGAGCGCGCGTGCTTCGGCGAGTTTGGTGAGCGCGCGTTCGATGAACCGCTGGCCGCCGAAGCCCGGATTCACCGACATGACGAGCAGCAGGTCGATTTCCTCGATGATGTCGACGAGCATCGACACCGGCGTCGCGGGGTTGATCCCGACCCCGGCCTTGGCGCCGATCGAGCGCAGGTGCTGCAGGAGGCGATGCGCGTGCGGCGTCGCTTCATAGTGAAAGGTGATGTAGTCGGCCCCGGCCTTGCGGAAGTCGTCCACGTAGCGCTCGGGTTCGACGATCATCAGATGGCAATCGAACGGCAGCGTCGTGAGCTTGCGCAGATCGGCGACGATCTTGGGTCCCCAGGTGAAGTTGGGCACGAAGCGGCCGTCCATCGAATCGAGATGCAGCATATCCGCACCCGCGAACTCGACCATGCGAATCTGCTCCGCGATTGCCGAAAAATCGGCGGCCAGCAGTGAGGGCGCGATGTTGATGCGGTTCACGTCTTTTTCGCCTCCGGCGTCGCACCCGTCCGCGGCGGTTCTTCGCCGAGTTTGGTTTGATCCAGCAATTCGTTGTTGATGTAGGTATCGAGTTCGGACGTCCCGATCGCCGTTAGGTTGAAATCGAGTCGCTGGCCGCCTTGCGCGTAGCCGTTGTAGAGGTTCCAGGTCCCCGTCTGATCGCGCACTTCGAGGCGCACGTTGGCGCTTTGGTAGGTCGCCGGGATCGTCGCGGTGGCGTGAACTTGGCGCACCAGATAGCCGTATTCCGTCGGGCCTGCGCTCACCTGGAGCGAGACGGTGGCGAAGGGGTCGATGGTCGTACCGGGATCGGGTTTCTGCCGCACGACGATGCCGCGCGAGGGGCCGCCGGGACCCAGCGGCGTCCAGACGATCTGGCCGAGGTGCGTCTTGGCTCGGACGGCGTCGGCCCGCGCGTCGTCGATCGCTTGACCGACGAAGTTCGGCACGCGCAGCGACGCGGACGGTCCTTTGCTCACCGTGAGCCCGACCTTGATCCCTTCGTGAACGCTCGCGAGCGGCGGCGGGTCTTGGGCCAGCACGTGCTGGGCGGGCACGTCGTCGTTGGGCACGACCGTGGTCTTCGCAAGCGAAAGTTTCGCACGATCGAGATCCAGCAGCGCCTCGCGCAGCGACACGAAACGCAGATCGGGCATCGCGAAAATCGTCGAACCGGTGCTCACGATCAGCGAGAGCTGACGGCCTTCGCGAACGCGCGAGCCCGCCGCCGGCTGTTGCTGCATCACGACGTTGCGCGGAAACTGGTCGCTGGGCTGATTCGCGATCACCTGGACCGTCAGTCGTAGCCGCGTGGCCTCGGCCTGGGCGTCGGTCAGCGTCTGCCCCACGAGCGACGGGATCAGCACGCTCTGTTCGCTGGGACCGAAGAAGTCGTTGACGGCCCGGCCGAACCAGACGACCACTCCGACGGCAAAGGCCAGCGCCAGCGCGAAGACCCAATCACGATCGCGCAGCCAGGAAATCGTATTTATGCCAGCGCCTCGAGAGCGGCGTCGTCGAACTCCGCGTTCGAGAACACCCGCTGCACGTCTTCATGCTCTTCGAGCGCATCGAGGAACGCCAGCACTTTTTCGGTGTCGCTCGCGCTGGGCCGGGCGGTCTGCTTCGCTTCCATCGCGAGCTGTGCGCTCCGCACCGGGAGCCCGGCGCGTTCCAATGACTCCTTGACCGCCATCAGCGCGGCGGGCTCGGTCACGATCTCGACGGGTTGGCCGAAGCGCACGTCGACGACGCCGTCCACGAGCGCTCGTTCGGTGAACGCGTCCTCGTCGAGTTTTCCCGGATCGGCCTCGATCAGCCCGCGTTGCTCGAACATCCAGCCCACCGACCCGCTTTCGCCGAGCGTTCCGCCGTTGCGGCTGAAGAGGAAGCGCAGTTCGCTCGCGGTGCGATTCCGATTGTCGGTCGCGGCCTCGACGATCACCGCAACGCTCGCGGGGCCGTAACCCTCGTAGCGCAGCTCTTCGATCTCCCGCTCGTTCCCGGCGCCCGACGCGCGCGCAATCGCCCGCTTGATGTTGTCCTGCGGCATGTTGTTCAAGCGCGCTTTTTCGACCGCCATCTTGAGCCGGTAGTTGCCCTCGGGGTCGGCCGAACCGCCCTTCGCCGCCAGGATGATCTCTTTCGAGAGTTTCGTGAACAGCGCGCCGCGCTGGGCATCGACTTTGCCCTTGCGCAGTTTGATGTTGTGCCATTTGGAATGTCCGGACATCGTTATCTCAGATCCATGACGGGAACCAGATGCGGGCGTGCCACTGATCCCAACTGATGTGGACGCCCGCCAGGATGGGGTAGAAAAACCAGAACGCGACGACGACGGCGGCCAGGTAGGCGAACACGGCCACGCGCGCTGGGCTCGTTCGTCCCGTGCCCAGATTCCAGATGCGCTGCAGGACGATCGCATTGGCCAGCACGATCATCGCCAGGTTCGGGAAAAAGTGGTACTCGAACGCGATGCGCGGCGACCCGATCCAGGGCAGCCATTGCATGAAATAGGCGATCACGATGAGCGCGTAGCCCTTGTTTTTCTCGAGCCAGGCGAGCACGCCGACGATCGGAATCGTGAGCATCCCCGCCCACCAGACCAGCGGGTTGGGCAAGGCCAGGATCTCCGCCACGCAGCAGGCCGCCGGATCCTTCTGCAGTGCGAGCGAGCGGAAGTCGTGATAGTAGTAAGAGATCGGGCGCCCGATGAACGGCCACTGCCACCACTGCGACGCATAGAGATGGGTCGCCTTGAGGGTGGAGTGATACCAGTACATGCCATGCTGCATGGCGACCATGTCGACGAAGTTGTGGCCCAGCGAGAAATAGGGGATGTAGCACGCGGTATAGACCAGGCCGCCGACTACGTACGTCCAGCTCACCAACAGCGTGACCCGCGGCCCGTACGGGTTGCCGAAGAGCGCCGGCCGCGCCAGCCAGCGCTGGAAGAGGACGGCCGCCGCGATCAGCCAGATCATCACGACGTTGAAGAGCCCGTTCCACTTCGAGGCGCCGAGCGCCGCGCCGAAGATCGCGATCAGGCCCAGCCAGAGCCAGGCATCACCGGCGCGCACCGTCTCGACCGGCGCTTCCATCGTGCCGTCCGGGGAGAACGTCGTCTTCCCGGCCGGCGTGGCGTAGACGAGCCGGTTGTCGCGGTCGTACGTCCGCTTGGCCTGCGACCCGTCCTCGTAGCTGAGCGCATCGCGTCCGGAGCGCTCGATCCCCTCCGGCGTCACGAGCGCCGGCGCTCCGGCGCCCGTCCGCACGACCGTTCCCTCGGCGTACGACGTCTCGCGCCCCATCGGCACAAAACGCGGCAGCACCAGCCGGGCGACGACGTAGATCAACGCCTCGAACCAGAGCGTCGACACGAACCGGGCCCAGATCGGGAATTGCGCCTCGCCCGTAAACGTACCCAAGCCCGACAGCCACGTGCCGAACAGGTACGCGGGCACGAGCCCGGCGAGCAAGATCGCTCCCAGCGACACGAGCGGCTTGGATTCGTAGCGCGGGCTCACGGCGACTTGCGTCGCGATCCACCAGCGGTAGAACGCGTAGATCGTGAGCAAGGAAAAGAACGCGACCGTGATTTCGGGCGTCGCGATGCGCGACTGCACGAAATGGAAACCGTCGAAGGTGAGCATCGCCGCCGCCGCGGCCGCGAAGAACGTCGAACGCGTCAGCCGCTTCGCGAACAGATAGATCACGAAGACCATGAGCGCGCCGATCACGATGTTGAGAAACCGCCAGCCCGCCCCGGTATCGCCCAAGCCGTGCAGCCCGCCGAAGAGCAGCATCGAGAGCGTGATGATGAGTTTGGTCAGCGGCGGGTGGGTGTACTCGAAGATCTCCTTGTGTCCGAGGTACTCCTCACCGGCGCGCGGGTAGTAGACCTCGTCGAAATACTTCTCCGCCGGCAACCAGTACCACAAGAGGCAGACGACCAGCGAGAGCAGCGTGAAAACCCACGCGAGCCCATGGTCACGCCACGACATCGACGCCAGCCCTTCGCGCGTGTCGAACCACACCCGCACGCGCAAAGCGAACGGTATGAGGTAGTCGTTCGACGCCCGGCTGACCCGGCCGAACGTGCCGCCCAGATAGAAGTACCCGAGCACGAAAAACACCCCGACGTTGACCGCCGACGCCGGATGCGAGATCCAGGGCCACAGGTCGAACGGGTTCATCCCCGGGATCTTCTGTTCGACCACCGTCTGGTAGTTGAGTGAATAGGCGAGGTTCGCGAAGAGGGTTACCGTGAGCGCGATCGCCGCCCACAGATAGCGGCGCCCGAACGCGATCAGCGGGATCATCAACAAGAACGCGCCGAAGAGATAGCGCTCGTGCATCCGCGTCGCGAGACAAAAGAACGCCAGCGAGACGAGCATCGCGCCCTCGAGCAGACCGGCATCATCCTTGCGCTGCACGTAGCGTGCGACGATCAGCGCCATTGCGCCGACGACCAAGCCCCAGCCCCAGACCAGCATCGGTCCGATCGCCTGGCCGAAGAACGTCAGCGGCTGTGAATCCGGCTGCCAGAACGGCTGCTTGATCGCGTACAGGTTGAACGCGTTGATCGAGTTGTCCGGATAGACGCTGCTGCCGTAGGTGTAGCGTTGCAGAAGCCAGCCCAGATCATCGACCGGGTTGAGCGAGGCGTGGAAAACGGCGCACGAGACGTACGCCATCGCGAGGCCCACGACGATGCCGATCCCGGTTCCCGCGACGCGCTCCCGCCGCGAGGCCGCCGGGCCCACGAACGCAAACGCAATGAACAACGGCACGATAAACGCGGCTTGCGGCTTGATCAGCAGTGAGAACGCCAGCGCCACCCAGGCCCAGACGATCGCCTCGCGCGCCGCATGCTCGTCTTGCGATGCGCGCGCGAGCTGCAGCAACCCGAAGAGCACGAGCCCCCACGAGACGCTGTCGATCTGCCCCCAATACGCGGAGATATAGATCGCTGCCGGATTGAAGGCGAAGAACGCCGCGGCGATGAGCGCGGTGCGCTCGCTCGCGTACCGGCGTACCAGCGCGAAGATCAGCCACGTGTCGACCAGATCCATCACGATCGCCGGCAGCTTCACGAGTTTGGCGAGCACGCCGTAGTCCGTTGCCGTGACGATATGCAGCCCGATGAGCCCTTTGAAGATCCACCCGATGACCAGCAACACGAAGAAATAGCCGGGCGGATAATCGGCGAACGACGTCGATTGATAGAACCGGCTCAGCGGATGCTGGGTGAGCGTGAGCGCCCAGGACTCGAACGCCGAGATATCGTTGTGGAAGCCGCTCGCGCCGATGAAGAGCATGCGCAGGGCGAAGCCGGCGACCAGCATCGCCACCAGCGGCACGAACCAGCTTGATGCGGCCGCCCGGCGTGCGGCGACCCGAACCGAAGCGCTCATGCCGCCCGTCCCAGCGTCGCACGAAGAAACGCGTGCACCCCGCCGCGCCGGTCGAGCGCGTGCTCGCGCGCGATCGCTTCCGCTTCATCGAGCTTCGCCAGCGCGGCGGCTTCGGCGGCGGCGCGCGCGCCGAGCGTATCCAGTGCGGCGATCGTGCGCTGCACCGTCGCCGGGTCGAGCGCAGCACCCGAGGCGTAGGCTTGGGCGATCGTCTCGCGCGCCGCCGACGGCGGGCCGCCCAGCGCCCAGACGATCGGGAAGACCCACTTGCGGCGCGCGACGTTGGCGCCGCTGGGCTTTCCAGTCACGGCCGTATCGCCCCAGGTTCCCAGCACGTCGTCTTCGATTTGGAACGCCGCCCCGTAAGCGCGGCCGAAGCGGGCATAGGCCGCGGCCCGCTCGGGCGCCGCGCCCGCGGCCAGCGCACCCAGCGCGCAGGCCGCCCCGAACAACGCGGCGGTCTTGTTGCCGATCATCGCCATGTACTCGCTCATCGAGACATGGGCCGCGGTCTCGAAACCGATGTCGCTCGACTGGCCCGCGCAGATCGCGTACTGCGCTTCGTGCAGCGCGCGGACCATCGCCAGCTCGCGCTCCGCAGGCAGCCGCGGGCTCTCGCCGAGCAGCGCGAGATACGCGATCGCGCACAGCGAGTCGCCGGTGTTGATCCCGTGGGCGACGCCCCACCGCGTCCAAACCGTCTCGCGATTGTGACGCACGCGGTCGTGATCCTCGATGTCGTCGTGAACGAGGGTGAAGTTGTGCAGGATCTCGATCGCGCAGGCCGCCGGCAACGCGTCCTCGAGCGAGCCGCCTTCTTCCTCGGTCACGGTGGCCAAGAGGCGCGGCCGCAGCCGCTTGCCGCGCCGCGTGAGGCCCGCATCATAGCCGAAGTGATAGCGCGTCATCGGCGTGATCGGCGCATCGGTCGCATAGCGCGCGAGGGTTGCCTCGAGCGCGGACTCGAACCGCCCGCCGAACTCCGCTGCGCTATCCGGCGAGCCGGCCGAGCTCATTCATGCGGGCCTCGACGGCGTCCACGAGCCAGCCCGGCGTCGATGCGCCCGACATCAGCCCCGCCCGCTCCACGCCCGCGAACCACGCGGACTGCAATTCCTCAGGACCCTCGATATGGTACGCACGCGCACCGTTATGTGCCGAAAGATCGGCGAGGTGCTTGGTATTCGCCGAGGTCTTGCCGCCGACTACGATCATCACTTCGACTTCGTTCGACAGCGCTTGGGCTTCGTTCTGCCGGTTGTGCGTATCGGTACAAATCGTGTTGACCGCGCGCACTTCGTAATATTTTTCACTGAGCGCGCGGACGATTTCGGCGAACCCCGCGCCCGACCAGGTCGACTGCACGACGACCCCGACACGACTCGCGCGCGGCAGCAGCGCGACGTCCTCGGTGCTCTGGATGCACCACGCGCCCGGCACGTGCGAGAGCGTCCCCTTCACTTCGGGGTGGCTCACGTCGCCGACGACGACGATCTTGTAGCCGTCGTTCTTGAGCCGCTCGGCTTGGACGTGGATCTTCGTCACCATCGGGCAGGTCGCGTCGATGACGGTCAGGTGCTTCTCCTTGGCGCGCGCGAACGTCTCGGTCGGGAGCCCGTGCGCGCGCACGAACAGCGTGCCGCCGTCCGCAACGTCTTCGACGGAGTGGCCGTTGCGCAGGCCCTTGGCTTCCAGCGCCGCGACCATCTGTGGGTTGTGCACGACATGGCCCAGCGTCGTCACGCTGGCGCCGGGGACGGCTACCGCCTCCTCAGCCTTTTTAACCGTGATCGCAACACCGAAACAGAACCCTTGCGTCTTCGCCCGCTTGATGACCATCGCCGCCAATCTTCTCCGCGGCGGGCGCTCACGCTTTTTGCCCGGCCGCGAGGTCGGCCTCGAGCGCACGAATCCGGCGCATGATTTCGGCCGTCCACGGTTCGAGGGCGGCCGGGCCGCGTTTCTCGACCCGGACGACGATCGGCTCCCCGTACTTGACGCGAATTTGCCCCAGCCGCTTCGCATGGCGCGTTCCCGCGATCGCGGCCGGAATGACCGGCGCGCCCGACAGCGCGGCCAAGAGGGCGGCGCCGCCCTTCTCCTCGGCGTCGCCGTTGAGGTTGCGCGTCCCCTCGGGGAAGATCCCCACGCAGCGGCCCTCCTTCAATACGCGGAGCGCCGAGCGGATCGCGGTCAACCCGCCGGCCTCGCGGTCCAGCGGACAGACACCGATCCAGGTGAGGATCTGACCCAGCACCGGGATATCGAAGAGCTGCTTCTTGGCGAGGTAGGTCAACGGGCGCTTGAGGGCGAGCCCCAGGGCCGGCGGGTCGAGGTACGAGACATGGTTGGCGGCGATGATGACCGGCCCGGTCGCCGGAATGTACTCCAGCCCCCCGACGACCCGGAAGCGCCAGACGACCCGGAAGACGATCCAGCACAGGCCTTGGGCGAACGCGTAGAACCCCGGGATCACGGCGCCTCCACGAAAGCGCGCATCCGCGCGACGACCTCGTCGGAGCGCAGGCCGGTGGAGTCGATCACGACGGCGTCGGCCGCGGCGCGCAGCGGCGCGACGGCGCGCGTCATGTCGATGCGGTCGCGCTCGGCGATCTGTTCGCGGACTTCCTCGAACGGCAGGATCACGCCGCGCTGCCCAAACTCGAGGTGGCGCCGCTTTGCCCGCTCGTCGACCGAAGCGGTCAGGAAGAACTTGAAGCGCGCCTCGGGCAAGACGACCGTGCCGATGTCGCGGCCGGCCATCACGACGGGTCCCTCGCGCGCGATCTCGCGCTGCGCGGCGACCATCCGCTCGCGCACCCGTCCGAACGCCGCGACGCTCGACACGACCGACGCGACGTCGGGATCGAACAAGCGCAGCGCCATATCCGTGCCGTCGATCTCCACCCGGTAGCCGCTTTCGCTGCCGTCCTCAACGACCAGCCGAACGGCATGCCGGCCCAAGAGTGCCACGATCGCGTCCTCGTTGTCGAGGTCGATGCCTTCCCGGAGTGTCAGATAGGCGGCGGCCCGGTACATCGCACCGGTATCCAGGTAGAGCGTTCCGAGCTGGCGGGCGAGGGCGCGGGCGGTCACGGTCTTGCCGGACGCGACCGGTCCGTCGATCGCGACGTGACGATTGGACATGGCGGCCTGCGCATTCGGGCCCCGGGCCGCCGAATCTTCGCCCCGGATGATCGCCGCTGGCGGGGTCGAATCCGCCGCTCGTGGCCAAGGCGAAGAGCGTCTTCTTCTGTTCCGCCTGCGGGCATGAGTCGTCGCGCTGGCTCGGCCGCTGTCCGCAGTGCGATGCCTGGAACACGTTCGAGGAAACGCCGGCAGCAGTCCGGCCGGGCAAGGCCAACGGCCGCCGCGCGCACGCGCCGCCGGCCGCCGGGCCGATGCGGCTGGCCGACATCGACGAGCGCCGCGTCGCGCGCGTGCACACCGGGATGCCGGAGTTCGACGCGGCGCTGGGGGGCGGGATCGTCCCCGGCAGCCTCGTGCTGCTCGGCGGCCCGCCGGGAGCGGGCAAATCTACGCTGCTCCTGCAAATCGCCGAACGGCTCGCCGAGCGCGGCGCGCCGGCCGTCTACGTTTGCGGCGAAGAGTCGGCGGCCCAAACGAAGCTGCGCGCACAGCGCCTGGGCCTGGGCAGCGAGTTGCTCGTCTTCCCGGAGACCAACGTGCGCGCGATTCTCGACCACGTCGAGCGCCACAGACCCAGCCTCTTGATCGTCGACTCGATCCAGACGATGTGGCTGCCCGACGGCGACTCGTACGCCGGCAGCGTCGCGCAGATCCGCGACTGCACGCAGGCGTTCATGGAATTCGCGAAGCGCACCGATTGCGCGACCTTTCTCGTCGGTCACGTCACCAAGGACGGCGCGATCGCAGGACCGCGGCTGCTCGAGCACCTCGTCGACACCGTGCTCTACTTCGAGGGCGACGCCGGCGGCGAGTACCGCATCGTGCGCGCGTACAAGAACCGCTTCGGCAGCGTCGATGAGATCTGCGTGTTCTCGATGACCGACAAGGGGCTCGAAGAGGTCCCCGATCCCTCGGCGCTGTTCTTGCACGGCCGCGGCGAACGGCCCAGCGGCTCGTGCGTCGTGCCGTCGCTGGTCGGCACGCGGCCGGTGCTCGTCGAGATTCAGGCGCTGGTCGGCGAGACGTCCTACGGCACGCCGCGCCGGCTTGCCGCGAACGTGGACCCCGCGCGCTTGGCGATGATTCTCGCAATCCTCGAACGCCGCGCGGGCTTGCAACTCGGTGCGCACGACGTGTACGTCTCGGTCGCCGGCGGTCTGCGCATCACCGAGCCGGCGGCGGATCTGGGCATCGCGCTGGCGGTCGCGTCGGCCGCGCGCAACGCGGCCCTGCCGGCGAACCTGGCGGCCTTTGGGGAACTCGGCCTCTCGGGTGAAGTGCGCACGGTCGGGCAGCCGGCGCGGCGCGCAGCCGAGGCCGCCAAACTCGGGTTCTCACGCATCATCAGCCCCGAGTGCGTGCGTGACCTCGCCCACGCCGTTGCGCTGGCGTTCGACTGAGTGCTCTTCGAGATCGTCCCCAATATCAGCGAAGGCCGCGACCTCACGGTGGTCGACGGCGCGGTCGCGGCGATGCGCGCCCAAGGCGTGCGGATTGCAAACTGTTCGAGCGACCAGATCCATCATCGCAGCGTCATCACGGCGCTGGGCGATGGCGCGCAGGTGGTCGCCGCGGCCGTGGCTCTCGCCCGTGTCGCGCACGAGCGTATCGACTTGCGCAGGCATCGCGGCGCCCATCCCCGCATCGGCGCGCTCGACGTGCTGCCGTTCGTCCCGCTGCGCGATGCGACGCTCGACGACGCGGTCGCACTGGCCCACCGCGCCGCGGAGCGCATCTGGAGCGACCTGGGCATCCCGTCGTTTCTCTACGGCGCGGCGGCCAAGGCCCCGCACCGCCGTTCGCTCGCCGAGGTGCGGCGCGGTGAATTCGAGGGACTCGGCGCCCGGGTGGCCGATGCCGGCTGGCAATTCGACTACGGCGACACCGCGCACGCGAGCGCCGGCGCGATCGCGATCGGCGCTCGCCCGATCCTGGTCGCATTCAACGTCGAACTGGCAACGGGAAACCTCACCCTCGCCCGCCGGATCGCGCGCACGTTGCGCGAGGCGAACGGCGGTCTGCGCACGCTGCGCGCGCTCGGCATCCGGCTCGATCAAGAGCGCGTTCAGGTCTCGTTGAATATTACCGACGTTGCCGCGACGCCGGTCGAGCGGGTTACCGAACTCGTGCGCACGATGGCGGAACGCGCGGGCGTTGCGATCGCGCGCACCGAATTGATCGGCCTCATCCCCCAAGCTGCCGTCGAACGCGCCGCGCGCGTGTACGGCAAGGAAACCGCGTCCGGCGCCTAAGGAGCCAGGTATGAAGGTGTTCCGCCGGTTCTTCGCTTTGGTACTCGCCGTCGTGCTGCTCGCACCCGGCGGCTTCGCGAACGCACAGGCGCGCGATACGACGTCTCCCGGCGCGATTCCGGCGCAGATCCGGACGTTGCCGAACGGCCTGCGGGTCGTCGTCTTGGAAGATCACGCCGCACCGGTCGTGCAGGTCGCGATGTGGTACCGCTTCGGCTCGGATTACGAGACGCCGGGGAAGACCGGGCTCGCGCACGGACTCGAACACATGATGTTCCGGGGAACGCCGTCGCTCTCGTCGGCCGGGCTCGACGATCTGGGCGCGCGGCTGGGCGGCCTTTTCAACGCCAACACCACCAACGAATACACCCACTACTACTTCGTCGTGCCGGCCGACCGGCTGGATCTGATGATCCACGTCGAGGCCGACCGCATGCACGATCTGCGGCTCTCGGCGCAGGACTGGGCGACGGAAAAGCAAGCCGTCTTACAAGAGTTCGATCAAGACTACAGCCAGCCGCTCATCAAGTTTCTCTTCGGCGTGAACGACGCGGTCTATCCCGGCACCCCGTACGGCAAGTCCGCGCTCGGCGTGCGCGCCGACATCGTCAACTCAACCGTCGCCGATCTGCGCCGCTATTATGCGCAGTGGTATGCGCCCAACAACGCGACCCTCGTCGTCACGGGTGACGTTCACGCCGCCGACGTGTTCGCAAGCGCCGCGCGCTGGTTCGGGCCGATCCCGCGCAAGCCGTTGCCGCAGGTGAAGTTCCCGGCGGCGACGGCCGCCGGCGGCGCCACGGTCGCCGTGAACGCGGAGTTTCCGTTCCAGATCCTCGATCTCGCGTACGCGCTCCCCGGCAACAATCCGCAAACCGAAGTACCGCTCATGCAGGCGGAAATGGCGCTCTTCGCGCTCGAGAATCCGCGCGGCCCGCTGCGCACGGCCCTGGTCGATTCCGGCCTCACGCTGGGCTTTCTTTTTTTCCGCTTTGACGACCGGCCGGGGTCGATCGCCCACGCGCTTTTCATCGTGGCGCCGGGTCACACGGTCGCCGAGGTTCGCGCTGCCTACGATAAGACGTTGGTGTCGGTACTCGCGGGCGGTCTCGATCCGGAATTCGTCGCGGCCGCGAAGCGCAGCTACGTGAACGGTGTCGCATTCGGACGGGATTCGATCACCGGGTACGGCAACTCGACCGGGGCCTGCTATGTTTTCCCCGGGGATTCGGACGACACCAAGTCGATCGCCATCGCCAACGCCGTCACGGCCGATCAGGCCGATGCCGCGATCAAGACGTATTTCGCGAAACCGAATGCCGTGGGCACGCTCACCCCGACGACGACCGATCCGGCGAAGGCAAAAACGCCGTCCGATCTGAGCGGCGCGGTGGCCGACAATTTCAGCGGGCGCGTACCGAACGGTCCCATCGTGCAGGCCCCCTGGGTGAAGGCCGGGATCCAAGAGCCGCTCGCGCTCAACAGCACGGTCAAGCCGCAACTCTTCCGGCTCGACAACGGGCTGCGGCTCTTCGTGCAAGAAGTCCATACCAACCCGACGGTCTTCGTGAACGGGCACGTGCGCCGGTTCGAGCGCGCCGACCCGACCGGCCGGGAGGGACTCGGCGCGATCGTTTCGGCGCTCTTGGAGTACGGCAGCAGCAAGTACGACTTCGCCGCGCAACGCAAACTCGCGGACGATCTCGGCGCGCAGCTCTCATTCGGGAGTTCGTTCGCCGCGCACGGTTTCGCGAAGGACAGCGCCGCCTTGATCGACGCGCTAGCCGACTCGCTGCAGCATCCCCGGTTCCCAGAGAACCGCTTTTCGCTGGTCAAGGCACAGGCTGCCGCCGCGATCGCCCGCCGGCAGCTCGATCCGAACTATCGCAGCGGGCGCGCGTTCTCCGAAGCTCTGTATCCGGCCGGCGATCCTGCGCTGCGCGAAACGTCTGCGGCCTCGATCGCGGCGATCGGGCTCGACGACGTGCGGGCCTATCACGGCCAGTGGTATCGCCCGGATCTCACCACGCTCGTCGTCGTCGGCGACGTTGACGCCCAAACCGTGAGGCAGATCGTCGAGACGGCGCTGGGCGGCTGGACCGCGAGCGGGCCCAAACCCACCGAAATCCTTGCGCCGCTCCCGCTGCCCTCGCCGGTCGCGAAGATCGTCGAATCGCAAGCCGGCGACGATTCCGTCGAACTCGGTTCTACGGCGCTCGCCTTCTCCAATCCCGACCGCACCGCGTTTCAATTGATGAACGCGATCCTGGGGAACGGCGGCTTCGATTCACGCCTTATGGAAGAAGCGCGCCAAAAGCGAGGTCTGGTCTACGGCATCTCCAGCCGCCTGGACGCGAATGCGCAACGCGGCACCTGGGTCGTCAATTTCCGCTCGGTCCCCGCGAAGACCGAGGCTGCCGTCGAGGTCGTCAAACACGAGATGCGCCGCATGCAACTCGATTTCGTTTCGCTTCCCGAACTCGAGCGCCAGAAGATCCGCATCACGGCGCGAGCCGCCATCGAGGAAGAGTCGACGGCATCGATCGTCGGCGATATCCGAGCGATCGCCTCGAACGATCTGCCGCTCGACTACTACGCGACCTTGGGCGCGCGCTATGCGGCGATCACGCCCGCCGACATCCGGCGCGTCGCGGGGCAGTATCTGCATCCCGACAATCTCGTCGAGGTCGTGACCGGCCCGAAGCCGTAGCAGAGCAGCGGTGAACCCGTTTGCTCTTGCTGCGCACGATCGTCACATGCGCGCTATCCGGCGCAGACCCTCGCTGAACGCGTCGACCGGCCCGACCCAGCTCAAGCGCAGCCAACCTTCCAGCGTCGCACCGAAGATCGAACCCGGAATCGCCACCACGCCCTCGCGTTCGACCAGACGCGTCGCCGCGGCGAGCGAGTCCCCGCCGTCCGGCAAGCGCACGCAGACGTAGAACGCCCCCTCGATCGGCAGCGCGCGCAGTGGGGATTCCGCCAGGGCGGCGAGCACGCTCGCGCGCTGCGTGCGGTACCACGCCGCCTGTTCCTCGAGCGCGCCCGCTTCCGAGAAGATCTCGTAGCAGACGCGCTGCGCGAACGCGCTCGCGGTCGAGGTCACCCAGGCATGCGTCTTGCCGATCGCGTCGAGCGCCTCGGCCGGCGCGAGCGCCCACCCCAGGCGCAGTCCGGTGAGCGCGTTCGACTTCGAGAGCGAGTTCGCGACGATCGTGTAGGGATAGACCGCGGCCAGATAGCCGGGATCGTCGACGAACGTCAACTCGCGGTAGATCTCGTCGTGAAGCACCCACACCGGCGGACCGCCGCGCGCACCCAGGGCCGCAGCCAAGCGCCGCGCATCGGCCGCCCGCAGGACGCGGCCGGTCGGATTGGCCGGCGAACCGATGACGATCAGCCGAGTGCGCGGCTCGAGCGCCGCGACGATCGCGTCGACGTCGTAGGCGAAGTCGCCGGCTTCGCGCATCTGCACGCTGCGCACCGGGATGCCTTCGAGTTGGGCCATCTTCGCATACGCCGGAAACGCCGGCTCGACGACCAGCAGTTCGTCCCGCGCCGGATCGAGCAGCGCTTTGATCGTGCAATAGACCGCTTCTTGCGACCCCGTCGTCAGGCAGACGTTGCGCGCCGCGTCCAAACCCGGATAGGCATAGTGCTGCGCGATGCGTTCGCGGGTTGCGAAATCGCCGAGGTTGGTCGTGTACTTGAGCCCGAACTCGCTCGCCCAGCGCGTCGCCGCTTCGAGAAAGCGCTGCTGCGGCATGAGCGAGGGCTCGCCCAAGCCCAGGTCGATCGACTCGGGCGTCTTCTTCGCGGCGATCTGCCGGATGACGGACGGTGCGATCGCCGCCACGCGCGGATTCATACCGCGAGTTCGTACTCGCGCAGCGTCGCGTTGAGCGAGGTCTTGCGATCGGTCGACTCGCTGCGGGTTCCGATGATGAGCGCACACGGAGTCCCGTATTCGCCCGCCGGAAAGCGCTTGGGGAAGGTCCCCGGAATCACCACGCTGCGCGCCGGAACGAGCCCGCGTGCCGTCACCGGCGCCGCGCCGCGCACGTCGACGATCGGGGTCGAGGCGGTGATCGTCACGCCCGCGCCGAGCACGGCTTCACGCCCGACGCGCACGCCTTCCACGACGATGCAGCGCGAGCCGATGAACGCGCCGTCTTCGATCACCACCGGCTGCGCCTGCGGGGGTTCGAGCACGCCGCCGATTCCGACTCCGCCCGAGAGGTGCACGTGTTTGCCGATTTGCGCGCACGAGCCGACCGTGGCCCAGGTGTCGACCATCGAGCCCTCGTCGACATGCGCGCCGATGTTCACGAAGCTCGGCATCACGATCACCCCGCGCCCCAGATACGACCCGTAGCGCACCACACCGCCCGGCACGCAGCGCACCCCGGCGGCGGCGAAGTTCGTCTTGAGCGGCAATTTGTCGACGCCGACCGGCATCCCGAAGGGCTGCGGGTCGCCGAACGCACGCACGTCCATGCGGCTGAAGTAGAGCAGGATTGCGGACTTGATCCAGGCGTGCGTGACCCAACCGTCCCCGGCCGGTTCGCTCACGCGCAAGCGCCCGCTGTCGAGCGCGGCGATCACCTCGTCGATCGCGGCACCAGCCGTCGTCCGGGCGCCCTCGGGTGCAGCGACCAGGGCCTCGATGCGTGCTTGCAGTTCGCTCGGTTCCATACAAGGAACCCTTCGCATGCGCGGCTACGGCGTCCCGTGAACGGGTAGGGCCAGGGAAGAATGACACCGGCGGGAGCGAACGTTCGTCACCCCCAGCATCCCCGACATGACCGCACGGGAGTATCATGGCCAACAGCGCTGCAGACGAGCTCTGCATCAACGCAATCCGTTTTCTCGCCGTCGATACGGTGCAGAAAGCCAATTCCGGACATCCGGGGATGCCGCTGGGGGCTGCCGCCTCCGCGTACACGCTCTGGACGCGGCATCTGCGGCACAATCCGGCCGATCCGCACTGGTTTGACCGCGATCGTTTCATTCTGAGCGCCGGGCACGCGTCGGCACTGCTCTACGCCCTGCTCCATCTCTCGGGCTACGACGTGACCCTGGACGACCTCAAAGCCTTCCGGCAGTTCGGCAGTAAGACGCCGGGGCACCCCGAGTATCACCACGCGCCCGGCGTCGAAGCAACGACCGGACCGCTGGGCCAGGGGATCGCCAACGCCGTCGGCTTCGCGATCGCCGAAGCCCACCTGGCGGCGATCTACAACGCGGGCGCGAACCTGATCGATCACTACACCTACGTGTTGGCCGGCGACGGCGACTTGATGGAAGGCATCTCGGGTGAAGCCGGTTCGCTGGCCGGACACCTGGGACTGGGCAAGTTGATCGTGCTCTACGACGACAACAACACCTCGCTCGCGGGTCCGACCTCGGTTACGTTCACCGAATCCGTGCGCACGCGCTACGAAGCCTACGGCTGGCACACGGAGTTCATCGAGAGCGAGTTCGCCAACGACGTTGAGACGATCGACCGCATCATCACGAACGCAAAAGCCATCAAGGACCGGCCCTCGATCATCTTGATCCGGTCGACCATCGGTTACGGTTCGCCTAGGGCAAATACGTTCGCGGCCCACGGTGAACCGCTCGGTCCCGAAAACGTCATCAAGACCAAAGAAGCCTTGGGCTGGCCGGTCGAACCCCCGTTTCTCATCCCCGACGAAGTGCGCGCGCAATTCGCCGCGGTGGCAAAGAAAGGCGCGGATGCGCAGGCGGCGTGGAACGGCGTGTACGCGAATTGGAAGGCCGCGCACGCGGAGCTGGCGGCGCAGTTCGAGCGCGCGCGCGACGGCAAACTGCCCGCCGCGCTGCCCTGGCCGGAGTTCACCGCGCAGAACGGCAGCGTCGCGACGCGCGAAGCCGGCGGCACGGTGATGAACGCGATCGCAGGCGCACTGCCCGAACTCATCGGCGGTTCGGCCGACCTCGATCCCTCGACCAAGACCTATCTCAAAGGCTTCGGCGACTTCCAGTTGGGCTCGCCGGCCGGTCGCAACATCCATTACGGCGTGCGCGAACACGCGATGGCGGCGGCCTCGAGCGGGATCGCGCTCCACGGCGGCCTATTGCCGTTCAGCGCGACCTTCTTCTGCTTCCTCGACTATCTCAAACCGGCGCTGCGGCTGGCCGCGCTCAACACGCTTCGCGAGATCTTCGTGTTCACGCACGACTCGGTGTTCCTGGGCGAAGACGGCCCCACGCACCAGCCCATCGAACACCTCGCGATGTTGCGCGCGATCCCCAACGTCATCGACTTGCGGCCGGCCGACGCGCTCGAAACGCTCGAAGCATGGAAGTTCGCGCTCCAACCGGCGACCGGCCCGAGCACGATCGTCCTCACCCGTCAGAAGGTTCCGTTCCTGGGCGTACGCGACGCGGCGGTCGCGCGCGGCGCCTACATCATTCATGACGTTGAGGGCCGGCCGGACGTCATCCTGATCGCGACCGGATCGGAGGTCGCGCTGGCCCTCGATGCGGCCAAGATTCTCGCCGCCAAGGGGACCAAGGCCCGGGTCGTATCGATGCCCTCGATGCGGCTCTTCGACCGCCAAGACGCGGCGTACCGGGACTCGATCCTCCCGCTCGACGTTGAAGCGCGCGTCTCGATCGAGGCCGCCGCGACGTTCGGCTGGGCCAAGTACGTCGGTCCGCACGGAACGTCGATCGGAATCGATCACTTCGGCACCTCGGCGCCGGCCGCCGAGATCGCCAAAGCCTTCGGCTTCACCCCGGAGCACGTCGCGGACGTTGCCGCCGGCCTGCTCGCACGCGTCTAACGCTACGCAAAGGATAGGCACCACATCATGGCTACGCAGATGCAAGAACTGACCGCCATCGGTCAGAGTATCTGGCTCGACAACATCCGGCGCTCGATGTTCGCCACGGGCGAACTGCGCAAGCTCATCGACGAAGGGCTGCGCGGGATGACCTCCAACCCGACGATCTTCGAGAAGGCGATCGGCACGGGGAACGACTACGACGCGCAGTTGCGCGACCTGATCTCCAGCGAACGCGATCCGCAGCATCTCTTCGAGCAACTCGCGATCCAGGACATCCGCAGCGCGTGCGACGAGTTCCGCGCGCTCTACGATTCGTCGAACGGCGGCGACGGGTTCGTCTCGCTCGAGGTCTCGCCGACGCTCGCGAACGACACGCCGGGCACGATCGCGGCGGCGAAACGCCTCTGGGCGGCAGTCGACCGCCCCAACGTGATGATCAAGATCCCCGGCACGGCGGAGGGCGTTCCGGCGATTACGGCCGTGATCGCCGCCGGGATCAACGTCAACGTGACGCTGCTCTTCTCCGTCGACCGGTACGAGGCGGCGGCAAAAGCCTACATCGAAGGGATCGAGCAACGCAGCAAGGCGGGCCACCCGGTCGACCATGTCGCGTCGGTCGCCTCGGTCTTCATCTCGCGCATCGACACCGCGATCGACAAGTTGCTCGACGAGCGGATCCAAAAGGGTGAAGTCGCACTCAAGGACCTGCTCGGCCAGGCGGGGATCGCGAATACCAAACTCATCTACCAGCGCTACCTCAAGCTCTTCGAGGGCGAACGGTTCGCCGCGGCGCGCGCGGCCGGCGCGCACGTTCAGCGTCCGCTCTGGGCGTCGACCGGCACCAAGAACCCGGCCTACTCCGACCTGATGTACGTCGAGCACCTCACCGGAAAGCAGACCGTCAACACGGTGCCGCCGCAGACCCTCGAAGCGCTGCTCGATCACGGCAAGGTTCGAGGTGATGCGATCCTCGAGAACGTCGAGGGGGCGCACGAGGTCATCGACCGGCTCGGCAAAGCCTGGATATCCGTCTACGACGTGACCGAGCAACTCGTCGCGGAGGGCGTCAAGTCGTTCGCCGACTCGTTCACGACGATGCTCGCGGCGATCGCCACGAAGCAGACCCAACTCGCCGACGGGACGCAAGATCGGGTGACGTTCTCGCTGGGAAAATCTGAGGCCGACGCGGCTGCGGCGCTGCACGCTCTCGCGAGCAGCGACTTCCTGACCAAGCTCTGGAAGCACGATCCCGCACCGTGGTCGGCCGATCCCACCCATCAAGCGATCATCAAGTCGGCCCTCGGCTGGGTCGACATCGCGGCCCGCACGGCCGCCAACACCAAGGAGTTGCGCGAGTTCGCGGCGGCCGCGGCCAAGCGGTTCGCGCACGTCGTCGTGCTCGGCATGGGCGGCAGTTCGCTCGCGCCCGACGTGCTGCGCGCGACGTTCGGGTCGACGCCGGGCTACCCGCACCTGCACGTGCTCGACTCGACCGACCCGCAGCAGATCAAAGCGCTGGACGAAGCGATCGACGTGACCAAGACGCTCTTCATCGTCGCCTCGAAATCCGGCACGACGACCGAGCCCGATGCGTTCTTCCGCTACTACTACTGCCGGGTCCAGAAAGCACTCGGTTCGGAGCACGTCGGGCACTCGTTCGTCGCGATCACCGATCCGGGGACCAAACTCGAAACGGAAGCCCACGAGGACGGCTTCCTCAAGGTCTGGGTCAACGACCCGAATATCGGCGGGCGCTATTCGGCGCTCTCGTATTTCGGGATGGTCCCCGCGGCGTTGTCGGGGATCGACGTGACGACGCTGCTCGACCGCGCGCTCGGAGCGATGCATGCCGAAGCGCCCAGCGTGAACGTACTCGAGGCCCCCGGCGTGCGCTTCGGTGCCGCCCTGGGCGCGCTCGCCAAGCGCGGTCGCGACAAACTGACGATCGTCACGCATCCCGCGGTTCGCGCGTTCGGCACCTGGGCCGAGCAGTTGATCGCGGAGTCGACCGGCAAGAGCGGCACGGGGATCGTCCCGGTCGAAGGCGAGCCGCTGGGCGAACCGCGCAACTACGGCGAGGATCGCCTCTTCGTCTACGTGGGTCTGGGCCTGCCGGGCGCCGACGCCGATGACGAACGCAAACTCGCCGCGCTCGAAGCCGCCGGCTACCCGGTGATTCGCCTGCGCATGTGCGACACGCTCGATCTGGGCAAGATGTTCTACCTCTGGGAAATCGCGACGGCCGCGGCGGGCGCCGTGCTCCGGATCGACGCCTTCGATCAACCCAACGTCCAAGAATCCAAGGACCACACGAAGCGGCTGCTGGCCGAGTTTGCCGGCGCGGGTGCATTCGCCGAACCCCAAGCGGCCGTTTCGACGGAGTTGGCCGACGTGATCCCGCTGGCGGGCTCCAAGGGTGTCGTCCACAGCCACGATCTCGCGAGCGCCGTGGCGGCGATCGCCGCGCAAATCAAACCCGGCGACTACGTCGCGTTCACGGCTTACCTGCCGATGAATGACGCGTATCAGTCCGTCATGCTCGATCTGCGCCTCAAAGTACGCGACGCGTTCAAGGTCGCGACGACGGTTGGGTTCGGCCCACGCTTCCTGCACTCGACGGGCCAACTCCACAAGGGTGGCCCCAACACGGGTGTCTTCTTCCAACTCACCTACGACCCGCCGTTCGATCTGCGAATCCCCGGCATGGTCGGTTTCCGCACGCTCGAGCGCGCGCAGGCACTCGGTGACTTCGAGTCGCTCGACGAACGCAACCGGCGCGGGGCCCGCTATCACTTCCACGGCGATCCGGACGCAGGGCTGCGTGCCCTGGGAGATGCCATCGAGAACGCCATCACCGCGAAAGCCTAGGAGCAGCACCACATGCAACTCGGAATGGTCGGCCTCGGCAGGATGGGGGCGAACATGACCACGCGCCTCCTGCGCGGCGGCGACGGTCAAGCGAAGCACGAGGTCGTCGTCTACGACCGCACCGCTGCTGCAGTGCAATCCTCGGTCGCGCAAGGGGCGACCGGCGCAAGCGGCCTCGCCGACTTGGTGCGTAAACTCGCCGCACCGCGCACGGTTTGGATCATGGTGCCCTCGGGTGCACCCACGGAATCGACGATCGACGAACTGCTCTCGCTGCTGGAACCCGGCGACTGTATCATCGACGGCGGCAACTCCAACTTCCGCGATTCGCAAGCACGCTACAAGCGCTGCGCTGCGAAGCACATCTCGTTCATCGACGCAGGAACCTCCGGCGGTGTGTGGGGACTCGCGAACGGTTTCTGCCTGATGGTCGGCGGCGACCAGAGCAGTGTCGAGCGCTGCGAACCGATCTTCTTGACGCTCGCGCCAAAAGACGGCTACGCCTACGTCGGCCCGAGCGGCGCCGGCCACTTCTCGAAGATGGTCCACAACGGGATCGAATACGGCATGCTGGCCGCGTACGGCGAGGGCTTCGAGATCCTGGAGAAATCCGAGTTCTCCTACGATCTGCACCAGCTCGCCGAGCTTTGGCTGCACGGCTCGGTCGTGCGCTCGTGGCTGCTCGAACTCGCCGAGCGCGCGTTTGCCGAGGATCCGGAACTGGCCACGATTCGCGGCTACGTCGAGGACTCTGGCGAAGGCCGCTGGACCGTGCAGGCGGCGATCGACGAAAACGTCCCGGCGCCGGTCATCACGATGTCGCTGCTCTCGCGCTTCGTCTCGCGCCAGGACGAGTCGTTCAGTGCCAAGGTGATCGCCGCGCTGCGCAATCAATTCGGCGGGCACGCGGTCAAAGCCGAGCCGACGCGTGCCTGAAACGATCGCGACGCTGGCGCGCCCCGCCGAGGGCCGGGTCAACCCGCTGCGTGCCGGCGTCGAGACCAACCGCATCGTCGATCCCTGTACCGTGATCTTCTTCGGCGCCAGCGGCGACCTGGTGAAGCGGATGCTGCTGCCTGCGATGTACAATCTGCGGCTCGGCGACACGCTGCCGAACAACTACGGCATCGTCGGCTACTCGCGCACGAATTGGAGCGACGACGCCTTCCGCGACGAGATGAGAAAGTCCATCGACGAGTTCTCTCGCAGCGGTCCGGCCAAGGACCCGATGTGGAGCGATTTCGCCAAGCGCCTCTCGTATGTGAGCGGTGATTTCGACGACGTGAAGCACTTCCGGCAGCTCAAAGAACGGCTCGACCAGAACGACCGCGAACTCGGCACCGCCGGAAACCGGCTCTTCTATCTCTCGACGCCGCCCTCGCTCTTCGCGCCGATCATCGACCTGCTCGCGCGGGCCGGCCTGGGACCGAGCGACAATCCAACGGGCTGGACGCGGATCATCATCGAGAAGCCGTTCGGTACCGATTTCGACTCGGCGCGCGTTCTGCAGGCGGAAGTCGAGAAGGTCTTCGCCGAGAAGCAGGTCTACCGCATCGACCATTACCTCGGCAAGGAGCCGGTGCAGGACATCATGGCGCTGCGCTTCGCGAACGTCATCTTCGAGCCGCTCTGGAACCGCCGCTACGTCGATCACGTGCAAATCACCGCCGCGGAAACGGTCGGTGTCGAGACGCGCGGCGGCTACTACGATCAGGCCGGGGCGCTGCGCGACATGATCCAGAATCATGTCATCAACCTGTTGGCGCTGGTCGCGATGGAGCCGCCGGTCAATCCGCGCGCCGATGCCATCCGCGACGAAAAATATAAAGTGCTCACGGCGCTGCGGCCGATCGATCCCAATCGCGTGCTGCTCGATACGGCACGCGGCCAGTACGATGCGGGCTCCATCGCCGGGCAGCCAGTGCCGGGGTATCGCACGGAGCCCGACGTCGATCCCCAATCGAACACCGAGACGTTCGCCGCCGTGAAGTTCTTGATCGACAACTGGCGCTGGGCCGACGTACCGTTCTACTTGCGTTCGGGCAAACGGCTGCCACGCAAGACCTCGGAAATCGCGATCCGCTTCAAGTCGATCCCGCATCGCCTCTTCGGCGAGTTGGGTGATTCCATCGACAACAACGTCCTGGTGATGAAGATTCAGCCGGAAGAGGGGATCTCGCTGCGTTTCTCGGCCAAGGTTCCCGGACCCAAGATGCACATTCGCTCGGTCTCGATGGACTTCAACTATGGGACGGGCTTCGGCGTCGTCTCGGCGCCCGCGTACGAGCGGCTCATCGGCGATGCGATGCGCGGTGATGCGACGCTCTTCACGCGCTGGGACGCCGTGGAGACCGCGTGGAGCGCCGTCATGCCGATCCTCGAGCGCTGGGAGAACACAACCGACGAGGCGTTTCCGAACTATCCGGCCGGAGGGCAAGGCCCGGCATCGGCGGAGCGTTTGCTCGCGGCCGAAGGACGTGAGTGGAGGAAGATATGATCACCGAAGCGCTCAACCGGAAGATCGAGACCATTCGTGCCGAGTTCATCACCGGCGCCGTCGCGTCGACGACGATCAATTTCGTAGTCATCGTCGACGATATCGTGCATCGCCCATGGGTCCTCGAACACGTCGTGCAGATCGACGACAAGCATCCGGCGCGAACGATCGTGCTCGATACCTGCGGCGACCGCGATATCGTCGCGCTCGACTACGACCGCATCGAGGTCTCGACCGCCGGGATGACGCCGGACGACGTGCGGCGCCTCGTCCAGTCGCTCACGGTCCCCGAGATACCCAGCGTGCTCTGGTGGACCGGCGTCGCACTGACCGATCAGCCGTTCTTCGAACCGCTGATCGACATCACGGACGCGCTGGTCGTCGATTCGTCCGGCAGCACGACCGGCAACCGGACGATCCGCGAACTCGGCGCATTCTTCGCTCGGCACCCGCGCGTCGCCGTGTGCGATCTCGCTTGGATGCGTTTGCGCCCTTGGCAGGACATGATCGCCTACTTCTTCGACGACCCTAATCTGATGGAAGAACTTTTTTTCATTCGCGAGTTGGAGATCGTCTCGGGTTCCGAAGCCGAGGCGCTCTACCTGGGGGGCTGGCTCGGATCGCGACTCGGCTGGACGGCGTGCGGCCGCGACGAGTTTTGCGACCGCAGCGGCCGAGGCATCCCGTTCACGTATCGCCGCGAGGGCGCGATGCGCCGCGTGCGCAGCATCTCGGTCGCGACGGACAACTCCCGCTATTCGGCCGCCCTCACGTCCAGCGACGAAGGCGTCGTCAGCGTTACGGTCACCGGCGAGCGGGCCCGCCCCGAACGGCTCGTACCGCTGCAATCGATCGACAACGCGTCACTGATCGAGCGCGCGATTCTCGAGCCCGCGACCGGCGAGGTTTTCGAGACGGCGCTGTGCATGGTCGGGAAAATTCTCGCCTAGGGCGAACCGCGCCGACCTGATGCCTCGCAATCTTCACGTCTTCGCCGACGCGGCCGCATTGGCCGCGGCCGCCGCCGGGCATTTCGTGACGCTCGCGGCCCAAGCACTCGCCGAGCGCGGCCGATTCGACGTCGCGCTCGCCGGCGGCTCGACGCCCAAGGCGATGAACGCGCTGCTCGCCGCGCAACCGCAGGCGCTCGATTGGAGCAAGGTGCGCTTCTTCTTCGGCGACGAACGTTGCGTGCCGCCCGAGCATCCCGAGTCGAACTTCCGCATGACGCGCGAAACGCTCTTCGACCCGCTGCGCATATCGGCGGCAAACGTCTTCCGGATGCGCGGCGAGGATGAACCGCACGCCGCCGCCGCCGGCTACGATGCCGTGCTCGCCCGCGAACTCGGGGCGCAGGCGGTCTTCGACGCGATTTTCCTGGGCATGGGCCCCGACGGCCACACCGCATCGCTCTTCCCCGGAACGCTCGCCGGCATCGATCCCACGCGCCGCGTCGTCGCGAACTTCGTTCCGAAATTCAACGCTTTCCGGCTCACCGTGACACCGCTGGTCATCAACGCGGCGCGCCACGTCACGATCACCGCCGGCGGAGCCGAGAAGGCCGCCGCCCTCGCGCACGTGCTGGACGGGCCGCGCGACCCGGACACCTACCCCTCGCAACTCGTCGCCCCGGCCGGCGGCGAACTCACCTGGCTCGTCGACGCTGCCGCAGGTGATCGCAACCCGTAACTCAGAACGCGCGTAATGATCCTGGGGTCGCTGCGCGGCATTCGGCCGGCCTGGATTCCGGGCGATATGATCGCCGGGGCGATGCTCGCGGCCATCGCCATCCCCGAGCAGATCGCAACGGCGAGGTTGGCGGGGATGCCAGCGCAGACCGGGCTGTACGCGTTCGCCGCCGGATCGCTCGCGTTCGCGCTGTTCGGCAACAACCGGTATCTCTCGGTCGGCGCCGATTCGACGATCGCGCCGATCTTCGCCGGGAGCATCGCGGCGATCGCCGTCGCCGGCTCGGCGCACTATCCCGTTCTGGTGGTTCTCGCAGCGCTGCTCATCGGGATCACGCTGCTGCTTGCCGGGGTGCTGCGCGCCGGCTGGATCGCCGATCTGCTCTCGATCCCTGTCACCACGGGTTTTCTCGCCGGGATCGGGGTCCACATCATCATCGGCCAGCTCCCGGTCGTGCTCGGCGAGCCGGCGGTTTCGGGGTCGCTGTGGCACGAACTCCCCGAACTCGTGCGCTTGCTTCCGCACGCAAACGGGACCACGCTAGCGATCGGCGGCGGCGTGTTCGCGCTGACCGTTGCGGCGGAGCGCCTGAGCCCGCGTTTCCCCGGGGCGCTCGCCGGCCTGGTCGCCGCCGGAGCCGCGGCGGCGGCACTGCATCTGAGCGAGCGCGGCGTCGCGCTGCTGGGCGCGTTGCCCGCGACGTTTCCGCACATCGGGCTGACCTTCGTGAGCCTGCATGACGTCCTGCAACTTTTACCCATGGTTCTCACCGTCGCGTTCGTGTGTTTGTTGCAAACCTCACTGGTCGAGCGCTCGTACCCCACGAACCCCGATGCGCCGGACGATCCGAGCGGCGACTTCGCCGCGGTCGGCATCGGCTCGATCGCCTCCGCCTTGCTCGGCTCGTTCGCGGTGGACGCGAGCCCGCCGCGCACCGCGATCGCCGCCTCGTCCGGTGCCCGCTCCCAACTCGCCGGCATCGTCGCGGTCGCCCTGGTCGCGCTGCTCGTCGCGCTGGGCTCGCAACTCGCCGCCTATCTGCCGCTCGCGGCACTCGGCGGCGTGTTGATCTTCATCGGCAGCCGTCTGTTCCGCGTCGCCGACATGGCGCGCATCGCACGGCTCGGCGGCACGGAGATCTGGCTCGTGGTGACCGCTGCGCTCCTGGTCATCGTACTGCCGATCGAGACGGGGATGCTGCTCGCGATCGGGCTCTCGCTCGCGGTCGGCATCTCCATCGTCGCCCGGCCGCCGAGCTGCGAGTTCGTCCGCATACCAGGGACCACGATCTGGTGGCCGGCGGACGGCAAATCCGCGGAACGGATCCCGGGCGTCCTGGTCTTCGCGCCGGCCGCACCGATCGCGTTCACCAACGGACAATTCATCGTCGGCAAGTTACGCGAACTGCTCGCGGCGGCACCACAGCCCGTCCGGTTCTTGGTACTCGAATGCAGCGGCGTGATCTACGTCGATTACACCGGCGCGCAATTCCTCGCCGAAGAGATCAGCCGTTTGCGCGCGCGCGGCGTAGCGGTCGCAATCGCGCGGCTCTCCGACGTACGCGCGCGCCGCGAAGCGCAGCAGACGGGCCTACTCGCGACCCTCGGCCCCAACCGCGCCTTCGATTCCGTCCACGAAGCCCTCGAGGCTCTCGATAGCGCGTAGTTTTTCTCCCTAATCCGGTGGGTAAGGCCGAGATCGGTCGGCCGAGCATCACTTGATCCGGTGCGGATCCGACGCGACTATCCCACGCAAGAGGAAAACACCGTGATCATTGAAGCGCAGGCAAGGTGACCCCGTCTCGGTCGAACGCGCTCGTGCTCTTCGGAGCAACCGGTGATCTCGCCCACAAGATGATCTTCCCGGCACTCTACGCGATGGAAAAGCGAGGCGCCCTCGGGATCCCGGTGATCGGCGTCGCATCATCGACGTGGAGCCGGGAGCAGCTCCACGCGCGAATCACGGATAGCATCGAGCGGGCAGGGGGCATCGACGACAAACGCGCGCTCAAAGAGTTGCTCTCGAAGAGCACATACGTGAGTGGAAACTACCAAGATCCCGGAACATTCGCGGCGATAAAAAGCGCACTGGGAACGGCTCGGCGCCCGGCGCACTATCTCGCCATCCCGCCCGCGCTCTTCAAGCTGGTGATCCAAGGGCTCGGCGCCGCAAACCTCGCGCAGCACGCGCGCGTCATCGTCGAGAAGCCTTTCGGGCGTGACCTCGCCTCGGCGCGCGAACTCAACCGCGTCGCGCGCTCCGTGTTTGCGGACGATTCGATCTTCCGCATCGACCACTTCCTGGGCCGGGAAGCGATCATGAACATTCTCTATTTTCGCTTCGCCAACGCATTTCTCGAACCGATCTGGAACCGGAATTACGTGGCCAATGTCCAGATAACCCTAGCCGAGAGCTTTGGTGTGGGAAAGCGCGGCGCATTCTACGAAACCGCCGGCTGCCTGCGCGACGTGGTCGAGAACCACCTGTTCCAAATCGTCGCTCTGCTCGCTATGGAGCCCCCGGCGGTTCGTGACTTCGGGGCCGTACAGAACGAGAAAACCAAGGTGTTCGAGGCCACGCGTCCGCTCGACCCGGACGACTTGGTACGCGGACAATACGCCGGCTACCGCAACGAGCCGAACGTGGCACACGACTCCGACGTTGAGACCTTCTGCGCGCTGCGGCTGTTCATCGACTCTTGGCGCTGGCAGGGAGTGCCATGGTATCTGCGTGCCGGCAAATGCCTGGCTCGAACCGCAACCGAGGTTCTGGTCGAGTTGAAGCACCCACCGCAACAACTCTTCGCCGACTCGGCACCGCGCAGCGGTCCGGGCAACTATCTGCGCTTTGGACTCGAACCAAACTCGGACATCGCCCTCGCGGCTCGCGTCAAGTGCGCCGGGAGCGACTACGTCGGGACACAACAGGAGTTGTATCTGCTCGACGAGCGGCCGGGGGAGGAGACGCCCTACGAACGCCTCTTGGGAGATGCGTTGATCGGCGACGGAGCACTCTTCACCCGCGAAGACGCGGTCGAAGCCGCCTGGAAGATCGTCGATCCCGTGCTGAAAGACCACCATCCGGTCCACCCGTACAGGCGCCGCACATGGGGCCCCAAAGCGGCCGACGCGCTGATTGCATCACCGGTTCGTTGGCACAACCCGCATCAGCAACCAATGCCTGAATGACGGAAACCGTTCCTGAAACCGTTAGCATGTATATCATGCAACGGACGTCACCCGAACAGTGCTGGTGACGGATTCGCGTACCGGAATCCCGCCGGTAGACGACAGGTAGGTCGCTCCCGACGCAGTCGCCGGCGAGGTCGCCGTGGACGCGTTGGGAGGATCGCCGCGCTTGGTGCGTTGCGACTGCCGCCGAGCTGCATGCTCCGCTCTTTCTCGTTTCGCGATCAGAGCCCAAGACGACCACACGTGCTTCTGACGCGTCCTTACAGGCACATCGAAGGCGACCTGGCCGTGGCGGCTCACGCGTTCGGAGAAACCTCTGGCCCGGCGAGCGACCGCAAGGGCGGCACCCATGTGCCCGCTGATCCCATAGCGCCGGGAAAACTTCTGACGGCCGATGACGCTCGTGTACGCCGGATTCATGGGGAGCACCGCGATTCCGGCATCGTGCGCTCGGGCGCAGATCGTCTGCTTGATCCTGGAATACGAGAGCGCTGAAAGCATCCGCGCATAACGCGCTCCCTGCTCGCGCATCGCCGCCTTCTTCTTGGAAAAGTCCAATCGCTCGATCACCAGCGGCACGCGGGCGGAAACGGCGACGGCGACGGCGTGCCTGACCGCATCACCGATCTTGGCTGCGGCCTGTTCCGCACTGCAACCATAGGTGACCATCGCTACCCGCTCGGAGGCGATCAGATTGCCGAAGCGGTCGGTCAGCGCGAGCGCAAGATGATCGGCATTCAGATCGACTCCGAGGGTGCCGGTGCGCCGGTCGGAGGCCGGCTCGACCGCAATCTCCGCAGTGGAGATGAAGACTCGCCAGCCTTTCTCGTCACGTTTGAAACGGTACGAGATCGCCTGTTTCATGGCGAGGGCGTGCTCGATATGCGCCGCGCCATACGCGATCTGCACCGTCGTTACGACATATTTCCCATAGTCGGCAACAAGACGATTGGGAAGCCGCAAACGGAGCCGGAAGATGCCGCTGCCCAGAGCCGTTGCCGAGCAGCCTTGATTCCCACGCGATTCATCCCGAGAGCCCAACACGAAGAAGGTCTTCGAACGCGCCGTGCGCCAGGCCTCAAGCCACGCCTCGTGGCCGGCATAGCCGTTGCCGGCGAGGTCGTTCTGGGCACGGAAGAGCCGTTTCGAGCCAAACGCGATCCGGATCGTACCGGCCTGCGCATCGGCACGGAGTCGCGCAAGCCGCGTCGTCAGCCGGAACGCGCGCCGCGCGAGATGATGCCGCTCCGCCGGATCCTCCGCGCGCGCCGAGCGCCTCTTCGTCGACTTCAGACGCCGTGCGACGTTGTCGACGAGTTCGGGCAGCCGCTCCCGAAACGAGGCGTGCATCCCATCGAGCGAGACGCGAACGGCGTTGAACTGCCGCGCCGTCAGGCCGAACTCGCGCATCATGCCAGGCTTATCGTCACGCTGCTTCGCGGCGCGGCGAGCATGCAGCGTCCGTAGCGTGCGGCCGAAGAGATCGCCGTACGCGTCGAGGGCAGCCGCATCTACCGTACTCAGAGACGGGCGCCCTTGAAACGTCCTCACGCCGGCGGCTCTCTCTTCGCAGAGGTCACCGCACGTAACGCTCGATTCCGAGCGCCACGCGCGCCGTACAACCGAGCGCAGAAGCTCGTGAGGACCTCGATCATGTCGCGTACGAGATCGACGTTCTGCTCGCCAGGATCGACGACGACGATCCGGCGGCCTTGCGCAGCGAGTGCCGACTCGAGATACTCCACACCGAAACGCGCCAGGCGGTCGCGATGCTCGACGATAATCGGTGAGAGCGACGCATCGGAAAGGAGCCGCCGAAACTTCACGCGGCGGCCGTTCATCCCCGATCCAACTTCGCTCACCACCGACCCGACCGCGATCCCGGATTGCGTGGCCCAGGTGGTGAGACGCGCGATCTGACGCTCGAGGTCGGCACGTTGATCGTGGCTGCTCACGCGCGCATACACGACCGCGCGCGTGGGCTAATCCGGGGCGACATCGACGAGGATCGTGCCGCTTTGCGTTTGCCGTGCCGGGACGGGCAGCGTCCCCTCGCGGAACCAGCGATAAGCGGTCAGGTAATGGACGCCCTCGCGCTCAGCCCAGGCCTTCAGCTTCACAGGAATTATGATACGAACGTATGTACGCATATTCCTGCTAAGCGACCCGTGAGCAGCTAATTTACCCTCCTCATCCGATCCCTTGGAAAAACCTGCCCCGGCGATCAGCTGTCGCTGAAGACGTTTGCGCGCGGGTGGCCCTTTGCCAGCGGCGGCGGCGAGTTCGGCTCGCTGAAATCCGGCGTCCAGCGCCAATTCACGATTTCCGGTATGTCTTCCAGGTGTTCGCGGATGTAATCGTGGTGCTCGAAGAGCTTCCGGTTGAACAGATCCACGGCGTCCGAGGCGACCGAACGCAGCCGCGGAACATACTTCAACGCGTCGAGCGCGAGGTGAAAACGGCTCATCTCGTTGAGGACGACCATGTCGAACGGCGTCGTCGTCGTGCCACGGTCCATGTAACCGCGTACGTGGAAGCGGCTTTCATCGGAACGCCCGTGAACCATCGAGTGGATGAGCCAGCGATTGTTGTGGAAGGCGAAGATGACCGGGGCGCTCTCGGTGAAGAGCGCGTCGAACGACATGGGATCCATCCCGTGCGGATGTTGGTCCGGCATCATCAGGGCGGTCAGGTCGACCACGTTGACGACCCGTACTTTGATGCCGGGAACATACTTTTGCAGCAGCCATGACGTTGCGCAGATCTCGATCGTCGGAACGTCGCCGGCGCAGGCCAGCACGACGTCCGGTTCTGCGCCCCCGTCGTTGGTCGCGAAGCCCCACGTCGAGGCGCCGCGCGAGCAGTGCTCGCGCGCCTCATCCATGCTCAACCACTGCAGTTGCGGCTGCTTGCCGCTGGTCACGATGTTCACGTAGTTCCGGCTGCGCAAGCAGTGATCGAAGACGCTGAGCAGGCAATTGCCGTCCGGCGGATAGTACACCCGGATCGTCTCACTCCGCCGCGCCAAGGCGTTGTCCACGAAACCCGTCGCCTGATGGCTGAAACCGTTGTGATCCTGTCGCCAGACGTGACTCGTCAACAAGACGTTCAATGACGCCAGCGGCTTGCGCCACGGGTAATCGCGGCATTGCTCGAGCCATTTGGCGTGTTGGGTCAACATCGAGTCGACGACCTGCGCGAAGGCTTCGTACGACGACCACATCCCATGCCGCCCGGTCAGCAAGTATCCTTCGAGCCATCCCTCGCAGCAATGCTCGCTCAGGACTTCCATGACGCGCCCTTGCGGGCCGAGTTGGTCGTCGATCGAGACGGCTTCCGCCATGAAGCTGCGCGTGGTTGCCTCGAACACCGAGTTCAAGCGGTTGGAGTTCGTCTCGTCGGGGGAAAAGATGCGAAAGTTCGCCGGATTGAGCCGGAAAATGTCCCGGAAGAACTCGCCGAGTTTGCGGGGCGCCTCAGCGACGACCTGACCGGGCCCTGGGATCTCCAGCGCATAGTCCGTAAAATCGGGCAGGTCGAGCGCGTCGAGCAGCCGGCCGCCGTTGACATGCGGACTTCCGCCCATCCGGCGATTGCCGCGCGGCGCGAGTTCCGCTAATTCGGCGATGAATTTCCCGTCCGCATCGAACAGCCGCTCCGGCTGGTAACTCTTCATCCAGGATTCGAGCAGCGCGAGATGCTCCGGGTTCTCTCGGACGGTCGTGATCGGAACCTGATGCGCGCGGAACGTGCCTTCGATCGGGATGCCGTCGACTTCTTTGGGGCAGGTCCAGCCCTTTGACGTGCGCAGCACGATCATCGGCCAAACCGGCTGCTTCGTCGTGCCGTTCCGGCGCGCTTCGAGCTGGATCGACCGGATCTCGGCATAACACGCGTCCAGCGTCGCGGCCAGTTGCTGATGCACGCTCTCGGGGTCGTAGCCCTCGACGAAGTAGGGCTTGTAGCCGCGGCCGACATACAGCGCCCGCAAGTCTTCGTCGCTCGTGCGAGCCTGAACCGTCGGCGCGGAGATCTTGTACCCGTTGAGGTGGAGGATCGGAAGCACGGCCCCGTCCCGGACCGGATTGAGGAAGTTGACCGACTTCCAGCTCCCTTCGAGCGGGCAGGTCTCCGATTCGCCGTCGCCGATCACGCACGCGACGATCAGATCCGGATTGTCGAACGCCGCGCCGAAGGCGTGAACCAGGGAGTAGCCCAGTTCGCCGCCCTCGTGCATCGAGTTGGGCACGTGCGGTCCGCAGTGGCTCGGCACCCCGCCCGGCGTCGAAAACTTCCGGAAGAGCAGCCGCAAGCCGTTCTCGTCGTGCGTGATCTCCGGATGGACTTCCGTGTACGAGCCTTCCAAGTACGAGTTGGCATTGAGCGAAGGACCGCCGTGCCCCGGACCGGAGATGTAGATGATGTTCGCATCGTGTTCTTTGATCAGGCGATTGAGATGGACGTAGATGAGGTTTTGCCCCGGCAACGTCCCCCAGTGACCGAGCAGTCGTGGTTTGACGTGTTCGGCCTTCAGCGGCTCCCGCAGCAATGGGTTCTCGAAGAGATAGATCTGGCCGACCGACAGATAGTTCGCAGCGTGCCAATAACGGTTCATCTTGTCGAGCAGTTCCGGCGAGAGCGGGCCCTTGGGAACCGGAGCCTCCGCCTGCGACTTGCCGTTCGCAACGATCGCGGTCGACAACGCCACGTCGAAGAGAAACGCCGACGCGGAGCGCGGCCTAACGGGACCGCTGTCGTGCTTCACCGTTTTTGCCGGATCGGTCGTGCGCATGGTCAAACTAGCTTCCTTCGCGAGTGCCGAACAGTGGATCGGGTGGACGCGCTACTTGCGGCTTTCTCTGAGCAGGCTTGTTCCCTACGGCCGGCGTCTCACGCGGCGGATCGAGAATTCGATAGGCGAGCAACTTCACCGGTAGGCCGCCATCAACGTCGCCGGCGCTTGGGTGCCGCGGACGCGTCAGGAAGATCGTCAGAAGCACCGGCGCCCGTGCATCACTCGAGCCGAAGGCGGCCGGCGAGCGAGTGGTCGCCGGTTGGATGTGCGGCTCGCGGGAACACTTCTGTCATGGATTCCCCGATACCGGAGGCGGCTCCGGCGCACACACGCGAACTCGAGGCTCGATAGCGTGCTCACGGCTCCAGCGACGAAAGACTTCGCCGTAACGCGGCTCGGAGTTCTGATGCGCGTCGAGGCCGACGATCCGCGCGAAGCGTGGGGTATCCTCAACCCCGGGGGTGTGCGCTCGCTCGACGGCGCGATGCATCTCTTCCCGCGCTTGATCGCCGAAGGGAACTATTCGCGAATCGATCACGCGACGGTGCGCTACGACGGTGAAGACCCCGTGGGCGCCAACCGGCTCGGAATGGCGCTCGAGCCGCGCGAACTCTACGAGCTCTCGCCGGCCGGCGGCGGCGTCGAAGACCCACGCGTCGTGCACGTGCCGCTGATCGCGTGCTACGTCATGACGTATACGGCGTTTCTCCCATTCGATCCGCGAGTCGCGGTCGCCGTCTCCGATGACCTCCGGACGTGGCGGCGCCTGGGCCTCCTGCACTTTGAGGCGGCCCGCGACGTTCCGGACCTCAACGCGGCCGGCAACAAGGATGCGACGTTTTTCCCCGAGCCGGTCCTCGATCCCGAAGGCGTGCGGTCGCTCGCGATCCTGCATCGCCCGACGACGCGCATCTGTATCGACGTCAACGACGGCGAGGCCAAGGTGAGGAAACCGCCGTGCGGCCAGGAAACGCGCGAAAACATCTGGATTTCGTATGTCGCCCTGGAAAACGTGCTCACCGACATCGCAAACCTGACGTCCGTGCGACGCCACGAACGGGTCCTGGCCCCGGAGCAAGCCTGGGAAGAGTTGAAAGTCGGCGCCGGCACACCGCCCATCCGGTTACCCTACGGGTGGGTCGTACCGTATCATGCCGTGGCGACACGCGACGATCACACACGCTACTGCATGGGTATCGCGATCCTCGACCTCGAGCGCCCGTCGAATGTGCTCTACCGCACGCCGGCACCGATCATGGAGCCCGCGACGGATTACGAGCGCAGCGGCCTCGTCTCCGACGTCATCTTTCCAACGGCATCCGATCTGCGCGCGGACGGCCGGCTCGATGTCTACTACGGGGCCGCGGACCGCTCCATCGCGGTCGCGCGTATCAGCTTGCCCAAGGAACTTCCCGCGGTGAGCCGAGCCGTTCCTGAGCCGAGCCTGCCCTGAGCTTGTCGAAGGGCCGAAGGGGGGCCGGGAGGTGAAAAAAATCGATCACGCCGATCTGATGGTCGAGCCGGGCCGGACGGTCAACCTCGCCGATTTCGATCCGCGCAGCACGAGTGACTTCAAGACGAAGCACGATGCCCAAGCGAAGCTGAGCGCCGACATCGTGCGCCTGGCCGCGCTTCAAGACGTCTTCGCCGCCCAAGAGCGTTACGGACTGCTCATCATCTTCCAGGGTATGGACAGCGCCGGCAAGGACGGTGCGATCAAGCACGTGATGACGGGCGTCAACCCGCAAGGCGTCGACGTCCGGAGCTTCAAGCAGCCGTCCACCGAAGAGCTGGCGCACGACTACCTCTGGCGTTGTGCCAAGGTGCTGCCCGAACGGGGCCGCATCGGCATCTTCAACCGCTCGTATTATGAGGAACTCACCGTCGTGCGCGTCCACTCCGCGGTTCTCGCGGCCGAACGGCTTCCACCGGGGTCCTCCAAGGATCTGTGGCGGGAGCGTTTCGAGGACATCACCGCCTTCGAGCGTCATCTCACGCGGAACGGCACGCTGATCCTGAAGTTCTTCCTGCATCTCTCGAAGGAAGAGCAGCGCAAGCGCCTGCTCAAACGCATCGATACCCCCGCGAAGAACTGGAAGCTCGCACCGAGCGACGTACACGAACGAGGCTTCTGGGAGCGTTATCGGCGCGCGTACGAGGAATTGCTCACGCACACGAGTATCGACGTGGCGCCCTGGTACATCATCCCCGCGGACCACAAGTGGTTCACGCGGACGGCCGTTGCCGACGTCATCGCCGCACGGCTGGAAGCGCTGCATCTCTCGTATCCGCAGATCAGCGACGAAGCCCGCGCGCAGCTTGCGGTCGCGCGCCAGGAACTCGCGGGGGAGGGCGAATGTGGCTACCGCGCCCCGCACGGACTCGCCTCCGAATCGCAGAACCACGACCCCGTAAAGGCACCATCATGAGCACAGACATCTATCCGTGGCAACTCGAACCCAAACTCTCACCCGCGATTTGGGGCGGCGACGAACTGGTACGCGAATACGGCAAGCGCGGCGACCCGGCTGCCAAGCTCGGGGAGTCCTGGGAATGCTGGGACGCCAACGCCCTCACCAACGGCCCGCTCAAAGGCACGACGATCGCCGAGCTGCGGGCCCGGATCAGGGCGCCGTTTCTCGGCGATCTCGACCCGCTGCGGATCTTTCCGGTCCTCACGAAGATCATCACCGCGCACGATTGGCTCTCGGCGCAGGTCCATCCCGACGACGCGTACGCGCAACGCGTCGAACATCAGCCGACCGGCAAGACCGAGTGCTGGTACGTCATCGCCGCCAAGCCGGGCGCTCAAATCGTCCTCGGGTGGAAGCGCGACACGTCGCGCGCCGAGTACGAGCGTCGCGTCGCCGATGGAACCCTCGCCGAGATCCTCCGCAAAATCCCGGTGCGTACCGGTGAGACCGTCTATGTTCCGGCCGGTTTGGTCCACGCGATCGGCCCCGGTGTCACGATCTTCGAGACGCAGCAGGCCAGCGATCTCACCTATCGGCTCTTCGACTGGAACCGCGTCGGTCTCGACGGCGAGCCGCGCGAATTGCACGTCGCGAAGGCGGGCGACGTCTTGAACTACCGGGCTGCTCGCGAATCGACGCTCGCACAGCTCGCGTATCACGCCGATGGGTTGGATCGCACGGCGTTGATCGCCGATCCGCGTTTCACCGTCGAGCGTATCGTCGCGACCGGCGTAGCGGCAACGATCCCCACTCAGGAGCGGCCGCTGATTCTCCTGTCGCTCGAGCACCCGATGGAGGTCGCGTGCGCCGGCACGGCGGTCGCGCTTGCGCCCTACCAAACGGTGCTCATCCCGGCTGGAGCCGGTTCGTGCTCGGTTCGCAGCACGACGTTGAATGCGCCGTTCCTGTTCGTCACGCCGCCGGAGTCGCCCGATGAGCTCCCGGCGCGCCTGCGCGCCGCCGGAGTCTCGCAACCGAAGATCAACGGCTTCACCATGCAGTTCGAGGGACTGCAGCTCGCCGCCCGTTAGCTGCTGGTCCGGTGCACGGCTCGTGGGCCGGGGCCGTGACGGAAGAACACCCGCGGATCGATCGCCCACGAGACCATCGCGAGGATCGTGAGCACCGCGACGGCAACGACGATCCAGTGCCACAGTTTCATACGGGCGGCGCCGGAGCCAAACATGCGGCGATCGCTTCGATCACGCGCTTGGTTTCGTGCGGATCCCGAACCTCGATGCAGACCGCGCCGGTCCCTCGCACCGGATAGTCGTTTCCACCGGGGAACAACGCGTCGCCGACGTACACCATCTGCGAAATCGGAATCGCGAGCGTGTCCCGGAGCTTGCGAATGCCGTAGGCTTTGTCGATTCCGGGCAGCGTCACGTCGATCGAGGTCGCCCCGCCCAAGCGAACGGAGAACTCCGGCAGCGAGACGTTGAGCAGCGCTTTGATCTTCTTGCGCTTTGCGAAATCGGGATCCCACGCTTTCTTCGCATCCAGCGGGGCCTGCTGGCCGAGTGCCGAGTAGGTGATCTGACTCTGCCGGTCTTCGATGAGCTCACCCCACACCTGGGCCGGATGAACGCCCGACGCCGCCACCGCCGTCTTCAGCGCAGCGATGATCTTGCGCTTTTGCTCCGCCGAGAGATCCTCGGAATAGAGTTCGTGCCAGCCGTCGTCGTACCGGAAGAACTTCGTCCCACACGTCGGCAAGAGATACAGTCGATCGAATCGCTCGTGCCGCGCGAGCCGATCGACCACTTGCTTCTTGAATTGGGGAAAGTCCCCACCCGAGATGATCGCCACCGCGACCGCGTCGAGCAGCCCGCTGAGCAGCGTCCCCATCTCCGCATCGATCGGGGACTTGCTCTCCGCGATCGTACCGTCGATGTCAAAGACGATGAGCGTTTTCATGACCGGTGTAGGCTATACCCACGCCGAGCCGCGATTCACTGCGCCGTGTTACCGGGGGTGGCGTAAAGCCTCGGCCTTCAGGCCGGGGATATAAGCCGCCATCATGCTAACTCGGTGTGCGTTGATTTTCGATGTATCGCTTGATGATGTCGAGCGGAGCGCCACCGCAGGACGACGCGAAGTAGCTGGGCGACCACAGGACGCCCTTTCGGTATCGCTTTGCCAGCGCCGGATACTGCTTTCGGAGAAGGCGCGACGACACACCCTTGAGGCTATTGACGAGCGCCGAGAGGGCGACCTTGGGCGGGTAATTTGCGAGCAGGTGAACATGATCGTCCTCTCCATCAAACTCGACAAGTTCCGCCTCGAAGTCGGCACAGATGCGGCTGAATAGCTCGCGCATCGCCGCTAGGTGCTCGGCGTTGAATACGTGGCGTCGATACTTCGTGACGAAGACCAAATGTACGTGGAGAGCGAAAACACAGTGCCGCCCGGTGCGGAAGTCGCTTGCATCTGCCATAGGCCAATGCTATCATACCGAGGTGCTACGGCTCCAGGGATACCGCTTTCGATTGACGCCGCGCCCGGCAGAGGCATCGTTGCTGCGGCAGTTCGTCGGCTGCTCGCGCTTCGTTTGGAACGCGATCCTCGCCGAGAACGAGGCGCGATATGAGATGGGCGACCCGTTGAAACTCGGGTACTCCGCGTTCTGCGAGCGCCTCCAAACACTCAAGGCTCGGCATGACTTCCTGCGCGGCGTCCACTCGCAGCCGTTGCAGCAGACCTTGCGCGACCTCGCGGGAGCCTACCAACGCGCGTTCAATCCCAAGCTCGCAGCCGAGATGCCGACCTTCAAGAAAGAACAACACGCGCAAGGCATTCGCTTCCCGCAAGGCTTCAAGGTCGAACGCAACGGCATCTTTCTGCCGAAGATCGGCTGGGTCGCGTTCCGAGTCAGCAAACGTACCGCGAAGCGGAAGATCGCAGGCGAAATCAAGAACGTGACCGTTCGCCTGGAAGCCGGGAAGTGGTACGTCTCGTTTCAAACCGAGCGGGACGTTCCCGAACCTATCCACGAGAATGCCGGGTCGGCGGTTGGCATCGACGTTGGAGTCACGCGTTTTGCGGCGCTCTCGGATGAGACGTTTTGCGAGGGCGCGAACGCCTTCAAGAAATTCGAGCGGCGGCTTGCGATATTGCAGCGCAGACTTGCCCGCAAGGTAGAGTTCTCCGCGAACTGGCGGAAGGCTAAGGCGCGAATCATGGCGATCCATTCGCGGATTGCCAACATTCGCAAGGATCAGATCCACAAAGCCAGCGCGACGATCAGCAAAAACCACGCGGTTGTCATAATGGAAGACCTGCGAATCACGAACATGACCGCAAGTGCGGCGGGAACCGTCGAGGAGCCGGGAAAGAACGTCGCGGCCAAGTCGGGACTCAATCGTCGCATCCTGGATCAAGGCTGGGGCGAACTTCGGCGTCAAATCGGATACAAACTCGATTGGCTCGGCGGCACGCTGCTACTCGTCGATCCGCGCAACACGTCCCGCACCTGCAACGCCTGCGGGCACGTTAGCGCCGATAACCGCGTAACTCAATCGGCGTTCAAATGCGTGCAATGCGGTCATGCCAGCAACGCCGATACGAACGCGGCGAAGAACATTCTTGGAAGGGCGGGATGCGCCCGGATAGCCTGGGGAGTGTCGAAAGATACTGCGAAGCAGGAAACGCTGTGTGTCGCGTTAGCGGTATCCAGCAGAATCCCCGTCCTTCAGGGCGGGGAGTACGTCAAGAGAACGCGAGGCGCCGGAAGAGCGGGAGTTTCAGTACGTCGAGTACGACCCCGAACACGACGGCAGCGGTGAAGATACCGGCGATGATGAGCCAGGGTAGCGGCCACATGAGAATGCCGAACCCGGCCAAGAGCGTGCTCACCAGGAGATCGCCGGCGGACGACAGGATGAGCCAGCGGCTCGGGCCCAGATGCCACAGATGACGGCGATCGCGAATCGCGTAGATCGTCGCCTGGGTACCGAAGGCGATCGTGAGGAACGCAAGCGTCCGCAATTCCCCGGCCCCGAGATGCAGCCGGTACATACCGAACGCCAGCGCGGCACTGCTGAATGCCAACAGACACAACGCGATCCCCGTGCCGGCGATCGTCAAGTTCTTGACCCGCCAGACGTTTGGAACGGGCGAGGGCGTCACGTTGTCGGTGGTGAGCGACATGGCGAGAAAATCACCGACGAGCATCAAGACGACCATCAACATCGGCGTGAGCACCGGATGGCCGGTCATGACGAGGCCCACGACCAGCAGCATCACGACCACGATCTTTTTCACGATCATGTTCAGCGTGTAGGTGAGGATGCGCTGGAACGTGACGCGCCCTTCCTTGACGGCGACGACGATGCCACCCAGACCCGCGGTCGTGAGCACGATACCGGCTGCGGACTTCGCGATATCGGTCGCGGTCGTAACGGCGATCCCCATTTGCGCTTGACGCAATGCCGGCGCGTCGTTTGCTCCGTCGCCGCACATGCCGACGACGTGACCGGAGCGCTGAAACGCCTGCACGAGGCGGTATTTGTCTTCCGGCAACACGCCGGCGTAGACGGCGAACGTGTCGGGTGTGAGGTCCGCGGGGAGTGGGCTCTGGCTGCACAACGGGCCCGTGAGCCCGACCTCCGCCGCGACGATCCCGGCCGTCGCGGGCGCGTCGCCGGTGACCATCACCGTGCGCACACCGAGCCCGCGCAGTTCGGCGATCAGCGCGGCGGAGTCGGCGCGTGGTGAATCGCTGAGCGCGATGAGTCCCACGAGTTGCAGTCCCGCCGGCGGACCGGCAGCGACCGCCAAGACTCGGTACCCCTTGTCCTGTAACTCTTTCGCGGCCGCCGCGGCATCCGGTTGCGCTGCGGCCAGCACCCGAACGGTCTCGAACGCCCCTTTGACGATCCGCTGCCCGGAAGAGCCGGACGCCGTCCGCACCGTGGCCGCCGACATTTTCGTCTTGGGATCGAACGGCACGAAGGTTTCGAGCACGGGCAGGTCCGCGACGTGCTCGCGCGCCGCCGCCGCTCGAATCGCGGTATCGACGGGATCTTGCCCGCCGTCCTCGCTCGCAAGCGCTGCGAGACCCAGCACGTGCGCGGCATCGAAGCCCGGCATCGGATGCGTTGCGGTAACCTTGAGTTCGTTGAGCGTCAGCGTCCCGGTCTTATCCGAACACAACACGTCCATCGAAGCCGCCTCGTCGACGGCGGACAAGCGGGTCGGCAAGATCCCGCGGCCGGCCAAGAAGCGCGCGCCGATCGCCGCCGCAAGCGTGAACGTTGCCGGTAGTGCAACCGGAACCGAGGCCAGCACCGCGGTCAGGACGAGTGCGATGATCTCCGTCGCCGGAAGCCGCAGGACCAAGGCGAAGGCCAACAATACGACCAGAATGATGCCGTTGAATACGGCGAGATTTCGCACGACCAGCAGCACGGCTTTCTGCTGCGTGCTGCCCGCGTGGGCCCCACGAACGAGTTCGGCCGTCCGTCCGAATTTCGTGCGCTTCCCGGTGGCCGTGACTTCGGCGACCGCCTCGCCCCGCCGGACCAGCGCACCCGCAAAGGTCTGGGCCCCCGCACCTCCCTCGACCGGAACCGATTCACCGGTCAGCATCGACTGATCGAGCAGCACGTCACCGCTGACGATCTTTGCGTCGGCGGCAACGACGCCGCCCAGCGAGAGTTTGATGATGTCGCCGCGCACGAGCGTGGCCGCCGGCCCGACGGCCCATGCCCCGTCGCGCCGCATCGCGACGTTCAGCGCCAAGCGAGACTTCAACGCGGCGAGCGTCGCCTGAGCGCGGCTGGACTGGAAATACCCCAGCGCCGCGTTGAACACGAGCAACCCGAAGATGATCGCAGACTGCACGTAATCGTGCAGAACAACTTCCAGCACGATCGCTGCCTCGAGTAGCCACGGGACCGGCGCCCAGAATTTGCCGATGACCTCGCGGAGCGGATTGTCCGCATCGTCGGCAACCGTGTTGGGGCCATCCGCAGCAAGCCGCTCGGCCGCTTCCGCTTGTGTCAGGCCCGCGGGATCGGCGAGCACCATGAACGACTCCCGGCCGCCGTCACGCCTCGCATTGGTTTTCCGGCGGCCTTTTTCGTCCTATTCCCAGATTGACGCGCCGCGCGGCGACTATTTCGGCGGGAGTCGCGTGCCGGACGGGGTTTGCGCGTCGAGCGTCTGACCGCCGAGGCGGCTCACGTCGATCTTGTTGGCGGCGAAGTTCGTACCGGCGACGCGATCGAGTTCGACGACCGCCTTGTTGAGGTCGGTCTGCGCCTGCAACTCCCGGCCCTTGTCGTCGGCGAGTTCGAGCTGCCGCTGCAGCACCAGGTACGTCGTCGAGTTGCCGACCTTGAACTTGCGCTGCTCGGAGACGAGCACGCGTTCCGCGGCCGTGCGCGCGGCGCCGGCGGCGACGAGCCGGTACTGCGTCTCGCGCAGAGTCTGGATCGCGATGACCGAGTCGGCGCGGATCCGCTGTAAGAGCGCAAGCTCTTGGACGGCGACCTGTTTCGACTGCTCTTCGGCGATGGCGTACTCGGCCTTGGCCGTGCGATTTTCCAGCGGAAACGAGAGCGTGAGCCCGACGGTGTAGGCCGGGAAACGCGACTGGAAGAGATTCTGCCACGACGTGCCGAGTTTGCCGTCCTGATACGCCGGCGTCGAGCCGAAGTTCGCGGCGATCTGCGGGATCTGATTCGCCGGCGGCTGCCCGAGGTTCGCGCGCGCGATCAGCGCATTGAGCGCGTAGATCTCCGAGCCCAGCGTCTGGAACAGCGGTGTGCCCGAGAGGTCGGCCGGCACCCCCGCGAAGCCGTTGTTGGTCGCGCCCAGCGACAGGTCGAGTTGCGGTAAGCGCTGGTTCTTCGCGTACGCGAGATTGGCCGCTGCGACCAACCGCGCGGCCCGCAATTGGGCCACTTCCGGCCGGTTCTGCAGCGCCGTGACGATGAGATCTTCGAGTTTCGGCTCCGCCGGCAATTGGATCACGGCCGACGTTGGCACGAGGTTCGCCGTCCACAGCGGATCGGCCGGATTCGCGAGCACCAGTGCTTTGAGCTGGGTCTGCAGGCGCTGCACGTTCTGCAGCGCGGAGAAGACGTTGTCCTGGAACACGTCGACCTGCGTGTTCGACTCGACGACGTCGACCGGCGCGACCGCTCCTTGGTTGGCCAGGCGAGTGTTCGATTCGGCCTGGGCCTGCGCTTCGCGTAGCCCTTCTTCTTGGATCGCTACGGCGCGCCACGCGGCGACGAGATCCCAATAGGTATCGGCGACGTTGGTGATCGTCTGCGAGGCCTGCGTGAGCAGCACGGCGTTCTGAACTTGCGCGTTCGCCGCTGCGAGTTGGATTTGATGCGATTCATCGTTCTCGCCGCGGCCGCGCAGGAGCGGTTGCGTGAGCTGCAAACTGAGCGCCGTCGAATAGAACGGGTTGTAACTGTTGTAGATTCCGTTGTTGAAGATGCTCTGCGCGGTCCCGGTGAGCGCGTACTGCGTGCCGTATGGCGTCTGGCCGCGGAACCCGCCCTGCACGCCGGAGGCGATCTGCGTGATCGGTCCCCCGCCGGGGCCGGTCGAAAACGGACTTTGAGCCGGCGAGACCGTGTGCTGGTAAGAAGGAGCGAGGGCGAAGCGCACGTCCGAGCCACCCTTGGCGGCGACCACCTGATAGTTTGCAATCCGCTGGTTCGACGACGAGATCGCGAGGTCGGTGTTGCGCTGCAGCGCCATCGTGACCGCGTCCGCGAGCGTGATGCCGACGAAGGGCTGCTGCGCGACGCCGACGAGATCGCCGCCGGGCAGCGCGGTGTTCACCGGAGCCGCATACCCGGGCGCGATGTTGGGCACGGCCGGCAAAACCGGCGGCTGCTGCGGCGGCACGGATTCGCCGGGCGCAGGCGAGCGGACCGCCTGCGCGGCGGACGTTTGCGGCGTCGCTTGCGCACCTGCCGGGAACGGTGCGGCGGCGAACGCGACGATCGTCGAGCTCAGGGTGAGGGAGAGAAGTCGCGATTGCACGGTAGCTCCTAACGAGGTCATTCAGCAAAGACCGGTGCGCGGCGCGGCCGCGGGCGCCGCATCAGGAAAACGAGCGGGGTGAGCACCAGCGTGATGAGTGCCGTCGCGCTCGCGGTGTCCGCGTAAGCGAGCGTCTGCGATTGGGCGTCGACGAGCCGGTCGAGGCGCCTAGCCGCTTTTGCCGGCGAGCCGGAACGCTGGACCATCTGCGCGATCGGAGCCCGCGACTGCGTGATCGCACCGGCCAAGTCCGTGCGGTGCGCGGCGTCCGAGCGCGCGAGCAGGGTGACCAGCGCCGCGATCGCGATGCTGCCGCCGATCTGCCGCGAAAGGTTGAAGAACGCCGAGGCGTTGGGGATCTCGGAGGGCAAGACCCCGCTGAGCACGCTGACGGTCAGCGGCACGAAGAGTTGCGCGAGGCCCAGCCCCGAGAGGGCGAGCGGGATGAAGAACGTCCAGAAACTCGCGTCGGTCGTCGTCACGTGGGCGAGCATGATGTTCGATATGCCGAGCATCACGAATCCGCTGGCAACGAAGATGCGGGCATCGACCGCGCCCGAGCCGGCCAAGCGCGCGACGAACGGCGTGAAGAGCATCACGAAGATGGCCCGCATGATCATCAATTCGCCCGAGAGCGTCGCCGTGAAGCCCAACAGGTTCTGAACGAACTGCGGGAGCAGCAAGACCGAGCCGTAGAGGCTGATGCCCAGGCACATGCCGAGCAGCGAACCGCTCCACACGCTGCGATAGCGCAGAATGTGCAGATCGACGATCGGCTCTTTGGTCCCGTAGAGTTCGTACAGCACGAACGCGATCAGGCCGGCAACCGCCAGGACCGCGGCCGTCACGATCGACTGGTCGTCGAACCAGTCCTTCTGCTGGCCCTGATCGAGCACGAACTGCAGCGACCCGATTCCGACCGCCAGCAGCAGCAGGCCGATCCCGTCGACCGGCAAGCGCCTGGGCTTCACGGGATCGCGCAGGAAGCGCGCGACGAGCACCATGGCGAGAATGCCGAGCGGAACGTTGACGTAGAACGCCATCGGCCACCCATAGGTGTCGGTGATGAAGCCGCCGATCGTCGGGCCGATCGTCGGCCCCACGACCACGCCCATCGCGAAGATGCCGGCCGCCGAACCCTGCTGGTTATCCGGGAAGGTCTCGCGCAGGATCGCCTGCGAGGTCGAGATCAATCCGCCGCCGCCGATCCCCTGCACGATGCGCCAGAAGATCAGCAGTTCGATGCTGTTGGCCAGACCGCACATCGCGGAAGCGAACGTGAAGATCGCAATCGACGCGAAAAAATACTGCCGCCGCCCGAAGCGCAGCGAGAGCCACGGCGTGATCGGGATGACGACCACGTTAGCGATGATGTAGCCCGTGCTGATCCACGCGGCCTGCTCGAGGTTCGCGCCCAGGCCCCCTTGGATGTTCGGTAACGCGACGTTGACGATCGTCGTGTCGACGATCTCCAAGAGCGTCGCAAGGATGATCGCGAAGACGACGACGAACCGGCGAAAGCCGTACTCGACGACGCTCTTGCGAGCGGGCTCGATCATGGGCCGGCTATTTCTGCTTCACGACCGACGTCGTCACCGACATCCCGACACGGAGCGGCTTATCGGCGGGCGGATCGACGACGACGATGCGCACGGGTAACCGCTGCGTGACCTTGACAAAGTTCCCAGTCGCGTTCTGCGCCGGGACAAGGCTGAACGTGTTCTGCGAGGCCGGCGCGATCGTCACGACGCGACCCTTGAACGTCACGCCCTTGTAGGCATCCACGGAGATGTCGACCGTCGCCCCGGCCTTGATGTCGCCCAGTTGCGTTTCCTTGTAGTTCGCCGTGATGTAAAGGCCCGTCTTCGGAACGAGGTCGAGCAGCGACTGGCCCGGCGCGACCGTCGCGCCGATTTCGATGTTCTTGGCGCCGACATATCCGTCGATCGGCGAGCGGATCACCGTGTACGCGAGTTGGTCCTGGACCGTCTTGAGCTGCGCGTCGAGCGACTGGGTCTGCGCTTCGGCGGCGGCGGCCTGGGCCTGGATCGCCGTGAGGCGGTAGGGCGAATCCGATTCGCTGAGCCGGCCCTGGGCCGTCGTGATCTGGCCTTGTTGGGCACCGATGCCGGCGAGCGCGGCATTCGCCGAGGCGAGCGCCGACACGTAGCGCGCCTGCGCTTGCGTCACGCCCGTTCGCGCGACGTTCTCATTTTCGAGCGCGGCTTGATAATTCGCTTTGGCTGCGGCCTGCGCGGCGCGTTCGGCGTCCAGTTGGGATTGCGGTTCGTCGCCGGTCTGTACCAGCGACTCGGTCCGCGAGAAATCGGCATTGGCCTTCGCGAGCGCTTCGCGCGCCGCCGGCACCTGCGCCTGGGCGACCTGCAGTTGCGCCGCGGCTTGCGCCACCCCCGCGCGCGCGGCGTTCGCTTGCTGCTGGGCGGCGGCGTATTGTGCGCCGGCGTTGGTGAGCTGCGAGCGGGCCGAGCTGATCGCGCCCGTGTTCTGCAGGTTCTGGGCGGTTTGCTGGGCCCCGGTGAGCGCGACGTTCTGCTGCGCTGCGCGCGCCTGCGCCGCCGTCGCATTGCGGGCGGCGAGCGCTTGCGCAAGCCGCGTCCGCTCGTCCTGGCTATCCAGCTCGATCAGGATCTGCCCTTTGGTCACCGGCTGATTGGTATCGACCAGCACGCGCGCGACGCGTTCGGCGATCTTGCTCGTCACCGCGACCGTGTCTCCGTCGACCTTCGCATCGTCCGTCGTCTCGTGGCCCAGAGCGTACACCAACCACACGATCCCCCAGACCAGAAGCGCCGCGACGGCAACGCCGCCGGCGATTATGACCCAGGCGGGCGGCCGCTTCCGCTCGGTTTTCACCGGCTCGGGAGGCGGGGTTGCCAGTCCGCGTCCGTCCGGGCCGGTGCGCGGCGAGGCTTCGGTGCGCGTTTCCACTACGATTGTGCTCCGTTCAGGAAGAGGTTGACGAGATACGGTAAGTCTTCGGTTTCGCCGGGGCTGTCGACCCAAATCTTCTCGGCGATCACGTACGCGAACAAGAGACTCATGAAGGCGCGCGCGTTCTGTGCCGGATCGCCGCGCAACGTCCCCTGCGCGATCTGGTCTGCGAAATACTGCGTGACCCGCTTATGGATATCATGCGGCCCGCGCCATTCGGGGGCGGCGAGGTCGAGTTCGCCCAGCGCGCTTTCGGCCAAGCTAACGCACATCAGCTTGCGCTGCATCTTCATCCGCTCGACCATTGCGCGCGCGATCATCAACAGATCGGCCCGCGGATCGTCCTGCAGCGAGTCCATGAAGGTGTGAAAATCCTCCAGTCCGCAACTGTGATTGCGCATCGCGGTGAGCAAGGCGATCTTGTTGCCGAAGTGCCGGAATAAAGTCGCTTCGTTGACGCCGGCCCGCTCGGCGACTTCGCGTGTCGTCGTTCCGCGCGTGCCCTTCTCCTCGTAGATTTGCTTCGCTGCCGCGAGGATACGGCGGCGCGTCTCCTCGGCGTGCGAACCGGGACGCGGGATGGTCTGCATCATTTCACCGTGAACACGCCGTCGTCGATAGCGACGTTGACGTGATAGTCCGAGTATGTGCCGTGCGCGACGGCGTGCACGTACGGGATCGCGATGTCGGCGTCTTGCGCGGCCAGCATCGAACGGCCGGCGATGGTTTGGAAGTGCTGCGTCATCCTGATGACCCCACCCGTATAATAGTGGTACTCCAATTCGTCGATCGACCAAGCGACCGGATCGACCAGCACGGTTTCATGGTCGATCATCCCGCGAACGCGCTGGACGAGCCGGAGTTCGATGTCCTGGTGGCCCTCGAACGGGCGCGTCCCCACGACCGTCACTACAAAACGCCTTTCCCAATTCGCGGGGTCGCCAATATCCGTATACATCCGCTCGAAGCCCCGCGCGTAGGGCGGAATGTGGTCGAAGGCCACTTCATAGTTGGCGGGCCGCTTGAAATAGGTCGATCCGTCCAGGTGCTCGCGCAGATAGGGGAAGGACCGCAGGCGCAGGTCGATGTGGACCCGCGCCTGGTAGGAGCTGACGTCCGGGTTGCGCGCGACGACCCGGGCGATGATCTCGGCGGGATCGCTCGGCAGGCCCGCGGACGGAGCCGGCTGGGCGTTCGCCGCCGGCGAGAGCAGGACCAGAAGTACCGCAAACAGCGCGGCGGCCGAATGCACGAGCGCAGCGAGGCGTGAAACCGGGCCGGCCGGCTCGGAGCCCTCGTCGCCGATGGGCAGGGCGAAGACGCGATCGAGGCCGGTCATCGCCAGCGTGGCCCGGGCCGATTCCGACTCCGCCTCCACGACCAGCGCACCGCCTCGCTCGCGTAGCCGGCGGAGCGCGCCGATGAGCGCCGCCATGAGGGCAGTCGAGAGGGCCGGCCCGGTCAGCACAGCACGCAAGCGCGGAACGCTTCCGCGGATCTCGAGCAAACCAGCGGTCGCCGCAACGAGCGTGCGAATCGCTTCCTCGTCATCAGCCTCCAAACGAACCGTCTTCATTCGATCACCATGACTTTGCATGCAAGTACTTGCACAGAATACATGGGATTCGCAGCTCGTGCAAGTACCTACTTGCAGATCAGAACCCGGCTCCCGGCCGGCAGGTTGCCACGGCGCGGCTGAGATGCTGACCGAATCTTGACACTCCCGAGCGGCGAAGCAGGCGCCCTCGTCGTATAGGTTCGCGAAGGCGAGGTTTGTGGTGTCGCTGGTCCGCGATTCGCTTCCCGACATACCCCGGCTCGAAGAGTTCGCGCGCGCCATCGCGATTTCGTCCGAGACGGTCCGCCACGCCTCCGAGTCGATCGCTGCGACGGCCCAAGAGCAGACGACGCTGATGACGGCGCTCGCTGAAGCCGCCGAGTCGCTCGCGACCGAATCGCGAGACACGGTGGCCAGGCTCGAAGTCACGCGCAACCAGGCCGTCGCGGCGGGGAGCGACCTCTCCGCATCGCTCGAGATCGTCGAAGACCTGCTCGAATCGGTACTCAAACTCGCCGAGCTTTCCGACGGCACCGCGCGCGCGATGGACGATTTCGGCCGCTTGATGGGCGAGATCGGCCAGATGACCGAGTTCGTCGAGGACGTTGCCGACGAGACCCAACTCCTTGCACTCAATGCCGCCATCGAGGCGGCGCGCGCCGGCACCCACGGCCTCGGTTTCGCCGTCGTCGCCGGCGAGGTGGGGCGGCTCGCGAAGACGACCGGCGAATCCACCAACTCGATCAAAGAGCTGGTCGGCCAAATCCAGCGCCAAGCCGAAGTCACGATTCGCACCGTTCGCGAGAGCGCCGAACGGTCAGCGCAATCCGCGCCGCCCGCGCGCGCCGCGGCCGCCGCAATCGCCGCCTTCGCCCGGCTCGCGCAGGACGTGACCCGTTCGCTCGATGAGGCGGTCGGGACGGGACGCGACCACCTGGCTTCATCCATTCTGATGAAGCGCGACACAGAAACGCTCGCCCGCACCGCAGCGGAACAGGGCCGCCAAGCTCTGGAGGCGGCGCTTTCGACGCAGCGGCTGTCTTATTACGGTGCCGAGATTTTGCATTTCTCGCGGCCGGCATTTCAGCGCACCGGCTCGGCGATGCAGCTACGCGTCGCGACGCAACTCCCGCCCGGGTATCCGCCGACGCGTGCCTGGGAGCACTTCGCCTCGCGGGTCGGCGAACTCAGCGACGGACGCGTCAGCGTTGAATTGCAGATGCCGTTCGCGGGCACGGAACTCGAAGCGCTGATGCGCGTGCGCGCCGGCGAACTCGATTTCGTCAGCGTCACGACCTACATCGCGAGTTCCCTCTTGCCGCTCGCCCAGATCTTCGATCTGCCGTTCTTGTTCGCCGACGTGCCCGGCGCGCACGCCGTGCTGGATGGTGCGCTCGGCAAACGCGTGCTGGCCGGCTTCGCGGGCTTCGGCCTCACCGGCTTGGGGTACCTCGAGAACGGACTGCGTCACTTCACGAATAACGTGCGCACGATCGAGCACCCGACGGATATGAAAGGGATGCGGGTGCGCATCCAGGACTCGGTCGTCTATCTCGCGCTGATGCACGCGCTGGGCGCCGCGCCGAAGGTGATCCCGTTCAACCGTCTCTACCGCGCGCTCCAGAACGGCGAGGTCGACGCGCAAGAGAACCCGTTGCCGAACATACTGGGCACGAATATGTTCGAGGTCCAGCACTATCTCACCCTGACCGCGCACGCTTACAGCACGCAGATCGTGCTCGCCAACACGGAGAGCCTCGAGCGGCTCGACGACGAGGCGCGCGCCGCGGTCGACCAGGCGCTCGCGGAAGTGGTCCCGTGGCACCGGCGAATCGCAGCGGACGAAGATCAGCGCGCGCTCGAAGCGCTGCGCGAGAACCTGCAAGTCACGACGCTGGGCGAGCCGCAGCGCGCGGAGTTCGTCCGGGCCGCGCGCTTCGTCTGGGAACGCATGGCCCCGATCTTCCCGAAGGATATCTCCGCGCTCGTGCTCGGCGGCGATCTGCGGGCGTACGAGGAACCCGACGATGGAGCCGGCCAGCCCGAACTGCAGCGGCATTTCCAACTCAAGGATATCGTCGAGGCGATCGACTCGGCCGTCGGCGCGGTGCGGACTTCGGCGACCCGAGCCGGGACGCAGTCGCGCGCGCAATCGCCCAAGCTCCGCGAGCTGGGGGCACACTCCGGCCGCATGAGCGAGGCCTCGGAGAACCTCGCAATTACCTTCACCGATTTGCTGGCGCGGTTCGCGGCAGCGCAGGACGACCTCACCCTGACACGCGAGAGCATCGCGCAGATCGCTCACGACGTACACGAGCTGGCGGCGATGGCGATGGACAGCCGGAACGCCCTCGAACAGTTCGGCGCGCTGATGAAGCAGATCTCCGACATCATCGCCCTGGTCCGCGGAGTTTCCGACCGCACGAATCTGCTGGCGCTCAACGCGGCGATCGAAGCCGCGCGGGCCGGCGACTACGGCACCGGCTTCGACGTCGTGGCGAGCGAGGTCCGGCGACTCGCCGAGCGCACGCGCGCCTCGACCCAGCAGATGCGCCAGGTTCTCGTCGACCTCGACGAGCGCGGCAAGCGCACCTCGACCGCGATCTCCTCCGGCGTGGACCAGGCCGAGCGCAGCGCGCGCCAAGCCCAGGCCGCCGAAGCGGCGCTCGCCCGCATCGACGCCTTCACCGAGACTATCATCGACACGCTGGCCGAAGCCCAGCGCGAGGCCTCGACCGAAGCAACGCGGTCGTTCGCGATGAAGACCGACTTCGAGGAAATGGCCGTCTTGATCGAGCGCGAGGGCGAAGCGAGCCTCCGTTCCGTCGAATCGACGGTCGAGCTGGAACGTCAGCGCCAAGCGCTTTTTGCGAGAGGAACGCCGTAGGGGGGCGGCAATCTAGGCCCCATGAAACGACCTGCTCTCCTGACGCTGGCTGCCTTCGCGGCCTGCGCCCTCGCGTTGCCCACCGCCGCGGCGACCACCAGCGGGCCCGCGACCGGCAAGACGGTCAAAGTCGGCGTGATCGCCGATGTCACGGGCTCGGCAGCCGTCTACGGCGTCATGCAAAAGAACGCCTACGAACTCGCCAACGACGATATCAAGTCCGGTCTCATCGACGCCGGCGGTGCGAACCTCAGCTTCGACGTCGAAGACTCGGCCAGCGACCCCAACCAGGTCGCCAACCTCTTCCAGAGATTCAGCACCGACGGAACGCCGGTCATCCTCGGGCCGACGCTCTCGGGCGAAGCCAAGAAAGGCGACCCGATCGCCGTGCGGGCGGGAACGCCGGTGGTCGGCACTTCGACGACCGCCGAGGGTATCACGGCGCTGGGGCCTTTGGTGTTCCGGGTCTCGCTCTCGGAAGCGCAAGTCATTCCGACCACCGTCGCCCGCACGCGCGCGCTGTGGAAATACAAGACCGCCGCGCTGATCTACGGTGACGACAACGCCTTCACGAAGACCGACGGCGATATCTTCAAGGCCCAACTCGAACGGGCCGGCGTCACGATCGTCGACACCGAGACCTTTCACATCGGCGATAAAGACTTCTCGGCCGCGCTCACCAAGATCAAGGCCGCCAATCCCGAGGTGATCGCCATCGGCGCGCTCTTCCCCGAGGCCACCAAGATCATCCAACAAGCCGGCACGCTCGGCGTCAAAATCCACATGGTCGGCGGAAACGGGCTCAACAGCCCGCAGATGTACGAAGTCGCGGGCCCGGCGGCCCAAGGCGTCGTCGTCGGTGCGGCCTGGGCGTTGGGCGGCAACTACACGGGGAACAGGAGCTTCGTCGAGCGGTTCACCAAACGCTACGGTACGGCGCCCGATCAATTCGCTGCACAGGCGTACGCGGCCGCGCAATTGATCGCGCAGCTCGTCAAAGAAGGCAAGACCACCAAAGGCGAGTTCGGACCGGCGCTGCGCGAGCTCAAACTGGCGCAAACCGTGCTCGGTCCGATCGCTTTCGACGTCAATCGCGACGTGAAAGCGGCACCCGTCATCCTGCAGATCGTCAAGGGCGGATTCGCCTACTTTCATTAGCGCGGGAGCAACGGCCCGGTGATAAGCCAACAGCTCGTCAACGGGCTCTTCCTGGGCGCGGTCTACGCGCTCTTCGCGATCGGGTACACGCTGGTGTTCGGCGTACTCGACATCCTCAATCTCGCGCACGCGGCGATCTTCATGCTCGCCGCGTTCGCGACGTGGTCCCTCTTGGCGGCCGGCATTCCCCTCGTGATCGCGGCACCGCTCGCGATTTTGGGCGCCGGGCTGCTGGGGATCGCGCTCGACCGCATCGCCTTCGCACCCCTGCGCAAGCGCAACGCGCCGAATCTGATCGCGCTGATCTCATCGATCGGCATGGCGATCATCTTCGGCGCGATCGCGCGCGGCATCTACGGACCCGACGAGCGCCATTTCACGCTGGGTTTCCTGGAAGCGGCGCCGTTCCACCTCGGTCCCTTGACCTTCACCACCGTGCAACTCGTGATCTTGGCGAACGCCATCGTGATGATGCTGGGCCTGGCCTGGGTCATTCGCGCCACGCCGCTCGGCCGCGCGATCCGGGCCGTCGCCGAGGACCGCGTCGCGGCGGCGCTGCTGGGCATCGACCTCGAACGCACGATCGCCGCCACGTTCTTCATCGCCTCCGCGCTGGGCGGGACGGCGGGCATCTTGACGGCGCTGCAATACGACAGCGTTCAGATCGATATGGGTTCGCAGATCGAACTCAAGGGGCTGGCGGTCATCATCCTGGGCGGCATGGGCTCGATCACGGGTGCGGTCATCGGCGGTTTCGTCATCGGGATGGTCGAGACGCTGGCGATCGCGCTGGGATACTCGCAATGGCGTGACGCGATCGCCTTCGGGGTGATGTTCCTGATCCTGATCCTGAGGCCCACCGGGTTGTTCGGAAAGCGCGCGCTACGCACCGCGTGAGCGCATGACGGAACTGGCCGCGTTCTACGCGGCGCACTCGAAGCTGATCGACCAAGTCGGCATCGACGCGCTGCTCGCGCTCTCGCTCTCGATCTGTCTGCAAGCCGGCCAGCTCGCGCTGGCTCAGGCCGCGTTCATGGGGATCGCCGCCTATCTCTCGGCGATCCTCGCGCTGAACTTCCATTGGGCGCTGTTGCCCTCGATGCTGGCGAGCGCGCTCGCGAGCACGGTCGTCGCCGGCTTGCTGGCGTTGCCGGTCCGCCGCTTGCGCGGGATATTTCTCGCGATCGCCACGATCGCGTTCGGCGAAATCGTGCGCGTCATCGCCAACAACCTCGATATCTCCGGTGGTGCCGAAGGGCTCTCCGGCATCCCCGCGGATGCGAGCACGGGCTGGATCTACGCGACGCTGGTGGCCGTCGCGCTGGGCCTATGGGCGCTCTCGCGCACGAAGTTCGCGCTTGCGATCGCGCTGGTCCGCGAAGACGAAAACGCGGCGCGCGGCGTCGGAGTGGACGTCGGGTTCGTACGCTTCGCGACGCTGGCGATCGGGGGCGCGGTCGCGGGCCTCGCGGGGGCGCTCTACGCACATTCCAACTACTTCATCACGCCCAGCGACTTCGGCTTCGGGCGGATGGAGCAGATCCTCGTCTGGTGCGTCATCGGCGGGATCACGAGCCCGGTGGGCGCGGCGATCGGTGCGGCGCTCTTGACGATCCTGCCGGAAGCGATCCGCTTCTTGTCCGACTATCGCGAAGTCACCAACGGACTGATCTTGCTGCTCGTGGTCCTGTTCGCACCGCGCGGGCTCGCCGGCATTCGGCTCCAGTGGGGACGGCGGTGAGCGCGCGCGCTCTCCGGCTCGACGGCGTCTCGGTCGTCTACGGCGGCGTGCGCGCGCTCACGGGCGCGACGCTCGAGGTAGAACCAGGCACGGTACTCGGTCTCATCGGACCCAACGGCGCCGGCAAGACGACGCTCATCAACGCGACCACCGGGATCGTGCCGCTCTCGGCGGGCTCGGTTAGCCTGGGCGACCTGATCCTGTGCCTCGCCGGGCGGCGCGGGGGTCTGGCTCCGTACCGCATCGCGCGCGCCGGCATCGCGCGCACGTACCAGAACATTCGGCTCTTCAGCACGCTCGACGTGTTCGCCAACCTCGCGGCCGGGGCGTTCGCACGGCCCGGCCGGCTCGGGACGGATGAGGCGCAAGCCCTGCTGGCCCGCGCCGGCATCGCGCACGTCGCGCTGGGGGCGCGCGCGAACTCGCTGCCGTACGGCGATCAGCGGCGGCTCGAGATCGCGCGCGCACTCGCCGCCGACCCGGCGATCGTGATGCTCGACGAACCCGCCGCCGGAATGAACCCGACGGAAACCGCCCGGCTCGTGGAGACGATCCGGGCCATCGCGAGCGGCGGGATCGGCGTGCTCTTGATCGAGCACGACATGACGCTCGTGCGCGCCGCGTGCGACCACGTCGTCGTGCTGAACTTCGGCCAGATCATCGCGCGCGGAACGCCGCGCGAGATCGGCGTCGATCCCGCCGTCATCGAAGCCTATCTCGGTCCGGAGAGCGGCTGATGGCCCTGCTGGAGATCGAGGCGCTGCGCGCCGGCTACGGCAAGATCGAGGTGCTGCACGAGGTGAGCCTGGGCCTCGAGGAAGGCACGCTCTGCGCGATCGTCGGTGCGAACGGAGCCGGCAAAACCTCGCTCCTGCTCGCGCTCTCCGGGATACTGCCGGCGCGCGGCGGCCGGGTGCGTTTCGCCGGTGAGGACATCACGCGCCTCCCCTCGCATGCGATCGTCCATCGCGGGCTCATCCATGTCCCCGAAGGCCGCCGGATGCTGCCGCAGATGACCGTCGCGGAGAACCTCCTGGTCGCCGCGTCCGTTCACGGCGCGGCGGGCCGTGCGGCGATCGGTTCGCTCTACGAGCGCTTCCCGATCCTGGGAACGCGACGCGACGTGCCGGCCGGCGCGCTCTCCGGCGGCGAACAGCAACTCGTCGCGATCGCCCGTGCGTTGGCGGCACGGCCGCGGGCGCTCTTGCTCGACGAGCCGTCGATGGGGCTCGCGCCCAAGCTGGTCAGCGACATCTTCGCCATCATCGCGGAAGAGCGCGCGCGCGGGGCATCGATTCTGCTCGTCGAGCAGAACGCACGGCGGGCGCTCGCGATCGCCGATCGCGCGTACGTGCTCGAACGCGGCCGCATCGTGCTATCCGGAACCGGCGCCGAACTCGCCACGCACGAAAGCGTCACCCAAGCGTATCTCGGAGCGCAGCCCGACCAGACGTGAAATGACACGACGAACCCCGGTGCGTGAGCGCCGGGGTTCGTACGTTCGAGTTGTTGGTGTTGCGCTCACCTGCGCCGATTGCGCGGCCCGGGTGGCGTCGAAGGCCATTCGTCCGAGGACCCGTTCCGCTTTCGCGGCTCGTCGTCCAGGGGACCCGACTGCTCGTCAGTCGTCCGACATCGCTGTCGTGATTCAATGATTGCATACGCGAAAACTTGTTGCAAGGGGCGCAAACGCGTCCGGATCGCTTATCCACAAGAAAGTTTAATTCTGCACAACAACTCACAACATTTTCGCCGTTTTCACAGGCTTCCGGCGCTGCAGAGCGCCGGAAGCCTTAATGAAAACAACTCCTTTTCTTCAGTTGCCGTTCCAGGCGCTGAACGGCGGCGGCGCTCCGTACGGCGGACCGACGCGGATCGCGACGTCGAGGTGCTGGGTGAGTTCGATCGCGCGCGGATCACCCGTGTAGAGCTTGCCGTCGACGTAGACGACGACGCGTTCGCCCGGGCGTGGCTTCGCACCGGCAACATTCTTGCGCGTCAGCGGCTGCCCCCAGACATCGAAGAACTGGCCGAGCGTAAACGAACGCAGCGACGGCGCCTCGACGTGGATGATGCCGTCCGGAGTGTGCGTATGCAGCCAATAGAAGCATTGCACGCCGAGCGGCCTTCCGACGTCATCGGGGATCACGACCGGCATGCCATGATCGGTGATCGCAACGTGCTGGTGGATGTGCATCGCCATCTGCTCGGCGGCGTCGCAGTGAATGCCGTCGATGGTTTGGCCCTGCGGCACCGCCGCGAGCGCGCCGCCGGTAGTTAGGGCGAGCGCAACGGCGACACCCGCCCGGCGAAGAGAGCGGTTCACGGCTCCCATACTAGCCTTCACCGTAGCGGTCTGCAATGCGGCGCGCGATCTCGCGCGCCGCTGCTCGGGCGCTGGTGGGCGCGACGATCTCCGCCTCCGCACCCCAGCCCAGCGACCAGCGGACGATCTCGAAGGGATCGCTGACCCGGTAGGTGATGTCGACGCCGCCGTCGTCGCGACGCGCGACGCGGCGTTCGCGGGCGACGCTCCCGGCCGCGGCTGCTTTGGCGACGACCGGCGAGAAACGCACCGTGACGTTGGTCAGCGTCGCGCCGTGAAACACGCCGCTGACGGAATTCGCGCCGTACGCGTCGAGATTGAAGTCCGCCGGTCGCTCGAAGGTCTGCGGCGTCACCTTGAGGTCGGCGACGTTGTCGACGGCGAAGACCCGCATGTCGTTGCGCGTATGATCGAAGCCGACCAGGTAGATGCGCCCCGAGGACACGATGAACCCGTACGGATCGACGTGGCGCCGGCTGGGCACGCCGTTCTTGTCCACGTAGGCGAACTGCACGCGCTGCTTGGTGCGCTCGGCGCCCTGCAGCGTCTCGAAGGTCGCCTCGACGGCCGGTTCCAGCGCGACCGTGTCGAGCCGGATCGCCAGCGAAGGGGCCGAGGCGGCCGTGCGCCGATCGCTCGAGGCGAGCAGTTTGGTGGTGGTTTCATCGATGTAGCCGGCGAGTGTCCCGCCCAGCGACGCACCCAGCCGCTTGAGCGTGACCAAGCCCAGGAGTTCGCGCTGCGTGAGGTTGAGGCGCCGCAGGCTGTAGCCCTCGGCGAACCGGTACGTTCCGCTCGCTCGCTCGAAGTACCACGGGAACCCGGCCTCGGCCAGTACGGCGAGATACCGCCGGAGGCTGCGCGTCGACGGCGGCTTCCCGTCGGCAATGCGCAGCTTGAGATCCTCGAACGTGTGGCGCCCTTCGTCGATCGCGCTGAGCAACCGCACGAGCAGAACGACTTTGGGCTCCGAGCGATCTTCGGTCATTTTTCCGGGCGTTCGGCGCCGACCGCGGGCATGACTTCGTACGCCGGAAGCTAAGTTTTCGCATAACTCGCTTTTCTTCGGCAAGGAGTACCATGGCAGATCAACGCCCCGACGTTTCCGTCGATCGCGCCGAGTTTTTGCGCCGCACCGGCGCGCTGGGCATCGCCGGCGCCGCCGTGCTCGGCTTCCCGCTCCTCGAGTCGCGCCCGGCCGGCGCGAAAGCGCTGCCCCCGCCGCGCGACGTGATCGCGGCCGGCGGCGGCGCCACCGTCAAGATCGGTCACATCGACGGCTTTTCGGGCGTCTACGCCTCGGCGTCGCAATCCCAGCAGTACGGCTTGGAAGTCGCCGTCGCCGACGCCATGAAAAAGAACTCGCGCATCACCTACGAGATCGTCAAAGGCGACGACAACTCGAAGCCCGCGGTCGGCGGCAACGAAGCCAAACGCCTCATTTCGCAAGAGAAAGTCGACGTCTTGACGGGCTGTTTGAGTTCCGCCGTCGGGCTCGCCGTCTCGTCGATCGCCGAGGAGAGCGGCGTGTTCTTCTTGGCAATCGGGACGCACGACACGAACATCACCGGCCCCAAAGCCAACAAGGTGACCTTCCGTCAGACCTGCTCGAACGCCATGCTCGCGAACGCGGTCGGGCCGGCGCTGCTCAAGTTCGGCAAGAAGTGGTACTTCCTCACGGCCGACTATGCATTCGGCAACGACGCCCACGCACGTCTGCAGAAGATCCTCTTGGCGCAGGGCGGCCAAGAGCTGGGCAACGATTTGCATCCGCTCGGCCAGACCGACTACTCGTCGTACCTGACCAAGGCACGCAACTCCGGCGCCGACGTGCTGGTGCTCTGTAACTACGGGCCCGACACGCAGAACGCCACCAAAGCCGCGGTGCAACTCGGCCTCACCAAGACGATGAAGTTCGGCGGGATCCTGAGCGGCAACGACGTTGCGATCGGCCTGCCCGTCGACGATCTCGTCGGTTCGACCTGGGGCTACGTCTGGGGCCCCGAAGCCGGCGGCAACGCATCGAAGGTCTACGCCCGGCTCAAAGCCGGCACGCCCAACGTCGACTGGCGCCAATACCTGGGCTACGAAGCCGGCTTGAACCTCATCAACCGCATCGAAGCGGCCGGCACCACCGATACGGCGAAACTCATCGCCGCCTTCGAGGGCTACCACTACGATGCGGCCAAAGCGACGCCCGGGTACTTCCGCGCCTGCGATCACCAGGCGGTCCAGAACACCTACGCCGGCGTCATCGTCGAGAAATCGAAACGCCGCTCCGAACACGAGTACTTCACCATCGGTTCGCGTGTCGGCGGCGACTATGCAGCCGAGCTGTGCACCAACCCGGACAGCACGGAAGCGACCAAGATCTTCAACTCGGAAACCGTCAAACCGCGCGACGGCTATACGCCCGTCAAGGTCTGATCGGAACATGGCCCCGGGCGACCGGGGCCATGTTCCGATCCTTTGCTCTTATGGAAATAGTTGACAGCGCCCCGCGCGCATGGTAGCGTCCGTGGCATGGCCCGGAAGAAATCGCCGACCCTGACCGAGGCGGAGTACCGCCTGATGGACATCCTCTGGACGCGTGGGTCGGCGACCGTCGCTGAAGTCACCCAAGCGCTCGGCGACCCGCCGCTGGCCTACAACACGGTCCTGACGACGATGCGGATCCTGGAGCAGAAAGGCTACGTCAAGCACAAGGCCAGCGGGCGCGCCTTCATCTACAAGCCGGCCGTCGAACGCGAGGAGGCGCAGCGTTCGGTGGTCCAGCACGTCGTCTCGCGCTTCTTCAACAACTCGCCGCGCGAGCTCGTCCTCAACTTGCTCGAATCCGAGCACATCGACGACGCCGAGCTCCAGCGCCTGCGGGAGCTGATCGACCGCAAAGGGCACTGACGTGCTCGAATCGATCGTGAGCGCGGCGCTCACGGCGGTCGGGATGAGCCTCGTGGCCGGGGCGCTGCTCGGCGTGGCCGTGCTGATCGTGGTGCGCAATCTCGCGCTGAGCGCCGCCGCGCGCCACGCACTGTGGCTGCTCACGCTCGTCGCGACCGCGCTCATGCCGCCGGCGGCCTTCGGCGTCTCGGTGCTGCACGCCGTTACCGCACCGGCCACGCTGTCTGCGCCGCTCGGGACGCAGCCGGCGGCGAACCGGGCAACGACGGCAACGCTGCCGCCCCCGACGGCACCCGCGGCGCTGACCGCGGCGTCCGCGCCTGGGCTGCACCTTCCCACGCTGCCGAAGCTCACCCGCGTGCCGGCTCTCATCATCATCGCCGTCTGGGCGGCCGGGGCGCTCGCGGGCTTCATCGGCTTGGCGGCGAGTCTGGTCCGGGTGCGCGGGCTGAAACGGCGCTCGAGCCCGCTCGACGGTACGCTCGCCGGCGAGCTGAACTGGCTGACCGAGAACGCCGCGCGCGAGCGCGAGATCTACCTGCGCCTCTCGTTCGAGATCGAAACGCCCGTCGCGATCGGCTTCCGGCGGCCGGTGATCCTAGTCCCGACCGATCTTGCGACCCAAGGCGGACTCGGCGAGATCGAATCGCTGATCATGCACGAGCACGCGCATCTGCGCCGCTACGACGATTGGACGAATCTCGGACAGCGGATCATCGAACGCCTCTTCTGGTTCAACCCGCTGGTCTGGCTGCTCGGCCGCCGCATCGCGCTCGAACGGGAGATCGCCTCGGACGAGGCCGTCGTCGCCCGCACCGGACGCGCCAAGGACTACGCGAACTCGCTGTGGCGCCTAGCGCGCGAGATGCGCATGCCCGAGCACGCCGTGGTCGCGCCGGGCGCTCTCCTGACGCGCAAACAGATCACGATCCGCATCGAAGCGCTGCTCTCCGGCCGCGCCCCGATCCCAGCCCTCGGTCCGCTCGCCGCGGTCGCGATCGCCGGTGCCGCGGCGCTCAGTATCGTCGCAGTCGCCTCAAGGGCCCCGGCCTTGGAAGTCCCCACCACCCCGACCGTTGTGGCCCAGGTCACGCCGGCGCCGGTTTCAGCCGTCGTAGCCGACCATCCCGCCAAACCCCACCCGGCGGCGGCGGTTCCGCGCCCGGCGCCGATTCCGACTCCGGCCCCGCGCGCGAACGCTAGCCATCCCCGCCCGCCCGCCGGCGTCGACGCCGGCGTCGACGCCGACTCGTTCGACGGGGCCGCGCTCGGCGAGCGCATCGGCAACATCGTTGCGCGCTCGCTGGCCGGGGTGCCCGGCGCCGTCGCGAGCGCCCTGCCCGCCGTGGCGCAACGCTCCCTCGCCCAGCTCGCGCGGGACGTTCCCGAGGATGCCGACCCGGCAACTCTGGCGTCGATCCTGCGCCACTGCGCGGGATGCAACTTCGCCGGTCGCGATCTGCGCGGCGCCGATCTGCGCGGCGCGCGACTCGCGGGCGCGAATCTCTCCGATGCCGATCTGCGCAACGCGCGGCTCGACGGCGCCGTCCTGGCCGGCGTCAACCTCAGCAACGCCAACCTCGACGGCGCGTCGCTCGTCAATGCGCGGCTGTACGGCGTCAATCTCGCCGACATCTCGCTGCACGGGACGAAGACGACCGGGATGCGTTTGATCGGCTCGGCGTGGAACCTCGCGAACACGGACTTGCGCGGCGTGGACGTCCGCTCGATGCTCGACGGCTGCACCGGCTGCAACCTCGATGGCGCGAAGCTGGCCGGTGCGGACCTACACGGCATCTCGCTGCGCGGCAGTAACTTCGCCGACGCCGATTTGCGCTCCGTAAACTTGCGCGGCGCGAAGCTCGACGGCACCAACTTCTCCGGCGCGGACTTGACCGGCGTCGACTTCACCGGCGCGTCGCTCGCAGGCTGCACCTTCGCCGGAGCCACGCTGCACCACGTCGTCAACATGGAAACGACCGGCGCGACTTTCTAGCGCGGGAAAGCGGCCTCGTCGCTGTGCGGGTACGACGCCGTCAGCCAATCGAGTTGATCGTTCATGTGCACTTGCGCGTCGTCGAGCGGCAGCTTCTTGTAGACCATCGCGAGGCCGTAGGTCATCTTCGGGATCCACGTGTCGTGCGGATATTTCGCTTGCCAGTCGTGCAGGGCGTCTTCGACCAACAGCAACTTGTTGTAGATGTACTGCACGTCCGAGGGTGCTTGATAGCTCGCTCGCACGTCCATATCGTGGATCGTGTTGCGAATGCCCAGGATGCTCATCTTCATGCGACCGAAGTACTGATCGGCCGGCGCGAGCGACGAATGGTCCTGCGCCAGGGAAGGGACGCTCATCGCGAAAACCGCGACCAGCGCAGTGAGGAAGGCGAAACGCTTCATGCGGGCGTCCTTCTGAGAGAAGAAAACGGGAAAAACCGACGTTTATACCCGTGATCGGACGAATCCGTGTCCGGCTGAACCGCAAAGGCACGTTCTCAGCGAATCTTCATCCCGGTTTCATCCTGCTCGCTCGCCCGGCTACTCGGGATCGGCGAAGAGCATCTCGAGGTCTTTGCGGGTGAGCGACTTGGCGACCGCGGAGTCGGCCTTGATCACGGCCTTCGAGATACCGCTCTTGCGCTCGGCGAGGGCGCGGATCTTCTCCTCGACCGAACCGGCCGTCACCATCCGGTACGCCGTGACCGGCCGCGTCTGCCCGATGCGGTGCGTGCGGTCGATCGCCTGTCGCTCGACGGCCGGATTCCACCACGGATCGTAGAGGATCACGTAGTCGGCCGCCGTGAGCGTGAGACCGACACCGCCCGCCTTGAGCGAGCACAAGAACACCGGTGGCCCGTCGGGCGCCATGAAGTTTTCGACCTCGGTCTGCCGGTCGCGATCCTTGGTCGAGCCGTCGAGATACCCGTAGGCGATCCCGCGCTTGTCCATCGCCGCCCGGATGATCTTGAGCATCGAGGCGAACGCCGAGAAGACGAGCACGCGGTGTCCGCCTGAGAGCACTTCTTCGACGGTCTCGATGAAGGCGTCGAACTTGCCGCTGGCCTCGGGCTCATCGATGTACTGCGGGACGATCAAACCCGGATGCGCGCACACCTGACGCAGGCGCGTGAGCGCGGCGAGCACGTGAACGCTCGCGCCTTCGAGCCCACCGCCGCTTTCGTCGAGCTTGCCCAGCACGTCACGCCGCGCGGCTTCGGCGATGCCGCGATAGAGCCGGCGTTGAATCGGCGAGAGATCGCACTCGATCACCACTTCGGTGCGTTCGGGCAATTCGCGCGCGACGTCTTCCTTCGTGCGGCGCAGGACGAAGGGCTCGAGCCGCGAGCGCAGCACGCTCGCAGCCTTCTCATCGCCTTCGGCGATCGGGTTCTCGAAGCGGCGCCGGAACGAGGCCTCCGTACCCAGCAGGCCCGGTTCGCAGAAGGCGAAGATCGACCACAGGTCGCGCAGCGAGTTCTCGACCGGCGTACCGGTTAGCGCGAGCCGGTGATCGGCCCGCAGTCCGCGCACGACTTTGGCGATCTGCGAGCTGGGATTTTTTGCGTTCTGAGCTTCGTCGAGGATGAGTGCCCGGAACGTATAACGTTCGAGGTGCTGGGCGTCGAGCCGCGCCAACGCGTACGAAGTGATGATGACGTCGTAGTTGTCTAGCTGCGTGAAGTGCGCGCTGCGTTCCGAACCCGACTGCAAACGCAGCGTCACGAGATCGGGGGCAAAGCGCTTGATCTCGTTCTCCCACGTATGGGTCACGGAGGTCGGCGCGATGACGAGCGAAGGCGAACGCCCTTCGAGTTGTTTGCGGCGCAGCAGATACGAGATGAGCTGCACCGTCTTGCCCAGACCCATCTCGTCGGCGAGGATCCCGCCGAACTCGAACGATGCCAGATAGGTGAGGAAATCGAGCCCGCGCTTCTGGTAGTCGCGTAAGACATGCGCGAGTTCGGCCGGCGGCTCGACCGACTCGATCCCGGCGAAGTTCCGCAAGCGCTCCCGCAACCGTTCCACTTCCTCCGGGAGCTGGACGTTGGCGAAACTCTCATGGAGTTCGTCGCGCAGGGCGACCAGTGCCGCTAGACCGTTCTGCTTGCGATCGGTGATGTCGCTCAGGAGATGGCTCTGCGAGCGCAGCTTGGCGACGTCGAAGAGCTTGCCACGGACCTCGGCGTAACGGCCGCTGGAGCGCAGCAGCGCCGCCAGTTCCGCCGGCGTCAGCGGCTCGCCGCCACCGACGAACACGTCGACGCTCAGGTCGAACCAGTCGCTGGTTTCGCCCGATGGCCGCGCGCTGATCGCCACTTCGATCGCATCGTCGTGGGCCGCGATCGCGCTCAGGCTGTCGTCGAGCCGGACTTCGACGTCGTCCCAACCCGGCAGCGTCTCCCGAATCAGCGTCGCGGCGCGCTCGGCGTCGTGCAAGGCGAAGAGATCGGCGCCGCGCGGCACGAACCCGGCCGCGACGAAGCGTTGCGTGAACGCACGCGCAATCGAAGACGGGAAGCGCACGAACGATTCGCCGACGGTCGCCACCGCGCCGTGCGACGAGAAGGGCGCGCGTGCGGTGCTGGCGCGATCGACGAACGCCAGGCGGGCCAGCAGCGCGCCGTCGCGCCAGGCCATCCGCGCGAACAGCGCCGGCGACTGCGCGTCGACCACGCCCAGTTCGTGCCGATCGTCGGCGGACAGAAACGAAGCCACGCGCGCGATGGCCGCCGACGAGGGACGACCGGCGACGCCGTTCTCCGCGGGCACGACTTCGGCCGCGGCAATCGTCTTGCGCGCGTTGAAGGTCCCGTCGAGCAGATACGCCGTGCCCTCCGCGATCAACCAGGACGGTGGGCCGTCGAGCACGCGCGCCCCGCGCGGCGAGAAACGCACGCCGTCGGCGCGCTCCAGCATCGGCACGAACTGGGCCCCGTGGCGGGCCGCGCGCAGGCGCACGCCGCGCAGATCGACCGCGAGCGGAGCGAGTTCGGCCGGATGGCGATTCTCGCCGGGATGCTCGTCGAAGCGCAGCCGGGGATGGCGTGCGAGCCGGAAGAGCGCGCGCGCCAAGGCTTTGGGCGAGACCCGCTGCCCGAACGCTTCGCTGATCGATTCGTCGCGGATGAGTTCGCGGTCGACGTTGTCCCAGTCATCGACCGGGGTCGTGTCCATCATCGTGAGGATCGACTCGGCGTCGCGGATCACCCCGCGCAGGCGCGGCGTGTCCAGATAGAGGGCCCCCGAGATCGCCTTGCCGTCGGGCGACGAGAGGACGGGCCAGACCGAGCGTGCTCGCGCGCGCGGCGATTCGCGCTCGGTGTCCGGCAACCAACCGTAATCGTGCGTCTCGGCAGAACCCGCGCCCACCGGGACGGCGAGCGGTGCGTCGGTCGCCGTGCGAACGGTCTCGAGCGTGGCGACGACATGTTCGCAGATGCCGGTCGAGCCGCAGGTGCAGACGCTGCGCAGCGCTTGCGGCCCGGTACCCGTCGACCACTCGATCGCGACGCCTACGCCGCCCTTGTCCTTGACGGACGCTTCGATCTTCGTGTCCTCGACGAGGCGCAACACCACCCGGCTCGCTTCGACGAGCGCCATCGCTCCGCGCGAGAGATCGCGGGCGAACCAGTTGCCGATCTGTGCCGGAAGGCGCGATCGCCAGGTTGCAAACGGGGTCACGACCGATGAGACTTCGCGACGAGGCCCGCCGCTCTTGCGACGGGCCTCGTCGATTTTCTCGTCTTTATGCCGGCTGGACCGCGGGCGCCGGGGCCGCGGGCGGCTCGACGTGCGGGATCTTCGAGAACTTCAGCTTCTCCGGATTGTCCGGGTCGACTTCGGCCAGGATGCGGTCGCCGGAACCGAAGCTGCCCTTGAGCATCTCCTCGGCCAGCTCGTCTTCCACTTCGCGCTGGATCGCGCGGCGCAGCGGACGCGCTCCGTACTGCGGATCCCAGCCCTTCTTGGCAAGCAATACCTTGGCGTCTTCGGTGACTTCGAGGTGCATCTCTTGGGCCCGGACCTCGCGCGCGACCTTTTCCAGTTCGAGCCCGACGATCTGTTCGATCTCCGGCTTCGAGAGCTGATGGAACACGACGATCTCGTCGACCCGGTTGAGGAACTCCGGCCGGAACGTGTGCTTGACTTCCTCGAGCACCTTGGTCTTCATGCGCTCGTAGGCCTGATCGTCGGTCTGACCGCTGTCCTTTTGCGGACGGAAGCCGATTTCGGTCGAGGTCGTCATCCCGGTCGCGCCGACGTTCGAGGTCATGATGATGACCGAATTCTTGAAGTCGACAACGCGGCCCTGAGAATCGGTGAGCCGCCCGTCGTCGAGCACCTGCAGCAGCAGGTTGAAGACGTTGGGGTGAGCCTTCTCGATCTCATCGAGCAGCACGACGCAGTACGGACGGCGCCGCACGGCTTCGGTCAACTGGCCGCCCTCTTCGTAGCCGACGTATCCCGGAGGTGCGCCGACCAGCCGCGAGACCGCGTACTTCTCCATGTACTCCGACATGTCGATGCGGATCATCGACTCACCGTCGTCGAACATGAACTCCGCGAGCGAACGCGCGACCTCCGTCTTGCCGACACCCGTCGGGCCCAGGAAGATGAACGAGCCGATCGGGCGTTTGGGATTCTTGAGGCCGGCCCGCGAACGGCGGATCGCGCGGGTGATGACTTCGATCGCCGGATGCTGGCCGACGACGCGTTTGTGGAGCTGCTCGTGCATGCCGAGCAGCTTCGCCGTCTCCGCCTGAGCGAGACGCGCGACCGGGATCTTCGTCCACGACGACACGATGTGGGCGACGTCTTCCTCGGTGACCTTGATCGTCTTGTCTTGGCGCGCCTTGTGTTCGGCCCATTCGGCCTCGAGACGCTGCTTCTCGAGCCGCAGCTTCTCTTCGCGATCGCGAATCGCGGCGGCTTTCTCGAATTCTTGTGTCTTGACGACCGATTCTTTCTCTTGCTTGACCTTGCGGATCTCGGTCTCGATGTCGCGAATCGACTGCGGCGGAAGGGTGGCCTGGAGCCGTACGCGTGATGCCGCTTCGTCGATCAAATCGACGGCCTTGTCGGGCAAGAAGCGATCGCTGATGTAGCGGTCGCCGAGCTTCGCCGCGGCGACCAGCGCTTCGTCGGTGATCGTGACTTTGTGGTGCGCCTCGTAGCGGTCGCGCAAGCCCTTGAGGATCTCGACGGTCTCTTCGACCGTGGGCTCGCCGACCATGACCGGCTGGAACCGCCGCTCGAGCGCCGAGTCCTTTTCGATGTATTTGCGGAACTCGTTGAGCGTCGTCGCGCCGATGCATTGCAGCTCGCCGCGGGCGAGCGCGGGTTTGATGATGTTCGAGGCGTCGATCGCGCCTTCGGCGGCGCCCGCACCGACCAGGGTGTGCAACTCGTCGATGAACAGGATGATCTCGCCGGCGGCGCCGCGGATCTCGTCCATGACGCGCTTCATCCGTTCCTCGAACTCACCACGGTATTTCGTGCCCGCGACCAGCCCTGCGAGGTCGAGCGTGATCACCCGCCGGTCGCGCAGCGGCTCGGGGACTTCGCCCTTGATCACGCGCTGCGCAAGGCCTTCGGCGATCGCCGTCTTGCCCACGCCGGGCTCGCCGATGAGGGCCGGATTGTTCTTGGTGCGGCGCGAGAGAATCTGGATGACGCGTTCGATCTCGTTCGCACGGCCGATCACCGGGTCGAGCTTGTTCTCGCGCGCGAGCGTCGTGAGATCGCGGCCGTAGGCGTCGAGCGTCGGCGTCTTCGATTTGCCCTTGGGCGCGGGCGGCTGGCCCTCCGCGCCGAGCAAGGACGTCGTCTGCACGCGAACCTTCGCCGGGTCGACGCCAAGATTCGTGAGCACCCGCGCCGCGACGCCTTCGCCTTCACGGATCAGTCCGAGCAGCAGATGCTCGGTGCCGATGTAATTGTGATTGAGCTGGCGGGCTTCCTCGAATGCCAGCTCGATGACGCGCTTGGCACGCGGTGTGAAGACCATCTCCTGCTGAACCGTCTGACCGCCGCGGCCGACGATGGCCTCGACTTCCGAGCGCACCTTGGACAGGTTGACGCCGAGCGTCTCGAGTACTTTGGCCGCGAGACTCTCACCCTCGGAAATGATGCCGAGCAGGATGTGCTCGGTTCCGATGTAGTTGTTCCCGAGACGCTGCGCCTCTTCTTGCGCGAGGACGATGGAGCGGCGTGCTCGCTCGGTAAACGGTTCCCACATTGACATGGCGGTTCTTGACTCCCTGGGCGACGCGGTCGCCCCCTCTACGGCCAAACCCGCCGCCCAGCGACGACATCGGATTTGGTTGTCGTTATAACCATCGGCGAATAAGCGTAGTTTCAAACTTTCATCGCCCTCTCGGTTGCCTGGTCCTGCGGCCGTTCATCTCTTCTTACGGCCCGCTCCGCGCAAAGGGCCGGGCGGCGCTTTGTTCTAACGACCATCCCCTCTCCACCGGTGAGCGCCACCGGCGACGCCCATGAAGGACGGACTATTTGCTCCTGGCGACCATCAGCGCGGGCCCGATCCTCGACCAGTTGGTCAACGGCGTGACCCTTGGGATGCTCTACATCCTGGTCGCCCTGGGGCTGAACATCATCCTTGGCCTCATGGGGGTGATCAACTATTCCCACGGCGCCTTTTTCATGCTCGGGGCCTACCTGACGTATGCCTTGGTCCCGGTGACCGGCTTTTGGCCCGCCATCCTCCTGGCCGCCCTGATCGTGGGACTCTTCGGCTGCCTCTTCGAGTTCGTGCTGGTCCGGCCGCTCTACCGGCGGCTCCCCGAATACACGCTCCTGATGACCTTCGGGATGGCGCTGGTCTTCGCTCAGGTGGTCCGGCGGGTTTGGGGTGACGACGCCGTGCGCGTGGACATGCCGGCCGCCCTGCAGAACCCGATCTCGATCGGCGGTTACGATCTGCCGTTCTATAAAGACGTTTTTCTGGTCGGCGTGACGATCGTGATCCTGGCGCTCGTCTGGCTGCTGATCAACAAGACCAATATCGGGATGATCATCCGGGCGGGGACCCGCGATGCCGAGATGGTCAAGATCCTGGGGATCAACATGCCGGCGATGTTCACCCTGGTCTTTGGGATCGGCTCGCTGATGGCAGGCTTGGCGGGGGCGCTGGCCGCCCCGATCTACGCGGTCCAGCCGAATCTCGCCAGCCAGTGGATCGTCCTGACCTTCGTGATCGTGATCGTCGGCGGGATCGGGTCGTTTTGGGGAGCGATCGTAGGTGGGCTGTTGATCGGCATCCTTTCCTCGATGATGGAACTCGTCTACCCCCCCGCGGTCGAGTTGACCGGCTATCTCATCATGGGGCTCATTCTCTTGATCCGGCCGCGCGGACTCTTCGGGGTCGAGGGGCTCTTCGAGTGAGCGCCGCTCCGCCCAGCGCGAAGCGGTTTTTTTCTTCGCCGTTGCTCTGGACGGCGGTAGTCTTGGCCGTGCTGCCGTTCGTGGCGGGGGCCAACCCGCTCCACTGGACCGGCGGGTTCATCGATATCGCGACCACGATGCTGTGCTTCGCGCTCTTCGCCTCGGGCTTCAACCTGCTCTTCGGTCATCTCGGCGAACTCTCGTTCGGCCACGCGATGTTCTTCGCGATCGCCTCGTACGCGACGGCGCTCTACACGAAGGGCTTCGATCTCACGCTCTTCGGGCACACGCTGCACCATAATCCGGCCGGGAACATGCTGGTGGCCCTGGCCTGGAGCATCGGCCTGGTGCTCTTGTGGGGCTGGTTCCTCGCCCGGTTGATCGTGCCGCGCTCGAGCGGCATCTACTACTCGATGATCACGCTGGCGTTCGCGCAAGTCATCTTCTTCATCACCTACAAATTCGGCGACTTCACCGGCGGTGAAGACGGCATTCAGGGCATCCCGCGCCCGCAGATCATCGGGCTCCCGGCGGACTGGCTCGCGTCCTCGATGCACTACTACATCTTCGCGGCCGTGGTCGCATTCATCACGCTGGTCGTCCTGTACTGGATCATCCACTCGCCGTTCGGTTCGGTGCTGCATGCGATTCGCGAGAACAAGGAGCGCGCGCGCTTCCTGGGCTACGACGTGAACAAGTACCGCGTCAACGCCTTCGTCCTCTCGACGCTCTTCCCGGCGGTCGGCGGCTGGCTGTGGGCCTACTACCAAACCTCGATCAACCCCGACGCCGGCTCGGTCGCCTACTCGGGGAACGTCGTGATGATGTCGCTGCTCGGCGGGATCTATTCGTTCTTCGGTCCGATCCTGGGTGCGATCATCTACTGGGAACTTCAGAACGGGGTCTCGCAGGTCACGAAATATTGGGAAGCCTGGATCGGGATCGTGTTCGTCGTCTTCGTGCTGGTCGGGCCGCGCGGGATCATGGGGCTGCTCGACGATCTGCGTCGTTACGGCGTAGGCACGTTCCTGCGGCGCACCTTCTCCCGGCGCGCGCGGGTCCAAACGGACCTAGCCGAAGAACTGCCGACGGTCTCGCAATAGTGGCCGCCGTTTTTCGCACCGAAGGGCTGACCCGCCGCTTCTCCGGCTTCACCGCCGTCAACAACGTCTCGATCGAGATCCCCGAAGGCGGCGTGCGCACGATCATCGGCCCCAACGGCGCCGGCAAAACCACGTTTTTCAACCTGCTGAGCGGTCGCATTCCACCCTCCGCCGGCCGCATCTGGTTCGGCGACCGCGACGTCACGGCGCTCCTGCCCTACCAGCGCGCGCGACTCGGCATGGCGCGTTCGTTCCAGATCACGAACATCTTCGGCCGGCTCAGCGTGTACGAGAACGTGCGGCTCGCCGTTCAGGCGGTCCACGACGGCAAGGCGAATTTCTTCTTGCCGGCTTCGAGCATGGGCGATCTCGGGCCGAAGACCGAGGCGCTCTTGCACGACATCGGGCTCTACGACGCGCGCGACGCGCTGGCCGAGTATCTCTCGCACGGCGATCAGCGCCGGCTCGAGATCGGACTCGTGCTCGCCAGCGACCCGAAGGTCCTCTTGCTCGACGAACCGCTGGCCGGCATGTCGCCGACCGAGACGCACGAGACGGTCGAACTCATCAAGCGCGTCGCCGAGGGCCGCACCGTCTTGCTCGTCGAGCACGATATCGACGTCGTGATGTCGATCTCGCGCACCATCACGGTCTTCCAAACCGGCGCGGTGCTCGCGACCGGGACCCCGCAGGAGATTCGCGGCAACGAGGCCGTGCAGCGGGCCTATCTCGGAGAACTCGCGGAATGAACACCACGCAATCCCCCCGGAGGCGCCGCGCATGCTGCTGAAACTCGAGAACGTCAACGCGTTCTACGGCAAGAGCCACGTGCTCCAGGACGTCTCGCTCGAGGTCGAACGCGGCGAAGTCGTCGCGCTGTTGGGGCGCAACGGATCCGGGCGCTCGACCACGCTCAAGACGATCATGGGGCTCGTTCCCGCGCGCCTGGGCAACATCCGTTTCCACGATCACGACATCACGAACAAGTCCCCGTTCTCGCTCGCGCAAAAGGGGATCGCCTTTGTCCCCGAGGACCGGCGCATCTTCCCCAACCTCACGGTCGGCGAAAACCTGCGCCTGGCGGCGCTCGCCGGGCGCAAAGGCCCCTGGAACGAAACACGCATCTACGAGTACTTCGCGGTGCTGGGCGAGCGCAAGGACAAGCCGGCCAAGCTTTCCGGCGGCGAACAGCAGATGCTCGCGATCGCGCGCGCGCTGATCGCCAACCCGGAGATCATCTTGCTCGACGAGCCGATGGAAGGGCTCGCCCCGCTGATCGCCCGCAACGTCGAGGACGTCGTGCGCCGGATCAAGTCCGAAGGCAACACGATCCTGCTCGTCGAGCAGAACGCACAGGTCGCGATGAGCCTCTCGGACCGCGGCTACGTCCTCTCCAACGGCCGGGTCGTCGGCCAGGGCGCGATCGCCGACCTGCAACGCGACGAAGAGATGATGCAGCGCTACTTGGCCGTTTAGGAGACCGGACATCAGCTACCGTTCGACGCTGCCGGAGAACGAAGCGCATCTCGCCAAGCGGCTCGAAGGCTTCGGCGACGTTGTGTTCGGTTTTTCGGTGTCGCAACTCGCGCTGCAGCTCAACCTGCCGCACACGCCGGACGATCTCGTCGGCCACCCGGTGCGGTACGTGCTCTATTTCGGCACGTTCGCCGCGATTGCCGGGTTCTGGCTCGCGTTCCACCGCATGCTCTCGTCGGCGTTCCGGCCCGCGAAGGTCGACGTGTTGCTGGTGATGATATACCTGGCGTTCATCGGCCTCGTCCCATACACGCTCTATGCGAACACGCATTTGGCCGGCAGCACAGGTGGGACGATCGGACTGGCGGCCTATTTGATCGACGGTACCGTCCTGGCCACCGTCTCGAGCGTGCTCCGCTGGCGCAATCTCGTGCGCGGCTTCGCGCTGCTCGACGATGCGGAACGCCTTCGCGAATGGCGCTCGACCGTCGTGGTTTCGGCAACTTCGGTTGTGCTGGCCGTTTGCATTGCGCTCGACCTCGCCTTCGGCGTCCAGGTCGGCGGGCCGGCGTGTACGCTCGTTGCGGTCGCGGCCGCGTTGAGCCGGCGCCTCACGCGGCTTCCCCCGCGCGCCTGGCTACGCGTGCCCCAGAGGGCCGCGGCAGCGCCGGCGGCGTCCGCGAACGTCGCGGAGGCCTGACCGTTACGCGGCGGATCAACGCGCGGAATTCCACATCGTGCGCAGCTAGGAAGACACCTTCGGATACGGTTCTTCACCCTGAAGCGCGGCCTCAATCGTCGCGATGTCGATCTTCTTCGTCTGCTGCATCATCGCGCCCATGCGCATGCCGAGAACCGTGAACTCGACCGTCAACACATCGCCTTCTTTCCCGCTCGGATAATCGGACGGCGAGCGATGTATCGCGTCGATGCGGCTGCCGGCGAAGGTCCGCGCATTGAATCCGGCAGCTTCCTCGGCATTCCCATCGAACCACAGGCAGGGAGCGATCTTGTGGGCCATCAGGTTTACTCACCTGCTCGAACTCGACAACGATACGTGCCAGTCGCCGGTCGTAGCGGGAACGTTCTCGACTTGACGGGGGCAGCCGGGCCGGGCGCTCGCCCGCCGCTGGGCCACGCATCCCGGAGAAGAGCTAACGTGTTAGCGGCGAACGGAGGACTCTATGCCAACCGTTGAAATCGTCCGCGATGCGCTCCGCGAGGTCGAGGACCCCGAACTTCACATGGGGATCGTCGATCTGGGTCTGGTCTATGACATCTCCGTCGACGGGCCGCAGAGCGAGGATGTCAACGTCCTTATGACGCTGACCTCGCCGATGTGCCCGATCGGGCCGATGTTCAAGCAGATGGTCGAATCGAAAGTCGAGTCGATCGAGGGCGTCAAGAACGTGAAGGTCGACATCACCTTTACGCCGCCCTGGGATCCGCGTCAGATGGCCTCAGACGACGTGAAGCTCGCCCTCGGCATCTGGTAGTCGGCCCCACCGTTCTCCGCGCGCTCGAGGAGCCCGGTCCGACCGCTGCAGAGCTGACGGCTCGGAACGCAGCGGCAATTTAACAGCCCGTTCGGTCAGCGAAAAATTCTTCTGTCGATGACCTTGACACGTTCCTTCGCATGCCATTAAATGTGCGGGGAACCGTGGCACGTTTGTTAAGAACTGCATAACGAACGGTTTCCATTCGTCGAAGTGCCGGCGTTTCGCCGGTGATTTGGTTTCGTTTCGTGCGCCTTTCATGAACGGGAGAATGACGGTGCGGATGCCCCTCGGGTTGACGGTTTTGGCCTTGGCACTTTTCGCCGGTTGCGGGAACGGCGCGACGGCCGGCGTATCGGCCGCGGCGGCGTTCCGTCACCAGCTCGATGCCGGCGGCGTGCTTCAAGACGGCGGCTTCGAGAGCGGCGGATTCACCTACTGGAGTCAGTGCGGCAGCGGCGACGGCGCATCGATCCAGCAAACCGTCGTTCACACGGGGGTGTACGCCGCTCAACTGGGCGCTACGACGAGCGAACCGGACGGCGATGCAGCGATCTGCCAAGCGTTCACCGTGCCGGCCGGCGGCGCGATCTCGTTCTGGATCGACGAGCGCACGAACGACACCATCAAGTACGCGCAGCAATACGCGAAGATACTCAACTCCGGCGGCACCGTGTTGACGACGCTCTACAGCGATGCCGGGAACGGCGGCACGTGGAGCAAGCGCAGCTACAACCTCTCTGCGTATGCCGGAGAAAGCGTCACGATCAAATTCGGCGTGCACGGTACCGGTACCTCGGGCTACACCATGGTGCAGTATGTCGACGACGTCACGGTCAGCGGCAGCAGCCCGTCACCCTCACCGTCGCCGTCTCCCTCCCCAACGCACAGCCCGTCACCGTCACCCAGCCCCTCACCATCACCGACGGGAAGCGGATCGCTCGTCGTCGTTACCCAAGCGCAGTTCATCAGCGCCGTCAGTTCCGCGAAGAAGAGTGTCTCCTTTGAGGCCTACGATCTGGGATCGGGCAGCCTCTTGAACGCGCTGGTCGGGGCGGCGCAGAGCGGAATCCCCGTTCACGTCAACTTTCCGAGCGACTCGTATGCCCAGAGCATCGGCGTTTATGCAACCGACGAGGCATCGGCCGCCACGCTGACGAGCGCGGGAGCAACGGTGAGCTGGGACGCCGGGACCCAGACCCCTAATCCGGAGCCGCTGCACGCGAAGGTCGCGCTCGTCGACGGCGTCGCGTATTTGGACGGCCGGAACTGGGATAGCGGCGACGTGATCCTCGCCGATACCAACGCCAACGACATCTCCGTCGTGACGAGTGCCCTCGCGCTCGTGCCGATCGACGGAACCCAGCTCGACGCGATCAAGCAAGACGCCCTCTCGATGGAGGCGACGTTCATCGGCACACACACCGGCACCATCGAGTTCATGACCGAGTCGTTCGGATCCGGCACCGTTGCCAGCGCACTGCTCGCGGCGGAAAAGGCCGGCAACGCGGTCCATGTCATCGTCCTGAAAAGCGATCTGAGCAAATCTGAGGAAACCGTGCTCACTCAATTGCAACAAGCCGGAGTGGACGTTGAACTCAACCCGGCGTCCGGCAGCGAAAAGATGACCCTTGCCGGCGGCCTTGCCTGGTTCGGGTCGTCGAACGCGACAACCGGCAACCCGTATCAGATCGACTGGGGCATGGATGTTTCGACGCCCGCGGTCGTCAGCGCGCTTCAATCACTTTACTCGAGCGTGCTCGCCTCCTGCACACCCTATTCGGGCTCTTGAACGACCGGACGAATTCGCCGGGAGGCCGGAAGAAAAACCCAAACCACGGAGCGAGGACGGAGCGCCGGGCGCCTGATGCGAACGTGCAGGGAGCATGACGATCGCACATCCATGGCTCGGTTGGTTGGCAGTCGCCGCGATCGCGGTCTCGGTTTCGCCGGTGGCCGCGCAGCAGCCGGCGCTCGATGCGCAAGAGATTTTCGCCCGCGCGCGCAGCACCGCGGAGGCGCGCAAGCTCCCGCCGTTCCTCGAATACACGACCTACGCGGCCTTCATCCGCAAGGGTCACGTCGTGGCCGAACACCTTCACGTCGTCGTGCGCACGGCGGACGGCGTTACTTTTGTGACGCCGGTCCCCGATTCGCCCAGCGATCGCATCAGCACGGCACCGTACGTGCAAAAGGCACCGCCGTATTTCTGGCCGGCGACGACCTTTGGCCTGGCGCGCGCGCAAACGCATGACTCACAAGCGATCGGGAACGCCGAGGGTGTCACCGAGCCCAGCCCGGAGCCGTCGCCGCTCGCCGTCATCGGTGCCGTGAAGGTGGTTTCGTACGAATACGACGCCACGCTCGCCGGAACCGAGACGCTCGAGGGCGCGAGCGTCTACCACCTGCTGCTCGTCCCGCGGTTCGACCCTCAGAAGCATCGCCTCCGCGAGGTCTTCGTCGACACGGCCACGTTCCAAACGCGGCGCATCGTCGCCGTCATCGTCGCGCATGCGGGGCCGATCCACTCACAGCCCAGCGCCACACTCGATTACTCGCCGGTCGGCGACGGTTGGATCGTCTCTCACGGCACGATCGATTTCGTGCTGCGGTTCGGACCCTTCGCATACGCCGGCGCGGGCGAATTTCGCCTCACCGGCATGAGCGCACCACCCGACGAGCCCGCTTGGATGTTCGACGCGGCCAAGCTCGCCGCGCACCAGCGGGGGTAACCGGCGCGTCCGCGCGAAGGCCGCCGCATGCCGACGCCTCCCGCCGAGTCCCCCCAAGCCCGCGCGCAGCAGCATCTCGAAGCGATGCGGGCCGCGTCGCTCGCGCCGGCCGGCGAGGCCGCCGTCGACCAGCAACATGCCCGCGGGAAGCGCACGGCACGCGAGCGCATCGAGGCCCTGGTCGATCCGGATTCGTTCGTCGAGTTGGACCGCTTCGCGGTCCATCGCACGACGGCGTTCGGATTGGACGAACGGAAGTTTCTCGGCGACGGCGTCTACACCGGGCATGCGACCATCGACGGCCGGCCGGTCTTCCTCTTTTCACAAGATTTCACCGTGCTCGGCGGCTCGCTAGGGGAAGTCTTCGCCGAGAAGATCTGCAAGGTGATGGATCTCGCGGTCCGTACCGGCGCGCCGGTGATCGGGATCAACGACTCGGGCGGCGCGCGCATCCAGGAGGGCGTCGTCAGCTTAGGCGGCTACGCGGAAATCTTCTGGCGCAACGTGCAGTCCTCGGGGGTCGTGCCGCAACTCAGCCTGATCGCCGGCCCATGCGCCGGCGGTGCCGTCTATTCACCGGCGATCACCGACTTCACCATCATGGTCGAAGGCATCTCGCAGATGTTCATCACCGGTCCCGACGTGATCAAGACGGTCACCGGCGAAGAGGTGACGTTCGAGCAACTGGGCGGTGCCATCACCCATGCGACGAAATCCGGCGTCGCGGACCTCACGGCAGCGGACGAAGATGACATGAACGATCAGACGCGCCGGCTGCTCTCGTTTGCACCCTCGAATAATCTCGACGATCCGCCGCTCGTACCGACCGAGGACGATCCGGAGCGGCTGGCGCCCGAGCTTGACGGCGTGGTGCCCGAATCATCGGCCAAAGCCTACGACATCCTCGACGCGATCGCGCCCGTGCTCGACGACGGCGACTTCTTCGAGATCGCGCCGCTCTACGCGCAGAACATGGTGATCGGGTTCGGCCGCATCGCCGGCCGCAGCGTCGGCGTGGTCGCCAACCAGCCGAAGTTCATGGCCGGCGCGCTCGACATAAAGTCCTCGATCAAGGCCGCGCGCTTCGTGCGTTTTTGCGATGCCTTCAACATCCCGTTGCTGACGTTCGTCGACGTTCCCGGGTTCCTGCCGGGGACGGAGCAAGAATACGGCGGGATCATCAAGCACGGGGCCAAGCTGCTCTACGCGTTCGCGGAGGCGACCGTCCCGAAGATCACGGTCATCACCCGCAAGGCGTACGGCGGCGCGTACGACGTGATGGCCTCCAAGCACATCCGCGCCGATATCAACCTCGCCTGGCCGACGGCCGAGATCGCCGTCATGGGGTCGCAGGGTGCCGTCAAGATCCTCAACCGGCGCGAGATCGCCGAGGCTGCCGATCCCGCAGCGCGCGCCGCCGAACTCGTCGCCGACTACACGGACCACTTCGCAAACCCGTATATTGCCGCGCAGCGCGGCTACGTCGACGACGTGATCCAGGCGAGCGAAACGCGGCGCGCCGTCTCCCGCGCCCTGGCCATGCTCGCCGGAAAGCGCGTCGAACGCCCCAAACGCAAACACGGCAACATCCCGCTCTAGCCGTTGTGCGCCGGCACCGCGACCGGTCGCTGTCAGCCGGAGCTAGTCTGTGGCGTGCCCATCCTTCGACGGGGCTCAGGATGACATGGTGGCACGCCGGCCTCGAGATAATCGGCTAGCCACAGTCGGTGTCAGCGTGAGCTGCCGCTATGTCATCCTGAGCCCCGTCGAAGGATGGGCGTGCCACCAGGTTGCGGTTAGCCGAGTTTGCCGGTGTATTTTTCCAGCAGGCTCCAGGGCTGGTCGCCGAATGTGCCGCGCCACTTCTTGTAGTAGTCGCCGAGTTTGGCTTTGAACGACGGGACGTCGCACTGGTAGACGGTCAGTCCGAGCCGCTGCAGTTTGTCGGTCAGCGCGGCGGTGAGCGCGGCGAAATCGTGACGCTGGAGGTAGGCGTACTTGGTCACGTTGCGCTGAACGATGTCTTGGATGTCCTTGGGAAACCCGTCCCAGAACGTCTTTGTTGACCAGCCACCACCAGCAATCCCACGAGTGGTTCGAGAAATTGAGCGTCTTCTGCACCTCGAAGAGCTTCGACTGATTGATGTTGATCAGCGCGTTCTCCTGACCCTCGACGATGTGCGTCGAGAGCGCGGTATAGAGTTCGCTGACGTTGATCGGGACCGGCGCGGCGCCGAGCGCGCGGAACAGGTCCAGCGAGATCGGGCTCGCCGGAACGCGCATCTTCAGCCCTTCGAGTTCGGCCGCGTTGCGAATCGGTTTGTTGGCCGTGATCTCGCGGAAGCCGTTGTCCCACGGATGGGCCAGGACGTGGACGCCGATCTTGCCGACCTCGCCGCGGATGAAGTCGCCGAATTCTCCGTCGACCGCGGCGAACGCGGTCTTGGTGTCCTTGAAGGCATAGGCCAGACTGTTCATCTGCGCGATCTGCGAGGTACCGCCGAGAATCGAACCCGCCTCGGTCAAGAACTGCAAGGCGCCGCTGCGCACCTGGGCGACCATCTGCGTATCGCCGCCGAGCGTCGAATCGGGGAATGTTTCGACGTGCAGGCGCCCGCCGGTTTCCCGCTCGACCGCCGCCCACATCTCTTTGGCGCGGGTCGTGACCGGCGAGCTGATCGTCTGATCGTTGCCGTATTTGAAGGCGAATTGCGCCGCGCGCGCCGGCGCTTTGATGATGGCGATGCTCGCGAACGCCGCGGCCGACGAGGCCGCGAAGCGGGCGCGCGTGATGGTCTGCTTCATGTGCCCAGGCATAGGCCGGGCAACGTGAAAATCCTTGGCTCGTGAACGAGATTCGGTTCGTGGCCGCGCAGGGCGTGGCCGGCGCGGGCGTCGATGCGGCCGCCCTCGAGGCGGCGCTCGCCTACGAGCCGCACTTCATCGCCTGCGACGGGGGCACGACCGATGCCGGACCCTTTTCGCTGGGCAGCGGGGAACCCGCGTTCGCGCGCGCGGCGGTCAAGGCCGATCTCGCGGCGATGCTCGCGGCCGGCGGGCGCGCCGGAATCCCGGTGCTGGTCGGTTCGGCCGGGACGGCGGGCGGGGCGCCGCACTTGGCGTGGGCGTTCGAGATCGTGCGCGAGATCGTCGCCGAATCCAGCCGCCCGCTGCGCGTCGCGACGGTCGCGGCCGAACTCGACAAGGCGACGCTGCTCGCATTGCTGCGCGCGGGGAAGGTGCGCGCGCTCGACCCGGCACCGCGCTTCGATGCGGCGACGATCGAACGCAGCGTCCGCATCGTCGGGATGATGGGCGTTGAACCGCTGCAAGCCGCGCTTGCACTCGGCGCCGAGCTGGTGCTCGCAGGCCGCTGCAGCGACTCGGCGTTGTTCGCCGCGTTGCCGATCGCCCGCGGTTTCCCCGCCGGCCTGGCGTGGCACGCGGGCAAGATCGCCGAATGCGGCACGCTCGCGTGCGAGACGGCCGGCCCGGGCGTGCTCGTGGTGACGATCCGTCACGACGAAGCGATCGTCACGCCCGTGGGCGCCGGACTCCGCTGCACGCCGGTCAGCGTCGCCGCGCATAGTCTCTACGAAAACGCGGATCCCTACCGCCATGTCGAATGCTCGGGGACGCTCGACTTGAGCGCTACGACGTTCAGCGCCGTCGACGAGCGCCGCGTGCGCGTCACCGGCAGCGCGTTCGAGCCGGCCGACGAGTACACGGTGAAGCTCGAAGGCGCCGAACGTATCGGGTATCAAAGCCTCATCATCGGCGGCATCCGCGATCCGTACCTCATCGCCCGGCTCGACGCGTGGCTCGCCACCGTGCGGCACGCGGTCGAGACGATGACGGCGCGGCTGCTCGGCGACCAGCTCGGGCCGCAGGACTACGCGCTGACCTTCACCGTCTACGGCCGCGACGCCGTGATGGGCGCGCTCGAACCGTTGCGCGACCAGCCGGGACACGAAGTCGGGATCGTGTTCGCCGCGACGGCACCGACGCAAGCACTCGCGACGGCGATTGCGAGCTTCGGCCGCCAGCCGCTGCTGCACACGCCGATCCCGGAATGGTCGGGCGCGATCACGGGCTTTGCCTGCCTGCACAATCCGGCCGTCCTCGAACGGGGTGCGGTCTACCGGTTCAACGTCAACTCCGTGGTCGTGCCGCCCGACCCGCTGGCGCTCTTCCCGATCGCCGTGCACGAACTCGAACCCGCGGTCACGCGCGCGTGACCACGCTCGGCGAACTCGCGGCACTCATCCGCAGCAAGAACGCGGGTCCGTTCGTCTTGACCTTCGACATCCTCTTCGCGAGCGACGAAGCGTTCGCGCGCGCGCGCGCCGCAAACGTGCTCGATGCCGCACTCTTTGCGCGCCTCTATCGTTGTCCCGAACGCAACGTCCGCGCGTTCGTCTGCCCGAACGCGCGTGCGTTCAAGTTCTCGATCCCGCGCCCGGTCGTTCAAGGCGATCTCGGCGACGGCGACCTGCACGGCGGCCAGCAATTCGCGCCGCTCATCGACATTCCGATTCCCTAGCGGGCCTGCTCGAGAAAAGGGGACCTGGGGCTAGGCGAGTACCACCTTCCTTCGTGAGTCTGCTCGAGGGGAAAACGATCCTGGTGACCGGCGTCGCCAACCGCTGGTCGATCGCGACGGGGATCGCCCATGCGCTCCACGCGCACGGCGCCCGGCTCGCCTTCATCTATCAGGGCGAGCGCCTGCGCGAAAAGGTCGAGAAACTCGCGGCCGAACTCGGCGGCGCGCCGGCCTTCCCCTGCGACGTGGGTTCCGACGCCGCAATCGCCGCCGTCGCCGCCGCGGTCGGACCGCTCGACGGACTCGTGCATTCGATCGCGTACACGAACAAAGAGGACCTCTCCGGAAAGGTCTACGACACCTCACGCTCCGGCTTCGCACTCGCGCTCGACATCTCGTCCTATTCACTGATCGCGCTCGTCAAGGGGCTGCACGAGAATCTTCGCGACGGCGCGACCATCATCGCGCTGACCTACTACGGGTCCACGTCGATCGTCCCCAACTACAATCTCCAGGGGATCGCCAAGGCGGCGCTGGAATCCATCGTGCGCTATCTCGCCTACGATCTGGGCGAACGCGGGATTCGCGTCAACGCGATCTCCGCCGGCCCGATCGAGACGGCAAGTGCGCGCGCGGTCAAAGGCTTCTCGCGCATCCTCAGCTCCGTCGAGAAGAACGCGCCGCTGCACCGCAACGTCACGATCGACGACATCGGCAACACCGCCGTCTATCTCGCTTCCGATCTCTCCCGCGCCGTAACGGCGGACGTCCACTTCGTCGATTCCGGGTATCACGCGCTGGGCTTGCACGGCGGCGGCGAAGAATAGATGCGGCGCTCGAAGTTCGTGGCCGCCCTGGCCGCGAGCGCAGCCATTTCCACGCTGCCGATTCCGCGCGCCGTTGCGGCCGCCGGTCCGCAGACGAGCGCAGTGGCGGACCTGCGCTTCGGCTTCGCGCCGGTTCCGGCGAACGCGCCCGGCTTCGCTCCCGCCGGCGAGGCCAGGTCGCTGATCGCTCCGGGCACGGCATCGCCCGCCGGTACGCCGATCCCCGGCGATCAGTGGACCGGGCTCCTGCCGGGCGGCGGACGCTTCGTGCTGCGCGTCCCCGCGAATTGGAACGGAACGCTAGTGATCGCGGGGACGCCGGCGACGCTGTGCGAGTTCTCAAACGACGCGATCTGGAGCGATTTCGTGCTCGCGCGCGGAGCGGCGTTCGCGTCGAGCAACAAGCGCATCCCGTACGATGCGATCGCCGAACCGATCGCCGGGCTCGCGAATCCGCACGGCGCGTATCCGATCCCCTTCGACGTGGCCGGGTTGGAAACCAAAGCGCTCGCGTTTCGCTTGGGGGAACTCGATCCCGTTCCGGTCAGGATCGCCCAGTGGAACGACGACTTCCACGAACTCGCCATAATGATGCGCGCGCTCTTGTCGTCGAGCTATCGCGCGCCGCGGCGCGTCTACGCCGTGGGCCTCGCGAACGGGGGCGCGCAGGTTCGCTCGCTGCTCGAAACGCATCCCGCCGACGTCGACGGCGGCGTCGAATGGTCGGGAATCTTCTGGTCGCCGACGATCAGCCCGCTCGACTATCTGCCGCCGTTTCTGAGCGCGATGCCCGGCTACATTCGCAGCGGCTATGCCGACCGCACGATTCTCGCCCGGCTCGCACGCTTCGGCTTCCCGCCGGACGTCGCGGGGTCCGATCCGGCCCACCCCTCCCTCTACGCGGAGTACTACTCGAATTCCGCGGGGTGCTTCGCGGACAAGGCGGTGTTCTCGCTCGCGCTGCTGGTCGATCCCAAGGCCACCGCGAGTGCCGGACTCTGCACGCCGGACGCCGCCGATCCACTTCACGCACCCGGCACCTGCGCCGGCAGCGGGCTCGCTCTGCCTTCGAAACGCGCGACCTATAGCCCGTCGTCGGAGGCGCGCGCCGCGATACGCCGCTTCAGGCACACCGGCGCGATCGAGAAGCCGCTGATCTCGATCGCGGGGACGCGCGATCCGTTCGTCACGCCGCAGATCAACGCGATCGGTTACCAACGCGCGGTCTCGAGCGCGCGGCGCGGACATCTGCACCGCCTTTTCTTGGTCGAGAACGGGACACACCTCGACCCCCTCGCGGCCTTCGGATACGGTCTGCGCCCCCAACTGCCGTTCGCCTGGGCGGCCTACGACCGGCTCGTGAGAACCGTCGAGTCCGGCGACACCTCCGGGACCGGAACGATCGTGACCGTCTCGAATCCGGCACACCTGCTATGAACGACGAAGAGATGCTCGCGGCCGTCATCGCCGCAGCAACCGCCCTGCTCGCGCGGCGCGCGCCGCTCCCGGTGCCGCCCGCATCGCGCTGGCGCACCGCCGACCGGCTCGGTGAGGCCGGCGCGCACCCGCGCACGAGCGGGACTCGTTCGCGGTGGGCCGCCGCGGGGCGCATCTGGTGAGCGCTCCGTTCCGCAAGATCCTGATCGCAAACCGCGGCGAGATCGCCGTGCGCATCATCCGCAGCGCGAAGGAACTGGGCTGCGCAACGGTCGCCGTCTACTCCGACCCCGACCGCGATGCGTTGCACGTCACGATGGCCGGCGAAGCCTATCATCTCGGCCCCGCGACGCCGTCATTCTCGTATCTCGACGCGGCCAAGCTGCTCGACGTAGCCGCTCGCAGCGGCGCCGACGCGGTGCATCCCGGCTACGGGTTCTTCGCCGAGAACGCTGGGTTCGCGCGCGCGGTCATCGCGGCGGGACTGACCTGGATCGGTCCGCATCCCGACGCCATCGACGCGATGGGCGACAAAGTGCGCGCGCGGCAGGCGATGATCGCAGCCGGCGTCCCCGTCGTCCCGGGCGGCAGCGAACCGATCGCCGACGCGCACGGCGCGCACGCCGCGGCGGTCGAGCACGGTCTGCCGCTTGCGCTCAAAGCCTCCGGCGGCGGCGGCGGCAAGGGGCTCAAGGTCGCCCGCACGCTCGAGGACGTCGGCATCGCGTTCTCGACCGCGCAGCGCGAGGCCGCCGCCTACTTCAAGAACGACACGATCTACGCCGAGCGCTATCTCGACAATCCCAAGCACGTCGAACTGCAGATCCTGGCCGATAAACACGGCCATGTGCTGCACATCGGCGAACGTGACTGCTCGCTGCAACGGCGTCATCAAAAGCTCTGGGAAGAAGCTCCAGCCGCGATTCCGGCGACCGTGCGCGCCGGATTGCGCGCCGCCGGCGTGACCGCCGCACGTGCGATCGGTTACGACTCGGTCGGTACGATCGAATGCCTGGTCGCGGGCGACGAGTTCTTCTTCCTCGAGATGAACACGCGCATTCAGGTCGAGCATACGGTCTCCGAGATGATCTCCGGGATCGACCTGATTCGCGAACAGATTCTGGTCGCCGCGGGCAGGCCGCTTGCGTTCACGCAGGGCGACGTGGTGCTGCGGGGGCACGCGATCGAAGTGCGCGTCAACGCCGAGGATCCGGCTGACAATTTCCGGCCGGCGCCCGGGACCATCTCGCGCTATCGCGAACCCGGCGGCTTCGGCATACGGGTCGACTCGGCGGCCTACGCCGGCTCCACGATCTCGCCCGACTACGACTCCATGATCGCAAAGTTGATCGTGTGGGGCCGGGATCGCGGCGAGGCGCTGCAACGCCTCAAGCGCGCGCTCGATGAATACACGATCGCCGGTGTTCCGACGACGCTGCCGCTCCTGCGAGCACTCACCGATTTCGCTCCCGTCATCGATGCATCGTACGGGACGGCGACGCTCGAGCCGTTCGCGGCTTTGCTGTCCGTCGATCCGGCACAGGAAGAAAGGAAGTTTACTGATTCGACCCTCATGGCGCCGTCTGCGGACGGCGCCATGAGGGTCGAAGTCAACGGCAAACTCTTCCGCGTGCGCTTCGTCGATCTGCCGCCGGCGCTACGCGACGGATCGGCGGCCACGGCGGCTCCGCGATCCGTGCCGAAGGGCGTGGGGCGCAAGCTGCGCACGCCGCAAGGCAACGACATCGTCGCGCCGATGAACGGCGTCGTCGTCGAGATCCCCGTTGCGGTAGGCGCGAGCGTCGCCGAAGGCGACGTGGTCGCCGTCATCGAGGCGATGAAGATGATGAACGAGATCCGCGCCCACAAGGCCGGAAAGATCGCAAGCGTCCACGTCGCGGCGGGCGCGAGCGTCGAGGCCCACGCGCCGCTGGTCACGCTCGCCTGATGGGCGTAGCACTGCGTGTTGCGCTCGTGGCCGGCGCGCTGATCGATCTGGGTGTCGCACTCCTTTCCCTCTTCGCGCAGAACCTGATCGAGCCGCTGCTCGACATCCCGATCAAGGATCCGGCGCTCACCCTGATCGCCGGCGGCGAGTATCTCGTGGTCACGCTCGTCTATCTCATCGTGCTGCGCGACCCGCGGCGCTTCCGGCCGCTCTTGTGGCTGTGCGCGCTCGACCAAACCGTGGCCATCGCCCTGCCGTTGATCGCGATGGCACACGGCGCGTTCCCCGCGACCGCGAAGACGATCGGGCCGATGCCGCTCCAAGCCGTGCTCGTGGTGATTTATCTGCTCGGGACGCGGCGCCGGGCGGGGACGCGCGCGAAGGCGTAGCGAACGCCACCGCTCGTGGCACGCGATCTCAATGCAAGCGGCATCCCGCTTCAGCCCTTCTACGACGGCTACGCGGGCAAACGGCAGCCTCCCGGCACGTTTCCCTACACCCGCGGCATCCGCGCGAGCATGTACCGCGGCCGGCATTGGACGATGCGGCAGTACGCCGGTTTCGCGACCGCCGCCGAATCGAACGCGCGCTACCGCTATCTGCTCGCCCAGGGTACCACCGGTCTCTCGGTCGCCTTCGACCTGCCGACGCAACTCGGTTACGATTCGGACGCGCCGCAAGCGCGTGGCGAAGTCGGGAAAGTCGGCGTTGCGATCGACTCGATCGAGGACGTTGAGACGCTCTTCCGCGACATCCCGCTCGAGGCGGTCACGGTCTCGATGACGATCAATGCGCCGGCCTCGATCCTGCTCGCGCTGGTGCTGGCCGTCGCCCGCCGGCGCGGGATTCCCTTCGACCGCCTGGGCGGAACGGTGCAGAACGACGTCCTCAAAGAGTACGTCGCGCGCGGGACCTACATCTTCCCGCCGGTTCCTTCGATGCGCTTGGTCACCGACGTGATGGCCTATTGCGCCCAGTCCGTCCCGCAGTGGAACACGATTTCGATCTCCGGCTACCATATCCGCGAAGCCGGCTCGACGGCGTTGCAAGAGATCGCGTTCACGCTCGCCGACGCGAAAGCGTATCTGCGCGCCGCGACGCACGCGGGGCTCTCGGTCGACGACATCGCGCCGCGCATCTCGTTCTTCTGGAACGCGCATAACGACTTCTTCGAGGAGATCGCCAAATTCCGAGCGGCCCGCGCGCTTTGGGCCGAGATCGTGCGCGACGAATTCGGCTCCCGCGACGAGCGCTCGCAGATGTTGCGCTTCCACACGCAAACCGGCGGCTCGACGTTGACCGCGCAAGAGCCCGCGAACAACGTCGTGCGCGTGACGCTGCAGGCGCTGGCCGCCGTCCTCGGCGGCACGCAGTCGCTGCACACCAACGGCGCGGACGAAGCCCTCGGACTGCCGACGGCCGACGCGGCCCGCGTCGCGCTGCGAACTCAGCAGATCATCGCCTACGAAAGCGGCGTGACGGACGTCGTCGATCCGCTGGCAGGCTCGTACTATCTCGAAACGTTGACCGACGAACTGATCGCGTCCGCGCGCGCGGTGATCGCAGAGATCGACGCGCTCGGCGGCGCCGTCGCGGCGATCGAATCGGGCTGGATGCAAGACCAGATCGGCGAGTCGGCCTATCGCGCACAACAGGCAATCGAACGCGGCGACTCCGTCGTCGTCGGCGTCAACCGTTTCGCGGACGCGGCCGGCGGGGCCCCGATCCCCATTCAACGCATCGACGCCGCGATCGAGCGCGACCAGGTCGCGCGCCTGCGCGCGTTTCGCGCGGCGCGCGACACGGCGCAGGTCGACGCCCGGCTCGCCGACGTGCGCGCGGCCGCCGAAGGCAGCGCCAACCTCGTGCCGCGCTTCATCGAGGCGGTCGACGCCGGCGCGACGGTCGGCGAGATCTGCGCCGTCCTGCGGTCGGTCTTCGGCCAATACGTCGCGCGCGAGCGCATCGCATGATCGACGCCCCCATCGATCATGTCGCGATCGTGGTGAAGGACTTGGAAGCGACCCTCGCGCTCTACACCCAAACGCTGGGGTTCAGTTTGGTCTACCGGGAAATCGTCGCCGACCAAGGGATCGAGGCCGTCGGCCTGCGCACGGGCGACGCGGTCATCGAGTTGCTCCGCCCGCTTTCCGAGGATTCGCCGGTCGCCCGCTTCCGCGGTGAGGCGGCGGCGAAGCTACATCACACGGCCTACCGCGTGCGCGACGTTGCCGCGGAACTAGCAAAGCTCAAGGAAGCCGGGATACGATTGATCGACGAGGTGCCGCGCCGCGGTGCCCACGGGAACACGATCGCGTTTCTGCACCCAAAGTCAACCGCGGGTGTGTTGATCGAGCTATGCCAACCCGCCGAGTAGTGCGCGCGGTTGTTGCGCTGCTCGCGGTCTTGTTGTGCGGCGCGACGCCCGAGCCGAGCCCACCGCTGGACGATCCGCAGGGCGAGCGTATCTTCAGCGCGGCCCGCGACCACTGGGGCGACTGGAACTATCCGCGCTACGTGACGTACACGGTGGGCATCAGCTACCAGCGCGACAAGAAGACGAATGCGCTCCACTATAAGACGTACGAGGACCTGCGGCGCAATCTCGTCTTCGCGCACGCCTTCAGCAACGAGGAAGACGCGCATCCCAAGTATCCCACCGGCACGAATTTCGACGTCGGGAGCCTCAACGGCCAAGGCGGCATCACGGTGAATCACGATCCTGCGGACGATCCTGTCGGCCCGCTTGCGCTCGGGATCAACCAGGATTACCATCTCTCGCGCGGCGAGCGCACGATCCGCGCGCTCAGCGACGCCTCGGAGGTGGCGCACTCGGCGAATCTGCCGATCATCGGGCGCACGGCCACGAACGCGCGCGACTATCTCGTGCGCCTGATCGAGACGACTACCGAAGATGGCGTCCCGGTGGCGCATCTCGGCTTGACGCCGCGCCGCGACCCGCATCAGTACGTCGTACGCGACCTCTGGGTCGACACGGCGACCTCACTCGTCCTGCGCGCGCGCCTGAGCGAAAACTTCAAAAAGGGCCCGCTCCACGACGTCACCTGGATCGTGCGCTACACGCAGATCGACGGCGCGCCGTACATCGCCAGCGAGATCGCCGAATCCGACGTGATCTATGACGACGCCACGCTCAAGAACGTCACGATCACGTTCACGAACGTCAAAGGCCTGGGCGTACTCCCTTGGAGCTACGCCGTCGGTCTCGAACCGGACCCTCTGGTGACCGATCCCTAGCCCACGAGCGGCGATAGGGACGGCGGCTTTTGGGTAGGTGGAGGAGAGCATACGTTGAAGTCGGGGGAGTTTGGCTGTGTTGCTTTTGAAGAGTCGGTTTTCTATCGCGCGCGGGGTTGCCGTCGTGCTGGCGATGGGATTGTGCGGCGCGACGCCCGCGCCGACGCCGACGAGCGATCCGCAGGCGGGGCAGATCTTCAAGGCGGCGCGCGACCACTGGGGTGACGGAAACTATCCGCGCTACGTGACCTATACGGTCGGGATCAGCTACGTGCGCGACGGCAAGCTGACGGCGTTCCACTACCAGACCTATGAGGATCTGCGGCGCAATCTCGTCTACGCGCGTGCGTTCAGCGCCGAGGAAGAGGCCCATCCCAGGACCCCCTCGGGGACGAGTATCGTCGCCGGCAGCCTCAACGGCCAAGGCGGCGTGCCGGTCAACCACGATCGCGCGGACGACCCAGTGGGTACGCTCGCGCTGGGCATCAACCAGGACTATCGCCTTTCGCGCACGCCGCGTTCGATCCGCGCCCTCACCGTCGCCTCCGACGTTGCCAACTCGTCGAACCTGCCCATCATCGGCAGCAGCGGGATCGCGCCGCACGATTACACCGTGCGCCTGATCGAAACCACGACCGAAAACGGCGTCCCGGTCGCGCACCTCGGCTTGACGCCGCGCCGCGACCCCCACCAATACATCGTACGCGACCTGTGGGTCAATACGGCCACGTCGGTCGTGCTGCGCGCGCGGCTGAGTGAGAACTTCAACCGCGGCCCGCTCCACGGCGTGAGTTGGATCGTGCGCTACCGGCAAATCGACGGCGCGCCGTACATCGCCAGCGAAACCGCCGAAGCCCCCGTGACCTACGACGAGAACGAAACGCTCGCGAAGGTCACGATCCGGTTCACCAACGTCAAAGGCGTCGACCAGCTCGCCTGGCGTGACGCCGTCGGGCTCGAGCCGGACCCCGCCGTCACCGATCCGTAGCGGCGCAGGCGAGCCGTACGTCCAGCTCCGTCTCGAAGGTCCGGTCCCATGGCAGCGTGATCGTCAAGCCCCGATCGCGGCACTCGGGGTAGATCTGCGCGAGCAGATCGAGCGCGCGCGGCCAAAGGCCGGCCCGGTTCTCGCGAGCCGCCTGCACGGCGACCTCCGGCGTGAGATACGCATGATCGCCGATGCCGCGCGCTGCGAGCGCGGCGTTGAGCGCCGGGCGCGTGAAATCGTGAAAGGCGAAATCGTCGGCGTAGCGGTCCAGCATGAACTGCGCGTGCGCGCCCGGATCGTAGGTCCCCATGCGCTTCCCCGCGGCGACCGCGATCGCTTCGGGGATCGCCGTGCCGACCGTATTCGCGGTCGTATTCCAGGCTGCGAACGCGGCGAGCCGGCCCGCGATCCCGCGCGCGATCAACGCCGCCGGCAACTCACGCTGCGCAGCCAGATCGTTCGCCCGGAGAAAGCTCAAATCCGCGACGGCCGCAAGGCGCCCCGCGGCCACGACGGCGGCGATCGCGGTCTCGAACGTCGCTTCATCCGCAGCGCTCGTCTCGGGGACGCGCACGAAAAGGGTCAACTCGCCGTCGCGGTCGATCACCGCGCCGCTCGCGCGCACGATATCCGGGATCGTCGTTCCGATCGGCGCGAACTCGAGCGGATCGTTGACCGTCGCGCCGCCGGCCCGCGAATAGACGACGCGCACGTGCGGCACGTAGGCGGCCTGGCGTGCGAGCGCCGCACCGACCAGTAGCATCCCCAGTTCGTCGGCGCCCGGTTCGATCGCGGCGCGTCCGCCACGATCCCACTCCGCCGCGTACGCGCGCAAAGCGGCCAAATCGCGCAGGTGCAGACCCACCGGACCGGCATCGTCCTGACCCAAGATGACGCGATCGAAGGCGCCCTCCGCGGTTAGCTGCAGCTCGAAGAGATCGACATCCCGATCGCGCGCGCGCGTTGCGAGGTAGTCGTCGAGCACAGGCCCCAGCCGCGCGCGCAGGTCGGCCGCGAGCGCGCGCTCAGTCTCCGTCCGGGGCGGATCGGGCAGGTTTGCGTACCGATCGACCAGCGGCCAAGCCGCGCCGGCCGCGAAGAACGACGCCGCCTCGCCGAGCGCCGGCACGCCCGTCGGAGCCAAACGCATTACCGTTCCGAAGGTGGCGAACGACGCGCCGGCATGCGCGCTGCGCACGGCGGCGAGATCGCGCAGCCGTGAATACGCCAGGAACGCCGGGGTACCGGGGACGCGCGAGGCGATCAACCCGCCGTAGGCGATCATGTCGTTCGAGACGACATAGGCGCGCGCGTCCTGCGGCGCGGCGTCGCTGCGCAGCCAGCGCAGGATCGCATCGGGATCGCCAGGCGTGAGGTAGGTGCCGGTCAGCGCGCGCGGCGGCAGTTCGATCCGCACGCCCGCGATTGCGCCCAGCATCTGCGGCAATTGCCTGGTCACCGGCCGATCGTCGAGCGGTACGACGACGAACGAAACCCAGGCCAAGCACAGCGCGGCGAGGTTCACGGCCGCGCCGCTTCGCCCGAGCCCGCCGGGTTAACTCTTGAAGCCGTAGGTCCCGTGGCCGCTGGGATCGGCGATGAAGATCTTATACGCTTTGCGCACGCCCAGCGACTGCGTGAAGATGATGTGCACCGGCGTGTCGGGCTGCAAGCGGCTGACCTGGATGCTCTTGCCGTCTTTCATCGACGCGAACTTCGGGATGTAGAGAAACGAAAGGTCGGCGGGATCGCCGTCGATGCAGTGCGCGCGAATGTTCGTGGCCGAGACATGCCGGACGTAGCCGTGGCAATCGTGGTACTTACCGCCGGCCGGCAACGCTTCCTGATCGTCGGCGGCCGCGAGCGCGGTCATGGCGAGGAGCGCACCGCCGGCAACGAGCGCGGCGCGGAAAGAAGCGGAAATCATCACTCGCGCTGTTCGCGCGGTGGTCCTCATCTCCCGTTGTCGATGACCGGTGCAAGCTGCCCATTCGCGGTAGCCAGCCGCGCGCGAGCGACCTCGACCGTGCATCCGAGCCGAGCCACGACGATCGCCGTCTTGACGTCACCGCCGGCCGCGGCGAGCGCGGCTGCGGCTGCCGCGGGCGCGGCCTCGCCGAGTTCGCAGACCAGCCGCTGCGCGCGCGCCCGCAACTTCGCGTTGGTCGCGACGAGATCGACCATCCGGTTGCGATAGGTCTTCCCGAGCCGGATCATCGCGCCGGTCGAGATCGTGTTGAGGACGATCTTCTGCGCCGTTCCGGCGACCAGGCGCGTCGACCCGGCGAGCGGTTCGGCGCCGGTCTCGATCACGATCCCGATCGTCGACCCGGCGAGCAGCGCTGCCCCCGGCGAGTTCACGATCGCGATCGTGATCGCCCCGGCCGCGCGCGCGGTCCGCAGCGCCGCCACGACGAACGGCGCAGCGCCGCTCGCCGAAAGCCCGATCGCGACGTCGCCCGCCGTGGCCTGCGCGAGCGCCGCTGCGCCGGCCGCGGCATCATCTTCCGCCCCTTCGACCGCACGCCGGAGCGCCGCATTACCCCCCGCGACGATCGCCGCGATCGTGTCTGCAGCGACCCCGAAGGTCGGCGGCAGCTCCGCCGCATCGAGCACCGCGAGCCGGCCGCTCGTCCCCGCACCGATCGCGTAGACGCTCCGGCCGCCACGCAGCGCTCCCGCTACCGCCTCGATCGCTGCGCCGAGGTCAGGCGCAGCCGCGACCGCAGCCGCCACCGCAGCCGCGTGCGCGTTCGCAAGGACCCGGGCCAACGCCACGGCATCCAGCATGTCGATCTGAGCGGTAGCCGGATCGACGGCTTCGGTACCCGGGAGCTGGGCCACGCTACGCGGCGTCACCGGGCGCAGCGGCGAGCGCTTCGGCGAGCCGTAAGGCACCGACCACCGGCGGTTCGCCGCCCCGGACGATCGCCGCGCCCGGCAGGTCAGCATTGATCCGCGTTTCGAGCAAGAACGAGAGCAGCGAGTTCTGCGCGAACAGGCCGCCGGCCAAAGCGACCGACGGACCGCGATCGGTCAGCGCGACCGCGCGCGCGGCTGCGCGCACCAAGTCGGCGAGCTCCTGCGCAGCCGCCTGCACGATCTTGGTCGCTGCGCGCTCCCCGGTCCCCGCCGCGGCGATGATCTCCGGCGCGAGCGCGGCGATGCGCGCCGGAACGAGCGGCGCGTCGTAGACCGCGGCGAGCAGCGCATCGCGATCCGGGGCATCGAGCCCGCGCGCGACCAGCACGGTCGTGGCGTCGTGCGGCGCGCGGCCGTCGAGTGCGCGAGCGTAGAGCCGCAGCGCCGCCATCCCGATCGCAAAGGCCGAGCCTTCGTCGCCGAGCAGATAGCCCGCACCGCCGACGCGCGCCCGCAGGGTTTCGCTTTCGGCGTAGGCGACCGAACCCGTTCCGGCGATGAGCACGAGCCCGGGACCGGCCGGAATCGCCGCGCGCAACGCGATCCGCGCATCGTCGCTCACGCCGATGCGCGCGCGCGGATAGGCCTCACGCAGCGCCGCCTCGAGCGATCCCGCGATCCCGGCGCGGGCGGCGCCTGCGGCGCCGACTACGATCGAGTCCGGTTCGTCAGCCGCGGCGACGGCGCGAACCGTATCCACGATTGCCCGCGCGGCAGCCGCGACGCCCAGCGAAGAGGCGTTGGCACCACCGCCCGCGGCCTCGGCATGCCGAGCCCCGTCCCGCGAGAGCACCGCGCGCGTCGCCGTCCCGCCCGCATCGACGCCGACCGCGATCATAGGCGCAATCGTCGTTCGGTTACGCCTGCGAGGAGCGTTTCAACAACCAATGCAGGAGAAACAAGAGCCCGGGTGCCGCCAGCGCGACGAAGGCGAAGCCTCGGGGGAAACCAGGCGACAGGAGCCGGTGCGCGGCATAAAAGGCGCCCAGACTCGCGATCGTGATGGCCGCGCCGACGCCCTCCCAGCGCCAAGCCACGACCATGCCCAGACAAACGCCGAGCGGGAAGAACGCAAAGAGCACGAGTTCGCTCGCCGTAAACCGGGAGAGCTGCGAAAACGAGCCTCCCCCAATTGCAAACGAGAGAACGACCCCGACGGCGGCAAGGCTCAACGCTCTCGCCAGCCACTGCAGCGCGAGCAGCGAGCCTCCCGTGTTCGTCATCGCGCACGCTGTCGCGCGTTCATCCGCCACCAAGCCTTTCGTCGATCGCGCCGGAACGCCCAGACGTTCTTCTTCCCGCAAGCGGGGCACCTGTCGTGCCGGGATGCCGCACGCGGGCTTGACATTAATTAGCCAAATTGCTAATAATTACGTCATGGCTGACATGTTAACCGCATTCGCACACTACCGCGTCAAGGCGGGCAGCGAAGGCGAATTCACCGCTATCCTGGCGCGTCATTGGAAGACGCTGCATGCCTTAGAGCTGGTCTCCGATGAACCGGCGCGCGTCTATCTCGGTGAGGAGAAACGCATCCCCGGACCCTTCTTCATGGAAATCTTCGAGTGGCGCGATGCCGGTGCGCCGGAACGGGCTCACGAGCATCCTGCGGTCAGCGAGTTGTGGGAGAGCATCGGGGCGCTCTGCGAGTCTCGGGGCGGCAAGCCGATGTTCGAATTTCCGAACGGGCGCCGCATCGCACTCCCCGAGCTCGTCAGCGACTGAACGGACCTGCCGGCTTCCCGCCCCAAGGGGCTGCGCGATCTCGATGAGATCGATGCCGTTTTCGCCGCGCTCGCGCACGCTGCGCGGCGTTCGATCCTGCAAGTGCTGTATGCGCGCAACGGTTCGATGACGGCCGGCGAGGTCGCGCTCCGCTTCTCGCACTCGTGGCCGACGACGAGCCGCCACCTCGGCATCCTCGTGCGCGCGGGCCTGATCACCGTGCGGCGCGACGGCCGCGCACGCCACTACGTCTTGGAACGCGAGCGGCTGGCGCGCGTCCTCTCGCTTTGGCTCTACGCCGTCGGCCTGCGCATCGAGGAGCGGTAGTCGTGCCGAGCGCGCTGTGGAAGCGGCTGCGGGCGTTTTCGTTAGCGCTGCCCGAAGCGCACGAAGAGTTTCCGTGGGGAGACCGCGTGGCCAAAGTCAACAAGAAGATCTTCGTGTTCTTGGGCGAGGGCGATGCACCCGATGCGGTGCTGGGTGTCAAGCTCGTCGAATCGCATCCCGCCGCGCTCGCGGTCCCCGGCGCGCGGCCGATGGGCTATAATCTCGGAAAGGCCGGCTGGGTCGTCGTTCCGCTGCAACGCACGGGGCCGCCGCCGGCGATCCTCGAGGACTGGATCGTCGAGAGCTACCGCCTCGTAGCACCGGCCAGGCTCGCAGCCCGGCTCGACGCCGGAACTTCTACGAAGAAGCCGCGCATTCGGCTTGGAGGCGCGTGAGCAGGTCTGCGAGGCCGGCTGGGGCGAGCGCCCCTAGGAGCCGCGCGCCGCGCGCGCCGGTGACGTTGGGGAGTCCGGCGGCGCGCCCGCGCAAGAGCTCGTAGCCGAGGAGCGCGAACGCGACCGCCTCCTTGGCGTCGGGATCGATGCCGAACGCGGCGCTCGTCACGATTCGCGCGGACGGCAAGCCTGCGGCGAGCGCGGCGACGAGCGCCGGATTGTGGGCGCCGCCGCCGCTGAGGATGACGGTCGCGCCGGCCGGGGCGTAGCCACGGACCGCGGCCGCGGCCGTGCGTCCGGCGAGCGCGGCCAGCGTCGCTACCGCATCGGCGAAGGACAGCGCGTCGAGCGCTGCGCGATACTGTGCCACGAAGGGCGCGCCGTAGCGTTCGCGGCCGGTCGATTTCGGCGGCGGCTGCGCGAAATACGGATCTGCGAGCAACTCAGCGAGCAGCGTTTCATCGGCGCGCCCGGCACGGGCGAGCGTTCCGTCACGGTCGTAGCGTTGCGCACCGCCGCTGCGCAAGCGCACGTAGGTGTCGATCGGGAGATTCGCCGGGCCGCTGTCGAATGCGACGACCTGCGCGAAACCGGCGCCCCGCGGAAGGACGGTGAGGTTCGCGATCCCGCCCAGGTTGAGCGCGACGCGGTCCTCGTCTGCACCACCGAGCACGAGCGCGTCGAAATACGGCACGAGCGGCGCGCCGTGACCGCCGGCCGCCGTGTCGGCACTGCGAAAATCGTAGGCCACCGTCGCGCCGGTCGCCTCGCGGATGCGGAACGGATCGCCGATTTGAAGCGTGCGCGCGGCCGCGCCGTCGTGCGCGAGCGTGATGCCGTGCGAGGCCACCAGGTCCAGCCGCCGGCCCGCCGCAACTCGTGCCACCGCCGCACCGAAGGCCGCGCCGACGTCGGCGTGGAGCGCCGCGACGTCGAGCGCGTCGATCAACACCGGCGCAAACGCCGCCGCCACGCGCTCGCGCAACTCGCCGGCGAAGGGCAGCGTCTCGAACGCGTGCAGCGCAAGCTCGTACCGGGATCCGCTGGGCCGCACGTCGACGAGCGCGACGTTGATCCCGTCGAGCGAGGTCCCCGAGAGCACGCCGGCAACGATCACCGGTCGAGTTCCTCGAGCGCGGCGTCGCAGATCGCGGCCCGCACCGGGCGCAGATCGGCCCGGCCGAAATGCACGGCGTTGGTCAAGATCGTCACGCTCGCGTCGCGCTCGGGATCCGCCCAGAACGAGGTCCCCGTGAACCCGGTATGGCCGAACGCAGTCCTCGACATGCGCGTCCCGCACGAGTTCTCGTCGGTCGTCTTGAGCGCCCAGCCGAGGCCGCGCCGCAAGACGGGATCGAAGGCCTGCTCGCGCACGGCTTCGCGCGCCAAGCCGGGATCCAGCGGCGTCGGGCGGCCGTGAAGCGCAGCCAGATACCATTCACCGAGCCGTTCGACGTCGGCGGCAGTGCCGAAGAGTCCGGCATGACCCGCAACGCCGCCCAGCAGCGCCGCCTTTTCGTCGTGCACGGTGCCCCACACCAGGCCCCGCCAGGCCTCGCGCTCGGTCGCCGGAATCGCCGCGATTTCGCCGGGGATGGCACCGTAGCGCGTCGCCCGCGCGCCGAACCGGGCGAGTTCTTCGAGGACCAGCGCTGCGAGGCCGCGCCCGGCGCGGCGCGCGAGGATCGTCCCGAGCGCGATGTACCCCAGATCGCTGTAGACGACGCGTTCGCGTGGCGTGCAGATCAGCGGCGTGCAGAGCGCGAAGCGTTCCACGTCGGCACCCAAGAGCGTGCGGTAATCGGCGCCCGAGCGAAAGCCCGCATCGTGCGCGAGGATCGAGCGCAGGACGATCGGCGCATGCGGATCGTCGCGCCATTCGGGGACGAGGCCGGTCAGCGTCGCGTCGAGCGCGAGCGAACCGTCGGCAACCTGCGCAAGCGCAACCGTCGCGACGAAGACCTTCGTGATCGACGCGAGATCGAAGCGCGCGTCGATCGCGACCGGCGCGGCACCGGGTGCGCTCGTGACGGTTCCATATGCGCGCGCGAAGCGCGGCCGTCCGCCGCTCGCGATGCGCACGACCGCCGCGCTGTACGACGTACCGAGCCCCTCGCGAACCAGCGCGTCGACCTCAGCGAAGGCGCGGATCATCGATGGGCAGCACGCCGGCCGGCTCGGCCCCTCCCGAGAGCACGTCGGCGCAGCCCTCGAGCGAGACGCGTTCGTCGCCGTAGATGCAGGCGAGGTTGCGCGCCGCGCCCAGCACCGCGATGTCGTACGGCTCGCGTGCCGAGACGACCAGCGCGCCGGGGACGGCCGCGAGGACCTTGCCCACGGCCGCGGCTTGCGCGGGATGGCGGTGCGCCGCGCGCGTCACGACGACGAAGTCGCGGTCGCCCAGCGCCGTCAAATGCGCCAGCAGAAGGTCGAGATCGTCGGCCTGCGGTTCGAGCGCGACGCGCATCAACTCGCTCTGCCGGCGCCGCGCGCGCAGCGCCGCCGAAAGCGACGGCCGCACCGTGTCCTCGAAGGAAAGCACCGTGACGGGTCTGTCCGCGCGCAGCCGTAGCGAGCCGCGGATCACGGTGACGGCCCGGCGCGCGACCGCGAGAGGCGCGCCCGGATCGACCTCGATCGCGGGCGCCGGCCCGGCGTGCGCGGCACGCAGCGCGCGCACGCGCGCCGCCGCATCTTCGAGTCGCGCGCGCGCGAGTTCGCCGCGGCCGATCGCCGCGACGATCGCTTCCGCCGCCGCAACGGCGTTGTCGAGCCGGTGGCCGATCAGCAAGAGATCGGCGCCTGCGGCAAGCGCGGCGACGGCGCCGTTCGCGATGCCGGTCCCGTTCGCAATCGCATCCATTTCGAGATCGTCGGTTGCGATCACGCCGCTGAACCCGAGTTCACCGCGCAGCAGCTCGCCGAGCACGCGCGCCGAGAGCGTCGCCGGAGCGGCGGGATCGAAGGCGGCGAGCACGTGCGCGCTCATCACGATCGATGCGGCCCGGGCCCCGATCGCCGCGACGAACGGCACGAGATCGCGCGCCCGCGCGAGCGCTTCGCCGGCGCCCAAACGCGGCAACGCGGCGTGCGAATCCACGCTGGTGTCACCGTGGCCCGGAAAGTGCTTGAGGGTGGCCGCGACGCCGGCCATCTCGAGTCCGCGCGCGAACGCGGTCACGAAGCGTGCGACCCGCGCGGGATCGTCGCCGTAACTGCGGTTGCCGATCACGGCGTTCGCCGCGTGCAACGCGAGATCGGCGCACGGCGCGAAGTCCACGCTCACGCCGAGCCGCGCGAGATCGCGTCCCGCAAGGCGTCCCAGATGTTCGCAGGCGAGCGGATCGCCGGCTGCGGCGACGGCCATCGGCGCGGGCAGTTCCGCGACGAACTCCGCTCCGAACCGTGCCACGCGCCCGCCTTCCTGATCGACCGCGATCAACGGCGCGAGCGGCGCGAGCGCGCGCAGCTCCGCGATCAGCGCGCGCGTCTCCCCGAGCGCGCCGACGTTGTGGGCGAAGAGCACGATCGCACCCGGACCGAACGCGCACAACTCGTCGAGCGGGGCATCGGCGATGCACGCCCCCGGAAAGCCGACGCAAAACACGCTGCGCGCGAGCGCCAGCAGTTCGCTCACACCTTGATTTCGATACTCGCGGCGGTGACGTGCCGGCCCAGCGCGCTGCCCTCGATGTGCAGGCGCGTCACGCCGGCTTTGAAGTCGATGATCGAGCGAGTCGCCGTGCCTTCTTTGATGGGCGTGGTTCCCGGGACCGTGACGGCAAAGCTGCGGCCGGCGGATTCGAGCGTGACGACGCCCGTGCCGAAGTCGACATCGTGGACGACGCCGTCGAGATGCGCGGGATGAGGACGGTCCGCTCCCGGCGGGTCAGCCGGCGCGGGCGAGGCGCCGAGCAGTACGACCGCGAGCACGAACGCAAGATGGCGTACCGGCATACGTGCTCAGTAACGGCGCCCGCGCGCGAATCGTCTCGGTTAGGCCGGCCCGACTTCCGCTGCATACGCGGCGCGCGCTTGCTCATCACCCGAACGTACGCGCGTCAAGATGGCGCGCACGCGCCGGATCGCGTCGTCGTCGGGCGGCCGTCCGCCCAGTACCAAGCGCAGCGCGATCAACGCCTCGTCGGCGGCCTTCGCGCCGACGATCGCAAGCGCACGGTAGAACGGCGCCGCGGCCGGAAGATCGGAACGCTCGGCAAGGACGGCGGCGATGGCCGGGGCTTTCGAGGGCTCACCGTCGAGAAGATAGCCGTCGATGGGATGGAACGCCATGGCGATGGGAAGTGCGTTCCCGCGCGCGTTCGTTCCCCTGGCGGCCGCCGGGGCGCTGGGCGTCACGCTGCCCGCGCTCGCCCAAGTCGCGGCCGCCGGCGGGCATCCGGCGAGCGTTCCGCTGCGCGGCACGGCGACGGTCGTGCGCGACGATATCCGCTACACGATCACCGATCAACGGCTCGGCGCGCGACAACTCGTCCGCGAATGCGCCGGGAACGTGTGTACCGGAACGTGGTTCGACGGCGAGCGGCTCTTCGCGTTCGGGATCAACGGCGAGAGCTACCCCGCAAGCGCCCAGGCAACCCGGGATCAGCGGACGCTCGCGGCGATCGCCTCGTTGCGCTTCGCTGAGCCGGACTTCGCGGGCACGGTCGAGGCCGCCGGTCCGGGCTCGTTCGCCGTCCGCGCCGCCGGCGGAACGCTGATGCAGGTCTCGATCGATCCGCGCACGAGCCTGCCCGCGGCAGCGAGCGGCCCGGCGGGATCCCCGAGCGTGAGCTTCGGGCCGCCGCAACGAGCCGGCGGCGCGGCCATGCTTTCCCCGCTACGCTTCGACCGCGTCGAACGTGACAACGAACCGCTCGTCCCGCCGGCGGGTCCCCGCATCCGGTTCGACCCACCCCTGGCGCTGGCAGCAGGCCCCGCCGGGCACGCGCTCGTCGTTCCGTGCCGTCTCGAGCGCTTGGCGCTGCGCTGCTTGTTCGATACCGGCAGTACGCCGAGTTCGATCACCCTCACGGTTGCCGAGCGGCTCGGTCGCGAACCCGAAGGCCAGTTGACCGTGCGCAGCTTCGAGACCTACGTAACCGGCACGGTCGACGCGGGCCCGCTGACGATCGCGAACGCGAACGTCGCCCCGCTGCACTTCGAGGTCCTCCCCTCGACGCGCGATCGTGGCTACGACGTGGTCGTCGGCAGCGATATCCTGAGCGCGATGCGACTCGACGTAAACGCCAGTACACACACGCTTCGACTTGGCCCGCCGTCGGCCGCGCCGCGCGGGACGACGATTCCGCTGACCTTCGAGGGCGGGCTCCCCTACGTTGCGTTGACGGTCGCGAATCAAACGCAGGCCGCGCTCTTCGACACGGGTGATGATGCGCTCGTCGCGATCGGCTACGACTGGTACCGGCAACACGCCGATTTTCCGGTCAGCCGCGCGGGAAACGTCGCCGGCGTCGTCGGCACCTCCGATACGCTCGTTGGGCAAGCGCTCGACGCACGTGCCGGGCCCCTCGATCTCGGTGCAACGGAGATCACCGTCGTGCGCAGCCGGCACGACGGCCACGTGGGCATCGGCCTTGCAGCGCGCTGCGCGATCCTCGGAATCGACCTCCACGAAGCGCGCTTGGATTGCGTTCCGCACTGAATCTTCGCACTGCGCACCCAGGATTTCGCCGCCGCTTCACGCACGAGTCCTCATGCAAACAGCCTCGCGCACTCGCGACCCGCAAACAGCCGCTACCGGCATCGGGCTCGCCGTCGTCCACGTCGGCGCCCTGGGTATCTTCCTGCCCCACATGTTCTCGTGGAGCGGGCTCGCCGTCGGCCTCGTGCTCTACTATATGACCGGTGCGCTCGGCATCTGCCTCGGCTTCCACCGCATCCTCACGCATCGCAGCCTCAAAGTGGTCAAGCCGCTCGAATACGCGTTCGCGATCTTGGGGACGCTCGCACTTCAAGGCGGCCCGATCGAATGGGTCGCCACCCATCGTGCGCATCACGCGCATACCGATCGCGAAGGCGATCCGCACGACGTGCACCGCGGCCTGCGCTGGGCGCACATGCAGTGGCTCTATCAGCGCAACGACGCGCGGCCGTCACTCGCCGAACAACACCGCTTGGCACCCGATCTCGTGCGCGACCCGTTCTACGTTTTTCTCGATCGGACGTATCTCTGGTGGCAGATCGGCCTGGGGCTCCTGCTGCTCGCGATCGGCGGCTGGTCGTGGGTGATCTACGGCATCTTCTTACGCAGCGTCGCGACCTACCACATCACGTGGCTGGTCAACAGCGCCGCCCATCACGACGGCTACCAGACATTCAGCACCGGCGACCGTTCGACCAACAACTGGTGGGTCGCGCTGCTCGCATGGGGTGAAGGCTGGCACAACAACCACCATGCGTTCCCGTGGTCGGCGCGGCATGGCTTGCGCTGGTTCGAGTTCGATTTCACCTGGCTCACGATCAAGTTCCTCGCGGCCTGCAAACTGGCGCGCGATATCCGGTTGCCGACGAAAGCGATGACCGCCCGGCTCGCGCTGCCGCGCTCGCGACGAACGGGAACCGCCAGCCCCTAGCAGCCGCTAGCGCATCAGCACGGCCGCGACGAGCGGCACCAGCAGCGAGGTCAGGATCGCGTTCGCGCCGAGCGCGACGGTCGAAAAGGCCCCCGCGACGCTGTCGAGCGCGATGGCGCGCGCCGTGCCGATGCCGTGCGACGCGGTCCCGATGCCCAGCCCACGGGCCGCCCAATCCGGCGGCCGTTCGCGAAAGACGATCGTCGCGAGCACGGCGCCCGTGATCCCCGTGAGGATCGTGAGCGCCGCCGTCAGCGAGGGGATGCCGCCGATCTTCTCGCTCATCGCCATCGCGATCGGCGCGGTGACGGATTTCGGCGCGATCGAACGCACGAGGATCTCGGGTGCGCCGAGCACCTGCGCGATGAGGATGCCGGCGACGATCGAGGTTATCGAACCCGCCAGCAGCGCGACCAGCACGGCCGCGGCGTCCTCGCGAATCAACTTCAGGTTGCGATAGAGCGGGATCGCGAGCGCGACCGTCGCCGGGCCGAGCAGGAAATGCACGAACTGCGCGCCGTCGAAGTAGCGCTCGTAGGGCGTGTTCGTCAGCCGCAGGAGAAGCACGATCGCAACGATCGCGACGAGCACCGGTTGCAGCAGCGCCGGCTGCCCGAGGCGGCGCCAGACGCGATCCGCCCCGAGATAGGCCAGCAGCGTCAGCGTCAAGCCGAGCAGCGGGCTCGTACTGAGGTAAACCCAGAGGCCGCCGACGCCGGCGTTCATGCGGCGCGCCGCCGGCGCGAGAGCGCGTGCATCACGGCCCAGGTGACAATCATCGTCAATGCCGTCGAGCCAACGATCGCCGCGGCGATCGGCACCCAATAGTGTGCGAGCAGATCGAGGTACCGCACGACGCCGACGCCCGCGGGGACGAACAGCAACGAAAGATACGACAGCAACCCGCGCGAGGTCGATTCGAGCTTGGCGGGCACGTCGCGCCGGACGATCAGAAACGCGAGCATCAGAACGAGGCCGATGATCGGTCCGGGGATCGGCAGGCTCAGTGCCCGGCTGATCGCTTCCCCGGCGAGTTGGGCGCCGAGTAGCGCGGCGAACGCGCCGAGCAGTTACTCGAGGTCCGCTTCGAGAGCCTCGGCGGTGCGCTGCATGACTTTCGCAAGCAGCGCGATCGCCCCGGGGCGATTGGTATTCAGGAGCATATATTGCATCCGGTCATTGGGATGCAGCACGACGAAGATGCCCTTGCTTCCGGTCGTAATTGAACGAATGATGCGGTCGATAAACGCACGGTCTTCGTCCTCTAATTGTATCGTCTCGCTGAGCCCATCCTCTTTGATGAGCTGTTGCAAGAACGTATCGAGATTCTCGGGAACATCCATGTCCGAATCACCCCATGCGCACTGCTCTGGTAGTATTCCTATCGGCACGGGAGAGACCAAATCCAGGGGCCTCCAGAGGGCCGGGTGGGGAATGCATCAAGTATTCGTAAAGGGACCGTGCCCGAGAAAACTGCTTCTGCAAGCGGGCGCCGGCACGATGACCAGGCGCTTGCCGTCCCATCATAGGGAGCCCGGCTCATGATTGCAACGCCCTCCGAACTCAGCACACTCGCGGCCGGTTTCGAGCGTCTGCGCGGCGCGTCGCGCCGGGAGCCGATGTGGACCGCAGCCCAGCGGCGGGCGCGACTCACCGCACTCGAACGGGCCATCCTGCGACGGCGCGACGCGATCCGCGTGGCCCTCCGTGAAGACTTCGGCAAGCCGGCGATCGAAGCGGAAGTGACCGAGATCGTTATGACGCTCGCCGAGTTGCGCCACGCGCGAAAGCACGTCGCGGAGTGGATGGCGCCCCGGCGAGTCGCGACGCCGCCGTCGTTGTTCGGCGCGACGAGCGAGATCCGGTCCGAACCCCGCGGGGTCGTGCTGATCCTCGCCCCGTGGAACTATCCCTTTCTGCTCGCGCTGGCACCCCTGATCGCCGCGCTCGCAGCCGGAAACCGCGCGCTCGTTCGGCCCTCAGAAAAGACACCGCACACGCGCGCCGTGCTTGCCGCGATCCTCACCGATGCGTTCCCGGCCGACGAAGTCGCGTTCGCCGGCGGTGAAGCAGATTCGGCCGCATACCTCACAACGCTACCGTTCGACCACCTCTTCTTTACCGGCAGCACCGCGGTCGGCGGTCAGGTCATGGCTGCGGCCTCCGCGACCTTTGCGAGCGTCACGCTCGAGTTGGGCGGGAAGTCGCCGGCGATTCTCGCCCCGGACGCCGACGTTGCACGTGCGGCCGCCAAGATCGCCTGGGGCAAGGGCGTCAACGCCGGGCAGACCTGCATCGCGCCGGACTACGTGCTCGCACCGCGCGAGCACGTCGCCGCGCTGGCGGCGGCGCTCGGCGCGCGGTTCGCCGCGATGTACGGTGCGACCGCCGAACTCCGCGCCCGGTCCGGCGACTACTGCCGGATCATCGACGACGCGGCGTTTGCACGCATTACCGGCTTGCTCGATCAAACGCTCGCACGCGGCGCGACGCTCGCCTTCGGCGGCGCACGCGACGCCGCGACGCGCTATATCGAGCCCACCGTCGTCACCGGCGTCGAGTTCGATGCGCCGCTGCTGCGCGAGGAGATCTTCGGCCCGGTCCTCCCGATCGTGGCCTACGACGATCTCGACGCGGCGCTCGCCACGCTCCGCACGCAACCAAAGCCACTCGCGCTCTACGCTTTCGGCAGCGGGCGTGACGCACTCGAACGCATCCTCGCGCTGCCCGCCGGCGGCGCGACCGTCAACGACACGCTGCTCCATTTCGTGAGCCCCAACGTCCCCTTCGGCGGCGTCGGCGCGAGCGGGATGGGTGCCTACCACGGAAGCAGCGGTTTTCGCGCGCTCTCGCACGAGAAGGCGGTCGTCCGCATGGGCCCGGTGAGCACGATCGGTGCGCTCTATCCGCCCTTCGGCGCGAAAGCCCGCGCGGCGGTGGCGTTCATGGAGCGCGTGCTACTGCGCTGAGGGTCGCAAGCTCTGAAAAATGCGTACGGTTAATGCGAAGCGACCGTGGGTATGCTCTGAACATGAACGCAACACGCATTCGTACGCTTGCAGCCGCCTGCGCATTCGCCGCAGCCGCATTTATCCCGAACGTCGCATCAGCGGCATCGACGTTCTACGGAATTGTCACGCATGTCGCGGTCAATTCGATCAAAGTCGAAGACCCCAGAACCAAGCAAACGCTCGGGTTCGAGATCCTGCCGAAGTTCGATCAGGTCTTCTCCGGCGATGGCAAGACCACGTACCAGATGAAGGACGTGCGGCCGGGGCGTTACGTCGGCATCGTGTACGATCAGAAGTTCCTCGGCGTGCGCCACGCCGATAAGGTCTACATCCTCAACAACCGTAACCAACGGCTCAGCTCGCAATAAGCCGCTAGGCCGTCGCCAGGAGCACCGCCGCGAGCAGCGCGCGGTGTTCCTGTGCGCGCGCTTCGTCCGCATCGCTCATGACGATGTCGGCCACCGAAACGAACGGAATATCCGTGTCGAACCGCGCGTTGAGCGCTGCGTTATCCCCGGCGAAGCGCGCCAGGAAGCGTTCGCGATCGTAGCGGGTGATCAGCGAGAACGGGCGCTCCAGCTCCGCCGGATCGACTTGCGGAAACCGTTCGCGTACGAAGGACTCTGGATCGAACGCGACTTCTTTGAGCTGCGCGATGTTGGCAAAGAGCCGGCGCAGCGTCACGCGCTCGTTGGCGCGCGGCCGCGTGTTCTGGAGATTTTCGAGCCGTAGGCCGCCGCGCGCGCGCGCGACGACTTCGAGAAAGTCCGTGTGTCCGTAGTCCGAACCGCGCTCCGGATGGTAGGCGCGCGCGATCACGTTGCCGGAGCCGAAGATCGCTTCGAGCCGCTCGACGATGCGCGAATAGGTCAACTCGAAGGTGCGGTCGTGGTTGGGGGATTTGAAGCGCCCGTCGCGGAGCGCCTGATCGATGAGGTCCTCGATGTTCGCGGCCCGCGATCCCTTCGCGAGCTCCGAATAGGTCGATTCGAGCGAGTCGGGCTGCGCGCGCAGATAGACGACCGCTGCCGGTTCGTAGCCCAGCTCGCGGGCGGAGGTGACGATCGTCTCGACCGCCCCCGGCAGGTCCATGAGCGGCAGAAACTCTTCCGAACTCAGCACGACCGTCGCGGCCTGCACGAGCCGCATCTGCTGGAGCACGGCGGCGAAGCTCGCGCTCCCGCCTTCCGAAAAGAAGTCGAATGGGATCTGATGGTGGCCCGGGCTGTAGTTGTCGCCGCCGAAATGGACCAGTCCGGCGATCGGGTAGTGGACTCCGCCTTCGGCCAATCGCAGGCGGTTTTCCAGCAGATACGATTGCAGCGCTTTCGTACCGGTCTTGTGCATTCCGACGTGCATGATGAGGCGCCGCGGCGGCAAAGGCATAGCCGACTTGGTACTGAACCGGCCTACCGATCCCCGCCCGGAAAGGAACCCCCGTTGCCCTCCGATCGAAACCAGACGATGAGCGCCCCCAAGGCGTTGCCCTGGATACCGCCCGGGAGCCTGGTCGCCGGACACGTAGCCTACGGCCTGTCGTGGCTGGTCTTGGCGAGCGCCGCCCGGCCCGGGGCGCTGAGCTTCGGGCTCGAGCTAGCCTGGGTTCATCTGGTCGCGCTCGGCTGGATCACGACGATCGCGCTCGCGGTCTTGATCCACGTCATCCCGGGATTCACCGGCGCAACGTGGCGGGGCCAGACCCGCGCGCGCGGAGCGATCATCATCTTCGTGATCGGGGCCGCGTTACTCTGCGCCGGCCTGGGTTTCGGCGTGCAACCGCTCCTGCCGCTGGGGTCGAGCGTCGTCATCATCTCGCTCGTGGTGTATCTGTTGGCGGCCCTGGGGACGCTTACGCACGCGGGGCCGGGCCGCCAACAACGGTCCGTCGCCGCGGCACTCGCGTTGGCGCTGCTCGTGCTGGGCATCACGGCCGCCCTCGGCTATGTCTTCGCCTTCTTCTTGGGCCCCGGGCTTGCGAACGACGTGCTGCGTCTCGCGCCGGCCCATGCGGTGCTCGGGATCGTCGGTTGGCTCACGATCCTGGCAACCGGGGTTTCGACCCGCACCTTCGGCCCGATCTTCGGCGCCGAATCGCGTTTTGCCGCCGTCCACGGGGCGATCGGCAACGCGCTCACTGCGGGCAGCATCGCCGCCGCCGCGGGGATCGCCCTGCGCTCCGACGCCGTACTCGATTTGGGCCTGCTTGCGGTCGGCGTGGGGGCGCTCGCCTACGCCTTTGATGGTCTGGATATCGCGCGCCGGGCGGCGGCTCCCCACCGGCCGCCGCAGGCCTTTGCACTCGCCGCCCTGATTTGGCTGCTCGTCGCCGTCGCGCTGGTGGCCGGCAACCGCTTCGGCGCCGCGACCTTGACGGTCGGCATCTTCGTCGCGCTCGCCGGCTGGCTCGGCCAGATGGTGAACGCGCACATGCATCAGCTCGGCGTGCGCCTCATCGCGACGCTGGAGGGCGGCGACGAGGCTGCGGACGGCCTACTCGACCCGCGCACGAGCTGGTTCACGTTCGCAGCGGCGCAAGTCGCCGTCTTGCTGGGCACGCTGGGCCTGGTCGCCCAGCAAAACGACCTCTTCGGCATCGCCGGAATCGCCGGGTTTGCCGCCTTCTTGGGATTCAGCGGGAACGTGCTCTTCGCGCGCGGCGCGGCGAGCCGGCGAGGCGCGTTCGGCTCGCCGTGAGGCGTACAGGGCCCGTCGTCCCGCGCCGCAGAAAGACACCCTGATGGCTGCAAACTCGATGACGATTGCCATATGGGTCGTGTTTCCGTATGCGTGCCTGGTGATCTCGATCGGCGGACACATCTGGCGCTACCGCGCCGACGGCTTCCAATGGACGAACCGCACGATCAAGGCCGGCGAAAAGCGTTCGCTGGGCCTGGGCAGCATGCTCTTCCACTACGGCATTATCGCCTCGCTTGCCGGCCACGCACTGGGCTTACTCGTCCCGGAGTCGCTGGTGACGGCGGCGGGCGAGAATCCGTTTCTCTACCGCTGGATCGCGATCGACGGCGGCATCCTCGCCGGTTCGGTCAGCCTGGTCGGCCTGGGGATTCTGCTCTATCGCCGGTTGACCAACAAGCATCTGCGCAAGCGGACGACGGGTCTGGATGGGCTCTCGTACGCCTTGCTCGCGATCATCATCGTCTTTGGTCTGTGCGAGACGAGCGTGAACTTGTTCGATCCCGGCTACGACTTCCGCGCGACGGTGAGCGTTTGGTTCCGCGGCCTGCTCACGCTCACGCCCGACCCGCGGCTCATCGCCGGCGCACCGGTCTTCCTGCAAGCACACGTGATCGCGGGGCTGCTGCTATGCACGATCTGGCCCTTCACGCGCCTCGTGCACACCTGGAGCGCACCGGCGGAATCGCTCTGGAAGCCGTCCGTCTATCGCAGCCGTTTCGTGCGCGAATAACGCTGCGCCGGATCCGCTGCCTGGCGCTGGCGGTCGCGCTCGGCGCCGGGCTCGCCTGCGCGGCCACCGGTCCGGCGAGCGCCGCGCCGTGGCTGTTCGTCAGCGACCTGCACGTGAATCCGCGCAACCACAGCACCACGCCGGCCGGTGCGGGCTACGACACCAACCCCGCGCTGCTCTCCGCGGCGATCGCGGAGATGAAACGCGTCGATCCGCACCCCCCGGTCATTGTGCTCGGCGGCGATTATCTGGCCCATGCGTTCGATTGGCCGCGCGCCGCCGACACGATGCGCGACCTCGCCCGCCGCTTCGGTGCGGCCTTTCCGCACGCGCAATTCGTCATGGCGCTGGGGAACGAGGACTCGGCCTGCGGCGACTACGCGCTCGCGCCGCGCTCCGCGTTTCTGCGCGAGGTCGCGAACGCGTGGGCACCGCTGGTCAATCGCCGCGGCGCGGCACCGTCGTTCGCGGCCGGCTTCGCGCGCGACGGCTTCTACACCACGACCCTGCCGATCGCGCACACGCAAGCCGTCGTGATCGACGACGTGTTCTGGTCGCCGCGCTATCGCCCGTGCGGGCCCGCCGGCAACCCGGCGGCAGCGACCATCGCAGAACTCCGGCGCGCGTTGCACGCGCCCGGCAGACACTGGATCATCCTGCACATCCCACCGGGGATCGACGCCTATTCCTCCGCGCATCTCGCCCACCGGCTGGTGGTCGTGCCGTTTCTGGATGCGGGCCCGCGCGACGCTCTGCTCGGGGCGATCGCCGATCCGCACGCCGGCGTCGCGCTCGTCGTCGCCGGGCACACGCATATGTTCGCGTACCGGATCGCGGGCACGCCGGCGCACCCCGTTCCGGTGCTGCTCGTGCCCGCGATCTCGCCGATCTTCCGCAACGCGCCGGCGTTTCTCACCGCCGAGGTCGATCCCGGCGGAACGCTGCGCGACGTCGAAGACCACGCTTTCGACGGCACGCGCTGGCACGATCTGGGCGGCTTCGACTCCCTGGGCGTGAAGGGCGTGAGCGGCGCGGCGCTGGTCGATCTGCAGCACCGGCTCGACCGGGATCCGGCACTGCGCGCGCGCTTCGCGCACCTCTACGACAGCGGCGCGCCCTCGGAGATCGATGCGCGCAGTTGGCCGACCTATCGCTGCGCGGCGGTCGTCTTCACGGCGAGCGCGTTTCGCGCGTGCACCGACGAGGGCGGTGTGAGTGTCGTAACCACGCGCGGCATCCTCGTGTTCGCACTCGCCTCACTCGCGCTCGCCGGCGCGGCCGGAGCGCTCGTCGCCTACCGGCTGGGGAGGCGACGCGCCCGCTCGTAAGTCAGCCGCCTTCAACCCACGCCGTCAACTCATCCCACGCCCGCATCACCGCCGGATAGCCGGGCCGCAACGACGGATACTCCGGGTCCTCGGACCAGGTATCGACATGCTGCGCGTTTGGGATCAGCGTCGCGCGATACGAATCGCTCTTGCCCGCCGCGGCGACCAGTTTGGCATAGGGTTCGAAGTTGAGTTTGGGCGGCACGAGGTGGTCGTACTCCGAGGCGAGATCGATCAACTTGCAGCGAATGTCGCCGGTATTCGAGAAGCGAGCGATCCGCTCGGCGATGTGCGGCGAGCGGTCCTGGCGCCACTGCGCGATCCGCGGCAACCACGATTCGGCCGGCAAGGGATCGCGGACGTTGCCGTAGGCGATCGACGTCTCCGGATCGATATGCATGGCGTGCAACCAGAGCGTGATGTACCAGTAGGCGGCAAAGTTCTTCTGATAGAGCGAACCCGTCCCGGAAGCGGCGGCGATGTCCGGCGGGAAGCCCAACTCGACCAACCGCCCGGGGTCACCCGCTTGGATCGCGCCGATCGCTTCCGCGAGGCTGTTCAACAGATTGCCGTGCGGCGACCACATCACGGCATTCCACGCCAGCGCCCCCGCGAAGCGATCGCTCTCCTCGATCGCACGCCGAACGACGTAACCGCCGTTCGACACGCCGATCGCGTAGGTCGCCTCCGGTGCCCGGCCACAGGTGCTTGCCACGACGTCCTGCGCGATATCGGTGATCGTGAGCATCTCGTCGAGCCAGCGCTCGATCAGGTGACCGGGACCGTGCTGCCAAAAGACGACGCTGCGCTTGTCGGGCAGAAAGAACCTCGGCAGCCGCACGCCCGCGACGTTGAAGGCCGCGCCCGCTTCCAAGAGCGCGGCGCCGTCGCCGTTGCCCTTGTTGCCGCAGACGTAGGCGAAGCCGCGCGCTAGGAGCGGATCGCCGAAGAGCCGGTCGCAAGCGAACTCGCTGCGCTGACCCGGTGCGACGGCGGCGACGAGCCGCCCGTTCCAAGCGCGCGGGATACGCAGCGTAAAGCGTTCGCCCGGCCAGAGCGAACCCGAGGCGCGCCAGCCCGGGATGGCCTCGGGCGGCGCGACGCAGGCCTGCGGCGTGATGTCGCCCGCGTCGCGGGCGGCAAAGGCCGGCGAGCCGAACGGCGCGTCGCTGCCGAAGAGGCTCGACACGCCGGGCGCGAGCGGCCGCGCGGCCGGTTCGAACGCCGGCGTCGCCGCGGCGCGCAGATCGGCCGCCTCATCCAAGGTGACGAGTTTGCTGAGGTGCTGGGTCATGGTTCGATCCGCCTCACGTCTCTGATTCGCCGGCGAAGAGGTCGGCGTACCGGGTGCGCAATTCGCGCTTGAGAAACTTGCCGACGCCCGAGCGCGGAATTTCGTCGACCAAGAAAATCCGATCCGGAATCTGCCACTTCGCCAGATAATCCGCGAGCCAGGTCCGCAGTTCATCCTCGGTGAGCACCTGCCCGTCGCGCGCGACGACCGCCGCCACCGGCCGCTCTTGCCACTTCGGATGACGCAAGCCGAACACGCACGCTTCACGCACGGCCGGATGCCCCATGATCACGTTCTCCACCTCGTTCGAGGATATCCACTCACCGCCGGTCTTGATGAAGTCTTTCACGCGATCGACGATGTCGAGATAACCGAATTCATCGACCGTCGCGACGTTGCCCGTGTGAAACCAGCCGCCCGGCTCGAACGCGGCCGCGGTGGCGGCTTCGTTGCGAAAGTACGATTCCGTCACCGCCTGCCCACGCACGAGCAGTTCGCCGCGCGAGACGCCGTCTGCCGGCAGGTCGGCGCCGTACTCGTCGACCAGCCGCCACTCGACGATCGGAACGAAGCGGCCGGCTTTGTAGCGTTCCCGGCGCTGCAAGCGGGGGTCGGCGTCGAGTTCCGAGGCGGCCGAGTTGATGACCCCGATCGGCGACATTTCGGTCATCCCCCAGGCGTGCACGGCTTCGATCCCCAACTCGGCCAGCCCGTCGAAGAGCGATTTCGGCATCGCCGCCCCGCCGATGATCACGCGCCGCAACTCCGGAAGCCGCCGGCCCTCGGCGTGCAGGCGGTCACGCACCGCCATCCAGACCGTCGGCACCCCGGCCGCGCAGGTGACGTGCTCGTCGTGCACGAGTTCGATCAGGCTCGCGGCGTCCAGCCGTTCCATCGGCAAGATCAGATCCGCCCCGACGAGCGGCGCGAGAAACGGAAACGACCAAGCGTTGACATGGAACATCGGCACGACCGGCAGAACCCGGTCGCGTTCGTGCAGCCCGACGAAGTTGGGCAAGCCCGCGGCGAGCGCGTGCAGATAGGTCGAACGATGCGAGAACAGCACGCCCTTGGGATCGCCGGTCGTCGCGGACGTGTAGCACAGGAGCGCGGCGGCGCGTTCGTCGACCTCGGGCCAGGGATAGGAATCCGGCTGCGCGGCGAGCAGCGTTTCGTAGTCGAGGGCGCCCTCCACGCCCTCGCGCGCTGCCCCCATCGCGACGAACGTGCGCTGCTGGTCCGGCTGCAGCGCGCGGAACGCGTTGACCTGGCTCGTCAGCGACGTATCGAAAAACACGATCCGGTCTTCGGCGTGATCGAGAATGAAGGTCACTTGATTGGGGAAGAGCCGGATGTTGACCGTGTGAAGCACCGCGCCGATCATCGGAACGGCATAGTACAGTTCCAAGTGCCGATGCCCGTTCCAGGCAAACGACGCGACGCGGTCGCCCGGCTGCACGCCCAGTTCCCGCAAAGCGTGAGCGAGCTTGGCGACGCGTTTGAGCAGCTCCGCGTAGCTGAAGCGGCTGACGCCGTCGCCCTCCCGCGAAACGACGCCTTTGCGGGGGTGCGCGCGCGCCGCGTGCTCGAGAATCGAGCCGATCGCAAGGGGACGGGTCGACATCGCCGAGAGCAGCGGCCGGCCGGCAAGCGGAGAAACGGTTTGCGTCATGAGAGAAACTCTTTCATCGCGGGAGAATGAAAACGCCGTCACGGCGGAGTCGATGATTCGTTCTTGCGAGCGGTTAAGGCGAGGTACTGACCGACGATTCCACGCCGGAAGAGCAAGACGCTGAGCGCGAAGACGACACCCATCACGAGATTCGTGTCTTCCCCGATCGGCGTCTTCGAGACGAAATAATCGAGGCTCTGGTACACTCCGGCGCCGATCGCCGGGCCGACGATCGTGCCCGAACCGCCGAGCAACGCCATGATCACCACGGCGCCCGACGTGTGCCAATCCACCATCTCGGGGCTGCCCAGGCGGTTCCCCAACACGTAGAGCGCACCGGCGAGCCCGGAGAGGCTTCCGGCGATCACGAACACGGCGAGTTTGTAGCGGTTCACCCGGTACCCCAGGGCGATCGCGCGCGGCTCGTTCTGACGCATCGCCCGCAAAACCTGACCGAACGGCGAGCGCGTGGCCCGGATCACGAACAGCACCGCGAGCACGGCGATCGCCAGCGTGAGGTAATAGAACACGCTATCGTTCTCGATGTTCAGCCCGAAGAAGGTCCCGCGCCCGTTGAGCGGCAGGCCGTTCTCGCCCCCGGTGAGATCGCCGAACACGAACACGGTGAAGTACTGGATCTGCGCGATCGCGAGCGTGATCATCGCGAAATAGATCCCCGCGCGCCGCACCGCGAGCGCGCCCACGATCAGCGACAAGATGAGCGAGTAGAGCACGCCGCCCAAGACCGCGATCGCTGCATCGACGTGCAGGTGCGTGAGCACGATGGCGACGACGTAGCCGCTGCCGCCCCAGAACATCGCCTGACCGAACGACAACAGCCCAACGAATCCGAACAGCAGATCGAACGACACGGCAAAGAGCGCGAAGCAGACCAGGTCGATCGCGACGATCGGGTAGAGCACTCTGGGAAAAGCCAACGCACCGAGTCCGACCAGGGCGTAGACCGGCCACAAGCGGTTTTTCACGCCTGCCGTTCGGCCTTTCCGAACAATCCCGCCGGTCGAACCGCGATCACGGCCACCATGACGACGAAGATCAGCGTGGTGGCAATCGGCGGGTAATAGACCGCCGCTACCGTCTGCACGAGTCCGAGCGTGAAGGCCGCGACGATCGAACCCGTGATGGATCCAAGCCCGCCGATCACCACGATGGCGAAGGTGTCGATGATGATCGAATCGCCCATCGAGGGCTGAACGTTGGTCGTGGGGGCCGCCAGAACGCCGGCCAAGGCCGCCAAACCGACGCCGATCGCAAACGTGATCGCCATCAGCCGGCGCGTGTCGATCCCGAAGGCCCGCACCAGGCGCGGATTCTCCGCCGTGGCCCGGATCCGGGCCCCGACGATCGTGCGTTCGATGATCCACCAGGCGACGGCGCAGACCGCCAGCGAGACCACGATCACGAAGAGTTTGTAGGTCGGATAGAACATGAAGCCCAGGTTCGTCGCGCCGGAGAGGATCTCGGGCGCCGCGTACGGGGAACCGAGCGGACCCGCGAGCTTGCGCATCCCGTCTTCGATGATCAGCGTCAGCGCGAACGTGAGCAACAGATTGTAAACGGGATCGAGGTCGTAGAGCCGCTGCAGCAACGTGGTTTCGAGCAAGAGTCCGAAGAGCCCGACCAGCACCGGCGCGACGATCAACGCGGCGAAGAACGGCAGATGAAAGAGCTGCGCGCTGTAGTATGTCGCGAAGGCTCCGAGCATATACATCGTGCCGTGCGCGAAATTGATCACGCGCAGCATCCCGAAGATGACCGCCAGGCCCAGGGCGAGCAGCGCATAAAATGCGCCGCTCGCCAGCCCGTTGAACAACTGGGATGCGATATAGTCCGGGCTCAACCGGTTACCAGTCTTTGACGCAGACCGACTGATCCGCGGGCCGGAACGCTTGCGCGGCCGGGATCGTCTTCACGACCTTGTACCAGGCGTGCGGCTCTTTCACTTCCGATTGCGGGAGCACGTCGACCACGTACATGTCATGCAACACGCGATGGTCGCGGGCCCGCCAGGTCGCGTTGCGCGCATAGAAGTCATTGAAGCTGCGGCCGTCGAGGTAGGCGACGATCTTGTCGGCGTCGGTCGATCCGACCGCCTTCACGGCGGAGAGCCACTGCCAGGTCGCCGAGTAGTCCGAGGCCTGGATGTCGGTCGGCCGGGCGCCGTTGTTGCGGGCGGCGAAGCGGTCGGCCCAGGTCCGCGCTGGTTTGTCGAGGTTCCAGTACCACGACGTCGTGATCGTCGATCCCGCGAAGAGATCCGGCAGGGCCTCCACGTCGGTGAGGAACAGCAAGCCGACCGCGATCTTCATCTGCTTGTCCAGGCCGAATTGGCGCGCCGCCTTCATGCTGTTGACTGTATCCAAGCCGGCGTTGAGCAGCGCCAGCACCTGCGGCTTGGCGTTCTTCGCCGCGATCATATACGAGGAGAAGTCGGTCGTGCCCAGCGGCATCACGTCGGTGTGGATGAATTCGCCGCCGTAGGGCTTGATCGCCGCCGTGAAATCGGCCAGCATCGCTTTGCCGAACGCGTAGTCGGGCTGGATTCCGTACCAGGTCTTCCCGCCGCCTTCGGCGACCGCGCTGCCGAGCGAGTGCGCGAGCGCGTAGGTGTCGTAAGCGTAGTGATAGGTGTACTTCTCACACGCCGCGCCGGTGAGCGCGCTGCTGGCGCCGCCCGTGACGATCGAGAGCTTGTGCTTCTCTTTGCTCACGCCGGAGACCGCGAGCGCCACGGCGGAGTTGGTCATGTCGAGCGCGAGTTCGGCGCCGGTGTCGAACTCTTCGCGCGCCTTCGAGGCGCCTTCGGCCGCCGTGTTGCGATGGTCGACCGCATCGACGACGATCGGACGCCCCAGCACCTTCCCGCCGAAGTCTTCGACGGCGAGGCGCGTGGCGTCGACCGCGCCGGCTCCCCCGACCTTTGCGTAGACGCCGCTCATGTCCGTAATCACGGCGATTTTGATCGGCTGATCGTCGGCCCGCGCCGGCGTGAGGGGAACGATTGATGTGCAGAGCAGTGCGCCGGCACATGCCAGCAGTCCCAGTCGGAAGAAACGCATGGGTTACGACCTCCTCGTGAATGTGAGTAACGTGGGTTGGAGTCTGCGCAGAACGCCGCCGAGTCCGCCCGGGGCGAACAGGACGAGGACGATGAAGAGCATGCCGAGGATGAAGAGCGGTTCCGACAACGGGATTCGGAACACCCCGGGCAAGGACTGCAGCGTTTGCGAGTTCGAGAGCGCGACGAGACGAAAATCCAGGTATTCGTAAACGATCCCGCCGAGCACGGCTCCCCACAGGGTCCCGACGCCGCCCAGCACGACCATCACCAGCAGCGCGAGCGTGAAATCGGCGGTCGTCACCTGCGGCGTCGCGCCGCCTTGCAGCAGCAGATAGACCGCCCCTGCGCCGGCCGCCAGACACGCCGAGAGCACGAAGGCTCCCAGCTTGTAGAGATACGGATTGAGGCCCAGGACCGCGACGCGCCGCTCGTTCTCGCGGATGGCCTGCGACACGCGGCCCGGTGCCGAATTCACGGCCCACCACCCGATGACGCAGGTCGTGACCAGGAAAAGCAGCGCGATCCAGTACAGGCCGCGCGTGTTCTGGACGCCGACCAGGAACGCGGGCAGCGCTTCCGGCCCCAGTGCCAGCCCTTCTTCACCGCCCGTCAGGCCGAACGGGTTCTGAAAGACCAGGATCGAGCCGGCTTCCGCGAAGGCGAGGGTCACCATCGCGAAGGCGATATCGCGCATGCGCAGGCAGATCGCCCCGAGCACCGTCGCCAGCACGATCGAGACCAGCGCGCTCAGCGCGAGCGCGGGCAGCAGGCTCCAATGCAGGTGGACGAGGGCGATCGCCGTGACGTACACGCCGGTGGCGAAATACAGCGCGTGACCGAACGACAACAGACCGACGTAGCCGAAGACCAGATCGTAGCTGAGCGCCAGCGCACCGAAGACGAAGCACAGCCCGAGTAGGCTCAGCGTTCCGGGCGCGCGCAGCACCTGGTCGAAGACGCCCGGCAGCGGGAGCCCGATCCACGGAACCGCCGCCAGCACGGCGATGCCGGCGAGCACGAGGATCAGCGTTCGCACCCGGCCGTTCATTCGGCGGGCTCCCAGGTGATCCGGGGCCGCAGCAACAGCACGAGCGCCAGCAAGCCGATGACCGCAAAGTCGCCGACGCCCGAGGAACCGTAGAAGTTTAGGAACTGCTGCACGGTTCCGACGACCATCGCGGCCAGCGCGCAGCCGCTGAGCGAGCCGAGACCGCCGATGACCACGACGATCAGCGCGAAGATCAGCATCGAAGTGCCGCGCCCCGGATCGATCGTCCCGAAGTACGAGGCGGCCACGACACCGGCGACCCCCGAGGCCATGCCGCTGATGGTGAAGACCAGCGTGAACGCCTTTTGCACGTCGATGCCCAAGGCTTCGACCATCGTGCGGTTCTCGACGCCGGCCCGCACGATGAGGCCGAAGCGCGTTCGCTCCAAGAACAGGTACAGCAGCACGAAGATCAGCGCCGCGATGCCGATCGCGACGAAGCGCGTGTTGGGAACCATCGCTCCCGCGAGAGCCGTCGTGCTCGACATCCACGCCGGCAACCCGAACTCTCGTGGATCGGAGCCGTAGATGCCTTGAACCAGCGCGACCAGCGCCAGCGCGACGCCCACCGTGATGAGGATCTGATCGACCGGCCGCGCATAGAGCGGCCGGATCAATACGGTCTCGACCAGCGCCGCAAGGACGCCGCCGGCCAGCATCGCGGCGACGAGCGCGATCAGCCACGATCCCCAGCCGGGCGCCAGATGCAGGGCCTGCGTCGCCGACCAGCCCGCATAGGAGCCGACCGTGAGGAACGCGCCCTGCGCGAGGTTGAGGACGCGCATCAGCCCCCAGGTGAGCGAAAGGCCGACGGCAACCATGAAATAGAGCGCGCCCAGGCCCAGGCCCGTGACCAGCAGCAGGATGATGGTCGTCACGATGCGGCATGCGCCCCCGGTCCGCTCAGGCCCAAATACCGTCGCGCAAGGGCCGGGTCGCCCATGAGTTCGCCGACCGACCCGGTGTAGGTGACGCGCCCTTGATCGAGCACGATCGCGTCGCGGGCGAGGGCATGGGCGACGCTCAGGTTTTGCTCGACGAGCAGGATCGTGGCGACCTCGGCCGCGCGCCGCAGCACCTCGACGACTTTGTTGACGAGCAGCGGAGAGAGACCTTTGGTCGGCTCGTCGATGAGCAAAATCCGGTTCTCGCTCAACAGCACGCGGGCGATCGCCACCATCTGCTGCTGGCCGCCGGAGAGCGTGCCGGCCTTTTGTTTGCGCCGTTCTTTCAGTTCGGGAAACAGATCGTAGACCAGATCGTAGCGCGGTTCCGCGCTTCCCTCGCGCTCCGCGAGCCGAAGATTCTCGGCCACCGTCAGGCTGCCGAACACCTCACGGTCCTCGGGGACATAGGCCACGCCGCGCCGCACGATCTCGTGCGTCGGCAGACGGGTGAGTTCGTCGCCGGCGAGGGTCACGCTGCCGGTCCGGGGCAAGATGCCGAGGATCCCGCGCAGCGTCGTGGTCTTGCCGACGCCATTGCGTCCAAGCAGCCCGGTGACGCCGCCGGCCGGCACGTCGAACGAGACGCCCTGCAAGATATGGGACTCGCCGATGTTGACGTTCACGTCGCGCAGGCGCATCAGCGTGGCCCGCTCGCTCACAGCGGATCTCCGAGATAGGCCGACTGAACGGTCTCGTTCGCGACGATCCGCTCGGGCGTGTCGATGGCGATGAGCGAACCGTGATGCATCACGGCCATCCGGTCGGCGAGGCCCATCACGAGATCCAGCCGGTGCTCGACCATGACGACGGTCGTGCGTTCTTCTTTGTGAATGCGGCGGATCAGCTCCATCATCTCCGGCACGTCTTCGACGGCCATCCCCGCCGTGGGCTCGTCCAAGAGGACCACGCGCGGTTCGCTGCACAGCAAGATCGCCAGATCGAGCTTGCGCTTTTCGCCGTGCGAGAGCGAGGCCGCGAGGACGTGCGCACGCGCGTTCAAGCCGACTTTTTCGAGTGCCTCATGCGCCCGTGCGAGCGCGGCCGTGGCGGAATCGGCGAGCCGCCAGATGTCGGCCGAACCACCGAGAAACGCCTGTGCGGCGAGCCGGACGTTTTCCAGCGTCGCCAGTCCCGGAAAGACACTCGAGGTCTGGAAGGTCCGGCCTAAACCCAGGCGCGCGCGAACGTACGGCGGCGCGTGCGTGATCGTCTGATCGAAAAACAGCACCTCACCCGACGTCGGCCGGGACACGCCCGAGAGCAGGTTCAGCAAGGTCGATTTTCCCGCCCCGTTCGGACCGATGATCACGAGGAACTCGCCGTCATCGACGGCGAGCGAAACGTCCTCGAGAATCTTGGCGCCGCCGATCCTCAGACTCAAAGACTCCGTCCGTACGGCGCACTGCACCCGGACCTCCGGATTACTTGAACGCTTTGACCGGCGGAGCCAGCATCGGCGGCGGTAAGGCGCGCACGAGAACCGGCTCGAAGATATCGCCGTTCTTCACCAATCGCGCCAGAAACATCGGCTGCAACATGGCGTGATCGGCGGCGCGGATCTGCAGATCGCCCTTTGGCGCGACGAAACTCCAGCCCTCGAGTGCCGTGATGAGTTTCTGCGGATCGTCGCCGTCGGCGGTTTCGATCGCATGCACGACCATCTCCGCGGCGGCGAAGCCGTCTTCGGCGAAGACCTCCGGCACTTTGCCGTTTTTCTTGAGCGCCGCGATCAAGAAATCGTTGACCTTGTTATGCGGCGCCTCAGGGACGTAGTGCGAGATGAACTTGATCCGCGTTCCGGCCATGCCGAAGAGCGGAAACCCGGCACGTTGATCGAGTCCGGTGACGACCGGTGTCGCCGCGAAGACGTTGGCATCTTCCAGACTCTTGACGAGCGCTCCACCGGTCGCACCAGCCCAGGCGATGTAGAGCAGATCGGGTTTCGCATCGACGACTTTTTGCGCGAACGGCGTGAAGTCGTTTGCCTGCAACGGGACGAGCAGTCCGGAAACCGCCGCCCCCTCGGCACCACCGAGCACCGAGCGTGCGATCGCGACGTTGGCCCCGCCGAACACCGAGTCTTGCGCGAGCACCAGGACGTGTTTCCCGCGCAGATTCGACCCCAGGTACGCCCCGACGGCGACGACGTCCTGAAACGTCTGCCGGCCCGAGCGGAAGGTGTTGCGGTTGATGCCGGTGATCGCGTCGCTCGCGGCTCCGCCGGAGATGTAGAGGACGTTGTTCTCTTTGGCGAGCGGAGCGAGCTGGAGCGCCGACGCCGAAGAGCCCACACTCAAGATGATCTTGTACTGCTGGCCGATGAGATCTTTGGCCGCCGCAACGGACTTGGCGGGGTCGGTCGCATCGTCGACTTCCGAGACGACGATTTTATGGCCCCCGGCGAGGCCCGTGCCGTGGGTCGCGTAGTCGAGCCCGACGCGGAAGGCTTCGCTGTACTCGACCCCATAGGCGCCCAGCAGGCCCGTCTTCGAGGCGATGAGTCCCACGTTGACCGGGGCCTTCTCGGCCGCCGCCGAGCCGGAAAGGGTGCCGGCTGCCGTAACCGCAGCGATCAGCGCCGCCACCGCAAAACGCACGAGATGTCGACGATCGTTCAAATGAAATTCTCCCTGTCGCAACCGAACGGGCGACAAAAATTCTACTCCTGCAACGCCACCGAGAAGTATCGCACCGGGGGATAACCGCCCGTTACACCCAAAAGGACATACTTTCGTCCCGGCGGAACCTGACGCTAACTTGCCACTGGTGGTGCATACCGTGGCCTGCCAAAAAGAAGGTACTCTTTGGCACGATCCGACCGCGCGACGCATTCGCGGATTCGACTCGCGGCACACGAGCTGGCACGGCTCGAGCGAGACCTGTCGGGTTTGCGGTGCTTCCTCGACCGGAAGTCGATCCTGCGCGAGACGCTGCACGTCCTGCGCTCCGCCTTCGGCTTTCACTGCGCGTGGTCGGCGGAGTTCTCCGGCAGCAAGACGGTCCTGGTCCGCCACGCCGACGGCAACGTCTCGAACGTGCTCGACCAGTTGAAGCTCCGCAGCGGCTACGGCATCGGCGGCAAGGTTTTCGCGAGCGGCAAGACCGACTGGGTCGACGACTACTGTACGTCGTCGACCATCACCCATCACTACGACCACGCTGCCCGCAGCGAAAACCTAAAAGGGGTGATCGCGACGCCGCTCCGGGCAAACGGGGAGGTCACCGGCGTGCTGCTGGCCGGAACGCGCGAGGAGTCGACCTTCGGCAACCGGGCGGCCACGATCATGGAGCTCGCCGCCCAGCGCTCGTCGGAAGCCTTGATCGTCGCCGACCGCGCGCGCACGGCCACCGAACTGGCCGTCCAAGCCGAACGCCAGCGCATGGCGCTCGATCTGCACGATACCGTAGGCGCGATGCTCTTCGCGATCACCGCCGGGGTACGCAACCTCACCGAGACGACCGCCGACGCCGACGTCAAGAAGAATCTGCTGGCGATCGAGCAACAAGCGCGCGATGCTGCCGTCGCCCTGCGCGAATCGCTCCGCGCGCTACAGTCCCCCAAGGAACAAATCGCGCTGGGCGTCGCGCTACAAACGGTCCTCCACGGCTTCGAGGTTCGCACCGGCATCAACGCGGAGCTGGTGATCATCGACCTCTTGCCCGCCTTGCGCGAGGAGACGGTTCGGCTGCTGATCGCGGCCGCGAAAGAGGGTCTTCTCAATGTTGAAAAGCACGCGCGCGCGACCGAGGTCGCGGTCACCGTGGCGAGGATGAAGGACGGCACGGCGCTAACGGTGACCGACAACGGCATCGGTTTCCATGGCACCGGCGGGAAAGAATCTTCTTCTGCCGACCACGGATTCGGTCTGCAAGCTCTTGCCAAAGCCCTCGAAGCAATCGGCGGGGCGTTGCAGGTGAGCGAGAACGCGGACGGGGGGACCAGTTTTCGGGCATGGGTACGGAATTGAGCAAGAAGATCCGGGTTCTCGTCGTCGACGATCATCCCGTCGTTCGTGACGGGGTCGCCTTGCTTGCGACGACCTGTCCGAGCATCGAAATCGTCGGCTATGCGCCGACCGGCAGAGCCGCGATGGAGTTTCTTTCCACCTCCGAAGCGCCCCACGTCATCTTGCTCGATCTGCGCTTACCCGACATGCTGGCCCCCGAACTCATCGGCGGCATCCGTACCTGGGCGCCCGGTGCGCGCATCATCGTTTTCACGGCCTTTCCCGAGCATCCGGCGGTGCGCAAAGCGCTCGAAGCCGGTGCCTGCGGGGTACTCACCAAAGACGCAGCCCGCTTGGACCTCGTCTCGGTCATTCTGGGCACCGTGCGGCCGGATCAGTCCCCGCACGGGGACTCCTTCGCGCGCGAGAACCACTCGGTCGTCGGACGGCGCGAATACGACGTTCTCCGCCGCGTCGCGATCGGCGAAACGAACCAAGAGATCGCCGAGGCGATGCACCTGAGCCCCAACACGGTTAAATCGTATCTGCGCAATCTGATGGGCAAGCTGGACGCACGCAATCGCGTCCAAGCGATATCCCGCGCCCGCGAAGCCGGCCTCCTCTAAATCGCGACCTGGCTGGACTGGAAAAAAGAAAAGAGCGGCCGCAATCGCGCGGCCGCTCTTCCTTTCTCTGGGCTCGGGGGTTCTAGTGGGTCAAGCCCTTGAGCGGGAGCCGATAGTTCAGCGCGAAGACGATTTGCGCGAAACGAACGGTTTCCGGCGGCGGGAGCGTGTCCGTGCAGGTGCACTCCGTCAGGTTGATGTCGGTCAAGCTGAGCGTCAGATTGCGGCTCAGGGCCTTGACGGCTCCGAACGTCACGACGTTACCGGCTTCCGGCGTCGCTTCGGCGCGCCACCACACGTTGAGGTGAGACCAGCTTCCGGTGAGCAGGAGCGTGGGGTCTTTCGCGATGAGCGGAATCTTCGCCGACACGCCGTAGGGGAAGACCCAGCCGGAGCCGGTCCACGAGTTCAACCCGTAGCCCGACGCCGCGGCTGTTTGAGCTGCCGGCGTATTCGGCACCGCGGGATCGTATCCGGGGCGCGGGACGTACTGCCCGTCGAACGTCGCCGTGAAGATGTAACCGGCTTTGGTGCGCGGACCGAAGCCGTATGCGCCGCCGATTCCGTAGCCGTGAAAATCGATCGACGACGGGTTCGACACGCCGTTGACAAAATTCTGGTTGAGCGTCAGGCCCGAAACGAATGTGCGTTGGGTGTCGAAGTAGTAGAGCTTCGTCGAGAACGCGCGGTTGAACACGTAGTTCAAACCAACCGTGTCATTGCGATCCGCGATATCGCCCGTCACGATCGCAACCCCCGGTCCGCCGGCTTCCAAAATGCGGCCGAGCGTGAAATCCGAATTCGTGTGGCTGTAGAAGAGGTTGGTCTCTTTGCTGAGCTGGATGTTGGCCGAGTAGTTCAACAGCAAATCGGAAGTGGTCGGGTTGGGGCCGGCGGCGGCATTTCCGGCGGCGTTGTAGCCGACGAGCACACCGTATCCCGCCGGCGGTGCCAAGTTGGCGTCGCCGGTGGCGTTGAGGTCGTAGACCGGGGTGATGTTCACCGTGATTTTGTCGATGAGATTATCGGCATAGGCAGGCACGCTGGTTGCGGCGAGAATAGCCGCGGACAGCAAGCCAGCCACCCAAGATATTGGGCGTCGCGTCATAGTATCTCCTTAAAAACGAGCAGCGGCGCCCGTCACTCCTGACAGTCCGGCGGGCGCTCGTAGTAGATTATGGCAGGGTTAAGCAACCTGCGATACACCCGAATGGGCTAGTTGGCCAAGGGACCCGGCATTCTAGCACACGGTAGCCTGCTCGAAGTCGATTTTTCTCTTTAGCGACCGAGCGTTTGCTTGTTTTATGCGTGGCTACACCATTTTGGGCGTTGTCCCGATGCGCCGCGCGGTGATACGTAAGGACTATGTCCGACCCGATCCTGTGCGCCCGCGAAATCGTCAAGCGCTATGATGGCTTCGCAGCGCTCGCCGGCGTCTCGCTCGACGTCGCCGAAGGGTCGATTCACGCCATCATCGGCCCCAATGGGGCCGGCAAGACGACCTTCTTCAACGTCGTCTCCGGCTTCGCACCGGCGACCTCGGGCACCGTCCGGTTTGCGGGCCGGGACGTCGCCCGCCTCGATGCGGCTTCGATCGCACGCATGGGCATGGTGCGGAGCTTTCAGATCAACAGCATCTTCCCGCACTTGAGCGCGCTGGACAACGTGAAGATCGCGCTGCAGGCGCGCACCGACCTCTCGCATCGGATCCTGGCCTCGGAAAAATTAACCGACGTACTCGATGAGGCGGCGCGCCGGGCACTCGAGGCGGTCGGCCTCGCCGAAGAAGCGGACCGCCTTGCCGTCCACCTGCCCTACGGCAAGAAGCGGGCCCTCGAACTCGCGCTCGCGCTCTCGCAGGACCCGAAGATTCTGTTGCTCGACGAGCCGACGGCGGGGATGGGCGCGGAAGACATCGAGCGCGTCGTGGAACTCGTCAAGCGGGTGTCCAAGGGCCGGACCGTCGTTCTCGTGGAGCACAATCTGCGCGTCGTCGAGCACCTCTGCGACCGCGTGACCGTCATGCAGCGCGGAAAAGTTCTCATGGAAGGGACCTACGACGAAGCACGTTCGGACGAGCGGGTCGTCAGCGCGTATCTCGGCGGAGGCACGCATTGAAGCTCGAGTTGAATTCGGTGCACGCGTACTACGGCGAGTCCCACATTCTGCACGGGATGTCGTTCCGCGTGAACGCCGGCGAAGTCGCCACGCTCATCGGCCGCAACGGCGTCGGCAAGACGACGACCCTGCGCACGATCATGGGGCTCGTGCCGGCCGCCAGCGGTACGATCACCCTGGCCGACGAGCCGCTGGTCGGGATGGCCCCCGACCGGATCGCGAAGCGCGGGATCGCGTACGTCCCCGAAGATCGCGGCATCCTCTCCAGCCTAACCGTCTTGGAGAACCTGACGGTGGCGCCGGTCGTCGCGCAAGGCGGCTGGCCGGTCGAACGGATCTTCGAGACGTTCCCCCACTTGAAAGCGCGCGCGAATGCCGGCGGGAGCACGCTCTCGGGCGGCGAGCAGCAGATGCTGGCGATCTCGCGCGCCCTGCGCTCCGGCGCACGCACCGTCTTGCTCGATGAGCCGACCGAAGGCCTCGCTCCCACGATCGTCGAGCGCATCGGCGAACTCGTTCGCACGATGAAAGCCGATGGTCTCACCGTGCTGTTGGTGGAGCAGAACGTGCGCTTCGCGACCGGCGTCGCCGACCGCCACCACATCGTCGTCCACGGCAAGGTCGTACAAACCCTGGAAAACCGCGATGTCCGCGACCGCGAAAGCGAACTCCTCGACTTCCTAAGCCTCTAACGTCGCAAGCCGCAATGTGGTCCAAGCACAATTGTCATCTGAGCCCCGTCGATTGTCGCTCGCCGGAATGTTGTTCGCGGGAAAAGATAAAGGCCCAGATTTGCTCTGGGCCTTTATGTACATGGCTCCCGAAGTTGGACTCGAACCAACGACCCGCTGATTAACAGTCAGCTGCTCTACCAACTGAGCTATTCGGGACCGACCCGCATCGATTCGCGCTGCTGCCCGGTATTCTTGCCGGCCGATGTGAACTTTCGATAAACACGCCGGGTCTGGCCGGGCGGCAAGCGGCGGGGAAAAGGACCGGCGGCCGTTTCCTTGCCGCCGTTCCAGACGCCGCCGTTCCGGGAGCCCCCGTTCTAGCCATTCTGGAGGCCGCCGTTCTGGACGCTGAGTTCCCAGCGGTAGCCGTCCGGATCGTGGAACCAGAGGCCGCGGTGCGGGGAACCGCAAACCTCGGGGCCGATCTCGTCGCCGGGGTCTTCCAGCGTCACGCCGTTCTTCTTCAGCACGCCGAGCGCCGCATGTAACGCCTTCATGTCGGCCAGGTGGAACGAAAGGTGGCCGAGCGTCCCCGGATGCGGAACGCCGCGGTGGAACGCGATCGTGATCGCGGCGTTGCTGACCGCAACGCCTTCGTCGAAGCGGAAGATTTCGACGAGATCGAACGAGCGCGACCACCACGCGGCGCTGGCTTCGGGATCGCGCACCGAGAGGCCGAAATGCCCGACCGGGCCGAGGGCGATCTTCATGCTCACCGTCTACCCGGTTTCGCTTTATTTCGCCGCCGGCATCCAGCGATCGAACCAACCCACCAAGCGTTTCGCTACATCGATTTGGTCGGCGGGCTTGAGGAAGAGATGGCCCTCGTCGGGATAGATCACGAGTTGCGTCGGCACGCCGAGGTCCTTGAGCGCGTGCCAATACTCGTAGGACTGCGTGATCGGCACCTCGGCATCGCGGTCGCCGCCGACCAGCAGCGTCGGCGTCTTCACGTTCGTGATGAAGTTGATCGGCGAGGACTTGGCATACACGGCGGGATCGTCGTAGATCGAGGCTCCGAAGAACGGCGTCATCCACGTATCGATCCCGTTCGTGCCGTAATACGAAAGCCAATCGGAGAGCCCCGCGCCCGAGACGGCGGCACGAAAGCGCGTGGTCTGCGTGAGCGCCCACATCGTCATATACCCGCCGTAACTCCAGCCGAAGATGCCGGCGCGCGCGTCGTCGATCGGCACGGCCGCTTCGGCGGCGGTCACGCCGGCCAGGATGTCGCGCAGATCGCCGCCGCCGAAATCCTTCACGTTGGCTCGCGTGAAGGCTTCACCCTGACCGTAACTCCCGCGCGGATTGGGTTCGAGCACGAAGTAGCCTTGGCTCGCGAGCACCGCGTCGTAGGCGAACGCGCCGGAAACGGAACCGGCCGCCGCAAGAACCAGCCCGGCAACGATGGACCATCGGCGAATCATGCCGACCCTATCGCCGCGGCCCGCGGCCAGTCCTAGTGAACGAACGCCGGGGCGTAGAGCGTGGTCATGACCGTGTTCATCGCCCAGCCCAAGACTAGGGCCAAGACGACCGTGCCGCCGACCACGTAGGGGGTGAGCTTGCGCCCGTGTTCGGCGATGAACGATTGCCCGACCGCGGCGCCGATCATGATCGCCAACACGGCCCCGACGCCATACCACAGCGGGGTGAACTGCGCCGCCGGTGCGGTCTCCATCAGAGCCGGCGGGCGGCGACGCGCGCGGAGCGTTCCGGCTTGGCCACGGAACCGCCGACCGCCGTAGGGCTCGCCAGGTTGCGGTGGAAGCGCGCTGCTATGAATCAGGCCTCCCTCCGGTGAGCGACGAGCGCCGCTTGGTCTACTCGACCGACGGCTCGCTGCCGCTGCCGGCCGCCGTGCGGCGCAAGGCGACCCCGCCCCGGGCGAACGCGCTGCCGAACGACGGCATCATCCGCGTTGCGCGCGAGCGCCGGCGGGCGAGCACCGTGACGCTCGTGCATGGCCTCGCACCCACGGAGATCGAAGCCGCCGGGAAAGTACTGCGGCGGCTGTGCGGGACGGGCGGGACGACCAAACACGGCGTTCTGGAACTACAAGGCGACCATCGCGACGCCGTGCTCGCGCACTTTGCAGCCGATGGCCGCCGCGTGAAAAAGGCAGGCGGATGATGGGTTTTCGGATGGGTATCGCGGGTGCCGGAATGGTCGGTTCGCATGTCGCGATCCGCGCGCTCCGCCACGGGATCGACGTCCGCATCGTCGCGCGCGATCCCGCCGCGACACGCGAACGCTTGGCGGCGGTACTCGGCGCGACGGGCGATACGTTCGACACGCGCGCGCTGCGCATCGAAGCCTCGCATGCGCTCTTCGCCGACGTTGACGTCATCTACGAATCGATCCCCGAACACCTCGCCATGAAGCGCGCGCTGTATCGGGCGCTCGAGGACGTTGTCGGCTCCGACGTGCCGATCGTCTCGGGGACGTCCTCGCTTTCTCCCGAGCAGCTCGGCACGGAGATGCGCGCGCCGGGCCGGGTGTTCGTGGCCCACTTCCTGCATCCGGTGACCACCGTCAATCTCGCCGAAGTCCTCACCCCGGCCGATCCCGATCCCACCGCGCTGGCCACGTTTGAGGGGTGGTTGCGCGCGATGAACCTCGAGGCGATCGTGCTCGACCGGGCCGTGCCGGGCTTCATCGTGAACCGCTTGCAATTCGCGCTCTTGCGCGAAGCGATCGCGCTGGTCGCAAGCGGCGTCGCGACCGCAGCCGACATCGACCGCATCGTCTCCCAAGGCCTGGGGCCGCGCTGGGTCGCAACCGGCCCGCTCGCCTCGGCGGACCTCGCGAAACTGCCGCTCTTCCGCGACGTTGCCTCGCTGATCGCGCCGACGCTCGAGAACGGCACGATGGTCGAGCACTTGGACCGGATCATCGCGCAAGGGCACACGGGGGCGAACAGCGGCGAAGGCTTTCATTCGTGGCAACCGGACGATATCGCCCGGGCGGCCGCCGCCCGGCGCCGCTCGTACGCGTTCGCCGCGGAACTCCACGCCGACGGCGCGATCCCCAACGACGGCTAGTCACAAAAGAAACCCGGCCGCCCGGAAATCGGGCGGCCGGGTTTCGACTCGAGTGCCGCTTACGCGGTGAGCGGAGCGAGTTCCGGTTCGACTTCACCCTTGAGGCCGGAATCGGCGCGCAGCGCCGCGGCCTTGTCGGTGGCTTCCCAGGGCAGATCGAGTTCCGGACGGCCGAAGTGGCCGTAGGACGCGGTCTGCTTGTAGATCGGCCGGCGTAGCCGCAGATTGTGGATGATCGCCGCCGGACGCAAGTCGAAGTGCGCCTGCACCAGCTCGGCGATCCGCGACTCTTCGATTTTCGCCGTGCCGAACGTCTCGACCAGCACCGAGACCGGCCGCGCGACGCCGATGGCATACGCGACCTGCACTTCGCAACGGTCCGCGAGCCCGGCCCGGACGATGTTCTTCGCAACGTAGCGCGCCGCGTATGCCGCCGAACGGTCCACCTTGGTCGGGTCCTTGCCTGAGAACGCGCCGCCGCCGTGCCGCGCCATCCCGCCGTAGGTGTCGGCGATGATCTTGCGCCCGGTCAGCCCGGCGTCGCCCTTGGGTCCGCCGATGACGAAGCGGCCCGTCGGGTTCACGTAGACGCGCATTTCCTTGTCGCGTAAACCCTTGGGGATCACTTGGTCGATGATGCGTTCGGTGATCTCGCGCCGGATCAGGTCCAGCGAGACATCGGGGTTGTGTTGGGTCGAGATGACGACCGCATCGACGCGAACCGGACGATCCCCGTCGTACTCGACGGTGACTTGCGATTTGCCGTCGGGCCGCAGGAAGCGGATGTCTTCGCTCTTGCGCGCGGCCGCGAGCAAGCGCGTGAGATCGTGGGCCAACGTGATCGGCAGCGGCATGAGCGAGACCGTCTCGCGGCAGGCGTAGCCGAACATCATGCCCTGATCGCCGGCGCCGGTCAACTCGAACTCGTCGTCGCCGCCGCTCTCCTTGACTTCGAGCGAGCGGTCGACGCCCATTGCGATGTCGGCCGACTGTTCGTCGATCGACACGCTGACGCCGCAGGTATCGGCATCGAAGCCGACGTTGGACTTGGTGTAGCCGATCTCCGCGATCGTGTTGCGCACGATTTTCGGAATATCGACGTAGGTCTTGGTCGTGACCTCACCGGCGATGTGGATCTGCCCGGTGATCGCGAACGTCTCGACCGCGACGCGGCTGAACGGATCGTCCTTGATCAGCGCATCGAGCACCGCATCGGAGATCTGATCCGCTACCTTGTCGGGATGCCCCTCGGTAACGGACTCGGAAGTGAAAAGCCGTCGGTACGCCACGTTAGGTGCCCTCACTCCAGGACGACATGTATTTGACCTGTTCGGGGGTCAAGGTGTCGATGCCGATGTGCATCGCGGCGAGCTTGAGCTTGGCGACTTCTTCGTCGATCGCGTCGGGGACCGAGTAGACCTTCTTCTCGAGGGTCTTGTAGTTCTGCGCGAGATACGCCGCGGCCATCGCCTGGTTCGCGAACGACATATCCATTACCGCGGCCGGGTGGCCTTCGCCGGCGGCGAGGTTGATCAACCGCCCTTCGCCGAGTACGCGGATCGTGCGACCGTCCGCCAGTTTGTAGGCGTCGACGAACGTGCGCGGCTTGGTCTTCTCGACTTTGATCGCTTCGAGGGCATCGAGGTCCAGCTCGTCGTTGAAGTGGCCGCTGTTGCAGACGATCGCGCCGTCCTTCATCGCCGCGAAGTGCTCCAGGCGGATGACGTGATAGTTGCCGGTCACGGTGACGAACACGTCGCCGACTTTGGCCGCCTCGGCCATCGGCATCACTTGGAAGCCGTCCATGGCCGCTTCGAGCGCCTTGCGCGGATCGATCTCGGTGACCACGACGTGGGCGCCCAGGCCCTTGGCCCGCGAGGCGACCCCGCGGCCGCACCAGCCGTAGCCGACGACCACCAGCGTATGGCCGGCGATCAGCACGTTGGTCGCGCGGATGATGCCGTCGATCGTCGACTGGCCCGTGCCGTAGCGATTGTCGAACATGTGCTTGGTCAGCGCGTCGTTGACGGCGATGACCGGGTAGGGCAGCACGCCGTCCTTCTCCATCGCATGCAGGCGGATGACGCCCGTCGTCGTTTCTTCGCAGCCGCCGATCATCTCTTTGAGCAGATGATGGTGTTTGGTGTAGATGGTGGTGACCAGGTCGCAGCCGTCGTCCATCGACATCGTCGGCTTCGAGGCGACCACCGACTCGATATGCGAGTAATACGTGCTGTTGTCCTCACCCTTGATCGCATAGGTCGGAATCTCGTAGTGTTTGCAGAGCGCCGCCGCGACGTTGTCTTGCGTCGAGAGCGGGTTCGAGGCGCACAGGGCGATCTCGGCGCCACCGGCTTGGAGCGCGAGCATCAGGTTCGCGGTCTCGGTGGTGACGTGAAGACAGGCGCCGATGCGCACGCCCGCGAGCGGGCGCGTCTTGGCGAAACGCTCGCGAATTTGCGCGAGCACGGGCATGAACGTTGCAGCCCATTCGATGCGCGATCGGCCATAATCGGCCAGGGCGACGTCCTTGACGTCACCGCGCGCGGTATCCAGAACCGGCAAGTGAGGACTCCTTTAGCTGTCGGGTTGGGGTACCGCTGATCTTTGAAACAATCTATAAACGGACCATATGGGTTTTCGACACTTTCGGTGCGCATCCGTTTCGACCAAGGTCGAATGCGGGCCGGGACCGTAAGCGCGCAAGCGTGTTCGACTTCGACTCGTACCTCGACCGGCTCGCATCGAGCGAGCCGGCGCCCGGCGGCGGCAGCGCGGCCGCCCTCACCGGCGCGATGGCCGCCGCGCTGCTCGCGATGGTCGCCCGGTTCACGTTGGGCAACGCAACGTTGACTCCCATGCATCAAGCAGCCGAGCGCATTGTCGCCGAGGCTGACGCGCTCCGGGCCCAGTTCACGGCCGCCCGGCCGGTCGATGAGGCCGCCTACGGCGCCGTCGTCGCCGCGCAGGCCCTGCCGCGCGGCACCGAGTCCGAACAGCGGGCCCGTCGCGAGCAGCTCCAGCGCGCGCTCCAAGCCGCCGCGGAGGCCCCGCTCGGCGTCGCCGGCCTGGCCGAGGCGACCATCCGGCTCGCCGAGCGGACGGCGGCCCTGGGCAACGCCCACCTGATGAGCGACGTCGAGTGCGCGCTGCATTTGGCGCGCGCGGCCCTGGCGGCATCAGCCGCCAACGTCAAGGTGAACCACCGGTTCCTCAAAAATGCGGAGGTAACCACCGCGCAGGCCGCCCGCCTGGCGGCGCTTTTCGATTCTGCCCGCGCGAGCGAATCGCGAGCGCTGGATCTGGTCACCGCACGCTAGGGAAGGAACCCAGCCCTTGGCTCTCCTCGGACGCCTCAAACCGATCGATATCGTTCTGACGCAGAGCGCCGACGAACACGCCGGCCACGCGCTCAAGAAGACGCTCGGCGTCTGGGGCCTGACGGCGCTGGGGATCGGCGCGATCATCGGCACCGGTATCTTCGTGCTCACCGGGAAGGCGGCCGCGACCAGTGCCGGCCCGGCCATCGTGATCTCGTTCGTCATCGCCGGCATCGTGAGCACGCTGGCCGCGCTCTGCTACGCGGAGCTGGCTTCGACCGTCCCGGTCTCGGGCAGCGCCTACACCTACGTCTACGCGACGATGGGCGAGTTCTTCGCCTGGATCATCGGCTGGGGGCTGATCCTCGAGTATGCGCTGGGTGCGGCGACGGTCGCGATCGGCTGGTCCGGCTACTTCACGGACTTCCTGCACGCCGCGCTCAACATCACGCTGCCCAAAGCCCTCGTGACCAACCCGTTTCATGCCGGCGGCCTGATCAATCTGCCGGCGGCGCTGATCATTCTGCTCATCACCGCGCTCCTGATCCGCGGCACGAGCGAGAGCGACACCGTCAACAAGGTCATCGTCGCGACCAAGCTGCTGGTCGTGGCGTTCTTCATCGTGATCGGCGCCGGGCACGTCAATCCGGCGAACTGGCACCCGTTCGCGCCCTTCGGATTCAGCGGCATCCTGCAAGGCGCGGGTCTGGTTTTCTTCGCCTATATCGGGTTCGACGCGGTCTCGACCTCGGCCGAGGAAGCGAAGAATCCGGCGCGCGATCTGCCGCGCGGCATCATCGGCAGCCTCGTGGTCTGCACGATCCTCTATATCATCGTCTCAGCGATCCTGACGGGCATCCTGCCGTACACGCAGCTCAACGTCCCCTCGCCGGTATCCTATTCGATGATCCAGATCGGCTTGAACTGGGCAGGCGCGATCATCGCCGTCGGCGCGATCGCCGGTCTCACGACCGTGCTGATCGTCATGCTCTACGGCCAGAGCCGCGTCTTCTTCGCGATGTCGCGCGACGGGCTCTTGCCGGCGGTCTTCGCGAAGGTCCATCCGAAGTTCCGCACGCCGTACTTGTCGTCGGCGCTGATCGGGATCGTCGTCGCGGCGGTCGCCGCCGTCGGGGAACTCGACGTTGTGGCGGATCTCGTCAACATCGGGACGCTCGCCGCCTTCGCGCTCGTGTCGATCGGCGTCGTCATCCTGCGCCGCAACGCCCCGGAGATGAAGCGCGGATTCCGCGTGCCGTTCAGCCCGGTCGTGCCGATTCTCTCGGCGGTCGGCGCGGTCGCGCTGATCGCGACCGGCCTGCCGCCGATCACGATCATCAGCTACTTCATCTGGCTGGCGATCGGCCTGGTCGTCTACTTCCTCTACAGCCGCGGCCGCAGCAAGATCGGCCTGCGCGGCTAGCCGCAAACCCGCTAGCCGCACGGCGCTCCAAGGTCGCGAACAGAACGCCGAGGCCGCGGCACGTCCAGTCCCCGCCGGCTCCCGCGACCAATCGATCGCTGACGCCGTTTCCCGGGACTCGGACGTCTCGGAAACGAATCTCGGCCCATGACCCGAGACGCGCTGCACGCGCTGATTCGCGAGATCCCCGACGATCGAGTGAACAATGTCGCAGAACTGCTAGAGGCTTACCGCCGGGGCGATCGTCTCGCCGTTCAACTGTTGTTCGCGCCAGCCGATCATGCCGAACCCGGCGAGTTGGACGCGATTGCCGCCCTAACCGACGACGATCTTGCAACCGCAGCTCCTATTGAGACAGTGAAGAGGCGGCTCGGCCTCTACGCTGCACCGCTCCGGCCTACGGCCCGAGGTATTTTTCCCACCAGGCGAAGGTTCGTTTCGTGATGTCTTCGAGGTGCGCGGGCTGGCGGATGCCGTGGCCTTCGCCTTCGTAGATCACCAGATCCGTGGGGACGCCCAGGGCGACCAAGGCGTGCCAGAACTCCAGCGATTGCGGTGCCGGACACTCGACGTCGCGTTCGCCGACGAACACGAACGTCGGCGTCTTCACGTTCTTGATGAACGTGATCGGCGCGCTGCGCGCGTAGACGGCGGGATCGTCATAGACCGAGGCGCCGAAGAACGGGATCATCCAGCGGTCGATGCCGTTCTCACCGTAGTACGAGAGCCAGTTCGCGACGCCGGCGCCGGCGACGGCGGCCTTGAAGCGGTCGGTTTGCGTCACGGCCCACATCGTCATATAGCCGCCGTACGAGAAACCGGTGATCCCTAAGCGCCGCTCGTCGATCGGCGCGATCTTCTCGGCGGCGTCGATCCCGGTGAGGATGTCGCGCAGATCGCCGTAGCCGAAGTCCCTGACGTTGGCCGCCGCGAATTTCTCGCCCTGACCGTAGCTCCCGCGCGGGTTCGGAAGAAACACGAAGTAGCCGTGCCGGACCGCGTCGGCCGCCGGACCGCGCGTTGCAAACGACGGCAGCGACGCCGCTGAGGGACCGCCGTGGACAACCGTGATCAGCGCGTATCGTTTGCCGGGCACGAGCGTGCGCGGTTCGAGCAGCCAGCCCTGGACATGGTAGCCGTCGTTGGTCCAATTCACGCTGAGCGCGTGCACGATCGAGGGCAGCGCATCGTTGTCGTGCGTGAGCGGAGCGAACGCGCCGACGTTCCCGGCCTCGATCTCGACCGGATGCTCGAAGTCTTGCCGGGTGAACGCACCGATGCGGCCGTCGCGCGAGAGCGAGATGCGGGTCGAGAGATCGCCGCCGATGCTCGCCGGCGCCGACCATAACGTCGTGATGGTCTGTGCGGGCAACGCAACGGATTCGAGCGCCGACGCCTCGCCGGCGAGCGCGGTGAACAGCAGGCGATCGTTACGCCCGAACCACCCCAGCGAGTTCGCCGAGGCCGGCATCCCGGGCGTGACGTTGGTCGCGGCACCGCCCGCCAGCGGCACCGTGTACACGTCGCCGCCGACCGAACCGAAATCGCTCATGATCCCGCCGATGAAGGCGACTGTCTTGCCGTCGGGCGAAACATGCGGCGCGTTGATCTGCAACGCCGGCGCGTAGACTTCGCGTGCGTCCCCGGAAGCGCGATCGACCGCGTAGAGCTTCGCGATCCACCAATTGTCGTCGCCGTTGCCGTGGGCCCCGGTCGCGACGAAGCCGCGGCCGTCCGGCTGCCAATCGTACTCGTAGATGTACAGATCGGGCGGAGAAACAGATTTCACGCTCCCATCCGGCGCGAGCACCGCGATGCGCTGCACGTCCGCCACCTCGAGCGCGCCGATGTCGCCGACGAGCGCCGCGCCCGCGGAGGTCGCGCCGACGTCCTTATGCGGCTTCTCCACGGTGAGCAGGCCCAGCGACGTGCCGTCCGGCGACCAGCGCGGCGTCGATAGGACCCCGTCGAACTTCGCGAGCCAGACGTGGGCGCTCGAACCGTCCGCGTTTGCGGTCCACACCGCTTGATTGCGCGTTTTCGGATCGCGCACGAGATAGACGAGCCGGCTGCCGTCGGGCGACCATGCCGGAGAAGAGAACTGGCAAGGACCGTTCGGACAGGCGATCGCGCTGCGAACGACGCCGGCGATCGAGCGAATCACGAGCGTCGCGCCCGGTGGTGCGCTCGAACCCGGCACCGGATCGGTACCCTCGATCGCGACGATCGTCGTCCCATCGGGCGAGATCGTCACGCCGCTGAAGCCCCGCACTCGCGGCCCGTCTTGGCGCTGCGGACGATTTGGCTGCGGCTGCAGCGACGACGACGAGGCTTCGGCGGACGCGCACAAGGCGACCAACAGACAAACTGCGAGCAAGGGAGCGGACGAACGTCTCATCGCGCGGCCTTCGACGCCGGCGAGAACGTTCTTTTAGAGAATGCGGAGACGCGTCATTCGACGGCGGCCGGGTCGTTCGACGCGTTTTCGATCTGGGTGATCTGGGCGGCGCCGTGGACCACTTCGGTCACCTTCTGGCCACCGCTCTGCACCGGATCCGAGACGACGGCGTAGTGCTCGTGGCCGTGGCCGTGCGAATCATCACCGTGCAGCGTGCCGGCGAGGATGCGTCCGTCGGCGAGGTGGACGCGAACGGGTTTGCCGAGATAGGGCTTCACTTCTTGGTCGGTCATGTCGGAGCGCGGTCCTTTCAGGTCGGTTCGTGGGAAGATTTCCCGGGGGAGAAGCTCTGGGAGCTACGCGACGAGGTCGAGGAACGGGCGTAGATCTTCCTCATCTACGTCCATGCCCACGCCACGAGTATTGTACCGGGGATCGTGAAAATCCGAGCCCGCCGTCATGACGAGGCCGTAGCGGACCGCCTTGGCACGGAACATCGCCACCTGGCCGGGTTCGTGCGTCGGATAGAACACTTCAATCCCGACCAGACCGGCTTCGGCGAGGTCGTCAACGAGGGCTTCGTCCTTGAGCCTGCCCGGATGCGCCAGCACCGGAACGCCGCCGTCGGCGGCGATGAGGTCGATGGCCTCCTGCGGGGTGATGTGGTGCGAGGGCACGTACCCGGCGCCGCCGCGCGCCAGCAGCTTGCGAAACGCCGTGTCGATGTCCGGGATCATTCCCGCACGAATGAGCGCCTTCGCGACGTGCGGGCGGCCGAGCGCGTGACCGCCGCCGGCTTCGGCAAGGACCGCCTCGAGGGTGATCGGGTAGCCCGCGGCATTGAGTTGACGGATCATCTGTTCCATGCGGTCGCGCCGATGCGCGCGATTGCGTTCCAGCGCGTCGGCCAGGCGCGAGAGACCCAGCGCGAACCCGTAGCCCAGGATGTGCACGTCGTTGCCCTGCCAGGTCGTGTTGATCTCGATCCCCGGCACGATCTGCGCGCCGTCGTACTCTTGGACGCTGGGATCGTCGTACGCGCGCAGCGTGTCGTGATCGGTGATCGAGAGAAGCGAGACGTTGCGCTTGCGCATGAGCGCGAGCAACTCGTCCGGTGCGAGCGTTCCGTCGCTCGCACTCGTATGGCTATGGAAATCGACGATCAATTGGCAGCCGGGTGCGGCCGGGATGCGGAAAGCACTCGGCGCTCGACGAGCAGCCGGATCGCGGTACGAACGTTCCCCTCGATTTCCACTTCGGTAAACTCCGGCACGCACACGAGATCGATCGCGCTCGCAGCGAGATAGCTCCGGGCGATGGCGATCGCTTTGACTGCCTGGTTGGTCGCACCCGCTCCGATCGCCTGGAGTTCGACGGCGGCGCGCTCCCGCAGGACGCCGGCCAGCGCCCCGGCGACCGAATTCGGGTTGCTGTGAGCAGAGACTTTGAGGACGCTGCTGGCCGGCGTCCTCTGCGGCTCGATCATGCCAGTCCTCGAAGATTGATGCGTTTGATGTCGAGCGCACGTCCGGTCGCCGTTTCGATCTGGACGACCGCTGCACAGAATTGACGTGTACCCGTTTTTTGGACGCTGAATCGTTCGGCGTAGGCATTGGTGAAGCGCTCGATGACGGTCTTGGTCTCCATCCCGATGACGCCCTCGGATGGGCCCGTCATCCCGACGTCGGTGAGGTACGCCGTCCCGCCGGCGAAGATCGTCTCGTCGGACGTTTGAACGTGCGTGTGGGTGCCGTAGACCAGCGACACCTCGCCGTCGAAGAACCGGCCGAGCGCCATTTTCTCCGAGGTCGCCTCGGCGTGCACGTCGACCACGATGAGCTTGGTCTGATCGCGCAGGCTCGCGACCAGCTCGGCGCCGACCCGGAACGGATCGTCGACGGCGGGCATGAAGACGCGTCCCATCAGATTGAGCACGCCGACTTTGACGCCGTTGACCTCCAGGATGCCGCTGCCGCGGCCCGGCGATCCCGGCGGATAGTTGGCCGGCCGGATGATCCGGTCGGTCTCGTCCAAATGCGGCCGGAACTCGCGCTTGTCCCAGATGTGGTTGCCGGATGTAATGAAGTCGACCCCTGAGGCGAACATCTCCTCGGCGGTCTGCTCGGTCAAGCCGAACCCGCCGGCCGCGTTCTCGCCGTTGGCGATCACCGCGTCGACGTGGTGCTGCTCGCGCGCGAGCCCGAGGTGCTTGGAGAGAATTTCACGGCCCGGCGAACCGACCACGTCGCCGACGATCAGGAGCGTGAGTGAGGTTGGTGTTAGGATCTGGCCCGTGCTTTCGTCTTGTTGGAGTGAACGAAGTAGACCAAGACACGCTTCTCTTCCCGGAAGCCGACCAGCCGCTTGCGTTGAGCCGGATCGCGCAACGCTTCGAGCGCCGACTCCACCAATTCCTGATCCGCGACCGTATCGTCGTCGTCGAGCGGCTCGTCCGCCGCGGGGTTCTTCACCAAGAGCGCGCCGAAGCGGTCCTCGAAAATCCCGATCTGGAGTTCAAGCTCCTCACGCGAGAAGCTCGCGAAATCGCGCGTGACGTTGACGAAGGTCACGTTCGAATCGCGTTCGGCCGTCACCGAGAACGTGGCGGGCGCTTCCCCACGGAGCTCCAAAATTGCGCACACGTGTTCGCTGATCGTATCGGAAAAGGCGCGCACCGAATCGCGATCCAACTTCCGGCCGACCGCATACGACAGCGTCAAGCTGTCGTCCGCGGGGTTGGAACGGATACTATGGATCTCCGGAAAGCGCACCAGGAGCGCGACGACGCGGTTGACCGTGTCCGTTGACTCGAAGGCGGAATGGGGGGTATACACGGGGATCTCACTCTCCGGAGGGACGGGGGGCCAGGGATTTCGTACCCGGCCGGGAGCGCCCCCTCCGAGCGTCCGGCTGCTTCGGGTATCGACCCAGAACCCCGATCACGCCGGGGTGTTTGCGCCGCGAGGCCGGCCGGCTCCTAATTCCATAGGAACAGGTGAACGAGAGCCGGCGGGCAGAACTCTGGGCGCCGTGGCCCCTCGTCGCCTCGGCTTTCCGGCCGCCTACCCGGCGCTCACCCTCGCGTTCGCGATCGTCGCGCACGTGCTGGCGGAAGCGCTCGGCTCGCGCAGCAGCCTCGGGGGCCTGCTCACGCCGGTCCACGCGGCGCTGGGGAGCGCCGCCCTGGCCGCCTTGGCCTGGGCAGCCTTCGCCTTGGGCCTGCACCGCCCCGCGGCCGAACGGCGCCGGCGACTCGCGCTGATCGCCGCAGCCGTCGACCGGCGCTCGGGATTCGGGCGCGCGGTGCTCGATGCCGGCCTGCAAGGCGCGGTCGCGTTCGGGACGCTGGCGATCGAAGGGATCCGCTTCGAGCCCGGCCGCCTCTGGCTTGCGCTGGGCTGCGCGCTGGGCGCCCTCTTCTTCGGCGCCCTCGTGCTGCGCACGGCCCGCCGCGGCGCGCCCCGCATCGCCGCCTTCTTCGCCCCGCACGCGCGCATCGTGCGCGTTCGCCCGCTCGCGCACGGCCCGCTGTGTCCCCCGCCGCCGCTCGCGGTGCGCAGCCGGCTCTACGCCCTGTTCATCCCGAACCGCCCCCCGCCGCGCCCGTTCCGCTACGCCCCCTAGCCAAACTCACTTTTTTCGGAAGGGACGTTCGTGAACGTATTCTGGTTGCGGCGCATCGGCGCGCCGCTGGTCGTTGCGTTTCTGCTCCTCGCCGGTCCCGGACCGGCCTTCGCCCAATCGACCGCGCACTTGAGCGGGACCGTGACCGGCCCGGACGGCAAGCCGGCTGCCGGCGCTTCGGTTTCGGCTACCGGCGCCAACACGACCCTGCGCACCACCACCGGCCCGCAAGGCCGCTTCGCGTTTGGTTCGGTCCCGATCGGCTCGTACGATCTGGACATCGCCGCAAGCGGCGCCTCGGCGCTGCTGCACATCGACGTCGGCACGGCCGGTGCCGACGTTGCGATCGCGCTGACGCCGATCAAGACGATCGGTCGCACGAGCATCACCAACCGGCCCTCCGTCGCCGGCTCCGGCACGGACCTCACGCTCAACAACCAGCTCCTAACGCACTCACCCGCCAGCGGGAACCTCTCGTCGCTGCTGCTGCAATTGCCCGGCGCGGCGCGCGGCGCGAACGGCGTCGTCCACATCAATGGTGACCACGGCGACATCAACTATCTGGTCGACGGCGTGCCGATCCCGCAAGAACTCAATCGCACGATCGGCACCGAGATCGATCCCAACGACATCTCGTTCGTGAACCTGATGCAGGGCGCGTATCCCGCCCAGTACGGCGAACGGTTCGCCTCGGTCCTCGACGTCACGACGCGCAACGGCACGGGCCCCCCGGGATTCACGGTGAATGCGGGTGCCGGCTCGTTCGCGCACCTCGACAGCGACATCGCCTATCACACGAACGTCGGCAAGGGATCGCTGATCGTCGCGACCCGCAACGAGACCGGCGAGCGCGGCCTCGATCCGCCCGACCCGAATTCGCCGCATAACGATTTCAGCAACGCCAATCAGTTCTTGCGCTTCACGGAGCCGCTGGGAAACGACTTCCTGAACCTGACCGTCAGCCACGCCTATCGCACCTACCAGGTCCCCAATGACGTGAACGGCGGCGAACCGGCGCGTACCGACGACAATGAGACCCAGGACGACTTCTTCACGACGCTCCAGTACCGGCACCCGATCTCCGACCACGGCTCGCTTTCGCTGGGACCCTCGTACAAGCGCTCGCACATCGCCGACTTCGGCGATCCGGCCAACGACTACAGCTACGGCGAGGCCAGCAACCCCGGCGGGCCCGCCGACTGCGCAAACGCGCTTTCGAGCGTGGGGCCGATCGTCAACGGCGTGCCGTCCAATCCCGTGGCGAACCCGAGTGTCGCCTACTCGAACGCGACCTGCGCGTATTCGCTGCGTGCCGATCGGGTCGCCGTCGACGCCGGCGGCGTGTTCGACTACGATAACCGTAGCGCCAAGCACGAGATCAAGTTCGGCGGCAACTTCGACGCGACGCACGTCGACAAGCGCTACGACGTCTCGCTCCAGCCCGGGAACTTCCTCGCGCCGATCTTCACGCCCGCCACCCCGGGCGGCGCGTATACCGTCGTCGACGACGCGCCGAACGTCGGCCATCTGGCCGCGTTCTACGCACAGGATTCGTGGAAGCTCGGCTCGGCGTATCAACTCGACATCGGCGCCCGCAGCGACACGTTCACCGTCTCCTCGACCCAATTCGCGACCGGTTTCGGGCAGCTCAGCCCGCGCCTGAAATTGACCCGGTTCTTCGGCGGCGGCAAGAGCAGCGCATACGTCTACTACGGACGCTTCTTCACCCCGTTCTCGCTCGAAAACGTCTCGCCGATCGCCGCCTACATCCTCAATCTTCCGCTGCAGACCTCGCCGGCTCAGTTCGACCTCAAGCCGCAGCGCGATTCGGTCTACGAGATCGGCGCGCACTTCGCGCTCAAGCGTGGCGATCTCGGCCTGCGCGTCATGCAGAAGAACGCAACCGACGTGATCGACGACACGCAAGTCGGGATCACACCGCTTCACCAAGACATCAACTACGCGCTAGGACGCATCGCGACCCAGACGGCGTACTACCAGTTGGCCTTCGCTCGGGCGAGCCGCTTCTACGCGTCGGTCGCGCACACGTACTCCGTGAACAAAGGCTGCGAGACGCAGCTCTTGGCACCGTGTTTCGGCCAAAGCGACGCCTGGACGCCCGCCGATCACGACCAACGCGTCGACGTCACCTCGGGGATCATCGCCAACGACCGCAACGGCGGCTGGGTCGGCGTGGACGCCGAGTACGGCAGCGGCCTTTCGACCGGGCTCAACCCCAGCGGCGGGATCACCTGCGCGGGACCGGGATACCTCTCGAACATCGGCGGCCCGTGCAAGTTCACGCCGCACCTCACCTTCGATCTGGTCAAGGGCCTGCCGATCTCGCCGACCGCGACGGTCGTCCTGCGCATGACCAACGTCCTCAACGACCAGTATCTCGTGACCTACCTCAACGCGCAAGGCAATCACTATGCCGAGCCGCGTTCGTTCGACCTCGGGGTGCAGTTCAAATCGAAATGAGGCGCTAGCCGTTTTGTCCCAGGAACGTGAGGAACGCCATCCAGCCGCCGAGCGCGACGCACACGGACGCGATGCCGATCGAGACGACGTTCCCCAGCGCCGAGTTCACGCGATCGCCGAGGATCTTCTTGTCGTTGGCCAGCACCAGCAAGAACCCCAGGACCAGCGGCAGCACGAAGGCGTTGAAGGCTTCGACGTAGAGCGTGATCTTGATCAGCGGCAAATGCGGAATCAGGACGATGAACGCCGCCACGATGACCATCGCGGCGTACAGGCCGTAGAATCGCTTGGCCTGGGTGCACGAGAAATCGAGCGAGCACGGCCAGCGGAACGCTTCGCCGAACGCCCAAGCGGTCGCGAGCGAGACGACCAGGGCGCCGAGCATCGCCGCCCCGAGCAAGGCCGCGCCGAAGGCGATGCCGGAGATCTTGGAACCCGTCAGCGGCACGAGCGCCAGCGCGGCGTGGGCCGCATCCTCGACCGACTGATGGTGGACGAAGAGCGTCGCGGCGGTGGTGACGATGATGGCGATCATGATGAGCTGCGTGAGCACCGCGCCGATCGCCGTATCGATGCGCGCGTGCGGCAGCGCGTCGGCGCGCAGTTTCTTGTCGACGGTCGCCGACTGCTGATAGAAGATCATCCACGGCATGATGACCGCGCCGATGTTGCCGGCAACCAGCAGCAAGTAATCGCGGTTGCCCAGCGGTTGCGAACCGAAGAGTCCGTCACGGATAATGCTGGCACCCGAGGGATGGGCCGCGAACGCCGCCGGAATGAACAGCAATTCCAAGAGGCACAAGGCGAGCGCCGCGTACTCGGCGCGCTTGTACTTCCCGCTGAACACGACGGCGATCAAGAGGAATGCCGCCGTCAGCACCATCGGCAAGGCCGGGACGCCGAACACGAGCGCGACGCCCGCGATGCCGATGAACTCGGTTACCAGCGCCGCCAGATTGGTGACCAGCATCGTGCCCAGCGAGACCCAGGCCCAGCCCAGGCCGTAGCGCTCGCGAATGAGTTGCGCGTGGCCCTTACCCGAGACCGTGCCCAACCGCACGGTCATCTCTTGCACGACGAAGAGCGGAACGATCAGCAGCACCTGCAAGAGGATCAGCTTCATACCGAACTGCGCGCCGGAGGTCGCGGCCGTCGTGACGCTGCCCGCTTCGGTATCGGCGAACGCGACGATCAGCCCCGGGCCGGCGGCCGCGAGATATTTCCAAAGGTGGCCCGACCGCGCCGGACGAGTGGCGGATGTCGTCGTCGGCGGGGCGTGGACTCCGGTCATGCAGCTCCCTCAGCGTACGGTTTGTCTGTCCTACTCATTATAGTAGGTCTCCCTAACTTGGGCCTGCTACCGGAGTCGGGAACAAGGCCGTCGCTTCGCCGGGCCGAAGGCGCCCGCTAATGGGGGTGTCGCGTAGTCCCGCCGACCCGCCGCCCGAGGAGGCGGCCGCCTTTCTTGAACGGGCGATCGAACAGCACGGGAAGGCAACCTATAACTTTGCCTATCGGCTCACCGGCAATGAAGCTGACGCTCGCGATCTCACCCAAGATGCCTTCATCCGCGTCTATCGCGCCTGGCGCAGCTTTCAACCGGGGACCTCGTTCCTCTCTTGGATCTACCGAATCGTCACGAATTTGTACCGGGATGAACTTCGGCGCAAGAAAGGACGTTTTCTAGAAGAGATCCCCGAGGACAGCGCCCGCCAGGACTTCGCCGGAGAACGACCGCTCGCGGTCAACCCCATCGAAGACTACATGGCGGATCAGCTTGGCGGCGCGATGCAAAAGGCGCTCGAAACGCTTTCGCCCGAGCAACGCCAAGTCATCATCCTGGCCGATATCGAGGAATATAGCTACCAAGAAATCGCAGACATCATGGGCTGCTCTATCGGTACCGTTCGCTCGCGACTCCATCGCGCGCGCGCTCTGCTGAGGCGCCTGATCCTGCGATCCCAAGCCCGCAACGAATTTTGATGCAGCACCACACCAGCGACCAACTCATCGACTATCTGCACGGCGAACTCGACGCCGCGACGGATGCGCGCGTCCACGAGCATCTGCTCGAATGCGAGCCTTGCCGTGGAACCCTCGAAGGGGAAGCACGGCTGGGCGATTGGTTGCGCCGTTCTGCCGCCGCCGCCGAACGCGAGCTACCCGGGCAGATCAAGACGCGTGTCTGGGCCGCGGTCCGCCGGCGCTCGCCGTCGTTCGCCGATCGTCTGCGAGCGGTGCTGCGTCCGGTCATCGCCGTTCCCTTCGGCGTCGGACTCGCCGCGCTCGCGTTCGTGGCCCTCCCTGCGCTGCATACCGCCTCCGTCGTCCCCGCGCCGACGGTGGCTGCATCGTTCTATCTCGACGAACACGCAGCCGACGGCCAAGAAAATCCGCTCGCCGATCACCCGATCGGTGCGGCGGTGGTAACGAGTGCAACCAACGAATAACCCTACTACGATCGGCTCGATCAGTGCGATCGGGGCGATCGGCGGCGTTCTGGGCTTGCTCGCGCTCGTGGGCATCGGTCGGACCGAACCGGCAACGACCGCCGGCGCGCTCGTTCGCGCGGCGATCGACGCACCGCACCGCATCTCGTACGTCGGGCAAGAACAGGTCACACGCTGGGGAGCGACCGCCGCCGACTCGACCATCATACGCGTGGAACACAAGGCGCCGAATCTCTTCCGCCGCACCTACCTCGCGCCGGAGTCGATCTACGGGGACTACGTCGTGACGCGCGGCGCGCAGTCGGACAAGTTCGAGCCCAAGGAAACGCGCGTGATCCGGACTGAAAACCCCGCGCTCGAGAACGCCGTGGCGCTCAACGGCAACGCCGCGCTGATGGCGCGGAATTATACGCCCGTACTCGGTCCCGACGAGATCGTCGCCGACCGCAAGACGACTACGATCGCGCTGGTCAACCGCTATACGGGCGAACGGCTGCTGCGCTTATGGATCGACACCCAGACGCATCTGATCCTCGCCAAAGAGGCGTATCACAGTGACGGATCGCTCGCGACGCGCGTGCGCTTCGATCAGATCCGCTATACGAGCGATATGCCGAGTTCGCTTTTCTCGCTGGCGATTCCGGCCGGTTATCACACCGTTCAAGGCCGGACCTACGCCGATCCGTCGGTTAATATCGGCAAGGCGATCGCGGCCGCCGGGTTCTCACCCGTCGAGCCCAAGTACCTCCCGGACGGCTTCTCGATCGTGGGCGCCGCCACGACCGTCGTCAAATCGGTAACGAGCCTTCATCTGCTCTATAGCGACGGCGTACGCAATCTCTCGCTCTTCGAAAACGCGCGGGCGGCGGCGGCCGACTTCGGCGATCTCAAGCCGGAGACGGTCACGTTCGAGGGCCATGACGCGCAATACGTCAAGCAAGGTCCCACGACGCTGCTCGCGTGGCGCGAACACGACCTGGCGTTCGCGCTCGTCGGCGACCTCGATCTCAAAGAGCTGATCGAGATCGCCAAGAGCGTCATCCCGTGATGACCTGAGGACGGTTAGCTTCCGGTTTTCGGGGCAGTCGCGCGAGCGGCGTGCTCTTTGCGGAGTTCCGTCTTGAGTTGAGCTTGCTGATCGGGGGTGAGCACGCCGTTGATCTGCGCGCGCAACTGCTTCATATTGGCACGCCGGGTTTTCGGATCGGCGTTTTTGTTCGCCGCGTGCGACTGCTTCATGATGCCGGCGATTTGCTCGCGCTGCGCCGGCGAGAGATTCAGCGTCTTGAGGGCGTGACCGATACCGCCGTGGCGGTGGTGATGTGCGGAGGCGGCGGGCGGGGTTTGAAGTTGCGGAGCGGTCTGTGCGCTGACCGCGACCGGGACGAGCAGCATCGCGCCGAGCGCGAGCGAGAGAAGATTGCGGGGGGTTGACATCGGGTACTCCAAAGAGGGGAAGATACCCAGAATACGCGCGCCCATGCGTCCGTGTTGTGAGCGCGGCATTAATTCGGCAAGCCGCTTGCTGCGAGGCGCTTGCTACAAGACGTCTTGGATCGCTTTTTCGAGTTGCGCCTGCGGGATCTCGCCGTCGAGGATCGCCTTGACTTTCTTGTCCTTGCCGATGACGACGATCGTCGGGAACCCGGTGGAAAGGTACTGCTTGGCGACCGTAAGGTCGGGATCGTACGCGACGGGATACGTCACCCCGAACTTCCCGACGAAGTTGATGACGTTGGCTTGGGATTCCGGGACATTGCCGTCGATCCCGAGCGCGCTGCCGGAGACGCCGACGAACTGCACGCGCTTGCCGTACTTCGTGTTGAGCCCATCGAGGATCGGAACTTCGTGCTGACAGTGCGGGCACCAGGTCGCGAACACTTCGAGAAACACCGGCGTCGTCGAGTTGGCGAGATCGAAGGGTCCCGCGGTCGTCGAGACAGCGAACTGCGGGGCCGTATCCCCAACTTTGAGCTGCGCCTGGGGATGCGCTTCGGTCGCGGCTTGCGGGACGATGGACGGGTTGCGCGAGAGGTATCCGACCGCGACGATCAGTCCGATCACGATCACGGCCAGCGTGACATAGAGGATCGGCTTCCGGCGATCGGCGGGTGGGGCGGCTTTCGCTTTCATGGTTTGGAGCTGATTCGGCGATCGAGCGCGAGCATCCCCGGCCCGCGCAGGGCGACGACCAGCGCCGCGAGCGCGAGCGCCAGATCGCGGGCTACTTCGGGCCACGAGGTGACCGTCTGATCGTTGGGCCCGAAACAGCCGCACGAGATGACCATCCCCCGCATCACCGCCGAGGAGATCGCGGCGGCGAAGATCAGCAGTTGGATGGCCGCGATCCAGCCGGCGAGCCGGGTGTAGAGCCCGATCACGAGATACCCGCCCAGCAGCACCTCGAGGAACGGCAACAGCAGCGCCATCGGCGCAATCAGCGGTTGCGGCACGAGATGAAACGCCGCGATCTGCGCGGCGAAGTACCCGGCATGCCCGATCTTCGAACCACCCGCGACGATGAAGACGCCGCCGAGCACGACGCGCAACACGAGCGCGACCACGTTCATGCGGCGTCCTCGACCGTGCGCACGATGGCCGCTTGGGCCGCCGGGACGGCCCCCGGGTCGGTCCGCTCGACGGAGCGCCCTTCGTCGTAGCCGCCGATCGTCTCGATCACGCAGCGCGCGAGCGTCAGGGGATCGTAGCCGCCTTCGAGCACGAACAGCGCCCGCCCGGCGCAAAATTCGTCGGCGATCTCGCGCATGATGCGGCCGATCTGCCGGGACACGCCCGGGTCGATGCCGAGATCGCCGACGGGATCGCCGGCGACGAAGTCGTAGCCCGCGCTCACGACCAAGAGATCGGGACGCATGGCGCGCGAGAGTGCGCGCAGCGTGCGCACCCAGATATCGAGAAAGGCCTCGGTCGCGATGCCGTCGACCGGGAGCGGGACGTTGACGACCGTGCCGTTCGCGGCGACATGATTGTCGCGCACAAAGCCCGTGCCGGGATAGGCCGGCGACGCGTGTGTCGACAGGTACCCGACCCGGGCGTCGGCAAGCGCCTGCGAACCGTTGCCGTGGTGATAATCGATGTCGGCCACGAGCACCCGGCCGCCGTCCTCGTGCGAGAACGTCCGCGCGGCGACCAGTGCGTTGTTGAAGACGCAGAATCCCATGCCGCGCGCGCCCTCGGCATGGTGGCCCGGCGGGCGCACGACCGCGAACGCCGCGCGCCGGTCGCGTACCACATGCTCCAGGGCGACGAGCGTCGTGCCCGCCGCATGCGCAGCCGACTCGAACGAACCCTCATCGATCGCGGTGTCGCCGGTCGAGAGAAAGCCCACCTCGCCCGGTTCGAGCGCCACGCATTCGCGCCGGACGGTCTCGATATAGTGCATGGTGTGTGCGCGCGCGATCTCCGCGACGCCGGCCTGCCGGCCGGCGACGCGCTCCTCGAGCAGGCCGGCGCGCGCGAGTTCGCGCGCGACCACCCGCACGCGGTCGGGGCGCTCGGGATGAGCGACCCCGGCCAAGTGTCGCGTCAGTTCGTCGTCGTAGGCGACGAGCATCAGCTCAGTGCGAAGCGGCCGCTTTTGCGGGACCCGTCGTCGCGCTGCTTTGCGGTTTCTTCGCCGGTTTGAGTTTCGCCTGAACCTCGGCGATGATCTGGTTTGTCTGCTTCTGCGCTTGCGAGCCCGGCCGCGTAAACGGCAGGAAGCGCTTGTAGGTCGCCAGCGCCTTTTCGAGTTGGTTGCTGTTCTCGTAGCACTGGCCCAGCACATAGAGCACGTTCGGATTCACCTTCGCGAATTGCGGCTGGTTCTTGTCGAGCGCTTCGTAGATCACCGAGCACTCTTTGTAGTTGTGACCCAGGAAGTCAGCCTGCGCGAGACCCAAGAGCGCCTCGGCGCCGCGTTGGATCGCGTAGGACTGCTTGTACGCCGCTGCCGCCTTGTCGTACTGCTTGTTGGCTGCGTACGCGTTCCCCAGGGTCAGCCAGACGCGCGGATCGTTCGCCGAAAGTTCGCTCAGGCGCTTGAAGTGGGTAATCGCCCGGTCGAGATCTTTTTTCTGGCCGTAGTAATCGCCCAGCCGTGCCTCGGCGTCCGCGAAGTTGTTGTTCGGGCCGGCGGCCGCGAGCCACTCGCGTTCGGCACCGGCCGTATCCTTGGTGAACGCCAAGTAGTCGCCGTAAGCGAGGTGCGCAGCCGCCTCTTTGGGATACTGCTGGATCGCAAGCCGGTACTCGTTGTCGGCCTCGGCGTTCATTTTCTCGACCGCATAGAGGTGTGCGATCTCGTCCATGATCGCCACGTGATCGGTATCGGTTGTGACGAGCCCGAGCACTTGGGTGTAAATCGCGACCGCGTTCTTTACGTCGTGATCGTTCGAGAGAATTCGCGCCTTGCCGAGCAATGCCGGTTGGCTTTTCGGATCGGCCGCGATCGCGCGGTCGTACTCTTGCGAAGCGAGCGCCAGCGCCGACTGCTTTTCGTAAGTCTGCGCTTCGTAAATGAACGGTTCCGCGTCTTTGTCATCCAGTTTCACCGCGGCCTCGAATTGCTGGCGCGCCTCGTCGTACTTCTGTTCCGCGGCCAGGACCTGGCCGTACGTGATGTACGCTTGTTTGTCGGTCTGATTGAACTTGATCGCGCGAAGCGCGACCTTTTCAGCATCGGGGCCGCGATTCGCTTGCAAGTACATGTTGGCAAGCGTGCTCAAAACCGCAAGGTTGGTGGGTTCGAGATTCGAGGCTTGCTCGAGATCGGCGAGCGCTTCTTTCGGCTTCCCGAGCTGATTGAGCGAGATGCCTTCCAGATAGTAGATCTGCGCGGTCTTCTGACCGCCTTGGATCAGCTTCTGCGTCAGGGCGACGGTCAGATCCGGCCGGCCGGTCTCGAAGAAGTCCTGGGCGAGCAAACCGAGCGATTCTCTGTCGTTGGGGTTCTTCTGCAAGAGCGCCTGAAGCCGCGGGATCTGCTGGTCGAGCGGTTCGCGGGTTACCATCGGCGAGGGCGCGGGCGACGGTGACGCCGAGGGCGCAGGTTTGGGGGCGGCAAACACGGGCTGCCCTCCGCCGGCAGCGAACGCGCAAGCGACGAGCGCAAGCGCGGCGGGGATCCAAAGTTTCACGAAGGAGTCGACTTTCTGCCCGCGCTCAGGCGTGGACGGCCTTGGCGTCGCGGACACGTTTGGCGAGTTCTGGCACGATCTCGAAGGCATCGCCGGCGACCACGAGATCGGCGAACTCCGCAATCGGAGCGCTGCCGTCCTTGTTGATCGCGACGATCGTTTCCGACGTGCGCATCCCCACCTTGTGCTGGATCGCGCCCGAGATGCCGACGGCGATGTAGAGTTGCGGGCTCACCGTCTTGCCGGTTTGACCGACTTGGTGGCCGTGCGAAACCCAACCCGCGTCGACAGCCGCGCGCGACGCGCCGACCGCCCCGCCGAACGCGTCGGCGAGATCCTTGAGGATGGTCTTGAACGGTTCGGGACCGCCCATCCCGCGCCCCCCGGCGATGACGACCGAGGCCTCCTCGACACCTAGCTCCGCCGCCGCTTCGTCGACCTCTTCTTCGACGGTGACGGCATAGGTTTTGCCGCTCGGCGCGATCTGCGCGATCGCTCCCGCGCCGGCTGCTTGTTTGGCCGTGAACACGTTGGGACGGATCGAAACGACGGCGTAGTCGGTATTCTTGAACGCGCAGGTGGTGATCGTGAGACCACCGAGTTTCGGCGAGACGGTCTTGACCGTGCCTCCGTCGACTTGGACGTCGACGACGTCGGCGGCGAGGCCCGCATCGACGCGCGCTGCGAAACGCGATCCGACGTTGCGGCCAATCTGCGTGTTACCGACCAGGACGAGCGCCGGACCGGCCGCTTTGGCGACGGCTTCGAGCGCGTCGACTTGCGGATCGAGGCCCGATTTCTCGAGCGCGGCATCGTCGAGGACATGGATCGTATCGAGCGGATACGCTTTGAGCGCTTCGGCGATGGCCGCCGCGTGCGCGCCGGCGACGACGGCGTGCGCTTTTCCGCCGAGTTGATCGGCGATCTTGCGCGCGGCCGTAGCCGCCTCGAAGGAGACGCGGCGCGCCGTGCCGCCCTTGTGCTCGATGTAAGCGATGACATCTTTCATGATCAGAGCAGTTTCTTTTCTTTCAGGAACTCGAGGATGACGGCGGCGCCTTCGGCTCCGTCGGCCACCGCGACGACGCGCCCTTTGGCGCGCGCGGGAGGCGCAGCCAGCTCGAGCAATTCGATCTTCGCACCGTCGCTGCCGACGGGCTTGGCGAGTTGCAAATCGGCGGAGGCGAGAATTTTGATTTCCTTTTTCTTTGCGCCCATGATGCCTTTGAGCGAAGGGTAACGTGGTTCGGCGGCCGATTTCGTCACCGAAACGAGCGCCGGCGTCGCTGCCGAAAGGATCTGATAGCCCGTGTCGGTCTCGCGCTTCACCCGCACCGTGCCGCCCTCGACGGAGACTTCGCGCGCATACGTGAGCCCCGGGACGCCGAGATATTCGGCCAAGGTTCCGGGCAACTCGCCGGTGATCGCGTCGGTCGACTGCGTGCCGGTGAGGACCAGATCGAAGCCGATCGAACGGATCGCGGTCGCCAGCGCATACGCGGTGCCCCACACATCCGAGCCGGCAAATTTCTCATCGCTGAGGATCACGGCGTCGTCGGCACCCATCGCGAGCGCCTTGCGCACGATCTCTTTCCCGCTTTCGGGAGTCATCGACACGATGGTTACGGTCGAGCCGTCGTTCAGTTTTTCTTTGAGCTGCAACGCTGCTTCGATCGCATACTCATCGAAGGGGTTCAAAACGGTTTCCGAGCCCGTGCGCACGAGCCGCTTGGTCGCCGGATCGATGCGCTTATCCGCATTCGTATCGGGCACCAATTTCACGGTAACGAGGATCTTCAGGGTACAAACCTCCCAGACACGCGAAACCCGGCCCACGAAGCCGGGTCGCGAACAACCGAGCGTATTTCGCACGCCCGGAGGCGCCGCCCTCCGGCACCCGCGAAAAGCGCGTTTCGATCGCAAAGCGAGAAAGCGCCTGGTTGGCTGGGATCCGACGGCGCCGATGAGTCGTCCGAGCCCGCTTGAGCGCCTCTGCGACTTCCTCGTCGCTACGATCACCGAGCCCGAGACCGTGCTGCCACGGCCGGCGGCGAGTAAGCGCAATGCGGCCTTATGGGATGACCGAGACTCGAACTCGGACGCCCTCGCGGGCTGCAGATTTTAAGTCTGCTGTGTCTACCGATTCCACCATCATCCCGGCTGCGCTCGGTTGCGCGATGATTGCCGAGGCGACGGCGGGTTGCCTTTCGCCGGGGCCGCGGCGTCAGTGCAACGGGGCGGGGGTGTTCGAACGGTAGGCGGACGAGGTCATGTAGCCAAGCAGCAGATCGCTGTGGCTGACGAAGACGACGCCGTGGCCTAGGAGATGGCAGGCGCGGTCGACCACGATTAGGCCGCCCGGCAGAATGTCGGCCCGCTGCGGGCGGATGAAACGCATCGCGCGGCGCTGCGCGAGATCGGCCGCGAGGAGCGCGTCGATCAGAGTCCGGCGGTCGCGGGGCGTCACGATGACGCCGTCGCGCTCGGGGTTCTGGGCCAGCATCCCGGCTGCGGTGAACATCGTCCCACCGACGGTGACCAGGCGGGGCAGCCCGCGAAAGCCGGCCAGCGGTGCGAGGATCGTGTCGACGAACGCGCCGGCTTGCGCGCAGAGCGCTTCCCGCTCGGCGACGTTGAGCGCCCGGGCGCCGAGCAAATCCGGGAACCGCTCGCTCAGGCGCACCGCGCCGATTTCGAGCGAAATCGTGCGCGCGACGATGCTGTCGCGGCCGACCGCGAGTTCGGTCGAACCGCCCCCGACGTTGAGCACGCCGACCTCGCCCGTGATGCCGAGCCCCTGGGTCGCGCCCAGGTACGAATACGTCGCCTCCTCGTCGCCGGTGATGATTCGGGGGGCGACGCCCGTTGCCGTCTGCACGTCGACGCTGAAGGCATCGGCGTCTTCCGCGCGGCGCAACGCGCTGGTCGCGATGACGTCCAGTGCCGCGCCGCTCTCGCGCACGATCCGCACGTACCCCTCGATCGCGACCAGCGTGCGGGCGCGCGCATCGGGATCGAGGCTGCCACGCTCGTCGATCCCCGCGCCGAGCCGGGTTCCGGTCGATTTGACGGTCGGCGGCGACGCGCCGCGCAGGACGAGCAGCCGGGTCGAGTTGGTACCGATCGAGATCAGCGCCCGGGGGTTGGTCGGAGCCAAGTGAACCATGTCAGTTATAGCGTTTGCTGGCAGTCGCCTCACGCGTGCGGCCGATCGTTTCGAGCGAACGTTCGTAGCTCGAAAGGGCGATGCCGACATAGAGCGTGTCGATGATGGTGAGTTGTGCGATCCGGCTCGAGCTTGCGTCGCTGCGAAACGCCGTTTGCTTCGCGGCCGTGAAGAGCTTGATCTGCGAGACCTTGGTGATCGGCGAGGTCGAACGGTGCGTGATGCAGATCGTCGTCGCGCCGTTGCGTTCCGCGTTGCCGAGCGCATCGGTCACGTCGCGACTCGCGCCGGTGTGCGAGATGCCCAGCGCGACGTCTTCCTTGCCGAGCAGCGATGAGGACATCGCCATCATGTCGCCGTCGGAGAGCGCCACCGCGGAGATGCCGAGTTTGAGCAGTTTGTGGTAGGCATCGAGCGCCAGCGGCTGCGAACCGCCGACGCCGTAGATCTCGACGCGGCGCGCGCCGGCGATCGCGCTGACGGCCGCGGCGAGTTGCTCGTCGTTGAGCACCTCGAGCGTGTCGCGCAGCGCTTGGGCGTTGGCCTGAAAGACCTTGGCTTTGATCGTCTCGAGCGAATCGCCGGGCTCGATCGCGGCATAGATCTCGGTGGTCGGCTCGACCAGATCGCGCGCGAGCATGATCTTGAACTCTTGGTAGCCTTTGTAACCAATCTTTTGGCACAGCCGCACGACCGTCGACTCGCTCGTGTTCGTGCGTTCGGCGAGCTCGGTGACCGTGAGGTAGATCAGCTCGTCGGGATGTTTGAGGATGAAATCGGCGACGCGCTGCTCGGCGGAACGCAACGTCGAATACGCGCCCTCGATCCGAACGAAGCTGCCGGGAATTTTGACGGGTTCGACGGCGATCATCTCCATGAGGTTTTCGGTTTATTCTATCGGTCGTTTGAGATCCAGACGCTAGCCTTGGTTATTCATTCTGGAAGGCCTTCGCCCGCAACTTCTTGCGGAAGAGATGCCGTTCGAGCGGGGCCGGCCGGTCGGCGGGCGCCCAGCTCTCGGTCTCTTTGAGATAGTTCGCGATCTGAAGCTCGAAGGCGGCATCACTCAAACGGGCAGGCTGCGCGGCTTGCGCGGCCACCGATTCGTCGACGCTTTCCGCCAGCGTCACGCCGCGTGGCCCCAGGCGCATGAAGGTCAGCGTCATGCGCCGTTCGAGCGACCGGCCATACGCAGCCCGGTGGCGGTCGACCTCCGCGGCGCTGGCCGAGGCGAGCCGGCCGTCCTCGAGCCGGATCGCGGCCCCGAGCGCGTGGAGGCTGATCACCACCCCGCGCGTGCGATCAGGTTCCATGCGGCCGTTTGAGGTAGATGATCGCCTCACCGTCGTTCACGAGGTGCAGCTTGTCGTGGATCTCGGGGATCGCACCGTGCGGATCGGACAGGCGCGCGATCCAGCGCCGCTGCACGGCTTCACGCGCTTCGAGCGCCTGCACGTCGGCCTCGGTGGCGCGCAACTGGTTCGTCAGCGCGAGATTGCGGCCGATGATGCGCGCGAACTGCACGCACACGACGGTGACGAACACCAGCGCGACGCAGGCGACGCCGAGCCGCCCGAGCAGCCGCCAGGAACCCCTGCCGCGTGGAGCACGGCGCCGCGCCGGACGAGCCGGCTTCACGTCACGCCGATCCGGCGAAACTTCGCGTAACGCCGCTCGAGCAGAGCGTCGATCGGCTGCTCGCCGAGCGCGCTCAGCGCAGCGTCGATGGCGTCGAAGACGCGGTTCATCGTCCCGGAGGCGTCTCGATGCGCGCCGCCCAGCGGTTCGGGGATCACCTGATCGACGATCCCGAAGCCGAGCAGGTCGTCGCTGGTCAGCCGCAGCCGCGCCGCCGCTTCTTCCGCCTTGGTGGCGTCGCTCCAGAGGATCGTCGCCGCACCCTCCGGTGAAGCGACCGAGTACACGGCGTGTTCGAGCATCATCACCCGATCGGCAAGCGCGAGCGCGAGCGCTCCACCGCTTCCGCCTTCGCCGATGATCGTCGCAACCACCGGGGTCGGGACGGCGGCGAGTTCGTAAAGCACCGACGCGATGGCCTCGGCCTGCGCGCGTTCTTCCGATCCGATACCCGGATCGGCACCCGATGTATCGACGAAGGTGATGACCGGCAGATGCAGATGTCCGGCGAGCGCCACCAGGCGCTTGACCTTGCGGTAGCCCTCCGGCATCGCCATGCCGAAGTTGCTGCGCACCTTCTCTTTCGTGTCGTGGCCCTTGTCTTGCGCGATCGCGATGACCCGGCGGCCGCGCAGCTTGGCGAAGCCGCCGACGATCGCGGGATCGTCGCGAAAATGGCGATCGCCGTGCAATTCGTCGAATTGGTCGAGCGCGGCGATGTAGTCCGACCCGAGCGGACGTTTTGGATGGCGCGCCATGCTCACGCGCTGCCACGGCGTGAGCGAGCCGAACACTTCGCGCTGGATCTCGGCATACTTCTGCTCGAGTGCGGTGATCTCGGTCGACAGATCGGCCTTCTGCTCGGCCGAGATTTTCTTGAGATCGGCGATGCGCTGCTCGAGTTCGACCAGCCCCTTCTCGCGTTCGACGATGACGTTCATCGGACGGCCCCGGTGCGGTCCGGCGAATCGAGCTTGCCGTTGCGCGAGAACGGGCCGGGCCGCGTCTGGCTCGCATAATCCAGCAAGCGCACGAGCTGATCGCGCAGTCCCGCGCGTTGCACCACGATGTCGAGCGCGCCCTTTTCGAGCAGAAACTCCGCGGTCTGGAAGTTTTCGGGCAGCTTCTGCCGGATCGTCTGTTCGATCACCCGCCGGCCCGCGAAGCCGATCGCGGCCTTGGCCTCGGCGACGATGACGTTGGCCTGAAACGCGAACGAGGCGGAGACCCCGCCGGTCGTCGGATCGGTCAGCACGCTGATGTAGAAACCACCGGCGTCGATGAAGCGCCGCACGGCAAGGGTGGTCTTCGCCATCTGCATGAGCGCGAGCATTCCCTCTTCCATGCGCGCGCCGCCGGAAGCCGTGAACACGATGCACGGCACGCCGCGTTCGCGCGCGCGCTCGAAGAGCAGTGCGATGCGCTCGCCGACCACTGTGCCCATCGTGCCACCGCGAAAGTTGAAATCCATCACGGCCAGCGCGACCGGGAAGCCGGCGATCTCACCGAAGCCGCACACGACGCCTTCGGTCAGGTTTGATTTCTCGCGATCCTTTTCGAGTTTTTGCGGGTACGGAACCTTATCGGTCCAGCCCAGCGGATCGCCGGGCAGTAAGTCGTTGCCGATCTCCGCGAAGTCGCCGTCGATCAGCGAGGATATACGATCGAAGGCGTGCATCCGGAAATGGTGACCGCAGTTGCTGCAGACGAACAGGTTGCGCGCGAGGTCCGGCCGGTACAGCATCTGGCCGCACTTGGGACATTTCGTCCAGTGGGCGGCGTCTTCGCCTGTTTCTTCCTTGCTGCGCCGCAGGCGCAGCCACTCCGGCACGGCCACGGATTAGCGCCCGCCGCTCAATCGCGCCGCGTAGATGCGACGCAGTTGGCGCAAGTAGTTGAAGATCTCGTTCGAGTTGAGCTTCGATTCGCCGGCGATGCGGTCGGTGAAGACGTACGGCACCTCGATGGCCCGGCCGTAGCGAGCCTTGGCGATCACCTCGAGCCCGATCTTGAAACCGATGGGATCGAGTTCGACGCCGTCGAGCGCTTCGCGGCGCACGAGGAAAAAACCCGAGGTGATGTCACGCACCGCGGTGAGCGGCTTGGCGAGCGCGATCGCTACGAGCGACGTGATCTTCCGCCTGAGCGGCCAGTTCACGATGCCGCCCCCGGGCACGTAGCGCGAGCCGATCGCCAAACCGTAGCCGTTCGCGAGCGAGCGCACCATCTCGGGGATGATGTTCGCGTCGTGCGAGAAGTCGGCATCCATCGCGCCGAGCGCCTGCGAATCGGGACGCGCGAACTTCCAGCCGTCGATCACGCCCGACGACAGTCCGAGTTTGCCCGGACGATGCAGGCACCGCACCGGATAGCCCTCATGCTCGAGCCGGTCGACGATCGCGCCGGTCCCGTCGGGCGAGTTGTCGTCGACCACGACGATCTCGCCGTCGAGGGCGCTCGCCTTGAAGATGCCGCTCAGCGTCGCGATCAGTCGCTCGATCCCGCCGGCCTCGTTGTACGTCGGAACGACGATCGAGAACTTCAACTGGGTCGCGGCCGGCGTCGTCGTGGCGGACGTCATCCGAGCGGGTGCACCGTGGGGAAACGCTTGGGATCGAACTGCGCGAGCGTCGCGTATTGCGCGGGATCGAGTTGCATCAACTCGACGCCGCGGTCGCTCACCGTTTCGACCTCGTCGGTGGGGACGGCGACGTCTTCGGAGCGTCCGCCGAAACTCCAGCGAACGACGATCAGGGCCGGGATCCGTGAGTGCCCCTCGCTATACAGAGCGCGGACGTTGCCGACGCGCGTCTCGCCGCAGAAGACGGGCGTGCCGGGGGTGAGTGCTTCGAGCGTGTGTGCCATCGTGGACCGGCTAACGTACGCTCCCACACCCAGCGGTTCCCGTACCATCAGGCCCGCCGCTCCAGAATCGCGAGCACGCGCAGCAGCGCCGCGCGCGGATCCTCGTCCACCCGGAGATGGTCTGCGAGCGCCTCGTTGAGCAGCGTGTTCATGCTTTTGCGCTCCGACTCGGCGCGCGTCTTGAGCTCATCGTAGAGCTCGGGCACGAGCCGGGCCGGGAACGGGCGTAGATCGGACACACTCACCATCCGGTATCATTTTAATATCAGAATGATATCACGGCGGCGCAAGCGCATCGGGGGGCGCGTCACGCGCGGCCCGAAGCGGCCCCGGAATGGTCGCTCCGTGGCTTGCTCTTGGGGCCGGATCGGTCGCGCTCGCGCTGCTCTTCCACCGCCTCGAAGTGCCGGCGGCGCTGTTGCTGGGCCCGATGCTGGTCGCGATCGCGTTTGCCTGCGCCGGCGTCCGGCTCGCGGTCGGCCGCGCGCCGTTCATCGTCGCCCAGGCGGTGGTCGGCGCGCTCGTCGGCCGGACGATCTCGGCGCCGATCGTGGCGGACGTGGTCGCGAATTGGGCCGTGATGCTCGGCTTCGTCGGCGGCACGATCGTCGCCGCGGCGATCGTGGGCTGGCTGCTCGCGCGCTTCACCTCGCTGGGTGCGGCCACGGCCGCCTGGGGCTCGTCCCCCGGCGGGGCCTCGGCGATGATCGCCGTCGCCGCCGACTTCGGCGCCGACGCGCGCATCGTGGCGTTCATGCAGTACCTGCGCGTGATGCTCGTCGTGCTGACCGCATCGTCGGTCGCGAAGCTCGTGCTCGGCTCGGTCCCACACCCGGGCCTCGGGGCAGTCGGCGATGCAACGTTCCCGCCGGTCTTCCCGCTGCTGGGAACGCTCGCGGCGATCGCGCTCTGCTCGTGGCTCGCGACCGCCGCGAAGGTCCCCGCCGGCCCGCTCCTCTTCGCGATGCTCGTCGCCGCGATCGGATCGGCGACAGGCCGCTTTGCGATGGTGCTGCCCTGGTGGCTGGTCGGAGCGGCCTACGCGATGATCGGCTGGTACGTCGGCCTCGCCTTCACGCGCGAAGTCGTGCGCTACACGCTGCGCACGCTCCCGATCCTGATCGCTTCGACCGCGCTGCTCATCGCGCTGTGCGCCGCGTTCGGCGAAACTTTGCGCGGCCTCATCCACGCCGACGCGCTCACCGCCTATCTCGCGACCAGCCCCGGCGGGCTCGATTCGGTCGCCATCATCGCGCTGGGCAGCGGCGCGAACGTCCCGCTCGTGCTCGCGATCCAAACGCTGCGCGTCTTCCTGGTCGTGCTCACCGGCCCCGCGATCGCGAAGTTCATCGCCCGCACCGCCGTGCACAGGGCAAGCGAGTGCCTATGAGTTCGCGGCTGAGCAATCTTGGCCAGGAACTGGCCCGAAACGCCATCCCATACCCGCTTGCGGGTTGGGTGGCGTAGTTCATAGTTCGCCGCGTTCGTAGAGCAGGGCCGCGATCACGACCAGGGCGGCGGTTTCGGTGCGCAGGATGCGGCGGCCCAGGGAGATCGGGCGGGCGCCGGCGACGATGGCGCGTTCGGCTTCTTCGCGTGAGAAGCCGCCTTCGGGGCCGATGACGGCGAGGATCGTGCGGGCGCGCGGCACGTCGGGGGCGATCGCGCTGCGCAACGGCTGCGGGTCGGCGAGCTCCCAGGGGAGATAGACGTGGTCGTAGGCCGGGAAGCTCGCGATCAGCGCGGGCCACTCGGTCACATCGGCGATCGCCGGCACGACGAGCCGGCCCGATTGTTGGGCGGCACTCTTGGCGATGCGATGCCAGCGCTCGATCTTGGCATCGCGGGTGGTTTCGCCGATGACGCGCGCGCTGCGCAGCGGAACGATCGCGTGCACGCCCAGCTCGGTGGCCTTCTCGACGATGAAATCCATCTTCTGGCCCTTGGGGATGGCTTGCGCGATCGTGATGCGCAGGACCGGCTCGATCGCATCACGAGCGAGCGCCTCGTCGAGCGTCGCCTCCACGCGTTTGGCTTCGACGGCCAGCGTCGCCGCGTACGCGGCGCCGCTCGAATCGACCACCTCGATCCGCCCGCCGCTGGTCATACGCAGCACCGTCGCGATCTTGTGCGCGTCGTCGGCGGGGAGCGCGACACGTTCGCCGGGGACGTGCGTTCCTTCGATGAAAAAGCGGTTGCGGGGCATCATCACAACCTACGCGAACGCCCGCCCATGCAACTGCTCCAGGGCGCGCTCTCCGACGCCAACCAGCCGCCACCGCTGGTCGACTACGATCTCTTCGCCTGCGATCCCGTGCTCCGCGAGGCGGTCGCGCGCGGCGATGCCGACTGGGCCGTCGGCGACCTCCTCTCGCTGGGTGCGCTGGCCGGAACCAGCCGCGCGATCGACTGGGGCTTCGACGCGAATCGGTTCGCGCCGATCCTGCACACCCACGACCGCTTCGGCAACCGCATCGACGAAGTCGAGTTCCATCCGGCCTGGCATCATTTGATGACGGTGGCCGTCGAGCACGGCCTGCACGCGGCGCCCTGGAGCACGCCGCGGCGCGGGGCGCACGTCGCGCGCGCGGCCGGCTTCTATCTCTGGTCGCAAGTCGAGGCCGGGCACGGCTGCCCGATCTCGATGACCTACGCGGCCGTCCCGGCGCTGCGCGCACAGCCCGACGTGCTCGCCCGCTGGCACACGGTGCTCACCTCACGAACCTACGATTTCGGGTTGCGTCCGATCGCGCGCAAGGGCGGCGCGCTCATCGGCATGGCGATGACGGAGCGTCAAGGCGGCTCCGACGTGCGCGCCAACGTCACCCAGGCCGAGCCGGCCGGCGACGGCTACGCGATCACCGGCAGCAAGTGGTTTTGTTCCGCGCCGATGTGCGACGGGTTTCTCATCCTGGCCCAAGCACCCGAAGGGCTGACGTGCTTTCTCCTGCCGCGCGTGCTGCCGGACGGTTCGCACAACGCCTTCTTCATCCAGCGCCTCAAAGACAAACTCGGCAACCGGTCCAACGCCTCCGCGGAGGTCGAGTTTCACGGCGCGTTCGCCGATCGGGTGGGCGAGCCGGGACGCGGCGTGCGCACGATCCTGGAGCAAGTGAGCTTCACCCGGCTCGACTGCGTGATCGGGAGCGCCGCCGGGATGCGCCAGGCGGTCGTGCAGGCGATCCACCACGCGCGCCACCGGAGCGCATTCGGCAAGCGACTCATCGATCAGCCCGCGATGCTCGCCGTGCTGGCGGACCTCGCGCTGGAATCGGAGGCGGCGACCGTACTCGCCATGCGGCTCGCAAAAGCGGCCGACGCACCGTTGCTCGATACACGCGCGCACGGCTTCCGGCGCATCGCAACGGCGATCGCGAAGTTCTACGTCTGCAAGCGCACGCCCGGGCACGCGGCCGAGGCACTCGAATGCCTTGGCGGCAACGGCTACGTGGAAGAGAGCATCGCGCCGCGCCTCTACCGCGAGGCGCCGGTCAATTCGGTCTGGGAAGGCGCCGGGACGATCAACGCGCTCGACGTGCTGCGCGCGCTGCGCAAGACCCCCGAAGTGTTCGACGCCTATCGCGATGAGATCGCGCCGACGCTGGGGCACAGCACGAGCCTCGCCGCGGCCGCCCGCGACGTCGAGACGCGCCTGCGCGAAGTCGCCGACGACCAGACGCACACGCGCGCGATCGTCGAGCAACTCGCGCTCGTGCTGCAAAGCGCGCTGCTGGTTCGCTACGCCCCGGCCCCCGTCGCCGACGGCTTCATCGAGTCGCGCCTCGGAAACCGCCGGGGGACCGTCTACGGCGCCCTCCCGCCCGGGCTCGACCTGGCCGCGATCGTGGAACGCGCTCTCCCGACCGGTTGACATTACTCGATATATCGAATACTATCGGATCATGAATCATTTCTTTTGGGAGTCCGGCTTTGGGCGGCGCGCATTTCGCGGCCACGGCCACGGCGGACCCCGGCATTTCCAAGGCCACGGCTTCGGTGAGCGTAAGCGCTCCGGCCGCGGCGACCTCAAATACGCCATCCTCGCGGTGCTGCTCGACGGCCCGCGGCACGGCTACGACATCATGCTCGAGATGGAGCAGCGCCGCGGATTGCGGCCCAGCCCCGGCTCGATCTATCCCGCGCTGCAGTTCCTCGAAGACGGCGACTTCGTCACCGGCGCCGAGCGCGACGGCAAGCGCGTCTACACGATCACCGACGCCGGCCGCAAACTGCTCGAGGAGCGCGATCCGGCGGATTCCGATGAGGATGAAGCCGCCGCCGGCATCTTCGGCTCGTTCGCGAACGGCGCGCGCGCGCTGCGCGATCTGCGCGACCTCGTGAAGCAAACGCTGCGCACGGGCGACCCGGAACTCGTCAAGCAAGTCGCCGACATCCTCGTCAAAGCACGCCGCGACATCTACGCACTGCTGGCCGAACGGACCTAACCCCGGCGCGCGGCGCTCAGTTCACCGGAACGGGCACGATCACGAGAAACGCGTTCCCGCTCGCGACGCCCAGGTAGAGATGGCCCGCCGAGGCCGGCGCGGTGGCGGTCAGTTGGATCAGATTCGGATCTTCCGAGCTCTGCGTCAGGCTGATGCCGCTCATGGCCGGGCTCGTGGCCGAACAGGCGGGCGGCGTGTACGACGCGCTGAGCTGTGCCCGGGCCACCGGGCGTGACACGCAATTATCCGAATAGACGTTCGCATACACGCCGGCGGCGCCAAACACGCGCACGTTCACGCTCACGGTCGACGAAGGCGACACGGCGGCCGGCACGGCCGTCGGGTCGTAGACCCCACCCGCCGGCGCCGTTCCGAAGTCCTCGACGTAATACGGCCCGGAACCGCCGGCGATCGCGAGGCCAACGGTCGCGTAGTTCGGGTCGACGATGTTCACGAAGTGCCCCGTCACGGCGCCCGCCGCATCGCTGAAGGGGCAGTTCGCGAAGCTGGCCGGCTGCACGGGACAGGCCGAAGCCTCGGCCATGAAGGCCCCCTCAGCGGCGTTCGCCGTCGCGAATCCCTCGGCGATGTTCTGTCCGCAGTCGACGAGCGAGTAGAACGCCGCGCATTGTTGCGAGGGCGAGCGGCCCTCCAAATCGTAGTGCGCGAAATACCCGCCGCTCTGCATCTCGGTTGCATGTTGCGCAGCCGCTTCGGTAATCGATTCATCCAACGACAGCGCGGCGGCCCCGTAGGCCGCACGGTCGCCGTTCACGCGCGCGAGCCAGCTTACGATCGGCGCGGCGACCGCCGTCAGCGTGAAGCTGCGCAGCGTCGTGGAAGCGGCCGGAAATTCCACGCCGCTCGTATAGGTGGTATAGCCCGGGGCCGACACGACGACGCTCTGCACGTCGCCGGGTTGCGCGGAATACGTGAACGTACCGCTGACCGAGAGCGTTTGGATCCGGCGGGTTGCCGCCGTTTTGTAGACACGCAGCGACGGCTGGGGCATGAGGTCGTAGCGCGAAGCGCCGCCGGCGGCGCGGTGCGCCTGCTGAGAAGTGACCGACGCCGGCCCGGACATCCCATCAAAGATGACCTTCGCACCGGAGATCGGCGCGCCCGTGACGGAATCGACGACCGCGCCGCTATACGTTATGGTACTTGTGGACTGGTTCGGAATCGAACGTCGTACCGCTGCCGGGGATCGAACCGAGCCCGCGGCTCGAGGACACGTTCCCCGTGGTGGCGGCCGTAGCGGGTGGCGTCGTGGACGCGCCGCCTCCTCCGCCGCAGCCGGCGAGCGCGATCGCAGCGACGATCGCTCCAGCGAAAAAAGTGTAGCGCGTTCCCTGCGCACGCGCACGAGGATCAACCGGATCCATCATAGCTTCATCCTTGAAGGCATGAGTCGGAGCGGTATCAACCGCTCAGTACATTGAATATCGGCGCGCTATCGAGCGTGCTTTAGCGGTCCCCCGGAGTCTCCCAGGTATGTCGCCAGACGCGGCGTTCAGATGAATATCAGGTGAAAACGGACGACAATTCTCGCAGCCATCGGGTCGCCTGGTAGGGCGGGAACTCACGTGCGGTGAAACCAGGTACAGGGGAGAAGCGCTCGTCTGGCCATTTGGCAAGCGCCTCGAGCTTTGGGGCCAGGCGTCTCTAAGCGTCCTCTCTTGTATTGTGGCACTCCTAACTCGGCGCTGTGATTCTGACCCGGAGGGTTGGATCATCGCAAGAAAATATCGCGCGAACTGCCCTTATCGACGTTGAAGTGCCCGCGGGTCGTTCACTTCCACCAGGTCCTCTGAAACAGGTCCTCTTGCTCGTCCCCGTCCCAACAGGGAGTTGCAAGAGATGGAGCGTCCGAATGTCTTCGAGCAGCAAACGTCACTTGTTCAAGCCCGGCGTCCGCTTGCGATCCCCGCGCGCTCATTCCCCCGAATCCGCGACTCAGAGCGCAACCGCAAACCGTCTCGTCGAACGCAGCCGCTTGATCGAAATCATCGCGAACGAGCAACCGCGCCTCGTGATGTGCTTTGCTTCAGCCGGCTACGGCAAGACGGTCTTTGCGAAGCAGCTCGCAGCCACGGTCCCGTCGGTATTCTGCGATTGCTCGCTCGCGCAGACGATGGACGATTTCTCGCGCGTCCTCGTGCGTGCGCTGGACGATCGCGAAATCGCAGCGGCTGACGGCGCGCCGCCATTCGAGATCGTCGCCGCGGCGTGGTTTCGTGCAGCCGAGCGGGTCGAAGCCGTCGTACTCGACAACGTCGATGGGCTTCCTGCGGAGGCGTTCTCGCTGTTGGCGCGGCTGTTCGACGAAGCGGCGGAGCTGACGCTGGTGATCTGCGCCCGTTCGTATGCGAAGGCACGCTTCGCCCACCGGCTTCGCCCGACCGACGTGCTGACACTCTCCGAGCGCGATCTGCGCTTCGATCAAGGTGAAACACGCGAGTTGTTCGACGGCGCGCTCGGCGATGCGACGATCGACCGCATCGAGCAGGTGACGCACGGCTGGCCGCTGGCACTGCAACTCGTTGCGCGCAGCGCACGGCTCGGCCGTCTTCAGGCGCTGCTCGATGACCCCGATGATATCGAGTTCCAGTGGCTCCACGATTACATCGACGAACACATCGTCGCGACGCTTGATCCCGTGGCCATGGAGCAACTGTGCGTCGTCGCGTCGCTCGAAACGACGAATGTGGACGAACTCTCGGCCGTGCTCGGATCCGACGTCCACGCGACCATCGGAGCGGTCCGTTCGCTCCCGATGGTGCGCGAGGAGCACGGGCGCTTTACGGTACACCCGCTCATCGCGTCGTATCTCGCGCACCGCGGCGGCTCGCTACGCAAAGAAGCGCTGCGGCGCTCGTGCGACGCGCTCCGCAGGCGCGGCCAAGGCCTCCGTGCGGTAAACGTCGCCCTCTCGGGCGGCGAACCGGCATGGGTTGCGGACCTCTTCGAGGAGGACGCCCTGCGGCTGAACGTCCCGCTGGCTGTCGCCGATCTCGCGGCCCGGCTCGATCTGCGCGCGCTCGCGGCGCATCCGGGATTGTGGAGCGTGGCAGTGACACACCGTGCCGCCGAAATGAATCTCGACGAACGGCTGGCACAGGGCCTGGATATCTTGCGATTGATGCCGCCGGGCATTTCGGTCGAATCCGTCGTTGCCGTTGCGACCGTCGTTCGGGAGTGCCTCATCGCCGGCGGACAGTGGGCGAGCCTCGCGGTCGTCGACGGCGAGGTCGCGGCCCGCTTGGATGCGCTGGACGCGTCCTCCGATCGAGCGGCTCTGCGCGCTCGCACCATCGCGGATGCGCGGATGGCCGCGGCACGCGGGATGGTCATCGATCTGGACAGGGTCCAGGGGACGGTCGGCAACGACTCGCCCATCGCGACGCAGGCCGGTGTGCTTGCGTTCGTCGCCGCACCGTTCCACGCAGCGCGCGGCGACCGCACGGCCGAGCGGCAAGCATTCGATGACGCGATCGTGCGTGCCAAGCGATCGTGCGTCGCGCCGCTCTTGCTCGAATGCCTCCAAAGCGCCGCCGTCGCCGCGTGGATCGCCGGCGAGCAGGAGCTCTTCGATGACTACGTAGCTGCCGTCGAGGCGCTGGTCGAGCAGCGGCCGGGGATCCACGGCGCGGCGCGGCACTTTCTCGCCTGCGTCCGGGGGCATGGAGTGGCTGCTCGCGAGGGCACGGAGAAGCCCGCACTCCGCGCGATGGCATGGCTCGTTGCGGCGGCGTCGACCGGCGACTCGGCGGAGCGCCGGCTCTTCCTCGAGGATGCCCTGCGCGCGGCCGACACGTCCGGGCAACTCCGGGCGAAGGTCCTCACGCGGCTCGCGGCGGCGCGATCGGGCAGCGGTGCTGCACCGCTCCTTGCGGAGGCAAAAAAACTGACCGGGGCGTCGGACGATCTCGCGCTGCGCACGGCGATCGCGGCGCCGGCCGGTGGGATGCTCGGCCATTTTCTCAAGCGCTTCCGCCCGAGCGCCGATCAGCCGGAGCGCGGCTCCGCGACGCTGCGCGTCGAGGTCCTCACGGGGACGGTCGTTCGAGACGGAAACTCGATCGTACTCTCGCCGAAGGAATTCGCGCTCCTCGCCCTCCTGGGGATCCACACGCGACCGGTCGATGCCGAGGTGCTGGTCGATACCCTTTGGCCCAACGCGCTCTGCAAGGATCGTAAGGTCGGTTTGCGCGTGTACGTCAGCCGCTTACGCAAGCGCCTCGGAGATTCGAGGGCAATCCTCGTCAAGCAGCAGCGCTACACCCGCGGCGATCATGTGTCGACCGATCTCGACGAGATCGAGCAATTCATCCGCGAACTCCCGACGATCGGCGACGGGCATGTGACTGTCGAACGCGCGATCGCGTATCTTCGCTTGCTGAATGCGGGACCGACCGGGGTGTTGATCGATCTGCCCGCGTTCGGGGTTCTCTATCCCCGCGTCAACGAGAATCTCGACCGGCTCAGGGCGTGGCTCGACGAGCGACGCATCGATCTCCCGAACCAGTTGCGGATAGCAATAGATCATACGCTCGACGGCACCTACGACGGTGCCGAACGGCGCCGATCCCGCAGAGACCGTCGCGTCGCCGGCTAACGAGGGTAAATTAGCTGCTCACGGGTCGCTTAGCAGGAGTATGCGTACATACGTTCGTATCATATTCCTGTGAAGCTGAAGGCCTGGGCTGAGCGCGAGGGCCCTCTATGCTCCCGATGTCCTGATGAGGTCGTAAAGCTGCGCCGACGTGACGATCGTGTTGAAGTCCTGGATGATCCGCTCGCGAGCCCGGCGCCCGAGGTCGAGACGAAAATTCCGATCCCGGGCCAACTTGAGGATCGCCTCGCCCAACGCCGCCGGATCGCGCTGAGGAACGAGGATCCCGGTAGACTCATCGATGAGCTCGTCGAGGCTCCCCGTCAATGTCGAGATGCACGGCACGGCGGCTGCCATCGCCTCCATCATGGAAACCGGGATACCCTCATGCACCCCGGATTCCTCGGTACTGGCCACGACCGCAATGTCGTAACGCCCGCTTTGCAGCTCATCGAGCAAGACCCCATGATTGACGGTGCCGCGAAGGGTCACATTCTCAGCGATCCCAAGCGCAGCTATCTTCTCCTCGAGCGCAGATCGCAGACGCCCATCGCCGGCCAGCGAACAGTGAACGTCAACCCCTTGGCTCTTGACGTACTGCAGCGCGTCGAGCAGATACCTGTGCCCTTTCACTTCATCGAATCGCGCCGCGCAAAGTAACTCCACTCGACCCCGATGCTCTGAGGCAAGGCGGGGATTGGGTACGTCCACACCCAGATGCACGACGTGGATCTTGCTCCACGTGTCCCGATCGATTCGTTCGAGCAGAAATCGCTGATTGCGACGGGAAATCACACGGATAAATGCTGCATCACGCGCCTTCTCACGAATCATGTTGTCCGAGAAGATGTCATGGTTGTGAGCCGTGCAGCTCCACGGTACGCCGGTGAGGCGAGAAGCCAAATACGTCACCGATGCCGACGTTGTCAGCCACTGAGCATGGATGTGACCGATTCCAAGCTCGCGGATTTTATCGGCCAGAGCCAATGCCTTAGCGAGCATGACGACATTTTTCAACTTCGCGACGCTACGATAACGCGTCCGCATCAAAACGGACACTTCATGCACGACCGCGCGCGGATGCCGTCTCAGCTCTCGCAACGCAGCGAAAAGCACGTCAACGCCGAACATCGGCATGAAGAGGCTCTGCGCTCCAATCGCCGGGAATTTGTTCTGCTTGTCGCTCGGTCGTGTCGCGATGACGTACAGATCCTCAACATGGAGACTGAGCGAATGGACCTCCGCAGCAAGGAACATCTCCGCCCTTCCAAACGGGAAGCGCGTCGTTACGTAAGCCAACCTCATGCTTTCGTCCCGACCAGTTCCGAATAGAGCCGAAGGTGAGCGCTCGCCGTCGCTGCGATGTCATATTGTTCCGATGCGATTCGCTTCGCGCGCGCTGCCCTCACGGATCGCAGGTTCGCATCCGACATGACCTCTTTGACCGCCAGAGCAAGCTCAGCCGGATCCCAGCCCTGCGCGATCGTCGCCGAGTCTTGAAAGAAGGCTTGCGCGCCTTCCCAGGGCGTGCTCACGATTGGCGTCCCGCTTTGCATCGCCTCAATAGCAGCAATCGACATTCCCTCGCAAAGCGTGCTCAGCAACACCATGTCGACGCTACGCAACAAAGACGGAACATCCTCGCGAAAACCCAAGAAAGTAACGCAGTCACTCAACCCGAGTTCCGCCGCCAGGGCAGCGAGGTTCGTCTTCAACGAACCGTCACCGGCAAGCAGCAAACGAACGGGAACGCCACACGCGCCGCGCAAGTGCGCCAACGCCCGAATCGCGAGTTGCTGGTTTTTTTGCGGTTCGAGCCGGCCGATACACAAGAGCGCAAACTCGTTCGTGGCCAACCCCAGCTCACGCCGGACCTCTGCTCGTCGAACGTCGATGCCGTCGCCCCTCGGTATGCCGTTCGGAATGACGACGACGCGAACGCTAGAACCTCCCGCTTCTCGAGCAACGCGGGCCCGTTGGTGCTCCGTGAACGTCACGATGGCCGACGTGCGAGCATTCAAGAGCCGGTCGAACATCGCATGGATCGGACCGCGCGGCGGATCGGGATTATGTTCTGTGAAGACGATGACCGGAACTCCGGCAAGGATCGCGGCCAACCGGCCTAGGTACTTTCCGGTGTGGACGTGAGTATGGACAACTTCGGGCTCGAGCTCACGCAAGACGCGAACTACCCGCCACAGAGACCAGATATCGCTTCTTCCCCGGCGTTCGATCTCGATGACCTGCACGCCGATGCGTTCCTTCTCACCGGGCGCGAGCCGCGACGGGTAAACCGCTACGATCGAGACTTCGGTCGAATCGCTAACCAACCGGGGCGTAAGCGCTCGAAGGAAGCTTTCCGCGCCGCCTCCGGAGAGATTGGCAATCAAGTGGACGACGCGAATTCGACCGTACGGCATGTATGCTCTCAGGAGAAAGTTGAAGCAGTTCGAGGACCGGCCGCAGCCTGCTACGAGTCCCGGAGCAGGGCTGCGCCTTCGTTTCTCCGCGACTACGGGAAAGCCGGTTCGAGCGCACCGATCACCGGCTTACCAGCGTGTGGCCGACCCGACCAATCGAGAGGCGGAATAGCGCCGTTCGCGACGCCCGCTCCGATTGCCGGAGACGCTGCTTGCAGCGCAAAATTGGGATCCGGCGACGCCGTGGGCGCGACGAGCAATGGGTTCGTGTTCAGCACATTCCCGGAACCCAAAACACTCCCGCCGCCGCTCGAATAGAGCGCCGCGGAATTGCCGATGAGATTGTTCTCTATCGCCCATACGGATGCGCCGGGCCCGAAATACAGGCTGAAGAAGTAGCCGTTGTCGGGTGCATACGAAATGTTGTTTTCGATTGTTCCAGAAAGCTCGCACGTGCCTTTGCAGCCCGAGCTATCCAACGAAATGTCGCCGAACTTTCGGAGATACGGGTTCCCCGATGAGCCGAAGGTGTTGTTCGCAATCAAGAAGTTGGTCCCGTCCCCCGGATACCCGTACGTCGTGACTTTTATCGGATAACCGGAATGTTCGGCGTAAAACAGATTGTTTGTGATCGTGATGTCGTGACCGTTTGGATAGATGCCGTGGTCGTGTAAGTAGTCAAAGGAGTTTCCGCAGGAGTCCGGCGATCGTCCGATATTGTTGATCGTGTTGCGGTCGATAACGACGTTATAGTTACTCGTCCCGATGTAAATACCGTCGTAACCGTAGTCAGAACAGGAGTCTAGGACCAGCTCCGCGATTGCATGAATGTGATTCTGTGAGATGAGCAAGTCATGATTTTGCGCGCCATTCGACGTTTCGATTCCGGCCGCATAGCAGCCCTGGATGTCGAAACCGATGATGTTGATATAGGAGACGCCCGGCAGGAAGAGGATGCAATATCCCGTTGACGCCGTCGTTCCTGAAAATCCACTGATGACGGCGCCGAGCGGATTGGCAGCTTCCAGAGTGATCGGATAGCCCGCGGTACCCGATCGACTCAGCACCAGGACGTTGCAAGAGTGAACCGGCGTGCACCCAGGTTTCCCAGCCCCGGTGTTTGATCCCGTATAGGTGCCGTTGTTCACGATGATCGTGGACCCGGGCCCGGCGACATTCGCTGCCTCTTGAATCGTCCGAAACGGCGCCGTCGACGTACCGCTGCCCGAATCGCTACCGGACGGACCGACATAATACGCATTGCTCGAACCGGAGGGTGAGGGGAGCGCGGGCACTGCTGACGGCTCCGCGCGAAGCACCGCGGCGCTCGTCTCGACCGGAGCCCTACCGGTGATCGCGATGAGCAATGCCATGACGGCGGCGGCAAGCATGAGGTTAGATATTCGGGGCTTCCTCATCGTCTTACGACCGTAGCGTGACGAATCGGGCTAGAGTCTGCCACATCGGATGCTTCGGCCCCGGCGAAGGGCCGCGCCTTCTCCTTCGCTAGGCCGGTGCCGCTAGCGAGGCGAGCACATCGCGGAGCGCGCCGCTCACACGAGACTGATCGTCCTCGCCGAGCTCGGGAAAAATCGGGAGCGAAAGGACTTCGCGGGCGGCGCTCTCGGAGTTTGGGAAGTCGCCTTCGCCGTGACCGAGCGCGGCGTGAACGGCTTGCCGGTGGAGCGGCACGGGGTAGTACACCATCGTCTGCACGCCTGCGTTCGCGAGCGCCTTTTGCACCGCGTCCCGTTGCTGGATGCGGATCGTGTACTGGTGGTACACGTGGGTCGTGTCCGCCGGCACGATCGGCGTTACGACATCGAGGCCGCCGAGTTGTTGCGCGTAGCGATCCGCGATGCGTGCCCGCGCCGCGTTCCATTCGTCGAGATACGGCAACTTCACGCGCAGGATGGCGCTTTGCAGTTCGTCGAGCCGGCTGTTGACGCCGAGCTCCTCGTGATGATACTTCACGCGCCCACCGTGCCCGCGCAACGCGCGGACGCGAGTGGCGATCTCGGGCCGGCCGGTCACGAGCATCCCGCCGTCGCCGTACGCGCCGAGATTCTTTGACGGAAAGAAGCTGAAGCAGCCGATGTCGCCCAACGTGCCGAGCTTGCGTTCCCCGATCGCCGCACCGGCCGACTGCGCGCAGTCCTCGACGACCGCGATGCCGTGACGGCGAGCGATCGCGAGCAGCTTCTCCATGTCGACGGCCGCACCGTAGAGGTGGACCGGGAGAATCGCCTTCGTGCGCGGCGTGATCGCTGCTTCGATGAGCTCCGGATCGATCAGCATCGTGCGCGGGTCGATATCGACGAACACGGGGCGCGCGCCGACGATTCCGATCGCCTCGGTCGTCGCGACGAACGTGAACGGGGTCGTGATCACCTCGTCGCCGGGGCCGATATCGAGCGCCCGCAGAGCGAGGTGCAACGCGTCGGTACCGGAGTTCAATCCGACCGCGTGCGGGACGCCGAGATAGCGGGCGAACTCGCCCTCGAAGGCGCGCACGTTGGGCCCGTTGATGAACGCGCCGCTTCGCATGACGCCGGTCACGGCAGCGTCGATCGCTTCGCGGAGCGTCTCGTACTGTTGGACGAGGTCGAGAATCGGGATCATGCGGGCAGACGCTCGACGAGATCGCCACGGCGCTGGAACGCGCGGCCGCAGGCGCAGTGCGCGCAGTCGTCTTCGAAGCGCAGCTTGATACCGCACTCGCACGCATGACCGCGGACCCGCGCCGGGTTGCCGTAGACCATCGCGTAGGCGGGAACGTCCCGGGTGACGACTGCGCCGGCCCCGACGAAGGCGAATTCGCCGATCGTATGTCCGCACACGACGGTCGCATTTGCGCCGATCGAGGCACCCCGCCGGACCAGCGTCGGAAGATAGTCCGACGCGGAGTTGCGCGGGGTCCCCGAGCGCGGGGTCGAGACGTTGGTGAACACCATGCTGGGCCCGCAGAAGACCTCGTCCTCGAGGATCACGCCTTCGTAAACGGAGACATTGTTCTGGATCTTCACCCCGTCCCCGATCCGGACGCCGCGCGCGACGAAAACGTTCTGGCCGAGCGAGCAACGCTTGCCGATCACGGCACCGGCGCTGACGTGCGAATAGTGCCAGATTTTCGTCCCCGCCCCGATGGAGGAGGGCTCGTCGACATAGGCGCTTTCGTGGATGAAGGGAGCCGGTTCGGCGATGACCGTCATGCTGGTTCGGCGATCTCCAAAAAGTGTGGGCGTGTGGTGCCATCGTCCGCGAGCGCAAGCGCGCGCAGGACGGCGACACCGTGGCGGGCGTCGGTCGGGAACGCGGCTCCCTTGGTAATAGCATCGAGAAAGGCGGTAACCTCGGCGCGCAGGGGCTCGGAGGCCTCGAAGGCGACCGGAGCCGCGGCTTCGCGCCAGAGCCGGTTCCCGCTCTCCGACGCCGGCCGGGCTCCGCAGCGGGTTATCGTCAAAACGGCACCTTCGCGGCCGTCCCGGATCGAGAGGACACCCGCCGTGCCGAAGACCTCGAGCCGCCACCCCTTGTCGGGATCCAGCCAGTTCACCTCGACGTGTGCGCTCCGCCCACCGGGGAACGTAAATTGCGCGTAGGCCACGTCGGCGATCGTGTCGGAGAGCGAGCCGCACAGGAACGACGTGGACGCGACCGGTTCCGCCCCGAACGTCGCGAGCACCACCGAGACGTCGTGCGGCGCGAAGCTCCACCAGACGTTTTCATGGCGCCGCAGCCGCCCGAAGCTGAGCCGTCGCGAACGCACGTGCCACGGCTCGCCGATTTCGCCGGCTCGCACGAGTTCGAGCAGGCGGCGGACCGCGGGGTGGTAGAGCAGCAGGTGGCCGACGAACAACACGACCCCGGTCTCCTCGGCGATCGCGGAAAGTTCGAGTCCTTCGGCGGGCGTCAGCGCCAGTGGCTTCTCGACGAACACGTGCTTCCCCAGGCGCATGGCGGCCGTCGCCAACTCGGCATGGGTTTCAGCAGGCGTCGCGATGACGAGCGCGTCGTAAGGCTCGTTTAGGAAACGAAACGGGTCGCTCTCGAGCTGCAACATCGGATAGGCGCTCCCGATGCGCGTGAGGGCGGCTGGATCGGGATCGCAAACGCCGCGCAGCACGCCCAGATCGGCGAAGTTCCGGATCAGGTTCGAGCCCCAAACCCCCCCGCCGAGGATGCCCACCGACGGGCGTGTCACATCAACCATCACGTCAAAGGAGGACCACATTGGCGGCGGGGCACCGCGTCGTACCCATCGCGTTTCTCGTATCCAGGATTCGCTGTGCCTGCGCGCCGATGCGTTCCCATGGGATGCCCGTGTGATCGGTGAGGATCACGACGCAATCGGCACCGGCGAGCGCCGCATCCGTGAGCGGCGTGCTCCGGCGCAACTTGCCGCGTTCGTCGGTGAACTCGGGGATCAGCGGATCGTGGTAATCGACCGCAGCACCGGCGGCTTCGAGCAGCTCGATAACCTTTAGCGACGGAGACTCTCGCGGGTCGCTGATGTCCTTCTTGTAGGCGACACCGACGACCAGAACGTTCGCGTAGCGGACGCTCTTCCCGGCGTCGTTGAGCAGCCGGGTGAGCTTCTCGACGACGAAGTACGGCATGCGGACGTTGACCTCACCGGCGAGTTCGATGAACCGCGTGGTAAAGTCGTACTGCCGTGCCTTCCAGGCCAGATAGAACGGATCGAGCGGGATGCAGTGACCTCCGACCCCCGGTCCGGGATTGAAACGCATGATCCCGAACGGCTTGGTCGCCGCGGCATCGACGACTTCCCACACGCTGATACCCATGCGATCGCAGAGCAGCGCCATTTCGTTGACGAGCGCGATGTTGACGGCCCGGAACGTATTCTCGAACACCTTGGTCATCTCGGCGACCCGCGGGCTGCTGACCGGCAAGACATTTTGGACCGTCTGCCGGTAGAACATCGCCGCTACGTCGCAGCAGACGGCCGTCACGCCCGAGACGATCTTATTGATGTTGCTCGTGGTGTAACGCTTATTCCCGGGATCGACGCGCTCGGGGGAGAAAGCCAAGAAAAAATCATGACCGACGACGAGGCCGGTGCGGCTGAGGATCGGAAGGAGAACTTCTTCCGTCGTACCCGGGTACGTCGTGCTTTCGAGCGAGATCAGTTGCCCGGGCCGCAGCGTCTTGGCGATCTCCTCCCCGACGTTCCTGATGTACGAGATGTCGGGATCCTTGTTGATCGTCAGCGGGGTCGGCACGCAGACGACGATGACATCGCAGTTCGCGAGCTCCGAGAAATCGCTCGAGGCGCGCAGCCTCCCATCGGCGGCCGCGCCGGCCAGCTCGGCATCCTGCACGTCGTCGATGTAGTTCTGCCCGGCGTTCACCGCCTCGACCCGCTTCGCGTTGCGGTCGAATCCAACGACCGTGTAGCCCACTTTGGTCTTCTCGAGGGCGAGCGGAAGGCCAACGTATCCCACGCCGACGACACCGATCCGCGCGGTTCGATCGAGAATCTTCGCCGTGAGCTGTGCAGCGCTGGTCTGAGCCGTGAGTATCGTCGCCATATCACCCCACGACGCGCCGGGTCACGTCGTCCAGAGGCACGCCGAAATTCCGGCGCGACGGGTGGATCATACGGGACGGGAAGTTACAGAAGAGTAACGAGGCTCCGCCGAGCCTGGGCGGGGCCCTGTTCCCCCGTAGCCTGGGGGAGGACGGCGACCCTGTAACCCCTTTGTAACGCGTCGCGTGGTAAGCTCACGGCGTGTTCACGCAGCAACAAGCCACATCGACGGCGGCGCCGCTCGATGAGCCGCTGGTGAGTGTGATCGTCTGCACCCTCAACGAGCGCAACCACATCGCCGCCCTGCTGGAGGGAGTCCTCGAACAGCAGGGGGTCCCCGGGACTCTCGAAATCCTCGTCGCCGACGGGGGTAGCACGGACGGAACGATCGAGATCGTCGCCGGTTACGCCGATCGTAACGTGCGCCTTCTCGAAAACGAGCACCGGTTCGCCGTCCATGGGTTCAACCTGGCGGCACGCGCTGCCCGGGGACGCTATCTCGCCTTCTTGGGTGCCCACGCTCGCTATGGACCGCGCTACCTCGCCGACTGCCTGGCGCTGCTACAGCGCACCGGTGCCGGGAACGTCGGCGGCGTCATCGAGCACGCCGGGGAGGGAACGACCGGCCGGGCAATCGCGCTGGCGATGAGCCTGCCCCTCACCTTGGGCGCCCCGAAGTTCCGTAATGCGAAACGGGAGACCGAGTGCGAGTCCGTCATGGGCGGCTTCCTGGAACGGTCGCTCTTCGATCGTCTTGGCGGGTTCAACGAAACGAATATCGTCAATCAAGATGGCGAGTTCAACTACCGGCTTCGCAAGGCCGGCTATCGTATCGTCGTTTCGCCCGAGATTCGGAGCACGTATTTCGGCCGTTCGAACCCGCGCGCGCTGTGGCGGCAGTACTTCCGGTACGGTTATTACCGGCGGTGGACAGAAGTGCAACATCCCGGCTCGGTTCCACTGCGCGTCTACGCCCCGGCCACCCTCATCGCGGTATCGGCGACGTGCCTTCTAACGGCCCTTGCGACGAACGCGCTCTGGCCGCTCGTCCCCGTCGCCGCCTATGGTGCCGTTCTGATCGGTGCCTCGGTGATGGCGTTACGTACGGAAGAACCGGCGGTTGCGGTGCAGATCGCGCCCATTATCGCGACGATGCATGCGGCCTACGGTATCGGTTGGCTCACCGGTCTGTTCCGTCACCGGCGTCCACCGACGGCTTAGTGCCTTCAATCGCTTCGCGATAGAGCTCCTCGTATGCTGAGGCATTCGTTCGCCAGGTCAGGCAGCGTTGCGCGAACGTTGCCGCTTCGCGCTCGTACGCGCGTCGCGTCTCGGGCTGCGCGGCGAGAAGTCGAAGACTCGCGCTGAGCGCGGCCACGTCGCCGGCTGGGACGAGGCGGCCTGTCACGCCGTCGCGCACGATCTCCGGGATGCCTCCGACCGAAGTGGCGACGACCGCGCGACCGGCCAACATCGCCTCACACAGAACCGTGGGTAGTCCTTCAGCATGGCTCGGTAGCGCGACCACATCGGCTGCGCCGAAGATCCGCGCAACCTGCTCATGCGGAACCATTCCCAGGAAGCGGGCCTCGACGCCCGCATCCGCCAGGGTCCGCCGCATGACGGATTCTTCGGGTCCGAAGCCGCCGAATAACGCGAGTGGACGCAGCTCACGGATACCACCGAGTGCGGGGATCAGGTCGTGCACGCCCTTTGCCTGTAGCAGTCCACCGACGAACGCAACGACGAAGCGCTCGGACTCGATTCCGAGGGCTCCGCGGTCGGCGCAACGATCCCGGACACCGAATACCGCGGGATCCGCTCCGTTCAAGACGACGCGAGCGTCCCGGCGCCCGAGCGCGACCAGGTGGTCGCGGATGAAACCGCTGACGCCTACGACGACATCGGCCTCGCGCACGACCCAACGTGCGGCAGCGCGCAGTCCCGGACTCCGCAACGGGAGCCGGTACGCATCGTAACCGTGGCTCGTAACGATCGTCGGGACCGAGCGCTTCACGCTAACGTAACCCGGGCGGATCAGCGTGTGCGCATGGATGACGTCCGGTCGAAACTCTGCCAGATGCCTTCGCAGCGCCAAACCAGCCTGCGCCCGGACCAACGGCAACGCGCCCATCCGCGGCGGTGCGAGAACGCGCGCCACATGGACGTCTACGCCTTCGTAAGCGTAGCGGTGCGGCAATGAGCCGACCACGCGCCATGGCCGGATCGGCGGCACGAACGACACGATGCGGAGAACGCGCACCTCGTGACCGAGCTCCCGCAACGCCTGCACCTGCCGCAAGACGAAGACGCCGCTGTACGAATGCGCCTTCGACGGGAACCCGAAGGCGACGACGAGGATTCTCATCGGCGCCCTCCGGGCAAAACCTCATGGCGAAGGTTCGAGCCGAAGATCGTATTGGCCCTTGCTCTTGCGCCGCAGTCCGTCATGCCGCACGCGATCGAGCACCCACTTCCACTCCAATCGTCGGCGCTCCGCCGTGGAAATAGTCCGCTCGCCCCGCTCCCGCTCCACCCAATCGAGCAATTCGACCACCGGGACATACCATCCGGTGCGGCTTTGCAGGTCCTTGAAAATCGCCTCCACCCGTGAGTCCAGCTTGCCGTCCCGGCAGAAACCCGACATGGCGTGCGTATAAACGATGCAAAATCCGCCGCTCTTTTCGAGATCGTCGAGGCGATTGGATTGGAGCAACCGAACGAATTTCTCGACGTCGGCACCATCGCTAGCGGAGAACCACCGTTGCACGGCGGGGCGACGGGGATCGATATACGGGGTCCAGGGATCGACTCTCGATGTCACGACGTCCGAGAACGTGAAGTCCCTAACGTACCGAAACGTCTCCAAACAGAGATCTTCCCAACAGTATTCCGATCCTTTTGTCGATCCCAAGAACTTCGGAGCGCGCGAAAAGCGGCGGTACGCCGCGTGTAAGAGCGGATCGTCAAAGCGCTCCGCGCCCCAGTAGATGCACTCGGGATTCTTCGAGTGGTTTGAGTACGTCACGGGACTGTGCTCTAGCCTGCTGCGAAACAACTTCAAGGCGTCGCGGAGAGTCGCCCGATCCGCGCCGCCGGAGCGAGCTCCGTGCCACGCAATCTCGAAACCCGCGCTGCGCAGATCCCGAATCCATTGCAAGTAGCTCGCGTCCTGCAAGCATTCACCCCAATACGGATCGGCGGGGTCGCTCTCCAAAGCCCAGACGGTCTTGGTCGTGCGCAACCCATGATGGAGCAACCCGTCGTAGAACGGCTTGACGCCCGCCAATACCGCTTTGTCGGTGTCATCGATGATCGTGAAGGCGAATTTCTTGCCGTCCGGCCAGCGTATCATTGCGCCAAAATCCGTTCGTACAGCGCCACCAGGTTTGCCAACTCACCGTCAAACAGGTAGCTTTTCGCCGCCGCATGAGCGGCTTCAACAGCACGCTTACGAACCGTTTCATCTTCGAGATACCGGGTTATTTCACGTTCGTACGATTTGGCATCCTCCCAGGGCACGACGGCGCCGGCGCCGGATTCCAGGACGATCCGCGCGTTGTTCCCGAAGTCCGACACGATGGTCGGGATTCCAAAGGCAAAGTACTCGAATACCTTGGTGGAAAAGCTCAACTCAGCATTCACCGAGTACGGCTGTGTCGCGATGCCGACCGACGCATGAGCGAGCCACCGCAGCATCTCATCGTACGGCAGCCGTTCGATCACCTTGACGTTCGCGTGCAGAGCCCGCTCGAGGAGTTCCGCGCCGCGACGGTTGTCGTATTGCGACAGGTTCGTTCCTCCAAGCACGAAGAGCGGAACCATGTTGCCGTTTCGCCGCATCAACTCGGCGGCTTCGACGAGGACGTGGAAACAGCGCATGTACGTGGCGCCGCCCGTCTGAACGATATAGGGCCCTTCGACCGGCGGAGCTTGGCTTCGGGCCGCGGCGATATCCTCGGCACTTATCTGCGGGTAGTTCCGCACAACTGCGATGCGGTCCGGCGATACCAAATCCTGATACATCGAAGCCATCTCAGAAGTAGTTACGACGATACCGGCGAAGCGAGGGAGCACGATACGTTCCGTCGTTCGATATCCTAGCGCCACGGCCGGCCGCAACAGAGACGGAATCCAATATCTCCCTCCCCCGTCTTCCGATAGTTGCTTGTTATAGTATTCGTGAATGTCGTAAACGACATGCTTCCCAAACACCCGCGCAATCGAACCAGCGATGAGTAGCTCGGGATCGTGCACGTGGACGATGTCGAAATCCTCCAGCATGCGACGCAGGGCACGCACGTTTCGCCCGATTCGCTTTATCCTCGGACCTGAACCATCGCCGAGAGCATGAACCCGTATTCCTTGACGAACGGTCGCCTGCGGCACATTCATGGCGACCTCTACGTGATATCCTCGCCCTGCCAGACCCTTCGCTTCACGCTGAAAGATTCGCGTGTCGTACGGTGCGTGAACGGTCGACACGTGCAGGACCCGAGGAATCCTAGGCACGATATCGCTCATTCGCGAAATCGAACCCACATCAACAGTTGAACCGCTGTACTCAGTTTTCCGTCTCCGAACACTCCGGAAGAACTGCTCGCTACCTCTGCCGAGGAATCAGGCGCTGCCGGAGCGTCGCCCTTCGTTCGCGGTGGCTGGAGCCGTCCCTCTCGAACCGCTTTGAACGAACCGCATTCGAACGCTCGATACAATTCAACACAATCTGCCTGGACATCGTGTATTAGTGAAGATCTGCGTTCTGGGACTCGGGTATATCGGTTTGCCCACGGCCGTCATGATGGCGCGGCACGCTACGGTCGTCGGGTACGATGTGCAACCAAACGTCATCGAATCGCTTCGAGCGGGCACGGCGACGGTCAAGGAGCCTGGTGTTGGAGAACTCGTCAAGGAAGCGCTGAAGCGCGGCTCCTTGATTCTCTCGAGCGAAGTCCCGGCTGACGCCCAAGCATACGTGATCTGTGTGCCCACGCCGATCCTCGATGGCCGGCCTGACCTTTCCAGCGTCATTCACGCGACGCAAATCACAGCGGCCAAACTGTCACCGGGAGATATTTTCGTCATCGAATCGACGGTGCCGCCTGGGACGATGGACCACCTCGTTGTTCCGATGCTGCGCGGTCTCGGGGTCGATCCCGATCTCATCACGATCGCGCATTGCCCGGAACGAGTGACGCCCGGCGACCTCTTGAAGGAGCTTCGCGAAAACGATCGCGTCATCGGCGGGCGAAATGCCGGCGACGCCGAGCGCGCGCGAGTTCTCTATGCACCTTTCTGCACCGGCCAGATCCTGACGACGGACAATACGACGGCGGAACTCTCGAAGGTCATCGAAAATTCCTATCGCCACGTGAACATCGCCTTCGCGAACGAACTAGCCTTGCTGGCCGAGGACCTCGGTGTGGATGCGCAGGAGGTGATTGCGCTCGCAAATCGCCACCCGCGCGTGAACATTCTCCAGCCCGGGCCCGGGGTCGGTGGACATTGCATCCCGGTCGATCCGCGCTTTCTTTCAGACATGAGTCCCTTCAGGACGGAGCTCATCCAAACGGCATCGCGGGTCAACGAACGAATGCCCCTCGTAATCGTCGAGCGAATCGAGAAGCTGTCTCCTCTTCGGGCGGGCTCGAAAATCGCGATCTTGGGAGCAACCTACAAGGCGAACGTCGACGACATCCGCGAATCGCCGACCATGCACGTCGACGCGGCCTTGCGAGAACGGGGATACGAGAACGTCGGTCTTCGATCCGCTCGTAGGCCGGCATTCTCGGGTACTGGCATCGTCCGTCGAAGACGCCGTGCGCGGAGCCGACGCGATCGTGCTGATGGTCGGACACGATGCCTTTTCCGGCATCGATCCGGTCGCGGTGGGTTCGCTGTTGCGAACGAAATTGCTCGTAGACACCCGTGCGTTCTTTCCTCGGGCGGCGTGGATCGCGGCGGGATTTCAGGCATATACGCTCGGAAACGGGTCGTAGAGCAAACCGCGCTTTGCCGGCAACGGCCGGCCGTCGAACGAGCGCCTCCCGACCGTTTCGAGCCGGTTGCGCTCCATCGTAACGGACTGTTAACGCCTCCGTGCCATAGTCGCGGAGTGCTATCGCCCGGTGGGAGTAGTCCCATGCCCGTTTTTTGGCAATCGCCCCTGCCGCGCGTAATGGCTCGCCACGTGCGCCGGGCGTTCGCCTTCGCCGCCGCCGTGCTGTCGATCAGCGCCTCCTGTGTGGGCGGCGCACGAGCCGGAACCGACTACACGATCCAAGCCCGCGACGAACTATCGATCCAGGTCGTAGGGGTCGAGGCGCTCACGCGCGACCTGACGGTCCTACCGGACGGGACGATCTCCTATCCGCTGGTCGGCACCGTCACGGCAGCCGGTCAGACGGCGGCCGCACTGAGCCAAGAACTCGCGCTGCGCTTGCAACGGTACGTTCACGATCCGCAGGTTTCGGTAACCCTGGTCAAGACGGCACAGATGACCGTCCTCGTCCTCGGCAACGTGAAGCAGCCCGGCCGGTACGAACTCGACCGCGGCGCGCGGCTGTCCGACGCTTTGGCGGCCGCCGGTGGGCTCGGACCGACCAACGGTCCGCTCCCGGATGCGCGCGTCGACCATACCGGCGAACAACCGGCCGTGGTCTCGCTCGAGGCCATGATGCGCAAGGGGGATGTTTCGCTCGACCGGACGCTCGTGGATCGCGACACCGTTTATGTCGTTAGCCCGACGACGTTCAACGTCACCGTCTTGGGGAGCGTCGATCATGCGGGCTTGGTCACGGTGCAAGAAGGCGACCGCATTTGGTCCGCGATCGCGACCGCCGGCGTCAGTACCTCTTCGCAAGCGGATCTCAGCCACGTTCGCTATACGCACACTGGCGACGACGGGCGCCCGAAGACGACGACCGTTGACGTCCTCGCCTCGCTGCAACGCGGAAACTTCAGCCGTGATCCCGTTCTCCAGAAAGGCGACGTTGTCTTCGTGCCCCTGAGCAAGCACGGCGCCTTTGCCGGACTCGGCGTGGATCTCTACTACTTGATCGCAGGTCTGCGCCTGCTCACCGTGCCCTTGTGAACGGGAACGACACCATGATTACTTCACCGATCACGCCGGCTTCCACGGACCGTCAAGCCAACCCGAATCTCGCACGCTTCATCACCGTACTTCGGCGCCGGTCTCGCTTAGGGATCAGGGCCTTCCTGGCTATCTTTCTCCTGATCGCGCTCGCCGCATTCGTTGCGCCGCGAACCTACACGACGAACAGCGAAGTGCTCCTCCACCGCCCGCAACCGCAGATACAGCCTACGACGACCGGATTCGCGGCCTTTCGTGACCTGACCGAGGACGATTCCAGAACGTCGACCGAGACATTCGTCGCGCTCGCTGAGCGCTACGGCGTCGCCGAGCGGGTGACTCGAGATCTAAAGCTGCCGATCGATCCCGCGGATTTGCTGCGATATCACATCACCGTCACCCCGTTGACGAACACGGACATACTCCAGATCGCCGTCTCCTGGTCGGACCCCGACATGGCGGCCCGGATCGCCAACGCGTTCGCCGGTGCCTTCATCGACGCTCAGCGCTCGCTGAACGTGCAGCGCGTCGACGTAGCTGTGCGCGACGCGAAGCGCGCGATGGACATCGCCCAGCGTGACGTCGTCACGACCAACACCGACCTTGCACGCTTTGAGTCCAAATCCGGCTTTGCCGATGTCGGTGCCCAGACGACAGCTCTCGTCTCGCGCTGGAACGACGTGCGTTCTCGGCTGGGCCAGCGAGAAGCTGAACGACAAGATGCGGCCGCACGTCTCGCCGTCGCGACCAGCGCGCTCGCGCGCACGCCGGCAACCATTCCGGGGCAGGCGACTGCCCAGGGCAGCTACGCCCGCTCGCAACTCGAGGTCGCTCTCGCCCAGAGCGAAGCGCAACTCGCCGCGGCGCGACAGCAGTTTACGGACAACTATCCAACCGTGGCACCGCTCAAGGCGCAAGTGAACGCGCTTCGCAAGCGATTGGCCATGCTGCCCGTTCAGGATATCGCACGAACGACCATCGCAAACCCCGAGGCACAACACTTGGCCAGCGATGCGTCGACCTTGCAGGAACAGCTTGCAGGCGATACCGCTTCGCTCCAACAGCTCGACCAGGAAGAGAAGGGCATCCTCACCCAAATGCGCGCCCTGCCCGGGATCGCGGGTGCGGTTTCGAATCTGGCGCAACGCGCCAAGGCAGCCGAAGACGCGCTCACGGCGCTGCGCAACGCGTACTACGATGCGCTCGTCGCACGGACCGTCGCGCCGGCCAATGCCTCGATCGTTCAGACGGCGCGCGCCGCGGACGCGATTGCAAAACCAAATCGCGCCCTGACCATCGCGGTCGGCTTCATCATTGCCCTCATTGCTGCACTGGCGCTGGTGCTGGCGCTCGATCGCATCGACGAGACGGTGAAAGACGAAGACGACCTCGCCCGACGCGACGTTCCATACCTGGGGACCTACGACGTGCCGCGGGCCTTGGATGATCTCGTCGGCCTGAACGCGGACGTCCGGCGCACGGCGCTCCGGCTGCGGCTCGCTCTTTCCGCTCGGACGGGACGGCACCCGCACGCCATTACGTTCAGTGCCGCCGACGGCGACATCGCAAGTAGCGGCGCGGTCGCCTGTGCATTGGCGGTGAATCTCGCCTCTTCCGGGCTGAGGACCCTCCTGATCGACGCCGATCTCCATGGCGGCCAGTTGGCCCGGAGCTTCGGCGTAGCGGACGGCCGGGGAGTCGGCGACGCGCTCGAGTCCGGCGAGGATCCGGAAGCGCTTCTACTCGACACGGCAACCGGCGTGAAATTTCTCCCTGCGGGCCGGCCGGTCAAGGACGAGTATGGAGCGCTGCTGGCGCTCGCGGTGATCGTCGGTACCCTTGCCGAACAGTTCGATACGGTGGTCATCGAGGCCGGGTCGGTGGATACGGCAGCGGGGCTCGTCGCGGCCGGCGTGGTCGACGCGGCCGTCCTCGTCGCGACGCCGGGCTCGACCCGCGTCGCCGAGTTCGGGGAGGCCGTCCAGGCGCTCCGCGGTGCCGGGACGGCTTTCGCCGGCGTGGTTCTGCGCGGGGCCCGGGAGAGCGCGCCGCGTCTGTTTCCGAGTTGGCTCGGGCTGCCGCCACGACAGCCGACGACGCTTCTTCGCTAGCGGCTACCTTTCGTTAACGCTCACTATGGTACGAAATCCGAAACTGCACGTCGGGGGATATTTCATGGGACGGCCTTTCTCTATGCGCCCGCTTTTCTATGCGGGAGTAGCGTCGCTGGCGACGCTGGTTTTTGCCGCTTGCGGCGGTGGCAGCACGGGCTCGCCACAGGTCGGAGGCGCCTCGCCCACACCAGGGCAAACACCGAGCACGACCGTCGTCCCACCGTCGTCGACGGGAACGGCGGCGCCGGTGCCGCTGCCGGCAGCTACGACGGCGGCGGGTCAGGCGATCACGGGGACCATCATCATACCGCCGGCTGCCGCGGGGTCATCCCCGGTTCCCCTCGCCGTCACCGTAACGGCGGCGGTGCCGCCCGGGATTCCGGCGTTGGCCGCGGCGCGCTCCTCGGCGTCGCGAGAGCGACAGTCCCTCCCGAACGGGGCCCAACCCCTGCTCTTCATCGTGCTCACGACTAGCTCGACGGCCCAGTTACAAGCCCCCCCCGACTTTTCGTTCACGTTTGCCGGCGCAAGCTCACAATCGCAGTACTTCTTCGCGAAGTTCGACTCGACGCCCAACATATGGAACTACGACTACTATATCGGGACGCTCAACGGATCCGGCGCGATCGTCGATCAGAGCCCGGGCGGCACGTTCACGATAACCCCGAACGAGAAGATCGTCTTCGCCTTATACTCCATCCCGCGTGTCGCGACGATTTCGCAGACACATATCCTCACGGCCGACTATTTCGGGCCGATTGACGCGAGCGCCGGACTCAGCGGCTCGGTAACCGTGACCCCGCAGCAAGCTGCCCCATCGCTTACTTGGGCCGAGACGCCTCCGTCCACGCAAGCCGCGACCGACGCCGCCGGCATCAAGACGCTGTACTACACGAACCCCATCCGGCAAGCCGCCGGAAGCCCGATCTATCTCGCATCAGACGCAGCCGTTGACTGCTCCGGCAATCCCATCCGGGATGCGTCAAACTCGACGCTCCTCGTGCAGCAACCTTCGGCCGCGCTCGGTGCGCTCTGGACGCAATACGTGAACGGCGTCTTCGCCCAGAATAAGTACGATGCCGTCTTTGCAGACGACGCCGGCCCGGTCGTAGCCGGGTCGACGAGTGCCGCGATCTGCAACTACACCGACGCAACGTGGGACACGGCGGCCGCGGCGATGGAAACGCAGCTCGGACTTCCCGTCATCCAGAACTCGCTGAGTGATTTCCAGCAAATCAACGGCGTTTGGCAGCCGAGTCCCGCCCTGTCTTCCAATCTGACGACAACGTCGATCGGCGCAATGGAGGAACAGTGCTACTCCAGCGACTCCAACGCGTCGGTAATCGCATTGTCCGGCTCGCTCTGGCTTGCAGCCGAAACAAGCGAACTATCGTACTCAGCGATTTCTCCGAAGCTCTTCATCTGCTATCCACGTAATACCACGACGGCCTCGAGTGCTCAGGGGATCGCTCTCAGGAACTACGTTCTCGCATCCTTCCTCCTGACTTACAATCCCGCATCGAGCATACTCTGGGACATCTTCAGTACGCCGTCGTCCTATCACGTGGAGCCCGAATCTACCCTCGTGGCGCTGAACCCTGCGTCCTCTCCCGCATCCATCGGATCGTTGGCGATCGGCACGAGTAACGTGTACGCCCAGGAGTACTTGAGCTGCTACATCGGGGGCTCGTTTGTCGGCGCGTGCGCGGCGATCGTGAACTCCGATACGGCTGCGCACGCGTATCCGTTCGGGGCCAAGTACGGTCACGCACTCACACTCACCGGCGGCGGGATCAAGGATGGCGGAACCGTCGCGACGACCGGCTCCGTGCCGACATCGTTGCCGGCGACGACCGGCGTAATCGTATTCCAGTAACCCACACCTAGGATGAACCTTCTCCGAGACAGTGTCCGAACGCTGGCGACACGTTCCGTCGCCCGCGTGCTCGGCGCCGTCTCGGGGATCGTCATCACTCGTGAACTCGGCCCCCACGACAAGGGGCTCTTTGTCTACGCGGCGGCCGTCGTGGCAATCGTGCTCCAATTCACCTACGGAGCCTCAGCGGCGATCGCACGGCAGTGGGGCCGTGAAGGGCACGATGGCACATCGGTGTACACGGCCAGTTTGATCGCGGGGGGGGCGACGTTGCTTATCGCTTTGGCGATCTTGTTCGGGGCCGGAACGCTCGCGCCCGGGCAGCGCATCCTTCTGGCGGCGTGCGCCGTTCTTCCCTTTGGTTTGTTCGTGCAGCTCTCAGGCGGATTTTTTCTCACGGCAGGCCGGATCGCGGTGCTAAACTGGCAGACCCTGATCTCCCAGACGAGCGTCTTGATTGCCTCGGCCGCCCTCTTACCGCTGTTTCATTTTGGACTCGCCGGGGTGGTGGTGCTCTGGGTCACCGGTCAGGCTGCCGCCGCGCTCTATTCCGCGCTCGCGCTTCGCACCAACGTCTCGTTGTTTCGCTTCCACATCGAGCACACGATACTTCGCTCTCACCTAACCTTCGCCGTCAAAGCCGGCACGCTCCAGCTTGCCACGTACGCGAACCAGCGAATCGACGTTCTCATCGTCATGTTCGCCCTAGGCCCGGCTACGCTTGGAATCTACTCGATCGCGATTTCAGCCGGAGAGCTCCTGTTGATTTTTTCAAAGTCAGTGGCCACGGCGGCCTACGCGCGGATCACGACGCTCGATCCTCAACGCTCCGCCGAGCTGACCGCGCGTTGCGCCCGCCACGTGATCCTACTAAGCGCAATCGGCGCAGCGGCCGGGGTCGTTATCATGCCGTTCGCCGTTCCGATCGTTTACGGAGCGGCGTTCGCCACAGCCTCGGTCGCCTTCTTCGTCCTTGCACCAGGAATCGTGCTATGGAGTGCGATGGATGTCTTCACCGTGTATTTCACGGCGCAGCGTGGACGACCATCGTTCCTCATCGGCGTGCATCTCGTTTGCGCTGCGACCTGCGCTGCTCTGACGATCGGATTCGCAAGCTCGCTAGGCTTGGTAGCCGGGGCACTGGGAACGTCGGTCGCCTATGCACTTGGCCTATCGGTCACGTACTTCGTATTCGCCCGGGCGACCGGCGACCCGCGCGCGCTGTTGCGGGTCGACGCGGAGGACGTTCGATTCTATTCAGAACTTCTCCGGAGGTGGAGACGTGCTAGCACAGCTCGGTCGTGAGCGTAGCGCGCCGTGGGTCACTCGACTCGCGCCGATCTGGATCGCGTTTGTTGCGGCGGTTGCGGCTTACGCACTCTCCTTTGATGGGGATTGCTCTGCCGCAGTAGCGTTCTCACCGTTCTGCGGTCTCCCGCGAGTGCTGACGCTGTGCGGCGCGATCGCCGCCGCACCGCTCTTCGCGTACGCATTCATCTTACGACCGGTAACGGTCGCGCTGTCGGCGTATGCCATCATCGTACCGTTCGAGGAGATCATCACCGGGGGAACGGAGGGCGTAGGCGCAGTTGCGAAGCTCGTCGGCGGATTCTGCGCTATCGTAATCCTCCTCGCGCTTCTATTTCAGCGAGAGCGCCGGCGATCACATGTTGTCGCCAGCCTCCCGATGCTCTGCTGGAGTGGGATGCTCCTGTATTGTGCGGCGACGCTGGCCTGGTCGATCGATCCGGCCCTCAGCGGGCTCAAGTTCCTTAGTCTACTTCAGTACGTGGGGCTCTACGCGTGCATCGCGGCCGCTCCGTTGAAGCGGCGCGACATGCTTATCCTTCTGGCCGCGACGGCCGGCGGAGGCATCCTGGCAGGTGCGTACAGCGGTTATGCGGCCGCAACAGGGCACGGGGTCTTCATCGACGGGCGGTTGTTTCTCAGCACCGACATAACCGGCGTGGCCGACCCGAATCACATTGCGGCGGCGCTTCTTCTCCCGAGTGCTTTGTTGCTATCCGCGGTGATCTGGTCGCGCTCAACGACATTACGACTGGCAGCGCTCGCAGGGCTACCGATCATTCTCGTCGCTGTGTTGCTCAGCGGTTCGCGCGGTGCAATCGTCGCTCTGTGTTCCATGGTGATCTTCTTGGCTATCCGAGCTCGTGCAAGTTTGCGGATATTGCTGCCGGTCGGCGCCGCGATACTCACGGCGATTCTGATCCCGAACCCGCTCTTCGCGCGCTTCACTGGTGACCACATCCAGGATGGAGCAGGGCGGCTAGGTATCTGGCACGTGGCCTTGCCTGCCTTCGCGCAACATTGGCTCTTCGGGGCCGGGTACGCCACGTTCCCTGCCGCGTACGATCAAGCGTTCTTCCTGGCTTATCAGGCCTACTTCGTGCGGTGGCATATGGTTTCACACAACCTGCTTGTATCGACCGCCGTTGAGCTCGGAATCGTCGGCCTCGGCATCGTTGCGCTGGCCTGGATCGTTCAATTCCGGGCGTTGCGAGTCGTCGGGGGTGCCGGCCAGTGGTTCGCCGTGCGCGCCTCGCTAGAAGCTGCGCTTCTAGGACTCGCCGTAGCGTCTTTGTTCCTGGATATCATGAGGGAGAAGTACCTCTGGCTCGCGTTTGCCGAGGCCACTCTTCTCGTAGCGGTCGTCCTACGGGAACGTGCGTCGGAACGATCATCGCAGGGAAGTGCGCTCACCTTAGCCCACCTCGCCAAGTATCCCGAAGGGCCTGTATTGTGAATGGCGTGGTGAATGGTGTCGTGAACGGCTCAGTTGCCGGCCCGCACTCTGAACAACTGCATCCCTTCTCGGGAATCTGGAGACCGGCGCTCTTTGCCGCCGATCTCTTGATGCTGATCTTCGCCTCAGAGATCGTATTGTGGCTCGTGCATCGATTCGTTTCGGAGACGGTTTCGCAAAGCGGAGCGTTGCTTTCCGGTTTCTTGACAGGCCTGCTGTGCTGCGCGATATTCGAGCGCCTCGGGCTTTACCAGCGCTCGTACGCGCGCACGTTCCGGGACGAGTTCTACGCAATGTTTGCGGCGATCGTGCTCGGGACCGTGCCGCTGATGTTGTTGTACACGATCGTTCCAGCGATTTCGACCTCGCGTTTAGTCCTGTTGGGAACCATGGGCGTCGGCTTGTTTACCGTAGGTGGCACGAGGGCGCTCCTTCATCTCGTCAGTAGGCCCGTCAATCGCGCGCTCGAGGAGCGCGTACTGATCGTCGGCACGGCCCCCTTCGCTTCGCGGCTCGCGGAGCGCCTTCGCGCCGGCTCCTTTCGCTCCGTTGGAATCGCGATCGTCGATAGTGTTGCCATACCGATACCGCACGCCGCATCGATAGCCAACTCTCTTGGCGGCGAGGATGGGTGGCTCCCGATGATCGTCGACCGGAAATGCGATCTGCTCATCCTTACCGAGATGCCCAGAGCCGACGAGGTCACGCGGCTTTTGGACTTCGCAGCACCGTATAACGTGCGCATCGCTTTCGCGCTTGGCTGCCTACAGCCGACGACGATCCCATTGCACCTGCGCACAATATCAGGAGTCGCCCTTGCGTTTGCCGACGTAATCAGGATTCATCGGCCGCTGGAACGAGCCGCCAAGCGCGCTTTCGACATTGCACTAGCCTCGATCGCCCTGTTCCTTTTCTCCCCGCTCATGCTCCTCGTCGCGATCGCAATTAGACTTGATTCTCCGGGACCCGTAATTTACTCGCAGACGCGGGTTGGGCGCTTCGGCCGCGAATTCAAGGTCTTGAAGTTCCGCTCGATGCGGCTCGACGCGGAGGCCGAAACCGGGCCAGTCTGGGCCTCCCGCGCCGATCGGCGAATAACACGGATAGGCTCATTTCTCCGGCGCGCCAGTCTAGATGAATTGCCGCAACTCTTCAACGTCCTGCATGGCGACATGTCGATCGTCGGTCCCCGCCCTGAGCGGCCGGAGTTCGTGAGTGAGTTCCGTCGCACGATACCTCGCTACGACGAGCGCCACCTTGTCCGGCCCGGAATCACCGGCTGGGCGCAAGTCCACCTGCGGCGAGTGATGAAACCGTCAGATGTCAGCGAAAAACTCCGCATGGACCTCTTCTACGTGGAAAACGGATCGCTTTTTCTGGACATCGTGGTCGTCGTCAAGACAGCCTTCGAGGTACTGTTCCATAGGGCTGCGTAAGCCGTCACCTCGACCCGTCAATCGGATCGCACACGACGTTGAGCTCGATGCCGTAGCCAACCTCGAACTTCCGTCGAATGGTGTAGTCCACTCGAAATAGTGCCGGTTGACGATGAAGCTGTACTGGATCGATGTTCAGATCGAGGCATCTCGACCGTCCACGAGGTTGTGGCGCGGGCCGGGCCTTAATCCGCTTTAAACGCTTCTTTGATGCGGTCGAGGAACGAGCGTTCGTCGACGGCGTCGTTGCTCTCGCGGGCGAAAGATTCTAACAATTCGCGTTCGCGCTTGCTGAGTTTCGTCGGGACCACGACGTGGAACGTCACAAGTTCGTCGCCGCGGCCGCCGCCGCGCACCGAGGGCATGCCCTTGCCGCGCAGACGGAACGTCGAGGCTGATTGCGTGCCGGCGGCGACGTGCATGGGCGCTTCGCCGTCGAGCGTCGGCACGATGACCTCGCCGCCGAGCGCGGCCTTCGCGAACGAGATCGGCACGTCGATGTAGACGTCCATCGCATCGCGGCGGAAGCGTTCGTGGCGCTGAACCGAGAGATACACGTAGAGATCGCCGTCCGGGCCGCCGCGCATGCCGCCCTCGCCGCTGCCGCTGATGCGGATGCGGGAGCCGTCGTCGACGCCCGCCGGTATCTTCACCGTGAGCTTCTTCTCCGTCTCGAGACGCCCTCGGCCGTGGCACACATGGCACGGCGTAGGCGTCATCTGACCCTCGCCGCCGCATTTCGTGCAAGTCGTTTGGGTGACGAAATTCCCGAGCGGTGTCTGGCGCACCTGACGCATCACGCCGCTGCCGCCGCAGCGGTCGCAGGCGACGATCAGCGAACCCGGTTCCGCACCGCTGCCCTTGCAGGTCTGGCACGACGCGAGGTGGTTGAACGCGATCTCGCGCTGCGTCCCGGTGAACGCCTCTTCGAGCGTGATCTCCACGTCGTAGCGCAAGTCACTGCCGCGGGCCGGACCGCTGCGCCGCGGTTGTGCGCCGGCGCGCGCCGCTCCGAAGAACATGTCGAAGATCTCGCCGAAGCCTTCGCCGCCGCTGAAATTGCCGAAACCGCTGCTGAGGTCGGGGCCGCCGGCCGAGCCGAAGCGGTCGTAGTTCGCGCGCTTCTGCGGATCGCTCAAGACCTCGTAGGCCTCGTTGATCTCTTTGAACTTGTGCTCGGCCGTCGATTTGTCCGCTGCTACGTCGGGATGGTGAACGCGCGCGAGCTGACGATAGGCACGTTTGATCTGGTTCTCGTCCGCATCTCGCGGGACGCCGAGAACGTCGTAATAATCCGCCGCCATCGCTACCGGATCTCGACGTGTTCGAGATGCGCGCCGAGCGAGTCAGCGGTGCCGGCGGCGAGCGCCATGAGGCGCCCGTACGGCATGCGCCGCGGCCCGAGAATCGCCAGCATCCCAACGCCGCGATCGCCGAAACGATAAGGAACGGTCACGAGGCTGCACTCGGACATCGCATCTTCACCGAGTTCGTGCCCGATGCGCACGCTCGGCTGGGTGACGTCTGCGTTCGCGCTCAACTCGTCGGCCAAGAGTTCGTAGAGCGTCTTCTGTTCTTCGACGATCCGCAGGATCGCGCGCAGCTTGCGCAGGTCGTGGAATTCGGGTTGGTCGAGCAAGTTCTGTGCGCCGGCGGCCGCTACGTGCGGACCGTTCGCGTGGCGCGCGTTGACGAACGCGGCCTGCACGCCGGCCTTCACGTCGTCCGCCACGCCCAGCTCGCTCGCCACGGCGGCGATGTCGGCGGGCACGATGTCCTCCATGATGCGGCCGCTCAAGCGCGCGTTGAGCGCGTTCGAGAAGCGGGTCAGCGTATCAGGCGTGACCTCGCCGCGCCAGTCGATCGGCGATTGCGAGGCGACGCCCAGCGACGTAACGACGATCGCGAGCGCCGTGCGGGCCGAGAGCCAGATCAACTGAATGTGCTTGAAGGCATACGAGTCGCGCGAGGGCGCGATGGCGAACGCTAGGTTGTTCGAGAGATTCGAGAGCAGCCGCGTCGTCTGATCGATGACGTCGTCCATCTCGCGGCTCGCCTCGCGAAATTGATCGCGAATGCGACGCACGTCGTCGGGCGCCAGGGCTTCGGGCCGCATGAGCCGGTCGACGTAGGTCCGGTACCCCGCGTCCGAGGGGATGCGACCGGCCGAGGTATGCGGCTGGATGAGGTACCCGCCGGCCTCGAGTTCGGCCATCTCGTTGCGGATCGTCGCCGAGGAGACGCCGAGATTGTACTTTTGCGTGAGCGTGTTCGAGCCGACCGGTTCCGCCGTCGCGATGTATTCGTACACCACCGTCGCCAGTATGAAGGCCTTGCGCTTGTCTAGCTCGATTTTTTCGTTCATGGTCCGCTAGCAGTCTTACGCCAAGACTGCCAATTCAGCCTTCAGCGTAGCACCGCCGGCGGCCGGGGTCAAGGCGAGGAGACCGACTTCGAGCGCTGCACGATCGTGATGAACTCCGAGATGACGTAGCCGTAGAACACCGTGTCGGAGACCAGCCCCAGCCACAGCGGCTGGGTCGAGACGATCCCGAACACCGGCACCAACACATCCGAGATGAAGAACCAAACGAGTAAGCCGTAGCCGAGTCCGAATAGGACCGAGGTCGGCGCGTTCCACATCGCCCGCACGAACCGGGCCAGCACCGCATAGATGATCCCGAAGGTCGCGGTCAAGAGAACGTAGAGGGCGACCCCGAAGGCGATCGTCCAGCCACTCTCGGCCGTGGCCGTATTCTTGAGGATCCCCGAAGCGATTTCGGAAAAGAAGGAAGCAAGCGCCAGGTCTTTCGCCAACGTCAAAGTGGCGACCCAGTAAAATGTTACCAAGACCCCGCCGGCGAGTAGCCCTCCGTAGAGCCCGTCGTACCAACGCACCATATGCTAATTCTTCGGCAGTCGCAGGTCTGGAGAACAGCGCAGAAAATTTCCAGCAAATGACTACGCCGACGCAAGCCGACGCAATCGAAGCCCTGCTCACCGAGGGGCGCACCTTCCCGCCCCCGCCTGCCTTCGCCGCGCAGGCCAACGCGCAGCCCGGCATCTACGCCGAGGCCGAACGCGACTACCTGGCTTTTTGGAAATCCTGGGCCGACAAGCTCGAGTGGATCAAGCCCCCGACGAAGGTCCTCGACTGGAACGAGCCCTTTGCTACGTGGTTTGCCGACGGTCAACTCAACGCGTCGGTGAACGCGCTCGACCGTCACATCGCCGCCGGCAAAGCGGCCAAGGTTGCGTTCTACTACGAAGGCGAGCCCGGCGACCGCTGGAGCATCACGTACGGTCAGTTACTCGACGACGTCTCGCGCTTCGCGAACGGCCTGCGGTCGCTCGGCATCAAGAAGGGCGACCGCGTCGCCATCTACATGCCGATGATCGTCGAGCTGCCGGTTGCGATGCTCGCCTGCGCGCGCATCGGGGCCGCACATTCGGTGATCTTCGGCGGCTTCTCCCCGGATGCGATCGTCGACCGCGTGAACGACTCGAATTGCGTCGCGCTTATCACGGCCGATCAAGGCTGGCGCCGCGGCAAGAAAGTCCCGCTCAAAAACAATTGCGATGAAGCGTTCGCCAAGGGCATGCCCTCGCTGCGCCACGTCATCGTAGCCAAGCGCGTCGGCGATCCGGTGACGATGGTCGACGGGCGCGACCGCTGGTGGGACGACGTCGTGCGCGATCAACCTTCGGTGTGCGAACCCGAACCGATGAACGCGGAAGACTTGCTCTATCTGCTTTACACCTCGGGCACGACGGCGAAACCCAAGGGCATCATGCACACGACCGGCGGCTACCTCACCGGGGTCACCGCGACGCACAAACTCGTCTTCGATCTCAAGGAAGACACCGACGTCTTCTGGTGCGCCGCCGACATCGGCTGGGTGACCGGTCATTCCTATATCGTCTACGGCCCGCTGTGTAACGGCGCGACCAGCGTCATCTACGAAGGCACGCCGGATTATCCCGACAAGGACCGGCTCTGGGAGATCGTCGAGCGCTACAAGGTCACGATCCTCTATACGGCGCCGACCGCGATCCGCACGTTCATGAAATGGGGCCGCGAGTACGCGCTCAAACACGATCTCTCATCGCTGCGCCTGTTGGGCTCGGTCGGTGAGCCGATCAATCCGGAAGCCTGGATGTGGTATCACGAAGTCATCGGCGGCGGTCGTTGTCCGGTGGTCGACACGTGGTGGCAGACGGAGACCGGGGCGATCATGATCACCCCGCTCCCGGGGATCACGACGCTCAAGCCCGGTTCGGCGACGAAACCCTTCCCCGGCATCGGCGTCGACATCGTCAACGATCAAGGTGAGTCGGTGCCGCTGGGCGGCGGCGGCTACATCGTGCTGACGCGGCCCTGGCCGTCGATGCTGCGCGGAATCTACGGCGACCCCGAGCGCTACGAGCAGACCTATTGGTCGCGCTTCGAGCACCGCTACTTGGCGGGCGACGGGTGCAAGCGCGATACCGACGGCGACTACTGGTTCATGGGCCGCATCGACGACGTGATGAACGTCAGCGGCCATCGCATCTCGACGACCGAAGTCGAGTCGGCGCTGGTCGATCATCACGGCGTCGCGGAAGCGGCCGTGGTCGGCCGCAGCGACGACGTGACGGGGCAGGCGATCTGCGCCTTCGTCTCACTCAAGCACGGGCAGACCGGAACCGAAGCGCTCGCCCACGACCTGCGTGCGCACGTCGCCGACAAACTCGGCAAGTTCACGACGCCCAAGTACCTCACGTTCACGCAAGAACTTCCCAAGACGCGCAGCGGCAAGATCATGCGCCGCCTGCTGCGCGACATCGCCGAAGGCCGGATCCTCGGCGACACGACGACCCTCGCGGACTCCTCGATCGTCGCCGAACTCCAAGAACGCGCCAAGACCGAGGGCCACAAAGAGGACTAGAGCCAGCCTCGTTCTCTTGCGATGCGGGCGGCTTCGATGCGATTCGAGCCGCCCGTTTTGCTGATCGCCTCCGAGAGATAGTTGCGCACGGTCCCGTCGGAGAGATGGAGTTGCTGCGCGATCGCGGCCGACGAGCGGCCGTCGGCGGCCAGCCGCAGCACCGCGCGCTCGCGCTCGGTGAGCGGATCGCTGCCGGTCCAGGCGTCGACCGCGAGGTCCGGATCGATCACGCGCCGCCCGGCTTGCACCGCCCGCACGGCATCGGCGAGTTCCGCCGCCGGCCGGTCCTTGAGCAGGTACCCCGAGACGCCGGCCTCGAGCGCGCGCCGCAGGTAGCCCGCCCGGGCGAACGTGGTGACGATGATGACGCGCGTCGCCAGCCCCCGCGCCTTGATCTCGGCGGCGAGATCGAGCCCCGTCTTCCCGGGCATCTCGATATCGGTCACCACGACATCCGGAGCGTGTTGCTCGATCGCGGCCAGGGCCGCATCCCCGTCCGGCGCCTGGGCAACCACGGTGATATCCGGTTCCAAAGCCAGCAGCGCCACGAGCGCGCCCCGCACGAGGGCCTGATCTTCCGCAATCACCACGCGAATCACCCGGTTGGCGCTAGCGCGCGAGCGGGAGCGTCAAGACCAGGCGCGTTCCGGCGCCGCCGTCGCGCACCATCGTGCCGCCCAGGGCTTCGATGCGCTCGCGCATCCCGGAGAGCCCGTTCCCCTCAGTGAGGGAATGCGAGCCGCGCCCGTCGTCGGCGATCTCGAACCGGCAGGCGCCGTTTTCTTCGGCCAGCCGCATGCGCACGACGTGCGCCTGCGCGTGACGCACGACGTTGGTGACGGATTCACGAATCGCCAGCGACAGAACGCCTTCGTGCGTCGGCGGGAGCCGCAGGCTTTGCGCCTCGGCGTCGACGGACACGCCGGCCGTTTCGAGCACGCTGCGCGCGCGATCGAACTCCGCCGCGATCCCGGCCGATTTATAGCCGGTCACCGCCGCGCGCAGATCTTGCAGCGCGTCGCGCGCGATTTTCTCGACGTCGCGGATTTCATCGGCGGCGAGTTGCGCGTCGCGCGCGCTGAGCTTCGAGGCCAGTTCGCTCTTGAGCACGATCAGCGAGAGCGTGTGGCCGAGCACGTCGTGCAGATCGCGCGCGATCCGCTCGCGCTCCGCGACCTTTGCGAGCCGCTCCACTTCGTCGTGGGCAAGCCGCAACTTCGCGTTGACGGTTTCTTCCTCCGCGTGCCGGATGCTGACGATCCCGTAGATCGACGAAAACACGACGCCCATCACCCAGCCCCAGAGAATTCCGTGCAGCAGCAACCCCGAGATGAGCGGAATGGCGATACAATAGCCGAGCAAGAACTGATACGCGCGGCGCGGCCGGAAGCAGTGCCCGATGAAGCCCGCGCCGTACACGAAGAACGATGCGGCGCCGATGTTGATCGTCAAGGTCGCCGTGCCCAGCGCGAAGAGCGCGCAGACGATGGCGAGCTTGAGCCGCCGATCCTGGACCAGGTACAGCCCGGGCAGGTACACGGCCAGAAACACCACCGTGGCAAGCCCGGTCAGCGCCCAGACCGGCCCGGAGGCATGATCGAGGATCGGATTGACGGGCAGCCACAGCAGGTAGACCAGCCACAACAGCGGTGTCCAATTCCGCGCGCGCACCGGGGCGCAGGCGGCGTCTCTAGCCATGAGTCTCACCTTCGTCACGCCGGTAGCCAAAGGCTGCCACCGCGAGCGAACGTCGAGGCGAGGCTGCGTACCCGCTGAACCTCGAGGCGTAGAACCTGTTCAAGAACAGGTTCAGAAACACCGCCGTGGCGATCCCGGCCAGCGCCCAGACCAGCGCGGACGGCACGTATGGGGCGATGCGTTGCCCCACGAGCGGCAGCAGAGAGACCAGCCACCACAGCGGCGTCCAATTCCGCGTGCGTTTGGCGGCGCAAGCGGCGTATCTAACCATACGTCTCACCCTCGTCGCGCCGGTAGGCAAAGGCCGCAACCGTGAGCGCCGCACAGGTGAAGCCGAGGAGAATCAGCACGTGATCGTACCAGGGCAGCGGGCTCGTTGCGGCGCCGAGCGTCCCTAGGGCCAATTGAGCCAGATGGTAGGCCGGCAAAAACGGGGCGATGTGTTGCACCGCGAGCGGCAGCATATTCACCGGCAACCACAGCCCCGAGAGGAACGCCATCGGTAAATTGACCAGATTGATCACCGCGACGGCCGAGTTCGGGCTGATGAGATAGCCCAGTGCGAGCCCGAGCGCGCAGAACGGCAGTGCACCGACTACCAGCGCCGCGCCCAATTCGAGCCAGGTCTGCGCCGGGAGTTGCACGCCGCCGAAGAACGCGCCCATCGCGAAGAGTATCGCCACGAGCAGCGCCGAGAACGTCGTCGCCGAGATGATTTTCGCGACGAAGTACGCCAGCGGCGGCATCGGTGAGGCGCGTTTGAGCAAGAGCCAGCCCGCGCCGCGTTCCAACGAGATGCTCACGCCGAACCCGAAGAGCGACGCCCCGACGACGCCGAACGTGCCGTAGGTCGCGAGCAAGTAGGTCGCCAGGCTCACGCCGCTCGTGTGGGCGCTCGACATGAGCCCGAAGAATGCGTAGAACATGAGCGGGATGCCGAGCGTCGCGACCGAGTACGCGGGCCGGCGCCAGAGCTTGAGAAACTCGAACTTCGTTTCGAGCGCGTAGATGCGCGGGACGTTCGTCATGACGCGGCCTCCAGATCGGCGGTCTTGGTGAGGGCGAGGTAGGCGGCTTCGAGTTCGGCCGTGCCGGCGCGGGCGCGGATCTCGGCGGGCGTGCCGTCGGCGACGATCGAGCCGCGCGCGATGAACGCAATGCGGTCGGCGAGCGCGTCGGCTTCGGCGAGATGGTGCGTCGTGATGATGATGCTCTTGCCGCGCGCGGCGAGGACGCGAATCTGATCCCACAGGGCAACGCGCGATTCGATATCGAGGTTCGCGGTCGGCTCGTCGAGGACGAGCAAGTCGGGATCGCCGCAGATCGCCAGCGCGAACGCAAGGCGCTGGCGCTGGCCGCCGGAGAGGCGCTCCGCGCGCCGCTTCGCCAGACCGTCGAGTGCCGCCAGGCGAATCACGTCGTCCAGCGCGAGCGGCTGGGGGTAGTAGCTCGAAAACAGCGTGATCTGCTCGGACACCGTGAGCGCCGCGGGCATCTCGGCGATCTGCAACATCGTGCCGATGCGCGAGCGCGCGGCCGCGTCGCGCGGGTCGTGGCCGAACACCCGCACCACGCCGCTGGTCGGCGCGGCGAGCCCGAGGATCATCCGCAGGGTCGTGGTTTTTCCGGCGCCGTTGGGTCCGAGCAGGGCCAGCGTTTGGCCCGGTGTGACAGTCAGCGAGAGATCGCGTACGGCGGTGATTCCGCCGGGATAGATTTTTCCGACGCCGGCGAGTCGAACGGGGGTGGAATCCAACATGCATATACCTCCGCCGTCATGATCGCAGGACGGCGGAGGTCTCGGAAGTCGCGGTCGTCAGGAATCGGGGATGACGATTGTCATCCCCGGCCGCCGGCTATTTCGGGGCGGCCGTCGCGTTCTGGGCCGGAGCCGCGTTTGGCGGCGTGCCGGTCTGCGTGCCGTTGGTGACGACTCCCGCACTGGCACCGGTCGTACCGTTGCCGGGGTTGATCGCGTTCATGTTTCCTTGGATCGGTGCCGGATAGATCACACCCGCGGCATCGATCGCCGTGCTCTGGCCGTGGGAGGAGTGATACGCTTCGACCATCCCGAGGTGGTTGAGTTCCGTCGGGCGCAGCGTCGAGGCGAGGTTACGCAAGGCCGGCGTCGGTCCGTTCGCGGCTTCCCAGTCCAGCAGCCCGATCGTGTCGTTGTGACCGGCGAGTTCCGCGTGCATGTAGGCGCGGTCGAGCTGCGGTTCGTCGAGCGTCCGCAGGTTCGCCAGCGCATCGCGCGCTTCGGGTGAAACGGCGATTTCGGGGATCGGGATGCGCGGCGTCACGTCACGCGCAGCGCTGCGTAACTTCACGGCAGCCGTCGTCTGGTCGTCGATGATCTTCTGCGCGTACCCCCGCACGACCGGGCTCGTCGAGTTTCTGATTACCAGACGGGCCGCGTCGATCTGCGCGTTGTTCGCCATCGCAAACTCCCGCACGAACTCGAATTCGCTGAGTCCGGCGTTGTTGGAGTTCATCTGAGATGCCGTGCGCGGAGCGCTCGACGGCGCGGGGGCGGCCTGAGATTGCGCCAGCGCCGGTGACGTCAAGCCGAGCGCTGTAACGGCGGCAACGATGGTCGCCAGGGGGATCGTACAAGGAACAGAAGGTTTCATAGCTTCACCCGCATTCCACCGGAGCGCGAAACTCAACCGCGCTTGACCGTCCACAGGCCGATGAAGTGGCGGCTTGCTGAAGCGCCGCTAGGAACCGCCCAATACGGCCCGCGCGTGAGCGAGATCGGCGTTGTTCTCGAACGATGCCGGCGAAGCTGCCGGATAGCCCACGGGGTGCGTCGCGCTCTCGTCCCAGGCCTCGGCGATCAGATCGCGCAGTTCGGTTGCGCCTGCGGCGAGCCGGTCGAGCGCGAAGTTCACCGCTTCGGGAGCATGCCCGTCGATCGCGCCATGGTTCTCAAGCTCGTACACCGTCGGAACACCGGCGAGCGTCGCTTGCAGATAGGTTTCGACCTGGGCGAGGATCGGTTGCGACGCGGGCACGAAGGGTTTCACGCGGCTCGTAATCCCGGCGTCGGTTGCCGTCGCCGCGACGAGCGCGGACTCGAAGCGCGCGTGGATCGTGTGCGAGTTCGTGTATCCCTTGGCGTTGGGATACTTGTCTTCGCGATTCGAGTTCCAGCCGTTGTAGTGGATGCTGATGTGCAGCGGTTGCGACGCGTCGGCAACGAAATGCCCCCAGTACCCGATGTCGCGCAGCACGAGCGCCTCGCGCAACAACCGCTGGGCGTTGAAGAACGATTTGTCCTCGGTGCCGGTCGCCTGGCGTTCCGCCGCGGCCGCCACGCGCCAGTACCCAAAATCCGTCACTACGTGTTCGTAGCCGTCGACGATCTCATACGGGAGGTACCCGATCTTGTACTGATCCGTTCCGGCCGAACGCAGCGCCGTATCGTAGGCTTCGCGCGTGGCCGGCAGCGATGCGAGCGTCACCGTCCCCGCGATCGACCCGTCGTCCTTCACGTCGATGAAGTGAGCGTGTTCGGTATCCTGATCGAACGTCTGGCCCGAACCCTTGACGCGATCGGCCTCCGGCCCGAGCGTCGCGATCTCGAACACCGCGGCCGAACTGCGTACGAAGGCCGGCAGGTTCGCCGGCAATTGCTCGACCGCGACCCGGTTGATCAGATAGTGGCCGGTCGCCCCCCAGGCGAAAGCCTCGGCCCCCGCGAGCACGGCGAGCAAAGACGCGGCGAGTACGCCGGCGATGATCCGATTGCGCATGGGCTGGCGGCTTCGCCGCGCATGCGGGCTCACCCGTTGGGCCAGAAGCCGTCGAGTTGCGCGAGATCGTCGATGCGCGTCGCGGGCGGCAGGGCGTCGACGATGGTCGCGCCGTAGCGCATCCCGATCGCGCGGCCGTCGAGTAGCGCGATCAGCCCGCGATCGCTCTTCGAGCGGATCAGCCGCCCGAAGCCTTGTTTGAGCCGCACGACGGCACTAGGGATCATGTAGCTCTCGAAGCCGGCCTTGCCGCGCGCTTCGAGGGCGGCCAGGCGCGCCGCGACGAGCGGATCGCTGGGCGAAGGAAACGGCAAGCGGTCGATGATGACGCACGAGAGCGCGTCGCCGACGACGTCGATCCCCTCCCAGAACGTCCCGGTCGCGAAGAGCACGGAGTTGCGGGTCGCGCGGAACCAGTCGAGCAGGGTCGAGCGCGGCAGATCGCCTTGCATTTTGCTCGGGAACGGCAGTCGTTCGCGCACGATGGCGTAGACTTCGTTGAGCCGCGCGTACGAGGTAAACAGCACGAAGGCCCGGCCGCGCGTTCGGTCCAGACACTCTTCGATCGCGACCGCGGCGCGCGACGCGAAATCGCGCGCCTTGGGATTGAACGAGGCGTCGGCGATGTAGAGCCGCGCCTGGCTGCGGTAGTCGAACGGCGAGGGCGCGATCAGTTCTTGCGCCTGCTCGATCCCCAGCGTCTCGCGGAAGAACCCAAACGACGACCCATCGGCGATCGTCGCGCTCGTCAGCACGACGCTCTGCGTGCGGCCGAACAGCGTGCCGCGCAGGAACGAAGCCACCTCGAAGGGCGCCGCGTTGATCTGGTAGCGCCCGTCGCCCTCGCTGCGTTCGACCCAGGCGACGGCCTCGAGTTCGTCGGCCGGAACGGAACCGCTGAGCGTTTGATGCAGTGCGTGCTCGATGCGATCGACGGTCGCGATGTGCGCGGCGATCGCGCGCAGCGCCAGGTCGCGCCGGCGTTCGATCTCCGCGTCGCCCTCGGGCCGGCTGCGCAGCGCTCCCTGCCAATTCGCGTGGACGTAGTTTTCCAGCCGGTAGAACGCTTCGCGCACGCCGATCAGCACGTCCGGCAACGCTTCGTTCGCCGCCACCGGATAGCGTTCGCCCGGCACGCGCGCGAGCGTCGACTGCAGGCGGCGCATCGCTTCGTCGAGTTCGGCGTCGAACGTGCCGGGGATGAGGTAGGTGCGGTGGAGCCGCCGCATCATCCGGTTCACGCTGCCCACTCCGAGCGTAGCGGTGAGCGCCGAGGTCGCGTAGCGCTCGCACTGGTGCGCTTCGTCGAGGATCACGTAGTCGTAGGCCGGCAACAGGCTGCCGCCGACGACCAGATCGAGAAAGAACAGCGCGTGGTTGACGACGACGATATCGGCGAAGCGCGCGGCGTCGCGGCGCTTGAAGAAATGGCACTCGGCGAAGCGCGCGCAGAATTCGCCGACGCAATCGTCCGCGTCGGCGTCGAGTGCTTCCCAGTCCGGCGCGCTGGGCGTAAAATCCAGCTCGGCGCGGTCTCCGGTCTCGGTGCGTTCGGCCCAAGCCCACAGGCGTTCCATCGCCGCATTCGGCGCGACGAGCCGTTCGCCGCTCAGCTTCTCGTACTTGGCGCGGCACAGGTAGTGATTGCGGCCTTTGAGGAGTTCGACGCGTGCCGGAATGCCCAGCGCCGCGACGACCAGCGGGATGTCCTTGCGCACCAACTGCTCTTGCAGCGCGATCGTGCCGGTGGAAATCACGACGCGCTTCCCCGAGCGCAGCGCGGGGACCAGATAGGCCAGCGATTTGCCCACGCCCGTCCCGGCTTCGACGATGGTGTGCAAGCCTTCGAGCAAGCCGCGCTCGACGAATTGCGCCATTTGAATCTGTCCCGGACGTGCCTCGAAGCCGGTCAGCGCGTGCGCGATCGGACCGTCGGGGCCGAAGGTCTCCTCAACGGTGATCACGGCGGCGCGACGTCGTGGGGCGCCGGATGGACCGGCGCGGGTTCCGGCACATGCGCCTCGTGTGCCTGCGCGATCGCTTCGGGCGATTCGTAGGTCACGCCCTCGGCCAGCGGCGCGACACCCACCGGAACGAGCGCCGGCGGGACGCGGAAAAGCGCCATCCCGGCTAGGAAGCCGACGAGCAGCCCGCCGACGTGGGCCGCGTTCGAGACGACGCCGCTGAGCACCGTGAAGCCGAGCACGAGGTTGACGATGATGATGCCGCTCGATTGGCGCACGAGGTCGCGCCCGCGCGGACCCCAGCGCACTCCCGCGGCGAGCAGCGCGCCGAAGAGCCCGAAGATCGCACCGCTCGCACCGATCTCGATTGCGTCATACGCGAACCAGAAGCAAGCCAGCCCCGAACCGATCATGGACAGCAGGTAGAGGATCGTCATCCGCACGCGCCCGTACTCGAATTCGATGAACGTGCCGACCATGTAGAGCGCGATCATGTTCGTTGCGATGTGAATGAGGTTGGCGTGCAGGAAGGCGGCCGTGAAGAGGCGCCACCATTCACCGGCGGCTACGGCTGGGCCGTACATCGCGCCTTCGCGGAGCAGCACCTGGTTCGAGGTGGTCGCTCCCGTGAACCACTCGTACGCGAATACGATCACGTTCGCGGCGATGAGTAGCTTGGTGAGCACGCTACGCGCTACGGCGGTTGGCGGTCGGCTCCGGGGCGACGGTAATCTCGCGGGCGAGTTCGAGTGAGATCGCGTGTTTGCCGGCGGCGTTTTCGATCGTGATCGGACCGCCCAGCGGGGCCCGATCGACGACGTCCACGATCGTTCCGGGGCGCACGCCGATCGAATCGAGATAGCGCAGCATCTCGGGGACGTCCTCGACGACGTCGACCACGCGCGCGCCGGCGCCTACGTCGAGGCCGGCGAGTTTATCGCCGCCGCGCGGCGGCTCCGAGAGATCGGTGGGCGGGATCGGGTGCCCGTGGGGACAGACTTGGGGATCGCCCAGCACCGCGACGAGCCGCTCTTCGACGGCGAGCGAGATCGCGTGTTCGAGCCGGCACGCCTCGGCATGCACTTCATCCCACGGCATGCCCAGGATCGTCGTGAGGAAACACTCGGCGAGCCGGTGGCGGCGCAGCACGCGCACCGCGATCGCCAGACCCCGCTGGGTCAACTTCGCTTCGCCGCGGGCGACGTATTCGAGGTAGCCGTCGGACGCGAGCTTTTTCAGCATCCCCGAGACGGAGGCCGGCGCGACGCCGAGGTCGGTCGCGAGGCCCGACGTGGTGACGCCGGGGCCTTCCCGATCGAGCCGATAGATGGCCTCGAGATACTCTTCGGTCGACTCCTGGAAGTGCGTGTGGCCCGGCATTACCCTCGCTAACTTCGCCTCTCTTATGCGAAGTTCCGCGAAGCGGCCAAGTCGGCGTGGAGTGCCTGCTTGGTAGCCGCGGGGGCGAAGCTCGCGTCGATGGCTTGCGCTGCGAACCGGAGTACGGCCTCATCGCCGAGCCAGCGCCCAACCAGGGTGTATTCGTCGAGCAGCGTCGTGCCGAAGAGCGCCGGATCGTCGGCGTCGAGGGCGATCAGCACGCCGGCCGCGTCGAGTTCGGCGATCGGATGCGGCAGATGGGCCGGCGCGGCGCCGGTGAGGTGGTTCGAGGTCGGGCAGATCTCCAGCGGGATGCGCCGCCGCGCGAGTTCCGCGACCAGCGCCGGATCTTCGACGGATCGCACGCCGTGACCGATCCGCTCCGCCCCGATCGCCAGCGCCCCGCGCACGCTCGCCGGCCCGGCCGCCTCTCCGGCATGCGCGACCGCGTGCAAGCCGCTGGCCTTCGCGAACGCGAACGCCTCGCCGAAGAGTTCCGGCGGAAACTTCACCTCATCACCTCCCAGGCCCACACCGATCACGCCGAAGCGCACGTTCGCAAGGGCGATGTGCGCCGTCTGCAGGGCGCGTTCGGCACCGAAGTTCCGGGTGAGATCGCAGATCAGGAAGACGTTGATCCCGTGATGGCGCGCGTCGTCGAACCCGGCGCGGATCGCGGCGAAGGTCGCCGGTACGTCGATGGCGTGATGGAACCACGTCCAGACCGACGGCGAAACGAACACCTCGGCGTAGCGCACGCCCTGCGCCGCCGCGTCGCGCGCGTAGTCGTTGGCCAGCGCGTAGTAGTCCTCCGGGGCGCGCAGCGTCTCCGAGACGTCGCGGAAGAGCAGCAAGAACTCGCCGAAATTCGCGAACCGGTAGGTCTCGGCGAGCGGCACTCGCCCCCGCGCCCCGAGTTCGATCCCGTGCTTGGCCCCCAGCTCACGAAAGCGCGCCGCCGAGAGCGTGCCCTCGAGGTGACAATGAAGTTGGACTTTCGGCAGTGCACGCAAGTCGAGGGCCATACGATTCCTGTTCTCTCTCGTGATCTCCAGGCCCGCGCACGGGCAGGCGCAAAAGCGCTTGTCGCCCGCCGTTACGAGGGATCCTTGAAGATTTCATGGCCGCCTATTCGACGCCAACGGATGCCACGGGCCGGGTCGCTTCCGAAGAGCTCGAACGTCGCGCGACCGTCGGGACCGGCGAACGACCACGTCAGCTCCCACATGCCCGGTGCTGCCACCACATCACGAATCCGCAGGCGTGCCGGCCAACGCCCGCGTTCGCTCTGATCTTCCGCCGCGATCATCCGCTCGTCGGCTGCATTCAGCCTCACAACGGCATCCTTGAACAACGCCTTTTCCGTGTCCGAAAGGCGCCGGTAGTCGGCGAGAAATGTCGCCGTCGTTTCAAAGCGCAGTTAGGTTGCTTCTTGATCGAGCGCGCGAAGGAGAGCGTCGATGTCTTCTTGGGCCGTAACCCGGCCGGCGGCCACATCGGCGTCCGCCTCGCGCTCCATGCGCTGCCAGCGGTCGGTCCAAAACCACGCCTGCGATGCGGCGATCGTGTGCTGCGGGATCAGTTCGATCGATCCGTCGGGCTGGGTTCTGACCTCGAAGAGGTTCGTCGCCGGCCGGAGCGCCTTCGGCAGCGTAATGGTCCCGCGATCGGTCATCTCGACGAGGATACGCTCACTCACCTCTGCAGAATAGCAGAAATACCGGAAACCTGCAAACCCGCATCTCGGGTTTCGGTCGGCAAAGAAGGATGGCGAGCAACGAACCTCCTCTTGACGCTCGTCCCCCAGGCCCGTATCATTGCTCGTGCCCATCGCGGGGTGGAGCAGTCCGGTAGCTCGTCGGGCTCATAACCCGAAGGTCACAGGTTCAAATCCTGTCCCCGCAACCATTTGAAGCCCCGGCGTTAGCCGGGGCTTCTTTTTTTGAACCCGCCACGTTGGTCCTGAACAAATGTCATCCTGAGCCAGCCTGCCCTGAGCTTGTCGAAGGGAAGGATGGAGTTGCCACGCAGGTTATCTCGTGCCCATCCTTCGACGATGCTCAGGATGACATTCGAATAGCGCACGATGAGGCGCGTCACGGTTTCGCGTTCGGGGTCTCCGAGACGTTCTGCGGTTTGTATGCGCTCGTGCGCAGGCGGTTCATGATTGCTTCGTTCCCCGCAAAGTCTTCGGCCTCGAAAATCTGCCGGATCTCAACCGATTCTCCGTGCTCGAACGGACAGTGCGAGAGTCGCTCGATGAGTTCTTCTTTCGAACGCGCTTGCAGAAGCCAGAAACCGGCTACGAGTTCCTTTGTTTCGGAGAACGGCCCGTCGGTGACGACGACGCGCCGATTCACGTAGCTGATCCGCGCGCCCTTGGAGCTGGGATGCAACCCCTCGGCGGCGAGTAAGACGCCGTCCCGGATCAGAGTCTCGTTAAACGCCCCCATCTCGGCGGTGGGCAGCTCGCCATTCCACTCTTTGTCCGCCTTGACCATGACTAGAAATCGCATGGGCCTCCTCGTCGGGTGTGTGCTTCTACCCTCCCGTCGAACGAGGGAGGTCGAAATCGACATCAGGCCCCTGCGGAGACGGCATACCCCCGTGCGACCCGATCTTCTAAGGATCTACTAGCGCCGCCACGCCTCACTGCGGAAGCGCCGCTATGCCGGCGGCGACGATACGTTGCGAAGCGCTAGCGGGGTCGAGAGCACGATTGAGGTGGTCGGGGATCCGTACGGCAGGAGGCGATCGATCAACTCTTCGAGTCGCGCGACCGACGCGAGCGCCGCTCTGATGATGTAGCTGCCTTCTCCCGTAACCCGGTGGCATTCGAGGACCTCGGGCAGCTTGGCAATATTTCGCTGCAGGCCCTGGCACTTCTCGCCGTCCGTGTTCATTCGAATGAACGCCAGGATCGGGTACCCGAGTTTCGCGCGGTCGACTTCCACGCGGTAGCCGTTGATGATTCCCAACGCTTCCAGATTCTTAATCCGCTCGGCGGTCGCCGGCTGCGAAAGTCCCACTTTCCGGCCCAGCTCACTGAAACTCTGACGCGCGTCCGCCTCCAGCTCCGCCAACAGCTTCCAATCCGTTTCGTCGATTTCCCGATCGATCTTCAAGGCCATAGTTCGATTTCACCCCGCGAGTCCAAGCTCGAATGCCAGAAATGCCTTCAAAGTGCCATTCGAAGAGTCATTCTGGGGCGGTACGATTTCGGGTATGGAACCGCTCCCCGGAAACACGGCCCTGATCGTCATCGACGTCCAGGTGGGCTTCGATGATTCCGGCTGGGGACGGCGCAACAATCCCCACGCCGAACAACGGATCGCGGATCTGCTCGCGGCGTGGCGTTCCAGACACTGGCCGCTCTTTCACGTGCGCCATCTTTCGCTGACCCCGGGATCGGTGTTTGCGGAACGCCAAGCGGGAAGCGCGATAAAGGCCAGCGTCGCCCCCGTTGGGGACGAGCCGGTCGTCCTCAAACACGTGAACAGTGCGTTCATCGGAACGACCCTCGAGGCAGACCTTCGCGCACGGGGCATCAGCGATCTCGTCATCGTCGGATTGACCACAGATCATTGCGTTTCAACCAGCATACGGATGGCCGCAAATCTGGGCTTCAACGTGCGCTGCGTGAGCGATGCGACCGCAACGTTCGAGCGAACGGGCGTTTTCGGAAAGCGCTACGACGCCCATGAAGTTCACGACGTTACGCTTGCGAGTCTCAGCGGTGAGTTCGCGATGATAACCGATACCGCCGGTATCCTTACAGCACTTCGCAGCACGGAAGGACTATCACCTGATGCGTTCTCTCTGGACATCAATAGCCACGCTCAGCTTCGCGGCGAGTACGCTCTCGATTGCGACCGCTAGCGGCGACACGCTCGTCAGCGACGTGACCAAAGCCAACGACATCGTTCAACTCGCAACGCTAAGACACGATCGCAAGACCATGGACGCGATGCTTACCAAGGACTTCGTTCTGGTCCTTACACACGGAGCGGTTGTCGATCGCAACGGCTGGCTCGACGACGTGGCCGATCGGCAAACGAGCATGGAAGTGAACAAGGTCGAGAGCCTCTCCATTCACCCGTATAACGACGACTGTGCCCTCGCCATCGGCGTCCTGCACATCCGATACCGCGAAAAGAACAAGCTCACTGACGTGCGCATGCGTTTCATCGACGTCTGGGTTAAGCAGGATGGTCAATGGAAATGGGCCTCCTCTCAGGTCGCCCATTTTCCGCAATCGTAAGCCGTGTTTTGACTAGTTCGCGTGATGCAATGTCACGATAACAGGGCGACTTCGGGGCGACGGGGCGAGTTCGAGATGATAGGACTGGCCGGTGACGGGAACGGCTCCGTGTGTGAAACGGGGGCAGGCCCGCGAGCGTTGTCTCGCGAGCCTGCGTTTGTCGTCGACTGTTGGGCTGGTGGGTGGTTAGGGTTCGGTAACGGTGTTGCTTAGGAGCGTGACCGCGCCGTTGCGGGCCAGTACTCTTCCGTTTACCGTTGCGCCGTTGCCGAGTGAAATCGACGACAGTGCGAGGATCGTTCCGTAGAAGGAGGACGACGCGTTGAGCGTCGCTGAGCTACCGACCTGCCAGAAGACGTTGCAGGACTGGGCTCCGTTGATCAGCACGACCGCGCTGTTGGTCGATGTAACCAAGGTTGACGGTGACTGGAATATCCAGACGGCGTTGGGGTTGTGCTGTGCATCGAGCGTCACGGTCCCCGTGACTCCCAGCGACACCGGGGCATCCCATACGCCCGGGAAGATCGTCGTCCCGCCGATATCGGCGCCGATGTTACCGGAGATCGGACGAGCAGCCGCGTTGAGGTACGCGATCGTCAGGTCCGATTGCGCGAGCGCCGCAGTCGCATCACCGGCGTAGATCGAACCACCGGCAACGGTGCCGGTACTCGGGCTAAAGCCGACCACCGAGGAACCCGGACTCACACCGAGATTTCCGGTCACGTGTGTGATGCCGGCGTTCGTGACCGCTGTTCCGGCGAGAACCGCGAAAGTGGCGTCCGTTCCCAACGGCACTCCGGCTCCCAGCACCGCGTTCTGCGCGCAGCTCAGCGCTGTCGGTGACGGTGACGGTGACGGGGACGCCGACGGAGTTGCAGATGGCGACGCAGATGGCGACGCACTCGGAGATGCAGTCGGAGTTGGGGACGCCGACGGTGACCCGGACGGGCTCGGCGACGGCTTCGGAGTCGGAGAAGGTTTCGGAGTCGGCCATGGCCTCGGCCTCCGCCGATGGCAGTTCGCACCGAAACCCACGGTGGTGTTTTGCGAACTATCGCTTGCCGTCGCCGTAGCCGTGGTCGACGCGGTCGACGCGGTAGTCGTGCTCGTTCCGGCGACCGCGACGGCACCTGGCTGAAGCGGCGGAGCGGGAGCCATACCGCTCGACGGAACCGAAGTAGCGCCTCCTCCTCCACTGCACGCTGCGAGAGAAAGCACTAGGCTCAATGCAAGAACTGGTCTCATTGGTCACCCCCGGACACAACGAAGAGAATGCGGGCTCGTTTCCCATGGGGTGTGCTGTCGAAACCTCACCTCGCGTCACATCCACGCCTGCATGGAAGCAGTTATCGCGGTTGCTGGTTGTTTGCACTTATGGAACCAGGCCGCCGCCCGGTCTGTGGTGCAGTAGCCTACGAAGCCGTGCCACTTCCCGCCGGAAAGGACTCGACCATGACGTCCATCACCTCAGCGCCAACCGTTCGCGAGCACGTTTCCGCAGAGGAGTGGGACGCGCGCATCGCACTTGCCGCCGCGTATCGACTCGTCGCGCACTATCATTGGGACGACCTGATCTTCACCCATCTCTCAGCGCGCGTTCCCGGACCCGAGCATCACTTTCTCATCAATCCGTACGGCATGCTCTTCGATGAGATCACGGCCTCCAGTTTGCTGAAGGTCGACCTCGCCGGCAATAAGGTCATGGACTCGCCTTACCAGGTCAATCCGGCCGGTTTCGTCATTCACAGCGCGATCCACGCGGCACGTGAGGACGCCATGGCCGTCATGCACGTGCATAGCGTGAACGGAATCGCGGTCTCGGCGCAAAAAGCGGGGGTACTCCCGATATCTCAGCAATCGATCTTCGTGCTGTCGTCGCTGGCCTACCACGATTACGAGGGCGTGGCCCTGCGCGATGACGAGAAGCCGCGACTCGTGCGGGATCTCGGCGACAAGACCTTCTTGATGTTGCGCAATCACGGACTGATCACCGTCGCAGCGACGATCCCCGACGCCTTCATGTCGCTGTACTTCTTCGAGTCCACGTGCGCCATCCAAGTGCGCGCGCAGGCGCTCGGTTCGGAGCTGATTCCCATTGCGCCCGCGATCATCGAGACGGCACAGATGCAGGCCAAACAAGTCACCCGCGGAGCGGGCGGCCTGCTGGCCTGGCCCGGGCTGCTGCGAAAACTCGACCGAATCGATCCCTCGTACCGAACCTGATCGCCGCTCTCACGGCACGAAGAGGGAGCCCTTGCGGAGCCGGTCGATCGCGCAGAAACCCTGGTAAAATGCTGGGAGGCATGGGGTTCTTGCCGCCCGGCGAACATCACGAGACCCTCGCGGAAAGCGAACGTACACGGCGCTTTTCTCTGCGGCATACTCGTTCGGACGAGGACCAGCTTCACGACAACGCACGTTTGAGCGCTTGTCGATGGGACGTCCCCGCCGCGCATTCCGAAGAAGGACGTTGATGTCGCGCAAGATGGCGGCTCTGCTGGCACTGCTCTCGATGCTGGCGGCGTGCGGAGGCGGCGGGGGCGGCTCAACCCCGGTTGCAACCGCGACCGGCGGCGCACCGACGCCTTCCGCCACACCGCGAGCGACGCCGACGCCCACGCCCACGCCCACGCCGAATGCCTCGCCGACGGTCGCCAGCACGAACCGGAGCACGGCCTTCACCTGCCCGACCGTTGTCGAACCCGCGGCGGCGGCGCGCGCCGGCGTCCGCGGTGACATGGCCGAGGCCACGCGCCGCATGGTCCTCAAGCAACGCGCCGCCGCTTCCTCGAACGATACGACGACGCTCGCGATCACCTATGGCAGCCGATCCGCCACGCCGGCACTCGGGAAACTCACGCCGCAAGAAGCGGCGGCGGGCGGCGCATACATCAGCCAATTCGCGTTCGCGCACACGGGCAAACTGGTTCGCGTCATCACCGTTCCGACCGCGTCGCTTGCGAACGCGGAAGGGGCATTGCGCGCGCAACCCGGCGTGACGAACGTCGGCGTGACCGGCGCAAAGCGATCCGCGATGACGGTAACGCCGTACTTTCCGAGCGATCCGTATTTCCAGGGCTTCAGCTTCGCCCAGAATATCCAAGCCGTAGCGGGCACGACGGCGAGTCCGCAACCTGCGACGTACGAGTTGCCTCCGTACGTCGAGACCGCGCTAGTCCCCGGGCAATGGGATATGCACGCGATTCAACTCGAGTACGCTTTCGGCTACTCGCAACCGGGCAACAGCATCGGCCCGGTTCCCGGTGCGCTTGGATCGGCGAACGTTAAGCTCGCGATCATCGACACCGGTGAGGACCCGACGCATCCCGAACTGATCGCGAAGATCACGCGCCAGCGTTGCTTCATCACCAGCGCCGACGGCCGCACGCAGTCGACGGGTAACCTCTCGGTCGATGAAGTCGGCCATGGAACGAACGTCTCCGGAATCGCGGCCGCGGACACAGGGAGCGGACTCGGCTTCGCCGGCGCGGGCGGCAGCACGAGGATCCTCGCGTACCGCGTATTCCCGACGCCGGACGACAACTGTTCGAACGCCGGCTCCACCGATGCGCAGTGCGAAACCAACACGGTCGACATCGCATCGGCCATCCACGACGCGGTTCAACAAGGAGCCAGCGTCATCAGCATGAGCCTCGGCGGCGGCGGCTGTACGGGCTCCGGCAACGATTCCGATCCGACGGAAGGCGCCGCCGTCGAAGATGCGATCGCGGCGGGGATCATCGTCGTGGCTGCCTCCGGCAACAGTGGCGGCGCGGGTGTCTCCGCTCCTGCCTGCGATTCCGGCGTAATCGCGGTCGGCGCGACGGGGCTCGACGACGGTCAACCGAACGGAACCGGCCCCTTCGGCGGCACGAGCAACACGCCGGTCGAATACGTCACCTCGTACTCACAATACGGTAGCCCGGCGAACCAGCCCGGGTCGCCGAACGCGTGGGGTATCGTGGCCCCCGGCGGCGACCCGGCGTTGGGCACCGACGGCGACGATCTGCATTGGATCGAGAACATCTGGACCAGCACACCCTACATGAGTTCGGCCGGCGACAAGAGCTTCGCGGGGGAATGCACCGACGACTATCCCGATAGCCGCGCCTCCACAGCGCCGGTCGACTGCCGCGTGCTGATCGCTGGGACATCGATGGCCACGCCGCATGTCGCCGGCGCCGCCGCACTCATCATCGCGGCAACCGGTGGTTCGGGAAGCCGATTCGCTAGTCCGACCGCGATGAAAACGCTGCTCTGCCAAACGGCCGACAACCTCGGTTCAACCCAGAGCCAGGGCTGTGGCCGCTTGAACGTCTATCGCGCGATGGCCCAGGCGCTCACCGACCCTGTCCCGCCGCCGCCTGCCCCCTAATATACCATCGGGCCGCAGGTCGACGAGTTGGTCCAGGTCCCGCTGCAATCATGAACTACGCCACCCAACCCGCAAGCGGGTATGGGATGGCGTTTCGGGCCAGTTCCTGGCCAAGATTGCTCAGCGTCCACCGCAAGTTCACTCGCGCGCCGTTCTGATCGCGCGTGAGGATACATCCGCAGTCGCAATGATGCATGCGTTCGGAAAGCGTCTTCTTAGCAACTTTCCAGCAGGTCGAGCATCGCTGCGACGGTTTGAGGGTTCGGGTGGGCGTTTCGACATACAGCGACCCGGCTTCTTCCGCCTTGTATCGCAACATCGAGTGGTATGACGCGGGCGAGGTGGCGAGAATCTCGCGATTCAACCCCGCCTTTTGGGCGACGTTCTTTCCTGGTTCTTCGATCGTTCCTTTCGCGGATTTGACCATGTGCGAAATGTCCAGCTTCTCCGTGGCAAGAAGCGCGACGCGCGCGATGATCGCAGCCGATGTCTGGTGCAGAAAATCACGCCGCTGGCTCGCTTCACGGTCCTTGGCGCGTCCGAGTGCAAGCTTTGCCGCTTTGCGATGCGGAGAGGTCTTGGGCGTCGTTTCGAGATGTTTCAGGGCGCGTTCGACTGACTCGCGGTGCTTCTTGAAAAACCGGGGATTCGCGACGGCTTCGAAGCTGCCGTCTTCATGAGCGAGCGTGGCGAACGTCTCGACTCCCCAATCCAGGCCGACCGCCGCCGTGCCGCCCTCTCGTTTTGGGAGACATTTTACGGTCATCGAGGCGTACCAGCGACCGGTCTTGTGTTGAATTTCGCAGGTCGCAATCTCACCCATTGTGCGCGCCCGTCCGCGAACTTTGATCTCTCCGATACCTGATAAGCGCAGACGTCCGTGCCGCTGCCGCGCGCCGTCTTTCAGTCGCGAAACCTTCCCGTTCCCAGACGTGAATTTGAAGCCATCGCCGTGCGATTTATAGCCCCAGCCCGAAAAACGATCGAACGCCTTAAAGCGCGGAAAGCCCGGGGTCTCGCCGCTTCTTACCCGGTGAAAGAATGAGGCAAATGCGAGATCGAGCCGTTTGAGCGTCACTTGCGAAGATTGCGCGTTGAGGGCGGCGTACGATTCGTCGGCGGCGCGCAATTCGGTGAGCCCAGCACACTGTTGAACGAATCCGACATTTGTGCGAGTTTGTCTCCAGGCTGTGATTCGTTGCTCCAGAGCAGCGTTATAGAGCCGCTGGTGCAAGCCAAGCATGTTTAATAGCGCCGCTTCTTGAGGGCGCGTTGGGTACATGCGGTAAACAACCTTGCGGGAGACGGGCTCCATAGTGTATATTCTAGCTTCGTTATGGCGGCCAAGCAAGAGTTGAAGGCCCTGTATCACTGTGTTTTCAGCTTGCATCTCCACTTAGTTCTCGTTACAAAATACCGGCGACGGTGCATCGACGCCGCCATTCTCGCCCGGCTAGGAGCAATATTCCGCAACCTCGCGGCTCGCTGGGGCTGCGATCTCTTGGAGTTTAACGGCGAACCCGATCATGTTCACCTTTTGCTCTCGGTGAATCCAAAAGTCGCGCCATCGGTAATCGTGAACAATTTCAAAACCGTGTCATCGCGGCTAATACGCAAAGAGTTCGCCGCCCAACTGCGCAAGGTCTATTGGAAGCCGGTTTTCTGGAGTCGATCGTATTGCGTGGTAAGGTGCGGCGGCGCTCCGTTATCGGTTCTCAAGCAGTATGTCGAGGGCGCGCTACGCCCGAATGGGCGTGTGCCATCTTAGGCCGCGAGTGAAGCCATGGCGTGAGAGCGCTTCGCGCGCGTTCAGCGCGATGATCTCGCTCGCGACCTGCGCGGCGAGCGCCGCGAGCGCGGCGAGGTCGTCGTCGCTCGCGCCGCGTCGCCGGGCGGCACGCACGTCGCGCGGCTCGAGGCGGCCGCGCGTGACGAAGGCCGCGTGGGCGAAGCGCAACGCCGCTTCGGTGACCGGATCCTCGGCGTAGCCGTCGCGATTGCGCTCCAATTCACCGGCCGGAACGCCGTACTGCATCCGGCTCTGCGCATCGTAGACCATCGCCAGCCGTGACGATCCGCCGCTAGCCGCCAGCACCGCCGCGATTTGGGAACGCCGCTTCGGCGACACCATCGACCTCATGAGACACCTCCTAAACAGGTTACAAAGGCAATCTAGCGCATTTGACAACACCTGTCAATAGGGTTACAGTGGAGTCGTGCCGACCCCTGAACTGCGCTTCTATCTCGGTTCGCTCGCGCTGAATTTCTCCGCGACGCTCGGCTATCGCGCGGGCGAATGCGTCGAACGGATCCCCACGCCCGAAGCGTTCGGGACCTGGCTCGAAGCGGCCGAGCTCGCCCCGCGGACGCATCCGACCGCAGCGGAGTACCGGGCGGCGCTCGCGTTGCGGGAGGCGATCTTCAGCGCCGGTTCCGCGATCGCGTCCGGCGCGCGCCCCTCAGCAGCCGCCGTTGCGGCAATCAACGCTGCGGCCCGAGCCGGCAGCGCGGTCGTGCAACTCGATCCGCGTTCACTCGAGGCACGTCCTTTGGCAAAGCATCCCGTGCGCGCAGCGCTGGCTGCGATCGCCGCCGACGCGATCGAAGTCTTTTCGCACGAACGCCCGCGCCTGGGACGCTGCGAAGGGCCGACGTGCGGCGCGCTGATGCTTTCCTCGGCGCGCGGCGCCCACCGGCGCTGGTGTTCGATGAACACCTGTGGGAACCGCGCGAAGGTGGCCGCCTACCGCGCCCGGCAGGCGTGAACGCGTTCAGCTAACCGCAGTGCTCCACCGGTGCGAGCCGGGCCGTTTCGTCGTCGGTGAACAGCTCGCTGCGGGTGAGAAAACGGACTTCTTCCGAGTTCTCCAGCGAGAACATCCCGCCGCGGCCGGGGACGACGTTGATGATCAACTTGGTGTGCTGCCAGTAGTCGAATTGAGCCGCGCTCATAAAGAACGGCGCGCCGGCGATCTCGCCGAGCTTCACATCGGAGGCACCGAGATAGAAGTCGCCGATCGGATAACACATCGGGCTGCTGCCGTCGCAGCAGCCCCCCGACTGATGGAACATGAGCGGCCCGTGCTTGTCACGGAGCCGCTCGATGAGGGCGACCGCGGCGGGCGTCGCCAGGACGCGCGCCGCGGTCGAAACGTTCGCGGTCGCCAACGTTCCTAGAAGAAACCGAGCTTCGAGGAGCTGTAGCTGGCGAGGACGTTCTTGGTCTGCTGGTAGTGATCGAGCATCATCTTGTGACCCTCGCGGCCGATGCCCGATTGCTTGTACCCGCCGAACGCGGCGTGTGCCGGATAGGCGTGATAGCAGTTGATCCACACGCGCCCGGCTTGGATCGCGCGACCCATCCGGTAACAAGTGTTCGCATCGCGCGACCACACGCCGGCGCCCAGGCCGTAGAGCGTGTCGTTGGCGATGTGCAGCGCCTCGTCTTCGTTCCTGAACGTCGTGACCGACACAACCGGCCCGAAGATCTCCTCTTGGAAGACGCGCATCGAGTTGACGCCCTTGAAGATCGTCGGGTGGACGTAGTAGCCGTCCTTGAACGCGCCGTCGAGCAGGTTGCGTTCACCGCCGAGCAGCACCTGAGCGCCTTCCTTGCGGCCGATGTCGAAGTACGAGAGGATCTTCTCGAGCTGTTCGCTCGAGGCTTGCGCGCCGATCATCGTCGAGGGATCGAGCGGGTTGCCTTGTTTGACGGCCTTCACGCGTGCGAGCGCGCGGTCCATGAACTTGTCGTAGATCGATTCGTCGATGAGCGCGCGCGAGGGACAAGTGCAGACCTCACCTTGGTTGAGGGCGAACATCACGAACCCTTCGACCGCCTTGTCAAAGTAGTCGTCATCCTTCGCGGCTACGTCGGCGAAGAAGATGTTCGGGGACTTGCCGCCCAGTTCGAGCGTGGCCGGGATGAGGTTCTGCGAGGCGTATTGCAGGATCAGGCGTCCGGTGGTCGTTTCGCCGGTGAACGCGATCTTCGCGATCCGGCGGCTCGACGCGAGCGGCTTGCCGGCTTCCAGGCCGAAGCCTTCGACGACGTTGACAACGCCCGGCGGTAGCAGATCGGCGATCAACTCCATCAAGATCATGATCGACGCCGGCGTTTGTTCGGCCGGTTTGATGACGACGCAGTTGCCGGCCGCGAGCGCCGGGGCGAGTTTCCAGACGGCCATCAGAATCGGGAAGTTCCAGGGGATGATCTGCCCGACGACGCCGAGCGGCTCTTGGAAATGGTATGCGACCGTGTCGGGATCGATCTGGCTGATCCCGCCTTCTTGCGCCCGCACGGCGCCGGCGAAATACCGGAAGTGATCGATCGCGAGCGGCAGATCCGCCGCCATCGTCTCGCGGATCGGTTTGCCGTTGTCGAGCGTCTCGGCGAGCGCGAGGACGCCCATCTTCTCTTCCATCCGGTCGGCGATCTTGTTGAGGATCAGCGAACGTTCGGCGGCCGTCGTGCGGCCCCACGCAACCCGCGCCTTGTGCGCGGCGTCGAGCGCAAGTTCCACGTCCTCGGCCGAGGAGCGCGCGACTTCGGTGAACGGATGTCCAACCACGGGGCTCTCGTTGGTGAAGTACTGACCATTGACCGGCGGCACGAATTCGCCGCCGATGAAGTTATCGTAGCGAGCTTTGTACGGGTTGCTGATGCCTAGGCTCGTAAGATCGAAGAGGGTCTGTTTCTCGAGAACTGCACTCATGCGATGCCTTCCTTTGGAGAAAAAGAAGCGAGTCTGCCAACGCCTCTGACGGGTGAGGGGCTTCCTTCGTTCTGCGCCTCCACCGGTAGACATTTTTTTCATCGCGCCGGTTCCCCGGATGGCGTTTTCCGCGCGCAAGCGGTGCCGCTCGGGGGGCACCGGAGCGCGACAAGCGAGGGGCCTATTGTCTGGGCGCCCCCTACCGCAAGCCACTCCCGGGAGCGAGTCCCGGTCCTCGCCTACGCTCGGTCCTCGCCTACGCTCGGACAAACTGTGCTTTGAGATGCGGCTCCTTGAGCCACGGCGGGACGACGTACTTCCAGACCTTCGTATGCACCATGCGGTCGATCTCCGCGTAGAAGTTGGCCGCGCCGGTGAAGGCCGCGTACGGGCCGCCGTAGTCGTAGCTATGCAACTGCTTGCACGGGATACCCATCTTCTCGATGACGAATTTGTCCTTGATCCCCGAGCAGATGATGTCCGGCTTATAGAGTTCCGCGAGTTTCTCGATCTCGTGGTGGTTGATGTCGTCGATGACGAGCGTGTTCTTCTTCATCTCAGGCATCATGCCGGCGTACTCCGAGAGGGTCAGACCGCCCGCCTCGAGGGCCTGGCGCTGCTCGGGCGTCTTGCGCGCCCGGAAGCGAGCGGGATCGGGCACGACGTTGAGTTCCTCGATATTGCGGCTGTCGGCATCGACTTTGATCGTGGGTAGCACCTGGCGGCCTTCGTAATCGTCGCGATGCGCGAATTCATAGCCCGCAGCGATCGTCTCCATCCCGATATCGCTGAAGAGGTCCTGATAGTGATGGGCACGCGAGCCGCCCACGAAGAGCGCCGCGGTTTTCCCTTGGCAGCGAGCGCGCACGGCCGCGCGGATCGGATTCAGCTTGCCCATCTCCACGGCGATGACTTGTTCGACTTGCAACGTCAAGCGCTCGTCGTCGAAGTACTTCGCGATCTTACGCAGCGACTTCGCGGTCTGCTCGGCCCCGATGAAGTTCACCTTGAACCACGGAATACCGAACTTCTTCTCCATCATCTCGGCCATGTAGTTGATCGAGCGATGGCACTGCACGACGTTGAGCTGGACGGTATGGGCCTTGGCGATCTGGTCGTAGCTCACGTCGCCGCTGAGCGTGCAGGTGACGTGGATGCCGCACTTGCGCAGCAGCTCATCGATCTCCCAGGCGTCCCCGCCGATGTTGTACTCGCCCAGGATATTGATCGAGAACTCGGCCACGTCGGGAGTGTCGTCCAAGCCGACGATGTGCTTGAAGACGCCGTTGTTCGCGATGTGGTGACCGGCCGACTGGCTGACGCCCTTGTAGCCTTCACAACTGAAGGCGAAGACGTTGATCCCGAGTTCCGCCTTCATCTCGCGGGCGACCGCGTGGACGTCATCCCCGATCAAGCCGACCGGGCAGGTCGCATAGACCGAGATGGCCTTGGGCTTGAAGATGTCGTAGGCCTCCCGGATCGCTTGGCGCAGCTTCTTCTCGCCGCCGAAGATGATCTGCTCCTCCTGCATGTCGGTGGTCATGCAGTATTGGATGTAGTTCGTTTCGCCGGGCTTGGAGCGCGCGAGATTCCGGCGCGTTCCCCAGGTGTAGTACGAACAGCCGACCGGACCGTGCACGATGTGCAGCACGTCGTGGACCGGCCCCAGCACCACGCCCTTGCAGCCGGCGTACGCGCAGCCGCGTTGGGTGATGACGCCCGGCGTGCTGCGCATGTTCGCGCTGATGAACGGCGGGTTTTGGGGATCGTTGACGACGATCTGCTTCATCCGCTTCTTGCGGGTCTTGATCGGGAAGGCGTCGATCATCGCCTCGAGCTTCGCCTTTGCGGCCTCAGCGTCGATCGTTGCCGGTTCGCGGTCGTCGTCGGTCGCCATGAAAAGTGCCTTTCCGAAGTGATCGGTTGAGTTGCTAGCGGTCGGTCAGCGCGTCGTGTCCGCGCTCACGCGTGCGAATGCGCACCGCTTCCTTGACCGGCAGCACGAATATCTTGCCGTCGCCGTGTTCGCCGGTCTTGTTCGAGCTGATGATGGTCTGAATCGCCGCTTCGGCGTGGTCGTCGGCAACCACGATCGTGAGCATCCGGCGCGGCAGGAGCATCGGCCCGTCGCCCAAGCGCGCGATCGCCTCTTCGCGGCCGGCCTCCGCGCCGTGCAAGACGCCGAGGTCGACGTTGCCGCGACCGCGCCCGATGATCTTGCGCGCGGTAAAACCCGAAAACCCCGCGTCGGCGAGCGCCGTACGCGTCCGGTTCATCTGCTGCGCGCGGATGATCGCGACGATCTGCTTCATGCCTCGACGGCTTCCGCGTCACGGATCCCCGTGCTGATCGTATACGAAGCCTCGACCGGGACGACGAAGACCTTGCCGTCGCCGAACGCGCCGTGGTCGCCGGTGCGCGCTGCGCGGACGATCGTGTCGACCACCAGCGCCGATTCTTCCTCGCTGACCACGATCATCAACGCTTCTTTGGGAAGCTCGTCGTAGGTGATCTCGCCGACGCGCAAACCCCGTTGTTTGCCACGCCCGAAGACGTTGTACTTCGTGAGCGCGGGGAAACCGGCGTCGAGCAAGGCTTTGATGACCGCGTAGACCTTTTCGGGGCGGATGATGGCTTGAACCATAACCATGATTGCGAACCTACCTCTACGGAGCGTGTTGGCGCAGGCGTTCGAGTTACTCCATTAACCCGTATTCCATGAGGGTGCTCTCGAGTTCGTCCGTGCTCAGCGGTTTGGGGATGATGAACATGTCGTTTTGGTCGATCGCCTTCGCGAGCGAGCGATAGTGGTCGGCCTGGCCGCAGGTGGCATCGTGCTCGATCACGGTCTTCCGATTGATCTCGGCACGCTGAACCATGTTGTCGCGCGGTACGAAGTAGATCATCTGCGTCCCGAGGCGCTTGGCGAACTCTTCGATCATCTCGCGCTCGTTATCGACCTTGCGGCTATTGCAGATCAGTCCGCCCAGCCGTACCGTCCCGGACTGGGCGAACTTGAGGATGCCTTTGCTGATGTTGTTGGCGGCATACATCGCCATCATCTCGCCGGAGCAGACGATGTAGATCTCTTCCGCCTTGCCCTCGCGAATCGGCATCGCAAACCCGCCGCACACGACGTCGCCCAGGACATCGTAGAAAACGTAGTCGAGCGGGTCGCCGTCGGAATAGGCCCCGAGTTGCTCGAGCAGGTTGATCGAGGTGATGATGCCGCGCCCGGCGCAGCCGACGCCCGGTTCCGGTCCGCCCGATTCCACGCAGATCGAACCGCCGTAGCCGCACTTGCGAATGTCGTCGAGTTCGACGTCCTCGCCCTCTTCACGCAACGTGTCGAGCACGCTCTTCTGCGCGAGCCCGCCGAGCAGCAAGCGCGTGGAATCCGCCTTCGGGTCGCACCCGACAACCATGACCTTCTTGCCGGATTCGACCAGACCCGCGACCGTATTTTGCGTGGTCGTCGACTTTCCGATGCCGCCTTTTCCGTAGATCGCCACTTTGCGCATAGTCGTCATCCTCTCCGCGTTGCTCAGTACACTTACTTTATAGCGCGCCCGCCGCGGGACGACACGATGCAACTGGTAAACGTTTACTTCGTCCGGTCAAACATTCGGAGAAACGTTAGTCGCACCGAACTCGATCGGGCGTGCTTTGACGCCGCCGATTTTCGTTACGGACAGTGCCGATTGCGGATCGCCCCAGGTCCAATCGCCGCCCGACAGACCGCCTTGAATGAGCAGATGCTCGTACACATCGATGCCGGCGTCCCATTCGGGCAGCCGCAACGCGACCGAACCGCCGGAGAAGTTCTCCGTCCCGCGCCGCTGGCAAGCGAGCTTGAAATGCAAGAGAAGGTCCGTCACGTAGCGGTCCATCCGGCCCGTTACTTCGACGAGCGCGTAGAGATCGATGCGCTCGGGCTCGCGCGGCGTGAAGTCGAAAAAGATCGCGTGCGACTCATCGACGACCCCCTCGGCGCGGCGCAAGAGCGCGCGCGCGGAGAGCGCCCACGTGCCGTCCTCCGCCTTCGGAGTATCGTGGAGGGCGACGGCGAGCGCGCCCCCGACTCCGGCAAGTTGGAGCGCTCGCAACCGGCGCACGGAAACGATGCCCGGCTCGATCGGCTCGACGCTACAAACGATGAATCCCATGCTCTCTCACGCGCACCCGGTGCCGGTTCCCCGGCACGCGGTTCCTTTGCCACAGGCAGTAAATCGCCGCTTGAGTGCGGCGCCGATCTCTTGGTCCGCGTACACCGCGGCGAGCCCCTCTTCGATGAGTCCCTCCATCTCGATGACCTGCACGCCGCGATTTTCGAGCACGCCCTTGGGACTGGGGCCCGCCGCGTTCACCAGCAGCGCACGGCAGTCGTGCAGGCTGTCGGCGAGTTCGACCCAGCGCGCGCGGCCGCCGCCGCGTTCGGGCGTCCGGCGGATCTCGATGAACCGGAATCCCGATGCGGTCGCTTCATCGCGGCCGAAGATCACGAAGCGGCCCGCTTCGCCAAGGTGCATGTTGACGAGCGCGCCCTCGCGTGAGGCGACCGCGACGTACGGCCGCGTCTTCCCGATGTCGATCGGACGGCGGGCGAATTCGGTGAGGGTCTCCATCTGCTCGTCCGACATCTGCTCGTCGAGCAGGCCGACGGCGTCGGCGCGGCAGCGCCCGCAATGCGTCATCTGCCGGAGGTGCTGCCCGGACTGCAGGCGCAGCCGCGCCATCAGTTTGGGATCCGGCTCGAGGAGTTCTTCGAAAGCCGCGCCCGCGACCGGGACCATCGCCATGCAATTCTGGATGTCGGCGCCGAGTCCGGCGACGACGCGGGCGATCTCGGGGATATGGGTCTCGTTGATCCCGGGGACGACGATCGAATTGACCTTCACGACGACCCCGCGCGCCTTGAGTTCACGAATCGCGCCGAGTTGCCGGTCGATCATCACCTGCGCCGCAGCCTCGCCGCGCATCGGCGTCTTCCCGTTGCGAATCCAGGCGTAGATCTTCGCCCCGATCTTCGGATCGACGGCGCTGATCGTGATCGTCACGTGGCTGACGTGGAGCTGGGCCAGCTCCTCGATGTGCGGACCGATCCCCAGACCGTTGGTCGCCAGACACAGCACGATCTGGGGAAACCGCTCGCGCACCAGGCGCAACGTTTGCATCGTCTCATCCGGGTTTGCGAACGGATCGCCCGGTCCGGCGATCCCCACGACCGTGATCTCCGGACGTTTCGCGACCACGCCGGCGAGATACTCGAGGGCTTGGTGCGGTTTGAGCACCGTGCTCGTCACGCCTGGCCGGCTCTCGTTCGTGCAGTCGAACTTACGATTGCAGAAATTGCATTGCACGTTGCAGCGCGGTGCGACCGGAAGATGGACGCGGCCGTAGTTCGTGCTCGCATCCTTGCTGAAACACGGATGCTTCGATGAGTCGAAGGTGGACAACGTGGAGAAAGATGTGGATGAGGCGGTCGTCATAGGTAGCTGTATCCCACGGGCGACGACGTTTGCTTGACGTCCATCAGGGTGTTGACGATCGTATCGAAGAGCGCGAGCGCGCCGCGATACCCGAGGTGCAAGATCCGGTGGCCGCCGACCCGGTCGTGGATCGGGAAACCGACCCGCACGAGCGGCACGCCGAGTTTGCGCGCGAGCCGGTAGCCTTTGCTGCTCCCGATGACGAGCTCGACCCCGAGCGACTGCGCGCTCTCCTCGATCTCGGCAAAGTCGAAGCCCTCACGAATCTCCGTCCGCTCGTCGAGCGAGGGAACCGCCGCGCGCAGGCTCGCGGCGAGCTTGCCGCTCTTCCCGCCGGACGCGCACAGGACCGGCACGATCCCGATCTCGCGCAAGAACGACGTCAGGCCGACGACGAGGTCTTCCTCGCCGTACACGATCGCGCGCTTCTCGAACACGTACTTGTGCCCGTCGATCATGGCGTCGATCAGGCGGCCGCGTTCGCCGCGGTATTTCTCGGGCGCCGGCCGGCCGGACGCCGCTTCGAGTTCCGCGAACAAGGCGTCGGTCTCGCGGATCCCGATCGGCATCCCCAAGAGACGGCGCGGGATCGCGAAGCGCTCTTCCAACAGCCGCCCGGCGGTGGCGACCCCGGCGAGCGTGCGGCCGAACTCGAGCGAGCGCTGCGCCGAGCCGGCCGCGACGACATCGTCGATCGGCGTTCCGCCGCGCTGGAGCTTCTCGTACTCGCTCCAACTAGCGCCGTCCATCGAATCCGAATAATCGGGCAAGAGCGTGAGCGGCAGACCGAAATCCCCCACGATCTCCTTGAGGTGCCGCAGGTCGGCGGCGGAGATCATGCCGGGGAACAGGTTGATGCGCCGCGTGGGCGTACCCGCCGCGACGAGCCCGTCGACGACGGCCCGCACGGCATCGTGAAAGCCGTCGATGTGCGTCCCGCGGTAGCTGGGCGTCGCGACCCGGATCAGGTGCGGATGGTCCGGCGTCCCGTGATCGCGCAGGTACTCGTGGAACAAGAGCCGCATGTCCTCGCCGATCGTCTCGCTCAGACAGGTCGTCGCGACCGCGACCATCTTGGGCCGGTACTGGCGCACGACGTTGGCGATCCCGGCCTGGAACGCCGCGCGCCCGCCGAAGACCGCCGCTTCCTCCGAGAAATTGGAGGCCGCAATATCGATCGGTTCGCGAAAATGACTGATCAGATAGCGCCGAATGTAGGTGCTGCAACCTTGCGAACCGTGCAAGAACGGGATCGTGCCCTCGACGCCGCGGAAAACCAAGCACGCACCTAGCGGCGTGCAGACCTTACACGCATTGCGAGTCGCGGTGCAATGCTTCGTCGGCGGTTCGGCATCGGGATCGAATTGGGGATCGGTCAGGCGCACGGGCTGCAGGCCGCCGCACTCTTCCGCGCCTGCGCCTCGCGCCGCGGCGCGAACTGCCAGACCGGGCTCATCGTCGAGGCGTACACCTCGCGCGCGAAGTTCAGCATCCCGACGAACCCGGCGAGCGGTTCCTTGCGCTCGTGGTTGTGGTCGCAGAACCCGATCCCCAGTTTATAGGCGATCGGGCGCTCCTTTACGCCGCCGATGAACAGATCGACGTCTTTCTCGAGGCAAAACGTCGCGAGTTCGAGCGGGTTCGAGTCGTCGACGATGATCGTCCCCTCGTCGCACATCTCGCGGAGCGTTTCGTAATCCTCGGCATCGCCGGTCTGCGAACCGACCACGGCCGTTTGCATCCCCAGCAGCTTGAGCGCCCGCACGAGCGAGAACGCCTTGAACGCGCCGCCGACGTAGATGGCCGCCCGTTTCCCCTCCAGCTTGGTGCGGTATTCGCGGATCTTGGGCCAGATCGCCGCCACTTCATCGCGCACCAGCGCTTCCGTGCGTTCCATGATCGCCGGCTCGTCTTTGAAGAACTTGGCGACGTTGTAGAGTGCGGCGGAGACGTCTTCGATGCCGAAATAGGAGACGCGCTTTTGCGGGATGCCGTAGTCGCGCTGCATCATCTTCGCTAAGTACGTCATCGAGCCCGAGCACTGGACGACGTTGAGCCGCGCGCCGTGCGCGCGGCGGATGTCGTCGATGCGCGCGTCCCCCGTGATGCACGACACGACCTGCACCCCCATCCGCTCGTAGTAGTTGCGCACGATCCAGCTCTCGCCCGCGATGTTGAAATCACCCAGGATGTTGATGCTGTGCTCGGAGATGGATTCCGTCGCGCCGGTGCCGACCAGGTGATAGACGGCCTCGCAGGCCGCCCGGTAGCCGTCCTTCTTGGTCCCTTTGAAGCCTTCGGAGTGGACGGGCAGAACCGGGATCTGCTTCTCGGCGGCCACGCGTTTGCAGACGGCCTCGACGTTGTCGCCGATGATCCCTACGATGCAGGTCGAATAGACGAAGGCAGCCCGCGGCTCGTAGAGGTCGATCAGCTCGATGAGCGCGCCGTAAAGCTTCTTCTCGCCGCCGTAGATCACGTCGAGTTCTTGAATGTCCGTCGAAAAGCTGTTGCGATGGAGTTGCGGGCCGCTCGAGAGCGCGCCGCGGATATCCCAGGTATAGGCGGCGCAGCCGATCGGACCGTGCACGACGTGCAGCGCATCGGAGATCGGGTAGAGCACCACCCGCGAGCCGCAGAACACGCAGGCCCGCTGACTGACCGAACCGGAGACGCTGGGCTTCCCGCAGGCGATCGGCGCGCTCCCGTGCCCCTTGCGGTGGACTTGCGCCTTGCGCCCGTCGAGAATCTCGATCCCGGCCCCGTCGTTCACGAGGCTTCGACGATGGCTCCGTTGGGGCAAGCGGATTCGCATGCGCCGCACTCGATGCACGTCTCTACGTCGATCCGGTATTGCGAACCGCTGAGCGCCGTCGCACCCACCGGGCACGACTCCTCACAACTTCCACAGGCCGAACATTCCTCGGTGATCCGATATGACACGATCGTACGCTCCTTTTCTTACATCACCAACTCGACCCACTCTTCGGGCGCCTCGCGGTCGCGCTTATCGAAGAGGGCATCGACGATTTTATCGATCAGGCGCAGTGCGCCCGCATAGCCGACGGTCGGAAACACCCGGTGCCCGACGCGGTCGAGGATCGGAAATCCAAACCGGACGAACGGAACGTTCTCGGCGCGCGCAATGTGCTTGCCGTACGTGTTGGTGATCAGTAGATCGACCGGCTCTTGTTTCATCCACTGATGCAGCTCGAAGAGGTCGCCCGACTGCTTGAACTTGGGGTTCTCCACGACGCCGTCGAGGATGTCTTTGATGCGCGTCTCGAAGTTGTTCCCCGGCGAACCGCTGATCACGTACACCGGCTTCATGTCGAGTTCGACCAGGAACTGGGTCAGCGCGACGACGTGGTCGGGGTCGCCCGAGACGGCAACGCGTTTGCCGTAGAAGTACTGGCCCATGTCGCTGATCATGTCGAGCAGCCGGCCGCGTTCGCGCGTGATCGACTGCGGGACATCTCTGGAGCCCAGCGTCCGCAACGCGTCGACGTACTGGTCGGTGGCGCGGATTCCGATCGGGATGTCGAGCAGGGTCGCCGGGACGCGGCACTTGTCGTCGAGTGCGATCGCCGCCGGGCGCGAAGCGAAATGGCCCAGCGCGATGGTGGCCTTGCTGTCGCCGGCGCCGATCAGTTGATCGACCGTGACGCCGCCCTTGGGGTACATCTCGTAGACGCCGGTCTGCGGCGCATCGAGCACGTCCGTCGTATCGGGGAACATCAGAATTTCGACCCCGATGTCAGCGGCGATCCGCTTGAGTTCGCGCATGTCGCTGGGATCGACCCAGCCCGGGATGACGTTGACCTGATCGCGCGGCGAGCCGCTATTGACCGCGAGATACTTCACCATCGCGGTTACCATGTTGGCCCAGCCGGTGATGTGCGAACCGACGAAGCTCGGCGTATTGGCGTGGATGACCCGGGCATCCGGCGCGATCTTGCCTTCCTCGCGAGCCCGCTTGATGATCGTCGGAACGTCGTCGCCGATCACTTCGGAGAGGCAGGTCGTGTGAACGGCGACGATGTCGGGCTTGTAGACGGTGAAGATGTTCTCGAGCGCCTGATGGAGGTTCGCGAGCCCACCGAAGACCGACGAGCCTTCGGTGAAGGAGCTGGTCGTCGCGATCACCGGCTCTTTGAAATGACGCGTCAAGTGGCTGCGATGAAAGGCGCAACAGCCTTGCGAGCCGTGGCTGTGCGGCATGCACCCGTGGATGCCGAGCGCGGCGTACACCGCGCCGATCGGCTGACAGGTCTTGGCCGGATTGATCCGGAGCGCGCTGCGCTCCTTGATCTCCGCCGTCGTTCCGCTGAGCACGCTACCTCGCAATCAAGAGTGCACTGACGATTCTTGCATCGACTATACCGCGCCGTTCGATTGCTCCACACTAGCCAATCGGTGCGCGCATCGGCCGCGTATTCTAACATTCGACGAACCCTGAGGTCGGGCTAACGCGACGAAGGAAATTTCACGAACCCGCCCGCTCGGCGAAACTATTTTGCCGTGTCGCAAAACGGGAGCAGGCGGAGGCAGCCTGCGTTTGGGAAACACGCGGCGATGCGCAAAATGAGTGCGAGCGTTCCCGTCGCGGCCCCGCGGAAATTCGTGCTGGCTTCGATCGAGTCGCGTTTCCTCGAACGCGCTGCGGGCAAAGCGGCACCGGAGGTCGCGCTCCATGTCGAGCTACCCGCGATCGCCGGCGGAATGACCGTCGAAAAGAAGGCGACGGCCGAGGTCCGCTTCCAACGCGACAAGGGCTCGCCGCACACGATCGAGATCGCTTGGACGCCGCAAGACACGCTGATCCTACCGCGCTTCGAGGGTGCCTTCACCGCGACCGAAACGGGGGCCGAGAGTTGCCGGCTAGAGCTGGCGGGCACGTACCTTCCGCCGGGCGGGGTGATCGGCATCGTCGTCGATGCCCTCGCGGGCCGGCGCGTGGCGCGCACGACGCTCGAAACGTTGTTGGCTACGATGGGAACCGAAATCGAATCCGACTATCGCGCGCGCATGATGCAGTAACGGCGCCGCGCAGCGTTTCAGCGATGGAGGCTCTCGAGCGCCTCCAGCACGATTTTGGGCTCGAGCGCGCCCCGGTAGAGCGGCGGCGGCCGGCGCTCAAGCCCGAGCAGCGTGTAGACGGCCGTCTGTGCGGAGCGAACCGAATACTCGACCGTAAAGACGACCTCATCCGGAAGCTCGGCGAACTGGCCGATGAACGCGAGGTTGGTCGAGCCCTCCGGCACGACGTTCGGCCGATCGCCGGTTTTTCTCACCAGAAACGGACTCGTGACGTAGGGCATGACGCACGGAATCACGTCCGACGCGGCCAGTATGGCCGCCCGGTACTCGCCGAACCGCAGATGCCCCAGAACCTCTTCGAGCAGCTCGCTTCCCGTGCACGCCGTCATCGGTTTCTTGACGAAGTTTCCCGGCCGATCACAGAACATGCCGTAACCCCACCAGACCCACACGTCTTCGGGTTGACCTGCGAAGAACGGCTGGTGCACGATCGAGAGGGTCAGCAGCCAATTCGAGTCTTTGAAGGTGATCAGGCCGCCTCGCCCGGGTTCGCTGCCGCTGAACGCTTCCATCAGCTTCATGAACAACGGCTCGCGCACGGTAACGGAAAACGACTCCCAGGCCGACTCATCGACGTGACCGGCGAACGCCGCAGGATTGCCGAACGCCGGCCGGCCGCGAGCGAGCGTCTCCCAAAGCCGCCAGGCCCCGTCGCGCTTGGCGCGCTCGACGACCGGCGCGGCGGTCATCGAGCCGAACGCTTTGCCCGCCGACATGGAGCCGTTGGTCACGAAGACGTAATCGCGCCCACCGAGCGGGCGGCTCGCCGTTACGCCCGCCGTCGTACAGGTGATCGAAGCGACGCTCACCTGCCCGGGATCGGACCGCAGGCCGAGTTCGTTCACCGTCGTCCCCAAGCGGAACTCGACGCCGCGCTGCTCGAGCCACGCCGCCAGCGGGACTGCGATGGAGTCGAACGGGTTGTAGCGCGTACGAAAGATCCCGGCTTGCGTGTCGATCGTCGAGAAGTGGTGGATGAACCGCAACAGGTAGCGCTTGAACTCGATCGCGCTGTGCCAGCGCTGGAACGCGAAGAGCGTGCACCACTCGAACCAGAAGTTCGTCTGAAAGAAGTGCCCGGCAAAACAGTCCGAGATGCGCTTCGCGTCGAGCGCGCGTTCGCTCTGGGTCAAGAGCGAGATGAGGTCGATCCGATCGCGCTCGCTCAAACCGAGCGCGTGAAAATCGGCGATCTTCCCGTTCCGGTCGACGAGCCGGGCGCGATTGTTCCACACCTCGGTCGCTCGAACGCGCTCGGTCTCCTCGGCGACGGAGATCGCCGGATCGCTGCGCGACGGGATCGACGAGAGCAGGTCGAACGTGCACGCGTACGTGCTCTCGAAGAGCCGGCTGCCGCTCATGAAGTACCCGCTTGCCGGGCCGCCGTGCGCTTCGAGCGCTCCACCGTAGTGCGCCGATTCTTCGAGGAGAACGATGTCTTTGCCGTCGGCGCCGCAATCGCGAATCAGAAACGCGGCGCCGGCCAGTGAGGCGATCCCGCTGCCGACGAACGTGTACGTGCTCGCTAACTGCAGAATGCGTCGATCGCCGCTTGGACTTCCTTGGCAAACGGGACACCGTCGGCACGCGTGTAGGTGATGCGCGTCGCGCCGCCGGGGCTAGCGACGACCGTCTGCGTCGAGAGTATCTTGCGCCCGATGTCCAACTCGATATCGAATTCGTGGGCGGCGACCCCACCGCACGTGAGATCCTTGTCGCCGACGATCTTGATGAAACCGCTTTGCGCGTTCGCGCGCACTGCGCCGATCATCTCGCTGTATGACGTTGTCGTGTCGACCAGGACGTTGAGCGTCGGAGCGGCCGGCGAATCGCCCGGCTTCCAAACATCCATCCTCTGCGCGGCATCGGGCTTAGCGACCACGACGTGAACCCAAGTACTGGGACCCGCGAAGGTCTTGGCAGCCGACGCTGCAAGCGGTACTGCCGCGAACACGGCGACTACGAGAATGGGACGAAGAGCCTTCATTACGTTCCTCATGATGACGATCCGATCGAAATAACACGAAACCGACGTGGTATACAACGCGCCGGGCAGCCGTTGTCCACTGGGTGAATTTCAGACCGTTCCTCGAGAACTCCCGATAACTCCGAGTTCACGGCCGACCATCTCGAACGCGATGAGCGCGCGATCCAGTGCGGCGACATCCAGGGCTGACGAAAGTTGGACCCGGATGCGCGCGGTTCCCTCCGGCACGACCGGATAGCCGAAGCCGGTTACGAAGACTCCCTGGGCCAACAACCGCTCCGACATGGCGATTGCGAACGCGGTGTCCCCGACGATGATCGGCACGATCGCACTCGCACCCGGCAGCGGCGAAAATCCCAGCGCGCTCAAGCCCGCCCGGAAGTAGGCGATGTTCTCGCGTTGGCGTGCTAGCAGTTCAGGGCGCTGCTCGAGCGACTCGATAGCCTTGAGCGCGCTGCCGGCGACCGTCGCGGGCAACGCGTTCGAAAAGAGCTGGGTCCGCGAACGCTGGACCAGCGTGTCGATGAGCGCGGCGCTCCCGGCCACGAACCCGCCGGCGGCGCCGCCCAGCGCCTTTCCCAAGGTCCCGGTGACGATGTCGACCTTGCCCTGCAAGCCGAAGTGCTCGACCGTGCCACGGCCGGTTTTCCCCATCACGCCGGTCCCGTGGCTGTCGTCGACGATCGTGACGGCGTCGTAGCGCTGCGCGAGCGCCACGATCTGGGGCAACTTCGCGAGCGAGCCTTCCATCGAGAACACGCCGTCGGTGATGATGAAGGCGGTGCCCTCCGCGGCGCGCAGCTTTGCTTCGAGATCGGCCATATCGCCGTGCGCATAGCGGGTACGCTTCGCCGCGGCCAGCCGGCAGCCGTCGATGATGGAGGCATGGTTGAGTTCGTCGGAGACGATCGTGTTGCCGGCCGTCGCAATCGTCGGGATGAGGCCCTCGTTCGCGGCCCAGCACGAGACATAGGAAAGCGCGGATTCGAAGCCCAGGAATGCCGCGAGCTTCGCTTCGAGTTCGCGGTGGATCGCGAGCGTGCCGCAGATGAAGCGCACGGACGCCGTGCCGGCACCGTATCGTTCGAGCGCCGCAACACCGGCCGCGACGACCTCGGGATCGTCGGCCAAGCCGAGGTAGTCGTTCGAGGAGAGCACGATGACGTCGCCCGCTTCTTCCATATGAACGCGGGCCGCCATCGGCGTCGTCACGTGCCGCAGCCGTTTGTAGGTACCGGCCGCGCGAAGCGTGTCAAGGTCCGCTCGCAAGGCTTGCTCGAATTTCGCGTTCAGGTCAACTCCGGCTCCTTGCTCGCCGATAGGGTCAACATGGAGGCGAGGACAGCAGCGACCGGCGGGCAGGGAGGCTCGCTTCGGTGTACGCTTTTGGATCGCCGCTCGAGCGTCCCGCTCGCGGGCGCCCGGATCACCTGCGTCGGGCGCGACGGCCGCGTCTCGCTCATGGACTCCGACGAGCGCGGAAACTTTCAGGCCGCGATGCCCCAGGGTGTATACGATTTGGTGATTTCGGCGCGCGGCTATCTGTCGCTCCTGGTTCGCGGCGTCGGCGTGCTGGGCGGCTACCATCAGCAGCTCACGCGCGCGCTCGTCCCCGGTGAAGGCCAGACCGCCGAAGGCGAACCGGCCACGGCCCTGGGCGGCTTCGTCACCGACCGCCTCGGGCGTCCCGTCGGCAACGTCACGATCCACGCCAATTCGGAGAGCGGGACCGCATCCTACACGACCCGCACCGACAAGACCGGCGCCTACGTGCTCCACGGCGTCGTGCCCGACATGTACGATCTCACGGTCCGCGCGATGGAGCGCACGCTCTTGCGCGAGTATCTGCCGATCTCGCACGTGAAGAACTTCGTGCGCATGGACCTCCGCCTGATCCAGATGTGAGCGCGGGCTAGCGGCGCACGGGCGAACTGCCCAGCGCCGCCAGCTCGCCCGCGATGCGTGCCAGCAGACGATCGGCGGCGAAGTCGTCGTAGTGCGCGCGGTCGTAGCCCAGCGTCACGAACGCATGACCGTCGCGGACCGCGCCCGGTGCGAGGATCGCCCGCTGCCCCGGCGCTACCAGCGGAAAGGCCATCAGCGTTCCGCCGCCGCCGACGTTGGTGACGCTGGCGCCGGCGCCACCCATGTCCTCGGCACGCAGCGAACCCGAACGCGCGCGCGCCGCGAGATCGCGAATCGACGCCGAGATGTCGTCGACGCTCGCGGTATTCGCATCCCGCACGACCGGAACCACCAAGCCGTCGGGCACGTCCACGGCGACGCCGACCGCGCTTTCGTTCGCGGCCCGGGCGAAGGCGGCGACGAAGTACGCCGTCCAGCTCCGCTCGCCGCGCTCGATGCCGCGCAGATCGATTTCGCGCACGCAGCTTCCTTGGGCGATCGTCGCGCGCGCTTCGAGCATCCGCTCCGCGATGCGCACGCGCATCGAGGCCGCCGGGGCCGGTGCGGGCGGCGCACTGCGCGCCGGCCCGGTGAGCGCGGTGTGCACGCCGACGGGCACCTCCGCATCGCTCGTCAGCCGCGCGAGCAGTTGACCGACTTGCGCGAGTTCGCCTTCGGCTACGAGAATCTCGGCCAGCACGCCGTCGTACGGCGATTCGACTTCGGTATTGACTTTGTCGGTCTCGACCTCGAAGAGCGGCTCGCCTTTGCGGACCGGGTCACCGACGTTCTTGAGCCACGACTTGACGATGCCTTCGACCAGCGTATCGGCCAGGCGCGGAAATTCAACGTCCACTACGTACCTCTTCGCGGAGCGGTGTGAGCCGTTCGCGCACGTGTGCGAGAAAGCGACCGACGTCGGCGCCGTCGATCGCGCGATGATCGACCGCAACGGTCACGAAGGCGAAGCCATCACGAATCGCACCGACTCGCAACGCCGCCGTTTGGTTGGGGCGGACCGCCGGAAAGCCGATCAGCGATGAGTCCGGTCCGTAGTCGATCACGGTGAACGTACCGCCGTCGGATCCGCTCACGCCCGGACCGAGGTCGAGCGTGAAGTACAGCTCGGGATGGGGCACGACGCCGCGCTCCCAATCGAAGCGCGCGTTGAATTGCGGGAACGCCGCGCATGCCGAGCGGATCGCGTCGAGCAGCGCGGCCAGGCCGCCGCTGCGCAGCGGGATGCCGACGACGCTCGCACCCTGCGGGGTCGACGCGTCATAGGCGGGGACGCGAACGCTGCCTTGGGCAAGCGCCGGCCCCTCGATCAGCGCGCGGATCGCCGCCGCTATCTTGCTGCGATCGGGGAGCATCTCGTCTTCGAGTTCGTCGGTCACCGGGATCCCGGGGACGTCGGGCGAGGCGACGCGCACCGGGAGCGCGCGCAGCCGGTGACCGACGCGTTCGGTGACCAACGCGACGATCTCCGCACCGAGACCCATCGTGATCGTGTCCTCGTGCACGACGCACAGCCGGCCGGTCTTCTCCACCGACGCGCAGATCGCGTCGCCGTCGAGCGGCGAGAGGGTTCGCAGATCGATGACCTCGAGCAAGATCCCCTCCGCCGCAAGCGTCTCGGCCGCAGCGAGTGCTTCATGCAGCATCATCCCGTAGGCGCATACCGTCACGTCGGAACCGGCGCGCGCGGTGCGCGCCTTGCCGATCTCGACGACATAGTCGCCCTCGGGGACGTCGCCTTTGATCGCACGATAGGTGCGTTTGTGTTCGAGCACCAGCACCGGATCGGGATCGCGAATCGCCGCGAGCAAGAGGCCCTTGGCGTCCGCGGGGGTACTCGGCGCAACGACCTTGAGCCCGGGCGCATGCGAGTAGAACGCTTCGACGCTCTGCGAATGATACGGGCCGCCGCGGAACCCGCCGCCGTAGGCCGTGCGCAACACCATCGGACAGGTCCAGTCGCCGTTCGTGCGCCAGCGGATCTTGGCGGCCTCACCGACCAGATGATCCATGCAGGCGTGGATGAAATCGGCGAATTGGATCTCGGCTACGGGGCGCAGCCCGCGCATCGCCAGGCCGACCGCGAGCCCGGCGATCGCCGTCTCCGCCATCGGCATGTCGACCACGCGTTCGGGTCCGAACCGGTCGAGCAAACCGTCGGTGGCGCGAAAGACGCCCCCCAAACGGCCGACGTCCTCACCGAAGACGAGCACGCGTTCGTCCCGGGCCATCTCCTGGGCCAGCGCCTCGCGCACCGCCTCGAGCACCGTCATCTCCGCCATCGCCGCTTGCTTTCGCCCCACCCCGACAGCCCCACCCCCCACGCCCCAACCCACGGCGTCAGCAAGCCAACACGCAGCAAGCCAGCATGTCAGCCTTTGACTTGGGCGGGGGGAGCGTTAGCCGAAGCGGCCGGTGATGTAGTCTTCGGTGCGCTTTTCTTTGGGGCGGGTGAAGATGTCGTTGGTGGTGCCGACTTCGACGATCTCGCCGAGGTGGAAGAACGCGGTGAACTCGGAGATGCGGGCGGCTTGCTGCATCGAGTGGGTGACGATCACGACCGTGTAATTCGTCTTGAGCACGCCGATGAGGTCCTCGATCTTCGAGGTGGCGATCGGGTCGAGCGCCGAGGCGGGCTCGTCCATCAGGATCACCTCGGGTTCGACCGCGAGCACGCGCGCGATGCACAACCGCTGCTGCTGTCCGCCGGAGAGGTCGAGCGCCGAACGATGGAGGCGATCCTTGGCTTCGTCCCAGAGCGCCGCTTGGCGCAACGAGCGCTCGCAGATCTCCTCGAGCTTCTTGCGGTCGGTTTCACCGTGGATCTTCGGGCCGTAGACGACGTTCTCGAAGATCGTCTTGGGGAACGGGTTGGGGCGCTGGAAGACCATCCCGATGCGATGCCGGATCACGACCGGGTCGACGTTCTTCGCGTAGATGTTCTCCCCGTCGAGCAGCACTTCGCCTTCGACGCGCGCCCCAGGGGTGAGATCGTGCATGCGGTCGAGTGCTCGAATAAACGTCGACTTCCCGCAGCCCGACGGACCGATCAGCGAGGTCACCGTATTCTCGCTGACCGTCAACGAGGCGTTCTTGATCGCCTCGAATGATCCGTAGAAGATGTTGACGTTGCGCGCGACCAGTTTCTCGTTCGTGCTTACGCGCGGCGGGCTCTCGATCACGACGACCTCCCGGTGAAGCGCTTGGTGATGGCACGCCCGCCCACGCGCGCGCTGACGTTGAAAATGAGGACCATGACGAGCAGCACGAGCGCCGACCCGTTCCCGATGCGATCGACGTCGGGGACGATCGATTCCGAATGCGTGTACCAGAGATGGATGGCGAGCGTTTCGGCCGAGCGCATCGGATTGAGTTCGTAGGGGTGGTTGGCGCTCACGCTGAGGCCCGCGGTGAAGATCAGCGCCGCCGTTTCACCGAAGATCCGGCCCGCGATGAGGACGATCCCGGTCGTGAGGCGCCCGACGGCGCTCGGCAACACGGTGCGGTAGATCGTCTGCCATTTCGTCGCCCCGAGGCCCATCGAGGCCTCGCGCAGGCTGTCCGGGACCGACGACAGCGCTTCTTGCGTGACGCGCATGAGCGACGGCAGATTCAGCAGCGTCAGCGTGATGGCGCCGCCGAGCGCGGTAAATCCCCAGTGGAAGTAATAAACGAACACGAGCAGCCCAAAGAGGCCCATGACGATCGACGGCACGGTCGCGAGTGATTCGGCGCTGAACTGCACGATCGACCGGAACAGACCGGGGCGCGCGTATTCCTGCAGATAGATCCCCGCCCCCAGCGCGATCGGTACGGTGAAGATCAGCGTCAGCACCAGGATGTAGAACGAATTGTAGATCTCCGGGCCGATCCCGCCGCCGGCGGTGGTTTCCTGGGGCATCCCGGTGAGGAACTGCCAACTGATCGCGCCCGCGCCCAAGTAGAACAAATAGATGACGAAGGCCGCCAACATCAGGATGACGCTGGCTCCGAGCCCCCAAAGGACAACGGTCGCCACGTTGTCGGCGAGCCGTCGCCGGCGAACGCCGGCGTCGCCGGTGACGTCTTCCTGCGCACTGGTCGCTGCCACGACGGCCATCAGGCCCGTTTCCTCAACACGAATCGCACGACCAGAATCAGCGCCATCGCGATCAGCAAGAGAAGGAACGCCATCGAGAACAGCTCGTGTTCCAGGAACGAGCCCTGGATCGCGCCGGGCATATCGATGACGATCTCCGTCGTCAGCGCGGCGGTCGCCGCGAAGAGGCCGTTGGCGAATTGCGTTGCGTTGCCGATCACCATCTGAACGGCGAGCGTTTCACCGATTGCGCGCGCCATGCCGAGAATCAAGGCCACGGTCAAGCCGCTCGACGCGCTGGGCAGAAGCACGCGCACGATCGTTTGCCAGCGCGTCGCACCCATCGCCATCGATCCTTCGCGCAACGAGTTGGGCAGCGAGCGAAATGCGTCTTCCGAGAGCGAGATGATGGTCGGCAGAATCATGATCGAGAGCACGATCCCCGCGGCGCCCAGGCCGAAGCCGCTCGCCGATGAGGTATGTTCGCGCAAAAACGGGACGAGCAAGCGCAGCCCCAGCCAACCGTAGACGACCGACGGGATCCCCACGAGTACTTCGATCGCGGGTTTGAGGATGCCGGCCATACGCGGCGGCGCGATCTCGCTCAAGAACGCCCCGACGGCGATGCCGAACGGCCCCCCGACGCACAGCGCGAACAGGGTAACCACGAGCGTGCCGGCGATGAAGATCGCCGCGCCGCCCTTGTTCGCCGACGGGTTGAAGTCGCTCGAGAACAAGAACTGCCAGACCGGGAGATGATCGCTCGTAAAGACCTTCGTGCCCTCGAAGGCCAAATACAGGATCAGCGCGGCGATCGCGACGATGACGAACGTGGCCGCTGAGCGGAGCACCCAGACGGCGACCCGTTCGATCGTATGAGACCGTTTAGCCTGAAGAGCGATCACGTGCGATCTCCAACGAGATTCATGAAGAGAACGGGGAGGCGGCTACGGGAGCCGCCCCCTCCGGCGCCTGACACGTCGAGCCGCCTCTAGCGATCCGACTCCTTGACCTTCATGGCACTGACTTTGATGTAGCCGTTCTTCGCGAGCAAGTCGGTGCGCGTCTGAATAAACGCGATGAAGCGCGAGATTTCTCCGGTCGGCGGGCCTTGGGTGAACATATGCTCGTAGGACCAGAACGGGTACTTGCCGTCGATGATATTGTCGTCGGTCGGCGCCGTTCCGTCGATCGAGAGTTCGTTGACGCCCTTGCCGTGCGTGCCGGAGAACGCCGCATAGCTGATCGACCCCGGCGTCGTCTGGACGACGGAGATCACGGTCCCGGTTGCATCCTCCGTGAGGCCGGCTTCGCTGACGGGCTTGCCGCCCATGACGGTCTTCACGAAGACGGCTCGCGTGCCGGAGCTGCGCGGCCGGTTGATAATGACGATTTTTTGATCGGGTCCGCCGACGTCTTTCCAATTCGTCGTCTTGCCCGCGAAGATGTCCTGGATCTGTGCCTTGGTCAGGTTCTTGACGGTAACCGAGGGGTTCGTCACGACGGAGAAGCCGATGACCGCGACCCGGCTGTCGTAAAGCTCCGGATGGTCGGGAGCCATGATGTCCGAGTCGCCGATGTCGATCGCCTTGGCTGCGGCCTGGGCGATGCCGGTACCCGAGCCGCCGCCCGAGACACTGATCTTGACGTCGGGATGTAAGCCCTGATAGACGCCGGCAGCATCCTTCACGAGCGGCAGCAGCGCGGTCGAGCCGGCGATGCTGATCGAAGTGTCGGCGAGCGCCGCCGTCGGGAGAAGCAACGATGAACCGAGCAGAAGTGCCGCGAGCGCAGCGATCCTGGTCAAGGAAAACCTCCAAAAAGTGCGAGCGAAATCGGGACCGCGGAACCGCCGCAGCACCGCTCCCATCCTCGTTGATGGAGGGTAAGGCCAGATTAAGAAGTTCTTAAGGCACCTTAATGTTCGAGTCTGCCAGCGGAAAGCGGCACGTGAAGGTCGCGCCCTCGCCGAACACGGACTCGACACCGATCGAGCCCCCGTGTGCTTCGACCAGTTCGCGCGCGATCGAAAGGCCCAGCCCCGTACCGGAGCGGTCCCGCGAACGCGACCGGTTGGCGACGTAGAAGCGATCGAAGATGTGCTCGAGATCGTTGTAAGGGATGCCCTCGCCGCTATCGCGCACGCGAAGCACCGCGCGCTGGTCCTCACGCTCGACGCTCACGCGCACGGAACCGCCGGGCGGCGTATAGCGGAGCGCGTTGTCGAGCAGATTCATCGCCACTTGCGTGAGCCGGTCACGGTCGGCGTTCACCTCCACGGGCTCGAGCGCGACCACCGCCAGCTCGACATGCAAGCGCTCGGCACGTTGGGCGAACGTGTTGACGGTCGCTATAGCGATATCGCCCAGGTCGAGCCGCTCGCGCCGCAGCACGGCACGGCCGGACTCCGAGCGCGCCAGTTCGAGGAGATCCGCCACGAGCGCGACCATCCGGTCGACTTCGCGCGCTACACGGGGCAAGAACAACGCGCGCGCTTCGGCGTCGTCGTCCGAGAGCAGCACCGTCTCCATCATCAGCTTGATCGCCGCGAGCGGCGTCCGCAACTCGTGCGACACGTTGGAGACGAAATCGCGCCGGTTGCGCTCGACGTTGACGAGTTCCGTGCGGTCGGCGGCGATCGCGACGATGCCGTGATCGAGCCGGCGCACCGCGATCCCGAACACGCGCTCGCGATCCGCCTCGATGATACGCACGTCGCGCGAGACCGGCCCGCCGTCGTTCGCCGCGCCGATCAGGCGTTCGAATTCGACCGACGGCACGACCTCGATCAGCGCGCGGCCGATCGCGCGCGTTTCGACGATTCCGAAGAGCGCCTCCGCTGCCGGATTGACGAGCCGGATACGCCCGCCGGAGTCGAACGCGATCGCGGCGAACGGCAACGCCCGCAGGACTCGCTCTTCGACCGCTTCGGCGTCGAGCGGCACCGGCGCGTGCGGCGGCCGTTCGTCACGCGACGACGCGGGCCGGCGCAACCGCTGCAGGGCCAGCGTCACGAGTGCGCCGGCGCAGAGACCGGCGAGCCCGGCGAGGAACTCCGCTCCCACGCCTCGTCAGTCGCGGAACATATAGCCGCGGCTGCGCACGGTGATGATGTGCCGCGGGTTGTTCGGATCGACTTCGATCTTCTCGCGAAGCCAGCGCACGTGAACGCTGATGGTCTGCGCTTCGCCCTCGAAGTCGTACCCCCAGACCTTCTCCAGCAGCATCTGGCGGGTCACAATGCGGCCGCGGTTTTCCATCAAGACGTGCAAGAGGCGGAACTCTTTGGGCGCGAGGCTCACTTCCGCGCCGCGCACGATCAAGAGCTGCCGCGCGGGATCGATCGTGATCTCGCCGGCGGTGATCGCTTCGTTCTTGCGCTGCTCGTCGGAAACGTCCTGACGCCGCAGGCGAGCCTTGATGCGCGCCATGATCTCGCCCAGCGAAAAGGGCTTGGTCACATAGTCGTCGGCGCCGAGTTCGAGCGCGAGCACCTTGTCGAACTCCTGGTCTTTCGCCGTCAGCATGATGATCGGCACGGCCGACTGCTTGCGGATCTCTTTGCAGACCTCGATGCCGTCGAGCAGCGGCAACATGATGTCCAGCACGACCAGATCCGGGCTTTCGCTGAAGGCGAGCGCGACGGCGGTGCGGCCGTCGCCGGCAGTCGTCACGGCATAGCCGTTGCGCTCCAGATTGTAGCGCAGCGATTGGACGATCGCCGCCTCGTCATCGACGAGCAATATCCGTTTCTTTGCCGGGGCTGCCGTCAGCGCACTCACGTGCGGACCTCCAAGGGTTGCGCTTCGATCGTCACGCGCAGGCCGAACGCACGCTCGAACAGATCGGCCTTGAGCCGTGCCGCCGCTAGTTCGTCCGCGATGTCGGCTTCGGCCTGCGCCCCGATCCAAACCCGTCCCTCTTCGCGGCGGATCGTGAGGTCGTTCACGAGGCCCAGATGCCGGACGTCCAGGCCGTCGGCGATCCGCAGCAAGGCGGCGAGCTTCTCCACGCGCGCTTGCTCGGAGGGGGCGAGCTGCACGAACTCGAGGTGCGCCGCCTTGGGCATCGACCCCCGGTAATAGCGCGCGATCTGCGCGATCAGAACTTGCTCGTCCCGGCGCCAGCCGTCGAGGAGGGAGCTGCGGATGAGGTAGGCGCCGTGTTTGTGATGCCCGCTCTCGGCGACGAAGCGGCCGATCGAGTGCAACAGCGCCGCGGCGTAGAGCAACTCGCGGTCGCTCGCGAAGAGCCCGTGGACCTCGACCAGCCGCTCGAACAACCGCAGCGCAAGCCGGGCCACGTGACGTTGATGACCGCCGAGGTGTTCGTACTTGTGCGCCAGCCCTTCGAGTGCTTCGAGCCGGCGCACGCGTTCGTCGCCGAGCCGTTGCGCGAGCGCGCGGTCCTGAGCGACCAGATCGACGATGATCCCGTCGCGCAGCGCGCGCTCGCACACCAGCAGTTCGTCGAGGCCCAGTTGCGTGAGCGCCGCGATCAACACTGCGTTGCCGGCGACGATGATGTCGGCCCGGCGTGGGTTCATGCCCGGCAGTTTGCGGCGCTCGGCCTCGGTGAGCGCGAGCATCCGCGATTGCAGCGCTTCCAGCCGGCTGCGCGTGAGGATGTAGCCGTGGACGCGCGGCAGATCGAGCCCACGGTCGGCGGCATCGAGGGCCGCCAGCCCCATGATCGTCCCCGACGTGCCGATGCACAAATCGAGCCGGTAGCGGCGCACCCGTTCGATCACCGGCGCGAGCATCTCGCGGATATGCACGTTGAGTGCGCGCGCCGCGCGCAACTGCGAGCCGCTATCGCGCATGAATTGATCGTAGAGCCGCAGGCTGCCCAACTTCACCGAGTCGAGCAGATACGGCCGGTCGCCGTCGGCGACGATGAACTCGGTCGAGCCGCCGCCGATGTCGATGATGCACGCGAGCCGGTCGTAGATCGGAACGCCGCTCGCCACGCCGAGGTGGATCAGGCGCGCTTCTTCGGTCGCATCGAGAATCTCGAGCGGGACCCCGGTTTGCACCTCGACCTGTTGGCGAAAATCGTCGCCGTTCTCGGCCTCGCGCACGGCCGAGGTCGCAACCGCCCGAATGCGTTCCGCACCGCGCGCGCGCGCCGCCGCGACGAAACCGACGATCGCGTCGACGCCGCGCGCCATCGCCTTTCGCGAGAGCCGGCCCCGTTCGAGGGCGTCGTCGCTTCCCAGGCGCACCATCTCGCGGGCTTTGTAGATGATCCGCGACGTATCGAACGCGGCGTCGAATTCGACCACGATGAGGTGGATCGAGTTCGTGCCGACGTTGATCGCGCCGAAGAGCACCGGACTAGATTTTGGTCGGAGGCAACTTGGCCGCGCGCTCGTAGAAGGTCGCGACCGACGAATAGTCCTCGCGGCCGTGTCCTTCGCCGCTCGTGGCTGTGAAGAGTTGATAGGCTTGCGCGGTCGAGGGCAGCGGGACACCCATCGCACGCGCCGCGTCGAGCGCGGCGGCGATGTCTTTGCGGAAGAGATCGAGCGCGAACCCGCCGTTGAAGCTACCCGAGAGCCAAGTCGTCGGCAGCCACTTGTCGAGCAAGTAGTTCGCGCCGGTCGCAGTGAGAATCACTTCGCGCACGGTCTTGATGTCGGCCCCGGCTTTCGCAGCGAAGACGAGCGCTTCGATATTCCCCAGCATGATGCTCGCGAGCATGATCTGATTGACCAGTTTGACCGTCTCGCCCATGCCGACCGCGCCGACATGATTGGGCGTCCCCATCGCTTCGAGTACCGGTTTAGCCGCGGCGAAATCCGCCTCCGAAGCGCCGACCATCAACGCCAGCGTTCCGCTCGCGGCCCGGGCCGGACCGCCGGAGACCGGCGAATCGATGAACCGCAACCCGAGCCCGCGCAGGCGTTCGTCGAACGCCTTGGTCGCGACCGGCGAGATCGTCGACATATCGATGAACAGCGTCCCCGGCGTGGCGCCGGCGGCCGCGCCGGGTGCGCCGAAGAGCGTCTCTTCGACTTGCGGCGCGTCGGGTAGCATCGTGACGACGACGTTGCTTTGCCGCGCGACCCCGGCCGGATCGCCGCCGTCGAGGGCGCCCGCAGCGGTCAGGCGTTCGAGGGGGGCGCGGTTGCGATGGGCGCAGACGACGACGCGAAAGCCCGCGCGCAGCAGCGAGGAGGCCATCGGCTCTCCCATCGCCCCGATTCCGATGACACCGACGGTACGTGACATGACCGATGACTGTGCCCGTTCGGCCCTCACGCCTCCTGTCCGGCCGAGGGGTCCGTTTGCCGGTCCCCGAACCGGAATCACCCTTCACCCAACGGGCGCTCCCAAGGAGATCGGCATCATGCTAGCAGCGATTCGTCGGCCGACGTTCGACGAACTCAACCTGTCAAACGGAAAGCGGGCTCGTTTGCATCGATTGATGTACGAGCACGGCCCCGCGAACGGCACCCTCGTGCTGCTGCCGATCGACCAGGGCCTCGAACACGGCCCGATCGACTTCTTCGACAATCCCGATGCACTCGATACCGACTGGGTGTTGCGCCTCGCGGTCGAGGGCAAGTTCTCCGGCATCGCTTACCACATCGGTCTCGCCGAGAAGTACCATAAAGCGTACGCCGGCAAGGTGCCGCTGCTGCTCAAGATCAACGGCAAGACCAACATTCCGCCCGACGAGAACCCGTTCTCGCCACTGACCGCGTCGGTCGAAGACGCCGTGCGGCTCGGAGCGGACGCCGTGGGCTACACGCTCTATGTCGGCTCGCCGGCTCAGGACCGGGATATCGCGCAAGCCGCCGAGGTCCGTCGCGACTGCGAGCGCTACGGGATGCCGCTGGTCGTCTGGTCGTATCCGCGCGGCAGCGCCATCAAGGCCAAGGGTGGCCAAGATTCGCTTTACGCGGTCGACTACGCCGCGCGCGTTGCCACGGAAGTTGGAGCGGACATCATCAAGCTCAACGTGCCGCATTACGAAGCCGACAAAGCCGCCGCCTCGCCGAAACCCTACAACACGCTCGCCCTGTCCGAAGAAGAGGGACTGCGCAAGGTCGTCAAGTCGGCGGGCCGCTCGCTGGTGCTCGTCTCGGGCGGCAGCAAGCTCTCCGACGACGACACGGTGCACAAAGCGCGCATCGCGATGGAAGCGGGTTGCGTCGGTCTGATCTTCGGCCGCAATATGTGGCAGCGCAAGTGGGAGGACGCGATCGCGATGTCCGGCCGCATGCACGAACTGATGAAAGGCTATGGTCAATAGCGAACCGACGCTTCACGAACGCGTGAACGCCGCCCTCGACAAGATTCGCCCCGCGATCGCCGCCGACGGCGGCGACGTTCTGGCTCATCGACATCGCCGACGGCGTCGCGCGCGTCCAGATGCTCGGCGCCTGCGGCGGCTGCGCCGCCGCGCTGCAAACCCTAAAATTCGGAATCGAACGCATCGTCTGCGCCGACGTCCCGGAGATCCGCGCGGTCGAACAAGTCTAACCCGGCCGGTCGCGATCACGTCGACGCCGGCAACGAGTCGACGAATGCGGCGGCGGCGGCGAGCACGGCGGCTTCGGCGTCGCGGTGCGGGCTGTGGCCGCAGCGATCGATGACCAGACGGCGCGCGCCGGGGATGTTCGCCTCGATCGCGTCGAGTTGCGCCAGCGTGCCGTATTCGTCGTCGCGCCCCTGAATCGCGAGGACCGGCACGCGAATGCGCGCCAACCAGTCGACGATGCTCCAGCCGCGAAAGCGCGGGTCGAGCCAGATGTCGTTCCAGCCGCGGAACGTCGCGTCGACATCGTCGTGATACCGCGCCAGCCGTTCGCGAAAGGTGGGAAACGTCGTGCGCGTGGCCGCGATGCTCTCGACCGAGAGATCCTCGACGAAGACATGCGGCGCCTCGAGGATCAGGCCGCTGAGCGCCTCGGGGTAGGTCGCCGCAAAGGCCAGCGCGATCGAACCGCCGTCGGAGTGACCGAAGAGGATCGGCCGCTCGATCCCCGCGGCGGCCAGCACATCCGGCAGTACCTCGATCGCCTCGCGTTCGAGGTAGTCGGGCTCTCGCGGCAGAGCCGCCGGCGCCGAGCGCCCGTGGCCTGCCCTCGAGTACGCGAACACGCCGCAGCCCGTGCGCTCCGCCAGCGCCGCCGGGAAGCTCTTCCACATCGCCACGGATCCCAGGCCCTCGTGGAGCAGCACGATGCTCGGCCGGTCCGGGACGGCGGTCGCGACCCAGGCCGCTTCGAGCGCGAGGTCACCGATGACGACTTGCATGCCACTCCAGAAGGAACCCGACGGAAAATGAACTATACTTCATGACTATGGTATCAGCCGGAACTTTCGTGCCGGATGCGGATGGTGCGGGCCTGGTCGCCTTCGGCGAGCGGCTGCGCGATCTTCGCGCCCGGCGCGGGATGAGCCGGCGGCTCTTGGCGCGGGGCGCCCGGCTCTCCGAACGCTACGTCGCGCAACTCGAGGGCGGGACGGGGAACCCCTCACTGCTGGTGCTGCGCGCGCTGGCGGCCGCACTCGACGTGCCGGTCGAGGCGTTGCTCGCCGTCGGCGACCCGCCCGACGACCTGCAGCGGATCACGGCGCTGGCGCGCTCGCTCGGGCCGGCCCAGCTCGCCGAAGCGCGAGCGGCGCTGACCGAGCGCTTCGGCGCGACTGACCCCGGGCTGCGCCGCGAACGCATCGCCCTGATCGGCTTGCGCGGCGCCGGAAAGACCACCCTGGGCTCGGCGCTCGCCGCGCAGCTCGACGTGCCGTTCATCGAACTCGATCGCGAAATCGAACGCCGGGCGGGGATGCCGATGGCGGCGATCTTCGAGGTGGTCGGCCAGGCCGGCTACCGGCGGCTCGAACGCGAGAGCCTCGAAGGGATCGTCAGCGATCAGCCGCGCTTCGTGCTCGCGACCGGCGGCAGCATCGTTTCGGAGCCGGCGACCTACGAACGCCTCTTGGCAGCCTGTTTCACCGTCTGGCTGCGCGCCTCGGCGCGCGAGCACATCGAACGCGTGATCGCGCAAGGCGATCTGCGGCCGATGGCCGGCAACACGGCCTCGATGGACGATCTGCGCCGCATCCTCGCCGGCCGGGAACCGCTCTACCGGCGCGCCGATGCGGTCGTCGATACGGAAGGCCAACCGCTTTTAGCGAGCATCGCGACACTCCGCGAGGCGCTCGCATGACGGTCGCGGCGCAATCCACGATCCTGCGCGCGGCCACGCCGCTGGGTCCCGTGCCGGCGCGCATCGGCGACGATCTCGGCGCGCACGCGCGCACCCGTCCCGGGCAGCCGTTTCTGGCCGAGCGCGACGGCGCGGGCTGGCGCTTCATCACCTACGGGCAGATGCTCGAACGCGTGCGCCGTGCCGGTGCGGGCATCATCGAGCACGGTGCGACGGCCGAACGCCCCATCGTCGTGCTCGCGGAGAACAGCATCGCGCACGCGCTCGTCGCGTTCGGCGCGATGCACGCCGGCGTCCCCTATGCGCCGGTCTCGATCGCCGTCGCGCGGGCCGACGTCGAGGGCCGGCGCTTGCGCGCGATCGTCGAGCTGCTCACGCCGGCGTTCGCCTTCGCGACCGAACCGGCCGTGATCGAGAACCTGCGCCGCGCGGCGCCCGAGCTTCGCATCCTGACCGGGCTCGGTGCGCTCGACGGTGATCCGGCGGTCGCGGATGCGGCTTTTGCCGCGACCACGCCCGATACGATCGCGAAGATCCTGTTCACCTCGGGCTCGACCGGCGCGCCCAAAGGCGTGATCACGACGCAGCGCATGCTCACCGCGAACACCTCGATGTACGCCGCCGCATGGCCCTTCGTGATGGACGATCCGATCGTGCTCGACTGGCTGCCGTGGAGCCACTGTTTCGGCGGCAACCACAACCTTGGAATGGTCCTGCGCGGCGGCGGCACGCTTTGGATCGACGAGGGCCGTCCGGTCCCGGGGCTGATCGACGCGACGCTGCGCAATCTGCGCGAGGTAAGCCCGACGATCGCTTTCAACGTTCCGGCGGGTTGGGCGCTCTTGGCCGATGCGTTCGAGCACGACGCGGAACTCGCGCGGCGCTTCTTCTCCCGCCTGCGCCTGGTCTCGAACGCGGCCGCGAGCTTACCGGACGTGACCCGCGCGCGCTTGAACGCGCTCATCGACGCGCATGCACCGCACCCGATCGCGATCGTTTCGAGTTGGGGCGCGACCGAGACCGCGCCGCTCGCGACGGGCTCGTGGGGCGACCCGATGCCGGACCTCGATACGATCGGCGTCCCCGTACCGGGCGTCGAGATCAAGCTCGCGCCGCTCGAAGACTACCGCGAGATCCGCGTGCGCGGTGCCAACGTCACGCCCGGCTACTGGCGAAACGCCGCCGCGACGCACGCCGCCTTCGACGAAGACGGCTTCTACAAGAGCGGCGACGCCGCCGCGCTGCGCGATCCGGCGCGTCCCGAGCGCGGAATCGATTTTCGCGGCCGGATCGCCGAGAACTTCAAACTTTCCTCGGGGACCTGGGTCAACGTGGGCGCGCTGCGCCTGGCGCTGCTCGACGCGCTTGCGCCCTACGCGCTCGACATCGCCGTGGCCGGCGCCGACCGCGACGCGCTCGGCATCCTGATCTTTCCGAGCCCGCATCCGGCACCGCCGGGCGCGTTCGCACGCGCGCTCGCCGCGCACAACGCGAACGCGGCGGGAAGTTCCACGCGCATCGCGCGCGCGCTCGTGCTGGGAGGTCCGCCCGACCGTGCCGCCGGCGAAATCACCGACAAGGGCTCGATCAACCAGCGCCGCGTGCTCGACCATCGCACCGCCGAGGTCGCGCGCCTCTTCGCCACACCCGGTGATCCGACGATCATCGTTCTCGACACGGGAGCCATCCTATGACCACCACCGCCATCGCACCGGCCAGCGCACCGGTGCTCTTCGACCGTGACCCGAGCCGCTACCGGCACTGGAAACTCTCCGTCGCCGAACGCGTCGCCACGCTAGCGCTCGATGTCGACGAAGAGGGCGGGTTGCGCCCCGGCTACGCGCTCAAACTCAATTCCTACGATCTCGGGGTGGATATCGAATTCCACGACGCGCTGCAGCGCATCCGCTTCGAGCACCCCCAGGTCGCGTGCGTGGTGATCACGAGCGCGAAGGATCGCACGTTCTGCGCCGGCGCGAACATCTACATGCTCGGCACGTCCTCGCACGGCTGGAAAGTGAACTTCTGTAAATTCACCAACGAGACGCGCAACGGAATGGAGGATTCGAGCCTGCACGACGGCCTCTCGTTCATCGCCGCCGTCAACGGCGCGTGCGCGGGCGGCGGGTACGAGGTCGCATTGGCCTGCGACGAGATCCTGATGGTCGACGACCGTTCGACCTCGGTCAGCCTGCCGGAAGTCCCGCTGCTGGGCGTGCTGCCCGGCACCGGCGGTCTCACGCGGCTGGTCGACAAGCGCGGCGTGCGCCGCGACCTCGCCGACGTCTTCTCCACCAACTCCGACGGCGTGCGCGCGCAACGGGCGCTGGCGTGGCGGCTGGTCGATGCGACCGCGCCGCCCTCACAATTCGCCGCGCTGATCGCCGAACGCGCCGCCGCCCGCGTCGCCGGCTCGACGCGCGATCCGGCCGCGCGCGGCATCAGCTTGCGCCCGCTGGAACGCAGCATCGACGAGCGCGGCTTGCACTATCCCTACGTCGACGTGGCGATCGACCGGGCGGCGCGGCGCGCGACGATCGTCGTGCGCGGGCCGGGCGCCGGCGAACCGGCGTCGCTCGCGGCGATCCACGCGGCCGGCGATGCCTGGTGGCCGCTCGCCTTCGCGCGCCAGCTCGACGACGCGCATCTCTACCTGCGCACGAACGAGCCGGAACTCGGGCTGTTCGTCCTGCGCAGCGAAGGCGATCCCGCAGCGGTCTTGTCGGCCGGCGCCACGCTCGTCGCACACGGCGACGATTGGCTCGTCCGCGAGACAATCGGACTCTTGCGGCGGACGCTGGCGCGCTTCGACGTCACTTCGCGCAGCCTCTACGCGTTGGTCGACGACGGTTCGTGCTTCGCCGGCGTGCTCTTCGAGCTGGCGCTCGCGGCCGATCGCACGTACGCGCTCGCGCTGGGCGCGGCGGGTGGACCGGCCGTCGCGATCGACGCGACCAATCACGGCCTCTTCCCGATGGTCAACGGGCGCACGCGCCTGGCGACGCGCTTCGGCGAGCATCTGCCGCAGTTGACACCGGGCCGGCCCTACGCCGCGCTCGAGGCCGAGGAACTCGGCCTGGTCACGGTCGCATCCGACGAGTTGGATTGGGACGAGGAGATTCGCCTCGCGCTCGAAGAGCGCGCGTCGCTCTCGCCCGATGCGCTCACCGGAATGGAAGCCTCGTTGCGTTTCCCCGGTGCGGAAACGCTCGCCACGAAGATCTTCGGCCGGCTTTCCGCCTGGCAGAACTGGGTCTTCATCCGGCCCAATGCGACCGGCGAGGGCGGCGCCCTCAAGCAATTCGGTAGCGGATCGAAACCACACTTCAACTGGGAGCGCGTCTAACCATCATGCCAATCGATTATCAAGAACGAATCCCCAACAACGTCGACCTCGGCGAGAACCGCACGCTGCAACGTGCGCTCGAAGCGTGGCAGCCGGCGTTTCTCCAGTGGTGGCAAGAGATGGGGCCGACGGATTTCCAAGCCGACGACATCTATCTGCGCACCGCGATCTCGGCCGACGCCAAGGGCTGGGCGCAGTTCGACTACGTGAAGATGCCCGACTACCGCTGGGGCATCTTCCTCGCCGATCCCGAACCGGACCGCCGGGTCGGTTTCGGCGACACGATGGGCGATCCGGTCTGGCAGGTCGTCCCCGGCGAACATCGCTCGACGCTGCGCCGCTTGATCGTCACGCAAGGCGACACCGAACCGGCGTCGGTCGAACAGCAACGCCGGCTCGGCCACACCGCCCCCTCGCTCTACGATCTGCGCAACCTCTTCCAAGTCAACGTCGAGGAGGGCCGCCATCTCTGGGCGATGGTGTACCTGCTGCACGCGCACTTCGGGCGCGACGGACGCGAAGAAGCCGAAGCGCTCTTACAGCGCCATTCCGGGAACGCCGACAACCCGCGCATCCTGGCCACGTTCAACGAGCCGATCGACGATTGGCTATCGTTCTTCATGTTCACGTTCTTCACCGATCGCGACGGAAAATTCCAACTCAAGTCGTTTGCGGAGTCGAGCTTCGATCCGCTCGCGCGCACCACGCGCTTCATGCTCACCGAAGAAGCTCATCACATGTTCGTCGGCGACACCGGCATCCAGCGGGTCGTGCGCCGCACGACCGAAGTGATGGATGAAATCGGCAGCGAGGATCCCGAGAAAATCCGTGCGGCAGGCGCGATCGATCTGCCGACGGTGCAGCGCTATCTCAACTTCTGGTTCACCTCGTCGCTCGATCTCTTCGGCGCGGATACCTCGTCGAACGCCGCGGCCTACTTCGCGACCGGTATCAAGGGCCGGCCCGATGAGGCCAAGTTCGCCGACCATGTGGAACTCGGCACGGCCTACGATCTGGTCGTGCCCGACGGCCGCGGCGGCACGCGCATCGAAACGGTGCCGATGCGCAACGCGATGAACGAAGTGACTCGGCTGGGCTACATCGCGGATTGCGAGAAGGGCCTCGCGCGCTGGAACCGCGTGCTCGAACGCGCCGGTCGCGAGACGCGCCTCTCGCTACCCAGCCCGCGCTTCCACCGCACGATCGGCTCGTGGGCCGGTGTGCCGACCGATCCGGCCGGCACACCGATCTCGCAAGCCGACTACGACCGCAGCGTGCCCTCCTGGCTCCCCAGCGCAAACGACCGCGCATTCGTCGCCAGCCTGATGCACCGCGTCACCGAACCCGGCAAAGTCGCCTCCTGGATCGCCCCACCCGAAAAAGGCATCAAAGAACTCCCCCTCTCCTACGAATACGTCCGCTTCGCCTAACACGCGCCACCCGGTCATGCTGATCCCATCGAAGGACTGAGCCGCCACCATGTCACTTCCGCGAGTCACGATTCGGGAGTCACGATTCGGCGGGGGATGTTTGTCGCACGCGAGAGGAATCGACGGCTTCCTTCGCGCGTTCTAGGGCGATGAGCCGGCTTCAGGTCACCTATCTGGTCTCCGCCTCCGCTCGCGATATCGAGCGGCGGGCGGAGGCGATCGCCGTCGAGCAGAGCATCGAGATGCCGCCCACGGCCGTGCGCGAGCAGCGCATCTTCGATGAGGTGATCGGGCGCGTCGAATCGATCGAGCCCGCCGGCGAGAACCGGTTCCACGTGGTGATCGGCCTTGCCGAGGAGACCGTCGGCGGTGACGTTGCACAGTTTCTGTGCATGGTCTTCGGCAACTGTTCGCTGATGGAAGACGTGCAGTTGCTCGACGTTGCGTTGCCGGACGACCTTGCCAAGACCATCGGCGGCCCCGGCGGCGGGATCGCCGGCTTGCGTGCGCTGCTCGGAGTCCCCGAGCGGCCGATGACCGCGACCGCGCTCAAGCCGCAAGGTTCGCGCACCGAGCACCTCGCGCACCTGTGCAAGACGTTCGCGCTGGGCGGCATCGATCTGATCAAAGACGATCACGGCATCGCCGATCCCCAAACGGCGCCGTTCGTCGAACGCGTGCCGGCGTGCCTGCGCGCCGTGCGCGAAGCGGCCGACGTCACCGGCCGCGCCGCGCAGTATGTCCCCAGCCTGGTCGGTTCGCCGCGCGTCCTCCACGATCGCGCGCGCTTCGCGCGCGATCACGGCGTGAAGATCGTCATGGCCTCACCGATGGTGATCGGACTCCCCGCGTATCACGAATTGGTCCGGATGTTCCCCGAGCTGTTGTTCCTCGCGCATCCGGCGTCGGCGGGCGGGCGGATGTCGCCGGCATTCGTCTTCGGCCGCCTGTTCCGGCTCATCGGCGCCGACGCGGTCATCTACACGAACTACGGCGGCCGGTTCGCCTACCCGCCCGAACTCTGCCGTGACATCGCCCAGCTCGCGCGCGAACCCTGGCACGGGCTGCGGCCGGCGCTGCCGGTCCCGGCCGGCGGGATGACCATGGATCGGGTCGACGAGATGATCGCGACCTACGGCCGCGACGTGATGCTGCTGATCGGCGGCGGCTTGCTTGCCGCGGGCGACGCGCTCTTAGAACGAAGCCGTGAGTTCGTGGCGAAGGTAGCCGCAGCATGAAAACCGCCGCCGACCCCGTCCCCCACCGCCGCCCGTTCCAGGACGACCCAAGCGGCTACCGCTGGTCGGAGGTCGACGTGCTCGAGTACAAAGCCGACGGCAGCGCCCCGTTCAAGGACGTGACCCGCCAGGTGCTCTTCGACGACCCTGCCGTGGGCTACCAGTGGCGCTACTTCGAGGTCGCCGCCGGCGGGCACACGACGCTGGAACGCCACGAGCACACCCACGCGGTGATGATCCTGCGCGGCAGCGGTACGGCCGTGGTCGGCGCGCGGGTCACGTCGTTCGGGCCCTACGATCTCTATCGTGTTCCTCCGCTGACGTGGCACCAGTTCCACGCTGCGCCGTCCGAGCCGATGGGCTTCCTGTGCCTGGTCCCCGCCGAACGCGACCGGCCGCAGCTCCCCAGCGAAGCCGAACTCGCCGAACTGCGCAGCAACCCGGCGATCGCGGCCGTCATCCGCGTGTAGGGAGTCGCCCTGCCGGAGCCGTTCGAGTCGTGGGCGTCCCGGGCTGTCGGCGACGCCGCTTGCTTCCGATACTACTCACGGGGGCTCGTCGCGCGCGCTCGAACTGGTTCCGGCAAGGGCCTCGTTTCGGCTGGGCGGGGTCCCGCACCGTATCCCCGTTCCGCGTGCGACCCGGACCCAGCCAGGTTTGGTGCGTTTCGCGGCCGGGTAGCCAAACCGCCGGGAGGCCACGTGCCGAGTGATTTGCCCGACCTCGTCGTGAGCGATGAGCATCCGCTCACCGCATCCTTGCGATTCTTGTCCAGCGCCAGCAAAACGTTGGCCTCGTCCTACGATTTCGCGCAAACGCTGACCCGGCTGGCGCAGACGATCGTGCCCGAGCATGCGGAGGGCTTCGCCGTCGAGATCATCGACCAAGGCGCACGTACCGTCGTCGCGACGGCCGGCTCGCTGGAACACGGGATCGGCGCGCGTCCGGACATCGTCGTTCCGCTGGTCGTCCGTGACCGGCACCTGGGCGCCATGCACGTCGTGTTCGCCCGGAATCGGCCGTCCGGGCAGGGGTTCGATCAGGAGATTTTCGAGGAGCTGGGCGTCCGCATCGCCGTTGCGATCGACGGGGCTCAAGTCTATGCGCGCGAGCATCAGGTCGCCGATACGCTGCAACGCGCGCTGCTCCCCGAACGCCTCCCCAGCACCGCGCGCATCCGGTTCGACGCGGCCTACCTGCCGGGCGCTTCGGAAGCGATCGTCGGCGGCGATTGGTACGATGCTTTCGAGCTGCCCGACGGCCGCATCGCGTGCTCGGTCGGCGACGTCGCCGGCCACGGCCTGCGCGCGGCGATCGTGATGGGTGAAGTGCGCCAAGCGTTCCGGGCAGCCGCCCTCAATCCCAAGTCGCCCTCGCTGGTGCTTGAGCGCGCGAACACGATCGTCAACATGCGCACGGTCCCGGTGATGGTTACGGCGATCTTCGGGATCCTCGATCCGGCGACGGCGACGCTGACCTACGCAACGGCCGGCCATCCCGGGCCGATCCTCGCCCTGCCGGACGGCACCGCGCTGAAACTGCCCGCGGAAGGCATACCGCTGGGCATCGACGAGCACACGGGGGCGCGCGACTGGACGTTCACCCTCCCGCCGGGGAGCATGATCGCCCTGTATACCGACGGGCTCATCGAATTCTCGCGCGACGTGATCGCCGGGGAGAAGCGCGTGCTCGAGGCACTGCGCCGCGAGGTCGTCTCGCCAAGCCCCATGCCGGCGCGCTCGCTGGTCAGCCGGGTGTTCTCCGAGGTCAAGAACACCGACGACGTCGCGGTACTCGCGATCGTGATCGATGACGCACCGGAGCACGACTTCGCCTTCGAGTTCAGCGCCATTCCGATCGCCGTTCCACTCGTGCGGCGAGCCCTCCAGCGTCATCTACGCAGCGTCGCACTCGAAACCGACGAACGCTTCGCGGCGATCACCGCGATCGGCGAAGCCGTTGCGAACGCCGTCGAACACGCCTACAACGGCGCCGTCGGGACCATCCGGCTGCGGGTGACGTTCGACGCCGGCGTCCTGCACGCCGAGATCGAAGACGATGGGTGCTGGCAAGCGCCGCGCGAGCGCGAGGAGCGCGGGCGCGGGATCCCGCTCATGCGGGCGCTCATGAGCCGGGTCGAAATCAAAACGCTGCCGACGCGCACGATCGTGCGGCTCACCCTCGACCCCGCCGAACCCAAAGATCGCCGCCGCTAGTACGCCGCGTGCGTCGCCGGGAGGTGACGGTACCGTTGAATCAACCGATCCTGGCGCGAGGGCGCACGATATTCGACGCCGCGGACGAGCACGTGTTCGGCGCGCGTTGCGAATTCGAACGGATCTCCGCTCCATACGACGAGGTTGGCATCTTTGCCGGGCGCGAGCGAGCCGAGCCGGTCTGCGACGCCGAAGATCGTCGCCGGTCCCAACGTCACGGCGCGGAGCGCGTCGGCGTGCGACATGCCGTACGCGACCGCGTTGCCGCATTCGAACCGGACGTTGCGGACATTGAATTGCTCTTCATCTCCGCCTCCCGCGTTACCGACCAGCGCAACCTCGATCCCGGCACGCCGCAGCAGGGCGGCGTTTTCTTGGCGCTGATTGAGCCGGTCGAAGCTCTCGGGGATGTTGTTCATCGCGCCGGTGATGACCGGCACGTGCGCCGCCGCAATGCGGGGTGCGATGCGCCAGGCTTCCGCGCCGCCCAGCACTACGATGCGGACGTGCTCGTCGCGTGCGAAGCGCAACGCGAGATCGATGTCGTCGACGCGGTCGGCGTGGATGATGAGCGGAAGCGTGCCGCGCGCGACGGCTTCGAGCGCGGCCAGGCTTTCGCGCGAGGCCGCGAGACCGCGCGTGCGGCCCTCGTCGTACGCCGCGCGATGGGCGGCGTAGTAGCGCGCGTCATCGAGCAGCGTGCGAAGTTTGCCGAACGCATCGCCGCGCGACGCCGGGCGGTCGACGATCTCGTTCCCCGCGGTGGCGGGCGCGCCGGCGGTTTCGTCGCGATCGATCGCGCCGCCGAAGCCGCCGCCGCCCGGATCGACCAGGATCCCCGTCGGCGCTTTGCGCAACATATCGTGCGCCGTCCCGGACGCGAGGTCGACCAACGCCGTCTGCCCGGCGACGAAGCCGCTCGCGGGGCCGATGCCGACCGTGGTGATGCCGTCCTCGCGCGTCGACGCGATGTAGGCCGATTCGGAGAAAAAGCCGTCCCAACTCCGGAAGTCCGCCGCGACCGCGTCGTGGGCGCTCGCGTTGCGGGTCGACGATTCCTCGCCGAGTTCGACCAGGCCGAGCACCGTTTCGACGTTGATGAGGCCGGGCGTGACGAGTTTCCCGCGCGCGTCGATGCGGCGCGCGCCGGCCGGAACCGGGACATGCGATCCGACGGCGACGATGCGGCCGTCGCGCACGAGCACAGTGCCGTTCGCGATGCGCGGTGCACCGACCGGTTCGATCGTGCCGCCGACGATGGCGATCGTTTCGGCACGCGCGGTAAGCGGCGCGAGGAGCAGCGCGGCTGCGAGCAAGGCGATCGAACGGCGGCGCACTAGCGGACAACCTCGTTCGTGCGGTAGCCAAGCTCGAAATCCGTTTCCCAACTCGCCCCCGGATCGTCGCGGTCGAACAACAGCGCGCCGTCGATCCAGGTCTTCTCGGCTTTCGTATACACCGAGAACGGATCGCCGCTCCACAACACGACGTTGGCGTTCTTGCCGGCCTCGAGCGAGCCGATGCGGTCGTCGAGCCCGAGCGACCACGCGGGGTTGATCGTCATCCACTTCACGGCTTGCGCTTCGGAAACGTTCAGCCCGGCCGCGTTCGCGGCGGCCATCGCTTTCGCGACTTCCTGATTGAGCCGTTGCGCGCCGGAGGGATCGTCGGAGTGAATCATCGCGCGCGCGCCGGCGGCGTCGACCAAACCGATGTTGGCGCGCACGGAGTCAATCGCTTCCTGTTTGAATCCGCCCCAGTCGGCCCACATCGTCGCCCCGACGCCGTTCTTCGCCAGCAGGTCGGCGATCTTGTATGCCTCGACGGCGTGATGGAACATCGTGACGTGATAGCCGAACTCTTTGGCCATGTCCATGATCTGCGCCATCTCATCGGCGCGGTAACAGTGCATGTGTACGTTGATGTTCCCGCGTAGCGCTTCAGCAAGCGTTTCGAGCGTCAAATCACGTTGCGGCGGTTCGCCTTGGTGGTTGGCGTTCCACGCGTCCCACTTGCGGCGATACGCTTCGGCCGCGATCCAGGCCGCGCGATAGCCCGCCATGTTGCCCATGCGAGTCGAGGGTCCGCGCGCGCGGTAGACGCGCTTGGGGTTTTCGCCGCAGGCCATCTTGAGACCGTAGTGCGCGCCGGGAAATTTCATCGCTTGCACCGTCTGGGCGGGCACGATTTTGAGGATCGCGCTGCGACCGCCGATCAGATTCGCCGAACCCGGCAACACCTGGATCGTCGTCACCCCGCCGGCGAGGATGCGCGGAAATTGCGGATCTTGCGGCCAGACCGAATGCTCGGCCCAGACGTTGGCCGTATTCGGATTGGTCGCTTCGTTACCGTCGCTGTTGGAAAACGTCCCCGGGGCGGCATAGTCGCCGATGTGCGAATGCGGATCGACGATCCCCGGCGTGACGTATTTCCCCCTGCCGTCGATGACGATCGCGTCGGGCGGCGCGCCGACCGACGGACCGACGGCGACGATCTTCCCGTCGCGAAAGTAGATCGAGCCGTGCGCGATCGCCGGTCCGGCGGCCGTTAAGAGCGTCGCATCGCGGATCAGCGTCGGCCGCGACGGAAAGGGCTTGTAGGTGCTCGGATAGGGATCGGCGAGCGGGAGCGAGAGCGCTCCCGGCCCCGGAGTGCTCCGCGGCGCGGGCGACGGCGCGGGCGTTTCGCCGCGGGCCGGTGCCACGATCGACGCCGCCAAGAGGGTTGCGACGATGGCCCTGAGGATGCGCATGCGGAACCTCCAAGCGGACGGTGAGTTGCCGCCCATCGGCTGCCCGCGTTGAGATTCCCTCCGCCCGCTCCCGAAGTCACCGGGCGGCTAGAGCGATACGGTCCCCGCGTAGCCGGTGAGTTCGACGTAGCCCACACCCAGCACGCGGCCGCTCGATGCGTCGCGAACATCGACGGCGCCTTCCCAATACGAGACGCCGCCCGAGGTGTTGGCGAGTTCCTGATCCGCCGCGGCCGGCGTCAACGTGAGATCGAGGCGGGCCTGCGGCACGCGGACACGCCAGCCGCTCGGGTAGACGCCGTGCGTCACCGGCGAGGTCCACGAGCCGGTGGCCGCGATCGAGAAGCCGGCGAGCGGGACGTAGACCACGCGGCCGTGCGGATCGACGAGCGAGCCGCTCGACTCCGGCGTCACGCGGCCGTCCGTCTGGCGCAAGCGGTAGAGCATCACCTCGCGGCGGTCGTCGAGCTGGATCGAAAACCAATCCCAACCGACCTGGTTTGCCTGCAGTTCGCCGGAGCCGAACTCGTGATCCATCCAGGAGATGCCCTCGACCGGCAACCGCGCGCCGCCGTACGTGAGGAAACCCGTCGTGTGCAGGCGCGTGAGCGAGTAATAGTGCGACGCGCAGGTCGCGCAGGCGGCCTTGCGCGAGATCCCGTCGTGGCCGTGGATCGCCGGCGGCTTCTGGGAGAACTGCACGAAGTCGATCGTGGTTCCGCCCGGTGCCGCGGCATGCATGCGGAACGGCGCGCTGCCGCGCAGCCACCAATCGTCGACGCGGACGTCGAGCCTCGCCGTCGAGGCACGGCCCATCCCGAGGGCCTCACGGGCGAGTTTCTCAGCGTAGAAGAATCTGCCGCTCGACTCGTCGGTCAACGCAAAATGAGCCGGATAGAGTTGGTTCCCGCGCCACCCGCTCTGCAACGGGCCGGGCGCCGGATCGCCGGGTGCCAGGCCGACGCGAAAGAAGGTCAGCTCGTAGCCGAAGCGGCGGCCGTCGCGGGTGCGGATGTGGCCCGTGTAATACCACCATTCGCTCTGATAGCCGGCGTGCGCGGCGTGATCGCGCGGGAAGCGGAACGCGTACGGAGCGTTCGCCGAGGTGAACGGTGACACGACCAGGGCGAGCACGAAGGCGAGCGCGCGCATCATTCGGTCCGAACGGCCTCCGCGGTCCGGATGCGGGCTGCGACTGAGGCCGGATAGATACCGGCGAGGACGGCGACCGCGATGACCAGCACCACCGCCTCGACCAGAAAATCATACGGGATATGGAGTTCGATGAGCCACCCGAAGGCTTGGCGGTTGATCACGAAGATCAGCAGCAGCGAGAGCACGACGCCCAGGCCCGCACCCAGCAGACCCCCGAGCAAGCCGATCAAGCCGGCCTCCGCATACACCATGCGCCGCACGTCGCGCGTGCGCATCCCGAGGTAGCGCAAGAGGCCGATCTCACGGCGCCGTTCGAGCACGAGGGCGAAGAGCGTCGAGACGACTCCCAGCACGGCGATCGCGATCGAAATGATATAGAGCGCATACGTGATCGCGAACGTGCGATTGAAGATTGCCACCACGAGCGCGCGCAGTTCGCGCGTCGTCTCGGCGTCGATTCGCAGCGGCAGCACCGAGCGCACGATCGCGCCGCGCAGGGCGAGCAGATCGACGCCCGGCTTCGCGTAGACGGCAATCGAGTTCAGCGAGTCGTCGTGAAAGGCGCGCGTGTAGGTCCGCCGGTCCAGCAACACCACGCCGCCGTCCGAGGAGTAGTCGTTGTAGACCGCGGCCACCCGCAGCACGAGCGGACCGCTGGGCGACGGCAGCGTGAAACGCTCGCCCGGGCCGATGCCGAAGCGCGTCGCAAACGGTTCGGAGATCAGTACGCCGAGTGTCCCCGGCAGGTCGCGCGCCAGCGCCGCCGGGTTCGCAAGCCCGAGAAAGCGCAGTTGCTTGCGCGCGCCGAGCACGGAGAAATCGGTTGCGGCCAGCGTCGTGATCCGGCCGCGGAAGGGGATCGCGATCCCGCGAAACGTGTCGACCGCCGCGACGCCGGGCAAACGCGCGATCGTCGTCGCGACCGCCGGCGAAAAGCGCGCGTCGAACGAGGCGTCGGCAAGGCCCAGCGGCTTGACGAAGAGATCGGCTTTGAGCGTATCGTTCGCCCACGCGACGACGGTGGTGCGAAACGAGCCGATCAGGATCGCGATGCTGATCATCATCGCAATCGCCGTCATCAGTGAGGCGATCGCGACGCTCGTGCGCACCGGAGAACTGCCCAGATCGGCCGCAGCGAGCCGGCCCGCCGGCGCCCGATCGACGAAGATGCGACGGGTCACCGCGACGGCGAGCGCGAGCGCCGCGGGCGCGCACAGCGAGCCCGCCGCGATGAGCGCGAGTCCGGCGAGATAGCCGAAGAGCGGCACGCCGCCGATGGCCGGCGCGCGCGAACAAGCGAAGGCGACCAGGAACAGCCCGCCGGCGGCGGCAAGCGCGCGCCGCGCAAAGCGCGGGATGCGGCGCTCGAAGCCCGCCGTGCGCATCGTCAGGGCCGGCAGCGTGCTCGCCGCATCGAACGCCGGGATGAGCGCCGAGACGATGGCGCTGGCCACGCCGGCGGCGAATGTTTCGAGAAAGACCAGCGGATCGAAGAGGACGCGATCGGCGTGCGAGGCGACGTAGAGCGTATCGACCGTACGCGAAACCGCCCCGACCGAGAGCTGTGCCAAGATCGTGCCGAGCGTGAGGCCGGCGAGGCCTCCCACGACGCCGAAGAGCGCGCCTTCGGCGAGAAACGTTCGGAAGACCGCGCCGCGCGTCGCGCCCAGCGCGCGCAGCGTTCCGATCTCCGCGCGGCGCTGCACGACCGAGATCGCGATCGTGTTGTAGATCAAATACATCCCGACCAGCAGCGCGATGTACGAAAGCGCCGCCAGATTGAGTTGGAAGCTCTGCAGCATCCGGCGGATCTCGCCCGTGCGCACGGCCGGTTCGATCGCGCGCGTCCCCGGTGGAATCACGCGTGCGATCGCGGCTTGCGCGGCTGCGAGTTGGGCCGGGTCGACGATGCAATCGATGCGGTCCAGCAACCCGCGCTTGGCGAAGAGTTCCTGGGCCGTCGCGATGTCGACGAACACGACGCTCGAATCGACGCCCGGCAGCGCCGGCGGCAGAATTCCGGCGATGCGCAGGCGCACGTCGCGGTCGCCGGCCAGCGCGTGCACCGTCATCCCCACCCGCCAGCCGTGGCGGCCGGCGATGCGCTCGCTGATCAGCGCGCCGTGACCGTTGACCAGGATGTCGGGATCGGGCGCCGGACCGCGCAGGCTCGCCGCATCGACGCCCGGCAGCGGCCGCAGCATGTCGATACCCAGCACGCGCAGTACGTCGCCGGAGAACGGCTGGTCGGGATGCGCGTCGACCACGAGCGAATCCTCGATCGTCGGCGCCGCGTAGCGCACGCCCGGAACCTGCTGCACGCGCAAGATCGTGCGGTCCGAGAACCCGCGCCCGATCCCGAGTACTTGGAGGTTGGTCTGGTTCGCGACGACGTTGACGCTGGTCGCGAACGACGCGACGGCCGTTGCGTTGGCGAGGTCGATCGCGAGCGCGATCGCGACGCCCAGCGCGACCGCGACGACGGTGACGAACGCCCGCAAGCCGTTCCCGCGGATATGTCCGAGGACGAGCGCGCGGAAGAGCATCAGGCGACGAGCCGGCCGTCGCGCATGTGCAGCGTTCGATCGCAGACCGCCGCCGCTTCAGCCGAATGGGTCGCCATCACGATCGCCTGCCCGCCGTCGGCCAGCGCACGCAGCAACGCCAGCACGGCCGCTCCGCTGACCGAATCGAGGTTCCCGGTCGGCTCGTCGGCGAGCACGATCGCCGGCTGGTGGACGATCGCGCGCGCGATCGCGACCCGCTGCGATTGGCCGCCGGAGAGCTGTGAGGGATAGGCCCGGGCTTTCTCCGCGATCCCGACCGCCGCGAGCGCCTCGCCGGCGCGGCGTTCGATCTCCGCGTGCGGGCGGCGCTGCAAGACCAGCGGCAGCGCGACATTTTCGTGCGCGCTCAGCGCCGGCAGCAAATTGAAGAACTGAAAGATCGTGCCGACCCGGTCGCGGCGCAGCGCCGTGAGCGCATCGTCGTCGAGCGCGCTCGTCCGGCGGCCGTCCACGAGCACCTCGCCCGCGGTCGGCAAATCGATGCAGCCGATGAGGTTCAGCAGCGTGCTCTTCCCGCAGCCGCTGGGGCCCATGAGCGCGACCATCTCGCCCGGCGCGATCGCCAGCGACACCCCGTCGAGCGCGGCCACCCGTTCGTCGCCGGCGCCATACGTCTTGCGGACGTCGCTTACGACGACACAGAAACTCATCGGGCCTATAGACGACCCGAAGCATGGATTCGTTCGCGCCGGCGCGCGAACGCGGGATTATTTCTTAAAGTAGACCGCGTTGACCGCGATGAAGCTCTTCCACTTCTCGGGGACGTCTGCGTCTGCGTAGATCGCTTCCACCGGACAGGCCGAGACGCAGGCACCACAATCGATGCAAACTTCCGGGTCGATGAAGAGCTGATTGTCCCCTTCGCCGCCATGAATGCAGTCGACGGGACACACATCCACACACGATTTATCCTTGGTGCCGATACACGGCTCGGTAATGACATACGCCATGACCTGCCAGATTAGCCGGACCGGGCGGGGGTCCTTGCAGAAAAAGTCGCCCCGCCCCGGCCGGCACCTCGAGACCCTGCCTAGGCGGTACGGCGCCCGCTTACGGCGCGCAGCACGAAGAGCAACACGACGGCGCCCACGAACGCGACCAGGATGCTGTAGAGGTTGAGCCCCGTGGTCCCCGCGTGACCGAAGTAATTGAAGAGCCAGCCGCCGATGAAGGCGCCGATGCAGCCGATGATGAGATCGCCGATCAGGCCGCCGGGACCGTCACCGGCCACCACGAATTTCGCGAGAAACCCCGCGACTAGGCCGACGATCAGGAATGCGAGCAGTGACATGGTGTACGTTCCCCTCGAAGCAACCGGCTCGGATCGGGCCGATGTGCGTACCGGTACGTATGCCCAAGGAGGAGGACTGCGAAACGCGCGCGACGGCCGGACCATGGCTTTCGTTCGTAGGGATATGAAGCCACTCATCAGCCTCTTCGCCCTGCTCCTTGGCGCCGGGCTCGGCGCTCCGGCGTTCGCCGATTCGCCGCCGCCACACGAAGCGACCCTCACGGTAACCGGCAGCGGCACGGTGTCGCGTGCTCCGGATCGCGCGACGATCCCGGTTTCGATCGTCACGAGCGACGACAACGCCTCGCGTGCGCTCTCGGCCAACAACGCCGCCTACGCGAAGATCACCCGCGCGCTCGTGAGCACCGGCCTCGCCGCCGGCGCCGTCACGACGACCGGGTTCTCGATCCAATACAATCCGCGCCCCGCGCAACCGAACCCGCAGTACGCGCAGCGCTACGGCTTCGTCGTCACCCGCAACCTGCAGATCGTGACCGACGTACTCGATCGCGCCGGCCCGATCGTCGACGCGGTGAGCGGTGCCGGCGATACGACCATCGGCGGCGTGTACTACGGTTTTCGCGATCCGCGGGCGGTCGAGCGCGATGCGCAATCGGCAGCGGTTGCCGACGCGCAAGCCCAAGCGGACGTGCTCGCCGGGGCTGCGCACCAGCGCATCGTGCGCATCATCGCCGTCACGACCGGCGGCGGGGGCGTGCGCCCGATTCCCCTCCTCGGCGCACGGGCCGCCATGGCCGCCGCGCCGCTGCCGACCGAGCTTGCTGCCGGCCCGCAGGACGTGAACGCAAGCGTCACGATCGTCTACGGGATCGCGCCCCGATAACAGGCCACGATTCCCGGCCGCCGGACGAAACCGGTCCCCGGGCAGCCGGGTAGCAAGGATGGAATGAACCAAACCTGCGAGGTCTGCCGGCAGCGCCCGGCGAGCGTCAACGATTTTGCCCTACGCGGGGGACGCTGGACGGCGGCTCCGGTGTGCGACGCTTGCGCTCGCCAGCGCCGGCGGGCGATTCTGCCCTATGCGGGAGCAGCCGTCGGCGCGGTGGCACTCTTCGCGGGATTCGCGGTCGCGATCGAACGCCTCGGCCGCCACGACGGCGAGGGCGGGGGCGCCAGCGGGAACAGTGAGTTGCCCAAACCGGCCCAGGAGCTTGGGCGCCTGCTGCGCGGCGGAACGCCGACCCTGGCCCAGTTCTCCCGGGACCTCACCGCGATGGCCAAGGCCGGCACACTCGATCCGGTCATCGGACGCGACGACGAAGTCGAGCGCGTCATCTCCATCCTCGCCCGGCGCAGCAAGAACAACCCGGTTCTGATCGGCGAGCCCGGCGTCGGCAAGACGGCGATCGTCGAAGGGCTCGCACAGCGCATCGCCGCCGGCAACGTCCCGGCCATCCTGCGCGACAAGCGCGTGCTCTCGCTCTCGCTGGGCCCGCTGGTCGCCGGCACGAAGTACCGCGGCGAATTCGAGGGCCGCGTCAAACGGATTCTCGACGAGGTCAAGCGCGCGGCGCGCGATGTCATCCTCTTCATCGACGAACTGCATACGCTGGTCGGCGCGGGCGCCGCGGAAGGCTCGCTCGATCTCTCGTCGATGATCAAACCGGAACTCGCGCGCGGCGAACTGCAGTGCATCGGCGCGACGACGTTCGACGAATACCGCAAATACATCGAGTCGGACGCTGCGCTCGAACGGCGTTTTCAACCGGTGATGGTCGACGAACCGACCATCGAACAGACCGTCGCGATCCTGCGCGGCCTGCGGCCCAAGTACGCGGCGCACCACAAAGTCACGATCCCCGACGACGCGCTCGAAGCGGCAGCGACCCTGGCGGCGCGTTTCATCGCCGATCGCTTCCTGCCCGATAAAGCAATCGACGTGGTCGACGAAGCCGCAGCCACCGCCGCGATGGCCGGTGAGACGCGAGTCGATCCGGAACGCATCGCCGCGGTGATCTCGCGCTGGACCGGCATCCCGCAGGGGACGCTCAGCGACGCGCAGCGCGCCGGTTTGCTCGCCCTCGAGTCGCTGCTCGAGGAGCGCGTCGTCGGCCAAAGCGCCGCGATCCGCACGGTAGCGGAGGCGATCCGCCGCGCGCGGGCCGGGCTCAAGGATCCGCGCAAGCCGGTCGGCGGCTTCCTGTTCGTGGGTCCCAGCGGCGTCGGCAAGACCGAACTCGCGCGCTCGCTCGCGCACGCGCTCTTCGGCACCGACGACGCGATCGTGCGCTTCGATCTCTCGGAGTACACCGAATCGCACACGGTCTCGCGCCTGCTCGGCGCACCGCCCGGCTACGCCGGACACGACGAACCCGGCCAGCTCACGGAACCCATCCGGCGCCGGCCGTACTCCGTCGTTCTCTTCGACGAGATCGAAAAAGCGCACCCCGACGTCGCGGCGATCCTCTTGCAGATCCTCGACGACGGCCGCGTCACCGATGCCAAAGGTCGCACCATCGACTTCCGCCACGCGATCGTGATTCTGACGAGCAACCTCGAGCCGGATATGCTGGAGAGCACGCTGCGGCCCGAACTGCTCGACCGCATCGACGACGTCGTCATCTTCTCGGAACTCGGTCCGGCCGAGATCGAACGCATCGTCGAACTGCAACTCGGAGCGCTGGGCCAGCGGCTCGGAGCGCGCTCCGTCGCGCTCGTCCTCTCGCCGGCGGCGCGGGCGTTTCTCACCCTGGCCAGCATCGACGCCGGGAGCGGTGCGCGCTACGTGGCGCGCACGATTGCGCGCCACGTCACCACCCCGCTCTCCGCGGCGATCTTGCGCGGCGAGATCGCCGACGGTGCAATCGCCTGCGTCGACATCGATGCCGGCGCCGTCGTCGTTCGCGCGGCCTAGGAACCGCCGGCGCGGGATTAGGCCATTCTTGGGGCGGGGATAAGCCCGGCATGCGCCGCCTCATCGTCTCTCTCGCCCTCACCGCCGCATTCGCCGCGGGACCGGTCACCGCGCAAACCGTCCCCCAAACCGCCCCGCCGGCACCCCTGCAGGTGCCGGCGCCGCCGGCCCGCGGCGGGCCCACGAACACGCTCCTGATCGACGCGCTGCGCGCGATCGCACGCGCCCAAGTAAGCAATCCGACCGCGGCGAACGCAGCCGAGATTCCGTACGCGCAAGGGATATCGCGCTTCTGGGCACTCGATCGCGCCGGCGCGCGGGCCGACGCGGTTCAAGCGATAAGCGTGGCGAACGAACCCGCGCTGACCCCGGACCTGCCCGCGCTCACGCTCGTCTTGCCGAACCCTCCGGCCGCGTGGTTCAGCGGCACCGACACCCCGTTGATGGACGCGCAAGCGTTCGTCGGACTCGCCAGCGACGCGCTCACCCACTGTTCCGCGACCGGCGCCGCACTGACCGCCGCGCAGACGTTGTTCGCCGCGGCACAACAGGCACTCGCCGCCGGCAATAACCCTTTGACGCGCGCGAAAGCCCAAGCGACGATCTCCGCCTGCTGACTCCCGCTCGCCCTGTCATCATCGGCGCCTCGCGCGGCCCGGGTCTGGCCATCGCCAGGCGTATCTCGCGCGCGATATAGGAAAGCGAACGTTTCTCTTCCCGCCGAGTCGATGCCGGTATCTTGCGCCTTCAGGCCGAAGACCGGTACCGGAGGCCGGTACCATAGAAACTCGCAGCAACGATAAAGGAGCTTGGGTGATGCTCGTTCGTTTCAGTATGGCAGTGTTGATCGCGTGCGCGTCCGTCGCACCGGCGGCGGCGGAGCCGCCGTCCATCACGGGATACTTCGGCGGCACCTGGGCCTGCGACAGCACGCTGGGCTCGAAGGTCGTCAAAGCGTACGGGCTCACCCAAAACGGGCAGACACTGGTGCTGGTTAACCCCTACGTAACCTCGACGTTGCAACTCGGACGATTCGAGGAGACCTACGCTCAAGGCAGCGGTGGGATAACCCTTACATCGAGCTTAGGCCAGGCGACGCTCACTGCATCGAGTGCGGGTTGGGACGGCGACACGCTAGCTTTTCTAGGCACCATCGTCGACGGAACGCGGACGACCCAGCAACGTGAGACCTACCGGCGCAAAGATGCGGATCATTTCACGCGCACGTTCGAGACTGCCGCCGACGCCGCGGGGCCCTGGACGACGACCAGTCAGGAAGCGTGCCGGCGGATCGCGGCGGCAACGCCGGTTGCCGCGACCTTCGCGGGCAGCACGAATCCGACGGCCCTACAGAAGCTTGCGGCGCGCATCGCGGGCGGCGGCAAGAGCAAGATTTTCGTGGCCGCGCTGCCCGACGACTGGCACGCTGCGGTTCCCCTGCCGGACGGCGTGACGCTCGTCGGCAGCGTCGAACGCGGCTCGGCGATACAGGTGTACTACGACCTCGGCAGCAACACGGCGACGCTCGCGGCGTACGCCGCGCAATTGCAGTCCGCCGGCTGGACCCCGAACAGTTCGCTCGCACTGTTCCAAGGCGGTTTCGCCACGAAATCCGAGATCCCGGATATCCTCTGCGGGACCAACGGCAAGCCGGCCGTTTCGATCACGTCGCCGTCGGGGCCCGACCGCAGTTTCAGCGTCACCATCGCACCCAAGAATCCGTTGTGTGCGAGCGGCGGACCGTTGGCGATGTTCCGGGGTTTGCGTGGCCCGCTGCCGAGCCTCGTCGCACCGGAAGGCGTGAAACTGACCGGCAGTTCCATGCCCTTCCGGTTCGGCTCTACCGGCGCCACGCTCGTTTCGAAGACCCCGCTGCCGGCGCTGGTCGAATCGTTCGCCGCGCAGATGGTTGCCGCGAAGTGGCAGCGGCTCGATACGTCAGTCGGCGTGCATACGGCGACGGCATCGTTCAGTCTCACCGACGAGCACGGCACGCCTTGGGAGGCCGTCATCACGATCTACGCTGCGCCCGGGCGCGACAACACGTATTATAGCCTCATCGACACGACGAACCTCAACGGCGAAAGCCTCCCCGGAGCAGGCTCGATGTTTCCATCGACCGCAGCGCCGGATCAGTAACCGCGAAACATTTGGCACGGGGCTGCTGTAGGCAGGTCATGATCGGTTCACTACGATGGTCGCGCCGGTTCGTCATGACCGCCGCACTTTTCTTCCTAGCGGCGTCGCCATGCTATGCGATCGACCCGGTCGAAGGGCAGACGCAAGCGTTTCTCACCGCGTACGCAAACGGCGACAGCGCGAGCGTTCTCTCGGCCGTCGGTGCCGGCACGGTTATCTACGGCAGCGATGCGGCCGAAGTGTTTCGAGGACCGGTTGAGGTCCGCGCCATGCTGGAAAACGATCGCAAGCTGTGGGGAGGTTCGGCTCGCATCGGACCGATGCAGCAGGTGTCCGTCATTCATCGCGGGGATCTGGCCTCGATTTTCTTCGATGCACCCTTTAGCGCCGGCGGACGGCCACCCGTGCTCGTGCGGTTTGCTCTGGTGTGGACCCTCACGAACGGCCATTGGCTGCTCGAGCAAGCCAGCAACACCGTGCCCACCACGGGACAAAGTGCGGCCGAATTACTGGCGCGGCCGGCGAGATGATTGCCGGCTTACCCCGTAGCGATTACCGGACTTAGAGCACCGACTTGATGGCGGCTTCGATTTCGGTGGGGCTCATCTCGCCTTGGCGGATGAGCTTTATTTTCCCGGTGCGGTCGATGAAAACGTGGACGGGGAGGCCGATGCCGCCGTAGGCGCGGTACACGGCGCCGTCGGAGTCGAGCACGGCGGGATACGGGAGATGGTACTGCGTGAGAAAGCCCTGCGCTTTGGTCGCGCCTTCGTACTCGTCGACGCCGATGACGGTGAGGCCCTGCTTCGCGTAGCGCGCTGCGAGTTTGCCGACCGAGGGAGCTTCGCTGTTGCACGGCGGGCACCAGCTCGCGAAGAAATTCAGGTAGACGGGTTTGCCCGTGTAGCCGGAGAGCGCCAGCGGTTTCCCGGTCGTCGCCGGGAGGCTGAGCGCCGGCGCTCGATCGCCGGCCCGCACGTTGGCGGATGCCGCGAGCGGGGCGAACGCGAGGACGAACGAGCAGATAGCGGCGGAGAGACCTCTCAAGCGCACTCCTATTTTGGAAACGACGGAAAGCGGACGGTGGCGGCGTCCGCGCGCATCTGCTCGAGCAGCGCGTCGACGCTCTCGAAGCGTTGCTGCGCACGCACGAAGCGAAAATCGCGCAGCGACAGGTCCTCGCCGTAGAGCGACCCGCTGAAATCGAGCAGCCATGCTTCCACGGTGCGGGCCGTGCCGTCGAAGGTCGGATTCGTCCCGATCGATACCAGGCCCGGATGGTCGCGGCCGTCGTGCCGCGCGGTGATGCGGTAGACGCCGTCGGGCGGGATGAGCTTCCCCAGGGGAACGACGAGATTCGCGGTCGGGAAACCGAGATCGTGGCCGCGGCCGAAGCCCAGCGCCACCGTGCCGCGCAGTGTGAACGAATCGCCGAGCAACCGGTCCGCCTGCTCGAAATCGGCCGCCGCGATCGCCGCCCGGATGCGCGTGCTCGAGACGCGTTCGCCGTCGATCATGGTGTTCGGCACGCCGATGCAGAGCAAGCCTCGCTCGGCGAGGTGCGCGCGAGCGAAGGCGACGTTGCCGGCGCGCTTCGCGCCGAAGTGAAACGATTCGCCCACGACCATCACCCGCGCGCCGAGCCGGTCGATGAGCGTTTCATCGAGAAAACGCCGCGGTTCCAAGGTCGCAATCGAGTCGTCGAAATCCAGGACGAAGGCTTCGTCGACGCCGGCGCGGGCGAAGGCGTTGATCCGCTCTTCGAGCGTGAAGATCAGCGGCGGCTCCGACCCTGGGCGCAGAAACTTTTTCGGGTGTTCGCGAAACGTCAGGACCGCCGTGCGCTCGCCCGGGCGGCGTGCGCGCGTGGCCTCACGCACGATCGCACGATGACCGAGATGGAATCCGTCGAAGACGCCGATCGCGACGATGAGCGGGTGCTCGCGCCGCTGTTCGCGATACGCCTCGCTTCGCTCGGGCAGTTGGTAATGGAGCTTCACACGAAGACTTTGCGCGGCGCGAGCAGCGTGCCGACCGTCTCGCCGACACCGACGAGCGCGCGGCCCGAGTCGCGCACGAACACATGCTTCTCCGGCGGCAGGTTCGCCAGCGCGACCATGCGGCCGGCCCGAAAATCGGTCGCTCGGCGGCCGTCGAGCACGATCGTCGGCAGCGGGATCACGCGCTCGGGCGGCACCAGCGCGGCGCCCGGATCGGCCATGACCTCTTCGAGCGTCTTGGATTCGTAGAGCACGAACGGTCCGGAGGCTTCGCGCAAGAGCGCGCCCATGTGGCCGACGGTTCCGCAACCACGCGCGAGGTCTTCGCAGAGCGTACGAATATAGGTGCCTTCGCTGCAGGCCACGCGCAAGCGAATCACGCCGTCCTCGGCGCCGAGAACGGTCAAGCCGTAGATCGTCACCTTGCGCGGGGGTCGCGCGACCGTGGCACCGGCCCTGGCGATATCGTAGAGCCGCTTGCCGTTGTGATGCAGCGCCGAGAACATCGGCGGTATCTGCTCGATCGCACCGATGAACGACGGCACCAGGCACTCGAGCCGCGCGAGCACGTCGGCCGGCACGACCGCTTGCGCCACCGTGTCACCCGTCGCGTCGCCGGTCGTCGTCGCACGCCCGAGCACGAGCGTGCAGGCGTAGGCCTTGCGGCGATCCTCGATCAGCGGCAGGAGCCGCGTCGCCTTTCCCAGCGCGACCGGCAACACGCCGGCGGCCTGCGGATCGAGCGTGCCCAAATGCCCGACCGCGAGTTTTCCGCCGTCGCCGGAGGGATAGATGCGCCGCAGACGCGCGCCGAACTGCGTCGACGTCGGTCCCGCCGGCTTGAAGAGGTTCACAAAGCCGAGCACGCGCTACTCAGTCGGGGACGGCGTCACAGCCCGTGCGCTTTGAGCGCTTGGTGGACGGCCGCGATGGCGGCCGGCAGATCGCCCGGATAGGTGAGACCCGCGGCCATGAAATGGCCGCCGCCGCCGAGCGTGGCTGCCACGAGTTGGACGTTGATGCGCCCGCCCGAACGCAGGCTCACGCGCACGGCGCCCTCGATATCCTTGAAAAGCGCCGCCGCTTCGACGTTCTCGACTTGCCGCAAGTGCTGCACGATCTCTTCGGTATCCTCACCGTCGGCACCGCACTCGCGCAGCATCGCCTCGTCGACGTAGGTCCAGCAGTAGCGGCCCTCCTCCTCGACGGTGGCGCGTTCCAGCGCAAGCCCGAGCAACTTGGTCGCCGCAAAACGTTTGTTGGCGAAGATCTCTTCGGTGATCTGGTACTTGTTTGCACCGGCGTCCATCAATTCCGCCGACAACCGCAAGACTTCGGCGGTCGTGTTCGAGTGCATGAACGCGCCGGTGTCGGTCATGATCGTCGTGAGGACGTTGGTCGCGATTTCCTTCGTGATCGGTACGTCCATGGCGCGCAACAGGCGCATCACGCAGGTCCCCGTCGAGGCTTCGGCCGGGAGCACGTAGTTGAACGCGCCGAAGTGCGAGTTGCCCAGATGGTGATCGATGTCGAGCATGTTCTCGCGCTGCATCGGCGGCAGGTACTCGCCCGCGCGCGCGAAGTCGCTCATGTCGCAGAATACCCACAGCGTGTCGGCCGGTAGGTCGGCCGGGACGTCGCGCGAGACGAGTTCCGAACCGGGCAGGAAGCGCAGGTTGCGCGGCACCGGATCCTGTTGGAAATAGCCGACGCGTTTCCCAAGGCCCGTCAGCGCGAGACCCAGCGCGAACCCGGCGCCCAGCGTGTCCCCGTCGGGTTTGACGTGCGAGGCGAACATGAACGACGAACGGCGCCGCAGCTCAGCCACGACCTCTTCGGTCGTCGACGCACGCTCCAAGATTTTACTCATCGACTACCTGCGCTTTCTCGAGGGTCTTCGAAAGCGCAATGGCGCGTTCGGTACTCCGGTCTTCGACGAAGATCAGTTCGGGCGTATGCCGCAAGACAACGGCCGCCCCGAGTTCGCCGCGAATGAACCCCGCGGCCGAGCGCAGCGCCATCATCGATTGCGCAGCGACGTGCCGGTCGCCGATGATCGACACGAACACCTTGCAATGCATGAGGTCCTGCGTGATCTCGCAGCGCGTCACGGTCGCGAAACCGAGCCGCGGATCCTTCATGTCCTGCGAGATGATCTTCGAGATGGCGCGCTGGACTTCGTGGTCGATCCGCCCTTGCCGTTCCTTCTTCACTACGCCGGCTGGAGCTCCGGCGCGACGAGTTCGCTCGTCCACGCTTCGATCACGTCGCCTGCTTTGAGGTCGGCGAATCTGGCTACTTGGATGCCGCACTCGAAGTTCTCGGCGACCTCGCGCACGTCGTCCTTGAAGCGCCGCAGCGATTCGATCTCGCCGTCAAAGACGACCGCCGAATCGCGGATGACGCGGACCTTCGAGTTGCGCGTGATCTTACCCGACTGCACGTAGCAACCGGCGATCGTGCCGACCTTCGAGACCTTGAAGATCTCGCGGACTTCCGCCCGGCCGAGCACGATCTCGCGGAACTTCGGCGTCAGCATACCGACCATGGCCTTCTTCAGATCGTTCTCCACATCGTAGATGACCTGATAGAAACGCAGATCGACCTGCTCGTTCTCCGCCAGCCGCTTGACCGTCTCGTCGGGCCGGATATTGAACCCGATCAGCACCGCGTTGGAGGCTGCGGCGAGATTAACGTCGTTGGGCGTGATGCCGCCGACGCCGGCCAGGATGACGCGGATGTCGACCTCGCCGTTGGAGAGCCCTTCGACGCGGGTGCGCAACGCCTCGACCGAACCTTGACCGTCGGCCTTGATGATGAGGTTGAGCGTCTTGGTGCCGCCGTTGGCCGGCATCAACATGAACGACTCGAGCGAGACGCGTGGGCCTGCTGAGGCCGCGATACGCACGTCGCGCCGCTTGGTGGAACGCTTGGCGGCTGCCTCGCGCGCCGCACGTTCGTCCGAGACGACCATCAGCGCGTCGCCGGCCGAAGGGACGTCGGAGAGGCCCATGATCTCGACGGGAATCGAAGGTCCGGCCTTCTTCACTTGCTTGCCCTTGTCGTCGACGAGCGCCCGGATCTTGCCGTAGGTCGGGCCGACGACGACGACGTCGCCGACGCGCAGCGTGCCGTTTTGCACGAGCACGGTCGCCACCGCGCCGCGGCCGCGGTCGAGCGCCGATTCGATGACCACGCCGGTCGCCCGCCGGTTTTTGTTGGCCTTGAGTTCCTTGAGATCGGCCTCGAGGAGTACCGTCTCCAGCAACTTCGCGATCCCGTCTCCGGTGCGCGCCGAAACCTGGACCATCTCGATCTTGCCGCCCCATTGCACGGGCTGCAAACCTTCGTCGGTGAGTTGCTGCATCACGCGATCGGGCTGCGCGTCGGGCTTGTCCATCTTGTTGATCGCGACGACAATCGGCACGCCGGCCGCCTTGACGTGCGAGATCGCTTCCCGGGTTTGCGGCATGACGCCGTCGTCGGCTGCGACCACGAGGATCGCGACGTCGGTCGCCTTCGCACCGCGCGCGCGCATCTCGGTGAACGCCTCGTGACCGGGCGTATCGATGAACGTGATCTTGCGGTCGTTCTGCTCGACCGTGTACGCGCCGATCTTCTGGGTGATGCCGCCGGCTTCGCCGCTGGCTACGTTGGTGCTGCGAATCCGGTCGAGCAGCGAGGTCTTCCCGTGGTCGACGTGACCGAGCACCGTCACGACCGGCGGACGCGGCGTAAGCAGCTCGGGCTTGTCCTCCTCTTGCTCGACGACCACTTCGTCGCCGGCTTCCTTCACGATCGCGTTGTAACCGAATTTCTTCGCAACGGTGATCGCCTGATCCGACGAGATGTTCTGGTTGATCGTCGCCATCGTGCCCATTTTGAAGAGTTCTTTGATGACGTCGGCGGCCGGCAGGATCATCGAGTTCGCGAGTTCCTGAACCGTCAGGACGTCGGGAATCTCGATATTCTCGAGTTTGACGGGCTGAATCGCCGGTGCCGCATCGAGCGAGCCGCGCTTGCGCAGACGCTGCTTGTCGAGCAGCGATTCCTTTTCGCGATCCTTCTTGGACTGCGCGTCGTCGCGGTCACGGCCGCGCGGGCCGCCCTGACCACGGCCGCCGCCCGATCCGGACGACGGCGTCGGACCCTGCGCGGCCGGGGCTCCGGGCGCACCTGGGGGACGCGGAACGAAGCGGCCGTTGCCGCCGGGCGGGGTGAGCGGACGGAACGGACCGTTGCCCACCGGCCGGCGACCGGCGGCGTTGGGAGCGCCGGGTGCCCCGGCTGGTGCACCGGGAGGTCCCGGACGCTGCTGGTAGCCCTGGCCGGGCAACCCCTGACCGGGGCGCGGAGCCACGCCTGGGCGACCCGGGATCCCGTTCTGCGGACCGGGCGCAGCCGAGTTTGGATTCTGGACCGGCGGCTGCGGCTGCGGACGCGGTTGAGCGATCGACGATTGACCCTTGGGAACCGGGCGCAGCGTCGGAATCGGGGCATCGCTCACGGCCGGGCGCGGCTGCGGACGCAGCGGCGCGGCCGGGGGCTTCGCCCGTGCGGCCGGGGCCGCGGCCGGCGGCGCGACGGCCGCAACGACCGGCACAGCGGCCTCGGCAGCCGCCACGCCGGCAACGGCCGGAGCAGCGGCAGCGGGCACCTCCGCAACCGGGTGCGGTGGTGCGCTCGCAGCGGCTACAGCCGGACGTTTGGGCGCCGGGGCGCGTGTGACCGGTTTGAGCTGCGGGATGACCTCCGCGGCGGCGGAAGCGCCGGACGGTTTGCGCACCTTCTCGGCGGAGGCGGGCGGGGGCGCGGCGGCAGCCGGGGCTTCAACGGGCGCGGCGGGCGGCGCAACCACTGGCCGGGCCGCGGGCGCGGCCGGCTTGGGAACCGAGGGTTTTGCCTTGCTGAGCTGTGCTCGAAGCAGGTCGGCGACCTTCGGGTCGACGACGGCAAGCTGATTCTTCGCTTCGAGACCGAGCCGCGTCAAAACCGCGATCAGCTCTTTGGACGACATGTTGAGCTCTTTTGCGAGCTCGAAAATTCGGACCTTACCGGTTGCCATAAATCCTGTAGAAAGGCGCTTCGCGTCCGCTGCGCGCCCCCCGCGATTGAAGTTGGTTAGTTCATCTGCGATTCCCCGAGGGCGCGCTCAACGCCATGTTGCCGGTCGGCAAGATGCATCGGGACCCGCCCAGGTCACCAGGTGCTGGTCACCATTGTACCAGAGCCTCACTACTTAACCCCGGGAACCGTTTATTCTTTGCGACGCGCTCGGCGCAGGGCCGCGAACAGAGATACACCCCGCGCCCCTCCCTGCGGCGGCCGACATCCGCTTGCCAGCCGGGGCCGCTGCGGACGAACCGCCGCAAGCCCGGCTGGGGGAATCGCTGCCGGCACCCGACGCAGGTCCGGACCGGTCCGGCCGAGCCGGGGCCGGCCGAGCCGTTCAAGCCTCGAACATTTCGCGTTTGATCTCCTCGAGCCGGGCGAGCAGATCGGCATCGATCTCTGCGACGGCTTCCTCGCCCTCGTCGCCGGCCTCGATGGCCGCCGGCTCCTCGACCACGGTGCGTTCTGCCCGTTCGGCCAAATAGCGCTCGCGGTTCTCGGCGGCCTCCGCCTCGCTCGTGATATCGAGGCGCCAGCCGGTCAGACGCGCGGCGAGCCGCACGTTCTGCCCTTCGCGGCCGATCGCAAGCGAGAGCTGGTAGTCGGGTACGGTGACCAGCGCGACCCCCTCATCGGGGAAGAGTTCGACGCCGAGCACCTTCGCCGGTTGCAAGGCGTTGCTGATGAAAGCCTCCGCTTCGGGTGCCCAGCGGATCACGTCGATCTTTTCGCCGCGCAGTTCGTCCGAGACGTTCGCGATGCGCGACGACTTGGGTCCCAAGCACGCACCGACCGCGTCGACGTTGCTGCGTTTGGAATGCACGGCGACCTTGGAGCGCGAGCCCGGCTCGCGCGCGATCGCCATGATCTCGACGATCTCGTCCTGGATCTCGGGCACCTCGAACTCGAGCAGGCGCTGCACGAGCCCTTCCGCCGCGCGCGAGAGCACCACCAGCGGTCCCTTGTTCGTCTTGCGAACGTCGAGCACGTAGGCGCGGATGCGATCGTTGATGCGGTAGTTCTCGCGCGGCACTTGCTCCGAAAACGGGAGCAGCGCCTCGTTCTTGTTGTCGAGCAGCACGTACATGTTGCGTTGCTCGTAGCGTTGCACGATGCCGAGGACGATGTCGTGCAGCTTCGCCGAGTACGTGTTGAAGACGGTGTCGCGTTCGGCTTCACGGATGCGCTGCACGATGACCTGCTTCGCCGTTTGCGCGGCGATGCGGCCGAAATCTTTGGGCGTGACTTCTTCGTCGTAGTAGTCGCCCGGCTCGTAGCGTGAGCCCGCCTTCTTCTTCTCGATCTCGAGCTTCGGGTCAGTCACGCTACCGTCTTCGACGACGGTCCGCCGGTGGTAGACCGTGTACTGGCCGGTTTGCCGGTCGATCGTGACGATGGCGTTCGCTTCGCCGCCGAAATTGCGCTTGTACGCCGAAATGAGCGCGGCTTCCAGCGCCTCGATCAGCATCTCGCGACTGATGTTCCGCTCCTTTTCGAGTTCGTCCAGGGCGTGCATCATCTCAGGATTCATGATTTTGCTTTCTTCTTATCGTGTTTTGCGCGCGAAAGGTCGGCGCGGATGTCGTATTCGACGTTCGCGCCGCGCACGACGTCGAGCGGGATCGGTATCTCGCCCCTGGGTGTTTCGAGGATCACGCTGGTTCCGCGCACGCCGGCGAGTGTTCCGCGATGCGTCTTCGCGCCGCCGATCGCCAGCGTGGTGAGTACGCGAACGTTTCGTCCGGCGAAGCGCTCGTAGTCGGCCGGCTTCACGAGCGGCCGGTCCAAACCGGCCGATTCTACTTCCAGCGTGTAGGCATCGGTGAACGCTTCGAGCGCGGCGTTGATACGGGCCGCGATCCGCTCGCAAAGCGCGATATCGACGCCGCCGTCCTTGTCGATGGTTACCGCAAGCGCGTAGCCGTCCCGGTTCCGTCGCGCGCTCGTCGTGACGATCTCCACGGCCGCAAACTGCGGTTCGTGCGGCAGCGCGTGAACGACGCGCTCGAAGGCATCAGCGAGTGCCGATGGCTCCGTCGGTTCCACCCGGTGACGCTCGCCGAACATGCCCGCCTCCCTTGGAACGAACGAAGCGCGCCTTGCGGCGCGCTTCAAAGTGATTACCGTGGCCTAGTATACGCGCTTGCGCTCCGCCGCGCAAGGCTCACGGCCGGCGCCGCGGTGCGGGCGTCTGAAGCGATCCCGGAACGATCGGCTCGTAGCTTTTCTCCGAGCACGGCACGATCGTCACGATCTCGGTCTCGGGGGCCGCGTACTTCTGGCCCGTATCGGCGATCGGATTCTTGCTCAGGTCCGGCGCCCCCGCACCATAGGGATGCTCGGTTATCCGATATGCCTTGCAAACCGGCACGCCGAGCACCGTCGTGCGCGCGAAGACGTAGGTGATCGAGTCGGCGTGAACGGCGGTCCGCTTCGCCCAGATGATGCCGAACGTTCGCGCGAGGACATCCGCCGGCGGTGCAAGCCCGACTTCCCACGCGGCCTCGATCCGCTTTGCGAAATCGTCACGCGCGCCGAGGTCGACATGCCGGGGCGTGTAATCGACCGTGCCGTGCGGGAGCAGCCCGCGGAGCCGGTCGTTGAGCGAGCCGTTCGCGCTCGCGGCCGGTGCCGGGGTTGCTGCGGCGAGACCCGTGGGCGCGGCGGCGGGGATACGGGAGGGGGGTTCGCCCGTCGCTCGCGGCGCCGGACTCCCCGCTGCGGCCCCGCCGGGCGACGCGAGCGGGCGCGGTGATCCGGCGGGAGCCGGATTGGCGATCTGCGGCGCCCGGGTCGGCGCGGGCGAGGGCGCGGGACTGGGCCGCGGGTTCGCGGCTGCCGTCGGGGCAACGGTCGGCGGAGCCGTCGGGGCGACGGTCGGGGCGACGGTCGGGGCGACGGTCGGGGCGACGGTCGGGGCGACGGTCGGGGCAACCGTCGGCGGAGCCGTCGGAGCGAGGGTCGGGGCGAGGGTCGGCGGCGTCAGCGGGGCAACGGTCGGGGCCGCGCTCGGTGCCGGGGTCACGACCGCGACGATCGCCGGCGGCGCGGTCGGCGCGCGAGTCGGCGGGGTGGTCGGCGGCACGGTGGCAACGGTCGTCGGTGGATTCGTCGGGTTCGGCGGCGCATGTTCGACGTTGCGAGCCAGTTCGTGGTGCTGCGGCGGCGGGGTCGGGATGGCTCGCTGCGCTTGCGGGCGCACCGCGGGCTCCGCCCTGGGCGGCGCCGTCGCGTGCGGTTGCACGACCGGCGGCCGCGGTACAACGCTGGGCACCGGTTGCGGTGCGGGCGCGCGCTCGAGGCGAACGAAATCACCCACGGCCGAACTCTCGACGGAACCCGGCAACTCGACGTGCAGCAGCACCAGCGCCAGCACGATGATCGCGACCGCATGGACGATGAGCGAAAGCCCGTACGATGCGAGCCAGCGACGCCAGTCATTCCGACGCTCGCCGATGTCGTCGCGCTGCACGCCGCCCCCAATTATGCTAAGTCACGCGGCCGTCCTCGCTTACCTCGGCGTGAAAAGAGATACGCACGCGGGGTGATCCCGCGTGCGTATCGATTGCCGATCGGAGAAGGAAGCCGCCTGCGACGTCTCTGCCACACCCTGGGCGGACCCCATCCCGATCTCGCGCGCCCCCGCGGCGCAACGTCTTGTGGTGGCTACATCGCCAGTCTCCGGTCGATCGTGAACAGCGGACCGCCCAAGCTCGTATCGAGGTCCGCGTCGCTCGCCTCGTTACGCAGCTCGACGGCGACCGCGATCATCACGTCGACGACCGGCGCGTCCCATTGTTTGCCGCGTCCCGTGCGCAGAATCTCGATCGCTTCGCTGGAACTCAGCGCCTGGCGGTAGGGCCGATCGCTCGTCATCGCGTGAAACGCATCCGCGACCGCGACGATCCGCGCCTCGAAGGGGATTTCATCGCCCGCCAGGCCGTACGGGTAGCCGCGCCCGTCGATCCGTTCGTGGTGCGCGCGCACGACCGGCGCATAGCGGGCGAGACTCGGAATATCGAGCAACAAGTCGGCGCCCGCCAGCGAATGGGCGCGCATGATCTCCCACTCGTCCTCGTTGAGCGGACCGGGTTTCAAGAGGATGGCATCCGGGGTCGCGACCTTGCCGAGGTCGTGCAACAGTCCGCCGACCACGGTTAGGTCCGCGGCGACGGGATCGAGTTGGAGTGCATCGGCGATCCGGCGGCACCAGACCCCGGTGATCCGGGAGTGCGTGCAAGTGATCTCGTCGCGCGCTTTGAGCATCGCGAGGACCCCCTCGATCGGCTCGGACTGCGCTTCTGAGACGGCGTCCGGCAAACCGTCACCGCCCAAGTGCAGCGACAGGTCGACTTCGCCGGAGACAATTTCAAGGAAAACGAGCAGCGAGCCGAGATCGATGCCCTCAGCGGCCAGCCCCTCGCTGATCGTGAGCGCATTATTGAATGCGACCTCGATCGTCGAGCGGACGATGCGCGAAGGATAGACGCCGGACGCCATCCGGGCCCAGCCGACCAGCGGTTGGGCTTCCATCGAGATCAGCGCCGACCCCAGCGCCGTGAGCAAACTGCGCGCGAGCATCGCCGACGTACCGCACTGCGCGGCGATCCGTGCGGCCAGCATGGTGCGCTGTTCGTCGATCGCTCGAACGAGCGCGTTCCGGCGCGGATGACTGGGGTCGTGTTGGTGCATCATGACCTTACATCGCGAACGCGTAGCCTGCCGGGGCAGCGGCGCGTATGGCCTCTGGCCCAAACAGCATTCGCTCGATCTTAGCGCAGCGATGCACCAGGGATTCGAGTTCGGCATACGAGCAATCGGGGACCGTATCGGCGAGATTCTGCACCGCCGAAGCGAACACGTCCGCGGCGCTCGTCTCAGGCAAGCCCTCGCTGAACAGTGCTCTTTGGAGGGCGCTCGTATCCCCACTCCGGACGGAATGTTCCAAGAGCGTGGTGATCTGGCGAACGGCCCAAGGCACATGCTCGCTGACCGGGGTCGACGTGCAAGCGCTCAAAAAAGCCGCAGCGGCCGATTCCCCGAAGGCGTGCCGTTCGCGGCGATTAGACGTATTGATGAGCTGATCCTCAGCCCATTCCCGGCGGGACGAGAGCGGCAACGACGAGAGCGACGAGCAGAGCGAGAGACAGCATAATGGCCCTTCCTGATAAGAGGTGCAGCGAGTACGCTGCAAACCATACCGCGGGGCTCTGCCAGTCGCATGGGGGCATTACCCCATAGGCTCTGAAAAGGCCCGTGGAACGGGCGTTTTAGCTTACTTTAGGATTCCGAGTTCGCGGGCTTTATTGATGGCCTCGATGCGGTTTCGCACGCCGAACTTGGCGTAGATACTCTCGACTTGCCGTTCGATCGTCTTGCGCGACTTGCCGCGATCCGCCGCGATCCGGGCGATCGTGACGCCCGTCGGGAGCACTCGCAAGACTTCATTCTCGACCTGCGTCAGCCCGTGCACGGGGACGAACCGGCGCGCCGAAGCGAACGCAGCGTTCACGTACAGCGCATAACCGCGCATCAACGGCGGGATCTGCGCGGGGTCGACCCCGTTCGCGCTCAGACTGGCGCGGAAGATCCCCTGTGGATCGAACGCCGCCGAGAGCGCTCGCTGCCCGCGGCTCGCGTCTCCCACGAGATAGCAGGTCGCGCTGGCGAGGAAGCGCGCGATGACCCGGGCCCGGGTCTCGAATTTCGCCTCGTGACCGCGTTGTTGGACGGACTCGCTGATCGCTCGGCGAGCGAGCCGCCGCGCTTCGTCGAGCTTCCAATTGGCCGCCGCCGCAAGCGAGAGCAGCGCGGTACAGAGCGCCCGGTCGCCGCGAATCCGGACTTCGCCGTCTTGCAGGCTGACCAGCGCCGCGGTCGCGGAGTCGAAACGCTCCGACCAGCCCGCGAGCAACGCTTCCGAGATGATGAAGGCCAGCCGCTCGCGGTACTGTTCGTGCATGGGATTCGCCATGAGGCGGGCTCGGATCGAACCCAAACGGCGGCGATCACCCGACTCGGCGGCGATGTGGAGTTGCAGAACCAACCCATAATTCTGCATCGACTCATCGCCGCCGCGTTTCGCGTTGAGCGAGACGCGTTCGGCATAGAACCGCGCCATGTCGAGATCGGCAGCCGAACTGTACGCAATCACGTAGAGAACGCTGTAGGCGAGCGCCGCCGTCCGAAACGAATCCAGCCGCTCGTGCATCCGGGCGGCCTCCAGGCCCCGCTCTTGGGCCTCACCGAAATCCTCCCGGTAAAACGCCGCCAGCGAGACGCGCTGCATGACGCGAGCAACCATGATCGGCCAGTCGATGAGCCGGGCGTCGGTCAGCGCGGCACCGGCGAAGGCCCTGCTCTCCGCGTCGCGGCCGGTCCGTGCGGCCAACGCCGCCCGTGCGGCGAGCAACGAGGGAGCGATCGCCTCCGGCGGATCGACGCACTCCGCCAAAAGCTCTTCGGCTTCATCATAGGCGCCGGCCGTTACCAGCACCGGGACCAGGAGGTCGACGAGGAAGGCCCGCGTATCGCCCGACTCGCTGGCAACCGTGCGCCGCAGCAGCGCGACGCCGCCCTGCGGATCGCCCTGCAAGATCGAGCGCACGGCACGCAAGGCAAGCGCGCCCGGCTCGCGGATCCGGCGCTGCGCCGGGATGCGCGCCAGTTCGGCTTCGACTTCGGCGAGGTTCGCGCGGGCCGCGATCTCATACAGCCGCAAGAACGCATCGGTCTGCGGGGCGGAATCGGGGTGACTCACAGCCGGCCTGCCATACGCGCTTCCTCTGCCGTCAAGCGGCTACTCTCTTGATTCTCAGTATACGGACAATTCACCGTTCGGCTCCCGTACCGAAGCCGTTTTCTTGCGCCTCGGGCTTGGCAGGAAACACCGGACTCACCTACTATCGGCGGAACGATCTTTCCGTCGCAGGAGGCGGCCGCAAGTGACGGCAACGCCCGACCTCCGATGCCTGTTGCCATCGGAAAACGGACCAAGATCGTCGCGACGGTCGGCCCTGCCTCAAGCGCTCCGGAGACGCTGCGCGAGCTTTTCCTCGCCGGCGTCAACGTCGTGCGGCTCAATTTTTCGCACGGAACGCATGAGTCACATGGACAGACTATTCTCGATGTGCGCCGCGTGGCCCGCGAACTCAACCTGCCGGTCGCCGTGCTTCAGGACCTACCGGGACCCAAAGTTCGCACGGGCAAGCTCGCCGGTGGGGCGGACGCGGTGAAGCTGCTCAAGGGGGAGCGCTTCACGCTCACGAGCGAGCCCATCCTCGGCACCGCCGAGCGCGTGAGCACCTCGTACGCCGAGTTTGCGCGCGACGTGACCGTCGGCAAGCGCATCTACCTGGCCGACGGCGCGATCACGCTGCGAATCGACGCGATCGACGGCGACCAGGTGCACACGCACATCGAGATCGGCGGCGAGTTGCGGGCCACGCAAGGGATCAACTATCCCGACGGGTCGCTAGGGATCGACTCGGTCACCGACGCCGACCTCCAGCACCTCGCCTTCGGGATCCGAGCAGGCGTCGATTGGGTCGCCGTCTCCTTCGTGCGCACGCGCGCCGACGTTGAAAAGGTCAAACGCGCGATCGCCGCCGCGGGAGCGTCGATCCCGGTCATCGCCAAGATCGAGAAGCACGAAGCGCTCGACCACATCGAGGCGATCCTCGACGCCTCCGATGCGATCATGGTCGCGCGCGGGGATCTCGGCATCGAGATGCCGATGGAAGTGGTTCCGATGATCCAAAAGGACCTCATCGTGCGCGCGAACCGCGCGTCGAAACCGGTGATCACGGCGACCCAGATGCTCGAATCGATGATCTCTTCGGCCCGCCCGACGCGCGCGGAGGCGACCGACGTCGCCAATGCGATCCTCGATGGAACCGATGCCTTGATGCTCTCAGCCGAAACCGCGCGCGGCGACTACCCGCTCGAGGCGGTACGCGCGATGGCGACGATCGCGCGTGAGGTCGAAGCTCGGTTCCCGCACCGGGACGCGCGCCGGCGGCGCACCACCGACAGCGGGGCGATCGAGGGCGAAGCCACCATCGGTACCGCGATCGCCGAAGCCGCCGTGCGCGCAACCGACAATCTCGGACTCTCGTTGATCGTCACCGGAACGACCACCGGCAATACGGCGCGGCATATCTCATCGTTCCGGCCGCGCGCCCGCATCATCGCCATGACCCCGCTCGCCGAGGTGGCGCGGCGCCTCGCGCTGGTATGGGGAGTGGAATCGATCGTGATCCACTCGTACCACTATATCGAGACGCTCATCGAACTCGCCGAGCAGCGGGTCATCGCCGACGGCCTCGCCGCGCCGGGTGAGACGATCGCGATCACCAGCGGCATGCCCGTCGGCGCCGGCGGCACCAACGTCCTCAAGATCCACCGCCTCCCGCTCTAAGCGGCGGACGCGCTAGTGATCCTGGCGCCAGGGGAGCAGGCGATGCTCGATCTCGTTGAACGCGAGCGTGAGGGCGAACCCGACCAGCGCGATCACGATCAAGCCGACGTACATCGCGTTCACCGCGAGAATCTGCCAGGCGTTCCAGATCATGTAGCCGAGGCCGCTTTGCGCGCCGATCATCTCGGCGATTGCGATGAGGATGAGCCCCATTCCGGCACCGAGTTTGATCCCGGTCATGATGAAGGGCAGCGCTCCGGGCAGCGCGATCGTACGGAACATCGCCCAGCGGCCGGCTCCGAAGTTTCGCCCGACGTCAAAATAGATCTTCGGAATCTGCATCACCCCGGCGGCCGTGTTGATCACGACAGGGTAAAAGACGCCGATCGCGACCATCACGACCTTCGAGGCCTCGCCCAGACCGAAGATCAACAGGATCAGCGGTAAGATCGCACTCTTGGGGATCGGATAGGTGCCCAAGATCAACGGCTCGACCAGTTTGCGGACGGGACGGTACACACCCATCGCGAGGCCGATGGCGAGGCCCGGCAGCGCGCCGAGCAAGAAGCCCCAGAACAAGCGCTGCAGACTCGCCCAGGCATCGAACTCGAGCCGGCCGTTCTGCATCAAGCGTACGAACGTGCCGGCGATGCTCGAGGGCGCGGGAAAGAAGCGCGTGTCGATCGCGTGGACGCGCGCCGCGATCTCCCAAGCGAGGAACAGGCCCAGCGGCGCGGCGAGACCCATCAGCCGGTCGGACGTCCCGCGCGAGAGCCCGCGTCTTTGCGAGCCCGTGCCCCGGATGACGCTCGCGGCGGCGCCCGCGGTGGGTCGCAGATCGGCGCCGGCACCGGGCTCCGTGCGGATCAACGCCGGCCCGCTTCCGCGGCTTTGGCCGCGAGGACCTCGTCGCGCAACTGGCCCCAGATGTCGTAGACGAGTTCGCCGTACGCCGGCGTCGCCCGCAGTTCGAGCACGTTGCGCGGCCGCGCGAACGGGACGTTGACGATCGCCTTCGCACGGCCGGGGTGTGCGGTCATGACCATGATCGTATCGCCTAGCGTCACCGCTTCGTCGACGCTATGCGTGATGAACAGGACCGTCGTCTTCGTCTCGTCCCAGATGCGCAAAAGCTCTTCTTGCAGCAGCGTCTTGTTCTGCTCGTCGAGCGCCGAGAACGGTTCGTCCATGAGCAGCACTTCGGGATCGGTCGCGAACGCGCGCGCGATCGAAACGCGCTGCTTCATCCCGCCCGAGAGTTGGTGCGGATAGGCCGCGGCGAATTTCGTGAGACCGGTGCGCTCGAGATACCGGCCCACGACCTCGTCGATCTGCGCCTTGGAGGCGCCGCGCATCCGCAACCCGTACGCGGCGTTCTCGAACACCGTCATCCACGGGAAGATGGAATCGCCTTGGAACACCATCGCGTTGCCGGGGCGGTCGGCGCGCTCGCGGCCGATCGTGATCGTGCCGCGCGTCGGCGCCTCGAGCCCGGCGGCCATCCGCAGCAGCGTCGTCTTCCCGCAGCCGCTCGGCCCGACGATGACGAAGAACGAACCCCGCGCGATGTCGAGCGTCATCTCCTCGACGGCGACGAACGAACCCGAGCGGCCCTCGAACGTCTTGCCGACCCCCTCGAAGCGGATCTTCGGCGGCGCATGGCGCGCGGCGATCATCGTGCGACTCTCCGCGCGCCGCTACTCGAGCCGCAGCAGCCGGCGCGCGTTGCCTTCGTAGATCGCGTGGCGCTCTTGCGGCGTGATGTCGAGGGCATCGATGATCTCGATGGTCCAGCGCGTATACGCCGAGCCCTTCTCGGGATCGAACGGTGCGTCGGACGCGAACAGCACGTGGTCGACGCCGAAGAAATCGAGTCCCAACTCGGTCGCCTTGCGGGCCCCGAAGAGCGCCGTGTCGGCGTAGAACATCTTGAAGTAATCCAGCGGACGGTGCTTGAGCGTCTTGAGAAGCTGCGTGTAGTCCTCGTCCGAGGTGCGGGTCCCCAATTGATCCCAACCCGGCCCGACGCGGCCCTCGAAATAGGGGATCATCGCGCCCATGTGGTGGGTGATGATCTTGAGGCCGGGGTGCTTGTCGAAGAGGCCCTCGAAGACCATGTGCGCCATCGCGGCGCTGGTTTCGTAGGGCCAGCCCAAGGTCCACCAGATCTCGTAGTGGCTCTTCGGCTCGCCTTTGTAGTCCACGAAGTCGGCGCCGCGAGCCGGATGCAACCAGATCGGCCGATCCACCCGCGCCATGAGATCGAAGAGCGGCAGGGTCTCGGGCGCCGTGAGCGGCCGGCCCAGCACGTTGGTGAACACTTGCACGCCCACCGCGCCCAATTCGCCGATCGCGCGCTCGGCTTCGCGCAAGAGGCCGTCCGGGTCGTTCATCGGCAGCGAGGCCACGAAGGCCGGAAATCGATCGGGATAGCGAGCGACCAACTCGGCCATGCCGTCGTTGGCGAGCCGCGCCATCTCGGTCGAGACCGGCGGCGGCCCGAACGCCTCGATCGGCGGCGAGCCGATACAGATCACTTGCGCGTAGTCGCCGAATCGATCCATGATCCGGAAGCGCTCGTCGAGGTCGACGATGCTCGGAATATCACGCACGCGCTTGAACATGTCTTTTCCGCCCGGTGCGACTTCGAGCGCCCGATCGAAGAACGCGCGCGGAAAAATATGGTTGAAAATATCCAGCTTCAAGTCCGATTTCCCTTTAGCTTCAACTCTTGCGTTTGTAGGGACCCAACACGCGCACCGCATCCTCGATGAAGCTCAGATCGACGATGCTGCTCATCGAGACGTTTTCCGTCACGAGCCCGATCTTGCGAAAGAACGCATAGTCGTCGGCCAAGCTGCGAACGCCGACGCGACCGTTGGGGTTGACGTTGTTCGCCGTCATCGCGCGCAAGATCGCCGGATCGACCTTCACCGCCTCGGCCAAGATGCCGATGATCTCGTCCGCATGGGGACCGGCGATGTGGCCGCCCTCGAGCGCGTCGTGATAGTAGCGCGCGCCGCGCAGATAGGCGATCATGAATCGTTTCGCCACGGCATTGCGCTTGGTCGCAAAGTCGCCGCCGTAGAGCACGACCGCGAGTTGCTGATCGGGATAGAAGGTGTCGTTCGAGGCGATGCGCACGCCGACGCCTTCCCGCTCGTCGACCGTCGCCCAGGGTTCGATCGCGATCGTCGCGTCGATCGAACCGTTCTTGAGCGCCGCGACTTGCTCGGGGAATCCCAGGTAGACGTGCTGGACGTCTTCGTAATTCAAACCGCCGCGGCTCAGGAAGCTCTGCAGTTCGGGCTCGATCGTGCTGCCTTTCCCCGGTTCGGCGACCTTCATCCCGCGCAAGTCCGCGATGCGCTTGTACTTGCCGCTGGTGACCAGGTCTTTGCGAACGACGATCGGATCGAAACCGTAGTGGACCGTGTCCGTGCCTTTATCGGCGACGATCTTGACGTTGATGCCGCTTCCGACCGCGTTGTAGAGACCGGCGGCGGGCGCACCCGCGCCGACGTCGAGTTGGCCCGTTCCCAGCGGAGCGACCATCGCCGTGCCGGAGGCGAACGACTGGAACGTGACTTGGATCCCCGCCTCGCGAAAGTAGCCTCTCTTGTCGGCGATCAAGAACGGCGCATCCGAGACGGCGCTGACCAAACCGACCCGGACGGGATCGAGCGGCTGCGCGAGCGCGGCGCCGGCGCTCGCCGCCGCGGCAAATCCCGCGGCGGCCAAGGCGCGGATGGCATCCTTCATCGTCTCTCCCATCGTCGAACGCCGTGGATTACGCAACTTTAGCGTCGTATTACGCGACGTTAGTCGCATCAGCGGCGCATGTTGTGCCGGAAAAGTAGCACAAGTCTTATTGACGTGTCAAATCATTGATATGGTCAAGAGAATTCGCACCTGCGGCGATCAGTGCAGCGGCGTGTTCGAGCGAAACGCCGCTCGCATCGCCGGAGAGCATCCGCGCGATTTCGGCCGTGCGCGATTCCGGCCGGTCGAGCGCTTCGAGCGTAACGATCGTTGCGCCGTCGCGTTCGTGTTTGCGCAGCGCGTAGTGCACGCCGGCATGGGCGGCGATCTGCGCGAGATGGGTGACGACGACGACCTGTCCGTCGCGCGCGAGGCGTTCGAGACGGTCGCCCACGGCGACGGCCGTGGCCCCGCCGATCCCGGCGTCGATTTCATCGAAGACGAGCGCCGTGCGGTCGCGCGCGCCGGCCAGCACGACCACGATCGCGAGCAGCACGCGCGAAAGCTCGCCGCCCGCGGCGCTCTTCGCCAGCAGGCGCTCGGGCTCGCCCGGATTCGGCGCGAGCCGCAGTTCGGCGCGTTCCGCGCCGCCGGGGCCGATCGCTTCGAGCGGCTCGAACGCGACCGAGAAGCGCGCGGCGGGCATCGCGAGCAAGGCCACCTCGCGGCCGACGCGCGCCGCGAACGCGTGCGCCGCCTCGCGGCGCGAACGCGACAGCTCGGCCGCCGCCTCGCGCAGGCGCAGCTCGCCGCCGGCGATCCGGCTCGTCAGGGCGACGATCCGCTCGTCACGGCCGGCATCGCGCTCGAGTTCGCCGCCCAAGTCAACGCGCGTCGCGAGAATCTCCGCCACCGTCGCACCGTACTTCTTCTTGAGCGCGCCGATGGCGGCCAAGCGGCCTTCGAGCGCGTCGAGTTCCTGCGGTTCCGCGCCGGCCGCCTCGGCCTCGCGCGCGAGTTGCGCGGCGCGTTCGCCGGCCTCGCTCTGCAGCGCACCCAGCGCCGCGGCGAGGGCGGCGAACCGTTCGCCGTAGCGTGCGATCCCGCCCACGGCGCCCGCTGCCGCGCCCAGCGCGTCGACGGCGCCGCCGTCGTCTTCGAGCGCAGCGCGCGCGGCCGCAAGCGCGAGCGCGACCCGTTCCGCGTCGGCCAGCAGCGCGCGGCGCTGCGCGAGCCGCTCGTCCTCGCCCGGCTGGAGCGCGGCGGCATCGATCTCCGCGACGGCGAAGCGCGCGAACTCGCGTTGCGCCCGCGCGCGGCCGTCGTCGCCCTGCAGCGCGGCGAGGTCCGCGCGCAGCACTCCGAGCGCGCGATGCTCCTCGGCCACGCGCTCGCGCACGGCGAGCAGCGCGGCCCCGCCGAAACGGTCGATCGCCTCGAGCGCAAAGGCCGGTGAGAGCAGACGTTGCGCTTCGTGCTGCCCGATCAGGTCGACCACCCGGCGCCCCAGCTCGCGCAGTTGGCTCGCGCTGGCGGCCGTCCCGGCGATCCGGGCTTGCGAACGGCCGTTGGGCGTCAGGTCGCGCGTGACGATGCACGCGTCGTCGTCCGCGAGCGCGAACCCGGCTCCGGCCAGCCAGCCGCGCAACGCGGCGTCCGGTTCGATCTCCAGCGTCACCCGTGAACGTGCGGCTCCGCTGCGAATCAGATCGGTTTCGGCCCGTTCGCCGAGCACGAAACCCAGCGCGCCGAGCAACATCGTCTTGCCCGAACCGGTCTCGCCGGTGAAGATCGTCAGACCCTCGGCGAACGCGAACGCCGCCCGTTCGATCAGCCCGAAATCTTCGATTTCGAGCCGGAGCAACGTCACTCGGACGGCGCCTTGATCGCCACGCCCCATTGCAGCTTCTCGTGCATGCGCATGAAGAATCCGGCGGTTCTCACCCGGGCGAACTTGACCGATTGCGGCGCGCGCACGATCGTCACCCGATCGCCGGGCCGCAGGTCGGCGACGTGCGCGCCGTCGAGATCGAGCGTCGCGTGCTGCGTTTCGGAATCGCAGGTGATGACGATCTGCGAGGCTGCCGGGACGATCAGCGGCCGCGCGAAAAACGTGTGCGGGAGGAGCGCCGCCACCCCGAACGCGTCGACGTTGGGCGAGATGATCGGACCGCCGGCGGAAAGGAAATACGCGGTCGAACCGGTCGGCGTCGCGACGATCACGCCGTCACTGGGGATGTGCGCGATCGGTTCGCCGTCGAGTTCGAGTCCGTAGGGCGCCATGCGCGCGTTCGAACCGCGCCGGACCACGACTTCGTTGAGCGCGAAGTGCGCCGTGCCGGCGTTGACGCAGGCGTGCAGCGCCGTGCGTTCTTCGACCGTGAACCCGCCGTCGAAAACATCGCGAAGCACGTGCGGCAGATCGTCGTAGTCATCGACTTCGGTGAGAAATCCGAGCCGTCCGGTGTTGATGCCGAAGACGGGGATGTCGAGCGGAACCGCGACCCGAACGCCGCGCAGCAGCGTTCCGTCGCCGCCGATCGTCACGACCAGGTCGGCCTGGGCGAGCACGGCGCCCGGCGTGAGACACCCCTCGAGCGGGGTCAGGGGATCGGCCCCCGCGACGGCGAGACCGCCTTCGCGCGCGATCGCGGAAGCGGCTTGGGCTATCTCGAGCGCTCGTGGGCGATGCTTGTTGACGTAGAGGGCGACGGTGCGCACAGGTCTGCTAGCTCTCCTCACCGGGTACCCCGGCATGCGCCCGCGCGACGAGCGCGGCGAGCCGGTCGTCGCCGACCGGTACGCCGCTGCGCTCGAGCCGAAAGAAAAACTCGACGTTGCCGGCCGGACCGCGCAGCGGCGAAAGCGTCGCATCGACGGCGATCGCACCTGCGGCGGCCAGTTCGTCGCGGACTTCGCGCAAGACCGCCGCATGCACGGCCGGATCGCGCACGACGCCGCCGCCCCCGAGCCGCTCGCGCCCGGCCTCGAACTGCGGCTTGACCAGCGTCACGAGGGTGCCGCCGGGACGCAGATACCCCAGCGCCCGCGGCACGAGCGAGCGCAGCGAGATGAACGACGCATCGATCACGATCAGATCGAAGCCGGCCGGAAACGCATCGCCGGGCAACGTCCGAAAATTGGTGCGTTCGACGACGGTCACGCGCGGATCGGTCCGCACGGACCAGGCCAGTTGCCCGTACCCGACGTCGAGCGCGGTGACGGCTTTCGCGCGATGGGCGAGCAGCGCATCGGTGAAGCCGCCCGTCGACGCGCCGACGTTCGAGCGCCTCGCAGCCGGCGGGATCGATGCCGAAATCGGCCAGTGCGGCGGCCAGCTTTTCGCCGCCGCGGCTGACGTAGCGCGCGGCGGCTTCGACGTCGATTGCAGCCCCGCTTCGAACGGGCGTCCCAGGCTTGGTCTGCGGGCTGCCGTCGACGCGCACGCGTCCGGCCAAAATCAGGCCGCGCGCCTTGGAACGGGTCACCCCGGCTGCTTCGGCGACCGCGGCGTCCAAGCGCGTGCGCCCTTCAGGCGAGGGCATCATCGTCGAAGAGCGAGCCCACACCGCCCGCTGCGGCGACCGCAGGCCCGGCCGCGGCAGGCGCGCTCGGCGCTTCGATCGCCTCGTGCGCGGCCTTGAGCATCGATTCACACTCCTGGGCAAGCGCCCGGCCTTCTTTGAAGAGCTTGACCGAGTCTTCGAGCGTGACCGCGTCGCCTTCGAGGAGCCGCACGATCTCTTCGAGCCTGGCGATCTTCGTCTCGAAGCTCGCCGCTTTGTTTTCAGCCATCCAAATCGACCGTTTCGACGCGGGCACGGATCGTTCCGCGAGCAAGTTGCGCGCTGATCTCGGTCCCGGGCGGCGCCGCCTGGGCATCGCGCAGCGCCCGGTCCCCTACGCGTACGATTGCATAGCCGCGTTGCAGGATTGCGGTCGGATCGTTACCGCGAAGTTGCGCGTTCACAACCCGCAGGCGATTGACGCTGCGCTCCAGCACCCGAAGCCCCAAGCCGCGCAGCCGCTCCGAACCCACGGCGAGGCGCATGCGCAACGTCGCCAGCCGCGACTGCGGCGAACGAGCCTCGAGCCGCCGGACCAGCGCAGCCAGCCGGTCGACCTTGCGCCGCACCCCGGCGGCACGCGTTCGCGCGAGGGCGGCGGCGGCGATGTCGAGCCGCTGGCGGCGCGAGCCCAGGAACTTCTCCGCGCTCGCGAGCGGCGTGCGCGTGCCGATGCGCGCGAGTTCTCGCTGCAGACGCGCGATCGTGCGCGCCATCGCGCGCGCCGCCTGCGTCCGCTGCGTCTCGATCGCGCGCAGCAGATCGGCCCGGCGCGGCAAGACGGTTTGGGCGGCCGTCGAGGGCGTTGCCGCGCGCACGTCGGCGACGAAGTCGACCAGCGGCGCATCGGCTTCGTGACCGATCGCTGCGACCGTCGGATGACGCGCGGCGGCCAGCGCGCGCACGACGCGTTCGTCGCTGAACACGAAGAGGTCCTCGAACGACCCGCCGCCGCGCGCCAGAACGATGAAATCGAGTTCGGCCCGCGACGCGCGTTCGATCTGCAGCACGATCTCGGGCGCCGCCGCGTCGCCTTGCACCGGGGTCTCGAAGAGGACGACCTCGACCTGCGGCGCGAGCGAGCGCGCCTGTGCGAGGAAGTCGCCCGCGCCGTTCGCGCTGCGTGACGAGATCAACCCGACCCGGAACGGGAAGCGCGGCAACGGTCGCTTGCGCGCGCTTGCGAACAGCCCTTCGGCTTCGAGTTTGCGCTTGCGCTCCTCGTACTGCGCGTGCAACCGGCCGACGTTACCGGCCGCTTCCACGACGGTCACGCTCAATTGATAGGTGCTGCGCCGCGCATACGTCCCGACCGCACCGACCGCCACGATCTCGTCGCCGTTGCGCAGCAGCGGGAAGCTCGCCGCCGCCGCCGCCCACGCCACGCAGTTGAGCAACGCCTCGCGGTCCTTCAAGTCGAAATAGACGTTGCCATTGGGTTGGACGCGCAGGCCGGAGACCTCGCCGCGCACGCCGAGCCACTGGAGCTTGGGATCGTCGCCCACACGCCGCGCCAGATAACTCGCCAGCCGCGCCACCGGCACGGTTTGATAGGCGCGCATTACGGCGATTTCGCCGGGGCCGGCGTCTTGGTGGTCAGGGTCTCGAAGGTCGTGCCGTCACCGATCGCGCCCGGCGCATCGGGACTCACCGCCGGTTCCGCGGCCGCCGGAGGCGGCAGGGTCGCGGCCGCCGTCCGGCCGGCGGCGGGTGAAGCCCGCGGCGCAGGCGCGCTGCCGTCGCCGCAGGTATGCGCGGGTTCGGTCCCCGCCAAGAAGACTTCGCTGCGGCCGCTGCCGCAGAGCGTGACGCGCCGGACTTCCCCGGCCGGTTGGACGAAATCGTGCACCGGGGTCTTGGCGAGCGCCGCTTTCATGAACCGCGCCCAGACGCGTGCCGGGATGTTGCCGCCGTAGCTTTCGTTCATGCGATGGTAGTCGTCGTTGCCGATCCAGACCGAAGCCACCAGATCCGGCGTGAACCCGCTGAACCAGGCGTCGCGGAAATCCGATGTCGTGCCGGTCTTGCCGGCCGCGGGCCGGCCGATGATCGCGTTGGGATAACCGGTACCCTCGGTAATGACCGATTCCATCATCGAGGTCATCACGTAAGCGGTCCCTGCGGACAAGACCTCGGTTTGTTGCGGATACGTATTGTCGAGGATCGGCGTGCCGAGCGAATCGCGCACGATGCGGATCGGCGAGGGATCGACGTGGATCCCCGCGTCGGCGAGCGTTCCATAGGCGCTGGCCATCTCCAGCGGTGAGACCACGCTCGTCCCGAGCGCCAGCGAGAGATTCGCTTCGAGCGGCGACTTGATCCCCATGCGTTTGGCGTACTCGATGACCCGGTCGATCCCGATCTGCTGCGCGAGCTTCACCGCGACGACGTTGCGCGATTGTGCCAGCGCGTAGCGCAAGGTGATCGCGCCGAAGAAGCGGTTGTCGTCGTCGTGCGGCGACCAGGTCGTGCCGTCGCCCATCGGATAGGAGACGGGCGTGTCTTCCACGATCGTCGTGGCCGGCATCCCGCCGTCGACCGCGGCCGTGTACACGAAGACCTTGAATCCGGAACCGGGTTGGCGCCGGGCTTGCCAAGCACGATTGAACTGGTTGGTGAGCGAAAACCCGCCGGCGCCACCGACGATCGCGAGCACTTCGCCGGTCGACGGCCGGATCGCGACCAGCGCCGCTTGCGAGGCGCCGATGCCCTGCGCTTTGGCCGCGCGTATCCCCCAGTCGACGGCGTCTTGCGCCGCGGCTTGCATCAGGGGATCGACGGTGGTGTACACCTGCAGACCGCCCTCGAACGTCGCCGCCGTCCCGAATTGCGCTTCGAGCACGTGCTGTACATAGGTCGTGAAATACGGGAAGCGATATGACTGCAGCCCCGCCGGGCGTTCGCCGATGAGCCCCAGCGGGCGCGCGGCTTCCTGGACCGCTTGTGCCGCGGAGATGTACCCGCTCGCGACCATGCGGTCGAGCACGTGCGCTTGACGTTCTTTCGCGCGCTCCAAGCTCACGTAGGGCGAGTAGTCGGACGGGGCGGCGGGCATCCCGGCGAGCAGCGCGGCTTGGCCGATCGTCAAGTGCTCGACGCTGGTTCCGAAGTAGGTGTGCGAGGCGGCCTCGATCCCGTACGCGCCGGAACCGAAATAGATGATGTTGAGATAGCGTTCGAGGATCTCGTCCTTGGTGTAGTAGCGCTCGATCTCGATCGCGAGCAGCACCTCTTGAATCTTCCGGGCGATCGAGACCTGGTCGTTCAGGAAGAGCCGGCGCGCGAGCTGCTGCGTGATCGTCGACGCGCCCTGAAAGCGTTCGTGCCGCCAGTCCGCCCACGCGGCGCGCGCGATCCCCGTGAGATCGACCCCGTGATGGTGGTAGAAATTGCGGTCTTCGGTGGCGATGAACGCGTCGCGCACGACGATCGGGATCTTGTCGATCGAGACCCAGGTGCGATTCTGCGTGTAGAGGTTCGCCAGCAGCGAACCGTCTCGCGCGAAGACCTGCGTCGAGCGCGACGGCTGGTAGTCCGCCATGCGGTTGATGTCGGGCAGGTCTCTCGAATACGAGGTGATCAAACCGGCACAGATCCCGGCAAAGAGTAATCCGGCCAGCCCGGCGACGATGGCGAGCGTACGCAGCGCGGCCGGTTTGCGTTTACGCTTTCGCCGGGCGGGCGCGCGCGCGCCGATCGTCATGCGCCCGGGGTTTGGGCGGCCTTGGAGAGCACGCCGTTGATGAAGCGGCCCGAGTCCTCGGTGGAGAACTTCTTTGCAAGTTCGACCGCCTCGTTGATGACGACCGGTCGCGGAGTCTCCGTCCGATGCTGTAACTCGAACACGCTCATGCGCAAGACGATCCGATCGATCGTCGGCAGCCGGTCGAGCGTCCAACCCTCGAGCAGCGGCGCGATGACGAGATCGCTTTCTTCGGCATGATCGAGCGTGCCGAGCACGAGGTCGCGCACGAAGCTGCGGGTCTCCGCGTTTCCCGCGCGGCCGACGGTTTCGTCGATCATCACGGCAGGTTCGCGGTGACCGACCTCGGCGCCGTAGAGGGCTTGCAGCGCGAGTTCGCGGGCATGGCGGCGTGAAGGCACCGGATTACGCCGGAGCGACGATCTGCAGGGCGCGCGCCCGGGCGGCCGCGCGCGCAGGGATGAAGTCGTTCTTGAGCCATTCGACCCCGAGGGCCCCCGCGCGGAAAGCGGGATCGCGCAGCACGTCGCGGCAGAACTCGACCGTCGTCTTCACGCCTTCGATACGCGTTTCGGAAAGCGCGCGTTCCATCCGCGCGATCGCTGCTTCGCGCGTTGCGCCGTACGCGACGATCTTGGCGATCATCGAATCGTAGTACGGCGGGATCGTCGCGCCGCCGTAGACATGCGTGTCGACGCGCACGCCCGGCCCGCCGGGAAACTCGACCCGTTCGAGGGTTCCGGCCGCCGGTGCGAACCCGTGCTCGGGATCTTCCGCGTTGATGCGCACCTCGATCGCATGCCCGCGCGGCCGGAGTTCGGCTTGCGTGAAGCTCAGGGGTTCGCCGGCCGCGACGAGGATTTGTTCCCTGACCAGATCGACACCGTAGACCATCTCGGTCACCGGATGCTCGACTTGGATGCGGGTGTTCATCTCCATGAAATATAACTGGTCGCCCGCCACGAGGAACTCGAGCGTCCCGGCGTTGGTGTAGCTTACGGCCCGGCACGCCTCGAGCGCCGTCCGGTGCAAGCGCGTGCGCATCGCTTCGTCCAGCAACGGTGCCGGCGCTTCTTCGATCAGCTTCTGATGCGAAGGCTTCTGGATCGAACAGTCGCGCTCACCCAGGTGAACGACGGTACCGAAGGAGTCGCCGAGGACCTGGACCTCGATGTGGCGCGGCTGGATGATGAGTTTCTCGACGTACATGCGGCCGTCTTTGAACGACGCCTCCGCCTCGGCTTGGGCGGTGGCGAAGGCCGTTTCGAGTTCGGCCGCTTCGTAGACCGCGCGCATGCCCTTCCCGCCGCCGCCGGCGGTCGCTTTGAGCAACACGGGATAGCCGATGCCCGCGGCGACCGCGTGCGCTTCGTCGACCGAAGCAACGATGTCGCTGCCGGGCGTCGTCGGCACGCCGGCTTCGCTCATCAGCCGCCGGGCCGTCGCTTTGTCGCCCATCGCCGCGATCACGGCGGGGGTCGGACCGATGAAGACCAAGCCGTGGTCGCGGGCGATCTCCGCGAAGCGCGCGTTTTCGGCCAGAAAGCCGTAGCCCGGATGGATCGCGTCCGCACCGGAGATGAGCGCCGCCGAGATGATGTTCGGAATATTGAGATAAGAGCGCACGACCGGCCCCGGTCCCACGCAATACGCTTCGTCGGCAAACCGGACGTGCTGCGATTGGCGATCCGCCTCGCTGAAGATCGCGACGGTCTGCACGCCCAGTTCGTGCGCCGCGCGATTGATCCGCAACGCAATCTCCCCGCGGTTCGCGATGAGCATCTTCTTGAACATGCTCAGCGCTCGATCGCGAAGAGCGGTTGGCCGTATTCGACCGGTTGGCCGTCGGTGACGAAAACGGCGCTGACGGTGCCGCTACCGCGCGAACGGACCGGATTGCGGATACCCAGTGTTTCGACGAAGGCGAGGTCGCGGTCGCCGTCCAGGTACTGGCCTTCGACGACCGGCGGCCGCATGAGGCGCACGATGCCGACGACGTCGCTCGCGAGCAGGTCGGGCTCGTGGCCGGCCACAGCGAGCGGCCCGGCCCCGGAGAGCGCCGGCGCTTCACCCGGCTCGGGATCCGGCGCCTCAACGCCGGCTCCCGAATCCGAGCGTGTACGGCGGAATTCCACCTCGAAATCGGCCTCACGTACCGTCAGGCGAACGAGCCCCACGGCGCGGAATACCTCCGCGAGCGGCCGTATGCGGCTCGCGATCGTCTCATCGAACATCGGGGTCCAGGGGTTCGACCACGTCCGGAACGGTCCCGCTCCGCCCGGACGACGCCGGTTCCCCGCGTGCTTTTCGCCGGCGCCGTCCGATAGATATCGTAGGATATGTCGATCGTCGAACGCGCCGCGATCGCGAAGGCGGGCAATTCGTCCTTCGTGATGGTCTATCCCAGCGGGTTGGCGCTGCCCCCAGGGGTTTGCGACGCCCTCGAGGCGGCCGGGATCCGGCAGCGGGCCGGCGGCTTCCCCTACGCGGGCGAGCACGGCGACGACGAGCACGCCGTCTACCTAATCGATCTCGAGCGCCTGCGCACGCTGGGCCCGCGCCCGGTGATCGAACAAGCTCTGCTGCTCGTCCGTCTGGGCCAGGATGCGACCACCGTCGTGCTGGCCCCGGCCGGCGATCCCGACCTCGGGTGGCTCGCAACCAATCCGCACGTCGGCGGCTGGTTGACCGGCCTCGATCCGGCGGCCGTCACCGCGACGATCCGGACCGCCGGCAGCGCGCTCGCACTCGATGCCGAGGCCCGCCGGTTGCGCGCGGCGGCGGGCGAACGCATCGCGGAGACCGAGCAATTACTGCGCATCGGCGTCGCGCTTTCGGCGGAACGCGATATCGAGAAGCTCCGCGAGACGATCGTGCGCAGCGCGCGCGAACTGACGCAAGCCGACAGCGGTTCGCTGTTTCTCTTGGAGACCGATCCCCAAACGCTCGAACGCTCGCTGCGCTTCGCCGTCGCGCAGACCGGGCCGTGCGATGCCGGCACGCACGTCGGCGCGGTGCTCCCGCTCTCGCGCGCGTCGATCTCGGGCTACGTCGCGCTCACCGGCGAGGTCGTGCGCCTCGATGACGCCTACGCGATCGGCGACGCGCACGAGTACCGCTTCAACTCGTCCTTCGACCAGAAGAACAACTATCGCACGAAGTCCGTGTGCTGCGTCCCGATGCGCGATCACAGCGGGAACGTGGTCGGGTCGATCATGCTCATCAACCGCAAGCCCGACTTCGGATTGCTGCTCCAGTCGCCCGAACATACCGCGCGCGTGGCCGAGCCGTTCGAGGAGCACCACGAACGCGTGCTGCTCTCGCTCGCCTCGCAAGCTGCGGTCGCGCTCGAGAACGACGCGCTCCTGGCGTCGATTCAGGATCTTTTCGAGCAGTTCGTTCGCGCCTCGGTCAAAGCGATCGAAGTCCGTGACAAAGCCACTCAGGGCCATTCGGCGCGCGTCGCCGAACTCTCCGTACGCCAAGCCCAGACCATCAACCGCATCGAAGCAGGACCCTTCGCCGGCGTCCACTTCGATGCCGATCAATTGCGCGAGTTGCGTTACGCCGCACTGCTCCACGATTTCGGCAAAGTCGCCGTCCCCGAGTACATCTTCGGAAAGGCTAAGAAACTGCCCGACGGCCGGCTCGACACCGTGCGGCTGCGTTTCGCCGTGGCGATCGAGCAGATCGAGTCGCAGGCCGGCCGCAAGATCATCGACCTCATGGGACGGGGGACGCCGGTCGGCGATCCACGCTTCGCACAGATCGAGAGCGAACGCGACTTGCGGATGGCGCGGCTGCGCGAACTGTTCGCGGCAGTCGAAGATGCGAACGAGCCGCGAGTCGTTCCCGGCGACGTTGCCGGTCTGCTCGAAGGGATCGCGAACCTGACGTACCGCGATCTCGACGCTGAGAAACCCTTGCTCGACGCGCACGAGATCGACTATCTCCGGATCGCGCGCGGCTCGCTCTCGGCACAGGAGCGCTGCACGATGGAGCAACACGTCACACAGTCCTTCCATTTCCTGCGCGAGATCCCGTGGTCGCAGACCCCCTGGCCGCTGGTGCCCGAGTACGCTTACGGACACCACGAGCATCTCGACGGCTCGGGGTATCCGCGCGGCTTACGGGGCGACCAGATCGCGCCGCAAGTTCGTCTGCTCACGATCAGCGACGTGTTCGACGCGCTGACGGCGAACGACCGGCCCTACAAACCGGCGATGCCGCTCGAAAAAGCGCTCGACGTCCTGGTCGAGGAATTCGCCGAGCGCGGCAAGATCGATCGGGCGCTGCTCGACCTCTTCATCGCAAACAAAGTCTACGAGCCGGTGCTCGCCGCACGCGACGCTGCGAACGACGGCAGCGGGGCATAGCCTAGCCGCCGGCGAGCCGCTCGACTTCGTTTCGCGCGGCGGCGGGCAACGCGTCGCGCAGGTCGGCGTAGGCGGGCGCGATCTCGGCGAGCGGGACGAGCGCGAACGCGCGCTCGTGCAAACGGAGGTGTGGGATCGTCAGTTCCGGATCGTCGAGCCGGACGCCCGCGTAGTCCAGGATGTCGAGGTCGATCGTGCGCGGGCCCCAACGGAACGTCGGCACGCGGCCGATCTCGGTCTCGAGCCGTTTGAGTTCCGCCAGCAGCGCGTAAGGCCCGAGTTCCGTCTCGAGCGACGCAGCCGCATTGATGAAATCCGGTTGCCCGGTCACGCCCCAGGCGCGCGTGCGGTAGAGCGCGGAGCGGGCAGTCACCGTTCCCAGTTCAGCGAGCCGTTCGATCGCGAACTGCACGGTGGCGGCCGCGTCGCCGAGGTTAGCGCCGATCCCGATCTGCGCGCGTGCCATGCACCGTCACGACCGGCGTGGCGCCGGCCAAGAGCCGCGGTTTGGCGATCGTCACGCTCGCGCCGGCGATCCGGTCGTCGGCCAGGATCGTAGCCAGGATCGCATCGCCGAGCCGTTCCAGGAGCGCATACGAGCTGCCGCTGGTGAGCGCGACGATCCGCCGGTGCAGCGCGTCGTAGTCGAGCGTGTCCGCGAGTGCGTCGCTGCGCCGGGCCGCCGCGAGATCGATCTCCGCCGACACGTCGATATCGAAGGGCTGTGGAACGTCGCGTTCGCCCGGGTTCGCGCCGTGCCGGGCGAACACGCGAATCCCGCGCAGTTCGATCCGGTCGGCCCCGCTCACGGCAACGTTTCCGTCCAGCCTGCGGGGCGCCAGCCGCGCACGATGGCATCGGCGACGCGCAGCACGTCGCATTGTTCGGCGACGTCGTGCACGCGCACCACGTCGATCCCCGCCTGCGCGGCGAGCGCGACGGTCGCGGCGGTCCCGAACGCGCGCGCGTCGACGCCCCGGCCGGTCAGTTTTCCGATCGTCGACTTGCGCGACGTGCCGAGCAGCGTCGGAAACCCGAGGCCAACCAGACGCCCGAGCGCGCCCAAGAGCGCCAGATTGTGTTCGGGAAGTTTGCCGAAGCCGATCCCGGGATCGAGGATGATCCGCTCGAGACGGAGTCCCGCGCGGACGGCGCGCGCCGCGCTCGCATCGAGCGCGCGCAACACGTCGTCGACGACGTTGCCTTCGTAGACCGCGACCGCTTTGTTGTGCATCACAACGACCGGCACATCCAGTTCGACCGCCAGCGCCAGCAGTTCATCCGAGAGGCCCCAGACCGAGTTGAGCAGGTCGCCGCCCGCGGCGTGCGCCGCGCGGAAGACCTGCGGTTTGAACGTATCGACCGAGACGATCGCGGCGGGCTCGCGCGCACGCAGCGCGGCGATCGCGGGGACGAGCCGGGCCGCTTCGGTCGCGGCGTCGACCGGCCGATGACCGGGGCGGGTCGACTCCGCACCGATGTCGATCAGGTCCGCGCCGCGCGCGAGTTGATCGGACGCAAAAGCGGCAGCCAAACCAGGATCGGGAACGCCGTCGCCGGAGAACGAGTCCGGCGCGAGGTTGACGATCCCCATGACGTAGGTGCGCGTTCCCCAGGCCAGCTCGCGACCGTGCAGACGCAGCGCGCCGCGCCCGGCAGCTACCGGCGCCGGCGGCTCAAACACTGCTGGCGACGTTCGCGAACCACCAGTCGCGCAACGTCGCGACGACGAACGTCGACCCGGTCACGACCACGATATCGCTCGCGTCGGCGCCCCGGCGCGCGACCGAAAACGCATCGACGGGATCGGCGAGCGCGCGACCCCAGATGCCCAGTTCGCCCGCGATCGAGGCCAGCCGCTGCGGCCGGATCGCGACCCGTCCCGCCGTCTCGAACGAGGTGAACGTGAACGTGCCGGGCATTTTGGCGAACGGCGCCAGCGTCGCGCTCGCGTCCTTGGTCTGCGTGAGCGCGATGACGAACGCGAACCGGCGGCCGGGAAAGGTCTCGAGCAGCGCCCGGCAGAGGTTCGTCGCCTTATCCGGATTGTGCGCGATATCGAAAATCACCGAAGGATGCGCGGGGTGGAACTCCATGCGGCCCGGGACGACGAGCCGCGCGAGTCCGCTCTCGACCGCCTCGCGATCCGGACGCAGTCCGGGGGGCAACAATTCGGCCGCGCGGATCGCGGTTGCCGCGTTGCGCTGCTGGAAACTGCCCAGGACCGGCAAGGCGATCTCGTAGTGGTCGACGGGGGTCGTGACCGCGAACGATTGGCCGTAGCGCGCGCCGGCCTGCGGCGTGACGATCACCTCGTCGCGCACCGAGATGAACGGCGAGCCGGCTTCCCGCGTGCCGGCTTCGATCACGGCGCGCGCGTCGGGATCAGTCACGTCGCTCACCAGCGGCACGCCGGGCTTGGCGATGCCGACTTTATCCGCCGCGATCAGCGCCGGCGTGTCGCCGAGTATGTCGGTATGGTCGAGCGCGACGTTTGTGATGATGGACACCTGCGGGACGAGCACGTTGGTTCCATCGAGCCGTCCGCCGACTCCGACCTCGATGACCGCGACGTTGACGCCCTCCTGCGCGAAGTACAAGAACGCGATCGCGAGCAAGGTTTCGTAGTACGATGCGCGGCCGTGATCGCGCGCGACCCGTTCGATCGCCGGCATCATCTCGCCGAGCAACTCGCCGAAGCGCTCGTTCGAGATCGGCAGGCCGTCGATCCGGGCGCGTTCGGTGACCGAACTCAAGTGCGGCTTGGTGTGCAAGCCGACGCGCTTGCCGGCGGCGCTGAGCATCGCGGCGATCATCGTCGCCGTCGACCCCTTCCCGCTCGTCCCGCCGACGTGAACGGTGGGGTAGCGGTCTTGCGGATCGCCGAGCGCGGCCAGCAGCGCGCGCATCCGGTCGAGCCGGTGGGGAAGGCGGCGCGAAGCGGTCTCGTTGATGGTGCCTAACAGGTAGGCCTGGGCTTGGCCGAACGTCATCGCTTCTCTCTACCTTCCTTCGGCGAGCATCGTTGCACCAATCACCCGTCCGCCACGCTCTGCGCGAGCAGGGCCAGCGCGTGCGGCAGGGCCGGCACGATTGTGCCCAACGTCTCACGCACCGCCTTCGGGCTCCCCGGCAGGTTGACGATCAGGGTCCGGTCGCGCACCCCGGCCACGGCGCGCGAGAGCATCGCGGTCGGAACGGTCGCCAGCGAAGCACCGCGCATCGCCTCGGGGATCCCCGGCACCTCGTAGTCGAGCACCGCGGCGGTCGCCTGCGGCGTGCGGTCCCGCCGTCCGAGCCCCGTGCCGCCGCTGGTCAGGACCAACGGAACGCCGGCATCGGCGAATTCGATCAGCGCGGCCTGGAGCAAGGCCGGCTCATCGGGGATCACGCGCTCGGCGCAGAGCCTGAACGCCGGCCCCAGCGATTCGCGGACGACCGGGATGCAGCCGTCCGGGCGGGTTCCGGCCGCCGCCCGGTCCGAGAGAACGATGACCGCGCAGTCGAACGCCGTACTCACGGTCGCCGCCAATCGCCGCTCTTACCGCCCGTCTTTTCGAGTAAGCGTACGCTCACGATCTCGATCCCTTTTTCCAGCGCCTTGCACATATCATAGAGAGTAAGCGCCGCCACGCTTGCGGCCACCATGGCTTCCATTTCGACGCCCGTCTTCCCATCGGTGTTTGCTTCCGTTTCGATCCGCACGAGGCAGGGCTCGGGCCACTCGAAGCGGACGGCGACCGCGTTGAGCGGGAGCGGATGGGCCAGCGGGATGAGCGTGCCGGTTTGCTTGGCGGCCGCGATTCCGGCCAGTTGCGCCGCCACGAAGGCGTCGCCCTTGGGTAACGTCGCGGCGCGCAAAGCGGCAGCCGTCGTGGCACTCATTCGAACGAACGCTTCCGCGCGCGCGCTGCGCCGGGTAACGGTTTTGTGGCCGACGTTGACCATCACGAGCGATCCGTCGGCGGCGATGTGTGAGGGTTTCTCCACCATGCGGTGAACCTTCGCGATAGACGCCAATGCCACTGTTACGGTCTGCGAACCCAGCAACGTCCGACGCAGTCCGGCTGCTGAGCGCGATCGGCGATACGCTCAGCGGCCACGGGCTTGGCTTCGGTATGCGCGTCGCGACCGTCGCCGCAAATTTTGCCATGCATCGCGGCTGCTCGCCGGAGACCGTCGCCGCGAGCTATTTCGCAGGTGCCCTGCATGCGATCGGGTGCGTCCGGGCACCGCTCCGCGCGCCGGCGAGCGAACGCGAACGCGCGATCGAGCAGTGGGACGTCCCGGTTCACGGCGCGCGGATCATCGCCGCGATGCCGGGTTTGCCGCCCGCGACCGCGGATTACGTGCGCTGGCATCGCGAATCGTTCGACGGCACCGGCTATCCCGATCGTCTGCGCTGGAACGGCATCCCGCCGGCGGCGATGGCGATCAACGTGGTGCGCGCCTTCGTGGAAGGCCTCGAATCCAACGGCGAACACGCCTCGCCCGCCGAGGCCTTCTTCGCCCTCGCAGGCGCGAGCGGGCAGACGTTCTCGGTGACGGCCGTGCACGAATTTCGGACGTTTTTTGCCGCGAAAGCGGAGACGTTCGAGGTTCCGGTGACGATCGCGTGGGACTCCGGCGCCTTCGATCCGCGCGCGTCCGTGGCGGCCGTCTGCCGCGAGATCGACGCCCGCGACGAACGCACGAGCGGGCGCGGTGAACGGCTTGCGGCGATTCTGCGGACGATGGGGCCGCTCGCCGGCGAAGACGTTGAACGCGCCGCGTTCGCGGCCGTCCTCACGGCGCTGGGCCGCCTGCATGACGCGCTGCCCGGTGACGATTACGACCCGCTCTCGCGGCTCGGCCGTGACGCGCGCGCGGTCGACGCTCTGACGGCGAAGCGCATCCTGGGTGTTTCGCCCGCGTTTGCCGAATTCGCGCCGCTGCTCGGTGCGACTGCGGAGTGGTTCGACGGCAGCGGCCTCCCGGGGCGTCTCGCCGGCGCGGACATTCCGACGGTCGCGGGCATGCTCGCCGTGGCGCTGGCCGCCGATGCGATGGAGTATGCCGCCGGCCTGCGCGTCACCGGCGATTCGCCCGGCGTCTACGTGCGCCTCGCGGCTGCCGCAGGATCGCAATTCGATCCGGCGCTCGTCGCGGCGTACGTCGCCGCGCGCGGTGGACCGTGATCGACCTGAGCGAGCGCACCCGGCGCGTCTCGGGCTCGCGACTGGCCGATCTCTTTCTCGAACGCGACATCGGTTCGGTCGTCGATCCGTTCATGGGCGTGCCCAACCATCTCAACTATCTCAAGCGCCACGGCATTCGCGTGCACGGCGGCGACTTAGTGGAGTGGTTCGTACGCGCGGGTGAAGGCTTGGTCGTCAACGATTTCACGATCCTGCGCGATAGCGAAGTCGCCGAGATCGTCGAGATGCTGCCCGGCCGCATCTACCCGGTCGACCTCTTCAAGGGCTGGGACGGCGTCTTCTTCTCCGAAGAACAATGCACGTATCTCGGCGTCTGGCACGCCAACGTGCACAACCTGCGCAGCGACGGGCAAACGGGACTCGCGATCGTCGGGCTCTGGCACGTGCTGTGCTACTGGCTGCAGAAAGCACTGGCGCCTGACGAGATGGCCGATGTGCCGCCGAGCGAACTCGCCTGGCGCTACATCCGCGAAACCGAACGCCTGGTGTGCACGAACAACGCGCGCAATACCGTGCGTCGCGCGGATTTCAGTGCGACGCTCGGCGCGACGGCGGCTGATTGCGCCTATTTCAGTCCGCCCGGAAAGAACGCCGCGAAGAAGGCCGACGCGCGCACCTGGATGTGGGAAGCGTGGTGGCAGGGCAATCCCTACCTCAACATCGAGCACTACTATCGCGACACGATCTTCGGGCTACGGACCAGCGACGACGCCAGCTACGATCGTGCGATCTCCAGCGTGCTGGCAGCGGCCAAAGCGTTCCCGTACGTCATCGTGCAAACGACCGCAGCCGAAGCGGCGCGCTTCGAGCGGATATTCGCACCGCACCGCACGACCGTCGAGACGATCGCGCCCTACTCCGACGAAGTCTACGTCATCGGGAAGAACTAGCCGGGCTCGACACAAACCGGAACCAGACCAGCGAGAGGACGGCCAGCACGAACGCGAGGATGGCGTGCTTGTAATGCACGCCCGCGGGGTAGCCGTGACCGGTGAGATAGAGAATCGCGATGACGAAGAACACGACGGCGAGCAGCAGCGCTACGGCTTTCACGAGATCACTTTCGAGGCGAAGAGAACGGCGGCGACGGCGCCCAGGACCAGACAATACCATCCGAACGGTCGCAGATCATTGTGCTTGAAGTAGCGTGTGAGAAAGGCCACCGAGGCGTAGGCGGTAACGGCCGCGAGCAGGCCGCCGGCCAGCGCCTCCATCGCGATCCCGTGGACCTCGGGGGCGAAGAGCTTGGGGACTTCCAGCGCGCCTGCGGCCAAGATGACCGGGGTCGCGAGCAGGAACGAATACTCCGCGGCGTCCTCATGGTCGAGGCCGGCCAGTAGCCCCGCGACGATCGCCGACCCGGAGCGCGAAATCCCCGGCAGGAGGGCGAAGCCCTGCGCGCAGCCGACGAGGACGCCTTGCGGCCAGCCCAGGCGCGGAAGCGGCACCGGCCGACCCTGCCGGCGAGCCCGGCGCAGCGCCTCGCCCGCGAACATGATGAACGCATTCACGATCAGGAAGATCGAGACCCAGAGCGGTGAGCCGAAGAGCGCCCGCACCGACGCCTGGAAGACCACGCCCAGGACCCCGACCGGGATCGTCCCCGCGACGAGCAGCCAGGCGATGCGCTCGTCGCGATCCGCGCCGATTCGCCCGCGGACCACGCTGCGCACGAAGCCGCGCACGATTCCAAGCCACGTTCGCCAGTAGAAGACGACCAGCGCAAGCGCCGTGCCGAGGTGCAGCGCGACGACGAAGGCGAGAAATGACTCGTCGGATTCCACGATCGGCCAGCCCAGCAGCCTCGGAACCAGGACCGTATGCCCAAGCGAGCTGATCGGGAAGAGTTCGCTCACGCCTTGCAGCACCGCGAGGAGCATCGCTTGGACAAACGTCACGAAGATCGTGGCTACGCGCGGTAAGGCAGGGTTTCCTAGCGAGCACCGATGAAGCGCACGCGGTGATCGACCAATCGAAGGACGAATTGCGGGAGCACCGCCGGGTCGGCGATGCGCTGCTCGTTTCGTACACTATCGCCGCGGATGTCGAACCCGAGTTCACCGAGACCTACGATATCGGTCCGGGCGGCCTTGCGATGCTGACCAACGCGGCGCTTCCGATTGCCGGGGTGATCACGATCGAACTCGAACTCAAAGGCGACACGACCCCGAAGCTGCGCATCGCCGCTTCGGTCCGCTGGTCGCGCTACGACGAAATCATCGGAAAATACCGCACGGGCGTGGCGTTCATCGACCCGCGCGAAACCCACGCGCGTGCGCTCCTGCGCTATATCGACACGATCCACCACCTGCGCGACCTGGGCATCCTCTAGCCCGGCGTTAACGCGCAAATCCTACTGGGACGCGAACTCGACCTCGTAGATATATTTCGCTGCGACCGGCTTGCAATTCTGGATCTCGGTTTGGTACGTCGATTGACGGGCCGCGGCGAGCGCCGCGTTGTCCAGGATTTTGCTGGGTGAACTCTGGATCGTCGGCGCACCGACCAAGTGCGATTTCTCGTCGAGCGAGACGATGACGCGCACCACCCCGGTGATCCCTTGCTGCTGCGCGAGCGGCGGCTCATCGGGCGGTACCGGATTGACGACCCGCGGGGCGACGTTCGGGCTCGCGCACAACGGCGGCGGCGTGGGCGTGGGCGTCGCCGGCTCCGGCGTCGCCACCGGTGCCACGGCCGCAGCCGTCGTCGTCCCGGAAGGCACGCCGTTCACGGAGCCGGACGTGTGCTGGTTTCGCTCGCCCGCCGTGCCGCCCGTCGAGTGCGTCTGGAGCGTGTTGATCTTGATCTTGGGCTGCGCCGGCGCCGGCGTGCTCGGCGGCGGCGTGGATTTCGGCGGCGGCGTGGGCGGCGGCGTCGGGGTCGGAGGCGGGGTCGGCGGCGGCGTCGGCGGCGGCGTCGGCACGTGGGTGACCGTAATCTTCCGGACCGCGTCCGGCTGCGTCTCCTCGACCTTGAAATTCACCAGAGGCCCGAGCAGCAAATGCAGCGCGATCGAGATCAGAAAACCGTAGAGCAAAAAGTTGCGTGCCCGCTGCACGACCGGGGCCGGCGGGCGGCTCGGTGGTTGATCTGCCACGCCTAGTCCTTCGCCGCGCCTTCGACCTTGTTGGCAAGGCCAAAACCGGTCAAATCTGCTTGTTTCGCCGCGTCCATCACGCGCAAGATGGTTCCGAAACTCGCCTTCGGATCGGCCTTGATGATTACGGTCTTGAGGCGGTGATTCGTCGCCGAGGCCAGTTCGGCGAACGCCTTGGTGGCCCCGGCTTCATCGACGATGTTCGAGCCGACCGAGATTTTGTTCTTGTCGTCGATCGTCACGACGATCTGCGAGGGTTCGACCTTCTCCTTGTTGTGCGCCAAGGGCAGCGGCGGTTCTTTGGTGACCGACGCCAGAATGATGAAGATGATCAGCAGGACCAACAACACGTCCGTGAAGGGCGTGATGTTGATCGTCGACATCACTTCTTCTTCGCCTTGACCGGTGGAGACCGCCACGCTGCTTCAGATGCCTCGCTGTCGTTCTGTTAGGAAGTGACGAATCCGACGTCGTCGAGACCCGCATCTTTCGCGGCGTCGAGGATCCGGATGATGATCCCGTACTGCGCCTTTACGTCCGCGGTGAGCGCCACGTGGGTCTTGAACCCCTTGCGCTTTCCCGCCTGATACATGTCCGAATAGATGTTCTTCACGTTGGACTCTTTGTCGTCGACGAAAATGCGGCCCGTTTCGTTCACCAGCACCTCGATGTCGTTCTTGTGCTGCTGGACGGGGGTCGGGTTGTTCGTGCTGTTGTCCGGGAGCTGTTTCTGGAAGCCGGGCGGGGTGATCAGCGCCGCGAGAATCATGAAGATGATGAGCAACACCAGTAGCACGTCCGTAAACGGCGTGATGTTGATCTCGGCCATGACCTCGTCGTCACCGGCGGACGACACCATCGACATGGAAGCCCGCTCCTACTTGACGGGCTGGTAGAGGTCGGTCGGGATCGGCGCGCCGGTGTTGTGGAAGTGCAGCATCTCGGCGAGCTGGTTGGCCGCGACGATCATATCCTGGTTGTACGTCTTGATGCGCGTCTTGAAGTAGTTGAAAAAGACGACCGAAACGACCGCGACGAACAGACCGGCGGCCGTCGTGATGAGCGCTTCGGAAACGCCGGCGGCGACGACGGCCGGCGTCGAATTGCCCTTGAGTGCGATGTCTTGGAACGCCTTGATGATGCCGAGCACCGTACCGAAGAGCCCCACGAAGGGAGCGATGACGGCGATCGTTCCGATGATGCCGAGGTTGCGCTCGAGCGAGTTGAGGTTCTCCATTAGCGCGATCGAGAGCGCGTCGGTGATGTCGGCGCGATTCTTTTCACCGCGCTGCAGACCGAACGCCAGAATGCGCGGCAGCATCCCTTTGTTCTCTTGGCAGATTTTCAAAGCGCCGCTCAGATCGTCGGCGGCGACTCGTTGGCCGATCTGGCGCAGCAGTGCTTTCGAATCCGCGTGCTGCGTCGCGAAGAAGAACAACCGTTCGATGACGATCGCGATCGCGAGCACCGAAAGGACCATGAGGATCCACATCGCGGGACCGCCCTTGACGATGAAATCCAGAAAATTGCCAAAGTCCACGCTGTACTTACGCCTCCAAGACGTTGAGGGTAGTGGGGACAAATAAAGGGATGCTCGGGGAAATCCGCCTCCCGAGTGAGGGGAAGGGCTTTGGTGCCCCTCCGCTCCGAATCCTCGTCTACCCGCCGGAGGTACTCGTAAAGGTTCCTAGTTTCCGCCGCCCGTTTGTTTCACCGCGTTGTCTATTTTTGCCGGCAAGCTTGGGTCGCTGACCTTCGCGCCGTTCTTGATCGCGGTCTGCGCGCGGATGAAATAGGGATTGGCTTCTTTTATTTGATTTTGCTGGGAAAGCGCATAGCCGGCCGCATAGTTCGCCTCGACGTTGTTGGGATCGACCGCGAGGGCTTTGTCCGCTTCCGCCTTGACGGCTTTCCAGTCGGGCTTGGCCACCTTCGCGAGGTTCGTTGCCGAGGCGGTGTACAGCACGACCGCGTATTTCGGCGCTTCACCCGCCGTCTCGTCGAGGATCTGCGCAGCGGTTGCAAAGTCGCCGCCCTGCGTGGCGGCGCTTGCCTTGTTGACTTGTTGCTGGAAGATGGCCTCCTGAACGATCGTCACGCTCGGATCGAGAGTCTGAACCAGCTTGGCAAGCTCCACCCCTCGCGCGAGCTGGCCGCTGGCTATATATGCCGCACCCAGGTTGGCGATCACGACGGCTTGCGCGTGGGCCGAGGCACTCCCGACGAGCGCTCGCGCCTTCTCCAGGTCGGCGATCGCCGCGTCGTACTGCTGCGTTTCGAGTTCCGCCGTCCCGCGCGTGTTGTAGGCATCGACGTTCCCGTTGATCGCGATGCTCTTACCGCTGAGGGCGATCGCTGCGGCATAGTTCTTCGCCTGGAAGGCATCGTTCGCGGACTTCGTGTACGCTTGGCCGGCGAGGCTCTTGTACGAATCGGGAATCGTGCCGGCCTTGTCGTATGCAGCCGCAGCGGCGACGTAATCGCTCGTGAACGAATCGGCGGCGGCGAGCAGCAGATTCGCTTGCTGATCGTCCGGCGACGTGCTCAGGAACGTGCCGAGCACTTCCTTGGCCGCGGCGTATCTCCCGTCGCGTACGAGCGCCGCGGCATGCTCGAGCGTCGCCGCCGCAAAACCCGCCTCCCGCACGGCGACCGCGCCCGCACTCGAGAATTCCAACACGTAGGTAAAGTACGACGAGACCGGTTTGCGGTCCAAGGTCGCCGCCACATAGTGCGACGTGCGCGCGATTTCCAGCGCCGCGGCGTTGTCGGCGGGATTGCTCGAGCGGTTGACCGCGGTGACGCCGACCGAACCGTTCGCCTTGACGTACACTCTCACGGTCACGAGCCCGGGGCCGGCCACGGCAGAGGTGTTCGTTCCGCGCGTCGTCAGCTTGGCGGAAGTGAACTTTCCCTCGGGCTGAGCGCCGGCCGCGAGCGGCACGACGAACGCGAGCGCGCACAGCGCGGCGGCGGCGGAGCGGCGTTGATGAAACATGGTCCTCCTCAGGGATCGAGCACGCCGGCGATGCGAGCGGCGTCCCCGAAATACGACGCGAGCGGGGAAATGTCTCCTTGATCCAAACCCAGCGCCGCCGCTTCGAGCAACCGCGCGAGCGCGTGCAACTCGCCGGCGAGCGGTCGCGCGTTCGCGCGCAAGATCGGTTCCCAGATGTCCAGGGGAGAGCGCGCCAGGCGCAGCATCGAACGGATCCCCGGCCCACAGAGTTCCCGGGCCCGGTCGTCCTGCGCGACCACCGCCGCCAGATGCGTGCCGAGCGCCACCGCCAGACTCTGCGGAAGATGCGACGTCGAGGCGACCAGCCGGTCGTGCTCGTGCGCGCCGATCGTGACGGCTTTCGCGCCGAGCGAGCCCACGAACGCGGCGACGCGGCGCGCCGTCGCGGCCGGCGCGCCGGCGTCGATGGCCCAGGTGGCATCGCGAAAGAGAGCGCCGTCGGCGGCGTCGATTCCGCCCCGTTCACGTCCGGCCATCGGATGGGTGCCGACGAAATGCGGCAGGGCGCGCGCCGCCTCGACGACGGGAACCTTGACCGATGCGACGTTGATGATGGGAGCTGCCAGTTCGCCGAGTTCATGCAGCGCGGCCAGCGTGGCCGGCAGCGGCAGCGCGATCACGAGCAGATCCGTATCGCGCGCCAGCCCGGCCAGTGAGGACGTGCTGCGGTCGATCGCGCCGCGCGCCCGCGCCCGTTTGAGCGTCGCCGGATCGCGATCGTAGCCGGTGATGGCCGCGCCGGTCGCGCGCGCGGCCAGGCCGATCGAACCGCCGATGAGCCCGACCCCGGCGATCCCGATGCGTGAAAAACTCATTTGCGCTCCAGGTCCGGACGGAGCACCCGCGCACCTTCGAGATAGATGTGCACGATCGCGTCCTGGGCCCGATCCGTGTTCCAATGCACCAGCACGCGAACGCAGCGCGCCAGCCGGCCGGGGACGCCGATCTCGGTGAAGTTCAAGAGCGGCACGCGCAACCAGCCGATACGCCGCGCGGCGGCGGCCGGGAACTCCGACACGAGATCAGGCGTGACCGTAAAGAGGACCGAGGCGATGTCGAGCGGATCGAGATCGTTCGCGGCGACGATCTCGCGCAGGAGCCGTTCGGTCGCATCGACGATCGCTGCGGGTTCATCCCGCTCGACGGTGATCGCGCCGCGAATGCCGCGTACCATCATGCGCCGGCGGCCCGCAATTCACGGACTTCTTTCTCGGTCGCGGGCCGCAGTTGACCCGCCGCGAGTTCGCCCAGCGCCAACGGTCCGAAGCGCAGGCGCACGAGCGACTCGACGCGGTGCCCGAGCGTCTCGAACATGCGCCGTACCTGGCGATTGCGTCCTTCGTGAATCGTGATGTCGACCACCGCGTGCGTGCGGCGCACCGCGATGACGTGCAGTCCGGCGGGCGCGGCGGTGCCGTCGTCGAGCCGGACGCCCTCGCGCAGCGCCTGGACGTCCTGCGCCGAGAGGCGGCCGCGAATCGTCGCCCGGTAGGTCTTCTCCACCCCGTAGCGCGGATGGGTGAGCACGTTCGCGAGTTCGCCGTCGTCCGTGAGCAGCAAGACGCCGGCGGTATCGTAATCGAGCCGGCCGACCGGCACGACTCGCCGCGCGACGCCGGCCGCGCGCACGAGATCGGCGACCGTCCGGCGTCCCTCGGGATCGCGCATCGTGGTCATCACGCCGAACGGTTTGTGCAAGATGTAATACGCGTGCGTCGCGGCGAGCGCGAGCACGCGACCGTCATACTCGACCCGGTCGTGCGACTCGTCGACGACCGTGCCGAGTTCGCGGACGACCGTGCCGTTGACCCGCACGGTACCCGCGACGATCAGCTCTTCCGCCTTGCGGCGCGATGCGATCCCCGCCTGCGCGAGGAATCGCTGGAGCCGCATCATTAGACGAGTGCGGCGACCGATTTCTCGGTAAGACCGCCGACGAAGTCGTCGTTCGTCTTTGTCTTGGCCAGCGATTCGATCGTCGCTTCGCCGGCTTGCAGGACGCCCAGCCTGGCCGTCGCGCGACGCAGCAGCGCGATCTTGCGCAACTCGATTTCCGAGAGCAACTCCGCTTCGTTGCGCGCGCTCGACGCCCGCAGATCGATCGCCGGAAAGATGCGCGCATCCGCCAGCGTCCGCGAGAGGCCGATCTCCATGTTTGCCAGGCCGCGCAGCTCTTCGACGATCGCGTCATCGAGCCGGTTGCCGGTCTCGGTGTTCGCCGTCGCGAGGATCGCGAGCGAGCCGCCTTCTTCGCAGGCCCGGGCGGCGCCGAAGAAACGCTTGGGCTTCTGCAAGGTGGCCGGATCGAAGCCGCGGCCGCCGTTGCCGCTGCCGGCATACGCACGCACCAGGCGAGCCATCGAATCGACCAGCACCACGACGTTGTGACCCAGCTCGACCAGCCGCTTCGCGCGCTCGAGCGCGAGTTCGGCGACCGCCGCGTGACTGTCGGGATGGTCGTCGAAACTCGTCGCGACGACTTCGGCATCGATCGAATGCGAAAGTTCGGTGACGTCTTCGGGACGCTCGTCGACGAGCAGCACGATGACGCGCGTCTCGGGCGCGTTCGCCGCGAGCGCGGCGGCGACGGCTTTCACGATCCGGGTCTTGCCCGAGCGCGGCGGTGCGACGATCAAGCCGCGCGTCCCCTTCGCGAGCGGCGCGTACAGATCGATCGCCCGGCCGATCAGACCGCCGGCTTTGCCGGCGAGCACGTAGCGCTTCGCGGGCAGGATCGGCGTGAGTTCGTCGAACGTGCGGCGTTCGCGAATCGCTTCAGGATCGTAACCGTTGATCGACTCGACCTTGACGATGCCGTAGTACTTCTCGTTCTCCTTGGGCTTGCGAACCTGGCCCGCGACGAGATCGCCGCGCCGTAACTCGAACCGGCGGATCTGCGACTGCGAAATATAGATGTCGTCGGCGCCGGGCAGATACCCGGAGCGGCGCAAGAAACCGTAGCCTTCCGGCAAGACGTCGAGTACGCCGCTGGCGACTTCGAGCCCCGAGCGCTGAGCTTGGATCTCGAGAATCTGCGCGACGAGTTCGTCCTTCTTCACCTTGACGGGTGTCGCGATCTCGAACGTCTTCGCGAGTTCGTTGAGTTCGGTCTTGCTCATCGCGTCGAGTTGCGTCTGCGAGAGCAGCGGCGGACCGACGGGTTGCGGAAATTCCGGTTGGTTGAAGACGTTCTTGCGGCGGCGGGGCGCCGGTCTCGGGCCGGCCGCGGCCGCGGCGCGAACGGCGGCGACGGCCGCCGCTTCCGTTTGTCGGGGGGCGTTGATCGAATTGCAGCGGAGGACTCTCTTCTGCTCGTGCATACGCGGCGTCGGCGGAACGCGAAAGCGTTGCGACACCGGCACGCGAGGGGAATGTACCGCAGCATACGCCGATGCGGTAGCGGACTCATTTCGCGGCGCGTCGCGGACCGCTCACCCAGCGGCTGCCCGGTACGAAGAAGCGGTGCTCGATCTCGGCTGCCTTGCTGATCCCGATGCGGGCCGAGGCGGCGACGGGCAGCGGCGCGGCGCCCGGGGGCGCAGGTTCGAGCCAGAGCGCCGGGCTCGTCTCGAGATCGAGCCGGTCGAAGCTGCGGTCGATCCCCAAGGCTGCGCAGAGCCGCCCCGGTCCCCGGGCCAGATCGCGCGGCGCGATCGCCGGCCCACGCGCGGCCTGCATCGCCGCCAGACCGAAGAGCGGCTCGAGCGCCCGGATGAGCACCGCGGCACCGATGCCCGGCGCTTCGCTGGTGACGTTCAGGCACCACGCGGAGCCGTAGATGAAGTAGACATAGGTGCAAAACGGCAGGCCGAACATCGCACGATTGCGCTCGGTCGGGCCGCGAAACGCGTGCGAACTCGGATCGCCGGCGGTATAGGCCTCGGTCTCCACGATCCGCCCGCCCGCCAGCGTCCCGTCGGAAAAGCGCCGGACGAGCTGCGTTCCGATCAGGAAGCGCGCGAGATCGAGCGTTCCGTGGGGAACGTCGATCCGGCGCAGCCGCCGGTCAGGCGGCGACGTGCAAGGCGGCTTCGGCGCTTGCCCGGTTGGTGAGATCGGCGACGTCAACGGGCTGCGCGCATTCGAGCCGGGCGGCCGCGAATCCGTGCAGCATGCAACGAACCGCGACATAGGACATCGCGAGCGCGGCCGGGACGCTCCCCGACCCGGAGAGTTCGGCGACGGCACCGGCGTCGGCGATCCGCAGACGCACCCGGCCGAAGCCGCGCGAGCGGAGATGCATCCCGACGGCCGCCACCGCCGCGTACCCTACTTCCCGCCCCTCGAGGCCGGTCAACCGCTTGACCCGGAACGGGATCCGGACCACGCTCGAGGTCGTCCCGGTGTCGACCGCCGCGTAGGCGATCCCGAAACCGCTCGGATCGGCCGCATAGCCGATCGCGACATCGGCGGCGGGGCGATTGCGAAGTGCGTGCGTCATGATAGGTTCCTTGCTCTCATCTTAGATCGAACGTGTGTTCGAGTCAAGTCAGGCGACCTTCGCGGCGAGCACCTCCCCGTAGAGGTCCAGGATCCGCCGGGTCTGTGTCGCTATGCTAAACTGCGACTGTGCCAAATGTACGGCACTTTCATTCCGGCCCAATGCCAGCACCTGATCCAAGGCCGCCCCCAAGGCCGCGGGCTGCGGCGCGACGACGACACCGCCGCTCCCCACGACCTCGCGCATCGCGGGCGTATCGACCGCCACCACGCGCAGCCCGGCCGCCAGCGCCTCGGCGACGACCAGGCCCTGGGTCTCGGTCGTGCTGGCAAACACAAACGCGTCGGCCGAGGCATAGACGTCCGGGAGCGCCTCGCGCGGGAGCGCGCCGACGAAGCGCACGCGATCGGCCACGCCGCAGGCCGCGGCGAAGGCTTCCAGCGCCGCGCGGTGCGGCCCCTCGCCGACGATCGCCAGGCGAACCCCGGCGCTGCGCGCGTGGCCCAGCGCCGCGATCGCCGTTTCGAGGTTCTTTTCGCGCGCGAGGCGCGAGACCGCCAGCACCAACGGCGCCCGGTCGTCAGGCTGCCCCGGGCTCGTCGACGGGCCGAGCAGGGCGCGCACGGCCGTCGAACGGCGGCCGTGCGCGAAAAGATCGACGTCGATCGCCGACGGCACGACCGCGATGCGCGAGGTGACGCCCAGTTCGCGCAAACGCGCGAGCATCGCCGCGGTCGGGACGATCACCGCGTCGGCGGCGTTCGCATACACCCGCGTCAGTCTCACGGCCGCTCGTTCGAGCGTCTTGCGCTCGATGACCGGAACGTAATGGGCGTACGCTTCGAGCCGCGTGTGATACGTGTAGACGAGCGGCAAACCGCGGCGGCGCGCATAGGTCGCGCCCATCCAGCCGGTCACGAACGGTGAATGCGTGTGGACGATATTCAGATCGCGCAGCAGCGCGCGATCGCCGGCGCGCAAATACGGTACGCACAACCGATACTCGGTCGGCGTCGGCAACGGCAGCGAAGGAATTCGCACGACCGCATCGTCGCGATCGGTGAAATGCGGAAAGCCCGGCGCGACCGTCGTGACCGCGACGCCGCGCGCGTTCAATCCGGCGCGCAGCGCGTCGATCGACGCGACGACGCCGTTGACGATCGGGCGGTAGCACTCGGTGAAAAATCCGACGTGGAGCGAAGGCACGGAATGGACGTTTGCCCTGCGGTGGCGCGGCGCCTACAGGAGGATTTCCCTGCCGGTTATGGATTTGACGGCGGCTGCGATCTCGTGGTAGATTGCCGGAGGCCCGCCCGGCCCATGGCAGTGCGAGGCGGGCTAGCGAGCCAAGATGGCTTGCGAACGTGGCAGCGTGAGACGCCACGCCAGCGGAGTAACGAAACCGCTACCTACTTGACCGAGGCATCACGGGATCGACGAAACCGTGCGTTCAGCGCGAGGCTTCTTCGACGTGGGCCGCCAGCCAGGAAAGGAGTTGGGTTATCGGACGCAGACCTTCGTCGCTCGCAGCGACCGGCGTTCTTTCACTCGGACTACTACTGCCCTTCGGGGCCGGCGCGTTCAACCAGACCCTGGTTGGGCTTGCCAAGGATCTGACCTCGGACGTCCCCGCCAAGCACGTCACCCTCGTGCGGGACGGCGTCCCCGAGAACATCGAGACCCGCTCCCTCACCGTCGACGACCTCCTGATCGAACGCGGCATCACACGCGCCCCCGAGGATGCCCTCTCCGCCGACCCGGCGGCCGCACTCAGCGACGGAGAAGCGGTCGAGTACCGCGCCGCCGTCCCCGTCACGCTGATCGTCGACGGGACCGCTCGCGACCTGCGCACCGCCGCCACGACCGTCCACGACCTGCTCGTCATGCAGAACGTCGCGACCGGCGCGCACGATCAGATCGTGCCGCAACTCACCAGTGCGCTGAGTTCCGACGCGATCGTGCGCATCACGCACGTCACGTCATGGCTGGAACGCGTGAACGCGCCGATCGCGCCGACGAAGAAATACGTCTTCGACGCTTCGCTCGCGCCGGGGAAAACGCGCGTGATCGCAGCGGGCGACCCCGGCACCAAAGAGTTGACCTACGCGGTCTCGCAACCCGATCCGTCGCAACCCGCACGCCGTTCGTTCTTGGCCGCGCGGGTGCTGCGCATGCCGCATCCGCGGGTGATCGTGCAAGGGATTGGGGAATATGCGTCGTTCGCGACGCTCGCGCATCACGGGCTCGACGGCACGGAAAAACTCGCGCGCGCGGCGTTGACGATGATCGCGACGGCCTACACCTCCCATTGCCGGGGCTGTTCGGGCACGACCGCCATCGGCCGCCACGCCGGTCACGGGATCGTCGCGGTCGATCCGCACCTCATCCCGCTCGGCACGCATCTCTACATCCCCGGCTACGGCATCGCGCTCGCGGGCGACACCGGCGGCGCGATTCACGGCAATCGCATCGACCTCGGCTTCAATTCCTACTCGGACGCCTTGAGCTTCGGCCGCCGGCCGGTCGTCGTCTACGTCTTGAAAACCGCGCCGGAGTAAGCTTCGCGCGCCCCGAAAGCGGCGCCATGCACCCTCGCGCGTTGCTTGCGGCACACGGAATCCGTCCGCAAAAGCGCTTCGGTCAGAATTTTCTCATGGACGGCGCGATCGCAACGCGCATCGCGCGCCTCGCCGTCGATGCGCCTGGCGACCGGGTCATCGAGATCGGTTCCGGGACCGGCGCGCTCACCGCGGCGCTTGGGGCCTCGGGCGCCGATCTGACCGCGCTCGAACTCGATCCGCGAATGATCGAGATCCTGCGCGCGCGCGACGACCTCGCCGGCGTGCGGATCGAAACCGGCGACGCGCTCGCGTTCGATTTTGCGAGCTGGGCCGGCGCGGGCCCGTGGCGCGTGGCCGGCAATCTCCCGTACAACATCGCAACGGCGCTGCTGTTGCGCCTGGTGGACTTGCCGCATCCGCCGGAGCGGATCGTCGCGATGATCCAAAAGGACGTCGCGGATCGCTTCCTCGCCAAACCCGGCACGGCGCAGTATGGCAGCCTCACCGTCGCCGTCGGCCTGCGCATGAGCACGGAGCGCGCGCTGAACGTCGGCCCCGCGCATTTCTATCCACGCCCGAAGGTGGTTTCGAGCGTCATCGTTTTGCGGCCGCACGCGAGTCCGCCGGTGCAGGTCGACGATCCCGCGACGTTCGAGCGCGTCGTGCGTGCGGCGTTCGCGTACCGCCGCAAGACCGTCGCAAACTCGCTCGCGCTCGCACTCGTTCGGCCGCGAGGCGAGATGGAGACGGCGCTTACGAACGCCGGTCTGCGTCCCGATGCGCGCGGCGAGACCCTGAGTCTGGCCGATTTCGCCGCGTTGACGCGCGCGCTCGCTCTATGAGCGCAGCTAGGCCATGCCGCATGCGCGCCGAAGGCGGGGCGTGATGACGATGCGGCGCGGGACGTTCTTGAAAGCGACGCTTGCGGCGGTCGCGGGAACGCCTGCCCTCGCGCGCGAGCCGGCCGGGGCCGCCGCGGGAACGGCCGATCTGATCGTAACCGGCGCGACGGTCCACACCGTCGACGATGCGCAACCGCACGCGCAAGCCTTTGCCGTGCGCGGGGGCCGGTTCGTCTACGTCGGCTCGCCCGCCGGTGCGCTGGCGCTGCGCGGCTCGCACACCGAGGTACTCGACCTGCCCGGACGCACGGTGCTGCCGGGATTGATCGACGCGCATCTCCACCTCACGGGGCTAGGGCTCGATCTCCAGGAAGCCGATCTGTACGGCGTGAACTCGCCGGCCGAATTGGTCGCGCGCACGCTCGCGTTCGCGAAAACCTCGCCCGACCGTTGGATCCGCGGTGACGGCTGGGATCAGAACCGCTGGCCGGACAAAGCGTTTCCGACCCACGACGAACTGAGTCGCGCGTTCCCCGACCGGCCGGTCGTGCTCGGACGCGTCGACGGTCACGCGTTGTTCGCGAACGCGACCGCGATGGCGCTCGCCGGCATCACCGCCGCGACACCGGACCCTGCAGGCGGGCGAATCGTGCGCGATGCGCGGGGAGTCCCGACGGGTGTCTTCATCGACAACGCGATGCACGCGCTCGAAGCGGCCGTTCCGCCGCCGTCGCCGGCGCAGTTGGAACGCGCGATTCGCGCCGCCGCCGCACAGGCGAATCGCTGGGGACTCACCACGGTCGCCGAACCGGGCGTCAGCGCTGCCATGCTGGCTGCGCACCAACGCATCGTCGACGCCGGCGCGGCGACGCTGCGCCACTATGCGATGCTCTCGGACGACCCCGGTCTCATCGCCGGCTATCTCGCGAGTGGGCCGGTCGTCGCAGCGAACGGCGGCCTGCGCTGGATTCGCAGCATCAAGCTCTTCGCCGACGGCGCCCTGGGTTCGCGCGGGGCCGCCCTGCTCGCACCCTACAGCGACGATCCCGGCAATTCCGGTCTCTTGCGGATCAGCCGGGCGCACGTGCAAGAACGTTCTGCGAACGGGCGCTGCGGGCTGGTTTTCAGACCTGCGTGCACGCGATCGGCGATCGCGCCAATCGTCTGGTGCTCGACGCGTTCGAGGCTGCGCTACGCACGGTACCGGTCGCCGACCCGCGCTTGCGCATCGAACACGCGCAGGTACTCGCCCAAGCAGATATTCCGCGTTTTGCGCAGCTCGGGGTGATCCCGTCGATGCAGACGACGCACCAGATCAGCGACATGGGTTGGGCGCAGGCGCGCCTGGGACCCGAGCGCGTGCGGGGCGCCTACGCGTGGCGCTCGCTGCTCGAGAGCGGTGTCATCATCGCCAACGGCACGGACGCACCGGTCGAACCGGTCAACCCGCTGCGCACGTTCCACGCCGCGATCGCGCGCGAGGACGAAACGAATTCCCCACCGGGCGGCTGGTATCCGCAGCAGCGGATGAACCGCAACGAAGCCCTCAAGTCGATGACGCTCTGGGCCGCTCACGCCAACTTCATGGACGAGGTCACGGGTTCGATCGCGCCGGGGAAATTCGCCGACTTCGTGGTGATGGATCGCGACTGGCTGAGTGCCGCACCCGAGGCGATCATGGGGACGACGATCGTGGGTACGTATCTCGGCGGCGTGCGCGTCTACGACGGATCGTCGGTAGCCGCAGCGCCTCGGCCGCGCGCCAAGCGCACACGCTCCGGCACCTGTTGCGGACTCACCTGAACGATGTCGATCACCACATCCCGTCGCACCTTCGAATCGCCGCTCTCGCCCAAGCGCTGGCCGGCGGATGCCTTCGGCCTCGTTCCCACGCTGTTTTTCGTGTTGATTCTCGGCGCGGCATTTTTTGCGAGCCTGACGATTCAGGCCATCATCCTGCACTTCGATCCAGCCTCGGTCGCGGTGCTGAAAAGCAAGAGCAACCGCTTGACGCCGGGACTGCTCTGGGTGCAGGCGGCCGGCTATGTGCCGCTGCTGATCGCCGTCGTGTACGGCTTGCCGCTCGTCGCGCGGCGCTCGCTGCGCGAACTCGGCCTGGCGCCGCCGAGCGGCAAACAGATCCTCACCGGTATCGGCGGCGCGGCCGTGATGCTGGCCGTCGTCGAACTCGCGGCCGCCGGCCAACGCTTCGCGACCCACGTCGAGAGCCACGAAAAAGTCGTCGACATGGTCGCCTCGATCGACAATCCGGGGCTACTGGCGGGTCTCGTGTTGCTCGCGTGCGTGCTAGCGCCGATCGTCGAGGAGTTGATCTTCCGCGGCTTCTTCTTCAACGCCGCGCTGCGTTTCGCACCACCGCTGGTCGCGGCGGCGCTCAGCGCCGTACTCTTCGGGCTCGCGCACTTCGAGCCGAGCGCGCTTTTCCCGCTGGCCTGCGGCGGGTTCGTGCTCGCACTCGTCTACTATCGAACGGGATCGCTGGTCTCCTCGATGATCTCCCACGCGCTGTTCAATGCGACGAACGTCGTCCTGGTGCTCTTCGCGCACACGACGAGCTGATGCGGCTGGGCGTCGACGCGCTCAACTTGCGCGCTGATGAGCGCGGCATGGGACGGTACGTTCGCCGGATCGTTCGCGAGTTGACCGCGCGACCCGAGTGGCAGGTGACGTTGCTGGTTCGCGATCCGGCCGCAGCCGGCGCGTACCGTTCGATCGCAGGCGAGCGGGCCGCCGTCGCGCCGGTCGCCGCCGCGCGCGAGCGCGATGCGTTTGACGCCGTGTGGTATCCCTGGAACGCCTGGCGTTTCGCGACCTCCGGGCCATCGCTGGTCACGATCAACGATGATTTTGCGTTCCGGTTTCCGGCCCGCGGCCTGGTCGCGCGCGCACGCGAGCAGCAGCCGATCCGGCGCGCCGTGCGGTGCGCGACGCGCATCGCGACGATCTCCCAGTGGTCGCGGGACGCGCTGGCCGAACGCTTCGGACTCGACCCGCAGCGGATCGGGATCCTGCCGCTGGCGCCCGACCCCTGGTTCGTGCCGGACGCCGAGCCGTCGCCGTTTGCCGAACCGTTCGTGCTCTTCGTCGGCGGGGGCGAACGGCGCAAGAACCTCACCTGCCTGCTCGCCGCGTTCGGGCTCGCCTTCCCCGGCCGCGCCGTGCGCCTCGTGGTCGCCGGCAACGTCGACGCCGCGGCGTCCTACCCGCTCACCGTGATCCGGCGCGCGGATGATACGCAGTTGCGGACGCTCTATCGCACCGCGCGCGCCGTCGCGGTCCCCTCGCTCGCCGAAGGCTTCGGTCTGGTCGTCACCGAGGCACAAGCCTGCGGGACCGCGGTCATCGCCGCCGACGCCGGTGCCGTGCGTGAAGCCGGCGGCGAAGCCGCGCTCTTCGTCGATCCGCTCCACGTCGCCGATTGGGCGGCGGGCCTCGCGACCATCGTCGGTGACGACGCTGAAAACGCCCGTCTGCGCGCCGCGTCGAGCGCGCGCTGGGCGACCGCCCCGCGCGATGGTGCGACCGGCGCCCTGGTCAGCCTGCTCGAAGAACTCACGCAAGCGTGAGATCGGCGCACTCGATCACCACACAACGCCGGGGCCGTTCCCGATCCCCTGATAGCCGGCTCTTGCTCGACAGGCACGTACAAACCGCACGCCGTGAACACTTCAGAACCTCACGCGCGGGACGTTCTTTGGCTTCGACTGATCGCCGGAGTGGCGCGACTCAGCGCTAGCGATGCCCGGCGCGGAAGGCGCGGAAGAAGGCGAAGGCGATCGCGGCGAGGATCGCGGCGAAGAGCCCGATCGCGGCGGCGAGCGTGATGCCGGCGGTTCCTCCGCCGCAGAGCGCTGCGACGCCGCTCGATAATGCCAGCCCGAGTCGCAACAGCGGGTTCGTCCGTTCGTTGAGCGCCGTCTGCGCAAGCGCTTGGGCTTGTTCCGCGGTCCAGGCGTTGCCGTCGACGCGCTCGGCGATCCGGCCGGCCGGATCGATCACGACGAGGGCCTCGGTGTGCAGGATCGCACCGCCATCGCCCGGCGTCGAAACGATCCCCAGGCGGCGCTGCAACTCGTCGACCGCGGCGGCACTCCCGGTCACGAAGGTCCAGCGATCGGCCAGCGCTCCGTAGGCCTCGCCGTACCGCTTCAGGACCGCGGGCGTGTCGAATGCCGGGTCGAGCGTGACTTCGACCAGGCGCGTCGTCGACGGATCGATCAACCGTTGCAAGCGGGCGAACTTGGCCGAGACCAGCGGGCACATCCGGGGGTCCGGGCAGCGGGTGTAGATGAACGCGACGAGCGCGACCCGGCTGCCGAGTCGCTGGAACGAGAAGCGCCGGCCCGCCTGGTCGACCAGCGGCAGGTCCGGGACCGCGTCGCCGGCCGCCAGCACCGGGATATAGCGCTGCGGGGCCGCGGTGGCCACGATCCGCACCGACGCCAGCCGCCACGCAGCGTCCGCCGCTTGGGCCTGGGCATCGATCACATCGCCGGGGTGCAGCCGCGCCAGCTCCGCGGGCGCGACGGTGAACGACATCGTCATCGCCGGCATCCCGCCGAACGGATCGTGACGGACCAGCGCCGTCCCCGCTCGGGTATCGATCGCGACGACGACGCCGTGCAGCGTCGCGCGCAGCGGACCGGCCGCCAGCAGGGCGAGCGCAAGAACGATGACCGCCGCCCGCTTCACGTCACCAGCGTACCCGAGCGGCGTCCCTGAGCAGCCTCGGCGACGATGGCGCGCAAGCGCTCGACGAATCGCCCGGGGGCAAAGGTCTCCGCGTGCGCGCGCAGCCGCCGCGGGTCGTAGGCGCCCGGCTCGAAAGCCCGTAGGGCGGCGGCGAGCGACTCCGGCGTGGGATCCGCGAAGAACGCGCCGGTCTCGCCGGCGACGATCGTTTCGAGTGCTCCGCCGCGCGCGAGCGCGATCGTGGGCCGCCCGGCCGCCGCAGCCTCGAGCGGCAGCAAGCCGAAATCTTCTTCGCCCGGAACGATCGCCGCGCGCGCGTTGCCCACGATCCGGTTGACCGCCGCGTCGTCGAGATAGCCGTGGAAGGTCGTGCGGGTTCCGCGCGCGAGCGCTTTGAGCGCGGCTTCGGCCGGGCCGGTTCCGATCACCTCGAGCGGGACGCCGGCTTGCGCGCAGGCGACGATGGCGCGGTCGATGGCTTTATACGGCAAGAGCCGTGAGACGATCACGAACGATTCGCCCGCGCCACGGCCCAGCGTGTAGCGATCGACGTCGACCGGGCACGGCAGCACGAGCGCCTCGCGGCCATAGAAGGTCTGCACCCGGCGAGCGACGTTGCGCGAATTGGCGACCAGCAACGTCGGGCGCCGGGCCGCGAGTTTGTCCCACGCGATCAACCGCTCGACGAGCGGGCGCGCGAGCACGCCGACGCCGAACCCGCCGACGTAGCGATCGTAGTCGAACGCGAAGCGGCTCACGGTGTTGATGTAACAAACGTGCACCGCATCGGGCCGCGTGATGACACCCTTCGCCCAAGACGTGGTCGAACTCACGACTACGTCGTACGCGGACAGGTCGAACGACTCGAACGCGCGCGGATAGAACGGCGCCAAGGCGCGAAACGCGCGCCGGCCGCCGGGTATCCGCTGCAGGAACGAGGTCCGAACGCGCGCCGCGGCGACCAGATCGCCGCATGCCGCGGCGTCGTAGAGCGCCGTGTAGACCGGCGCATCGGGCCAGGCGGCGGCGACGTGGGCGAAAACGCGCTCGGCCCCGCCCCGTTGGTTCAAATAATCGTGGACGAGTGCGACGCGCTCAGCCAGCAGGTTTCGCCGGGGCCGAATTTCGCGGAATGATGAGCGCAACCGTGAACTTCTCCAAGTACGCGACGGCGGCGCGCTGCACGTCGGCGGCGCTCACCGTGTCGATCGCCGCAGCGACGCGCGCACCGGAATCCGGCGCCGCCCCGAACGCGACGAAATTGCCGATCGCGAAGGCCCGGTCGGCGAGCGAAATGTCCTCGGTGGCCCACTGGCCGTGTGCGATCGTGCGGTAGCGCTTGAGCGTATCGGCGTTCATCGGCTTGGCCGACAGGCCCGCGATGATCCCTTGCACCGCCGAGAGTCCGCGCGCCGGATCGAGTTGCGAGCCGTTGATGTAGACGGCGAATTCGGCCGGCTGCGCGTCGTAGATGTAGACTGCCCCCACCGCGCGCGACATGAAGGGCAGCGTCGTCGCACTCGGACGGTCGAAGGCGTCGCCGAGCAAGGCGCGCAGCACGAGCATCGCCGGGAAGTCTCTGTCGGTAACCGACGGCGCGGCGAAGCCCATCACGAGATAAGGGACGCCGATGTCGCGATGCGTGATGATCTCTTTGGGTTCGGGCCCGAACGGTTTGGCCGTCGTCTTCACCGGCGCATCGGTCGCAGTCGAGAAGGCGGCCGCGAGCGTCTTCGCTGCGGCCGTGACGTCGGGCGTCAGCCGGCCGGCCGCGCTGACGATGGCGTTGGCGCGCACGTAGTGGGCAGCGATGAAGGCTTGCACGTCGGCACCGGTCTGATTGGCCAGGGTCGCGGTCGTGCCGTAGATCGGCAATGCCGCACCGTTGTCGTAATACGATTGGCGCACCATCTCGAGACCGACCGCGATCGGATTCGCCTCGTCTTCGGAGCTGCGAATTCCGATGGCGCTCCGCGCCGCCGCCAGCGCCACGGGCGTCGAATCGGGCTTCGCGAGCGCACGAGCGAACAGCGTCGCGAGCGCGCCCAGGCTCGCCGGCTGTCCTTGCAGGTAGAAGCGCACGTATTGCGGACCGGCGCTCGTGGCCAGCGAGCCGCCGTGGGTGGCGATCGCGTCCTTGAGCGGAACGCCGTCGACGGGCGTGAGCAGGATCGTCTCGGCCGCCAGCGCGGCGAGCCCGCTTTGGGCCGGGTTCTCGCGATCGAGTCCGGCCCGTACGAAGATCTGAATCCCCGCCAGCACGCTGGTGTCGTCACCCTGCGCGTAGAGCGGCGCGGGACCTAAGTCGATGGTCGAAACGGGGAAGCCGGCCGGCGCCGCCGGAATCGGACTCGCAGGCGCGGTCGCTGCCGCGGCCGTCGCCAGCATTGCGGTGAGCGCAAGGACGAGCAGGCCCCGCGAGGCGATCACTTGGCGGCTCCCGCAGCGGTGGCCGAGGGGCTGGTGGCCAAAGTCACCGTCGCACCCGGGCGGTCCAGATACGCGGCGACCGTCTGCGCGACGAACGCGGGCGTCAGCTCGGCTGCGGCGGCGAAATAGCGGCCGCGCGAGCCCCCGGCCCCGGGCGCATACGCCGCGTTTCCTTCGACCGCATACCAACCGAAATTATCCGCCAACTCGCCCGGCGTCTGAATATCGTCGAGCATGTGGTAGATGAACGCGTCACGCGCCGCGGCAAACGTCTTGGGATCCATCGGCTTCTTGGCGTCGGCGAGCGCCGCGTCGACGAGCGCCTTGGCGGAGGCGATATCGCCGCCGGTGATCGCGACGAGCAACACGCCCGGATCGTGGTAGGTGACGAACTTCCCGTCGAGCGAGGTCTTCGTATTCGCGAGCGCGACTTGCACGGTCCCCGTGTCGGGACGGAACAGGTAGTCGGCGAGGAAATCGAACGCGGTCGCTTCGCGCTCGCTGGCGATCGAAGGGCCGATCCAGCCGAGTCCGGCGCCGGGTTCGGTGCCGTTGACCGTGATCGGTTGCGGTTGCGGGATCGCGTGTTCGATGAGCGCCGGTTCGCTGCCGGCCGGGGCGTCGGAGGGTCCCGCGACCGCCGCGCCGATGACGCCGGGATCGACCGCGCCGGTTACCACGAGCACGGCGTTCGACGGCCGGAAGGCACGGGCAGCAAACTGCTTCACCCGGGCCAGGTCGAGCCCTTGGAGCGCTTGTGCGGTCGGGACTGTCGAGAAGCGCGCCGGGCCGTCGGCAAAGAGCGCGCTGACGAGCAGGTCGTCGATTACTTCGTCGGAGGAGAACTGGCGGAAGAAGGCATCTTCGGCGAGGTCGCGTTGCGCGACCGCAAGTCCGGCGTCGGTGACGACGGGTGTGAAGTACGACGCGGTCAACGCGCGAACGACGTTGCCGGCACGGTCGGCCGGGACGATGGTCGAGATCGCGACCGCGTCGGGATAGGCCGTCACCACGATGCGGCCGCCGAGCTGGTCGACGTAGCGGCCCACCGGCGTCCCGGTAATGGGTTGCGAAGCGGCAACGGCCGTGGCGGCAACGCGGGCGATCCCGGGCAGCGGATCGCCGAAGCCGGTCGACGGCGCCCGGTACCAGAGCGAGACGCCGGCAACCGGTGCCCCCCCGGCCGGCCGAACGATGTAGGTGCCGCCGCCCGGGAGGGTCCCGCTGACCGAACCATCGGTCGCCGCGACCGGGCCCGGAGCGGCGCCGAGTGCGCAGATGCCAAGGGCCGCGACGAGCGCGGCCCTGTGGAGACCCAACCGCACCCTACGCGGGCTCCGGCGATATGTTCGGCGGCAGACGCCTCAGATCGCGAACCTCCGGTTCGGCCGGCGTGGAGGCGGCCAGCGGCGGGCGCTGGTCCTCGGCGGGCGGCTCGGGGGGCGGCGCAAACACCGGCCAGGCCTTGCCGCTGAGGATCGCGGCGACTTCTTCGGCGTCGCACGTTTCGTGCTCGAGCAGTGAATTGACCATCCGCTCGACCTTATCCCAATTTGCTTCGAGAATCATGCGAGCGTTGCCGTAGCACTCGTCGATGATCTTGCGAACCTCGACGTTGATCTTCGAGGCGACCTCTTCCGAATAGTTGCGCTCGTCGCCGAAGTCGCGGCCCAGGAAGACCTGGTGCGAACCGCGGCCGTACTGGATCGGCCCGAGCGTATCGCTCATCCCGTACTGGGTGACCATGCGGCGCGCCAATTCGGTCGCTTTCTCGAAGTCGTTCGACGCCCCGGTGGTAACGTCGCCGAACTTGATCTCCTCGGAGATACGACCGGCCAGCGCCATCGTGATCTGCGCGAGCAACTCGTTCTTGGTGCGCGAATGGCGGTCTTCGTCCGGCAAGGACCAGGTGATCCCCAGGGCCATGCCGCGCGGGATGATCGTCACCTTGTGCACCGGATCGGCGTTGGGCAGCATCCCGCCGACGATCGCATGACCGCTCTCGTGGTAGGCGGTGTTCTCTTTTTCTTTCTGCGACATCACCAGCGACTTGCGCTCCGGACCGGCTACAACGCGGTCGATCGCCTCATCGCAGTCGGCCATCTCGATGATCGACTTGTTGCGGCGCGCGGCCAGCAGGGCAGCTTCATTGAGGAGATTCTCGAGATCGGCGCCGGAGAATCCGGGGGTGCGCTTGGCCAGCGTGTCGAGCGTGATCTCCTTGGAGAGCGGTTTGTTCTTGGCGTGCACGGCCAGGATCGCGGCGCGGCCCTTCACGTCGGCCCGGTCGACCACCACCTGGCGGTCGAAGCGGCCCGGCCGCAGCAGCGCCGGGTCGAGCACGTCGGGACGGTTGGTCGCGGCGATCAGGATGACGCCGGTATTCTGGTCGAAGCCGTCCATCTCGACGAGCAACTGGTTGAGGGTCTGTTCGCGCTCGTCGTGGCCGCCGCCGAGGCCGGCGCCGCGCTGGCGCCCGACCGCGTCGATCTCGTCGATGAAGATGATACAGGGCGCCGACTTCTTCGCTTGCTCGAAGAGGTCGCGGACGCGGCTGGCGCCGACGCCGACGAACATCTCGACGAAGTCCGAACCCGAGATCGAGAAGAACGGCACGCCCGCTTCGCCCGCGATCGCGCGCGCCAGGAGCGTCTTCCCGGAGCCCGGCGGGCCGAGCAGCAACACGCCCTTGGGGATGCGCGCGCCAAGCGCCTGGAACTTCTTGGGATACTTCAAGAACTCGACGACCTCGCCCAGCTCTTCTTTGGCTTCCTCGACCCCGGCGACGTCATTGAAGGTCACCTTCGGCCGGTTTTCATTGAGCAGCTTCGCGCGCGAGCGGCCGAACGAGAGCGCCTGCGATCCGCCGCTCTGCGCCTGGCGCAAGATAAAGAGCAAGATCAGCCCGAAGATCGCGAACGGGATCAACTGCACCAACATCCCGAAGAACGGCGACGCCGTTGCCGTGTCGACGCTCACGTCGACTTTGTGATTGCGAAGCGCGGTGTAGACATCGCGATCGCCGTCGGGGAGCGTGGTGACGAAATGGGTTCCGTCCGTCTCCTCGCCGGACACGTCGTGCCCCACGATCGCAACCTTGCGAATGTCGTTGGCTTCGACTTTCTGGTAGAACTGCGTGTAGGAGATCCGACTCGATGGCGTCTGCTGAATGACGACCTTGTCGACGATCACGATCACGACGACAAAGATCAGCAGGACGATGATAACGGACTTGAGGTGTTTTCCCATGTGCTTGTTTGCTTCAGAACTCCCCGGAAACCGGTTTACCCCTTAGACAACCCGAGTCGACCTTTCGGCGTTCCAGGTTACCCGCTGCTTCCGCCTTTATTACGCGGTAAAGACCTCGGCGCGTAGCTTGGCAACGTAGGGCAGAGTCCGATACCGTTCCTGATAGTCCAGACCGTACCCTACGACGAATTCATCCGGACAGGTCATTCCTATATAATCGACGGGGACATCGACACGGCGGTTGTAGGGCTTGTCCAGGAGCACGGCCGTCGCCAAGGACGCCGGGGCGCGCCCGCCGAGCAGCGTGCGCAGGTACCGGAGGGTCAGGCCGTTGTCGACGATATCCTCGACGATCAGGACGTGCTTCCCCTCGATCGAGTGCGAGGTGTCCTGGATGAGGCGAACCTCACCCGAGGAGCGCGAGGCGTTGCCGTAGCTCGAAACTCCCAGGAAATCGAGTTCGACCTTGCTCGGACCGCCGGGGATGCCGTCGAGCGCGCGGGCAAGATCCGCCGTGACGAACAGGGCGCCCTTGAGGACGCCCAGGAGCACCAACTCGCGACCGGCATAGTCGCGGGCGATCTCGTGCGCCATCCGATCGATCGCCAGCGCGATGTCCTCGGCGCTGAAAATGACGGCTTCGATCGTGGTCACCAGCGGGGTAGTGGTCAACGCAACTCTCCGGCATCGATTTCGAGGCCCGGCTTCAGGAAGACGCGCCCCTCGGGGCGGGCTTGCAGGGCGGCTTCGATGCGCTCGAACGGAATATCCCGCAAGAGGCCGTCTTCCCGGAGCCGCTCGCGCAGCGCCCGGCGGTCGCGCGCACACGCCTCGCCGGCTCGCTCGGCGCGCAGGATCTCCGCGCACCGCGCCACAGCCCGGTCCAGACCCGGAAACTCCTCACGCAAGCCGACCAGCGCCGCGCGGACGGCGCTGCGGCGATAGCGCCCGTCTTCGTTGCTCGGATCGAGCGCGTACGGCAGCCCCGAGCGCGCCAATTCGGCGCGCAACTCGCCGTGACCGGCGCGCAACAGGGGCCGTACGAGCCGCAGACCCTCGGCCAGCGCGCGCTCCGCCGCCATCCCGCCGAGCCCGTCGGGACCGGTGCCGCGAAAGAGCGCGAGCAACACGGTTTCCGTTTGATCCTCCGCGGTGTGCGCGGTCGCGATCGTGCGCGCGCCGCGCTCCCGCGCGATCCGTTCGAGCGCGGCATAGCGTGCTTCGCGCAGCGAACCTTCATCCGCGGATACGCCTTCCAGCGCGGCGATCACGAGCGGGCGTTCCAAACGCGCGGCGACCGAAAGCACGACGCACTCGTCTTGCCAGGCGCTCGCGCGCACGCCGTGGTTGACGTGTGCCAGCACGAGCGGAAAGCCGCGCGCGCGCGCCACCCGGTCGAGCACCGCCGCCAGCGCAACGGAATCCGGTCCCCCGCTGCACGCCGCCACCACCGGCTCGCCCGCCACAAAACCGACGGCGTCGACCACCAACGCCTCCAGAGCCCGCTCCGGCTTCGCGCGTCTCAAAGGCGCTATCTTCGCAGGGCGCGTTGGATGTCGCGCTTTACGTCGCGGGCTTGTTCTTCGCGGCGTTTGTCGTACTGCTTCTTGCCGCGCGCGAGGCCGAGGAGCACCTTGGCGACGCCGGGCTTGTGGCCTTCGGTGCCGGGTTCGGTGAAGAACAGCTTGAGCGGAACGAGCGTGAGGCCTTTTTCGCTCAAGCGGCCGGCGAAGCGTTCGATCTGCTCGCGGCGCAAGAGCAGCTTGCGCGGCCGGGTCGGTTCGTGGTTCGAAAACGAACCTTCCTTGTATACCGGAATCGTCATCGAGATCAGAAACGCCTCACCCTCGCGGATGCGTACGTAGGCCTCGTTGATCGAGGCGCCGGCGCCGGTGCGCAGCGACTTCACTTCCGTTCCGGTCAGCGCCAAACCGGCGACGACCGTATCGAGGACCTCGTATTCGTACCGGGCACGGCGGTTCTCGATCGCCGGTCCGGCCGCGGCCTTCTCATCCGGACGCCGCAGCGTCTTCATCTTCGCCATCAGTCGGGTACTACATCGCGCCGGCGGAGACGAAGTTGCCTTCGGAGGTGGCCAGGACCGCGCCGTCCGGGCCGCTGAGGGTGCCTTCGAGACCGAGCACACGGCCGCGCTTCCACTTGACCCGGCCGTGCAGCGCGAGCGGGACGCCGAGCTTGACCGCCTGCCGGAAGCGCACCGACATCGACGCGGTCATGCCGCGCTCGCCGGCGTTACCGGAGGCGTGGGCCATCGCTTCATCGAGCAACATCATCACGATCCCGCCGTGCGCGATGCCCTGCCAGCCTTGGAACTTCGGGTCCAGCGTGATCTGCGCGTGCACGCTACCGTCGGCCTCGCGCGTGAATACGAGATGCAGCCCGTCCGGATTGTTGGGTCCGCAGGCGAAGCAGTTGCCGTCGTCGACCGGAAGCTCGGCGGTCACTTGCCCGGCGGCGGAACCGCCGAAGCGGCCTTGGGCGCGTCGTAGGTCCCGTCGTTGATCCGCTTGAGCAGCGTCTGCGCGTAGGCGACATCGGTGTTCGCGGCGATCGCGGCTTTGAGCACGCGACGCGCGTCGTCGAGCTTCTTCTGGTCGATATAGATCCGCGCGAGCAGCGTGTAGCCGTGCTGGCCGGCCTCGCCGACATGCCCGATGTCTTCCTCGAGTCCGCGCGTCGCGAACTTGATCGCCGCCGCGGGCTGATTGAGATCGTCGAAAAGCGAGGCCACGTGATAATAGATGTCGGCGTAGTCCGGCACGACGTTGGGGATGTCGATGACGTAAGCCAGGGCCCGTTGCGGGTCCTTGAGATCGACCTGATAGATGCTGGCCAGATACTCGCGCGCGAGCACGTCGTTGCGGTCGGCAGCCAGTGCGGTCAGGAACTCGACCTTGGCGCGATTCGCGCTCCGTTCGTTCTCGCGCATGATGCCCAGGCCGTCGTGCGCCGCAGCCCGCATGGGGTCGAGGTTGATCGCCGTGTCGAACTCCTCGCGCGCATCGATGTCGCGGTCGCGGCCGGCGATCGTGGCGAACATGTACGAAAAACCCAAGCGCACGTGGGCGAGGTAATTCTTGGGCTCTTTGACGAGCCGGTCTTCTTCGTCGGAGATCAGCGTGTCGAGCGTCCCGGGCTGCTGCGCGGCCGTGGCGTTGAGGAACGAGATCGCCAGCGTGTTGTCGGGCACGATCTGGATCGCCTTATCGAAGTCTTGCCGGGCCGTATCGAAGTCGCGCGTGTAGAATGCGCGCAGCCCGGCGCTCATCACTGCGCTGAACGGAGCGTTCGCATAGTCGTTGCGAACCGAGTCCGCTTGGGCTGCGGCGGCGAGCAGGGCGACCAGCGAGACGCCGAGCGCGAGCATTTTCTTCATGAGCGATCCTCCACTTGAGTGCGGGGCATCCGGACTAACGGCCCATTTCCAGCCGGCGCGCGAGCGCTTCGGGCAGATGCACCGCGGTAATCTTTTCCTGAACGCGCGCGATCGGATAGTCGTAGCGAACGATTTCGATCGTCCGCGCCCCCGGTTCGTAGAACCCGAACGCCGCTCGCGGGTTGAGATCCCGCGGCTGACCGATGCTCCCGACGTTGACGACGTAACGCGATCCTTCGTCGAGCGAAAACGTTCCGCCCTGCTGCAAGAGTTTCGCCTCGATCGTGCCGTCGGGCCGTAACGCGTAGTAGCCCGCGATATGGGTGTGGCCGATGAAGATCAAGGGTGCGTCGGTCGCCGCGAACGCGCGCGCGGCCCCAGCCTTGTCTAAGATATACTCGAAGTAGTTCACCGGCGCGCCGTGCACGAGCAGACAGTCGGGCAGCCGGAACTCGTAGCCCAGCGTATTGAGCCAGGCGTGATGCTCGGGCAGGAGCACGCTCTGCGTCCACTTCATCGCTTCCCTGGCCGCGGGGTTGAAGTACGAGAGGCCGAAGTTGTCGACCGCCGCGACGTTGTGATTCCCCAGCACGGTCGCGACCGCGCGTGCGCGAACGATCGCGACGCACTCGTTGGGATTGGGGCCATACCCGACGATATCACCCAGGCAGAGCAACTCGTCGGATACGTCGATCAGCCCCAGTGCGACCTCGAGCGATTCGAGATTGCCGTGGATATCGGAGAACACGGCGTAACGCATATTACGGCAAGGCCTTCTCTCGAAGACACTCCAGCGCCTCGGCGAAGACCTCGCCGAAAGCCGCGCGCTCGCCGGGCGTTCCGACCGTCACCCGGATGAAGCCGTCGATCGGCGGCGCGTACGGCTTGCGCACGAACACGCCGAGTTCGAGCAGCAACGCGACCATCGCCTCGGCCTGCGCGCGCGTCCCGATCTCGAAACAGACGAAGTTCGTCGCCGAGGGGAGCGTACGCACGCCGAGCCGCCGGCCGAGTTCCGCGTAGCCGTCGCGGCCACGCGCGACCTCGGCTACGACCGTGGCCTTGAAGGCCTCGTCGCGCAGCGCCGCGAGCGCCCCGATCTGGGCGTTCCGGTTGACCCCGAAATGCTGGCGGATTTTTTGGAACGTCGCCACGTACGCGGCGTCGGCGATCAGATAGCCGATGCGCGCACCGGCGAGTCCGTATGCTTTCGAGAACGTACGCAAGCGGATCGTGCGCGGATCGAGCCGGTCGGGCAGCAAGCGTTCCGGCGCGACGAAGTCGGCGTACGCCTCGTCGAGCACGAGCAAGAACGTCGTCCGCGAGCCCGCTGCGCAAGCGTGCGATCTCGTCGCGCTCGACGAACGCGCCGCTCGGATTGTCCGGGTTGGCGACGTACACGACCTTCGGATGGAGATCGGCCGCCCGCTCGATCAACGCGTCGACGTCGATCGCGCCCGCGGCGCCCGGCGGCGCGGTTTCATGGCGCACACCGTACGCTTTGACGTGATAGGTCCAGGTCGGGTAGGTACCGGCCGTCGCCAGTGCGACGTTGCCGGGCGAGCAGAACGTGCGCACGAGCAGCGACATCAGATCGTCGATCCCCGATCCCATCGTCACGTTCTCGAGCGCGACGGCGTGGCGCGCCGCGACTGTCTCCCGCAAATCGACCGACTCGGGGTCGCCGTACCAATTCGAGCGCGCGATCTCGGCGCACATCGCGGCGATCGCCGCAGGCGAGGGGCCGAACGAGCTTTCGTTGGCGCCCAGGCGCAAGAGCGAACTGCGACCGACCCGCCGGGCGAGTTCCTCGGGCGCCACGAACGGGGTCACGGCAGGGACGGCGGCGACGATCGGCGCCGGCTGCGCGGTATCCGACATCCTTAGCTTCGGACCGCGATCTTGTCGACGACGCTACGCACGCTCGAGACCGATTTCGCCGCCGCGAGCATGGTCGATTTGATGGCCTCGCTCGGCGCGTGACCGGTCAAGGTCACGACCCCGTTGAGCGCGCTGACTTTCACCGAAAAGGCGTTGATGCCGGTCTGCGCGGCGAGCGCTCCGGTGACTTGCGCGGCGACCGCGAGATCGCCCGCGCTCTTCGAATCGTTCGTCGTCGCGACACCCAGCTCGTCGTCGACCTTGCTGATGCCCTTCACGTGCTCGGCGAGCGAGAACGTCTTTCGTGCGCTGCGCTGCGCTGCGCGCGCTTCCGGTCAGCCTTGCGACACCGTCGCTGACGGTGACGTGCACGTGCGTGGCGGAATCAAAATCATCGGCGGCGAGTTGCGCTTTGACCGCCGCGACCAAGAGCGCGTCCTTGAACGAACTGGCCGGTGGAAGGCTGAATTGCGCGACGGGTTTCCCGGTCCCCTCGCCGGCACCGGACGCGTCGTGCGCGTTTGAGCAAGCCGTAAGAACGAGCAGCGCGGCGAGCGCGGCGGGGGCGGATTTCACGGACGACCTCCGGAGCGGAAGCGGGTCACGAGTGCCGGCTCCCCCGGGGCGATCCGCGGGCCGTCTTCGGGGAGCACCACGTAACCATGAGCGCGCGCGGGCAAGCTGGCGTGCGCCGAGCGCAGCACGAGCGGGTAGGCGCGGCCGTCGCGCAGCTCGGTGGGGACATACCACGTCCAGCCCGCCCGGCCGCGAAACTCCGCGCCCGCCGGATAGGCCCGCGCCGGCGGCGCCGCGGCTTCGGCCCCGGTCAGGGCCAGACAGAACGGTGCCGCGATCGCCTCGAGGATCAAGAGCGCCGAGGTCGGATTCCCCGGCAGGCCGATCACCGGCTTCGAGCCGGCCACTGCCAGGACGGTCGGCTTGCCGGGTTTGACGCGCAGACCGTGCACGATGACGGAACCGCCCACGTGTTCGATCGCGTCCGGCGTGAGATCGCGCTCGCCCACGGACGAGCCCCCGGTGAGGATGACCGCATCGGCCAGCGCGAGGGCCTCCCGCAAGCGGGCCGCGAGTTCGTCCAGACGATCGCGGGCGCGGGCGATCTGGACCGGTTCGGCACCGAGCGCGCGCAGCGTGCCGGCGATGGCGTAGCGGTTCGAGTCCCGGATCTGGCCGGGGGCGGGGGTTGCAGCGGGATCGACCAGTTCGTCTCCGGTCGGGATAATCGCGATGCGGGGCCGGCGAAAGACCGGGACCTGGGCGTAGCCGAGCGTCGCGAGCAGGCCCAGTTCCGGCGCACCGATCCGGCGACCCGCGTCGAGCACGGCATCGCCGGGCTGCAGATCGGCACCCCGCGGCGTGATCGAATCGCCCGCGGCGGGTGCCTCCCGTGGGACGATCCAGCCGTCGGTCTCCACGACGTCCTCGAAGGGGACCACGGCGTCGGAACCCTCGGGGATGACGCCGCCCGTCGGGATGCGAACCGCCTCGCCGGAGACGATCGGGCGCTCCGGCGCCGCGCCCATGCGCACGTCGCCGGCGATCCGGCGCGCGGCGACGCCGTCCGCCGAACGCAAAGCGAAGCCGTCCATCGTCGAACGGGGATCAGCCGGATAGGCGAGGTCCGAGACAACGTCCCCCGCCAAAACGCGGCCGAATGCATCGTCGAGCCCAACCGATTCCAAACCCACCGGTTCGAGCGCGACCGCGGCCCGATAGAGTACGGCCGCCTGCTCCGGTGCCAGCAGCCGTTCAGCTTGAAATGCGCTGCCGGGTAGGAGGGCTTGCGAACTCCGCATAACGCGGCGCTTCGCTACCGATGCTGGATATCGCTCTGATCCGCCGCGATCCCGACCGGGCGCGCGGCTCCGCGCGCCGGCGCGGCCAAGACCCCGCATTCGTCGATGCGGTCCTCGAACTCGATGCGGCCTGGCGCGCGGGCGTCACCGCCGTCGAGTCGCTCAAGGCCGAGAAAAATGCGCTCACCGAGCGCATCAAGCGCGCCGCCGACCGGGCGGCCGCGGCGGCCGAACTGCGGCCGGCGATCGCGGACCTCGATGCGCGGATCGCCGCGGCGAGCGCGGAGTTGCCGCTGTTCGAGCAACGGATCGCGACGATTCTCTCCGACGTGCCGAACGTGCTCGACGCGAGCGTGCCCGTTGGCGCGGGCAGCGAACAGAACGTCGTCGCGCGCAGTTGGGGCGCACCCCGCAGGTTCGACTTCACCCCCAAGCCACACTGGGAACTGGGCGAGGCGCTGGGCATCATCGACTTCGAGCGCGCGGCGAAGCTCTCCGGTAGCCGCTTCGCCGTCCTGCGCGGCGCCGGTTCGCGCCTCTCGCGCGCGATCGCCGCCTTTTTCTTGGACCGGGCCGCGCGCAACGGCTACCTCGAACTCGGGGTGCCGTATCTCGTGCTGCGCTCGACGATGTTCGCGACCGGGCAACTCTCCAAATTCGCCGATGCGATGTTCAGCGATCCGAGCGTCGACCTGTTCCTGATCCCGACCGCCGAGGTGCCGCTCACCGCCTACCACCGCGACGAGATCCTCGCTGGCGAGACGCTGCCGCGCCAATACGCCGCGTATTCGGCGTGCTTTCGCAAAGAAGCCGGCGCGGCCGGCAAAGACACCCGCGGCCTGATCCGCCAGCACCAGTTCGAGAAAGTCGAACTGGTGTGGATCACGACGCCCGAGCGTTCGTTTGCGGATCTCGACGCGCTCGTCTCGCATGCCGAAGGCCTCTTGCAAGAATTGGGTCTGCCGCACCGCACGATGCTGCTCTCGAGCGGCGACACCGGGTTCAACGCCGCGAAGACGTTCGACCTCGAAGTCTGGCTGCCCAGCGAGGCCGCTTACCGCGAGATTTCGTCGTGCTCGAACTGCACCGACTTCCAGGCCCGCCGCTCGGGGATTCGCTTCCGGCGCGAAGCCAAAGCCAAGCCGGAGTTCGCGCACACGCTCAACGGCTCGGGGCTCGCGGTCGGGCGCACACTGGTGGCCGTGCTGGAAAACGGCCAGCGCGCCGACGGCGGGGTAGACCTGCCGCCCGTCCTCGTGCCGTTCGCGGGTTTCGCGTCGATCGAGCCCGACGGATCGACCCGCTAGCACGATGGCGGAGGACGTCGTCGCGCGCGCGGTCGCGATCTTGCGCGCCGGCGGCGTCGTTGCGATTCCGACCGAAACCGTCTACGGGTTGGCGGCCGACGCGGCCAACCCGGCCGCGGTCGCGCGCGTCTACGCGATCAAGGGTCGCCCGGCCGATCATCCGCTGATCGTGCACCTCGCGAGCGCGAGTCAGCTCGGGCGCTACGCAACCCTGCGCGACGACCGCGCCGCGCGCTTGGCGGCCCACTTCTGGCCCGGGCCGTTGACGTTGGTCGTGCCCAAGAGCGCGGCCGTCGGCGACGACGTCACCGGCGGTCAAACGACGGTCGCGCTGCGCGTGCCGAACCACCCGCTCGCGTTGCAGATTCTCACGGCCTTCGGCGGCGCGCTCGCCGCGCCGTCGGCCAACCGCTTCGGCCACGTCAGCCCGACGAGCGCGGCCCATGTCGCACACGATCTCGGCAGCGAGGTCGATTTGATCGTCGACGGCGGTCCGGCGAGCATCGGCATCGAGTCGACCATCGTCGATCTCACGAGCGACGTAGCGGCGATCCTGCGGGCCGGCGCGATCGGTCCGACGGCGCTGGGCGCGCTGCTCGGCGCCCCGGTCGTCACGCGCGTCGGCGGCGCCGTACGCACGCCGGGGACGCTCCCCTCGCACTACGCTCCGCGGGCGCGGCTCGTGCTCGCCGCCGACCCGCAGCGCGAAGCGCAACAGCGTGCGAACCGCGGCGAACGCACCGGCGTGCTCACGCTCCCGGCGGATGCGGCGTTAGCGGCGCGCGAACTCTACGCAACCCTGCGCGCGCTCGATGCCGAGGGCTACGACACGATCGTGACCGCGCTCCCACCCGACGACGAAGCGCACGCAGCCGTGCGCGACCGCCTCATCCGCGCCGCGCGTTGAGCAGCATCGCCTGCACGCCGCCCCGTTCTGATTTCATTGCCCGCCGGGACCGGAGAGAATGCAGACGATCAGTGGTGGTACAGGAGCCAGACCAAAGCGGCCTTTACGACGATTGCAAGTGTGCTGGCCACGGGGATCCAAAAAAGATCATTGTCTGTGATGTCTATCGGTACGTTACTTGCATCGGCAAACACCTTGAAATCGTCGGTGGACTCTTGGTCCAAACCCTCGATCAAGCTTTGCCTCAATATGAGGCCCTTGCGACGGTTGCTCAGGTCGCGTTTGAGCACCAAAAATACGCCCCATATAAAGCAGATGATGGCGAAATCAGTGACCATGCTGATCCCGCCCTGAACTTGCTTGACGTTTTTTAGGAAAAATGAACTAAGGGCAAAAGATGCCACGGTCAGGGCGGAGATCACGTTGTAGATCGAACCGCGGATCGCGTCGACTCCCTCGTAATCCGTCAACCAAACGGTCTTTAGAACGTCCGCCTTTATGTCTACGGATGTCTTCAGTTTGCTGCCTTCCTTAATTTAAGATTTACCCTGAATACGCCGGATGCATGCACCGGTCAAAATCGTCCCACGGCAATTCCTTCATTTTCATCTGGCGGCATTTCCAGTAATGCGCAGCGCCGTCATGGCCGACCCGCTTCGGATAGCAGGCTCAGGAAAAGCTCAGGACCGTTGCCGCATATGATATCAACGCTAACACCAAGCCAATTTGTACATGGCGGAATGCGATGATTCGTAACCCGAATAAGCCGCACAACATCTCAGCGAGAAGCAAACGACGATTCAATAACCGGAAAAGCTTTGCTCGGTGGACCTTCCGACTTCGTCAGATCATAAGGCTGGATCGCCTATCGAGTCAACCGCGATTACCGGCATTGGAACGCCTATCCGTGCGCGTCGAGCAGCATGGCCTGCGCGGCGGCGACGATCCGGTCTACGGCAGCGATGCGATAGGCGAAGCGTGGGTCGCTGCCGGGATGCGGCACGAGCATCGTCGCGTTGGCCTCGAAGACCAGGACGTTGCCGGCGCGGTCGAGGCCGAAGTCGATACCGGCGTATTCCAAGCCGAGTTCGCGCACGATCCCGTCGAGCGCGTTCATCGCGCGCGCGCCGATCACGCCCGGCATGTCGGCGAGAAAGGCGGCATCCTCGGCGCGATGTTCGGCGAACGCGCGCATGTCGGCGCTGAAGTAGTGTACTTTCCAGTCCCGCGAGATCGCTGCGTGGAGCGCGTAGAGCACCCCGTCGATGGCGATGGCCCGATACTTGCGCGCGTTTCCATCGGGGCCGCGCGCGTCGAGCCGTTCGATGACGAGCACGCCCTCGCCGGGGATCGCCCCGGCCGCGGCGGCGAGTTCGCCGGGGGAGAGCACCTCGACGAAGTGCTTCCCGGTGTGAAAGCCGGGCGCGCGCAAGAGCAACGGAAAGACGAAGCCGCGCGCCTGCAACCGCTGCGCGGCATCCTCGGCCAGCAAGTCCGCGCGCGCATACGAGACGATCCGCGGCGTGACGACGCCCTCGATCGCGCGCAACCGGAGGGCGTTGCGCGCCCGAGTCGTCGCCAGCACGGCCGCCGGCCGGTTGATCAGCGGCGCGCTGGTTTGCGCGAGCACGGCCTCGGCGAGCGCGAGCGCCCCGGCACACCGATCCGCGTCGCCGACCGCGTTGAAGACGACGTCGTGGCGCGGCAAGGGCACCGCCGGATCGTAGGCTTCGACGACCAGCGAGGCACTCAGGAACCGGGCCGGATCCAGGATGAGCGGCAGCGGGACGTTGCCGTCATCGCCGGTTTCGAGGACCAGGACGCGCCACGGTTCGGCGCTTCCCGTGTAGCGCGAAAAGCGGATGCGCCGCCGCGCGTAGGCGCGTTCGCGCAAGCTCCGGGCACGCGCCAAATCGCCGCGCTCCTCGGCGATGCGTGCTAATCCCGCCAAGCCGTCGACCTGGTTTTCGTCGCTAGCGACGACGGCCGCGAACTGGGCCTCGGCCAAGTCGTACGCTTCTTCCTCGAAGAGCAACCGGCCGTAGTTCAGGCGGGCGACCACTTCGCCCGGATGCGCGGCCACCGCGCGCGCGTAAAGCAGGCGCGCGCTGCCGCGCCGGCCGCGCGTGAGTTCGAGCGTACCAAGATTGGTGAGCGCGCTCAGATGGTGCCGGTCGCGCGCCAAGATCGTCAGATACGCGCGCCGAGCTTCCTCGTTCCGGCCGGCGTCATGCAGCCGCCAGGCAGCGGCGAACGCCTCGTCCGCGGCCGGTTGCGTGCCGCGCGCCAGCACGTCGACGTAGCGGCGCCGGATCGCCGGATCGTCCGGCGCGAGATAGCACGCCAGCTCGAACGCCGCGCGCGCCCCCGGAAGATCGCCCGCGCGGGCGAGCGCCGCGCCATACTGAGCCTGGACCGGGGCGTCGCCGGGATGCCGCCGGGCCGCTTCGGCAAGCAAGCCACAGGCTTCGGGGACGAGACCGGCGCGTTCGACGAGGTCTGCAAGACCGAGCAACGCCTCGCGGTTGCCGGGATCGCGCGCCAGGATCGCGAGATAGGCGTCTTTGGCGTCGTTCACGGCAAGCGCGGCGTCTTGCGCGCCAGGCGCCGCACCGATTCGTCGACACCGTCGCAATCGAGTTCCACGAGCGGGCGCCAAGCGAGCGCGTGCGATTCCTCGCTGACCACCAGCGGCTCGGTCCGGTCGGCGATGAACGCGAATCGCAGGTCGTAGTGGACGTGCTCGGGTTCATGGCCGCGTCCGGGGATCGTGTGCACGTCGACGTCGTAGATCCCCTCGCGTGCCGGGCGCAGCCGGGTCAAGCCCGATTCCTCGCGCGCCTCGCGCCGCGCGACGGCGAGCACGTCGCTCTCGCCGTCGGCGTGGCCGCCCGGTTGCAGCCAACGATCGAGCTTGCGGTGATGCACGAGCAGCGCGTGCGACCGTTCCTCATCGACGATCCAGGCCGATCCCGTGATATGTCCGGGGCGATGGGTGCGCAGGAAACACTCGGGTGTCGTACCCACGAAGTCCTCGACGATCGCAACCATCAGCGCTTCGCGAGTATCGCTTGCTTCGTAGGCCGCCAGCGCGGCGAGCAGCGCCGCGCGCCCGAACCCCTGGTCATCGTTCTGCATCGCGCCTTCCCAACTCGGTCGCGTCGCGCGCCCGTTCCTCTCCCGTTTGACAAACCCGGCGCCGGCCTTAGGATAGCTTCATGGCTCCCTCGGTTTCGGTTCAAGTCGTTCCCACTCGGAAGCTCGCTGCCGTGCGGCGGCAGGTTCGTCTTGGAGCAGTTGGGAGCGTGTGGGGAGCCGCCTTGGATCTCGTTTGGGCCTACCTACGATCGAATCCGGGCCTGAGAACCGACGGGCACAATGTCTTTCTCTACCGTCATCCCGAAAACCGGGACGCTTCGATGGATGTGGACTTCGGAGTCGAAGTAACCCGCTCGTTCGAGCGTTCCGGGGAAGTCCGCGAAACCGATACGCCGGCGGGAGTGGCGGCAGTCGCGACGCACATTGGGGCTTATGACCGCTTGAGTGAGACTCACCATACGATCCACGCTTGGGCGGCCGCAAACAAGAGAACATTCGCGGGATATTCCATGGAAATCTATGGCGACTGGTCCGACGATGCCAGCAAATTGGAAACGACCGTCGTCTATTTCCTCGAATAGCCACGGGCATATCCTCTAGAAGGCGTAGCGTTGTTCGAGGGTCAGCACCGTCGCCGTGAAATTCGGTGAGGGATCGAGCGGGGCGGGCGGGAGACCGGCGAAGGCGCTGCGCCGCGCGCTGATCAACGTCGAGGCGCGTGAAGTCCACCGCCATTCGAACCCGGCCATCCCGACGTGTTGCACGAAATCGACGTTCGTGTAGGGTTGCGCGAAGCTGCCTCGCATCGCATAGCGCCCGTAGCCGGCGTTCGCCACGAGACTACGGCCGATACGCCGCGTCGCAGCCAGCACGTATTCGGGCGTATCGTACGAAACGAGATCTTGCGGATTTCCCGGCGATCCCGGCCGATTCATCGTGTCTTCCGCGTAGTCGAACGAGACGTTGGCGAACGGCGCTTGCCAGTTTGCGTAGAGCGCATATTGATGCTGGTGCCCGAACGTTGCGGCGGCGTCGGGTTGCGGCAAGAAAAACCCGTCGATGAAACCCGTCTGCTGCGCGTTCGTGAGCGTGATCGGCACGATCTCGCCGAAGTTCGCAAACGAAACACGCAGGTCGAGCGCCGGGGTCTTCGTCTGCGCGTGGACGCGATACCCTTGGCGATCGACGTTGACCGGAGAATTGTCGATGAGCTGGTAGTTCGACTTGAGCCACTGCCCGGGCCACGACCAAGCGATGCTCCAGACGTTCTCCGGAATGCCGTACGGCAGGATCGCCGTGGCATAATACGGGTCGTTGCGATACACGTCGAGCCCGACCGACGCCGGCCCGAAGGGATGCGCGAGTCCGGCGTGTTCGTAGGTTCCGGGATGCCCCGTCCCCGGTTCGGCGACGGCCTGCGCACCGTACCTCGATCGGCCGTATTCGAGCACGGCGTCGAGTGCGGGCGTCACGTGAAAAGCGGCGCGCGCACCGAGAATCGTCTGCTGTTGTCCGCCGACCGTCGTTGAGGGGAGTGGGCCTTGCGGGGTTGCGATGATCGCGCCGATGCCGAAGAGTACCGTCGTCGCGACCGGTTCGCCGCCCGTCGAGACATGCGCGAGATCGAACGAGTAGCGCGTCCCCTCGCCATGGTCGATCGCGAGCGAACCGAACGTCAGGCGCGCGCCCGTGCCGGGGAGCGACGGAAGCGTCGCATCGGTTACCTCAAGGGTCGCGAGACCGTGTTTGCCGACCGCATCGATCCCGTGCAGCGGCAGCACGGCCGAGCCCGGCGTCCACGAATCGAGATTCGGCGCGCCCTCGCCGAGCGTTTCGGCGGTCGCAAAGCCGATCGACGGAATGGCGTTCTGCGCTGCCGGTTGAGTGAAGACGAACGCATCGCTCTGGGCGAGATCGAACCAACCGCCGCGCAACACGAACGCGCCGTCTTTACTAGCGAGCGAACCCGAAAGCACCGAAGCCGCGAACGCGTTGCCGTCGTCGCCGCCCGCGTGGGCCGGAAACGTGATGCGATACGGCAAGGTTTGCGCGCCGAGATGCGGATTGAGCGCCGGAAAGAGCGGCTCACCCCAAAAAGTCGTGGTCGTCACGCTGCCGGCGACCGCGCCGGCTCCCAGCATCAGGCCGGCATCGAACGTCTTACCAGAATACGTCGGGATGAGGTACAGCGCCGACTCGCCGCCGTTTCCGTTGATGAGCGGCGCGCTCGAGAAGGTGTCGTACGGGGTCAGCGGCGAGAGCGGTGAGCCGCCCGCGAATCCGGCCGCCTCCGCCGCGGTCACACCGGGGCCGGCCGCCGAGGACGAGAGGAACGTCACGTGCGCGCTGCCGGTCAGGCGAATCGTCCCCGGTCGCGGCCCCGGCGTCGGCGTCGGTGAAGGCGAGGGAAGCGGTGCGGGCGACGGAGCGCCCTGCGCCCAGGCGACCGGCGATGCCAAGGCGCCGAGAGCGACGAGCGCGGCGGCGAGCGCGGTTCTCACGGGAACCTTTCGTGTGGAAGCGAGCTGATTGGAGGGATGCGACTCACCGAGCGTGGCCCCGAGCATGGTACGTGGCGGCTCGAACCTCGTCAAGCCTCAGTTGCGGAAAATCGCGGGCTCCTCAGGAACGCTCAGGTCTTGTGTGCGATTGAAAGCGTGATCGTGTGCGGGGCGAGCGGAACGGCACTCGTAGGAATTACGCCGCTAAGGCCGCCATACGGAATGCCGCCCCCGACGATCTGTTGCCGAAACGCGTAGACGTTGGTGAGGTTCGTGCCGGAAAAACTGAGATCGAAATGCGGCAGATGCCAGGTCACGGCGGCGCGTAGCGTCGCATACGGAGCGAGGTTCGTTTCGTTGTACGCACCTTCGTAGAGCAGGCCGGCTGAGAACGCGATGCCCGTGCCGGAATCGTGACTGAAATCGACCGTAAGCTTATGCAGCGGAACGCCCTGCGCTTGTTCGTGGGGAACGACATCGTCGGCCGCAGCGGCCGGATACGACTGCGTGTACACGCTGTCAATATCGTAACCGAGCCGTAACGCATCGTGAGCGGGCAGCGTAAGATCGGCGTGCAACTCGATGCCCTGATAAACTTCTTGCGTGACGTTGACCGGATAGCTCAAGCACGGCGGGTTGTTGCCGTAGTCGACGCCCGGCCGGCACTGGACCGGCGAATAATAGGTCGCGACGCCGTTGTGGAGATCGGTGCGATAGAGATCGGCCCCGATGCGCACGCCGCTGCCGCCGAAGCGATGGGTGTAGCCGAGGTCGTACGAGGTTGCCCGCTCGGCGGTTGCGTTCGGGTTGCCGACGCTGACGTAGCCGTCGACCGGTTGCGGCAAAACGGGCGGGACGATGAACGCCGGGAGTTGCGGAGATTGGAACGTCGATCCAACGGAGAGCCGTAAGGCGCTATCGGCTTGGGGCGTCCAGACGAAACCGAAGCGCGGATCGAGGCTGCGCCCGAACGTGCTGTACTCGCTCAGATAGGCGGCGAGCGTGTAGTGGAGGTGCGCGGTCGGGTCGTCCGCGTAGCGCACGCCCAGCGAGCGTTGCGTTTGGCCGAGGATCTGCGGGCTCACTTCCGTACCCGCCGCGTCGTCGAGCGCGCCGGAGAACGGACGCAACGACCCGATCGCGCGCCGGGCGATCGCATCCGCGTAGACGACGCCGGAGACGAAGTCCGTCGTGAGATGTTCGTTCGTAAGCGCGTAGCGCAGCGAGAGCAGGCTGTGGGGCAGCTCGCGATCGATCTCGAGCGTGTCGTCGGTGATGAGGTCGCGGTCGTTGTAAAGATAGGGATTGGTGGCGGCGGCCGCTCCGTCGACGCTCTGGACGACGACCGAGGTCTGATGACGCAGGATCAACGACGTCCGGTAGTCGCCGGCGGCGTCCTTGCTGCCCAGCGGGACCCGCGCATCGAGGTCGTAGGCGGAGGTGTGCGAGAGAATCGATGACCCGGAGAAGTTCGCATACGCATCCGATCCGTTCGGGCCGGCGCCCGGCGCTACCGACGAGTCGGTCGACGAAATGTCCCGGTAGACCGCTTGATCGCGCAGCGAGAGCCCCACGAATCCGGCGCCGCCGAAGAGCGCGTACCGCAGCTTCGCGATCGTCGACGAAGCGGCGAGCGTGTCGCCGATCGGCCAGGTTCCGCCGCTTCCGTTCGGGTACGGCGAGTTGACGACGTCGCCCGCCGAGGTCAAGCGGTGGAACGAAAACGCATACCCCAGGCGATCGTTCGCGGTTCCGGTCGCCTGCAGCGTCTCCCCGAACGTGCCGTAACTGCCGGCACTGAAACGCTGGAGAAACGATGGCTGCGCCGTCGGTTCGATGGTCCGCACGTTGAGCGCACCTCCCAGCGTATTCGGCCCGAACAGCGATGAGGGTGCGATCCCGTAGAGCACTTGGGCGCTCTGCAGATCGGCCGGGTCGAGCAGCGAGAGGTCGAAGTCGCCGGTGCTGCCGTTGTTAACCTGGTGGCCGTCGATGTCGACCAGCGTTTCGCTTGGATCGGGACCGCGCAGCGAGACGACAGCCGGCGCGTTGAGGCCGCCGCCGATGACCGGCACGACCGCGGTCGAAAGCTGCGATTGCAGGATGTCGCTGATGCGCGTCTCGCCCAGCTGCGCGTGCGGCTGGGTCGCGATGTCGAGCACCGGCGCAGGCAACGCCGAGATCGTTTGTGAGCCGTTCGTGCGCACCGAGCCGATCACGGTGAGCGAGGATGCCTGCGCCCGCGACAGCCGCAAGTCGATGCTCGTCTTCGCCTGCGAGCCGATTTGAACGGTCTGGGACGCGATGGGGCTATAGCCGGGGGCCCGAACGGCCAGGGTGTACGTCCCCGCAGGCAATTGGGGAAAAGTGAACGTGCCGCCGCGGTCGCTAACGGCCGAGACGACGCGGCCGTTCCCCGAGAGCGTGACCGTCGCACCGGCGATCGGGTGACCCTCCGCGGAAGCGACCGTGCCGCCGGCCTGCAACTCGGCTACGGCAAGCGCACCCCCCGTCATGAGCGCGACGAGCGCCGCGACCGCGAGCAGGCTCAGAATCGATCCGGTGCGCACGAAAACCTCCCGCACAATTATTAGGCTATCCTAACTTTATACTTTGTTATGCCTTATTTCAGTCTCCTCGTCAAGCAGAAAGGTCGCTTCTCCGAAGCCTGCCGGGATGACATGCTAGGATTGCGCAACCGGTCCGGGCGTTGCTAGCATGGGTCCCATGAGCGACGCGCAGATCACGATCACGGTCGATGGACCCTATCTGGTGAGCGGCGAGGTGCCGATCGAGGTCGAGCGGATCGGGCAGAACGCGGAAGGTGGCTCGTGGACTTACGAGGCCGTCAAACCGATCGCCGCCGGAGCGAAGTACGCGCTCTGCCGCTGTGGTGAATCCCGGACCAAGCCGTTTTGCGACGGCACCCACGCGAGGATCGGTTTCGACGGAACCGAGGTCGCCTCACGAGCCGCGCATCGCGAACAAGCGGCCGTGCTCGACGGACCGGCGGAACAACTCGAAGACGCCGAAGCGCTCTGCGCGTTCGCCCGTTTCTGCGACAACGCGGGGTCCATCTGGGCGCTGATCGCCCAGACCGATGACGCCGCGAAGGCGAAGATCGTCCGGCACGAGGCCCATTCGTGTCCGTCCGGCCGGCTCGTGCTTCGCAACAAGGCCACCGGCAAGACCGACGAGCCGCACCTTGCCAAATCGATCGCACTCATCGAAGATCCCGAGAAGAACGCCAGCGGTCCGATCTATGTGCGCGGCGGCATCCCGATCGCCTCGCTCGACGGCACGCCGTACGAAGTGCGCAACCGCGTCGCGCTCTGCCGCTGCGGCGCCTCGCAGAACAAACCGTTCTGCGACGGCTCCCACGTCGACGCCGCATTCCGCGACGGGCTCGGGGGCCTGGACTAGGCGGCCCTGCGGGCTCTCGGAAAACTACGCCGGGAACGCCGGCAACTCGCGCGTGTCGCGTTCGAGGACCGCGTAGTCGCTATCCATCGTACCGCTGTCGATGTAGCGCTTCGCACGCATGGCGAGATGTTCGAACGCCCGGCCGGTATGCGGCCCGAAGGCGTGACGCCGGATCACGATCGCCGGCCGCAGCGTCTCCCACATGTCGACGAACGTGTCCGCGTACTCGGCCAGCACGAGACTTTCGGCGACGCCGCCCTTCGTGATGAGCACCGAGATGTGTTCGAGAAAGCGCAGCAGCGCGCCGACATCCTCCATCTCGGGGGGCGTGTACGTGCGGTCTCTCAGCCGCTCGCGATACTCCGCATCCCCCAGGAGCTCGGGGATGCGGCGCATCGCGCGCCGCGCGGCGCCCGCCGTCGGCGAGTCCATGAAGTCCACCAAGCGCAAGTAGACGACGATGTCGTTCGCGTTGCGTCCGTGGCGCAGTTGCATGAACGCCGCCACGGCCGTTCCCGCGATGATGAGCGCCGTAACGATCGTCGCGACGGCGCCGGCCCAACCAGAATCCATCCGGCGATTATAGCACCAGGGCCCACGGGGCATTCACGCCCGCCGCGCTACGAGGCCGATTCGGGTCGATAGCTTCCGAAACTCCAGAGGTAGCCTTCCGAGTCGGTCGCGCCGTAGTTGCGCCCGCCGTAATCGGGCGACTCGAGTTCACGGATGATCGTCGCCCCGGCGGCGCGGGCGCGCGCGTAGTGCGCGTCCACATCTTCGTCACTCTCCAAGACGACGTACACGCCACCGGTCGTCGCGCCGAGCTCGCGCGGGCTTTTTCGCGGCCACTCCGGATGGTTACCCGCCGAGCCCAGCATGATGAAATGCCCGCCGAGCTTGAGTTGCGCGTGATCGATCCGTCCGCCGGCGCCTTCGTAAACCACGTGTTTCTGGAAGCCGAAGGCTCGGCACAGAAACTCGATCGCGCCGGGTGCATCCTCATAGCTGAAGCTCGGGATGATCGCTAGAGCCGTCGTTATCGCAGCACTCATGACGTCAGTATATACGGATTGCACAAAGTCCGTACGATTCGGCCGCCCGCTGACGATTGTGCCCTTCGACACCCGGCGAAGCCGGGAAAAACCACCGTCGCTGCGAGGAGTGAGAGCCCCGCGTCGCGGGGTGCTAAGCGCGGGCCACGATCCAGTCGGCGGTCTTCAGGGCGACGGTGACCGGCAGCATGTGACCGCCGGGGATCAGCGTGACCTCGGCCTGCGGGAGATCGTCGCGCAGACTCAGTCCGTTGAGTTCGTAATCGAGAATCGCGTCATCGCTGCCGTAGAGCACGGAGACGGGAACGGTGAGTTCCCGGTACCGTGCGCTCAGCGCGGCGATGCCATTGTGCGCCGCGATCAGATCTTCCGATGCGGCGATGAACGCACTCGGGCGCAGCGAGAGCAAACCCCCGCCCTTGGTCGGGAAGTCATGCGGAGGTTCTTCGGGTGCGAACACGGCGGCGATCGCTCGTTTCGCGCCCGCGATCGAGAGCGGAACGGCCACGGTATGCGCGACGAGGGCGCGCACGAACGGCGAGCGGATCCAAAGTCCCCGGAACGGCGCGGGCACACCGTTGCCCGGCCGTGTAAACGGCGCCACCAGCGCAAGCCCGCGCACGAGGTGAGGATAGTCGAGAGCGAGCGCGAGTGCGATCGCGCCGCCGAGTGAATGGCCGACGACCAGCGGCCGGTCGAGTTCCAGCGCCGCGATGAGCCCGGCGACGACTCGTGCCTGCGCGGGAAGTTCCGCCGGCGCGCCGCGCGGGCGCACGGAGTAGCCGGCGCCCGGGCGGTCGAGCACGACGACGCGAAAGTCGCCGGCGAGCAGATCGACCAGCGAGTGCGTGAAGTTCGCCGACGAACCCGCCAAGCCGTGAATCATGACGATCGCCGGACCGCTGCCGCGGTCAATGTAGTGGAGTCGCGAGCCCTCGACGTTGATGAACCGGCCGGCCGGCGGCAGCGCGCGCTCGACGCGTCGCGCCGTGCGCGCGGTGAAGATCGCCATCCCCGCCAGCGCCAGCGCCTTCGCGCCGAGGATGCCGAGCACGGCCCCGCGCACGCGGCCCTTCACCGCTGCGCCGCCGTAAACGGTAACGTCCCGTCGTCGATCTTCCCGAATCGCAGCGCGGCGATTTCGCGTACGTAGTTCTGCTGGAGTTTCCCGGGATCGCGCGCACTTTGCATAGGGAGCAAATGGTGTCCCTCGAAAATCGCGACGCGTTTCGCCGGATGGTTCTGCGCGAGAAAACATGCGGCGGCGATACCAGACAATTCGGCACCAACGATCAGCACGTCGAGGTCCACGCTCGTTTCGGGCACAGCTACGGCTGGCTGCCGGGATCGACGACGACGCTGCCCTCGCAACGAACGGAAAAGTTGACGGAGTTCGCGATGAAGCACTTCGCATGGGCGTTTTCGTGGAGCGCTTGGGCGCGCTGCGGATCGCTTCCGCGCGAGATCGTGACGACCGGGCGCAGCGTCACGCTGGTGAAACGGCCGCCGCCGTCTTGCCGTACGTCCATCGTTCCCTGCGCGCCGTCGACATACGAGAGGACGATGACGTGCTCCACTGCGCAGAGATGCAGATACCAAAGCTGGTGACAAGCCGATAACGAAGCGACCAGCAGTTCCTCCGGATTCCAACGCGACGCATCACCGCGAAACGCCGGAGCCGACGAGCCCGCGATCGCCGCCTTCCCCGCCGCGGAGATCTCGTGAGCCCGTGAAAAACTCGAATAGGAAGCCGTGCCGCTCCCCAGATTCCCCGTCCAAGTAACCGTCGCTTGAAAGTCATGAGTATTCATAAGACGCTCTTCCTTATGATCGGCCGCGACGACCCGACAAAACCGGGGAAAGTCACCGTGGCGGGGAAACTTTCCGTTGACGTGCCGGCACTCACCTGGTACACGTTTTTTTAAATAGGCAGGTCTCAGATGAAATATATGGCCGTCATTCAAAAAGGGGCCGACGAGCTTCGGAGCGATGGTTCCCGACCTTCCAGGCGTTTATGCCATCGGCAAGACGCGCGACGAAACGCGCGAGTTGGTCGCCGGCGCGATTCGTCTCCACATTCGCGGACTGATCGCCTCCCGAACCCCTTGCACTCGACGGGGCTGTAGAAATCTCAGACTGAGATTTCTACGGCCGCGCTACTGACGGCTGCGCCGGCCACTTCTGCCGGTGCGGGAAGTCAACGGTTGGTTGGGGACTTCAGGGGGCCGCCCGATGGGGACGTTGCCCGTACGGCCGCGAACGAAGGAGGGCTCCCACGTTAGGCTCATCAAAGGCGAACGGAGCACCACGATTCCTATCCACGCCGGGAACGTGCCGCGTGGTCTGCTCGGCGCGATTTTGAAACAGACTGGGCTCGACGTCGACGATCTCCGCCGACTGCTTTGACGGCTTTTAGCAATCGCACCGCTGCGCCGTCGCGCGCGGCGACGGCTGCGTCAAGGGAGCGACGCGAGGCGTGCGTCGAGGGTTGGTTGGTCGAGGCCATCGACGGCGAAGGCCTTCTGACGGCCGCGGTGGCCGCGGACGAGGGTTACGCGGGAAGGCGCCACATCCAGAAAACGCGCAATAGCCTGGATGCACGCAGCGTTGGCCGCGCCTTCGAGGGCCCGCTCCCGAACGCGCAAGACCACGGTGGTGCCTTCGCGTTGAAAGCCCGGCTGTTTCACCCCGGGCTTGATCGTCAGGTGCAGGACGGCGGGCGGCACTCGATCGGACTTCACGGCAGCCGCCCTGACTTGCGCCGGCACCGCGGCGAGACCCCCTCGCGGATGGGAGCCGGGGCACATCAGCGCTAGCATGCGCGCACGGGCGATCGGGTTCGTTCTGCTGCTCGGCGTCGCCGGCTTCGCGCTCCGGTCGATTTTCTTCCCGTTTGCGGTGACGGTCCACGCCTTCGTGCTGGACGACTTCCTGCGGATCGACTTTGCTCCGGCGCGGCTCGCCTGGCCGTTTCTCCTGATCGTCGCACTCGTGTCGGCGGCGGTCGCGATCTGGAACCTCAAACGCGGCGAGCCGTACGACGGCGTGCGCCTCGCGCTCTTCAGCGCTGCGATGGCCGCGGTGCTGTGGGCGCAGAGCCTCGCCGCGTTCATGCTCGGTTGGGAAGCGATGGCGCTGGTCTCGGCGTTTCTGGTCGCGACCCACAACGCGCGCCGCTCCGTGCGCCGCGCCGTCTTCGCCTACGTGCTCGTGAGCCAACTGGGCGCGCTTTGCATCACGGCGTTTCTCGCGCTGCTGGCCGTGCACGCCGGCACGGGCAGCTTCGCCGGGATCGGCGCCGCGGCGAGCACGCTGACGCCGCCGATCCGCATCGCGGCGCTGACGCTCGCGCTGGTCGGATTCGGCTCCAAAGCCGGCCTCGTCCCGCTCCATTTTTGGCTGCCGCGCGCCCATCCCGCGGCGCCTGCGAACGCCTCGGCGATGCTCTCCGGGATCATGCTGAAGATCGCCGTCTACGGGCTGCTGCTGAGCTGCTTCGTGCTCGCGGCGCCGGCGCCGGCGAGCATCGGGCTCGCGCTCTTCATCGCAGGTGCGCTCAGCGCGCTGTTCGGCGGGCTTTACGCGACGATCGAGCGCGAATTCAAGCGTCTGCTCGCGTTTAGCTCGATCGAACATCTCGGGATCATCGTCACGGCGCTCGGGTTCGCCATCCTGGCGCTCGCGGGCGGGCGCGGCGACGTCGCGGTCATCGCGGTGGTCGCGTTGACCTTTCACTGCGTGAACCACGCGGCATTCAAGAGCCTGCTCTTTCTGGGTGCCGGGACCGTGAGCGAGCGGCTGCACGTCACCGATCTCGACCGCTTGGGCGGGCTCGCGAGCGGCCCGCTGCGCCGCTCGGCGCCGTGGATGCTCGCCGGCTGCATGGCCGCCGCGGCGTTGCCGCCGCTCAACGGGTTCGTCTCGGAATGGCTCGTGCTGGTGAGTTTCATCCTCGTGCTCGGCAGCGGCAGCGTCTTCGTCAAGGTGGTCGCGGTGTGCGGGATCGTGGCGCTCGCGACGACCGGCGGATTCGGCGCCGCGGCGTTCGTGAAGGCCTACGGGATCGGCTTTCTCGGTGCTCCGCGACAACCCCAAACCAGCGCACCGGAAGCGGTCGATGCCTCGGTGGTCGCGCTGGCCGGGCTCGCCGCGCTGTGCGTCGGGATCGGGCTCTTTCCGCAAGCCATCATCCACCAACTCGTCGCGAACGGCGCGCAGCTCCTCGCAGTCAAGCCCGTCGGATTCGCTTTCGAGGTCGCGCCGCTGCGCACGCTCGCGCTGCTGCCGATCCTCGGCGCGGTGCTCGCGCTCGTACTGGCGCGCCGGCGCGGCGTCCGCGAAGCCGGCACGTGGACCTGCGGCTCGCTCGTCACGCCGCGCTCGCAGTACACCGCCACGACGCTCTCCAAACCGCTGCGCCTCATCTTCGCCTTCGCGCTCTTCCCCACGCGCGAACGCATCACGGAATACGGCATCTCGCGCTGGATCCCGACCGGCGTGCGCTACGTGCTCTCGACGCGCTACGTGTTCGACGAGCTTTCGAATAGCTTCGCGGCGCTGGTGCAGCGCGCCGCGCGCCGAATGCGCGTCTTCCAGGGCGGACGGTTGCGCGTCTATCTCGGCTACGCACTCGGCGCGCTGCTCGCTGCGCTGGCGATCGCCCGATGATCCAACTGCTGCAGATCGCGGTCATCCTGGCCGCCGCGCCGTTGCTCGGGGGCATCCTGCGCACGCTGCGCGCACGGCTGCAGAACCGCCCCGGCCCATCCGTCGGGCAACCCTATCGGGAACTGCGCAAACTCTGGTCCAAGGAAGCGATCGTAGCGCACCGCTCGAGCATCGTGCTGACGGCACCGGGCATCGTCCTCGGGGTCGCCCTGACCTTCGTCACCATCGTCCCGGCGATCGTTCCCGCCCAGAACTCCGCAGCCCAGTGGCGCTTCGACGCCGTCACGCTCGCGCTCTTACTCGCGCTGGGCCGCTTTGTGCTCGTGCTCGCCGCACTCGACGCGGGCTCAGCATTCGAGGGGATGGCGGCGAGCCGCGAGATCACCTTCGCCTCGCTCACCGAAGCGCCGCTCATCATCGCGCTGCTCGGCTCCGGCTTTCTGGGCCACGCGACGCTGGGCGCAACGCCCGGCGATCTCTGGACCGACGCGCTCTCGGCGGGTGCGCTCGTGCTGGTGATGCTCTCGGAGACCGCGCGCGTTCCGGTCGACAACCAAGAGACGCATTACGAACTGACCATGATCCACGAAGGGTTGGTCCTGGAATACTCGGGCTGGCAACTCGCGGCGCTTCAGTACGCCGCATATCTGCGCCAAGCGGCCTTCTTCGTACTCGCCGCCGAACTGATGCCAGGCACGGGCCTCGTCACGCTGGCGTGGCTCGCCGGCCTCGTGGTCGTGATCGCCGGCATCGAGACGCTCTACGCCAAAGTCCGGCTCTTCGAGGTTCCGCAGATCTTCGCATCAGCGCTGATCCTTGCGGTCGCCGGCGTCGGCTTGCGCATCGCGGAGATCGTCAAGTGAGCATTGCGATCATCATCTCCGCAGCGGTGCTGGTCATCGATTCGCGCCTGCGCACGGCCCTCTTGGCGTACGTCGTGTTCACGATCGGCGTGCTGTGGATCTCGTTTCCACACGACGCGACCCCGATCGGCATCGTGATCTTCGCGCTGCTGGCGTTCGTCAAGGTCGTCGCCGGACCGGCGGCGATCGTCTGGCTGCGCTTCAAGTATCGCGTGCCCGACGATCTTGGCGCCTCGTCGGTACTCGGTATCCGCGTCGCCGTCGTCGCGGGGGCGCTCTTCCTGGCGCACGAGTTCAGCCAAACGCGAGCGTTCGCCGACGTGCATGACGCCACGATCGTGTTCTATGCGCTCTTCGCGAGCATCTGCATCGTGCTCTTGCACCGCAACCTGCTCGCGCACGTCATCGGGCTGTTGACGTTGGGGAGCGCGGTTTCGCTGGCGGCGGCGATCTTCGCTCCCGAACTCCCCGGCGCGATCGAACTCGCCGACACGTTCGACGCGGTGTTCGCAACGCTGATCGGCATCGGCGTCGCGCGAGCGGTCATCCGGCACGACCCGCAACTCGACATCCGATCGCTGCGGTTGCTGCGCGGATGATCGCCGCGGTCATCGCCTTTCCCCTGGTCGCGCTCACGCTGACCGTCCTGCTGCCCAACCGGGCGGTGCGCTCCGCGGCGCGCTTCGCCGTCTCGGCGCTTGCGCTTCTCGCAACGATCGCCGTGGCGCCCTCACTGCCCTGGCTCTCGGCGATCTTCGCCGTGATGGTCTCGCTGCTGAGCGCGCTCGCGACGTTGTTCTCGACGGGGATCCTGCCGCCGGCCGGCAACAGTGCGGCTGAACCGTGGTCGCGCAAGCCTGCGTATTTCATCTTGCTGGGCGGATTCTGGAGCAGCATGCTGCTGGCGGTGATGAGCGACGGCTTCATCGGCCTGTGGATCGGCATTTCAGCCACCACGCTCGCCACGACGTTTCTGGTCGCCTATACGGGCGGTCAAGCCGCACTCGAGGCGGCCTGGAAGTATCTGATCCTGTGCAGCTTCGGCATCGCGATCGCGCTGATCGGGATGCTCTTTCTGGGTCGCGCGGCGATCGATGCCGGGATCGCGCCCGCGCACGCGCTCGCGTGGGACGTGCTGGCCGCGCATGCGGCGCAGCTCAACGTGCCGCTCACCCGCGTCGCCCTAACCTTGATGCTCGTCGGCTTCGCGACCAAAGCCGGCTTGGTGCCGATGCACGCCTGGCTGCCGGACGCGCACTCAAAAGCGCCCGCGCCGGTGAGCGCGCTCCTGTCGGGTCTGCTCGTGTCGTGCGCGCTCTACGCGCTCGTGCGCGTGCAAACCGTCGCCGCGCAGACGCCCTCGGCATCGCTCTTCGACGCGATGCTCTCGTACGTCGGCGTGGCCTCGATCGTCATCGCGGCGCTCTTCATGCTCGCGCAGCGCGATGTAAAGCGCCTCTTGTCCTATTCGACGGTCGAACACGCCGGGATCGTGGCGCTCGCACTCGGCCTCGCGACGCCACTGGCCGCCTTCGCCGCGCTCTATCACATCCTCAACCACGCCTTCGCGAAATCCGGCGCCTTCCTGTCGATCGGCATTATCCAGGAAGAGCAAGGCACGACGACGATCGGGCATCTGCACGGTCTCTGGAACGTGCGCGGCGGACGCCCGTTCCTGGCGGCGCTGGTCGGCCTGGCGGGGCTGCCGCCCTTCGGCCTGTTCCTCTCAGAACTGTTGGTCGTGATCGCCGCGATCCAAGCGCATGCGTGGCTGCTCTTGGCGCTCGCGCTCACCGGCTGGTCGATCGCGTTCGCGGCGCTGCTGCGGTTGGCCATCGTGACCGAGTCCGACAAGCCAGCCCCGTCGCGCTCGCGCACGCCCCGCTCGATGATCGCACTCGCCTCGGGAGCCGTCGCCTGCGTCACCTCGGCGGCGCTCGTGCTGGCGCTCATGCCGTTCGTTCCGTGGAGCCGGGAGATCTTCGCGCTGCTCGCGACGATCTTCGTGAAGCGATAGATGACTGCGGAGATCGACGTCCCGGTAGCGCTGCTGCGCGAGCGCGTGACGGAGTTGGCGCAGACGGCCGAGCCGCTGGGCGCCTACGCAACGGCGGATTCCGTGCGCTACCCGTTTCTCACCGCGGACGGCGTGCGCAGCCTCGCCCTACGCCGCGACGCGCAGCCCGTGCCGTCGCTGACCGCCGTGCTGCCGCTCTACGACTGGCACGAGCGCGAGATGCAGCAGACGCACGGCATCGTCTTCGCCGATCGTCCCGATCGCCGGCCGCTCTTCATCGCCGCCGGCCTGGTACCCGGGGCGCTGACCGCGCAAGGCGAGGGCCTCACGGTCGTCGTGGTCGGTCCCGTGCACGCGGGAATCATCGAACCGGGGCGCTTTACGTTCACCACCGGCGGCGAAACGGTGATCTCGCTGGACGCGCAGTTCTCCTATAGCCGGCGCGGTCTCGAAAGCGCGCTCGCCGGACGCGATGCACTCGCCGCCGCTCCCGCGGTCGCGCGAATCTGCGGCGGATGCAGCGCTGCCCGCTCGTGGGCGTACGCGCGCGCGCTCGAAGCGTTGGCCGGCGTCGCGTGCGAGGACGCGGCCGAATACGCGCGCGTCGTCTTCGCCGAACTTGAACGGCTCTACAACCATCTCTTCGATCTGGGAAATGCGGCCTCGGGGGCCGGCTACGGCCGCGGCCTGGCGCGCGGCTTGGAACTCAAAGAGCGCGTCGCGAAGGCATGCGCGGCGGTCGCCGGCCACCGTCTGCTCTTCGACGCGATCGTTCCGGGCGGCGTGCGCTGCGGCGTGCTGCGCGACCCGGCCGCGCTGCGCCGGGACCTGCACCGGCTACGTGCCGAGGTCAAGCGTTTCACGGGCGAGTTGTTCGCGAACCAATCGTTGCTGCGGCGATTCGCCGGTGCCGGCGTTGTCGACGCGGACACGGCGCGGCTGTTCGGAACCGGCGGCCCCGCACGCCGCGCTTCGGGCGGGAAGCTCGACGTGCGCGCCTTCGCTCCGTACGGTGCGTACCGGACCCTCGGGATGCGCGTTCGCGGCGAGAAATCCGGCGACGTCCTCGCCCGGTGCCGCGTGAAAACCGAAGAGATCGCCGAGTCGTTCCGGCTGCTCGACGACGCGCTGGCGGCACTGGGCAAACAACCGCCGGGCGAACCGCTGGACTTCGCGCCCGCGGCCGGCCACGTCACGACGGCGGTCGAAGGCGCGCGCGGGATCGAAACGGTTTCCGTGGAGTTGAACGCTCGCGGCACGATCGAACGGCTGCACGTCATATCGGCGTCGTACCGGAATTGGCCCGTCGTTCCGCGCGCCATGGACGGCAACATCATCCCCGACTTTCCGCTCGTGAACAAGAGCTTCAACCTCTGCTACGCGTGCATGGATCGCTGATGAGCAAGCGCTTCGCGCATTCGCTGGGCATCCGGCACCTCGTCTGCGGCAGTTGTAACGGCTGCGAACACGAGATGAACGCGCTCAGCGGCCCGGCCTACGACATCACGCAAGACGGTTGGGACGTCGTCGCGTCTCCGCGCCACGCCGACGTCGTCACCGTGACCGGACCGATGACCGAGGCGATGCGCGCGGCGGCCGCCGCGACGCTGGCGGCCGCGCCGCAGCCGCGCATTGTGGTTGCGGTCGGGGATTGCGCCGCCGGCAGCGGAACCTGGTGCGACGCCGGTACGGCGGGCAGCGGCGCCGGTCTTGAACTCGGCGCGACCGTCACCGTGCGCGGCTGCCCGCCCACCCCCGACGACATCAAAGCCGGCTTACGCCGCGCCGCCGAATTCCTCGACCATCCCCCCAAGCCCGACGATCCGTACCAAGACTCCGTCTAACCGGCATGCGCGGGTATCGTATGATTCCAGATAGTCAGGGAGGCGGCTCATGAATCCCCCGCTCGAAGCCCCCGCGGGCGCCGATTTCCGGCTCGGCTTCACGTCGCTCGACCGCGAGGTGCAGGCCCGCGCGCTCCCCGTGGCCGGGACGCTGCCCGGTTGGCTCAACGGGACTTTATTCCGCAACGGGCCCGCCCGGTTCGCCGTCGGCGCCGAGCGCTACCGGCACTGGTTCGACGGGCTGGCGATGTTGCATCGCTTCCGGATCGCGAACGGAACCGTCGAGTACGGCAACCGGTTCTTGCGCTCGGAGGCCTACGTCGAGGCGGCGCGCATCGGGCGCATCGCGCGCTCGGAGTTCGACACCGATCCTGCGCCCACGCTCGCCGAGCTCCTCGGCATCCGGTTCGGCGCCGCGAGTTCCAACAACGCCAACGTCAACATCGTGCGCTACGGCGGCGGCTATCTCGCGTTGACCGAGACCGTTTACCCGTTGGCCTTCGACGGCGACACCCTTGCGACACGCGGCCCGCTCGTGTATGCCGACAACGTCACCGGCCAGATGACGACCGCCCACGCGCATCACGATCCCGTGCGCCGCGCCACCTTCAACATCGTCACCGAGTTCGGCGCGAAATCGTTCTACAAGATCGTGCGAATCGCCGACGGCACGCTCACGCGCACGATCGTCGCCGCGATCCCGGCCGACGAACCGGCCTACATCCACGCCTTCTCGACGACCAAGAACACCGTGGTCGTCGCCGAGTATCCGCTCGTCGTGCGCGCGCTCGATCTGATGTTCCGGCGCAAACCATTCATCGAGAACTACCGTTGGAAACCGGCGCGCGCAACGCGTTTCCACGTCATCCACAAGGACAGCGGTGCGGTGCTCGGGACGTACGAAACCGGCGCGTTTTTCGCCTTCCATCACATCAACGCGTTCGAGGAGGGCGACGCGATCGTCGTGGACATCTCCGCCTACGACGACGCGGCGATCATCCCGAGCCTACGGCTCTCGCATCTCCTAGGCGAGAGCCACGAACCGTGGGCGCGTGCGACATTTCGCCGCTATCGCCTCATCCCCGGCCGTTCGACCCCGGAGGTCGAGCTGGTCGTAACGGCGTCGACCGAGTTGCCGTCGGTCGCACGCCCGAACGCCGGCCGCGATTACCGGTATGCCTACGGGCTCGACGACGGCGGCACAGCGGGCATCGGCAACCAACTCGTCAAGGTCGACGTACGCGAGCGCGTGGTCACGCCGTGGACCGGAACCCGGACCTATCCCGGCGAGCCCGTGTTCGTCGCGCGGCCCGGCGCGACAGACGAAGACGACGGCGTACTCGTATCGGTCGTGCTCGACGCGGCGGCGGGCGATTCGTTTCTGCTCGTGCTCGACGCGGGCGGCATGCACGAACTCGCCCGCGCGCGCGTGCCGCATCACATCCCGTTCGGTTTCCACGGCATCTTCACAGCGGTCGCCGCCGGGAGCGAACCATGAAGCTGCCGTTTCGATTCACCGTGTTGACGGGTAGCGCGGCCGCCGCGGTCGGCGCAGCCGTCGTCGGTTCGCTCGCCGTCGGCGCGTTTGCGATCGCGAGGCTAGCCGTTGGGAGGCTTGCCGTCGGGCGCGCCCGCGTCCAACACCTCCACCTCGACGAACTGAGCGTCGGCGAACTTCGAGTCGACCGCCTGATCATCTCCGAACGCCCGCCCCCACCCACCGAATAGCGCCTCTGCGCCCCTGCCCAGACTGAGACGGAGCTAGCTGCTCGATCGGCCGGGGTTCGGTGTCACAACAAGGAGAGAGTGGGATTCGAACCCACGGAGCCCGTGAAGGCTCTGCAGTTTTCAAGACTGCTGCATTAAACCGCTCTGCCATCTCTCCAGGATGGTCCCTTGTACCACAAGCGTTCTGAGCCGCCATTTTCAGCCCTTGGCGCACGAGCCGCATGGGTTTTCTCAAGGTCGGATATCAGACCTCTGCACAGGTCAAGCCTCGTTTGCCCCGTGGAGCATGAAGCCGCGGGGACACGTCGATCTTCCATCCGGCCAAGGGCATATCGGGTGTAGCTGACCGAGCACGAATCGCCATCAGGCTCCAGGACGCCGCCTCGACTGCAAAGCACCGGCGTCGGCCAAGCGCCTCCGGCATCAAGACCGCGGGCCCTCAGGCAATGTATCAACACCATCTTTCGACAGGCTCGGGATGACAGCACATCATGGCACGGACGCTCCTGTTGTTAGGATTTCTTTTCGAGGTCTTGTATTTGGGCTCGATCCATCGCGACCATTTCTCCGGATCATCCAGAACGGAATTCCCGATCCGAAGCTTCATGACAGACAAAAGGACCTCGCTTTGCGGCGAGGTCCCTAGCTTTTGCTCTGCCTGTGCGATTGATCGCATCAGCTTTGCGCTACTCGTGCGGTGCGATCGCGCTAGGTTAGCGTTTCATGGGTGCTAGATACTGGGGTTTGCGGCGTCGCTCGAGGTGAGTAGCGTTGCGTAGAACGTGGCGCCGTCCCAGTAACCGTGGGCGACGACTTGCCGGCCGACGGCGACTTTTCCGGTTAGCTTGTTGTTGAGGGCCGGCTGGTCGTTGATCACGACCGACTTGTCGGTCTGTTGGATCGTTACGAGATGGCCCGCCACCGAGGTAATCGTTCCGCTTACGCGCGCGTGACGGTAAACGACGGTCGTGTTCGTGCAGGCAGTGTTCGGAACCCACGTATCTGCTTGCCACGCCCCGCAGTTGCCGTCCACGTAGGTTTGCGTCACGGTGGTCGTGGTCGGCCCGTCGCCGGTCGTTTGCTGAGTCGTTGTCGTCGTTTGGGCGCCGGCACCGACAGCGAGCGCCGAGAGCATGCTGATACAAGCGGCGATCGAAAGGGTCTTCTTCATCTACTGGGGCTCCGTCTTGAAAATGGGCTGGAAGCGTAATAAATTGCATGTCCCCACAACCACGCCACGAGCCACTTAGCGCTAGCCCGCTCCGAATCGGCTCGCAGAGGAATCGGCGTGCACGCGATAGATGAGGACAGTCGCCTTTTTCGCTCTTGACACGATCGTTGTAGACGAAGGCATCGGTTGTCTGCCGACTATCTCAGCGGCGGCTAGGTTTCATCGATTATTCCGTCGGGTACTGAGGATAAGTCAGACGGCGAAGTGCGTCTGCAAGTCGAGTATTTTTTGATGAAATTACCGTGCAGAAGCTTGGACAGGCACGCCCCGCCAGTACGGCGCTTGGTTGCAGCATCTGCTTTCGCACTCTTGCTGTGCTCTCCGGGCATGCGCGTGCTCGCCGCGGACTCCAACTTCGGCGGCCCGCCTGCGGGCGAGTATCCGATCCTCTACAACGATCACAACGTTTACGCAACGCCGGATACGCTCAAAGGCGGGCGCGTGCTCGCCGCCTTGGTGAAAGGCAACGAAATCTACGTTCCGTTGCGCAGCATGTTCGAGCAGATGGGTGCGACCGTTTCGCTATCGGACGACGGCAAGACCGTCACCGCACAGAAAGGCACCACCACCAGCGTCTCGGTCACGCTCGGGAAGCGCGAAGTCGTCATCAACGGTGACGTACGACCGCTCGACGTGCCACCGATTCTCTACCAAGGCATCATTCTCGTACCGGTGCGCGTGCTCTCGGAAGCGCTCGGCGCGTACGTCCAGTGGGTTCCGAGCGAACGCGTGGTAGTCGTTCGGTATAATCCGCCCCCACCCGCGCCTGTGCCGACGGCGGCGCCGACGCCCGCGCCCCTCCCGGTCGTGACGCCGGCTCCGGCTCCCGTGCCGACCGCGACGCCGACGCCGCCGACCAATCGCGGCTTCATCGAAGCTGCCTTCGCGGCGCCTCACAATTACAACGAATTCGCCGACGGTCAGTTCTGCGCCGAATCCTATCAAGTTGCCGCAGCATGGGTATTCAAGGATTCGCCGCTCGCGGTGAAAGTCGACTTTCGCCAAGACGTCTACGTCACCAGCGTGAACGCAACGGACTCTCTGGCCAACGAGTATACGCAGTTTGCCACCATCGACGGCGGCACGGCGTTCACGCCCGTGTTCCGGGCGCGGCAGAGCAGCATCGATGCACGCGTAGAGTACCAAGTTGCCGCGCCGCGCATCTACCTAGGCATCGGGTACATCGACACCGCCGACAACTACGGGTATCCGCATCTGACCGGACTCGGCGCAGGAATCGAAAAGCTGCCCGACTTGCGAGCCGGTATCGGGCTGTATGGCTCAGCGTTCTACTATCCCGACGCCAGCGGAAACTACACGATTGCGAACGCGGCGAGTCCCGACTTCGGCACGGTCTACCGGCAGCAGTACGGGATTCTGAAGTTCGATATCGGCATCACGCTCGTCTCCGCACATGCGCCGCTGTATCTCTACGGCGGTTACGATGGTGAGCGCTACTACGCGAAGCAGAACGCCCCCATCGGTCAGTTACACGACGGTCCCTATTTCGGCGTCGGCCTGAAGCTCTAAGGGATCTCGAGGAAGATCATGACGCTCAAATTCCGGCACTTTTCTCACCTCTACCGGCTCGGTGCGCTGTTCACGCTTGCGTCCATCGCCGGATGCGGCGGCGGCGGATGCGGAAACTGTTCGGTACCCGCGTTCAACGGTTCTACGACTGCACCGATAATCGCGGGCACATCGCCCACGCCGACGCCGCTGCCGGGCACGAGTCCGACGCCGACCCACGCGCCGACGCCGACGCCGACACCTGTCCCGACGCCGACACCGACTCCGGCGCCTACGCCGACACCGGTTCCGCTGTCATGCACGCAAGGTGGTGCGGGATCGGTCCCCCTTGGAACCTCGCTCGCACCGTTTGCCGTGCTCGCAGGTGCCGGGATCACTTCAGCCGCCGGCGGCCCCGTACTGGTAACGTTTGCTGCAGGAGCGACGACGACCGGCGTGCCCGGTCTGACCGGCACGATCAACGACGATCTCGTCGGAGTCTATCCGGCGAACACCGTGACCGGGTTCTATCCGGGATCCGGCACGGATACCGATGGCGTCAACGCGATCTACGCATCGAACTTCAACACGAATACGGCAATTCCACAAAACGCGCAGACCGCTCTCATCGCCGCGATCACGTTCGCTTCGGGTGAGCCCTCGACGGCAACCGTCTCGGGCGATCTCTCGGCGCTCAAACCCTCGGCGACACTGCCCGTCGGCTCGTTTCCTCCCGGCGTTTATACGTCGGGTTCGACGATGAGCATCAGCAGCGCAAACCTCACGCTCAACGGTCTGGGGAACGCGAACGCCGTGTTCGTCTTCCAAGTCGGATCGTCGCTCACGACCGTCAACGGCGGCGCAGCGGCCGGCAACGTCGTCCTGACCAACGGTGCCAGCGCCTGCAATGTCTACTGGGTGGAGCCTACCGGTGCCGCAACATTGAACGGCCTGAACTTCAGCGGCAACGTGTTCGCGAACGCCGCGATCACCGTCAACGCAGCGACCTTCAACGGACGCGCACTTTCCCAAACGGCCGCCGTCAGCTTCAACCCGACGTTTGCCGGAACGACCATCACCAACCCCGGCGGTCAGTAAGACCGCACGGCGATCAGGGCAACGTAATTACGACTCGGGCATGAAGCCCTAGGATCGCGAGATCGACCATCCATGACATTAGAATCCCTACGCGGCCACGCTTACCCGCTCGGTGCGCTTGCGACCATCGCGTCGATTGCGGCCTGCAGCGGCGGCGGATGCGCAAATTGCACGGTGCCGGCGTTTAACGGCGCAACGCCCGTACCGGGCACGACGCTGCTCGCCGGCGCAACCCCGAACCCAATACCGACGCCCGTACCGGGCACCAGCCCAAGGCCGTCGCCGACCCCGATTCGGAGCGGAACACCGACGCCGACCCCGGTACCGGGCGCGACCCCGACGCCGACCCCGGTACCGGGCGCGACGCCGACACCGGTGCCCACGCCGACGCCGACACCGGTGCCCACGCCGACGCCGACGCCCGTTCCCACGCCGACGCCGGTTCCGCTCTCGTGTAACCAGGGTACGGCGTCGATCGCGCTGGGGCCGGCGCTCGCACCATTCGCGCTCCTCGCCGGCACGTCGATCACGAACTCCGGGGGCACCTTCGTTACGTACGCCACGGGCGCCACAACGCTCGGAGTAGACGACGATCTCATCGGCGTATCGCCGGGCGCGACCGTGACCGGATTCCCGCCCGGCGTCGATGCCGATGGCCTCGGAGCGATCTACTTGGCAGGAAGCGTACCGCTTGCCGCCCAGAGCGCCTTGACCACGGCCTACGGCGCGGTCGCCGGAACGACGGCCACGGCGTCCGCCACGGGCGATCTCTCGCTGCTCAAACCCTCGGCGACGCTCCCGATCGGGACGTTTCCACCCGGCGTCTACGCATCGCCGGCGACGATGACCATCGCGTCCGGAAATCTCACGCTCAACGGCTTGGGTAACGCGCAAAGCGTTTTCATCTTCCAGATGGGGACGACGCTCACGACGACGCTCAACGGCACGACGAGCGGCAACGTGATCCTCACCAACGGCGCCAGCGCGTGCAATGTGTATTGGCAAGTCGGTTCTTCTGCGACGTTGGGGGGCGCGAGCTTCAGCGGCAACGTCCTGGCGAATGTTTCGATCACGCTCAACGCCGCGACGTTCAACGGTCGCGCCTTGGCCCAAACGGGGACCGTCACCATCCCGATCGCCGGCGGCTCGCTCATCACCAACCCCGGCGGTCAGTAGGCAACTACGCGCTCGTGAATCCGCGTCACGAGAAGTGGCCCGTGCTGCGCATCGCCAATACGGCGGCATGAGCACTCACTCGATTGCGCGCGCCGAATTCGTCTCGCTCGGCGACGACGTGCGCGGCTACTACGCCGTTCCCGACGGCGGCGGCCCGTTTCCCGGAGTCCTCCTCTATCAAGAGGCGTTCGGTATCAATGAGTACATCCAGAGCGAAGTGAAGCGGCTGGCCAGCGCCGGCTACGCGACGATCGCGCCCGATCTCTTTCGCGGCAAGACCTACGGCTACGACGACATGGCGACGGTCTTCGCGAACCTGCAGACGCTCACCGACGATGGCATGCTCGTCGACGTCCGCGCGGCGAAGGCGTTCTTGGACGCACGCCCCGAAGTCGAGCGAGCGCCCTACGGCGCGGTCGGATTCTGCATGGGTGGGCGGCTAGCGGTTCTGACGGCGATCACCCTGGGCGACGCGATCGGCGCGGTGGCCTCGTTCTACGGCGGCGGCATCGCTCCCGAGGAACCGCGCTTCTTCCCCCTGCTCTGCGATCGCATCCCCGAAGCAACCGCGCCGATGCTCATGGTCTACGGCACCGACGACCAGTCGATCGGCCCCAGTGAGATCGGCCGCGTCGCCGAAGCGCTCGCGCGGCGCCGGGAGCGCTTCGAGATCAGCGTGTATCCCAACGCCATGCACGGCTTCGCCTCACGCGATCGCGCGGCGGTCTACCGCCCCGAGGCCGCCGAATCAGCCTGGGACGAGACGCTGGCCTTCTTCGAACGCTATCTCGCGAGTTAGGTGGACGCGCCGGCCGCTCAGGCGGCGGCGATCAGCGCGGCGAGTTCCCCGTGGATGCGGCCGTTCGAGGCGAGAACGGAGCCTTCGGCGAGATCGAATCCGGCGTGGTCGATCGCCGAAACCGTGCCGCCCGCTTCGCGCACGATGAGCGCGCCGGCCGCGACGTCCCACGGACTGAGTCGCCATTCCCAGAACGCATCGAAGCGGCCCATCGCGACGGCGGCGAGATCGAGCGCCGCCGACCCGTCGCGCCGCAGGGCTTGCGCGCCGGCGGAGATGGCCCGCCATTCGCGGACGTTGCGCTCTTCGAGCTTCCCGGGAACGAAGCCGGTGCAGACCATCGCCTCGTTCAGCGTCGCGATCTGAGAGACGGCGATGCGCCGCCCGTTGCGGGTCGCGCCCGCGCCGCGCTGCGCGCTGAAAAGCTCGTCGAGGATCGGTGCATAGATCGCGCCCGCTTCCAAGATGCCGTCGCGTTCGTAGGCGATCGAGACGCAGAAGAGCGGATAGTGGTGCGCGTAGTTGCTGGTGCCGTCGAGCGGATCGACGATGAAACGCTCGCCGCTGCTCCCGGCGTAGGTGCCGCCCTCCTCGCCCAAGATCGCGGCGCGGGGAAACTGCGCGCGGACGGCCGCGACGATCAGCGCTTCGCTGGCCCGGTCGGCGTCGGTGACGAGATCCTTGGGAGACTTGTGCTCGATCGTGCGCACGGTGTCGAAACGTTCGCGCAAGAGCGTCCCCGCGTCACGCGCAAGCGAAGTGATGAAAGCGAGCGGGTCCACGCTACTCCTCGAGGGAACGCCCAAAGCGTATGAAGCACGATAATCGGGAACGGGGCGACCGCATCCTCGCCGCCGTCGAAATACCGGCGCTCGGCATCTGGACCGGCGCGCAACTGAGCTTCGCCTTTCTCTTCGCACCGCTTGCCTTCAAGGCGGTCGGCGACCCCAACCGCTTCAACGCCGTCGTCTCACCCATGTTCGCGGCGCTGGGGCCGTTCGGGTACACGTGCGGCGGGATCGCGTTCGCCACGGCGCTCGCACGGGCGGCCGGGCCCGCGCATCGGACCGCCGACCTCGCTCGCGCGGGCGCGATCGCGCTTGCCGTCGGCGGCCTCGCCTACCACCAGGCGACGATCCTCCCGGCGATGGCGGCGATCCCCGACGTGACCTCCGCGCCGTACCACGCACTCCACGAGCGCTCGCGTTTCATCTACGCGGGCGTCTTGCTGCTGGGGCTCGGGGCGCTGATCGCCGCCGCAGCCCGGCCGCGCACGTGAGCCGGGCCGGCTAGTTTGCGTAGAGGTTGTACTGGATGACGGCCGTGTAGAAACCGGGCGCCAGCGAGTTGGGAACCGTGATCTGAAGGTTGATGCAGTTCTGCTGAAAGACCCCGGCGATCCCCGAGAACGACGTTTGCCCCGGACTGCCGGAATTGGCGAACGGCGCGAAGGTGTTATCCCCGATCGAGGGGATGTCCCACATGAGGTAGCTGGCCGTCGGATAGTTCTCGATCGGAAACGAGCCGCTCGCGGAAGCGACCGTGCCGTAGCCCCAGTCGGTCACTTTCCAAGCCGTCGTGTAGTAGGCGTAGATTTCGTAGGGGCAAGTCCACAGGCTCGTCCCGTACGGCACGCTGGTCGATGTCGAGTGCGGGACTTCGTGCAAATAGGTCGCAGTCGGGTCCGGGATCGTCTTGAAGCTCACCGGAATACGCCCTTGGGGCGTCGCCTGGGCGATCACTTGGGGCGGCGGGATGATCCCCATCGGCACGTCGTACGAGGATGCGTCGGCCACTTGAACCCGGTCGCTCGCGAGCGCCGGCAGAACCGGGCGCGTCTGCGGAAGGTACGCTACCGGGCTGGGCGTGACTTGGATCGTCAGCACGATTTCCTTGTATGCCTTGATCGATTGCAACGCCGTGGCATTGCGCCCCGAGAGGGCCACGCCCGCGGCGAGCAGCAGCAGCGCCGCGAGAACGAGCCGTTTCAATTTCCCACCACCGTGTAGACGACGATCGCGCTGAACGTGTCCGTCGCGATCGAACTGGGCACACGCACCTGGTAGTCGTAGCCTTGCGAGGAGTTGCCCGTGCCCGCGTACGACCACACCAGCGTCGACGCCGGCGGACCGACCGCGAAGCCGATGTTGTTCCCGCCGTTCAACGAAGTATCACCGGTGTTCGCCGTCGATGAAAACGGTGCCGCCGCCGAATACGGACTGTTGCCCGCGCCCGACACGAGCCAATAGAAAATCGCGTTCATCGGAACCGTTCCGTGCGCGAGCGAGGTGAAATCCGTCGACCCCTCGGCGAAGACCTTGAAGCCGCTGTTGTCGTTGCTGCCGACCTGGACTTGGGCGGCGTACTTGTACAGATACTGGTAGCCGGCAACCAGTGAACCGAAGTCGACATAGCCGCCGTTGAGCACGGCCAACGCACCGGCGGCCGGCGTCGAGCCGCTCCCGGCCCCACCCTGTGGCCCAAAACCGCTCTGATAGTTCGGGATCACGCTGGCCGTGATGGTCGGCACGACGCGCCAGCGCGCTTGCGCGGCGCCTTGCGAAGCATCGGCATGGGCACCCGAGGCGAGCGCCGTAGCGATCGTCGAAAGCAGAACAAGTACGATCCGTCGCATCTCGTCTTCTCTCAGTTGGGAATCAGGGTGGAAGTGAAGGTCACGCAACGTGCTCCGGGCAGCGTCGCATTATCGAACGACGAAGGTCGTTTGTCCGGCGATCAGATTCTGGCCGCCATAGTCGACTAATGCGAGCGCGGAGTAAGACCCGGGCGCCAGCTTCTTGCCGACGGCTTCGATGATTCGCTTGCCGTCGCGCTCGACGAGCATGTCCTTGGGCATGAGGATCCGGTCGACGACCTGGCCGCCGGACTTGACCTCGATGCGTCCGCTCAAATAGACGTGCGCGTTGCCGGTGTTGTGGAATCCGATCGTATATTTTTCGCCGGCTTCATCGGGTTTGGCGGAGACATCGTCGATCTCGCCCGAAAAGCGGGCGGTATTGGGAACGATCTCGTAGAGCTTCGAGGCAACGCGTTCGGCGATCGACAACCCGCCCGGCTTGCGCGGAGGACGAGTCGTGAAGAACACGAGCGCGGAGTATTCGCCGGTGGCACCATTGGGAACGGCGACGGTGAAGCGCACCTGCTTGAACGTCTTGGCATCAACATCGAACTCGCGCGGGTTCACGTCCACCCAGGAACCCATCGAGAACGGTCCTTTGCCGGGCGGGAGGAAGACATAGTTGCCGTCCCGTCCGACCAGGAAGTCTCCCAGGGTCACCTGGATATGAACTTGATTGTCGCCCGTATTCCGAACCAGGATCGGAATGGTCTGGTCTTTACCGGCCGCCACCTGAAGCTCGAATTTGGCCGGCGAGACGTTGAGGCTCAAGTCGGCCGGAGCCGCAACGGGGAAAGCCAGCAACGCGATGACCATCGCTCCAAGGGAAACCGCAAGGCGTGGAATACTCATAGTATCCTTGTCGGTCGCCACAACCGCCGACTTTCGTCCCGGATGGCGTTCCTTTACGATCGCAATACGTTTGGGGGCAAACCGCAGGAGCTTTCGCCGGCGGGCCGGGCAAATCGACGAGCGGATGCCTGTCCTGCGCGGACGGGCCGGCTAGTTTGCGTAGAGGTTGTACTGGATGACGGCCGTGTAGAAGCCGGGCGCCAGCGAGTTGGGAACCGTGATCTGGAGGTTGATGCAGTTCTGCTGCGAGACGCCGGCGGTCCCCGAGAACGACGTTTGCCCCGGACTGCCGGAATTGGCGAACGCCGCGAAGGTGTTATCCCCGATCGAGGGGATGTCCCACATGAGGTAGCTGGCCGTCGGATAGTTCTCGATCGGGAACGAGCCGCTCCCGGAAGATACCGTGCCGTAGCCCCAGTCGGTCACTTTCCAAGCCGTCGTGTAGTAAGCGTAGATCGCGTAGGGGCAGGTCCACAGGCTCGTCCCGTACGGGACGCTGGTCGAACGTCGAGAACGGGACTTCGTGCAAATAGGTCGCGGTCGGATCCGGGATCGTCTTGAAGGTCACCGGAACATGCCCTTGCGGCGTCGCCTGGGCGATCACTTGGGGCGGCGGGATGATCCCCATCGGCACGTCGTACGAGGATGCGTCGGCCACTTGAACCCGGTCGCTCGCGAGCGCGGGCAGAACCGGGCGCGTCTGCGGAAGGTACGCTACCGGACTGGGCGTGACTTGGATCGTCAGCACGATTTCCTTGTATGCCTTGATCGATTGCAACGCCGTGGCATTGCGCCCCGAGAGGGCCACGCCCGCGGCGAGCAGCAGCAGCGCCGCGAGAACGAGCCGTTTCAATTTCCCACCACCGTGTAGACGACGATCGCGCTGAACGTGTCCGTCGCGATCGAACTGGGCACATGAACCTCGTAGTCGTAGCCCTGCGCCGAGTTGCCCGGACCCGGGTACGACCACACCAGCGTCGCGGCCGGCGGACCGACCGCGAAGCCGACGTTGTTCCCGCCGTTCAACGAAGTATCACCGGTGTTCGCCGTCGATGAAAACGGTGCCGCCGCCGAGAACGGGCCGTTGCCCGCGCTCGACACGAGCCAATACAAAATCGAGTTCATCGGAACCGTTCCGTGCGCGAGCGAGGTGAAATCCGTCGACCCCTCGGCGAAGACCTTGAAGCCGCTGTTGTCGTTGCTGCCGACCTGGACTTGGGCGGCGTACTTGTACAGATACTGGTAGCCGGCAACCAGTGAACCGAAGTCGACATAGCCGCCGTTGAGCACGGCCAACGCACCGGCGGCCGGCGTCGAGCCGCTCCCGGCCCCACCCTGTGGCCCAAAACCGCTCTGATAGTTCGGGATCACGCTGGCCGTGATGGTCGGCACGACGCGCCAGCGCGCTTGCGCGGCGCCTTGCGAAGCATCGGCATGGGCACCCGAGGCGAGCGCCGTAGCGATCGTCGAAAGCAGAACAAGTACGATCCGTCGCATCTCGTCTTCTCTCAGTTGGGAATCAGGGTGTAAGTGAGGGTCACGCTATTCGCTCCGGGTGTCAGGGGCACGGGGAAGGCCGGCAATTGGACCTGGAAGTTCATGAGATTCTGGACCGGCGTATGGCTGTAGCTCGCGACCGCGGTTTGCCCCGTGAAACTCGAGAGGAGCGTCCCGGGACTAGCAGTGGTGAGGGCCGTATAGGCAGGCAGATTATTCGTATAATACGGGCTCGCCGAGCGAATGCCCGCCGTGTTGTCGACTTCGGTGACCAGCGTGCCGCCAGTCGGCAGCGCATTCACGTCGACGTAGAGCTTCCAGCCGTGAGCTGCTTGCGTATCCGAGGCTACCGCGGCGTTGATCACGTCGGTTGTCGTGAAGGTACCCGCGATGGTGCCGAAGTTGATCGTCTGCGGTGACGGCACGTACGTGCATCCGGCGCAGGTAACGGCGTCGGTACCGCCCAGTCCCAAGCCGTTGCTGATCGTCGCCCCGGTCGGGATGTAAATGTGCAGCTGGGCATCGCTGATCACCAGAATCGTGTCGGAATTCACATACGCCGTCTGAGTGGGGGCGTTCGGCGTGATTGCCGATGAGACCGTGCCGTTGAAGCGATAGTAATGGTTGGGCTGGTCGTACGGCGCTTGCGAGGTGAAGAACAACTTGAGCGTGGCACCGGGCGCGAGCGTGCAGCCGGTGAGCTTGATACTCCCGGCGGTCCCGCTGGCATCGATCGGTTGCGTGATGTTCGCAAGTGGAACCACGCCGTTGCAGCCCGCACCGCCTGAACCCGGATACACGTAGACGTTGGCAACCTGCCAATCGTGCGTAGCGTCGACCGGCTTGGCGCTCAGCACATCCGTGGCCGGGACGGTGATGTTAGCGGAAATGATCGTTTGCGAGCCGTTATTGAAGAGCTGCAGCACGAAGCCGTTGCCGAAGATCGGATCGTAGTCCGAACCGATCGTCGCTTGCGACCCGCCGATGACGGGGGTCATCGCCCCCGCGGGTGTCCCATCGCCGTCGCCGGCATCGAGGAACGACACTTGAGCCGTCGTGTTGGCGAACACGATCGGTGCCGTTACGGTGGCCACCGATGCCGGCTTCGTGAAGGCCCCGCCGTTGGCTCCGTACGCCTTCCAGATCATGTTGTACGTCCCGACCGCCGGCAAATGCGCTACCGTCCAGTTGAACGTGAAGCCGATTTGATTGCCCGGCGCGAGCGCGTTCGGCTCGTTGCCGCCGGGATAGAGGGGGCCGGCAACACCGCACGGAGGCAGCCCCGCGTTGCAGACCGAGAAGAAATAGTTGGTGCCGCCGCTGCCGTCGGGACCGGTCGAGTTCAGAAACCAGTTAGCCGGCGGCGTGATCGAGTTGGGGAGCAAGGCCGCGGGCACGTCGAGGACGAGTTCATCGACATAGTCGGGGCTGGGATCCGACGCGACCGGCGTGTTCGTGAACTGGAACACCGACGAAGTCGGCACGCCTTGCGAGACCGTACCCGGATTGTAGACTCCGGTCATCAGCGTTGGGTTGAGCGAGAAGAACCCGAGCTCGGTCGAGTCGACGTTGGTGTATCCCGCCACGGAATTCGTGAGTTGCGAGAGCGGCACCAGGTTGAACGCGGCCATGCCGCACGCGTTCGAGAGGCAGCCGCCTTGATAGTCGGCCGTCACCGGAATATCTTGCGGCTGGAACGACAAGGCCGGCATCGGCCAGTTCAAGGTAATGACCGCGGTGTACGGGGCTTTGCTCACGCCGCATTGCACGGACGTGCCGAATGGAATCCCGCCCCCGTTGACCGCGTTGTTTCCGGGACCGGTATAACCGATGGCAAACTGATTTTGCGAGAGGTTCCCGCTGCCATGACCGGCGCCGCTGGTCGTCACATAGAGCGTCCAGTTCTGCGCAACGCCGTTCACCTTGACCGAAGTAAGCACCGGCGTCGCGCTGGCTTCGTTGACGTCGATCTGGGCCGGTAAGGTGAACTCGAGTTCCTGAATGTTCTCGGTCGTGCCGCAATTGACGGCGTTCATGACGACCGTGTAGTTCCCGGTGGTCACGTTTTCCGTACCCTGCTGGTAGAGCATCTGCGTGAAGCGGGGATTGGCCGGGAGCGTGCCCGGGGCGGCGCCCGCCCAGGCTTGCCACGCAAACGTGGCTGAGCCTGTCGAGGGCGAACCGCCCGGCCCGAATACGATCAGACCGTTGGTCGCGATGTCGTACGCGCTCTGGGCGATCCCGTGATACGGCGTGATCGCTGTGCGCAGCGTGCAATAGGTCGTCTTGCATTGGCCCAGCACGGCGACCGCGACTTTGACGGGGATGTTCAGCGTTCCGCCAACCGGCAGGTATTGCCCCACGATGGCCGGCGTCGCCACGAGCGTGCCGCCGACCAGTGCGAAGTTCCAGGTCTGCGAACTGCTATCGATGGCCGAGGCTCCGTTGAGGGCAAGGACGATGTTGTTCGCAGCATCGGGGGCGAGCACGATCTTGCTGATGCCGTCACCGTTCCACGTCCCGTAGAGGGCGCCGGCGGTGTTGCTCACGGCGACGGTTTCGGGGGTAAAGACCGGCGACACGGTCACCGTCTCGGAGGTGGCGGCCGGCGCGGTCCACTGCATCGCGGCATTGTAGGCAAGGATCTTGAACGATTGTGAGCCGAGGATCGTGCCGGCGGTGTTGTCGTACACCTGCAGCGTATTCACATTCGGCGCGAACGACGTGAGCACAGGCCCGATCGCGGTGCTGTATGGAGCCGCGATCAGCGGCCAATTGAACGTCGGAGTCGAGGTCGCACCGACGGCTGTGAAGGTCTGCGCGGGGCCGAAGGACTGACTGTTTGCGACGGTCTGCGTTAGGACGACGCCGTTGGGCGTGCTCTGCACGAGAGAATAGGTGTGCCCCGCGATCGTCGGGTTGATCGACAGGTTGACGCCGCTGACCGATTGTTCCGCGGTCTGCACGCCGTTGACCATGAGGTAGCCGTCGGTCGCGAACGTGTTGTTGATGTTCGTCCCCGGCGTGACTCCGTTGATCGGCGTCAGCGTGATGGTCGAGGTCGCCGGCGAAACGGAGATCTGCTGCTCCGAGACGAGATCGGAGGTCGTCACGTCATAAAGTTCGACGCTATAGGTCCCGGTGGGCGCAACGGCCGGAATGTTCCAACTGCCCTGAACCACGCCGCCGAACGGCGTGATCCCCGTCGGGACACCGCCGGTGAAACAGGATGCGCCCGCAGCCCAGTTCTGCGCGGCGGCCGGGAACGTGAATTCGCACGGGAGCCCGCTCCCGCCCGTAAACACGACCCCGAACGCGTATTGGTGGCTCGGGGTCAGCCCGTTCGCGCTGAAGTACATCGTCTGGGTCGGCTGAAACTGCACCTGCGGAACCGAGTACGCGGCATCCGAGTAGGTCGCGAAGTTCAGCGTCGCGATGACCACGGTGTAGACGACGGAATCGTAAGCGATCGGCGTGAACACGCCGCCGCCCCATGTCCCGCGCAGCATCCCGACGGCCCACACGCCCGAATACGCCGGATCCGTGCCGGTCGCCGGCGGCGTCCAGAGATTTACGGCTGCGTAGGACCAGTTGCCGATGCCGTGGTTGCATTGACCGGTCGCGGTGGTCAGCAAGACCTGGTTGTCGCTGAACTGGGGACTGAAGCTGATCGCCGGGCTATAGGTCGTGCCGTCCGGCGCGAACAGGACGTACTTGTAGTACGCGTTGGGCGCCATGTTCTGGCAGAGCCAGCCGATATACTCGCCGTACGGCTCGGTCTGGTCGTTCAAATAGACCTGGCCCAGACCGCCGGTCAGCACAACCGATGCGCCGGTCGCCGACGACGCGTGCCGCTTCCCGGCGAGCTTCTTGAGGGCAGCCGAAAGCTTGGGCATCCGCCCGGGGAGCGGTGGCGCGTTCCAACGTGTCATCCCCGAAGGACGGGCGCTGGCATAGAGCCGTGCAAGGTCGGGAAGCTCGAGGCTGGCAGAGGGACTCCCGACGGCGGGCGCGGTGAGCGGCAGCGGGGGCGCGGTGGCCGCCGAGCGCGGCAGCGAGGGCAGCCTGCGCACGGTTTGCGTCTGCGTCTGTGCGAGCGCGTTGCACCGAAGTATCGCGACCGCACCGGCGGCGAACACCGCGACGATGGTCAGGATCATGGCGAAACGCGTCATTCGAGACATCCGTATCTCCGGGGGAACTGCGTGTAATCGGGTAAGCGCTCCGCATCCATGCGGGGCGATGCGCTTATCGAACGGTGAAGGTTGTTTGTCCGGCGATCAAATTGGGGCCGCCGTAGTCGATCAGCGCGAGCGCGGAATACGACCCGGGTGGCAACTTCTTGCCGATGGTTTCGATGAGCCGTTTCCCGCTACGCTCGACGAGCATGTCCTTGGTCATGACGATCCGGTCAACGAGTTGACCGCCCGACTTGACCTCGACGCGTCCGCTCAAATACACGTGCGCGTTGCCGGTGTTGTGAAATGCAATCAGATATTTTTCGCCGGCCTCGTCGGTTTTGGCGGAGATGTCGTCGATCTCGCCCGCAAAGCGAGCGGTATCGGGGATGATCTCGTAGAGCTTGGAGGCGACGCGTTCGGCGATCGTCAACCCGCCCGGCTTGCGCGGCGGACGAGTCGTGAAGTACACGAGTGCAGAATATTCGCCGGAGGCGCCGTTGGGAACGGCGATGGTGAAGCGCACCTGCTTGAACGTCTGGGGATCCAGATCGAACTCGCGAGGGTTGATGTCCACCCAGGACCCCATCGAGTACGGTCCTTTGCCGGGCGGGAGGAACACGTAGTTTCCGTCCCGTCCGACTAGGAAGTCTCCCAGGGTCACCTGGATATGGACCTGTGCATCACCCGTGTTCCGAATTTGGATCGGAATCGTCTCGTCTTTCCCGGCCGGTACTTGGAGCTCGTACTTGGCCGGCGAAACGTCGAGGCTCAAGTCCGCCGGAGCCGAAGCGGGGAGGGCCATCAAGGTGATGACCATCACTCCGAGAGAGACCGCGAGGCGTTGAATACCCATCGTATCTCTTATCGGCCGCTTCGACCGGCGAAATTCGTCCCGAACTTCCTCTTCTTAGTTGGGAACGAGCTGGATGATGATATACGAGGTGTCAGCCGCTGACGAGGCCTGGTTGGCGGAGAGGTTGATTTGGATATCCTCGCCCCAATTGGTGCCGGCAGTCGCCGCAGCGGTAGAGGCCCAGACGTACGGGAGACCGGGCGCGGTCGCCGTGCGGATACCGGGGGTACCCGGTTGGCCGGGGCCGGCGCCAGCCGGAGCCGAGCCGGCCGGGAGGATCGAGCCGCCGCCGGGGGCGGGGGCAACGGCGTTGACCGAAGCCGGAGCTGCGGGCGCAACTGCGAAGCCGTTCGTGTAGGCGCCGAAGGTGATGCCGGCGGTCGGAGCTTGGTCGAGCCACTCGTTGAGCTTGTAGCCGAGCGAGTCGTTGGTGACGACGTTGGCCAGAACCGCGCGCTGATAGTTGCAAGCGGTCGCGAGGGTCGACGATGCCGTAAGGGCACCGAAGGTCATCGTCAGCGCCGTTTCCGCAACTGCGCTGGTGCAGGTGGCGGCGGGGCTTCCTTGGAGGTTGTTGGCGCCGAGGCTCTGGAGACCGGTCGCCACGACGTAATTGGTCGCGAGGGTGAGCTGGGCCGTCGCAGCGACGTTCCACTTCATCTGAACAGCGCCTTGCGGGCTGGCAGCGAAAGCGGGCGCAACCGAGAAGGTCGTCAGTCCCAGGGCGACGAGAGCAAGTGCTGCTCGTTTCACGTTTCGAATCCTTTCGAAGAGGGGTGAGCGGGAGATATTTCCCATAGTGTGATTCGACTCGCAAGGAAGCAAGCTTTAGCCGCTTTGCCGCCCCGGCCTGAATATTAACGATTGCTGAACGCTCGCCTTAGAGATCGGGCGTTGATAGGCTATCTTAGGTAGAATGGGAAGACAAGCTTCCCTTTGGTGACCAGCGAGCCGGTATAGGGAAAGCCGTGCAGCCAAAGCCGCATGTTGAAAGCGAAGACGCGCCCGTTCGGCTTGGGCAGCGTGATGGCGTAGCCGTCCGGGAAGCGAATCTCATCGCCTTCGCTCGCCGGCGCGTCGATGTGGGCGACCACTCGGATCGTATGGCCGGGTGAGGGATGCGCGGGGGCGATGCGCACGGAGATCAACGGAACGCGCGGGTCGACGGTGATATAGGCATCGCCGGTGGCGTTTGCTCCCACGGCACTCGCCGAGAGCGCATAGTCGCCTTTGGCGATGGCCGCGGGCACGAGGATCGCTCCGGTCCAGAGATCGCCTTCGTGCACGAGCGCTTGCTGGCCGAAGTTGTCGCTCTCGAGTTTCACCCCCGTCGCTTGCTTCGGAACGCCGCGCACGCTCACATGAACCAAAGCGCCCGGCGGTGCCGGCGAGAGGTCCGTGCTGATCTGAAGCATGGTCTTGTGCGCGCCGTTAAAGGTAAAGACGACTTCCTTGGCTTGCGAGCCGAGTTTGAACGAGATGCCCTCGATCTTCGCTTCGGGCGGAACGTTGATGGGATCGTCGGGCCCTTGGATGACGTCCTCTCCATCGGGCAGCGTGTCCTTGTCGAGCGTGACGGTATACGTGCCGGGCGGCAAGTTGTCGATCAGGAAGGCCCCGTCGGGATCGGTGATCGCCGCGTGGTCGCCGGGATTTGCGACGACGTAGACGTCCTTGGCACCGCGCAAATCGCCGAAGCCGCCTTCCGGCGCGTACAGCACGTTGCCGGCGATCGAGCCCAAGCGTTGCGCTGCGAAATCGACCCGCGTGACGACTCCGTTCATCATCTGCACGGTCTTGTCGGCGTACGACCCGTCGAGCGCCGCATTCGACGGCAGCGTCGCGAGGTCGACGGCGACGCGATGGGAGCCCTGGGAGAGCCCGCCCAGCGCGTACCGGCCGTCCGGACCCGTGACCGTACGCAGCAGGTCGTCGATCACGATTACGACGTCGGGGATACCCACGCGCCGGCCATTGAAGTCGGTCGAGAGTTGCCCCGCGACGCCGGCGAAATTTCCGACACCGAAATTGATCTCCTGGGTTTGGCCTCCCTGGATTCGAAAGCTCTGCAACTGCCGGTCGGCGACCAGGCCGGCCTGCAAAGACGCGACCTCGATCGCGACCGAATGCAGGCCCGGTTTCACGAAATGGAACTCGTACTCGCCGCTCGAGTCCGTGCGCTCCGTTTGAGTTCCGTCGAGTACGATGAGCACGTTGCCGTAGCCGCTCTGGGCTTGCGCGCCGTACGCCTGTTGCGAGGCGATCGCATACACACGGCCGCGAATCGTCGCCGGCAGATTGGGATTGATCCGGCCCAGCGTTTGCGCCGCTCCCAGATTGAACGGCCCGACGAGGTCGATCGAGAAGGCGCTGGCATTACCGGGCGTCACGCCGCCCTGGTGGATGCGGGCGAGGCTGGCACGCACCGCGACGACGCGCGAAAGCCGGCGAGTGAGGGCGACCGTCGTTGTTTCCGTGGGCGTGGTGATGCCCGTCGTCGTCTGAGTCACGTCGGTGTAGCCGAGTGTGAGATCGAGGTTGCGCCGGTGGCCGAGGGTCTGCGTGAAGGAGTAGTCATTTTCGGCGAACGTCCCGGTCGCGCCGCCGGAAGACGAATGGCCGCGCGACTGCCCCATGCCGAAATATCCGCCGAAGAGTCGCCGGCTTTCGGAGAAGGCCACCTGACCTTGCGAAGCGTCGCCGGAACTTCCGCTGGTGCCGGTCTTCTGGAACGACTCGCTGAATTGCGTTCCGAGGATCGTCTCCGCGAACGTCGCCCCGGTGCTGCGATTCTGCGTGATCTCGTTCGCTCCGCTCGATGACGAAAGAGTCTGCAAGAACGTCATGTTCACGCCATGCACGCTGGTCGTAAACGTACCGGTGAGACGGTGATCGGCCTGGATGCTCCCCTGCGAGACGGAACGGTCTGCGCCGATGTCGACCGAGAGCGACGACGTGCGGAAGAGGTCGTGGCGAAGGAGAAGGTCGGCATTCGCTCCCGGCAGCGAGACCGTGTTGAGCGAGGCGAAGCCGGCCGGCTCGAATTGGGCCGAGAACGATGCGAAGCCGGTCCGGCCGGCCCGCGTGGCAGCGAAGCCGAAGGCGACCTCCGGACCATCTCCGGCGAGCGCGACGCCATGCGGGTTGGCAAGCGCCACTTCGGCCGTCGCAGAACCGCTTTGTCCGTAGCGGGAATAGGAGATGTCCGCGATCGTGTTGCGAGCGGACCCCTTGAGCGCACGCTCGTCGAAGGCGGTAACGGACAGCGTACTGCGCTTCCCGAGATACGAGCGACGGATCCCCAAGGCGCGGAAACCGGTGTTGTCCTGCTGGAACGCCGCAGCGGCAATAAGCTCGAGGGTGCCGTGGGGGCGAGGTTTCACATACCGCACGCCGCGCGTGAACCCGCCGAGCTGGAGCTGAGTTCCCGTCGCACCGCTGACGGCGCCGAAGTCCAACTCGTAGGACGGCGTCCGGTAGCCGGCTTGGAGCTGGCCATAAGAGGTTGATCCCTGACCGTAGCCGACCCCTTCGGTGATCCCGAAGACCGCCTGCTCGGTGCGCCGCGAGAGGCCCATGCTCAAGTTCGTCTGATAGGTGTTCTGACTGAGGCCCTGTCCGTTGCGGGCATTTTCACGCGCCCCCAGATCGTAGTTCCCCGTCCCCGTGAAGATGATCGGGCCGCTTCCCAGCAGCGAACGCCGTCGCCGAGGCGCCGGGCTCGAGGATGGGGAAGGGCTTGCGGCCGGCGCGGCCCCGAACAACCCGGCCGGCGCGAGCTGCGCACCGACGATCGCCGACGAGGCAATCGCCAGGCCGCTAGCCATGAAGGCAACGGCCACGGCACGGTAAGTCGACCGGGAAATCGAAGGGGTCACGTTACGAATGGTCGGTTCCGTGCCGTCAAGACTTCAGCGGAAGCTACTCTCCGGCTAAGATCAGCCGATAAGAATAGGGACCGGTCGCGGGAGCCGGAACGCACTTTTCAAATCCACGGAGGGATTTGGGGACAACTTTGGACATCGGAACGTTAGGCGACATCGTGTCGCTGCAGCAAAATCGTACTCAGGCTGGCCTCCAAAAGGATGTCAATCGCTTAAGCACGGGCTTGCGCATCAACTCGGCGGTCGATGATCCGAGCGGGCTGGCGATCTCGCAGGTTCTTCAATCGCGGGTCAACGGTCTGGATCAAGGCGTTCAAAGCGTTCAAAACGCCACCAACGCGCTGACCGTCGCCGACGGGGCGATGGCGACGATCGGTTCGATCATGCAGCGCTTGCGCACGCTCGTCGTAGGCGCGAACTCCGGTCTGGAGAGCGCGAACGACGTGGCCGACAACCAAGCCGAAATCAATAGCCTGGTCACCGAGATCAACCACATCTCTTCCTCGACGACCTTCAACGGCCGAGTGCTGCTCGACGGAAGCTTGTCCAGCGATCCGACGGTACCGGCCCAAATACTCCAGGTCGTCAACAATCAGATCTCGAGCGGCGGCAACGTCATCGATAGCACGGTCGACCCGAGCGAGCCGGCGGCGACGCCGAATGCGCCGCAAGTGATTCAGACGCTCACGGTCGATTCATACGACCCAACGACGAACGAACTGTCCGTTTCGGGTACGATGGAGAGCACCGATGGCTCTTACGGTCCGCCGCAGCCGTTCCAGTTCTTTGTCCTGGCTGGAACGAACTTCGCGGTCGGCGACTTCCCGCCCGCGCCCGGGACGCCCGAGTTTTTGCAAACGGATCAAAACGGCAATCCCGTGATGAGCTTCAACATCGGCACGCTCACGGCCGCCGATGTCGGCAAGACCTCGACGCTCCTCACGGTCGACGCGACGACGAAGGCAACCGGCCAGAACTTAAACGTAAACGACGGCGCCGGGGAGGGCTCGACGGTTTCGGTCGACATCCCGCCGATCAATTCCCAGAACCTCGGCGTCAACGGTCTGACCCTCGGCGACCCCCTCATCAATTCAGCTTGCGAGTACCGAGTCGATTACGGGATTCAGAAGCTCGCAACCGCCCGGGCGCAGGTCGGTGCCCAGATCGTGTCGCTTCAGGAAGACGCGGCCAACGCCTCGACGACTTCGGTCGCACTCCAGGCCTCGGAAAGTTCGATCGCGGACGCGAACGTCGGCCACGAAGTCTCGCAGTTCGTGCTCGACCAGGTCCGCTCGCAGATGCAGACCTCCGTGCTGAGCCGGCTCTACAAAGCCGCCCCCGCCGTTCTCGCCCTCGTCAACGGCGCACCGCTCCCGTAGCGATCCGGCCGATCCTAGCGGCCGGCTAGGGAATCTAGGGTTCGATCTCCACGAAATACAACGGCGGGGCATCGACGGAATCCCCGGCGGTCAGCAAGATCGCGCGCTGCGGCAAGATGCGCCCGATGTTGCGATAGAGCGTGCGCGCGTCGTGCGCGTTCGCAAGGGAGAGCGCGGGCAAGCGCACGGCGCCGGCGAGAACGCATGCGAGCGTCGCGCACGCGGCGACCGCGAGCCGCAACGGGCGCTGCACGATCGCCTCGCCGAAGACGAAGACTCCCGCGGCGAACGGCGCCGCCGCGGTGAGCGAGAGCAGCGCTTCGTCGCTCACGTCGATGCCGGCGATCGCGCAGAACGCGAGAAACGGAAACGCGAGGATCAACCCGTCAGGGCAGCCGCTAGCGCGAGCGGTTTTCGCGCGTGAGCCTTTGATACCAAGGCTCTTACCCACGCGCCCCGCTCAAACGTGGGCGGCTGTTTTTCTAGGTGCGCGGCGCGTTTGCGGCGTCGAGTTCTCGTTCGTTCGGGATCGGGATCGGATCGAGGATCGCGTGTTGCTGCGGGTCGTAGTGAGACCCGTCGCTCGCATTGAGCAGGCCGTACACGACGTAGGCGACGGTTGCCTTCTTCTTCTTTTTGCCGGCGCCGTGGGTAGCGGGGGCGAACGATTCGGGATCGTAGACGGCGAGCCGGTCCTTGCCGGCTGCGTCCTTGGCGATCGCGTAGCGCAAGTGCGCGCGCTCGGCTGGTGTCGCTGAGCGGACCGCACGGTCGAGTTCCGCGCGCTGGTCGGCGCTCAGCGCCGGACCGGCGGGCGTCCCGACGGCCGCTACGGGCGCGTCCTGGGGACCCTGGGCGGAGTTTCCCCCGGGCGCGGCGCAACCTTGCGCGAGTACGCACAGCGCCGCCGCAGCCATCCAGCTCGGCACGCCGGTCCGAAATCGATTCGTTGAATTCACGATGTCATCTATTCTCTCGCACGCTGACTGGAACTCGTCGTGAGCTTTCGCGACGGCTTCCTCTCTGATCTTATCGGCCGTCCGGTCGTGATCGAACAGAACGGGCGCAGAATCGTCGTGGGGAAAATCGGCGACTTCGTCGTCGAGCATCCCGAGGACACGTTCCCGCGCGTCGATGCCGTGGCCGTCAAGACCCGGGGCGGCGATAAGCTGGCCCCGCTCGCGAGCGTCGTGTCGTACGACGGCGGCGAGCTTCTCTTGACGAGCGAGCCGACCACGGCGTGTCCGCCCGACGACGAGGCCCTCTACCTCGTCGAAGATCTGCTCGACAAGCAGATCGTCGACGTCGACGGCCGCAAGGTCGTGCGCATCAACGATCTGGAACTGGCCCAGACGGCCGGCGCGCTCCGGGTCGTCGCCGCCGACATCGGGGTCGGCGGGTTGCTGCGCCGCCTGACCGCCGGCCGCATCTTTGCGAACCTCGTCAACAAAGTGCCGCGCACGCTCATCGCCTGGGACAACGTGGCACCGATTCGCGACGTGAGCCCGAGCGAGATCACGCTCTCCGTTTCGGAGAATCGCCTCGCCCGGCTACACCCCTCCGACCTCGCGGAGATCATCAGCGATCTCTCGGCGCAAGACGCGGCGCGCGTCGTCGGTTCGCTCGACGACGAGACCGCCGCCGACGCATTCGAACACCTCGACGCCGAGACGACCAAATCGATCATCAAGGATCTCGGCACCGAACGCGCCGCCGACATCATCGAGGAGATGGATTCGGACGACGCCGCCGATCTGCTCGGCGACCTGCCCGAAGAACAGCAGGCCGAGCTGCTCGCGAAGATGGACAGCGAAACCGCCGACGATCTGCGCGAACTCGCCCAGTATGCGGAGGATTCCGCCGGCGGTCTCATGACCACCGACTATTTCTGGATCTACCCGCACCGCACGGTTGCCGCGACCATAGAGAAGATCCGCGAGCTGGCGCCCGAGACGGAGTTCATCTATTACCTCTATGTCACGGACCAGGCCGAGAAGATGCTCGGCGTCCTCTCGCTGCGGACGCTCCTGCTCGCCTCCCCGGAAGCGACGATCCATTCGATCATGGACTCGGATATCGTGAGCGTCGCCGCCGACGCGACGGCCGAAGAAGTCGCCAGCACGATCGCGCGCTACGACCTCCTCTCGTGCCCCGTGCTCGACGAACAAGGGCGAATGCTCGGCATCGTGACGGTCGATGACGCGATCGATGCCATCTTGCCCGATCGCCTGAAGAAACAGCTTCCACGGCTGGTTCGCAACCGGCACCGAACGCGCCAGCTCGAGAACGCCTCCTAGTCGATGCTGCGGAGTTGGTGGCGCCGCTCGCTGATCGTCATCGGCGTGCTCGGCCCGGGCTTCGTCACGGCATCGGCCGGCAACGACGTTGGGGGAATCTTCACGTATTCGCAAGCGGGCGCGCTGTTCGGCTACGCGACGTTGTGGACGCTCATCCCGCTCACCGTCTCGCTGATCGTCGTCCAGGAGATGGCCGGGCGCATGGGTGCCGTGACCGGCAAAGGCTTGGCAGGCCTGATTCGCGAGAATTTCGGCGTCCGGCTGACGTTCTATTCGATGCTGGCGCTCTTCTTCATCAACACGGGGATCTGCGCGACCGAATTTGCCGGCATCGCGGCGGCCGGGGAGATCTTCCATCTCTCACGTTACATCGTCGTCCCGGTCTCCTGCGTGCTCGTCTTCCTCTTCGTGCTACGGCTCAACAACAAGCTCGTCGAGCGCGTGTTCGTCATCCTCTCGCTCGTGTATCTGAGCTATATCGTCTCCGGAATACTCGCGCACCCGGATTGGCACGCAGTCGCGCGCGGCGCGCTCGTACCGACGCTCTCTACCCAAACCGCGTTCGTCGTCATGGTCGTCGGCCTGATCGGGACCACGATCTCGCCCTACATGCAGTTCTTCCTGCAATCAGCCGTCGTCGAGAAGGGCTCGCGCGCGCGCGATCTCTTCGCCGTGCGCGCGGACATCGTCGTGGGCTCGGTCCTGGCGATCGTGCTGGCGGGATTCATGATCATCGCCAATGCCGCGACGATCTACGTCGCCAACGAGCACCTCGGCGCGAAGCACCAGATCACGATCAATACCGCGATCGACGTTGCGGTCGCACTCAAGCCGCTCGCCGGCCCGTATGCGGCTGCGCTGTTCGGCTTCGGGATTCTCAACGCGGGTTTGTTCACGGCCTGCATCCTGCCGCTCGCGACCGCGTACATCGTGTGCGAAGCGTTCGGGTTCGAGGCCGCGATCGATCGCGGCTTTCGCGAAGCGCCGGTCTTTTACGGGCTCTTCGGCGGCGGCATCATCCTCGGTTCGCTGCTCGTCCTGATCCCCGGCTTGCCGTATATCTCCCTGATCTTCTACGCGCAGGTCTTACAGGGCGTCGTCCTCCCGCTCGAGCTCGTGCTGATGCTGATCATCATCAATCGCAAGCGCGTCATGGGCGCGTACACGAATTCACGCGCCGTCAACGCGATCGCCTGGACGACGGCGATCGTGATCGGCGCTTTGGCACTCTTGTATGCGGTTCAATCGCTCTTCAACCTCGGCGCGAGCTGAGGGTTGCGAACTGCTGCCCGCCGTCGGCTATGGCGTGCAGGCTGGGAAACCCGTGGCGGTCGAGCGGTTGGACTTTGCGAAGAAGAAGGCGCAACTCTCGTATGCGAGTTCCCGCCGGCAGCGCATGCTCTCGGCATTTGCCTATTCCGCGTTCGAGCGACTTCTTTGCGCGCATGGAATACATGTCCATGGAATTAGGAACGGCTCTTATGTCGTGACGGCCTTCGTGGCCCACTGCCCGATCGAGAACGCGACCAGCACGAACACGCTCGACGCGATCGCGAGGCCCAGTGCGGCCTTCTCGCGTCCCCGCTTGGCGACGGCGTTGGAGACCATGTAGCCGGCCCACCCGAGCAATGCGAAGGCGTAATGCAGCGGCGGTGCACCGAAGTGCTGCGGCGTCGCGCTGTGTTCGGCGACGATGACCCAGATACCGACGAGGATGTGCAGCGTGAGAACGTAGAGCAGGATGCGGCGCCCGAGTTGCCACCAGATGGCGACCACGGCCAGCGCCGCAACGAGCATGGCAAGGCCGTTATGAACCGTAAGAGCGAACATGCGCGCAACTTCGCGCGGGGGGTTCCAGGTCCCGCGCGGCGGAATCACGCGACATGCACGAGGAGAGGACCGCTGCGACCCGGCGGCCGCGCGCGGCCGCCGCCCCAGCCGTCCCCACGAACGAAAATCTCTTATTGTTTGCCGAGACCCTGGCACGCATTGCGGCCGGCGGCGGCGGCACCCAGGCCTTGGCGGCACACTTGGCGGCGACCATCGACGCGGCCGTGCTGGTCGAGGACGCCGAGTGGCGCCACCTCGCCTTGGCCGGGACGGGGGAGCGCAGCGTGCCTCCTTCGGTGCGCGACCTGCTGCCCAAAGTCACGACCGACGCGGGTGAGGGACTGGCCCTTGCGGCGCCGGCTCCGGCGGAGGCCCGCGCCTTCGTGATCCGCGCCGGCGAGTCGCGGTTGGGCTGGCTCTCCATCTTTCCGACCCGGGGCGTCGCGCCGGAAGGACGCGGGCTTGCACGCCTGTGCGCGGCGTCGATCGCCGTCGAACTCTCGCGCGACGCCGGCGGGAACAAGGGACGGCGCCGTTCGTTCTGGGATCGCCTACTGGCCCGCGCGTATGAAGACGCGGCCGAAGCGCGCGATGATGCGGCCGCCCGCGGCATCGCCCTCGCGCCCGGCTACGTGGCGCTGATGATCGAAGCCGAAGGGCTCGACGAAGCCTCGGCGCAGCAAAAGAACGCCGAAATCCGGCGCGTTTGTCTCGACACGCTGGGTTCGCGCAGCGGCGAGGTCGTCACGATCGAGCGCGGCGGCGGCTTCATCTTCCTGATCCCCGCGCCGCACGAAGTCGACGCGCAGAACGCGCGCACGGCCGCCCTGCTCATCCCGCGCGGCATCACCCGGGCCGGACTCGACATCAAAGTGGTCGGCGGCGTCGGCCGGCATGCCGAGTTGCTCCAGGCGGCTCAATCGGTCGACGAGGCGCGCGAGGCGATGACCATTGCCCGCAAGATGTTCGGGGGCGCCCGCGTGATGCCGCACGACGATCTGGGCGTCTACCCGCTGCTCTACCGCGGGGGCGGCTCGCGCGAGGAATGGAAGGCCTTTGCGAGCCGCGTGCTCGAACCGCTGCGCGCGTATGACGAGAAACATCAAACCGAACTCGTGCGCACGCTGCGGCTGTTCTTCGACGTGGGGCAGAACATCAAAGTCGCCGCCGCGTCGCTCAACGTCCACCGCCATACGGTCTTCTATCGCTTGCGCCAAATCGCCGATATCGGCGGGCTCGACCTCGACAGCCCGCACGACCAACTGACCCTCCGTGCCGCGATCGCCATCGATGCTCTCGGCAGTTAAGGACGGCGTCGCCGCACGGCGTGACGTGCTGCGCACGGCGAAGGAGCGCGGCGTGCGCTACGTGCGCCTGGCGTTCGTCGACATCCTGGGGATCGAGAAGAACGTCATCGTCCCGGTGGGCGAACTCGAGCGCGCGTTGAACGGCCACGTGACCTTCGACGGCGGCTCGATCGACGGTTTCGTGCGTGGCGAAGAAATCGACATGATCCTGCGGCCCGATCCCGCTACGTTCACCATCTTGCCGTGGTCGCGCGAGGGCGCGCTCGAAGCGCGGCTCATCTGCGACATCCTCACGCCCGACGGGACGCCGTTCGAGGGCTGCCCGCGTTCGACGCTCAAGCGCGTGCTCGAGGATGCCGCCGACGTCCTGACGCGCGTGCAGACCGCGCTCGAAGTCGAGTTCTACCTCTTCGACCGGCTCGCCGACGGTACGCCGACCACCCGCACGCTCGATTCAGGATCGTACTTCGACTTCTCGCCCAGCGAAAAAGGCGACGACGCGCGCACGGCGATGGTTGCGGCGCTCGAGGCGATGGGGATCGCCGTCTCGGCCGCGCATCACGAACACGGCGCCGGCCAACACGAGATCGATCTGACCGCCGCCGACACGCTCAAGATCGCCGACGAGATGGTCACGCTGCGCGGCGTCGTGAAGCACATCGCCGATCAAAACGGGCTCCATGCGACGTTCATGCCCAAGCCGCTCGAAAACCAGGCGGGCAACGGACTGCATGCCTATTTCTCGCTCGGCGACATCGACGAGGCGATCAGGCTCCACGCGATCGCCGGCCTGTTGCAGCACGCGCCCGGGTACACCGCGGTCTGCAATCCCACCGTCAATTCGTACAAGCGGCTCGTCGCGGCCTGGGATGCTCCGATCTATACGGTCTGGTCGCATCGCAGCGCGAACTCGCTGGTGCGCGTACCGCCGCCGATGCAAGGGCCGCCGCTGATCGAGGTTCGCAGCCCCGACGCAGCCTCGAACCCCTACCTCGCGCTCGCGGTGCTCATCGAGTCGATGGCCGACGGGATTCGCGGACGCTCGCTCCCGGGCGATCCGTTCACCGGCTCGACCTACGAACTCAGCGAACGCGTACGCAACGAACGCGGCATCGTCACCTTGCCGAAGTCCCTGCGCGAGGCGGTCAAGGCCCTCGATCGCGACCCGGTCGTCAAAGGGGCGCTCGGCGATCATCTCTATCACGCCTTCCGCGATGCCAAGCTGGCGGAGTTCGAGCGCTACCGGCGTGCCGTCCATCCGTGGGAACACGAAGCGTACCTGCGCACCTACTGAGCGAGGAGCATCGCGAGCGTCATGTCATCCACGAGGGCGCGCCCGCTATCCGTCGTCGGGGCGCTCGGCATCGTGTTCGGCGACATCGGAACCAGCCCGCTCTACACGACGAAAACTTGCTTCCTGCTCGCCGGTGCCACGGCTGCGAGCGCCGACGTCGTGGGCATCATCTCGCTCATCTGCTGGACCCTCACGATCGTCGTCTGCCTCAAGTACATCACCTTCATCATGCGCGTCGATCACGATGGTGAAGGCGGCATCCTGGCGCTGCTCGCGCTAGCCGCGCCGCCCGCCCGAGCGCTGGGCGGTCCGATCGGGCTCTCCGCGCTCACCGTCATCGTCACGGTCGGTGCGTCGATGCTGATGGGCGACGGCATCATCACGCCGGCGATTTCGGTGATCTCCGCGGTCGAAGGGATCAGCGTCGTCTCGAACGCGTTCACGCCCTATGTCGTCCCGATCTCGGCGGTGGTGCTGCTCGGCCTGTTTCTCATTCAGAAGCGCGGCACCGAGCGCGTCGGGCGATTGTTCGGTCCGGTGATGATCTTCTGGTTCATCGCGATCGGCGTCGCCGGCCTGGTCGCGGTCGTGCACGGGCCGCGCATTCTGGCGGCCCTCAATCCGCTCGCCGGCGTCGGGCTGATCGCCCGGCACGGCTGGATCTCGCTGGCGGTGTTCGGCGGCGTCGTGCTGGCCGTGACGGGCGTCGAGGCGCTCTACGCCGATCTTTCGCACTTCGGACGCAAGCCGATCGTCATCGCCTGGTACTGGCTCGTGTTTCCCTCGTTGCTCCTGAACTATCTGGGACAAGGCGCGGCCATTCTCGCCGATCCGCGAGCGCTGAACAGCTCGCCGTTCTACGCCCTCGCACCGGGCTGGACGCTCGTGCCGTTCGTAGTGTTGGCGACCGCCGCGACCGTGATCGCATCGCAAGCGCTCATCTCCGGCGTATTCACGGTCGTCGAACAAGCGATCGCGCTCAATCTCGCACCGCGCATGACCGTCCTTCACACGTCGCGCAGCGAATCCGGTCAAGTCTTCGTGCCGGCAGCCAACGTGGCGCTCGCGATCGGCTGCCTGCTGCTCGTGTTCGCGTTCCGCTCGAGCGATCGGCTCGCCGCGGCGTACGGGCTCGCCGTGTCGGTGACGATGCTCTGCACGTCGATCGCGTTCTATCAGGTCATCCGCACGCGGCCCGGCTGGCCCCGGCCGCTGGCCATCGCCCTGCTGGTCTGCTTCGTGATCGTCGACGGCACGTTCGTCGTCACGGGGTTGCCGAAATTCATCGACGGCGGGTGGGTGCCGATGGCGATCAGCGCCGCGCTCACGACGATCGCCATCACCTGGCTCGAGGGCCGCCGCCGGCTCAGCGCCGCGATCGCGCGTGAACAAACGCCCTTCGGCGAACTCCGCGATCATATCGCCGGTCTGAAGAGCGAACCCAAAGGGACGATGGTGTTCTTCACGCCCGACCTCGACGGCGTGCCGTTCATCGCGAGCCATCGCTGGGTGGCGATCCGCGCGCGCCAGGAACGCATCGTCTTGATGCGGTTCTCGCGTTCGACCAAACCCTACCTGACCGACGCCGAACGCCTGCAAGTCGAATGGGTCGGTCCGCACCTGGCCCGGGTCGACGCGCGCGTCGGGTTCATGGAACCGATCAGCATCGACCCGATCGTGCGGGCCTGCGAGATGCGCGGGCTCGAGCTGGACAGCGACAACACGTCGTACATCTACGCCGACCCGACGATCGGGCACGCGGCGAACGGGCTGCCGCGTTGGCAACGCACCCTCTTCGAGTTCTTGCAGCGCAACGCGCGCCGGCTGCCCGACGATCTGGGCATCCGGCCCGACCGGCGCGTCGAACTCGGCCTCTCCGTGGAGCTTTAGCAGATGGAAAAACCCGGTTGGCGCGGGCGCTTCTTCGAGGACTTCGAGGTCGGCGATCTCTATCGCCACCGCCTCGGCCGCACGGTGACGGAGAGCGACAACACGCTCTTCACGATGCTCACCCTCAACACCAACCCGATCCATTTCGACGCCGAATACGCGAAGGCGACCGAGTTCGGTCAAATCTTGGTCAACAGTTGCTACACGCTTTCGTTGGTCGTCGGTCTCTCGGTGAGCGACCTGAGCGAGAACGTCATGGCGAATCTCGGCTGGAACGACATCATCCTGCCGAACCCGGTCTTCGTGGGTGATACGATCCGCGCGCACAGCACGATCCTGGGCAAGCGCGAGTCCAAGTCGCGTCCGAACGTCGGGATCGTCGAAGCCGAGACCGTCGGTGAGAACCAGCGCGGCGAGCGCGTGATCTCGTATCGCCGCACGTTCATGGTCTTCCGCCGCGGTTTCGGACCGGCCGCGCAGGGATGACTGAAACGCTGCGCGCCGAGGTTGCCGCGCTCTGCGCGCGTTTCGGCGCCGCGTATTGGCGGGAATGCGACCGGCAACGCGCCTACCCCGACGCGTTCGTCGCAGCGTTCACGCAGGCGGGGTATCTGGGCGCGCTGATCCCGCGGGCCTACGGCGGCCTGGGTCTCTCGCTCGACGCGACCTGCACGATCGTCGAAGAGATCAACCACGCCGGCGGGAACGCCGGCACCGCGCACGCGCAGCTCTACACGATGGGGACGCTGCTGCACTTCGGCAGCGACGCGCAGAAGGCGGAGTGGTTGCCGAAAATCGCACGCGGCGAGGTGCGCCTGCAAGCCTTCGGCGTGACGGAACCCGAGGCAGGCAGCGACACGACGCGCATCACGACCACCGCCGAGCGCCGCGGCGACGTGTATGTCGCGCGCGGCCGCAAACGCTGGACCTCTCGCTACCAACATTCCGATGCGATGCTGTTGCTCGCGCGCACGAGCCCGCCCGATCCGGCGCGCCGCGGCGACGGGCTTTCGGTGTTCCTGGTCGACTTGCGCACGCTTGCGCCCGGCGCAATCGAGGTCACGCCGATCCCGGTCTGGATGAATAACGAGACGAACGAAATCGCCTTCGACGGTCTGGAGATCCCGGCAGCGAATCTCATCGGCGAAGAAGGCGGCGGCTTCCGCGCGATCATCGACGGTTGGAATGCGGAGCGCATCCTCATCGCCGCGGAATGCGTCGGCCACGGGCGTTTCTGCGTCGAACGCGCGAGCGAATACGTCACCGGACGAAACGTCTTCGGCAAACCGCTCGGTGCCAACCAGAGTATCCAGTTCTCACTGGCTCGCGCGCACGCCGCGCTCGAAGCCGCCGACCTGATGCGGCGCGACGCCGCCGCGCGCTTCGATCGCGGCGAACCGTGCGGCCCGCAAGCCAACATGGCGAAGCTGCTCGCCTCCGAGGCTTCGTGGCAAGCCGCCGACGCCGCGATCGACGCGCTCGGCGGCAACGGCTTCGCCGTCGACTACGACATCGAGCGCATCGCCCGGGAAACGCGCCTCTACCGCGTCGCACCCCTCTCCAACAACCTCATCCTCGCCTACCTCGGCCACACCGTCCTCGGCATGCCCCGCTCCACATAAGCGCCTCAGATACAGGATTGCGGCGGGATCCGCCACCTCGCGACAAACTGCGCTACATCTTCATCTGCGGTGGACGTGCGGCTGCCCTCGACTGCGTGCACTTCGTGCGCTTCGCTCGCGGTGACAGAGGTCGCAGGCGAACGCGCAATTACGCAACATCGAGAGCGTGCGGCGACAATGAGCTCGTGCAGAAGGGGTTCGGGCGAGCGGTTGCCGCTGGGCGATGTTTCTGCGAGCCGTAGCGACGTCTCTTAGGCGGAGTTTCGGGTTTGCCTTTGGTGGGGAAAGAAAATGGGACGCGCATTCGGCACCGACTTCGGGAATCGCCTCCGAGATGGCGGCGCAAAACAATCCGCTGTCGGAAATTGCCGACCAGAATTGAGTGTATATCATGACTCGATCCGAAACCGGAACGAGTAATTCGCTTCCGCGTGCACTGAAGTTGCTCGGCCTTGTGCTGGCGTTCGGGCTCAGCGCTTGCGGTGGTGGCGGTGGCGGTGGCGGGAGTTCCAGCGCACCATCGGGCGGCGCGGCGTTGTCGCTGGCGACCGTCAGCTTCACGATTCATGTCGCACCGGATACCACGTCATCATCGAGCGCTCGCGCGCCGAAGTATATCTCCACGGCGATCGCGTCGGTGGTCTTCGTGCTCACCGCCGTCACGCCGACGACCGGCACATATACCGGCACGCTCCCCGGCGCACCGACGATCGTGGCGATCGCGACCGGTGGCGGTTGCACGGGAACCGTCGGCAACTACACCTGCACCGCAACGACGACCGCACCGGCGCCGGCCACCGACACTTGGACGATCTATACCTACGCCACCGCAACGCCGGTAGTCGGCACGACCACGCCGCTCTCGATCTACGTCGCATACCCGCTGGCGATCACGGTCGCTGGTCCGAACGCCGCCTCGGTCGCGACCTGGGGCGTCCCCGCGACGCTCGCGTTCTCGCCCGCCGCCGCAACCGGACCCGCAAATGTCTCGTTGACCGGCGGAAACGCGCTGGTCACTTCCGTCGTGGTCAAAGACGCGGGCGCCGCTACGCTGCTCGGCGGAAACAACTTCTCGAATCCCACCGGCACGGCCGGCACGGTCAACTTCACCGGTTGCGCGACGCACTTGAGCCCAACTCCGGGAACCTTGGCCGCGGCGAACCCGACGGCGCTGGGTGCCGGTACCCTGAGCATCGCCTACGACGGCGCCGGTGCGGTCGGCACGATCGTATGCAGCGCGACGGCTCCCGGCGGATTGACCGCGTCTTACACGGTGACCCTCACGGCCGGCACCGGCAGCGTCGGCTGGACCGTGACCAACCTGGATCGACAGCCTTGAGGCTGACGACCAGGCCGGCGCCTGTATCAATCGCAAGGTGAATGCAACCACCCCAGCGAGCAACTCGACGACGGGTCCGGCCGGCCATTTCCGGCCGGTTGCTCCCGCTCGTGCTCGGCGCGATCGGGTTGAGCGCATGTGGGAGCAGTGCGGCACGAGCGCCGGCGAACCCGCAGTTGACGAATGTCCCCGTCACCTTCACGGTTCGCATACCGGCCGGCTCGACGCTCGCGCATGCGCGCTCGCCGGCGTATATCTCGACGGCGATCGCGTCGGTCGTCTTCGTCCTCACGGCGGTCGCCCCAACGACGGGCACCTACACCGGAACGCTCCCCGGCGCCCCGGTCATTATTGCCCTTAGCTATAACGCAGGGAACTGCACGCTCGTTTCCACCGTCGAGACCTGCACCGCAGCGGCATCCGCGCCGGCCCCGGCAACGGACATCTGGACGATCTACACCTACGCCACCACGACGCCGGTCGTCGGCACGACCACACCGCTCTCGATCTACGCAGCCTTCCCCAAAGCGATCACGGTCGCCGGACCGAATTCGTTGACCGTTGCGACATCGGGTGTACCGTCAACGCTCGTCTTCTCTCCCGCGACCACCAGCATCAGTGGAGGCGTTGCGCAGACGCTGATCACGGGCGTCCAGGCCGTCGACGCGGGCGGCGCGACCTTGATCGGCACGAACACCTTTTCGGACCCGGCGGGCGTCGCAACCACGGTCAACTTCACCGGCTGCAGCCCGCACTTCACCCCGACGCCTGCGACCTTTAGCGCGACCACGCCGACGGTGCTCGGCGCGGACCCGCTCAGCATCGCCTACGACGGGCTCGCCACCGGGACCGGATACTGCACGGCATTCGCGCCCAGCTCCCTGCCGCCCGTGATCACGGAGTACGTACCAATAACGTCTGGAAGCGCGCCGGCGTACATCACCCTCGGCTCGGACGGCAACCTGTGGTTTACCGAGGAAAACGCCAACAAGATCGGCAGGATCACAACCACCGGCGTAGTGACAGAATTTCCGGTGCCAACGGCGTCGAGCCAACCCCACAACATCGTCGCCGGGCCGGATGGAAATCTTTGGTTTACGGAGCAAACCGGAAACAAAGTCGGCAAGATCACCACGGCTGGCGTCGTGACCGAATACAGCACCGGGATTACCGCATCGGGCCAACCTTACGGCATCACCGCGGGTTCCGACGGCAACCTGTGGTTTACCGAATTAGTCGCGAGCAAAATCGGCAAGATCACGACGTCCGGTGTCGTGACCGAATACCCAACAGCGACGGGATCGAGCGGACCTACGCGGATCACGCCGGGAACCAACAGCAACCTGTGGTTCAGCGAATTAGGCGCCAACAAGATCGGTGTGATCACGACTGGCGGCGTCGCCTTGGACTACCCGCTGTTGACGTCAGGGGCCCAGCCTCTCGGTATCGATGGCGGTCCTGATGGGAACATCTGGTTCACCGAGTCGGGCGTCGGCAAGATCGGAAAGATCACGACGGCCGGCGTGGTCACAGAGTATCCGCTCCCATCGGGGTCAGCCAGCATTCCGTACGGCATCGTTACCGGTCCCGACGGCAACGTCTGGTTCACCGAATACGGCACCAACAAGATCGCCGAGAGCACGACGGCCGGAGTGGTCAGGGAGTACTCTATACCGACGGCCGGGAGCCTGCCCTATGGCATCGCCACCGGACCGCACTCGGACATCTGGTTTTGCGAACTTGGTGCTAACAAGGTCGGGACCCTTACGCTCGTCGGCGCGGTGTACCAGGTCAACATCTTGGGGGCCGGCACCATCGGCGGGACGTTCCAATGACGGGCGCCGCGCGCGCAGCCGCGGTTCGCACGGCACGGGTGCTCGTGCTCGTGCTTGCCTGCGGGCTGACCGCGTGCGGCGGAGCCGGCGGCTCGCATGGACCGCGGGTCGCGAGCCCGGCGACTCCCGTCGCGCTCGGCAGCGGACTGGTGACGTTGACGGTTCAAGTCCCGCCGCCTTCGGCACAGTCGAACCGCCGTTCGCCGCGATACGTCTCCACGGCGATCGCGTCGATCGTCTTCGTCTTGACGGCCGTCGCGCCGACGGGCGGCGGAACGTTCACCGGCCCCCTCAACACGGCCACGGTCATGCCCGTCACGTACAACAGCGGCAACTGCACCTTCACCACCGTCGAGACGTGCACGCTGAGTTTCACCGCGCCGGCCCCGGCCACCGACACGTGGACGGCCTATAGCTACGCCACCGCAACGCCGACGGTCGGCGTGACGACGCCGCTCTCGATCTATCCCGGCGTTTCGCTGGCGGTCACGCTGGCCGGTCCGAACACCGTCGCCGTCTCGAGTTATGGCGTTCCGTTCACGCTCGCGTTCTCTCCAAGCCAGGTCTATACGGCCAGCGATGTTGCGCTGAGCGGGGCCACGGCGCTCACGACGACGCTGCAGGCGAAAGACAGGGCCGGAGTGGCGCTGACCGGCGCGCAGAACTTCGCTTCAAGTACCGGCACGGTCGGCGCCGTCAATTTCACCGGATGCAGCGCGACGCTGACCCCGACCCCCACCTCGACCTCGTGGCCGACGCCGGCGACGCTGGGCAGCGGTGCCGTCAGCATCGCCTACAGCGGTACGGGCACGCCCGGGACGACGCTCTACTGCAACGCGACGGCGCCCGGCTCCCTGACCGCGCAGTACGCGATCACGCTGCTCACACCCGGGTTCACGGAGGTCGCAACGGCGACGGGCAGCAGCAAGCCGCGCGGAATCACCGTCGGCCCCGACGGCAATCTCTGGTTTACGGAATCGGGCGCCAACAAGATCGCACAGATCACGATCACGGGTGGTGTGAGCACGGCGTCCGAGTATGCGGTGACGACGGCGTCCAGCGGCCTACTTCAGATTGTCACGGGTCCCGACGGCGATCTCTGGTTTACCGAGAACTCCGGCAACAATGTCGGAGAAGTGACGACCCTCGGCGTCGTCACGGAATATAAGCCGGCGACGACGGGAAGCGCGCCGTTCGGCATCACCGTCGGCTCCGACAGCAATCTCTGGTTTACGGAAGCCGGCAAGACGATCGGGAGGGTCACCACCGCGGGCGTAATCTCGGAGTATCCGGTCTTGACGGCGGGGAGCAACCCGTTCGGCATCACCAGCGGCTCCGACGGAAACCTCTGGATTGCGGAATACTCCGGCAATAAGATCGGGAAGATGTCCACCGCCGGCGTGCTCGTCGCGGAGTACCCGGCTTTTTCGGGGGGAGGGAGCAACCCCTGGGGCATCACCACCGGCCCCGACGGCAATATCTGGTATACGGAGTACGGTGTCGGTAGGATCGGAAAGATGACCACCACCGGTACCCTCGGCAACGATTACCCGGTGCCCTCGGGAGCGGGGAGTCAGCCGAGTACGATCGTCGCCGCACCCGACGGCAATTTGTGGTTTACCGAATACTCCGGGAGCAAAATCGGCAGGATCACGACCGCCGGCGTTGTCACCGAGTACGGGCCCCCCACGGGATCGAGCGGGCCGTACGGCATCACCGTGGGACCCGACGGCAGCCTCTGGTTTACGGAAGGCACCGCGAGCAAGATCGGGCGCTACGTGCGATGAGCTACGCGACGCGCCCGGGAGCGTGCCGCTCCTGTTCGACGACGGTGTACGTGTTCGGGCTCGGGCTCGGGCTGGCTTTCGCTCTGTGCGGCTGCGGCGGCGGGAGCACGGTCACCGCGCCGGCCGGCAACGCGTCGCCGCCTGCGACCGTGACCATCACGATTCACGTCGCACCGGACACGACGCCGCTATCGCGCGCTCGCAAGCCGCAATACAGCTCCAGCGCAATCGGATCGGTCGTCCTCGTACTCAGCGCCGTGACGCCGGCGAAGGGCAGGTATGCGGGGACCCTGCCGGGCGCACCGGCCGTGGTGGCGATCGCGAGCGGCGGAACATGCACGGGAGCCGCCGGCGATTTCACCTGCACGGCGACGACGACCGCACCGGCTCCGGCAACCGACACATGGACGATCTACACGTACGCCGACGCAGGGCCGGCCGTCGGGACGACCCCACCGCTCTCGACGTTCGGCGCGCTTCCGCTGGAGATCACGGTCGCCGGACCGAACGCTTTCTCGATCGCAACCTGGGGCATCCCTGCCACGCTCGGGTTCTCACCCGCATTCGCCAACGGCCCAGCGAACGTCGGCAGCGTGCTGGTCACCGCGGTGGTAGTCAGAAACGTCGCCGGCGAGATACTGATCGGTGGGGACGATTTCATCAATGCCGATGGCTCGGCCGGCAGCGTCTCCTTCGCCGGGTGCCCCGAGCATTTTACGGCCATACCGGCCAACTTCCACGTAGCAAACCCGGCGGCACTCGGCGACCAATCCCTGAGCATCACCTACGACGGCCTCGACTCCGCCGGCACAGTCCTCTGCAACGCGACGGCTCCCGGCGGGACGACTGCCTCGTACTCGGTCAACCTCACCACCGGTACCGGCACCGTCGGTTGGAACGTGACCGACCTCGACCGGCAGCCGTAAACTCAGCGCGTGGTCGCCGTCGATGTGCGACGCATGGCTTCTTCCGGCGGAGCGTTTACCAAGGGTTGAGTACGTCCGCGCCGGCGCGCTCAAAGTGCCGAACGTTGCGAGTAACGATTGTGAGTTCGCGTCGAAGGGCCGTCGCGGCGATAATGGCGTCAACAGGCGAGTAAGGAGCGCCCGCGCGCTCGAGTGCGTGACGAAGCAGGCCCCAACTGCAGGCGACGCTCACGTCCAATTCGATGATGCGCTTATCGAAAACGTCGATGATTTTCAGCAACCACGATCCGAGAATGGCCCGCTGCTTGTCATCCTCGTGCCGCGCGACGCCGAATTGAATCTCGGCAATCGTTGCAACGCTTAGGTATGTTTGTTCAGGCTCGACCGTTGCAAGCCACGTTGCGAGCTTTGGGTAGTGCTGCGGCTTTCGGCCATCGGAAATCGCGCAGGTATCAAGGAGATACCCGGTCACAGCTCGACAATTTCCCGGTCGTCCGCTGGTGCTCGATCGACGTCAAGGTCGATCTCGATCTCCGGATGGGACGAGAACAACTCCAATAGCGACTGCTTGGGGCGTGACATTCTTTCGAAGGCGGAAGCCGATACGACCACCACGGTCTCACCGCGACGCTCGATGCGTTGGGGTTCGCCTCTCAAAGCTCGGTCTACGAGTGCGCTCAACTGTGCCTTTGCAGTGCTGAGATTCCACGTTTTCGGCATAAGAAAAATCTTCCTGAATGACCAATCTGGTCACAGTATATAACCTCAGTAGTCTTGTGGTCAATCGCAGCCCGGTTTTCAGTCATCCCGAGCGAGCCTGCTCTGACCCCTAGCCGCCCGAAGTGACGTCCTCCGTAGGCGTGCCGCCCGTCTGTCGCGACACGTGCTCGCGGCAAGTGCTACGCCGCCGTTCGAGGGGACTCAGCCCACGAGTGCGCGCCGGCCGGGATAGCGCGAGCGCGCGGCAGCGATCAGCGGTTCCCAGCGGGCGGCTTGCGTACGGATGTTGGCTTGCGCGAGAAAGAGCTGCTCGTCGGCTTCGATGAGCAGCTTCTGCGCGAGCAGCTTGTCGTAGACCGGGATGCGGCCGTTGACTTGGACGCAGAACACCGCGTCGCCGGCGTGGATGTTGAACGGACGATAGGCGGAGATCGTATAGCGGCGGCCGCCGGCGGAGACCGCATCGAAGCGCCGCCGCAGAAACCAGTTCCAGCGCTGCTTGGCGTCGAGTTTTTCGAGGAACAACCGGCGCGCGCGGCGTTTCGACGCCGGCGGCAACGTGGCGTCTTCGACGGAGAACGCGAGCGCGATCATCGCGACGACGGACGAGGCCGCAAACAGGACCAGGACCCGGACGAGTTCGGCGCTCACCCGCCCGCAAACCGCGGTGAGACGATGATCTCGCCGGCGTTCGGATCGAAGGTCGTGATGATGCGGCCGGGTTGGGTCGAAACGTCGAAGGCGACGAAGTTGTCGGCCATCAAACGCGCGAAACGCGTTTCGACGTCGCGCACGGCGGCGGGATCGGCAGGATCGTAGTGGACGCGCGTATCGCCGCTCCGGTCGAGGATACGCAGCAGATGGGTCTTCGCGTGTTCCATAGCGGGCGAGCTCCCAAGAGAGGGGTGAATGCCCTGTAGTATACCCCTTATCCGGCGCGGGCGATGAGGCGGCGGGCGGCGGCGAGCATCGGGGCGTCGACCATCGCGCCGTCGAGGACGGCGGGCATCGCGGCTTCGGCGGCGGCGACGATGCGGCGCGCGCGGGCGAGTTCCGCTTCACCGGGTGCGAAGCCGGCGCGGGCAGGCGCGATCTGCGCGGGGTGGATCAGGAGCTTGCCCTCGTAGCCGAGGCTCCGCGCGTATCGGGCCTCGTCCTCGACGAGCGCCGGATCGTCGAGCGCCGCCGCGGGGCCGTCCAGCGCGAGCGTCCCGCCCGCGCGCGCCGCCACCGCGACAGACGCGCGGTGCGGGTGCAGCGTGATGCGGTCGTCGTCGCCGCCGAGATCGGCGGCGAGGTCGTAGGGGCCGAAGGCGAGCGCGATGCACGCGGGGTGCGCGGCGATCGCCGCGGCGTTCACGATCCCCGCGGCGGACTCGATCAGCGCGACGATCGCCGGCGCGCCGGTGCGCTCGCGCACCACGTCGAGATCCCCGGCGTCGCGTACTTTCGGCACGAGCACGGCGGGGACGCGCGCGGCGGCGACCAGCGCGCAATCTTCCGCGAACCACGGCGTCCCCGGCGCGTTGATGCGCACGGCGACGCGCGGATCGCCGGCCGTTTGCGAGAGATAGCGTGCGACCGTGTTGCGCGCCGCGGCTTTGTTCGCCGGGGCCACCGCGTCTTCGAGATCGAGGATCGCGCCGCTGGCCGCGCTGCGCGCCGCCTTCTCGAACCGGTCGGGTCGATCGCCCGGGACGAACAGCAAGAAACTCGGATCGAAGCCGCTCACCGGCGCGCTGCGTCGAGCACCGCACTGATGACGGCGTCGTCCACGCCCGCCGCGCGCAACACCGCTTCCGTATGCTCGCCCAAGTGCGGTGCCGGCGCAGCGACGCGCGGGCCGCCTTCGTCCCAAGTGCCGACGGCGCCGGCATAGCGGCGGCCGTCGGGGAAGACCGCATAGAAGCCGGCGGCCGCGAGCTGCTCGTCGTCGATCAGTTCGTCGAGCGTGCGCATCGGCACGCAGGGGATGTCGAACTCGGCGAGCAGCCGCAGCCAGTCGGCGGTGTCGCGTTGCAGAAACTGCTCCGCGAGCATCGCATACAGCTCGGCATAGTGGCGCGCGCGCGTCGCTTGATCGGCCAGCCGCGGATCGCGCACGAGCGCTTGGGGATCCCCGATCGCGCGAAAGAACGAGGCCCACTGTTTGTCGTTGTAGACCAGCGCGCACACGTAGCCGTCGCGCGTGCGATACGGTTTGCGGTCGGCCGCGAGCAGGCGCGCGTAACCCGACGGCCCGGTCGCCGGTTCGAACATGCGCTCGCCCAGGTGATCGCTGAGCACGAACTGCGCCATCGTCTCGAACATCGGCACGTCGATGGTTGCCGCATGTCCCGTCCGATCGCGTGCGATCACCGCGGCCAGGATCGCGTGCACGGCGTGCAGGCCGACGGTCCGATCCGCCAGGTTGAGCGGCGCGTAACGCGGCTCGGCCGCGCCGGCCTGCACGGTCAGCCCCGGGATCGCGCACAGACCTTCGATCAAGTCGTCGTACGCGGGCCGCCCGGCGTACGGACCGTTTTCGCCGTAGCCGATCAAGCTCACGTAGATGAGCTTCGGGTTGGCGGCGCGCACGTCTTGGGGTCCCAGGCCCAAGCGCCGCATCGCGGCCAGCCGCACGTTGTGCACGAACACGTCGGCCGTCGCGCAGAGCGCGAGCATCGCCGCTCGCCCGGCCGCCGACTTCAAGTCGAGCACGACGCTGCGCTTGCCGCGGTTGAGTTGTTGGAACACGGGCGCCATCCCCGGCTCCGGACCCGGACCCGACTGGCGCATCACGTCGCCGGCCGGCGGTTCGATGTGGATCACGTCGGCGCCGTAATCCGCGACGATCGACGTCGCGTACGGCCCCATCACGACGCTGGTCAGGTCGAGCACCCGCAGCCCCGCGAGCGGCCCGCTCACGCCGGCGCCTGCGCCTTCGCGTGTTCCCGCAAGAGCGACCAGGCCAGCGCGACGTCCTCGCGCGTCGTGCGCTGGTTGCCGATCGCGATCCGTAACACGACCCGCCCGTGCAGGCGCGTATGCGAGAGAAACACTTCGCCCGTCGCGTTGACGGCCTCCATCACGGCGAGGTTGTGCAGATCGCAGCCCACGCCGTCGACACCCGGCGGCGCGTGCCGGAAACACACGACCGAGAGCGGGTGCGGCGCGCAGATCTCCCACTCGGGTTGCGCGTCGATCCAGCCGGCGAGTTCCTGCGCCAGCGCGATGTGCGAGCGCAACGCCGCCTGCAGGCCGCGCACGCCGTAGGTACGGAACGCGAACCACAACTTGAGCGCGCGGAAACGCCGGCCCAGTTGCAAGCCGTAGTCCATGTAGTTGCGCACGCCGCTCTCCGGCGTGACCAGATAATCCGCGACCAAGCTGAACGTGCGCCGCAAGAGTTCGAGATCGCGCAGATAGAGCACCGAGAGATCGACCGGCACGAACAGCCACTTGTGCGGGTTGACCACGATCGAATCGGCGTCGTGCGCGCCGTCGAGCAGCCAGCGGAACTCGGGCAAAATCGCCGCCGGACCGGCGTACGACGCATCGACGTGCAGCCACACGCCGCGTTCGCGCGTAATCGCACGGATCGCGGCGACCGGATCGCTCGAGGTCGTCGAGGTCGTGCCGACCGTAGCCGCCACCGCCAGCGCGCGCATCCCGCGCGCCCGGTCCGCATCGAGCGCCTGGGCCAACGCCTCGGGGCGCATCGCGAACGTGGCCGGGTCGCACGGCACCCGCACGACGTTCTCGCGCCCGACGCCCAGGGCGATCGCGCCCTTCTCGATATGCGAATGGGTGTGCTCGGTGAGGTAGACCCGCAGGGTGGGCAGGTCGGCCCGCCCGGCCAGACCCTTCTCCCGGATCTCGAGCCCCAGCGACTCGCGGGCGGCGGCCAGCGCCGTGAAGCCGGCGATCGAGGCCGTGTCGTAGACGATCCCTTGGAAGGCCGCCGGCAGGCCGAGCAGGCCGCGCAGCCACCCCAGCGTGACATCCTCGAGTTCGGTGGCGGCCGGGGACGTGCGCCAGAGCATCGCGTTCACGTCGAGCGCGGCGGCCAGGGCTTCGGCCATCACGGTGATCGGGGCCGCGCTGATCGCGAAGTAGGCGAAGAACCGGGGATGGTTCCAGTGGGTGATCCCCGGGACGATCAGGCGCTCGAAGTCGGCCAGGATCGTCTCGAACGGCTCGCCGTCTTGCGGCGGATGGTCCGGGAGCGCGCGGATCAGGTCGCCCGGCGCGCTCCGGCTGAGGACCGGGTAGCGTCCGGGATCGCGGAAGTAGGCGTCGATCCAGGCTCCGACGCGGGCGAACTGCTCGCGAAATTCGGGTTCCGTGTCCGAAGTCACGGAACGGAGATCGTGGAAAGTGGCACGATCTCCGCGATTTGGTCGATGTACAGCGTAGCGCCTTCGTCGCCGTCGCCGGCGATGTAGACCGACAGCGACCGATCCGACAGCAGATCGGTCCGGAGCCGGCCCTCGTGTTCGGTCCCGTCCGCCAGAATGACTCGGACTAACATGCCGGAATAATCCCGGAGCGCACCCACGGTGAACCTCACACGCGCTCTCCCTTGTTCAAGCGTCCTTCTACGGACGCCATCGGCCACACGACCGTTCCCGCCAAGCGTCAGGAGGAAGGCATGAAGTACCGCACCTATCCGAAGAGCGATCTGACCGTCAGCGACGTGGGCTTCGGCCTTTGGACGACGTCGACGGGCTGGTGGGGCGACATGACGGACGAAGCCGCCGTCGCGCTCATCCGCAAGGCCCACGACACGTACGGGATCACGCTCTTCGACGCCGCCGACACGTACGGGAACGGTCGCAGCGAAGAGCAGCTCGGGAACGCCTTCGCCGGCCGCCGTGACTCGGTGGTCTATTCGACGAAGTTCGGCTACGATTTCTACACCTACGCCGGCGAGCGCAAGGGTCAGAACGAGATTCCGGCCGATTTTTCGCCGGGCTTCGTGCGCTTCGCGCTCGAGCAATCGCTCAAGCGGCTGAAGACCGACCACATCGACATCTACTCGATCCACAACGCGCATCTCGAGCAGGTCCACTCCGACGAACTCTTCGCGCTGCTCGAAGCCTTCAAGGCCGAGGGCAAGATCCGCATGTACGGCGTGGCGCTGGGACCGGCGATCGGCTGGAGATACGAAGGGATCGACGCCGCGCGCAAGCGCAATGTCCAGAACATCCAGATGATCTACAATCTGCTCGAGGCCTACCCGGGCGACGACATCCTGGCGGCCGCGCGTGAAGCCGACAGCGATACCGGCTTCCAGATCCGCGTGCCCCATTCGAGCGGGATGCTCGAAGGCAAGTACACGCTCGAGACCGTGTTCGCGCCGACCGATCACCGCAGCCACCGGCCGCGTCAATGGCTGATCAACGGGGTGAAGAAAATCGAGACGTTGCGCTTCCTCGAACGCCCCGACCGGACGCTCGCGCAAGCCGCGATCCAGTGGCTCCTGGCCGAGCCGCGCAACGTGACGATCCTGCCGAACATCTACGACGAAGCGCAGTTGGCTGAGTTCGCGGGCGGCTCGGACGCACCGCCGCTCACCGCCGACGAGTTGGCGCGCGTTAAGGAACTCGCCGCCACGAACTTCGGCGTCGGTCCGGAACAGAATCGCTACAAAGGCACGATGACCGAGGATGACTATCGGACCGCGACGGCGCAACTCGCCGGCGTGTGAGCAGTCGTGGGATTCGGACCGATGCGGCGCCTGCGCCCATCGGTCCCTACAGCCAAGCCGTCGCACGCGACGGCTTCCTGTTTTGCAGCGGTCAGGTCGGACTCGACCCGGGCACGGGCGCGCTCGCCGGTGACGACGTCGCGACGCAAACGCGGCGCGCGCTCGACAACCTCGCAGCCGTGCTGGCCGCCGCCGGCGCAGGCTTCGCCGACGTGGTAAAATCGACGATCTTCCTCACCGACATGGCCGACTTCGCGACCGTAAACCCCCTCTACGGCGAACGCTTCGCCGGCAAGCTCCCACCCGCGCGCTCCACGATCGCCGTCGCCGCCCTCCCGCTTGGCGCAAAGGTCGAGATCGAACTCATCGCCGCCCTCCCGCGCTGAACCCACCCACACCGCCACCATGTCATCCTGAGCCCGTCGAAGGAAGGCCCGCCACCGACTTCCTCATGAAAACGCCAGGTCGAGGTTTCCTTGCTGCTTCTCTGCTCCTGTTAGCCGTCTCAACGGCCTGTGCTCCCAAGGCTGCGGGCCCTCCGGGAGTGGCCGACGTTCTCCTCTTCGCCGGAGCTGGAACCTCTCGCAACGACGTAGCATCGATCGAAACAATCCTCGACAGCAGCCACATCAGCTACGCGCCGGTGAACTCTTCCCGGTTGAATGGAATGCGAGAATCAGACCTTTCCAAGTACCGCCTGCTCATTGTGCCTGGCGGAGATTTTGTCGACATGGGCAACAGCTTGACGTTAGACACGACCGCGAACGTTCGCAACGCGGTCAACGGCGGATTGAATTACCTCGGAATTTGCGCGGGCGGCTTCCTCGCCGGCAGTTTCCCTGCCCCCTATAAGAGCTTCGATCTGAGCGCGGGCGTCAAATTCGGCTTCTACTCTGCTGAAAAACACGGTACTCGAAAGGCAGCAGTGAGGATCACCACCGCTGAAGGACCGGCACTCGACCACTATTGGGAGGACGGCCCTCGACTTGCGGGATGGGGTGAGGTTGTCGGAACGTATCCGGACGGAACCCCCGCAATCGTCGAAGGAGCCGTCGGAAAAGGCTGGGTCATTCTCAGCGGCGTCCACGCGGAAGCCCCGGCAAGTTGGCGCCGGGGAATGGCCTTCAGCACCGTGGTAAGTGCCGATACGGCGTACGCGCGAAAGCTCATCGTTGCTGCGCTCAACGGGGCAACCCTACCGCATTACTGAGACGAATCGATGCCACCCGGAGCCTGGGAGCGTTGCGGCTCGCCAAAGGAGCCCCGCCCGCCCGAAGTCTACACGTCGAGAGCCGCGAGCTTCGGAATAGCCCTCGAAGCCATCCGGAAATAGTGCGGGTCAACCTCCACACCGACGCCTTCGACGCCGCGTGCCTCGCACGCCGCGAGCGTCGTCGCGCAGCCGGCGAACGGATCGAGAATCGTTCCTTCGCCCATCGGCAGCAACGCCTCAACCATCTTTCGCAAGAATGCTTGCGGCTTCACCGATGGATGCGGCGCGAGCCGCCGCTCGCGGCCGGGTGTCGTACCGGATTCGAGAACGTCCGCGAACGGCGACTCTGCGGAAACGCGGCGCAGGCCGCCGGTTCCCCATTTGCGGAGATTCGCCGCGACCGTTCTCGTGTCGCACGGTTTGCGGTACAACCCCCACGGCTCCCAGCACGACCGCGGCATCGTGCTGACCATATCGAATTCTTCGTGCGCGCCTTTTGGCCGGTCGCCACCGCGGAACGTGCGAACGAGTCGCACGATTTCTCCTCGGCGCTCGAAACCGGCCGTTTCCATCGCGGCTGCTACAAGCGGCGAAACGAGCGGGTTTCCCGCGATTACCACGTGCGCGCCGGGCTTGAGCGCAGGGAACAATGCACCACCCCACCGCTCGAAGTACGTCGTAATCGCTGCACGGTCGTCGTTCGACAACACGGTGAAGCGCGGAAGCGCCTTTCGGCTGGACCCGTCGAACGACGGCGGAATCCTCCAAACGCCGCCGCGACCGGCCCGAAGCTTCGCCTGTTCTTTGGCCGTGTATTCTACCAATCCATACGGCGGATCCGTAACGACGCCGGCGATGCTGCTGCGCGGAGCGGAAGAAAGCCATTCAACGCAATCCGCCAAAACGAGACGCTGCCGGCCATATTCGAATACGTCAGGCTCGCGACGTTGGTCGCGCGCCGTGGAGTACAAAGCCATCGCCACGTCCTCTAGGTGTGGCGCGGCAGGAGGTCCAGCTCGGCTTGGGCGGCGCGGACCACGCGCGGTTCGCGGGAAGCGATCGCGAGTTGGTATTGCTCGCGCGCGAGCACGAGCTTGCCTTGCAGATTGTAGGTCACCGCGAGCAGGTAGTGCAGCGTTCCGTCATCGGGCGAAATGCTCAAGCCTTTGAGGAACGTCGCTTCGGCGAGCTGATAGAGTTGGTGTTCGTTATAGTCGTACCCGAGGTCGACGTACGCTTCGGACCGGAGCGGATCGGCGATCATCGCGCGGATGTAGTCGACGACGGCGCCCTTCCAGTTCCCCTTGTCGTCGGCGATATAGCCGAGGTCTACGAGCGCTTCCGAGCCCGCCGGCCGCACGGCAAGCGCGCGCTCGAAGTAGCCGCCGGCCCGCGCCGTTTCCGAGCGCTCGATGTAGGCTTCGCCGGCATCGACCAGCGCCGCGTAATTCTTCGAGTCGATCGCAAGGCAGGCTTCGAGCAACGTGATGGCTCGATCGAGTCTCCCCAGATCGATCTCGTTGTTTCCGGCGTTGACGAGCGGCCCGCACTCATGCGGGCGGATCGTCACGACGCGGTCGAAATAGGGTTGCGCTTCGACGAACTTGCCTTGCGCGCGCAGGATGTTCGCATAGATGTCAACCGTCGGTGCGTCGAGCGGATTCGCATCGACCTGCATGCGGTACTGCTCGGAGAACGCCGCCAGATCGCCCTGCCGGCGGTGCTGCGCGACGAGCCCCTCGAAGCCGGCGCGTTCGGGAAGGCTGCGCTCGAACTCGACGATCGATTCGGCGACCCGATCCTCGGCGGCGTACAGACTTCCCATGCGATTGTGCGTCGCTCGGTCGTCTGAGTTCCGGGCGAGGATCCCCTTCCAGACGCGTTCCGCGCTTTTGTAATTCGGGATTCGGAAATACAGGTCGCCGAGCAACCGGGCGGCGACGATGTCCGCGGGGTGCTTGGGCGTGTAGGCCTCCAAATCCACGATGGCCGCGGCGTACTCCCCGGCAGCGACCTTCGCGCGAGCCGCCTGGACAGCGGCGCTGTCGGCCGCGGGAGCGTCAACCGAGGAGTCGATCCCGGCGCGGGCCGCCGGTGCCGCCAGCAGCAGCCCGGCGCCGGCGACGAGAGCGGCAAGCATGTGGCGCATGGGGCACCTCCCGATCCGGCAGGGTTGGTCCCTGCAGTATAGGGGATGCGACTAATCTCGTCGAGGGGAACGGCCCGGGGCCGCAGGAACTCCCCCGCCATGAGTATCGCCACCGGAACGAACGGCGCCGTGAAGACACGCGTCGAGACCGACAGCATGGGGAAGATCGACGTCCCCAACGACAAGTACTACGGCGCCCAGTCGGCGCGCTCGCTCATCCACTTCGACATCGGCGACGGCACCTCGCCGCGCGACGTGATGCCGCGCGAAGTGATCGTCGCCATGGCGATCCTCAAGAAAGCTGCGGCCCTGGTCAACCATGACCTCGGCAAGCTGGATGCCGAGAAGACCAAGCTCATCACGCAGGCCGCCGATGAAATCATCGCGGGCAAGCTCTTCGAGCACTTCCCGCTGCGCGTGTGGCAGACCGGCTCGGGCACGCAGACCAACATGAACGTGAACGAGGTCATCTCGAACCGCGCGATCGAGATCGCCGGCGGCGAGATGGGCTCGAAGAAGCCGATCCATCCTAACGACCACGTCAACATGTCGCAGTCCTCGAACGACACGTTCCCGACCGCGATGCATATGGCGGCGGCGCGTGCCCTCGTCGACATGCTGCCCGCGGTGGTAAAACTGCGCGACGCGCTCGAGGCGAAATCGAACCAGTGGATGGGGATCGTCAAGGTCGGCCGCACGCATCTCCAGGATGCCACGCCGATCACTTTGGGTCAGGTCTTCTCCGGCTACGTCTCGCAGATCGACCGCGCGGTCGTCGACATCGAGTTCGCGCTCGACAAGCTCTACGATCTGGCGATCGGCGGTACGGCCGTCGGCACCGGGCTCAACGCGCCCAAGGAATTCGCCGAACGGGCGGCCGCGAAGATCGCCGAACTCGCCGGCCTCCCTTTCCGTTCGCACCCCAACAAGTTCGCCGCGCTCGCCTCGCACGACGAGTTCGTGTTTGCTTCGGGCGCGCTCAAACAACTCGGCGCGGCCTACATGAAGATCGCCAACGACATCCGCTGGCTCGCCTCCGGCCCGCGCGCCGGGATCGGCGAACTGATCCTGCCCGAAAACGAACCGGGATCGTCGATCATGCCCGGCAAGGTGAACCCGACGCAGTCCGAAGCGCTGACGATGGTCGTCGTGCAAGTCTACGGCAACGACACCGCGATCTCGTTCGGAGCCTCGCAGGGCAACTTCGAGCTGAACGTGTTCAACCCGGTCATGATCTACAACTTTCTGCACTCGTGTAGACTGTTGCGCGACGCCTCCACGATGTTCCGCGAACACGCGGTCGAAGGGCTTCAAGCAAACGAAGCCGTCATCAAGAAGTATCTCGACGAATCGCTCATGACGGTGACGGCGCTCTCGCCGCACATCGGCTACGACAAATCCGCCGAGATCGCGAAGAAAGCCCACCACGACGGCACGAACCTCAAAGCCGCCGCCCTCGCGCTGGGCTACGTCTCGAACGAGGACTTCGACCGCTACGTCGTTCCGGCGGAGATGACGAAACCAAAGTAGCCGCGCGCGTTCAGATGACGATCTCGGCGATCTTCGTGGTGAGACGGTCACCCGGGTCGAGCATGCGCAGGCAGATCGAGAAGTGGTCGTCGCCGGCGAATTCTTCGTACTCCGCCGCGCAGCCGTACGCGGACCAAGCATCGACGAGCGCGCCGCCCTGCGCTTTGAACGCGTCGGATTCCGCGGCACCGGCGGCCGCGTAGAGCCGTCCGGGCCGGGCCGGCGCGAAGTTGACCGGGCTGAGCTGCGCGGCCTCGCGCTCGTCGAGCCTGAGCCACTCGTTGGCAAAGGACTGCTGCACCGGCGCGAGGTCGTGCAGCCCGCTGATCGTAGCGACGCCGTTGACGGGGATACCGACCGCACACATCGCCGCGAGATGTCCGCCGGCCGAATGACCGAACACGCTGATGCGCGAGGCATCGACCCCCAACCACTCGTGATTCTCCCGGCACCACCGCACCGCGCGCCGCGCCTGCGCGACGATCTCGCGGAGCGGCACGCCGGGCGCGAGCCCGTAGTTGACCGACGCGAGCGAGATTCCCAGCGGCACGAAGCCGTGCGCGAGAAACGAGAAGTCGCTCTTGTCCAGCCGCCGCCAGTAACCGCCGTGGAAGAAAATCGCCAGCGGCGCTCCGTTGCCCGCCGGGAAGACGTTCGAGTCGCTCCGCGGCCCCCGCGCCATACGCGAGGTCGCGCAGCATGGCGCGCTGCGTGCGCGCGGCCCGGCTCTCGCTTGCATACCGCTTGAAGTAGGTGGCGACGTCCGGCACGGAACCGGCTGCATCGAGTGGATGGACGCCCATGTTTCGCCTGCTTCAGCGCGGGACCAGGATCGGGTCCAGGTAGTCGGTCGCGGCGGTGCGCTGCAGATACGGGATGCGCAGGCCGCCGGTGTATTCGATCGTCTTTGTCTCGAAGGTTCCCCGGTCGTTGACCAGCACGGAGATCGGGGCGTGCGAGGTTGCGGACCGCGCGATCGTTTTTGCGAACGACGACGCGTTCCAGCGGCGGCCGTCGACTCCGACGATCGTCATTCCGGGAGCCAGGTCGGCACGATCGGCGGGGCTGCGGGCGACCACGTCGCGGATGAGGCCGGCCGGCGTGAGCGAGAGCCCGATACCGTAGCGATAGTCGGCGGCGTCACCGCCGACGCGGGTCGAAGGGTTCGTATCCGGCGCGCTCGCGCCGTACACGACCGTGTACCCGCCGCGTTCGATCCCGGCAAACGGCGGATGCGGGGTCGGGTCGTCGAGCCGCAGCGCGAAGAAGTGCTCCCAGTCGAACGGATACACGGCGTTGAGCGCCGCGACCACGTCGGCGCGCGTGTACGGAATCACGTGCGGCGGACCGTTGCCGCCGACTCCGAAGAACGTGCTCGCGAAATCGTCGAGCGACTTTTTCCCGCTCGTGTGCTCGCGAATGAGCGTATCCGCGTCGAGCCACAGCAACTCGGACTCGTCGTAGTACTCCTCGACCGCGCGCCGGTTGCCGGGGAAACCGACGCGACGGCCGCCCATGCGCGGCTGGAACGTCGTATCGAGCAGCGAGCGCGTGCGCCGGCCGCCCTCGACGTTGAGGTAGGCATACTTGGCGGCGAGCGTTGCGCGGTAGTCGCCGGGGCTCCAAAAGCCGGCGCGCGCTGCGAGCACGTCGCTGTAGTACTCGGTGAGCCCTTCGTAGACCCACAGCCCCTCGGTCGTCTCGCCGGCTTGATAGTCGTCGCGAACCAAGCCTGCCGGGCGACGGAACTTGCCGTTCCAAGAGTGGATGAACTCGTGCGTGAGCAGATCCCCGGCGAACTTCTTGCAGGCGGCTTCGCTCGCCAGCGTTTCGGTATCGACGCCGTTCCAACTTGATTCGTGGTGTTCGAGCCCCGTATAACCGATCGCGTCCGTCGCGGTGATGAGGAAATGGTATGGTTCGCGCCAGTGGTGCGAGTCGAACAGCTTCTGCGCTTGCGCGACCAGCGCCGTGAAGTCGGCGATGACCTTCGAATCGATCGCCGGGGGCGCCGGGCTATCGCTTGCGACGTTGAGTTCGGCGGCCGGACCGAGCGTGACGGTCTTCAGGTTCGCTCCGGCGAGCACGGGTGAATCGAAGAGCCGTTCGATCGTCACCGGCGCGAAATCGACCCGGTCGCCGCTGCGTACGGGTCCGTCGAGCGCGGTCGCGAACGACCAGCCCGCCGGGAGCAAGAGACTCGCCTGCACGGTCGTCTGGGCGACGCTCGTCCCGCGCGGATAGAGCAGCGCCGGGTTCCAATTCAGCAGCCCGAGGTTTGGGGTCGTGTAGCCCGGCGCCAGCAGCGAGTCGTAGCGCAGTTCGAGCGATGTGGCACCCGCCGGCGCATCGAACGTGAAGGCGAAGAGATCGACCGGATCGCGGTGCCAGGCGACGCGTCTGCCGTCGACGCTGCCTTCGAGCATCACGAGATCGACGACCGGGTTCGCCGGCGCGTGTTCGCCCGGCACCCACTTCGGAAAGACCAGCGTGACCGGCCCGCCGGAGACCGGGACGGTCAGTTTTTCGTGCAGCAGGTTGCGCGGCGCTTCGCGCGCGTCGACCAGCAGCGTGAGCGCGGTGAGGAATGCGAACAGGGCATGCATCCGCTCAGCGGACCTCCGTTTTCGGCGCGCCGATCGCGGAGAGCAGATCGGGCGTGCCCGGGATGCGCTCGAGTTGCGGGTAGCGCTGCCCGCCGCGGTATGGCACGCTGGTATTCACGATCGTGCCGAGATCGTCGTAGATGAGCGCGATCGGTTTGCCGCTGCGCGCGGCCGCGTCGACCGCGATGCGCAGCCGTGCGATCGAGAATGCCTGATCGTTGACGGCGAGCAGTTTCGCGCCGGGCGGAACGCCGGCCCGGGCCAGCGGCATCGTCTCGATCGTGAACGCCACGCTGCCGTCGTCGCCGATGACCGAACCCAGCGACCAGGTCATGTCGACGTTGTTGCCGCTGCGTTCGCGAATCGTTTGAAAGCGGTTCGGCCTGGACGCAAACGTAAGGCGCCAGCCGCCGCGCGTGATCCCCGCGAGCGGTGGATGCGGGGCGACCTCATCGATCCGGGTACGAAAAAACGTCGCCCAATCGTAGCGATACACGCGGTTCAAGGTCGCGATCACCTCGGCGCGCGTATACGGTACGACCTTGGGCGGCGTGTCGGCACCGTAGCCTAAAAAGAGGCGAGCGAAATCGTCGAGGGACTTTTTACCGTGCGTGCGGGTGCGAAGGAGCGTATCGGCATCGAGCCAGATCAGCGCGGCTTCGGTGTAGTAGTCCTCGCCGCGGCGGGCGAAGCGCCCAGCCGGCGATTGCGCGGCCCGCGTCAACCCCTGCGCGACGGCCGTATCGAGCAACGGGCGCGTTCGGCGGCCGGGTTCGGCGTCGAGCGTCGCGTAATAATTCGCGAGCGTTTGCGCAAAGGAACCTCGCAACGCCAGGCCGCTGCGCTGCGCCAGAACGATCCCCCAGTATTGCGTCAACCCTTCGTAGACCCAGAGCCCGTCGTCGATCATCGGATGCTGGTAGTCGTGGATGTCGAGGCCGGCAGGCCGGCGGAACTTCCCGTTCCACGAATGGGTGTACTCGTGCGGCAAGAGATCGCTCGCGGCCTGGTAGAGGTCGGGATCACGCAGATAGCGCTCGCGCGTCCCGTTGGCACTCGAAGAGTGATGTTCCAGCCCGCGCCCCGCCTCGTCGTCGCTGAGCGTGAGCAGGAAGTGATAGTGCTGCCAATGCCGGTAGACGAACAGCGCATCGGCTTCGGCGACCAGCCGCTTCCAATGAACGATCTGCTCCGGCGTCGCATCGATATCGGCGTCGTTCTCGCCGAAGACGTTGACTTCGCTGGTCATACCACGGGCGTCGAGCAGCGGATAGGCGCGCCCGTGCGCGCCGCAATAGAGCGGCGAATCGACCAGCGTTTCGAGCGTCACCGGCGCGAACGGCACGTGTCCGCTCGGCAGCGTGCCGACCGGCAGCACCGGCGGGAGCGCCGTCGCGGCGACCCAACCGGCCGGCAGCGTGATGTCGGCGCTGACCGTCACCTCGCGGATCCCCGCTCCCTGCGGGTAGAAGAGCACCTGGTTCCAATCGAGCACGCCGAGTTGCGCGGTGAGATTTCCCGGACCGCTACCCCCCTCGAAGAAGTCGTACCGCAAGTCGATTTCGGACGCCCCGTCGGGGACGTTGAAGTGATACGCGTAGACGTTGTCGGGGTCGCGGTGCCAATTCACGGTCGCTTCGCCCGCGCGGGCGTGAAGCGAGCCGAGATTTGCGAGCGGACCGACCGGACCGTGCGCCCCGGGAATCCACTTGGGATAGACCAGCACCGTGTCGCCGCCGTGCGTCACCGGCACGCGCAGCATCGCATGCCAGATCTGTTGCGGCGCGTCCGTAGCGTCGACCGATAAGACTTCGGTCACGCCGGCGGCGCGCGCGACGAGGGGCCAACTCAAAACGGCCGCGACGGCCGCGCCGGCGAGGAGAGCGCGAAGTTTCACCCGCGCGTCTTGTACGGCTAGGGCGTGCTCGCCTCGCGCACCGTGTGGCCGGCTGCCCGCAGGACGGCGACGGCGCGCTCGAGCCGCGCCTTGTGGATCAGGAGATGGTCCGTATCATAGGTCGAGATGCCGAAGATCGGGACTTCCGCCGCGGCCAGCGGATCGGCGAGCGCGGCGATGATCCCGATCTGCGCGAAGTCGAGCGTGCCGACGACGGCGAGGCAGCGAAACCCGCGCTGGACTTCGGTCACCTCGGCCGGGACCGCTTCGTCGCGGCAGACGATCGAAAGTTCGCGCTGGGTGCGCGTGACCGAGAGAAAGTCCGTCCCCACGACCCACTCCGGCACCGGAGCATTCGCCGCGAGCCGGACCATAGCCAGCGTTTCTTCGAGGATTCGCAGCGTCAGCGGGTGGGTTTGCGGCACGGCTGAGGGGTACACCAAAGCGCTTGACGGCTCCCGCGGCCGCGTGATACGTTGCCCGGACCATGTCCCAGTGTTGCTGTTTCATGTCGCGGATGTGCGCGGAGGTCTCCTCCGGGCGGTCGCTCGTCTTGTGAGACAACACCTTGCGTGTCTCTCCGTCGGGGCCTCCGCTGCAAAGCGGGGGCTTTGTTCTTTTCCTATGAGGGTCGATGAGTCGTCTCGACGTTGAATCGGTCAAGGCCGCAAGCCAAGCGCTGCGCGGTGCCATCCCCGCCGAACTAAAAGAACCCACGACGCACTTCAGCGAGGCTTCCGTGGCGCTCTTGAAGTTCCACGGCACCTACCAGCAGGACGACCGCGACGCGCGCAGCCGGGCCCGCAGCGAAGCGGGCGCGGAGAAGGCGTATTCGTTCATGATCCGCGTCAAGGCGACCGGCGGACGCGTGCCGGCGGCGCTCTGGGCCGCGCTCGACGAACTGGCGGACCGCCACGGCAACGGCACGCTGCGGCTCACCACGCGCCAAGGCGTTCAGTTGCACGGCGTGCGCAAGGCGGAGCTCCGCGCGACCATCGCCGACGTTGTCGCCCATCTGGGCTCGACGCTCGCGACCTGCGGCGACGTCGTGCGCAACATCGTCGCTCCGCCGTGGCCCTACGCGCATCCCGCCTACGTCCACGCACAAGCCGCGGCCGAAGCGCTCTCGCGCGAATTCGCGCCGCGAACCGGAGCGTATCTGGAGATCTGGCAAGACGGTGAGAGCGTGCACACGGAGGCCCGTGCGGACGAGCCGATCTACGGCGCGACCTATCTGCCGCGCAAGTTCAAGATCGCCGTCGCCGTTCCGGGCGACAACAGCGTCGATCTCTACACGAACGACACCGGGATCGTCCCGATCGTCGACGACGCCGGAAGCGTACGCGCGTACGATCTCGCGGTAGGCGGCGGTTTGGGTACGACCCATGGCAAACAGGCGACGTTTCCGCGCTTGGCGGACGAACTGGGTTCGGTACCTGCGGAGCGTCTGCTCGACGCGGTGCGCGCGATCGTCATCGTGCAACGCGATCACGGCGACCGCACGGACCGCCGTCACGCGCGCTTGAAATATCTGATCGCCGACCGCGGGCTGGACTGGTTCCGCAGTGAGGTCCAACGCCAAGCGGGATTCGTACTCGATCCCTGGATCGCGCTTCCGCCTTGGGGCGATAACACCCGGTTCGGCTGGCACGCCCAGGGCGACGGGCGTTGGTTCTACGGGGTTCCCGTGCCGAGCGGTCGCGTGCGCGACGGCGCAGGGGTCCGCTTGCGCTCCGCGCTGCGCGCGCTGGCGGCGCACGGGTACGAGTTCATCGTCACCGCCGCCCAGCAACTCGTGGTAGCCGGCGTCGCAGATACGCAGCGCGACGCGGTCGAAGGCGTCTTGCGCGAGCACGGTGTTGCCGACCCTGCGGACGTGACGCCGCTGCGCTTGCGCGCGTTGGCGTGCCCGGCGCTGCCGACCTGTGGCCTGGCGCTCGCCGAGGCCGAACGCGGCATCGACCCGATCGTGAGCGCGCTCGAAAGCGAGTTGGCCGCGCTCGGCCTGCGCGATGAATCGATCTCCTTGCGGATGACGGGCTGCCCCAACGGGTGCGCGCGCCCGTATGTCGCCGAGATCGGCATCGTCGGTCAGAGCCTGGACCGCTATCAGCTCTATCTCGGAGGCAACGCGGCATCGACGAGGCTTGCGAAACTCTGGCGCGAGAGCGTGCGCGCGGCCGAGATCGCACCGCTGCTCGCCCCGCTCTTCGCCCGTTTTTTCGCGACGCGCCGGCCGCACGAATCGTTCGGCGACTGGTCGGTTCGCGAGGTCATCACGGAGGTCTCCGCGTGACGGTTGCACGCCTTCCTCGGCTTAGATTCGGCCGACGGCTGTTTACGGCTGCGGCGCTCTTTGCGGCCGCATCGGTCTCGCTCGCGAATGCGCAGACCATCGGCACGGCGAGTCCGGACCGTTTTCTCGACGATATCAAGACGCTCTCGGCGCCGCAGATGGAAGGCCGTGGCGACGGAACTCGCGGGCTGGTTCTAGCTCAGGACATCCTCGTGCGCCGCTATGCGAGCCTGGGATTGCAGCCGGAAGGAACGACGGGCTTCTTGCAGCCCTTCGACGCCGTCGTCGGCGCCGAACTCGCGCCGGGCAATCGCTTCAGTGTCGACGGCGCGGGACCGCGCTCGCTGACGCTGCTCCGGGACTACGTTCCTTACGGTTTCTCCGCGGCGGGCGACGTCGCGGGCGGGCTCGCGTTCGCCGGCTACGGCATCACGGCGGACGAATGGCACTATGACGATTACGCCGGCCTCGACGTTGCGAACAAGATCGTCGTCTTGCTGCGCGGCGAACCGGTCCTCGCTCCCGCTCGCGCGCCGAAGGGCGGCTCCGCCTCGCACGGCGACCTGATCACCAAGGCCATTCTGGCGCGCAAACGCGGCGCGAAAGCCGTCGTCATCGTGAACGGAAAGCTCGGCGCCGGCGAGACGGACGAACTGACGCGCTTCGGCGGATACGGCAGTCAGGAAGACCTCGGCATCCCGATCGTGCAAGTCGAGAATAGAGTTGCGGCCGCCTGGTTCCGCGCGGCGGGCAACGACCTCTTCGCGCGTCAGCAGCAGATCGAAGGCTCCGGCACGCCGGCCTCGTTCGTGTTCCCGGAGCGCGTGCACGCTGCGCTCGCCGCCCGCGTGAGGAAGAAGCACGCGACGGTCAGCAACGTGCTCGCCTATTTGCCCGGCAAAACGGACGAATACGTCATCATCGGGGCGCACTACGACCACCTCGGCCGCGGAGAATACGGCTCGCTGGCGCCCTCGAAGATCGGCCAGCTCTTTCCGGGTGCAGACGACAACGCGTCGGGCACGGCCGCGCTTTTGGAGATCGCACGCCAACTCGCGCCGCTGCGGGGCACGCTGCCGCGCGGTATCCTGTTTGCTTCGTTCGCCGGCGAAGAACTCGGCGTGCTGGGTTCCGCGCACTGGGTGAGCGCTCCGACGCTTCCGCTGGCAAAGGCCGTCGCGATGCTCAATATGGACATGGTCGGCCGAGTGAAGAACGACACGATCTACATCGGCGGTGTCGGGACCGCGGCTCCGTTCCGCGCGATTTTGGATCAGACCACGGCTGCTGCCGGCCTGAAGCCGGAATTCACGGAAAGCGGCTATGCCGCGAGCGATCAGACCTCGTTCTTGCCCAAGGGGATTCCGGTGCTGTTCTTCTTCTCGGGCCTGCACGCGGATTACCATAGGCCGACCGATACCTGGGAGAAGATCGATCCGGTCGCCGGTGCGCGCGTTACCGACCTGGTAGCGAACACGGGGCTGCGCATCGACGAAGTTCCCGAGAAGCCGGCGTTCGTCGCCGTAGTCGAACCCAAGCCGGCCGGCGGCGGAAGCCACGGCGGCGGCTACGGCCCGTATTTCGGCTCGATCCCGGATTTTGCGCCGGTCACTACCGGGGTGCGCTTCTCCGACGTGCATCCGGGCTCGCCCGCCGCCAAAGCCGGTCTCAAAGCCGGCGACATCCTGATCGCGTTTCGCGAACAACCGATCAAGAATCTGTACGACTTCACCGACGCGCTGCGCAGCAGCAAGGTCGGCGATGTCGTGAACGTCACCGTGTTGCGCGACGGAAAGCCGCTCACGGTTCAAGTCACCCTGGAACAACGCCGCTGATGCGTCCGGCTCGAATGCTCGCCCGCCTCACGCTGCCGGCCGCGCTGCTGCTGGTATTCGGTCCGGGCGCGGCGCGGGCGCAAACCGCGCCCCCGATTCCCACGCCCGCGGCGAGCGCGAACCTGGAATTGCCGGTGCACAAGATTCCCAATATCGGGCCGGGCGCGGAGTTCTACTTCTCGCCCGACGGGACGCATCTCATCGGCGATGCGAAAGGGCCCGGCGACACGAGCTACCATGTCTACACGCTCGCGGTCGATGGGAGCGATATCCGCCGCATCAACGATCAGGGCGACGACGCCTGCTCGTTTTATTTCCCGGACGGCAAACACCTCATCTGGACCTCGACGCGGGACCACCCCGAACTGGCGAAGTCGAATTACTCGAATCCCAGCGACTACCCGCAGGGCGCCGAGATCTACACCTCCGATCTTGCGGGCCACGACATCAAACGGCTGACGAACAATACGGCGTACGATGCGGAAGTATCGGTAGCACCGGACGGTTCCTGGATTCTTTTCGGCAGTCAGCGCTCCGGGAAGATGGAGTTGTATCGGATGAACGTCGACGGCAGCAACGTCGTGCAGATCACCCACCTCGAGGGCTGGGAACCCGGCGGCGCGTTTCTGTTCCGCGACGGCAAGACCATCATCTTCCGCGCCTGGCGCAGCGCCGATGCCAAAGCGAACAAACCGGGGTTGCCGATGACGCTCTTCACCATCAACGCCGACGGCACGGGGTTCCGGGCGCTCACCCACGACGACGGCACCAATTGGTCGCCGTTCCCCGCTCCCGACGGGCACCACTACGTGTTCGTCAAGGTCCTTCCGCCGCACAACTATCAGATCTATCTCGGCGATCTCAACAGCGACGCGCAAGTCCGGCTCACGTACAGCCGCGGCTTCGACGGCTACCCGTCGCTCTCGCCCGACGGCCACTGGCTGGCGTTCACCTCGACGCGCGACTCCGTGCCGGGCTCACACGTCACCGGCATCTACTTGGAAGACATCTCGAGTCTCCACATCGGACCGTAACCGCCGGGTCAGGCAGGTGCGTGCGTGCCGCCGAGTTCGCGGGCCAGGCGACTCGCGTTGCGCGCCACGATGCCGTAAATCGAGAGCTGGGGGTTGGCACCGAGGCTCGTCGGAAAGGTCGAGCCGTCGAACACGGAGAGGTTCTCGAGGTGATGGTGGCGGCCGGCACCATCGACGACCGACTCCTTGGGGTCGGCGCCCATGCCGCAGCCGCCCATGACGTGCGCGCTGACCACACGCGTGCGCAGAACCTCCATCCGCAGTTGCCCGATTGCCGCCTGCGCGCGCGCATTGTCCGGGTACGATGCGGCATCTTCGTGGAGCGGGAGAACGCTCTGCGCGCCGGCCGCGAATTGAATCCGCGCCATCGTCGCGAGCGCTTCGCGCGCGCCGTTCCACACGTACCGCGACATCGGGTAATCCAGCAGCGGCGTGCCGTCGTCCTTGAGCCCGACAGTTCCGCCGGGGCTCTCGTCGTGGAAGCCGTCGCGCAGCAGCGCGATGATGACGTGCGCGTTGCGCAGTCCCGCGATCAATTGCGACTGCGCCGCACCGAACGCCGTCAGCGTCGTCGCCATCAGCACGGGATGCAGCGGCGGGACTTCGAGCTTGTAGCCGATCGGCCCGTCGAACGGCGCGTCGAGGAAGTGATCCGAATAGACCGACTGCGGCGCCCCGGCGTAGCCTTCGACGAGTTGCGGCATCGCCGCCGCGCTGACCACCGTCGGATGCAGAAACGTGCGCTTCCCGAGCCGGCCGCTGGGATCGGGGAGTTTGCTGCGCAGCAGCAGCGCCGGGCTGCCGATCGCCCCGGAGGCGATGACGTAGTGCCGCGCCCGAACGCGAATCGCGCGCGAGGTCGGCGCGATCCCGGCGGCGTCCATCGCGACGCACGCGAGTCCCGTCACGCGGTTGCCCTCGAAGAGCAGCCGCTCCGCGCGCGTCCGGCTGAACAGGCGCGCGCCGTGCTGCAACGCCGCCGGGATCGTCGTGACCAGCATCGACTGCTTGGCGTTGGTCGGGCAGCCCATGCCGCAGTACCCGAGGTTCTGGCAGGCCCGCACGTTGCGGTGCACGATCCCGGTCGGAATACCGAGCGCATGTGCGCCCGCGCGCAGCAACTCGTTGTTCGCGTTCGCGGGGACTTGCCACTCGTGAACGCCCAGCCGGCGCTCCATCAGCTCGAACCACGGCGCCAGTTCGGGTTCGGAGAAATCCGCCAGCCCGAAACGTTCGCGCCAGTAGCGCAGCGTCGCCGGCGGCGTGCGAAAACTCGACGTCCAGTTCACGGTCGTCGAGCCGCCGACGCTCCGCCCTTGCAGGATGTTGATCCCCTTGTCCTTGGTCTTGCGCGCCGCCGACTCTTGATAGAGCTGAGGATACGCTTCCGACTCGTGCATGCGAAAATCGGACGACGAGCGCAGCGGGCCTTCCTCGATCAGCACGACGTGCAATCCCGCGCGCGAAAGGATCTCGGCCGCGGTTCCGCCGCCCGCACCCGTGCCGACGATCGCCACGTCCGCATCGACGTTGACGTTGGCGGTCAGACGCGAGCCGTCGTGGACGTCCCAACCACCGCGAATCCCCTCGGCGACGAGATCGCGGATCATCGGCCGGCGAGTGCGGGCGGGCCGGGATAGCCGATCGGCGGCCAGGACTCCGGGTTGCCGTACCAGGCGGCGCCGATGAGTTGATGCAGCGCGTCGTAGGCGATGCGCAACGTCGCGATCGGGCTCGTTCGCCAGGCTTGCAAGAACGGCTCGATCTCGGACGGTTGGGCCCGGTCCCACGAGCGGTGCACGCCGGCGACAAAGTAGCGCGCGAGCGGAAAACTCAGCAGGCTGAAGAGTTGCCCGATCTCGCGCTGCGTGCTCGGCGGCAGGCCGGCGATCGCGATCCCCGTCCCTTCGACGACGTCGTGCAACGCAGCGTGGAAGCGGTCGCCGGGCGGCAGTGCACCCGCCAGCATGACGGGCGCGATCGCGGCGACGATTGCGCGGGCGGAGGGATCGAGCGCTGCGGCGCCCGCGTCGTCCGCTGCTCGAACGGGCGGCGCGTCGACGAGCCCGCGCGCGGCCAGTGCGGAAAGCGTTATGAATCCGGCTGCAAGCAGCCGTCGCCTCGTGAGCACGGCGGCTGCTTTCGGGGCCGGCACTCGAAGTCATTCGCCGGCCTCGTGCGCCGGCCCGGTGCGGCGAGAGGGGAGCGCTCGTGGCTGTGGGGATTACTCGGATGCTGTGCGACGTTGGAACGGATGGGGCGATGAGTCGGTTCGGCTAGAGCTTCCCAAGCCCGCGCTGGCGTATTTGCGCGCGCGGGCCGGGCCGGCGTCGGTACCGCACGACGCGGCCTTCGACGCCGTGGTGCAGACCATCGCCGATTCGCGTCTCCCTGCGCGCGAGAACATCGACGTCTCGCCGGCGACGCGGCTTTTGCACGCGCGCGGGCAGAGCTTGCCGGACTGGTTCGCGCTGCGTTTCGGTCGCGTTTCGCGTGTCCCCGACGGTGTCGCGTTCCCGGAGTCGGCCGAAGAAGTCCGCGAACTGCTGACGTACGCGCGCGACGCCGGCGCCTGCGTGATCCCCTACGGCGGCGGCACCAGCGTCGTCGGCCACATCAACCCGCCGCCCGATGACGTTGCGCAGCCCGTGTTGACGGTCTCGCTCGCGCGAATGCGGCGCTTGCTCGATCTCGATGAAGCGAGCCGCCTGGCGACCTTCGGCGCCGGCGTGACCGGCCCCGATCTCGAGTCGCAGTTGCGCGTTCGCGGCTACACGCTCGGGCACTTTCCGCAATCCTTCGAGTACTCGACGCTCGGCGGCTGGATCGTGACGCGTTCGTCGGGACAGCAGTCACTGCGCTACGGCCGCATCGAACGGCTCTTCGCCGGTGGCCGGATCGAAACGCCGGCCGGCACGTTGCGCATCCCGACGGTGCCCGCGTCGGCCGCCGGGCTCGACATCCGCGAACTCATCCTGGGATCGGAAGGCCGCATCGGGATCGTCACCGAGGCCACCGTACGCGTGCGACCCATCCCCGCCCACGAGTCGTTTCACGGCTGGTTCTTCCCGGCCTGGGAAGATGCCGAGAAGGCGGTTCACGAACTCGCCCACGCCGGCACCGATCTCTCGATGCTGCGTTTGGCGAACGCGAGCGAGACGCGCACGACGCTCGGACTCGCCGGCGGCGGGGCAACGCGCGCGCTGCTCGGAGGTTATCTGCGGCTGCGCGGTTCGGGCGGCGAACGGTGCTTGCTGCTCGTGGGCGTGACCGGCACCGAGCCGGCGTGCCGCGCGAGTTTGCAGTCGGCGCGCGCGATCGTCGAGGCCCATCGCGGATTGTATTTCGGGGAGCAATTGGGCAAACGCTGGGAGCACAGCCGCTTCCGCGGCGTCTACCTGCGCAACGCGCTGTGGGAGCATGGGTATGCGGTCGAAACCGTTGAAACGGCGGTCGACTGGCCGCGCGTGCGCGTGATGATGCATGCGCTCGAGGCCGCCGGCCGGGCGGCCTTTTCCGGTGAACGCGTGCATGCCTACACGCATCTCTCGCACGTCTACCCGCAGGGCTCGAGCGTCTACAGCACCTTCATCTTCCGCATCGCGCCGTCGTATGAAGAGAACCTCGCGCGCTGGCAGACGCTCAAACGGGCCCTCAGCGACGCGATCGTCGCCAACGGTGGGACGATCAGCCACCAGCACGGGGTCGGCATCGATCACCGTGCGTATCTGGAAGCGGAAAAAGGTGCTCTCGGGATCGGCGCGATGCGCGCGATCTTCCGCAGCTTCGACCCGGAGGGCCGCATGAATCCCGGCAAGCTCTGCTGAGGTTCGCACCGCCGTGAACGCCCGCGAGGCCGCCTGGGGGCGTTTGCCGGAGACCTGGGACATGCTTGTGATCGGCGGCGGCATCACCGGCGCGGCGATCCTCTTCGAGGCCGCGCGCCGCGGCCTGCGCGCCCTCTTGATCGAGCGCGCCGACTTCGCATCGGGCGCGTCGAGCCGGTCCTCGAAGCTCGTCCACGGCGGCCTGCGCTATTTGAAAGAAGGCCAGCTCGGCCTGACGCGCGAGTCGGTGCGCGAGCGCCAAGAACTCTTGCGCGAAGCGCCGGGGCTCGTCGAGCCGATCCGCTTTCTCATGCCGCACTATCCCGGCAGTTCCCCGAGCCCGCGCGCGCTGGGGCTCGGCCTCGCACTCTACGACGCGTTCGCGGGCGCGCGGCAGCATCGCTACCTCGGCCGCGACGAAGTCGCGCGCATCGCGCCGCTGGTGAAGAGCGAAGGTCTCACGGGCGCGCACGAATACCTCGACGCGACCACCGACGACGCGCGCCTCGTGCTGCGAGTCTTGCAAGAAGCTCGAGACGCCGGCGCCGCCGCCCTCAACTACGTCGACGTCGACGAACTGATCGAACGCGACGGCACGGTCGCCGGCGCACAGGTCAGCGACCGGATCGGCCGGCGCAGCGCCGAGGTGCGGGCCCGCGTGGTCGTCAACGCCGGCGGCGCCGCGTCCGACGCGCTGCGGCGCACGATCGGCGGGGAGCGCAAGCTCCGCCCGCTGCGCGGCAGCCACTTGATCGTCCCCGGCTGGCGGCTCCCGGTGGCGCAATCGATCGCGTTTTCGCATCCCCGCGACGGCCGGCCCGTCTTCGCCTATCCGTGGCTTGGCATCACGCTCGTCGGGACCACGGATCTCGATCACCACGAAGATCTGCGCGACGAACCCAGGATCGCACCCGAAGAGGTCGACTATTTGCTCGCGGCGCTCGCGTACCAATTTCCGCGCAGCGCGATCGGGACGCGCGATCTGATCGCGACCTTCGCCGGCGTGCGCCCCGTCGTCGACAGCGGCCGGGCCGATCCGTCGAAGGAGAGCCGCGATCAAGCGATCTGGAACGAACGCGGCCTGCTCACGGTGACCGGCGGAAAGCTCACGACGTTCCGGCCGATGGCGCTCGCCGCGCTGCGCGCCGCCGCCCCCGCGCTCGGCAGACTCGATCTGCGCGAGCGGCCCGTTTTTTCGCGCCAAACGTTGCCCGACGCGCCGCAGCTCTCGTTCGCGCAACGCCGCCGCTTGGCCGGGCGCTACGGTGCGCACGCGCAGGCGCTGCTGGACGGCACGCCGGGCACCGAGCACGAGCCGCTCGGCGAGACCGACACGCTGTGGGCCGAACTGCGCTGGGCCGCCCGTCACGAAAGCGTGGTGGGTCTCGACGACTTGCTGTTGCGCAGAACGCGCTTGGGACTCATCGAACCGCGCGGCGGCGAACGCTGGTTCGCGCGCATCGCCGCGATCTGCGCCGAAGAACTGGGTTGGGACGCGGCACGGCAGGAACGCGAGTTCGCGGACTATCGCACGCTGCACGCGGCGCACTACGGCGTGCCCGCGTGACCGGCGATCTGCTGCTTGCCATCGACGTCGGCACCCAGAGTGCTCGCGCCTTACTCTTCGACGCGCGCGGCGAACTCATCGCCAAAGCGCGCGTGCCGCTCGACGACTACGTGACGCTGCAGCCCGGCTGGCACGAACACGACGTGGAGGGCTTCTGGACCGCCGCTTGTCAGGCGTGCAACGCTCTCTGGGCAAGCGACCCGGCGCTGCGCGCGCGCGTCGCGGGCGTCGCCGTGACGACGCAGCGCGGTACGGTCGTCAACCTCGACCGGGCCGGCCGTCCGTTGCGGCGCGCCATCACCTGGCTCGATCAGCGCAAGAGCCCGCGCATACCGCCGATCCCGCTCAAATGGCGCGCGGCCTTTCGGCTCGCGGGCGTCGGCGCGACCGTGCGCTACTTTCAACGCGAGGCCGAAGCGAATTGGATCAGCGCGTGCGAACCCGCGATCTGGGCGAACACGGACAAGTTCCTCCTGCTCTCGGGGTACCTGCTCTACCGGCTCACCGGCCGGTTCATCGATTCCGCCGGCGCGCAGGTCGGCTACTTCCCGTTCGATTTCAAAGCGCTGGGTTGGGCCAAGCCCGGCGATTGGAGATGGAACGCGCTGCCGCTGGTACCGGCGATGCTCGCCGAACTCGTCGAGCCGGGAACGCCGGCCGGCGAGATCCTCGACGAAGCCGCGGCGGCGCTGGGCATCGCTCGCAAAACGCCGGTCGCCGTCGCCGCGGCCGACAAAGCATGCGAAGTCCTCGGCTCGGGGTGCTTGGAGCCCTCGATCGGCGCGCTCAGTTACGGCACGACCGCGACCATCAACACCGTCTCGCAGCGCTATCTGGAAGCACAGCCGTTCGTTCCCCCGTATCCCGCCGCGATTCCCCACGCGTACAACACCGAAGTGCAGATTTTCCGCGGCTACTGGATGGTGAGTTGGTTCAAGGAACAATTCGGTCATCTCGAACAGTCGGCGTCGGAGGCATCGGGCCGGCCGGTGGAAGCCTATTTCGACGAGCTCGTCGAGTCGGTGCCGCCGGGTTCGATGGGCCTCGTGCTGCAGCCGTACTGGACGCCCGGCATCCGCATGCCCGAAGCGCGCGGCGCGATCATCGGGTTCAGCGACGCGCACACGCGCGCGCACATCTATCGCGCGATCCTCGAAGGGCTCGCCTTCGCGCTGCGTGAGGGCATGCAGCGCATCGAAAAGCGCAGCCGGGTCGCCGTAACGTCACTGCGCGTCGCCGGCGGCGGCTCGCAGAGCGACGCCGCGCTGCAACTCACCGCCGACGTGTTCGGTTTACCGGCGGCCCGCCCGCACGTCTATGAAACCTCCGGCCTGGGCGCCGCGATCGACGCCGCCGTCGCGCTCGGCATCCACCCCAACTTCGCGAGCGCCGTGCGCGAGATGACCCGCACCTCGCGCACGTTCGAGCCGAACCCGAACGTCCACGCGCTCTACGACGACCTCTACCGCAGCGTCTACCTGCCCATGTACCCCCGCCTGCACCCGCTCTACACGGCGCTCCGCCGGATCACCGGTGCAGGCACCGCCGGTGCTTCCTAAGGCTGAGCGGATCTCGGCAAGACGGCGAATGCGATACAAGAACCCCACCCGCCCTGGATGCTGTCTCCGCCGAGGCACAGTTGGTCGTAGCCGCCCGAATACGTGTTGACGCCGGCGGTCACGAAGCTCGCGGTGACGACGCACGTATCGAAGGCCGCGGTATACAGATCGCTGCTCGAATCCGTCCAGTTCTGGCAACCCGAAGTCCGCGATTGCTCGGTCCCCTCCCAGTACCAGGTCAGGCCGGGTCCCGAGTTGCCGAATTCGCCGCACGACCCCGGAGCCGGAGGAAAGCTGACCGTGATCGTCTGGCCGACATAGAACACATTTTGCGCGGGCGCGGGCGTGAGCGACAAGACCGCACAACGCGACATTGGTTCGCCGGGAGCCGGACCCAACGCGTAGAGCGTTGCGCTCGCGGCGCTCGCGACGATCGATCCCGATCCGGTTACCGCCTGAGCTCCGATCACCGGAAAGGGAAGTTCGTAGCGGGCCGGCTGGCCACCGGTGCTGCCGTCGTACGAGAGCGTCACGGTCGACGCCGGTTGCGCGAGCGACGACGCCGAGAGTTGCGTCGCGCCCGACGTATCGGAATCGGTGAGCGTGATCGTGACCGGATCGCCGTTCGCGTCGACGTACCCGCCGGGACCGACGATGACGTTCCCGTCCGGATCGAGCGCGTTGACCGTAACCGCGATCGTCGCCGGACTTCCTTGATTGATGAGATTCGGGCTGACCGCCAGTGCGAGCGAGTTGACGACGCCGTTGAACGTCACCGACACCGTGTTGTTTTGATACCCGATCGTCTGCGTGAGCGTGCCGGTCGAGAGGAGGTTTCCGCTTGCGTTCGTGCCGTCGTACAGATTGACGGCGAACGTGTCGCTGCCGACCGGTGCGAGCACCGAGCCGCTGCACGCGCCGGCGCTGCAGTTGATGATCGTCGTGCTGTTTCCGGGGGTGACGGTTACCGCGGCCGATTGGGTCGAGGCCGACACGTACGCAGGCTCGCGCTTTTGCGCCGCCGTCGCCCGCGGGATCGCGATCCGGAACGTGGCCGAGACGGATTGAGGACTCGCCGGGCGCGACGCGGGAACCGTGCCGCTGCGCCCCGCGCAACCCGCGGCGAGGATGGCGACCAGTGCGCCCGTCAAGAGAACGCGGACCTGCATTAGGAACCTCCTACGGTGGTGTTTGCAACGCCGATCGTCAACCGAGCCGTCTGACCGTTGCCGCCGGTCACGGTGAAGGTGCATTGCCCGCCGCCCGCCGGCGTGACGGTAAAGGGACCGGCTCCGCTCGCCGGCGAGACCGTCGCGATCCCGCTGCACGAATTCGCGAGCCCCGCGGCCGGCGTCGTCACCGCGAAGGTCCCGGCGTAGTTGGTTTGGCTGACGTTGAATTGCCGGCTGTTCGCACTCCCCGTCCCGAGGAACGACAGCGTCGCGATCGAGAGCACGACGCTCCCCGGCGTTGCCGTCGGCGTTGGGGTCGGTGTTGCCGTCGGCGTTGCGGTCGGCGTTGCGGTCGGCGTTGCGGTGGGGGCGGCGGTTGGCGCCGGAGTGGGCGTGGGGAACGGTGTCGGTGACGGCGCCGAGGGGTTCGCGGTCGGGACGATCGGTGCGACCGAAGGCGCCGCCGTCGGCGCGGGAGCCACCGCGGTCACCGCATAGAGCGCGAACGCTTCCGGTATACCCCCCAAGAACGCGAACGGACCGTCGTTCGCCGGCGACGCAAACGCAATGCACGGTGCGGCAACCGACGCGGCACCGCCGGCGACCGCGCAGGCAGCCGACGTTGAGACCGCGCCGGGGCCCTCAAAGCCCAGTTGCCACCCGAGCACCGGACGCGTCGGATCGTAGAGCGCGAGATAGTACGCGGTGTTCGGCAGCAACACGTTCGTTTGCACCCCGAACGCGAAAGACGGCGCCTGCAACAGCGTTACGTCGTTGTTGAACGCGACCAGATCGCTGATCCCGGCAGATTGCGAATACCGGCGGGCACTCTGCGCTGCGCGCAGCGCGCTCTGCAGCGCCGGGATGCTTGACCCGGCGGCGTTCTGCGGCGCCGTATCCGCGAGGGTCTGCGCGAGCAGGGTGCCGCTTGGGACGGACGTGGGCAGCGGGATCGCCGCCACTCCCGAATAGCCGCCCGCCGCCGGCAACGCGGCCGGGATCGGCGCCGGCGTGCCGCCGCCCGGTGGTGCGGTCGGCCCCGCGACCGCTTGCGCCTGCGTCGCCGAGAACGGCGTCTGCTGCGGAATCGGCGGCGCCGTCGCCGTCGCTCCGGGTGCCGGAGTCGGCCCGGCGGCCGGCGCGGTCCCGCCACCGCCGCACCCGGCGACGAGCGAGCCGGCGAGCGTGCCGAACGTCGCGAGCTTCACGAGATTCGACACGAGGTCTCGAGCACCGAGCCGCATGCAGCGCCCTCCCAAGACAACCCGAACCTGCACGTGGCGCACGCGGAGCGCATCCGGTGCGGATGCCGGATCGGGTGCCGGCAGCCACGCCGATCATCGCGCGGCGCACTCCGGCCGGCGAGTAGGCCCCTACTCGAGCGACAGCGCTAGGCTACTTCACGAGCGGGAGGACGTCGCTGGGCGTGATCGGGAGGATGCCCAGGGCAAAGACGGCGAGCGCGCAGAGCGCGACGGAGATCCACGGCAGCGGGTTGTGGACAATCGGCTGCGGGCGCACGTGCGCGGGATCGACGCGCACGAACAGAATGCGCACGACTTTGAAGTAGACGTAGGCGGAGATCAGCGTGCCCAGGATGAGGACGCCGGCGAGCCAGGCGTAGCCGGCACCCACCGAGCTGGCGAGGATCAGGATCTTCCCGGTAAAGCCGGCCGTCGGCGGCAAGCCGGCCAGCGCGATCATGAAGAACGTGAGCGCGCCCGCAAGCCACGGACGGCGCTGGGCGAGGCCGGCAAGCTGCGGGAGTCCCACGATACCATCGCCGTTGGAGAGGATCGCGAGGACGGCGAACGCGCCCAGGTTCATGAACGTGTACGCGGCCAGGTAGAAGATCGCATAGCGCAAACCCAGCGCCGTCTGACCCGCGAAGGCGGCCACGATGTAGCCGACTTGCGCGACGCCGGAGTACGCCAAGAGGCGCTTCATGTCGGTCTGCGCGAGCGCGGCGAGGTTGCCGACGATCATCGAGAGCGCGGCGATGACCCAGATCGGCACGAGGATCTCGGTCGCCGATTGCGCGGGCAACGCGGCGTACGCGAACCGCGCCAGCACGGCCAGCGTCCCGGCCTTCGTCACGACCGACATGTACGCGGTCACTGCGAGCGGCGCGCCCTCGTACACGTCGGGCGTCCAGAGGTGGAACGGCACCAGACTCAACTTGAACGCAAGCCCGGCCAGAAACAGCCCGGCACCGAACACCACCAGCGGCGTGACCGGCGCGACGGCGAGATCGGCGAACGCGACGCTGCCCGTCGCGCCGAAGAGCAGCGCCATCCCGTAGAGCAAGAAGCTCGAGGCCACCGACGAGAGGATCAAATACTTCAGCGCGGCCTCGCGCGCCGTGCGGCGGACCGACATCCCGCACAGACAATAGAGTCCCAGCGACAGCAGTTCCAGGCCCAGAAAGACCATCATGAGATTATCGGCGCCGGCCATCAGTACGGCACCGACCGTCGCCCACAACAGCAGCGCCGTCGTGCCGGCGGCCTGATCGTCGCGCCCGATCCCCAGGCCCAGCGCGAGCGTGAGCATCGACGCGACGATCGCGATCTCGCTGAAAACGACGCTGAACCCGCCGACGGCATAGGCGCCGCCGAAGGCCACGTAGGCATGGCCGTATTGTTGCGCCGTCAAGACGCCGCCGACGGCCAGTCCGATGATCCCGATCGCGACCGCGACGCCACGCCGCAAGCGGCCCGCCGGTAAGAACAAATCGAACAGTAACGCGACGAGCGCGGCGCTCGCGATCGCGAACGCGGGCCACACGGCCGCGAGGTCTTGCGAGCTAACGTACGGCGCTGACGACACTGACGGGTTCCGTCCAATCCGCGTGGAGCAACGGCCCGGGGTTCACGCCGAGCAAGATGAAGCCGAGCACGAGCGGCACGAGCGCGATCCCCTCGACCCAGGTGAGGTCCTTGCGCTGCGGCAGATCGAGGCGCTCGGGGCCATTCATCGTGGTCTGGAAGAGGCGCAGCATGTAGGCCGCCGCGATCACGATCGGGACGAGCGCAATCAGCGAGACGATCACGAAGCCGGCGTGATAGACGCCGGTGAGGATCAACAGCTCCCCGGCAAACCCGGCCAGCCCCGGCAACCCCAGCGCCGCGAGTGCCGCGAGCATCAGCGCCCCGGCCAGCCGCGGGTTATTCGTGCCCAGCCCCCCGAGCCGCGTGAGGCTGCGCGTCTCTTCGCGCACTTCGACGTACCCGAGCGCGAGGAAGAGTGCCGCGCTGAACAGCCCGTGCGCGATGATGTAGACGAGCGCGCCCTTGAGCGCGAGCGGATCGAAACTGAAGATCGCGACCAGGATCAATCCCAGATGCGAGAGCGAACTGTAGGCGACGATGCGCTTGACGTCGGTTTGCGCGAGCGCGACGAATGCGCCGTAGAGCAGTCCGGCGATCCCGAGCGCAAACATGAGCGTCTGCGCGTCATGCATCTGCGCGCGCAAGAACGGCAGGCCGATGGCGATGAAGCCGTAGAGGCCGGCTTTGGACTGCACGGCCGAGACCACCGCGACGGCCGGCGGCGGCAACTCCGCATACGTTTCGGGCATCCAGGTGTGGAGCGGCCAGACCGGCGTCTTCACCAAGAACGCGAACGCGAAGCCGGCGAAGATCCAGGCCCCCCACACCTCGCCGATCGCGACGCCGGCTTGCGGGTTGCCGATCACGTCCGTCGAGCCGTGGACGACGCCGAACGCGGCGGTCGCGAGCAAGAGACACAGCCCGCCGGCGAGGTTGTAGATGAGGTAGCGCCAGGCCGCGGTCCCGCGGCCGGCGGTCGCGCCGTGCGCCGGCTGCCCCCAGCCCAAGAGTATCAGGAACACCGGCAGGAGCATCAGGTCCCAGAACAGCGCGAACAGCAAGAGATCCTTGGCGAGAAAGACGCCGTCCATCGCGCCGAGCAGCACGAGCATCTGCGCGGTGAACTCGCGCGCGCGCGGCGCGCGCAGCGCGATCAGCGCGCTCAGCGTGCTCAGCCCCAGCAGCAGCACGATCCAGTACGAGACCGGGCCATAGCCGAAATGGAACGCCGCATCGAACGGCCGCGAGAGCCAGTGCAGCCGCGCGTCCCCGGCCCCCGGCACGGCGATCACGGCGAGCGACGCGAGCGCCGCGACCGCGATCCCGATGCCGCGCGCGAAGGCTTCCGCCGACTTCGGCAGCGCGTAGAGCGCGAGGCCGATCAGGATCGGTCCCAGCACGAGCGCCGTGACGATCATCGCCCCGCTCCGAGCGCGACATAGTAGACCGCAAAGCACGCGACACCGAAGAGGATCGAGAGCGCGTACGTGCGCACGAGCCCGGTCTGGAAACTCCGGAAGAGGTGGCCGAGCCAACCGGCCGTGTGGGCCGTCTCGCGCACCGCGCCGTCGATCACCACCGGATCGAACACGTTTCCGAAGAACCGCCCGAGCGCCACCGACGGCCGGACGAACAGCGCGTCGATCGCCGTATCGAAGTAGTACGCGTTCACCAGGACCGCAGGCATTCGCACGCTCTCGAGACGCAACCGCGCGACGCTTGCGGCCAGCGCCTCGGGTGCGCCGTAGCGCACGTAGGCGACCACGAACCCCACCAGCACCACGCCGAACACGAGCGCCGTATTGACGTTATCCGGGATCGCGTAGCCGGCGACCTCCGGCGCTTTTGGAAACACGGGTTCCCAAAACGTCCTCCACGGCGAAGCGGCCCCGCCAAAGGCGAGCCAACCGACGAGCACCGTCGGCACCATAAGAATGGCGACCGGCAGCGACATCAGCCACGCCGGCGCGTGCGCGTGCGGGGTATCTTCTTCTTCAGCATGATGGCCCGCCGAGGCGACCGACCCGGCAAACTCGGGATGGCGGACGCCTAACTCGGAGGGATCGACGCCGCCGCGATAGTCGCCGAAGAACACCACGAACAGCAACCGGAACATATAGTACGCGGTGATCCCGGCGGTCAGCACGCCGACCGCGTAGAGCCACGGATGACCGTGCGCGAGCGTCAATTCGAGCACGGCGTCCTTGCTGAAGAACCCGCTGAACCCGGGGACGCCGCAAATGGCAAGCACGCCGGTCAGCATCGCCCAATAGGCGAACGGCATCGTCTTGCGCAGGCCGCCCATCAAACGCACGTCCTGCTGGTTCGCCAGATTGTGAATGATGATCCCGGCACCCAGGAAGAGCTGCGCCTTGAAGAACGCGTGGGTGAGGAAGTGCAGCACGCCCGCATCGAACGCGCCGACGCCGACACCCATGATCATGTAGCCGATCTGCGACATCGTCGAGTACGCCAGGATGCGCTTGATGTCCCATTGTGCGACGCCCAGGGTCGCGCCCAGGATCGCCGTGAGCGCGCCGATCACGCCGACGAGTTCGCGCGCGTCGGCCGAGGCGGTCCACAGCGGCGCGCAGCGCGCGATCAAGTAGACGCCGGCTGTGACCATCGTCGCCGCATGGATGAGCGCGGAGACGGGCGTCGGGCCTTCCATCGCATCCGGCAGCCAGGTGTGCAGCGGGACCTGCGCCGACTTGGCCGCGCAGCCGATGAAGAGCGCGATGCACAGGATGAACAGATCGTGCGGCGTGAATGCGCTCAGTTGCGCGAACACGTCGCCGTAGCCGATCGCGCCGACGTGCGCGACGATCGTGAAGACGGCGAACAGGATCGCTATGTCGCCGAACACGTTGATCACGAACGCCTTGCGCGCCGCCGCCACGGCCGTGGGCCGCAAGAACCAGAACCCGATCAGGAAATAGGACGCCAGGCCCACCAGGCCCCAGCCGACGAGCAACCCGACGAAGTTGTCGCTGAGCACCAGCGTCAACATCGCGAACACGAAGAAATTCATATACGCGAAGAAGCGCGCGAAGGCGCGATCGCCCGCCATATACCCGATCGAGTACACGTGGATGAGGAAGCCGACGCCGGTGATGACGAGCGTCCAGACCAACGAGAGGCGGTCGAGGGAAAGCCCGAACGCGAAGCCCGGCAACCAACTCCACAGCGTTTGATGCACGCCGGCCAAGCCGCCCGAGAGCGCGGTCGCATCGTGCCACTCCGCCAGCGTCGCCGCAAACGCGACGCCGATCGCGGTCGAACCGAGCGGGCCGGCAAACGCCTTGAGCTGCGGCCCGAACGCCCAGATGAAGACCGCGCTCGCCAGCGGCGCGAGCCAGATCAACAGCAGCAGCGGGTAGGACCCCTCGAGGCCCAGCGGATGCGCGGGCACGGTCAGCCTTTCAAGATCGACGCTTCGTCGACGTTGACGTACTGCGCTTTGCGGAAGGCGACCGCCACGATCGCGAGGCCGATCGCCGCCTCGGCGGCCGCGACCGTGATCACCAGGAACGCGAAGATGTGGCCGGTGTCGTTCACCCACAACTTCGCGAAGGTGACCAGCGCGAGGTTCGCGGCGTTGAACATCAGTTCGATCGACATCAGCACGATGAGCGGGTTGCGGCGCGCGATCACGCCGACCACGCCCAGGAAGAACATCACGGCGGAGAGCGCGATGTAGCTCTCCATCGGCACGGGCCAGACGGTCATGGGGCCGACCGCTCGACCGGCTTGACGATCGATTCGCGTTCGAGATCGCGCGCTTTGGGGCGGCGGCGCGGCGGCGCCGGCCGCTCGTCCCCGGCGAGCAGCACGACGCCGACCACCGCGACCATCAGGATCAGTGCCGTGACCTCGAACGGCAAGAGGTTCTTCGTAAAGAGCGCGACGCCGAAATCGTTGACGCTGCCGAACGCGTTCGCTTCGCCGGTGACGCCCGGCGGCGCCGTCGGCGAACCGGGCACCGCGGCGCGCACGATCGTATACACGACCGCACCCAGGCCGATCACGCCCAGCGCGAACGCCGGGATCGCGATGCGCGGCGCACGATCGGGCCCGATGTCGAACGGCTTGGTGCCGCTCGAGAGCAGCGCGATCACGAACAGAAACAGAATCAGAATCGCGCCGCTGTAGACCACGAGTTGGATCACGGCCAGGAACTCGGCGTTCAAGGTCACGTACAGGATGGCGAGCGCGAGGAAGTTGCCGAGCAGCCCGACGACGCTATAGACCGGTTTGCGCGCCGTGATCGTGAAGACGCCGGTCGCGATCACGGCCAGCGCGAGCACCCAAAAACCGATCACCCGGCGAGTCCCCGGCGCTCTACCTTGAGGACTTTGCCGCGCGCGGTCGCCTCGTAGCCCGTCGTAACGTCGACGGTCGACTTCCTCTCGGAGACCAGCCCCAGATCGGCGGGAATCCCGCCCGGCCGCTCGTCGGGCGGCGTGCCGACGCCCTCCGAAGGCGCGACCAAGAGCCGGTCCTTCGAGTAGATGAAGGCCCCGCGCCGGTAGTCGGCCATCTCGAAGCGCGGCGTCAGCACGATCGCGTCGGTCGGGCACGCTTCTTCGCAGAGCCCGCAAAAGATGCAGCGCAGTTCGTCGATCTCGTAGCGGGCCGCGTAGCGCTCGCCGGGTGAACGCCGGTCGGCCGGCGAGTTCTCCGCGCCGATCACGGTGATGGCGTTGGCCGGGCAGGCGATCGAGCACAACTCGCAGCCGATGCAGCGTTCCTTGCCGTCGGCGTAGCGGCGCAACTCGTGCAAGCCGTGGAAGCGCGGCGCGTGTTGCTTCTTCACCGAGGGGTACTCGATCGTCGGCTTCTTCTTGAACGCGAAGCCCAACGTGGTGGAGAACCCGCGCACGAGCGCCATCACGTTGAAAAGGTTCTTGCGTGCCATTATCCCGGTCCACCCAGGAACGAGATGACGATCGCCGTCACAACCAGGTTGAGCGTTGCTACCGGCAAGAGCACCTTCCACCCGAAGGCCATCAGGCGATCGTAGCGCAGGCGCGGCAGCGTCGCGCGCAGCCAAATATAGAAAAACAAGAACAGCGAGGCTTTGGCCAGGAACCACACGATGCCGGGGATGAAGCCCAAGCCGAACACCGGGTTCCAACCGCCCAGGAACAGCAGCGTCGCGATGCACGAGACCGAGATCATGTTCATGTACTCGGCGATGAAGAACAACCCGAAGCGCAGTCCCGAGTATTCGGTGTGGAACCCGCCGACGAGTTCGGTCTCCGCTTCGACCAGATCGAACGGCGTGCGATTGGTCTCGGCCACCGCCGTTATCAGGTAGATCACGAATCCGACGATCTGCGGGACGATGAACCAGACGCGCTCCTGCTGGTGAACGATCGTCATCAGCGAGGTCGAGCCCGCGAGGATCAGCACGCCGATGACCGACATCGTCATCGAGAGTTCGTAGGAGATCATCTGCGCCGTCGAACGGACGCTGCCGATGATCGGGAACTTCGAGCCCGACGCCCAGCCCGCCAGCGAAATGCCGTAGACACCGATCGAACTCAGCGCGAAGATGAACAGGATGCCGGCGTTGACGTTGCCGATCGACCCGAACCAGCCGCCGCCGCTGGGCTCGGCGAACGGGATGACTGCGAACACGCTCATCGCCGTCAGCACCGAGATGAACGGCGCGAGCCGGTAGATCAACGGATCGGCCGTGTTCGGGGTGAGGTCTTCCTTGAAGAGCATCTTCACGGCGTCGGCGGCCGGCTGGAGCAGCCCCCACGGACCGACCCGGTTGGGCCCCGGCCGTAGCTGCATCCACCCTAGGATCTTGCGCTCGAAGAGCATGGCATACGCGAACGTCGTGAGCACGACGACGAGCAAGATGACCGATTTGATCGTGATGATGAGCCACAGGGGCACGCTTTGGGAGAGCGTTTGATCCACGCTTACGACTCCACCGCGATGGTCACCGAAGCCGCCTCACCGAGCAGGTTGAGCGGCGCCGCGCCCAAGCCGTCGACGAGCGCGACCGCATCTTCGGGGACGCGCGCGTCGACCCGCAGCGGCACGTCCGAGAACGCCGCCGAGCCGGGCGCGGAGATGTGCACGCGGGCGCCTTCGGCCAGGCCGAGCCGGCGCGCGGTGAGCGGATTGATCGTCGCGCGCTGCGCCGTGCGCAGGTGCGCGATCGCGTCGTTGAACGCCAGCGTTCCGCCGCCGGCGAAGATCGCCGCTTCACGCAACACGCGCAAACCGTTTTCGAGCGCCCGGCGCTGGGGATTGGGCGCGGCGTCGGGCGCGGGGCCGCTCGCGGCAACCGCCGCGTGCACGGCGGCTTCGATCGCGTCGACGGTCGGCAGTTCGATCCCCAGCGCCCCCGCGAGCAGGACGAACAGATCGCCGTCGGCCGGAAGGTCGTCGGGCGCCTGCACCGCGGCATGCACGGGCAGGACCTGGCCGCAGAGATCGGTCGTCGTGCCGCTCTTCTCGAACGCGCTGCAGACCGGCAAGACCAGGTCGGCCAGTGCCGCCGTCTCGGTGAGAAACAGATCGGTCGCGACCACGAATCCGGCGCCGCGCAAACCCGCGTGCGCGAGCGCGCGGTCCGGGAACCGCAGCATCAGGTTGGCGCCCAGGATCGTGAGCACGTCGAGTTGCCCGTCGCGCGCCGCTTCGAGGATGCCGCGCGTTGCGAGCGCGCCTGCCTTAGGCCGCAGGCCGGCCGCGTCTGCGCCGCGGCCGTTGGGATCTTCGGGTAGCACGTAGCGCAGCGCGTCGGGATGCGCCTCGAAGAGCGGCGCCAGCAGCGGCGGATAGCCGTCGTACATCGTGCCGTCCCAGACGATCGCCACGGGCTTCTGCGCATGCGCCAGCGCGGCGCGCAGTTCATCGATCGTCGTCGCGCGAATCTCGGGGACGAAACTCCGGGCGGCGAAATCGCCGGCCGAGATCAGTCTCGCACCGCCGCGCGAGACGGCTTTGCGGATCCGCAAGTCCATCACCGGGGCGAGTTGCGAGGGCGGGCGGCCGACGGTGACGATCGTCTTCGCGTTCTCGAGTTCGAGGTAGCCGGCGCGCGAGTCGTGATGGACGACGGTTTGCCGGCCGGCGCGATGATCGAGGTTCTCGATCCCGAGCGTGCGGAACAGAACCTGCGCGAGATAGGCCTCTTCGTTGAGCAGCCGGCCGCCGCCGATCACGCCGGCCTTGTTGCCGGCGGCTTTGAGCTTGGCGGCCCAGAGCGCGATCGCGTCGTCCCACGCGATCTGCGCGAACGTGCCGTCGGCCGCTTTGAGCAGCGGCTGCGTCAAACGGCGCTCGTCGCTGACGAAACCAATGTTGTAGCGGCCGCGGTCGCACAGCCAGCCGTCGCTGAGGGGATCTTCCGGATCGCTCATCGTGCGGGCCAGGCGATTGAGCCGGGCGTCGACGTTGATCGCGCAGCCGACCCCGCACTGCAGACAAGTCGTCTTCGTGCGGTGATTGTCCCAGGGGCGTGACTTGAAACGATAGGTCTTCGAGGTCAGCGCACCGACCGGGCAGATCTCGGTGACGTTGCCGCTGAAATCGGAGACGTACGGCGCGCCGGACGCGGTCGCGATGATCGTGTGCGAGCCGCGGTCTTGCGTGCGCAACGATGTCTCGCGGGTGATGATGTCGTCGAACCGCACGCAGCGCTGGCAGACGATGCAGCGTTCTTCGTCGAGCACGATCGTAGGGCCCAGGTCGACGGCCTTGGGCTTGTGGCTCTTGGGATCGACGGAGCGCGAGGCACCCTGGCCGTAGGCAACCGCGTAGTCCTGCAGATCGCATTCGCCGCCCTTGTCGCAGATCGGACAATCCAGCGGGTGATCGAGCAAAAAGAACTCGAGGACGGCGCGCCGGCCTTCGTTGACTTTTCCGTTGATCGTGGAGACGACCATCCCGGGAGTGAGCACCGTGTTGCAGCCGATTTGCAGCTTGGGCATCCCCTCGATCTCGACCAGGCAGATCCGGCAGAGCCCGGCCGGGCCGAGCTTCTCGTGATAGCAATAGACCGGGATGTCGCGGTGGATCGCCTTCGCCGCGTCGACGACCAGCGTGCCTTTGGGAACGTGCACCTCGATGCCGTCGATCGTTGCGGTGATGGTCTGGGTCGAGAGCGTGGCCGACATCTAGACGCTCACTTCGCGGGCGATGACGGCCGGGACATACGCCCGGAACTGCGCTTCGTAGCGCTTCACGACCGAGGCCAAGAACGGTTCGATGGAGTCGCCGAGCGGGCAGAGGTTGATGCCGGTCAACTGGTGCGCGGCCGAGACGAGCATCGCGACGTCGCTCTCGATCCCGCGTCCCTCGAGGATGCGCTCCAGCGTTTTCTCGATCCACTTGCCGCCTTCGCGGCAGGGCGTGCACTGGCCGCACGACTCGTGCGCGTAGAAGCGGATCAGCGCATGGGCGGCTTTGACGAAATCGGTCGTGTCGTCGAACACGACCATCGCGCCCGAGCCCAGCATCGAGCCGGCCTTCGCGACCGATTCGAAGTCGTACGGCGTATCGAGGTGCTCCTCGAAGAGGCAGGCCGACGAGCCGCCGCCGGGCTGCACGCCCGCAAACGTGCGCCCCTCACGCAGGCCCCCGGCGCACTCCCAGATCAATTCGCGGATCGTCGTCCCCATCTTGACTTCGTAATTGCCGGGACGTTTGACGTGACCGCTGATCGAGACGACTTTGTAACCCGGCGATTTCACGGGACCGGCTTGCGCGAACCATTCCGGACCGTGCGTCAAAATGTACGGCAGATAGGCGAGCGTCTCCACGTTGTTGACGACGGTCGGCTCGCCGTAGAGACCCTTGATCGCCGGGAACGGCGGCTTGAGCCGCGGTTCGCCGCGCCGGCCTTCGAGCGAGTTGAGCAGCGCCGTCTCTTCGCCGCAGATGTACGCGCCGGCGCCGCGATGGATCGTCAACTCGAGATCGTAGCTGCTGCCCAGGATGTTCTTCCCGACCAAGCCCTGCTCGCGCGCTTGCGCCAGCGCCTCGCGAAAGATCTCGTAGCCGCGCTTGAACTCGCCGCGAATGTAGATGAACGCGTGGTGCGAGCCGATCGCGTACGCACCGAGCAGGATGCCCTCGATGATCCGGTGCGGCGTCTCCTCGAGCAGCATGCGGTCCTTGAACGTGCCGGGTTCGGCCTCGTCGCAGTTGGCCACCAGATAGCGCGGATGCCCGTTGTCGGGCAGGAACGACCACTTGCGCCCGGTCGGGAAACCCGCCCCGCCGCGGCCGCGCAGGTTCGAGCCGTTGGCCAGGTCGAGCACGTCCTTGGGCGTGAGGGTGCTCAACGCACGGGTGAGCTGTTCGTAACCGCCCGTCGCCCGATAGACGGCGATGTCGCGCAAATTCAACTCGCCGATATCTTTGGTGAGAATCGGGTGGATGAACGGGTTCATCTAGGGCCCGCTTTCTCCAGCGGAGCGCTCGAGCGGCGCCGGCGTCAAATCCGGTTCGTGCAACACGCGCTCGTTCGAGCGCTGAGCGAAGTGCGGCTCGGCCAGCAAACGGTCGAGCATGATGATCCCGCTGCGGTCACCGATCCCGCCCGCGTTGTCGGGATCGACGACGCCGACCCCGCCGGGCGATTTTTTCCCGGTCTCCTGGGAAACATGCCAGGTCTTGCCGGGCCGTTTCGTCTGCACGAGCGGCTTCACCCCAAGCGTTCCGGCTCGGATCGCAGCAAGCATCCCGTCGAAGCTCTCCTTGGTGAGGTCGTAGAAAAATTCGAGATTGACCTGCATGCACGGCGCGCGGTCGCAGGCCGCCAGACATTCGACTTCCTCGTACGAGATGAGCCCGTCGGCGGTCGTCTCGAGGTGCCCGATCCCCAGCCGTTCGCGAATGTGCGCCATGAGCGGATCCGCGCCGTTGAGCAGGCACGAGAGATTGCGACATACCTGCAGCATATACTTGCCGACCGGCTTGCGATAGAACAGCGTGTAGAACGAGACCGTCGACTCGACGACCGCGGGCGAAAGGCCGAGCCGGTGGGCGATCGCGGCGATCGCGTTGGGCGAGACATAGCCCTCGTGTTCTTGGTAGAGGTGCGCCAGCGGCAAGAGCGCGCTGCCGGGATCCTCGTACTGCGCGACGAGCGCCGCGGCGTCGGCCTCCAGACGGGCGAGCATCTCGTCGAAGACGTGACCGGCCCGGTGCACGCCCGGCGTCCAGTCCGCCACCCCAACATCGGGGCCGGCGCCGTTGACCACGCTCACCGGTCGACCTCGCCGAAGACGGGGTCGAGCGAACCGATCATCACCACGAGGTCGGCGATCAACTCGCCGACGGCGAGCTTCTTCAGCACTTGCAGGTTGTAGAGCGAGGCCGGCCGGGTGCGCACGCGCCACGGGCGGTTGTCGCCGTTGGAGACGAGATAATAGCCGGTCTCGCCGCGCGGTCCTTCGACCGGCGAATATACATCGCCGGGCGGCACGCGAAACGACTCCGAAACGTATTTGAAATGGTGGATCAGCGCTTCCATCGAGACGGCGATCGTCTCCTTGGGGGGCGGGGCGAATTTCGTATCCGCCACCATCACCGGACCGTCCGCCAAGTGCTTGCGAATCCATTCGATGATCCGCATCGATTGATCCATCTCGTCGAGCCGCACGAGGAAGCGCGCGTAGGCGTCGCCCTCGGTCCGCGTCGGCACCTCGAACTCGATCTCCTCATAGCCGCTGTACGGAAAGGCCTTGCGCACGTCGTACGAGACGCCGCTGGCGCGCAGCACGGGCCCCGTGACGCCCCAGGCGATCGCCTCGTCGGCCGTGAGGATCCCCACGTCGATCATCCGGTCTTGCAGGATCGGATTCTTCTGCAAGAGCGCGCGCAGTTCGCGCATGCGCGGATAGTACATCGCGATCAGCGCGTCGAGTTTGTCGAGGAAGCCCGCCGGGAGGTCGTCGCGCAAGCCGCCGATGCGCAGGTAATTTGGGTGCATCCGCGCGCCGCCGGCCAACTCGTTGAGATCGAGGATGCGCTCGCGCAGGTCGAAGCAATAAAAGAAGCCCGAGATCGCACCCAGGTCGATGCCGCCCGTCCCCAGCCAGACGCAGTGCGAAGCGATGCGCGAGAGTTCGCACAGCAGCACGCGAACCTGCTGCGCGCGCTGCGGAATCTGCTCCGTCACGCCGAGCAAGCGTTCGACGCCAAGGACGTAGGCCATGGCGTTGGAGAGCGGCGAGAGATAATCCATCCGCTCGACGACCGTCGAGGCCTGCGTCCAGAACAGATTCTCGGCCGACTTCTCGATGCCGGTGTGCAGATACCCGATCTCGGGCTCGGCCCGGGTGACCGTCTCCCCTTCCAGCTCGATAACCACTTGCAACACGCCGTGCGTCGAGGGGTGCTGCGGCCCCATCGAGAGCACCATCCGGCCCTCGCTCTGCTCGACGACGTCCATCGCGAGCGGAGACGGCAGCTCGCGCACGCTCAAGCCGCGCCCCCCGCATCGGAGTCACCGGCCGGCGGCTGGTTGCGCGCCGCGGCGATCTGGCGCTGCAGCGCAGCCGCGGTCTTCCCGAACGCCGGCGTCCCGGCGGCCACGTTGGACTTGAGCGCGAACGACGGGCGCGGCGTGCGTTCGAGCGCCGGCCCGCGCAGCGGATAATCCTTGCGCAGCGGATGACCGGTCCAGTCGCTGGGGAGTTGGATGCGCCGCAGATCCGGGTGGCCCGCGAACTGCACGCCGAAGAGGTCGTAGATTTCGCGCTCGGCCCAGTTCGCGCTCGGCCACAGATCCGACACCGACGGAACGACGGGCGGCTCGCCGTCGACCCCGCACAGCACGCGCACCCGCTCGGGCTTCGCGGTGCCGACCCCGCGCAGCAGATGATACACGATGTCGAAGCGCGGCACGCGCGCGAGGTAGTCGACGCCGCCGATGTCGAGCAACATCGCGAAGCCGTCGCTCTTGAGCGCGCTCAACTCGGCTCGCACCGCTGCCGGTGTCGTGCGGATGATCCGGGCATCGTCGATCGGCGGGCGCAGGTTGGTCGGATCGACCGCCGTGGCGCCAGCCGGCGGGGTTTGGGAACTCGGCATTCGTGCTGTGTCTTACGCTCGGGCGAGGATCCCGCCGCGGCCCCCGCGACGGATCTGTTGTTGGATCAGATTGACCGCATACAGCAAGCCGTCCGGCGTGGGCGGGCAACCGGGTATGTATACGTCTACCGGCACGATCGTGTCAACGCCTTGGACGACGGCGTAGTTATCGAAGACGCCGCCCGACGACGCGCATGCGCCCATCGAGATCACCCACTTCGGGTCGGCCATCTGGTCGTAGAGGCGCTTGATGATCGGGGCCATCTTTTGCGTCACGCGGCCCGAGACGATCATGAGGTCGGCCTGACGCGGTGAGGCCCGGAAGACTTCTGAACCGAAGCGCGCGATGTCGTACTCCGGTGCGGTCGCGGTCATCATCTCGATCGCGCAGCAGGCCAGGCCCATCGTCAGGGGCCACACGCTCGAGGCTTGCGCCCAGCGCGCGACGTCGTCGACGCGCGCGAGCAGAAACTCACCGGGAGATGCTACCGCCATTCGAAGCCGCCGCGTTTCCACACATAGGCATACCCGATCGCCAGCACGACGATGAACACGACCATCTCCCCCAGGCCGAACCAGCGCAGCGAATGCATCTGTACCGCCCACGGATAAAACGAGGCGGCCTCGACGTTGAAGATCACGAAGAGCATCGCGATCAGATAGAACCGGACGGGGAAGCGTCCGCTCACATCGGAGGTCGGTTCGACGCCGCATTCGTAGGCTTCGCTCTTCACCGGATTGGGTTTGCGGCGCGCGAGCAGGCCGGGCAGGCCCGTGAACAAAAGCGCTGCCGCGAGCGCTACCCCGAGGTAGATTGCTACTGAACCGTACGGAGTCATGGAGACGGATGACGTTCACGAAGCTTTCCCGGACCGCCTTCGTCGCCGGCATGCTTGCCGTTTCGACCGTAGCCGGATGCGGCAATCCCAACCCCAACGGCGTCACCGAAACGGGGACGATAACCGGGCGGCTCGTCGACGCGAAGACGCAGCAGCCGATTCCACAGGCGCAGATCCGCGTCGGGACCATCGTCTATAACGTCTCCGCCGGCGACCAAGGCGGCTTCACCCTGAGCAACGTCCCGATCGGTCAGCAGACCGTGTACATCACGGCCATCGGCTACTCGTTGCCGTCCCAAGATCAACCCGGCATCTCGGTCATCGTCCAAAACGGCCAGAACAGCGCCCTGGGGATCATCCAGATGAACCCGACGATCTAGGAAGACGCCGACTGCCTGCCGTGTCCGCCTCTCTGATCGGCGCAGCGCTGAGCGCGCTGTGCGTCTTGCTCGGCGCGGCGCTGGTCGCCGGCACGCTGCGCGACATCTTTCTCTCGGTGATCGTCCCGCGTCCCTCGAGCGCGCCCTTTCGGCCCTCCAGCTTTATCTCGCGGCGGGGCTGGCAGCTCTGGCGCCGGCTCGCGCACCGGTTCAACGACGCCGGCCGGCGCGAGGAGTTCCTGGGCATCTTCGCCCCGGCGATGCTGGTCGCGCTCTCCGTTATCTGGCTGGGCGCGCTCGTCGTGGGCTACGGCACCATGTTCTATGGTCTGCGCGATCAGACGCGCGAGCTTCATTCGTACGGCGATGCGTTGTATTTCGCCGGCACCACGGCGCTCACGATCGGCTACGGCGACGTCGTCCCGACCGGTCCGGCGACGCGGGTTCTCTCCATCATCGCGGGCGCGACCGGGTTCGGCGTCTTCGCGGTGGTCACGACGTTCTTGTTCGCGATCTTCGGCTCGTTTCAGAGCCGCGAAGCCTTCATCATCACGTTCGGTAACCGCAGCGGGGCCCCGCCGTCGGCCGTGGATGCGATCCTGGGGGCCGCCAAACTCGGCACCCTCGACCGCGTGCTCGAGATCGGCGAAAGCGCCCAAGTCTGGATGGCGCAAGTACTGGAGACGCATCTGGCCTACCCGGTGCTCATCTTCTTCCGTTCGACGCACGACGGGCTCAGTTGGGTCGGCACGCTCGGCGGTTTGCTCGATAGCGCGACCTTGGTGCTCACGACCCTGGACCATCCGCAATCGGGCGATGCCGCACTCCTGCTGCGTCTGGGACGGCATGTCGTCGACGACATCTCCGACTATTTCGATCTGGTCGATACCGGTGCGACCGGGATCGAACGCAGCGAATTCTACCAGGCCTACGAGACGTTCCGCGCGGCCGGGCTGCGGCTGCGCAACCGCGACGCCGCCTGGGACGACTTCAGCCGAACGCGCGCCGGGTACGCGAGCCGGCTCAATCAAATGGCGACCTTTCTCAGCATCCCGCCGCAGCAATGGGTCAGCGATCGTTCCCTGCTGATCGCCCGCCGCCGCCCCATCCTACCGGTTGCATGATTGCCGGCCTCGTTCGCGTAAGAGGTTACGGAATGCAAAAACGCGATCTCGCCTCACTGGAGGCGTTCCGATGAGCGCTGATCGTCGCGGCCGCGTGCAGTCGGTCGAAGTCGGCGTCGGCCTGCTTCGGGCGCTGATCGAAGCGGGCGAACCTCAGGCCTTGGGCATCCTCGCCCGGGCGGCCGGGATGCCGGCCCCCAAAGCCCACCGCTACCTGGCCAGCTATATCGAGAGTGGTCTCGTGACGCAGTCCGAACGCAGCGGGGCGTACGACCTCGGCCCGCTCGCCGTGCGGATGGGCCTCGCGGCGATCGACCGGCATCATGCGCTAGCCGGTGCCATCGAGCGGCTCGAAGAGTTCCGCGACCGCGTCAATCAAACCGCGCACCTCACCGTGTGGACCCAAGGCGGACCGGTGGTCGCGCGCATGGCGCTCAGCCGGCAGCCGGTCACGCTCGCCGTGCGCCCAGGGACGACGTTCCCGCTGCTCACCACCGCCAGCGGCCGGATTTTCCTCGCCTTCGGCGACGCGCGCGAAACCGAACCGCTGGTATGCGCAGAACTCAGCCGCGCCGAGTCGCTCGCCGCCCCCGGCGTGCCGCGCACGCGCGCCGACGTGGAGGCGCTGATCGCGGAGGTCCGCAGCCGGCGGCTGGCCCATGTCTCGCAGAGCTTTCTCATCGGCGTCGAGGCCATCTCGGGACCGATCTTCGGACCCGACGGCCGGCTCGTCGCCGCGCTTACGGCAATCGGTCCGCCCGGCGGGATCGACACCAGTTGGGGCGGCCCGGTCGCCCACGCCATCCTCGACCTCGGGAGCTAGCTCCCGGGCCGCGGGTGCGCGGCCAAGAACCGGGTCGCGGCTTCAATCGGCGTTGCAAACCCGATCGAGCGCTCTTCGTCGAAACGGGATTCCGCCAGGCCGATCACCTCGCCCGAGCGGGCGTCGACGACGGGACCGCCGCTTTGCCCCGGGATGACGGGGACCAAGATCTCGATCGCGCCTTTGCGGATGCTGGCGATGCGGCCGGCATAGAACGAGACCGCGTCGCCGAGCCGTTCGGCCTCGAACGCATCGGGGATGGGGTAGCCGAGCACGGCGATCGGCTCACCGGGTTCCAGCCCGCTGGACGAGCCGAGCCGCATCGGAGGGGCGTCGGGGATCGCGGCATCGACGATCGCGACGTTGTCGTCGTCGTTCGAGTGGGCGACGACGTGCGCGGGGGCATGCCGGCCGTCGCCGATCGTCGCGACCAGATTGCGCGCGCCGTCGACGACGTGCGCGTCGGTGAGGATACGCGAACCCCAGGCGCCGCTGGCGACCACGAACCCGCTGCCGAAGGCGTCGTCCCAGCGGCCGCGGTGCTTGGGATCGTCCGACGGAATCTGCATGGTGAAAAACACCACCGACGGGTGCAGGGCGCGATAGAGCGCGACGTATGGATCCTGCGCCGGCGCCCGCGGCGCGCAGGCGGCGAAGAGCGCGCACGCGGCCGCGGCTGCGGCCGCCCTCACCGCAGGCGTTCCGCGATCGCCTCGCGCAGCCGGTCGATCCCGGTGCCGCTGCGCGCGCTTACGTCGAGCGCATCGGGCGGCAGATCGGCCCGCGCGGCTTCGCTCAGCTTGTCGACCTTGTTGAACACGAGCAGCGTGGGCTTTTCGTCGAGGTGCAATTCGGCCAGGATCGCTTCCACGCTGGCGCGCTGCCGCGGCCAGTCCGGATTGGACGCATCGAGCACGTGCAGGAGCAGATCGGCGCTCTCGAGTTCTTCGAGCGTTGCACGGAACGCGTTGATCAGTTCTTTGGGGAGCGCGGTGATGAACCCGACCGTATCGGCGAGCCGGATGTTGCGGCCTGCGCCGATGTAGACGCGGCGCAGCGTCGGATCGAGCGTCGCGAACGGCTGGTCGGCGACGAACGCCGCGCCTCCCGCCCCCGCACCGGCGAGCCGGTTCAGCAGCGACGACTTGCCGACGTTCGTGTAGCCGACGAGCGCCACGAACGGATCGCGCGCCCCGCCCGAGCGCCGGGTCGCCCGCTGCTTGCGGACCGTTTCCAGTTGCCGCTGCAAGAGCGTGACGCGGCTCGCGATCCGGCGCCGGTCGACCTCGAGCTTCGTTTCGCCGGGGCCGCGCGTCCCCACGCCGCCGCCCAGGCGTGAGAGCGCTTCGCCCGCGCCGATCAGGTTCGATTGCCGGTAGCGCAGTTGCGCGAGTTCGACTTGCAGTTGGCCTTCGCGCGAGCGCGCATGCTGGGCGAAGATGTCGAGGATGAGCATCGTGCGGTCGACGATCGGCAACGGCACGACCTTTTCCAGATTGATGCGCTGGCGCGGACGAAGGTCGTTGAAGACGAAGATGACGTTCGCGTCGAGTTCCTTGGCGCGCTCGGCGATTTCGCGTGCCTTTCCGCTCCCGAAGAGCGTCGCCGGGTCGACATGCGGCAGTTTCTGCACGATCTCACCCACGACGACGGCACCGGCTGCGTGCGCCAGCGCGCCGAACTCCGCGAACTCGGGAGCCAGCGGAGCCGTCCGGTCGCTCAGATCGACGGCGGCCAGCAGCGCGCGCTGCGCGGGCGCGGCGACGGCAACCGTCATAGCTGCGGGGCCGCGTTCAGTGCAGCGCCGCCTTGGCCGCAGCGTGAACGTCTTCGCTGGTCACCCAGCCGTAGCGGCCGTGGTAGGGACCGTTCAAGAGTCGTATTCCGACGGCGTCGAGCGTCTCGTCGGCGTACCGCGATTTGATGACCCCGCTCTGACAGGCGACGATGACCGCTCGCGTGCCGGGCGCGCTCAAGACGGTATGGCTGAGGACGTCGCGCGTGTCGCGCCAACGCCCGGCGGCGTACTCCACGACGCGAGATTTCGTATCCCAGACGAAGACGTTGGGGTCGATATCGCTCGCCTTGAGCACGACCACGTCCCCGCCTGCAAACGTCGAACACGGCGCGGCCGCCGCCGGAGCAGATGTGAGCAGGAGCAAGGCGACCGCGGAGACGGTGCGGTGAAGCACGCGGTGACGTTTAGAACGAAGGGACACGGGCTCCTGGCAACCTTTCGTCGTCAAGTGGGTACAAAGACAGCATGCCTCTCTTCAAGCGATTGCTTCGGCCGTTGGTGACCGGCGCAAGTGTTCTCGCCTCGCTTGCCGCGATCAACAAAGGACTGCGCAACGCACCGCTCGCCACCAACGCGCTGGGCGGCACGCGGCGGCGCTGGATTTGGCGCGGCTACGAAATTTTTGTGACCGAGGCGGGCGCCGGGCCGACCGTGCTGCTGGTCCACGGGATCTATGCGGGCGCCTCGTCGTATGAGTTTCGCTTGCTCTTCGAGCGCCTGGCGCGCACGCATCACGTGATCGCGTTCGATCTGCTCGGCTGCGGGCTCTCGGACAAGCCGAATCTGGCGTACTCGGCGGAGCTGTTCGTCGAGCAGATCGTCGATGCACTCGGCGAGTTGACCACCGGACCGGCGATTCTGATCGGCTCGTCGCTGGGCGGCGCGTTCGCGATCCGGGCTGCGGTCCGGGCGGGCGACCGGATCTCACATCTGGTCGCGATTTGTCCCGCCGGCCTGGGTGGGATCTTGGATGAGTCGCCGTCGGCCGCACAGAGCCTACTCGTGCCGTTGATCCGCGCGCCGCTCGTCGGCGAAGCCCTCTTCAACTTGCTCGGCTCGCGCGCATCGGTCGGCTGGTTCATGCGCACGCAGGCGTACGGCCGTCCGGCCAGCGCGACGCCGGAGGTCATCGATCACTTCTACGCGCTGACGCACCAGCCGGGAGCGCGCTACGTCCCGGCGTACTTCGTCGGCGGCGGGCTCAATTGCAACGTCGCGCGCGATCTGCCGTTCGTCACCGCGCCGTTTCTGCTGCTCTGGGGCGAACGCGCGAGTTACATTTCACCGCTCAAGAACGCCGCGGAATTTCTCGCGCTCGCACCGCACGGGTCGCTCGTGACCTTCCCCGAATCGGGGGTCCTGCCGCACGAAGAAGAGCCCGACGCGACCCTGTCTGCGATCGAGCGCTTCGTCTCACCGCTGCGCGCCGTCTCCTAGCGAACGAGGTTACGGCGAGCCCGGTGCGGGTTCGCCGTTGCCGTTGCGCCACGGCAGCGACGCCGGCACGTCGCCGGGTGCGTTCGGGAGCGGCACATACGGGCAGGCTTGGGCCGTGCTGCTCGGCCGGCATGCATAGATGAGGTGGATCGTGGTGTCGCCGGCCGGCGTCGCGAGCGGCGCCGGCGCGGTCGAATAGCCGCCGGCGTCCCCTTCGTGAACGCTCGGATCGGTCACGCTGTCGCCGGCCGGATCGCGCGCGTCACCGGCCTTCAGGCCCACGAGCATCGCATACGGTGGATCGGCGACCAACCGGAAGGCCACGGTCTCCGTCTCTTGGGCGAAGAGTGGTGCGTTCACGTTCGCGGCCGGATCGGCACCCCACACGCTGACCGTCACCGACGCCGAGAGGCGCGACTCCGCCACCCACGGCGAGCACTGCACCGCGACGGCGGTATCGGGGCCCGATTCGCCGGGTGCTGCCGCCGCGCACGCGGGCGCGGCCAGCGTCGTGTTGGCAAAGTCCTCGGTCACCGTGAACGGCGGGTTCGCCTCGGTGATCCGCGCCGGTGCCGCAAGGGCCGCGGGATCGGCGAGGGCGGCCGGAACGGCGACGCTCGCGACACCGCCGGCCGCCCCCGGTGGTGCGGCCGCGAGTTGGGCGGCGATCGTCGCGGCGATCTGCACCTGGTAGGCATCGAGGGCGTGATGAAACGCCGGCGTCACGGCGGCATGCGCGGCGGCGTGCAGCGAGGCCCGCGCGGCCGCGCCGATGCCGGCGACGGCGACGCCCGTTGCGAGCAGCAGAACGGCGATCAGAACCAGCACCGGCGCGAGCACGTCACTGCTCCGCAGGCTCGCCGCTCAGCGGCGCGTAGACCTGCGTTCCGGGCGCGAGCAGCGGCGGCGGCAGCGTTTCGCTCAGGCTGACGCTGCGGGTCGCCGACGGCGCGCAGGCCGAGGGCGGATAGGTCACGTTCACCGCGATCGTCGTGCCGGTCGCCCCGGCCGCCGGCGGCGTCACGACGGCCGTTCCCGAGAGGGCGATCTGCCGGACGGACCCGCTCCCGCAGGTCACCGCTGGAACGGCGACCTGGGCGCTGAACGACGTCGCGCCGAGCTGCAAGACATAGCTCGCGTCGCCCGCTCGCGCGAACGCCGCCACCCGGGAACTCGCCGCAGGGGTCGCCGCCAGCGGGAGGTACGCCGCCGCCGCCCGCGCGCGCTCGAGCGCGTTCCGCGCGACCATCAGCGCCAAGTTGCGGTTGGTTTGCGGTTCGCCGTTGCGTCCGATGGCGGCGACGGCCGCGACGCTGGCAAGCCCGGCGATCGCGACCAGCGCCACCACCACGACGACTTCCACCAGCGTGAAACCGGACTCAGCCGTTTTCGTAGATCGCATTGCTCGTTCCGATCGCGCGGCAAGATTGCTCGAATTGCACGAGGGACGGATCGCTCGCGTGAACGGCGCTCACCGCATCGGCGTCGTGCGCGAACGCGGGTGCGACCGGCGGCTTTCCCGGCGCGAAGCGGTCGGCGAGATCGGGCGCGTACGGACCCGTCACCGTCTGCCAGTAATAGCGGTAGGTCCGGGTGGCGGCCGCGGCCGGCGAACCGTAGGTGAAGTCCTCGAATCCGTACGCGAGCCAGCTTTGGACGAACGTGCAGAGTCCGCTCATGCCGTCGCCCACGTCACAGGCCGCTTGGTCGAGCGCCGCCGGCACCGCGTTTGCATCGATCACGACCGCGGCGGCAACGGCGCATTGCGCGACGTCGGCCCCGGAAAGAAACTGCGGGGCCGGCATCCCCGGGCCGCAGCCGCTGCGCAGCGCGCAGGCGTAGGTCAGCACTTTCTGATACCCCGAGGGCCGCACGCCCGGCGCGATATCGAAGGCCATCGTCGCGACCGCCGACGCCACGGTGATTTCGACCATCCCGTTGCCGCTCGAGAAGTCGTCGCCGTTGCTGTCTTGGACGTGCAGATCGACGGCGACGGCGAGATCGGGCGATTGCGCGGCCGCCGTCTGCACGAACGGCGTGTCGGGTGCACCGCCCAGCGGATCGACGTGACCCGCGATTTGGGCGAGCGTGAACGCCGCCGCGGTCATCGTCTGCACGCCGCCGGCGACGGTTGCAGAATCCGCGCTCGCCACACAGGGCGCGATCGGCGCGGAACCGGTCGTGCGCACGATGCTCCCCGCGAGGGTCCCCGCTGCCGCTACGAACCGGTAGCTCCAGAAGTGATAGCCACTCGCGTCTTGTGAAACAAACTCGACTTCGTCGCACGCGTTCGAGGACACCGCGATCGCGATCGCGCCCAGCGCTTCGCTCCGCAGCCGGTCGCCGAACTGGGCCAGCGCCGCGACGCCGGCGTGCTGCACTTGATAGCGCGCCGTGACGGTATGCAACTGGCGCATCAGCTCGAAGAGCACCAGCGTCACCACGGCGAACAGCCCCGCCGCGATGACGATTTCGATCAGCGTGAATCCCCGTTGAGCGCGCGCACCGGCCATCACGCCGCCCAGTGCCACGCCCGGCGCCCAAGTAGTTCTAGAGTACGGGGTTGAGGGGCGGGCCGCCGCCCAGGACCGCGATCACGTTTTCCGCCGCCACGAGCGACATCTTCGCGCGGGTGTCGTCGGTGGCCGATGCGATGTGCGGCGTGAGCGTCACGTTCTCGAGCGTGAGCAGCTCCGCGAAGACCTCGGGCTCGCGCTCGAAGACGTTGAGTCCGGCACCGCGGATCGCACCGTTGCGCAGTGCCTTGGCGAGCGCGGGTTCGTCCACCACCGGCCCGCGCGAGGTGTTGATCAGGTAGGCGGTCTTCTTCATCGCGCCCAGTTCGGGTGCGCCGATGTAGTGGTGCGTCGTGGGCAGATACGGAACGTGCAGCGAAAGGTAGTCGCTCTGCGCGAGCAGCGTCGGCTTGTCGACGAAGCGCGCGCCGACGGCTTCTTCGGCCGCGGTTCCGGCCCGCTGCGCGTCGCTGTAGATCACCTGCAGGCCGAACCCGCGGGCGCGGCGCGCGACTGCTTGCCCGATGCGCCCGAAGCCCGCGATGCCTAGCGTACGGCCTGCGATATCGCCGCCGTGAAAGCCCATCATCTGCCAGCCGGTCCACTTCCCGGAGCGAATGTAGCGATCGCCCTCGCAGACGCGGCGCGCCGCCGCGAGCAGGAGCGTGAACGCCAAGTCGGCCGTCGCATCGGTCAACACGCCGGGCGTGTTCGAGACGTGGACCCGGTGGCTGCGCGCAGCCTCGAGGTCGATGTTGTCGTACCCGACCGCAACGTTCGCGACGATCTTCAGGCCCGGTGCGGCTGCGAACAGCGCGCCGTCGACCTTGTCGGTCAAGAGGGTGACGAGCGCGGCTTTCCCCGCGGCGTGTCGCCGAAGCTCTTCAGGGGAATAGGGGCGGTCGTCGGCATTCAACTCGAGATCGAAATGCGACGCCAGTAGATCCAGCCCGGCTTGCGGGATCGCTCGTGTCACGAGTACCGTAGGTTTCCCCATTTTCTCCTCCGAAAGCAGCAGATCGCCATGCAAACCGGTTTCGATACGTCGATTTTCAAGAGCTACGACGTGCGCGGCATCGTGCCCTCACAGATCAACGATCACGTCGCCTATTCGATCGGACGTGCGTTCGTCGAAGTCCTCGGCCGCAAGCGGATTTGCATCGGGCGCGACATGCGCCCTTCCGGAGGGCCGCTCTTAGCCGCTTTGACGGCGGGGGCAACCGACGCCGGGGCCGACGTTACCCAGATCGGCTTGATCTCGACCGACTGCCTCTACTTCGCGGTCGGTCACTACGGGTTCGACGGCGGGATCATGATCACGGCGTCGCACAATCCTGCCGAGTACAACGGCTTCAAGTTCTGCCGGGAAGAGGCGATCGCGATCTCGCTCGATACCGGCTTGGGCGACGTGCGCGACCGCGCGAACACCGGGACCTTCGCCCCCGCGGCGCGCACCGGGAACGTCTTCGCGCGCGACGTACTCGACGACTTCGCCGCGCACTGTCTGTCCTTTATCGACGACGTCGCTGCGATCAAGCCGTTCAAGATCGCGATCGACGCCGGCAACGGGATGGCCGGCGCGACCGTGCCGCGCGTCTTCCGCTCGCTGCCGTGTGAAGTCTTCCCGCTCTATTTCGAGCTCGACGGGACCTTCCCCAACCATCCCGCCTCGCCGATCGAACCCGAGAACATGGTCGACGTGCAGCAGGCCGTCATCGCGCACGGCTGCGATCTGGGCGTCGCCTTCGACGGCGACGCGGACCGCATGTTCCTGGTCGACGAGAAAGGCCGGTTGATCGGCGGCGACATCGTGACGGCGCTGGTCGGCATCGACACGCTGCGGTTGCATCCAGGGGCGAGGATCCTCTACAATCTCATCTCCAGCCGCAGCGTCCCCGAAGCGATCCTGGGCCACGGCGGCATCCCGGTGCGCAGCAAAGTCGGGCATTCGATCATCAAGAAAGTGATGCGCGATGAAGATATCGCGTTCGGCGGGGAACACTCGGGACATTTCTATTTCAAACGCAATTGGTTCGCCGACTCGGGGATGATCGCGCTCATGCAGTGCCTCAACGTCTTCAGCCGGGCCGCGGGTCCCGTCTCGAGCGTCATCGCGCCGATCGACAGGCGCTCCCGTTCGGGTGAGATCAACTCGACGGTCGCCGACATCCCCGCCAAACTCCAAGCCCTGCAAGCACACTACCACGACGCGCGGATCGACGAACTCGACGGCCTCACGATCGAGTATCCGCAGTGGTGGATGAACGTGCGCGCCTCGAACACGGAACCGCTCTTGCGGCTCAACGTCGAGGGCGATTCCACGGCCCTCATGGAGCAGCATCGCGACGAGGCACTCGCGCTGATTCGCGCTTGACGGATTCCCCGCTCGAGCACTACCGCACCGCGCGCGACGCGGTCGCCGGCGCGCTGGACGAACTGCGGGAACTGATCGCGGCCAACCCGGTCTGGTACGGCGCCGGCGAGGACGCCGCGACGCTCGACCGCGACACGGCCCGCTTGCGCGACGGGCGCTTCATCCTGGCCGTGGCCGGCGAATTCTCGAGCGGCAAGTCGTTCTTGCTCAACGCGCTGCTCGGCAAGGTCCAGCACGAGGAGCGGCTCGGCCACAAGCGGATCGCCGGCCTGCTCGCGACCGACATCAACCCCTCGACCGCGACGATTACCGAACTCTCGTATGCCAAGGACGAGATCGCGACCGCGCACTATGCCGACGGTCGCGAGGAGCGCATCCCGATGGACCGGCTCGCGCGCTTCGTCGCGGTCGGGGACGAAGCGAAGCTCCACGACGCAACGGCCCAGGAACGCGCTGCGCCGGTGCTGGTGCGCGTCGGCGTGGATTCCACTTTTCTCGAGAACGGCTTCGTCGTGGCGGATACGCCGGGGCTCGCGTCGATCAACCCCGCCCACCGGCGCGCGACGCTGACGTATCTGCCGGGCGCGGACGCCGTGCTCTATCTGATCGACACGCAACAACCGTTCACCGACGGCGACGCGTCGTTCTTGGGGATCGTGCGCCGCTACATCGAGAGCATCTTCATCGTGCAGACGAAGATCGATCTGTGGCGCATGCGCGACGGCGAGCGCGAAGCCTGGCAGCATGCCTCGGCGCGCATCGTGGCCCAAACCGCCCTGCATGCGCCCGGCACGCCGGTCTTTCCGATCTCGGCGCGCGACTACGCCGAAGGCCTCTTGACGGGCGATGCCGAGCTGATCGCGCAGAGCCGGTTCGGTGAGTTTCTGGCCGCCCTCGACGCATCGCTCGTCGCGACGACCGGACGCTCGCGCCTGCGCCGGGCAGCGGCCGACGCGCGCCGCATCGCAACCCACGCCGCCGATGCGTACGCGCTCGAAGCGAGCGCACTCGAGACGCCGCGAGACGACTTGGCGGGCCGTCGCGCCGCGCTGATTCCGGCCCTTGCGGCCGTCGATCGTGCGGTCGCCGGCGCCGCCGCGACCCTCGAAGGTGCGGGCGAGTTGCTGCGCGCCGACATCGTCGCCGCCGGGAGCGCGATGCGCAGCGGACTGCACCGCACGCTCGCGCGGGCCTTCGACATCGCCGACGTTGCACGCTTGCGCGATCGCGCGAAGCTCCACATCATCGTCGACGAGACGTTGGCCACGGCGATCGGCCGCTTCGCGGCCGACACGGCCGACGGCGTCGCACGCCGGTTGCGCGGTGCTGCAAAAGAGGCGGTCGACTCGATCGTCGCCCAGGCTGGGGCGGGGGACCCGGCGCAGCACTTGGGCGCGCTCCTCGACGCGCTGCGCGCCGAACGTTTGCCCGTCACCGAAGATGCCGCGCGCGCGTTCGACGGCGATCCGGCGAGCGGGACGTGGAGCATGGATCTCGAGGCGGGCTTGCGTTCGACGATCGTGCTCGGCGCGCTCGGCGGCCCGGCCGTCGGTCTCGTCGAGGCGATCGCCGGCGGCTTTGCTTCGCTCCCCTACGGCGCGTACATGAAGCGCGAACTGCTCGCCGATCTCGACGCGCGCTTCTTCCCCGCCTTCGACGGCGAGGTCGCGCAGTACATCGACGGGATCGCGGCCCGGGTCGCGACAATCGCCGGCCGGCTCGCGGCGCGCGCCGCCGCGCTTGCGCCCCGCGTGCGCGCGGAAGCCCTCACCGTCGTCGACCGGGGACTCGCCGCCTACGCCGCCGGGAGCGACCGGTCACGTGCGGCGGCGGCCGCGCGCGAACGGGCCGCCGCACTCGGCGCGCTGGCGACGCGGATCGACACGATCAGCGAAACGTTCGCGCGGGAGGCGCGCAGCGAACGCGCGGAGCGCGCGAGTCCGGCCGTCCCGCTCGACCTGCAAGCCGGTTTGGAACGGGTGCTGCCGGCCGAGAGCGCGCGCTTCGATCCGCAAACCTACGAGCACGGGCTCAACCCGCGCCGCTGGCGCGTCGTCGTCACGGGGGCCTTCAAACGCGGCAAGTCGAGCCTCATCAACGCGCTCGCCGGTGAGCGGATTCTGCGCGACGAGGGGAGCGACGCCGAGATGCGCTTCCCCGTCCACCTCCGGTACGGCCCCGCAGCGAAGGCCTACGTGCTCGGCGACGACGCCGGCTGGAACCCGATCGCGCTCGATGCCGTGCTGAGCAGCGCGAGCGGCGCGCCGGTGCTCATCGAAGTCCCCTGGTCGCTCCCTCGCGAACTCGTCCTCGTACACACGCCGGCGTTCGACTCCGGATTCGCTCTGGCCGAACAAATCACGCTTGCCGCCGCGGGAAGAGCAAGCGAAATCCTCGCTTTGTTTTCCCGGCAACTCTCCGACCGCGAACTCGATCTCTACGGGCGCATGAACGGCCTGGGAAAACCGCTGACGTTCGTCCACACGATCGCCGACAACGAAACGCCGGCCGAGCGCCGCAACGTCGTGGAGCTGGCCGATCGCTACCTGCGGGAGCGCGCGATCGTGCCGCAGCGCATCTTCGTCACCTCGACGACCGACTACCGTGAGGCGCTGGCGGCCAAGCGAGCGCCCGCGGGCTGGAACGAACTCGGCGCGCTCGCGACCACCTTGGCGTCGCATGCCGAAGAGCACATGGCCCGCCTCGACCGCACCGAGCGCGAGGCGCAAGAGCTTGCTCGTCTCGAGGCCCGGAAGAGCACGCAGACCTCGAACGGCGCGCGCACGTCGTTCCTCGGCCGGCTCTTCGGCCGCAGCTAGCCGAGGGCCGCCATGGTGATCTCCCGAAGAGCGGCAGACGTGTCCGATTCATATATCCTCGGTCCCGCTCGGCTTGCAACCGGCGACGGCTTTATCACGCGGGGGCGACTTGCCATCGAACGCGGGCGCATTGCTCGCGTGCTTCCCGAGGACGGCACGAGCGACGTTACCCTGCCGGAAGGCGCGATCGTCGCTCCCGGTCTCATCGACGTACACACCAACGGTGCCGACGAGATGCTCTTCAACCGCGATCAAGGGAACGCCGTCGAAACGACGTCGCGCGCCTACGCGCGCATGGGCGCGACCGGCTACGTGGCCTCGGTGATGACGGCGCCGTGGGAATCGATGATGCACGCGGCGGCGGAGGTCTCCGAAGCGGCCAACCAACTCGAAGAATCGCACGAGAAGATCGGCGCGCGCTGCCTGGGCGTCCACTTCGAGGGCCCGTTCCTCAATCCAAAATTCCGGCGCGTGCATCGCGGCGATTGGCTCATCCCCGCGACGCTCGAGCGTGCCAAGGAGATGATCGAGACCTGCCGCGGCGCACTCGTGATGGTGACGATGGCGCCGGAGGTCGACGGGGTCGACAACGCCGCACGGCTGTTCTTCGATCAAGGCATCGTCTGTTCGGCCGGTCACACGTCGGCGCACTATCGCGACGGCATCCTCGCGATCGGACTGGGCTTCCGCACGCTCACGCACGCGTTCAACGCGATGCCGCCGCTCGATCACCGCGATCCCTCGATTCTCGTCGCGTTCATGCAAGAGCCGCGCACCACGGTACAGTTGATCGCCGACGGCTTCCATGTCTCTCCGCCGATGGTCGATCTGCTCTACCGCGCGCTGCGCGAACGGCTCGTGCTCACGACCGACAACATGCCGCCGGCCGGCAGCGGCTATCGGATCGACGGCGGCGTCGTCCGTTCGGAAGACGGCACGATCGCGGGGAGCGCGCTGCGCATCGACCAGGCCGTGCGCAACCTGATGAGCTACGCGGCGATCCCCTTCGAGACGGCCATCATCTGCGCGACGCGTTCGCCCGCTCGGCTGCTCGGACTTGGACGCGAACTCGGCACGATCGAACCGGGCCTGCGCGCCGACCTCTCGATCTGGGATCCGCAGTACAACGTGCTCGCGACGCTGGTCGGCGGCATCCCCGTCCACGGCGCCGCGCGCCTCCATCCCGCCTCCGGCGCCCGCACCTAGCCCCTGATCTGGGGGATCGCCGCGCTCACCCTATCGGGATGCTTGTCGCACTCGCGGTACTTGCCGTCGCGGCGGTCGCGCTGATCGCCGTCTCGGCGCTCGACGGGCCACTTGGGTACACGGCGCTCGGGCTGGCCGTCGTCGCGGCTATCGTCCTCGCTGTTCGCCGTACCGCGTCGCTCGGCGCGCTCGCACGCGAGCTCCAGTGGCCGATCGTCTTGCTCACCGCGGCGCTCTTCGTGATCGTTACCGCGGTCGACAACGCGGTGCGCTGGGCTGGACCCGCACGCTGATCGAACGCGCGCCGCCGCTGGGTATCGGCTGGGCGCTCGCGATCGCATCCAACCTCGCCAACAACCTCCCGATCGGCTTGAACGCGGGTCAAACCATCACCCTGCTCCAACCCGATCCGGCGAAGGCCTTCGCCGCACTCATCGGCGTGAATCCGGCGAGCAACGTGAAGTTGGATCCGAAGGCGTAGCCGAGCGTGAGTGACGGCTGGTACGAAAAGAATCGCGTCGCACCGGCCGGATTGAGCGGCGCAGCGTTTGCGACCCCATTCTGGGTGATCGACAGACCGAGGTTCCCCCAGAGCGCGAAGGCCATCGTGTACGTGAGGGTATAGGTCGGCGCTCCGGCCGAAAAGCCGGCGCTGCCCTGGGGCGTTCCCGTCGGCAGCGTGGCGAACAGCTCGATCGCATCTTGAAAGCGCGGCCGGTCGTCGAGCATCCGCTTCATGCCGAAGCCGGCGTCTTGCTCCGCGAGCGTCGATGCGCAGGCGAACGTCACCGCCGCCATGCGCGCGCGCATCAATCGCCGGGCGCGAAGCGTTGCAGCCCCTGCAGCGACGGAACGAAGTAGTACGCCCCGGTCAACGGCGTCGAGTACCGAGTCAGCGCGTCGCGCAGACCGTCGTCCGAACCCGCCATTTGGCGCAGCATGCGGTTCAGCCGGTCCTGGTCGGCGCTGAACCCGACGAACACCGTCCCGTGCGCCGACACGTTCCCATAGGCCGTGTTGCGGCGGAAGATTTTGCGTTCCTCGCCGGCTTCTTCGACCGTCGTGCGCGAGACATGCGAATCGGCCGGCATGACGTCTTCGGCGAGTTCGATGCTCTCGGGCTTGGTGCGGCCGATCACGCGCTCTTGCTCGTCGTCCGGGAGCGCCGCCCAGGCCGCCGCCCGATGTTCCCACTGCTGATAGAGCAGCACGCTTCCGCCGGCCCCGGGTGAACCGTCCGCGATGGTCGCTATGCCGGGCGCGATCATCAACGCCGGGTTTTCGGTGCCGTCCTCGAAACCGGTGAGATCGCGGCTATGGCGATACGACCAGCCGGTGAGCTCGCTCACGAGCCGCGCGCAGCCCGCGAGTTTGTCGACCGCTTCGCGTGCGAGGTCGAAGACGACGTCGTATGACGCGCCGGCGATCCACAGCCAAAGATCCGCTTGCGTGGCCGGCATCGAATAGCCCCCGTAACCCGCCAACGGCTCGTTGAAGCCCGCAAGCTCCGGGGGTGCATCATCCCCTGCCACCGCGCTCCACAGCTCGGGCCGGAAGCCGATCACGATGTTGACCCCGCCGACCGTCGTCCGCGGCTCGTGAATCGCGACCACGTTGCGCACGAAGTGTTCGGGGCCGGTACCCATCGTCAGGCTGAATTCGAGATAGCAATGCGCGGCGTCTCCGAGCGCAAAGATCCCGGTTTGAGGCGTAGCCATCGTGCGCCGAAGTTAGCCGGGTGGCAGCTCCATCCTTCGACGGGGCTCAGGATGACAGAACATCAGGCGACGGCTGATGTGTCATCGTGAGCAGTCGGCAACGTCATCTTGCGTGGGCGGGATGGTGGTCACGTGTTGGGGTCGAGGAGGACTTTGCCGTGACTGGCGCGGGACTCGACCAGCGTGTGCGCTTGCGCCGCGTCGCGCAGCGCGAAGCGCGCACCGACGATCGGCGTCACGACGCCGTGCGCCGCGAGTTCCAGCACGGCGAGCGTTCCGGGGCGTAAGACCTCCGGGCGCAGATTGCGGTAGTGGCCGGCGGAAAATCCGATCAAACTGCGGTTCTGGGTGTGAAAGAGCGGGGACTTCGCTTCGCCCGGGATCCCCGAGGCCATGCCGTAGATCACGTAGCGACCGAACGGGGCGAACGCGCCGAGCGAGGCCTGGAAAACCGGTCCGGCGACGGAATCGAGGACGACGTTGGCACCGCGTTCGCCGGTCGCCGCCAGCACGGCTTTGGTGAGGTCGCCCTGCGTGTAGTCGATCGCGACGTTGGCGCCGGCATCGCGCGCGATGCGCGCTTTCTCCGCGGACCCGACGGTCGCGACGATCGCGCTTGCGCCCAAGTGTTTGGCGAGTTGGACGGCGAGCGACCCGACGCCGCCGGCGGCGGCGTGGATCAGCACGCTCTCGCCGCGCAGCAGCTTCCCGGCGAAGGTCAGAATGTGGTAGGCGGTTACCAGTTGCAGCAGCGCCGCGGCCGTCTCGTCGCTGACGCGCTCGTCGAGCGGATAGGTCAGCACGTCGCGCGCGAGTACCACCTGCGCGTACGAACCGCTATCGACGAACGCGGCGACGCGCTGGCCGACGTGAAACGAACTCACGCCCGCGCCGAGCGCCTCGATCGTCCCCATGCAGTCGAGCCCGGGGAGGAACGGCGGCGGCGAGCCCGCGTGATAGGCGCCGCGCCGCGCCATGATGTCGGCGAAGTTGACCCCCGTCAAGCCGACGCGGATCGCGACTTGGCCGGGGCCGGGCGACGGCTGCGGACGCTGTACGAAGCGGAGTTGCGCGGCATCGCCGTAGGCGGCGACTTCGACGGCGTTCATCGGAGCTTAGACGCCCCGGAAGACGGGTTGGCGCTTTTCGAGAAACGCCGCGACGCCTTCCAAGAAATCCCCGCTTTCGCCGGCGACGGCTTGCAGTTGCGCCTCGTAGGTGAGGGCCGCCTGCAGATCGCCCAGGCCGTTGCGCACCAGTTCGCGTTTGATGAGGCCCAGCGAGCGCGGTCCGCGCGCCAGCGTTGCGGCGAAGGCCTGCGCTTGCTCGAGCACCGTGTCGTCGCAGAGTTTCGTCACCAGACCCAGCGCATGGGCGCGGAGCGCGTCGATCTTCTCCGAGAGCAGCGTGAGTTCGAGCGCGCGGCCGTAGCCGACCATCCGCGGCAAGAAATACGAGACGCCGCTGTCGGGGACCAGGCCGATCTTCGCGAACGCGGTCGTGAACGATGCGCTACTCGCGACGAAACGAAAATCCGCGGCCAGCGCGATCCCCATCCCGGCCCCGGCCGCGACCCCGTTCACCGCGGCCACGACCGGCTTTTCGATCGTCGCGACCGCGATCACGAACGGGTTGAAGCGTTCCGTGACCGCGCGCAAGAGATCGAACCGGCCCGTCGTCTCGTCGAGCGCGGAAGGATCGTCGAGCGCTTGTCCGGCGCAAAATCCCTTGCCCGCCCCGGTGATGACGAGCGCGCGCACGGCCGGGTCGCGCGCGAGTTGCTTCATCGTGTCCTGCAACGAGAGCAGCATCGCGCCGGTGACTGCATTGTACGCCGCCGGGCGCTCGAAGATGATCGTTGCAACCGCATCGACGATTTCGACCCGATGATCGACGGGTGCGCTCACGTGCCGCTCCATGTCGCTCGGCGCTTGTCGATGAAAGCGGCAATCCCTTCGCGGCCGTCAGCGGTCGTCAAGAGCGTGCGGAACGCGGCGCGTTCGTTGCGGAGCGCGCCGCGCAAAGGCAGCTCGAAGGCATCGTTCACGGCGCGCTTGGCGGCGCGGATCGCCAGCGGCGCCTGGTTTGCGATGGCCTCGGCCAGCGTCAAGGCGGTGCTCACGACGAGTTCGGCCGGGACGCAGGCGCTCGCGAGCCCGCGCGCGTAGGCCTCGCGGCCGTCGATCTCGCGCCCCGTGAGCACCATCTCCATCGCAAGTGCTTTGCCGAGTGCGCGGGTCAGCCGCTGCGTGCCGCCGGCGCCGGGGATCACGCCGAGCTTGATCTCGGGCTGGCCCAACCGCGCGCCCTCCGCGACCACCAAGAGATCGCAACTCATCGCGAGTTCGAGACCGCCGCCCAGCGCGAGTCCCTGCACCGCGCCGACGATCGGGAGAGCGGTCTGCCAGATCCGGTCCCAGGTCTCCAACTGCGGGCCGCCGGGGCGCGCCAGTTCGCCGATATCCGCCCCGGCGGCGAACGCGCGCTCGTCGCCGGTGATGACGACGGCGCGCGTGACGCCGTCAGCGTCGGCGCGCTCCAGCGCGCTTGCGAGTTCTTCGGTCAGCGCGTCGGTCAAGGCGTTGAGCCGCCCGGGGCGATTGAGGCGTAGCAGCAGCACGGGGCCCTGCTGCTCGACGACCAGATCGGCGCTCATGGGAGAGCCCTCCCGTCGTAGACCCGTTTGGCTTTGCCCGCTTCGATGCGTTCGATCGTGCCGGGCGCGAGCAGATGCACCTCGCACGAGATCAACAGCGTTTCGGCGAGCTTCGCCCCGACTCGCTGCGCGAACGCGGCGCGCTGGTCGATGTGCGCGCCGGCGTGGTGTTCGACCTCGATGCGCATCTCGTCGAGTCCGCCGCTCGGGCGCGTGATGAGGATGCGATAGTTCGGCGAAAGCTCGGCGAAGCCGAGCAGCACTTCTTCGATCGCGGTCGGGAAGACGTTGACGCCGCGAATGATGAGCATGTCGTCGACGCGGCCGGTGAGCCAATCGATCCGTGCGGTCGTGCGCCCGCACGCGCACCGTTCGCGCCACAGCCGCGTGAGATCGCCGGTGCGGTAGCGCAGCACGGGCATCGCCTCGCGGGTCAGCGTCGTGATGACGAGTTCCCCGCGTTCGCCCTCAGGCAGCGGCAGGTTCGTTGCGGGGTCAATGATCTCGGCGAGAAAATGATCTTCTTGCACGTGCAGCCCGGCTTTATGCAAGCACTCGTTCGCGACGCCCGGTCCGATGATCTCGGTCAGGCCGTAGATGTTGGTCGCGGTCACACCGAGTAACTCTTCCATCTCGTCGCGCATGCCCTGGGTCCAGGCCTCGGCGCCGCAGATCGCATAGCGCAGGGCCTTGGGCCGGCGCCGCTCGGCGCGCAGGCGTTCGGCCAGGACGAGCACGTACGACGGGGTCGCGCCGATACCGGCGATCGGCAGAGCCTCGAGCAATTGCAGTTGGCGCGCCGTGTTGCCGCTCGACGCGGGGACCACGCACACGCCGAGCGCTTCGCCGCCGCCGTGCATCCCGAGACCGCCGGTGAAGAGCCCGTAGCCCCAAGCGACCTGAAACATCTCGCCGGGCCTGATGCCGCCGAGCACGAGACTGCGCGCGTTGACCTCGGCGAAGATCTCGAGATCGCGCGCCGTGTAGGCGCCGATCGTCGGGTTTCCGGTCGTCCCGGACGAGGCGTGAATGCGCGCCAGCCGGTCTTGCGGGACCGCGAGCATCCCCAGCGGATAGGCGTCGCGCAGATCGGACTTCTGGGTGAACGGCAGGGCCGCGAGATCGGCGAGTCCCGTGGGGGCCGCGACGCCGTGCAAGCGCTCGCGATAGAGCGGGTTCGCCGCGCGCAGCCGCGCGGTCAGCGCGACCAGCCGTTCCCCTTGCAGCGCTTCGAGTGCGAAGCGTTCGAGCGTTTCGTATTCGGGTTGAAAGATCATCGTGTCTCCGGTCACGTACACAGGTCGGCGAGCGTCGATTTCATTTCGTGCGTCACGGCGAGAAAGGCGCGCAGCGCGGGCGTGCACTCGCCGCGCGCGTACGCGATCCCGAAGCGCTGGCGCACGGGCGGCAGGCCGAGATCGACGGCGGTGAACGCGCCGGTTTCGAGTTCGCCTCTGACGGACCAGCGCGGCAGGTACGCCGTGCCCGTGCCGTCGTCGACGAACCGTTTGAGGAGCGCCACGTCGTTGCTGCGCAAGGCGATCGTCATCTGCGCTTCGGTGACCAGGCGCGTGAGTTCGGGTGAACCGTCCCACATCATCAAGCGTTGCGCCGTCGCCGTGGCCAACGATACCGCGACCATCTCGGTCGTTCCGAGTACGTCGGAATCGAGATCGTCCGCATCGAGCGGAAACTGGACGAAGGCCGCGTCCGCTTCACCAGCGCGCAGCCGCGCGAGCACCGTGTCGCGACCCGCGCCCGAGACGATCGAGAGCACGACGTTGGGATGCGCGCGCACGAAGCGTTCGTAGAGCGAGGCGTAGAGATAGCCCGAGGCCACCGTGGCGGCGACGATCCGCAACGCGCCGCTGGCCGGCACCCGGTGGCCCAGCAGCGTCCGTGTTTCGTCGACGAGCGCGACGATGCGCATCGCGTGCGGGAACAGCGCGCGACCGGCGTCGGTTAGTTCGACGGCGTGGCGCTCGCGCATGAAGAGCGGCCCGCCGAGTTCGGCTTCGAGCGTCCGGATCTGCTGGCTGACCGCCGACTGCGTCAAGAACAGTTCCTCGGCCGCGAGCGTGAAGCTGCGGTGTTTGGCGACGGTCAAGAACGAGCGCAGGTAACGGAACTCCACGGCTTCGCGGATTCGGAAAGGGACCAGCGGAACCTCGCCGCGTTTCGCCGTGCGCACCAGCGGGCAAGTGGCGCGCATGAGTGAGATGAACCCGCCGGACGTCCCCGATATCCCGTTCGTGCCGCCCGGCCCCGACATCCCCGACGCGCCGGACTTCCCGGCCGATCCGACGCTCCCCGAACCCGACCCGAACATGGACGCCGTGCGCTAGCCCCGAAGGCGAGGCAACGTGATTTCCACCGATCGGCGTGCCTCCTATCGGCTCGTGCCCAAGCTCGTCCCCGCGATTTGGGGCGGAAACGCGCTCGCGACGCGCTACGGAAAGCGCGGCGATCCCAGCGCGGCGCTGGGCGAATCCTGGGAGTGCTGGGACGAGAACCGCATCGCGGGCGGCGCGTTCGACGGACGAACGCTGGGCGAATTGCGCGCGCTGCTGGGGCGCTCGCTGATGGGCCCCATCGATCCCGCGGCGCGCTTCCCGGTGCTTACGAAATTCATCGACGCGCGCGAACCGCTTTCGGTGCAAGTCCATCCCGGCGACGACTACGCCCGGCGCGTCGAAGGCAAGCCCAACGGCAAGACGGAGTGCTGGTACATCCTCGAGGCCGACGCGGGCGCGGAACTCGTGCTCGGCTGGACGCGCGATACGGATCGCGAGGAATACGCGCACCGCGTCGCCGACGGCACGCTGGGCTCCATCCTGCGGCGCGTTCCCGTGCAGCGCGGTGACGCGTTCTATCTGCCGGCCGGCACGTTGCACGCGATCGGCGCGGGGATCCGGCTTTTCGAGACGCAGCAAGCCAGCGATCTCACCTACCGGATCTTCGATTGGAACCGGCTCGGCGCAGACGGCAAACCGCGCGAACTTCAGGTGGACAAAGCCGGCGACGTGCTCGATTTTCGCGCGATCGAGCCGAGCGCGGTGCGCCAATTGCGCTTCGACGACGGCGGAGTCGACCGGACGCTGCTGATCGCCGGCGAGCGTTTTCTGGTCGAGTTGATCTTGGTGTCGCCCAGGGGCGAAGCGATTGCAACGAACGGCCGTCCACTCACCATCACGCTGCTTTCGAACCCGTGCACGTTGCGGGTGGGCGACGTGCTGACACCGGTCGCCGCGTACGGCTCCACCGTCACGCCGGCCGACGCGGAATCGGTCTGCTTCGATCCGAATGACGGCGGCGTGGATGCACTCGTGGTACGCCCGGAGCCGGATCTCGAACATGCGCGCCGCGCTGCCCTCGCGGCCGGCATCGATCCGATGCGGGTCGACGACTTCTTCGGACAATTCGGCGAATGATCGCCACGGGTGAACGCGCCCCGGACTTTGATTTGGAGATCGCCGGCGGCGGCCGGCTGCGGTTGCGCGACGCGCTCGCGAAGGGCCCGGTGGTGGTCTTCTTCTATCCCAAGGATGCGACGCCGGGCTGCACGGTCGAAGTGTGTTCGTTCCGCGATGCCTATGCCGGCTTCGTCGAGGCGGGTGCGCAGGTCGTCGGCATCAGTTCCGACACGGTCGTCTCGCACGGGCGCTTCGCGACCCAACACGATCTGCCGTACCCGCTCGCGAGCGATCCGGGCGGAAAGGTGCGCGCCGCGTACGGCGTGCCGAAGACGCTAGGCATCTTGCCGGGTCGCGTCACCTTCGTGATCGATCGCGAGGGCATCGTGCGCAGCACCTTCAACTCCGCGTTCGGCGCCGATAAACACGTGCCGGCCGCCCTCGAAGCGCTGCGCGCCCTGGCTTAGGGCGCGCCGATTCGATTGGTTGATACGTCTTATCTTCGCGTGCGGTCCGCGCGCGTCGGTCCGCGGCCGCGCGGCCAATACCACGGCTCCGCCTGACGCTCGTCGCGCACGCCGGCGACGATGAACGCGATCGTCAAGAGCAGGAGCAAGCCCCAGTCGGCGTGCGGCAAGACGCCGAAATTCTGCCCCTCCGGCACGAGCACGAGACGCGCGGCATCGTAGAGGCAATACGCGAGGGTAGCCGCCCAGCCGACGCTCGTCCACGGCGAGTGCTTCCAGGTGAACTGCAACGAGCGCAGCGAGAGCACGGCGAGCGCCGCAAGCACGACTCCGATCAGGATGGCGAACGGGTTCATGACGGATGAGACGCCGGCGCCGGCGCCGGGAACCAGAAATTGGCTTGGCCCGTGCCGATGGCGGCTTCGTAGCGGCCGAATTGGCGGCCCGGCGCGGTCCACGACGCGCCGCCGAAGGCGCCGGCCAAGACGAGGTAGTGCGCGAACCGGCCCTCGGGCGAACACTGGCGCCGGAACTCGAGCGCGTGCTCCAGGACCGCGGCGTGGTCGCCGGCGCGCCACCAGGCCATGATGCGCTCGTCCCAGGCGCGCAACTCCGGGCCGTTGATGTCGGCCGGATCGGCGCCGGCTCGCAAACGGATCGTCGCGAGCGGCCAGAAGCGATGCGACATCCCGCCGCTGGCGACCAGCAGCACGCGCCGGCCGATCCGCGCGGCGGCCGCCGCGATCGCTTCGCCGAAGCGCAGATTCGGTTCGATCTCGGCGGTATCGCAGACGCTGATCGAGAGGACGCGTTGCTTGGCGGGACCGGGATTGTAGTAGTGCATCGGGTTGAGCGTTCCGTAGTGCATCGGCAGACCACGATGCGCGGAGACCAGCGCCGGGACGTCGCGCTCCTGAGCCTCGGCGGCGATCGCGATGCTCAGCTCCGGATCGCCCGGATAGTCGTATTCGTAGTCGTGGATCATCCACGGGATCTCATCCGAGGTATAGACGCCTTGCAGCCGGGCGTGGCCGTTGAGGACGAATTCCAGCGTCGTGTGCCAGTGCGTGTCGATGACGACGAACGTGTCGAACGCCAGCGGCGCGATGCACTCGCGCCGGATCTGCTCGAGCGCATCGTAGAACGTCGTGACGTTCCCGCCCATGTAGCGCAGCCGCTCCTGCGGATCGAGGATCATCGTGCGCGGAACATGCGTCGAGAACAGCCCAGCGGCGAGCACCGGGCTGCTAGACGAGGGCGGCGGTGTTTGCGGGGTGTTCCTGACCGGGGCCGACGAAGCGGATCGGCGGCAGCACTCCGATCTTCGAGCGGAAGATGAGGAACTGGCGGAAGCCCTCTTCCTCGAATGCGGCCTTGCTGGCGATCATCCCGGCGTCGTAGAGCGATTGCGCGATCACCGAGTCGCGGCCCAACTTGCGGATGACGATCGGCAAGAGCCGCTCCTCCAGATCGAGGATGCGGAAGGTGGCCTCGCCGGGATCGGGCGCCGTCTCGATCGCCTCGCGCACGAGGCGCAGGCCGGCGCCGATGTGCCGCACCTCGTCGCGCATCACGTGCTCGTAGGTCGCCGCCGTCGCGAGATCGCCGTGCTGCTTGGCCAGATCGATGATCGAGTTGAAGAGCACGTGCGCGGAGTAGGACTCCAGCGTGCAGACCTGGCCGTAGACCATTTCGAGAAAGGTCGGCAGGCCGTTGACGTACCGGAAGAGTTCGGTCTGTTCGTGCGGCACGTCGAGCGAGTCGGCGAGGTCGAGGTCGCGGATGCGGCGCCACTCGATCTGCGTGTGCCGCACTTCGTCGATCCCGTGCGTCGCGTAGAAATACTGGACGCTCGGCCGGTTCGTCTTGACGACGATCTGAGCGACCTGCGCCATCGTCTGCGCTTCGCCCCAGCAGGTCGTGACCATGATCGGCCGCATGGCGTTGCGGTATTCCTTGCTCAACTGGGGATCGTGCGTCTTGGCCGCGCGATAGCGTTCGAGCAATTGCTGCGTGTCACGGTATTGATGCTCGATATAGTCTTCGTAGCTCTCGAGCGTCCCGAACGTGCGCAGCTCCGCCTCGGGGACATGCGCGGGGATGACGGTGAGCGGGCTGGCGAACGACATGGCGTGTCCTCTTAGTAGGCGATACAGACGAGTTTGGGTTCGGTGAAGAAATCGAGCGACCAGCGGCCGCCTTCACGGCCGAGACCGCTGGCCTTGACGCCGCCGAACGGCTGGCGCAAGTCGCGCAAGAAGTACCCGTTGATCCAGCACATCCCCGCGCGCACGCGCTCCGCGAAGCGCAGGCCGGTCGCGATGTCGCGCGTCCAGGCGTACGCGGCCAGACCGTAGCGCGTATCGTTCGCGCGTTGTACGACTTCGTCGAGCGTGTCGAAGCGCATGAGCGAGAGGATCGGGCCGAAGATCTCGTCGCGCACCAGCGCGTCGTCGTCGCGCTGCGGGGCATAGATCGTCGGTTCGAGATAGTTGCCGCGAGCTAGCGCGGCGTCGGCCGGACGGCTGCCGCGCACGAGCGCCGGGACGCCCGCGGCGTCGGCGCGCGCCGCGAAGCCTTCGACCCGCTCGCGGTGCGCGCGGGAGATCAACGGGCCGAGATCGGAATCCGCGCGCTGCGGGTCGCCGACGCGCAGCGCTTTGACGCGCGCGAGGAACTGTTCGACGAAGCGGTCGTAGATGGCGCGCTGAACGTAGAGGCGCGTCCCGGCCAGACACACCTGGCCGCTGTGACGGAACATCGCCAGCACGCTGCCTTCGACCGCGAGGTCGAGGTCGGCGTCGTCGAAGACGACGTTGGCCGATTTCCCGCCGAGTTCGAGGGTGACTTTCTTGAGCGTCGCGGCCGCCGCCGTGTTGATCGCGATGCCGGTGGGCTCGCTGCCGGTGAAGGCGACGGCATCGACACGCGGATCGGCGACCAGCGGCGCGCCGGCTTCGGACCCGAAGCCGGTGACGACGTTGACGACGCCGTCGGGGACGCCGGCCGCGCTGCACAGCGCCGCGAGTTTGAGCGTGGAGAGCGGGGTGAGTTCCGAAGGTTTGAGGACACAGGTGTTGCCGGTCGCGATCGCCGGAGCGATCTTCCAGGTTGCCTGCATCAACGGCGAATTCCACGGGGTGAGTAGCGCGCACACGCCGACCGGCTCTTCGCGCACGATGCTCATGATATCGCGCTGCGTGCCCAGGAACGGCTTTCGCTCCATGAACGACGCGCTCGCGCGCTGCTCGATCGCCGAGGCGAAGAAGGCGACGTTGTCGGCGGCGCGCGGCACGTCGCGCTCGGCCGTCTCGCGAAACGGTTTGCCGGCGTCGCGCGATTCGAGGCGCGCGAGTTCCTCGGCGTTCTCGACGAGCAAGCCGGCGAGCTTGCGCAGCACCTTCGCGCGCTGCGCGATCGTCATGCGCGGCCACGGGCCCTCGTCGAACGCGAGTCGCGCCGCGGCGACCGCGCGCGCGATGTCGGCGCGGCCGCCGGCGGCGACCTCCGCGATCGTTTCGTTCGTGGCCGGATCGAACGTCCGCGAAAGTCGCGCCGTCGAGGGCGTCGACGAACGCGCCGTCGATGAACAGCCGCGTCTCGAACGCCGGCGCGCCGATCACGAGACCGGAACCGCGCTTGCCCGGCGCCGCGGTTTCATCGCCGGCACGAGTTCGTAGAGTTCGGGGAGCCGCTGCTCGATGCGTTCCGCCGCATCGTCCGGCGCGAGGTACGGTGGACGGACCGGTCCGCATTCGATGCCGGTGACGACCGAGGCGCACACCTTGGTCATCCCGATCGCGCCGAGCGCGGCCTCACCGCCGCGCGGGAAGACGCGATTGAGCCGGCGCTGAATCTCTTCCGCAGTGCGGTAGTCGCCGGCCGCGAGCGCCTCGTCGATCGCGACGCACGCCGGGATCGCGAAGACGTTGATCTGCCCGCCGTTCGAGCCCAGCAGCCGGCCCGTCAGGTAGGCGCGAAACGTCTGCGTGTAGAGTGCCTGCCCGAGCAGTGCGTCGGCGACGGCTTCGAGATGCTGCAGCTCCGTTTCGACTTCTTTGACCATCACGACGTTCTCGAGCTTGGTCACCCGGTTGAAGAACGCCGGGCTCATGTGGAACTTCGAGAGCGCCGGATTGTGGTAGACGCACACCGGCATGAGATTCGCTTCGGCGACGGCCTTGAAGTGGTTGTAGACTTCCTGTTCGCCGGCTTTCCAATAGTATGGCGGGATGACGACGGCGCACTCGTAGCCGAGTTCCGCCGCGCGTCGCGTCCACTTCAGCGCCTGCAGCGTCGTCGCGCCGGAGGTCATCGCGAACGGGATCTTCCCGGGATGCTTGCGCACTTGATCGGCGACGATCTCGAAGACGCGTTGGCGCTCGTCGTCTTCGAGGTGCAAGAACTCGCCGATCGACGGGGTCGCGACGACGCCCGTCGCACCTTGCTCGAAACACCAGTCGATCTGCGCGCGCAGCGCGTCTTCGTTGAGGGCGTACGCGCTGTCGAAGGGCGTGACGACCATGCCGATCACGTCCCGGAAGCGGTCGCGATAACGCTCGTGATTCATGCAACGCGTTTCACGCCGCCCGCCGCGGGCGCCTGGCCCGGGCTGATACGAATTCGTTGGGAAGACAGAAGCACGACTGATGCTCGCTGCAACCCGAGCGTTCCGTACACGGTCGAATTGCACGTGAGCAAGCTCTTCGAATCGCCCAAGTTCCGTGAGGTTGCGTTACGCAATCGTATCGTCGTTTCGCCGATGTGCGAGTACTCGTCGATCGATGGATTCGCGAACGACTGGCACCTCGTCCATCTCGGGAGCCGTGCGGTCGGCGGCGCCGGCTTGATCCTTACCGAAGCGAACGCCGTCACGCCGGACGGCCGCATCTCGCCCGAGGACCTGGGCATTTGGAGCGACGCGCACGTCGGGCCGCTGGCCCGGATCGTGCGCTTCTGCGAAGCACAAGGCGCGGTGGTCGGCACGCAACTGGCGCACGCGGGACGCAAGGCGAGCACCGCCGTCCCGTGGCGCAGCCGGGAAGCCGTGAGCCCCCAAGACGGCGGCTGGCGTCCGATCTGGGCGCCGAGCGCGATTGCGTACGATGACGGCTGGATCGTTCCCACCGCGCTCGATGAGTCCGGAATCGCAGCGATCGCGCAGGCCTTCGGCGCGGCGGCGCAGCGCGCGCTCGACGCCGGGATGCGCGTGATCGAACTGCACGCCGCGCACGGGTATCTCTTGCATACGTTTCTCTCGCCGCTAAGCAACCGGCGCTCGGACCGCTACGGCGGTTCGTTCGAAAACCGCGCGCGCCTGACGCTCGAAGTCGTGGCTGCGATCCGCGCCGTCTGGCCCGAACGCTTGCCGCTCTTCGTGCGCCTCTCGGCATCCGACTGGGTGCCGGGCGGCTGGAACATCGACGAATCGGTCGAACTCGCGCGTCTCTTGAAGGGCCGCGGGGTCGACCTGATCGACGCGTCGTCGGGCGGGCTCGCGCCCGCCCAGCAAATCGTAACCGGCCCGGGTTTTCAGGTGCCGTTCGCGGCTCGAATTCGCCGTGAAGCCGGGATCGCGACCGGCGCGGTCGGCATGATCACCACCGCCGCGCAAGCGGAGGACATTCTGAACGCACAAGACGCCGACCTGATCGTGATCGCGCGCGAACTCTTGCGCGATCCGTATTGGCCGCTGCACGCCGCGCGCGAACTCGGCGACGACGTGCGCTGGCCCAACCAGTATCAGCGTGCGAAGCCCGAACCGGCGGTCCCGAGCACGCGCTAACCCGTCCGGCTAGCGCCGGCGCATGAGCGGGGCACGCGGGGCGAACCGCCGGCGTGCGAAACGGTAGGCGAGCGCGCCGGCGACCACGACGGCCGCGATGAGCGCCGCCACGAAGAGCACCTTGACCACGAAGACGAGGGCCACGAGGGCGACGATCCCTAGCGCGATGGCCACGGTCGTCCGCACGAAGAGCGACATGAAAGAACCTCCTTGCTCACCTACCGGAGTGCGCTCGGTCAAGTTTCGATCAACGCGCTTGCGCCCACGCTTGCTTGGCCTCATACTTTTCGCAAATGGATATTTCGAGCGTAACGAGCGCAGCGAGCGCGGGCGCGGCCAATAGCGTCAACCTCAACGTTCTCAAGGACACGCAGAACTTGGCGATCGACGTAATCGACCGGCTGTTCGCGACCCTGGGCGTCGGGACCAACATCTCCGCCGCAGGCTAGACCGCTCGGGGCGAACAGTTGTTCGCTTTTTGAGAGGTGCCGCATCCGCCGCCGCGCGAAAGCCGGGCGTTCGTGGATGAGGTCTTCGCCGCGCTCCACCCGATCGTCGCGGGCTGGTGCGACGCCCGGCTCGCAACGCCGACGCCCCCGCAGGCGCAGGCGATTCCGCTTGCGCTCGGCGGCCGCACGACGCTGATCTCTTCCCCGACCGGGACGGGGAAGACGTTGGCCGCCTTTCTGCCCGTTCTCTCGGCGCTCGCCGGGAAGCGCGACCGGGACGAACTCTACCCCCGGCCGTTCTGCCTCTATGTCTCGCCGCTGCGCGCGCTGGGCTACGATGTCGAGCACAACCTGCGGCGGCCGCTGCGCGAGATGGGGTTGCTCGAACGCCCGGACAGCGAACGGGCGCGGCTGCGGCGCGGCCGGATCCGCGAGCACTTCGTGCGCACGGGCGTGCGCACGGGGGATACGCCGCTCGAAGAACGCCGGCTCATGATGGCCCGGCCGCCGCACGTGCTCATCACGACGCCGGAGTCGCTCGCCCTCATGCTGGCGCTGGAGTCGTACCGCAAGACGCTGACGGCGGTCGAGACCGTGGTGATCGACGAAGTCCACGCGTTGGCCGGCAACAAACGCGGCGCGCAGCTCGCGCTGGCGCTCGAGACGCTCGAAACGATCGTCGCGCGGCCGCTGCGGCGCGTCGGGCTCTCGGCGACGGTCGCGCCGCTCGAGCGCGTCGCCGAGTATGTCGCCGGGACCGGCCGCGACTGCGCGATCGTCGATTGCCGCGGCCTGCGCGCGATCAAGCTCGACGTTGTCGCGCCGTTCGCCGGCGCGATGGCCCCGCTCGCGCAGGCGGCGCGCACGGCCTTCGAATTCACCCGCGACGTGCGCACCACGCTCGTGTTCACCAACGTTCGTAGCCAGGCGGAGCGCGTCGCGCACGAGATGGAACAGGCCGGCGAACCGCCCGGCGAGATCACCTTCGTGAGCGGCGCGGTGAAGGAGAAACCGCAGCGCGACCGGCGGATCGGCGTCCACCATTCTTCGCTCGAGAAGAACGTCCGCCATCGCGTCGAGGCGCAACTGCGCGACGGCACGCTGCGCACGGTCGTTGCGTCGTCGTCGCTGGAACTCGGCGTCGACATCGGCTTCATCGACCGCGTGCTCGTGCTGGGCGGCGGGCGCGGGATGACGCCGACGCTGCAACGCGTCGGCCGCGCCGGACACCGCCCCGGCGCGGTCGCGACCGGGATCGTGATCGCGCAAGATCGCGACGACATCATCGAAGCGGCGGCGACCAAACGCTGCATCGCAGCCGGGATCATCGAAGAGCTCGCCATCCCCGAGGCACCGCTCGACGTGCTCGCGCAGTGGCTGGTGGGCAGCGTCGTCCCCGAGCGACGCTTGGACATCTCGGCGGCGCTCGAGTGCGCGCGCCGTGCCGCGCCGTACCGCGACCTCGGCGAGGCGGACCTGCGCGCCTGCGTCGCCTATCTGTGCGGCGGCCCGAACCCGCTCGCCGAATCGAGCGTGCGGCGCATCGGCCGCGAAGGCGACACCCTGGTTGGGCTCGGCCGGGAAGCCAGCGCCGCGTTCTACGAAAACGCGGGCACGATCCCCGACGAGCAGACGATCGCGGTGAAGAGCAAGGGCGGCACGGCGATCGGCCGGCTCGACGAAGGCTTCGCATCGGGCCTGAACGTGGGCGATGCGTTCCTGCTCGACGGGCGTGTGCTGCGCGTCAAAGAGGTCGCGCCGGCGGGTCTGCGCGTCGAACCGTTCGCGGGCCGCCCGAACGTGCCACAGTGGTCGTCGCACATGAAGGGCGTGCCGGTCTTGCTGGCACGTGAGATCGGCGCGCTCCGGCGCGGGGTGGCGGAGCGGCTGGCCGCAGGCGGCCCGCAGGCCGCGCTCGGGTATCTGCGCAGCCGCTACGCGCTCGAAGGCGTGGCAGCGGCCCATGTCGTGCGCTACATCGCGCAGCAGCTCGCACTCTCCGCGCTGCCGGACGAAACGCATCCCGTCGTGGAGATCTATCGCATCGACGCACGGCAGACCGCCGTCTTCCACACCTGCGCGGGACGGCGCGTCAACGAAACGCTCGCGCGGCTGGCCGGCGCCCGGATCTTCCGCCGGTTCGCGCTCAACACCCAGCTCACGACCGACGACAACGGCTTTCTGATCACGCTCCCGTCCGGCAAGACGATCCCGGACGCCGGTTGGGCCGGGCTGCTCGGCGTGCCGGATTTCGAGCGCGACCTGCTCGACGGTTTGCGCGCTTCGCATCTGTTGCGGCGGCACTTCAAATACGTCGCGAACACGGGGCTTTTGGTGCTGCGGCGGGCGGGCGGCCGGACCATCCGGCGCGGGGCGCTGGCGTGGAGCAGCGAGCGGATCTTCGATCGGCTGTTCGAGCGGGATCCGGAGTTTCCGTTGATCCGCGAGACGATTCGCGTGGTCACGCGCGATCTGCTCGATGCGCCCGCCGCGCGAGCGTATCTCGCCGGGCTCGAGGGCGAACCGCGGGTCATCCACCCGCCCGCCGCGACGCCGTTCACGTTCGGCATCGTCACCTCCAGCTTCGGCGATTCCGTCGTGATGGACGATCGCGCGAGCATGGTCGAAGCGCTCCACGAGCGCGTGCTCGCCGTGCTCGGCGAGACGCCGGCGGACGAAGGCGACCTGCTCGCGCACACGGCCGGCGCGTGACGTTTCCGCAATCGGCCGGGCTCGATCATCCGCTCGCCGATGGCGTCATCGCGCTCGCGCACGGCTTCGCATTCTTGCCGCGCCCGCGCGTGCTCGTGTGCGCCGACGCGCACTTCGGCTACGAAGACGTGATGGGCGGCGGCAGTTCGCTGCCGCTCTGGAGCACGGCCGAAATCGGCGCGACGATCGCGCTCGTCGCGCAGCGCGCCGGCGCGCGCGAGATCGTCTTTCTCGGCGATGCGATCCACGGCTCGCGGATGAGTTCCGGCGCGGCGCGCACGGTGGCCGAGACTTTCGAGGCGTTGCGCGCGCTCGCGCCGGTGACGTGCGTGGCCGGGAACCACGAAGGCCGCTCGCGCGGCGCGGCGATCTTAGGCGAGACGGTCGAGTCGTGCGAGCGCGACGGCTGGCTGCTGCTCCACGGCGACAAGCCGGGGCCGATTGGGTCGCGGGCGATCATCGGCCATCTGCATCCAAGCATCCCGCTGGGCGGCGGCGCGAGCGCGCCCGCTTTTCTGGCCGGCGAACGCATCGTCGTCGTGCCGGCGCTCACGCCGTATTCGAGTGGGCTCGACGTGCTCGGCGATGCCTGCCTCGCGGCGCTCGCGCCGTGGAACGTGACCCGTCGCGACCTGCAGGTCGTCGGCGCGACGGCCGAACGCGTCTACCCGTTCGGTTCGCTCGCGCGCTTGCGCAGCGCGCTCCATACGCCGCAACTGCTGCGGGCGAAGGGCTTCCGCCGCCGCACGCTGCGCCCCGATCGCTGATTCGTCCGGGCTAGATTCCCAATCGAGCGAGCGTCGAATAGACGGCCGCGACCTGCGAGCCCGCCTCGATCCCGTGCGGTCCGATGAGGTCGCGGATCCCGGTCAACGCAACCGTTTCAACGGTGATGTGCTCGGTCGGCTCGGGCGCCGGGGCGAAGTGCAGCTCGGCGTTGCGGATCAGATAGATGAAAAAGCGGGCGTTCGAGTTGGTCGGGTCGGCCAGAAAGTCGGCGACGAGTTCGGGCGGCCGGCCCGCGTAGCCCGTCTCTTCGGCGAGTTCGCGCACCGCGCAATCCGCCGGCGCTTCGCCTTCTTCGAGCGCGCCGGCGGGAAGCTCGAGCACGACGCGGCCGATGCCGTGCTTGTATTGCCGCACGAGCACGACCTCGGCCGCGGGTGTGAGCGCGAAGACGATGCAGAAACCGTGCGATTCGCGCACGAAGTAGTTCTCGACGATCGTGCCGTCCGGCAATGCGACGACGTTGGCGCGCAGTCGAAGATACGGCGTGCTGATCGGGTAGCTCGAGGAGACGACGCGCCAGCGGCGTTCGTCGGCGTCGGAACTCACGGCCCTTTGTGTTGCCTTCGGGCAGCGAGAATCCCGTCCGGCCGATGGGAAACCGTCCCGAACGCGCGGAACCGTCCGCAAACGCCCGCCTGCGAATCGGAGAGACGCCGAACATCGAAGCGCTGAAAATCGGACTGACCTACGACACCGCCTACGGCACGCTCTGGAAAGACGGAACGTATTTCCCGCGAGGCACCAAGGTACTCGTCGTCGGTCTCCATCTCGAACAGGGCTATTGCGTCCGCTTCCCGGCCGAAGTCGACGGCGAAGCCCTCGAGACATGGGAGGACTGGGACGAGGTCGATTTCCTGGCCCCCGAAGGTAGCGTCGGTGCGGCCGGCGCGCTCCCGGCGAGCGTGCTCGCCGAGGCCCGCGAAGTGCTCGATGATGCCGAGGACGGGTGCCACCTCCACCTCCACGAGGGCGACGAGGACGAGCCGTAGGCTCCCTTGCGAACCGCGAGGGTGCGCTCGATCGGGCCATCCAGGACGGGGCGCACGACCGCGGAAGCCTAACCGCTGTGAACGTTCCGATGCGCCCCTGGCAGAACGCGCTCGCCATCATCGGCGGATTCTTCGTGGCCGGCGCGCTCTTGCCGTGGTCGGCGCACCTGCGGCTCTGCTGCGCCTGCGCGGCGATCGCGGTCGTCTTCGTCTTGCTCTCAGCGCGCATGACCGCGCATGCCAAGTCCCGCAACCGGCGCAGCAGCGATGACGCCTACTCGCGGGTCGAACGCATCCGCGCCGAACGCGCCGAACGGCTGCGCCGCCGGTAACGTCGCGTGATCACCGCACTCGTGCTCATGAAGGTCGAACCCGGTCGCGTCACCGCGCTGGCGGATGAGTTGCTCGCCGTCGAGGGCGTGACCGAAGTGTACAGCGTCGCCGGACCGTACGATCTGGTCGCGATCGCGCGCGTGCGCGAACACGACCAACTCAGCAATCTGGTCACCGAACGGATCGCAAGCTGCCGCGGCATCAAGGCGACCGAGACGCTGATCGCGTTCCGCGCCTTCGCCAAGCGCGATCTCGGGTTGCTCTGGGACCTGGGAGATTGATTCGCCCCATCGCTTCTTGGGGAAGGAGACCATCCGTATGATGAACGCACGCTCGTTCAAAGCCGCCGTCCTGGCATTCGCCACCGCTTTCCTTCCGCTCGCGGCCTTCGCCGCGATCGCACCGGGGACGCAGTTCTCCGGGACGCTCGATCGCGTGATCGATTCGGGTTCCGCGCAGGTCGGCGATCCGTTCGTTCTCTCGAACGTGCAATCGGCTGACGGAACGATCGCCGGTGCCAGGATCTACGGACGCGTCGCCGAGGTGCGGCGCGCGGGCCAAGGCGCGCGCCCGCAGGTGCGCCTGGCGTTCGACCGGCTCGTCACCGCGCACGGCTACCGGTACGACTTGAACGCGCGAGTGACCGGGATGACCGTGAACACCAAGAGCAACACGGGCCGCGAAGTCCTCACCTCGGTCGGGGGGATGCTTCTGGGCAACATCCTCGGCAAAGCGGTCGGAACGAACATGGGCGGACTGCTCGGGGCCGCGGGCGGCTTCCTCTACGCAAAGAACTACAAGAACAACGTCAGCGTCCCAGCCGGATCGACGATCACCCTCCAAGTCATCCGCGCCGCGCAACAGTCAGGCTAACCCCGCCCCGAGTGCACCACCGAAGCACCAACGCCGATTTACGGCAAACGCTGAGCAATGCTGAGCAGCGCTGATTGCGAAAGAAGGAACTGATCGTCGCATCGTGATCGCAGGTAGTGGGCGACATGATTGCAGGCGCGGGGCGAAACTAGAAGAGCGCGAGTTGTTCGTTTGGTTCGAGGTAGACGGCGTCGATGCCCAGGCGGCGCAGGCGCCAGACGAAATCGCGCCAGCCGTGGTTGAGCAGGACCTTGCGCGGCTGCGCGCGCTCGATGTACTCGAGCAATGACGGAAAATCGGCGTGATCCGAGAGCGCGAACGCGGCGTCGACGCCGAACTGATAGCGGGCGCCGCCGCCCAGCGCCCAGCCGGTGAGCATCGCGGTCCGGACCGGCCGGTTCTTGACGACAGCCGGTTTCGCTTTGCCCGACGGCGGCCAGATCAGCGCGCGCGTGCCGTCGTAGGTCGCCGCGTCGTAGATCTCCCAGCCCGGGAGCCGGACGCCGCAGTGCACGTAGACCTGCGCCATGGCGTCGACCGCGCCGTGCAGCGTGAGCGGGATATTCGCCTTGCCCAGAATCGCCATCGCCTCTTGCGCCTTGCCCAGCGAATAGGCATAGAAGACCGGCGCGGCGCCGTCGTCGAGCGCGCGCAGGGCGAAGTCGACCATCTGCTCCTCGACGAGGTCGCGCGGCGGGAAGACGTACTGCGGGCGCCCGTAGGTGCACTCCATCAAGACGACGTTGCATGGCTTGACCTCGGCGGGCTCGCACGTGTAAGCGCGTCCGAGCTTGAAGTCGCCCGTGTAGACGAACCGGCCGTCCGGGCCTTCGATCAGGAGCTGCGCGCTGCCGAGCACGTGGCCGGCCGAGAAGAGCGTCAGCCGGTGGCCGCCCTCGTCCCACGGTTCGTTGTAGGCGTGTTCTTCGAAGGCGACCGCGACGGGCGAGGGCCCGGTGAGCAGCGAAGCTTGAGCCCTCGTCCGCGCCCTCGCACCGAACCGCCGGCGGCACACCGCCGCGCTGTGCGGGGTGGTGACGACCGTTTCGTGGGCACGCGCATGATCGGAATGACCGTGAGAGACATAGCACCGGGCGCGCGCGCGCAGCGAGTCGATCCACAGATCGAGGCTCGAGACGTAGAGTGACTTTTCACGAATCGAAAACACGGAGCGAACGCTTGTTCGATAGACCCCCGGAACGCACCCCTCGCGCCACGCGCGCGGTTGGAACCACTACGATGAACCGATGTCGATGTTGCGTCTGATCCCGGCCTGAACGATCCCGCCTCTTTTTTCACTTCAGCCCAAACCTTCCAAGGAGAAGACGTGGCTCGCATTTACGACTCCATCATCGACACGTACGGCAACACCCCGCTCGTCCGCATCCCGCGCCTGAACAAGGGACTCGGCGCGACCATCCTCGTCAAACTCGAATCGTTCAATCCCGCCGGCTCGGTCAAAGACCGCATCGGCGTGGCGATGATCGAAGCCGCCGAGCGTGAGGGTCGCTTGCGCCCGGATACGATCATCGTCGAGCCGACCTCGGGCAACACCGGGATCGCGCTCGCGTTCGTGGCGGCCGCCAAAGGCTATCCGCTCATCCTCACGATGCCCGAGACGATGACGATCGAACGCCGCAACCTGCTCAAGGCCTACGGCGCACAACTCGTGCTCACGCCCGGCGCTGAGGGGATGAAGGGCGCGATCGCCAAGGCCAAAGAGATCCGCGACAGCAATCCCGCAAAGTACTTCTCGCCCCAGCAGTTCGAGAATCCGGCGAATCCCGAGGTCCACCGGCGCACGACCGCCGAGGAGATCTGGCGCGACACGGACGGCAACGTCGACGTGTTCATCGCCGGCGTCGGAACCGGCGGCACGGTGACCGGCGTCGGTCAGGTGCTCAAGGAACGCAAACCGGGCGTCACGATCATCACGGTCGAGCCCGACACGTCGACCATCCTCTCCGGTGGCTCGCCGGGGCCGCACAAACTGCAGGGCTTCGCACCGGGCTTCATCCCGAAGATACTCGACACGACCGTCTATTCCGAGGTGATCAAGGCCTCGTTCGACGACTCGGTCGCGACGTCGCGCCGGCTCGCGCGCGAAGAGGGCATCCTCGTGGGAATCTCAGCCGGCTCGAACGTCTGGGCGGCGCTGCAGGTCGCGGCCCGGCCCGAGTTCGCCGGCAAGACGATCGTGACGATCGGTTGCGATACGGGCGAACGGTATCTCTCCAACCCGCTCTTCGCCGAGCAGGAAGCCACCGTCGTCGAAGCGGCGCTGGCGTAACAGGCCGACCTCCCTCGATGCACCACACCGGCCGGCACTTTCTTCAGATTCCGGGCCCGACGAACGTCCCAGATCGCGTCTTGCGCGCGCTCGATAACGCGACGATCGACCATCGCGGCCCGGAGTTCGGGGTGCTGGCCCGTGAGGTGCTCGACGGGATAAAGACGATCTTCAAAACGACCCAGCCCGTCGTGATCTACCCCGCGTCCGGGACGGGCGCGTGGGAAGCGGCGCTGGTCAACACGCTCTCGCCGGGCGATCGCGTGTTGATGTTCGAGACCGGGCAATTCGCCACGCTCTGGCAGGCGATGGCGAAAAAGCTCGGTCTCGAGGTCGTGTTCGTACCCGGCGATTGGCGCCACGGCGCCGACCCCGCCGTGCTCGAAGCGCACCTGCGCGAGGACAAAGCGCATGCGATCAAGGCCGTCGCCGCCGTTCACAACGAGACCTCGACGGGCGTCGTCAGCCGCATCGCCGAGCTGCGCGCGGCGCTCGATCGCGCCGCGCATCCGGCGCTGTTCCTGGTCGACACGATCTCGTCGCTCGCGTCGATCGATTACCGGCACGACGAGTGGGGCGTCGACGTGACCGTCGGCGGCTCGCAAAAGGGACTGATGTTGCCGCCGGGCCTGAGTTTCAACGCCGTCTCACCCAAAGCGCTGGCGGCGGCGAAGAACGCGCGCTTGCCCAAAGCGTATTGGGACTGGCACGAGATGATCGCGGTCAACCAGACCGGGTACTTTCCGTATACGCCCGCGACCAACATGCTCTACGGTTTGCGCGAAGCGCTGCACATGCTGCACGAAGAGGGGCTCGAAAACGTCTTCGCGCGCCACGACCGTCACGCCGAGGCCACCCGCCGGGCCGCGCACGGGTGGGGGCTCGAGATCGTGGCCCTCGATCCGCGCGAGTATTCGAGTTCGCTGACCGCACTTTACCTGCCCGCGGGCGTCGACGCCGACGCGCTGCGCGCGACGATCCTCGAACGCTTCGACATGTCGCTGGGCACGGGCCTCGGCCGGCTCAAAGGGCGCGTGTTCCGCATCGGCCACTTGGGCTATTTCAACGATCTCATGCTGGCCGGGACGCTGGCCGGCGTGCAGATGGGTCTGGATGCCTGCGGCATCGCGCACGGCGACGGCCTGACCCCCGCACTGGCGCTGCTCGCGCAGGCACCGGCGGCCCCGCGCGCACTCGTCACTGCCTGAGACGTTGACCGTCAAGGCGGCCCCGCTGCAGCGCGAGCGGCTGGCGGCGGACCTGCGCGCGCGCACCGGCGGCGACGTGTTCTTCGATCGCATCACGCGCGGCATGTACGCGACCGATGCCTCGATCTATCAGATCCAGCCGGTCGGCGTGGTCGTGCCGCGCGACCTCGGTGACGTTGACGCGACGATCGAGGTTTGCGCCGCTGCCGGCGTGCCGGTGCTCGCGCGTGGCGGCGGCACCTCGCAATGCGGTCAGACGGTCGGCGAAGCGGTCATCGTCGATACCTCGCGGTTCTTGCGCGGAATCACGGCGCTCGACCTCGAGCGGCGCACGGTGCGCGTGCAGCCGGGGATCGTACTCGCGCAGCTCAACGCCGCGCTCAAGGCGGACGGCCTGTTCTTCCCGGTCGATCCCTCGACGGCCAATCGCGCGACGATCGGCGGGATGACCGCCAACAACAGTTCGGGCGCGCGTTCGATTCGCTACGGCACGATGGTGCACAACGTGCTGGCCATCGACGCCGTGCTCGCCGACGGGACGCGCGCCCGCTTCGACGCGCACGGTTCCACGCCGGCCGCGCTCGTCGAGCGCGTGCGCGCGATCGCGCAGCGCGAGCGGGCCGAGATCGAGGCGCGCTTTCCCAAAGTGCTGCGCCGGGTCGGCGGCTACAATCTGGACCTGGTCGAACGCCCGGACTTCAACGCCGCGCAGTTGCTGGTCGGCTCCGAAGGCACGCTCGCATTCTTCACCGAGATCGAGCTGGCGCTGCAACCGCTGCCGCGCTACACGGCGCTGGGGGTCTGCCACTTTCCGCGTTTCTACGATGCGATGGCGGCCACCAAGGAACTCGTCACGCTCGATCCGGTCGCGGTCGAACTGGTCGACGCGACGATGCTCGAACTCGCGCGCCGCAATCCCGTCTTCCGGCCCACGATCGAGAAGTTCGTGCGCGGCGAACCCGGTTCGATTCTCTTGGTCGAGTTCTCCGGCGACGATCCGGCGGCACTCGAGGAACGGCTGCACGCGCTCGACCGGCTGATGGCGGCGCTGGGCTTCGCGCAGGCCGTCGTCCCGCTCACCGGTGCGGCCGATCAGACCGAACTCTGGGGCGTGCGTTCGGCCGGACTCAACATCATGACCTCGATGAAGGGCGACGCCAAACCCGTCTCGATCATCGAGGACTGCGCCGTCCCGCTCGACCATCTCGCCGAGTACACCGACCGGCTCAACACGATCTTCGCGAACTACGGCACCGTCGGCACCTGGTACGCGCACGCATCGGTCGGCTGTCTGCACGTGCGCCCCGTCCTCAACGTCAAGCGCGACGAGGACGTCCGCAAACTGCGCGCGATCGCCGAAGAAGCCTTTGCGCTCGTGCGAGAGTACGGCGGCTCCCATTCGGGCGAGCACGGCGACGGCATCGTGCGCTCGGAGTTCCACACCGAGATGTTCGGGCCGCGGCTGGTCGCCGCGTTCGAGGAAATCAAAGACACCTTCGACCCGCGCGATCTGCTCAATCCCGGCAAGATCGTGCGCGCGCCGAAGATGGACGATCGCCGTCTATTCCGCTACGGTCCCGAGTACGCGCCGCTGCCGCTGGGGACGCAGCTCGATTGGTCGGAGTGGGGCGGCTTCGCGGGTGCGGTCGAGATGTGCAACAACAACGGCGCCTGCCGCGCGGATGCGACGGTGATGTGTCCGTCGTATCTCGCGACCCGCGACGAACGCGACGTCGTGCGCGGTCGCGCGAACGCGCTGCGCCTGGCGATCACGGGGCAACTCGGGCCCGATGCGTTCACCTCGGACGGCCTCTACGAGGTGCTCGATCTCTGCGTGGGCTGCAAAGGCTGCCGCCGCGAATGCCCCACCGGCGTCGACATGGCCAAGATGAAGCTCGAGTTCCTCGCGCACTACCGTGCGCGGCATGGCCTGCGAATCAAGGACCGGCTGATCGCCGCGCTGCCGCGGCTGGCCCCGCTCGCCTCACGCCTCGCGCCGCTCGCGAACCTGCGCGACCGAATCCCGGGCCTGGCAAAGCTCACCGAAGGCGTCTCGGGGATCGACGCGCGCCGGCGCCTGCCGCAGTGGCGGCGCGACCGTTTCGCCGACGCGGGCGAGGTCCGGCGTGCGCGCCGCACGCCGGACCTCGGCGAAGTCGTCCTCTTCACCGACACGTTCAACCGCTATTTCGAGGTCGACGTCGCGCGCGCGGCACTGCGCGTACTCGATGCGGCCGGTTACGACGTCGTCTTCGCGGCACCGCCCGGCGGCGGACGCCCGCTGTGCTGCGGCCGCACCGCCCTCTCCGCCGGCGCGCTCGCCGATGCGCGCGCCGAGGCGCAGCGTACGCTCGCGGCGCTGCGCCCGTTCGTCGCGCGCGGCGTGCCCGTCGTCGGCTTGGAACCCTCCTGCCTCTTGACGCTGCGCGACGAATTCGTCTCGCTGCTCCCCGGCGACGAAGCGCGAGCGCTCGCGAACGCCGCGCTGCTCTTCGAAGAGTTCGTGGCGCGCGAGGCGGACGCCGGACGCTGGCAGCTCGCGCTCGACGCCCTTCCGCAACGCCTCGCCTATCTCCACGGGCACTGCCATCAGAAAGCGTTTGGTGCGATGCCTGCGATCGTGCGGACGCTGCGGCTCGTCCCCGGTCTCGAGGTGAAGACCATCGCGTCGAGCTGCTGCGGGATGGCGGGGACGTTCGGGTACGAACGCGAGCATTACGAGATCTCGCTGGCGATGGCCGAACGTTCGCTGTTGCCCGCGGTCCGCGAAGCGCCGCCGGACGCGCTGATCGTGACCGACGGCGTGAGCTGCCGGCATCAGATCGCCGCCGGTGCGCGGCGCGATGCGCTTCACGTCGCGCAGGTCCTGGACCGCGCGCACCGATGATCGCCTGGAGCGAGCCGAGCGCGCCGTTCGAGCTTCCGCCCGGGCCGCTGGACCTCTACCAGTCGATCCAGCGGCTGGAACCCGGCGCGTGGGTGGCCGCACACACCCATGAGGGACCCGAGAGCGGGGTCGTGCTAGCTGCGTCGTTGGCACGTCACGAGAACGGCGAGACGCGGATGTTCGCGGCGGGAACGACGTTTTGCACGCCGGGCGGCGTCGTCCACGCGACCGGCAACCCCGGTGCGCTACCGGCCGAGGCGATCACGCTGCACGTCGTGCGCGCGGGCTCGGCGTTTTCGACTCCGTGCGCGTGCGCGAGCGCGCCGCTTCCCCAGCCGGGCTCGACGAATCCCGCGCGCTCGATCGTCCGCACGCTGACGATCGCGGCACGCACACTACGCGCGCGTCATGCGCGCATCGTGCTGTCCGCTTCCGAGACGCTCGCGCCGGAGACGGCGCTGCCGGTGATCGTCACGGTACTCGACGGAGCCGTGCGGATCGGCGCCGAGATCGTGCGCGCGCCGGACTTCCGTCTCGTGCGCGCGCCCGCCGCCCTCGAGCCCCTCACTTCGGCACCGGCCGTGCTGCTGACCATGCTCGAACCGGAAAACGCGTAGAGGGATCGGTACGGTCGAGCGGTGATCACGTTCCATTACGCTTTTCTTTGGTGAGGTTCAGAGTGAATCAAAAACCGTCACGCGGCACGTTCATCGCCTCGACCGCCGCCGTCTTTGCGACGATCGGGATCCTCAGATCACCGGCGCGGGCCTCCGATTTCAACTGGAAGACCGGCACCAATCAGCCGCCGGACCATCCCTTGAGCGTCGCCATGAAGAACTTTGCCGACGCCGTCGGCAAAGAGTCGAACGGCCGGATCTCGATCCAGGTGTTTCCGAACAGCCAACTCGGCGGCGACACGGCGATGCTGACGCAACTGCGCTCGGGAGCACTCACGATGATGACGCTCGACGGCACGATCCTCGCCTCGGTCGTCCCGGTCGCCTCGGTCCAAGGCATCGGCTTCGCCTTCAAGGATTCCAGCGAGGCCTTCGCCGCCTTCGATGGGACGCTGGGCGCCTACGTGCGCGGCGAGATCGGTGCGCAAGGCATCCACTGTTTCGAGAAGATCTGGGAAAACGGGATGCGCCAGATCACCGCGAGCACCAAACCCGTCAAGAACGTAGCCGATCTGGCCAACTTCAAGATCCGCACGCCGGCGGCGAGGATCACGCTCGATCTCTTCAAAGCGCTGGGCGCCTCGCCGACCCCGATCAACCTGAGCGAAACCTATACGTCCTTGCAGACGCACGTGGTCGACGGCCAGGAGAATCCCGTCGCGAACATCATGATCAACCGCTTCTACGAAGTGCAGAAGTACCTGAGTCTGAGTTCGCACATGTGGGGCGGCTACTGGCTCATCATGAACGGTGACGATTGGAAAGCGCTGCCGCCCGATCTGCAAGCAGTGGTTGCGCGCAATGCGAGCGTCACCGCCGCCAAGCAGCGCGCGGCGGTCGTCGCTATGAACGGGACATTGACCGGCACGCTCCAAAGCAAAGGGATGGTCGTGAACGACGTTGATCGCGCCGGCATGCGGGCCCAACTCGGGGGCTTCTACAAGACCTGGAAGGGCGAACTCGGCGATCGGGCCTGGGGTCTCTTGGAAAGCTACGCCGGCAAACTCGCCTGACCGGAGTTTCCGGGAGCGTGCTGCACGGCGTTCCGCTCGTCGCGGTCACGCGGGGCGATCGCATCGAATCCGTGCACGCGGTCGCCGCATGCGCGGCCCGCGACCACGGTGAATTGCTGCTCGCGCTAGGCGACATCGACGAACCCGTCTATCTGCGCTCGGCTGCCAAACCGTTCATCGCGGCAGCCGCCGTGCGAGCCGGTGCGGCGCAGCGCTTTGCGTTCGACGACCGCGACCTGGCCATCATGAGCGCCTCGCATAACGGCGAACCCGAACACGTCGCAGCGGTCGAGGCGCTGCTCGCCAAGATCGGCGCGTCGGTCGACGACTTGCAGTGCGGAACCCACGCGCCGGCGTACGAGCCCGCCGCCGCTGCGCTCGCGCAGCGCGGTCAGCGTCCGAGCGCGCTGCACAATAACTGTTCGGGCAAACACGCCGGAATACTGGCGCTGTGCCGGATGCTCGAGGCGCCGTTCGCGGGCTACCTGGCCGCAACCCATCCGGCGCAGCGCGCGATCCTCGCGCTCTGCGAACGGGTGAGCGACGAGCATTTCGATCCCCGGCGGCTGGGCATCGACGGCTGCGGCATCCCCGCCTACGCGACCAGCCTGCGACACGCGGCCCGTTCGTATGCTCGCTTCGCCAGCCTGCGCGATCTCGCCGCGGACGACGCGGCGGCGCTCGCGCGCGTTCGGGCGGCGATGATCGCCGAACCCTTCTTCGTCGCCGGTACCGGGCGCTTCGATACCGAGCTTATCCACGCCGGGAACGGCCGCATCGCATGCAAGGCCGGCGCCGAGGGCATGCACGCGAGCGCCTTGCTCGACACCGGGGCGGGCTTGGTCCTCAAGGTCGTCGACGGTGCGCGCCGCGCGGCCGCGCCCGCCGCGGTCGCGCTCCTGGAGCGCCTTGGCGCGCTCGACGCGAGGCAGGTCCGTGCGCTGGCGGCACACGCCCGGGCACCGGTGAAGAACGCGGCCGGAGCCACCGTCGGCGAGGTGAGCGCGATCCCCGGCAACTAACCCGGCGCGGCGCGTGTATTGACCGGCGTGGTCGAGTTCTTCCTGCGGCGCCCGATCTTTGCATCAGTCTGTTCGCTGATCATCTTGATGCTCGGTATCGTCTGCATCCCGCTGCTCCCGATCGAGCAGTTCCCGCTGGTGGCACCGCCGACGGTGACGGTGACGGCGATCTACACGGGTGCGAGCGCCGAAGCGGTCGAGGCCTCGGTGACGACGCCGCTGGAACAGGCCATCAACGGCCTCCAAGGGCTGCGCTATATCTCCTCGCAGTCGCAGAACAACGGCACGAGCACGATCACGTGCGTCTTCAACCTGGACCGCAATCTGGACCAGGCGACCAACGACGTGCAGAACGCGGTCAACCTCGCCGGCGGCGTGCTCCCCAACGAGGTGAAGCTAGCGGGCATCACGGTGAGCAAGAACTCCGGTTCGTTCGTGATGGCCGTCGGCATGGTGAACAACTCGAGTCTCTCGAATCTCGACGTCAGCAACTACGTCGATCTCACCGTCGTGAACGACTTGCAGCGCGTTCAGGGCGTGGGTCAGGTCCTCGTATTCGGCGAGCGCAAGTGGGCGATGCGCCTGTGGATCGATCCCAAGCGGCTGGCCGATAACGGGCTCGCCGCCACCGACGTTGTCCAGGCCCTCCAAGAGCAGAACGTTCAGGTTGCCTCGGGCGCGCTCGGAGCGCCCCCGACCGCCGGCGGAAACGCAGCCTATATCTCGGTGCGCGCGACGGGCCGGCTGCGGACGCCGGACGATTTCCGCAGGATCATCCTCAAAGCAAACCCGGACGGCGGTTTTGTGACCTTCGGCGATATCGGCCGGGTCGAACTCGGGGCGCAGGACTACTCGACGAGCCTGCGCTTCGACCGCAAGGAGTCGGTCGGGATCGGGATCGAGCAGCTACCGGGCGGCAACGCGATCCAGGTCTCGAAGAACGTCCGCGCGACCCTCGACCGGCTGCAAGCGCACTTCCCGGCCGGCCTGACGTACAAGATCGCCTTCGACTCGACCGATTTCGTGCGCGATTCGATCCGGGACGTTGCGATCACGCTGATCATCGCGATCTTCTTGGTGGTCGCGGTCATCTTCTTGTTCCTCCAGGATTGGCGCACGACGCTCATCCCGGCGGTCACGATTCCAATCTCGCTGATCGGAACGTTCGCGCTCATGAAGGCGCTCGGCTTCTCGATCAACACGCTGACGCTCTTCGGGCTGACGCTCGCGACGGGGCTGGTCGTCGACGACGCGATCGTCGTCATCGAGAACATCTCGCGCTTCATTCAGGACAAGAAGATGCCGCCGATGCAGGCGGCGCAGGAGGCGATGCACGAGATCACGGGCGCGGTCGTCGCGACGTTGTTGGTGCTGCTCTCCGTCTTCATCCCGGTCGGGTTCTTCCCCGGAACGACGGGCCAGCTCTACAAGCAATTCGCGCTCACGATCGCGTGCTCGATCGCGATCTCGCTCTTTAACGCGCTGACGCTCACGCCGGTACTCTCGGCCTTGCTGCTCGGCCGCGTCGAACGGCCCAAGGGGCGGTTTTTCGCGGCGGTCAACCGCGGCATCGCGACCTTGCGCCGGGACTACGACGCGATCTTGCCGCGATTCATCAAAGGATGGCCGGGGATTCTCGCGCTGTTCCTGGTGGCGCTTGCTTCGACCGGGTTGCTCTACCGCTCGACGCCGACGGGCTTCGTGCCGGACGAGGATCAGAGCTTCATGATCGTCTCGTCGCAGGCACCCGAAGGGACTTCGTCCGACGCGATGCTCGTCGCGCAAAAGAAGATCGAGAACATTCTCTTGCAGCAGCCTGAGATCACGGACGTATTCGACGCGGGGGGCTTCGGTTTCACCGGGAATGGACCCAACCACGCGACGATGTTCGTACGGCTCGTTCCGCTCGCCGAGCGCGGCGGCGGCCCGCATAGCGCGGGCGCGGTGGTCGGTCGCCTGTTCCCGATCTTCGCCCGGATGCCGGAGGTCTCTTCGTTTCCGCTGGTTCCGCCGGCGATTCAAGGTCTGGGCTTCCAGGGCGGTTTCAATTTCGAGTTGGAGGATCGCAAGAGTCTGGGCATCGTCCCGCTCGCCTATGGGGCGTACGGGCTGATGGGCGCCGCCTATCGCGATCCCAAACTCTCGCAAACGTACACGACCTTCGCGATCAACAGCCCGCAGCTCGTCGCCGAGGTCGACCGCAACAAGGTCAAGGCGCTCGGCGTTTCGCTCAGCGACGTGTTCGCGTCGATGCAGGTGTTTCTGGGTTCCGAGTACGTCAACGATTTCGACTACAAGGACCGTTCGTACCGCGTCTACGTGCAGGCCGATGCGCCGTATCGCATGACGGCGGCCAACCTCGATCAGATCTACGTCCGCAACACGACGGGCGGCGGGTTGGTCCCGATCTCGGCGCTGATGACGCAGACGATGACCAAAACCGCGCCGGTCATCACGCACTTCAACTTGTTCCGCTCGGTCGAACTCAACGGCAACCCCGGGCCGGGCTACGGCTCCGGCGACGCGATCGCCGAGATGGAGAAGCTCGCCGCCGTGGTCGCGCCGAATTTCAGCTACGAGTGGAGCGGGATTTCACGCGAGCAGATCGAGGGCGGCAGCCAGGCCTTTTTGATCTTCCTGCTCGGGATCGTGTTCACGTACTTGGTCCTTGCGGCGCAATACGAAAGCTTCATCGACCCGTTCATCATCCTGCTCTCGGTGCCGATCGCGATTCTCGGGGCGCTGATCGCCATAATGCTGCGCAACATCTTCTTCGCGGGACTCACGCATACGTTCGAGGTTTCCGACGTGTACGCGCAGGTCGGCTATGTGATGTTGATCGGCCTGGCGAGCAAGAACGCGATTCTGATCGTCGAGTTCGCCAACCAATTGCGCGCGCAAGGGCTCACGCCGGCGAGGGCCGTCATCCGCGCGGCCGAAACGCGCTTGCGGCCGATCCTGATGACTTCGATCGCCTTCATCCTGGGAATCTTCCCGCTGGTCGTCGCCAGCGGAAACGGCGCCGCTTCGCGCAACTCGCTGGGCACCGTCGTGTTCGGCGGGATGCTCGTCTCGACGATCTTGAATCTGTTCGTCGTTCCGGTGCTCTACGTGCTGGTCATCAACCTCGAAGAACGCATCCGCCCCCGCTTCAGGCCCGTCGCGACGGAAGGCGAGCCCGAACTCAGTCCCCAGACGCCGAGCGGCGTGTAAGGTACGCCGCGATCCAGGCCGGGCGCGTATAGTAGCGGCCGCCGCGCCGGACCGTGCGCAGGCTGCCGCGTTGGGCCGCTTTCGCGAGCGCCCCATAGCGCTCGCCGGCGAGCGCGCGTAGGGGCGCGAGATCGTCGCCGCCTTCGGCAGCGGCCCGCAAGCGATCGATGTTACGGACCAGGATGCCCGCCATCGCTGCGGCCAGGGCTTCGAGTTCGCCGGCCTCGGCCCGCACGAGCGCGCGCCGGAAGGCCGCGGCGCGGCGTGGATCGATCGTCAGCGGCGGCAAATCGAGCCGCCGCAAGAGCAGATTCAGCGTGAGCCGTGCGGTGCGCCCGTTGGCCTCGTCGAACGGCGCGATCCGGGTCAATTGGGAGAGGGAGCGGGCTAGCCACCCGGCGAGCGATCCCTCACCCGGGCCGCGTCCGGCGCGCAGCGCGTAGGCCTCCACTTCACGTGGGACGAGCCAGGCCGCCGCCGCGACGATCCCCTCGCGGACCGGCCGGTTCCCGGTGCGCCAGGCACCGCCGCCGCTGACTCCCCGGGCCAGGCCGTTGAGTCGCCGGATCGCCTCGACCGTGACCAGCGGCGCCGGGTCGCCGGCTTCGCGGCGCGGCTGCGCGGCAACCCAACGGCTCGCCTGCGCGTAGGCTCGCACCAGCACGTAGCCATCGAACGGATGGTCACCACGCGCAATGCCACGGTCGAGCAGGGCGTCGACCTCGCCGGCCGTCAAGCTCACCCCGGCAAGCCGCACCGAACCGGCGATCTCCGCGCGCCACAACCGGCGGGTCTCCGTGCCGATCGCCGCACGCGGCGGCAGCGCGCGGAGCGCCGCGACGGCGCGTTCGAGCCGGCGCTCAAGAGTGCTCGTAGTCATTTGTCCGATTTTGACAGATTTTCACAAATCGGACAATTCAGGGTATGCAATGTTCAGCCGGCGGACGAATCAAGAAGGATGAGCCGTTCGCCGTACCTCGCCGCCCTCGACAACCGCGTCCTCGTCTTCGACGGGGCGATGGGCACCCAACTCATGGCGCTCGAGCTGGACGACGCGGCCTTCGGCGGTGCCGCCTATCACGGTTGCAACGAAGCCCTCGTCCTGAGCCGCCCGGACCTCATCCGCGGCGTTCACGAAGCCTATTTTGCCGCCGGCGCGGACGTGGTCGAAACGGACACGTTCACCGCCTCGCGGCTCAAGCTCGACGAATACGGCTTGGGCGCGCGCGTGGCAGAGATCAACCGCGACGGCGCGCGGCTCGCCCGTGAAGCCGCCGACCGGTTCGCGACGCCGGACCGGCCGCGCTTCGTGGCCGGCTCGATGGGCCCGACCGGAATGCTCATCTCCTCGTCCGATCCGGCGCTCTCGAAAATCACCTTCGACGAACTCGCCGCGCTGTATGCCGAACAGGCCCAACATCTCGTCGCGGGCGGGGTCGACGTGCTGCTGCTCGAGACGAGTCAGGATCTCTTGGAGATGAAGGCGGCGATCGCCGGGATCGAACGCGCCTTCGCGCGCGGCGTGCGGCGCGTGCCGATCCAGGCGCAAGCAACGCTCGACGTGACCGGGCGCATGCTGCTGGGCACCGACATCAGCGCCGTCTGCGCGACGCTCGACGCGTTGCCCATCGACGTGATCGGCCTCAATTGCTCGACCGGTCCGGCGCACATGCGCGACGCGGTGCGCTACCTCGTCGCGAACTCGCGCTGCTACGTGAGCGTCATCCCGAACGCGGGCTTACCGATCATGGGGCCCAAGGGTGAGACGATCTACCCCGAGGCGCCCGACGAAATGGCGCGCGAACTGCGCGCGTTCGCCGCCGATCTCGGCGTCAACGCCATCGGCGGCTGCTGCGGGACGACGCCCGATCACATCCGCGCGTTCGCCGCAGCGGTCGTGGGACTCGTCGGCCGTGCCCCCGAGGCTAAGCCCCTGCAATTCGCCGCCTCGTCGATGACCGCGGTCGCCCTCAAGCAGGACGGCACCGTCACGCTCGTCGGCGAGCGCATCAACTCGCAAGGCTCGCGCAAGATCAAGCGGCTGTTGCTCGCCGACGACTACGACGAGATCGTGCTCGTCGGCCGCGAACAGGTCGAAGGCGGGGCCCATCTGCTCGACGTGTGCACCGCGCTCACCGAGCGGGTCGACGAGGACGTGCAGATGAGCACGATCGTCAAGCGGCTCGCCCAGTCGGTCGAAGCGCCGCTGATGATCGACTCGACCGAAGCGCGCGTGATCGAAGCGGCCCTCAAGATCTACGCGGGCCGGGCCATCGTCAACTCGATCAACCTTGAAAACGGACGCGAACGGATCGACGCGGTGATGCCGCTGGTGCGCGAGGCCGGTGCCGCCGTCGTCGCGCTGACGATCGACGAGACCGGGATGGCCAAGACGCGCGAACGCAAGCTCGAGATCGCCGAACGCATCGCCGGCATCGTGACCGGCGAGTTCGCCCTGCAGCCCGGCGCGCTGATCTTCGACGCGCTCACCTTCACGCTGGCCACCGGCGATCCCGAATTCGCCGAATCGGCGATCGAGACGATCGAGGGGATCCGGCTCATCAAGGAGCGGCTGCCCGGCGTGCTCACGTCGCTGGGCGTCTCCAACGTGTCGTTCGGGCTCAAGCCCGGCGCGCGCGCGGCGCTGAACTCGGTCTTCTTGCACCACTGCGTCGAGGCGGGGCTCGATATGGCGCTCGTCAATCCCAAGGACGTCACGCCCTACGCGGAGTTGGTGGCCCAGGAGCGCGCGCTGTGCGACGAACTCGTGTTCAACCGCCGGCCGGACGCGCTGGCGCGGCTGATCGCGCACTGGGAGGCGAAGGGCGGCGACGGCGCCGCTGCGGGCGCCGCACCCGTCGAAGACGATGCCGGCGCGCCGGTCGAGACGCGCATCCACAACGCGATCTTGCGCCGCCGCAAGGACGGGATCGAGCAGAAGATCGACGAGGTCTTGCTCACCCGCGAGCCCGTCGACGTGCTGAACAACGTGCTCCTGCCGGCGATGAAAGACGTCGGCGACCGCTTCGGCGCCGGCGAGTTGATCCTGCCGTTCGTGCTGCAGTCCGCCGAAGTGATGAAGCGCGCGGTCGCGCACCTCGAGCAGTTCCTGGATCGTGCCGAGGGCGAGTCCAAGGGGAAGGTCGTGCTCGCCACGGTTTTCGGCGACGTCCACGACATCGGCAAGAACCTGGTCAACACGATCCTCTCGAACAACGGCTACACGGTCTACGATCTGGGCAAGCAAGTGCCGATGACCAAGATCCTCGACAAGGCGGTCGAGGTCGGGGCCGACGCGATCGGGCTCTCGGCGCTGCTCGTCTCGACCTCGAAGCAGATGCCGATCTGCGTCAAGGAACAGGATGCGCGCGGGCTGGCCTTTCCGATCGTCGTCGGCGGCGCCGCCATCAACCGTGACTTCGGCCGGCGCATCGCGTTCGTGGACGGGGACCGCTACTTCGAGCCGGGGCTGTTCTACGCGAAGGACGCCTTCGAGGGGCTCGACATCATGGACCGGCTCACCGCCGCGCCCGAGGCACGAGGCGCGTTCGTGGCGACGATCCGCGCCGAAGCGGAACGGGCGCACGCGCTCGTCCGCAGCAGCGGCACGAGCGCTCCGAGCGGTGCGTCGGCGCGCGACCGGCTCTCCATCGTCGCAGCGCCGCAGGCGCCGTTCTTCGGCGCGCGCACCCTGGTCGGGATCGATGTGCGCCAACTCTGGCCGCACTTCGATCTGCGCAGCCTCTACCGGCTCTCGTGGGGCGGCGGCAACCTCAAGGGCGAGCAGTGGGATACGATCGTCGCTCGCGAGTTCGAGCCGCGTTTGGCCGCCTTCCAGCGCGAAGCGGAGGCGCGTCCACTGCTCGAGCCGCGCGTCGTCTACGGCTTCTTCCCGGCCGCGGGTTCCGGCGACGACATCCTCGTCTACGATCCGGCCGACCCCACGCGGGAGATCGCGCGCTTGCGCTTCGCGCGCCAAGCGGGCGGCGATCATCTCTGCCTGGCCGACTACCTGCGCGAGCCCGAGGACGGCGCGGCCAGCGACGTGATCGCGCTCCAAGTCGTCACCATGGGCCGCACCGTTTCGCACGAGATCGATGCGCTCCAGGCGCAAAACGACTACAGCGCCTCGTATTTTCTGCACGGGTTCTCGGTGCAGTCGGCGGAGGCGCTCGCCGAATGGACGCACCGGCTCGTGCGCTCCGAACTCCAACTCGAGGGCGAACGTGGAAAACGCTATAGCTGGGGCTACGGCGCGTGCCCGGATCTCGCGCAGCATGAGATCGTCTGGCGCTTACTCGACGCCCAGAACGCGATCGGGACGACCCTGACGGAGGCCTTTCAGATCGTCCCGGAGCAGTCGACGGCGGCGATCATCATCCACCACCCGCAGGCGTCGTATTTCAATGCGGCGGCGGTGCGGGAATTGGTCGCCTGAAGGCGGCCGTCCACTTGAAGCCGTAGGGGGGCGCATGCGTACGTCATCGCTCGCGCTCCTTGCCGTGCTCGCGCTCGTCGCGTGCTCGTCCTCGTCCGCTCCGGCGGGCAACACGATCAAGATCGGAATCGACCTGCCGCTCAGCGGCGCCGACTCCGCCGTCGGCCTGCCGACCGAAAACGGCGCCGTGCTGGCGGTGGAGGAAGCCAACGCCCGCGGCTTCGCCGGCGGGAAGTATACCGTGGAGGCCGACGCGCTCGACGACACGTCGCAAGGGTTGCACGACCCGGCGCAAGGCGCGCAGAACGTGAAGACGCTCATCGGCGACGCCGCCGTCCTGGCGCTGGTCGGGCCGTACAACTCGAACGTCGCGAAGTCACAGATCCCGCTCACCAATGACGCCGGCCTCGCGCAGATCAGTCCCGCGGCGACCGCCGACGTGCTGACGATCGGCGCACCTGCGAAAGCGCTGCGCCAGAGCCATCCCGACCGCGTCGCGTTCTTCCGGGTCTGCACGCGCGACGCGAAGCAAGGTGCGGCGCTCGCGCACTTCGCGCAAACTCTGGGGCTCACACGCGTCTTCATCGTCGACGACAACGAGACGTACGGACTCGATCTGGCGGATGCGTTCGCCGCCGAATCGATCAAGGACGGCCTCACGATCCTGGGCCACGAGCACCTCGCCTCGCACCAGCAAGACTTCAAGGCGTTGCTCACCAAGATCGCCGCGGCCAAGCCCGATATGCTGTTTTTCGGCGGGGTCTCGTCGACCGGTGGCGCGCTCTTGCGCCGGCAGATGCCCGACGCAGGCCTGGGCAAGCTGCCGTACTTCGGCGGCGACGGCATCGCGAGCGACGACTTCCTCAAGACCGCCGGCGCGGCCGCCGACGGCACCTACTGGACGATCGCCGCGCCGGATGTGAACCGGCTGGCCAGCGCACGGAGCTTCGTCAAAGCATACCGCAGCCGGTTCAAGTCGGAGCCCGGCGGCTACAGCGCGCCCGCCTACACGGCGACGAAGATCGTGCTCGCGGCGATCGAGAAGGCGATCGCCGCCGGCGGCGGGTTCCCCACGCGCGACGCGGTGCTGACCAACGTGGCCGCGACCCAGGATTTCGCATCGCCGATCGGCAGCGTCGGGTTCGACGCGAACGGCGATACGACGGCGCCCGTGATCACGCTGCAGAGCGTCAAAGCGGGCAAGGTCGTGACCGTCGACGTCTATACCGTCAGCAAGTAGGGCGGCGCGCCCGTGACGCTCCTCGCGCAGCAGATCGTCAACGGCCTCGCGCTCGGGGGGATCTACGCGCTGATCGCGCTGGGCTACACGATGGTCTTCGGGATCATCGAGCTGATCAATTTCGCGCACGGCGACGTCTACACGCTGGGCACGTTCTTTTCGCTCGCGATTCTCGCGCTACTCGGCGCGACCGGCGAGTTGCACGGACCGTTCCTGATCGTCGCGGTCGTCGTGACCGTCGTGCTCGCGATGGTACTGAGCGGCCTCGTCGGCGTCATCATCGAGCGCTTCGCCTACCGCCCGCTGCGCAACGCGCCACGGCTCGCGCCGTTGATCACGGCGATCGGCGTCTCGTTCATCCTGGAGAACCTGATGATCTACTGGCACGGTCCCTCGCCCTTGCCGTTCCCGCAGATCCTGCCCAATCCGGCGCTGCACGTCGGGCCGGTCGAAATCGCCGCGAAGCAGGCGTTCGTGATCGTGCTCGCCGTCGTCCTGATGATCGTCTTGCAGTGGTTCGTGACGCGCACCAAGCTCGGCGCGGCGATGCGCGCGACCGCACAGGACCGCGACGCCGCGCGCCTGATGGGGATCGACATCAACGCGACGATCGCGCTGACGTTCTTCATCGGTTCGGCGCTGGCCGGTGCGGCCGGGTTCGTCTCGGGCGTCTACTATGGCACAACCTGGTTCTTCAACGGGTTCGCCGCCGGGCTGAAAGCGTTCACGGCGGCCGTGCTGGGCGGAATCGGGAACCTTGCCGGTGCGATGCTCGGCGGCTTCGCGATCGGCTTGGTCGAGTCGCTCACCACGCAGTTCCTCTCCGATCAGTGGAGCAACATCGTGGTCTTCGCGCTCCTGGTCGTCGTGCTGATCGTGCGTCCGTCGGGGCTGCTCGGCGAGACGCTGCCGAACAAGGCCTGATGCGCACGCGCGCGGCGGGGTTTGCCTGCTTGGCGCTGGCGGCGCTGTTGCCGCTGGTCGTGCGCGACGCCGGCTTCGTCAACTTCCTCACCGACGCGGGCGCCTACGTGCTGCTCGCGCTCGGCCTCAACATCGTGGTCGGGTTTGCGGGCCTGCTCGATTTGGGCTACGCGGCGTTCTTCGCGATCGGCTCGTACGCGTACGCGATGCTCGCCTCACCCCAGTTCGGCGTCCACATCCCGTTTTGGGTGATGCTCTTCCTGGCCTCGGGGATCGCGGCAGTCTTCGGCATCCTGCTCGGCGCGCCGACGTTACGGCTGCGCGGGGACTACCTCGCGATCGTGACGCTCGGCTTCGGCGAGATCGTCCCGCAGACGTTCCTCAACCTGCCGCAATGGACGGGTGGACCCAACGGGTTGGGGCAGCTCGACCAGCCGGTGTTCTTCGGCTATCGCTTCGGCTTCAACGTGCTGCCGTACTATTACGTGATGCTCGCGCTGATCGTGCTTGCGATCGTCGTCGCCCAGCATCTGCGCGAATCGCGCGTGGGCCGTGCCTGGATCGCGATCCGCGAGGACGAACTCGCCGCCAAACACGTCGGCATCAACACCACGACGACCAAGCTCGCCGCCTTTGCGCTGGGTGCGTCGTTCAGCGGTCTGGCGGGCGTGGCTTACAGCGCGAAGCTCCAACTCGTCTCGCCCGATCAGTTCCAGTTCGCGGTCTCGGTCGCGATTCTCTCGATGCTCGTGCTGGGCGGGATGGGGAACATCATCGGCGTCGTCGTCGGCAGCCTGTTGATCTCGTCGCTCGACCGCTTTCTCTTGCCGCAGGCTACCACCATCATCGCCGCGATCGCGCACGTCCACGTCGATCTGAGCAACTCGCGCTTCTTGATCTACGGCGTGATTCTGGTGATCACGATGGTGCTGCGCCCGGAAGGTCTCATCCCCAACCGGCGCCGGCGCGCCGAACTTCGAATGACGAGCGCTGAGGCGATGCCCTGATGGCGCTGCTCGAACTGCAAGGCCTGACGCTACGCTTCGGCGGCCTGGTCGCCATCGATGCGTTGGATTTCGCGGTCGAAGGCGGCTCGATCGCCGCACTCATCGGGCCCAACGGCGCAGGCAAATCGACGGTCTTCAACGTGCTCACCGGCATCTACCGGCCGACGGCGGGGCACGTGCTCTTCGACGGCGCGCGGATCGACGGGCGCGATACGGCGGCGATCGTCGGCCTGGGGATCGCGCGCACGTTCCAGAACATCCGCCTCTTCGCGCAGGCGTCCGTGCTGGAGAACGTGATGACCGGCGAACACGTACGCTTGCACGCGAATCTCGTCGACGCGATCCTGCATACGCCGCGTCAGCGCCGGGAGGAGCGGCGGGTCCGCGAACGGGCGCGCGAGTTATTGGGTTTCGTCGGGCTGACCGGCGTCGACGATTCGGCCGCCGCCGACCTCCCCTACGGCTCGCAGCGCAAGCTCGAGATCGCGCGCGCGCTCGCGGCGGAGCCGCGGTTGCTGCTGCTCGACGAGCCCGCCGCTGGGATGAACCCGACCGAGAAGAATTCGTTCGTCGACTTGCTCGAGCGCATCCGGGCCGGCGGCACGACCGTGCTGCTCATCGAACACGACATGGGCCTGGTCATGCGGGTCGCGGAGCGCATCACCGTGCTCGATCACGGCGTGAAGATCGCGGCCGGAACCCCAGCCGAGATTCGCGCCGACCCGCACGTCATCGACGCCTACCTCGGCAAGCCGGCCTGATGGCGCTGCTCGAGGTCGACGGCCTGGTCGCGCGTTACGGGCGCATCACCGCGCTCGACGGGATCGCCCTGCGCGTCGAACAAGGCGAGATCGTGACGTTGCTGGGCGCGAACGGCGCGGGGAAGACGACGACCCTGCGCACGATCAGCGGCCTGATGCACGCCGCCGCCGGCACGATCCGCTTCGACGGTGCCGACATCACGAAGGTCCCGGCCGAACGCATCGTACGCGCCGGGATCGGCCATGCCCCAGAGGGCCGCCATATTTTCCCGCGCATGACCGTGCGCGAAAACCTCGCCCTGGGCGCCTACACGCGCAGCTCGAAACGCGAGATCGCCGAGGATACCGACCGGGTCCTCACGGTCTTCTCGCGGCTGGCCGAGCGCCTCGATCAGCGCGCCGCCACGCTCTCCGGCGGCGAGCAGCAGATGCTCGCGATCGGCCGCGCGTTGATGGCTCGCCCGCGCCTCTTGCTGCTCGACGAACCGTCGCTCGGCCTCGCGCCGCTCTTGGTGCAGACGATCTTCGCGGTGATCGCGGAGATCAACGCGCGCGGCACGTCGGTCTTGCTGGTCGAGCAAAACGCACGCGCCGCGCTCGCCGTCGCCTCGCGCGGTTACGTCCTCGAACTCGGCCGCATCGCCCTCGCCGGCCCGAGCACCGAACTCCTCGCAAACGACGCCGTCGCCGCCGCCTACCTCGGCGGCGCCGCCTAACCGCGTTCAGGATGACGTATTGCAGCGCGATGCGTACTTTGGTGCAAGAAAGAAAAACGACCGGCTCGCACCGGTCGTTTTTTCCGTCCCGTGACGGACGCGCTACTGGCGGCGATTGTCTTGCGGTTGCGCGCGCGGAGCCGAGCGCTGCGCACTCGGACGGCTCGCCGCCGCAGCCGGACGATTGTACGTCGCGCTCGGGCGCTGATAGCTCGCGCTCGGGCGTTGATACGTCGCGCTCGGGCGCTGATACGTCGCGCTCGGGCGCTGATACGATGCGGCCGGGCGTTGATACGTGGCACTCGGGCGTTGATACGACGAGCCTGCTGCGGGGGAGCGGTAACCGGTGCCGGCGGTGGCCGGACGGGCGTAGCTCGGCGCTTGCGAACGCCAAGCTTCCGTATTCTGCCGGTATTGCGGTGCCGTCGAACCGCCGGCGCTTTCCGGCGCGGCGCCGCGCGCGGTGCTGAAGCGCGACCAAGCGTCGCTGGGCGCGGCCTGGCGCAGCGTCGCGGTCGAACTCGGGATGCGCTCCGTCGCGGCGAACGAACGGGACGCTTCCGGTACGGTCGCGGTCGAGCGTAGCGCCGACTCCGGCGGCAAGGTCCGCGTCTCCGGCCGCTGCGCGGCCGATTGAATCTCGCGGCTTGCCTGCGCGCGTTGCGCTTCGAAGGACGCGACCGCGCCCGGGCGATTGCCGGCGAACGTGCGGTTCTCGAAGAGCGCCGAGCGAACCGGAGCACTAGCCGCGGTTCGCGTATACCGCAGGTTCGCGGCTGACGGAGCGAACGGGACCGGCCCACGCAGGATCGTCGCGCCGCGCACGGCGGCCGGCGAGAGCGCCTGGGTATGACGGTAGACGTTCCCGCCGGCGAACTGTTGCGCGCTCACGCCGACGAAGCCGCGCGGCGCATACGCGTTGCGGTATACCCTGCCGATCTCGACATTCCTGATGTTCGCGGCGCGCTGGTACCCGCCGCCCCACCAGGGATGATAGATCTCGTGCGGCGCGAGCGGCACCCACCCGATATTGCCGAACGCGAGGCTCACCCCACCGTACCCGACGCCGGCATCGAAGCCGCCGCCGGGGCCGAAGGTGACGAATCCCACCAGCGCCGGCTCGTAGACCGGCGGCGCGAAGGCGACCGGCGGCGGAGACCAGGCCCAGCGCTGCCAGGACGTGTTGTAATACCAGCGGCCATAGTGATAGGGCGCCCAGCCCCATGGCTCGGCACTCACCCAGGTGTAGCCGTAGGTCGGCTGCCAGACCCAGTTTCCATCCGTATAGGGCGCCCAGTCGGGCGCGGTCGTGTTGGGCGTCCACACCTGACCGTAGGCCGGGTCTTCTTGCCACTGGCCGTACTGTGAAAGGTCGCCCGTACCGGGGATTTGATCGCTGACGTTGGGATCTTGGAAGGCGACGTTGAAGTTGCCGTCCCGCGTGCGATTGAACGTGTCGAACTCGTCGTAACCGAGCGTGGCGATCGACGTCAACTGCGGGTTCTCCGGACTACCGCTCGCGGCGAGCGTCGAACCGGGCCCGAGATCTTGCGAACCGTTCTGCCAAAAAATTTGCGCGCGACCGGAGCGCACGGTGATGCGCGTTTGGCCATCCGTCGTCACGCCGACGCGAATGCTGCCGGCATCTTCGGGCCGCACCGACACGGAGGGCGTATCGATCTGAACCGCACCGTCGATGTTGTGGAACACGCGCACGTCGACGTCACCTTCGGCGAGTTGTGCTTCGCGATGCGCCGGATCGAGGTTGATCAGGCGCAACTGGGCGCTGTTGTCCAGCCGAACCGTGGAGTCGCCGTCGAACTGCACCTCGCCGCGCGCCGTAGGCCCGGTCGAGAGATAGTCGTTTTGCATCAACGGCGCGTTGAGCGTCGCGGCGACGGTGTCGCTCGAATCCCCGCGGCGGATCGAGACATCGCCTTCGATGACGGACAGCCGCGCGACCGGCGGTCCGGCTTGGGTCTGGTCGGTTTGGGCCGACGCTATCAGCGGCGAGAATGCCGCAACGAACACCGCTGCTGCCAGCCCCGCGGTCCCGAGAACGCGCCAAGAAGAGTTTGATGAGTGCATACCTGTCGGGTTGCTCCTTCCCCGACCTGAAAACGTTCTGAGGAACGGCCGGCGTTGCGCTCGCAACCGCGACTTGGATTAGAGTCTTCCCAGAATTGTCTGAGACGTCACACTCGCTCGAACACGGTCGCGATGCCCTGCCCCATCCCGATACACATGGTGGCGAGGCCGTAGCGGCCGCCGCGCCGCCGCAATTCGTGGAGCAGCGTCGCAACCAGGCGGGCACCGCTGCAGCCCAGCGGGTGCCCCAGCGCAATCGCCCCGCCGTTCACGTTGACGATCGCCGGATCGAGGCCGAGTTCGCGCACGCACGCGACGCTCTGAGCCGCGAAAGCCTCGTTGAGTTCGACCAGATCGAGATCGGCGACCGAGAGACGCGCTCGCTCGAGCGCCCGCCGGGTCGCCCCGATCGGGCCGATCCCCATGACGGACGGATCGACGCCGAAGGTCGCCGTGGTCACGACCCGCGCCAGCGGCTGCCACCCATGCCGTTCGGCGGTTTGAGCACTGCACACCAGCAACGCCGCGGCGCCGTCGTTGAGCGGCGATGAATTGCCGGCCGTCACCGTTCCGTTGGCGCGGAAGACCGGCTTGAGCTTCGCCAGTGCTTCGCGCGTCGTCTCGGGCCGCGGTGCCTCATCGGCCGCGACGAGCATCGTGCCCTTGGCCGCGGGGACGGTGATCGGGACGAGTTCGTCCGCGAAGCGGCCGGCGTCCACCGCCGCCTTGCACTTTTGCTGCGACTCGTACGCAAAGGCGTCTTGATCGTCGCGCGTCACCTTGAACTGCTCGGCGACGTTTTCGGCCGTTTCGCCGAGCGAAATCGGCGGATACAGCGCGGCCAGCGCCGGGTTGATCATGCGGTTCCCGAGCGTCGTGTCGTGAATCTGCGGCGCTCGGTCGAACGCCTTCTCCGCTTTGAGCATGACGAACGGCGCGCGTGTCATCGACTCGGCTCCGCCGGCGATCGCGATGTCCGTGCAGTCGGCCTTGATCGCGTGAAAAGCGGAATTGAGGGCCTGCAGGCCGCTGCCGCAGAGGCGGTTGAGGGTCGTCGCCGCGACGCTCACCGGCAACCCGGCGAGTAGCACCGCCATCCGGCCTGCATTGCGACAGTCCTCACCGGCTTGATTGGCGGCGCCCCAGAAGACGTCTTCGATCGCATTGGGATCGACGCCGGTTTGCTTCACCAGCGCTGCGATCGCGAGTGCTCCCAGGTCGTCTGGGCGTGTATAGGCGAGTACTCCGCCGTAGCGTCCCATCGGGGTCCGCACGGCGGCGACGACGACCGCTTCAGCCAACGGTGAACCGCTCCAATCTCGGAATACCGATCTCGTCCGCCATCGCATCGAGATCGGCCCAGACTTTGTCGAGCACGGGGACGCCGTCGCGCAGGTACTCGACCGTCTTCTCGTGCTCGATCTCGCCGGAGACGTAGATGCGATCCTGCCCCGGCGCTTTCGCGCTGTCCTTGAACATCCGCAGCTCGCGGTCCATGTCGCGCTTGAAGTCGGCGACGTTGCGCAGCGCGTCGACGCGCAGCGCGCCGAACCAGTGCGAAGTGATCCCACCCGGCGCGCTGAGGCCCTCGGGCAAACTCAGTCCGGTCCCGAAGATGCCGCCCGCGAGAACACCGCACAGGATCTCCGAGAGCGCACCCAAGCCGTAGCCCTTGTGACCGCCGTTCTCGACGCCGATGCCGCCCAGCGGCGTAAGTGCGCCGTGAAAGCGCGCTTCGGTCGGATCGCCCGTCCCCGCGCCGTTGCGGTCGACGGCCCAGCCCGGTTTCAGTTCGAGCCCGCGGCGTTCGTACACTTCGAGCTTGCCGTACGTGACCGTCGTCGTCGCGAAGTCCAGCACGAAGGCGGGCTCCTTGTCGGTCGGAACGGCGAACGCGAACGGATTCGTGCCCTGCATCTTGTCGCGTCCGTAGGTCGGGATCGCGAAGTGCGCCGAGTCGGTGGACGACATCCCGATCATGTCGTGTTCGAGCGCCATCATCGCGTAATGGGCGGCGATGCCGTAGTGGTTGGAGTTGCGCACGGCGCCGAAGGCGATGCCCCGCTCGCGCGCCTTCTCGATCGTCTTCTTCATGGCCAGCACGGAGACCGGATGGCCCAGGCCGTTGTCGGCATCGATCAGCACGGAGACCGGCGTCTCCCGGACGATCCGGTAGGCCGGATTCGGATTGATCCCGCCGTTGCGAATACGATCGACGTAGAACCAGCGCAGCCGCGCGATCCCATGCGATTCGATCCCGCGCAGATCGGCCGTCGTCAGCAGGTTTGCGACGTTGCGGGCCTGTGCTTCGCTGACCCCCACTTTGGTGAGCGCGCGGATGACAAAGGCATGGGCGTCATTCTCGCGGACGCGTGTGAGGGGAGCCGTCATGAAGCTTGCTGCTCGGCCCAGGTCGCCGCGTCCTCCGCGGTCTGCAGGCTCTGAGCGTCGACCGCGACGGCGAACTCCGCGTCCACCCGCGCGCGCAGCAGTGCCAGCGGGTCGCGCGCTCGCAAGCCGGCGCGCTCTTCGGCGGAGCGGTAGATCGAATCGTCGTCGTTCGAGGTGTTCGGCATGAAGCGCACGCAGACGGCATCGACGAGCGTCGGGCCCGCACCGGCGCGCGCACGGTCGACCGCCGTCTGCGCCGCATCGGCCACCGCCTCGAGGTCGGCACCGTCGACGGTAACCCCCGGCATATCATATCCCGCGGCGCGCTTGGCGAGCACCTGCGGCGCGTATTCGAGCGCGCTTGGGACCGATTGCGTGTAGCCGTTGCGATGAATGACGAACACGCACGGCAGCTTGTGGACCGAGGCAAAGTTCATCGCTTCGTGGACTTCGCCTTTTTGCGCCCCGCCGTCGCCGAACGCGACGATCGTTACGCCGCCGTCACGCGCGTACTTGGAGGCCCAAGCCGAGCCGACACCGTGGGTGACCTGATTGGGTTGGGGTCCCTGCTGCGAGAGTACCCCTAGCCGGCGCGAGCCCCAATGCGCGTACGGCTGCCGGCCCCCGGCGTTGGGGTCGGCGCGGCGGGCGAAGAAATGCAACATGACGTTGCGCGGCTCCATCCCCAGCAGCAGCATGGCGCCCAGATCCCGATAGTGGGGGGCGACGTAATCGCGGCCCACGACCATCTGCAACGCGTAGCCGATCGAGACGGCTTCGTGGCCGGCGCACGGCACGGCGAAATGGGCGCGCCCCGCGCGCGCGAGCCGCCACATGCGCTCATCGAGCGCGCGCGCCAGCGACATCGCGCGGTACGCGCGCTCGAGTTCGCCCGTTGCCAGCATTATTTCGCGAGCGTGAAGCGGTTGTTTTCGATCTGCGTGATCACGGTCGAGAACGTCGAGAGCCCGTTGTGATCGCCGCTGGAGAGCCGGTAGGAACCGGTCACGCCGTCCCAGGAGGCGTGCTCGATGGCGCTGCGCAGCTTCTCGGGGTCGCTCGACTTCGCACTTGCCAGCGCGACGGCGAGCACGTGCACGGCATCGTAGCCGAAGCCGCCGAAGATACTCACCGGCAAGTCCTTCGGGTACTCGCTCGCGAAACTGCGGATGTACGTGTCGAGGACCGTCCGCTGCGGATCGGAAGCCGGCAATTGATCGGCGATGTTGATCTTGGTGCTGGCGATGTACGCGCCGTTGAGCGCCGCACCCGCTTGTTTTGGAAAGACGCCGTTGGCCGCGCCGTCGGAAAAATAAATGGGGTACGAGAGACCGAGTTCGTGGTACGACTTGATCACCACGCCGACCGAGGGCAGCGTGCTCCAGACGACTATGGCCTGCGGATTCGCTGCTTTGATCTTGGTGAGCTGCGTCGTGGCGTCGGTCGCGCTCGCGGCGATGGCTTCGGAATCGACGACGGTGAAACCGAGCTTCGTGCCGGCATCGAGGAAGTGGCTCAGGCCCGTCTTGCCGTAGTCGTCGTCGCGATAGACGACCGCGACCTGCGTGAGGCCCTTCTTTTTCATGAACTCTTGCAGCGTCTGGGCGACGTGGAAATCGTTGATCGGCATCTTGAATATCCAATGCCGATCGGCGACCGGCTGGATGACCTGCGCGTTCGAGGCCAGCGAAATGAGCGGGATGTGCGCCTGCGTGACGATCGGCACGACGGCCATCGTCGCCTGCGTGATCGACGAACCGATGATCGCGATCGCGTGCTGGTCGAGCAGCTTGCGCACGTCGTTGACCGCGGCCGTCGGATTCGACTCGTCATCGAGAATCGTCACCTGCAGTTGCCGGCCGTTGACCCCGCCGGCCTTGTTGATCGCGTCGACCGCAAGCTGAACGCTGTCCGCTTCCGGACGGCCCAGCGAGGCAGCGGGGCCGCTCTCGGAGACGACCACGCCGATGAGATACGGCTCGTTCGCGGCGCCTGCGCCGCGCGGAGCCAGCCCGATGCCGAGCAGAAGTGCGAGCGCCAGCGCGCTCCATCGAATCGCTAACCGCATGTCAGAACGTCAGAACCTTCTTAAAGTCGAGCAAGGGAGTTTTTTCGGGAGAACGATTGGCCCGGTGTAATGTCATCCTGATTCAATGTCATCCTGAGCCTGTCGAAATGTCATCCTGAGCCTGTCGAAATGTCATCCTGAGCCTGTCGAAATGTCATCCTGAGCCTGTCGAAGGATGGGCGTAGCAGAGTTCGTGGCAGCTCCATCCTTCGACAGGCTCAGGATGACATGGTCGCGTGCCGGCGTAAGGCGGCGATTTTACTTCGCGATGGTGAAGTGCTGGTTGACGATCTCCGTGATCACGGTCGAGAACGTCGAGAGACCGTTGTGATCGGCGATCGACAGCCGGAACGAGCCGGTTACGCCGTCCCACGAGGCGTGTTCGATGGCGTCACGGAGTTTGTCCGGGTCGCTCGACTTGGCACTCGCCAGCGCCGCAGCGAGAATGTTTACCCCGTCGTAGCCGAAGCCGCCGAAGATGCTCACCGGCAAATCCTTGGGGTAAGCCAGCGAGAAATCGTGGATGTACTTGTTGATGATGGCGCGTTGCGGATCCGACGCCGGCAACTCGTCTGCCACGTTGATCTTGGTGCTGGCGATGTGCGCGCCGTCGAGTGCCGCGCCGGCTTGTTTGGGGAACGCGCCATTCGCCGCGCCGTCGGAGAAGTAGATCGGGTAGGGCAGGTTGAGTTCGCGATACGCTTTGATCACGACGCCGACCGAGGGAAGCGTGCTCCAGACGACGACGGCTTGGGGATTCGCCCCTTTGATCTTGGTGAGTTGCGTGGTGGCATCGGTCGCAGCGGCCCCGATCGCTTCGGAATCGACGACGGTGAAGCCGAGCTTCTGGCCCGCATCGAGGAAGTGGTGCAGACCGGTCTTGCCATAGTCGTCGTCGCGATAGATGACCGCGACCTTCGTGAGGCCCTTCTTCTTCATGAACTCTTGCAGCGTCTCGGCGACGTGGAAGTCGAGGATCGGCGTTTTGAATATCCAATGGCGATCCGCGACCGGTTGGATGATCTGCGCGCTCGAACCAAACGAGATCAGCGGGATGTGCGCCTGCGTCACGATCGGCACCATCGCCAGCGTCGTCTGCGTGAGCGAGGAACCGAAGATCGCGATCACGTGCTGATCGAGCAGCTTGCGGACCGCGTTGACCGCCGTGGTCGCGTTCGACTCATCGTCGAGAATCGTGACCTGCAACGGCCGGCCGTTGACTCCGCCGGCTTTGTTGATCGTGTCGACCGCGAGCTGGATGCTGTCTGCTTCCGGACGGCCCAGCGACGCACCGGGACCACTCTCCGAAACAACCGCACCGATCAGATACGGCTCGGCCGCGGCGCCCGCGCTGCGCGGCAGCATGCCGATACCGAACAAAAGTGCGAGCGCCAGCGCGCTCCATCGAATCGCTAACCGCATACCAACTCCTTCGAGGGGGGTGTAAAGGGTGTTAGGAAGATTCCAGATAGACGCGACGTGCCTGCGCGGCAAGTTCGCCTGACGTTGCCGTCCCGACGATCCGGCCGCGCTGCAAGAGATACGCGCGGCTGCAGATGCGCGCCGCGAGCCGTAGGTTCTGCTCCACCAGAACCAACGTAACTCCTCGTTCGGCCAGCTTCGCCAAGGCCCCGAAGATTTCACTGCGCACCTTGGGCGCGAGCCCCAGCGAGGGCTCATCCAGCAGTAGCATGTTTGGTCTGGCCATCAACGCCCGTCCGATCGCCACCATCTGCTGTTCGCCCCCCGAAAGCGAACCGGCGCGCGTGTCGCGGTAGCGGACCAGTCCCGGAAAAAGCTCGAAGATGTGCTCGAGGTCGGCGGCCAGTTCGGCGCGCGAGACACGCCGGCTATAGGCACCCAGCAGCAGGTTCTCGCGCACCGTCAGCGGCGCGAAGACCTGGCGGCGTTCGGGGACCAGCGCGACGCCGCGGCTCGCGAGGCGCTCGGGCTGGGCGCGCGCCACCTCCTGCCCGGCGATTCGCACCGCTCCCGAGCGGGCCGGGATGAGGCCGGTGATCGAGCCGATCAGCGTCGTCTTGCCGGCTCCGTTTGGGCCCACGATCGCGACCGTTTCGCCCGGTTCGACGCGCAGCGATACGTCCCAGAGCACTTGGACCCGGCCGCGCACCGTGCTCAGCCCCTCGATCTCCAGCGCCGGCGCGCTCACGTGAGCTCGTCCCCGATGTACGCGTCGATGACGACCGGATCGGCGGCGACATCGCGCGCGCGCCCTTCGGCGATCTTGCGTCCGTGATCCAAGACCACCACGCGATCGGCCACGCTGAGCAGTTCGCCGACGGCGTGCTCGACCAACACCACGCCGATGCCGGATTCGCGCGCGCGCACGATCGTCTCCAAGACCGTGGTGACTTCGTCGGGATTGAGTCCCGAGAGCGGCTCGTCGAGCAGCAGGATCACGGGCTCGATCGCGAGCGCCCGTGCGAGTTCGAGAAAGCGCTCCTCGCCGAAGGACAGGCTTTCGGTGGGACGATCGGCGAGTTCGGCGATCCCCATCCCCGCCAGAATCTCCTCCGCGCGTTCGCGCAGGCGCGCGTCCGCGTGGCGACGGCGCGGCAGGCCCAGTCCGCTGGGCACCAAGACGCGCTCGGGTCCCGGCGGATACGTCCCGTGGATTTCACGTGCCGCCAGGGCGACCGCGACGCTTTCGCGCACGTCGAGACCCCAGAACATCATCGGCGTCTGAAACGTGCGCGTCACGCCGAGCGCGGCGATCTGGGCGACGCCGCGGCCGGTGAGCCGGACCTCGCCCAGCGATACGGTCCCGCGCGTGGGCGGCTGCACGCCGCTGATCACGTTGAACAGCGTCGTCTTTCCGGCGCCGTTGGGTCCCATGATGCCCAGCACCCGGCCCGGTTCCGCGTCGAAGGATATGTCTTCCAAGGCGACAACGCCGCCAAAACGCATCGTGACGCCGCGAACCGCGAGCGTTGCGTTCATGCGCTGCGTACCCTTCGGCCGAGCAGACCCTGCGGACGGAACACCAGCACGAGCACGAGGATCAGGAAGCCGACGCCCTGCTCCCAGCCGGTCGCGAGCAAGCCGCCCGAGACGTCCTCGACGACCCCGAGCAGAAAGCCGCCGACGAGCGCCCCGGGGATGCTCTCGAGCCCGCCCAGCACGGCAGCGACGAACCCGGCCAGACCGAAGGTCAGCCCCATGTCGTAGGTCGCGCTCGTGATCGGCGCGATGACGACGCCGCCCAAGCCGCCGATTGCGGCCGCGACGACGAAGCTCCAGAACGCGAACGTGCGCAGCGGGATGCCGAAGGTCGAGGCGATCGCCGGACTCGCGACCGCGGCGCGGACCGCCGTCCCGAGATACGTCCGCTGGAAGAACACGTAGAGCGCCGCGAAGACGAGCACGTCGGAGCCGAACACCCACAGCGCCTGCGGCTGGATCACGCCGCCGAAGACCCCGATCGACGCGCCCGCCGTGAACGCGTTGAGGCTCAGCGGGTTCGTGCCCCACACGATCAGCCCCAGGCCGCGCAGCGCGACGTCGAGCCCGAGCGTGATGAAGATGAGCGTCACGCCGGTCGCTTTGCGCGCCGGACGGATCGCCAGCACATAGGAGAGCCCACCGGCGACCGCCGCCACGACGACCGCGATCGCCGCCGCTTCGAGCGAAGGCATCCCGGTCGCCGCCAGCGTCGCTGCCGTCATCGCGCCGATCATCACGAACTCGCCCTGCGCGAAGTTGATGATTCCGGTGATGCGGTAGATGAGCACGAAACCCGCCGCCACGAGCGCGTAGATCGCACCGTTCACGGCGCCGGCGAGAAAGTATTGCCAGAGCGCCGCCATCAGGCGCGAGCCTCGCCGAATCGACTCACCAGACCCTTGGGCAAGAAGATCAACATCGTGATCAAGATGACGCCCAGAAAGAACGATTGAAAATCGCCGCGCGCGCTGGGGATGACGATGGGAACCACGGTTTGCAGGATCTGCGTGAGCGCGACGACGACGGCCGCACCGATCGGCGCACCCCACAGACTGCGCAGGCCGCCCAGGACCGACATCAAGACGAAGTTCACCGACAGCAAAAAGCTGAACGACGTTGGATCGATATAGGTTTGATACGAGGCGTACACGGCACCGGCGACGCCGGCGTAGACGGCACTGAGAACGAACGTCTGCCGCTTGAGACGTTCCGCATCGACGCCCAGCGACGCGGCGCCCAACTCACCGGCTGAGATCGCGACGAGCGCGCGGCCGAAATTCGAGCGCACCAGATTACCGGCGAACGCCAGCCCGAGCGCGACGAGCAACCAGCTCAGGATCGCATGCGCGCGCAAGTCGAAGGTGAAGCCGCCCAGCGCGAAGCTCGGGATGCTGTTGATCCCCGACGATCCGCCGACGAACTCCCACTGGTTGAAAACGACGTTGATGACGATGCCCAGAGCCAGCGTCGCGAGCGCGAGCAGGTTCTCACGCAGCCGCAGCACGATGAAGCTCAGCACGTAGGCCACGAGCGCGCTCGCGATCGCTCCGGTGACGAGGCCGAGCCAGGGACTCAAGTGCGCCTTTACGGTCACGATCGCCGACGCATAGGCACCGACACTGACGAAGGCCGCCTGACCGAGCGAAACCTGCCCGGCATAGCCCATGAACAAGTTGAGCCCGATCGTCACGAGCGCGTAGATTCCGATCAGCGTGATCAGCCCGGTGTAGTACGGTTGAATGAACCACACGGCCACCGCGACGACCGAAAAGAGGGCGAACCCGCCGATCGCGTACGACACGGCACTCCGAGGCATGGCCGTGCGGATTCTCAGCGCGGGGCGTCCAACCTTCGCGGCGGCCTTCGGGAGCACGCCGCCGACGAAAGACGGCTGAACCGGTGTCCTTCGCAGCCAGGCAATCGCGGCCGGATCGCCGCACATCGTTTCCGATGCACGTCCAGGAGGATCGCCCGCGCGCCGTGCGGCCCGGTGAGGCGCTCGATCTCGCGGCGCTCGGCGACTTCCTGCGCCGGGCGCTGGGGGAGACTCACGGAGAACTTCAGGTCGAGCAGTTCCCGCGCGGCTTCTCCAACCTGACCTATCTCGTGCGCGCCGGCGACCGGGAACTCGTGCTGCGCCGGCCGCCGTTCGGCGCGGCCGTCAAGGGCGGGCACGATATGGTGCGCGAGTTCCGCCTGCTGGCCGCGCTCGCGCCGCGTTATCCGCTCGCGCCGCATCCGATCGCGCTCTGCGAGGATACCGCCGTGCTGGGCGCGCCGTTTTATCTGATGGAGCGCGTCCACGGCGTCATCGTGCGCAGCGGGACCCTCGAGGGGATCGATGCGCGCGCGATGCACGCGATGACCAGCGCCCTCGCAGACGCGCTGGCGGACCTGCACGCGGTCGACGTGAGCGGCGCGGCATTCGCCGGCTTCGGCAAACCCGAGGGTTACATCGAACGCCAGGTGCGGGGCTGGACCCAGCGCTTCGCCGCCGCGCGCACGGAGCCGCAGCCGGAACTGGAAGCCGCATTCGCTTGGCTGGCCGAGCGCCTCCCCGCGCCGACCGGCGTCGCACTGGTCCACAACGATTTCAAGATCGACAACGTCATGTTCGACCCCGGCGACCCGGCGCGTATCCGCGCGGTGCTCGATTGGGAGATGGCGACCGTCGGCGATCCGTTGCTCGACGTTGGCACGACGCTGGCCTATTGGATCGATCCCGACGAACCGGAGTTGCGCCCGTTCGCGTTCGTTCCGACCGATCGGCCCGGTGCGCTCTCACGCGCCGGATTTGCCCAGGCCTACTGCGAACGGCGCGGAAGCGATGCCGGCGATCTGGTGTACGCCTATATTTTCGGCCTGTGCAAGATTGCGGTGATCGCGCAGCAGATCTACGCCCGCTACGTGCATGGCCATACCACCGACGAACGTTTCGCCGCGCTCGGCACCGTCGTCACCGCCCTCGGCCGAGCCGCCGGCCGCGCCCGCCAACGAGGAACCCTCTCATGACACTCACCGCTTCGACCCCCGATCTCCGCGCGCGCCTGACCGCGTTCATGGACGAGCACGTCTATCCCAACGAGGCGGCGTACGCGCAGCAGCACGCGCAATTCACCGACCGCTGGACCATCCCGCCGATCGTCGAAGCGCTCAAAGCGCGCGCGAAAGCGGCCGGATTGTGGAACCTGTTCCTGCCCGAGAGCGAATACGGAGCCGGGCTCACAAACCTCCAGTACGCGCCGCTCTGCGAGATCATGGGACGCGTCCTGTGGGCGCCGGAGATCTTCAACTGCAACGCACCCGACACCGGCAACATGGAGGTGCTCGTGCGCTACGGAAATCAGGCGCAGAAGAAACGCTGGCTCGAACCGTTGCTCGCGGGGACGATCCGCTCGGGCTTCGCGATGACCGAACCCGACGTCGCCTCGTCCGACGCGACCAATATCCGCCTGCACATCGAACGCGACGGCGACTCCTACGTCCTGAACGGCAGCAAATGGTGGATATCCGGCGCGCAGGATCCGCGCTGCGCGATCTACATCGTGATGGGCAAGACCGACCCGGCGGCACCCAAGCACGTCCAGCAGTCGATGATCCTGGTACCGCGCGACACGCCCGGCGTCAGCATCGTGCGGCCGCTGGAGGTCTTCGGCTACGACGATGCGCCGCACGGCCACGCCGAGATGCGGTTCGAGAACGTCCGCGTGCCGGCCGAGAACATCATCTTCGGCGAAGGGCGCGGCTTCGAGATCGCGCAGGGGCGCCTGGGCCCCGGACGCATCCACCATTGTATGCGCACGATCGGCCTGGCGGAACGCGCGCTCGAACTGATGGTGGCGCGAGCCAAGGAGCGGGTCACGTTCGGCAAGCCGCTGGCCGAGCAGGGCGTCGTGCGCACCTGGATCGCCGAATCCCGCATCGCGATCGAACAAGCCCGGCTGCTCACGCTCGAAGCCGCGCGGATGATGGACGAACGCGGGAACAAGGCCGCCCGCGTCCTGATCGCGGCGATCAAGGTGGTCGCGCCGCGCGTCGCGCTGGAAACGCTCGACCGCGCGATCCAAACGCACGGCGGGAAAGGCGTCTCACAAGATACGTTCATGGCCCAAGCCTGGGCCTGGGTTCGCACCTTGCGCATCGCCGACGGCCCCGACGAAGTCCACCTCGAATCGATCGCCAAGCGCGAATTGAGTAAAAGCTAGGCCCGCGCTAGCGGATTTCGAGCGCGGCGGCCAGCCGGCGTGCGGAGAGCATGCCGGTCGGCGTTCCGGAGGCATCCACGACCGGGAGGTGGCGGATGCCCAGCGCGATCATCCGCAGCGCCACGGCCGAGACCTCATCGGCGGCGCTCGTCGTGACCGGATCGGCGGACATGAAAAAACTCGCCGTCGTCTCGCGCGGGTCGATGCCGTCGGCGATCGCTTGCACGAGATCGCGCTCGGTGATGATGCCGACCAACCGGCCCCCGCTCATCACCGCAACCGAACCGCAATCTTCGATCCGCATCCGGCGGGCGACCTCGGAGAGACTCGCCTCGGGGGTGACCGCAACGAGCGGATCCATCGACAGGTCGCTGACTCGCATGTTCACTCCACCTCGTAGCGCGTGGGGACCATCGTCTGCAGCGACTTCGGCGGGCGCTCGTAGCGGCGTTTTTGGCGCGCCGGGACGTTGATGGTCTCGTGAGGCACCGCTTCGTAAGGGATCAGCGAAAGCAGGTGCGCGATCAGGTTCAAGTGCGCGCTCTTCTTGTTGTCCGCCTCGATGACGTACCAGGGCGATTCCTTGCCGTCCGTGTAGGCGAACATCTTGTCTTTGGCCTCGGAATAGTCGACCCAGTGCGCGCGCGCTTGCAGGTCCATCGGGCTCAGTTTCCAGCGTTTGCGCGAGTCGTTGATCCGCGCCTCGAAGCGGCGCTCTTGCTCCTGGTCGCTCACCGATAGCCAGTACTTGACGAGCACGATCCCCGAGCGGATCAGCATGCGCTCGAACTCGGGACAGGAGCGGAGGAATTCGTCGTATTCGGCATCGCTGCAGAAGCCCATCACGCGCTCGACGCCGGCCCGGTTGTACCAACTCCGGTCGAACAGCACGATCTCGCCGGCCGAAGGCAGGTGCGCGACGTAGCGCTGGAAGTACCACTGCGTGCGCTCGCGCTCGGTGGGCGCGGGCAGCGCGACGATCCGGCACGAGCGCGGATTGAGCAGCGCCGTGATGCGCTTGATCGTGCCGCCTTTGCCCGCGGTGTCGCGGCCCTCGAAGATGACGATGACCCGCAACCCCTGGTGCCGGACCCATTCTTCAAGCCGCAGCAACTCCGTTTGGAGGCGCCGGAGTTCTTTTTCGTACTCCTTGGTCGAAAGGCGCCGCGGCGCGGTGGTGCCGTCGGGGGACGGACTACTGGCGATCTTCTCGGTTGCCATCGGCGTTACGTTACGGCTAGATGCTCGCGTGCTGGTGGCCGCCGTCGATGGCGATGTTCGCGCCGGTGATGTGCGCCGAGGCCTCGGAAACCAGCAAGAGCAGCGCGCCGTCGAGGTCTTGCTCGCGGCCGAGGCGCCGCTGCGGAATCCGGGCTATCATGGCTTCACCGGCCGGCGTCGCGAAAAAGGCGCTGTTCATCTCGGTCTTGATGTACCCGGGTGAGATGGCGTTGACGCGGATGCCGTATTGGGCCCAATCCGCCGCCAGGGCGCCGGTGAGATAGACGAGGCCGGCCTTGGAGGCGCCGTACGCGGCCAGCGCGCCGACCGCCCGCTCGGCGGCGACCGAGGCGATGTTGACGATCGCGCCGCCGCGCTTCGCCTCGATGAGCCGCTTCGCGAACGCGCGCGCCACGCGCCAGGGGCTGGTGAGATTGGTCTCGATGACGGCGCGGAACTCTTCGTCGCGCATGACGAGGGCCGGCTTTGCGACGGCGATGCCGGCGTTGTTGATCAGCACGGTCGGCAGGCCGACGTTCGCGACGACGCGCTCGAACGCCGCCTCGACGCTCGCCGCATCGGTAACATCGAGATCGACCGCGAACGCGCGGCCGCCGGCGGCAACGATCGAGTGCTCCGTTTGGGCGAGTTTCTCTGCGCGGCGCGCCCCGATCGCGACCGTCGCTCCGGCGTTCGCCAGAACGCGCGCCATATGGGCGCCTAGACCGCTCGAGGCGCCCGTCACGAGCGCGATCGTTCCGTCAAGTGCGACCGTCATGGACGCTCCGCAGCGGTGCCGGCGCCGGCGCGCGCGAGTTCCGCATCGATCGAGCCGGTGAGCATGGCCGCCGCCATACGATAATCCGCCGCCAGCGACGAGAACGGCCGGCTGAACGTCTCGGGGCGGTTGTGCTCGATGAACGCATGCGAGAACCACGCCGGACCGTACCCCGCGACCAGCGCCCAAGGCAGCCACGCCGGCTTGCGCGCCGCGAATGCGACGGCGAGCGTAGCCGTCGCGGCGAGCGTACCGCCCAGATGCAGCGCGCGCGTGCGCGGATCGGCATGCGCGCGAAGATAGCGCAACCAGAACGCATCATCCATTTCGTTTGTCCTCCGGTGTCGATGGGAAACGCAAACGGCTCAGGGGAAACCCCCGAGCCGTTCGCTTTTGGAGACGCCCGCCTAGTGCGGCCTGAACGGATCCGTGGCGAACACCGTATTGACGTTCACCAGGGGAATCGTCGTGCCGAACGAGGTGTTGAACTGCGCGATGAACAGGTTCGCGAGCACCGCGTAGCCGGTGTTCGACGGATGGATCCCGTCGAGGCTGAAGAACCCGCCGCCGAACTGCATCGTGCAGCATTGTCCGGGGACCGTGGTACCCGGATGGGCCACGAGCTGCGCGAAGGCCGTGTTGACGTTGACGAGCGCGGCTCCGGTTTGATTCGCGGCCGCGGCGATCGACCCGTTGTACGCGACGTTGAGCGCGCTGACTTGGGCCGCGAGCGCATCGGGGACGAAGTCGCCGCCGCCCAGGGTGTAGGGCGGGTTCCCCGGCGTGAGCAACGACGTGAGGATCTTCGAGATGCCGGAGATCGTCACGTAGCCGCCGGAACCGACGCCGTAGGTCGCCAGGAGCGCCGGTGCGACCACCGCCGTGTACGCCGTCGCCACTTGTGCGCCGGCGGCCGCTCCGATCGCCGCGGCCGTCCCCGCCGGGGCACCCTGAGCCAGTGCCGACGCGGTTGCCGTCGCAGTGGCGTCTTGCACGAGGACCGTTTGCAGCGCCGGCTGCGGGACGAAGTACGCGGCATCGAGCACGGTGACCAGGTTCGCGATCGCGACCTTCTCACCGGCGCCTTGGAGCGCCCTGATGATGGTGACGAGATCGGCTTGCATCGCGCTCGCGCTCGTCGCCGGTAACGTGCCCAGCGAGAACGTGAACTTCAGCAAATCGTTCGATCCGAGCCACACGGTCGCGTACTTCGTGTGGAGCGACGCAGCCGCGCCGACCTGCGTCGTCCCCTGCAAGAAGTTGCCGAGGATGGGGTAGAACGTGCCGCTCTCCCCTCCGCCGCCGCCGAGCAGGGCGATCAAACCCGCGAACTGCGTCGTCGCCGTTGCCGGAATCGAGCACGGAACCTCAGGCCCGGTCTGATAATACGCTTCGTGGACGTTCTGACCCGGAATGCCGAGATCGAACGGCGTCGTGGTCGGATTGGCGCGCGTTTGCAACGCGGTCGCGTACGAATAAGCGAGCGCGTTGAGGCCTGCGCAGGTGGCGCCGGCGCCCGAGACGATCGCCGTCGGCGACAACGCGGCGTTCGGCACGAGCACCGTCCCCAGGCCCGGACCTGAGATCAGCGGCAACGGCGAATTCGCGGCGTTGCCGACGGCGGCGCCGCCGTTGGCTTGCGACCACAGCAGTGCCCACCAGCCATTTTCCTGGGTTGCCGGCACGCCGGGCTGGAACGGCGAACCGGCGACCGGGTTCGGCACGACCGGCACGCCGAGCAAGCCGTCGGATTGATACCCGGCCGTCAGCGAATCGCCGACCCCGACGATCGAGATCGACGGCGTAACGATCGTGTTCGCCGGCGCGGTCGAAACCGGCGACGGCGTCGAGGAGCCGCCGCCCGAACAGGCGGCGAGCAGGGCCGCGGCGACGGCCGCGGCGGCGACGGAACGAACCTTCTTCATCACAGCGGCACCACCGAGGGCTGACCCAGACCGAACTGGATTTGAATCTGCGAGGCGTGGAGTCCCCGCACCGTCGGCACGGTCGAGTTACAGCCGTTCCCCGCGGGGTTGACCCCGTTGCAGGTGACGGCGGTAACACCCAGTTGCGAGATGTTCGTAGGCGCACCCGTCTGAGCGGTGACTTGCACGAAGAGGTTCCGGTTGAAGCGGTGCGAGTAACCGGTGATCGACGTGAAGATCGTCTGCGGGTACGGGTCGTCGGGCAGATAGCTGATCAGCCGTCCGGGTTGCCAGAAGAACGTATCCCGCCGCGATGCACGATACTCGATGTAGCCAAGCTCGAAGAGCTGGGCGTGATTGGCCGTGTTCGCACCGTTGGTGTTCACGAGCCACTGCGGCCCGGCCGTATACGAGGCGAACATCCGCGGCGTCGAGAGCAGCGGCAACGTCACGGGCAGCACGTAGTCTTCCGCCGAGCGCAGATGCACCGTCTGCGGGAAGCCGTTAAGCTCGACGGTCTGCGAATCGCCGTTGCCGGCGCCGCCGACCGTGCCGGTGCGCACCAGGTACGTCGGTGAGATGACGATTGGGATTTTCCCGGCGATATCGTAGAGGTACGACGCGCTGATCACGGTGAGCTTGTCCATCGTGTTGACGTTGTTCGGCGGGCTCGCGGACTGCAGCGTGGTCGTACCGATCGGGCCGAAGCCTTGCAGCAAGAGCGGTACGGTTCCGGTGTTGAAGCCGGTCGGATACGTTTGGATTTCGTAGTAGCCGGCTTGCACGCGAAAGTGCTTGTTGAAGCCGAAGCCCACGACGGCATCGAAGCCGCCGCCGAGTTGGGAGTAGGGATGGACGTTGCCGGTCGAGACTGCCGAGGAAAAGTCCAGGGTGTAGTTCCACCCGGTGGGCAGCCCAGGTGTTTCCAGCGGTTTGTGCGGCGTGCCGACGGGGACCGACTGCGCGATGATATCGTGCAGCATTTGCGCCATTCCGTCGTCGGCTCGAGCCGGAACCGGGACGATGGACGCGCAAAGCGCAAGCATCGCCAGGACGGACGAGAAGCGAACTTTCATTGCGTCGGGAGTATGTTGGCTCGAAAAGAATCTTCCTCGTCGGCCCGAACGAAAATGTGCTTTCCCGGAGGGACCATCCCATCGACACCCTGATCGGCCTGCTGCAAACCGTCCTCGCAAGACCTGACCGAGATGCCCTTGCCGAACGCGACGCAGCGGGCGCTTGGCGGTTTACCCGGCTCTCTACGTTAAAAGAGCGCGTCGCCGCGGTGGCCATGGGGCTACGAGATCTCGGGATCGCCCCGGGCGACCGGGTCGGCCTGATGTCCCCCAACCGGGTGGACTGGATCGTGACCAACCTCGGCATCCTCACCGCGGGAGCGGTCGCCGTTCCAATCTACGCGACCCAGGCTCACGACCAGGTCGGGCACATCCTCGCCGACAGCGAGGCAAAATTGCTGTTCGTCGACTCCGACGGCACGACGGAGGTCCTGCGGCACAGCGGAATCGCACTTCCGCCGGTCGTGAGCTTCGATACGGCCGGCGCAGGCGGCCTCGCCGCGCTCGAGGACGCCGGCCGCCGGGCCGCCGCCACCGATCGAGCAGCGCTCGAGACCGTTGCGGCTGCGGTCACGCCGGACGACCTTGCGGTGCTGATCTACACCTCCGGCACTACCGGCACGCCCAAAGGGGTGATGCTCACCCATCGCAACCTCGCAAGCAACGCGACCACTTCGTTCGCGCTGGTCGAGCACATCCTGGGTCCGGGCGATCCGGTGCTCTCGATCCTGCCCTACGCGCATATTTACGAGAGCACCAACGTGTTCGGGTACCTCACGCGCGGCGTCATGATCTACGTCAATCGCGCGATCGAGAAACTGCTCGACGATCTGATCTCGGTCCGCCCGAAGGTCGTGTTCGCCGTGCCGCGCATCTTCGAGCGCACGCTCAACGCCATCTTGGCGCGCGCCAAAGCCGAAGGCGGCGTTCGCGCCAAGCTCGTGCCGTGGGCGCTGCACACCGGGCGCGACTACATGCGCGCCAAGGCGAACGGCACGGCGATCTCTTCGACGTTGCGGTTGCAGTACGCGCTCGCGCATGCGCTCGTCCTCAAGCAGATCGCGCCGAAGCTCGGGCTCGACAATCTCGAGTTCTTCATCAGCGGCAGCGCGCCGCTGCATGCCGACACCGCGTATACGTTCCTGGGCGCCGACATCCTGATCGCGGAGGGGTACGGGCTCACCGAGTGTTCGCCGGTGGTCACCTGTACGGTCCCGGGCCAGGAGCAGGTCGGGAGCGTCGGTCCCGCGATCGCCGGCGTCGAGTTGAAACTCGCCGAGGACGGCGAACTGCTCGTGCGCGGACCCAACGTGATGAAAGGGTACTATCACGACGAAGCCGCAACCGCCGAGGTGATCGTCGACGGCTGGTTCCACACCGGCGACATCGCCTCGATCGCGCCCGACGGCCGCGTGCGGATCACCGACCGCAAGAAAGAACTCTTCAAGACCTCGGGCGGCAAATTCGTCGCCCCGGCCCGCGTCGAATCGGCGATCCTGCGGTCGCCCTATGTCAATCAGGTGATGGTGACCGGCAACGGCCGCCCGCATCCGGCCGCGCTCGTTTCGCCGAATTGGGCCCTGTTGCGCAAGGAACTCGATCTCTCGGCCGCCGCGACCGACGAGGAACTCTCGTCGCGGCCCGAAGTCTATGCCTTCGTCCAACGCGAGGTCGCCACGCAGACGGCCGACCTGGCGTCGTTCGAGCAGATCCGCTGGATCGGCATTCTGCCGCGCGATCTCACGATCGAAGACGGCGAGCTTTCGCCCACCCAGAAGATCAAACGCCGGATCATCGAGCAGCGCTACGCCGACCTGATCGAACGGGTTTTCGCAACGACGGCGTAGTACGCGGGCCCATGCGATCATCTGCCCGGCTCGCCACGCTTGCGGCGTTCGTCATCTTCACCTGCGGTGCCGGCGCCGCGGCGCAAGACGCCGCGCCGTCCCCGCAGCCGTCGGCGACCGCCTCCGTGGTCCCCGCCGAACGCCATATGGTGACCAAGCACACGATCGCACTGCACGGCACGGAACTCGCCTACACGGCGACCGCCGGGACGCTGCTCGTGCGCGACGCCGGCGACGAGCCGATCGGGAGCTTCTTCTACGTTGCCTATACGAAGGACGGCGAAAACGCCGGTTCGCGTCCCTTGACGTTTCTCTACAACGGCGGTCCGGGTTCGTCGTCGGTTTGGCTGCACATGGGGTCGCTGGGGCCCAAGCGCGTGCCCACGCCCGACGGCGCGATCACGCGGCCCGCGCCCTACGAACTCGTCGACAACCCCCAAACCCTGCTCGACCGCAGCGACCTCGTATTCGTCGACGCGATGGGCACCGGCTTCTCGCGCCTCGCCGGGAAGGGCACGCCGAAGCTGTTCTACGGCATCGACGAAGACGGCGCCGCGTTCACCAAGTTCATCCGGCGCTACATCACGCTCAACGATCGCTGGAACTCACCGAAGTTCTTGTTCGGCGAAAGCTACGGCACGACGCGCTCGGCGGTGCTCGCGGCCGATCTCGAAGAGGCCGGCATCTCCCTCTCGGGCGTGACGCTGCTCTCGACCGTGCTCGATTTCAACCTGCTCTCGCCCGCACCGGGCGAAGACCTCGCTTACGTCGGCTTCATGCCCACGCAGGCCGCCGTCGCGTGGTATCACGACAAGATCCCGAACAAACCGAGCCTCGCGGCGTTCGTCGCGGCGGCGAAAGCCTTCGCGGACGGAGCCTACGCGCAAGCGCTCATGCGCGGGGATGCGCTCGGCGAGGGCGAGCGCCATGCGATCGCGAGCCGGCTCGCGTCGTTCCTGGGCATCGATCCAAGCTTCATCCTCAACGCGAACCTGCGCGTATCGCCGGAGCGGTTCGAGAAGGAACTCTTGCGCAGCGAGCATCGTACGATCGGCCGGCTCGACGGCCGTTTCGAGGGCTATGACGCGGATTCGGCCGGCGAAGCGCCCGAATACGACCCCACGAGCAGCGTCATCACCGCCGCCTTCACCGCCGAGTTCAATCGCTACGTGCGCGACGACCTCGGGTACAAGTCCGATACCGACTACTTGACCACGAACTACGGCGTCGTCAATCACGACTGGAGTTTTAAACACGGCAACGACTGGGGAGCGCCCAGCGTCGTCGACGATCTGCGGCGCGCGATGACGCGCAATCCGCACTTGCGCGTCTTCTCGGCGAGCGGGTACTACGATCTCGCGACGCCGTTCTTCGCCACCGACTACACGCTCGCGCATCTCGGCCTGCCGGCGGAGTTGCGCGCCCACATCACGTACGGCTACTACGAATCCGGCCACATGGTCTATCTGCACCCGCAAGCACTCGCCGCACTGCGGCACGATCTCGAGGGGTTCTACGCAGCGGCGCTCGCGCGCTGAAACGGCCTCAGCCGCGGTTGAACGTACTCAGCGCGGCGGCGAGATCCGGCGAACTCAAGTAAGCAGCGTTCCAGGTCGCGACGTACGCCAAGCCCTCGGCGACCGGGCGGCCCTGCTGCGCGTTCATCACGTGCTTGATCCCGGCGACGGTCAGCGGCGAGAACGACGCGATCTGCGCGGCCGTTTGCGCCGCGTGGGCGACGACGTTGTCCGCGATTTCGTTGATCAGACCGATCTGCGCGGCGCGCCGGCCGTCGATGGTCTTCCCCGTCAAGGCGAGTTCGCGCGCATGACCTTCGCCGACGATCAGCGGTAAGCGCTGCAGGCCGCCGAGATCGGCGACGATCGCGAGCTGGACTTCGCGCAGCGAGAACTTTGCGCCGGGCTGCGCGTAGCGGATGTCGCAGGCGGCGATCAACTCGATCCCCGCCCCGATGCACCACCCGTGAATCGCCGCAACGGCAGGCAGCCGCGAGATCGCGATGCGCGTGAACGCGGCCTGCATCGTCAGGATCAGCGCGTGCAACTCACGCCGGCGATAGGCATCCATCTCGCCGGCCAGCGCCGGCGCGGTCGCCTTGACGTTGAGTCCGAACGAAAAGTGCTCGCCGTGCCCGCGCACGACCAGCGCCCGGACCGCCGGGTCCGCCTCCAGTTCGTCGAGCGCGGCGGGGATCTCCGACCAGGTCGCCGGGCCCATCGCGTTGCCTTTCCCCGGACCGGTCAGGATGAGATGCGCTACGGGTCCGTCGCGCTCGATCCGCATGGAATGCACGTTCAGACCATGACCGAACCGGGCCGGCCGTCGATCCACATCGGGTGCTCGGGGGGCTTGCCGGCGTACCAATAGGAGTCGATGCGCTCGTCGCTCCAGCCGCGCTCGCGCAAAAACGTCTCATCGATGAGCTGGCGGCCGGTGCACGCTTGCGGCTCGCTGGTCACGATCTCCATTAACGCGTCGCAGAGGATCGCGGGCTTGCGCCAGGTGTCGCTGACGCCCATCTTGTCGGCGCCCCAGTTGATCGTCGCTTGCGACTCGATCGGCGTCGCGGGCCAGAGGGCGTTGGCGGCGACGTTGGCGTGCTTGTACTCGGCGGCAATGCCGATCGCGATGCGGGTCATCCCCATCTTGGTCGTCATGTAGGCGACATAGCCCGGCGTCGCTTCGGTCGTGATCGGCGGACTACAGTTGATGATGTGGCCCCAACCGCCGGCGATCATATGCGGCAGCGCGTAATAGGCGCACAGGAAGCTCGCGCGAACGTTGATCTCCCACATGAGGTCGTAGCGCTTGGGCGGCGTGTTGAGGATCGTCTCCCACCACAGCGCCCCGGCGTTGTTGACCAGGATGTCGAGACCGCCGAAGCGCTCGACGGTCGCCCCGACCATCCGCTTCACGTCGTCCTCGCTGCGCACGTCGACGCGCACGGCAAGCGCATTCCCACCGGCCGCGGTCACCTCGTCGGCGACGCTGTAGATGCTGCCTGGAAGCCGTTGCGTCGAGGACTCGGACTTGCCGGTCACGACGACGTTGGCGCCGGCCTCCGCCAGCCGTAGCACGAACTCGCGGCCGATGCCGCGACTCGAACCGGTCACGACGGCCGTCCGGCCGGCAAGCGGGCGGGTGTGGGACATTTTTGTTCCTCCAAGAAGAATCGGCAAAACTTGTTTTCCGCTTCGGGGGTTGCCAATGACGACGACGCTGCGCGAAACGGCTACGACGCTGCCGGGACTGATGATGGAAGTCCCCCTCACGATTACCGGAATCCTCGAACACGCGGTGCGCAACCATCCCAGGCGCGAGATCGTCTCCCGCGAGGGCGCCGGGATGGTGCGCGAGACCTACGCCGAGTTCGGGCGCCGCACGGCGCAACTCGCCCACGCGCTGCGGCGGCTGGGGATCAGGCCCGGCGACCGCGTCGCGAGTTTCGGCTGGAACACGCACCGCCACCTCGAGTTGTACTATGCCGTGCCGTGCATGGGCGCCGTCCTGCACACGACCAACATCCGGCTCTTCCCCGAGCAGGTCGGCTACGTGCTGCGGCACGCCGGCGACAAGGTGGTCTTCGTCGACGCCTCGCTCGTGCCCGCGATGCAGAAGGCGATCGACGCCGTCCCCGCGCTTGCCGGGCTGACCTACGTCATCATGGGCACGACGGACGCCCCGCTGCCCAACTCGTACGATTACGAAACCCTGATTGCGAGCGAGCCCGAGTCGTTCGACTGGCCGGAGTTCGATGAGAACAGCGGCGCGATACTCTGTTACACCTCGGCGACCACCGGCGATCCCAAAGCAGCGCTCTTCTCCCACCGGTCGACCGTCCTGCACGCGTACGCCTCGGGTCTGGCCGACGCGCTGGGCATAACCCAGCGCGACGCCGTGCTGCCGATCGTCCCGCAGTTCCACGTCAACGCCTGGGGAGTTCCATACTCGGCCCTGATGGTCGGCGCGAAGATCGTCATGCCGGCCGAAAAGCTCGATCCGGCGAACCTCTGCGCGCTCATTCGCGACGAGGGCGTCACCCTCTCGGCCGGCGTGCCGACGGTTTGGCTCGCCGCGCGCGACTACATGAAAGCGACGGGCACGCGTTTGCCGACCCTGAACCGGATCGTCATCGGCGGTTCGGCCGTCCCGCCGGCCCTGTTCGACGATCTCGAAGCACTCGGCATCACGGTGGTCCACGCGTGGGGTATGACCGAGATGAGCCCGCTGGGCACGGCCTCGATTCTCAAGGTCGAACTCGAATCGCTTTCGCCGGCCGAGAAGCGCCGCGTCCGGCTCAAACAAGGGACGTTCTCACCGCTCGTGCAGTGGAAAGTGCTCGACGAGGACGGCCGCGAGGTCGCTCAAGACGGCGTCGCGCGCGGCGAACTCTTCGTGCGCGGGAACGCCGTGGCGCGCGCGTATTACAACAATCCCGCCGCGACCGAAGCGGCGTTCTTCGACGGCTGGTTCAAGACGGGCGACATCGTGACCGTCGATCAGGACGGCTATATGGAGATCGTCGACCGCTCGAAGGACATGATCAAGAGCGGCGGCGAGTGGATCTCGTCGGTCGAACTCGAGAACACGTTGATGGGGCATCCCGCCGTGCGCGAAGCGGCCGTCTTCGGTTTGCCGCATCCAAAGTGGCTCGAACGCCCGGTGGCGGCCGTGGCACTGCGTGAAGGATCCGCCGCGAGCGAAGACGAGGTCCGCGATTGGCTGGCGGAGCGGGTCGCAAAGTGGTGTTTGCCGGACCGGATCGTCTTTGTCGACGTGATCCCGCGCACCGGCGTCGGCAAATTCCTCAAGCGCGACTTGCGCGAGCGCTACGCAACCCTCTTGAGCGAATAACGCACCCGCGGGGCTACGCGACGGCGAGCGCGATCGAGAAGGCGATCGCGACGGCGGCGGCATCTTCGGCGAGCGCGAACCAGAGATCGGGCAGGTGGTTCGCCGCGACCCACGTGCGATAGCTCGCGCCGCTAAGCGCGCCGCAGATCGCACCGGCGATCCCGATCAGCACCGCCGGCGACAAATCGAGCCCCAGCTTCCCGCCGATGACGAGCCCCGCGTAGCCGCCCACGACGCAGCGCCCGACGAGCGGTCCGGGCAACAGCCGCGACGGCACGCCGGGCAGTTTGTCGCCGATGAGTTCGGCAACGGCGCACGCAAGCGCGACGGCCGTCGTCCAATCGCGGTGCGGCAAGCGCAACGCAGCAAGCGGCATGAAGGTTCGCAGCCCGCCGGCGAAGCCGATCCCGAAGGCGAGCAGAATCGCGATCGCGATCTCGCCCCCCGCGCTCACCGGCAGCGTTCGATCAAGCGTGCGAGCGCAGCCGTCGTCGCCTGCGGTGCTTCGAGCATCGGGAGATGGCCGACGTCCGGCAAGCGCACGAACTCGGCGTTCCCCATCTGCTGGGCCGCCGCTCGCAACGAATCCGGCGCGATCCACGAGTCGCTCTCGCCCGCCACGATCGTCGCGGGGACCGTGATATCCGGCAAGAGATCGTGCGCGGCAACCCGCTCTTTCATCCCGCGCACCAGCGCCGCGGCGCCGCGCGCGTCCTGGCGCGTCATGATGGCGCGCAGTAGTTCGGTGAGTACCGGCGCGCCGGCGGGATCGAGATACCGCGGCAGATAGGCCTCGATCGCGGGCGTGATATCGCCGCATTCGAGCCGCTCGGCGAGCGCGTCGCGCAGCGGGAGCAGGTCCGGCGTATCGGCTGCGGGATGGCCTGCGACCAGGCCGAATCCGGCGACGCGCTCGGCGTACATCCGAAAGAACGCGAATGCGACGTAGCTGCCGATCGAGTGTCCCACGACGATCGCACGCTCGATTCCGAGCGTATCCAGCAGCCCCGCGAGATCGCTTGCAAGCGCCTCCATCAAGACCGGACCATCCGCTCCGCGCGCCGATTCACCCGCGCCGCGCAGGTCCGGGACGATCACGCGAGCGTTCGCGCGGAGCGCCTCGAGCTGCGGATTCCAGATCGTTCGATCGAGGGGGAAACCGTGAATGAGAACGATCGCCGGTCCGTTTCCGACATCGTCATACGCGATTTTCGTGCCGTCGATCGTGGTCTGCATGAATCGCGCAAATGCCAAAAGTTGCGTAAAATCCTGCTAGGTGCTATAAAAGGTGCAACATCCACCGGCTCGATGCCGGTCGCGCTCATCGCGCAAGCGGTGAGCAGAAAGGTTCTGCTCACAATATGGCAGTTCGCAAGAAGAAAGCCGCAAAGAAGACCACACGGAAGAAGGCCGCCCGCAAGGCAGCCCCTCGCAAGAAAGCCGCCGCCAAGAAGACGACCCGCAAGAAAGCGACGCGCAAGAAGGCCACACGCAAGAAGGCCACGCGCAAGAAAGCCGCCGCCAAGAAGACGACGCGCAAGAAAGCAACCGGCCGGAAGAAGGCCGCTCGCAAGAAGACGACCCGCAAGAAAGCCGGCGTCAAGAAGGCGGTTCGCAAGACCACGCGTCGCAAAGCCACCCGCCGCAAGAAAGTCGCGAAAAAGGTCGCGGCAGCCTAAAGAACCGTTCCCGCTCTAGGGTTTCACGAGCGAGTCGCGCAAAACACGACTCGCTTTTTATGTATATCGACAACATTCCCGACCTCGCGCAGGCGCGGCGCGTCCGGGCCAGCGCCCGCGGTATCCCGATCCGTGAGGGCGACCGCGCCGTCGCGGTCGCGTACCTCTCCGACGGCACGTACGTCTCGAACGATACGATCGTCCGTTTCGACGTCGCGCAAGGCGAAAACCCCGGACGCCGGTTCTCGGCGGCACTCGCCGCGACCGGCGCGCGCGGCCTGTGGTTCTACGGCGGCGACGACGCCGCGCGACGCGCCGCGGTCGAGCTCAACCTCTCGCTAACGGCGGTCGGGATGGCGTTCGTGCGCCGGATGGATCCGGTCCCCGGAGACATCGTGCTGCGGCTGCGTCCGCCGGCGCTGCACGACCGCATGACCTTGGCGGAGATCGTCAGCGACCATGCGGTCGCGTTCGCCTCACCCGAGGTCTCGATCGTTGAACGCGACCGCGATATCGTGGGGGTCGCACTGACGCAAGTGCTCGAAAAGGAATGGACCGAGGTACGGGTCGTGATCGCCCCGACCTATCGCGGACGCGGCCTGGGCTCGGCGGCGTTCGCCGCGATCGCCGATCGATTGGAAGCCGAGGGGCGTCTGGTCTGCGCGTCGCTCGATACGATGGAAGCGCGCGGTCGCAGCGCGCTCGAGCGAGCCGGTTTCCGAATCGCCGACTACTACTTCAACGCGCGCCGGGCGCGTTAGCCGGGGCGGCTCAGACCGCGCGCAGTTTGGGGTTGGCGAGGTAGATCCAGAGTGCGGCGAACGCGACGAGCGCGCCGCCGATGATGAATGCTTCGCGCAGATCGAGCAGCGAGGCGATCCAGCCGAGCAATAGCGATCCGGCCGGCACGAGACCGAGCAAGATCATCGAATACACCGAGATCGAGCGGCCGCGCATGTCGTCGGGCGAGAGCGTCTGCAGCATGATATTCGACGATCCGATGAATAGCATCGTGGCGAGTCCCATGACCGCCACGACCGCGAACGCGAGCGCGACATGCGGGACGAGCCCGAGCGCGATCGAACCCGCTCCCAGGACGACGGCGGCACCCGTCCATAGGACGCTGCGCCGGGCGGGGACGATCGCAGCCGTCGTCACCGCGCCGAGGATCGCGCCGACGCCGTTGGCCGCGAGCAGCACGCCGAGGCCGCGCGCGTCCGTTCCGAGGACGTGCAGCGCGTACGCAGGCATCAGGAAGTTGTACGGGCGCACGAAGAGCGAAACCACGATGAGCTGCAAGACCACCCAACGCAGCGCGGGGTGCCGGTACAGAAACCGCAGCGCCTCGCCGAACGCAACGAACATCGATCCGCGCGCGGAGGTACTCGGTGGACTGGGCCTCATGAACATCAGCGCGGCGACGACGGCGAGCGTGGCCAGGGCGTTCGCGAACATGCACGGCGCGACGCCCCACGCCGCGATGACGATGCCTGCGATCGGCGGCCCGACGACCGCGGGGCTGTTGAATGCGATCGAGTTCAGGCCGATCGCGTTGCTCACCAGTTCGCGCGGGACGAGCAGGGGAACCCAGCTCTGGCGCGCCGGCGTATCGAACGACTGCGTGCCCGCCGCCAGGCCGCTCAAGAGCATCAACCAGCCGATCGTGGCGTGGCCGCCGGCGATGAGCACCGCGAGCGCGAACGCGAGCAGCGCGGTCACGGAGTTGGTCGTCATCAGCACGGCGCGGCGCGGAAAGCGGTCGGCGACGACCCCGGCGAACGGCGAGAGGACGAGCACCGGGACCGCGCGCGCGGCACCGATGAAGCCGAGGTAGAGCGCGCCCAGATGCGGGTTCGGCGCGACGTGGACGACCTCGTAGCCCAGGCCCGTGAACTGCAGCCACGTGCCGAGATTACTGACCAGCAAGCCGAACCACAGCAAGCGAAAATCGCGAAAAGCGAACGCCCCCAGAAACCCCGCCCGGCGTGGCGGAGCCGCTTCCTCCGGGACGGTCTGGGCGCGCTCGAGGTTCACCGGCCCGCTGCCGCGCGAACGGCGGCCGCAAGCACGCCTGCCGTCCCCGCGACGCCGAAGCGGCTGGTATCGAGCACGAGATCGTACGACTTCGCGTCGCCCCAGGCCAGGCCGTAGGCGGCGCGAGCGAAGCTGCGGCGGGCCTCATCGACCCGTGCGATCTCGTCGCGTGCGCGCGCCGCATCGCAATCCAGCGCGGCTTGCACCGCCGCGACCCGCCAGGCGAGCTCGGCGCGCAGGAACGCGCGCAGCAGTCCGGGCCGCGGACCCAAGATCGCGCCGGCGAACCGGCCGACGATCACGACATCGCCGGGAGCGGCCGCTTCCCGCACCAGCTGCGAGACTTCGCGGCGGTACTCCGCGACGAACGCATCGTCGAGCGGCGCGAGCGCTGCGGTCCCGGTTTCGGGATGCGCGGTCGTCAGCGCGCGTACGATTCGCTCGCCGATCCCCGGCGCGCGATCTTCCAATCCGCGCACGACGTCGGGCGTCGTCCCCAGCCGCAGCGCGGCCAGCCGCGGCAATTCCTCATCGACCAAACGATAGCTCAGTTCCGCCGCCAGTGCAGCGCCGACGGCCTTTCCGTTCGCGCCGTAGGCGCGCGAAATCGTGACGATCACCGTCGCGCGGCCTTCTCGCGCCCGCGACGTCTCCCTTCGCCGCAAGCGTACCGGGGCCGCGCGCCGAAGGCCCACGGGAGATGCCGATCATCCAAACGCGTGAGTTACGCAAAGTGTTCCGCTCGCTCAAGCGCACGCCCGGTGTGGCCGGAACGCTCAAGACGCTGTTCTCGCGCGATTACGAGGACAAGATCGCGGTCGAGGGGATCACGATGTCGCTCGAAGCCGGCGAACTCGTCGGCTATATCGGACCCAACGGAGCGGGCAAGTCGACGACGATCAAGATGCTGACCGGCATCTTGGTTCCGACCTCGGGGACGGTCGAGGTCGCGGGGATCGTTCCCTACGCGCGCCGCCGCGAGAACGCGCGCAACATCGGCGTCGTCTTCGGCCAGCGCTCGCAGCTCTATTGGGATCTGCCGCTGATCGAATCGTTCGAGTTACTGCGCGCGATCTACGGCATCCCCGCCGAGCGCTACCGCAGCAACCTCGACCACTTCACCGAAATCCTCGAGATGGGCGAGTTCCTGCGGACACCGGTGCGCCAGCTTTCACTGGGCCAGCGCATGCGCGGCGATTTCGCCGCGGCGATGCTGCACGACCCCCGCGTCGTGTTTCTCGACGAACCGACGATCGGGCTCGACGTGGTGGCCAAAGAAGCGATCCGTTCGTTCATCGCGCGCGTCAACGCCGACCGCGGCACGACGTTCATCCTCACGACCCACGACCTCGCGGACGTCGAACGGCTCTGCCGGCGAATCGTTCTGATCGACAATGGCACGTTGATCTTCGACGGGCCCCTCGAACGGATTCGCGAGCGTTACGGCACCCACCGCACGCTCGTCGTGGAACTCTCAGAAGCGTATCCCGGCTTCACGATCGAGGGCGCCGAGCTGACCGGCCGCGAGGCCAACGTGGTACGCTTGCGCTTCGACCGCAAGGCGATCACCGCCGAGGCGCTGATCCGGCGCGTGACCGAGCGCTACTGCGTCAACGACATCAAGCTTGAGGAGCCCGAACTCGAATCGATCATCCGCCGCATCTACGTCGAGGGCTACGATGACGACGCGACGACCATCCCGGTCGCGCGGGTGTGACCTTCGCCGAACTGGTCGCGCCGTACGTCGAGTTCGCCCGCAAGGCGTTCTCGCGCGAGGCTACCTACCGGATGGAGGTCTTCACCAGCGTCGGCTCGCTGCTCGTCCGGATCTATCTGCTCAGAATGCTCTGGACGGCGCTCTACTCGCAGAACGCCGCCCCGGACGGCATCGAACTCCACGCGATCATCACCTACTCGACCGTCGCCCTGCTGATGTCGCTGGTGCTCGAAGTCGACGGCACGCGCCTCATCCGCGAGAAAGTACGCGAAGGGACGATCGCGACCGACCTGATGAAGCCGATCAGCCTGCCGCTGTATTTCTTCGCCGACGGCTTCGGCCAAACGGTCTTCCACGCGCTCACGATCCTTCCGAGCCTACTGCTCGCGCTGCTCATCGTGCACGTCGACGTGCCGCCGCCGCCCGTGCTGCTCGCGTTCGCGGCGAGCTTTGCGCTGGGGTATCTGGTGAATTTCGTCGTCAACTTCCTCATGAACGCGGTCGCCTTCTGGACCCTGGAGACGTTCGCCATCCAGTTGACGGTGCGCTGGGTCTCCGACTTGCTCTCCGGTCAGGTCATCCCGCTGATCTTCTTCCCGGGCGCGCTGCAGACGGTCGTGCTGGCCCTACCGTTTGCCGCGATCTACTCGACGCCGCTCCTGATCTATGTCGGAACGATCCGCCCCGCGCAATACGCCCAGGCTTTCACGATCCAGTTCGCCTGGTTCGTCGGCTTCTCCGCACTCGCCGCATTCGTCTGGCAAGCCGCCCAGCGCCGCGTCGTCGTCCAAGGCGGCTAACTGTGGCAACTCCCCGTCGAAACATTCGTGGCAGCTCCATCCTTCGACGGGGCTCAGGATGACAAAACCTCACGCCACGTCATTTGACGAAACCACTTCCATCGTGAGCGACCACGAATGTCATCCTGAGCCCCGTCGAAGGATGGAGCTGCCACGAATGTAGTTACGATACGTGGATCGGGCGAGAGTCGGTTAGATCGACCATTGGTAGGCGTTCCAGGTTTCGGTTACGGGGTTGGGGTCGAAACCTTGGAGATCGGGGTTCAGCGGTTGGATCTGCTTGTACCAGAGCAGGAAATCTTGCGGCACGTCCTTGGCCATCTGCTGCTGCACGCGCGCATACGCGAGTTTGCGCTTCGCTTGGTCGTAGGTGTGGAGTGCGGTGTCTTCGGCCGCATCGGTCACCGCCGAGCAGTACTCGGACTGGTTGTAGCCGTTCGGCGGGCGGTTGCGGCACATGAACTGCGCGGAATCGTCGGGATCGACGCCGGCGATCCATTGGTAGAGCGCGATCGAGTATTTCCCGCGCGCGAGCGTCCCGCCGGCGCCGTACCCGCCGTAGATGACGGAGCTGAGCTGCGGATGGACGTGCAATTCGATCCCCAGCGGCGCGAGCGCCGACTGAATCTGGACCGCGGCGTTCTTCATGAAGGCTTGGCTCTGCTCGTAGTAGAGTTCGAGCACGAGCGGATGCGCCGGCCCGAAACCGGCTTGGGCGAGATCGCGCTTGGCAGCGGCGAGATCGTAGCGCGTCGGCGCGAGGGACTTGTCGTAGGCCCACATGAACGACGGCAGGTCCTGTGTCGCCGGCTCGGCTTCGCCGAAGGTCAGCGTACGCGCGAGCGCCGCCTTGTCGACCGCCTCGAGAATCGCGCGCCGCACGTGGAGGTCGTTCGTCGGCGCTTTCGCGTTGTTGAACATCAAGCCGTAGTATGCGTTGATCGGGGTGAGCACGATGCGGATGTCCGGCAAGCCTTTAATCGACTTATAGGCGTTCGACGAGGCTTCCCACATCCAATCCAGCTCGTGGGTGCGCAGCTGTTGGATCTCGGTGTTCTCATCGGGGATCAGTTTGACGATGACGGTCTTGAGTTTCGGCCGACCCAGAAAGTAGTCATCGTTGCGCGTGAACTCGATCCGGTCGCCGCGCAGCCAGCGCACGAACTTGAACGGCCCCGTTCCGATCGGCGCCGAGTTGAAGGGCGCGTCGTTGATATCGTGGAGTCTTCCGAGAACGTGCTCGGGGACGATCTCGTACGGGCTATCGCTCTCGCTGAACACGGTCGCGACGAACGGGGCGAACGGCCGCTTGAGATGGAAGATGACCGTATCCGCGTCCGGCGTGTCGACCGAGGCGACGTTGTCGTAGCCGTTGCGCGATATGATGTCGTTGTTCGGGTTCATCATGGCCTCGAAGCTGAACTTCACGTCCTTGCTCGTGAACGGCACGTTGTCGTGCCACTTGATCCCGTGGCGCAGGCGGTAGCGAATCGTCAGACCGTCGGCACTGATGTCGTGGTTGTCTTGGGTGGGGACTTCTCGCGCGAGAATCGGGACGAAATGCCCCTGACCGTCCATCGAGATCAACTTATCGGCGAAGAGCGAATCGATGCTGTTCTCGGCGAGTTGCGTCGCGAGCAGCGGGTTGAGCGTGCGCGGGACGTTGCTCAAGCCGATTCGGACCGTATCGGCGATCGTCCAGAGATGCCGCACGCTCGCGCTCGCCGGCGCGACGGAATCCGCAACCCGGGTACAGCCCGCGAGCAGCATCGCGAGCCCGGCGAGCAGCCACCCGCATCGAGGAAGCGCGCGGACCACCTAGGCCGCGGCCTGGTCGAGCGCTGCGACGTCCCAGAGCACGACTTCGCCCGAGCCGCGGAGTTCGAGCGATTCGATGCCGCGCAGGCGAACCGCGTCACCCGCCTCGAGTTGCGTACCGTTGGCCGTCACGGCCCCCTCGGCGATGAAGAGAAATCCGTAGCGGCCGGGGGCAAACGTATGCACCAGCCCCGCGTCTTCGAGGCGCGCGACCTGTAAGGTCGCGTCGGCGCGCAGAGCGATCGGCGCGTAGACTTTTGCATCGCCGGTCGCGATCGTCAGCCAGCGATTGGTGCGGTCGGCCTTAGAGAACGACGCCTGTCCGTAGGCCGGCGGCTCACCCGTCGTGCGCGGCATGACCCACATCTGCACGAAATGGACGTCGCGTTCGTGCGAGTGGTTGAACTCGCTGTGGGTAACGCCCGTCCCGGCGCTCATGTACTGGACGCCGCCCGCATCGACGACACCGCGGTGGCCCAGCGAATCCTGGTGTTCGAGCTGCCCGGCGAGCACGTAGGTGACGATCTCCATGTCGCGGTGCGGATGCGCGCCGAAGCCCTTCCCAGGCAGGACCGTATCGTCGTTGAAGACGCGCAGCGCGCCCCAGTTGACGTTCTCGGGATCGTAGTAGCCGGCAAAACTGAAGCTGTGATGCGTCTTCAGCCAGTCGAAATCGAAGAACGCGCGGTCGGCCGCGCGCTGGATCGTGAAGGCCGGATCCGCGGCCAAGTGTTGCGTCATACCGCGTACGACCCGGACCGGGTTGCAGCCGTTCCAGCGAACGGGTGCGGAGCGGAGGCCGGTCCCGGCGATCCGCTCCGCGAGGGTAAATTAGCTGCTCACGGGTCGCTTAGCAGGAGTATGCGTACATACGTTCGTATCATATTCCTGTGAAGCTGAAGGCCTGGGCTGAGCGCGAGGGCGTCCATTACCTGACCGCTTATCGCTGGTTCCGCGAGGGGACGCTGCCCGTCCCGGCACGGCAAACGCAAAGCGGCACGATCCTCGTCGATGTCGCCCCGGATCAGCCCACGCGCGCGGTCGTGTATGCGCGCGTGAGCAGCCACGATCAACGTGCCGACCTCGAGCGTCAGATCGCGCGTCTCACCACCTGGGCCACGCAATCCGGGATCGCGGTCGGGTCGGTGGTGAGCGAAGTTGGATCGGGGATGAACGGCCGCCGCGTGAAGTTTCGGCGGCTCCTTTCCGATGCGTCGCTCTCACCGATTATCGTCGAGCATCGCGACCGCCTGGCGCGTTTCGGTGTGGAGTATCTCGAGTCGGCACTCGCTGCGCAAGGCCGCCGGATCGTCGTCGTCGATCCTGGCGAGCAGAACGTCGATCTCGTACGCGACATGATCGAGGTCCTCACGAGCTTCTACGCTCGGTTGTACGGCGCGCGTGGCGCTCGGAATCGAGCGTTACGTGCGGTGACCTCTGCGAAGAGAGAGCCGCCGGCGTGAGGACGTTTCAAGGGCGCCCGTCTCTGAGTACGGTAGATGCGGCTGCCCTCGACGCGTACGGCGATCTCTTCGGCCGCACGCTACGGACGCTGCATGCTCGCCGCGCCGCGAAGCAGCGTGACGATAAGCCTGGCATGATGCGCGAGTTCGGCCTGACGGCGCGGCAGTTCAACGCCGTTCGCGTCTCGCTCGATGGGATGCACGCCTCGTTTCGGGAGCGGCTGCCCGAACTCGTCGACGACGTTGCACGGCGTCTGAAGTCGACGAAGAGGCGCTCGGCGCGCGCGGAGGATCCGGCGGAGCGGCATCATCTCGCGCGGCGCGCGTTCCGGCTGACGACGCGGCTTGCGCGACTCCGTGCCGATGCGCAGGCCGGTACGATCCGGATCGCGTTTGGCTCGAAACGGCTCTTCCGTGCCCAGAACGACCTCGCCGGCAACGGCTATGCCGGCCACGAGGCGTGGCTTGAGGCCTGGCGCACGGCGCGTTCGAAGACCTTCTTCGTGTTGGGCTCTCGGGATGAATCGTGTGGGAATCAAGGCTGCTCGGCAACGGCTCTGGGCAGCGGCATCTTCCGGCTCCGTTTGCGGCTTCCCAATCGTCTTGTTGCCGACTATGGGAAATATGTCGTAACGACGGTGCAGATCGCGTATGGCGCGGCGCATATCGAGCACGCCCTCGCCATGAAACAGGCGATCTCGTACCGTTTCAAACGTGACGAGAAAGGCTGGCGAGTCTTCATCTCCACTGCGGAGATTGCGGTCGAGCCGGCCTCCGACCGGCGCACCGGCACCCTCGGAGTCGATCTGAATGCCGATCATCTTGCGCTCGCGCTGACCGACCGCTTCGGCAATCTGATCGCCTCCGAGCGGGTAGCGATGGTCACCTATGGTTGCAGTGCGGAACAGGCCGCAGCCAAGATCGGTGATGCGGTCAGGCACGCCGTCGCCGTCGCCGTTTCCGCCCGCGTGCCGCTGGTGATCGAGCGATTGGACTTTTCCAAGAAGAAGGCGGCGATGCGCGAGCAGGGAGCGCGTTATGCGCGGATGCTTTCAGCGCTCTCGTATTCCAGGATCAAGCAGACGATCTGCGCCCGAGCGCACGATGCCGGAATCGCGGTGCTCCCCATGAATCCGGCGTACACGAGCGTCATCGGCCGTCAGAAGTTTTCCCGGCGCTATGGGATCAGCGGGCACATGGGTGCCGCACTTGCGGTCGCTCGCCGGGCCAGAGGTTTCTCCGAACGCGTGAGCCGCCACGGCCAGGTCGCCTTCGATGTGCCTGTAAGGACGCGTCAGAAGCACGTGTGGTCGTCTTGGGCTCTGATCGCGAAACGAGAAAGAGCGGAGCATGCAGCTCGGCGGCAGTCGCAACGCACCAAGCGCGGCGATCCTCCCAACGCGTCCACGGCGACCTCGCCGGCGACTGCGTCGGGAGCGACCTACCTGTCGTCTACCGGCGGGATTCCGGTACGCGAATCCGTCACCAGCACTGTTCGGGTGACGTCCGTTGCATGATATACATGCTAACGGTTTCAGGAACGGTTCAGCGAGCCTTCAGAACGACCGGGACGGTGAGCCAGAGCCAACCCTTCCAGGTCGGGCCGCCGGTGACGCCGGCCAACTCCGAGCTGCCGCCGAGCAACGCTTCAACATACCCGTGGAGATAGGGCGTACCGGGCAGGTTGAAGGCTGCGTTGATGGCGGTGCCGTTCGTCGTGCCGCCGGTGAAGTTCGCGTCGTTGAAGTCCTTGCGCACGCTGAGCACGAGATTCCCGCGCAGGAGCGGCTCGAAGACTTCGGCGCTGAAGCCACGGGTGCCGACGGCCGGATACGGGTTGCCGTTCGGATCGGAGCCAGGGTTGCTATCGCGCGCGATCTGATACGCGACGAAGGCGCCCGGCCGTCCCTTCGGGGTGGGATCGAGTTGCGCGTACGCGGCCTGCGATGCGTATTGGTCGATTCCCGTGCTGACCGGGAGGCTGCCGTTGCTTCCGAAGAGACCGGCCTCGAACGGCGAGCGCGGCGTCGCATAGGCGACTTTCCATTGAAAGGTTTTGTCGCCGGGATTGAAGTCGGTTATGCCGTTGAGATCGTCGCTGCTGAGCAGATAGGCGGCTTCGACATCCAGACCTTTGCTGATATACGCATAGCGCGTTCCCCAGCGATTACCATACGTCGCGCCCCAATCATGCTCGCCGGCGACCGTGTTCGATGCGGTCGGACCGTCGATGTCGAAGCCTTGACTGTAGATCGACGGGGCCGGATTGAGGACTTTTCCCGCGAACAAATGCGAATTGGGCGAGAGCAGATCGTTGTATGCGACCCACAGCGTATCGAGCCCGCCCGGTTGACTGCCCTGCGTCACCCAGACTTGCGCGTGGTACGTGACGTTCGGCGCGGCGTATCCGATCGCGTGAACGCCGACGTTGCCCCCGTCGAATTGTGGCGTTCCGCTACCGTGGCCGGCGGTCGAATCATACTGCACCGATTCCTCGAGCCAAATCGGAAACGTCTTCTTCAAATCATCGCGCGAGAGCGCGCTGTACCCGGTGCGTTGGATGTAGCGGCCATACGCATTGAGGAGCGGGACCATCGTATGGCAGGCACTACACTTGAGTCCCGTTGCTTGGGCGAACTGGGGCATCGCTTCCGAAGCCTTCTGACCACCGACGAGACCCGACAAAAGTAGCATGATCGACGCTGCGATCAGAACTGATCGACGAACAAACATATCAGCGCTACGCTAGGGTTCGCGCGCGAAGAAACGATGAAGCCCTCTTCACACGGCGGAAAGATCGCCGACGAAACGTGGGCAACCGTGCGTTCCGATCTTCCTATTTGATCGTAAGGACGTCCGATTCGCTGACGGGATTCGCTTTGTTCCCCCACGTCGAGCGGATATAGGTCGCAACCGCCGCGATTTCTGCCGGCGAAAGTTGGCCCTTCCACGATGGCATGACGTTCTTGCCGTGTTCGATCGTCGTGAGGATCGGCACGGGATTCGCGGCGTTCACGTGCGGGTTGTTCGCGAGGGCGGGAAACGCACCGCCGCCGCCGCCCTGGCCGTTCGCTGCATGACAGCTCGTGCAACGCTTTGCGTAAATCGCTCTCCCGATCGCGGTCGAAACCGCCGGGCCGGCGTTCGCAATCTGACTTTCGGTCACGCCGGTGGCCGCATTGCCCCACGCCGAACGCACGTAGGTCGCGATGACCGCGACGTCCGCGTTCGAGATTTGGCCTTTCCAGGTCGGCATCATCCCGGTGTAGGTCTTGCCGCCCACGGTCAGCGGCCCGCTGCGGCCGTTCACGATGATCGCGATCATGTTCGTCGGATCGGCCGCCTTCACGTCCGGGTTCCCGGCGAGCGGCGGGTACGCCGCCGTACCTTGGCCGGCGGCTTGGTGACACGAGGCGCATTTGAGAGCGAACAAGTCGGCGCCGTTGAGCGCGGTGGGTTCGACCGCGGCGGCGATCTGGTCTTCAGAGACAGACGGGGCGTGGTTCGACCACGCGGAACGAACGTAGGTGATCACCGCGGCGATCTCGGCATTGGTGAGATGCGCGCGCCAGGCCGGCATCGCGCCGCTGTACGTCGAGCCGTTGATCTGAATCGGGCCGATGCGCCCGTGCAGAACGATCGAGATGAGCCCCGTCGTGTCGGAGCTGGTAACGTCCGCGTTGCCCGCGAGCGGCGGATACGGACCGTTCCCCAGGCCGGTCACGGCGTGACACGACGAGCAATGTTGCAGGAAAACCGTCTTCCCGTCGGGCGCCGCCGCCGCCGCCGAATGTGCGGAGCGCGGCAAACACAAGGCCAAACATGCGACGATCGCAACGGCAAGCAGGGCCCGGACTTTCACGAGGTGTCCTCCAAGACGGGAAGCGGCGTACGACCGGCTTACTTCTCGTTGCCGCCCGTCCCTCTGGTCGCCGGTAACAAGGCTGAGCCGCCGCGTGTCCTACACTCTCTGCCCCGGCGGCGCAGGGTCGAATCACGCAAACGCGGTCAGGAACGGGATTGCATGTCAAGTATACTTGACTTTTAGACAAGGACGCGCTACTTTCTTAGGCATGGATGCAAATCGCCGCTACACCGTTGGACTGACCGCCTGGCTGCTCGTGTATGGCGCTCTCTTGGTGGCGACGTTGCTTGCATTCAATCGGAATGCCGTGCCTCCGGTCGCGCGCATCCCGGTCGCGCTGCTGCCGATGATCGCCGGCTTCGGCCTGATCGCGATCGTCATCCAGCGTCTGCGCGCGATGGACGAACTCGAGCAGCGCATCCAAGTGGAAGGGCTCGCGTTCTCGGTCGCCCTCACGGCGATGGTGACGTTCTCGTACGGGTTTCTCGAGCTCCACGCCGGCGCTCCGGCGCTCTCGTATTTCTGGGTATGGCCCGTTCTCGCCGCCGGATGGGTCATCGGTTTGTTCAACGCTCGTACCCGGTATCGATGAAAAATCGCTTGCGCGTGCTTCGTGCCGAGCGCGCGTGGTCGCAAGCGGAACTCGCCGAGCATCTGGGCGTGAGCCGCCAAACGATCAACGCACTCGAGATCGACAAATACGATCCCAGCCTGCCCCTTGCGTACAAGATCGCGCGTCTGTTCCAAGCGCGGATCGAAGACATCTTTCTGTTCGAAGAGGAGTAATTCCATGAAGCGTCTGCTCTGTGCGGCGATCGCGAGCGCGATCGTCTGGTTCGCCACACCCGCGAGCGCGCAAACCGCGCCGCCGGCCACCGCATTCGACAGCGGTGCCGCGCACGTCGTCAAGACCGGTGAGGGCGTCCGGCCGATCATCTTGCTCCCGGGGCTCGCGTGCGGTCCCTACGTGTTCGCCGGGATCATCCCCGAACTCGCAGCCGGCCATCCCGTTTACGCCCTGACCTTCGCCGGCTTCGACGGCGTCGCACCCGTCAATCCGCCGTATCTCGATGCCTACGAAAAGAGCGTGGTCGCGCTGATCGAGCGCGAACACTTGGTGAAGCCGATCCTGATCGGGCACAGCCTCGGCGGCCATCTCGCGGTGCGCATCGCCGAAAATCATCCCGGCCTCGTCGGTGCGGTCATCGCCGTCGACTCGCTCCCGCTCTTCCCGTTGCCGCAACCCGGCGAGACGCCGGAAACCCGGCACACCGCGGCGGAACGCTTCCGGCAGATGATCGCGGCGGAGCCCGCGCAGACGTTCGCTCAGCAGGCACGCCTGCAAATCGCGGCACTCGTCACGGCACCGAACGATGTGGACCTCGTCGTCGACCACGAACTGCGCGGCGACCAGGTAACGATCGGCGGGGCCGGGGCCGAGATGATGGACGAGGACCTCGGTCCGCATCTCACCGCGATCACCGCCCCGCTGCTCGTCATCGCGGCGGCGCCGGACGCCGCGACCGCACCGCAGTGGAAGGCGGGCTATGCGCAACTCTACGCCGGCGTCCGCGACCTCACCGTCGTCACCATCGCGCCCGCGAAACACTTCGTCATGCTCGACCAGCCCGCGCAGTTCCGCAGCGCCGTCGACGGCTTCCTCGCCGGCAAATGAACGCCCGGCGTTACAGGCGGATTTCGCCGCTTGCGTGCAAGCGGCCGAGCAAAAGGTGATAGTACAACATCCCGCGCTGGGCGCCGAGCGTTGCGAGCAACGACTCGGCGTCCACGTCCGGATCGCCGGAGAGATCGCGCAGGGCGCGCGCGACGCCGGAGTCTCGTAGCGGAAAGACGTTGAGCCGGCCGAAACCGCGCAGCGCGATCACGGAAGCCGTCCACGGTCCGATCCCCGGATGCGCGACCAAAGCGTCAAGCAGCGCGGGCGTCGGCAACGCGTCGAGCGCGGTGCCGGCCAGCGCCCCCTCGAGCAGCGCGCGCGCCAGCCGCTGCAACGCGACGACTTTGTTGCGCGAGAGCCCCAGACTGCGCAACCGCTCCGCATCGGCCGCGGCGAACGCGGCGGGTGGCGGAAAGAGCGCCAGGGCTTCATCCGCGCTGCGCGCGGTCGTGAGCGTTTCGATGACCCGGCGCAGGATCGCGCTCGCCGCGTGGATCGAGATCTGCTGGAAGACGACCGCGTTCACGATCGCTTCCCAGAGCGTCGGATACCGCGGCGGCTTGACGCCGCGTGCGCGGGTCACGAGCTCCGCCAGCCACGGGATCGTCGCGGAGGCTTCATAGAACGGCATCAGGTCGACGTTGACGCCGAGCAGGCGCCGGACCAGCCGCTCGCCGTCGCCGTCGAGCGCGCCGCCGAAGCGCGCCCGCAGCCGGTCCGGCGCGAGCTGCTCGACTTCGAGCAGCACGGGTGCACCGGCAGTTTCGAGCAGACGCCGCAAGCGCACGCCGTCGTAGGCGTCGACCACGTTGGTCGAGAGGCGTCGCAGCGCGTTCGCCGTGAGGTCCAGGCGAAACGGCGCCGGCACCGTGAACTCGCGTTCGTGCAGAGCGCTCACGGGAGCCTCACCGGCCGCACCGGAAGGAAGGCTCGCGATGTACGATTGGGCCTACCGGCAATACTGGCGGATCAATCTGCTCACGATGCTCGAGTACCGGGCCAATTTCTTCATGTGGTTCGGCTTCACGATCGTCTACCACGGGACGGCCATCGCGGCGCTCTGGGTCACGCTCACGACCTTCCCGTCGATGAACGGCTGGAACTTCCGCGAGACGGCCTTCATGTACGGTCTGTGGATGCTCGGTCACGCTGTGCACAACACGTTCTTCTTCACGATCGGCAGCGTCCCCGAGTTCATCCGCGAGGGCCGCTTCGATCGCTTCTTGGTGCGGCCGCTCGACCCGCTCTTCCAGGCGATGACGACGCCGCAGTTCACCTCGCCCGATGAATTGATCCTCGCGATCGTGTTCTTCTGCATCGCGACGGCCTATAGCGGCGTGCACGTCGATCTCCTCTTCGTCGCGTTCGTCCCGCTGGTTGCGATCGGCGGCGCGCTGATCGACTTCGGCATCAATCTGGCCATCGCGACCGCGTCGTTCTGGTTCATCCGGATCGACTCGCTGCGCTGGGTCGTGATGTCGCTCGAACAGGACTTCTCCCGCTATCCGATCTCGATCTACCAGCGCGGCGTGCGCGTGATGCTCGCGTTCATCCTGCCGTTCGCGTTCATGAACTACTTCCCCGCGACGTTCCTCTTGCACAAAAGCGAAGACGGCTTCCACCTGAATCCCGATGTCGGGCTGCTCACACCGCTCGTCGGGCTCGCGTGGCTGGGCGCGGCGTACGCGTTCTGGCGCGTCGGCCTCGACCGCTACCAGGGAACCGGTAGCTGATCGTACGGCCGTGCCGGTCTCAGGCGGGATCCTCGTTGCGCAGCCAGGCGGCCAGATCCGCGGGGATCGGCGCGAGTTCGAGACCGCTGCCGTCGGGCTTCTTGCGGCCGTAGACGCGCGCCTCGAAGCCGCTCGCACAGAGCGCGCCCGCACGGAAGACCTCGTGCTCGACGCGCAGCGCCCGCGTGCGCACCTCGGCGACGCGCGTCACGATCGTGATCTCATCGTCGTGAAAGAGCGCCGCGACGAAGCGCGCGCCGCACTCGACGATCGGAATGCCGAAGCCGCCGCCGCGCATCTGATCGGCGAGGCCGATGGGGCTGCCGCGAAACAACTCGTGGGTCGCGAGATCGAAGTACACGAAGAAGTTCGGATAGAACACGATGCCCGCGGAATCGGTCTCCCCGAATCGCACCCGGAACGTCGTGCGTGACTCACGCTGGCTCAAAACGAATCCCTCCCGGTACGCAGCACGAAGATCGGACGGAACGAAAGGTGTCGCCGTCGAGGGCCGAACTACGCCGACCGGATGCGACCTCCCGCACTGCTCGCCGCCCTGGCCCTCGCGTGGCTCGCCCCGGCGCGCGCGAGCGCCGCGGATGTCGACGTCGTGATCCAAGCCGGGCACCAAGGCCGGCCCGCTTCGTGTGCGCCGCTCCACGTCAAGAAATGCAACCTCGGCGCGAGTTCGGCCGCCGGCCGCGAACGCGACTGGACGCCGGTCGTCGCGGACGCGGCTGCCCGGGCACTGCGCCGCGCGGGCTTGCGCGTCGTGCGGCGTCCGGCCGATCATCGCGAGCACGATCGCGCGCGTTTCGCCGCGTTCATCCACTTCGACGGCGCGGTCCCGGCCTGCGCCAGCGGCGCATCGGCCGGGTTCCCGCTCGGCGGCGATCCCGCGCCGGCCGCGCGCTGGCGCGCCTTCTATGCGCCGCAGTTCCCGTTCGCCTATCGCGGCGCGAACATCACGACCAACGAATCCGGGTATTACGGGTTCCGTGCCGTGGACGCTCCGGAGAAACTCTTGGTCGAGTTCGGCGAACTGACGTGCCCCGCCCAGGCGCGGTGGTTGCACCCGCGACTGGCGTGGCTGGGCCGGCGGCTGGCCGCCTTCATCGAGTCGGAGTTGCGCCGGTGAGGCGCGCCTGGTTTCTCGGCGCGCTCGGCACCGCGCTCGTCGCGCCCCGCGGCGCCGCGGCCCGCACGCTCGAACTCGACGAACTCGTCGCGCGAATCCCCGGCATCACCGGCGTCTATGCGCGTACGATGGACGGCGCGCCCGCCTCGGTCGCGATCCGCGACGGCGAACCGTTCGCGGCGGCATCGATCATCAAACTCGCGATCCTCGTCACCGCGTACCGCGCCTTCGACGCCGGCACGGCGTCGCCGGACGATTGGGTCACGCTGCGCGCGAACGACCTGGTCGGCGGCTCCGAAATGCTCGCGTCCGCCCGGTCCGGGGCTTCGTACCGGATGGGCGATCTCGTGCACGGGATGATCCGCCGCAGCGACAACAGCGCCTCGAACGCGCTCATCAGCGCCTTCGGCTTCGCGACGATCGCCGACACGATCGCCGCTTGCGACATGCCGGGGACGCACCTGCGCCGCCACTTCGCCGACGTTGTCCCGGCCTGGCGCGTGAGCGAGAACGCCACCACGCCGCGCGACATCGGCAGCCTGCTCTACGCGCTCGAACGCGGCGCACGCGAAGGGCTCGATACGGTCGCCACGAGCGCCTCGTGCCGCGCGATGATCGGCATTTTGCTCGGTCAAGAAGACCGCACGAAGATCCCCGCCGGCCTGCCCCCCGGAACGCCGTGCGCCAACAAGACCGGCGAGATCGATCGAGTGCGCAACGATGCGGCGATCGTCGACCCCTACGGCGAGGGACCCTACGTGCTCGTCGTTCTCACGCGCGCGCTCGAAGACACCCGGGCGGGCAACCGCGGCATCGCCGCGATCGCCCGCCGCGTCGATCGCGCGCTCAGGCCGTCAGCCCGTCCAGCTTGAGCTTCATACTCTAGAAAAGCGACCCTTGGACGATGCGCGCCGGGCGCTCGTGCCCGATCCCGAGCGCCGCGTAGAGCGCGCGCACGGTCGCGGGTGCATGCCCGGAGTAGTGATTGTTCACATACCCACATACCCGCTTTATCCTCGCGGGGCGGGCGGCGATCGCGGCGGCCCAGCGCGCGATCGGCTCGCGCCGGTCGAAGACGACCCGGTCGAACCTGCTGACCGCATCGTGCACGCCGATCCAGCGCAGGTAGGTGAAGTCGGCGGTCGGCCGGGCGAGCGCCGCGAGCATGACGTTGAGCGGAACGAAGGGCGCGTCGGTCAAGGCAAGGGCGATGTTGCGCGTGCTCAGCGCTTCGTGTAACTCGCCGTAGACCGGGGCCTCGAACCAACCGGGGTCGCGCACCTCGACCGCGATCGGCGGCCCAACCGGCAAGCGCTCGACGAATGCGAAGAGCGCGTCGCGCTCGGCGGGCGAGAAGTCCGGCCCCATCTGCACCAGCACGGCTTCCAGCGCGTCACCGAACGCCTCCATCGAGTTGAAGAACTCGGCGACGAGCGCATCGCAGCCGATCAGCCGCCGTTCGTGGGTGATCTCGCGCGCGAGTTTCGTCGCGAACGTGAACCCGGCCGGGACGGTCTGCGCCCACTTGCGCACGCGTTCGGGCGCAGGCGTCGCGTACCAGGTCGAATCGATCTCGACCGTCCGGAACTCGCGCGCGTAGGCGCGCAAATACGCTGCCGGTTTGGCGCCGGCATCGTACACCTCGCCGTCCCAGTCGGGATAGGCCCAGCCCTGCGTCCCGAGGACTAGGTCCGGGGTTCGATGGTTACCGATTCCATCACGTCGCCACGCCGGATCGCGTCGACGACGTCCTGTCCGGCAAGCGTCTGCCCAAAGACCGTGTACTGGCCATTGAGGAACGACGCATCGCCCAGGCAGATGTAGAACTGGCTGCCGGCGCTATTGGGGTTCGACGAGCGCGCCATCGCCACGGTTCCGGTCACGTGCGGGATCGAATTGAACTCGGCGTCGAGCTGGTAGCCGGGACCACCCGTTCCCTTGCCGTCCGGATCGCCGCCTTGGATGACGAACCCCGGCTCGACCCGATGGAACGTCAGCCCATCGTAGAACCCGGCGCGGGCGAGTTTGATGAAGGCGGCGCTGTGTTGCGGCGCCTCGTCGGGATAGAACCCGAACACGATATCACCCTTGGCGGTGTGGATGCGCGCTTGCACGGTCTTGGCTTCTTTGGCGAGCGACGACAACTCATCGCCGGTCGGCTTTTCATACGTCGGCATGCAGCCGTCTTTCGGAGCGGTCGGACCGATCCCCCAGCGCGTTTTTCTCCGAACCGTTCGGGGTAGACTCCTACGAAAGTAGGAGTATGGAGATCCGGCAAGATGAGTGGGCGGAGAGCCTCCGGCCAGCAAGTGCTCTGCGACTTCAGATCCCCCCGGAACCGCGCTTCGCGCGCTACGTTCGCGAGCGGGTGAAGGGCTTTGCCGCCCCATACGACGTGTCCCAGGACGACCTGGACGAATTCTTGACCGCGATCGGTGAGGCGCTCGCCAACTCGATGGAACACGCGCAATCGGACGAGCGGATCGAAGTGAGCTGTTGGCTGGTCGATGACGACCATTTCCTCGCGACGGTCGTCGATAAAGGGGTGGGCTTCACGATGACCGAGCCGGAACTCCCCGGCGGCGAGACCGAACGCGGCCGGGGCCTGCCGATCATGCGGCGTTGCACCGACATCTTCGCCGTCCAGAGCATGCCGGGCAGAGGGACCTCGGTCATTATCGGACGCCGGCTACGGCGCGGCGCGCACGGTACCTGAGCCGAAACGCTAGGGACCGGGACGGTTCCGTCCAAAGGCGCCCTTTGTTGCATTTCAGACAAAAGGAGCAGCGCTTTATGGCCTTTACTCGCCATCGATTTTTGACGACGTCGCTCGGCACCGCGGGGGCGCTGGCGGCCGGAGGATTCCCCTTCCCGCGCGTCGCGCTCGCCGCCGACGATACGCTGTTCTTGGGGTTGCTCTGCGACCAGACCGGATCGTATTCAGCCGACGGCGAGGACCTCCAGAAAGGCTACGAACTCGCCGTCGAGGAGCTCAACGCCGGCACCGGCGTGATCGGCAAGCTCCTGGGCGGGAAGAAAGGCGTGCTCGGCAAGCAGATCGTCTACAAAGTCGCCGACACCGAGACCAAGTCGGGCCCCGCCGTGCAACGCGCGACGGAGTTCATCACCCAGAACAAGGCGACCATGTTCGCCGGCGGGGTGAGTACCTCGGAAGTCATCGCGATGGAAGCGCTCGCGCAACAGAGCAAGGTGCTCTACATGACCGGTGCATCGGGTTCGAACGATACGACCGGGAAGAACTGTCAACGCTATGCCTTTCGCTCGCAATGCGACGCCTACATGGTCTCCAAAGCCCTCGCGCCGGTGCTTGCGAAGGCCCTCGGCAAGAAGCGCCGGGCAATCTACCTGGTCCCGGATTACAGCTACGGCCATTCGCTCGCGGACTCGATGGTCGAGTTCACCGAGAAAGAAGGCTGGACGACGGTCGCGCAAGTCGTGGCGCCGTTCCCCACCAGCGACTACAGCTCGTACCTGACGAACATCGCGAACGCCAACGCCGATACGTTCATCAACATCGAGTTCGGCAACGACGGCATCGCCTCGACGAAGTCGGCCGCCCAATTCGGCATCCTCAAGAAGATGCAACTCGTCGTTCCCAACATCTCGACCTATTTCGCCGACGGCGTCGGGGCGGAGATCATGGAAGGCGTGTACGGCACGCAGCCCTGGTACTGGCGCCTCCAAGATCGCTATCCGAACTCGAAACTCTTCATCGAGAGCTTCGTGAAGAAATTCGGCATCCGGCCGCGCTGGACGGCGCAGATCGCCTACGACCAGCTCGCCATCTGGGCCGATGCCTGCTACCGCGCCAAGTCGGTCGCGGCGGCAGACGTGATCAGAGCCCTCGAAGAAGGCCATCCCGTCGAGCTTTCGCTCGGCAAGGTCTACTATCGCGCCGGCGACCACCAGCAGGTGCGCCCGGTGCCCGTTCTGCTCGGCAAAAAGCCGGCGGAGATGCAAGGCAAGGACGACTTTTTCAGCGTCGTCGAGGTCGTCCCGGGAGAATCCGTGATGCAGCCGCTCGAGCTCACGACCTGCAAACTCCCGCCGATCTAGCGCGTTGGATTTCCACCTGATCGCAGCGCAACTCCTCAACGGGGTTGCGCTCGGTGCGATCTTGGCGCTCGTCGCCCTGGGCCTGACGATCGTGTTCGGCCTGCTCGGCTTCGTCAACTTCGCGCACGGCGCGATCTTCACGTGCGGGGCGTACGCCGGGTGGGTCGTCTACACGAAAACGGGCTCGTTCGTGCTGGGGATCGGTGCTGCGCTGGTCGTCGCGTTCGCCATCGGGGTCGTGATCGAACGGCTCCTGATCCGGACCTATTACAACCGGCCGCCGGAAGACCAGATCCTGGTGACCTTCGGACTCGCGATCGTGCTGGTCGAAACGATCCGCGCGCTCTTCACCGGACAAACCCAGTTGCTCTCGACGCCGTCGTGGGGTCAGGGGATCGTCAACGTGGCCGGGATCTTCTACCCGCAGTACCGGCTGGAAGTGGTCGCGATCGTGGCCGTGACGCTCGCGGCGATCTACCTGATCATCTACCGGACGAAGATCGGGCTGATCGTGCGGGCGGGGATCGACGATCCGCTGATCGTGAACCTGCTGGGAATCGACGTGAAGCGGACGTTCCTGCTCGTCTTCGCGATGGGCGCGGCGCTCGCCGGATTCGCGGGGATCATCGATTCGCCAATGCTGGCGGTGAACCCGGACATGGGCACCGAAGTGCTCGCGCAATCGTTCGTCGTTATCGTGATCGGTGGCGTGGGCTCGTTCGGCGGTGCCATCCTCGGCGGGTTGATCGCCGGCGAGTTGATCAGCATCACGACGCTGATCGCCCCGGACTACTCGCAAGCCTTCCTCTACGTCGCGATGGCGCTGGTCTTGATTCTGCGGCCCAAAGGCCTCTTCGGAGTCGAAGGGCGCGCGTGATCAAACGACCCTGGAAACTCAACCACCCGCGCACCGCGCTGGTGTTCATGGCGCTCTTTCTCGCCGTTTTTCCGCCGCTCATCACGCTGATCGGCGGCGACGTCACCTTGGCAAGCCGCATCTTGATCCTGGGGCTTTTCGGCCTGGGCGTCGACCTGATCTTCGGCTTCACGGGGTTGCTCTCGTTCGGCCAGGCCGCGTTTTTCGGGACCGGCGGCTTCGTGGCCGGCTACTTGATGCTGCACTCGGTTCCGAACACGCTCGCCGCGCTCGCCATCGGCACGCTGGCCGCGGCTGCGTGCGGCCTCGTGATCGGGGCACTCAGCTTGCGCCAAGTCGGCGTCTATTTCGCGATGCTGACGCTGGCGTTCGGGGAGCTGTTCTATTTTCTCGACAACTCGCCGCTGCGCGGGGTGACCGGCGGCGAGGGCGGGATCACCGATATCCCGCGTCCCTCGATCGCGCTAGGCTTCACGACGCTCGATTGCTCCTCGACGGGCGCCACCTACGCCTTCATCGCGGTCGTGTATTTCCTCGCCTATGTGTTGATGCGCCGCATCATCGCCTCGCCGTTTGGCTGGGTCCTGCGCGCGATTCTCCAAAACCCGGAACGCGCGGCAGCCAGCGGGCACAGCACGCTGCGCTACAAATTGATCGCCTTCACGATCGCCGCCGCCTACGCGGGCTTGGCGGGTGGGATATTCGGCAGCTTTCAGGGTTCGCTCTCACCGGACGTCTTCTCGCTCGACATCTCCGGCGAGATCATCGTGGTCACGGTGATCGGCGGAGCCGGGACGCTGATCGGGCCGCTGGCGGGCGCGTTCGTGTGGGTCTATCTCCAGCACGAACTACAGACGATCGGCGCGATCGCGGGGATTTGGAAGCTGATCTTGGGCCTGATCTTCGTTCTGCTCATCACGGGCTTCCGGCGTGGGATCGTCGGCGGCGCCGCGGAGTTGCTCCGCGCGCGGCGGAAACGGATCGCCCGGGCGTGAGCATTCTGGAGGCGCGCGGCGTCAGCAAACGCTACGGTGGGCTGGTCGCAGTCAACGACGTCTCACTGCGCGTGGAGCCCTTCACGATCACCGCCTTGATCGGCCCCAACGGCGCCGGGAAGACGACGTTCTTCCGCATGCTCGCCGGCGAGATTCCGCCGAGCAGCGGGACGATCGCGTTCAAGGGCCGCGACATCACGGCGCTCGGCGTCACCGCGACGGCGCAACTCGGAATCGCGAAGAGCTACCAGATTACGCAGCTCTTTCCGAAGCTCACCGTCGCCGAGAACCTGACGATCCCCGCGCTCGCCGCGCGGCGGGGTGCCTTCCGGGTCGACATCTTCCAGCGCGCGGAGCGGGTGAACGGACTGCAGGCCTTGGTCGAGCGCACGCTCGAGCAGATCGGGCTGACCGAGCGCGCCGGAGACCGGGCCGACGATCTTTCCTACGGTGAGAAGCGCCGGCTGGAGATCGGGCTCGCGCTTGCAACCGAACCCGAACTGCTGCTGCTCGACGAGCCGGCCGCCGGGATGAGCGCGAACGAGACGGCCGACACGGTCGCGCTCATCAAGACGCTGCGCGATCACGTCACGATCGTGATCGTCGAACACGACATGGACGTCATCTTCGGCCTGGCCGATCGTATCCTCGTGCTCCAGGACGGCAAGATGATCGCGGAGGGGACCCCGGGCGAGATTCGTGCCGACAAACGCGTCCAGGACGCCTATCTCGGAGGGATCGAGTGAGCCTGCTCGAGGTCCAGGCGATCAACACCTATTACGGTGACTCGCACATCCTCTTCGACACCTCGCTCGCCGTCGAGCAGGGCGAAGTCGTCGCGCTGCTCGGCCGCAACGGTTCGGGCAAGACGACGACGCTGCACAGCATCGCCGGCGTCATCGCCCCGCGCAGCGGAAAAATCTTCTTCGCGGGTCGCGACATCACCGGAAAGCAACCCTTCGAGATCGCGAAAGACGGGCTGCAACTCGTTCCCGACACGCGGCGCATCGTCAAGACGATCACCGTCGAAGAGAACTTGCAGCTCGCCGCCCTCACCGCGAAGCGCGCGTTGCCGGTCGCGCGCGTCTACGAGACGTTTCCGCGACTGGCGGAACGCAAGAGGAACTTCGGCCGAGCGCTCTCGGGCGGCGAGCAGCAGATGCTCGCGATCGGCCGCGCGCTCGTGCGCGACCCGCGACTCTTGCTGCTCGACGAGCCCTTCGAGGGCCTCGCGCCGATCATCGTGCGCGATCTGGTCGAAACCACTCGCCGGCTCGCCGACGAAGGCCACACGATCCTGGTCGTCGAGCAGAACATCCGCGCCGCGCTGCGCCTGGCACACCGCGTCTACGTGATGAGCAAAGGGCAAATCGTCTTCACCGGCACGCCGCACGACCTCGAATCCCAACCCGAGATCATGCACCGCTACCTCGGCGTCTAATCGCCGTCGCCCTCCGGGTCCAACCGCACGACCCGTGGCAACTCCATCCTTCGACAAGCTCCGGATGACATTTTCGCACGCCGACGATTCGCCGCCACCACTCTATCTCGTGCGCTGCCATGTCATTGTGACGCTCGAGCATGTCATCCGGAGCTTGTCGAAGGATGGAGCTGCCACCCATCGGAAACTCAACGCCGAGAGCGCAAGGCTGCTGTTTTCGTGCGAGGATAAGCGGAATTTAATCTCGGCGCGCTTTCGTTACAAGTGCACCAGAAGTGCACAACTTCAATCCGGGTTCTTGGAGGTCTGAATTGCGTCGTCTTCTTGCAGCGGGCGCGCTGCTTGCTACGTTATCCGCATGTTCCGGTGCGGGCGCCGGTTCTTCCGCATCCGACATCGTCCAGTCCAGTTCAGCAAAATCACGGCTCGTCCAATCGGTCATCGCCAACGCGAGTTCCAACGTCGTCGTCAATCCCGGGTTCGAGACGGGATCGCTCTCACCGTGGACGTCGTGCGGAACCGTAAACGACCCGGCGGTCACCACCACGCAGACCCATAGCGGCAGCTCTAGCGCGCTGATCGGCACGACCGCGAAGCCGGAGATCAACGGCACCGCCGGGGTTTGCCAAACCGTCACCGTCCCGACCGGCGCCACGCTGACGTTTTGGGTCTACGAAGGCACCACCGACACGATCGCCTATGTCGACCAAGAGGCCGACATCTTGAGCACCAGCGGCACGCAGCTCGCGCAGCTTTATTCCGAAGCGAAGTCGACCGGCGGCTGGGTGCAAAAGACGTTCAGCCTGAGCGCGTATGCCGGTCAGACCGTCCAGTTGTATTTCGGCGTCAAGGGCAACGGCTATTCCAAAGACTACGTGTACGAGTACCTCGATGACGTATCCCTGACCGGATCGGGCACATCGCCGTCACCGTCGCCCACGGCAACGTCGAGCGCGACGCCGACGCCGACTCCGACTCCTACTCCAACGCCGACTCCGACGGCCTCGCCGTCGAGCGCACCGTTTGCGTGCAATAACACGCAGTTCCTCACCTATCAGAGCGAGTTCGCCGCGGGCACGATCACGGGCGATCAACTCGTCGACGTATGCGGCAGCGTGACCCAAGTTCTCGCGAAGAAAAAGACCAGTAGCGGCACCCACGGCTACTTCTACGTCGCGATGCCCTCCGGATATCAAATCGAGATCGTCTCCAATCTCGATGCGATGGCGGAGGCCCCGACCAACGACCCGCCGTCGACCTGGCCTTGGGTCGCGGTCGGCAATTACGTCTACGTCCAAGGCCGCTACTACTACGATAACTCGAGTAGCCAAGGCATCGACTGGACCGAAGACGACACCGGCTCGTGGCCGTATGTCGGCTGGGTAGCGGTCTGCAACTCGTCGGGAGCGAGCTGCTCGAAATACTGGTAAACCGTCCGACCTGAGCTTCGAGACAGACGGGGGAAGCCGAGTGAGACTCGCTTCCCCCGTCTCTTGCTCAGCCGAATTTCAGGCCGTAGTGGCCCGCGGCTGCGCTAGCCTTGGGCTTCCCGCTCGGCTTTGACCTCGCGGATCACCTCGCGGGCGACGCGGAAACCCTCGGCCGCGATCGGCACGCCGGCGTAGACGCCCGCCTGTAAGAGAACTTCGGCGATCTCGTCCTCGGTGACGCCGTTGTTGAGCGCGCCGCGGACGTGAACGCCGAATTCGTGCCATCGGGCCATGGCCGAGAGCATCGCGAGGTTGAGCAGACTGCGGGTCTTGCGGTCGAGTCCGGGGCGCGTCCACACGTAGCCCCAGCATTGCGTCGTCGTGAAATCGACGAAGTGCTGATAGAACGGGTCGTTCGCGGCAGCGCTCGCCGTTTGGTCGACGCGCGCGGCGCCCAGCACTTCGCGCCGGACCGCAGCGCCGGCTTCATAAGCATCCATCGGTATCATGACTCCTTTGAAATCGGGTCGAGCGTGAAGTTCGCCGCGCGTTCGACGAGCGTGATCGCGCGCGTCCAGTCCGCGTCGGGGCCCAGCGCATCGCGCACGCGCTCCCAGCACGCGCGCGTTGCATCGAGCAGCGGCGCCTCGACGCCGGATGCTTGCGCAAGATCGGCGGCGATGCCGACGTCCTTCGCGATGAGCCCACTCGCGAAACCGGCATCGAAGGTCCGCGGGAGGATGGAGCGCGGCGCCTTGAACTCGGTCGTATGATTGCGCCCGGTACTCTGCTGCCAAGTGGCGATCATCACGGCCGGATCGAGACCGGCCTTCGCGCCGATGACGAGCGCTTCACAGGTCGCCAGCAGCGCGATCCCCGAGAGATAGTTGTTGAGCGCCTTCATCGTGTCGCCCGCGCCGCTCGGCCCGGCGTGCAGGATCGTCGTGCACATCGTGGCGAGCAGCGGGCGGTAGCGTTCGAGCACTGCCGCATCGCCGCCGACCATCGCCGTCAGTTCACCCGAGATCGCCTTGGCCCGGCCGCCGCTCACCGGCGCATCGAGCATCGAGACGCCTCGTCCGGCGAGTTCGCGCGCGAGCGCCGCGGTGGGCCCGGGGGCGCTGCTCGACATGTCGATCACCGCCCGGCGCGGTCGCTCGAGCGCACCCCCCGGACCGAGTAAGGCCGCGCGCACGTGCACATCGGTCGGCACCATCGTGATGACGACGTCGCCGTCGAGCGCCTCACCCTGCTCGGCAACCGGCACGCCGAGCACGGCGAAGGCCGCACGCGCCGCGGCGCTCGGATCGGCGACCGCAAGCGGCACGCCGGCCCCGAGCAGGCGCCGCGCCATCGGCGCGCCCATGGTACCGGCTCCGACGAAGAGAACCGAATCGAACGGCATCATCCGCCGTTCGCCGCGCCCGCGCGATTCCCCCAAAACGGAGGACCGATGTCCGAATCCTACGAGCTCTATGCGCTACGCTATGCGCACCATGCGCCGCGTCCGGCGAGCGAGAACTTCCTCGACGGCGACCCGCACGAGACCGGCTCGCCGCTCGACTATTTCGTCTGGCTCGCGCGCAACGGCGAACGCACGATCCTCATCGATCTCGGCTTCACCCCCGAGGCCGCAGCGAGGCGCGGCCGCACGTTCTTGCGTTCGCCGCTGGAGGGCCTCCGCGTGCTCGGCATCGACCCACAGGCGATCGACACGGTCATCGTGACGCATTTTCACTACGACCACGTCGGCAATCACGCGGCCTTTCCCAACGCGCGCTTCCACATCCAAGATCGCGAGATGGCGTATGCGACCGGACGTCATATGACCCACCCCCGCTTGCGCGCTGCATACGATCCGGACGACGTCGCCGCGCTGGTTCGCGCGGCCTACGCCGAGCGCGTCATCTTCCACGACGGCGACTGGCAGGCGGCGCCCGGCGTCGGGGTCGCGCTCATCGGCGGGCATACGCTCGGGCTGCAGATCGTGCGGGTCGCTACGGCACGCGGGAACGTGGTGATCGCTTCTGACGCGATGCACCTCTATGCGAACGCCGCACAAAGCCGGCCGTTCCCGATCGTCCACGACGTTGGCGCGATGATCGAAGGCTGGCGCCGCGCGCGCGAACTCGCCGACTCCGACGCCCACGTCGTCCCGGGTCACGACCCGCTCGTGATGGAACGCTATACGCAGGTCGACGAGCACATCGCCGACCTCGCGCAATCGCCGCGTTAAACGAGGGCGTCGATCGCGCGGGCCAGGGTGAAGTCGCGTTCGGTGATGCCGCCGGCATCGTGCGAGGAGAGGCGCAGCGTCACTTTGTTCCAGTCGATCGCGATCGACGGATGGTGATTGAGCCCGCTGGCCGTCGCAGCAACCGCATCGACGAACGAGATCGCCTCGTCGAAGTCAGCAAGTTGCACGGTCCGCACGAGCTCGTCGCCGTCGCGCTTCCAGTTCGAGAGGCCGGCAAGGTCGCGACCAATTTCGGCATCGCCGAGCGTTTTTGGGGGTACCATCGCACCGATCGTTCCCCGCTGACCAGGTTTCATGCCTGCCGGCCGGAAACGCGGCCAGGACGATGAATCGTCCGTCCCTGGTCGCGGCGGCCCTGCTCTTCCTGTTCACCGGGACGCTGCATTTCGTCAAGGCCGACACGTTCGTTCAGATCGTCCCGCCCGCGTTGCCGGCGAAGGCCCTATTGGTCGCGGTCAGCGGGGTCGCCGAACTCGCCGGGGGCATCGGTCTCCTGATCCCGCAAACGCGTGCCGCCGCCGTCTACGGGCTGATCGCCCTGCTGCTCGCCGTGTTTCCCGCCAACCTCTACATGGCGATCGACCACGAACACTTCGCCGCATTCTCGCCGGCCTGGGTGCTCTACGCGCGCCTCCCGGTCCAACTCTTGCTGATCGCTTGGATCTGGGGCCTGCGCCCCGCGAGACGCGCCTAGCGCGGCGATCGAAGCCAAGCGCGCCCGAACAAAAGAAACGTGCGAGCATGGAATCCGGCTCGGGATTGATGCTCGGAATCTCCTTCTATAGGACGGCTAGTCGGGAGCCTCGAAACGAACGGCCTCATATCCGGAGTGTCGGAGAACGTTATGCCGATCGTGTCCTTTGCCAATGACGTCGTGCCGCTCTTCAGTAAAACGACGGATATCCCACAACTATTGGGAGCAAGGCATGTTGATTGCAAAGGTCATCTGCGGTGCCGGTTTGCTGACCTTGCTCTCGCCGAGCCTGGTCGAGGCGCAAACCACGGGTCGCATCACGGGCGTAGGCGGCATATTCGTCGAGAGCAAGGACCCCAAAAAACTGGCCGCCTGGTATCGCGACGTGCTCGGCATCTCGATCGAGACGTGGGGTGGTGCTGCGCTTCGCTACGATGCACCGAACCATCCGCCGGTGTTGGTCTGGAATGCTCTGCCTCAGGGCTCGAGCTATGTCGCGCCTTCAACGCGAGACTTCATGATCGACTTCGCCGTCGACGACCTCGACGCATTCGTCGCTCGCCTGCAAAGGAAAGGCGTCAGCATCCTCAAGCGCGACGATTCCGACCCGGACGGCAGGTTTGCATGGATTCTCGATCCCGATGGAACCAAGATTGAGCTTTGGCAGGCCAAAGCAAAATAGCGCGCCTCGATTATTCGTCATCCTGATAAGAGTACGACGATCACCGCTCTTTTTGAGATGCCCTAGATCACGCCGCCGGCACGGAGCGCGGCGAGGGAGTCGGCCGTCGCGGCGATCGTTTCGTCGATGTCGGCGTCGCTGTGGGCGACGGAGAGGAACATCACTTCGTTCTGCGAGGGCGGGAGGAGGATGCCGCGGTCGCGCATCGCGTGATAGAACGCGGCGAATTTCGTGCGGTCGGCGCGTTTCGCGTCGTCGTAGTTCTGCGTCGGCCCGCCCGGCCGGAACTTGAAATCGACGATGCTCTCGTCTTGCAAGACCGCATAGTCGAGTCCCAGCGCCCGCAGCGCATCCTGCGTGCCGCGCGCGAGACGTTTCGCGCGGCGGTCCATCTGCGCGTATGCCTCGGGATGCGCTTCGAGCCAGTCGAGGGTGCGCAGCCCGAGCGCGACCGCGAACGGGTTGCCGGCATGCGTTCCGCCGGTGAAGCACGCGCCGTCGGGCGCGAGCACCGACATCACGTCGGCGCGCCCGCCGAACGCGGCAAGCGGGTGGCCGCCGCCGATAATCTTGCCGATCGTGCACAGATCGGGGGTGATCCCGACGCGCGCTTGCGCGCCGCCCAGACCCAGCCGCAGCCAGGTGATGACCTCATCGAAGATGACCAGCGCGCCACGCGCGTGCGCGCGCTCGACGAGCCCTTCGAGAAATCCCGGTTGCGGAAACACGAGGCCCATGTTTCCGACGATCGGCTCGACGACGATCGCCGCGAGCCGCTCGCCGACGCCCGCCAGCAACCCGTCGACCGAACCGAGATCGTTGTATCGCGCGACGCGTAGATCGTCCGTCACCGCGGGCGGGATACCCGACCGTGCCGCATCCGCCGTCAACGCCGACGCGCCCGCGTCGAGCAGCGCGAGATCGAAGTGGCCGTGATAGTTGCCGGCGAACTTGAGGATCACGTTGTGGCCGGTGAATGCGCGCGCGACGCGGATCGCGCTCATCACGGCCTCGCTCCCGGTCGTCGAAAAGCGCAGCCGCTCCATCGAAGGAAGGTGGCCGCGAATCCGCTGCGCGAGCAACAACTCGTCCGGTGCCGTCGAGCCGTAGACGACGCCGCGCGCGGCGAGCTCGTCGAGTCCGGCGGAAAGCGCCGGATGCGCGTGCCCCAGCAAGAGCGGCCCGTAGGCCATCAGGTAGTCGATGTACCGCCGCCCCGACTCGTCGAACGCATACGCGCCCGCACCGCGCGCCGCGACGAACGGCGCGCCGCCGACGGCGCGTCCGGCTCGCACGGGCGAACTCGCGCCCCCCGCCAGGGCGTCGTCGAGCCGCGCGGAGATCATGCTTCTTCGACGGGGTTGCGCGCGACGCAGATCGTCCCGACGACGGAACGCTCGCCGATCCCGGCCATCGATCGTTCGTAGCGGTTGTATTCGAGGATGACTCCCTTGCGGTCGACCCCGATCACGCCGAACGGCAGCTTGTCGAGATCGTCGCCGTGCAGGCGCCGTGCCCGCTCGAGATCGTCAGCATCGAAAAGAGAACTCATTCGCCGATGCTTCGGCTCACGTTCGCGATCGTGAAATAGGGAACACGCCGAGCGCGGCGGTCGTGAGTTTGTCGCGCAGCGGGACGAACGCGCGCTTGGTGAAGACGTTGTAGCCGTTGGCCTCGATCGCTTCGAGAATCTTGCGGTACAGGTCGAGCGCGAGCCGAACGGTGTAGCGCGCATCCGGGTCGAGCAGCGCGATGCCGGGTTCCGCGGCAGCGTAGAGTTCGCGCACGCGCTCGATCTGAACGCGCATCAGCGCGATCCACGCGTCGTCGATCGTGCCGGCGAAGATGCCCTCTTCCGGATAACCCGCCTCGCGCAGTTCCGCGAGCGGCAGATAGATGCGTCCCAGTCGCGCGTCCTCGCCGACGTTGCGCAGGATGTTGGTCAGTTGCATCGCGCGCCCGAGCAACACGCCGTAGTCCAGCGCCTCGGGACGTTCGTAGCCCAGGATCGGCGTCGTCAGCAGGCCGACCGTCGCCGCGACCAGGTCGCAATACTCGCGCAGTTCCTCGAATGTCTCGTAGCGGCAGATCGTGAGATCCATCCGCGCACCGCGCAGGAGGTCGAGCGCCGCTTGCACCGGGATCGCGAAGCGCTGCATCGTGTCGGCCAGCGCGATGAAGATCGGATCGTCCGCATCCCCGTCGACGGCCGCAAAGAGCTTGCGTTCGTGTTCGTCGAGGGCCGCCAAACGGCTCGGCACGTCCGCGCCGGCGCGGTCGACGATGTCGTCGGCGGTGCGGCAAAACGCATAGATCGCCCACACGGCCCGGCGCTTCGGAGGCGCGAGGAAGAGCGCGCTGAGGTAGAACGTCTTCGAGTGATCGCGGGCGACGTTGCGGCACAAACGGTAGCACTCGGCGAGCGGCGTGCTCGGACTGCTCGCCGGAGCGAAATCGAGGCTCGTGAGGTTAGACCGCAACACCGGCCGGTTCCAGGACGAGGTCGACCGCGGCGCGCGCGCTCCGCAGCGCCCCTTCGATGCTGGCCGGAAAGCCGTGATTCGTATAGCATCCGGCGAGGAAGAGATTGCGCACCGGCGTGCGCGTTCCGGGACGCAGCCGCTCCGCTCCCGGGCTCGCGCGATACACACTCTTGGGCACCCGAACGAGTTTTGCTTTGACGAGCCGTTCCTTCGTCGCTTCCGGATAGAGTTTGGCGAAGTCTTTCATCACGAGGTCGATGATCGCGTCGTTGTCGAGCGCCATGAGATCGTCGGCCGGCGCGATGCAGACTTCGATGAACGACTTGTCCGGCCAGTCGTAACCCGGCGAGACCTGGCCCAGATCGGCGTGAACCGGCAAGAGCGTCCCCGCCCCGAAGACCAGGTTGGTGTAGCGCGAGATCGGGCGGTCGAACCAGAAGTGGCCGTTGATCACGGGCGAAGACTGGAGTTTCCCGACGCCCCACACCAGCGGATCGCGCAGCATGTCGGCGGGCAAGAGCTTCGCGGCGGCGTGCACGGGCGCGGCGAGGATCACGTTGTCGGCCTCGAAGGTCCGCCCGTCCTTGGTACGCGCGCCGGTGCAGCGGTCGCCGGAGAACAGCAATTCGACGACCGGCGCGGCTTCGAGCACGGTTTGCCCGCGCGCGCGAGCGTACTCCGCGATCGGTTCGATGAAGCGCGGTCCCGGCGGGCCGTCCAGGAACCCCGACCGGCTCGCGTCGCGCGACGACGCGAAGTAGGCCATCACGCGCAGCATCGATTCGGCCGAGATCTTCTCGACCGGGGTGAAATTGAGCGCCAGCGCCATCGGCGCGAAGAACGTCTGAAGCATGTGTTCGGACATCTTGCGCCGGCGGTGCCACTGGGCGTAGGTGATGTCGTCCTGGCGCTCCGCGTATGCGTGATCGCCGAGCAGAATCGGGAGCGTCCCGGTCGCAAAGAGCGCCTTCTCCCAGGTATTGAACACGTACTTGGCGTTGAGCACCGCGCCGACGCCGTTGAACGGCGAGGGCGCATCGATGAAGTGGAACTCCTCGAAGACCGGCGCCGCGCCGACGCGGTTCGAGAACCCGGGCGGCATCGCGAAGGTCAGCGTGTGCGGCTGCCACAGCACGTGATGCGCGATGCCGACGTTGCGCATGAGCGCGTGCACGGTATCGTAGCCGCCGAAGAGCGAATGCAGCCCGGATTCGATGACGTCCCCGTCGCGATCGCGCCAGGACGAGACCAAACCGCCGAGCACGTCGCGCTTCTCGAGAACGGTTGCCGTCTTGCCGGCATCAGCGAGATATTTAGCAGCGGCAAGACCAGCAGGTCCGCCCCCGATGATTAAAGCGTCCAACACCCCTTGGATACGCACCCGAGGGTCGAAGTTCCGCGTCGGCCGGGCATACCTTGGAAAGAAAGTTGAGTTACAGGATCGATGGCTGCCTCAATCACCCCCGATACCAACATTCGCGCCCTCGTCGACGAACTACCGATCGCGCAAGACGTCCTGACCGCCTTCGGCCTCTCCTGTAGCGGCTGCGGCGTGAACAAGTACGAGACGCTTGCCAAGGGGGCCGAGGCGCACGGGCTGCGGGTCGAGCCGATCGTCGCGGCGCTCACGCAGGCGCGCGCGTCCGGCCGCGTACCCACGATCATGAATGAAGACAAGACGCCGCGTCGCGCCGCACCCGGCGCGTTTACCGGCTCGGGCCGATTCAAGCACGTCGTGGCGATCATGTCGGGCAAAGGCGGGGTCGGGAAGTCGTTGACGACGGGCCTGTTCGCCGTGGGGCTGCGCCGGATGGGCAAGCGCGTCGGCATCCTCGACGCCGACATCACCGGACCCTCGATCCCGCGCCTCTTCGGCCTCACTCAGCCGCTCGGCCTCGAGCCCGATCCGGCGACCCCGGCCGGCCAGCAGCCGCGACCGCTCATGACGCCGGCGCGCACGCGCTCGGCGATCGAGGTCGTCTCCTCGAACCTGCTGACGGATAAGGAAGATACGGCGATGATCTGGCGCGGTCCGATCCTCTCGGGGGTCATCCGCCAGTTCTTCGAGCAGACGCTCTGGAGCGAGCTGGACTACCTGCTGATCGACCTGCCGCCCGGCACCTCCGATGCCCCGCTGACCGTCTTGCAATCGCTCAACGTCGACGGCGTCGTGCTGGTGACGATGCCGCAGCAACTGGCAACGATGATCGTCCGCAAAGCCGCTAACCTCGTTCACCAGCTCAAACGACCAATTCTCGGGGTCGTCGAGAATATGTCGTATTTCGTGGCTCCCGATACGGGCAAACGGTACGACGTCTTCGGCCCGTCCTACGCGCAGCAAGTCGCCGACCTCGCCCAGGCGCCGATCCTCGCCCAGTTGCCGATCGATCCGGCGATGGTCGCGCTCGCCGACGCGGGGCGGATCGAGGAGATCGACGATCCGGTCGTGGACACCCTCGCCGCGAGCCTGGACCGGATTTTGGGAGCGCGCCCGAAAGCCAAGGACACCATCTCGCTCATTTAACCGCTGCACACGCGAAGGAACGCCATTCCCGTGAACCGCCTCACTCGCCGCGCCTTGCTCGGTGCCGGCACTGCCGTCGCACTGGCCGGCCTGCCCCTGTTGACCTCATTCGTCGAGGCGGCCCAGGACGCCGATCCGGCCGACCTCACCCGGCTGGGTTCGGCCCTCGCCCTCGAACAGGCAGCGATCAAAGCCTACAACGACGGGGCCGCAACCGGCTTGCTCTCCAAGCCGCTGCTGGCCGTCGCCTCGGGGTTCATCGCCGATCACACGGCTCACCGCGATGCCCTGATCGCAGCGATCAGAGCCGGCGGTGGCCTGCCGCCGGCAGCGAGCGCGAAACTCGCATACCCGAGGTTGAAGACGGAAACGGACGTCCTGCGCTTCGCCCTCGCGGTCGAAGAGAAGGCCGCGAATGCGTATCTCGCGCTCATCCCCGCGTTCGCCGATCGCAAACTCGCCGGGTTCGCCGCCTCTATCCTTGGCGTCGAAACGACGCATGTCGCGCTGCTCTCGAATGCGCTGGGGCAGCCGGGCCCCTATCCGGGCGGGTTCATGCCCATTCCCGCCGGGGAAGAGCACTAGCGCATGAAAATCCGCCCTGCCGTCCTGGCCGCCGGCTTCACCTACGGCTATTCCGCGCTGCGATTGATCCAAGCGTTGACCGCGCGGGCGGACGCGCGCGCCGAGCGGGATCCCAAGCGCTACGGCGCGCAACGGCGCGCGTATCTGGTCAGCGATCTCGCGCGTTCGCTAACGTCGCTCGCGACCACGGCCTTCGTCTCCGGCAACGCCATCGAGCGCCGGCTCGCCGGGCTCCCTCGCGCGCTGCGCGTGCCCGCGTTCGTCGCGCTCCTCTCCGCGATCGAGACGCTGCGCGAATGGCCCGTCGACTACATCGAGCACTACGATCTCGAACGGCGCTTCGGGTTGAGCGACCAGCCCCTCGCGGCCTGGGCCGGGGATAAAGTGAAGGGCGCGGCGATTGGCCTGGTGGTCGGGATGCTGCTGGCCTCGGGGGCGGAGTTCTTGATCCGGCGCGCGCCGCGCCGCTGGCCCTGGCTCGCCATCGGCGCGACGCCCGGGCTGTTGATGTTGGCAAACGTCGTCGCGCCGACGTTCATCATGCCGCTCTTCAACACGTTCGTCCCGCTCGAAGGCGATCTCGAGCGCTCGATTCGCGCCCTCGCCACCCGCTACGGTGTGGGCAACGCCCAGATCTTGCGCTTCGACATGAGCCGCCAAACGAAGAAAGCCAACGCGTTCGTAACCGGCGTGTTCGGCACCGAACGCATCGTGCTCGCCGATACGCTGATCGGAGAATTCTCCGGCGACGAGACGATGTTCGTCGTCGCGCACGAACTCGGCCACTACGTGCGGCGCGATCCGTGGCTGGCCATCGCGCTCGGAACGGTTGCGAGCGGAGCGACGATCCTGTTCGGCGCGGCGATGCTGCGCCGCACCACGGGACACGGCATGCGTGGCCCAGCCGACGGGGCGCGGTTCGCGTTCTATGCGGCGCTCGCCGGCACGCTGATCGAGCCGCTCAGCGCCGCCGCCTCGCGCGCGGTCGAACGCCGCGCCGATCGCTTCGCGATCGCGGCCACGGGCGATCCGGCGAGCGGCGCGCGCGCCTTCCGCCGCTTACGCGAGCAAAACCTCGCGGAGGACGAAGCGCCGAAATGGGCCGAGCTGCTCTTCGCCACGCACCCCTCACTCAAGAGCCGGATCGAACGCCTCGAAGCCGCAACGCCGGGCTGAACGCCTCGTCTTGGGCCGCGAGCTCGTCGGTGCGGGTGACGAAGGCGTCGAGCCAGGCGACGAGCGGGGCGGTGTCGCGCATCGCGCCGCGGATCAGGGCGAAGAAATCGTCGCGTTCGGCGACGCGATCGGCGTAGGTCTTGCGCACCATGTAGCGGCGGGCGCGAATCAGGTCCGCGCGCGGATGATCGCGGTCGTAGCCTCGAGGCATCAGCTTGAGCGCGTCGGTTTCGAGGGGAAGATACGGCGCCAGCCGTTTGGCTTTCAGAACGCGGTCGAAGTCGCGATCGCCGGCGGCGAGCCGTTCGCGGATCGCGAGCAGCACCGGCTTCTCCGGCTGGTAGATTCCCGCGGCGAAGAGGCTCTCGCCGCCGGGCTCGAGCGCGACGTAGAAGCCGGGCGTCGAGCCGCGCCAGCCGCGCGGTGAGAGGAACGCGGAGAGATGGGGTTTGTAAGGCGACTTGTCCTTCGTGAAGCGCGTATCGCGATAGATCCGGAAGATGCACCCGCGCGGGTCGACGAGCGGCAGGCGTTCGTCGAACGAGCCGGCGCGGATCAAGAGGCCGGTGACGAAGGCCTCCCACTGCGGCTTGATCGTCTGGTCGTACACGGCACGGTTGGCCGCGAACCAAACGCGATCGTTGTTGTCGCGCAAGCCGCGCAAGAAACGCAACGCCGTGCGAACGTCGAGCGGGTTCTCGCTTGTCATTCGCTCAGCGCGTTCCACATGCGCTCGACGATCGCATCCCAGGTGCGTTTGCCGGCGGCGGAACTCCCGGCGGCGATCCGCTCGGGCGATGCGCCCAGCGCCGCCCGCGCCGCCGCGGCAAACGCAGCGGGATCGCCGGCGGCGTAGACGATCGAGCCGAATTCGTCCATGACGTTGCGAATCGGCGTCGTGACGACCGGACGGCGGGCCGCGAAGTACTCCAGCGTCTTGGTCGGCGAGATGTTCTCGGTCGCGCGATTGTGGGCGAACGGCATGAGCGCGGCATCGAAGCCCGCCAGATAGCTGGGCAAGCTCGCGTAGGGCTGACCGCCGGTGAAATGGATGTTCGTGCGGCGCGGCAGCACCGCCGGGTCGATCTTCGCGAACGGCCCGATCAACGCGACGTTCCCGCCGGGGAAGGCATCGGCGAGTCCGTCGATGAGAGCGAAATCGATCCGCTCGTCGATGACGCCGGTGTAGCCGAAGACCGGGTGGCGCAATTCGGCGACGACCGGATGCGGCGCGACGTTGGCGGTGAAGCGTTCGACTTCGACGCCGCTGGGCTCGCAGCGCACCTTCGCACCGGCTGCCCGGCGCGTGGCGTAGAGCGACCGGCCGCCGGCGAACACGCGATCCGCGCGCGCCACCAGCGCGGCATCGCGCTCGGCGATCCCGGGCGGCGCGAAGTCGAAGGCCGCGAGTTCGTCCATGCAATCGAAGACCAGCGGCTGCGCGGCGAAGGCGTCGGCGAGTTCGAGCATCATCGGTGTGTACAGCCACACCCCGCACGTGCCCGGTCCGACCAGCGCGCGGGCCGTCGCGATCGCCAGCGCATCGACCAGTGGCGGACTCCAGCCGCGCCGGCGCAGCGGGCGCACGATGCGCACGTTGCCGTCGGTCATCACGACGTTGCGATCGCCCGGCGCACTCAGCGGTTCTTCGATCACCACGACCGGGACGCGGCGCGCCAGGCGGCTCAGCACATGCTGCGGCCGCTGCCACACACCGTCCCAGCGCAGGTGCAAGCCGGCGACGAACGCGCGCGGAAGGCTCACGGGCACGGCTCGCCGTGGACGATATGCGTACCCTCGGCCAGGCCGCCGCGCGCCCGCGCCGAGAGTTCCTCCGCAGAACGCAGCCGCTCGGGGCGTTCCCACCAGCCGCTGGGCGCGCCGGCGATGCGCTCGCCGCGCACGAGCGCGCGCACCGCATCCGCCACCGCGGTCGGTTGCGGCGTGCCGGCCGGTCCGGCGAACGTGTAGATGCCGTCTTCGGACACGCCGTCGGTGCGGCGCAAGAGCGACTGCCAATCGACCATGCCGAACGCCGCCCACGCGCCGATGGCCCGCACGTCGGCACCCGCGGCGCGGGCCGCCGCGACGTCCTCGGCGTGTTGCGCGAGCCAGCGCACGCGTTCGCCCTGGGGGGCATGGATATGGACTTCGCCCAGCGCGAGCGGGAGTCGCAACCGTTCCCAGGCCGCTTGCAAGAGCGGTCCGGCGCGCGGCGCGGGCTCGTCCGCCACATAGACCGCGGGGACGTTGCCGATCCCACCGCCGTCCGGCGTGAAGAGGTAGCGCTCGGAATGCACGTAGTGATCGAAGGCGACCAGATCCGGCGGCGTCGCCGCCGCGCGCAGCTCCGCCAATTCGCTCTCGGTGAGCTTCGCTTGCGCCAGCAAATACGCGGCCAACGGGTGCGTGTCGTCGACGCGCCCCGCCACCAGCTCCACCGAGAGGAAGACCCGTTCGCGCAAGAACGCCGCGTACGCGGCGACGCCCTCGCCGGCGGCCGTGAAGCGTTGCAGATCGTCGGTCAATACGAACTGCGCCTCCGGCGTGACGCGCCGGATCCGCTCCATCGCGAGTTGTTGCGCGCGCGTTTCGTGCAAGAGCGCCCGGCCGAACGCCGCGTCGTCGCGCAGGTTGGGATACCACACGCCGTAGAGCGTCGCGAAGCGCGCCGTCGTCAGCGGTTCGTTGACCGGCGTCCAGCGCCGGACCCACGGAAACCGGCGGGCGACACGTTCGGCATAGTCCGCGAAGCGCCGCGGAAAGGCGGGATCGAGCAGATCGGTGTCGAGCGGCCCCGAGCCATGATGCAGCAGCGTCACGATCGGCTCGACGCCGCGCGCCCGCAGCCGTTCGAGGCGCAGCGCGGCCCAATCGAGATCGTCGTGTTCCCACAAGACCGGAAAACGGGTTGCTGCGACCTCCAAATCGGCAATCAAATCGATATCGCCCAGGCGCGCGCGAAAGCCCGTCTCGGCGCCTTGATCGCGCACGGTCGCGGCGCCGATCCGAGCGATGCTCGGTTCGGGCGACGCCCAGACCTCGATCACTCGATCAGGAGAGAACCGGTGAGGGCCGTGTGCCGAGCCAGGTCGCGAGATCGGTCTTGCGGTCGACGTGAATCTCGCCCTCGCGTTCGCTGCGAAACTCGCCGAACAACCCGAAGGCTTCGGCGAATGCGTCGTGTTTGTGGATCGACTCGTCGTTGACTTGGGTCGCCGCGAGATACGTCGAATCGGGAAAATCGGCGTACACGTCGAGCGCCTGCGCGAGGATCCCGCGCACGACGTCTTCGACGAACTTCGGATTGTGGTGGGCTTTGTTGACGACGAAAAATTCATCGGGGCGCTTGAGGAGAGCGTACGTCTCCGAGGACATCGCACCTTCGACGATCTCGACGAGGTCCTCCGGCCGAACGTCGGCTTGGTGAGCGGGATCGACCCCGATGAGAATCGAGCCCCGGCCGCGCTGGTTGTGCGTCGCCACGGGGAGCGCGTCGAGCGCGCGAGCGGCGTCCGCTTCGCTGAAGCCCGCCTCGGTCAACTCGCGCTGCGAGTGTTCGCGCACCATCAACTGCGCGCACGGACAAGCGGTCATCCCCTCCGCTTCGACGCCGACCACGCGCCGGGTCCGTTCGCCGTCGGCGTGCGCGATCGCGACCAGGGTGTAGACCTCGTCGGTGCGGCGGCCGCTGACCGGCGTCCAGCGCTCGAGGCTGAAATCCGCCCGCACGCGCACGTCGGCGCGCAGCGCGCCCTGCGAGCCGACGATCTCCCGGGCGACGCGCTCGACGAGATCGTCGATCCGCGCCGGCCGCCCGGAATCGCCGAGCACCGCCAGTGCCGCCGACTCGAGCAATTCCGAAAAACGCGACATGTGGACGCCGGCTTTGTCCGGCCGCAGGTCGGCGACCATCGTGAATTCGGCGTTGAGGCGCTGCTCGATCCCGCCCAGTTCGAGGGTTACCGGATAGCGGACGCGCGAGACGCCGACGCGGTTGAGCGAGAGCCGCACGTCGGGCGCTTCTTCTTGCCGGTTGGCAAAGAAGTGGAGCGCGCGCGCCTTCTTGTGGATCCCCGACCCGTCGACGGCCGCCGCGAGCGCCGCGATCGTCACGCCGCGCTTGGGATCGACGAACTCGCCGGCGATCTCGGCGAGCGGGATCAGATTGAACGGGCGCTGGTCGAGGTACGGATGGGGCACCTCGAAGCGGCCGAAATCGGTGCAGCGATCGTCGAAATACAGGATGTCGATGTCGATCGGGCGCGAGCGCAGATCGTGTTCGCGCGCGCGGCCGAGCGCGGTTTCGATCCCGCGCACGGCCAGCTCGAAGGCGTCCGGCTCCAAGCCGGTCGTGACCCGCGCCGCGATGTTGAGAAACGCCGGGCCGTTCAGGCCGACGGGAGGCGTCTCGTAATAGGACGAGACGGCCTCCACGCGGGCAAAGCGACGCAAGCGCTGCAGCGCGCCCAGAATCGTACTCTGGCGGTCGCCCAGGTTGGAGCCGACGCCGATCAAGACCGTATGCATGTGCCGGTTAGACCACCGTCGCTGCGGGGGAGTTGCCGGACGCCGGCGTCCCCGGCATGGCCTGCGCGATCGCCAGCGCCGCCCGCCGTTCGGGCCGGATCGCGGCCAGCATCCGCGCCAATTGCACCGTCTCCTCCACATCGTGCACGCGCAGGAGGCGTGCGCCGCGTTCGATCCCGATTGCCGCGGTCGCAAGCGACGGCACCAAGAGCTCCTTGGCCGGGCGGCCGAAGATCCGGCCGATGAAGCTCTTGCGCGAGCTTGCGAACAGAATCGGATAGCCCAGCACCTGCAGCTCGGCGAAGCGGTCGAGGATCTCGAGATCCGTCTGTGGTTCTTTGCCGAACTCGAGGCCGGGATCGATCGCGATCGATTCGCGCCGGACGCCGGCCCGCAGCGCGCGCTCGATGCGCTCGCCTAGGAAGTCGACGATCTCCGCCATCACGTCGGTATACTGGTACGCCGCGGCGTCGCGAACGTTCAGCTCTCCCTTGAGGTGCATGATGACCAGCGCCGCGTCGTGCTCGGCGACGACGCCTGCCAGCGCCGGATCGCTCAGGCCGCTGCAATCGTTGATCAGGTGCGCGCCGGCGGCGAGCGCCGCGCCGGCAACCGCTGCTTTGAACGTGTCGATCGAGAGGGCGACGTTGACGCCCGCCTCCCGGATCCCGGCGACGGCGGGCACGACGCGCCGGATCTCCTCGTCGGCCGCGATCTTCGCGTTCCAATGCGCGTAGGACTGACCGCCGATGTCGACCAGCGCCGCGCCGGCCTGCGCGTGCAGCCGCGCCCGTTCGACGGCGGCCTCGACCCCGGCCACGCGCTCGTAAAACGAGTCCGGGGTGACGTTGACGATCCCCATCACCCGCGCCTCGCCGGTGAGGTCGAGCGTGCGCTCGCGCAGGCGAAAGACGCTGGCGGGCAGTCCGGGGGCTGACGGTTCGGGCATCACGTCGCTCTTCGACGCCGCCGGCGACGAAACTGTGACCCAGGCCGATTGCGCAAACCTGCCCCGTCCGGCGAGGATGGGACGATGATCTCCAACGTAGCCGGCGCGTTCACCGGCGTCCAACAGCTCGCGGAGGCGATGCTCGCGAGCGGTACGCCGCCGGCCGGGGTACGCGCGGGGCTGTGGCAGAGCGCCTGGGCGCGGGGCTATGACGACCTCGCGATACCGCTCACCCGGCCCGATACGATCGTCGGCGGCGCGGTGATCTTTGCCCACGCCTGCGGCTCGTGGGGCTGCGTAGCGGTCGTCGACGACGGCGCAGCGGCCTGGGGGATCCTCGCCGGCGGACCGCCGCCGCCGCTCGGCGCTCGCGTGCGCGCGGTTCCCAACTACGGCGCGGGCCCACCCTGGCTCTTGACCATGCTGGAACGGCCGTCGTTCGGACTCGAGCCCTGTTTCACGGCCGACGCGCAGGAGCGCCAAACGCAGTGGATCGAGCAGATCCGCGGCGTGCTCGCGCGCATCCGCGACCGCGAAGTGCTGCGCCGCGCGATCGCCGAGGCGCGGCGCCGCACGCTCCCGCCCGCCACCCTCGTCGAGCCGCTGCGCGACGAAATGCGCCGCCGTCACGCCGAACTCAAAGCCCGCGTCGAAGCGGAAACCGCGCCGCGGCGCGCCGAACTCGTGGCCTTCAACGCGGCGAACGAGCGCGTCCGGCAGCGGATCGTCGCCGAACGCAGCGCGCGCCGCTTGAGCCGCTATCGCGAAGAACTCGAGAACTTCCGCCGCTCGATGCCGGCCTTTCTCGCCGAGCGTGAAGCGCGCAGCGAAGCCGGCGTCGATCTGTGCGTCATGGCGCAACACTTGGAGGACACACTGGCGCAAAGCCGCGCGATCACCGATCGCACGCTGCGGATCGGCGCTCAGCTCGATGCGATCGAGAACTCCACGCTCGCCGTCGCCGGCGACCCGGGCGAGGCGCTGCGCCGCACCGACGCCGCACTCATCGACGATATCGGGCGCACCGTCGGCTTGATCTTCGCGCTCCTCCCGCGCTCGAGTGTCGCGAGCCCGCGCGCTAGATCGCGCGCAACGTCGTCGGGCTGAGCACGCCGCTCACGCGCGAACGCAGTTCCTCCAGATACGCATGCGTCGCCGGATCGCGGGCCGCGGCGAGCGCCGCGGGCAGCCGCCGGTCGAGATCGCGCAGCGTGGCGCGCGCTTCGGCCTGCACGTCGCGGGGCAAGCCGTAGGCGTCCAGCGCGAAGCTGGGCAGCACCGCGATCGCCGTCATCAGATCGGCGTACCGCCGCTGCAGGTCGCGGTGCACCGGAGCGATCGACCGCGCGCCGAGGTCGTCGTAGACCGCCGCGTTCATCCAGCGAAAGAGGTCGCCCAACGTCATCGTTTCACCCGGCCGCGCCTTGAGTTGCTGATCGGCGATGCGCGCGAGATTCGGCGGTGAAAAAATCGTGGCGATCGCCTGGTCCTGAACCTCCGCGACGATTTCGCGAAACGGAAAGTCTTGCCGGACCAGCGCCGTGGAATCCCAATGGAACCCGAATCGAGGTCCTTCGAGTTCGTTGAGGACGTGCGGTGAGTAGTCGAAGGCGCGCGCGGAAAACACGTAGCGTTGCAAGAGGTCGAAGGCGCGACGCGCCTGCGGCTTGGGGATCGACTCGAACGGCGCAACGCCGCCGGCTTGGCCGCGATGCGAACGCGACGTGTAGATGCCGCCGACATAGTGGGCGGCGAGGTCCGCCGTGGATAGCTCGTTGTTCAGGATCGTGAACAACGACTGGCGCAGGTCGGCGTAGGAGCGCGCGTCGCCGCGATACGGCCGATCGAGCAGCGCGGCCAAGTGTTCGTCGAGCGCAAGCCGTTCCGCGTCTTCGGCCAGCGGATCGCTCGAGAGATCGAAGCGCGCGATGCGCGGGTCGAGCGCGTAGGGATCGAGCGCGTCCTCGTCCGTGCCGTAGGCGAGCCCCGGCTGCGTCGAGCGCGCCGCGATCTGGTGGAGGTACGGGAGTTCGGCGGCTGAGGTCTTGGTCCCGAAGCGGCGGTAGCCGTAGTCGATCGCCCAGTAATCATAGGGCCCCAGGTGCTTCGTAAAATAATCGGCTTGCCGCTTTCCCGGCGCGGCGAGGTTGACCGGCGTGTAATCCATCACCGAAGCCGTCGTCCCGTGCGCGCCAGTGAAGGCCGGATCGTGCAATTGCGCCGGCGTGTACGCCGTCGAGCCGGCGAAGTTGTGCCGCAGTCCGAGCGTATGGCCGACCTCGTGCAACACCGTTGCGTAGAGCCAGGCCTGCGCGTAGCGCTCGCGCTTGGCGGCCGACACGTTCGGATCTGCGGCGAGTTCGAGCGAGCCGAGCGCGGCGTCGAGCGCCGCACCGGCCTGGTACTCGCAGTCCGCCGCGCCGAGCTTCACGTCCGCGGGTCCGCGGCTCAACGGCAAAACCACGTCGACGTAGCCGCGCTTGACCGCGCGCAGCGATTCTCCGTCGATCACGACTTCGGCCCGGATGATCTGTCCCGTGTTCGGATCGATGACCGAGGGGCTGTACGCGGCGAACTCCGGGCGATCCGAGGTGATCCAGCGGACCGTCGAATAACGCGCGTCGTCGGCGTCCCAGTTCGGATCGGCGGGTTGATCTTTGACGACGATGGCATCGGGCCGGCCGGCGCGCGCGAAGGCATCGTTCCAAGCCAAGAGCCCGCGCCGAACCGTCGCGCGGTATTGCGCCGGGATCTCGTTGGTGAGATAGAAGACGATCGGCCCGTTGTCGAGATTCCAGCGCTGGATGAAACGCTCGAAGGGGCTGGCTTGAGCGTCGTCGCCGAAGCTCTTACGCGCCGTGATGAAGTAGCCGACGCGATCGTCGGCGTAGCGCGGCACGAAATTCGGATCGGGGTCGGGCGGGGTCACGATGCTGTAGTGCACGACGACCGGGATGCCGCGGCCGTCGGGGACCGTCGGGAGGGCGTTCGGCGGACCGTTGAACGTGAGGTTCACCGAGATCTCGTCGTTGCGTGGAAAGGTCTTCGAGCTCACGTAGTACGACTTGGAGGCGTCGACGCTGAACGAGGCGCGCGCGCCGATCAGGATCAAACCCGGCAGCGACGGAGGCGTCACGCCGCGCCCCAGGTCCGCCCCAATGCCCTCGAAGTCGCTCAAGAACAGCGACGGCGCGACCACGACGTGCGTCTTCGCCTGGTCTTCGGCGACGATCGGCGTGGAAAAGAGCACGGAATCCGCCACGCTGACCGCCAGCGAATTGGCGGCGGCGCTGCCCTTGGCGGCGGTGAAGTGGGTGTTGGGTGAGATCCAGAGCACCCGGTGTCCGACCCGCTTGAAGCGCACGAGGAACGGCTCGTACACGCGGCCGGCGAAGGCGCCCGACCCGACGCCGCTCGAGAGGGACGGTGCGATGATGTAGGTCCGGTCGAACGAAGCCGGCCCGAGGTCGAAGTAGAGATCGTCGTCTTTGCGGAGCAGATCGATCACGCCGCGGAGGTGTTCCGCCCCGCGCTCGAAGGTCGCGTAATTCTGGGCCGCCTCCGGCGAGGGGAGGGCGATCGCAAACGAGTTGGCCGGGCTCCCCGTTGCGGCCGCCGAGACCGTCCCGGCGGTCGCACCCGGTTCAGGCGTCGGCGACGGGCTCGCAGCCGGTGTCGCGAGGCCGGCCGGCGAGGGCTTCGGGCCGGCCGTCGCGGCCGCACCCGGTGCGCCCGTCGCCGGAAGCCGGTTGACTCCGGCCAGCAGAGCGACGAAAGCGGCCAGGGCAACGAAAGGACGAACGAACATTACGCGGTCTTCGCGATATTCAAGCGTTTCACCAGGAGCACTTCGTGAGTCGGCTGTCGAATGACTGCTCATGGTCGAGATGCAACGGCGTGGCCGCTTGGCCGAAAACGCCTATACGTACACGAAAGAACTGATCTTCGACGGCATGCAATCGGGTCAGAAGATCCGCGTCGAAGACGTTGTCAACGCTTTGCGCACGAGTCGCCAACCGGTGATGGATGCCTTCAAGCGGCTGGCATCCGAGGGATTCCTCGAAATCATCCCGCAGGTCGGCTGCCGCGTCGTCACGGTCGAATCCCGCGACGTTGCCGACTTCTTCTCGCTGTTTGCCGCCGTCGAAGGCACGGTCTGTGCACTCGCGGCGCGGCGCCGCACGCAAGCTGAACTCGAGACCCTCGCGAATCTCACGCAGCAACTGGAAGCCTTCCCCGAAGGCCGCGAACGGCGCAGCCTCGATCGTGCGTTTCACGCGCAGATCCACGCGATGGCGCATTCGCCGGTCTCAGCAGCGATCGCGGGCAGCCTCTGGGATCGTTCGGAGTTCTTCGCCGGGCTGCTGCACGGCGACGGCTCGCCGACGCGCAGCGGACACGCAGGGGTCGTCGCCGCGATCGCAACCGGCAACGACTACGCGGCCGACTTGGCGATGCGGGATCATATCATCTATTCGATGTCGTTCCCGGCATAGACCCCACGGGGACCGGCTCACGCAAGCGTGAGCCAGTCGCCGGGGGCGGGCACGTCGCCGCGCACGATCGCCGCATACGTGGTCCGGAGCAGATGCGTGACCGGGCCTTCGGTCATCGCGCGCGCCTCGAAGCGCACGATCGGCACGACCTCGGCGGCGGTGCCGGTGAAGAATGCCTCGTCGGCCTGCTCGAGGTCCGCGACGGCCAGCGGTCGTACGACGACCGGGATCCCCGCGCCGCGCGCGATCGTCAAGACCGAATCGCGCGTGATCCCCGGCAAGATGTCGGCGCTTTCGTCGTTGGTGACGAGCGTGCCGTCACGCACGACGAATACGTTCTCGCCACTGCCCTCGGCGACGTTGCCGCGCACGTTGCGTAAGATGGCCTCGTCGAAGCCGCGCTTCTGGACGTTGTGGAGCGCCCGAATCGAATTGGTGTAGTGGCCGCCGGCCTTCACGCGCGACGGGAGCGACGCCGACGGCGTCTTCATCACATCGGTCAGCCCGGCGGTGTACTCGGCTCGACCCGGCCGCAAGCCGCTGAATGGGAGCACGGCGATCAACGTGCGAGTGGGACACACGCCGGCCGGCGCCAGCCGCACGGTGTCGCCCGCGAAGTAAGCCAGCGGACGGACGTACGCGGCGGTGAGTTTCGAGGCCCCGACCGTTGCGCGAATCGTGCTCGCAAACGCGGCCGCGTCCAGCGGCATCGCGAGTCCATAGGCCGCCGCACCCTCGTAAAGCCGCGCGACATGCTCGCGCAACCGGAAGATCGCCGGCCCGCGCGTCGTCGGGTACACACGAATCCCCTCGAACACCGACGAACCGTAGTGCAGCGCGTGGGTGAGCGCATGCACGCTGATCTGCTCGCCGGCGAGGAAGCTGCCGTCGGACCAGACGGTCATGGCGTCGCTGAGCGCGGGCGTGGACGTTGTTTCCATCGCCGTCACTACGACGGCCGGGGCGCAGGCCCCGGCAACGCGGGCACCGATCCACGTGCGCTCGTTCTGCCCGAGGACCAGGACTTCAATCATGCCGCGGGTTACGCTAGCACGAGAATGTTCGACCTACCGAAGCGGATGTCGGTTCGGACGCGTGCCGCCTACGTCGCCGTCGCAGTCGTGATCGCGATGGGGATCGCGTACCTCGACTGGATAACGCCGAAGACGCTGGCGCTCGGACCGCTCGAAGTCGTGCCGGTCGGCTTCGTCGCCTGGCTGCTCCCGCCCGCCGGCGCGGTTGTCGCCGCGCTGTTTTGCGGCGGCGCCATCGCCCTCGAACAAGAAGCCCGCGGCTACGGCGCCCCGGGCGTTCTGGTCAACAGCTTCGCACTCACGGTCGCTTACCTCGCGGTCGGGGCGCTGGTGGCCTTTTTCCGGCGCAGCTCCGCTGCGCTCTTGGAAGGCTCGGAGGCGCAGTACCGGACGGTCGGCGACGCGATACCCTTCGGCGTGTGGTCGGCCGACGCCGACGGCACGATCCAATACGTGAGCCAGTCGTTCCTCGACCTGATCGGCGCGAAATCGCTCGACGACGAAGCCCTCGAGAGTCTGCGTGTGTTCGTGCGAGGCGGACGGCCGTTCGAGTTCGAGCGCGAGGTTTCGGGGACCGACGGCCGCCGGTTCACGATCTTCACCCGCGGCACGCCGGTCGTCGAACCGGGTGGGGCGGTGCGGCGCTTCGTCGGCATCAACCTCGATATCACCGAACGGACGGTCGTCGAGCGCTCGCTGCAGGCCTCCGAAGAACGCTACCGCGTGCTCACCCAGTCGATGCCGCAAATCGTGTGGGTGCTCTCGCCTGAAGGCAACATCGAGTGGTTCAACGAGCGCTGGTATACCTATAGCGGGATGCAGCGCGGCGAACAACTCGCCGGCGCGTTCATCATGCGCGTCCATCCGGCGGATCGCGATCGCAGCTTCCGCACGTGGATCTCCACGCCGCGCCGCCCGACGGACGTTCTACGAAGCCCAAGTACGGCTCAAAGGCGGAGACGGAAACTACCGCTGGTTCCTCAGCCGCGCCGCAGCGCAAATCGACGCCGACGGATCGATCATCAAATGGCTCGGCACCTCCACCGACATCGACGTCTCGAAGCGAGCCCAAGAGCAACTCGCGTTCTTGGCGCGAGCGACCGAATCGCTCACGACCACGCTCGACGTTGACGCGACCTGCGACCTCTTGGCACGGCTGGCCGTCCCGTCGATCGCCGATTGGTCCGCCGTGTTCTTGCGTGAGGAAGACGATTCGATCCGCACGGCCGCGATCGCTCACAGCGATCCCGTGGCGCTCGCCCGAGCTTGGGCGATGGAGCGGCGTTACCCGCGCGGCCCGGATTCGGTCTCGCCGGTCGCGCAGGCGATGCGCACCGGCGAGACCGTCACGGCCCATTTTTCCGATGCGGCGGTGCGGCGGTCGATGACCGAAGGCGACGCAACACACGAACGCTTGCTGGCGAGTCTCGACTTCGGCGCGGCGCTCTACGTGCCGCTGCAGAGCGGGATGCGCACCATCGGTGTGCTCGCGCTGATCGACCGCGACACGCAACGGGCATTCGACGCCGCGGACTACGATCTGGCGAGCGAACTCGCGCGCCGGGCGGCGGTCGCCATCGAAAACGCCCGGGCCTTCGATCGCGAACGGCGCGTCGCCGACGCCCTGCAAGCGGCCTTCCTCCCGCCGACGCTGCCGAACGTTCCCGGATTGACGTTCGATGCCGTGTACTCGCCCGGCGCCGCCGAATCGTCGATCGGCGGCGACTGGTACGATGCGTTCCAACTCGGCGACGGCCGCATCGTGCTCTCCATCGGCGACGTAGCGGGACGTGGACTTCGGGCAGCCGTCGTGATGGGTCGCGTGCGCGAAGCGATTCGCGCGTTCGCGCTGCAAGAGTTGAAGCCCGCCGCCATCCTGGGCGCAGTGGAGCGCGTGTTGCGCTTGAGCAAGGGCGAAACGATGGTGACCGCGCTGGTCGCGTTCGTCGATCCCCGCGCGCACACGCTCACCTTCGCCAACGCCGGCCACCCGCCGCCGCTGCTCGCCACCGGCGAAGGCACGGTCGAAGCGCTGCGGCTCGACGGACTGCCGCTGGGGATCTTCGACGACGTCGAGGCGCGCACGCGGACGGTCGCGCTGCCAGACGAGGCGTTTCTCGTGTTCTACACCGACGGTCTGATCGAACTCGAACGCGACGTCATCTCCGGAATCGCGGCACTGCGCGTCGCCGTGGAGCGCTGCTACGTCGCCAGAACCCGATCCGCCGCAGCTGTGTACGAAGCGATGACCCACGACCATGCTCCCGACGACGACGTCGCGATCCTCACGATCGCGATGCAGCGGCTCACGAACGAACCGCTCCAGTTGGAGTTCCCGGCCGTGCCCGAGAGCGCGCGTCTGGTTCGCGCAGCGCTCGAGCGCTTTGCCGACTCGGCGCAACTCGACGCCGACCGCCGGTTCGCGATCGAAGTCGCCGTCGGCGAAGCCGTCACCAACGCGATCGAGCACGCCTATGGGATCGCCGACGGCCGCGTGAGGATTCGCGCGCTCCAGCACGATGGGGTCCTCGACGTTGAGGTCACCGACGACGGGAACTGGCGTGCCCCGCGCGAGGAAGGCCGGGGCCGCGGCGTGCAGATCATGCGCGCGCTCACGAAATCGCTCGCAATCGAGTCGACGGCTGCGGGCACGGTCGTGCGCATGTCTTTCGACACCCGCGTCGAAGCATCGCTGCCTATCACATGACCAATCAGGCGCGATTCAGCCTCACGACGGTCGACGACGTGCCCGTCATCGACGCGGCGGGCGAGCTGGACATGACCAATGTCCACGAATTGGAGAGCCGCTTCGCGCAGGCCGCCGAGCAAAATCGTGGCGTCGTCGTCGTCTCGCTGGCGAACGTGCGCTATTTCGACTCGCGCACGATCCACGCGCTGGCCATCGCCGCCGCGCGCCTGGGAAAGAACCGCCAGCAACTGGTTCTCGTCCTCCCGGCGATGCCCTCGGCGCGCGTCATCTTCGACATGACCGGCCTCAAAGCGCGCTTGCCGGTCTTCGACACGCGCGACGAGGCGATCGCCTACGGCCGCGCCAACCGCGTCGAGCTGAAGTAACCGGCCTAGGTCTTCGCGGGAGTGAACGCGGCCGCGACGACGCGCCGTTGGACCTTGCCGGTGGCGGTCTTGGGGATCGCGTCGGTCACGAAGAACTGCTTGGGCACCTTGAACGGCGAGAGCCGCGAACGCACGTGATCGGCGAGTTGTGCGATCGTCGTGCCGTCGTCGCGAAGCACGACTGCGGCCGCGACGTCTTCGCCGTATTTCTCGTCGGGCATCGCGAACGTGACGACCTCGATCACGCCCGGATGCTGCGCCAACACCTCGTCGATCTCGACCGGTGAGATCTTCTCGCCGCCGCGATTGATCAGTTCTTTGAGCCGGCCCACGAGCGTGAGATAGCCATCGGCCGATTTCTTCCCGCGGTCGCCGGTGCGAAACCAGCCGTTGCTGAACGCGAGGGCGTTGGCCTCCGGGTTGTTGTGATAGCCGCGCATCACGTTGCGGCCCCGCACCGCGACTTCGCCTTCCTCGTCCGGGCCCAAGAGGTTGCCGGCCTCATCGAGGATGGCTACCTCGACGTGCGCCCCGACGCCGACCGAACCCGCCCGGCGCTCGCCGTCGAGCGGATTCGCGCACATCTGATGCGCGGCTTCGGTCATCGAGTACGCCTCCACCACCGGCACGCCGAAGCGTGCCTGAAGTTTGTGGAACTCCGCCGCCGGAAGCGCCGCGCTCGACGAGCGCAAGAAACGCAGCGAGTGTTCGCCGGGCCGCGGCGCGCCCTCAGCGTCGGCGCGCAAGAGCAGCGTCCGGTAGATCGTCGGCACCGCGCTCACGACCGTCGCACGATAGCGCTCGACCGTCGGCCAAAAGGCGCTCGCCGAGAATTTCTCCGGCACCACGACCTGTGCGCCGACGCCCAGAAACGCGAGCGTCGAGAACACCAGGCCGTGGATGTGAAACAGCGGCATCACGCAGAGCGAGACATCGTCCGGCCCCAGGCCGTACCAGCGCGCGATGTTCTGCGCCGAGGCGCAGAGGTTTTCGTGACGCAGCGGCACGCCTTTCGGGCGCGACGTCGTGCCGCTGGTGTGCAAGAAGAGGGCCACGTCGTCCGGCTGCGGTTCGTCGCGGACGGCGATCCCTTCGCGCTGGGTCACCGTGACGCGACCGTCGGGTGCGACGGTCACGTCGCTGACCGGGATACCCAGGCCGGCGGCTGCCGCGCGCGCGACCTTGCCTCCGCCGGCCGGCACGAGCACGAGCGCGGGGGCGATGTCGGCGAGCGAAAAGGCGAACTCGTCATGGGTGTAGGCCGGATTGAGCGGCGCGGCGACCGCACCGGCGCGTGCGATGCCCAGAAACGCGACCACGACCCCCACGCCGTTTGGCATGACCAGCGCGACCGTCGCGCCGCGCGCGATCCCCAGGGCACGCAATTCGCCCGCGACGCCCGCGACGCCGGCCCGCAGCGCGGCGTAGGTCAACGCGGGGCCATCCGGTTCGGCGAGCGCGACGGCGTCGTCCCTTCCGATCGCCAGCAATGCCGGCAGCGTCTCGAAGGCGGCGCCTGTGGCCATCAGTTCGCGGTCGCGAGGGCCGGATCGAGCGCCAGGGCTTCCCCATGCTCCCGCGCCAGCGTGCGCTCGCGCATCGGTTTGAGAACCAGGAACGCCAACAGCGCCGTGATGACGTTGAAGGCTACGAGCACGGTCAGAATCGACGTCCACGAGCCGGTCGAATCGTGGATCGAACTCGCCAGCGGAACGACCAGCGCCGCCGTGCCCTTCGCGGTGTAGAGCAACCCCGCGTTGGTCGAGGCGTAGCGCGTTCCGAACAGATCGGTGCAGGTCGCGGGGAAGAGGCTGTAGATTTCGCCCGCGGCGACGAACGTCGCGCCCGCGCAGGCGACGAACAGCCATGGGTTGTGCGCCGCGAAGATCAAGCCGATCAGCGCGACGGCCTCGATCGAGAACGCGATCGACATCGTCTTCTCGCGCCCGATGCGGTCGGAGAGCGCACCGAAGATCGCGCGGCTGCCGCCGTTGAGGACGTTGTCGACCACCAGTGCGAACGGCAGCGCCAGCACGACGAAGCCGAAGATGTCGAGCGGCGCTTTGTCGACGCCGTAATCCTTCGCCATCGGCGCGACCTGGGCCGTGATGAACACCAGGCCCGTCGCGATCATCACGAACATCAGGTACATGATGTAGAAAACGGGCGATGCGAGCATCTGGGCCGGCGTCCGATTGTGCGAGGTCTGGCGTACGCGCACGCTCGTCGCGGGGACGTCGCCGGGCTGCGGGAAGGCGAGAAACAGAGCGATGACGACCAGCGCGATCCCTTGAATCCAGCCGAAAAGCGAGAATGCCGATGCGTACCCGCTGGTATGGATCATGGCATTGATCGGCAACACCGTGAGCGCGGCACCCGCGCCGAACCCGGCCGCCGTCAAACCGACCGCGAGGCCGCGCTTATCGGGAAACCACTTTACCGCCGAACCGACCATCGTGCCGTAGACGCAACCGGCGCCGATCCCGGCCAGAATCGAACCGAAATAGAGCATCCCCAGCGTGTCGGCGTGGGCGAAGATGAGCCACGACGCGCCGACGAGCACCCCCGCGAGCGCCACGAACGGCCGCGGACCGAAACGGTCGACGAGCCAGCCGTTCACCGGCACCAGCCAGGTTTGGAACAGCACGAAAAGCGTGAACGCACCCTGGATCGACGCTTTTTTCCAGCCGTGCGCGTCTTGCAGCGGCTGGACGAACAGCGTCCAGGAATACTGCAAGTTCGCGATCATGATCATCGCGAGGATGCCGAGCGCGAGCTGAAGCCATCGATGGCGCAAAAAACCCGACGAGATCATTAGGCACTCCTTCCCGGAAGTTGAGAGAGGGCGGTACGCTGGATTCCACGTAGCCCCTCTTTCGGTGGAAAAAAGTTTACCGACGTTCTGCATCGTGGGCGCGGGTGCGATCGGCGCATACGTCGGCGCTTCCCTCGCGCGCGGCGGTGCTCGCGTCGCGCTTGTCGCGCGCGGCCCGCATCTAGCAGCGATGCGGGCCAACGGCGTTACCGTACACTCGGAGCGCGGCGACTTTCACGCCGCGGTCACCGCGACCGACGACCCGGCGACGGTGGGACCCGTCGATTGCGCGATCATCGCGCTCAAGGCCCATCAGATCGTCGGTATGCTGCCGAAAATCACGACGCTCATAGGCTCTCAGACCCGCGTGATGAGCATGCAGAACGGGATTCCGTGGTGGTATTTTCAGGATCACGGCGGCCCGTACGAGGGACTCACCCTCGAGAGCGTCGACCCGGGCGGGACGTTGGCCCGCGCCTTCGATCCGGCGCGGGTGGTCGGCTGCGTGATCTACTCGTCGACGGAATTGGCGGCCCCGGGGGTCGTGCACCACATCGAAGGGACGCGCTACGCGCTGGGGACGCCCTCGGGCCGGATCGACCCGGAACTCGAGGCGATCGCCGCGGCGTTCGTCGCCGGTGGTCTCAAAGCGCCGATCGAAGCCGACCTGCGCACCCAGATTTGGGTGAAGCTGCTGGGCAACGCCTCGCTGAATCCGATCTCGGCACTGACGCGCGCGACCCTCGCGCAACTGACCAACGATCCCGGCACGACCGGGCTGATCCGGGAGATCATGGAGGAGTGCGTCGCGCTCGCGCTCGCGCTGGGGACCGAACTCCCGATCTCGATCGACAAGCGGATCGACGGTGCGCGGCGCGTCGGCGAGCACAAGACCTCGATGCTCCAGGACGTCGAAGCCGGCCGGGCGCTGGAACTCGACGTCCTCTCCGGGGCAATCGTCGAGCTAGGCGAGCGATTGTCGATTCCCACGCCGGTCACGCGCCATGTCCACGTCCTGGCCAAGCGGCTGGACGCGAGCCTCGCCGCGCGCAGAAGCTGACGAAGGACAAGCCCGCGGCGGGCCGCAACCGGATTTGCTATGGAAACGCTCGCCGATATCGCCGGCACGCACCGCCGGCACGTCCTCACCCCGTGGGCAGCCCAGGCAGCCCTCGCGCCGCCGGTCATCGTGCGCGGCGAAGGGTCGTGGCTGATCGGCGATGACGGCACGCGCTATCTCGACGGATCCTCGGGGCTGATCGCGGTCAATCTCGGCCACGCGCATCCAAAACTCGTGCAAGCGATCGCGGACCAAGCCGGGACGATCGCCTATGTCTCCGCGGCGCTCTTCAACGACCGGCGGGCGGAATGCGGCGCCCGGTTGGCGGGCCTGGGCCCCTGGGGCGCCGAGGGCGCACGCGTCTACTTCACGACCGGCGGCGCGGAAGCCAACGAAGACGCGATCAAGATCGCGCGCACGGTTACCGGCCGGCACAAGGTACTCTCCGCCTACCGTTCGTTCCACGGCTCGTCGTTCGGCGCGATGACCCTCACGGGCGAGAACCGGCGCTGGGCCAACGAACCCGGGATCCCCGGCGTCAGCCGCTTCTTCGCGCCGTATCCGTATCGCAGTCCGTTCCACCCGCTCGACCCAGCCGACGAGACACGGCGCGCGCTGAGCCATCTCTCGGACGTCATCCTTGCGGAGGATCCCGAGCGCGTTGCCGCGCTTTTGATCGAGCCCGTCGTCGGTTCGAATGGCGTCATCGTTTATCCGCCCGGCTATCTGCAGGGGGTCCGTGAACTCTGCGACCGCCACGGCATCGTGCTCATCTTCGACGAGGTGATGACGGGTTTCGGGCGCATCGGAGCGACCTTCGGCGGAGAACGCTTCGGCGTGGTCCCCGATCTGATCACCTTTGCCAAAGGCGTGACCTCGGCATACGTTCCGCTGGGCGGCGTGATCGTGCGCGAGCGGATCGCGGCCTACTTCGACACCAATCAGATGTGGCTGGGACACACGTATTCCGGGCATCCGCTCGCGATGGCCGCCGCGCTCGCCGCGATCGAGGCCTATAGCGAAGGCGATCTGTTCACCAGCGCCGCGCGACGCGAAGCGCGCTTGCGCGAACGGCTGCTCGCGCTGCACGCCAAACACGAGATTCTCGGCGACGTGCGCGGCCTGGGCTTCTTCTTCGCGCTCGAGTTCGTCAAAGACCGCGCCTCACGGACGCCGCTGGTTGCGTGGCAGGGAAAGTCGCTCGGTCCGATGCCGGCGTTCTTCGCCGGACTGCGCCGGCGCGGCGCGATCTGCTTCGGCCGCTACAACATCGTCCACCTCGCCCCGCCGCTCAACACCAGCGACGACGATCTCGACACGTTCGTCGCCGCGCTCGACGGTGCGATCGGCGATCTCACCGCAGCCGCCGCCGCGCGCGGCTAGGCCTGAGGCCCCGGACATGGGCATCGCGCTAACCCCCGACCTCCAGTACCGGCTGACCGAAATGGTCGTCCACGCAAGCGAAGTCAGCGCCGAGATCACGCTGGGCGACCTGCCGACGCGCTTGTCGTTTACCAGCGGCGTCGTCTACGGCAGCCCGCTGTCGCTGGAGAATTGGTCGCTGGAAGCCGCCACCTACGACGAGGACGAACTCGCCCCTTGGGAACTGGCCCTCAACCTGGATGGGTATGATAGCGTCGACCACAGCACCGACGGCGCGCTCGTCTTCACCAAAGGGGCGAACCGCCTGACGCTTTCCTACGCGATCGGACCGCGCGGCGATGACGACGACTCAGCCTGACGACCCACCGAGCGACGACCTCGAGCTTGCGACCGGGGAACCCGGCGAGCCCACGGGTCTCGCCCGCACGCTGGCCACGATCCGCGACCGCTGGCGCGAGATCGCCGAATCCGCCCAGATCGCCTTCGCTCGCGTTCCGCCGGGGGATCTGGCGCGGCGCGATCTGCCGCGCGTGCGCGCGGATATCCAGGCCTGCCTCGACGGCATCGGCGGCGAGGTGTCTTCCCGCGCCCGGGCCGCGTCGCTGGGCCGCATCTATCTGGACCTCAACGACGACGGCAAGAAGCAATTCCTCGAATTGCTGGCCCGGCCGCTGCCGGATCGGGCGCTCGTCGAGGCGCTCGCCCACGAACTCGCGCTCGCCGGCGACGCCGATTACGACGCCAAGATCGCCGCGCTGCGGGCCGCCGTCCAGCCGCCGGCACACCGCCTCTTCGCCCAGTTCAACAGCCTCCCGGCCGGGATCAAGTTCCTGGTCGATCTGCGCGCCGATCTCTTGCGCCTGGCCGAGGGCTCGGGGCCGCTGCGCCGCCTAGAACGCGAATTGCGCGATCAGCTCGCCGCCTGGTTCGACATCGGCTTTCTGGATCTGCAGCGCATCACGTGGGATGCCCCGGCCTCCTTGCTCGAGCGGCTCGCATCGTACGAGGCGGTCCACGAGATCCGGAACTGGCGCGATCTAAAGAACCGGCTCGACACCGACCGGCGCTGCTATGCCTTCTTCCACCCGCTGATGCCCGACGAGCCGCTGATCTTCCTCGAGGTCGCACTGCTGTCCGAACTGGCCGCCTCGATCCAACCGCTGCTCGACACGGCGGCACCGCTGGAAAATCCGCGCGAGGCCTCGACGGCGATCTTTTACTCGATCTCCAATTGCCAGCGGGGCTTAGCCGGCATCAGTTTCGGCAACGCGCTCATCAAACGCGTGGCGACCGATCTTTCACGCGAGCTTCCGCAGCTCAAGACGTTTGCGACGCTCTCGCCGATTCCGGGCTTCCGGAGTTGGCTCGCGAAGCACGAGGGGGCCGATTCGCCGCTCGCGGCGACGCTCGCCCGGCGCGGCTGGCAGCGCGATCCGACCGTGAGCGCCGCGGTCGAGACCCCGCTCATGCGGCTCTGCGCGCACTACCTCGCCGTCGAGAAGCGTCGCGGCGGCGAAGCGCGCGATCCCGTCGCCCACTTTCACCTGCTCAACGGCGCGCGGATCGAACGCCTCGATTGGCTGGGCGACCGGTCACCCAAAGGGCTGCGCGAATCGGCCGGGATGATGGTCAATTATCTCTACAAGCTCGATCAGATCGACGAGAATCACGAAGCGTACACCAGCGGCGGCAAGATCGCCGTCTCGAACGCGATCCGCACGCTGTTGCGCTGAGCAGCGCCAAGCTCAACTCATGCTGGGGAGCTGCATCTCGATGAGCCTGGGTCCTTTCTCGGCAAACGCTTTGGACAGCTCGGCAGAGAGCGCTTCCGCCGTTGCGACCGACACCGCAGGCACCCCTAGTCCCGCGCCGATCTTTACCCAGTCGACGCCGGTGAGATCGGTGAGCTTCTTGACGGTCGGGCCGATGGCCGTGGTTCCCAACTTGGAAGCCTCGAATTTCAGAACGTCGTAGCTTTGGTTGGAACAGATCAGCGTCACCACGTCCAGCTTTTCTTGCGCCTGGGTCCACAAGGCCTGGACGGTGTAGAACGCCGAGCCGTCGGCCTGGATCGTGATGATCTTCCGGCCCGGACAAGCGACGGCCGCTCCGGTGGCGCAGGGTGAGCCCTGACCAATCGCGCCGCCGGTCAACGTCAGCAGCGTGAACGGTTTCGCGAGGGTGGCGAAATGGTGGTAAGACTGGCTGCTGGTGTTGCCTTCGTCCATCACCACCGCTCCCTCCGGTTGCAGGGCCGCGAGCAACGCGCAAACCTTGTCGCGCGTGAGTGCGCCCGCCGGCGTCGGGATCTCGCCGGCGCGGATCAGCAGCTCTTTGGGAGGCGCGGACGGCGCTCCCAACGCTTCGGCGAGTTGACTCAATTCCGCGAGCGCATCCCCCTCTCCCAAAGCGACGACCTCTTGAGCGCCGCCCAGCAGCGTCGGCGGCGTATCCTTGTAGCCGAAAAAAGTGACGGGCGCCCGGGCGCCGGCCAAGACGATCGCCTCATACGACTCTAGGAGGACCTGCGAGACAGCCGCCACGTACGGGATTCGGTCGATCTGCGGTAGACCGACGCCACGCTCCATGCGGGCGGGGAACGTCTCCGCGATGAGATCGCACCCGGTGGCGGCCTTTATGCAGGCCGCTTTCCGTTGTCCCTCCCGCGACAGGCTCCGGCCCCCAAGGATGATCACGGTCTTCTTGCGGCGCTTCAGGAGCTTGGCGGCGTTGGCGATCGCCTGTTCATCGACCGCATGCGCGGCAGCGGGAGCCTCGGGAACCGGCTGTGCGACGACGGGTTTGGCCTGAAGGTCGAGCGGCACGATCAGCGTAGCCACTTGCCCGCGCCGGGCTGCCGCCACGGCGTCGGAAACGTCCACGCCGAGGTTCCCGGCGCGCGACGTGGTTCTCTGCCATCCGTGCAGCGTGCCGGCGAGCGCTTCGATGTCCATGGCGAGCGGGGGGTCGTAGGGCCGGTGCCAGGTGGCGTGTTCGCCGACGACGACCAGGATCGGGGTCTGCGCCCGGCGCGCGTTGTGCAGATTGCAAAGGCCGTTCGCCAGTCCTGGGCCGAGGTGCAGCAGCGCCAGAGCCGGCTTGTCGGCCATGCGGCCGTACCCGTCCGCGGCGCCGGTGCAGACGCCCTCGAACAGACCCAGGATCGGACGAATCTTCGGCGTGCCGTCCAGAGCCTCCACCATGGGCATCTCGGTGGTTCCGGGGTTGGCGAAGCACACGTCCACTCCGCGCTCAGCCGCTGTCTCCATCAGGAGCTCCGCGCCATTCATGGTTCTCTCCTCGTCGATCGTCTGCAGCGAATGCTATGGATTGATGACGTAACGCGGATCCCGTCCGGCGAGCGCGCGTCCGACGTTTTCGATCGCCATGACCATGATTCTGCGAGCGCTTTCGCTGGAGACGCCCGCGATGTGCGGCGAGAGCAGCAGCTTGTCTTCCTCGACCTCGAGCAAGGGATCCGATGCGCCCGGCGGTTCTTCGGCAAACACGTCGATGGCCGCGCCGGCGATCACCCCGTCGCGCAACGCCTGCGTGAGCGCGGTCTCGTCGACGAGACTTCCGCGGCCCACATTGATCAGGTACGCCCCCTCCTTCATGGAGGAAAGCTCGTCGGTACCGATCATGTTCCGGTTGGCCTCGGTCGAGGGCGCGTGCAAACTCACGATATCGCTGGATATCAGCAACGTCTGCAGGGCGCAGTACTCGACGCCGCACTGCGCCTCGACCTCTTTCGACGCTTGGCGTACGTCGTAATACAGCACGTTGTTCAAGCCGAACGGCCGCAGGCGCAGGGCCACGTCGCGCCCGATCTGGCCGAGGCCGACGATGCCCCACGTTTTGTGCTGCAACTCGACGGGTTGCAGCGTCATCTGCTCCCAGCGGCCCGCGCGCACGCTACGGTTGGCGGGAATGAGCTTTCGCAGCATGGCCAACCCGAAGGCGATCGTGTGCTCGGCTACGCTGACGGTATTCGCGCCCGGCGTGTTGGCCACCCGGATTCCCCGCTCCGAGCACGCTTTGACGTCGATGTGCTCGTAACCGACGCTAGGCTGCTGGATCAGCTTGAGCTTGAGTGGTCCCGCCTTCGCCAGCAACTCTCGCCCGATCCCATGCGCAAAGGTAAAGTCTCCAAGGACGACGTCCGCTTTGGCGATGGCGTCGGCGAGTTCTTCGTCGCTCATGCCGTAGCCGACGATAACCTCCGTGTCGGCGACCCCGGGCGGAAGATTGAGCAGGGTCTTGAGAACCGAGGCGGGGAGCGGCGCCATCGACAACAGCGTCTTTTTCTTCGAAGGGGCGCTTTGGGCAAGCGCCGAGTCCTGCGCCGCGAGGGTCGCGGCTGTTCCACGTTCAGCACTCTCCGATTGGGCGGACATCGTACATTCTTCCAAAGCAACCTCGGCATTTCCCAACCAGAACCACGCGAAGCCGCCTCAAAGCGAGCGATGACGATCCGGCCATCGAGCGCGCGCGTGACTACGCTGCATTCCAAGTTGTGGCGCTACGGAACGAGTCCTTCGATCTGGGTGTAGATGCGTTCGAGGGGGAGATGACGGTGCCACGGATCGATGATGTCATGGTGTCCGTGGAGATCGGAGAGCATCAGTTCGACGACCGATGCGCCGGCCGCACGCCACAAGCCGTAGAGTGCATGCGCGCTGGTGTTGCTGACGACGTTATCGCGATCGTTGAGAACCAGGGCCGCAAACGAACTGCGTGGCTTGTGGGCCCGGAGCTTGCTGATCACCTCGTCGCGCAACTCGAAGTTCGCGCACAGCGCGCGGCTGGGAAAACCGGGGTAGGCATACGGCGGCGTCCGGGTGCTGACGGCGCGGTGCAGCGGGTCCCACCAGACGTAGACGTTGGGCAAGGCCCGCAGGACCCGCGGAAACGCGAGGTTGACCCAACGCGGCATCGCCAGGGCCAGCAGCGGCGCGATGGCAACCGTCCCCGCCACCTCGAGCATCTGCCCGGTCCAGATCGCCAGGAGCCCGCCCAGCGAGAGCCCGATGACGTGTACGCGCCGCCCCAGTGAAGCCGCCAAGATGACCGCTTTGAGCGCCGCGAGCTGCAGATCGGCCGGGGTCAGTCTCGCCAGCGCCCCGGTTCGCCGGTCGCGATAGCCATGGTACGGCAAACGCGGGATGAAGACCGTGTCGCCACGGGCGTGGAAGCGGCGCCCCAGCTCGACGAATTGCTGCGGGCAATTCGTGAAACCGTGAAAGCACACGATGACGCGCTCGGTCGCCTGACCGTGATCGAACAAGCGCGTATATCCCTCGCTCGCGAGCCGCGAATCGCGCTGCTCGTCCGCTTGCAGGAGTCCGATCGCCGCCCGGGACTGACCAAAACTCATTGCGCGCCGTTCGCTATGACAAAAGTCGTCGCATTTCCGTCACCCGTAACCCTGGTTCCGCGCTGATGATCGCGGGAGAGCAAGGCGAGCAGGCAAGCGCGACTCGAAGAGAAGCAAGGCCGAGGGGTGACACTCATCACCGAGCGGCCCCCGTTGTCGGCCTAGGCTTGGGTGAACGGCACCGGCGGGGTACATCTGGCATGCTCAAGATCGCGGTTTACGGCAAGGGCGGGATTGGGAAGAGCACGTTCTCTTCCAATCTCTCTGCGGCGTTCGGCAAACTCGGGAGACGGACGATTCAGGTCGGCTGCGACCCCAAGCATGACTCCACGTTCACGCTCACGGGGTTCCTCATCCCGACGGTGGTCGAAGTGCTCTCCGGGCACAAGTTCAAAACCGACGAGATCGAGCGCGACGAGATCGTCTTCCCCGGCAAGTTCGGCGTCGATTGCGTCGAGGCGGGCGGACCGCCGGCCGGCGCGGGTTGCGGCGGCTACGTCGTCGGCGAGACCGTCAAACTGCTCGAAAAATTCGGCATCTACAACGATTACGAAGTGATGGTCTTCGACGTGCTGGGCGACGTTGTGTGCGGCGGGTTTTCCGCGCCGCTCCAGCATTCCGAACAAGTCATCATCGTCGCCACCAACGACTTCGACTCGATCTTCGCGGCCAACCGGATCGCGACCGCGATCGGCATCAAACAGAAGAGCGGCGGCGGCGCACTCGCCGGGATCGTGGCGAACCGCGCCAGCAACGCCGAACTGGTCGGCCCGTTCGCCGACCGCATCGGCACCGTCTGCCTGACGTGCATCCCCGAGAACGACGGGGTACGCAAGAGCCGCCTCACCGCGCAAACGGTGTTCGAGCAAGACCCGTCGGGCTTCATCGGCGCCCCGTGGATGCAGCTCGCCCAACGCATGCTCGACGGCGTGCCGCTCACCATCCCGACCCCGATCCCCGAACGCGAGCTGTTCGGCCTCCTGGGCGGCGACTACGTTCGCCCGCCATCGATACCGGCTCCCGCGCTAGCGGTGTAACCCCGGTGTTCGAAGAGACGCTCGAACGTCCTCGAACGCGACGACTTCTGTTCGCTCGCGCCGATCGGGTGGCTGCACCACAAGATGCAGGACAGTTTCTTCCTGGTCGTCGGGACGGGTTCGTGCCAGGGCTTCCTGCAGACCGCGCTCGGGGTGATGATCTTCGCGCAGCCGCGCTTCGCGACGGCCGTGCTCGACGAGGACGATCTCGCCGGGCGCGATGCGCTCTCGGCGCTCATGCCGCTGGCGAAGGCCGTCGTCGACACGCACCACCCCAAAGCGATTTTCCTGGGCTCGACCTGCACGCCCGAAATCCTCAAGATGAACATCGCCGGTTGCGCCGCGCCGATCGAACGCGAGACGGGCGTGCGCGTCTATCCCGCGCGCCTGGACGGCTTCGACGCCTCCTACACGCAAGGCGAAGACCATGTCCTCGAATCGATGATCGCCCGCGCGCCGCAGACGGACGAAGCGAATCTGGTGATCCTGGGCTGCCTCTCGGCGATCGAGGAGGCCGAGATCCGGCTGGAATGTAAGGCGATGGGGCTGCCGCAGCCCGGTTTCCTGCCCGGCGAGAGCGCGCTCGACGTACCGGCGATCGGCGCGAAGACGACGCTGGTCCCCGTCCATCCGTTTCTCTACGGCGCGTGCTCGTATGCCAAGCGCGAACGCAAGTGCACGATCCCCGTGCTTGCATACCCCTACGGACCCGACGGCGCGCGCCGGTTCTACGAAGGTTTGGCGGCAGCGTTCGGCAAGACCATCTCCTACGAGCGCCGCGAACGTGAAGCGTGGGCCGCGTGTGAACGCGAGCTCGCCGCGTTGCGCGGCCGTTCGATCGCTTTCTGCTCGGATTCTCTGATGGAATTACCGCTGGCGCGCACGTTGCACGCGGCCGGGGTCACGATCCCGTTCGTCGCGACGCCGCGCGTGTACAAGAAGTTTCACGCCGCGGAACTCGCGCTGTTGGAGGGCATCGAGATTCTCGAAGCTCCCGACCGGTTCGAGGCGTTTGCGCGGCTTTGCGAGACCCGTCCCGATCTCGTGGTCGCCAATTTGAACATCGCGAATTCGCTCGAAGGGATGGGCTTCGCCGTGAAGTGGTCGACGGAACTTTCGTTCCAGCCGATCCGCGGCTTCTCGGGCGCCGCGGGCCTCTTCCCGCTCTTCACCGGGTCGCTGCGCCGTCACGACGCGTTGGCGAAAACGCGCGCCGCCGTCGGCAGCGCGGAACGGCCGATCGATCTCGATTTCTTCCGCCAGGCGCAGCAACCGACGGAGAGCCTCGCGTGAAGCTCGCGGTCTGGGCGTATCAATCCCCGGCGCACGTCGGCGCCAGCAAAGCCGCTTCGTCGTTCGCCGGCATCCATACGATCGTGCGCGCCCCCAAAGGTGACGGCTACGGGACCATCATGTTCGCGATGTTCGAGCGTCTGGGCGTGAGCCCGCCGCTCACGATCAGCGCGCTCACCGAAGCGACGCTCGCCGGAGCCACCGCCGACATCGGCCGGATGATCGCCGACGTTGACCGCCGCGTGCATCCCGAGATGATCGTCATCACGCGCAGCGCGACCGCCTCGGTCTTGCAAGAACCGCTCGACGGCGAGATCGCGATGATCCCCGCCGGCACGATCGCGGCCGAGATCTTTCAGCCCACCGTCCATCCGCTGCGCGACACCGAGATTACCGCCTTTGCGAAGGTCGTCGCCGAGATCGTCGACCACTACGCCCAAGACGGCTGCGCGCGCACGGACCAGCCGTCGGTCAACATCATCGGCCCCTCGCTGCTCGGCTTTCACGATCATAGCAACGTGCAATCGCTGCGCCGGCTCTTCGCGGACCTCGGCGTGCAGGTCAACGCCGTCGTCCCGCTGGGCGCCTCACCCGAGCAACTGCGTTCGATCGGGAATGCTTGGCTCAACGTCGCGACCGCGCGCGAACTGGCCCTGCCCACACTGGAGCTTCTCAAAGCGCGCTTCGGCACGCCGTTCATCGACGACGTGCCGTACGGCGAAGCCGGTACGACGCGGTTCCTGCGCCGCGTGACCGCGCTCTTGGAACTCCCCGCCGACCGCATCACCTACGCCGCGCGCGACGCGAAACTGCTCTGGTACGCGCGAACGGTCGACGCGCATGCGCTCTCGGGGAAACGCGTCGGCGTCTTCGGGATGCCTTCGGCCGTGGCCGGGATCGCGCGCGTTCTGCACGACGAACTCGACATGCGCATCGAGTTCGCCGGAACGTTCTCCCTAGAACACGGCGCCTGGCTACGCGAGCAGATCGCCGACCTCACCGGCGAGATCGTCGTGACCGACGACTACCAGACCATTGCGAATCTGATCGATCGGGTCCGTCCCGACATCATGTTCGGCTCGCAGATGGAACGCCACTCGGCCAGCCGCTTCGGCGTGCCGTGCGCGGTGATCTCACCGCCGGCCCATATCTTGAATTTCCCGCTCGGCTACGCGCCCTTCTTGGGATACGACGGAGCGAACTATCTCGCCGACGTCGTCAACCAGACGCAGGTCCTGGGCCTCGAACACCATCTGATCGAGACTTTCGGTCCGCGCAATCAAGGCCGCTTCGCCGAAGCCGCGCCCGAGGGGACGGCCGAACCGGCCGCGCCGGTCGCCTCCGAATTGAACTGGGATGCGGCCGCGGAACGGCTCGTGGGGCGCATCCCGTTCTTCGTGCGCAAGAAGGCCCGCGCCAACATCGAGCGCTACGCGCGGGAACACGCTCTTTCGACGATCGACGAAGCCGCCGTGATCGCGGCGCGGGAGCATATCGGTGGCTAAGAATCGCGGCATCCTGGCGGATTCCGCTCAAGCGACGGCGACCACGGCGCGCGAATTTCTCGCGATGCTCCTGCCGTTCACCGACAAACACCGCGGCGCGGACCGGATCAACGCCTCGCTGCGCAGCTTCGCCAAGCCCGGCACCTGGTTCGCGCCGATGTGGGCGATCATGGTCGGCGCCGTCAGCGCGCCCGCCAGCCATTGGGACTTCCTCTCGATCGGCAAGATCCTCGCGGCGATGCTGATGGCCGGACCGCTGCTGTGCGCGTTTTCGCAAGTCATCAACGATCACTTCGATCGCGACGTTGACCGCATCAACGATCCGCTGCGTCCCTCGGCCGCCGGCATGCTCGGCGGGAAGACGGTCGCGATCGTGGCGCTGGCGCTCGGCGCGGCTGCGCTGGGGATCGCGTTCGCGCTCGGAACGCTGGTCGGCTTCTTGGCCTTGGCGGGCTTACTCCTGGCCGTGGCCTACAGCGTCCCGCCGCTGCGCCTCAAAGCCCGCGATGGGTGGCTGGCCAACACGGCCTGCGCGTTCTCCTACGAAGGCTTCGCCTGGGCCGCCGGCGCGGCGGCGTTCGGTGGTCTGACCACCGGCACGATGGTCCTGGCGGCGCTCTACTCGCTGGGCGCGCACGGTCTCATGACGCTCAACGATTTCAAGAGCATCGCGGGTGACCGCGCCTTGGGTCTGCGTTCGATCCCGGCGATGCTCGGCGTGCGCGGCGCGCTCTTCGTGGCCGTTGCGTTCATCGACGTCTTCCAAGTCTTCGCGTTCGTCTACGTGGCCTTTCACGGTCAGTGGATCGCCGCCGGCGCGATGGTTTTGCTGCTGCTGGTCCAACTCCCCATGCAGAGCAAACTCACCCGAGATCCGGCTCGGCTCGCGCCCTGGTATTGCGCGAGCGGGATTCCGCCGTTCTGTTATTCCATGCTCGCCGCGGCCTTGGCCGTGCGCTTCGGAGGGTTCTGATCAATGGACGTCATCGTCGTCGGCGCGAACTGCGGCGGAAGCATCGCCGCCGGTGAACTCGCTGCCACCGGCGCGAACGTGATCCTGCTCGAGCGCGACGTCAAACGCAAGAAGCCCTGCGGCGGCGCGATCCCGCCCAAGGCGATGCGCGAGTTCGGAATCCCCACCTCGATCATCGAACGCCGCGTCACCCAGGCGGCCGTCATCGGTCCCGACAACACGACCGTCGAGATGGACGTGCGCGGATCGGTCCCGCGCGACGACGATTACATCATCATGGTCACCCGCGAGATCCTCGATCGCACGTTGCGTGAGAAAGCGCAGCAGGCCGGCGCGCAGCTTCGCGAAGCCAGCTTCGTTTCGCAGGAGACGCAGAGCGACGGCAAGATTCGCGTGCGCATCCGCTACCGTGACGAACGCGAAGAGTATCTCGATTGCGATGCGCTCATCGGCGCCGACGGCGCGGGGTCGCTGGTCGCCAAGTCCGTCGGCCGGCCGGTCGTGCGGCATGCCTCGGCGATCCAAGAACGTCTCGAATTGCCGAACGAAGCGATGGAGTTCTACGAGAACCGCGCCGAACTGTACCTCGGCGACGACATCTCACCCGACTTCTACGGGTGGGTGTTCCCCAAGAGCGACCATGTTGCGGTCGGCACCGGCTGCCGGCCCGAACACGCGAACCGTTCGTACGCGTTTCTCGAAGGCGTCAAGGCGCGCGCGGGCGGCAAGCTGCGCGGCGCGCGGCGCATCCTGCTCGAAGGTCATCCGCTGCCGATGCACCGCAGCAAGAAGCTGACCTACGGTCGCGTGCTGCTCGTCGGCGACGCCGGCGGCATGGTCGCCCACACGTCGGGCGAAGGCATCTATTTCTCGATGGCCAGCGGGCGCATGGCCGCGCAGGCCGTGCACGGCTTCTTCGGCTACGGCGAGAAATTGGAGACCTACGAGAAGCGCTGGCAGAAAAAATACGGCTCGATGTTCGACTTTCTCGAGTTTCTCGAGAAGATCGCCTACACGAGTAACAAGAAGCGCGACTGGTTCACCGAGATGTGCCGCGTGGACGCCGTGCAGCGCCTCACCTTCGACAGCTACCTCTTCAAGGAGATGGCCAACGTCAAGCCGCTCGACCACCTCAGCATGGGCATCGCGGGCGCGATGAACGCCGTCGAAGCCTGGTGGACGAAGCCGTGCGTCCCGGTCGCCTCAGCCCCGCCGAACATCACCGCCAAACAAGCGGTGCACGCGACCCGCATGGCGGTCCGCGCCGGCGTCGCCGCCGACGACCCCCAACCCGCAACCACGACCGCCTAGCCTCGGCGCACAGACGTTGGCGTGCAAACGCCGGCGAGTGATACTGTGGCATGCCGTTCTTTAAGAGAGATTCAGTCCTTCGACAAGCTCACGATGACATTGCGCTCGCGATGGTGCGCTAGCTCTCCCAGGCACCGGCGGGGACGGCGCCGCCACCGACGGAGATGATGGTCGGGCCCATCAGGCGGTCGGCATCGTCTTCGCTCTCGAAGTAGCGGTGGTCGGGGAGGCCGCCGTTGGGCAGGTTGGCGAGCGGATCGTTTTCGCCCAGCGACCACAGCTCGTCGGCCGTTACGGCCGTGCCTTCCATCTTCGAGGCGTTGCCCTGCAGCGACATCATGAACTCGACGAAATCCACTTGATTGGGCACGAGGGCCTCGCGCGTGTCGATGGCCGCGATCACGTCGTTGACCGCGCGCTGAATCGCTTCGTTCGGAACGCCGTCGATCATCACCTGATCTTGCGGGATCAACGGTAACTTCGCGATGACGGGGATCCCCAGCCAGCGCGCCATCGCGTCGGCCTTCCCGCTGCCGTCGTCTTTGTTGACGAACAGCCCCAGGCACTTGGTGCGCCCGCCGTTGTTGGCGAAATAGCGCACCGCGGAGGCGATGTTGTTGGCCGCGTACATCGACTGGCCTTCGTTACTGCACACGATGATGAGCTTGTCGGCCATCGAGCGCGCGATCGGCGTGCCGAACCCGCCGCACACGACGTTGCCTAAGAAGTCGAGCAGCATGTAGTGGAAGTTCCATTCGGACAGCCCCCACTTCTCGAGCAGTTGGAACCCGAACGTGATGCCGCGTCCGCCGCAACCGCGCGCCGATTCCGGTCCGCCCAGCTCCATGCAGTAGACGCCCTCGCCCTTGAACATCACGTTTTCGGGCTGCAGCTCTTCGCCTTTTCCTTCGGCCTCGAATTTGGCCCAGGTACCGAGCACCGTGGGGATCAGCGCGCCGCCGAAGTGGGTCACGACGCTGTCGTGCTTGGGATCGCAGCCCATCTGCAGCACCCGCTTCTCGCGCTTGGTCAACTCGCGCGCGATCATGCTGGTGAGGAACGACTTGCCCGCGCCGCCTTTGCCGTAGATCGCGACGGTGAGGTTCTTGGCTACGCCCATTGGAGTACCACCTTGAGGATCGAAGAGTCTTCGAACGCGGTTTGATACGCACGCTCGTAGCGTGCGATCGGCACGATATGCCGCGCGAGGGGTTCGAGATCGACGGCGCCGCCGTCCGCGGCATCGCGCGCGGCGATGAGGTCGGCCGGCGCCCATTCGCGACTGACGAGCAGCGTCGCTTCCTTCATGAAGAGGTCGACGAACGGAGTCGTCAGCGGATCGTAGTAGGAAAGCAGCACGATCTTGCCGCCCGGCGTCATGACGCGGGCGCAACGCGCCAGCTCGGCGGAGTTGCCGGTGACCTCGACGACATGGGCCACCGGTTCGCCGATCGCTTCTTCGAGCGTCCGCTCCGAGACGTTGATCTTCTCATCGCCGTCGGCCAGTTCGAGCCGCGAGGCGGAGCGGTCGGCGATCACGACGTGCGCCCCGGCCGCGCGCAGGAAGCGCGCAGCGAGCTGCCCGACCGCGCCCATCCCGAGCACGGCCACGCGCTGGCCCGCTACGTCACCTAGCCGCAAGACGCCGTGCAGCGCCGTCGCCGCCAGCGCCAAGAGCGGAGCTTGCGCGAGCGGGATCGTCTTGAGCGGCACGACCTGCGCAGCCCGCTTGATCAGACACGATGATTGGCCGCCGAAGGCTGCCGCGACGTTGGTGTAACACATGCTGCCACCGACGAACACCGGATCGCCGACCGCGACGGTGCGCACGTCTGCGCCGATGGCGATCACCGTGCCGGCGGCTTCGTACCCCGGCACCAGCGGGTAGCCCAGGTTGGGGATCGCCGGCAGTTTGCCCTCGAAGAGCAGCCGCTCCGTGCCGCTGGAGATCGACGAGTAGCCGGTCGCCACGACCACCTCGTCGGCCGCCGGCTCGCGCAACGTCACCTCGCGCAGTTCGAGCTGCCCCGCTTCGGGGAACACGACCGCGTGCGCTCTCATGCGGCGCGCTCCTCCTGGTCGGCGCGGCGTTGTGCGTTGCGCTGGTTTTTACGGTGCCGCCAGATGTACTGGCCGGCGTTGGTGATGTAGGCGATATACGCGACGCCCAGCAGCGCGAGATTGAAGTGCAGGTTTGCCGGCCACGTATAGACGCACGCGAGATATACGACGTGCAAGGCGAAGACGACCACGGTGATGATGTCTTCCACGAAGAACTCTTTGGCGAACCACCACATCCCGTAGACGTCACGTTCCCAGAGCGCCCCGGTGATGACCGCGCCGACCATCAAGCCGACTTTGATCAGGACGCTGATATGAACCACATGGAACGGGACGCGGCCGGCAAAATAGAACCCGAGCAAGGTGACGCTGACAAAGAACACCCCCAATTGCCCGATGGCAAAAAAGGGATGAATCCGCGTCCAAATGCTCGCCTTCCGGCGTTCCTCGATCTGCGAAACGGACTGCAACGGCAACCGGAATCCTCCGTTGGGAATCGTAGGCTGCGGGGTTGCCGGGGACGGTGATAGGTGTCACCGTGGACCCGCGACGTCCGGAGTACGGCCAGGCCGATTCCCTGCTGGCATGCCACGACCGGACGGCCGCCGGCACGCCGGTCCGCCGGCATGAGACCCTCGGCCGGCACGGCACGACGGCGCCTGGCCGTCCCCCGGCCCGCGGGGCCCGGCAGGCTCCTAAACGATCAGGCTCTCGAGCGAATTCAGATTGACGATTTGCAGCTTCGCGGACTCGCCGTCGCGCACGTAGCCCTCGGCCCGGAAGCGGGCCATCGAACGGCTCACGGTCTCGCGAGCGGTGCCGATCATGTTGGCGAGATCCTGATGGGTCAAGGGCATGTCGATCTCGACCGCGTCGTTGTGGCGCACGCCGTACTGCTTGGAAAAGCGCACGAGCACCGAGGCCAGCCGCGAAGCGACGTTGCGACCGCGGAAGTCCTCGAGCAGCGTGAGCGCGTCGCTCATCTGTTCCGAGATACGCGCCATGAACTGGCGCAGCCGCTTCGGATTCGCGTGGACGTACTTCTCGAATTCGTCCTTGTCGAGCGAATGCGTCTCGCACGGGGAGACCGTTTCGACGAAGACGCCGCGCCAATAGCCTTTGAGCAGCGCGCGATCGCTCCAGATCGAGCCGGGTTCGAGCATCGTAATGAGGATTTCGCGACCGTTGGAGAGCAGCTTCGTGACCTTGAGCGTACCGCCCGTACACAGGAACACGCGGCACGGCGCAACGCCCGGATCGCTCAGAATCGAGCCGGCATCGTAGTGCCGCGCGGGAGCGGCAGCAAACGACTCAACCAGTGTGTTATCCGGCTGGCCATCGGTGATTCGCGGAAGGCTCCAAAAATAGTCCACTCAGTCACCCCTCGTAGCATTGTGCGCCGGAAGATTCGAGAGAACCTCCGAACGGCGCGCCGCACGCATCGCGGCCGGTGGCAGTCCGATATAATTGATATCATCAACCATTTTCCACAGGTGTCGCATGGCGCTCACGGCTCCGCATTCGCGACGAGCCGGTTGAGCGCCGCGAGGTCGACGACCTCGATCGATCCGGTGCCGCGCGCGACGATGAGCCCGCGCTGCTGGAGTTCGTGCAGCTTGCGCGTGACCGTTACGCGATTGCTGCCGATCATATCGGCCAAACGCTGATGCGTCAGCGGAACGTCGATCAACACCGAGCCCGGTTTGCTCCCTTCGGCTCCGACGCTGCGGCCGAATTGCCGCGCCAGTTCGGCCAAGGTCCGGTAGAGCAGCAAGTTGACGCTGTTGTTCATCAGGTCGTCGATGAGCGCTTGCGATTCGGTGAGCCGGCGCGCGAAGTTCTGAATGACGTTGATGGCGGCCGTCGGTTGGTCGCCGAGCAATTCGACGAGATCTTTCTCCGAGACCGCGACAATGCGCGAACGCTGCATCGCCTCGGCGCAGACGACCGACAAGCTCGCCGACTGCGCGCGCCATTGGAAGAACACGTCGCTCTCGCTCAGGATCGAAAGCGTGATCGTGCGGCCGTTCGAGAGCAGGTTGTACAACCGCATCTTGCCCGAGGCGACCGCGTAGAAGCGGAGATCAGCGTCGTAGAGCGGGCCCAATTCCTCGCCGGCTTCCAGCTCGATCGGCGTGAACCGGCCCGGGTCGCGCAAGAGCGCCGCGCGCAGGCGGTCGTTGGAGCGCAGGCGCGCGATGGTCGCTTTGCTCGGGCTTTTGAAGCCCTCGACGACGGCCTCGACGATCATCGCGCGCAGGTCCGCGATCTCGCCGATCAGCTCGACCGGCGAGCTTTCGCCTTCGTTTGCTTCCAAGAGCGCGATCTCGATCATGTTCGTCGCCGAGACCGTGCGCGCGACCACGTCGGCAAGGTCCAGGCCCATGACGGCCTGGTAGCGGCCGGCCTCACGGGCGAGCTGCATCAACTCGCTGAACTCGTTTGTCTCGACCGCCGTGACGATCGCATCCCAGTAGTTCAGCCGCTGCGAGTCGGCGTCGTCCTTCGGTTCGGCCGCAGTGTCCGGCCGCGCTCGCTCCGTCCACAGTTCATCGTAGACGGGCCGGCTCTTCCGAAGCATGTCAGCGAGCAGGAGAGACACCCTAGGACGTTTGGAAGACGCGCGGAGCGGCTTCCTGCCGGACAAGCGAATGCATCGGCTATTTCCCGGGCAGGTTCGCCGGCCGCAGCATCGCCGTGGCGAGCGCGACCGAGAGTTTCGTGCGGATCGGGACGAACGCACGCCGGGAGAACACGTCGTAGCCGTTGTGCTCGATGCGATCGAGGATGCGCCGGTAGAGCGAGAGCGCGAGGCGCACCGTGTAGCGGCTCTCCGGGGAAAGCAGCGCGATCCCGGGCTCCGCTTCGGCGTACATCCCGCGCACGCGCTCGATCTGGAACTTCATCAGCGCGACGAAGCCGTCGTCCAAGACCCCGTTCAAGATATTCTCTTCGGAACACCCGAAGCGACGCAGGTCTTCGGCCGGGAGATAGACGCGATCCATCCGGGCATCTTCGCCGACATCCCGCAAGATGTTCGTCATCTGCATGGCCCGGCCGAGGGCGATGCCGTATTCGAGCGCGCCTTCGCGATAGCCGAGGATCGGCGCCGTCAGCAGTCCGACCGTCGAAGCGACGAGGTAGCAGTATTCGCGTAATTCGTCATACGTCTGGTAGCGGCGAATCGTGATGTCGCGCCGCGCCCCGCGCAGCAGATCGAGGGCCGGTTCGATTGGGATGGAGAACCGCTCGGCGGCATCGGCGAACGCGATCAGGTGCGGATGCTGGGCGCGGCCGGCATAGGCTTCGCGTAACTCGTGCTCCCACGCGTCGAGAGCGGCCAACCGCTGCGCCGGGGGCGAGAGCGTGTCGACGTAATCGTCGGCGATCCGGCAAAAAGCATAGGCAGCCCAGATCGCGCGGCGCTTCTCGTATGAGAGGAACAGCGACGCGAAGTAAAACGTCTTGGAATGGACGCGCGCGTTTTCTCGACACAGTGCGTAACTGCGTTCGAGATCGATCCGGGTGGGAGGGGCGACCGGTGCGGCGGTCCCGAGCGGTTCGCCCCCGAACGCCGGGTGCAGAGCTAACGCCCCCGCGCCTGACGGGCGGAGGGCCTCGAGACCGGCAATCGTACCGCGGCAAACGCTCCCATGTCTCAAATTCCCCTTCTCGGCACGTTACACAGACGGGCGCCCCGGACGGAGCTCCCCGAGGTAGTGTAGCCCCGCCGCCGGAGCCGAGTCTGTAGCCGCGGCTTCATTCGCCTCCCCGGTCAGGTATGCGCGCAGCAGCCGGTCGACGGCCGCGGGCTGGTCGAGCTGAAGGTAGTGGCCGCCGGGGATCACGTCATAGCGGAACCGCTCGCCTAGGCGCCCGCGGAGGGTCTCGATCAGGGCGGGGAAGCGCGGCCGCTGCCGCCCGCTCGACCCCTCCAAAACGACGGTCGGAACGGCGATCGCCTGCGCATCGTCCCGCAGCACGATCCCCGTCAGGCCGGTGAAGCCCTCGCGCAGCATCCGCGGGTACTCTATCGGGACTTGCTTGCATTGCTCGAGCCAGGCCGCCTCCATCCGCGCGGGGTCCTCGAACGCCCAGCGGAACGTCCGGCGCGAAATCGCCTGCGCGAGCCGGCCGTTGTGCGCGAAGGACTGCACGACCGGCTCGAAGAGCGCACCCGCGATCCGCCCGAGCGGCTCGGGGATGTCCCCCCAACCGGAGGCGTAGACCGGATCGATCAGCACCAGCCGCTCGACTTGGGCCGGGAATTCCGTCGCCAGGCGCATCGCGAGCAACCCGCCCATCGAGTGGCCGACGACGCTGAGGGGTCCGGCCGCCCGGGCCGCAGGCGCCGCGAGCGCCTCGCACGCGTCCTGCCAGTAGTCGGCCAGCCCCGCGTCGGCGACGCGGGCTGCGGAACCGTGGCCGCGCGCCTCCCACACGAAGAGCGCGAAGGCGTCGGCGAGCGCCGCGCGCTGCGGCGCCCACGACCAGGCAGCACCCGCGACCCCATGAAGGAAGAGCACCGCCGGTCCGCTGCCGGCGCCCTCGACGAGGACGGCCCCGCCGGAAGGGAGTTCGATGCGTTCGATGATCGTTCGCCGCCGTTGGTCTCGAAGATAGCTCGATTGTCGCGCTCCGGCGCCGCGCGGCGCAAGTCCCGCAGCAGGCGCTTCCCGGCTCGCGGCAGGTGACGGCTATCACCGAGCGCCGGAATCCCGCTCGCTACGCTAAGGCCACTTTCCGACTCCGAAAGGTGGCGCGGCTCCATGCAACAGCAGATCGATCTGGAACGCACCGAGATCGAACGCAAATCGCTTTTCCGCTCGATCGTTCCCTCGGAGACGAGCAAACACGTCGCCAAGTATTTCGAGACCTCCGGATTCTCCCGGTGGACCGCGATCTACGGCAACGGCGGGATCCCGCCGATCTGGAGCGTGATCCGCGAAGGCCACCAGCGCGCAATCGACACGGTGATCGAGTGGGTGAAGAACGACGGACACCGCACCGCGCTCGACGCCGGCTGCGGCACCGGAACCCTTGCCGTCGCCCTGTCCGACGTCGGCTACGAGGTCGACGGCTTCGATTCGTCGGCCCCGATGATCTCGTACGCCAAGTATGCCACCTACGGGCGCACCAAGGGGATCCCGCCCCACTTCGAGGTCGGCGACATCCACGCGCTCGCGGGCGAAGGCCGCTCGTACGACCTGGTCTGCTGCCTCGACGTGCTCTTCCACTACCCGTACGACGAAGTCAAGGTGATGCTGACGAACCTCGCTTCGCTCTCGGCGAAGAAGTTCATCGGATCGTTCGCCGTGAAGACGTCGATGAATTCGTTCTGGATGATGGTCGGCAAGAAGTACTTCCATCAGAAGAACCGCATGACGAGCCTACATCTGCTCTCCTACGACGAAGTGGAACAGGTACTCTACCGCGCCGGCTTCCGGATGAAGCGCACGCGGCGCGTGAAGCGCTTCTTCTACGATTCGTTCCTCTTCGAAGCCGTGCGCGCGTAGCAGGCCTGCGCGTGTCCGAAGCCCCGCAGTTGCTGCGTCCGCGCCTCTACCGGACGGACAACGAGCTTCTCAACTCGCTGAACGTCGATTGGTTGCGCGCGGAGTTCGAGGAGATGCGCCGCGACTTCGAGGCCGACTGGAACCGCTCCCATTTCAAATGGGACGAAGAGGCGCTCGACATCGACTACGATCCGCTTTGGAGCGAGTTCTATGAATTTCTGCACCGGTCGGCGATCGGTGAGTTCTCGGGTTGCCTGCTCTACAGCGACGTCTGCCGCAAGATCAGCGATCCTTCGATCGCCGCGATTTATAAGTCCATGGCACGCGACGAAGGCCGCCACGCCTCATTCCTCAACTGGGTGATGCGTCAGATGGGCCGGCGCTTCGATCTGCAGAATCTGCCCAAGGTCCAAGGGCTGCAGTACATGCATCCCAAGTGGATCTTCGTGACGACCTACCTCTCGGAGATCGTCGGGTTCTATCGCTATCAGAACATCTCGGATCACCTCAAGCGGCATCCCGAGTACCGCTTCCATCCGATCTTCAAGTATTTCGACGAGTGGTGTAAGGACGAGCGGCGCCACAGCCGCTTCTTCGCCCTCATGATGCGCAGCCAGCCGCAATTTCTGCGCGGCCGGCGCAATCGCTTCGCGATCAAGTTCTTCACGATCGCGGTGTACGTGACCATGTACCTGCGCGATTTCGAATCGACCGTCTACGCGCGCCTCGGCATGGATTGGGAAAAGTTCGACCTCAAGGTCATCAACGAGACCGAGCAGGCCGCGCGCGAAGTCTGGGGGCTGGGGATCCGCACGCGGTCGCGCTTCTTCCTAGGCTGCCTGCGCGCGATGGCGCGCAACAACACGAAGAACCGCGCCGGCCGCGAAGCGACCGGCTTGCGCCGTTTCCCGGCGTTCGTGATGCGTTACGCCCGCTACGCGAACAACGTGCTCCAGTACGCGAAGCTCATGCTCCAGCCGCACGACACGGTGCCGCAACTGACCCGCGACCGGTGGACCGAAGCGTGCGCCATGCCCGCCGACGGAACCTCGATTGCGCTGCCGGGCGTGGCACCGGTCATCCTGCAGAAGCGACCCGCCGCCGTCGCGTGAGTTCCAAGCAGGCATCGCGAGCGGCGTACGTCCCGTACCCGTTCGCGGCCATCGTCGCCCAGGATGAACCCAAGCTCGCGATCCTTTTAGCCGCGATCAACCCGCGCATCGGCGGCGTCTTGCTCTCCGGCTCCAAGGGGGTCGGGAAGACGTTCGATCGTGCGCGCCGTCGGCGACCTGTTGCCGATGCTCGACCGGCTCGATTGCGCCTACGGCTGCGATCCCAAGGGCGCCGTCTGCGCCGAACATCCGCAAGGGACCAAGGAGGGCGTGCGCAGCGTGCGCGCCGAGATCGTCGAGTTGCCGGCCAACGCCCAGATCGACGACGTGGTCGGCACCGTCGACCTGCGAGCGGCGCTCGAGACGAGCACGATCGCCTTCCGGCCCGGATTACTCGCGCGCGCCAACCGCTCCATCCTCTACGTCGACGAAATCAATCTGCTCTCGGACGCGATCGTCGACGTGCTGCTCGACGCGGCGGCGCAGGGCGTCGTGCACGTCAAGCGCGGCCAGCATACGATCGAATATCCGTCGCGCTTCGTGCTCGTCGGCACGATGAACCCCGAGGAGGGCGAGCTGCGCCCGCAGATCACCGATCGCATCGGCCTGCGCGTGTTCGTCGGCGCGGCGGCCAGCCGTGAGGAACGCACCGAGATCTATCGCCGCAACGCGGCCTTCGCGCGCGATCCGCGGGCCTTCGGCGCCGCCTATGCCGCCAAGACCAAAGCTCTGCGCACGAAGGTCGAAAAGGCGATCGCGCTGCTGACCGAGGTGAAGCCGGAGGCCGAAGCGGAAGCCGTCGCAATCGACGCCGTGATGCGGCTGGGGATCGAATCACACCGCACGGAATTCGTCGCGCTCGAAGCCGCCTGTGCGCTGGCCGCCTTCGAGGGCCGCACGACCGCCACCGCCGCCGACGTGCGGCGCGTCTTTCCGATGGCCGCGCGCCTGCGGCGCAGCCGGCTGCGCGTTCAGGCGCTCACCGAATACCTCGCGGAGGACGCGGCGATCGACGCCGCCCTCGAAGACGGCGCGGATGGCGAAGCCGAATCGAACGAGCCGCCGCCCGATGCCGGCGGCCAGACCGTCGTCTCGCCCGATTTCACCCAGCGCGCGCGCTTGCGCGCGCGGCCGCAGACCAAAGCCGAGGGCCAACCGCTCGAGATCCGGTCGCTGAACGGCGGCCGCCTCGATGTGCCGGCCACGGTGCTCAACCGCAGCGTCGTCGTACGCACCCCGCTCGAGGCCGAACCCAAGGAAAGCATCGATGCCGCCACGCCGCTGCGGCTGACCCTCTTTATCGTCGACGCCTCGCAGTCGACGATCAAGAGCGCCGCCGCCGTGCAAGCCGCGGCGCGCGAACTGCTGCGCCCGATCTACGCCGAGCGCGAACGGGCCGCGCTGATCGCCTGCTGGGGGCCGAGCGCCGAGGTCGTCGTCGACGAACACGTCGGCCGGAACGTGGACCTGGTCGCGGGCCGGCTGGCCGAACTCGAGCCGACCGAGGCGCGCACGCTCACGCCGCTCGCCGATGCGCTCGACCAGGCGCGCAAGATCGCCGAACGCTTCCGGCGCGCCAATCCCGGTGCCCAAGTCGAAATCGCCGTGTTCAGCGACGGCCGCGCGAACGTCCCGCTGGGCGGCGAACCGGAACTCGCGCGGCTGCTCGCCGCGGGTGAGGACGGGCGGGCGCTGGCGGAAGATGCGGCCGAACAGTGCCGCGCCCTGGCCGCGCGCCTCGCAGGCCGTGCCGGCACGACCTTCGTCAACCTCGACACCTACGAAGCCTCGGGGCTCATGCGCGAACTCGCGGCGCTCGCCAACGGCCGCTATTTCGCCATCGACGACATCGTCGCACGCATCGCGTAACCCCAGCCGGTCGAGGAACGATCGACCCGCCCCAATGTCGACCCGCCCCAATGGCTCAGGGCGGGTTCACGTTTGGTGACATGTCACCGGGGGTTCGGCTGGGCTGAAGCCCGTGATTGGTGTCACCGTAGCATGTCTGTGGGAGGCGTAGCGTCAGCCTATGAAGATCGTCGGCTATTCTTCTTGGGCACCCGACGAGCGCGCGAACGCGATTCGGCTCGCATTCCCGGCGCTGCGTGAGAAAACGGGGCTGGACTGGACGCTCGAGCACTTCGGGGCGTCCGACTTCAACGATCCGGCCGCCATCGGCCGCCTGCGCGAGGCGATTCGCGGAGCCGATATCCTCATCGGCTGGCAGTCGATGTCGATCGAGACCGTCGAACGCCTGTGGAATCTCCTCAAGGAGATGGACGCGGCCGGCGAGCTTGCGCACGTGAAGTTCCTGTGGTACGACATCCCCCATCCGCGCCTGCAAGCGCTGATGTTCCGCTCGCTCGGGTATTCGTACGATCATACGAAGCCCAGCGCGGGCAGAGAACTCACGATGAAGCTCAAACGCTTCGTCGCGCGCCGCCGCAACGAGGAAACCGACGTGTTCTGGGAAGCGCGCGAAGGCTTTCTCGGGATGCAGAAGATGGTCGATTCGGCGCCGTTCATGGTCAAGTTCATGAACAACCCGGTCTTCAAGACGCTCGTGATGTGCGGCTACTGGAACAACCGCAGCGTCGAGAACGTCGGCAACATGTTCCTCTACCTGATGAAGCACTTCATGGACGGCGCCTATAAAGGCGACGTGCCCAATCCGTTCAAGGTCGAGAACGAAGGGATCTATCATCCCGCCCACAAGGGCATGTTCGCCGATCCGAAGGCGTACCTCAAATGGTACGAACCGTGGTTCACCGCCAAGTACGGCAAGAAGCCGTGGGATCGCGTCGGCTTCATCACCCACGACCTCTTTCTGCCGGAGTGGAACACGCCCGTGCTCGACGCGGCGATCGCCGGCTGGGAAGAACGCGGCGTCGGCGTGATCTGTTCGATGACCGCCGTCTTCAACGCGCACATCGTTTCGCGCAAGCACCTGCTCGAACCCAAGACGAAGAAGCCGCTCGTCTCGGCCGTCTATCATAACGTGCCGCTGTATCTGGCCGGTTCGATGTTCGCCGGCGCGCCCGAAGCCTCGGTCGAGTTCATCCGCGATCTGGGCAACCCGCGCGTCTACACCTCACCGGTCAACGCGGCGCTCTCGCGCGCCGATCTTGCCGAATCCAAACTCGGCGTGGCGATGCTCGAATACATCGGCAACGTCGTGACGCCCGAAACCGAAGGCATCCAGCCGATGCCGCCGATCTGCTCCCGCGAACCGGGCGAGGAGATCAGCGCGCTCGAACCGATCCCCGACCGCATCGCGCTGGTCGCCGACACGATGACGCGCTGGATGCGTCTGAAGCATATCAAGAACGCCGACAAGAAAGTCGCCTTCTTCATCTACAACTTCCCGCCCGGGCCGGGGAACATCGGCGTCGCCTACTTCCTGGACGTCGCGGCCTCGATCCGCAGCTCGCTCGAAGCGCTGCGCGCCGCCGGCTACTCGGTCGGCGAAGCCGACGCGAGCGACGAGGCCACCTCGCACAAACTGCGCGAGATGTACGCCGGCGAACACCATGTAGGCGTCGTGAGCGCCGGCGAGATTCGCGACTGGGTTCACGACCTGCCGACCAAACACGAAGCGCTCTTCTACGAAACCTGGGGCCAGCCGGCCGCCACGATCCCCGTCAAGGGTTTGCGCTACGGCAACGTGCTCGTGCTGCTGCAAGACATGCGCGGGATGGAAGATCTCTCGGTCATCCACGACAAACAGGCGCCGCCCTCACCGTGGCTCTTGGCCTCCTACCGCTACGCGACGCGCCGTTTCAACGCCGACGCCATGGTCCACGTCGGCACGCACGGCCTGGTCGAATGGTCGCGCGGCAAAGAATGGTCGCCGGCGCTGGGCGACTACCCGGAGTTCCTGATCGATCGCGTCCCGCACGCCTACATGTTCAATATCCTCGATCCGGTCGAAGCCTCGATCGCCCGGCGCCGCTCGTACGCGACGATCCTCTCGCACATGTGCCCGCCGCTCAAAGCCGTCGAAGGCTCGGGCGATCTGCGCAACCTGCACCGGCTGGTGCACGACTACTACAACACGCAGAGCGAGGACACCGACAAGCGCGCCGAGTGGGCCGAGGAGATCGCCGAGGTCGTGCATCGCATCGGCCTGCGCGTCGACCTCAACGGCAAGACCGATGAAAAGTCGTTCGTCGCCGCCGTCCACGATGAACTGGTATCGCTCGAAGGCGAATTCGCCCCCGCCGGCCAGCACGTCTACGGCCGCAACCTCTCGGACGACGACCGGCTCGACACGTTTCACGCCTGCCTGGAATTTGCCGACGTCGATATCCACCGCCTCGTCGGGAGCTGCTACGGCCTCGACTACGACGAGCTGGCGCGCGAGCCGCACGTCTTGCGCGCCGGCGGCGCCTACAATCACGACGTGATCGACGAGATCCGCGATGCCTCGCGCTCGATCATCGAGAGCGAAGTGCTGCGCTCGAGCGACCGCGCCGCGCGCAACGCCGTCGTCGGCATCCTGCGCTCGCGCACCATCGCCGGCCAGGCGCTGCAGAAGAATCCCTACGACATCGCCGAACTCGAATCGTTCATTCAACGCGCGCGGACGCTGTGGAACGAACTGGGCCGCGTCGGCGACGGCGAACGCGCCGGCCTGCTCGCGGTCCTCGACGGCACCTACATCCCGCCCTCGCCCGGCGGCGAGATCGTCGGCGACTGGAACGTGATGCCGACCGGGCGCAACATGGCCTCGACCGACGTTCGCATGCTGCCGCGCGAGATGGCGCAGCGCAAGGGCAAGGCGACGGTCGAACAACTGCTCGACAACGCGCTCTCGAAACGCGGGCGCCTGCCCGAAGCGGTCGGGGTCGTGCTGTGGGGTTCGGAGATGCTCGAGAGCGAGGGCGTCGGGATCGCGCAAGCGCTCGACCTGCTCGGCGCGCGGGTTGCCAAAGACCAATTCGGCCGCGCCGAACGCCCCGAGCTCATCCCGCTCGAGCAGCTCGGCCGGCCGCGCATCGATATCCTCGCCAATACCTCGACGGTCTTCAAGAACACGTTCCCCGGCGCGATCCGCTTGATCCACGACGCCGCGATCCTCGCCGCCAACGCCGACGAACCCCACGAGATGAACTTCGTGCGCAAGCACGTCGACGAACTCGTCGGCCAGGGCGTCGAACGGCGCCTCGCCGTGGCCCGCTGCTTCGGCATGGCGGAGGACGCCTTCATGGGGCAGGTCGGCGCGATGCTCGACCGCGGCACGTTCACCGACTTCCGCGACATCGGTGAAGCCTGGATCAGCGATAACTCGTTCGCGATGCTGCCGACTTACAACACGATCCAGCTCGAACAAGCCCCGGTCGTCCAGCACTACCTGGTCGACAAAGTCGAGGTCATCCAACAGCCGCTCGTGCAGATGGGCGCCGGCGGACCGGTCAAGGAAGACATGTTCGCCTCGTTCACCTCGGCGTTCGGCGCGGCGAAGCGCTCGCGCGGCGCCGACGACACGATGATCGTGGTCACCGATCTCACCCGCCGTCAGCCGCGCGTGCGCGACTTCCGTACGGTCGTGGTCAACGGCGTACTGACCCGCTTCCACTCGCAGACCTGGCGCGACCGTATGCTGCAGCACGGCTACTCCGGCGTGATGGAGTTCGGCGACATGTTCAAGGCGATGCGCTCGACCGAAGCGGCCCTGGGCGATACGATCTCGCCCGAACTCTGGAAGCGAACCGTCGAGGTCACGCTCACCGAATGGGACCGCATCGCCGGAGCCAACGTGCACAAGACCCGCGAGATGGGCGAGATCCTGCTCGACACGCGCAAGCGCGGCATGTGGGAAGACGCCGCCCTCGAGCAAAAGCTCAAAGACCGGCTCAACGAACTCGACGCGGACGTCGAGATCGCGGCCTACCGTAAACAGCTCGCGGCGAAGAGCTAAGAAGGAGCCACTCGTGTCGCTGGTTTGCCTGGGACTTTCGCATCGCTCGGCACCGGTAGAAGTTCGGGAGCGCCACGCGTTCCCGGCCGCCCGGATGTCCGAGGCGCTGATTGCGCTCAACGACTACGAAGCGATCCGCGAAGCCGCGATGGTCTCGACCTGCGGACGGCTCGAGATCTATACCGAGCTGCACGAACTCGAGGCGGGGATCGCGCAGCTCAAGGCGTTCCTGGGGAATTTCCGGCACGGCTCGCTCGGCTACGACATCGATCCCTATCTCTACACCTTGATCGGGACGGCAGCGACCGAACACCTCTTCCGGGTCACGACCGGACTCGACTCGATGTTGATTGGTGAGGCCGAGATCCTCGGTCAGGTGAAGGAAGCCTATAACCAAGCCCAGCACGCGCGCTCGATCGGCCCGGTGCTCCACAAACTCTTCCGCGACGCGCTCAACGCCGGGAAGGCGGCGCGCGCGCAAACCGCCATCGGCGGGGAATCGGTCAGCATCGCGACCGCCGCCATCGAGATGGCAAAGGAACACGTCGGCGGTCTGCGCGGCAAGAAGATCCTGCTGATCGGCGCCGGCAAAATGGGCCAGACCGCGGCCAAGCGGCTCAAACTCGAGGGCGCCGAGACGATCGTGGTCATGAACCGCACGCACCAGCGCGCGCGCGACCTCGTGCAGCGCCTGGGCGTCGGCGAGACGGCGGAACTCCCGTCGCTGGCTGAAGAGCTGGCCAAGGCGGACATCGTCATCACCTCGACCGGCGCATCGCATTTCGTGCTCTCGGCGGGAACGGTTGCCGAAGCGATGATCGTGCGGCCGATGCAACCCCTGTTCATCATCGATATCGCCGTCCCGCGCGACGTTGATCCGGTCGCGGCGCGCATCCCCGGCGTGAAGGTCACCGACGTCGATCAGCTCGGCGCGGCGATCGACGTCACGATCGAGCACCGCCGCGAGGCGGTCCCGCTCGTCGAAGAGATCATCGGCGAGCACGTCGCCGGCTTCGCCGCCTGGTACGAGGCACGGATGACCGTGCCGGTCATCGCCACGCTCGCGCAAAAGGCCGAAGCGATCCGCGAGTCGGAGACCGACCGCCTCTTCGCGCGCTGTCCGGAGTTCTCCGATCGCGAGAAGATGCTCGTGACCGGGATGTCGCTGCGCGTCGTCTCACGCTTGCTGCACACGGTGATCGCGAAGATACGCGAGAAGTCGACCACGAGCGAAGCGGCCGCGCTGGCCCACGTGCGGCTGGTCGACGAACTCTTCGATCTGCATCTGGGCGAACTCGCGATGCAGGCGGCCCTCGACGGCTACACGCCCGAGGAGGAGCACGACGACGGACGCCCCGAGCATACCGGCACCCTCGCGGGCGCCGACCTCGCGTAGGGGCTAGCCGCTCGGAAAGCGGAACAGGGGCGCATGCGCCTTTCCGCCTCGCTCCTGCGGCTGGCCGCCGCGTGCGCGCTCTTTGCCGGCCTCGCCTTCATGCACCAGCCGGCCGGTCGTGCCGTCACCCCGCTCGGTGAGCCGTTCGACCCGGCGGCGATGGACACGTCGGTCAACGCGTGCTCGAATTTCTTCGAGTACGCGACCGGAACGTGGCGCAAGCAGCACCCGATCCCGGCGGCGTACCGGGAATACGGCTACACGGAAGCACTGATCGACCAGACACGCGACATCGTTCGCACGACGTTGGAACAGGCGCGCGCGAACCCGGGCGGGCCGGGGAGCGACACGCAAAAGATCGGCGACTTCTACGGCTCGTGTCTCGATACGGCTGCCATCGAGCGGGCGGGTCTACGGCCGCTGGAGCCGGCCCTCGCGCGCATCGCCGCGATCCACGATCGCGCGGGGCTCGTCGCGACGGTCGCCTACCTGCGCACGATCGGCGTCGACGCCGCGTTCTCCGTCAGCGCCAGTCCCGACTCGAAGAACGCCGAGTCGATGATCGCCGAAATCGACCAGGGCGGCCTCGGATTGCCGGAGCGGGACTATTATTTTCGTTCGGACGCCGCGTCGCGAACGCTGCGCGCGCAATACCGGACGCACGTGACGACCATGCTGAGGCTGAGTGGCGATGCGAACGCGGCCGCCGACGCCGCGGCAGCGTACGACGTTCGAACTCATCCTCGCGAAAGCCTCGAAGCCGGTCGCCGACTTGCGCGATCCCTACGCGCTCTACAACCCGATGCGCCTGGCGAAACTAGCCGCGCTCGCACCGCACTTCGCGATGCGCAGCTACTTCGCGGACGCCCAGGTTCCGGCCGGCGGCACCATGACGGTCTCGGAGCCCGCTTTCATTCGAGGCCTCGACCAGGCCGTCGTCGCCGTCCCGCTCGCCGGCTGGCGCGCGTATCTGCGCTGGCGCCTGCTGGACGCATACGCGGGCGCATTGCCCAAGCGTTTCGACGACGAGAGCTTCGCCTTCAGCGGCCGCATCCTCAACGGCACCAAAGAGCAATTGCCGCGCTGGAAGCGCTGCATCGCGCTCGAAGACCGGCTGCTGGGCGAAGTCCTCGGCCGCGCGTATGTCGCGCAGACGTTTCCGCCCGCCGCCAAGACGCAGGCGCTCGGCATGAGCGAACGAATTCGCAGCGCCTATCGCGCCGAGATGGCCGCGCTCACCTGGCTGACCCCCGCCACAAAGCGCATCGCGACCGCGAAACTCGACGCGATGGTGCTCAAGGTCGGCTATCCGGATCGCTGGCGCAGCTACGCGGGGTACCGCGTAACGCCGGAGGGCTACCTTGCGAACCTCGAACGCGGCCAACGCTTCGCCTACGCGTTCGACAAATCGCAGATCAACAAGCCCGTCGATCACTCGCTCTGGTACATGACGCCGCAGACGGTCAACGCTTACAACGCGATCAGCCCCAACGAGATCGTCTTACCGGCGGCGCAACTCCAGAAGCCGTTCTTCGACCCTGCCGCTCCCGATGCGGATAATCTCGGGGCGACCGGTGCCGGCACGGTCGGCCACGAGATGACCCACGGCTTCGACGACGAGGGCCACAAATTCGATCTGCACGGCAACCTCGTCAACTGGTGGACGCCGAGCGATCTCAAAGCGTTCGACGCGCGGGCGAACTGCGTCATCAAGCAGTTCGACGACACGGTCGCGATCGGCGGCATCCACTATCAGGGCCGGCTCGATTCGGGCGAAGCCATCGCCGATCTGGGCGGTACGGTGATCGGCTATCGCGCGCTCGAAGCGTCGTTAACCGGAAAATCGCACGACCCGGTCGACGGCTTCACGCCGGAACAGCGCTACTTCCTCGCCTTCGCCCAATCGTGGACGGAGTCGGTGCGGCCTGAAGCCGCGCGCCGCGAAGCCCTCACCGACCCGCATCCGCTCCCGCGCGACCGCGTCAACAACACGGTCGCGAATGTGCCGGGCTGGTACGACGCCTTCAACTGCCCCAAACCCCCCAAGCCGCTCTGCGAGGTCTGGTAGCCGCGCCGGCGGCCCGCGAAGCGCGCTCAGCGCGCCTCGCGGAGCTTCGCGACTTCCGAGCCGAGGCTCTTCACGCGGAAAGCGAACCCGATCAACGAGATCCCTGCGAAGATCGCGTAGATGCCGATGGTGTAAACGAGCGTGAGCAGTCCGATTCCCGGATTCAGGACCACGTAGACGCCGAAGGCCAGCGTGACGAGGCCCAGGAGGATCCACCAAAACTCGTTGTCGACCACTTGGCGCAGCGTGACGGCACTGGTGATCTCCATCGCACCCGTCATGATCATCCAGATCGCGAAGAGGTAGGCGACGGCCAGTGGCCCGGTACCCGGCTCGACGAACATGATGACGCCGAGCGCCGTTTGGATGATCCCCATGATGATGAGCCCCCACCATTGGCCGACGCCCGTAAAAGAGATGCCCGCGAAGATCGCGGTAAATCCGCTGATGACAAAATATGCGGCCAGCACGATGACGAGCGCACCGGACGTTGCCGTCGGCTCGCCAAACGCGAACGCGGCGAGCGCCAGCGCGAAGATGCCGCGCAAGAGAAACGTCCACCACTTACTCGATAACTCACTGACATAGTCGGCGATCATGATACCTGTCCTTTCTTACTGAGAAGAGCGAGGGCGAGCGACGACTCGCCCCCGCAGTACACCGTCGCTAGACGAACACCGGTTCGTAGTCATACGGATAGAGATAGTCGTCGTAGTAGTCTTCACCGAACGAGTCGCTGAGGACGTTGCCCTTTTTCCGCCGGAAAACGATCCCGCCCAGGCGTGCCATCGCCGTGTCGATCGGCGTGGTCCAATCTTCGGAAACCTCGGCGACGACCGCCGACTGACCGGGGTTCAGAACGAAGCCCGATTCGAAGGCAGCGGTCTCGTGTTCGCCGGATTTCACCGCGTCCGCGGTCAACCCGACGAGGCCGCCGGTCGCGGCGCCGATGCCCGCTCCCGTTCCGACGGCGATGGTCGTACCGGCCGCCGCGCCGATCGGGCCGGCGAGCGCGCCGAGCAGCGCGCCGATCCCGATACCCAGTGCCGTGCGCAGGCCGGGATCCGTCTGCTTCGTCGCAACGTCGATGAAGCCGAGCGAATCGCGATGAATCACGGCGGCTCCGTGAACGGTGATGTCTCCGGCAGCGTCGAGGTTCCAGAGGGCGTGAAGCCCATCAGCGGCTTCCGCATCGGTGTCGAAGACGACCGCGATATAGTTGTCCATGCTACACCTTCGCCGTCTTCGAGCGCTGCGTCGCAACGGCGTGGCTGAGGCTCTTGAGGGCGTCGCGCGTCTTGCCGAGCAGCGTCCTGTTGATTTGCTTCAGGTCATCGTTCGTTGCGCCCGCAACCTCACGCGCGTGCTTCGAGGCGTCCTGCAGTTGCGCCGCTGCATTATCGATGTGCCGCTTTGCATCGGCGTGTTGTCCCTCGGCGACGGTCTTCAACGACGTTGCCAGATCGTGCGCCTTTTGCGCCGTGTCTTGAACGTCGGCACGCAGAGCGGCGTGGTCCCGCGCCGTGTTCGCTTGAATTTTCTTGTGCAAGTCCTGGGCTTCGCGCCGGGCGCGATCCAAGGCGTCTCTTATTTCGCTCACAGTATCCTCCTATTCGGATGCGCAAAGCGTAGCCGCTGCCGAATCGGCCTGCCAGCCTAGCCGTTATCCCAGGACCAGCAGTACCGGTCGCGCAGCGACCTGGGGACGCCCGCTTGGCAGCGCACCGCGGATCGCGCGTTCTCGGGACGGCGGGCTTCGCGAGGCACTGTCAACCGCTGCTTAGCAGACGGCACGGCCGTTTCAAGATACGATCTCGGCGAAACATGATCGAGCTGAGGAGCGAAGTCGTCATGCACGCGATCGAGCGTTCGACAAATAGGGCTCGCCTGGGAGAATTTCTGAGAACCCGCCGGGCGCGGTTTTCGCCGGAGGATTTCGGGCTCACGCCGATCGGGCGTCGGCGCACGCCGGGGCTTCGACGTGAAGAGGTGGCGCAACTCGCCGGCATTTCGCTCGCCTATTACACATGGATCGAGCAAGGGCGCGACCTCAATCTGTCGGACGACGTGCTCAACGCACTCGCGCGGGCGTTGCGCTTCACGAAGGCCGAGCGAGCGCATCTCTTCACGCTGGCCGGCCTCGCCGTTACAGAAAACGCCGTCGTGGCGGAAGGGGCGACCCATCCGGCACTTGACCATCTCCTCGACAACTCGAGTAACGTCTGTGCGCTGACTTACGACCCTTGGTTCAACGTCCTCGCCGCAACGCCGTTGGCGGCGGCGGTCTTCGGCGTGCGACCCACCGGGAGCTTCGACTCAAACCTGCTGTACCGGCTCTTCAGTGACCCCGCTCAACGCCGGCTTTGGGTCGACTGGGAGGGTGAGGCGCGCATGCTCGTCGGGATGTTTCGTCAGTCACTCGCGAAGTGGCCGGCCTCACCCGAGGGAACGCAGCTCCTCGATGGACTCACCCGCATGGCGGATTTCGCGGCCATCTGGCGTGAGTACGACGTTCGGCTCCAGCCTTCGCCCGACGAGTACTTCCGGGCCGAACCGTGGGTACTCAATCACCCTACGGCCGCGACGTTGCGCATCCATCGCATCGCGCTGGGGCTCCCGACCCCCGGCCAAGGCACGCTCGCGTTGAGCAGCCCAGCCGATCCCCAGACCTGCTCCAAGTTCCACGGCCTCATGAACCTCGAACGGCCGAACCTGTTCTTGGTCAAGGCGTAAGCGGCCGGGTCGCGCATGAAAACGCCGGCGACGATTCTCTTGGCCATCCCGCTCGCCGCGTCGATCATCCACGTCCCAACGCAAAATCTGCTGCAAAAGGCGATCGACCCGAATCCGGGGCTGCATTCGTATGTGGCAGCCGCATCGTTGGCCGCGGAATTGCACGCCGTCGTTCCGCTGCGCAAGACGTTCGCCGGCACGGACTACTATCTGCGCCCCAATCAGAAGATCGTCTTCGACGACGTCCCGGGACCGCTGCGGAGGTTCCGGGCACTCGCGTCGACGGTTCCGACCTATCAGGAAGTGCGCGCCGACTATACGGCGACGCCGCTTTCCGACGACGGTACCGTGTCGCGGTATTCGCTCGTCCCGGTAAAGCCAGACCGCCGCGTGAGCGGTTTGGAGCTCACCATCGATGACCGGACGGCGCTCATCACGCGTGCCGTTTGGAGCTATACCGACGGCGGCCGGTTGAGCTTCGATCAGAAGTATGTGCCCGTCGGCGCCTTCCGGTTGCCACGGGAAGAGACGATTTCCGCGCGGTTCCCCGGCTACAACGTCGACGGGACCCTGACGTTCTCGGACTACCGGCTCGATACCGCGATCCCGCCGGCTATCTTCGCATCAGCTCCCTGAAGGCGAACGCGCGGCGCCGTTTTCGGCGAATCGGGCTGCTCCACTGGCCACCGGCGCCATTCGGACGACTGATCAGCCCGTCTTCCAAGCTGCCGTGCCGCCGGGTGTAGCTGAGCCACGACGCATCGCCGAACCATGCGCGCAGACTCTGCGCGACTTCCGCCAATGCTTCGTCCTCCGTGGACGCGGCCCACAGGCGCCGCGTCCGCCTGATTACTTCGTTCGCAGCACGTCATCGGGGAACGATGCGTTGAGTTCGTAGGCGCCGTAGAGCGCCGTGGCATCGAGGCCGTAGCCGGGCATCTCGACGGTTATCGTTGCCGCGTGCGGCAGAATGAGGTCTCCCACGCGTGCGTCGGTAAACGATACGCGGATCGACGAGTTGTCGTGATAGATCCACTCGGCGGACATCGGCGCGAGATCGGCTTGCGCGACGGTGAACACCGCTTGGTCGATCGTCCCCTGGAACCTCGGCACCGCATGCAGCACGTACACCGCGCTGCCGCCGCGCTCGTCGAGCGCGACCGCGGTCACGTGATACTTGGCCGGCCAGGTCTGGGTCACCATGTCGAGGTCGTAGGTTCCCTTGAAAAAATCGCGGATGATCGGCGGCGCATTGGTGATCGCCAGCACGGCTTGTGCCGGCGCCTTGAAGTAAGCCGTTCCCTCGACCGACCCTCGCGCACCGATCGGGCGGCGAAGGTGCACGGCGAAGTGCATCGGGACCTCGTACGACTTCAGGCCGCCCCCTTGAGCAGCGCGTGCAAGCAGCGCGTCGCCGTCGAGCCGGTCCTGAGCGTGGGCCCCCACGCACGCGCAGGCGACGAGCGCACACGCGACGACCAGCACGGAGGTGCGGTGGCGGATCATCGGCGCCACGGCACGCACGACGACCGTCGTGATGACGCTCGCCGCAGGAACGGCGAGCAGCACGCCGGGGATTCCGAACAGCGCTCCGCCGGCGGCCGTGGCCACGACGCAGCCGAGCGGATCGACGTCGACGCTCTTCCTGAAGATCAACGGCGCCACGAAACTCCCCTCGAGCGCCGCAATCAGGCCGATCGACGCCGCAAATTCGGCGCCGGTGAGCCATCCTCTGGCGACGCCGGCGACGACGGCAACCGTCACCGCACCGACGAACGTGCCGAGGTACGGAATGCCGACGAGCACGCCTTGCAGCACGCCCAGCGCGATGGGATATGGGGCCCGCACGGCGAGCAGAAAACCCGTGCTGGCGAGCGCGACGATCGCGCCGTTGAGCAGCGTCCCGCCGATGTACGCGCCGAGTTTCGAACCGATCTCGCTGAACATCGCGGCGTAGTCGCCGCGTAGGCGCGGCGGCAAGAGCGTCAGCACGAACGCGGTGAGCGGCGCCGACGCTCCCAGCCAGAAAATCGCCATGACCAGAGCAAGCGAAAGGATCGCCAGGGCCTGCCCGATCCCTAGCCGATCCCGCAATACCGTCGCCGCGAACGGCGCAATCTGCTCGCGGGTAATAGCGAAGTGGCGCAGGACGATACCCGCTCGTGCCGCGTAGCCCGGCAGCGCGGACCACAATTCCTGGAGTTGCGGTAGCATCAGGCGAAGCGGCACGAATACGAGCAAACCAAGAAGGGCGAACAGCAGGGCAAAAACGATTGCGGTTGCCAGCGAACTCGACATCCGATCGCTCAAGCGGTTGACCGCGGGCCGCACGGATTCTCCGATAACCATCGCGCCGAAGAGCGCGAGGAAAACAGCAGTCATGCCGGTGCTAGGAGTGAGCGAGTGGAGTCATAGGAGAGATGCTACTCCGGCGAGTGCGGATTGTCTGCAAAGAAGCCGTTTACACCGGCACGCCACGCGACGACCGGAACCGGCGACGCTTCCGCCGCCGGTTCCGGTCGGGCTGGCCATCAGCTCATGTGGCGAGCCGCCGGCACTCAGGCTGCGTTGACGATCCGCGGGCTGTAGTCGTACGGGTAGAGGACCGAGTTGTAGTCTTCCCACTTGTCGTTGCGCACGTCGCTCTTCGCGCGGCGAAAGACCGTCCCGCCGAGTTCCGCCATGCGCCGATCGAGCGGCTCGTCCCAGCTCTCGCTGATTTCAGCGATGACCGCGTACTGACCGACGGGAAGAACGTTCGCCGAATCCACCAGCGCTTGCAGATAGGTCGTGTGCTCGGAAACGTCGCCGATGAGCCCGGCGACGCCGCCGGCGGCCGCACCGATCTCGGCGCCTTTGACCGCGCCGATCGCCGCACCGGCCGGTCCCGCCAGCGCGCCGAGCAGCACGCCCAGACCGAGGCCGGCAGCCGTTCTCCACGGCGGCGAGTTTTCTTTTTGAACGACGACGACCTCGCCGAACGTATCACGGGTGACGACGACCGCTCCGTGAACCGTCGGCTCGCCTTCCGCGTCGAGCTTCCACAGTGCGTGCAGTCCGTCACTAGCGTGCCGGCCGTCGGGAAAGACGATCGCGATATACTTATCAGCCATGTTTTGCTCCGTTCTTGGATTGTGCGCGTAGCTGCGCGACCGCCTCGCTCAGGCTGTGGCTGAGCTTCTGTGCGGCCTCGAGCATCGGACGCGGACGGCCGCTCTCGCCGCTGCGTGCGACGGCCTCGGCCTGCGCTGCCGCCTCGTTGAGTTTTGCCCTGAGCGCGGCATCGGCGCTAGCGGCCTCGGCCTGAATAGACTTGGCAAGATCCCGCGCCTGAGCGCTGGATCGATCGAGCGCGGCGTGCATCCGGCTCTCGCCCTGGGCGATGCCTCTTTCGATCGACTGGTGGAGTGTGGCGGCATCCTCTCGCGCTTTGTCGAGGAAGCCGCTCTTGGGAATCGTGGTGGACATTCTGTCTCCTCTTCGAACCGCGGCTCTCGGCCGCAGCGGTGTATTAAAAATGCGTAAGCGGTATGATTACCGTGGGCTTGGGCGCAGGAACACTTCGGTCTCTTCGGCCGGCAGGTTCAGTTTCGACGCGTTGACCGGGTCTGAATCGAAGCGCGCAAACTCGTCGGGCTTCGCTCGGAACAGCGCCTTGAGGGCCTGCTCGCGGTGGGCGTCGTCCGGATGGTTGGAGAGGAACTCGGGCGGTGATTTCAGATCGCTCTTCGAGAAATCATCGAACAGCCACACGAGCCCCCAAGGGTTGAATCCGGCTCGTGCGCATGTCTCGGCCCCGGTCAGGTCGGCTTGCTCCTCGATATCGCGCGAATAATGGTTCGCATCGAGTTCCCCGATCGCGCCCGCGGCCAGCACGGTTCCAACCGAAGGACCGAGCAAGATCGTCGCCGCGACGGCGCGCCGAGCGATCTTCTGGCGATCCTTCATCATCTTGATCGAGTCGTGATGCAAGAGGTGCGAGGTTTCGTGACAGAGCGTTCCGGCCAGCTCTTCCCGGTTCTTGACGAAATCGAACAGGGCGTCGACGACGTACACGTTCCCGCCGGGCGCCGCGAAGGCGTTCGGCTGCGCTTCGTGCACGATGTAGAAGTGGATCGGATACGGGTACCCCGGCTGCACCGCCGCGGTGATCGCCTTCGCGATCGGGTCGAGCGTAGCGTAGAGTGGCGAACTCTTCACGATCTCCGCCTCGGAGCGCAACTGATCGAACAATTCCGCGCCAAGTTGCTGCTCTTGATCGGGATTCGGCGTGGTCTGAGCCGCCGAGCCCGGTAGCGCGACCGCCGCGAGGATCAACGCCGCCAGAGAGATGCAACGCGCAATTCGAGTGAGCATCAGGAACACCGGAAACCGATCGCTACGTAGGTATCCATCCTGCGAACTCCTTACTTCGGAGCGGCGCTGGGGGGGCGCAGGGCCGCGCGCTTTTCTGCGACCGCGTGGCTCAAGTGATCGGCTGCATCGCGCGCCTTCTGGAGCATTGCGCGATTCGTCTTTCGCAAGTCGGCTTCGGATGCGCTCGCGGCGTTCTTAGCCTCCGCGAGCGCCTCGTCCAGCGCGGTCGCCGCGGAAATGATATGCTTGCGAACGACTTCGCGATGCTCGCCGGCGGCGGTATGCAGTGCCGCGGCGAGTTGTTTCGCCTGAGCGGTCGCGTCCTGAAGCTCGCCGCCGAACTCGGCGCGGCCCGCAGCGGCGGCGTCGGTCAGTTGCTTGTATAGGTCTTGCACGTCGGCACGTGCACGATCGAGAGCGTCTTGGCTTACAGTCGCCATCGTATCTCCTCAAATAGGCAGCGGTGATTCGTTTCGCTTCGATTCTATGCCGGCGAACGAGCGCTGTCTGCCAAGTTCTGGTTTACACGATCCGACCGCAGGCTGATCTTCAAGCCCGTGTCAAGTTGAAGTTGGCAGACAACAGCGGCCGCTCAGCCTATCATCACTCGTACGCCGGGGCCGGAATGAACGCGGAACGATGAGGGGGTTCCTGTGAGATACTGGATCGACTGCCATCCCTTGGACGAGCCGAGTAGCTGCGGCGATTTCGTCGAGTGCTGGAATCTCGCTCCATATCTGCATGCAATCGTGATCGGCGATATCGCCGGTCGCGGCATCCAAGCCGGCGAGGCTGCGGCCGTATTGCACGCTCACATTCGCGCCTTGATGCTTCACCGATCGTCACTCGCGGCCGTCTGCCGGATCGCGTCCCGCAGTTTCACCGATGTGCTCTCGAAGGAAACGACGCCGTTCGCCACCCTTTTCATCGCCGTGCTCGATGCCCGCAGCAACGTGTTGCGGTACGCATCGGCCGGCCACGAACCGGGCTTGCTCTTCAGCCGGGACGGCAGCCATCAGCATTTGATGCCGACCGGTCCCGTGCTGGGAATCGGAGCGATCCCGATGTTCCGTGAACGCGTGCTGCAAGTGCAGGCGAACGACGTGCTCGTCCTGGTAACGGACGGGATCACGGAAGCGCGGCGCAGAGCGGCCGAGCGGCTCGATTTCTTCGGCAACCGTGGCGTCGCGTTCGCCGTGCACAATGCATTCCGCGACGGGCGAGATCCCGCACAAGCAATCTACGGCGCCGCAAGGGAGCACGCCGACGGGCACATCGCCGACGACGCGAGTGCCATCGTCTCGTGCATCCCGGCTCGCTTTCCCCTCCAGGTCGCGGGGGCCCGAGAATGAACCGGCCGCGACCCTTCGACTACGGCGTCGAGATGACCGAGACGCCGTGGCAAGAACTCGGCGTACATCCGCAACACCGGCGAGCAAAGGCGCCCTAGCAGCGCGCAGTGAGCGTCTCGGCGATTCCCGCCGGACGCGGGACCGACCGAGCGGCCGGTTCTGCGCCGGGTTGTCGTAAATCTCCACCGTACTCACGGCCGGCGCAAAAAGTCGTTATACTTGAGGTCTGGGACCCGTTCGAGACGGGCCCCTTCATCGCACGACGTCAGGTTGAGCGGAGCACGCCAATGCCGCTACGGACGTTCCTCAGGAACCTACGACAACGCATCGACCCGCAGTGCCAGGCGTTGGGACCCTACGCGCGCCTGCCGGCGCGGCGCGGAAAGCCGGTGACGCAGGAGGAGGTCGCGGAGGCGATCGGGGTGAGCCGGGTCTGGTATTCGATGCTCGAGTCGAGCGCGAAAATCCGGGCCTCCGCGGCACTCTTGGACCGCCTGTCACGCACCTTGATGCTGAACCCCGAAGAGCGGGCCGAACTCTTCCGCTTGGCGATCCCCGAGCTCGCGCTCGGGCCCGCCGGCGCTGCGGCGCCGGCCCCGCGCACCAAGACCGAGTCGCTGCTCGACGCGCTGCCGCCGATCGCCGCGACCGCAAGCGCCGTGTATTTGAGCCAGACCGAATCAGCCGCGAATGCGCTCGCACGAGCGCGCGCGCACTATCACCAAACGGGCGCGCCCGGCGACGCGAGAAAACCTCGATCCCGCGTCTACGCATCCTGGAATCGCTGCCGCGAGATGCACGTCGATCCCGAGCGCATGGCGGCGCCGTATTGCGGCGACCTCGCCGAGCGCCGCTGCGCCCACGAGCGTTTGGTTGAGGCCGCCGAACCGGTCGTCGCGTTCCTCACCGAACGCCTCGCGGGCACAGGGTACGTCGTCGCCCTGACCGATGCCGACGGAGTCATCCTCGATCTGTCCGGCGATCTCGACACGCGACGGGAGTTGGCCCCGGTCGAATTCGAGCCGGGTGGCGATTGGAGCGAGGCGAGCGCCGGAACGAACGCGATCGGCACGGTACTCGCCGACCGCCGCCCACTGCAGTTGTGGGCGTCGGAACACTACTGCGCAGGGGCAACGACGCTCACGTGCACCGCTGCGCCGATCTACGAGCCCGGTACGCTCGACATCGCCGGCGTCCTCGCCGTAACCGCGTCCTACAAGAGAGTGGTGCGTCCGGATCTGCTCGGCGCCATCATGCAGGCCGCACTCGAGATCGAGGAACTGCTCGCAAGTGCCCTGGTATACCGATGACGAGCGAGCGAAGAATCGCCCGGTCTTCGGTCCCCTCGCTCTTCGAGCGCGAGCTACCCGGCCTCGCTTGGGGTACGGAGGTCGACCTGGCGGCCGACCGGCTCAAGCATATTCGCGACGCCTACCATCTGGGCCGGGCTCCGGCGCTGCAGGCCCGCCGGCGCATCGCCGCGTCGTGGAATCGCTGCCGCGAAGCGAACGTCGATCCGAACGTGAAGCGGGCACCGATCGGCGACGGCTTCGATGATCTCCTGGCGGCGAACGAGCAATTGCTGCGCGCCGCGGATCCGGTCATCGCCCGTCTGGGTGACGCGTTCGCCGGAACCGGCTACGTCGTCATGATCACCGACGCGCGGGGCACGATGCTGGATATCGCCGGCGACGACGACGCCTGCCGCCGCGTCGCCCGGCTCGAACGTCGCGCCGGGCTGCAATCTCAGCGAATGCGCCGTCGGCACGAACGCGGTCGGAACCGCGCTTGCCGACGGTCGCGCGTTCCAGTTACTGGCCGGCGAGCATTATTGCGATGTCGGCCAGTCGCTGGCGTGCGCTGCCGCGCCCATCTCTCGCCCGGGAACCAGCGAGATCATCGGCACGATCGACATCACCGGTGACTACCGGCTCGCGCGCGCACAGCTTCTCCCGATCGTCATGCAAGCAGCCCACGACATCGAAGAACTCTTGGCCTTCGAGTTCACCCCCGCAAACGCACGCGGCGAATAACCGCCGCCGGGACGGCGCAAGGAGTTATCCGACCGCCCCGGATGCCCCGGCATCGCCACGCGGCTTCGGAGAGAATACGAACGTCCCGATCGCGACCAGCGCGAGGGCGCCGGACCACGCGAGCAATGCCAGGCCTCCGATCGTGTCGATCGTCCCCTCGACCTGGCTCAGCGACCGGCCCGATGCGACGAACGAGCCGTTCGGGGACGCGACGAGGACGACGGCGCTGCGCACGCCGGAACGCGGCTGCCAGGTGAAGCGGAATTCACCGTCGCGCTTCGCCGTCGCGAAGACGCCGCTGGGGAGTTCCGGGAGGTTCCCGTCGAGCCGTCCATCCGTCGCGAGCGGTGAACCGGCCGCGTCATACACCGCGACCCAGGGCCCAAGGCTAACCGCGATATCGACCGGCGGGCGTGTGCCGGCGAGGCTGCGCGCGGCAGCACCTGCGGCGAGCGTTCGGACGGCGTCCCGCGCGAGGCCCACTTGCGGCTCGTTGGCGCTCAATCGCAATGCCTGTTGCACGGCGACGTAGGGAAAGAAAACGAGAACGGACACGAGGGCTGCGCAGACCGATCCGAACCCGATGCGAGTTCTCGACACAGGGACCTCCGTCATAACTTTGCAATACAAAGTTACCTGATTTCGACCCGCCCGTCAAGCCCCCGGCTCCGCACCCCCGACCGTCTCGCATGTTACGGATTCTCGCGGCCATTCGGAAACCGGTTTTCGCGATCCGGCCGCGTGTTCGAACGCAGATCTGCGTCGTGAGAAAGATGACGGCGGCATGCGACGAACCCCGCGAGCATGGCGCGCTATGAATTCAAAGTTGTAACGATCGATCGTCACCATCTGCGCTCCGACGAACCCGTCGAGTTGCAGCGGCTCAACGAAGAGGGCGCACAGGGATGGCACATCATCGCCATCCGGGACGACCCGCGAAACAACTCACATCTGGTCTTCTATTTGGAGCGCGAACGGCCTGAATCCAAGGCATGAACGCCGGCCGACGCGATTCCCACCGATGTCGACTCGCTGGACAGTGTTGACGGCGGATGCTATACTCCGCGCAATGATGCGCCCGGTATCGTGTTGTATTGGTTTGTTTTGTCTGCGCTCTCGAGCGCCCGGCACGGTTTTGTCATAACGTAACGCTCCCGAGCGTTTCCAAAGTCGATGATGATCTCCGTGCCGGAAGGTGCGGATTTTTTCTTTTTCATGCCCGATCGATCTCCACTCAATCAGAGGACTTCATGAATTGTTTTCTCACCGCCGCAGTAGGCGGCGCACTGTTCCTTGCGCCGTAGTTGCCGTCTCCCGCGGCGGCCGACGCTCGCGATCTACGAGCGGACGTTTCACGCCCTCGGACCGACGGTCGACCGGTTCGGCCTGGGGACCTGGGCCGTCGGCGCGAGCGACGCAGCCGACGTTGCCAACGAACCGGTCGATCATATTTTCGTGACGGCCCGCCTGAGCGCGGTGCGTCGCGTCCTCCCGTCGCTGCTCGAACGCTGCGCCGCGAACTCCATCAGCAAGAGGAACTCGGCGAGGTCATCGGCGCCGCCGTTCCGGCGCTCGGCAGCGTCCGCACGCTGGTTGACGTCCACCTTCCCTTCGACGGCGCCGGGGCCGAAACGCTGGCGCGGATCCACCGCATCTTCGGCGACGGCGGACACGGCGGCGCTTCGCAGGGCGCATTGAACGACGGCGTCCACGTCTGGTCGAGTATCCGGCCTGGGTCGGTGCGCCGCATCGAAGCCGCCCTCGAACGAGCCGGGTTCCCGTTCACGACGCGGATCGAAACGTTCGTTACGTCCGATGCGCCGAGATGCGGGTAAGCGCTCTACACAGCACCGGGCCACAGGAATCACCGGCCGCAGAAACGGACCGTGTACCCCGGAGGGGTTCGCATGCCACATCGGCGCTTGACATTCAGCAAATTCATCATCGAACAGCAGCAGTCGGCCCATCCGGCCGACACCAAGCTGACGGCGCTTCTGAACGACGTCCAGACCGCCTGTAAGTTCATCGCGCTCGCCGTCTCGCGCGGGACGTTGCTCGAGACCTCGCACATCTCGACCGATTTCAACATCCAGGGCGAAGCCCAAAAGCCGCTCGACGTTGTCGCCAACGAGATCATTTTGCAAGAGTGCGCGCAGGGCGGCACGCTGTGCGGCATGGCCTCCGAAGAACTCGCAGATATTTCGCCGATCCCGCCGGGTTATCGGCGCGGACCGTATCTGCTGGCGTTCGATCCGCTCGACGGATCCTCGAACGTCGACGTCAACGTCACGGTCGGCACGATCTTCTCGGTGCTGCGCGCACCCGACGGCGTGATCGAGCCGGCGGCCGGCGATTTTTTCCAACCCGGCAGCCGGCAAGTGGCGGCGGGCTTCGCGCTCTACGGGCCCTGCTCGATCTTGGTTCTCACGATGGGGAACGGCGTGCATGGCTTCACGCTCGACCGCGAGATCGGCGCCTATACGCTCACGCATCCGGACATGCGCATCGTCGACGAAACGCGAGAGTTCGCCATCAACGCCTCCAACGAGCGCTTCTGGGAACCGCCGGTGCGCCACTACGTCGCCGAATGCATCAAGGGTTCGGAAGGCGATCGGGGCGAGGATTTCAACATGCGCTGGGTCGCCTCGATGGTGGCCGAAGTGTACCGCATCCTGATCCGCGGCGGCATCTTCATGTATCCGCGCGACACGAAAGATGCGGCCGGGGCGGGGCGCCTGCGGCTGCTCTACGAGGCCAGCCCGATGGCGCTGATCGTCGAACAGGCCGGGGGTCTGGCCTCCACCGGCCGCGAGCGATTGCTCGACGTGGTGCCGGCGAGCTTGCATCAGCGCGTGCCGGTGATCTTGGGATCGCGTCACGAAGTCGAGCGGCTGATCGACTACCACGCCGCCTACGATCGCGGCGAAGACCTCATCTTCGAGACGCCGCTCTTCAATACGCGTTCGCTCTTCCGCTCTGCCTGACGCCCAAGAGGAGATCCATGTCGACCAAACATCCCGTCATCGCAATCACGGGTTCTTCCGGCGCTGGAACAACGACGGTCAAGTCGACCTTCTTTCAGATCTTCCGGCGCGAGCGCATCGAGGCGGCCTTCGCCGAAGGCGACGCATTCCACCGCTACAACCGCGTCGAGATGCGCGAGCTGCTCGAACAGAAGCGAGCGCACGGGGATCTGCACTTCAGTCACTTCGGCCCCGAAGGGAACCTCTTCGAGGAACTCGAGGCGCTCTTTCGCGTCTACGGTGAGACGGGCAGCGGCCGGACGCGCAAGTATCTCCACGACGCCGTCGAGGCCGCGCCGTACGACCAGGAACCCGGCACCTTCACGGCTTGGGAAGATATCCCGCCCGGCTCGGACCTGCTCTTCTACGAAGGCTTGCACGGCGCGGTGCGAACCGAGACCGTCGACGTCGCCAGGTACGCGGACTTGCTCGTCGGCGTCGTGCCGTCGATCAATCTCGAGTGGATCCAGAAACTTCACCGCGATAAGACGGCGCGCGGACATTCGCACGATTCGGTCGTCGACACGATCCTGCGCCGCATGCCGGATTACGTCCACTACATCGTGCCGCAGTTCTCCGCGACGGACGTGAACATCCAGCGCGTGCCGATCGTCGACACCTCGAACCCGTTTATCGCCCGCTCGATCCCGACACTCGACGAGAGCATGCTCGTGATCCGGTTTAAGGATCCCAAGGGCATCGACTTCCCGTACCTCATCTCGATGCTCAAAGATTCGTTCATGTCGCGGCCCAACACGATCGTTTGCCCGGGAAGCAAGATGGAACTCGCGATGCAATTGATGTTCACCCCGATGATCTGGCAGATCATGGATCGAAAGAAGCGCGGCCGCAGATGACGGCATGACGACGCAACTCGCGGTCGGCGGGATGACGTGCGCGTCGTGCGCCGCCCGCGTCACGAGCGCACTCGAAAAAGTTCCGGGCGTCGCCGGCGCGAGCGTGAATCTGGCCACCGAAGAGGCGACGGTCGAGCACAGCGGCGTCGTCGCGACGACGGCGCTGATCGCGGCGGTCGTCCGGGCAGGCTACGAAGCGAGCCCGCTCGGCAGCGCAACGGACGATGCGGATGCGCAGCGGCGTGACGCGGAGATCCGGCGCAAGGGGCGACTGCTCGTCCTGAGTCTGGCGCTGTTCGTTCCGACCGTCGTGCTGGGCATGTTCACGCCCGATTTTCCGTACAAAGACTGGCTGATGCTCGCGCTGACGGCACCGGTTTGGGCGATCGTCGGCTGGAGCTTCCACCGCGGCGCGCTGGCCGCGCTGCGGCAGCACATGGCCACGATGGACACGCTGGTTTCGCTCGGATCGACGGCCGCCTTCGGCTACTCGATCTACGCGACGGTGGCGATGCAGCCGGCTTACTTCGAGAGCGCGAGCGCGATCGTGACCCTGGTCTTCGCCGGCAAGTATCTCGAGAGCGTGGCGAAGGGCAGCAGCAACCGCGCGATGCGCGCGTTGCTCGACCTGCGTCCGGTCGTCGCGCGGCGCATCGACGGCGACGGGACCGTGCGCGAGATCGCGGCCGACCGGCTGCGCATCGGCGACCGGCTGATCGTGCGGGCCGGCGAGCGCGTCCCAGTCGACGGGGTCGTGACCGAAGGCGAGAGCGCACTCGACGTCGCGGCCCTGACGGGCGAACCGTTTCCCGACGAGGTCGGGCCGGGCGCGGCCGTGCGCGCCGGTTCGGTCAACGGGAACGGAACGCTCACCGTGCGCGCGACGGCCGTCGGCACGGGTACGACGCTGGCTCGCATCGTTGCAATCGTGCGCAAAGCTCAGGGCACGTTGCCGCCGGTGCAGCGGCTCGTCGACCGGATCGCGAGCATTTTCGTGCCGGTCATCCTGGTGCTGGCTGCGCTCACCTTCGCCGGGTGGCTCGCCGCCGGACATCCGTGGGGCGCGGCGCTCGTCGCGGCCATCGCCGTGCTCGTCGTCGCCTGCCCCTGCGCGCTCGGACTGGCGACGCCGACGGCAATCGTGGTTGGGATCGGCGCCGGCGCGCGACGCGGCGTGCTCTTCCGCGATGCGCGGGCGCTCGAATTGCTGGGGCGCGTGGATACCGTGCTCTTCGATAAGACCGGGACACTCACGTACGGCCGTCCCGAGGTGACGAAGGTCGAGCCCGTAGCGGAGCTGTCCGCGGCGGACGTGCTCGCGGTCGCGGCCGCGGTCGAGCGCGGTTCTTCGCATCCCTTTGCGGCGGCGATCTTGCGGGCCGCGGAGCGCGCCGGTGCCGGCACCCTGCGATCGTCGGAATCGGTCGCTGCGCGCGGCGGCGGCGCACGGGCGCTGGTCGACGGCATCCCGGCCTACGCCGGCACCCCAAGCTACCTGCACGCGCAGGGGATCGTCACCTCACCCGCAGCGGACGACTCGCGCTCGCTGGTCCTGGTAGCGCACGGCACGCGGTATCTGGGCGCGCTCACCATCGCCGACCAGACGCGCAGCGAAACGGGCGCGGCCATTGCCGCCCTACATCGCCTGGGCGTGGCCAGCCGCGTGGTCAGCGGCGATGCGGAAGATCCCGTTCGCGCGCTCGCCGAGGCCGCCGGCGCGGACGGGTACGACGCCCGCGTTCTACCGGAAGGCAAGGCTGAGATCGTTCGCGCGCTGCAAGCGCAGGGCCATCGCGTGGCGTTTCTGGGGGACGGCATCAACGACGCACCGGCGCTGGCAACTGCCGATGTCGGCCTGGCGGTCGGCGGCGGCACGGATGTCGCGCTGGAGACGGCGCAGGCAGCAATTCTCACCAGCGATCCGCGCGCCGTCGCGGCGGCGATCCGGCTGTCGCGCGCGACGATCCGGACGATCCGGGAAAATCTGTTCTGGGCGTTCGCCTACAATATCGTCCTGGTTCCGCTGGCCGCCTTCGGCCTCGTGCGCCCGGTGTTCGCCGCCGCCGCGATGGGCCTCTCGAGCCTGTTCGTCGTCGGCAACTCGCTCTTGCTGCCCAACCGCGCGCCGCGAGTCTGAACCCCTTACTGCCCGCGGCGGGCAAGCAGCGCTTCGGCGACGCGCCGTTCGAGCAGCACCGGCAGCGGTTGCAGACCCGGCGCCGCGCCGTTCGCGCCGCCGTCGAGTAGCCACTCCAGACTCAGCAGCATCAACGTTCCGAAGGTATCGAACAGGTCGGCACCCAGCGCCAGACCAGGCGCGAGATTGAGCAAGTTGCCGCGGTTCAGCAGATACACCGTTCCCTTCGGCAGGTCGTACGCGGCGATCAGCGGGCGCACCTGACGCCGGCCGTGGGTCTCGAGCCAGGCGATGTCGATCTCGTTGCCGGCATGGCCGCAGTTGAAGAGCACCGCCCCGTCCTTCACTTCACGGAGCAGCGGTTCGCCAAGCACGCCGGCGCGGCCGGTGGCGGTGACGACCACATCGGCGCTCGCGACCGCTTCGGCGGGGTCGCTCGTCGCGAGGCCCAGGTGCGCCGCCTCCAAACGGCGGACGGGATCGGGCTCGATGACCGTCACCACGGCACCCAGCGCGCGCGCCCGCTCCGCCACACCGCGCCCGACCGGACCGAACCCCAGCACCGCGACCTTGCGTGTGAACAAGTTCATCGCCGTGATCGCCTCGTACGCCGGCCACACGGTCGCACCGACATGGAAGCGATTGTGCAGGCCTTCTTTGAGCCGCACGTCGTCCCAGTTGAAAACCGGAAACGGGATCGGGCCCGCGGCGAGCAGCCGCGTGATCCCGCTCCCGGTCGCTTCGAGCGCCGCCTTCGGTGTCGCGCCGCGCCGCACGGCGGCCACGATCAGTTCGCCGCCCATGTCGGAGATGACGTCATCCGCGCCGGCGGCGACCGCAGCCAACCCGTGTGCATCCTCTTCGGGTGACATGCCGGACTTGCCGTAGACAGTCGCCCCCTGCGCGCGCAAGTCCTCGACCACCGCCGGATCTGTGCTGTCCAGGTTGCAGGCGCACACGGTTACGCGCGCACCGGCCCGGGCAAGCGCGCCGAATGTCGCAGCGATATCACCGGTCAGATGTGTGCGACCCGAAACGGCGCGGCCGGAGAAATCACGTTTCGCAATGCGATCGGATTCCGCATACGTGAGCGGACTGAGTCTGCGACGCCATTCGTCGACTTTGCGCACCTGTGCCTGCATCGTTCTTCTGCGATTCTCGACGTTTGCCCGATCCCATTCGGCCGACGCGCGTTTGACAAGCCAACCGCAGGATGGTCGATTCGGGACCATGTATCGCCGGCCGTTCGCCGCTCCGTGTTGTCGTCATCGCGAGAAATCGATCTTTCTTCTCGATCGCACCATGGGAGCCGCGAGTGAGCGCCGTACACGAATTACGATATCGCAACGAACGTGACTTCGACGAAGTCGTAGCCGCGCATCCGCGCTTTCCGCGATCAAAGAGCTGCCGGAATCGCTGTTGTTGCGTGATGGGACGACGATCCTGACCGACCCCACGCCGCTCGCGCAAGACCCCTATGTCGTCGATTGGATCGACGGACGCTTCGTCTTGGTCGACGGCGGGCAAGTGATCGATCAGGAACGTGCGGCCCGCCGCAACGCCGCGCGCCACCCGACGTTCACACATCTCGATCGGCTCGCGCGGAGCTGAGGGCACGGGGAGGGCGCGTGCTCACGCCGGGCCCTTGCTCCGCATGGAACGATCGAATCCACGCACCCGCCGCCCGGGAGCTTGCTTCGGCTCGCCGCGCCCCGATGAGAAACGGATGAAGATCGCGGAACGGGAGCTGAAATTCTGGAAAGTTTCAGCCGACGATATAGTACGGTATAGTACCGAGCGGGGAGGACGCGAGCGCGTTCCCCTCCTCCACATAATTTAGCCTCGGCAGTGCGCCGCGGCTCCGGACAGGGATGGCGATGTTTCGAAAGTTTGCAGCTTTGCTGGCAATGACGGCTGTGCTCGCAGCGTGCGGGGGCGGGGGCGGGGGCGGCAGCCAGCCGCCGGGACCGTCGCCGTCGCCCACCACGGGCGCGACGGGCGCGACGGGCTCGCTTGCTGTCGGAGCCACTAGCCAAACGATAACGCTCGTCGCGGCCTCGGGCGGCACCAGCAGTACGATTACCGCTCCGGCCGCGACCTCCGGCAGCGGCGCGGCCACGGCGACGCTGACGGCGAGCCAGCCGTCCTCCGTTCCCGCGCTGACGAGCATCGCACGTGGCACGGCCCTCGTTCAAAACGCCGCCGCGCGCACGCCGCAGGCGGCGAACGCGAGTACGGTCTACGGCTTCATCACGTTCACGACGAACAAAGCGTTCACGCTCGGTTCGTCGCCGTCTTTCACCCTCACCCTCTCGAGCGCACCGTCGCCGTCGCAGTATTATTACGTCGCGTTTTACAACGGCAGCGCGTGGACCGACGCGTTCCAGGGGCCGGGAACGGTCAACGGGACGACGATCTCCTTCGCCGCGAACGCAAGCCCGGTGATCTTCGTGCCCGGCACGACCTACGCGTTCGCGTTCTACGCGACGCCCACGGCCGTGCCGACCCCCGCGCCGTCGCCGACCTCGAGTGCGACGGGCGTGGCGTTTACCTGCCCGACGAGCGCTACGGTCTCCTCGGTCGCCCGCAGTTCCGCGCGCGCAGCCGCGCGCCACGGCGTCCGCACAGCCCGCAGCGCCGCCGCAGGCAGCTTCACCCAACTCGCCGTCATCTACGATTCGAGTGTCTTCAAAACTCCCGCGGGTGGGCGAGCCACGACGCAAGAGGCGACAGCCGGCGCGAGCTTCTTGAGGCAGATCGACCTCTCGCGCTCCAATCAGCTCATTCGGGTCGTTTCCGTCCCCACGTCCTCCGTCGCCGCGGCCCAAGCGGCACTGCGCGCCCAGTACGGCGTCGTCTCGGTCGGTGTAACGGGCGCGCGGCGCTCTGCGCTGACCGCCACACCGTACTATCCTAACGATCCCTATTTCCAGGGCTTCACCGGGTCGCAAAACGCCGCGGCCGGCAATCCCGCAACATCGACGTTCGAGGGCGCAGCGCCGTATTCGCAAAGCGCGGTGGTCCCCGGACAGTGGGACATGCACGCGATCCAGCTCGAATACGCCTTCGGCTACTCGCAGAGCACCAACAGCCTCGGTCACGCGAATAGCGCGGCACTCGGATCCTCGGCGGTTCATATCGCGATCATCGATACGGGTGAGGACGTCACGCATCCGGAACTGGCGACGAAGATCGTTCGCACCAAGTGCTTCATCACCAGCGAAGCCGGCACGGGACAATCGACCGGCACCTATGTGACCGACGAAGACGGCCACGGCACCAACGTGGCCGGAATCGCGGCGGCGGATCTGGGCAACGGCTTCGGCTTTGCCGGAGCCGGCGGGAACGCGACCATCTTTGCCTACCGCGTGTTTCCGACCCCGGACGACACCTGCGCGGCAGGCGCCACCAATCCGGACAATCAGTGCTCGACGAACACGCTGGACATCGCGTCCGCGATCGTCGACGCCGTCGAGAACGGTGCCAACGTCATCAGCCTGAGCCTGGGCGGCGGCAGCCCGAGCGGTGCCCTTGCCGGCTGCACGGGCAACGGGGTGGACACCGATGCGGCCGAGGGCGCGGCGGTGGCCTATGCAATCAAGAATAACGTCATCGTCGTCGCCGCGTCCGGAAACAGCTTCGGTCAGGGCGTCTCCGCGCCGGCCTGCGACAGCGGCGTGATCGCCGTCGGCGCCACCTCGCTCGATGACGGCACGCCGAACGGCTCCAGTTCGGTCGGCGGAAATGCCGGCGGAACACCCGGCGCTCCGGCTGAGTACGTCGCCTCCTACTCGCAGTACGGTTCACCCGCGACCGCCCCCGGCAGCGCGAGCGCGTGGGGGATCGTGGCACCCGGCGGCGATCCGGCGGGAGCTGAAGGGGCAACGCCGACCTCGTCCGTGGACTTCTACCACTGGATCAACAACATCTGGACGAGCACGCCGTACCTGAGTTCGCCAAACGATCCGGCGTTTGCCGGCTTGTGCACGGACGACTACCCGGGCTACGGAAGCACGCTACCGCTCGACTGCACGACGCTGATCGCCGGTACGTCGATGGCGACCCCGCATGTCGCGGGGGCCGTGGCCCTCATCCTGTCCGTGTCCGGCACGACCGGTGTGTACGCCACGCCGGCGGCGATGAAGACGCTCCTGTGCCAAACGGCGGACGATCTCGGCCCGGCTCAAAAAGAAGGCTGCGGGCGACTGAACGTCTACCGCGCGATGGCCAAGGTGCTGGTCGACCCGAGCCCGCCGCCGCCGAAGCCCTAGCCGCGCAGCCGGCCGGTTAGACCGAAACGAGCGCGCGCCACGACGGCGTGCGCTCGTTTTTTGCAAGCGCAAGGGCCTGACGGAGGCCGGCCGCGTCGAGGTCCGCGCCGTAGGCGGGCGTGCCGGGTTAAACACCACGGGCCGCCGGCGGTCCGCATGAATCCGCACGAACCTAGCGAACGCAGGGGGACGCTACGAGGGTGGGGGCGCGACGCTTCCGCTCGCTCCGGGAGGGGTGAACCCATGAATCCGCATCAAACGGCACTCGTTTTGATCGAATACCAGAACGACTTCACGTCCGAAGGCGGCACGCTGCACGCGGCGGTCGAGCCGATCATGAAGCAGACCCACATGCTCGCCAACACGATAGAAACCGTCGAGCGGGCGCGCGCTCTGGGAGCCACCATCGTGCACGCGCCGATCACGTTCACGCCGGATTATCACGAACTCACCCCCGAGCCATACGGGATCCTCAAAGGCGTCGTCGACAGCAAGTCGTTTCGGCAGGGCACCTGGGGCGCGCAGATCGTCGACGAACTGACCCCGTTACCCAGCGACATCGTCGTCGAAGGCAAGCGCGGGCTCGACGCGTTTGCGAGCACGAATCTCGATTTCATCTTACGCAGCCGCGGCATCACCACGATCGCGTTGGGAGGTTTCCTGACGAATTGTTGCGTTGAATCGACGATGCGCACGGCCTACGAGAAAGGCTATCAGGTCATCACGCTCAAGGATTGCACGGCGACGCTCTCCGAGGACGAACAGCGACTCGCGGTCGAGAAGAACTATCCGATGTTCTCCCGGCCGGTGAATCACGATGAGTTCCTCGCCGAACTCGGCGGCCGGGAAACCGCCGCCGCGGGCGGGCGAGGCTACACGAACTAGCCCACGGCGTTCGCGACGATGCGCTGAGCCTCGTCGACGATCGAGTCGAGGTGCGCCGCGTCGCGGAATGTCTCGGCGTAAATCTTGTAGATATTCTCGGTGCCGGACGGGCGGGCCGCGAACCAGCCGCTCGCGCTCACGACCTTGAGGCCGCCGATCGGTGCGCCGTTGCCGGGCGCGCGGGTGAGTTTGGCGACGATCGGCTCGCCGGCGAGTTCGTCATCGCGTACGGCCTCGGGCGCAAGCCGCGCAAGGCTCGCCTTTTGCTCGAGCGACGCCGGCGCGTCGATGCGCGTCGAGAGCGGCGTCCCGAGCGCTTGGGTCAGCTCGCGGTAATGTGCGCCCGGTTCGCGGCCGGTGCGTGCGGTCAGCTCGGCCGCGAGCAAACCCATGATCAAGCCGTCCTTGTCGGTCGTCCAAACGGTTCCGTCGCGGCGGAGAAAGCTCGCGCCGGCACTCTCCTCGCCGCCGAAGCAGCACGTGCCGTCGAAGAGCCCGGCGACGAACCACTTGAAGCCGACCGGCACTTCGAGTAACCGGCGGCCCAGGCTCGCGACGACGCGGTCGATCAGGCTGCTGCTCACGACCGTCTTGCCGATCGCCGGCTGCGCGCTCCACCCGTCGCGATGGCCGATCAGGTAGCGGATCGCGACCGCGAGGAAGGCGTTGGGGTTCATCAGGCCGGCCGACGGCGTGACGATTCCATGGCGATCGGAATCGGTATCGGTGGCGAAGGCCACGTCGTAGCGCTCGGCGAGTCCGACGAGCCGCTGCATCGCGTACGCACTCGAGGGGTCCATGCGGATCTTGCCGTCGCGATCGACCGTCATGAACGAAAATGTCGGATCGATCGTGTGATTGACGACGTTGATCCCGAGCCCGTAGGTCGCGTTGATCGCGTCCCAATACGGCGTCGACGCGCTGCCCAGCGGATCGACCGCCAACTTCAGACCGGCGTCGCGGATGACCTCGAAATCGATGACGGCGCCGAGGTCGTCGACGTAGGGTTGCAGGAGGTCGACGCGGCGCGTCCCCGGTGCGGCGAGCGCGCGCTCGTAGGCGATCCGCTTGACTCCGGCGTTGCCGCTGCGAAGCAAGTCGTTGGCACGCCCCTGGATCCAACCGGTTACGTCGGTATCGGCCGGGCCGCCATTGGGCGGATTGTACTTGAAGCCGCCGTCGGCCGGCGGATTGTGCGAGGGCGTGACGACGATCCCGTCGGCAAAGCCCGTGGTGCGCCCGCGATTGGCGACCAGGATCGCGTGCGAGATCGAGGGCGTCGGCGTGACGCCGTCATCACGCTGCAGCGCGACCGTCACGCCGTTCGCGGCGAGCACTTCGAGCGCCGTTCGCTGCGCCGGTCCGGAGAGCGCGTGCGTATCCTTGCCGATGAAGAGCGTGCCGTCGATTCCGGCGCCGGCACGGTACTCGCAGATCGCCTGCGCGATCGCCAGGATATGCGCCTCGGTGAACGCGCCGTCGAGCGACGAGCCGCGGTGGCCGCTCGTCCCGAACGCCACTCGCTGGCCCGGGTCGTCCATGTCGGGCTGCCGTTCGTAATAGGCGCGAACGAGCGCGGCGACGTTGACGAGCAACTCGGGGGGTGCCGGTTTCCCGGCAAGCGGTGAGATCATGGGCGGCGCGGCATCTCTTTGAGGTCCGGGGCAAAGTGCAAGGCCGCGCCGCTCGCGCGCTCGAGTTCTTCTCTCGTCACGTCGCCGGCGATTTCGCGCACGATGAAGCCCGCTCCCGGCTGCACGTCGATCACCGCAAGGTTCGTATAGATCCGCTTCACGACACCGATCGCCGTCAGCGGATAGGTGCAGGCGCGCAGCAATCGCGGCGCGCCGTCGCGCATCGTGTGCTCCATGAGAACGTGCACGTTGCGCGCGCCGACCGCGATATCCATCGCGCCGCCGACCGCCGGTGGTCTCGCTTCGCGATCGGTCGCCCAATTCGCGAGGTCGCCGTTCTCGGCAACCTGATAGGCACCCATCAGGGCGACGTTGATGTGGCCCCCGCGCAGCATCATGAACGACGCCGGGTGATCGAAGATCGAAGCGCCGGGGATGAGCGTGATCGGTTCCTTCCCGGCGTTGACGAGATCGATGTCTTCGGTACCGGGCGGCGGCGGCGGCCCGACTCCCAGCACGCCGTTTTCGCTTTGGAAGATGATCTCTCGCCCGGCGGGGACGAAACGCGCGACGAGCGTCGGCAAACCGATACCGAGATTGACGTAGCTCCCCTCGGCGAGATCCGCAGCCGCTCGCCAGGCGATCGTTTCACGCGAGTGACGGTTCATTCAGCCGACCTCGACGACGCGGTCGACGAAGATTCCCGGGGTCACGATGATCTCGGGATCGAGTTCGCCGAGCGGAACCACCGCCCGCACTTCGGCGATCGAGAGCTTGGCCGCTGCCGCCATGACCGGCCCGAAATTCCGCGCGGCGCTGTGATGCGTGAGATTGCCGAAGCGATCGGCGCGGTCGCCGCGGACCAGCGCGACGTCCGGTTGCAGCGGCCGCTCGAGCAAATACGAACGCCCGTCGAAATCGCGGCACTCTTTGTCGCGCGCGAGCAGCGTGCCCGCGCCGGTCGGCGTGTAGAAGCCGCCGAGTCCGGCGGCGGCGGCGCGCAAACGTTCGCTGAGCGTCCCTTGCGGCACCACTTCGAGTTCAACGAGACCAGCAGCGTACTGCCGATCGAATTCGACGGAACCGGTCGAACGTGGGAACGAGCAGACGATCTTGCGCACGCGCTTGGCGGCGAACAACGCCGAGAGACCGTGCCGCTCGGTGCCGGCGTTGTTCGAGATAATGGTTAGACCAGAGATTCCGGCTTCGAGCAACCCGGTCAAAAGCGCACCGGGAACGCCGGAATCACCGAATCCGCCGACCGCAACGACGGCTCCGTCGGCAATTCCGTCGAGCGCTCGCGCGACCGTGTCTACGATCTTGTCGATCATTCGAAGGAGGAGTACCGAAAACGATTCCCGAGACCTTGCAGAAGCAAAAATACCTCACGTAAGGAGGTCATATGGCAGGGTATACAACGGTCTTTGGTTCGCTGAACGACTATCAGCAGGGCGAGGCCGAAATTCTGTCGGGGAACGTGAAGCACTATGCGTTTTCCAACATCTTTGCTGTCGCCGCAACGTCGGCGCCGTACGAGAAAGTCGTCGTCGGCAAGAACCTGGAGTACGTCCAGGAGGCGATCCGCGCCGAAGGGACGTTGCCTTGGTTTGCCTGCGCGCACGACGAGTTCGTGCTCGACATGGATGGTGAGATCACGGTCGAATTCATCAAGCTCGACGATCCGGCGCGCGTCGCGCCGACCTCCCAAGACGGCACGGTCGCGGTCTCCGGAACGCCCGCGGGCAAGCGCATGGGGACGATCGCGTTGAAGCGCGGCCATCAAGCGCTCTTGCCCGCCGGGACCGCCTATCGCTTCATCGCCCGGCATCCGGGCGTGCTCTTGCAGCAGACCATCCTCGGTGTACTGTCGATTGAAAAGTGGGCCGAGATATGCCTGCAGCCGCGCGAAGAGGGAGTGCTCGCATGAGTACGCTCGCACTCGATCTCGTCGACGCCTCCGAGCCCGATCCGACGACCGGCTACCGCGCCTACACACTGGGCCGCTTCCGTCTTTCACGCGATGAGTATTTTGCCACGATCGAGTGGCCGGCCAAAGGGCAGCGTCACTCACACAAGATCGCGATCGACTATTTCCTGCGCGCGCTGATGCGCGACGTCGCCTGGGGCTTCTTCTACGGCTGGGTGAATTTCGACGGCGTGTTCGGCACGCGCAATCTCTACGGCACGGTCGAAGTCTATGCCGGCCGCTACAACGAGGGGTATCACAACGCCGGGCTCGACTACGTAGAGACCTTCGACGAGCCGGTGATCATGGCGACCTTCAAAGCGGCGCTCGCCGACTGGGTGAACGCCGGCTTCGATCCGTTCGCCGCGCCCGCCGAAACCAGCGACACGTGCTTTGGACCCAAGCGCGGCAACAACTTCGCGGCGATCGAACGCAAGCGGGCCGTCGCGCAACGCATGCCGGGGATCGCCGGTGATTCACCGCTGCGCGACGACGCGAGCGGATACACCGTCAACCGCCACTTCCACGACGTCCCGCAAGACGAGCCGGAGATCCATGCGGAACCGGGCTTCGAGGGGCAGTTGCACGCGTTCAACCTCTTCAAGTATCTCTCGCGCTCCGACGTGACCTGGAATCCGTCGGTGACCAGCGTGTGCAAGCAGAGCCTGGCGTGTCCGACGACCGAGGAGTTCATCTTGCCGGTCTTTCACGGCAACGATCGCGTCGAGTGGTTCATCCAGCTCTCCGATCACATCGTGTGGGACGTGCAAGATAAAGAGACGGGCCGTCCGCGTGCCAAGATCACGATGCGCGCCGGCGACGTCGCGGCGATGCCGGCGGACATCCGTCATCAAGGATATTCGCCGAAGCGCTCGATGCTCTACGTTTGGGAGAACGCGTCGCCGGGACTGCCCGCGCTCTACGATAGCGGGAAGCTGACACCGTATCCGGTCGAATTCTGAGGACGGCGCGGCCTGATGGCAGCGACCGCCACCGGTGCGCGCGGCGTGAGCGTCCCCGATGACTTGTTCATCGGGGGCCGCTTCGTCGCGGCCGCCGACGGCGCGCGGCTCGCCGTGCGCAATCCGCACGACGATACCGTACTCGCGAACGTCGCGCTTGGCGGCGCGGCGGACGTTGACCGCGCCGTCGCGGCGGCGCGCGGGGCATTTCCCGCCTGGAGCCGCCTCTCGGCCGGCGAACGCGGACGGTTCTTGCTCAAGATCGCCGACGCCATCGAAGCGCACGCCGGCGAACTCGCCGAACTGGAGACTCGCAACACCGGTCATCCGATCCGCGACAGCCGCGGCCTCGACGTGCCGCGGACCGCGGCGACGTTCCGGTACTTCGGCGGCATGGCCGACAAGTTCGAGGGCTCGGTCATCCCGGTCGAAACGGGTTTCCTCGATTACGTCACGCACGAACCCGTCGGCGTCGTCGGCCAGATCGTCCCGTGGAACTTCCCGCTCATGTTCACGAGTTGGAAACTCGGTCCGGCACTGGCCGCGGGCAACACCGTGGTCCTCAAGCCCTCGGAGATCACCCCGCTCACCTCGCTGCGCATCGCTGAACTCTTCACGGAAATCGGCCTGCCCGACGGCGTCGTGAACATCGTCCCTGGCTACGGTATCACGGCCGGCGAGCGGATCGTCACGCACCCCGGCATCGACAAGGTCTCGTTCACCGGCTCGACCGCCGTCGGCAAACGCGTGCTGGCCGGTTCGGCCTCGAATCTCAAGCGCGTCGGACTCGAACTCGGCGGCAAGGGCGCGAACATCGTGTTCGAGGACGCCGATCTCGCCCGCGCGGTCGGCGGTTCGCTCTTCGCGATCTTCCACAATCAGGGCCAGGCCTGCATCGCCGGTTCGCGCTTGATCCTGCACGAACGAATCGCCGACGAGTTCCTGGCCACGTTCGTCGCGCTCGCGCAGAGCATTCGCCTGGGCAACCCGCTCGATCCGGCGACCGAGATGGGGCCGCTCACCTCGACCGTGCATCGCGATCGGGTACTCGAGTACTGCCGGGTCGCGCGCGAGCAGGGCGGCGAGATTCTCACCGGCGGCAAAACGCCGGCGGGCGCGGAGTTCGCGGCCGGCTGTTACGTCGAACCGACGGTCGTCCGCGCACGCCCCGGCGACCGCGTCTCGCAGGAAGAAGTCTTCGGGCCGTTCGTGTCCATCACGACCTTTCGCGACGACCGCGAAGCGATCGAGATCGCAAACGCGACACCGTATGGGCTGGGCGGCGGCCTCTGGACGCGCGACCTTTCGCGCGCGCATCGCACCGCGCGCGAAATCCGCGCCGGGATGCTCTGGATCAACTGCTACAAGCGCGTCCATCCCGGCTCGCCGTTCGGCGGGATGGGCGCATCCGGACACGGCCGCGAGATGGGCTTCGACGCGATGCGTCAGTACACGGAGCCCAAGGCCGTGTGGGTCAACGTCGACGCCGAGATCCCGCCGTTCTACCCGCGTTGAAGACCGTGCCAGCTCCCGCGCGGGCGTTCACGTACGCGGCATTACCCGGACGCGTCGTGTTCGCACCCGGCGCGCGCGCGCGGCTCGCCGGGGAACTCGACCGCGCGGGGATCGCCCGTGCGCTGCTCCTTTGCACCGCCGGCCACCGGACCCAGGCGGAGCAGATCGTCGCACCGCTCGGCGAGCGCATCGTGGGAATTTTCCCCGGTGCCCTCATGCACGTCCCGATCGAGTCGGTGCACGCGGCGCGCGCGTACGCGCAGCGCGCCGGCGCGGACGGCTGCATCGCGATCGGCGGCGGCTCGACGATCGGCCTCGCGAAAGCCATTGCGCTCGCGACGGCGCTCCCGATCGTCGCGCTGCCCACGACGTATTCGGGTTCGGAGATGACCCCGATCTACGGCATCACCGAAAACAGCCTCAAGACGACCGGGCGCGACGAACGCGTGCTGCCGCGCACCGTAATCTACGATCCCGAACTCACCTTGGATCTGCCGCGGGAATTGAGTGCGGCGAGCGGCCTCAACGCGATCGCTCACGCCGTCGAGGGCCTCTATGCGCAAGACGGGAATCCGATCGTCGCGCTGATGGCCGAAGAGAGCATCGCCGCGCTCGCCCGCGCGTTGCCGCGCATCCGTCGCGATCCGCTCGACCTCGAGGCCCGTTCCGATGCGCTGTACGGCGCCTGGCTCGCGGGCAGCGTGCTCGGCGCGGTCGGCATGGCGCTGCATCACAAGCTGTGCCACACGCTGGGCGGGACGTTCGGCTTGCCGCACGCGCAGACGCACGCGATCGTGCTGCCGTACGCGGCGGCCTATAACGCGCCGTTCGCACGCGACGCGATGGCCCGGGCCGCGCGCGCGCTCACCGGAGACCCGGCCGGCGACGCGACCGCGGCGCTCTTCGCGCTGGCGCGCTCGCTGCGCGTCCCCGCGTCGCTGGCGGTACTCGGCCTGCGCGCCGACCAACTCGACCACGCCGCCGACCTCGCAACCCGCAATCCTTATGCCAATCCCCGGCCCGTCGAACGCGCTGCGATTCGCGAGCTTCTGCAGCGCGCATTCGACGGAACTCCACCACAACCGCAATCCGAATGAAAGAGGTGTCCATGCTCACTCGACGTCGTGCACTTCAGCTCGGGGCCGGTGCCGTCGCGGCAGGCTCTACGCTTGGACTTTCGCGCTTTCCGGCGATCGCGCAAACCCCGCGGGAGATCGTGATCGGCTATGTCTCTCCGCAGACGGGTCCGCTCGCCGCGTTCGGCGAGACGGACGCCTTCGTGCTGGCCGGGATTCGCAAGCAACTCGCCGGCGGCATCTCGATCGGCGGGACCAAACACCCCGTGCGCATCGTCGTCAAAGACAGCCAATCGAAGCCGAACCGGGCGGGCGAAGTGGCCGCCGATCTGATCCTCAAAGACAAGATCGATTTGATGCTCGTGGCCTGGACGCCCGAAACGACCAACCCGGTCAGCGATCAGTGCGAACTCAACGGCACCCCGTGCATCTCGACGTGCACCCCGTGGCAAGCCTGGTTCTTCGGACGCAAGGGCGATCCGAAAACCGGCTTCGATTGGACGTATCATTTCTTCTGGGGACTCGAGGACATCATCAGCGTCTACACCGGCATGTGGACGCAAGTGTCGACGAATAAGATCGTCGGCGGGCTCTTCCCCAACGACGGCGACGGCAACGCCTGGGGCGACCCGGAGCACGGGCTCCCGCCGGTGCTCACCAAGCAAGGCTACACGATCGTCGATCCCGGCCGCTACCAGGATCTGACGACCGACTACAGCGCACAGATCCGGCGTTTCAAAGAAGCCGGCACCCAGATCATCACCGGCGTCCCGTTGCCGCCGGACTTCAAGAACTTCTGGACGCAAGCCGCCCAGCAGGGTCTGCGGCCGAAGATCGCGACCATCGCGAAAGCCGTCCTGTTCCCGAGCACGGTCGAGGCGATCGGCAAGAGCGCCTACGGTCTTTCTTCCGAAGTCTGGTGGTCGCCGAACAATGGCTTCAGCTCATCGCTCACCCACCAAACGTCGGCTGAATTCGCCGCCGCGTGGGAAGCGTCGACGAGCAAGCAATGGACGCAGCCGCTGGGCTGCGCGCACGCCCTCTTCGAGGTCGGGCTCGACGTGCTCAAGCGCACGCACGATATCGACAGCAAAGCCTCGATCCGCGACGCGATCGCGACGACGAACGTGAAGACGATGGTCGGCCCGGTGGCCTGGGGCCACGGTCCGGTCAAGAACGTCGCCAAGACGTTGCTCGTGGGCGGCCAGTGGATTCATGGGAAGAAATTTCCTTTCGATCTGGCGATCGTAGAAAACAAAGACGCGCCGCAAATTCCGGTGCAAGGCAAACTGCATCCGTTGGGCGCGTAACCCGGCATGGCGGCGCTCGTTGAAGTGCTCGACGTCACGAAGCGCTATGGCTCGCTCACCGTTGCGGACAACGTATCGCTGAGCGTCGAGCGGGGCGAGGTGCTGGGTATCCTCGGCCCCAACGGCGCCGGGAAAACGACGCTGTTCAACGTCATCAGCGGGGACGTGGCGCCCGATGCCGGCCGGGTCTTGCTCGACGGCATCGACGTCACGCGCCTGCGGCCGCACGAACGCTGCCGGCGCGGGATCGGGCGCTCGTATCAGATCGCGCGCCCCTTCGGGGGCTTGACCGTGTTCGAGAACGTGCTGGTCGCGTCGCTCTTCGGTGCCCGCGACCGGCGCGGGGTCGCGGGCGCGCACTGCGTCGAGGTGCTCGAACTCACCGGACTGCTCGCGAAAGCAAACCGGCTGGCGGGCTCGCTCACGCTGCTCGACCGCAAGCGTCTGGAATTCGCGCGCGCCTGCGCGACCCGGCCGAAGGTCCTGCTGCTCGACGAGATCGCCGGCGGGCTCACCGACCACGAAGCTTACGATGTAGTCGAGACCATTCGCGCGATCAGCGCGCGCGGGATCGCCATCGTTTGGATCGAGCACGTCGTCCACGCACTGATGGCCGTCGCGACGCGGCTCTTCGTTCTCCACGCGGGCGCGAAGCTCGCCGAAGGGGATCCGCGCGAGGTGATCGCGAGCCCTGAGGTGCGGCGGGTCTACATGGGCATCGAAGCGTGAGCGAACCGGACGCCTTACTCGAGGTGCGCGGACTGGTCGCGTACTACGGCGACTTTCAGGCGCTCTTCGGCATCGATGCGCAGGTGCACGAAGGCGAACGCGTCGCGCTGATCGGCTCGAACGGAGCCGGCAAGTCGACGTTTCTCCGCTCGATCGCCGGCTTGATGCCCTCCGATGCGGGCAGCATCGTGTTCGAGGGACGACCGATCGGAGCCAAGCACGCGCCGGACGTCGCCAAACTCGGCATCGCGCTCGTACCCGAAGGCCGGCGTCTTTTTCCCAGCCTGTCGGTCGAGGAGAATCTGCTCATGGGGGCCTTCAACCGGCGTACCGGCCCCTGGAACCTCGCCGCCGTGTACGGTCTTTTCCCGGCGCTGGAGGCGAAGCGCACCATGCCGGCGCCCTCGCTTTCGGGCGGCCAGCAGCAGATGGTCGCGATCGGGCGGGCCCTCATGTCCAATCCGCGGCTCTTGATGTGCGATGAGATTTCGCTGGGTCTCGCACCCGCGGTCGTCAAGGAAGTCTACGCGGCGCTGGAAGCGGTCTGCAGCGAAGGCGGGCTCGCGGTCGTGCTGGTGGAGCAAGACATCGAACTCGCGCGCCGGATGTCGGATCGCACCTACTGCTTCACGCACGGTACCGTTTCGCTCACCGGCCGCTCCGCCGAACTCTCGCGAGAGGCGATCTCCACGGCGTACTTCGGAGTCTGATGGACTGGCTCGATACCGTCATCCAAGGCACGCTGCTCGGTGGTCTCTACGCGCTCTTCGCGATGGGTTTGGCCGTCATCTACGGCGTCATGCGCCAGATCAACATCGCGCACGGCGACTTCATCGTGCTGGCCGCCTACGTCACGCTCGCCATCTCCTTGACGACCGGGCTGAACCCGTTTTTCGCGCTGCCGCTCGCGGTGGCCGTCTTCGCGTTCTGCGGCTATTTCTTACAGCGGATCGTGCTCAACCGTACGCTCGGGAGCGATATCTTGCCGCCGCTCGTCGTCACCTATGGGCTCTCGGTGATCATCGAGAACGTCTTGCAGCAAACGGCGTCGGCCGACGAGCGTTCGCTGAAGATCGGGCCGCTGGAAAACGCGAGCATTCCGCTGGGCGGGGGCCTCGCCGTGGGCTGGTTTCCGTTGATCGTCTTCGTGACCGCCGTGCTCGTCGGAGTCACCCTGGAGATCGTGTTCAATCGAACGCGCCTGGGCATGGCGTTTCGCGCCGTCTCCGACGACCGCGAGATCGCGCAGGCGATGGGCGTGCGCGACCGGCGGCTCTACGGCTACGCCGCGGCGATCTCGTTCGCGGTCATCGCGATCGCGGGCGTCTTCATGGGCGTCAAATTCACGTTCACGCCGACCCTCGGGCCGAACTTCTTGCTCTACGCGTTCGAGGCCGTGGTGATCGGCGGGCTCGGGTCGTTTTGGGGCACGCTGGCCGGCGGCATCATCTTGGGCGTCGCGCAAACGATCGGCTTCGCACTCAATCCCGGCTGGGGCATCCTCGCCGGGCACCTCGTCTTCTTGGCGGTGCTCTTGTTTCGACCGACCGGATTGTTCGCGAAAACCGCATGATCTCGTCCGAAGTCATGCGGCTCGCCGTCGAGTTCGTCTGCCTGTTCGTGCTGGCGCAGATGTGGAATCTGCTCGCCGGTTACGGAGGCCTCGTCTCGATCGGGCAGCAGGCGTATATCGGAATCGGAGGTTACACGCTCTTCGTGCTCGCCAACGGCTTGCACGTCAATCCGTTCCTCTGCGTCCTGCTCGGCGGCATCGCCGCGGCACTGTTCGCCATCCTCAACTCGCGCGTGCTCTTCGGCTTGAGCGGCGGCTATTTCGCGGTCGCGACCTGGGTGGTCGCCGAAGTGTACCGGTTGCTGGTGGCCAACGTGAGCGCGCTCGGCGGCGGGTCCGGTGAGAGCCTGACGGCCTTGATCGGCATCCCCAAATCGACCCGCGAGGCGATCACCTTCGGGATCGCGGTCGCGCTGCTGCTCGCGACGACCGGCGGGGTCTACGTACTCTTGCGTTCGCGGCTGGGTCTCGCGCTCACCGCGATCCGCGACAGCGCCATCGCGGCCGAGAGCCAAGGCGTGGACGTGGCGCGCACGAAGCTCATCGTCTACCTGCTGGCCGCCTTCGGCGCCGGCTGCGCGGGTGCGCTGTACTTCTTGAACGCGCTGCGCATATCGCCGGACGCCGCTTTCGGGGCCGATTGGATCCCGCTCATGTTCTTCACGGTGGTCATCGGCGGGATCGGCACGATCGAGGGCCCGTTCGTCGGTACGCTCCTGTACTTCGGCCTCCGGCAGGCGTTCGGCGACTACGGCGCGTGGTACCTGATCGCGCTGGGCCTGCTGGCGGTGCTCATCATGATCCGGTTTCCGCGCGGCATCTGGGGCGAAGCCGGCGCCCGGTTCGGCTGGAAGTTCTTTCCCGTGCAGCGTATCTTGCGCGTTCCGAAGTAAGGAGGTCCGTGATGTCCACATTCACTGCCGACACGTTGACGCAAGCCGTGATCGCGAGCGCGGCAAACGCGCCGAACGCGCGTGCGCGCACGCTGTTCGCCGCGGCGGTCAAGCATCTGCACGCGTTCGTGCGCGAAGTCGAGTTGACGCCGGAGGAATTGATGGCCGGCATCCGCTTTCTGACCGCGACCGGCCAGATGTGCGACGAGTTGCGCCAGGAGTTCATTCTGCTCTCCGACACGCTCGGCGTCACGATGATGGTCGACACGGTCGCCCATCAAAACTCCGGCGGCGCAACGGAGTCCAGCGTGCTCGGGCCCTTCTTCACCACGGACGCGCCCGACACGGCGACCGGCGAGAGCATCGCCTCGGAGGAGAAGGGCGAGCCGCTGCTCGTGCACGGCGTGGTCCGCTCGGTGAGCGGCGAACCGATCGCCGGCGCCGTCCTGGACGTTCGGGAGACCGACAGCGACGGGCTGTACGACACGCAATATGCCGAGCGCCCGCATCCCGATTGTCGCGGCCGCGTGCGAACGCAGGCCGACGGGACGTTTCGTTTTCGCGCCGTCGTGCCGGTGAGCTATCCGGTCCCCACCGACGGTCCGGTCGGGAAGATGCTGCTCGCGGTCGGCCGGCATCCGTATCGGCCCGCGCACCTGCACTTCGCGATCTCGGCCGAGGGATACGCACCGCTGACGACCGCACTGTACGTGGCCGGTGACCCCTACTTGGATTCGGATGCCGTCTTCGGCGTGAAGCCGTCGCTCGTCGAACCCGTCACGCCGGCGCCGGACGGTCACGTGCTGCAGCGCGATTTCGTCATGGACGCGCTGCCCGTGCTCGTCACGCACTGAACCCGCGTGGTACTCTGCGCGCTCGCCGATCTCGCCGACGGCCAAGCGCTGCCGTTCGAGGCGGGGGACGCCGCCGATCCGCTGCCGATCATCGTCGCGCGCCGCGGCGACACGGTCCACGCGTACCTCAATCGCTGCCCGCACTTTCAGATTCCGCTCGACGTCGGGCGCGGCATCAACACGTTCCGGCATCACCTGCTGTGCGCGAATCACTACGCGGTTTTCCGCTTCGAGGACGGCTACTGTATCGACGGGCCCTGCATGGGCAGCTCGCTCACCGCGGTTCCGATCGAGATCAGCGCCGGTCGCGTAACATTCGAGCGCGATTGACTCCGCGTCCAGACACGCGCCCGGTCGCCCACTCTTTGCGTTTGTTTTTCATTCATTCATGAAGTTTAAGAAGATAAAGAACCGTAGGAGTGGGGCCATCGATTCTTGATGTTTCCCCTATGACATTCTAGAAAAAGTCGCAGGAAGTCGTAGCAAAACTCAAATAGTCGCCGGTACGCCTCCTTGACCGGCACGACGCACGGCGACCAGGGGCGTCGTTGCGCTCCTCTTTCGGGCGTTGGAGGTTCAGACTATCTTGTTCATTCCTCGACCATCACGGGCGATGGCTTCTGCATTGCTGCTCGCACTGACGCTTGCGGCATGCGGCGGGCGCACGTCGTCCGTTCCGGCGACGCTGCCGGGCGGCGGCATTGCGCCGGAATCAGTAGGCCGGACGACGGCGGCGATCGGTCCGCAAATTGCGGTTCCCAGAACGTACGGGGCCCTTGCCTATGCCGATTCCGGACGGCGGGCGGCCACGGCACCGGTCACGATCTCGCTCACCTTGCGCTACAATAATCAAGCGCAGCTCGATCAATATGTTGCGGACGTCAGCAATCCGCAATCGGGCAATTATCACCACTTCCTGACCCCGGCGCAGTTCAACAGCCAATATGCGCCGACCGCGCAGCAGGAAGCAAGTGTCGTCCAAGCCTTGCAAGCTGCAGGGTTTACGATCACGCAGCGCTTCGCCAACCGCACGATCGTCGACGCGACGGCTCCGAGCGCGACGGTCGAGCGCTTCTTTTCCACCGAGATGCATACGCTCCAGCAGGGGAGATACGGCACGCGTTTCGCCAACCTGAAAGCGGCGACCGTCCCGGCTGCGATCGCCTCGGCGGTCAATACCGCCTCACTCAGCAACTTGGTCGTCGTTCAGACGAAAGTGGAGCAAGCGAGGGAAGTATCGATCGACGCGGCGCGCACGCGCACTCCGGTATCCCGGAACGTCAGCACGGGGATCACACAACTCGTTCGCACCGACGCAACGAACGTCGTCTCCGATCCGGGCTTCGAGTCAGGCGGGTTCACGTCTTGGTCGCAATGCGGCAACGTAAACGCCAAGATCAGCACGGCGAACCCTCATACGGGGAAGTACTCCGAACTGAGTGGCTCCACGACGTCGGAACCCAACGGCGACGCGGGCGTCTGCCAAGCGGTCACGATCCCGGCGAACGGGCAGCTTTCGTTCTGGGTATGGCAGCAGACCAACGAGAAGAACACCACCTACTCGTACCAAGAAGCCGACCTGCTCAACTCGAGCGGCAACGTGCTGGATAACCTCTACACGACGGTCGGCAACGGTCAGACGTGGATTCAACTGAGTTACAACCTCTCGTCCTACGCGGGACAGACGGTGTATCTGTACTTCGGCGTTCACGGCACCCCGGGTGGCGGCTATCACAACCTCCAGTACGTCGACGATGTCTCCCTGACGAGCGGCACGGCGACTCCGACGCCGACACCCACGCCGACCGCGACGCCGACGGCGAAGCCGACCGCAACCCCAACGGCGACGCCGACCGCAACCCCAACCGCCACGGCTAAGCCGACCCCAACGCCGAGTGCGACACCGACGCCGGTCGTCGGCTGCAATGGCGCCGCTGCCGACAACGGCCCGCTCAGCAACTCCAGCGGAACGCTTGCAACCGGCGTTGCCAAGCCGTTCGACTACCCGGTTCAACACGGGTGCAACGGCGCCGGCTACACGGCGGCCGTCGTCATCGACGATCCGGTGAATACCAGCTACCTCAAGAGCTATCTGACGGCAGCCGGGATCACGCAAACGGGTACGGTGACCAACGAAGCCATCGACGGCGGCGGCTCGGGTGACGATGCCGAAACCGATCTCGACGTCCAAACCATCGCGGGGCTCGCTCCAGGCGCCAACATTATCGTCTACCACACCGGCTCGTTGTCGGATCAAGCCATCGAGGACGCCTATAACAAGGTGCTCAGCGACGGTGTCGCTTCCGTCGTGAACTCATCGTTCGGCGGTTGCGAATCCAGCGACACCGCGTTCGAGACATCGACGAACTCGATCGCCGAACAGGGTGCGGCCGAGGGCGTCACGTTCGCCGCATCGTCCGGTGACTCCGGAAGCAACGAGTGCGGTTCCAACGACAACGCGATCGGCGTGAGCGCCCCGGCGGGCGATCCGTACTTCACCTCCATCGGCGGCCTCAACTTCACCTACACCGCGGCGGGCGTTCTTCAAACGGTCACTGAGGGGAGTGCAAGCGGAGACTCCGGCGGCGGCGGCGTCTCGACGGTCGTCGCTCTTCCGAGTTGGCAGAGCGGCATCACCGGCGTGATCACCTCGGGTCGCAATCAACCCGACATCTCGCTGCCGTTCGATCCGGTAGCGGTCTACACCGGCGGAGCCTTTGGCGACTATCTTGGAACGTCATGGTCTTCACCGGCCTCGGTAGCACTCTGGATCGAAGCCGACGAATTGCACGGCACAAAGCTCGGATGGATCAACCCGACGCTGTACAGCCTGTTCAAGTCGACCGGCTACACCCAGTACTTCACGCCCTGCACCTCCGGCTCGAACGGGGCCTACTCGTGCAGCGCCACGCAGTACAATCAGGCCGCCGGGATCGGGGCACCGAAGGGCTGGGCCCTCGCGAACGCCCTCTAAGCCTCGTCATCCACCACGCGAACGTGGTCCGGTGATCTGAGAAGAGCGATCGGGTGGGGCGGTGCGATGCCGCTCCCCCGGCCGCTCTTTTTCTTCTGGTTCTGCGCCGGCAGAACGCGCTAGCCGAGCGGTTTGCGCTTATGCAACACCACGCTGTTGCCTTCGCTGTCGCCGATCATCGCCATGAAACAGACCGGCGATTCATACTCCAAATTGATGGGGATGTCTCTTCAAAACGGTAACGGCTGCAGGTCGGGTTCGAGCCACATGCGGCGCCACGGACGAATCAAGCTCGCGGGCGCGAAGCGCCGCGCTGATCCCGGCGTCGCTCCCTCCGATTATCACGGGCTTCATGACGAGTGCCCGAACGAAGCCGACAAAGCGCTAGAGACCGGCGAGTTCGGCAGTCTGTTCAGAATCATTGCGACTCTCCAAAGGTAGCGAGTGCACCTCGATGACCGCTTGCGCGGTTTGCCGATCGATCGGGTGGAACCAAGAAAAGAGCACCGTTGCGGCCGCCGCTCCGGCAAGCTGCATCACGATGAACGGTGCGATGTCGACCGGGCGGATGCCGGCGAACGTGTCGCTGAGCGAGCGCGCGATTGTGACGGCCGGGTTCGCAAACGATGTCGAGGACGTGAACCAATACGCGGCTACGATGTACGCGGCAACGGCAAAGGGTGTCATCTGGGACTTCGATCGAGCGCAACCCCAGATGACGGCTAGCAACCCGAAGGTCGCAACGAACTCGCCGAGCCATTGGGCTCCGCCGCTGCGTACATGCTGTGAAAGGAAGATCGGCTGCAGTCCGAACATCACGTTCGCGATCGCGACGCCGCCGATGGCTCCAACCAGCTGCGCCACGACGTAGGCCGGAACGTCCCGCCACGCAATGCCGCGCTGCCACGCATCGGCGATCGTGACCGCCGGATTGAGGTGAGCGCCCGAGATTGGCCCGAAAGTCAGGATGAGCGCGACGAGCGCACCGCCGGTCGCGATCGTGTTCGCGAGAAGCGCGATCGCAAGGTTCCCGCCGGCGAGCCGTTGGGCCATGATGCCGGACCCGATGATTGCTGCGAGCAAGAACGCTGTGCCGACGCCTTCCGCCGCTGCCCGGCGCGCCAGGTTCATCTCAGCAGCACGCCGGAGAAGCCGACGCGAGTGCGGCGTCGGTTTGGCAGCACGTCGTCGCTTCGTTATCACGCTCTTCGGTTTCGGCAATGACATAGTACGTCTCCCAACGGCGTCCATCGGGATCCGTAGCCCAGACCTTAGTTTGTACCGCGTAGCAGCACGTTTCTTCGGTCTCGATATCGACCGGATAACCGGCTTGCTGCAGACGCGCGATCGCAGCGTCGACGTCCTGCGTGTGCTCGACTGCGACGCCATAGTGTGCGCCTTCGCGCACCTGGACCGCGGGGTCGAGGTCGAGCGCAAGTTCGAGCCCGGGCTCATCGGTCAAAAAGAGCGCGTAATCGGGATAGTGCTTCGCCGGCTCGGCAGGCAAGAGCGCGCGATAGAACGCTACGCTCGCATCGAGGTCGCGCGTTGCAAGATTGAGGTGCATCTTCATGTGAGAACTTTCGAGGGGAGCACGGAGCGAAGTGCCGCCGCGAGACGGGCGTGGGCATCCGATGCGATTGAATAATAGCCCCAGGTACCGCGGCGGACAGACGTTACAAGGCCGGCATCCTTGAGCAGCTTGAGGTGGTGCGAGACCGTCGATTGATTGAGGCCAAGTCCGGATGTGAAGTCGCAGACGCAGACCTCATGCTCGGTCCGAGCAAGGGTTGCGAGGATCGCAACTCGTGCCGGATCGGCCAGCGCCTTGAACAGCGTTGTCTCATCGTTCAAATCCCGGTCGTAAACCACAGCCTCCGGGCAGCACCGTTGAATCGACATATATCGATTCTAGTGATTGAATCGATATATGTCAATACACCAGAGTGTCTCTACACAAACTACCGCCGCTCGTGGGATGGCCAGGCCTGACCGTTCACCTGACGATCTTGGAAGTTGCCCAGAACGTCGACATCTCTTTGGGCCTGCCGTTCGCCGCGGCGCCCCCAAGGGACCGTAACTCGTTCCCCGATCGAGTTTTTGGGCCTTAGACGCCGAGGATCTCCATCAGATCGGTGAGCCGTTTTCACTTGAATCCCTGATCATGACCCTGCCCTTCGAGTTCGAGCGTGACCCGCGCTATTTTCGGGCTCGGGCGAAATAGTCGGAAACGTCGAGTGAAAAACCGGGGAGCGCCTCATGGCGGAATGTCTCGCCGGGACCGAAGCGGACGACGCCGCCAGCGCATTCGGCGCGAACCGTCTCCGTCTTCGGATCGACGATGATGACCGCGTCGGTTCCCGCGCGCAGATAGGTGGAGACTTTATCACGCACATCGCGCGGCCGATCGTCCGGCGAGAGGACCTCGACGGCAACGCTCGGCGCGCCGGGCGGCACTTGCGCCGTGTCGTCGGCCTCCGGCCCGAGCCGCTCGTACGACAAGTACGCGACATCGGGGACAAGCGGGCGGATGATCTCGCCGGGCGGAGCAACACGAAACCGCCACTCTATCCCCACGCGCCCACGCCCGTCGGCCCACGTTTCAAGCGCAAGCCACATGAAAGACTGCAATCGTGCATGCCGATAGTTCGGACTCACTTTTTGCAGTGCCCGGCCGCGAACCCATTCGGTTTCCGGCTTGGTCTCCGGCAAGACGATCTCGTTCTGCATGGCTGATCCCTCACACCGAGTCTATCACGCGCTGGGCGCGAGGCACGAGGTCAGCAGTCCCTCTCGCAGGCATCTCCTGTGCGCGGCGACAACTATCCTGACCGCCCGGCGTCAACTATCGTGGCCGCTTGGGAGGAGGTTGCAGTATACGGCCCCGGCTTTCCGATACGGGCTGCATCCCCTCCTTTCCGTCGTCGTTCTTCCCTGAAATTGTCGTAGCAGCAGTGCTGTGGGCAGGGTGGATGAGCCCCTCGCCTGTCGTAGCGTCTGGCTTGAGAAGCTCATCCACGCTGTCCACAGCCGCCGCGGGTTCATTTTTCGCGCGCGCGTGACGTGTCTGCGTTTCCTGCGCGGCGCGCCGGCGGTAGCTCGCCGCGTTCATTTCCAGGATCGTTGCGTGGTGAACGAGTCGATCGATTGCGGCTAGGGTCATCGCGGGGTCGACGAAGACCTCGCCCCATTGCGAGAACGGCGTGTTGGCCGTGATTCCGATGCTCTTGCGTTCATAACGTTCAGCGATGAGTTCGAAGAGCACCGAGGTTTCCGCTTGGTCGCGCCGCACGTAGCTCAGGTCGTCCAGGATTAAGAGGTCGAAGCGATCGAGCTTTGCGAGTTCTTGCGGCAAACGGAGATCGCGTCGAGCCGCCTGAAGGCGCTGTACCAGGTCACTGCATCGAGTGAAAAGCACGCGTCGGCCGGCGTCGATGAGCGCATGGCCGATGCCGCTAAGCAGGTGACTCTTGCCGCTGCCGGGCGCGCCAAAGGCCAAGAGATTGACGCCGCGATCGAGCCATTCATGGCCTTCGGCCAATGCCATGATACGCGCTCGCGAGATCGCTGGAACGGTCGAGAAGTCGAAACTCGAGAGGCGCTTGTCGGAGCTTAGACCGGATGCAGCCCGGTGCCGTTCGAATCGTCGCATTTCGCGTTCGGTCATCTCGTGTTCAAAGAGTTGTTCGAGGAGCTGACGTGCGGGCCAGCCTTCGCCGTCGGATTGATCGCAGAGTTCGGCGGCGAATCGTTTGATCGTCGGCAGCCGTAACTCCGTCAGCATCACGCCGAGGCGGCCGTCAGCGTTGAGCTTTCCTGTTGCGCTCATGACGCCACCTCGATGAGCGCATCGTACGATGTCAGCTCCGGCAGCAGTACCGCAACGGCGGGGATCTCGCTTTGGCGTGGCGCGAGCTGTTGGGTGAGAGCCTCGAGATCGGGGAGCTCGCCGCCGGCGTGCAACTGCTCCAGTTCGATCGCGAGCGCGGCCTCGTGCCCGTCGGCCGCAAGCGCGAGCAGACCGACGATGATCTTACACGCTTGGCGTTCCGGCAGCTGCGCGCTGAGGTTCGCCCAGGTCTGCCGATAGATCGCCCGCGGGAAGGCCTCGTCGCGCAACACCCAGCGCGCGAATGCTCCCGGCTTGCGTTTGAGGCCCTCGACGAGGTGCCGATAGTCGATCTGGCGCGCGTGGTTGTGGCCGTGGCGGCGCGTGGCTCGCGGGCACTCGAACACGCGTTGGCCGCCAAGCCAGCATTCGACGTGCTCGGCATACTCGCGCACCATCAATCGGTAGCCGATGAGCCGGCTTGGCGCGCTGTACTTCGAACCCCTGACGGTAAAGATGCCGTACTTGCTGACTCGTGTCGGGAACTCATCGAACTCAGCGGTTCGGCGCACCGGCAAGGGGCGCAACATCGTGCGTTCGACTGCGAGCCGTTTCTCCACGCGCACGTTGAGCCGTTGCACGATCGTCTGCACGAACGCTTCGTACGCAGCGCGATCGTCGAAATTGCTGTAGCCACGTAAGAGCAATGCTTGTCGCAGCGCCGTCTTGAGCGAACCATGACGAGATTCGATGCTGCCGTTCTCGTGCGATTCGCCGGTGTCGGAGACGGTCTTAAGTTCCCCATTTCCGACGGTCTAATTTTCCCCACCCGGGTCGCCGGATTCGCCTATGGCGCGTCACCTTCCTTACGCTTGGCCGGGTCGAGGATGCCGGCTCGCCGCTTGTCCTTTAGCCGGTAGCTAGGACCGTTGATGCTGATCGTGGTCGCGTGATGGAGCAGCCGGTCCAGGATGGCGCCGGCGAGCGTGTCGTCGCCGATGAGTTCGCCCCAATCGCTGAAGCGCTTGTTGCTCGTGAGGATGATCGATCCGCGTTCGTAGCGTTCGCAAATCAGGCGAAAGAAGTGTGCAGCGGCGATGCGGTCGAGCGGCTCGTATCCGATCTCGTCGATGATGAGCAGCTTTGCGCGATTAGCGGTTAGTCGTCGAAAATGCACTGGCGTTCGCTCCGCATCGCGCAGCTTCGCGAACAGATCTCGCGCAGTCGTGAAATGAACCAGTTCACCAGCGGTGATCGCCGCATAGCCAAGCGTGATACTGAGATGCGTCTTGCCGCAGCCGGGCGGCCCGAGGAAGATGATATTCTCGCCATTGGCGAGGAAGCGCAGGGTGTGTAAGTCGCGAATCTTGCGTTCGTCCAGCGACGGTTGGAAGGGAAAGTCGAATTGCTCGAGCGTTTTCACAGCCGGCAGCCCCGCGAGCTTGAGGCGCGTTGCGATGCTGCGTTCGCGACGTGTGGCAAGCTCCTGGGCAAAGAGTTGGTCGAGCACGTCCACCGTGCTCAGCTCTCCGTCTCCGGCGCGGTCTAAGAGTCCGTCGAGGCATTCCAGCGCGCGTGGCATGTTGAGCTGGCTAAGCGCGTCACGGGTTCGTTCGTAAACGAGCTGACTCACGTGGCCACCTCGTCGTACTCGCTGAGTGGCCGTCGCTCTACGGTGACGGCTAGAAGCGCGGCAGTGTTCGTCCCTGATCCTCGCCGCAGCGCCGTACGTCGCTTCCCGTGGAGGCGTCGATGCTCGCAGACGGCGGTCGTATCGTGGTAAAAATGCAGGACGGCGCCGTTGTCGTGTATCAAGAGCGTGCGGCCGCGCTGGCCAGGCGGCATTTCGTAGCGGTTGCCACCATAACTGACAAACCCTTCGGCGTCGACGATCCGCTGTTCTGTTCTTGAGACGATCGCCATGCCATTGCGCAATGGGAGTAAGAGCGGTGCTTCGCGCGCAAAGCGGACGTCAACAACTTCGCCATGCGTGCGGTGCACGCGTTGATTAGCCTGGATCAGCCAGCCATCGAGTTGCTGCTGTGCGTCCTCGACGCTGGAACAACGCCGGCCGGGAAAGAAGGACGTTCTCAAGAATCCGATCGTTCGTTCAACCTTCCCTTTGGTCTTTGCTCGATACGGCCGGGCGCAGGTCGCATCGAAGCCGTAGCGTGCGGCGAAATCGGCGAAGTCCTTATTCCACACCGGTTCACCTTCGGTGTTGCGGCCGACGGTGATCGTTTTAGGATTGTCATACAAGACGCTGTAAGGTACGCCGCCGAAGAAAGCGAAAGCCTCGGCATGGCAGCGCTGCAGCGTCAGCTCGTCCATCGACGAGGTGAACTTCGCGAACGTCTTGCGCGAATACCCCAGCACCATCACGAATAGATACAACGCGAAGGACGTGCCGTCTTCGAGGAGTTGACCGCAGTCGGCCCAATCGCATTGAGCCTGCTTGGCCGGTGGCGTTTCGAAGCGCACTTCCTCAGCCACGGCCTCTTTGGGAGGTCGCAACTTGCGGGCAAAGTCTCGTACCGTCGCATAAGGCACGACTACGCCGCGAGACGCCAGGTCGCGAGCGACCTGAGCCGCTGGAACGCCGGCCTTGAGGCGATCGCGCATCCAGTCGGCGTAACCGTCGAGTCGCGACCGCCGTCGCCGTAGCGTGACGGTGGGCTCCTCCGACGCGTCCCGTAGCCGCCGCGCCGTCTTGCGGTCGATACCGCTTTCGGCGGCAATCCGCGTCAGCGGCACCCCTTGTGCCGCCTGCACCTTGATCTTCATCCACAGTCCCCTTACGATTAGGTGGCCCTCCATCTGGCTTGCCGGCGAGATGGGGGGTCTTTCGCTCTTAAGGGGTGGGGAATTTTACGCCGTCAGAAGTGGGGCGATTTAGGCCGTCACCGACAGCCGGGATTGTTTCGACTTGGGCGCATCCCGTAATGCGCGCACAGCGAGGCATAGCGCTCGGTCCACTCGCGCTTCTCAAGGTCGCAAAGATTCTTGAATGCAGCTGAGAGGCTGTCGGTTCGGTGCTCCTCCGGTGCCCCGCCCAGGCGCCAGAGCGCATCTTGTAGCCCCGCGGAGAGCGCCTGAAAGCTCTCGCCGCCGTCGACGATGCAACTCGACCGCCAGCCCGAATGCGCCAGCGCAAACTGATAGAGCCGATGCGGAAAAGGCACGCCGTCGATCGTGACGCCGAGCTCGCCGGCGTCGGTGAAATCAGAAAGACCTTGGCGACCCGGCGGATGCTCCTGCACGAAGAACACCTCCCGTTCGCGGCCGTGAGCCGCGCGCCACTGCCGCATTCGGCGTTGGAGCGTGCGAAGCGCACCTGGCCCGTATTCGCCTGGGCGGCGGCGCTGAAGCTCTTCGAGGAGAGTGACGGCGTTGAGTTGAGGGTTGGCCTGAAGCAGCGGCAAAAGTTCAGATTCCCAGACCTCCGCCAGCGGATCCGGGCGAGTACGCCATTGACGCGGCGGGCGCTGGGACGGCAGCGATTCGAGGCTGTCGATTCGGCGAGCGCTTCGCTCGCTGATGCCCGCCTTCGCGGCGGCGGCCGCCTGCACGCGCGTTTGGCGGTGGGCTTTGTACTTGAGCACTTGGTGGTCGGTGATCCTTTTGCCGGGCATTCCGCATGCCTTCGACCTACGTCAAAGCCACGCGGCTCCTCCCAGGGACCTTCCGGCTCAGGCCCTCAACCGGCCAAGATAGTTGTCGTCGACCGGCCAAGATAATTGTCGCCGGCCATGCCGTTTTGCTCCATGCAACAGACCGCGCTCGCGGGATAGTACCTCTCCAGAGTTGCCTTGACGACATCGTTGTTGAACATGGCAATCGCTCCTACGTCGTGCCGATGATCTAAATGGCCCCGGCCTCGTAGATGCGAGCACGTTGACGGCGGGAGGAGCGCGCAAGGGCGTAAGAGCGTAGCGGCCCTTGCGTGCGGAGGGTGCCCGACGTCTTACGCTCTCGCGCGAGGCCGGGTCCTGATTGTCATCCCTTATTCGGCAACGGATTGCGAAACTGGATCTCCGAGGTAGGGGAGGAAGGGCTTTTCGCTGATCTGCCAAGCCAAAGTCGTCGAATGACCCGCCGGATGAATCGCGCGACTTCGCGGATTATGAGGTATCGGATGATGTCGAGGAGCATCGTTTTTCGTCGCTCTCTGGCGCTGGGCGCCGCACGTATGGTGTGCGGCGAGAGAGCGCGGAGAGACACGATGCGAAAAGGGCGGCGTCAGCCGTTCATCTCGAACCTTTGAGCAGCGTTGATTCGTCGCGCACCATGCACGAGAAATCACACAGGCCCTTCAGCTGGGGGACCTGCACAATAGTCGTCAGCATCGGACCACCGGGCCAAAAAGTCGTGCGGCTTGGAAACCGGCCAGGACACGTCCGTGGAGTTTATGTGCGGCATCGCCCCGACGGAGCCCGAAGCAGCACTGCCTACTGTACCATCGCACCAGCCCTACCAACTCATTTCACGCCGCGCATCGTCGTTGCGGGCTTCGAGCGCAGCTTCTGCCGCGTCGGCATAGTCACATGGCTGACCGCAGGAACAGCCGCTGAAGAGTCCCGCGCCGCCCCACCCGTCGCCGGGATCGTTCTCTGCCCAGGCTTCGTGGCCGCATGCAGTGATCGTGATGAGATCATTGCCATTGTACTCGACCTCGATCGCGACCGGGAAGTACAACAGACCGCAGGTCGGACAGATCCCGAACACCATCGCGAGCAATCCGGTCGGCGTTCCCCAGCGCCCGCATGCGGCGCAGAACCGCTCCACGATATCCTGTGTGACTGCGAGACCACCTTCGCGTTCGGGCAGGGCGCGCCGACCTCGTTCGTCGCCGTGCTTCGGTCCGCTCTTAATGGTGATCGTACCCATTGTCATTTCATGTCGCGACCTAGCGGGTCCGCGCGGCTCGGTAGCGTCTTGAAGACATTATCTCATGTGATAAGACGAAATAAGAGTGACGGATCGGAATCTTAGCTGTCGCGTTTGCATGGGCCAGCCGGATCGTCGGCGCCGCGCGGCTCCGCAATGGGCGCTCCCGGTGCCGTTCACGTAAGGATCGACCTTCCCAAGTGCGAGTTTGCATCATCAGTCAAGCGCCGGGTTCAGCAGTTCCCTTAAAGAGCTTTGATAATTCTCGACCAGCACGTCTTCACGAGGAGGATCTATCGCCGGAAAGACACGTGATCCGGGCGTCCAGAGTTCATAGTCCTCGAGGTTTTGCTCGTATATTTCGCGATCGCTCGTTACACGCATCTGCACGCCGCCGGGTTCCGCGCGCACGGCCCACTGGCTCGCGCCGAGTGCTTGCGTGTCATATCCCGGCGGAAGTGCGTCGGGCCGGTCCAGGAGCAGGCTCAGTTGAGCGAGATCGTACGGCGGCTCCGGTACGCGATCTGCATCCGCTAGGTCGGCGAGCACCGACGCATCGAGATCGAAAGCCGACCGGTCAAGTTCGTCGATCTCGCCATCAAGGTCTAGCAACGCACCATGCGGAGTAACGCCCTCGCGAAACGTCGCCCGCTCGATAATCGTCGCAGCTTGCGCAAGGATGGGTTGCAGCTTGCCGACGACGTCCCCAAATAGGCCGATGCGCTCGCGGAGGCGCTGATAGACGACCGTTTCCACCGTCCCCGGATAGTACAAGTTGACGATGCGCACCACGTCTCTTGGCTGGCCGATACGGTCAATGCGACCGATTCGCTGCTCGACGCGCATCGGGTTCCAGGGCAGATCGTAGTTCACGAGCGCACCGCACGTTTGTAAGTTGAGACCCTCGGCCGCCGCATCCGTGCAGAGGAGTAACTGCGCTTCCTTGTGGATGAAGCGCTTCTTCGTATCGTCGCGACTCAGGTGCTGCCACGATCCATCCGCAGCGCGATACTCGCCGCCGCGCCCGGAGTAGCAAAGTATGCTCATCCCCTGCAAATGCTCGCGAAGCCAATCAAGCGTATCGGTGTATTGCGTAAACACGATCGCCTGGTCGTAGCCTGCTTCTTCGAGTTCGTGAAGCGCGCCGCGGAGTACGTCAAGCTTCGCGTCGACGCTCCGCGCGTGAAAGTCGTCGATCATTCGCAGGATGGACGCTATGCGCTCCATCTCGATCTGAGCTGCGCCCTCGGCTTCGAGCGTGCGCGCCTCTCGTTCGTCATCCGGCGGCTCAAAGGTCCGCGCCACCCCGTCGTCATCGTCAAATTCGACGTCCTCAAGGATGTCGTGCGCGAACCGCTCCTCGACGCGATTGGCGTGGCGACGTAACGTCTTTTGCAAAGCCACGAGACTTGACGCCAGGCGCTTCCCGTAAATCGCAAGTACGAAACCAATCGCGCTGCGCCGACGACGATCGAGAATCTGCTCCGCTCGCTTGAATTCCGTCTGAATGAAAGCCTCTACGGCTTTGTAAATGGTATCCTCATCTACCGAGCGTTCCACGAATAAATCGACGGGTTCACGTCGGGCGATTTTGATTCCATATTGCCGCAGCAATGGGCGCGTGTGACGCGAAACAAGAGCCGCCAGCGGTGTCGCACGCCGTGCGATCTCGCGAAATGTCTCGCGTTGTTCGTCTTTGAGGGCGCTGGCATCGCCGAGGGCGCCGGTCCGCATAACGTTTTCGATCTTCCGGCGTTCGATCGGGCTGAGCTGGATCGATGCAATCGCGTGTTGGATAAGCTTCTCGCCGTCAGGTAACTCGCGTGCCCCGGCGCCGATCAACGCCGCAAGACGCGCAATGTCATCGGTTGAGAGCACCGGCTTGCGTAGGCGCGTGAAGAAGCCTTCAAATGTTGTTCGATCGCGCCAGGCTTCCGGCAGTCCAAGCATCGCGAGCAGGTCGAAGATTTCGACAAGCGCTGTCTGCATCGGCGTTGCCGAGAGCAGAATTACCCCTCGAAGGCGTCCCGAAGCGGCAAGCCGCTGTAAGAGCGCGAGCAAACGGTTCGGCGATCCCTCATTCGCTGTTCCAGCAGCCTCGCGCCGCGCGTGATGCACTTCATCGACGATGAGAATGTCCCAAGGGCTAGCTTCGATGACGGCTTCTTGACGATCGAGACGCCGCAGCAGGTGGCTCGATGTAATGACGAAGGGTTGGTTTGTCCAAAGACCGCGCGGCAGCCGTCTGCGATCGTCGCCGCCGATCGCTTTCGCACCATATACGAAGTCGTGACCATCGTAAATCGGCCAATCGAGAGCAAATTTTTCGCGCAATTCACGTTGCCACTGCCGCTGAACGCCGGCCGGCACCATTACAAGTACCCGCCGCGCCAGCCCCGACATGACAGCCTGTCGCAGCAAAAGACCGGCCTCAATCGTTTTCCCAAGACCGACTTCGTCGGCAATGAGCAACCGAGGATAGCGCCCATGATCGCGCCAGGGCTCGAACATCCGTCGAAACGCTTGCCATTGATGACGCCAGGGTTCAACGGCGCTCGTTCGCGCCGCAATCGCGATCGCGGTCGATAGCACGGGTGTATCCGAGAGGTATGCTCGCACCTCGCGCCAGCCGAACGTTGACTGGGCTTCGAGTCCATACGATAGCCGCGGAAGCGGTTCGCGCAGGCGTGCGGGAAGTTCACCGTCAGGCGGCGCGTAACGCAGCAGTTGCTCCTTCATCGCGGTCGGGATATCGACGACGTAGGCCGTCCTCATGCGATTGGTCCAAAGCTTTTCGAAGTTATCGGCCAGCTCGTCCAGCGCAGGGCGCAGCGCATCCCAACTGCGGAACAGCGTCAGGCTTTCCCAATTGTATCCCCAGCCGGCGGGCGTTTCATTGACGCTTCCGTTGAAACCGATGCGATCCCCACGATCATCGGTGAAGATCGCGGTCTTTTGATGAAAGATGTGGTCGAGATCGAGTAGCCCGTCCTCAACCCGCCGAGGCAGCGCGAAGCGGATCCGTAAACGGTTCTGCGCGACAAGCCAGCCAAGGAGTTCGAGCGCGTCGTGGGCTATGCCGGACGGCACCGCAAGAGAGGCGACGCACTTCGTCTCCGCGATCTCGGCGGCCGTTCGCTCTCCGCGCTCGATGGCTTCGGCTTCCTGAAGGCTCATGAGGCTACCGACCACAAGACGCATCGTGCCGTCGTTGCTGACAAGATTCTCGATCGAATCCGATGCAATCACAAGGGTTTGCGCCGAGAAATAGCCCGCGCTGCGATCGTAGCGGAGGCTACGGGCGAGCGCCGGTCGCAGGACGAGGCCCGCGAGATTCCCATCTTCGCGTGAGTACATCATTTTCCAAGGATGGCCCCGAAGGCCGGGAGTTGCCAAGCGCCGCCTATGCGCCTGCGGTTGGTGCCGGGGCGATTGCGTTCAAAAGCGTGAGCTGTTGCGGCGGTGCGAGTTCGGTCGCGTAGAGCAGCTTGCGGAGGTCCTCAAGCGCGCGAAAGTCATCACCCGCTCCGGTGGCCGCAGCGGGAAGCTCTTGCCCCGAGTAGTCGGCGCTAATCGGTAACACCTGTCGGACCGCATCGAAGGCCGCCAAAAATGCTGGACGCCTGATAAGTTGATGCTCCTTAAGCAATTCTTGCGCAGCCGCAAGTGAACGTGTCCTGGCAAGATTCGTTGCCTGATGGACGGCATCAAGCATCGCACTGCTGCCGTCGGCTGTTCCAAGCGTATGCTTTGCAGCGCGAACCGACGAGTCCCATAGCATCAGGCTGTCACCCTTCTTACTCGCATACCGACCAACGATGTCGCTATCGAGATTGACGCCGCAGACGCGTGCGAGACGCAAGGCTTCATCGTAGGGGAAGACCGGTGCTTCGAAAGCATCCCATGCGAGCACGAACCACGATGTGATTGCATCGAGACCCTCGCGTGCGGCGAGGTTCGAAAGACGTTCAAGGCGCCACCGCTTTACTTCCGTCCTGGCAGCGTCTAGCGCGTCTTCGGGTGTAACCGCATACGGGTCGCTAGTTACGTTTTCGGTCGCTCTACCCCGGCGTTTGCCGTTGGAGACTGCTGGGCGTGGCGCGATGCGCTGAACTGGCCAATGCTCTGAGAGCACCTGCAGCGCAGGTCCGAACGAAGCAAGGTAGAGATCGACACCACGGATGCCTGCGTTCTGAAACTCCTCGATGCGTGACCGCACCGACTCGCGTACGCGCCGTTCCAGATCGTCCCAATAAATCGCTTCGCCAAGCATCTCCGCAGCGCGCGGCCGGCAAGCAAGGAATATGGTGCTGTTTGCTGCAGCTTTGTCCCGGATGTGCAGGGAATTATCGAACTCAGTGTTCACCGGCCAGGAAGAGGTGATACTGAACCCAGCCTCTATTAATCCGCGTGCTAGAGCGTCCCAGGCACCGGTCGCCTTGTGCGTGAACATCACGGTCATTATTCCATTGGGTTTCAGAACGCGGCGACACTCGGCGAAGATCAACGCCATCTTTTCGCTGTAGTCCAGTTCTGCAAGCGCCGATGCCCCAGGCTGACCTGCGAATCGAGCGGCATTCGCGACCGCTTCATGCTCTTTGTCTGTCAGCTTTGCGCGGAACAACTCAGGAAAGACTAAGCCCGCAGTACGCTTTAACCAAACGTAAAAGAAATCTGATAGTTCCGCGTACATGACATTCGCACCATAGGGCGGATCGATCACGACGGCATCAACGGATGCGTCTTGAACATGGTCCAAATGAGCACCGTTTTTATTCGTGATCGTCACCATGGCGCTTGTTGCTGATTGGCTGTTCCTGAGGAGGGGAGGAAAATGAGTGCTGGTCAGTTCGATTAATTCTTTAATACACTTCGCTGTCGAATCGATAGCCCAATCGTATCCCATGCCGACTATGAGTGGAGCCATCTCGGCATACGACCACTTCATCGAAAAGTCGTGCGTGTCAAACTGACTCGCAATTTGTTCCCGTTGAGGGACCCATCGCGTGCTTCGGCAATTGAAGTTCAGTACTTTATCTAAGGCCAGCGCTAGATAGCCGAAAGCTGCAAGTACCTCAGGGCTAACTTCGCCCTTATTGCGCTCCTCGGTGACGAGTTCGTGGAAAACTTCGACCCCCGTGCAATGACCGTAAAGTTGCCGCGGATTGAAGAAGTCGGTCCATCGGACCATACCGTATCGAAGCGGCTCGGAGGTCTTGTTCCCATCCGGAATGACTTCCGTTGGGACGATACCGCGAGCTTCCCATATGGGAAGTTTTTCCGACAAGCGGCGCCTGATCTCAGTGACGGTGTCATCTTGTTCTGTAGCAGCGCGATAACCGCGCTCCCATGACGCTCGCACCTTGCCAGCTTTTGTGCGCTTCTCCACGAGGTGTCTGAAGGCCACCGCGAAGAGTTGCTCCCCCATGTTACCGGCCTGCGCCTGTCGCTTGACTTCGTCTCCCGGAACGACTCGGCCGCAGTCTGGAAAGGGACAGGTAGCGACTCCCCCGCGAACAGTGTTGGGACTAATTTCCAGTCCCGCGCGAATGATTTCAAAGCCACACACCCGACCTGGCGTGTTCGGGCCCTTGCCAACCTGCGGCATCAACCGCACTCCCGTACCATCAGAAGCCAATCGCCAGTTCAGCGACAGCGGGATAAGGCCATCGCAATAAGGGCACATAACTGTCCTCGCCCATAAGTAGCCAAGAATTTGGGTACTCGCGGGTTCCTCCGGAAACAGTCCGATGAATCGGGGCCGCGCTCTTTCGATAAAACGCTTGGAAAGGGAGCGATATGCGTCGAGACTGGCGTCGCCCCGCTCACGAGGAATCTCGATCGTCAATTTCAGCAGCAATGCCGCTACCGGATTGAGATCGTTCGCCACAACGTCGAATCCAAGCCGAGCAGCTTCAAATGGGATCGATCCGCCACCGGCCGTTGGATCGAGTACTGTCGGCAGGGTATCGCAGGTGCTGGCTTCGGTGACCCATCGCAATTCGTTCGGCGAAGGCGCGTATTGAAAGGCGCGTTTATACCCGTAGGGATTAAGACCAAGGTTCTCGCCCGTGCGCTTTGCCACGTCGATGCGCCGGCGCGTCGCTATGGGGTCCCCGTGGATGCCTAGGACTTGCCTAAACTTCTGGCGGTCGGCATCGGCGGGGAGGAGGGACGCGAGTACCGCGGCACGTGCCGCAACGAGCGGTCGCCGCGCCCACCAGACGTGAAGGTAATAGACGGGCGGAAGCGCGGTCATGGAGCGGCGCTCACGATCCGATTCCTCGCCAAGCTCCGCGATAGGAAGCCAGCGTTCGATTAATCGTTCATCGAGTGCGTAGCTCAGCGGAGATCCTCCTCGGCAGCGACGATCCGCAGTGCGCTCAGGATACGGCGCGGCATCTTGCGATGTAAGGCCATCCCGAGCCAGTAGGCCGCCTCCTCCTTTCCCATAGATTCGATGCCGTGCACGACAGCGTCGATCCGTGCCCGGCTCCGCATCGGGGCTACCGCGCGAAATAGCAAAGCGAGTCGAAGTGCTTCATCCTCGGGAATCGACGCATGTGAGACACCGTTCCGCTTGCCATTCTCAAAACGGGCACCAGCCTTGCGTAACCGACGAAGTACGCCGTGCTCGACGAGCGCCAACTTCGCACCCGCAAGCCCACCCAAACGACGCGGCTCCCGCAGGTAAGGCGCAGCCTTACTCGGCAGCTCAAAGACCTCGTACTCGCCGTCATACCCGCGCGCGGAGTGGCGGCGAACCTCGTATTGCGGAAGGCCGTTCATGCCGATGCCTCCAGTCGAACGGCGCCGGGGCACACGCTGCTGAGTTCTTCGCCAAGTTTCTCGATCGCCTGAGCGCCGATCGGTTCAGTCAGCGTTAAGTTGAGCACGATCTGCACTACGCTGTCATCAGCGGCAGCAATCTGTGGTTTCGCGAACTCGATCACATGGCGCGCTTCAACAGGAGACCCTTGGAAGGTCACTTCGCAAAGACTTCCATCCTTCGGTTGATACGAGATCTTGGCATCAATCGCCGCCTTTGCACCGCGGAGGTTAGGCGCGTAGAGAACGAGCGCAGCGCCATCTGCAATTGCCGTCGCGGTAATCACGATAGTCCTCACCGAGCCGGTCGAGCCTGTGGCATCCCGAAGCTGCGCGAACCCTTCCCGCAGTGGACCCTCAAACATCTTTGTGGGTGGCGATTGCGCGGGAATCTGCGTGTTTGCGCCCTCGCGCGACGGGGGACGTGTGATTCCAGGCAATTCAACGCGGGCGGCGATCGGTTTAGGCCCTGCGGGCACAAAGGTATGTGAGTCTTGCTTAGAATCTGGTTGCTCGGACGTTCGTTTCGGCCAGACGCCTTCGTCTTCCGCATAGCGCTTGGTGTACACGAAGGCGTTCTCGCTGACCTCGATTGCGAGGGGCGGGAGGCCCTTCGCGAAGACGACATCGCCCTTCCCATAGACGAAGACATCTCGGTCGACACCGGCGAGCACCAGTTTACGAAATGGCTCGTCGCCGAGCAAAATCGGTTGGCCCCGGTCGCGCCGAAACTCCTCACGCAGATCGCGCGTCGAGAGATAACCCGAGCGGGCGAGCGGAGTGCGATCACGGACTGGTATCGGGTTAGGAGGTAGATCTTCCGGCGTGCTCACCTTCTGATGGTCGCGCAGCGTGCGGAGGATCGCCTTCTGCCCGTCCCCCGGATTCGCTGCGGTGTTGTCGGTCTCGAGAACCAGATGAGCCAGCCCGGAATTGTCGAGCGCCTGGCCCGACGGAAAGAAGACATGGCGATAGCACTGCTGGACGGTAACTGCCGCGCGATGGACAGCTTCCGTTTTGAGTTCACGGAGACGGCGAACCTGATGTTCTGCGAATGCTCCCGCCCCGCGTGACTCAAGGTCGACGAGCGCGAGGCGACGGGTCACGGCCTCTTCCATATCGGAGATCTTTCGGCGATCGGCTGTTAGAAAGACGACGTTGTTACTATTGAGCCGTATTCCGGTGCCATCGCCGCCTTTGTGTTTGGCAATTCGCGCCACAAGCGGCGGAGCAGACGTGATGTCGCCGTCAACAGTCTCCGCCTCGTAGCCCATAACCACGAGATATGGCTTTCCGTCATTCGCGTCGTCCGGCACGTCGCCTGGGCCACCCGGATAGGTGATCGATTCGAATCCGGGCGTGCTTGCGCTCCCGGCTTTGAACAGTGTCTCGATCTCTTTTCGCAATGCTTCGCGAACGCGAGTACGGTCGACGTTTGTCTTGGTCTGTTCGATTAAGACCGTGAGATTCGCTTCCGCAGCAAATCGAAGAACGGTCGTTGCTCTATCGTCGAGATAACCGGATTCCTCGACGAAGCGTTTGCGCGCATCTTCGACGAACGAGGCACCCCCGTCCGCGCTTCCGCCGGGGAATCCCGGAGCGAGCATCGACGCGCGTAGATCTTCCACGGAAATCCCACGCAACTCGGGATTGAACGCCATCGAATTTACGAAAATCGTGCGGGCTACGTAGCTCGCAAACGGAGCCGTATCCCTATACCATTGCTGGTCGATGCGCTGCGCGCGAGCGGGTTCCAGCGGATCGACGTTCGCAATATCGTAAGCAATCGCGGAGTCGAACGCCTGTTGCCCGAGGCGTGTCGTGAACTCGGTTCGGACCGACGGCACACCGATATCGATGTGATGAAGATGGATCGAGGTTGCGTCGTCCGGCCGCGCTTCCCACAGCCGGCGAATTGTCGGCGCGAGGATTCGCAACATTCCGCGCACTCGCTGAAAATTTTGAAACGTTGCCGTCTTTGCGTTTAGCGTCTCGATAAGGTCAGGATGAAATGGGTAGGACCGCTCCAAAGCGGCGCGACGTTGAACGCCGAATTTGCCGTCCGGGAGATGCGCTTTCTGCGATTCCCAGACGTGCGCGTATGCGTCGATCGCGGCTGCGGCAGCGGCGGGATCGACCTGAGAAAAGAGGCGACGCGCAAGCACGCTTGCCGTCTCGTCGGGGTTGGTCGGATTCACGGGAACCGTGCGACGCGCCGTAACGGTCTCCGCCTCGCCGAAGGCCTTCGCGGCATATTCATTTTCTTCGATAAACGCGTCCGCCGCGCGCCCACCGCTCCCAACAGCGAGCGAGATGACCAGACACGCGTCTGGGCGCCCGTCAACGGCCGCCATTAGCGACTTGAGGAACGGAGCAAGCTGCTTCCAGTCTTCCTTGTTGCGCAGCTTGCGCAGCCACTCGCCGATCTCGTCGATGAGGATCAAAGCGGGACGGTCGCCGATGATGTTTACCCAGTCTTCGACGCCTGGAGCTGAGCATTGCTCGTCGTTGAGCCGTATGCGCTCGAACGCGGGGAGGCCGCCGAGTTTGTAGGCGATGTATCCCCACGGCGTCTTTGCGCGTATGCCGCCCTCGAGGTCCACGCCGGCGACGACGTTTGCGACCTCACCATCGAACGCGGCGACGGCAGCTGGCTTGCGCGGCCGAAGGCTCGGATCGAGAAATTCAGTTGGTACCGCCTCGGGCGTGCGAGCTAGGTGGACCAGGCCGATCATGCCGTGCGTCTTGCCGCCCCCGAAGCTCGAGTCGAGCCGCATCGTCGAGCCCTCCGCGTCGCCGGAACCCGAGAGACGGCGCCCGGTGGCTTCGAGAAGCCGCCGGAGCCCGGCAGTAGGGAAGGTGTTTGCGAAAAATCGCTCGGGGTTGGCGTACTCGTCCGGGCCCGTGGCTGCGATGACGCTCCGTAGCTCGGCCGCGTAGTCACCTAGCGACGCCGAGAGGACGTCCTCGCGCGGCCGGCAGCAGTCAAAGACGGTCGGGATCAATGAATTAGCCCTTCAGTGTGTTCATGTTCGGTTGTGACATCGGGCTCTTCTCGCGTGCCCGGTTGGCGCCCCTCGGCACGCCCCTCGGGGTGCCGTGGCGCTACCGGCTCGAGTTCGTTGGCAACCGGCCATTCGGCAAGGCGGTGCGCGAGGCGCATTCGATTCCCACGAGGCATCGGTCGACGACGCCGCGGGACGCCATCGTGCGGGCCCGCGCCCTCGCATGACGGCGACGACACGTCCGCATGCGGGCGGGCCTGACCGAAATCGGTGATCCTGACCGTACCCGCGTCGCCTTCAGGGTCCATCGGCACGATGGCAACGACCGTCGAAGCCAGCTCAGTGGGCGCCCACCCCCGTGGTTCTTCCCGTATGGGGATCGGACCGATCCGGGTCGAGTCGATCCGAATATCGCACAGATAGCGGCGGATCGTCCGCTCGTCCACACCGAGTTCCGCAGCGATCTGCGCGACGGTTTTCCCAGCCTGGCGCAGGCGTCCCGCGCGTTCACGCCGCTCGGTCGGTCCCGCAAGATACGCCTCGCGCGTGCGCCCCACTGCGTGCCGCTTGGCCTTGACTTCCGCCGCGCGATCGCGCCGTCGAAACGGCGCGTATCTCGGGATCCGCGTCAGCATGTCCGGGATTTCATCAGGGTCCAGCGGCGCCTCGCAGAGCCGGTGGAGGCGCTCCGCTTCGGCATAGAGAGCGGCCTCGTACGAACATTCGTCTTTGCAGTGGCGCATGATGCGATATGCGCGATGCAGCAGCGTGCGAAAGATGGTCTCGTTGCGCATGCCAGAGATGATGGCGACGGGGTCTTCAGCGTATTCGTCGTTCGCGTCCGGCTTTGGCGACCACGGCCGTGGAACGTCGAGATGTTCGGCGAGTTCGCGAAGCCGATACGCACGGTCGTGGACTATGCGGATTTGGTTCGCATCGGACCACGGGTTGTGCACCCCGTTCTGGAGGCTGCCAAGGTCCTTCGCGCCGACTGCCACGCCGAGCGCGCGTTGAAGGGCCCGGGCGAATCGCGGGGCGGTCTTCTGCTTACCGACCCAGATGGGGTCGTCGAGAAGCCAGACGAGGTGGGCGTGCAGCGTCGCCTTGCGCACGACCACGAAGTTCGGCGGCGGGACCCCCGCGCCGACCCAAGACGCCGCGGCAGCGGATTCGAACACGGGAAGCCCGGTCAAGAGATCGACCGTCTCGATGGGAGCGAGGTCCACGTCCACCTGGATGAGGATGATTCTCTTGTCGTCGTTCGGCCAGATCTCCGAGAACTTGCGGACCGCCCACCCTTTCGAGTGGTGCCGGCGGTACTGCCAGGCCTCGCGGTCCGTCGCCTCCAGCTCCCGCGGCAGCATCCGCCAGAAGCGGTCCAGCGGACCGCTCCGGTCGAGCGGAGCTTGCGTTAGGGCGATGGGATCTGCTATGGACCGATTCGGCATACGGACTCCGGGCGGAGGATGGTGTCAGGGGTCGGCCCCTGCCGGGGACCGGCCCCGCGCGTTTTCGGGCGCGCGGGGATCGATTGATCGCGGATCCGCGTGAAAATGTCAAGGATCCGTTCCGGGGCCTGGGCATCAGCCGGCGCCGCCTTTTCGGGTCGGGTACTCGGTCCAGCGAGTCGTTTGAGACGACTCCTTGAGCGGTTGACGAACCGATGCCATGTCGGCGTAGTACGCTCCGCACTTTGCGAACATGAAGATCATCTCGTGAGCGCGTGTGCAGCGGTCTCGTACCGATGACGGCGTGGCGTTCGGCTTCTGCCAGACGATGTCGTCGCGCAAGAGCCAGCCATCGTCCTTGAGCGCTCGGGCGACGCGCCACGGAATGCCGAGAAGGCTCTAGGCCGGTATGTTAGGGCCCATGCGACGAGCCGCATGCGTGTCCCCCAAGGTTGAGCCATAGCGTCCCGTCGGGGCGCAGAACGCGATGGACTTCGCGGAAGACGCCGACGAGCCGCCCGACGTATTCGTCGATCGTGCCTTCGTTACCGATTTGGCTTTGGCGCCGTAGTCGCGCAGCTGGAAGTACGGTGGCGAGGTCACGCACGTCGCAATCGTGGCGTTCGGGATCTCGTGCATCGATTCGCACGAATGATTGTAGACCTGGTTCGGCCAGTTGATGGGGCCGTACATCACGCCACCGCCGCCTGTTCGATACGTCCGTGCCTGATCGCGTCGTCGACCAGCACGCGGATCCGCTCGCGCGTGGCCCGCGACCACGTCACGAGCGGCACCTAGCGTCCCGTCGTGCGTATCGCAGGCGGATGGACCGCATGCACGCGGTCGTCCCGCAGCATGGCGACGATGTTGTGGACGACGATCTCGCCGTACAGGACCGCGACGCGGTAGCGATCCCGATCGAGGCGCTCGACGTGCTGGACGCTCATGTCGATCATGCCGCCACCCCGCGTCGCGGCGTGTACACCGTCCCAAACTTCTCAAGTCCGGCGCACGTCGCCGCCCCGAACGCGTAGAGCAGACTGCCGTCGTTCAGAGAGCCCGGCATTTCGACGAAGTCCTTGGTGACGAACTTCTGACGGTCGTCGAAATGCAGCACGTTCGTGCACGTGTGGTCCGCTTCGCGACCGGCCGTCGTCCCGACGACGCGCGACTGGAGGAGCATCCAGATCGCGATTTCGGGATCCGCAGTCACGGTCTCGATTGCCCGCTGCACCCAAGATGCCGGATCGTCGTAGGGCGGATTCACCCAGACGAAGCGGATCGCTTCGCCCGACTTGTCGATCCGCCACGACCGTTTTAGCCCGTCGTCTCCGCGCTCGAGGCAGTAGAATTCTCGAGCGCCGACCGGATTCGTGTCCGTCGTCGCCGGATCGAGGCAGAAGCGCTCGATGCCATTGATTTCGCGGATCGTTTTCGGTATGGCCGGCGGAGTGAGGCGGACGTTCCGGTCGGCCGTCGCTGCGATCAGGCTTTTGCGTTCTTTCTCACCCAGCGCTGCCAGCCGTGCGGCGAACGACAGCGGCATCTGTCCCGCAAGCACACGCGCTCGAAGTACCGCGCGATCGACGGGATCGGTGCAGCGCTCGACGGCGTCAGCATAGGCGACGTAACCGGCCGACACCGCGCGCTTTTCAGCGGCGGCCTGTCGGGCGGTCTTGGACTCGCCGCCGCGGTCGTGTCCCTGGCGTTCCTTGGCCGCCTCGTGTTCGCGCGTCAGGTCGGCGGCGGCGATGAACGCGCGCTCGATCTTGGTGAGGTGCCGGCGTTGGACGTTTTTCGATTCAACGAGTGGCGCGACGTTGACATCGTCGCCGATGGAAACGTACGGGATATCGAATTCGAGCAGAACGCCGGCGTCACGCCGCGCGCGACCGTCCACGATCCGGTTCTGCGAGTCGAGCATGATCGGCTCGCGAATACCGTGCTCGCGCACGTCCTCCAGGAAAGCGCTGAACGCATCGCCTTCGATGACGGCGATCAGTTCGAGCGCCGGGTGGGCGACGAGTTCACTTGCTGCCAAAAATGTCAGGAAGCTCGTGGATACGTTGGCGCTCATCGCGCACCGCCCGAACGAGTGCTGTTGGCAGCCATGCGTTCGCAGATCGCGGCGTACATTTCGTCCACGACAGCGCCAAGCCGATCGATGAAGCCGTCGTCGCCGCGCGATCCCACGTCCACGCGACTCAAGAAGCGCTGATTGAAATACGCGACGACGCTCGCGCCGTCCGTGCTGTTGACGATCTCGATACGCGCTAACTGCGCAGACGCCCTGGGTGGAGATCGACGCGTTCGGGGACCAGGTCCGGAACAAGTGACAGGTGGAGGTCGTACATCAGTGCGCCCTCCCGTAGGAGTTGTGCTCGATGTGCTCGGCGAGAGAATCGGCGACTACGAGCACGACGCCACCGAAGCCGTTGGGCCGGTAGGAACGCAGCTCGCCGCGTCGGACGAGACGAACGACCGTCGGCTTCGAAACGCGTAGCGCCTCGGCGACCTCGCCTAGGGTAAGGAACGCGGGGATGAAGGTATCGAAACGACGCTTCGCCGCGGCAACTTGCGCGCGAATGGCAGCAAGGCGACGTTTAGCTTCGACTCGAGGTTTCGCGCGTCGGCCGAGGCGGGCGGCGACGGGACGCTTTGCACCTGCCTTCGGTTCGCCGATTTCGGGAAGCCTGGCACGCGGGGGCTTAGGGATCTGCGATCTGGACAAGGGACGACACCTTAAGCAACGCTGACCTGGCCGAAGCCAAATCGTGTGGCCGTCCCTCAGGGGAGAGGTGTTGTCGGTGCCGGTCCCGCGCCACGGACCTCGCGATCCGCCGGTATTACTCGGTCTGAGCCTCGCCCTGTCACCGGGCGCCCCTAGCAAAAACCACTTTACTGCAGGATTCCTGCCGAGTCAAGTCCCCAAAGCAGGAAACCAGGCGAGATCATCGACGGCACCCTTTCGATCGCCGAAGATCGATGCTAGGATCGGATCCGCCATGGGACGCACACGGACGCAACGCCGGTCAAAAGGCGAAGGAACCATCTATAAGACGACCGTCAAACGGCGCGGCGTCGAACGGCTCGTCTTCCGGGCCGAACTCCAATACACGGACGCCGACGGGCTGGAACAGCGGCGTTCGGCGCAGCGTGCAGCCGAGTCGGAGGCACGAGCGATGCTGGAGCGCTGGCGCCTCGAGCGCAGCATCAAAGGCGGCATCGCGAAGCAGACCGTCGTCAAGGGTCCGACATTCGCAGAGTACGCGGACTCGTGGTTAGCACGACGCAAGCCGGAGATCGGCACCGGGACCTACCGCCAATACGAAGGCAATTTACGACGCGACCTCAAGCCGTTCTTCAAGAGCCGGCTGATCAAGCGAATTGCTCAAGACGACGTGACGGCGTTTCTCGGAAGATTCACCTCACATCGTGAGAACGGCGCGCGGCACGGCGAAACGGGCGAGACGACCCGAAAGCAATGCCTGGGCGTCCTCAAGCAGATATTCGCGGATGCGGTCGACGACGGCATCGTGGAGCGAATGCCATTCCACGTGACCGGTCGGCGCCGCGTCAAAATGTTGGTCGACCGACGCGAAATGCACGTCATCGACATCGCGCAGCAGCGCGCGTTCATCGCGGCAGCTTCCGGCAACCGCTACGAAGCGTTGTTCGTCCTTGCCCTGGCGTCCGGAATGCGACAGGGCGAACTGCTCGGTCTGCGCTGGGGGCACATCCAGGAAGATCACGTCGTCGTCCAGCGCCGGCTCGATGCGCGAACCCGAACGCACAAGCAGACCAAGACGTACGCCGGCCGGCGACGCATCGAGATCGACGTTGAAACCATGCGGCACCTCGAAGCCCATCGGGAGCGCACGCAGACGGAGGGCTTCGCTACGGGCCCGCGCGACCTCGTCTTCGTCAACGAAGCCGGGAAGGCGGTCTCCGCTTCCAACCTCGTCGACCGCGAGTTCCGGCCCATCGTCGAAGCCGCTGGCATCACGGACGAATTCCGATTCCATGACCTGCGGCACTCGCACGCGACGCTGCTTCTGAGCGGGGGGATGAACCCGAAGGTCGTCCAGGAACGGCTCGGCCACCAATCGGTCAAGACAACCCTCGACCTATACGGGCACGTTCTGCCGACGGCACAGCGCGACGCCGCCACGCTCGTCGGGAACGTCCTATTTTCCGGCAAGTCCCTGACTTCGTCCCTGACCGCCGTCCGCCAGCGTCGCTCTGGCTCGCCCGCCGGAAAGAAAAAAGACCTTACGGCGTAAGGACTTTTCAACTGGAGCCGACGAGCGGATTTGAACCGCTGACCTGCTGATTACGAATCAGCTGCTCTACCAACTGAGCTACGTCGGCACGGGGATTCCCGGGGGAGTACACTGGTTGCTCGCTTTGTTCCCGGTGGCGGATGGCTCTCGCGAGCCGGCCGCGACGGACTCGGGTTCGGATTCACCGGCTTAGGGCCCTACCGGAACCGCTCCAAGACCGGTTATTTTCGCGCAACGCTACGCTCGGGCGAGTTCGGCTGCGGCGAGCGCGGCTTGGCCCAGGGCGATGCCGCCGTCGTTGGGCGGAACGCGGAGGTTGAGCCGGAGTCGCTCGCCGAGCGCGGCCTGGAGCAATCCCACCAGCAGCGCGTTCTGGAAGACGCCCCCCGAGACGACGACGGACTCGGCCATGAAGAACTCGCTGACGGCGACGAGCGCCGCTGCGAGCCCGGCGTGGAACGCGAACGCGATCTGATCGATCGGCCGGCCCGCGAGCCGGTCGTCGAGGACGGCCTCGAGCAGCGGAGCGTAATCCAACTCGCCGCCGCGGAACGGGAACGGATAGGGCGGCTCGCCCGGTGCCCGGCGCGCGAGGTGCTCGAGCCACATCGCCGCCTGCCCCTCGAACGTCTGCTCGCGCGTGAAGCCGAGCAGCGCCGCGACCGCGTCGAACAGCCGCCCAATCGAGGTCGTTTCGAACGTGCGGATGCCCGTGCGCACGAGTTGGGTCGCGCGCGCGTAGCGTTCCGGAAAGGCGAACGGCGCGCGCGCCAGGACGCCGTCGTCGACGAGCGCGTGCAAGAAGCCCGCAGCGGCCTGCACGGGAAAGCGCGCCGCGGCATCGCCGCCGGGTAAGAGCGCCGCACGCAGATGCGCGACGCGCGCGAGCCCGCCTGCGAGCGAGCCGCGAAAAACCTCTCCTCCCCAGATCGTTCCGTCGTCGCCGTACCCCGTTCCGTCGAACGCGAAGCCGAGGACGTTCTGTCTCCCACGCACCGCGCTCGGCGAGAACACTCGCGACGTGCGCACGATGATGCTGCACCGCAATCCGGCGCCGCGCGGGGAGCGCTTGCGCGACCTGCGTGGCATGGTAACCGGGGTGGAGATCGTGCGCGACGACGAGGTCCGCCGGATCGACTTCGTAGATCGCACACAGATCGCGCACCGTCGCCTCGAAGGCCTCGCGCGTCGCAAAGCGGTCGAGGTCGCCGATGTGCTGGCTTGCGAAGGCGTGGCCGTCGACGACGAGCACGATCGCGTTCTTCAGATCGGCTCCGAGCGCGAGGATCGGTGCGCTGCTGCGGATCGAGGCGACCGCTTGCGGGGCAAGGCCGCGCGCGCGACGCAACACAGCCGGCCCCTGCGGTCCGACGCGCACGACGGAGTCGTCGATCCGGCGCGCGATCGGCCGCCCTCCAACCAAGAACGCGTCGGCGATCCCCGCCAGCGTCGCGAACGCATCCGCGTCAGTATACGCGATCGGTTCGCTGGAACGGTTCGCGCTCGTCAGCACGAGTACCGGCGGCGCACCGGCGGCGAAGAGCAGATGGTGGAGCGGTGCGTACGGCAACATCACGCCCAGATCGTCGTTCTCCGGCGCGACGTCCGCGAGTTCGAGCCGCGCGGGCGCGAGGACGATCGGCCGCGCGATCGAGGTCAGCAGTTTCTCCGACGCAACGTCGAGTTCGACGAGCGCCCGCGCCGTTTCGAGATCGCGCGCCATCACCGCGAACGGACGCTCTTTGCGAAACTTCCGCTCGCGCAGCGCACGCACGGCCTGCGCGTTGCGCGCATCGCACGCCAAGTGGTAGCCGCCGATCCCCTTGACCGCGACGATCCCGCCGCCGGCCAAGAGCGTTGCCGCCCGCGCGATCGCCGCCGCGCCGGCCGCTTGCGCTTCCCCCGCATCGCCACCGAAGAGCGCGTACTCCGGTCCACATGCCGGACACGCGACGGGCTGGGCGTGAAAACGGCGATCGCCGGGATCGTCGTATTCGCGGCGGCACGCCTCGCACAGCGGCCAGACGTTCATCGTCGTGAGCGCGCGATCGTACGGCAGACCGAGCACGATGCTGAAGCGCGGGCCGCAGTTCGTGCAATTGATGTACGGATAGCCCGCGCGCCGGTTCGCCGGATCGAAGAGTTCCTCGAGGCATTCATCGCAGACCGCGAGATCGGGCGAGACGCGCGTCGTCGGCGGCGCCGTGCGTACGCTTTCGCGTATCACGAACGCGGCATGGCCTTCGCCCACGACCGGCTCCGCGACGAGCGAGGCGACCTGCGCCGCCGCGGGCGGCTCCTCTTCGAGCGCGGCGACGAACTGCGCGAGCACCGCCTCCGATCCCTCGCCGTGCACGTAGACGCCGTCGCCGGCGTTGAGCACCCAGCCGGTCACGCCGTATCGTTTTGCGACGCGGTAGACGAACGGCCGGAAGCCGACGCCCTGCACGACGCCGGTGATCCGGATACGAACCGCGTTCACACGCTCCCGGTATCGGACGTTCGAGCGCTGCGGGCGGCGGCGAGGCCGGGCCGCAAGAGCCGCTTTGGCGCGCAGCCGCGGCACCGCCACCAGGACATACGCGGTGGAGAGAACTCCCAGAGCGGTGATGACCCCGATCGGCAACGGCGAGAGGCGACTGGGATCCTTGGGGTCAGAAAAGGCGGTCGCCAGAAAAAGTACGCTGAACAGAACGGTCCCGAAGGCGGCCAGGGGGCGACCGGCGATCAGCCGGAAGGGACGCTCCCCCGTCTCCTTGCGCCGCAGGATGAAGAGGCTCACCGACGCGACGGCATAGATGCCCGCCTCGATGGCCGCCCCCACCGCCACCAGCAGTAGCCACTGGCCGGTGGCGAAGACCAGCGCGGCTACGGCGGCCGAGACCACAGCCAGGGTGGTCACGGCGAGCCAGGGCACCGCGCGCCCATTCAGCATCGCAAACTGTCGCGGGAGATTCCCTTCCCGGGCCGCGGCGTAGATGAAGCGTGAAGCGACGAGAAAACCCCCGTTGAACGTGTTGAGGGCGGTGAGCACCGTGAGGGCCAGCATCCACAACTCGCCCACGGTTCCCAGCGCCGCCCCTCCGAGCAGCAACTGCGGATATGCGCTCCCGTGCAGCCGGTCGAACGGGATTAGGTGCGTAACCGCAAGAGCAAACAAACCGGCGACGATGCAGATGACGGCCGGGGCGATGAACAGGGCGCGGGTGATGACCGCGGGCCGGCGAGCCTCCTCCGCGGTGGTCGTCACCCACTCGAACGCGGCGTAGAGAAAGAGCGCGAACGCGATCGCCTGGATACCGCTGAAGCTTCTCCCGCCGAAGAGGTCTAACGGCAAGCGCAGCGGCGCGCCGCTCTGCAGCAAGGCCACCACCGAAAGCACCGCCGTCCCGGCCAGGACCGTGTAGGTGACGCAGGTCTGCACCCAGCCGGCCAGCCGCACACCCATGAGGTTGGCCGCCGCCGCCGCTCCGAGCAGCAAGGCGATCCAGAGATAGGCCAGTTCGGCCGGCTCGTTCAGCACATGCCGAATGGCGGCCCCGATGAGAAACGCATCGGCGGCGATCACCAAGACCACCGTGCTCATATAGGTGAAGGTCACGCTGAGCGCAACGCGGTTCCCGATCGCACGCCCCACGTAGAGCCGAATGCCGGCGGCCGTCGGATAGAGGCCGTTGAGTTCCGAGAACACCCCGGCGACCAAGAGCGCGAACAGTCCGCCGATCACGATCGCGAGCCACGCGCTGGCCCCGGGAGCGTAGGTGACGACCGAGATCACGCCGAGATAATCGATGGCCGCGAAGGCCAAGCCGATCGACGTCGCCGTGGCCGCGAGCGTGCCTACCGAACGCCGCAACGCCGTTCCGGGAACTGCCGCGCGCGAACGCTCGGCCATCAGACGTTGGGCCAGATGATGGAGCTGATAGCATCGAGCCGCATCACGTCCTCTTGCGACCCTTGCACTTTGATCTCGCCCCGGAGGTACTTTTGCACGGGATTGAGATCGCCCCAGAACATGTCGCAGAAGGTCTCCGACTCGGCGCTCACCACGATATCGGGCACGCCCTCATGACCGCGATGCGTCGCAAGAATCTCGCCACGCTCGACCACCATGGTAAAACAGTCTGCACTGTCCAGGCAGCGGAAGTGCAGCAGCCGCGACCAGTCTCGCTGCATCTTGCGTAAGCGCTCGTTCGAGTTACAACTCACGGTATAGTCGGCCAAGGCCTCGGCCAACTCGTCCCAACCCGCCATCGCCGTGCCTCGCTAACCGGCGGCCCGGGCGGGACGCCGCCGCGGCCGCGACGGCGCGGCCGGCTCGGGTCCGGCTCCGGCAAGGAGATCGTCGAGGGCGCCCTCGAGCGCCGCGAGCAAAAAGTCGATCTCGGCCTCGCCCACGACGAGCGCGGGCATGAGACGCATGGTCGCGGGCTGATTGCCGCTGTAGATGGCCAGCACGCCGTGCTGAGCCAAGTGATAGGACATGCGCGGTCCCATCGCGTCCTCGGCGTACTCCACCCCGGCCATCAGCCCCAGTCCCCGCACCTCGCGGATCACTTCGGGCCGGGCGGCGGCGATGCGGCGCAAACCGGCGAAGAGCCGTTCGCCCATCGCCGCGGCATTCTCGACCAGGCCCTCGTCTTCGATCACGGCGAGCGTCTCGAGCGCCACGGCGCAGGCCACGTCGGAGCCGCCGAACGTCGAGAGATGGATGAACGTATTCGGAATGAGGAACTCGCGCAGCTCTTCGGTGAAGAGCGTCGCCGAGATGGCCGCGAGCGAACCGCCGAGCGACTTTGCGGTGGTCATGATGTCCGGCACCACACCGAAGTGCTCGCCGGCCCACCACCGCCCGGTCCGGCCTAGTCCGGTTTGGATCTCGTCGAGGATGAGCAACGATCCCGTCCGATCGCAGACAGCGCGGACCGCCGCGAGGTAGCCCGGGGGCGACACGATGATCCCGCCCTCGCCCTGGATCGGCTCGAGCAGGACGGCCGCGGTCTGCTCGTCGACCGCCGCCGCGACTGCCGCGGCGTCGCCGAACGGCACGCGGACGAACTCGGGCATGAGCGGTTCGAACGGTTGCCGGAAAGCGTCGCGGCCGGCCGCCGAGAGCGCGAACCCGGTGTGGCCGTGGTAACCGTTGAGCGTCGAGACCACCCGCGGTCGCCCCGTTGCTCCGCGAGCGAGCTTCAGCGCGAAGTCGATCGCCTCGCCGCCACCGGTCCCGAACATCGTGCACGTGAGACCCGGCGGAGCGATCTGCGCCAGTTTGGCCGCCAATTCGGCCTTCTGGCGGGAAGCCAACAAGAAATTGCCGTGGTCCAGCCGGTCGATCGCCGCGTGCGCCGCGGCGACGACCCGCGGGTGGCGCCGTCCGACGTTGAACGAGCCCGCCGACGTGAAGCAATCCAAGAAACGGCGCCCGTCGAGGTCCCACACCCACGCGCCGGCGCGCTCGGCCTCGATGATGTCCAGACCGGCCGCGCGCAGCACGCGGACCTTCTGCGGGTTGATGTAGGCCGCGAATTGCTCGAGCGCGAGTTGCTTGGCCTCGCTACGCTCCATCGTGTGACTCCCGCGCCAGCCTGACGCCACGGCCGGGAGCGCGGCCGGCGTCGATGCCGGCGGCGCGATCGAACGATCGCCACGCGATCCCGTAGAGCAATCCCGGATAGGCCCTGCGATCCATGCGCTCCATCCAGCGCGCTTCGGCCTGCTCCGCATCGGCGAAGCACTGCGCGGAGTAAGCGCCGCGCTGCGCAACCGGTTCGTCGCCGTACTTCCGCGCGCCGGCGACGAAGCGTTGCTCCAACCCGTCGCGCTCCCCGCGGTAGAGCACGATCCGCTCCGCATACTCACGCAGCGTCGCGCGGTGCAATTGCTCGTGCCGCCAGAAGAGCGTCGCCGCATCGTACGCACCGGCAGGCGGCGGACCGGTTCGCGGTAACTCGCCGCCGAGCCAGACCGGCTTGAAGATGCTCGTGCACGGCGCGCTCGTGCCGGTGACGAAATGCGTCTGGACATCCGGGGTCAGACGCGAGACCAGCGAACCGGTCGTTTGCGTGGCGCGCACCGGGCCGAACGCGGCGTGTGCGCAGACCGTGAACGTCGTCAGCCCGCGCGCCGGCGACCAATTCGCGCCGGCATCCGCGCCGTGATCGCGCAACGCGCGCATCATCGTCTCGACCGTGATTTTCCCGCGCTGCGCGCCCAGGACGTCCGTCGTGCGGCAACGGCGCTCGGTGCAGCGGCTCAGGCGCGTGTACAGCGGATCGGAATAGCAGCGCGCAAAGTCGAAATCATCCGGACCCTTGCACCAACCGTTCTGAATAGCGAACGAAACGAGATCGGCCGATGCCGCATCCCATCGCCTGCCGATCGTGATGCCGTTGGAGATCGAACGAACGTCCTTGACCTGCTCCGCGGCCCAGTGCTTGCCGGCGGTCTCCAGGACCCACGCGTCGCCCGGATCGGCGACGAGAAAACTGTTGTGATAGAAGGTCTTGTGCCGGAAGCCACAGTTGCCGCCTTGACCGTACTGCTCGAGCAGGCTCGTGATCACGTCGAGCGCCTGACGCGCCGTGCGCGCGCGCTCGAGCGCGAGCCGCAAAAAATCCATGCCGATCAGGCCGGGCGCTTTCTCGTATGGGACCTTCGTGAAGACCGCTTCGTTGCCGATGACGACACCGTGCTCGTTCGCGCCCATCTCCGCGCCCCAGATCCAGAACGGCTTGCACAGCAGCACCTCGTAGGTCTGCTCGACCTGCGGGAGTTCGACGTAGGTGCAGCGCACGCGCTCGCCGGGCGCGTGGCGCGCGGCGGGGACACGCAAGAGTTCGTGCGCCTCGTTGGGCTCGCGGTCGGAGTTCTTGGCGAAGAGCGTCGCGCCGTCGGCAGTCACGCTCCCGAGCGCAACCATGGTGTCACACATCCGCGGAAAAACTTCCGACGTAGCAGCCGCGCCCCTGCAGCCCCGCCTGCACGACGCGGCCGTCCTCGACCAGCACCGGGACCAGAGCCGCTCCGTGCATCAGTTCGAGCAATCGCGCGCGCGCCGCCTGATCCGCGTCGACGTCGAACTCGACGAACGTGCGCCCATCGTCTTCGAGTTCGTCGCGCAATTGCGCACAGTACGGGCAGCTCCGCGTGACGTAGAGTTCGAGGCTCATCGATCCATCAACAGATGCGCGGCAGCGGATCCCCTACTAGCATGTCAATGACGCGCGTCCCGCCGTAGGAGCTCACGCCCAGGACGCGCTGCTTCGGTTCGGGCCGGATCTCGCCGATGCAGACCGCGCGTTCGCCGCCCGGCACGGACCGCAGCGCAGCCAGCGCGGCATCGGCCGCCTCCGCCGCGACGACGGCGAGGAACTGACCTTCGTTCGCGATGTGCAGCACGTCGAGCCCGAGCAGTTCGCACGCACCGCGCACCGCGTCGTGGACCGGGATCTGTTCCTCGTAGAGCGCGGCGCCGTAGTCCGTCGCGCGGACGAGTTCGTTCAGCGCGGTGGCGACGCCGCCGCGGGTGGGATCGCGCATCCAACGAACCGCGCCGGCGCAGCGCTCGAGCAGGGCCCAGACCAGCGGCCAGACGCAGCGCGTATCCGAGCGCAGGTCGGCTTCGAGCGCGAGTTCGCCACGCGCCAGCAGAATCGTGATCCCGTGGTCGCCGATCGGCCCCGAGAGCAGAATGCGATCGCCGGGCCGCACCGATGCCGGCTCGAGCGAGAGGCGCGAGTCGACCGTGCCGATGCCGAAGGTCGAGATGTACATTCCGTCGGCCATCCCGTGTTCGACGACCTTCGTATCGCCGCCGACGACCGGCACGCCCATGCGCCGTGCCGCGCTCGCCATCGCCGCGAGTTCGCGTTCGAGCACCGCGACATCGAGCCCGGCCTCCAAGATAAAGGTCGCCATGAGTGCGAGCGGCTTCGCCCCCGAGACCGCGAGATCGTTGAGCGTGCCGTTGACCGCCAGTTCGCCGATCGAGCCGCCGGGGAAGCGCAGCGGTTTGACGACGAACCCGTCGGCCGTCGTCGCCAGCGCCCCGTCGCCGTACGACAACCGCGCCGCATCCGCGAACGCCGCGAGCACCGGGTTTGCGAAATACGGTGCGATCAACCCCTCGACCAAACGGCGCGAGGCCTTTCCGCCCGCCCCGTGGGCCATTTCGATCTGCGTGTCGTGAAAGCGCAGAACGGGCCGCTCGCGCTCGAGCGTCACTTCAGACCTCAACGGCTGCGCCCATATGAGCGTACCGGTAGTGCGCCGCACAGGCGCCTTCGCTCGAGACCATCAACGCGCCGACGGGGCGTTCCGGCGTGCACGCCGTCCCGAAGAGCGCGCATGCCGGCGGCTTGAGCGCCCCCTTGAGCACATCGCCGCACTGCGCCGCGCGCGGATCGGTCACGCGGACCCCGGGAACCTCGAATTGCACTTCCGCATCCCAGTGCGCGAACTCCGGCTTGATCCCCAGCGCGGAATACGGGATCGAGCCCAGGCCCCGCCACTCGAAATGCGGGCGCAATTGCATCGTCTGCGCCATCGCGTCCAGCGCCGCCGCATTCCCGTCGCGGGTGACGATGCGGCGGTACTGATTCTCCACCTTCGCTTCGCCCGCAGCGAGTTGGCGCAAGACCATCAGCACCGACTCCAGCAGATCGATCGGCTCGAATCCCGAGATGACGACGGGTTTCCCGTACTCGGCGGCTATGAACTCGTACGGCCGGGAGCCGATCACGGTGGAAACGTGACCGGGTCCGATGAACGCGTCGATCTGCATCTCCGGCGCATCGACGATCGCGCGCATCGGCGGGATCACGACGACGTGGTTGCAGAACACCGAGAAGTTGCGCACGTTGCGGGCTTTGGCTTGCAGGATCGTGAGCGCGGTCGACGGCGCGGTCGTCTCGAAACCGATCGCAAAGAAACACACGTGCCGCTGCGGATTCTCCTGCGCCAGCCGCAGCGCGTCGAGCGGCGAATAGACCATCCGGATATCGGCCCCGCGCGCCTTGTGCTCCAGCGGCGTCCCCTTCGTGCCCGGAACGCGCATCATATCGCCGAAGCAGGCCAGGATGACGTCCGGACGCTCGGCGATCGTCAGCCCGTCGTCGACCCGTCCGGTCGGCAGCACGCAAACGGGGCAGCCCGGACCGTGCACGAATTCGATGTTCCCGGGCAGCACGCCGGCGAGGCCGTAGCGATAGATCGCATGCGTGTGTCCGCCGCACACTTCCATGATGCGGTAGCGGCGCGCGGGATCGACCGTGCGCGCGATCTCGTGCGCGAGCGCGCCGATGAGCTTGGGGTCGCGGTACTCGTCGACGTATTTCATATCACGACTCCGCGAGGTTGTAGCCGCGCACTTCGTCCATCGCCAGCTCCGCCTCGCCGAGTAGCTGCAGGATATCCATCTGCTCGCGCGCCTGTTCCTCGCTGATGCGGCTCATCGCGAAGCCGACGTGCAGCAGCACCCAGTCGCCCGTCGCAAGCCCCGCCCCGCGCAGCAGATCCACGTTCACGCGCCGGCGCACGCCGGAGACCTCGGCGACCGCGACGGTCCGGTCGCCCTCGGGAAACTCGACGATCTGCGCGGGGATGGCCAAACACATGCTATCCTCCCTTTCCGTTCACGGCTCGCGCGACCAGATCATCACGCGGTTGTTGCCCGAATCCGCAATCGCCAGACGGTCGCGGTGAAGCTGCAAACCGTACGGCCAGCAGAGGCTCGCCGGCAGCACCGCTTTCCACGCGTTGTCGCCGAACGCCGCGAAGTCTGCTTGACCCAGGACTCCGTCCGCCACGACGGCGCCGTGCCCGGGCGGATGCTCGAAGAGTAAGACGCGGCTATTCGCCGTATCAGCAACGGCGAGCAACCCGTCCGCGTACGAAACACCGTACGGAAAGCGCAACGTGGCCGCGCTTTGCGCGCCGTAGTTGAACTCGTGGTCGCTGGTGAAATCCGCCTGACCCAGCACCAGGTTTGCAGCGGCGTCCGCTTGCGGCGGCGGCGACCAGCCGAGCACGCGGTGGTTGCCGGCATCGGCGACGAACAGCCGCCGCTCGTCGCCCGCGATCGCGTGCGCCCAACGAAAGCTGCGTGGCCCAACGCCTTCGCCGCGATTCTCGGCGTTGTGCCGCAGATCGGGCTGCCCGATCACACCGTCGGCCGGCTGGCCCGCCTCCGGCAGCCCGTGCCAATACAGGACGCGCCGGTTCCCGGTGTCGGTCACGTAGAAGCGGCCGTGCACGAAGCCGACGCCGAACGGCCAGTAGAGGGTATCTGCGCCGGCGCCCGCGGCGCGATTCGGTTCTTGGCCATGCAAATCGGCTTGTCCGAGCGCGTAGTCCGGCAACGTGCCGCTGCGCGTGGGGACCTCGTTCCACACCAGAATGCGGTGGTGCCACGCATCGGCGACGAACAGCTTGCCGCCGAAGACGCCGACGCCGGTGGGCAGGTGCAAGAGCTTCGGTCCTTCGGAAAAGAGATCGGGTTGACCGAGCACGATCTGCGCGGGCGCGCCGTCTTGGTCGGGGACCGGGTTCCAGATCAGGACGCGATGGTTCCCCGAGTCGGCGACGATCAGGCGTTCGTCGTCGAACCAAACGCCGCGCGGCGCATACATCTGCGCCGGCGTCGGCATCGCGTCCGGCAGCGCGAGCCCGCCGCGCGAGGCGGCACCCAGCCGGCAACGCGGAGCGAACGTCGTGCGCTCGGCGATCACGCCGGGCTCGCGTCGAGCACGGCGAAACCGACCGGCAACGAGCCGCCGGCCGGCTCGCGTTTCGGCTCCAACCGCCGGCGGTGCTCGGCGCTGGGGCGGATGATGCCGTGCATGAGCAAGAGGGTGTAGACCTCGGGCCGTTCGAGCGCCGCGCGCAAGAGTTCGCGCCCGCGTTCGTCCTCGCGCACCGCGCGTACCAGCGCCACGAGGCCGGATCGCGTGAGCGCGTCGAGCGCCGCTTTGAGCTCGAGCGCCTTGTCGCGCGCGGCGCCGTCCGCGAGCGCGCGAACGGCTTCGAGCGCCTCGTCCGCGCGGCGTGCAACGTCCTCGAGTTCCATTTCGGCCTCCTGCTGGGGTTCGTGACTGCGCGTGCGCGCCTCGTTCAACAGCGCGGCGACGGCTGAGGCGGCGGCGGGATCGCCCTCGGCCTCGAAGAGTTGAGCCGCTTCCTCGAGCCGCGGAATCGCCGCCGCGAACTCGCCCAGCGCGACCAGCGCGTTGCCCGCGTTCGCCTGCACGCGCGCAATCGCGAGGTCGTCGCGCTCGACGCGCCGGACGTTGAGCACGCTGTCGTACAGCGCCACGGCTTCACGGAGGTGTTCGGCCGGGCGTGCCGTCGGGGCTTCCTGCAGCGCGGTCGCGAGATTCGTCGTCGTGGTCGCCCACCAATACGGATTGGTCTCGCGCGTGAACACCGTGAGCGCCTCGCGCAGCGATTGGATCGCGACGGCGGGCCGGAGGTGCGCGGCGTCGCCCTCGCCCGGCATCGCGAGATACGCCACCGCGAGGTTCATGTGCGCGAGCGCCCAGCGTTCGGCGAACTCGCCGTCGCGCCGGAAAACCGTAAGCGCTTCCTGGTACGCTCCGGCCGCTTCGAGCAGCCGCGCTTTTTGTTCACCCGCCGCGGCCTGGCAGAGCATCCCGTATTGCAGTGCCAGTTCGGCTTTCGTTTCGCCGAGCGCCATGGGGCGCGCGAGTTCGCGAGCCCGCCGCAACGCCGCGAGCTGCACCTCGGGATCGATCGCGCCTTCGGCGGCCAGCGCGACCCAGTCGCTGTAGTAACGAGCCGCGAGCAACGGCGACGCGTCTGCAGCCGTTTCCGCGGCGGCGCGCAAGTCGTCCAGCGGACCGCCGTCGCCGGCGGCACGCCGCGCGAAGGCTTGCGCGGCGAGCAGCGTCGCTTGAATCACGGGATCAGCCGAGTTCGCCTGCGGCACGGTCGCGCTGAAACCGCGCCGGAAGGCCGCGAGCCGGACGAGCGATGCCAGGTCGCCGGTCGCGCGCAGCCGCAAATCGTCGAACGCTTCGCGCGCCGAGGTAAACACGAAGCGATTGTACGCGGCGAGCGGATCGACGCCCGCGATCGCGGCGAGCGCCGCGTCCGCCTCGCCGCGAACCGCGTGCGCGAAGAAACCCCAGGCGGCGGGAAGATCGTCGAGTTCGCCGCGCAGGACGCGCGCCAGCGCAGCGCGCTCGTCGCCGCTGAACTCGGGCAACAACAATTCGCCGGCGGGGCCCGACCAGATCCCCAGCGGTTGCGGCGTCAGCACCTGCTAGTACCCGCTCGGCGGGCCGGGGAGGTCGCGGTCGGCCGCGCGCTCCATCCACTTCGCCGCACATTCGGCCTGCGCGCGCGAAGCGTAGGCCGCGATGCGGCGCCGGGCGACCCCGTCCACGAAAAGTACGTCAAGATACACGACCCACATCCCAGCCTCCCCTTCGATCCGCGCGTACGCACGAATCGCGCTACGATCGAACCCGCCCACGCTCGCCACCGGCTGCCTCGGCGCCGTACCGGCGCAGCAGCTCCGCAGCGACGGAGTGCATCGCCCGTTCGACCGGCGGGCTCAACCCCACGCCGGGTTCGACGCTGCGCGCCTCGATCAGAAACACCGTCACGCGCGAGGGGAACTTGTCCTTGAGCAGCCAGCGCCCGAACGCGAGCGCGTGATCCCACCGGAACGCATGCAGGTTCATCCCGGCGAGCGGCGGCGTTTCGACGTCCTCGCCGGGAATCTCGAAGATGGTTCCGGCCTCCGCCCCGCTCAGACATGCATCGACGATCGCGACTTCGCGCGCGCCGGCGATCTGAAAGGCGACGTCCATCCCGGCGGTCCCGCCGTCGGCAAGGCGAACGCCGGGCGGGACGCCGAGTTCCCACAGGCGGCGCACCAGCATCGGGCCGGCGCCGTCGTCGCTGCGCACGAGATTCCCGCAGCCCACGACGACGACGTCACCGGGTTCAGACGAGAGCGCCGGTTCGATAGCGCGCGATCTCGCGATGGGTCTTCGCGTCGTAGGCGTGGACGGTGCAGACCAGACACGAATCGTAGCTGCGCGCGATCACGCCGAGTTCGATCGGGTCGTCGTTGTCCTTGACGGTCGTCCCGAGCATCGCTTGCTCGATCGGACCATGCTGCCCCTTGGCATCGCGCGGGCCGATGTTCCAAGCCGTCGGCGTGATGACCTGATAGTTGGCGATCTTCCCGTTCTCGATGCGAATCCAATCGCAGAGCGCGCCGCGCGCCGACTCGGTCCCGCCGAATCCCGCCGCGTCGGGCAGTTCCTGCGGCTTGATGTAGAACTTCTCTTTGAGGTCGAGTTGCGAGAGCCAGCTCTTGACGCGCAAGTAGTACTTGGGCGCTTCGTGCATGCGCGCGAGCAAGCGCGTGAAGACGCTCGGCCCGATCGTCCTGTAGACGTCCAGGAACAGCGGATCGCTGTCTTGCCATGCGCCGCCGCCGGTCTGCGAGGCGTTGATCTGACGGGCCAGCGGGCCCGTCTCGAGCGGGACATAGCCCAGCCCCGGCACGTCGTAGCGCGGCGATTTCGCCCAGGAATACTTGTTCTCGCGCTTGCCCTCCGCCGGATCGATCGGATCGGTGACGCCGTCGAAGGGATGCAACTGCGCGCTGCCGCGGAAGAAACTGTTGGTGTGATCCTCGCGGATTCGCGATTGATCGAACGCGTGGAAATTCGTGCCGTCGAAAATCCCGCTCTGCTGGATGACCGCCGCGTTGCGGCCGTCGATCGTCGGATGCGTGTAGTGCGCGGGATCGTAATAGGTCCCGGCCGAGATGTACTTGCCTGGGCCGGCGCCGATCTTGTCGAGTCCGACTTCTTGCGCGAACCGGATGAACAATCCGCAGTCGCTATTGCGGTGGCTTTCGTTTTCGTCGAGCCAGGCGAGAACGTCGGCCCAGCTCTTGTTCTCGAGCCAACGTTCGACGCTACAGCCCAGCCAAAGCGGCTCGAGCCAGTTCGTCCGCCAGTACTCGAGCAGGCTGATCGAGCGGGTCACGTCGCTGAGCGTCGGGGCGCTCATCACGCCGCCCGGCACCATGAAACTCGAGTGCGGCCACTGCCCGCCCAGGAGCGCGTAGATCTCGACCGGCTTTGCCGAGACCTGGACCGCCGGCTCGTAACTGGTGCCGACGAACGGCGCGTGGCGGCGCACGATCTCGTCGAACATGCTCGCCTTCGCATAGGCCTTGTTGACGAAGTCGATCGCGAAGAGGGCGTAATAGACGCGCGGGATGCTCTGCAGCGTCTCGCAGGCCTGCGCGATGTTCCGGACCAGCGTCGCGTTGGGCGGCACTTCCGTCGCCCACGCCGTGTCCAGCGCATAGCACGCTTTGTAGAGGTGACTGCCGCCGCAGATCCCGCAGATGCGCGGCGTCACGATCAGGCCGGCTTGCGGATCTTTTCCCTTGAGGATGATCTCGAAGCCCCGGAACATGCTCGCTTCGGTCCAGGCGTCGACGACGACGCCGTCGTCGAGCGTTACGCGGACATCGAGATCACCCTCGACGCGGCCGACCGCGCCGACGTTGAGTTGAACGACTTGAGCCATGTGCTGCTTTCTCCTCGCCTAGACGACGAACAGGTCTTCTTGGGCCCACTTGGGGGCGACGGCGCGCGCAAGCGCGGCTTGCGCCGAATAGCTGATCGGATCGGTGCCTTCCGGCAACTCTCGGGGGACGACGTCGAAGGCGAGCGGCGTCTTGAACACCGTCCCGGCCGCGAGATCGTGATGCGGAAACTGCGGTTCGGTGCAGCCGATGCACGGCATCCCGGCGCGCGTTTTGCTGGACTGCCGATTCCACAGGATCCGATTGCACGGCGAATGCGTGAACGATCCGCGGCAACCTTGCTCGTAGAACAGGCACCCTTTGCGCGTGCCTTGGCCGAATTCTTTGACGGACTGTTTGAACTCGAAGTACTGGTGGCGCGTGCAGCCCGTCTGCGTGAACGTCTTGAAAAACGTCTGCGGGCGCTGCAGATCGTCGAGTGCGATATCGGAGAGCCGGCCGCTGGCGACCGCGACGAGCACTTGCGTGACCCAATCGGGATGCGCGGGGCAGCCGGGGATGTTGATCACCGGCAAACCGGCCTTGCTGCGGTAGTTCTTGCCGAGAAAGCCACCGTGCTGCCCCTTGAGAAACTGCAACCCGACCGAATCGGTCGGGTTGGGCTTGGTCGCCGGAATTCCACCCCAGGACGCACAATCGCCGATCGCGACGGTGAACTTCGCGGCGGCGGCATACTCGCGCACCCATTCGGTCATCGGGCGCCCCAAGAACATATCGTAGCGGCCCGTGCCGTTGGGACCCTGGATGACGGTCCCTTCCATCACGAAGATATCCGGGCCGCCGTTCTCGAGGACGCGCAGGAGCGTCGACTTGGCCTGCTCCCCCATCAGCGGGATGCACGAGTGATGGTAGATGATGTCGATTCCGAAGTCGGTGACGAGGTCGACGACGGTCGGCTCCTCGGCGTTGAGAAACGACTGCGTATTGCCGTTACAGGCTCCGCCGTGGAGCCAAACTACCGTTGCCATGGAGTTCCCCCGAAACTGCGCAGCGACGCCGCGGTGGTGTGGAGAGATGATGGAGGCGAGACGAAAATGGAGACCGGGTAAAAAACGAGGACGAAGGTCGAGCAAGCGCTAGGAAAGCGTGCTACCAAAGTCGCAAGAAACTTCCTGCTTGCTAAGTGTACGTCCTAATAAAGGCGGTCCACCATGAATGCGCTCCCCCAGGAAGCCTCGAACGGGGCCACGCTCGATGCGGAGTCCCGCCAGCAGTTGTCGGCACTGCTCGAGCGCGGCCCGGAGATCGAATATCTCCTCGATTCCTTTGGCCAGTGGCTCAAGCGCAGCCCGGACATCGCGGACAACGTGAACCGCGCCATCGGCGACGTACGCGAGCGGACCGGCGGCGAGACGGGCGGCTTCGACCGCCTGGCGCGCACCATCGGACAGCTCGAACGCCTCAGCGAATCACCCAGCTTCCAACTGTTGCTCGAACGGCTGCAGGACGAGCGGACCGCAAGCTCCCTCGAAGGCATCCTCGACCAGCTCGAGCGGGTCACGGCGCTGCTCGAGTCCCTCGAACGCCTGCTCGTGCGCGCGCCGCAGATCGCCGACAATCTCAACGGCCTCGTGCAGCAGCTCCGCGAGCAGTATACCGGCCGAACCGTCGAAGCGGTTCGGGAACTCGGCACCATCGATCCGCGGCAACTCGTGAAGCTCCTCAACGATCTGTTCGCCGTCGTCGAATCGCCGCAGACGCGGGCGCTGCTCGGCTCGAGCGTGTTCCTCGACCGATCGGTAGCACTGGTCGACGAAGCGGCAAACTCCGCACTGCAGGCGACGCGAGATGCGGCGGCTTCGCAGCGGACCACCTCGCTCTTCGGGTTGCTCGCGGTGCTCAAGGATCCCGACGTGCAGCGCTCGCTGCAATTCGGGATCGCGTTCGCGCGACGCTTCGGGCAAAAACTCGACACGGGGCGGCCGGCATAGCCGGACCGGCGCTCGCACGATGCACGAACTCTCGCTCGCGATGGGCATCCTCGAGCGCGTTACCGATCAAGCCGCGCAGCGCGGCATCGACCGCGTGAGCGCCGTGCACCTGCGCGTCGGCGCGATGGCCGGGGTTGCCTGCGACTCGCTGCGCTTCTCGTGGGAGCTGGCCTGCGCGAACACCGTCGCCGCCGGCTCGCAGCTTGCGATCGAGGAGGTCCCGCTCGTCGTCTACTGCGAGCAGTGCGGCCAGGAACGGACGCTCGAACGGATTATCTTGCGCTGCCCGGAATGCGGCTTGCCGGCGCCGCACATCGTGCGCGGACGTGAACTACACATCGTCGCGATGGAGGTCCCCGATCCATGACCAATACGATTGCGATCGAGCAGTCGATCTTGAGCAAGAACGACGAACTCGCAGCCGCGCTGCGCACGCGATTCCGCGCATCGGAAACGTTCGTGGTCAACCTGCTCTCGAGCCCCGGCTCCGGTAAGACGACGCTGCTCGAAGAGACGCTCCGGCGGCTCGCGCCTCGCTACCGCGTCGCCGCGCTCGTCGGCGACCAGGCGACGGAGAACGACGCCCTGCGGCTGCGCCGCAGCGGCGCGCCGGTCCGGCAGATCACCACCGGCGAGGAGTGCCGCCTGGACGCGCAGATGATCACCGGCGCGCTCGACGGCTGGGACATCGGACCGCTCGATGCGCTCTTCATCGAGAACGTCGGCAACCTGATCTGTCCCGCCGAGTACGATCTGGGCGAAGCGTTCCGAGCCGTCCTGTTCTCGGTGACCGAGGGTGAGGACAAACCTCTGAAGTACCCGCTCGCCTTCAACACCGCGCAGGTCGCGCTGATCACGAAGATCGACCTCGCGGCGGCCGTCGGCTTCGCGGGCGAAACGGCGCGCGCGAGCATCCACGCAGTGCATCCCGGCGTCCCGATCCTCGAACTCTCGGCACGCACCGGCGCCGGGATGGACGACTGGATCGACCTGCTCGTCCGCTCGGGATTGACCGCGCGCGCCCCATCGCCGTAACCGCCCGGCGCACGCGCCGGCGCGTATAATCTACGGTGTAGACGCGCAGCGCACGTTTTTTCACGTTAGAATGGCCGATGCTCGCTGCACGCGCCGTTCTTGCGATCGTCGCTTTCGTCGTGCCGTCGCCCGCACCGGCGACGGCTCCGAGTGCGTCGCCGTCTGCGAGTCCGACACCGCTAGCGACGATCGGCCGCACATCGACGAACGTCGGCCGGGCTACGAATCTGGTCGGCATCGCGACCGCCGCGTCGGAAGGCACGATCGATATGGACCAGATCGCGGCGCGCCCGGTTCTGCGACCGGGTGAAGTGCTCGAAGATATTCCGGGGATCGTGATCAGCCAGCACAGCGGCGAAGGCAAAGCCAACCAATACTACCTGCGCGGATTCCAACTCGATCACGGCACGGACCTGGCCGGCACGATCGCCGGCATCCCGGTCAACATGCCGACCCACGCGCACGGACAAGGGTATTCCGACATCAACTGGCTGATGCCGGAACTGGTCTCGTTCGTCACGTTCAAGAAGGGGCCGTATTACGCCGGCGAAGGTGATTTCTCGACGGCGGGCTCGTACGAACTCTCGTATCGGGACACGATCGCGCCGGCCGTCACGCTCGGCGGCGGTGACTACGGCTACGACCGTCTCTTCCTCGCCGCGTCGCCGAAGCTGGGCGCCGGCAACCTGCTCGCGGCGCTGGAGCTCTATCACGACGACGGTCCGTTCGTCAATCCCGACGATTACAAGAAGATCAACGGCGTCGTGCGCTGGAGCGAGACCAAAGGCAATACGAGCTTCAACCTCACCGCCTCAGCATACCGCGGCGATTTCCGTTCTTCCGATCAGATTCCGGAGCGTCTGGTTGGTGCCGGACTGCTCGGCCCCTTCGGTGCGCTCGATCCGAGCGACGGCGGGCAGACCTTCCGCTATGCGTTCTCAGCCGAATACCTGCACCTGGATCCCAACGGCATGACACGCTCGAGCGCCTTCGGAGAATCGTACGGCCTCGATCTCTTCTCGAACTTCACCTATTCCCAATTCGATGCCGGCGACTACTACAACGTCACGGCCAATCCGCAGACGTGCGTCGCCGCCTACTCGACCTGCGTCCCGGGCACGATTCGCACCGGATACGTTTCGTATTGCCCCGCGAACACGACGCCGGCGAACGGTTCGGCGGCGCCGGGCTCGGTGACGCCGGTGCCGTTTTCGTTCGGCTGCGGCGATCAGCGCGAACAGGAAGACAAGCGTTTCGTTTCCGGCGCTAGGTTCATCCGCGACATCGATCTCGGCCATGTGACGACTCTGGAGCTCGGCGCCGGCGAACGGACCGACAATATCTCCACGCTGGGGTTGTTTCTCACCAACGACCGCGTCCGGTACGCGAACGGAACGCTGAGCAACGATCGCGTCCTCGAGCGCAACGGCTTTCTGTGGTCGCAGGTGAGCGAGCACCTGGGCAAACTCCGCCTCACCGCAGGACTGCGCTACGACGGGATCACCGATCGCGTGGCTGCGTTCCTCCCGCAGAACTCAGGCAAGACGAGCGCGGCGATGGTCAATCCGAAGGCGACCGCCGCCTATGCCTTCACGCCCAACAGCGAACTGTATCTTGATTTCGGCGACAGCTATCACAGCAACGACGGTCGCGGAACGACTCAGACGGTCGATCCACAGACGCGCACGACGATCGACGCGCAAGGCAATCCGGTGCAGAGTTACCCTCCGATGGTCCGGGCGTTCGGCTCGGAGATCGGGTACCGCTACTCGAACGGCGGCAAGTACACCGGCACGCTGACGTTTTGGAAACTCAACATCGCCTCGGAGCTCGTTTTCGACGGCGATCACGGCGTCACGACACCCAACGGACCGACGCTTCGCAAAGGGATCGAGTTGACGAACTTCTACTCGCCCTCGAGGACGCTGACGCTCGACGCGGACGTGGCCTGCGCGACCGCCAGATTTCTGACCGATCCGCAAAACGCGGGCACCTTCGTTCCCGAATCGCTCAACGTGGTGAGCTCGGCCGGGATTACCTTGAACCACACGTCGTATGCGGCGACGCTTCGCTATCGCTATTTCGGGCCGCGCGTACTCGATCAAGCCGGTGACGCGGTGTCGGCACCTTCCGGCTTGGTCGATTTTCAATACGTCGCCAAGCTCAGCCGCAGGCACAGCCTCAGGCTCGATATCTTCAACGTCCTCAACGCGCCGTCGGACGACGTCGCGTACTTCTACCAATCGTGGCTGCCGTACGATGCGCGCAATCCGGTCAATGCGGCGCTCGATCCGGCCGTCGCCGGACCATGTCAGGCGGCGGGAACGTGCGGCGTGAACGACTATCACGTCCATCCGTCCAACCCGCGCACCATCCGCTTGAGCTATTCGCTGACCAAATGACGAGCGCGACACCGGCGTCGGTTCCTGCCCGCAGCGGGGCCTTCGGGCTCGCGGCGCTGGCGCGCGTGTTCGACGACAGCCCGGGCGAGACGCGGGCGCGCATCGGGGTCATCTACGCGTTGCTCGTCGCGGCGAACGCCGGCGCGTGGGTGCTCGCCTTGCTCGCGTTTGCCAGCCACCCGGTACTCTTGGGCACGGCACTGCTGGCGTACACGTTCGGCTTGCGGCACGCGGTCGATGCCGACCATATTTCCGCGATCGACAACGTCACCCGTACGTTGATGCAGGAGGGCAAGCATCCGCTCTCGGTCGGCTTGTTCTTCTCACTGGGACATTCGACGATCGTCGTCGCGCTCTCGATCGGGATCGCGCTCGCTGCCGATGCGGTCCGCACCTTCCTGCCGGAATGGCAAACCGCCGGCGGCGTGATCGGAACGGCGATCTCGGCACTCTTTCTGTTCGCGATCGCGGCGATCAACCTCGTGGTCTTGATCGAGGTGTACCGCTCGTTCCGCGCCGTGCGGCGCGGCGAACCGTATGAAGCCGTCGTCGTCGACGAAGCGCTCGCGCAACGCGGCATCATGGGACGGCTGCTGCGACCGTTCGTGCGCGGAATCCGCTCGAGCCGGCAGATGTACCCGCTCGGCGTCCTGTTCGGCCTGGGCTTCGACACCGCGACCGAAGTGGGTCTGCTCGGGATCGCCGCGCTCGAGGCCGGCAAAGGGCTGCCGGTCTGCACGATCCTGATCTTCCCGCTCCTCTTCACGGCGGGGATGTGCTTGCTCGACACGACCGACGGCATCCTGATGCTGGGTTGCTACGGTTGGGCCTTCGTGAAGCCGGTCCGCAAGTTGTACTACAACCTCAACGTCACGCTCGTCTCGGTGCTCGTCGCGGTCGCGGTCGGATCGATCGAGGCACTCGCCATCCTCGGCGACCGATTCGGTTGGAAGGGCGCGTTCTGGAACGCGATCGCAAGCGCCGGTGACAACTTCGGTACGATCGGGTACGGGATCATCGGAATCTTCGCGCTGAGTTGGCTCGTCTCGACGGCGATCTACAAGCTGCGCCGCTACGACGAAGTCGAGATTACACCGGCGCCGTAACGGCGATACCGTCGGCGGCCAACCAGCGTTCGAGATGCTCGACGTACTCGGGACCGAACGTGTCGGAGAGACACGCCAGATACTCGGCGTAGGCCGCCGGCCGATTGCGGCGCCCTTCGAGTTGATGGCGATGAATCGCCATGTAGCCGTCGCGCAACCGCAAACCACCGTGCACCAGTTCGACGAGCACGTCGCTCGCCGAGCGCAGCGGATGGGTGCGTAGGCGGGATTCGAACCACTGGTCGAGCGCGACCGGCAAGCGCATCGAACGGGTGGGTCCGGTCGTCGGGCCGCGCGGCCGCGGCACTAGGCGGGCTCTCCCTCACCGTCGCCGTGGGTATGAAGGACCCCGTCGCCGTGCTCGTGAGGGGCCGTGCCGCCGGGATGATCGTGCTCGGCGTCCGGGTCAGGTTCGTGGCGGTGATCGAAATCGGCATGGCCGTGCGCGTGGGTGTGGACCGTTCCGTCCGCGTGGGCATGGGGGTGGGAATGCTCGGGGACCGCTGCGCTCATGGCTTCTGCTTCGGCCCGTTCCGGCGTTCGAGCCTCCCCGCCGGGGTCAAGCGTTCTCCGGCAAGTCGTGAAAGGTGCGCTTGGGCGCGGCATCCTCGCGTTCGAGGTCGTCGAGGAAGTAATAGACGATCTTGCGGTCGTCGAAGCCGACCTTCGCGAGTTCGCGGCCGCCGATCAGGACGACCTCATGGATATGGCCTTCCCGTCCCGCGTAGGCGTAGTTGACCCCGGTGTACTGTGGGTCGTCCGGCGCCGGACGCGGGATGACTTTCGTGCCGCGGAGCGGCGTTTGATGACGATGTTCGGCCACGTCAAGGGACCTCGGACCCGATAGAAAAGATGAGTCCTCTCGCCGTTCGCCGAGGGGGCCGAATGATCATCGAATACCACGGGAAGCGTCCCAAGATCGCCGCGTCGGCTTTTATCGCGCCGACCGCCGTCTTGATCGGCGACGTTGAGATCGGCGAGCACTCGAGCATTTGGTTCGGCGCCGTCGTACGCGGCGACAACGGCCCGATCCGCATCGGCGCGCGCACCTCGGTGCAAGACAATTCGGTCATCCACGTGAGCGTGAACAACCAGACGATCATCGGCGACGACGTGACGATCGGTCACTGCGTCACGATGGAAGACTGCGTGATCGAAGACGGCGCGCTCGTCGGCAGCAACGCGGTCGTGCTCAACGATGCGGTCGTCGGCCGGCGCGCGCTCATCGCGGCCGGCGCGGTCGTCGGCGCGAACGCGATCATCCCGCCGGAGGTCGTGGCCGCCGGTGCGCCCGCGCAAGTAAAGAAAGGCCTCAACGGTGCGGCCGTGCACTGGGTCGAGTTCGCCGCAACCGAATACGTGGATCTCTCGCGCAACTACTTGCGCCACGGAATCGGCGATCCCGAACTCCAGGAACTCGCCGAAGACAAACTCGGCTAAGGGGCGACGATCTCGAGCTGGTACTGATCGGGGTCCATCAGCAGCAGCGTTTGGCCGCCGTCGTCGCCGGCCGCCGGACCGGCGAGCACGTGACCGCCGTTCTTACCCGCCCGTTCCGCGATCGCGCCGAGCAGCGCGGCCGACGGCACGCGGAAACCGAGCGCGATCTTGGCTCGTTCGGTCGGTCGCGCTTCTTCGAGCAAGAGCGAGAAATCGCCGAACGAGATGCGCAGTTGGGTCCCCGAGCGATGAACGTCGAGACCCAGCGCTTGCCCATAGAACCGGGCCGAGGCGTCGAGATCGCTGACGCCGAGCCGCACGTGCGCAGGGATCATCCGTGTCCCTTATCGATCATGGTGGAGAGTAGTGTGATTCGTCTCCATACGGAACGAACAGCGTGTGGTCCTGGAGGAAGCGCAGGCGAACCATCCCGACCTTCCCGTTCCGGTGCTTGGCGATGATGAATTCGGTCAGGTCGGGTTCGGGCGAGGTTTCGCGGTTGTAGTAGGCGTCGCGATACAGAAACGTCACCAGGTCCGCTTCTTGCTCGATGGCACCCGAGTCGCGCAGGTCGGAGAGCATCGGGCGCTTGTCCTGACGGGCCTCGACGCCGCGATTGAGCTGCGCGAGCGCCACGATCGGGATCTCGAGATCCTTCGCCGTCGCCTTGAGGATCCGGCAAATCTCCGAGAGTTCTTCGTTGCGATTGACCTGCCGCCCGAGCGACGAGGGGCGCACGAGTTGCAAGTAGTCGATGAACACGGCGGCAAGGCCGACGGTCGATTTGAGCCGCCGGGCTCGGCTGCGAATCTCCGTGACCGTCACCGAACCCGAATCGTCGAGATAGATCGGCAGATCGTTGAGCACGCCCATCGCTTTGCCGATCTCGTCCCACTCGTGCGCCTTGATCGCGCCGCGCCGCAGCTTCGAGGCATCGAGCCGCGCCTCGGATGAGATGAAACGCTCGACGAGTTCTTGCTTGGTCATTTCGAGCGAGAAAATCGCAATCGGCTTGCGCTCGTCCTTGGCTGCGGCGACGGCCATGTTGAGCGCCATCGAACGTCTTGCCCATCGCGGGGCGGGCCGCCAAGATGATCAGGTTGCCCGGTTGGAAGCCGGCGGTGTATTCGTCGATGTCGCGAAAGCCGCTCGTCAGGCCCGTGCGGTCGCCGGCATGCTCGTGGCGGCGTTCCAGATCCTGGAAGACGCCCAGCAGCATCTCCTTGACCGGACGGAACGGTGCGCGCATCCCGCGGTTGGTGACGTCGTAGACGATCTGCTCGCTACGGTCGAGCGCGGCCGCGGCATCTTCTTCGCCCTCGTAGCCCAGTGAGGTGACGAGCGTTCCGGCGTGAATGAGCCCGCGCAGCGAGGACTTCTCGCGCACGATCTTGGCATAGTATTCGGCCGAGGCCGCCGTCGGGACCGTGTCCATCAGCGACGTGAGATAGGCCAGGCCGCCGACTTTGTCGAGCATCCCGCGCGAGCGCAGTTCTTCGGCCAGCGAGACCTTGTCGAGCGGCTCGCCGCGATCCGAGAGCGCGAGCAGGGCCTGGTAGATCGTCTCGTGCAGCGGCGCGTAGAAATCCTCGGGCCGGACGATTTCGCTGACGGCCGCCATCATCTCGCGATCGACGAGCACCGAGCCTAAGAGCGCCATCTCCGCTTCGAGGTTGTTGGGCGGGATGCGGTCGATCCCCGGCGCGACGTAGTGCGGAGCGTTCATCATCGGCGCACCGCGCGTCCCTTGGCCACGCGGCCGAGCGCGGCCGACGGGAGCCGCACGCCGTACGCGGTCAGCGCCTCGGCGACCGTCGCGACCGGGATCACGATGATCCCGTCCGGCGTCGCTTCGATCTCGCGCGCGTTTTCTTTGGGGATCACGATCGCGCGCATGCCGGCCTGGCGCGCCGCATAGAGTTTTTCGACCACGCCGCCAATGGCGCGCACGTTGCCGGCGATCGAAACCTCACCGGTGACCGCGATGTCCTGGGGGAGCGGCGTTCTCGTGAGCGCGCTGTAGAGCGCGAGAAAGAAGGCCAGACCCGCGGACGGTCCGTCGATGTTGCCGCCGCCCACGACGTTGACGTGCAGGTCGTAGTCGGCCGGATCGATCCCGGCGACGGCCCGCATGACCGCGGTTGCGTTGAAAACGGAGTCACGTGACATCGAGCCGGCCGTGTCGTTGAAGCGGATCGAACCCCGGTGCGGCTCGCGCGCGTCGAACGCGGCCGCTTCGATCTCGACGATCGAACCGACGTATTGAATCACGCCCAGGCCGTGTGCCTTGCCGATCTCGCGGCGGCGCTTGGCATGCGCCAGCGTGTGCTGCACGATCCGGCCGGCCTGCACGACTTCGAGCACGTCTTCATCGCGGACGGTGACCGCACGCTTGCCCGCGCGATAGAGTGCGTGTCCGTAGGCATCGGCTAGAATCTGAACGGCCTTGCGACCTTCGATGGTATACGAGGCGATGAGAGCGGGGACGCTCTTCATCACCCGGGCGCCCAATCGCGCCGCTGCTTCATGGACGATCCGCACGATCTGGGACTGCGTCAGCGGCTCGAAATAGACGGCGGCGCACCGCGAGCGGATGGCGGCGTCGATGGCTTCCGGGTCGCGCGTCGTGGCGCCGATCAAAATGAAATCCGCCGGAGCGCCGTCTGCGAAGAGTTTCTTCACGTAGGCCGGGACGTTGGGATCGTGCTCGTCGTAGTACGAGGATTCGAAGGTGACCCGCTTGTCCTCGAGCACTTTGAGGAGTTTGGGCTGCATGGCCGGGTCCATTTCGCCGATCTCGTCGATGAAGAGCACGCCGCCGCTCGCGCGCGTGACGAGGCCCAGTTTTGGTTCGGGGATGCCGCCCTCGGCGAAATCGCGCTTGGAACCTTGGTAGATCGGATCGTGCACCGAGCCCAGCAGCGGGTTCGTCGTCTCGCGATGATCCCAGCGCAGCGTCGTGCCGCTAGCCTCTACGAACGGGGCGTCGGCCGCAAACGGTCCGTGGGGGCGCTTCTTCGCGAGCTCGAGCGCCAGCCGCGCCACGGTTGTTTTGCCGACGCCGGGCGGGCCGTAGAGAATCACGTGCTGCGGGTACGGCGAGGCGAGCTTCGCGAGCAGCGCCTTGATCGCCGGCTCCTGGCCGACGATTTCGTCGAGCGTGCGCGGCCGCAATACGTCCAGCGCGGCCGTGTTGAGCTTGCGCCGTTCGAGCGCGGCGAGGTCGTCGAGCTTGCGCTGCGTCGCCGGCGTCTCGGGACCGGCTTCTTCCCGCAGCGCCTCCATCCGGAGTTCGCGCAGATAGTCCTGATGGCGCGCCACCATCTTCGCGTTGACTTTCTTCTCGAGATTGTCTTCGATCGTCGCCTTGGCGACCAGATCCGCGAGCGCGTCTTCGATCTCGGCGATCAGCGCGCGGTACTGCGGCTTCGCCGGCAGCTTCTCGATGGTGGGATCCTCGAACACCAGTCGCTGCAGCGCGAGCAGACGATCGGGGATCGCCTGCGAACGCATCTGCTTGAGGGTGCCGAGCTTCCCGGCACGCATGACGACCTTTTCGGGTCCCAGCGCCCCCGAAAGCACTTCGTAGAGAGCCGCGATCTCGCGGCGTACGCCCTCGTCGCCGCGATGTTTGCGACGCAGCCGGCCGACGTGCGGATTCTCCTCCGACGCAGCCATCTCAGTTCTCGTTGACGACCTGCACCGATGTCTTGGCGATGATGCTGTTCCCCAGACGCACTTGCACAGCGTACGTGCCGAGCGCCTTGATCCCGTCCTTCATCTCGATCTTGTGGCGATCGATCGTGACGGCGAGTTGCTCGTGGATCGCTGCCGCGACGTTTGCGTTCGTGACCGTGCCGAACAGTCGGCCGTTGCCGCCGGCGCGCGCCGTCACCTTGAGGGTCGTCGCTTCGAGTTGCTGCGCGACTTCGTGGGCGTTGGCAACTTCATCGGCCTGCTTGCGGGCCTTGGCCTTGTTTTGCTGTTCGAGCGTCTTGAGCGCGCCTTCCGAAGCCGTGACGGCGAGCTTGCGCGGAAACAGGAAGTTGTTCGCGTAGCCATCGGCGACATTAACGACGGCTCCGCGTTTACCGAGCGCCGGAACGTCGCTCAGCAGAATGACTTTCATCGGTTGACCTCGGGGTTATTCGCTGGTGAAAGGAAGGAAGGCAATCACGCGGGCGCGTTTCACGGCCACCGTCAATGCGCGCTGGTGGCGGGCGCAGTTCCCCGAGATACGGCGCGGCAGAATCTTACCCCGCTCGCTGATGTACTTGCGCAGGCGAGTCGCATCCTTATAGTTGATGTCGGGCAGTTTGTCGGCGCAGAAATTGCAGATCTTGCGTTTGGGGCGGCGTTCTTTTTTCGCCGTCGTCACACGCTTCTTGGTCGTAGCCATGTGTCTCTTTCCGGTGCGTAGGTGGGTAACGGCAGCGTCGCTTCATGGGGCGCGCTGCCCTACACAGGTTCCGGCTTCGCCGGAACCCGGCGCCTGCGGGCGCCAGGCTCGGTTGACCGGACCACCCCAAAAGGGGATTTTCGTACGGACTCGCGGCCTGGGGCCGAAAGCCGAACCCCACAATTCTATCCCAACGGGGTGTCCGGGCGCTAGGGGTGCAGTCGGAGTCGGAGCGCACGTCAGCTCAAGGTCTGACCTCCCTTTTCCGCGAGCAGGGGAGGGCTGCACCCCTTTGAGCGGCCGCACGGTCTCTGGTTGATGGTGGGTGAAATCAGCATCGACGAACGCTTCGCGCGCGCATGTCAACTCGAGTCCGAGGGCAACCCAGACGCGGCACAGCGGGCCTACGTGGAGTTGCTCCATGCCGAGGCAACGCATTTCCCGACCCTGATGCGCTTGGGCGCGCTGCTTGCGACCCGCCGGCAAGCTCACGCGGCGCGGACCGTGTTCGCTCAAGCCGTCGCCGCACACCCCGAGGAACCCGCCGGCCACGCCGCGCTTGCCAGTCTGCTGGTCGATGCCGGTGAAAACGAGGCGGCGACACGTGCGTTCGAGCGCGCACTCGAACTCGACCCGGGCAATCGCGACGCGCATCGCGGGCTGGCTGTGCTCGCCGAACGCGCGGGCGACCAGCTCACCGCCCAGCGGCACTGGCGAGCGGGCTTTCCCGACGGCCGGCTCGCAACCACGCCCGTGAGGGGGCCCGGCCCACACCCGCGCGTCCTGGTCGTCGCCTCGGCGCTGGGCGGGAACATCTCGCTCGGGCACGTGCTCGATCCCAGCCGATTCGCGCTCACGACGCTCATCGCCGAGTCATTCTCCCCGCGAACGCACTTCGGCACGTACGACACCGTGTTCAACACGATCGGCGACGCGGATCGCGCGCGGCGCGGACTCGATTTCGCCGAGCGTGCGCTGGCCGGGACCCGCACGCGGATCATCAATCCGCCACAGCGCGTGCGGCACACGACCCGGGCGGAGAACGCCATTCGCCTCAGCGCCCTCGGCGGCGTCATCGCCCCGGCGACGATCCCGTTTCCGCGCGGAACGGACGCTGCCGCGCTGGGTCTGCGGTTTCCGTTCCTCGTCCGTAGCCCGGGCTACCAGACCGGCCTTCATTTTCTGCGCGTCGACGATGCCGCCGAGTTTGCCGAGGCGGTGCGGACGCTGCCCGGCGAGGAACTGCTCGCAATCGCCTTCGCCGACACGCGCGATAGCGACGGCGCGTACGTCAAGTACCGCGCCATGGCGATCGACCGCGTCATCTACCCGGTACACCGGGCAACCTCGAGCCATTGGAAGATCCACGCCTTCAGCGCACAGCGCGAAGAGCCGGAGCCGGTACTCGATGCCGCCACCCTTGCCCGCTTGGCGAGCATCGTGGAACTCCTCGACCTCGACTACTGCGGGATCGACTTCGGCTACGACCAGGCCGGCCGGCTCGTCGTGTTCGAGGCGAACGCGACGATGATCGCCCGCGATCCACCGGTGATCGAGGCGGTGCAGCGGATGCTCGGTACGCAGCGCACGGCATGATCCCCGGGCCCGCGCCACGCACCCGGCCTCCGGCGCGAAACATTTCCCTACGTCTCCGTCGTAGTGCTCGTAGAACCTAGCTTCTTTTCGTAGAGGAGTTCAGCCATCGTTCCGTTTCTTGCGCGAACGGCGCTCGCCGCCGCACTCGTATTCCCCCTCGCCGGGATCGCATCGGCCGCTCCCCAGCCGCCGTTCCGGTTTGATACGACCTACGGGAATCTCCCCAAGGACGTCGTGCCCAGCAAGTACGAGATATCCGTCACCCCCGATCCCGCAAACCTGACGCTCGCCGGATCGGAACGCGTCACGCTCGAAGTGCGCCGGCCGACGAAGACGCTCGTCTTCAACGCGCTCAACCTGACCTTCCAGAGCGCGGCCGTCGACGGTGTAGCCGCCACGGTGGTGCCGGACGACAAAACGCAGCGCGCCACGCTCACGACGCGAACGACCCTCGCTCCCGGCAAGCATCTGCTGACGCTCGCCTATCGCGGGAAGATGGAGACCTCCGCCAACGGGCTGTTCCGCCAACCCTATCGGGGCGCCGACGGCAAAGACCATGTCCTGGTATCGACGCAGTTCGAGGCCACCGACGCGCGCCGCATGTTCCCGTGCTGGGACGAACCGGCGTTCCGGGCGGTCTATCAACTCTCGGTAACCGTCCCGGCCGCGTGGACCGCCGTATCCAACACGCCGGTCGCCACACGCGTGGTGAACGGCACGACCGCGACCACCACGTTCCAGCCGACCCCGAAGATGGCTTCGTACCTGGTCGTCCTGACCGCGGGCGAACTCAGCAGCATCTCGGAGGTTGACGCCAACGGCACGCGTCACGAAATCTGGGCTACCAAAGGAAACGAAGCCGACGGCCGCTACGCGCTCGCCAACTCGCAGCAGATCCTCACCGCCTACGACGCGTACTTCGGCATCGCGTTCCCGCTGCCGAAGCTCAGCTCGATCGCCGTCCCCGGCGGCTTCACCGGTGCCATGGAAAACTGGGGCGGCATCACGTACAACGACCAACTGCTGTTGCTCGGCAAGAGCGCGACGCTAGGCCAGAAACAAGAGGTCTACAGCGTGCAGGCGCACGAGATGGCGCACCAATGGTTCGGCGATCTCGTGACGATGAGCTGGTGGGACGACCTCTGGCTGAACGAGAGCTTCGCGTCGTGGATGGCAGCGCGCCAAACGGCGCTGGCCAACCCGAGCTGGCTCTGGTGGCAGGTTCAGGACGGGGACAAGGAAGGCGCGATGCAAGCCGACGCTCAGGCGAACTCGCACGCGATCCAAACGCATGTGACCGACGAACTTCAAGCCGAAGCCGCCTTCGATCCCGCGATCACGTACAGCAAGGGCCAGGCCTTCTTGCGCATGACCGAAGCCTATCTCGGACCGGACACGTTCCGCAGCGGCATTCGCCGCTACATGCAGAACCGCAAGTTCTCCAACGCGACGGCGACCGATCTGTGGAACGCACTCGGCGAAGCCAGCGGGAAGGACGTGGCCTCCTACGCCAACGGCTGGATCGCTCAAGCCGGCTTCCCGCTCGTCTCGATTACCGCGACCTGCGATGCCTCTGGAAATCGCACGCTGGCGCTGCACCAGGATCGCTTCCTGCTCGCGAGCGCGGGCGATTCGGCGAATCCCACGTGGACGATCCCCGTCGGCATCGCCGGCGGTAGCGCCGCACCGACCTATACGATACTCAGCACGCGCGATACGAGCGGCATCGCGGCGGGCAAATGCAGCGAACCCCTACGCGCTAATGCCGGCGATATCGGGTTCTACCGCGTTTCCTATGACGCGGCCACGCTCGCCACCAACATCGCCGCCTTCGGCTCACTGCCGGACGACGACAAAATCGTGCTGCTCGACGATCAGTGGGCGCTGGCGCAAGCGGGCAAGACCGACTTACGCTCGTATCTCGCGCTGGCTTCGTCGATGGGTACGGATCAGAACACACGCGCCTGGAGCCAGATCGTCGGCGCGCTCTCGACGATCGAACGCGACGAACGCAGCAAGCCCGGCCACGACGCGTTCGCGGCCTTTGCGATCAAGCTCGTGCACCCGCTCTTCGACTCGCTGGGCTGGGACGCGAAGCCCGATGATCCTCCGCCGGTGAGGAACTTGCGCCAAACCACGCTCAGGGCGCTCGGTCAGTGGGGTGATCCCGGCGTGATCGCGGAGGCGCGTAGACGCTTCGCGGCGTTCGTCGCCGATCGCTCGACGCTTGCACCCGACGAACAGGGCGTCGTGCTCGGCATCGTCGGAACGTACGCCGATCAAGCGACGTTCGATCAAATCCATGCTCTTGCCAAAACCGCCAAGAACGAGACCGAAGGCCGGCGCTATTTCGGATCGCTCGAAATCGCCAAGGACCCGAAGCTCGCGCAGCAAGGCATGGAGATCGCACTCAGTCCGGAGATCCCGCCGCAGGCTGCGAACGCGGTTCCGTTTCTGATCTTCAGCAATATCGATTGGAACCCGGCGCTGTCGTTCGCGTTCCTCAAAGAGCACGGCAAGCAGGTCTTCGCCGCCTGGGGCGGGATGAACATGGTGGCCATTGCGATCTTCGTGCCGCCGGCGTTCGCGGACGCGGCGCCGCTCGACCAAGTGCAAGCCTGGATAACGTCGCTCGTCCCGCCGGGCTCGGATGCCTATATCCAGCGCGGCATGGCCAGCGCCAGGCTGCAGCAGCAGCTCAAGGCCCGCATCGTGCAACAGGCCGACGCGGCGCTGGCCCCGCCGGCGCATAGCTGAGACCGGGTTCGCTCGACGCGCGAGACCGGGGCGGTTACGTTCCGGTCTCGCCTTTTTTCATCATCCCCGCAAACAAACGGTCGCGCAGCGCTGGAAAGAGGCTGACGATCGCACCGGCGCGGGCCGGAAATCCCAGCAGATACGAGCGCCGCGGCCGCGGGCTCAGCAACGCATGGCGAATCGCGGCAACCACGACCGCGACGGGCAGGCCGTTGCGCTCTTCTGCTTCGGTGACGGTCGTCAAGTTGCGCAGTGAGGCGCCGTAGGGCGCAAAGGCGGCGGCGGGCAGCCGCGCGAGCATCGCAGTGAATTCGGCACGGCCCTTGGCCCAGATCGGGGTCTTCACCGAACCTGGTTCGATCAGCGACACGCGGATATGCGCCGGCGCGAGTTCCAGCCGCATGGCGTTGGCGACGGCACGCAGCGCGTGCTTCGAGGCGCTGTAGGGACCGAGCAACGGCGGGGTGAGGCGCCCCGCGATCGAGCCCACGAAGACGATCCGGCCGCCGCCGCGCGCCCGCAAGAGCGGCAGGAAGGCTTGCGTGACCGCCAGTGCACCGAAGACGTTCACCTCGAATTGGCGGCGCATCTCCGCGAGCGGCAGAAACTCGAGCGGCCCGGCAACCGCGATGCCCGCGTTGTTGACCACGCCGAGCAGCGGCACTCCCTCCTCCGCGACCGTCCGCGCTGCGCGCACGCAGGCGGCTTCGTCGGTCACGTCAAGCAGCACGGGCCGCAGGTTGGGATGCGTTGCCGCGACGCGCCCGGCATCGCCGTCGTTGCGCACGCCGGCATAGACGATGAAGCCGCACTCGGCGAGATCGCGCGCGACCGCCTCACCGATGCCCGTCGACGCGCCCGTGACGACGATCGCCTGGCTCATCCGTGGATATATCCAGCGCGCGCGTCGCGATTGAGCCGGTCTTGAATCGCCGCGTTCCCGAACACGAGATCGAACAGCCACGGGAAGTGATGTGCGAGCGCGACCGGGATACGATACCACCCCGGCACGATGACCCGCCGTCTGGGACGGTCGATCGCCGCCGCGATCGCGTCCGCGACGATCTGCGGGTCGGGCAAGCCGTCGCCCATCGCCGCATTCATCTGCGTGCGCACGAAACCGGGTTCGACGAGCGTCACGCCGATACCATCGCTGCGCACCTCGCGGCGGACGGTATCGGTGAGCCCGCGCAAGCCGAACTTCGTCCCCGAATAGATCCCCATCACGCCGACTTCTCCGGCGACCGAACCGATGTTGACGATCGCGCCCCGGCGCTGGGCTTTCATCGCCGGCAAGACCGCCTGCATCAAGCGCGCCGCGCCGAGCAGATTCACGGCCACGACGCGCTCCATGCGGGCGTCGGTATCGTCAGCCAGCGAAGGCGTCGATCCGATTCCGGCCAGATTGACCAATGCGTCGATGCGGCCGAAGGCGACGAGCGCCGTCGCCACCAGCCGGTCGACGTTGTCGCGTTTGGTGATGTCCGTCGCGACCACGCGCGCCCGTTCGCCCGCCGAGACCAGTTCGTCGCGCAACGCCGCCAGAAGCGCGTCCTCGGGGGCCGCGGCCACGACGCGAAACCCGTCCCGCAGCAGCGTTCGCACGGTAACGCTCCCAATGCCGCCCGACGCGCCCGCGACGATCGCGACTCGTTGCATCGCGGGCAGCCTTCGCTCCGGCGAGGGGCTCCGCCTAGCGCTCGTCCGGCTGGTTCAGTCCCTGCAAGATCTGCGCGTTGGTGATGAGTTCCTCACCGGCGATCAGCCCGGTGTCGTCCGCGCTTTCGATCCCCTCGCGATCGTAGACATCGTCCTCGGTCTCGGCCGATTCCGGATGCTTGACGTGCTTGTCTTTCATGCGCGGATCGTTCCCTTCCGCGGGCGCCGGCAATCAGCGGAGCGAGCGTGCCGCCGCTAGCCCGCTACGTCCCGCAAGCCCTTGAGGACCTCGGGGTCCGTGATGATGCCCTCGCCGACGATGAGCCCACGCTCGGCGGCGCTCTCGAATCCCAGGCGCTCGGCGAACTCTTCCGCGGTTTCTTGTTGTGGTTTGCTCGGGGCCGGTTCAGTCATGGATGGAACCATTCAAGCGGGAGGAAGCAAGTCCTCGATTCAACGGGGTTGCGCGACGCGCTCGGAGCGCGAGGGCGACCTCTTGCCCGTAAGCTTCCCTTTATTTTCCACGGCTATCATCGGAGCATCATGCGACGAGTTTCCACCGCTGCCCGCGCGACCGCGCTCGCGCTTCTCGTATCCGTCTCGCTCGTGCCGGCCGGCGCCGCTCAGACCGAACGCGACCGCGCCGTCCCGGCCTACGACCATATCTTCGTGATCGTCGAAGAGAACAAGGGGTACGCGACCGTCCTCGATCGCGGCTACGCGCCGAACATCAGCGCCTATGCGAAGACCTACGGCGTGGCGACCCAGATGTTCGCCGAGGTCCACCCCAGCGAGGCCAACTACGTCGCATTGCTCGGCGGCGACACCTTCGGTATCCACGACGACGACGCGTGGTATTGCGTACCGAACTCGACCCAGCCGAGTTGTAAGGGTTCGGACGCAGCGGATTACGTGCCGCACCTCATCGACGGCCCGAATCTCGCTTCGCAACTGCGCGCAAAAGGCCTGACCTGGCGCGGATACCTGGAGAACATCCCGGCGCCCGGATCGCTGGCGATCTTCTCACCCGAGACGGTCACCGAACCGGCCGCACTCTACGCGGCAAAACACACGGGCTTCACGAATTTCGCGAGCGTCCACCACGATCCCGATCTGACGAAGGAACTCGTCGGCTTCGACGTGCTCCACGCCGATCTGAAGAGCGGCAGCTTGCCGGCCTTCGCGCTCATCGTCCCCAATCAGTGCAACGAGATGCACGGCGTGAACTCGCCGAAGTCGCCGCCTGACTGCCTGAAGGACAATGGCGAACTGGTCCACCGCGGCGACGCGTTCACCGGAAAACTCGTCGACGAAATACTAGCCGCACCGTTTTGGTCGACGGGGAACAACGCCATCGTCATCACGTGGGACGAAGATGGGAAAGCCGATCGCGTTCCTGGGGCGCCGCAGCAGTGCTGCGTCATCGACGCCCACAACCCGGGCGGTGGGCACATCCCGACGATCGTGATCACCAATCACGGACCGCGCGCCCTGAGCGATCCCACGCTCTACAACCACTACAGCTTGCTGCGCACGATCGAAGACGCGTTCCGGCTCGACGGACACATCCGCCACGCCGACGATCCGGCCGTTCAGCCGATGACCCCGCTCTTCGCGCTGCGTGCGCCGTAGCGGCTAGTCGTGCGCCGTGCGGCGCTTCGGGCTCGGCGACGTGAAATGCCGGCCGGGATGCGCGCCGAATTTCACCTCGCGCACTGGCCGGGATGCATGGACGGTGTGGTCGTCGGGCCGGCGTTGGCGAACCGGCGTCTGCGGTTCGACGGCGCGCTCCGGCAGCGCCGGCGTCTTGGAACGGGCGATCCGGCCGCCAAGCACTTTTTCGATCTGCGAGAAATACTTCTCTTCCTCGCCTGCGACGAACGTGATCGCGTCGCCGGTGAGTTTGGCGCGTCCCGTGCGGCCGACACGGTGAACGTAGTCTTCGGGGACCATCGGGACGTTGTAGTTGACCACGTGACCGAGTTCGGCGATGTCGATCCCGCGGGCGGCGATGTCGGTCGCCACGAGGATCCGGAACTTGCCGCGCTTGAAATCGGCGAGCGCGCGGGTGCGCTGGGATTGCGAACGGTCGCCGTGGATGCGGTCGGCGGGGACGTGACTGCGGTCGAGCAGCGCAGCGAGCCGATTCGCCCGGGCTTTCGTGCGCGTGAAGACGATGGCTTGATAGATATTGTTGTCTTTGAGCAACTCGAGCAGCAGATCGCCCTTGCGCATCGTGTCGATCGAATAGACCGTCTGCGTGATGCCGACCGCGGGGCCGCGCTGCGGCGCGAGATCGACGCGCACGGGCTTGCGCAGCATTTCCTTGGTTAGTTCGGCGATTTCTGCCGGAATCGTCGCGGAGAAGAACAGCGTTTGGCGTTCGGTGGGGATGAGACGCACGAGGCGCCGCACGACCGGCAAGAAGCCCATGTCGAGCATGCGGTCCGCTTCATCGACGACGAGATAGGAGATGGTACTCAGCGAGGCCGTTCTTTGGGCGAGATGGTCGAGTAAGCGCCCCGGCGTCGCGACGATGATCTCGGTGCCGCGCTTGAACGCACTCGCTTGCGGGTTGAAAGCGACCCCGCCGAAGACCGCTGCGACGCGCACGGTCGTGTGCTTCGCGAGTCCGGTGAGATGGGCGGTGATCTGAAGGGCCAGTTCGCGCGTCGGCGCCAGGATGAGCGCATGCGTCGTGCCGCGCGGCTGCTCCATGAGCGCCTGAATCAAGGGGATGCCGAAGGCGGCGGATTTCCCGCTACCGGTAGCGGCACTCGCCAGCACGTCGCGGCCTTCGAGGGCCGGAGGGATCGCGGCGAGTTGAACGGGGGTGGGTTCGGTGAACCCGAAGTCGGTGACGGCGCGCAGGAGCTGCGGCGCAATGCCCAGGTCGAAAAAAGTCTTGATTATCGTTCGTCTTTACAAGTTTGCGCAATTGATCGCAAACGGGAACGATCGCGCTGGGTGACACGTTAGTCTCTCACACCCGGCGGCTCCGGTCAAGCAAGACCACGCTCGCCGTGAGGCAAAGGGGCCACCCGCTCGTCCGGTCAGCGCTGGGTCGGAACGGAGCGCAGCGCGAGCACCGCGGCGTCGTCGTGACCACGTTCCGCACGCAAGACATGCTGCGCGATAGCTTGGGCATGGTCGAGTTCGAGTTGATTGAAGACGGACCGAGCCGCCTCGGCGAGTTCGATTTCGCCATGGACCGCATCGTAGCCGTGCTCGGTGATGCCGTCGGTATAGAAAACCGCGAGTGCATCGAACGGAACGGCAACGACGTAGTCCGCGGCGTGATGATACGGGAAGATTCCAAGGGGGAGATCGGCGGGGCGTTGGGTGAGGAAGGCACAGCGGTCGTGCGTCATCAACAGCGGTGGCGGATGTCCGGCGTTCGCGAACGTGAGCGTCTGCAGGCGGTGGTTGAGAAAGGCGACGACGGCCGTCACGATGACGCCTTCACCGGAGCCGAGGCTTGCCGCGACCGGGTTCGCGATGGCGAGCACGGCGGAGGGGACGTGCGTGTCCTCCAGCGCGCGCAAGATCGTCGCCCGCACGAGTTCCATCGTGCTTGCCGCCACTTCGCCGTGCCCGCAAACGTCGCCGACCGTCACGGCGACGATCTCGTCGGAGATGCTCACGGCCTCGCACCAGTCTCCCCCGACGGGCGCACCCCCGCCAGGCGAAATCCAAGCGCTGATACGGGTTTCAGCGTCGCTGGCGAACGAACGGCGGACTTGGGCCGGACTAGGCAGCAACAAAGCGCGGATCCGTGTAGCAGCCTCGCGCTTGCACCCCGCGTAGGCCCGACGAAAGCTGCGTTTCCGTGGAATGCTTCGAGAGGACGGCGTTGGCTCCGGCGAGGTGACAAGAAACGACCCAGCCCAAGCGCATCTCATCCGTATAGACGGCGACGACGCAATCCGGCATTACGAAGCGCAATTGACGCAGCAACTCGAACTGATCGGTCGCGAGCCCGTCGATGTCGCAGACCAGGAGGCCTGGCGCAAGCCTTCCCAGCTCGGTGACATTCAGCCGCGCAACCGTTGCCAGCGCCGGCGCGCCGGCATCCTTGAGGGCGGCACTGATCAGCGCGACCTTGTCGCTAGCGATTCCGGCCAGACAGCAGGTTCGAGCCATGATTGTTGACGCTTTCGGGGGAGCCGCATCCGGGACAGCGGCGCGAACAAGGAGGAGGTCGGCCGACGGCGAGGCACCGCCGCACCAAGGGAGAACGTGTCCACAGCGTACCACCACAACCGAGGGCGTACCATCGTGGAAAAAGGTGATATGGGGATGCTCGATTCCGATCCCGCATATCCGATCGTCATGTCGATCGTTCGCGTCGTGCCCGCCGCGCGCTGGTCGTTCGCGCGCGTGGGGGCGACCGGAAACCTCAGCGCCTTGCTGGCGTCCGATCCGGCCGGCGATGATTTGGCGCAACTCGGGCGCGAATTCAAGCGCCAGCGCAAGACCGTGAAATCCGGACAGCAAATCGCCGCCGCAGTCGAGACGTTCGGCGACTTCGAGAGCGGCATCACGCTCATCTTCGCCGATGCAGGCACGACCTTCGGCATCCTCACGTTGCTGCGCAAGACGGAGAACGGGCTGTTCACCTCGACCGAAGTCGCGATGCTCACGTTCGCACTCGAATCCGTTTCGGAGCGGTTATCGGCGTTGCGGCGTCACCTGCAGACTCCGGGAGCGATCGCCGAAAGGCACGAGAAACTCGCCGCAACCATGCCGGCCGAGCCGTTGAACGCGGCCTGGTACGTACTCGATCGCGAATACTCGATCGTGCTCTCCTGGACGTTGGATGAAGAACGCCGCGTCGCGATGACCGGACTCCGCACCCGCATCGCTGATCGGCTGCCGGCCGTGCTTGAGGAGAGCGTCCGCGACTTGACGGCAGAGTGGGATCGCGAAACGGCGCCGCGAGCGGGCGTCGCGCAGTCGGTTCCGTTTCTGATCGTGCGCACGCAACCGATGACGGGACCGGCCGGACTTTTCATCGGCGTACGCATCGATCGCTTCCAAGCGCCGGATTCGCTTTCCGACGCGGCCGTACGCTTCAATATTTCGGCTCGGGAATTACAGGTGTTCGCGCTGTTGCTCGACGGGCACCATCTCGACGAAATCGGTAGCCTGCTGCACATCACGTCGTCGACCGTCCAAGATCACATCAAGAGCATGGTGACCAAGACCGGGAGCCGCAATCGCAGCGAATTGATCGGGCACGTCCTGGGCTGGCAGTCCAAGCAAATCACACGCGAGGCCTAAGTCCGTTCGCGGCTAGCGAACCTCTCGCAGGTGACCGGATTCGACTTCGTAGACGAAACCGCGGACGCGATCGCGATGCGGCAGAAACGGATGTTCGCGGACTCGCGCGAGTGCCGCGCGCACCGCCGCATCGATATCGCTGAAGGCACCGAACGCGTACGGCGGCGCGTGGCCGGTCTCGGCGGCGATTTGCGCGCGCAGGGCCGGTTCGTCCACGCCGTGCAGACCGCAGTTGGTGTGGTGCATCAAGATCACTTCGCGCGTCTGGAGGAGACGCTGCGAGAGGACGAGCGAACGAAGCACGTCGTCCGTGACGAGCCCGCCCGCATTGCGCAGGATATGCGCTTCGCCCGAATCCAATCCGAAGATCCGGAAATTGTCGATGCGCGAATCCATGCAGGTCACGATCGTGACGTGCTTCGCGGGAATGACCGCGCGCGTGCCCTCGAAATCGGCTTCGTGCGCCGCGGCGTTGCTCATGAGTTCGTCGATGGCGGAGTTCACGGGGGGCCTGCGTTAGCGGCGCCCCGCGAACATCCCTCGCGCGCCCGATAGTGAAACCGGAACTTCACCCGGAAACACCGGCAATGACGCTTACGAACGGCTATCACGAGGTTCCGGGGGGCAAACTCGCCGCCGTGGTCACCTCCTTCGAGATGTTCGCGCCGCCCGAGCCGCGCCCCGATCCGCCCGCGGCAGCGTGGCTTCTCCGCTCCGCTGCGGCGCCCGGCAGCGAATGGTACCGCGGACTCTTCCGCCGCATCGGCGCAGACTATCTGTGGGCATCACGGCTGCAACTCTCGGATACGGCACTGCGCGCGATCCTCGACGATCCGCTCGTCGAGGTGTATGCGTTGCGTTCGGACGAACGCGATGACGGGATACTCGAACTCGATTTCCGCATCGCGGGCGAATGCGAATTGACGTTCTTCGGCGTCGGCCCGGCGTTGCTGGGGACCGGTGCCGCGCGGTGGTTGTTCAACCGTGCGCTCGAACGCGTCTGGTCCCGGCCGCTCCGGCGCTTTTGGGTGCACACCTGTTCGCTCGACCACCCCGCGGCGCCCGGCTTCTATCTGCGTTCGGGGTTTCGGCCGTTCAAGCGCGAGGTCGAGATCTTCAACGACCCGCGCGCGAGCGGCATCTATCCCGCGGGGACGGCCCCCGGCGTTCCGCTCCTTCTCTAGAACGGCGCGCCGGCGGAGCCTTCCGTCAGTGGAGGCGGCGGATGCGGAGAATCGTCACGGGCTGAACCAGCATCTGGCCGCTCGCGGGCAAGCGCGCGATCTTTCGAACCAGCGCCATATTCTTGGTCACATGGCCGAATACGGCGTAGCCGGGCCCGCCGTCGAGATTCGGTTGATCCCCATCGCAGATGTAGAACTCCGAGGCCCCCGAGTTGGGGTCTTGCGTGCGGGCCATCGCAAACGCTCCGTCGACGTTCTTGAGCCCCGTCTGAGACGGCGGTTCGAGTTGGACGGTCGGGTCGCCCGGCTGCTCGCGGTTCTTGTTACCGCCTTGAATCACGAAGCCCGGCACGGCGCGAAAAAACGACCCGCCGTCGAAGAACTTGCGGTCGACGTAGTGCAAGAAATTGGCCGTGGACAGCGGGGCGTGGACCGGGTCGAGCGCGACCTCGATCGTCCCGAGGTTGGTCACGATCGCGATCGGGATCTCGCGACCAGCCGCAGCGGCGGGCAGTGCCCCACCGGCGCAGATACCGGGGATCGCGAGCACAGCGGCAACCAAGCCGGCGAATCGAAGACGTTTCATGCGCGGACACTACCGCTGGGCAGCAGCGGCCACCTTGCAGAAACGTGATTAACCGCGCTTCTGTTGGTCCGGAGCCGGCGCTGCGCGTTGCGGAGCGGCCGCGCGTTGCGGAGCGGCCGCACGTTGCGGTGCAGCCGCACGTTGCGGAGCAGCCGCACGTTGCGGTGCAGCAGCGCGTTGCGGAGCGGCTGCAGCGCGTTGCGGAGCTGCAGCGCGTTGCGGAGCGGCCGCGCGTTGCGGAGCGGCTGCGCGTTGCGGAGCGGCCGCTGCCCGCTGCGGCGCAGCGGCATGCGCCGTTGCCGTATGCGCCGTGGCAGTATGGGCCGTGGCGGCGTGCGCCGTTGCGGTGTGCGCCGTGGCTACGGCACCCGCGGGACGGTACGCGCTGCTGTAGGGACGGGCGACTGCAGCAGTCGCGGGACGCCCGTGATTGACGGTCGAGAAGTTCGCGCGGTTCTGCGCGGCGACGGTTTGGTGTTGCGTTTGCACGCTCGTCGGGGCGACATGCCGGCCTCGGGCTAGGGCGAGCTGCGATTGCGATGCTCGCGTGCTGAGTCCGCCACGGCCGCCGTTGTAGCTCACGCGGCTGCTGTTATTGATGTAGCCGGCGCGGCTGCTGTAGACATTCTGGATGGCGTGCCGGTTGACGTTGCTGAAGGCGGTGTTGTAGCGGAAGTGATTCCCATGCCATCGACCGCCGTAGTACCCGTTGCCGGAGTACCCGTAGCCGTAGTTGACGCCGCCGTAGAAACCGACTTGCGGCGCCCAGTAGCCTTGGTTCCAGCCATAGTAGCCGTTATTCCAGCCCCAATAGCCGGGCGTCCAGTACAGACCGGGCGACGGAGCCGGCACCCATGTGCCGGGGACCCAATAGTAGCCGCCGTCGTAGGCCCAGTACCCGGGCTGCCACACGTAATTCGGGTTAACGTTCGCCGGCTGTGCGTACACGGGGATAGCCGGCGGTCCGAAGGAGACGTAAATGCCGATGCCGGCACGTGCGGCGATCGGGTTGGCCGCAAACGGGGACAAGACGGCCAGAAACAAGAGCGGGATAAATAGTCTGATCGAGTTGGAGAATCGGTGCACGATCGACTCCTGCTTGCAGGATGCAAGGAAGGGATGAGGCGCTGCACGATCGGCAGCGGTCGCCTTCACGTACCCGTTCTGCAGGTTGATCCACCATCGTGTCCGGCTGCTACCCGAAGAAGCAAGGTCTCGCTCGGCGGGCCCGGGCGTTCCGCTAGTTGGCGGTGCTAATCGCCCAGCTACCGACGTTGACGAACGGCAGGTTCCCAACGGTGATCGAGCGAGTTTCGGCGATCGTAATCCGTTCCACGTGCGCGCGGCTGACATGGCCTTCGATGTGCACGTTGACGAGCGTCGGGGCGCCGCTCTCGGCCCCCCGGCCGCCCTCGCCGCCGCGCGAACGGTGCGGATACCCGCCGCCGCCACCACCCGGGAAACCCGAACCGCCGCCCGGGAAGCCGAGTCCGCCCCCGCCCCGTCGCTCCGCGGGCGGCGTGTCGGTCGCTTGTCCGTCACCGGTAAAGTCGAAATCCCTCCCCGCGACGTTTGTGGGAAGGATCGTGACTAGTGCGCTCGCCGCGTTCGCACTCTGCGAGACGGGGATGTTCGTCGCCCAAGCGGCATGCCCCGAGGCGTCGGCAAGGCGCGTCGCCAGCAGCGCGAGGTTCAGGCCGGCGAGCAGATCGCCCAGATCGGCATCGGCCGCCGCGCCGCGCGCGTCCTCGGCGAGCGCGATCGAGCCATCCTTCTTCACCGTGAGCACCGAGATATTGGGTGCGCCGTCCGGTTGAGGACGCTCGATCACGAGCGTGGTTCCGGCCCGTCGAACCACGTCGAACGCCGTCGTCGTCGAGAGCGGACCGTTCGTCCCCTGAACGGTCCGGACCACATGAAAATGGATGCGCTGCCCGGGAGCCGGGGGAAGCACCGTGATCCCCCCAGGATCGGCGGCAGCCGGCAAAGGGACGAGTGCGAAAAAAGCGACCAGTGCGAACGATCTTCGGTCCATCACCTTCGAGTATCGCGGCCGATCCTTTGGAGTCTCTGGGAACGGCGCTGCGGCCGTTCGCCTTACCGGCCGCCACACTTTGCTCATCGTCGCCGTCGTCTTGAACCTCTTCTTCAACGGCGACGGTCACGCACGACTCACGTCGGGCTGAAGGCCGCTTCAATCGCGAAAGCGCCGCCCCTGAGACCCGTTTCTGAACAGTTGAAACAAAACGACGCCGATGATCGGCACGAAGAAACAGCCGAGAATGATCCAAATTTCGATCGACAACGCGGGGCCTCCACGGACTTGCGGCGCGCGGCAATGCCACGAGATTCCGAAGCGCCGCTGGAACCTCCCGCCGGTCGCCGGCCTCGGTTCAGTCCGAGCAGTAGCGCAGGAAAAAGTCGCGTGCCAGTCGTGCGACTTCTTCGAGCGTGCCGGGTTCCTCGAAGAGGTGCGTCGCACCGCGGACGATCGCGATCTCGCCCGGGGCATTACGCATGCGCTGCTGCGCCTGTTCGTTGAGTTCGAGCACTTCGGGATCGGCGCTGCCTACGATGAACAACGTCGGCGCGTCGACGCGCCGTAACGCGTCGCGGGCCAGGTCAGGCCGTCCGCCGCGCGACACGATCGCTGCGATCTCGCCGGGCATGTGCGCCGCCGCGACGATGGCCGCCGCGGCTCCGGTGCTCGCACCGAAAAAGCCGATCCGCAAACCGCGCGTCTGGGGCCACTCGTCGGCCGCATAGCGCGCGAGTGCGAGCCGGGCCGAGAGCAGCACGATGTCGAAACGCAGGCTCGCGTCGACGGCGTCGATCGCTTCCTCGCGCGCGGTGAGCAGATCGAGCAGGAGCGTCGCCAGGCCGGCGCGTTCGAGCACGGCCGCGACGTGCCGGTTGCGCGGACTGAAGCGACCGCTGCCGCTGCCGTGCGCGAAGATCACCAGACCCAGCGCACCGGGCGGGACGCACAGGGTTCCGAGAATCTCTTCCTCACCGCCGGCGGCGATCCGGATCTCGCGTTCGATGCGCTGGTTCACTCCGGCGTTCATCGCTAAAACCCGGACGGATACGTTTCCGGGACGTTGCCCGCGTCCCAGCGGGCCGTACGATCCAGCGGTTCGACGGCGCGCGTGCGATCGATATGGATCACCACGTCGAACTGCTCCGGGAGCTGCGAGCGGAAGTAGTGGCTCTGGCGTTCGGTTTCGGGCCGGTACACGACGCCGATCGCGCGCTCGAGCAGCGGCCCACGACAGGCGGCGCGCACCGCCGGATCGTCGAGCAGAAGGCTAAAGCGCGCAACGCCCGTGCGGTGAAACAGTTCTTCGTAGCTGCCGGCGAGCCCGGGCCGAATGGTCTTGCGTTCGACCGGCGCGCCCCAATCCGAGGCGGCGCTGACCGTGCCGTGATCGGTCGTGAAGCCGATCAGTACGGCCTGCGATCCGTAGTGCCGGCGCGCCAACTGACCGATGTTGAACTCGCCGCGCCCGGACATCTCGGTCGCGCCGGCGTTGCCGACGTGCGAGTTGTGCGCCCAGACGACGATTTTCGTGCCGTCCGCGTGGCGCGCGAGATGGGTCGCGAGTTCTTCGAGCGTCTCGAACATATGACGGTCGCGAAGATTCCAGGAAGAGACCCCGTGATCGATCATCGTCCGATAATACTCCTCGGCATCCTTGGCGACCCGCGCATTTTGTTCTGCGTAGAAGTATTCATCTTCGGCGACTGCGCCGTCGAAGTGGATGTACGACTCGGCGCGGCGGCGCAGGTCCATGAGCGTATAGACCACATCGTCGCGGCATGACTTCGTCAACCCCGCCGCGATGTCGTAGCCGTAGTCCGTCGGATCAGCGACTTCGTTGAAGCACGCGTAACGCCGGCGGGCTCGCTGCGCCGCAGGCGGATCGACGCGCTCGAGATACGCGAGGACCGCGTCGATCGACGTTTGGAGACTGTAGAGGTCGAGCCCGTAGAAGCCGACGCGGCTGCGCGCAGCGCGTGTCTCATTGTAGTCGCGCAGCCAGCCGATGAAGTCGAGCATCTCGGCGTTCCGCCACATCCACGTCGGGAAGCGCCGGAATTCGCCCAGGGCGGCCTCGGCATCCCGATCGCTCCCCATCCCCGTCACGTAGCGCTTCACGCGCAACGCATCGGGCCAGTCGGCCTCGACGGCGATCGCGGCGAAGCCCTTGCGCTCGATCAGATGCTTGGTGAGTTCGGCGCGCTCCCGATAGAACTCGTGCGTGCCATGCGACGCCTCGCCGATCATGACGACGCGCGCGTCACCGACGCGCTCGACGATCGCGCCGTACGGGTCTGCTTCGTGAGCGCGAGCCGCGGCGTGCGCGCGATCGTGCAGCGAGGCGACGGCGACGGCGGTACTCACGGCAATCGCCGGAGTGCGGCTGCGTTCAGCAGCGCCCGCACTTCATCATCGGAGACTTGAGAAAAATCTTCATACCATTCGCCGACCCCACCGAACCGTTCCGGCGTCTCGAAGCAGATCACTTCATCGGCACACTCGCGGAGCTGCGCGCCTGCTTCGGGTGGCGCGACGGGAACCGCAACGACGAGCTTCGCCGGATGGGACCGGCGAAGCGCGCCGGCCGCGACGAGCATCGAGGCGCCGGTCGCAAGGCCGTCGTCGACGAGAATGACGGTCTTGCATTCGAGCGCCGGATACGGGCGGCTATCGCGGTAGAGATGTTCGCGCCGGGCGAGTTCGCGAAACTCGCGATCGGCGACCGCTCGCAACTCGTCGCGCGATACGTGCAGCGCGGCGATCACCTCCCGATTGAGGATATTCGCGCCGCCGCTGGCGATCGCGCCCATTGCGAGTTCTTCCTGACCGGGCGCACCGAGTTTACGCACCATGAAGACGTCCAGCGGCGCAGCGAGCGCCACGGCTACTTCATAGGCGACCGGAACGCCGCCCCGCGGGAGACCGAGCACGACTACATCGTCGCCCGCATAGGACTGCAGACGCGCGGCGAGCAGGCGTCCGGCCTCACGCCGATCCAGGAACCGTCGCGGCACCTCGGGTCGCAAACCCATACGGGTCATCACCATCGGGCACGTCCCCCCGACTCATTCTACCCCTGGAAGACGAAGCTATGCCTGCGAGCGCTGCCCGCAACGAACGGCGGCTACCGTTCGAGCTTGCCGATTTCCGCTCGATCGCGGGCAGCGTCGCTTGCCGGCGTCGTGAGAAACGCGGTGAGAATCTCGACGCCGATCGCCGGCGCGGTCGCGCGCAGACTGAGCGCCAGCACGTTGGCGTCGTTCCATTTTCTCGCGCCGGCCGCCGTCACCGCATCGCCGCACAGCGCGGCGCGCACGCCGCGCACTTTGTTGGCCGCGATCGAGATACCGGTGCCGGTCCAACAACAGACGATACCGGCATCGGCCCGTCCCGAGGCGACCACCTCGCCGACGGCGCGGCCGATCTCGGCCCAGGCCGTCGATCCGTCGGCGATCGCGCCGTAGCGCTCGATCCGGTCCCCGCGGCGCTCGAGCGCTTCTACGAGTGCGTCGAGCAGCGGTCCCCGATCGTCGGCCCCGATCGCGATCCGCATGCTACGAGCCGCCGCTCGCTGTATTGAAAAAGCGCATCGGGGACGCTTCCCGCCGGGGGGCTCGATTCCATACCGTTCTAGCCGCGATCGTGCCCGACCGGGCCAGCAGATCGCTTAGCGCTGCTTCGGTTTTTCGACGGGTTTGAGAGACAGCAGTGCCGCCGCTTCGACTTCGCGTTTGAGCAAGGCCAAGAAGTCGCGCACGGAAGCCTGTCCGAATCGCTTCCCGACCGCGGCGTCGAACGCGGCGCCGGCCAAACCAAGCGGGGGCACGTATTCGCCGTAGATGTCGATGCGGCAATATCCGCCGCCTTCGTACGTCGCGCTGAGCTTGCCGTCGAACACCGGATACGGTCCGGCGTCCGTCGGTGCCAAGTGCAGCGCAAATATCTCGTACCCCGTGTAGCCGGGTGCCGGGCTCAACTTCGCGACCACTTCGCGTTCGAGCTTGAGTTCGCCGAGCGAGACCCGCATCGGGATATGGGCATCGCCGTTCTCATCGCTATACGTCTGGAACGCCGCTCGTATCGCCTCGCGAATGTGCTCGAACGGGCATTGAACGGAGTCGTACTCCGAGATCTGCGTCACAAGATAATCCTCCACACCCAGAATAGCGCCGGGATGTCCACGCCGCATGAAGCAATCTTCACAACTCGATGAACGTATCGGCAGATAGGGCTCCGCCTTTCACGTCGCCTCGCCGGTAAAGAAAGATTCTTACGCCGTAAACGAATTGTGATGTCGGAAAAGAGGCAAGTACGTATGCTGCTTGCGACTTTTCCGTTAGGTCAGCGCATGATCGTGAAGCCGCGCGAAAAACGGCGCGAGCGCTTTGCCGCCGAAACCGCGGCGGTACATCACCGCGAAGTGCATCGCAATCTCGGGAGTGATCGAGACGTAGCTCACGCCCCGGATCTTCACGTAGCGCCCCGCCGAGGAGACGATCGAAACCCCCAGCCCAGCCGAAACGAATCCTAGCAAGATGCGAGCGTCCTTGGCCTCCTGCGTGATGCGCGGCGTGAAGCCGGCACGCCGGCAAGCCTCATACGCTTCGTCCCGCGCCGTCTCGCCGAAATTCGCGCTCGGAATGATGAACGATTCGAGCGCGAGTTCTTCGAGGCGGACCGTGCGTCGCTTTGCTAGCGGGTGACCACTGGGCAACGCGATCGTCAGAAACTCCACCGCCACCGGGACGCGCACGAGGCCATGCTCGGGCAAATCAGGGCGCTCCTGTAAGAGCGCAAAATCGATCTCTCCGCTGAGCAGCGCCGCCACCTGGTCGGCCGAACGCATTTCCCGTAAGTCGAAGCGGGCGTTCGGCCGCTCACGCCGCAAGCTGCGCGTAATTCGCGCGGTCTGAGCGACCGGAAAGGTCGACGAGTAGCCGAGTACGATCCGGGAGTCGGCAGCATCGGTCTCGAGCGCCGCCGCCCGCACCGTCGCGTCGGCCGCAGCGACCGTCTTGCGAGCGTTCTCGAGCACGACCCGGCCCACATCGGTGAGCACGACCCCGCGCTTGTTGCGGATGAAGAGGGGCGCGTTGAGTTCGGCCTCGAGCTTGTGGATCTGAGCGCTGAGCGCAGGCTGGGCGATCGAGAGGGTCTCGGCTGCCCGCGTGAAGCTCCCTTGCTCGGCGATCTCGATGAAGTAGCGAAGCTGACGAAGTTCCACCGTATCCCCAAATCACGACGAATGAAACGGGGCTTATCATATCAAATTGTTATGGTTCAGTCACATTTTGATATTGGACAGTGATAGTTCAACCTGCGAAGATGGTCTGGGATGCAGCATCCCTGGTAACATTTTAGAAGGACTATCCCATGACCATCAAACAAGCCGCGGCCTCGATCGCGGCCATTACCCTTCTCGCTGGTGCGCCGGCGCTGGCTATGGCGAAGACTGAGGCCGCCAGCGGACCGATCGTCGTGAACAGCGTCCAAATTCAGCCCAATACGTACGGCATCGGCGTCGACCCGTTCTTTTACGGTTCCGGCGGACTCACGGAGCCCGGCTTCATCAACGTCGTCTTCCAGAACACGAGCAACGTGGTCGCGACCAAGGTCGTCTTCGAGCTCGATGCCAACGGCGCGGTGATCGACCGCTTCTCCGATGCCGGCCAATTCTCGCCGGGCGTCGCAATCCATCACGTGTACAACAACTTTTCGGATACGTCGAGCGGCCAGCTCACGGTCGCCGAAGTGAAGTTCGCTGACGGCACGGTTTGGGAAAACGTCCCGCAGGCACTGCGTCAAGCGGGCTCATAGCACGACTCGACCCTCCTTCACGAAGACAAAACCGCAAGAGCCCGGAGCGATCCGGGCTCTTGGCTTTCTCGCATCCGCGTCGGCCGGCAGGGCGCGCTCGGCACGCCGGAAAACGACCCGCTACTCGCGACCCGCCGCGACCGTTTGTACCTCTCGATCGGCGGCGGTGCTGCGAATCCAGGCAGTTCGCCGCGCAGCACTGGATCCGCGACGACGAGGTCGGCCGGGTCGTGACGGAACTGGTGCTGCACGGCACGATTGCCTGGCCGGCGACGCGCGTGAACGGCCCGCTGATCGTGATGAACGAGCACCGATAACGCGCGTCCGCCGCCCGCGCGGCTGCGATCGGCGGCAAGGATGGGCGCGGGCGGCGCCCAAGCCTGCAGCCCAACGCTGACATCCGCCGGAGGCCCGCACCATGCGCACCCCGCTCACGCCGCTCGACTTCATGCGCCGCGCTCGCCACCTCTACGCCGACCGCGAAGCCGTGGTCGACGGCAACCTGCGGCTGACCTACGAGCAGTTCGGAGCACGCGCCGACAAATGGTCGGCGGCGCTGCAAGGGCTTGGGATCGGCAAGGGCGACCGGGTCGCCTACATCGCACCGAACACCCACGCGCAACTCGAATCGTTCTATGCGGTCCCGCAACTCGGTGCCGTGCTCGTCCCGATCAACTACCGGCTCAACGCCGACGACTTCGCCTACATCATCAACCACAGCGGCGCGCGCGTCGTGTGCGCGCACGCGGAGCATCTGGATGCCGTCGATTCGATTCGCGACCGCATCCCGGACGTTCGAGCATTTCGTCGCGCTCGAAGGCGCGCGAGAAGGCTGGCTCGACTACGAGCACACGCTGGCCGCCGCCTCCGGCACTCCGGTGCTCCCCACCATCGATGAGGGCGATCTGCTGACGCTCAACTATACGAGCGGGACGACGGCGCGGCCCAAAGGAGTGATGATCACCCACCGCAACGCCTACATCAACACGGTCGGAACGCTCATCCACGTTCACCTGACCCCCGACGATCGCTACCTTTGGACGCTGCCGATGTTCCACGCCAACGGCTGGACGTTCACCTGGACCGTCACCGCCGTCGGCGCCCGGCACGTGTGTCTGCCGAAGGTCGAGGCCGCCCGTATCTTCTCGCTCATCAACGCCGAAGCCGTGACCCTGTTGTGCGCGGCCCCGACCGTGCTGATTGCGATCGCGAACGCGCCGCCGCAGGAACGTGCCGGCGTGCGGCGCGGCGTGCGCGTGCTGACGGCCGGCGCACCGCCGGCCGCCGCGACGATACAGCGCGTCGAAGACGAATTCGGCTGGGAGATAACCCACGTGTACGGTCTCACCGAGACGGCGCCGTTCATCACAGTCTGCGAGCCGCGCGCGGAGCACGCCGGCCTGACGTCACACGAACGCGCGACCATCAAGGCGCGCCAGGGGGTCGAACTCGTGACCTCGGGCGAGTTGCAGGTCGTCGACGCGCACGGGAAACCGGTGCCTCGCGACGGCGCGACCGGGGGCGAGATCGTGGTGCGCGGGAACGTCGTGATGGAGGGCTACTACAACGATGCCGAGGCGACGGCGACGGCGTTCGCGGGCGGCTTCTTCCACACCGGCGACGCGGCCGTCGTTCACCCCGACGGCTACATCGAGATCCGCGACCGCATCAAGGACGTGATCATCAGCGGCGGCGAGAACATCTCCTCGGTCGAGGTCGAGGGCGCACTGCTGCGCCACCCCGCGGTTCTCGAAGTGGCGGTCGTGGGTCTACCGGACGACCGCTGGGGTGAAGCGCCGCACGCGTTCGTCGTCCTCAAAGCCGGCGCTGCGGCCAGCGAGGACGGCCTGCGGGCGTTCGCGCGCGATAGCTTGGCGCACTTCAAGGTGCCCAAGCACTTTCACATCGTCACCGAATTGCCGAAGACGGCGACCGGAAAAATCCAGAAGTTCGTGCTGCGAAGAAACCAGTCGGCAATCGCCGCTCAGTAAGGCATGACCCGATCGAGTTCGCTGCGGACAATGGGGACCACGGCTGCAGCGATTTCACGATGACCGGCATCGGAGGGATGGAAGCGGTCCGCCGCGAGGAACGTGGCGGGATCGGAATGGTGGTGTGTGAGCGCGAAGAGGTCGACGTAGGCCGCGCCCGTCGCGTGAGCCGCGGCGCGCACGGCGCGGTCGTCAGCCGCGGCGAGCGCGTGCACGGCGGCGGCGTGATCCGCGAACAACGGGCTGATCGAGATGTCGGGTACGCCCAAGACGACGAGCGCCGCGCGGGGGACGGTTCGCCGGATCGCGCGCAACAACTCGCCGTAGGCCGCGGCGAAGTCGGGGCTCGGTGTCCCGCGCGCGACGTTGTTTCCGCCTACGCAGACGATCACGCAGTCGACGTGACGCTCGCGCAATCGCGCGACCTGCAAACGCACCACATCGCGCGCGGTGCTGCCGCCGATCGCGTCGTTGGTGATCTCGCTTCCCGGCCGCTCGCGCTGAATCGCAAGGTAGGTCAGAAACGCGAAGCCGCGCGAACTGTCGCCGGCTCCCGTTCCCAGCGCAAGGCTATCGCCGAGCACGGCAAGCTCCACGGGCAGAGCGAAAGCCGCCGATTGCGCCGGCTGTACGGGCGGCGGGCGCCGCGGGGCGCAGCCGGCAGCGGCGACCAATGCGAGAAACGCGTGCCTACGCAACGATACGTCCATCCGCCAGGCGAATCACGCGCTGCGCTCGCGACCAAACCGCTTCGCTGTGGGTCACGACGACCAGCGTCTGCCCGCGTTCGCGGTGAACGCGATCGAAGAGATCGAGGATCGTGGCGCCGGTGCGCGCGTCGAGTTCACCGGTCGGTTCGTCGGCAAGCACGAGCGCCGGCGCGTTGACGAGCGCGCGGGCGATCGCGACGCGCTGCTGCTGGCCGCCCGAGAGCTGCTGCGGCCGGTGGTGCAGGCGCTCGCCCAGGCCGAGTTCGACGAGCAGCGCGCGTGCACGTGCGCGAGCCGTCGCGGTTCCGACGCCGGCGTAACGCGCGGGCAGCATCACGTTTTCGAGGGCGTCGAGCGACGGGATCAGGTTGAAGCCTTGAAAGACGAAGCCGATGCGCTGGGCGCGCAGCCGCTTGAGCGTGCCGCGCGACGCGCTCGCGACATCGATGCCGTCGACCAGCGCCTGGCCCTGCGTCGGCCGGTCGAGCCCACCGAGCACGTGCATGAGCGAGGTCTTGCCGCTCCCGCTCTCGCCGACGATCGCGACGTAACTCCCGGTCTCGATCGTGAAGCTGATCGCGTCGAGCGCGCGCACTTCGGTCGGCGACCCGGGCGCGTGGACTTTCACCAGGTCGCGGACGTTGACGACCGCGTTCAAGCGACCCGCCGCAGCGCTTCGACCGGATCGAGCCGCGCCGCGCTGAGGGCCGGAAGCAGGCCGGCGACCGCGCTCAAGCCCAGCGAGAACGCGAACGCCCCGGCGACCAGCCGCGGCGTGAGCGCGAAGAGTTCGAGGTTCCCAGTGGCCGCGTTGTGCGCGTTGACGAACGTGATGACGAGCGCGCCTGCGACGATCCCGGCAAAGCCGCCGAGGCCGCCGATGACGGCCGCCTCGACCAGGAACTCGCGCAAGATGTCGCCGTCACCCGCACCGATCGCCTTGCGGATGCCGATCTCGCGCGTGCGTTCGGTGACTGCGATCGTCATCGTGTTCACGATCGAGAACGCCCCGATCAGCAGCGCGACGAGCGCCGCGCCGAAAATGATCCCATCGAACACCGAGGTCGCCCGGGTGAGCCCCGCCGCGGTCCGCTTCGGATCGCTCGCGTTCAAGCCGGTCTCGAGCGCGATCTTGTTGGCCAGGATTCCCGTATCCGTACCCGGGTTCACGACGACCATGAGCGCGGTCCCGGTACGGTGTGGTAACGCCGCCACGAACGGCGGCACGTTTTGCAGGAGCAACGCCTTCGCCGGACCGTACGGCACGACGATCGCCGAATCGAAGACGGTGAACGAGTCTTCGATCACGCCCACGACGTGAAACGAATTCCCCGAAAGCGCGATCGTGGCACCGACGCCGATGCCTTGCGCTGCCGCGAAGTCGGCCCCGACCACTGCCGCGCGGTCGTCGCCGGGGCGCAGATCGCGGCCGTGCGCGATGCGCGGCATCCGGGCCGCGTAGCCGCGCGCGCTCGGCGGAAAGCCGAAGATCAGCGCGGGCGGACCGAATCGGCCGTCGCCCCCGGCAGCGTACGGCAGAACCACTTCGGGGACGACGCCGCGAACGCCGGCGAAGCGGCGAATCATCTCAGCCGAACGATCGAGCGTGCCGCCGCCCGTCACGAGATCGGTGACCGGTGCGAATGCGAAGATGGCGCCGGTGTTGAGCGCGTTTGAGCCGGCGACGATCGTGTGGAGCCGCTCGGCAAGTCCGCCGACGACGATGAGCGCGAGGATGCCGATCGCGATCCCCGTCGCCGTGAGCGACGTGCGCAGCGCGCGACCGCGCAAATTCCGAATGACCGCCCCGATCATCGTCGCCTCTTCCAGCCCATCCGGTACGCTTCGCCGCCGATCCCGCGGCTCTTCGGCGAGGAAGAGACACCTTCGTCAGCCGATTACCGCGTCATCACGCCCATCCTCCAAGGGACGTCGTCTTGGTGCTTCTCCTCGCCATGTGCTGCATCATCAGCGGTAACGTGCACGCCGCCTCCGGCGCGCCGCTCGCCGCCGCGAAGGTGGTCGTACGAGCCGACGCAGCGCAGGCCCCTCCGCGGAACACGATCACGAACGGGCAGGGGCACTTTTCGCTTCGAGCGATCCCCGGGACGTACCGCATCGCGGTCACGGAGGAGGGCTTCGCCCCGATCGTGATTTCGGTCGACGCCGAGCGCGACGTTGACGTGCAAATCGCGCTCGAACCGCTCGACTCGCCCAAGCTGCGCACGATCGGTACGGCTCGCGTAAATGGCCGGCTCGCGCCGATCCAAGGGACGATCCCCTCGGTCACGCTGACGCGCGCGGAACTCGATGCCCTGGGGTACGACCGGGTCGTCGAAGGACTCCAAGAACTGCCGAGCGCGACGTTTACGCGGCCGGACGGGGGCGCCGCCAGCGCGGTCTCCGTGGTGTCGTTGCGCGGACCCGATCCCTCGGAGTCGCTCATCGCGCTCGACGGTCAGCTCCTCAACGACGGGAACACGGGCGACCTCGATCTGTCCCGGCTCCCGGTCGCCGCTTTCTCCGCCGTCGACGTCACCGAAGGCCTCGGGCCGCAGGATGCCGGCGGCAGCAACGCGTTCGGCGGTGCGATCGACTTCGTCTCGCTGCGCCCGACCAGCGACCCGCACATCGGCGCGTCGCTTTCCCTGGGCTCGTTCGGGCGAAGCGAAACCTGGATCAACGCGAGCGGCTCGGCCGGACGGCTCGGCTATGCCGCTGCTCTCGACGATCAGAACGAAACCGGCTCTGTCCATCAAACGGTGCCGCTGTATTCTGCGACCGATCCGGCCTGCGCACCATGCGCGACGGCGTTGGGTTCGGCGGTCGCGTCGCACCTGGCGCTGGGAACCGTGACGTGGTCGTTTTCGCAAAACGCAGATGTCACCGCGCGTGTTTTCGTGCTCGGCGACAACCGGGATCAGAGCAGCGCCCTCAACGGGATCGATCGCAACGCCGCCGACCAGGGAAAGCCCGAGTACGGAGGCTTCATCGGCCCGGGCGGGCAAACGTTCGCGCAAGATATTCGCGCTTATCAAGTTCGCGCGCGCTCGCGGCTGGGTTCGGGCGAGTTGACGACCAGCGTATCCGAAAGCGACGACGACATCGCGATCGCCGGCGGCTCATCATCGCCCTACGACGTCGTGCACCGGGATCATCGATACAGCGGCGCCCTCGCGTGGCAGCGTACTTTTTCGACGTTGCAATTCACCCTTGGGGGGTATACCCAGTACGAGTCGCTCGCCTTCGCGGCGCCGCCGGCGAACGACGGCTCGTCTCTTTCGAGCTTCCAAGCGCAACCGGCTCTGGGACAGACGATCGACGTCCTCTACGTTCGCGGAGGGCTTGACGCGTCGCCGAGACTCCGGCTCGACGGCGGTGCGTTCGAGTCGCATTACACCTCGTTCGGGTCGAATCTCGACGGGCGCTTCGGTGCGATTTACAAGATCGACCCGGGCACGGCGATTCGCTTTTCGCTCGGAACGGGGTTTCGCGCACCTCTCCTGATCGAGCGCTACGCGCTGCCCTACTCCCAGTTGGCCCTCGACGGCAACAACGTTTTCATCGGCCAGGGGAGCCCGGGCGAACATCCTGAACACGCAACCGAATACGAACTCGGGACCTCCCACCGGTTTTCGCCGGACGCGACTCTCGACATCTCGCTCTACCGCACGAACCTGCGCAACCCGATCGAGATCTTCTACCCGCTCGCCGCCGTCGCGGCAGGAACGTGCGCGACGAATTCTTATGCCCAGCCAATCCCCGCCTGCGTTTCGTACAACAGCAACGTCGGCAACGCCGTCTATCAAGGCGCCGAGGTTCGCTATTCGCAGCGGCTCGCCCGGGCGCACCTCTTGGTCACGGCGCGTTACGGACTCAACATCGCGTATCCCGAAGACCTCAACGCGCAGTTTTCCAATCCCACCTCAGGCGGGAACCTGGTCGATAACGCGCAGTTTCTCGGAATCCCGCAGCAACAGGGCTCGCTGCAACTCGAGTGGAGCGACCGCGGCCGGCACGCCGCTCTCTCGGGAACCGTTCGTGGCAACAACAACGAACTCAACGCCGGACCATTCACGATCGTCAACGCGCTCATCGGCAGTCACGTGCGGCCCGGACTGGATATCTCGCTCGCCGGAACCAATCTCTTCAACGCAACCGCGGGGCCGTTCACGCGGTTCGGCGCCGGCGTCCCCTATCGAGGCATCGTCGGCCAACTCCCTTCGGGTGCTCCGCAATTCGGCGGGTTACCAACCGATGCGCTCTCCCTCGAACCCGCCGCCGTGCGGCTGATCCTGACGCTGGGACGGTAACGATCGTATGGCGTTCATCGCTGCCACTGCGACAACGTTTGCCGTGTCTGCTTCTGTAGGTTTTTCCACGCTTCGCGTTCGTTGCGCGTCGGACGTGCATCCGCGCTCTCGATCGATCCTTCGAGTTCCTCGAGCAGCCGGCCCTCGTCGCGAAGCGACGTTGTCGTCCCGTTCGTGACATGCCGCTTCGCCGCGTCGGCGAGTGCGCTGCGCACGCGTCCGCTCAGTGCATGGACCTGCTGCGCCAATTCGGCCTGCGCGATCAGATCGGCGTCACTCGCCGCGATGCGCGGATCGCGCTTCAGGATGAGCGACTGCGCGTAGGTCCGCTCGCCGATCGTCAAACGAACCGCGTACGTGCCGGGCGGCGCGAGGGGCCCGTCGGGATCGCCGAGGTGATAGTCCCAGACGAACCGGTGCATGCCGGGCGCGTTTGGGAGCGGCGGCGGCGCGACGACCCAATACGGCGGAAAGGGAAGGTCGTTGGGATCGACCGGCTTGGAAACGTCATCGCTCGCATAGCGCCTGACGAGAACGCCGTGCGCATCGACGATCGCGAGCCGAACGACCGCAGTCGAACCCGCGGGCACGACATAGTCGAGGAACGCGCCGTTCGGCGGATTCTCGCCCAGCGGCGTCTCCGGCGGCGAGGCTTCCGCCTCATCGTCGCCGGCCCGCGTACGAATCGCGGGCCGCGGTGGGAACAAACGCGCCTGCGCGGACCCGTCGGCGGCCAACTCGCGCAATGGTTCCACGCCGTCGAGGATCCAAAACGCCCGGCCGTGCGTCGCGATCGCCAGGTCGCCGGCGCGCACGCTGATGTCGCGCACCGAAACGACCGGCATGTTCAGACGGAGCGATTGCCAGCGCGAGCCGTCGTCGAACGAAACGAACACGCCGGTTTCGGTCGCGGCATAGAGCAGCCCGGGCCGGACCGGGTCCGCGCGCACGGCGTTGAGAAAGCTCCCGTCGGGGATCCCCGCCACGGCAAGGCGCCACGTGCGACCCGCGTCGTGCGTGACGTAGAGGTACGGCCGGTCGTCGTCGAGCCGATGCCGGTCGACGGCTACATACGCACTGCGCGCGTCGAAAGGCGAGGCCTCGATCCCCGATACGTGACTCCACAGCGCGAGCCCCGGCGGTGTCACGTCTCGCCAACTTTTCGCGCCGTCACGCGTCAGACGAACCGAGCCATCGTCGGTCCCGGCCCAGACGACGTTTGCGTCGCGCAGCGACGGCGCCAGCGCATACACGACGCCGGTATGCGTCCGCGACAGATCCCCACTGATCGTTTCCCACGAGTCCCCGCCGTTGCGCGTCCGAAAGACATCCTGGTTTGCGAAGTACAGCGTCTCGTGCGGTCCGAAGACGAGCGGCAGCGTCCACTCGTCGTGCCAGGGGCCCGGCCGGCCGGCTGTCGGTGAGACGGCGCGCGTCTGATTCGAGCGTAGATCCTCGCGCGAGACCTTCTCGCCGAACACGATCTGCGGATGACCCGGATCGGGTGCGAGGTAGCCCGCCTCGCCGCCCGCGTTGAGCGCGCGCCAGTCGCGCGCTTCGATGCCGCGATGGTCGCTGCGTGAGACGATCATCGCCGCGCCGCTATCTTGCTGCGCGCCGTAGAGATGATACGGGAACGCATCGTCCGTCGCGACATGATAGAACTGTCCCGTCGGTTGATTGAACCACGAACTCCAGGTGCGCGCGCGATCGAGGCTGACCGTCGTTCCTTGATCGCTCGCGAGCACCATCCGCGAACCATCGCTCGGATCGATCCACAATTGGTGAAAATCGTCGCCGTCCGGGGAGCCTTTGATCGCCTCGACGTGCGCCCCCGCATCGCTCGATCGATAGACGCCGGTATCCGACACGTACACGAGATTCGCGTCGGCCGGATCGACGGCCACGTGGCAGAAATACCAGCCGCGCCCCCACAAGCGACGATCGCCGTTGGCGAGGACCCAGGTCGCGCCGGCGTCGTCGCTCCGATAGAGGCCGCCCGCTTTCGCATCGACGATCGCGTAGACACGCGCCGGCCGGCTTGGTGCGACCGCAAGGCCGATCTTGCCGAGTCCTTCGCTCGGAAGCCCGCTACCGGCGAGGGGATTCCACGTCACCCCGCGATCGTGCGAGACGTAGAGTCCACTCCCCGGGCCGTTCGAGGGCGCGTACGCGTTCCACGGTGGGCGCCGCGTTTGCCAGAGCGAGGCGTACACGGTGGCGCCGTCGGGTGTCGCGGCGAGGTCGATCGCACCGGTGTCGCGATCGCGGAACAGCACGCGCGTCCAGGTCGTGCCGCCGTCGGTCGAACGGTACACGCCGCGTTCGTCGCTGGGCCCATACGCATGGCCGAGCACGGCGACCAGCAGCCTGCGCGGATCCTTCGGATCGACGAGAATGCGGCCGATTTGACGAGAGTCGTCGAGGCCGGCGTGCACCCATGTCACGCCTGCGTCGGTCGAGCGGTACATCCCGTTCCCGTGGATGATGTCGGACCGCATATCCGCCTCACCGCTGCCCACGTAGACCGTCGCCGGATCACTCGGCGCTACGGCGATCGCCCCGATCGACGACACCGGCTGCTTATCCATGACCGGAAACCAGGTGCGGCCCGCGTTTTCCGACTTCCACACGCCGCCGCCGACCGCGCCGAAATAGAACGTGCGGCCGTCGCCCGCGACGCCGGCCGCCGCGATCGAACGTCCGCCGCGATACGGTCCGATCGAACGCCAATGCAATCCGGCGAAGAGTGCGGGGTCGACCGTCGTCGGAGCCGCCCACGCGTTGGGCCGCGGGAGCATGAGCAGCGACACGCCGGCCAATGACACGCTGCAGAAAACCATGAGGAGGCGTCGATACATCGGAACGGCTTTCGCGCTCACCACCTCGCTGCCTACTCGCGGTCGCTTAGAGTTCTTCCCGGTCGCGATGCGCGAGCTCGAGGCTGATCAAACGCGCCAGCAACGTGGCCGGGAAGAGTTGGCCGATGGCTCGCCAGCGGTGGTTATGCTTTTGCGGACGCTTTCGCGCGAAAGAACTCGGCGTGGGTCGCCGGATTCGGGCCTCTTCCGGTCGTGTAGGCGTGCAGCGCGCGAACGTAGAGCAGGTTCTGTTGCGCCGTGGTCAACTCGGCCCACGGGCGATCGAACGATGGTTTGGGTGGGTGCACTTTTCGTTTAGCGGCCATGCAAGGAACCTGCGTCGGCAGCGCCGATTGTCCCCCTAAGCGAGTGCTCAGTCGCACTCGGCGGCTGCTTGGGTCCGAGCGCGAATTTGTCGGTTTCCCGGGCCGGGATTCAGGAAGAGCCCGCCGCCGCCGAACGCGGTCCACGGTCCGGAACTCTTCTGCAGCCAAATCGGCAAGAACACGGCGGCGTGACCCGCTGCCTCCGTCGGAATCTCCACGTTCGGGTAAAACGCGATCGCCGCCGCCGGCGACAAGCTCGTGCCCATCGCCAGCGTCACCGCGAACTCGAGCACGCTCATCCCCCGGGATCAAGCACGGTGAGGTTCTCACTACGATGTGAACGTGTGCTGACCCCACCGTGCGATCCCGCCGGGATCGGCCCGGCTCGTGGGTGTCGTGCGCTAGGTGTTCCCCACGAGTTCTCTCGAGACGACGGCCGTGGCAACGGCCGCGCCGATCGGACTGCCCAGGCCCGTGGTCGCATCCCATCCATCGGATGCCGCGTAGGCACTGTTGTTCCCGCTCGTGACGTCACGCAATGCCGCTCGATTGGCGTAGAGCCGGCCGTTGATGAACCCGGCGGTGCTGTTGTTCCGCGTGTTGCTCAGAGCGATGAGACTCGCCCAGAGCGGCGCGACGGCACTGGTCCCGCCGATCGGCATCGCCTTGCCGTCTACGAGCACATCGTATCCCGTCTCGGGATCCGCATCGCCGGCGACATCGGGGACACCACGCATGGTCAGCGGCGTCGTCGTTCCGGTCGCGCTCGTCAAGACGCAACCGGTTTGGTAGTCCGGAAGGGCGAAGAACGTGCTTTCACCGCCGCCGGTGGCGCCACCGCCGGCTCCGTCGTTCCAGGCCGTCTCGCGCGTGATCGTCGTGCCGGAAACGCGCAGGCTCGTTCCGCCGCACGCGAGCGCGTGCGGGCTCGAGGCGGGGAAATCGACGTGATTCTTTCCGTCGGCGACGTCATCGCTCGAGCCGTTGTCACCCGACGCGACGCAGACGGTGATGCCGAGCGTTGCGGCCGATTGGAACGCTTCGTCGAACGCCGTCATCGTCGCCGGCTCCCACGATGATTCCGCGCTGCCCCAACTGATCGAAACGATCGACGGCTTGTTGGTCGTATCGTGGATCGCCGTGGCGACGGCATTGAGAAAGCCGGCATCCGTGTTCGGCGCGAAGTAGACGACGATATGCGCGCCGGGCGCGATCGAACAGGCGACTTCGATATCGAGCATGACCTCGCCGTCGGGTCCGTCCGCGCTGCCGGTCGGTTTGTTGGCCGCGTGGTCGACGGAAACGGCCGTGACCGACGGCAGCGGCGAGATGTTCAGTCCCGAGAAGTATTTCTTGAGGACGGCCGGCCGAAAGCCGCCGCCGAGCTCGATGAGCGCGATGCACTGGCCTGCGCCCGTGCCGGCCGGGAAGCCGTAGATCCAGGCGACCTGCGGCGGTTCGTACGCGACCGCCGCCGCTGCCGTTGAGTCATGCGCTACGTTTCCGCGCGGGGTGTGGATTCGAAAGTGCGGTTTCGCCTGCGGCCGGTTATCGAGACCGAGCACGGCTTCGACGATCGGCTGCAGGTTCGCCGGAAGCACGATCGCGCCGATGCGGCCGCGATACGTGCCGTTGGGATGTTCGAACGTCTCGAAATCGATACCGAACGCGGCGCGAAATTGTGCGACGGTTCCCGAGAGGATGACGGCGCGGCGCGCCGGAGCGACCTGCGTCACCGAAAGGTCGTGCTGCGCGGCGAATGCCGTGACCGCGGCGATGTCCGAGTGGCTCGCGCCATAGGTGGTCTCGAAATCACTGTGAACGGTTCGTTCGGCGTGTTCGCCGCGTTCGGCAGCGCGGACGCGCTCGGCGAATTCATCGGGAGAATTCCGGCGCAGAATCAGCGTCACCTCAAAACGTTCGGACGGGTCGGATTTTCCAACCGAGTGCGCACCCGGCAGCGGTGCGCGCTCGTGGCTTTCAAACAGCTTGTCACTCATTGTTTCATCCCTCACAACACACGTGCATGGAGTCGGAACGTGACTACGTTGCTCCCGGTGGGGGCGCGCAGCGCCCTGAATTTTCGCTGTCTTACGCTGTTCCTGCTTAGCAAACTAAGCGGGCGAGGTGGCTGCCGGGGAGTCTCAAGCCGGCCGAGCGGAACTGACGTCACCAGCCTCCCGAGGCGCCGCCGCCGCCGAAGTTTCCGCCGCCTGCCGAGAATCCGCCGCCGCCGCCGCCCCCGAAGCCGCCGCGAAACGATGAGCTCATGGCTCCCATGGCTGCGGAGAGCAAGAATGAATCCATCCCGCTCCCGCGCATCGCGCCGCGTCGAAGTGCGGCCACGATCAATCCGAAGGCGATGAGCACGATCAGGAAAAGGACGACGATCGCAGCGATCCCCTTGCCGGTGTCGGCGCCGGTTGACGCCGCGGCGGCTTCGGGGACAGGGCTGGCCGGCGCATACGACGGATCGATGACGCCGAGCATCCCGCTCACGCCACCCTGCACCGCCGCGTCGTCGTCTCCACGGCGCATTGCCGGCAGGATCGTATCGCTGATGATATGGGCCGACTGCGCGTCGGTCAGCGTGGATTCGAGACCGTAGCCCACCTCGATCCGGACCTTGCGATCGTGCATGAAGACGAACAGGATCGCGCCGTTGTCCTTGTTCTTGTGGCCGATCTGCCAGACGTGTCCCGTCTGCGCCGTCCATTCCTCGAGCGGCGCATCGCCGGTCGTATCGCCGATCCAGACGATGACCTGGTCGCCGGTCTTCTCCTCGAAGGCGCGGAGCCGGTTCTCTACAGAATCGTGCGCGGACGAGCTCAGTGCGTTGACGGTGTCGGTAACGTAGTGCGTCGGCGTGGGCGGAACGGCGAGCGCGGCGAACGCGAGCACGAACGCGGCGATCACGGCGCGGCCTGCGAGAAATGCTCGTGCAGTGCCTCACCGAGCCGATCGATGCCGAGCAGGACCGCCGCGACCGGCGTGCTCGTCTTGAATGCCTGCGTCATCTCCGCCACGATCTGATCCCAGAACGCTTGCCCGACCCGTTCGTGCAGTTCACGGTCGCCGATCACCGCAAACCGGCGTGCCTTCGGCGCGACGAGGATGAGCGCGGCGTTCGCCGCCGGATGGGTATGCATGCCGCGACCCAGAAACTCGGCTTTCGCCTGCTCGAATGCATCGACCGTCGCGTCGGGGACGATGCGCACCGCGATGCGCGAGGATGTCCCTGATTCCGCTCGCTGCAGTGCTTCCTCGATGCGCTTGCGGTCGGCTTTGGTCACGGAGAGAAGTTTACGACCGGGGCCGTTTGCGCGCCGGGGGTCGCTTGGAAGTACGCCTTCTCGGCAAAGCGCGACCCGAACATCCCCGCGATGAAGACGGTCGGCGCGGTGTCGCGACGGGTGTTGAACGTCTGAGCGACGTCGTTATAGCGCTTGCGCTCGACGGCGATCCGATTCTCCGTCCCTTCGAGCTGCGACTGCAGGGTCAAGAAGTTCTGGCTGGCTTTCAAATCCGGGTAGTTCTCGACCGTCACCAACAGGCGGGAAAGCGTTGAACCGAGTTGATCCTGCGCCTGCGCGTACTGCTGGAACGCCTTGGGGTCGGTGGTCGCGCTTTGCACGGTGGAGGCAGGGATCTGACCCACCGCTGCGCGAGCTTGCGTCACCGCGATATACGTGGATTTCTCGAAGTTTGCCGCGCCCTTGACCGTTGCAACGAGGTTGGGGACGAGATCGGCACGCCGCTGATAGACGTTCTGAACCTGACCCCATTGGGCGTCCACGGCTTGGTCCAAACTCACCAGGCTGTTGTAGGTCGAGAAGACCCAGAAAATCGCGATGACGATGACGGCCAAGACGACGATCCAACCGGTATACGAGCGACGCGCTGGCATGGTCACCTCTTTCTTTTCCGGCCGCTTCCACCGAGGCCAAGTCGGCGCCTTGCCCCTTCCGACATGGACATGGGCTCGCGAAAGCGGCACGATAGGCTCGATGTGCAAACGATGATCGGCGAAGCGCTCCCGTCGGACGGCGCCGGCGGGTTCACCGCACTCGGCCTCGCGCCCGAGCTGGTCGCGACCGTCGCCGATTTGGGATACGAGGAGCCGACCGCTATCCAGCGTCAAGCGATCCCGCCATTACTCGCGGGCCGCGACGTGCTCGGCCAGGCGGCGACTGGGACCGGGAAGACGGCGGCGTTCACGCTGCCGTTGCTGCAGCGCATCGGCTCCGCCGGTGAGGAGAAGCCGCGAGTGCGCGCGCTCATCCTCGTTCCGACACGTGAACTCGCGATGCAGGTGGCGGAAGCGGTGCACAAGTACGGGCGCAAGCTCGGCACGCACGTGCTGCCGATCTACGGCGGCCAGTCAATGCAGCAGCAGCTCCGGGCGCTGAACCGCGGCGTCGACGTTGTCGTCGCGACTCCGGGTCGCGCGCTCGATCACATCCGGCGCGGGACGCTCGACCTTGCGGCCGCCCAGACGGTCGTGCTGGACGAAGCCGACGAGATGCTCGACATGGGTTTCGCCGAGGACCTCGAGGCGATCTTGGCCGCGACGCCGTCTGAAAAGCAGAGCGCGCTTTTCTCCGCCACGATGGCACCGCGCATCCTCGCGATCGCGAAGCATCATTTGCGCGATCCCGTGCGCGTGACGATCGCGCGCGAGGTCGAGGTCGCGGGCGAAGCACCGCGGGTGCGCGAGGTCGCCTACATCGTGCAGCGGCGGGACAAGGTCGCGGCGCTCGCGCGCGTGCTCGACATGGAAGATCCAGCTTCGGCGATCGTCTTCTGCCGCACGCGCACCGAGGTGGACGAACTCACCGAGACGCTCGGCGCGCGCGGGTATCGCGCGGAAGCGCTGCATGGCGGTCTGTCGCAGGAACAGCGCGACCGGGTGATGCGACGGTTCCGAGACGGCGTCTCCGAGATTTTGGTCGCCACCGACGTCGCCGCGCGCGGTCTCGATATCGAACACGTCTCGCACGTCTTCAATTTCGACGTGCCGTCGTCGCCCGACGCCTACACGCACCGCATCGGACGCACGGGGCGCGCCGGCCGCGAAGGTGTCGCGATCACGCTCGCCGAGCCGCGCGAGCACGGCCTCTTGCGCAACATCCAGCAACTCACCAAACGCAAGATTCCGGTCGAGTCGGTGCCGACCGTCCACGATATGCGCGCCCGCCGCCTGGAGTTGACCCGCGGCGCGCTCGAAGACACGCTCGAAGCCGGCGGACTCGAACACTACCGCGTGATCGTGGACGCGCTGGCACAGGAGTACGACGTGCTCGACCTCGCAGCCGCAGCCGTGAAACTCGCGGACGCGGCCCGCGAGGGCAAAGGCGACGAGCACGAGATCGCGATCGTCGCGCCGCCGCAACCACCCCCGCCTACCGGACGCCCCTTCCTTGCGAAGGAAGCGCCTCGCGGTGGCGGTGCGCCGCGGGGCCCGCGCGACCGCCCCATCGCCGTCGCGCGCATCTACGTCGGGCTCGGCCGCAAGGCGGGGATTCGCCCCGCCGACCTCGTCGGCGCGATCGCCAACGAAGCGGGCCTGCAGTCGCGCGAGATCGGGCCGATCGAAATCGCGGACCACTTTTCGCTCGTGGGCGTACCCGCAGAAGCCGCAGACCGCGTCATCGCCGCGCTACGCCGCGCCACGATTCGCGGAAAGAAAGTCCTCGTTCGCCGCGACCGGGTCGAGAAGGACTAGGCTCGCGGTGCGCCCGCTCGATGAGGGAGCTTCCAATTCGGGCGGACGAAGTGGCAGGTGTAGCCGTTGGGGATGCGCTCGAGGTAGTCTTGATGCTCGGGCTCCGCTTCCCAAAACGCCGATACCGGTGCAACTTCCGTAACGACCTTGCCGGGCCAGATGCCGGAAGCATTCACATCGGCGATCGTGTCCTGGGCGACGCGGCGCTGTTCGTCCGTCGTGTAGAAGATCGCGGAGCGATAACTCAGCCCACGGTCGTTTCCTTGACGGTTGAGCGTCGTCGGATCGTGGATTTGGAAAAAGAACTCGAGCAGATCGCGGTAGGTGATCCGGCTGGGATCGAAGATGATCTCGACGGCCTCGGCGTGCGTGCCGTGATTGCGATAGGTCGCGTTCGCGACGTTGCCGCCGGAGTATCCGACGCGCGTGGCGAGCACGCCCGGGAGCTTGCGGATCAGATCCTGGACGCCCCAGAAGCAGCCGCCGGCCAGAACGGCCCGTTCAGTTGAAGTGTTCACGCCGCCTATAAAACACGAGACCCCCTCAGGGTGTCACCCGTGCGTCAGCGATCGATCGTCGCCATGACCCGTTCGTTGTAGCGCGGGCCCGAGATGTTCGCGGGTGCCAGCGCAGCGTCGAGCAGCGCGACCTGTGCGGGATCGAGCTGGAGCACCGCGGCGGCGACGTTCTCTTCGAGATAGACCCGGCGTTTGGTGCCGGGGATGGGGACGATGTCCTGGCCCTTCTGCAAGATCCAGGCGAGCGCGACCTGTCCGGGCTTCGCGCTTTTTTGCGCGGCGATGTCGCGCACGATCTGGGCGGCTTTCTTATTGGCGTCGAAGTTCGCACCTTGGTAGCGCGGATCGCCGCGCCGGAAGTCGTCTGCGGGATACTCTTCCGCGCGCTTGACCTCTCCGGTCAAGAAACCGCGGCCAAGCGGGCTGAAGGCGACTAGGCCGATGCCGAGTTCGCGCAGCGCCGGAATCACGTCGCCCTCGAGATTCCGTTCCCATAGCGAATATTCGCTCTGCACCGCGGTCAGCGGATGAACGGCGTGGGCGCGGCGGATGTTGGCGACGCCGGCCTCGGACAGGCCGAAGTACCGGACTTTGCCCTGCGACACCAGATCGCCGACGGCGCCGGCCACTTCTTCGATCGGCACGGCCGGATCGACGCGATGCTGATAGAGCAGATCGATCCGGTCGGTGCGCAGCCGGCGCAGCGAGCCTTCGACGGCTTCACGGATATGCTCGGGGCGGCTGTCGCGCTCGCTGCCGACCTGCTTTCCGTTCTCGATGCGAAAACCGAACTTCGTTGCGATCAGCACGTCGTCGCGCCGGCCCTCGAGCGCGCGACCGAGCAGTTCCTCGTTCTTATACGGACCATACACTTCGGCAGTGTCGAAAAGCGTGCAACCGAGTTCGATCGCGCGATGCAGGGTCGCGATCGATTCGCCCTCATCCGCCGGACCGTACGATTGGCTCATGCCCATGCAGCCCAAACCGATCGCCGATACCTCGAGCCCCTGACTCCCGAGCTTCCGCGTGCCCAAACTCATGAAACGTCCTCCTCCGGCCGGCTCCGGCTCACCAAGATCTATCGTTCTCTAAGAAACGATAAGGTCGCCAAAATATTCGCGCGCTACCGTTGATGACGATGGAGTGGTACGAACCGGAGGTGCGGGAGCTGATCGAACGCCTCGCCGCGCGCCCTGTCGCCGAACCCGCGGTATTTTACGGAAGCTCCTCCCTTCGGCTCTGGGAGACCCTGGCGGAGGATCTGGGGGACGCGCGCGCCGTCAACGCCGCCTTCGGCGGATCGACGCTGGAAGCGTGCGCATACTACTTCGGGCGCATCGTGCCGCCGCTGGGACCCGCTTCGCTCGTCGTGTACGCCGGTGACAACGATCTCGGCGACGGCCGCTCTCCCGACGACGTCCTGGCGTCGTTTCGCCGCCTGACCGCGAGCGTCGACAACCGCTACCTCAACACGACCAGAACGAAGGTCGAACGTCGTTGCAGCGCGATACCGGCACGCCAGCCCTTCTACCGGATAGTCAGGTCGAATCGGTTCCTGCTCGACCGTGTGCTGACCGATTCGCGCTTGACGCGATTCGATATCCCAAGGACAATCACGAACGAATTGCGATACACAGACTGGCCCGACGAGCGAAAAAATCAGGTCATCAACAAAGGTGCGGCGATGAACGTGTTGACCGGCGCGAACCATGCGTCGATAACGATAACCTTCTGCGATGATGCAAGAGAGGCGCATTCGCTCGGGGAGAGTTTCCTTACGCGCAGACCCGTGCTGCAAACACTTCTGCTATCGCTCCTCGAGTCTCGAGTACGGCTATTTACGCCATCGAACTACTGGATTGCCGCAGCGCGCGGTAAAACGGTTGGATTCGCGTTGCAGTCGCCGAACGAACCCGCGGTCCTGTCAGTCATGCCGGCATACGCGGTGAAGGAAATCGCTCAGAGCATGCATAGCGCAGGCAAGGCGATACCCGGAGTGTGCGGTGAGGCGCGAAACGCAGCGTTGTTCGCAGCGGAGTGGGCGGAACTCTCGAAGGTGCCTGCGGTTGTAAGCAGGGTAAGCCGTTTGTACGAGGCAGACGAGGGGAAGCAGCCACCGACCTCCCCGGGCGGGAGGTTTCGCTTAGCAGGTGTGAACGACCGGGACCAGATCATAACCTGGGCACGCGCCTTTGTCGACGAGGTCGGCACAGCATCATCTGATGTCGAAGCCGTTATCGACGAGAGAATCGCAGACCAAGCTCTCTGGGTGTGGGATGATCGGGGCCTGACGTCCATGGCGGCAAACTGGCACCCGGTAGCCGGAGTGAGCCTCGTGTCCCTGGTATACACGCCTCCGAAACATCGTGGGCGTGGCTTTGCCCACGCGTGCGTTGCATCGCTCACCGATCACATGCATGCCCGCGGGATTCGATGCGCTCTCTTCGCCGACTTGGCGAATCCAATGTCGAATGCAATCTACCGGAAGATCGGATATCGACCGGTTGCCGAATTCCTGATGTTCGCTTTTAAGCCGACTTCCGTTGTTTCAAAATCGTAAAGGCTTTGATTCCTAGCCGAATGGCATCGACGATGGAGACGGCGCGGCTCTTGCTCCGACCGTGGCGTGAGGCGGACATTGAATCGTGGCTCGCGATGGGTGCAGATCCGCGTGTCATGGAGTTCTTTCCGTCCCTCGCGACGCGCGAGCAGGCGGAGCGGTCGGCAGCCCGCATGCGCGCGGCACTCGAACGTGACGGTTACGGTTGGTGGGTTGCCGAGAACAAGGAGAACCGTGGTTTCGCGGGCGTGATCGTGTTGATGGACGTGCCGTTCGAGACGCACTTCACGCCCGCAATGGAAATCGGATGGCGATTGCGCCCGGAGTATTGGGGACGCGGACTTGCGACGGAGGGCGCGCGCGCCGCATTGACGATCGTGTCCCAGCCCTTGGTGTATGAAGAGGCCGGTCCCGTAGGATAGGGAGCGGCCATCGTGGCTCTCGGCGAAGGTTGTTTTTGCACAGCAACTTTCACGAAAGGGAACCACGATGGCCAAGCCTAGTATCGCACTCGCCGAGCTCGTTGAGAAGGGGGCCAACGACGACGTTGTCCGCGAGCTCCTGACCCACGTCGTGCAGCGTTTGATGGATTTCGAGATCGAGCAGCGCTGTGGCGCCGGGTACGGCGAGAGGACCGACGAGCGCAACAACAGCCGCAACGGCTACCGGGATCGGCTCTGGGAAACCCGCGCCGGCTCGATCGACCTGCGGATCCCCAAGCTGCGCCGCGGAAGCTATTTTCCCGGCTTCCTGGAGCCCCGCAGGACGGCTGAGAAGGCACTCGTAGCCGTCATCCAGGAGGCCTATATCCAGGGCGTGTCTACCCGTTCGGTCGACGAGCTGGTCAAGGCGATGGGCATGTCCGGAATCTCCAAGAGCCAGGTTTCTCGGCTCTGCGGTGAGATCGACGAGCGCGTCGGCGCGTTCTTGAACCGGCCGATCGAGGGCGACTGGCCGTACTTGTGGATCGACGCCACGTACGTGAAGGTTCGCCAGGCCGGCCGCATCGTTTCCGTCGCCGTGATAATAGCCATCGGCGTCAACACCGACGGCGTGCGCGAAGTTTTAGGGCTTGCAGTTGGCCCGAGCGAAGCGGAGCCGTTCTGGACCGACTTCCTTCGCAGCCTCAGCCGGCGCGGATTACGCGGCGTCAAGCTCGTCATTTCCGACTCTCATCTGGGCCTCAAAGCCGCCATTGCCAAGGTTTTCAAGGCCACCTGGCAGCGGTGCCGTGTGCACTTCATGCGCAACGCTCTGGCCTACGCCGGTAAGGGCCAGCGGCAGATGGTCCTCGCGCTGATCAACACGGTTTTCGCGCAAGAAACACCCGATGCCGCGAAGGCCCAGTGGGACATCGTCGCGACTCAACTGCGCGCGAAATTTCCGAAACTTGCCGACATGATCTCCGACGCGAAGTTCGACGTGCTGGCGTACATGGATTTTCCCAAGGCTCACCGCACGCAGATCGCGACCACCAACCCCCTTGAGCGCCTTAACGCCGAGATCAAGCGGCGAACCGACGTTGTCGGCATCTTCCCAAACGACCCCTCGATCGTGCGACTCGTCGGCGCCCTGCTCTTGGAGCAGAACGACGAGTGGCAGTTGCAACGCCGGTACATGCAACTCGAAGGACTCAAGGTCGTGAGCGATAACCCTCTTCATCGCATCTCAGCGGTCGTAAATAGCTGAGAACGGCACCTCGCCGGAGCCGCTCTCGTACACCACGCCCTGGGACACGATCGCATTGACCTTTGCATTCGAGATGCTCGGTCGCGCCGAGGTCGTCGCCATGACGGCAAGGCTCAACCTGCCCTCGCAGCGCATGATGCAGCGGCTCGGCATGACGTACGACCCGGCCGATGATTTCGATCACCCGCTCGTCGAGCCCGGGCACCCGATTCAGCCGCACGTGTTGTATCGCGCGAGGCAGCACGAAGCCCAGCGGGCGAGTTTCCCCTTGGAATAGGCTACAAGCCCCCCCGTGCTATCAGCGCGACCGCCGCAAAACCGCGGCGGCGCATTGCCCTTCAGCACTCAAAGGACTACGTTGCTTCACCATTTCCGGGAATAGCCAAGCGCAGCCGGGAAACCACTCGCAGATTGGATCTCGTCTTGGAGCGCGCGGCATTTGATCTTTCTAGGCCAACTGCTTGAGCAGCGTCTGGGCGTCGGAGACCTCGAACTTGCCAGGCTCCTCGACGTTCAACTGCACGATGCGGCCGTTCTCAACCAGCATGGAAAAACGCTTGGTCCGCGTCCCCATCCCCGGCCCGCCTTGCTCGAGCCCAAGGGCCTTCGACCATTCGGCCGTCGCGTCGCCCAGGAATCGGATTTTGCCGAGTGCTTTTTGGTCGCGACCCCAGTGCGCCATCACGAACGCGTCGTTCGTTGCCACGCACCAGACTTCGTCGACGCCGCCCTTCTTCAGGTCATCGAAATGATGCAAATAGCCGGGGACGTGCTTCGCCGAACACGTTGGCGTGTACGCGCCAGGCAGGCCGAAGATCGCGATCTTCTTGCCCCGCACGGCATCTCCGACGTTGACGTTTTTTGGTGGCATCGCGCATTGCGTGGCGGAGTCAAATTCCGTGGTTTCCTGCAGCTTGCCATCCGGCAGTTGATCGCCAACGTTCACTGACATATGCGGTGCGCTCCCTTCGTTGCGAGGTGTTCTCGGGCCGTCCTTCGTGCTGCATCGCTGACCTCCCGGTACCGCCGTCGGGATTACTTGCCTGCCGCTTTTGCTCGAGTCGGTGCCTTTGCTTTGCCTGCTCTCGAGACGTTCTTCTTTAGGTTGGTTTGATTGTAGACCATGGCGGCGCGAACGAGTGCCTTTAGGGCGCGCTCGTTCACCTTGTCTCCCTCGAAGAAGTCGATCGCGCGCCGCGTGTTCCCTCCGAAGCCCGAGTTGAAGAGCTTGTCGGGGTCCGGCAGCTTCGCGCCGTACGCGAACGTGACGTTCACCTTCCCTTTGAAAGCATTCGCGACCGCGATCATCCCGTCGCGAGACCATAACGGGCTTCCCATCCACTTAAACTCCTCGACGATCTTTGGGTCGGCCGCGAGGATCGTCTTGCGAATTGCCGCAAATGTCTTGCCACGCCAATCGGTGATCTCCGCAATGAGTTCGTCGATCTGTTCAGATGGATTCATGCGGGATTCTCCATGTGGGCTGCGCACTTCGGGGCCCGGCTCCATGTCTCCGGCTTCATCCGCAGGTATAGGGCCGCCGCCCACGGTTCATACCGTGGACTCCAGTGGTCCGGTACGGCGCAGGCCGGCTCAGGTGCCCTGCTGCGAGCGGAGATACGCCTCGAAGCGATCGAACTGCTGCGCCCAACCCACCGGGGCGCCTTCGATGGCCTGTTGTCCTATCGGGCTTACGTTCATGTACGTCTGCCCAATCGCGACGATCGTGCGGCCAGTCGCCTCGCTGAACCGTGCCTCGGTGCGGGCCATGAACGCAACGTCTCCCGCGATCTCTACCGTTTCGATGACGACGATCCGTTCGTACTCCACGACCTGCTCGAAGCGTCCTTCGCTCGGAAACACGGAGCCGTCAGGCGCGCGCATGTGATAGCGCCTTGTTCCACCGGTTCGCAGGTCGACTTCGTACAGAGGCGTGGTATAGCCGTACGGCCCCCACCACTTCTTCACGTGCACGGGGTCGGTCCATGTCTGCCACACCAGTGCCAGCGGGGCATCGAACACACGGGTGATCTCGACGGTCGGGATTCCAGGATCGGGCGTCCGCTGCTCGCTCACGAGCCTGGCCCTGTCCGCGCGACTACGGGCGGGAATGCGCCTTCGGGGACTAGCCTGTCCAAGGTCGGCAGTACCGAGCCTCGATGGGCTGCCAAAGCTCGACACGATTTTCTTCTGGGTCGAATCAAGCCGGAGCCTCCAAAATCGTAGCGCTCGCATTTGGGATTCACCGCGACACCTTCGTCTGTAGACGAGTCTCAGCCTCAAAGCCTCCGCCTCGAATGCCGCGGCGAGATTGAATTCGACGTCCCGCCACATCCGTGTGGAATCGTGCGTCATTGGCCTAGTTCGAGGATTCCTCGAGCCTCGCTATGCGCGGCTCAAGCTGCACGACGTGTTCGAGGCGTTCTTCGTAGTTTTCGACGCGTTTTTCGTAGTTGTCGAATCGTAGTTCAATTCGATTGAAGTTTGCGCTCGTTTCCGCACGAAACGCGACGAATTCCGAGCGGAACTCGACGAGCCCGTTTGCGAGCACGTCGAGCATCCCGATGATCTTTTGCTCGGCAGGCGAGTCCATTTCAGAACGTCAGCTCTTCAGAACGTCAGAACGGTCAGAACGGAATTTCGTCCTCGAGCGCGGCGTCGTCGAACTCGCCGCCGCCGGAGCCACCGCGAGCCGGAAGCGGACGCACGTTCTCGTAGGAGCCGCCGTCGTTGCCGGGGCGCCCGCCGCCGCCGCCGGCGCGGTCGAGCATCTGCATGACGTTGGCGACGACTTCGGTGGCTTTGCGTTTGTTGCCGTCTTTGTCTTCGTAGGAGCGGATCGAGAGCCGGCCTTCGACCAGGCACGACATGCCCTTCTTGAGGTACGTGTTGCAGGTCTCCGCGAGCTTGTCCCACGCGACGATGTCGATGAAGTCGGTCTCTTCCTTCTCTTTGGACCGGCGGTTCACGGCGAGCGTGAACTTCGTGACGGCGGCACCCGAGCCGACATAACGGATCTCGGGATCGCGGGTCAGATTACCGACGAGGATGATGCGATTGTAGGAACCGGCCATGGCGGGCACTCCTTCTGCGACTACGCGCTAAGCGATTAACACCGACATCGTATCCCAATCGTATGCCAACACCCTGGCACTCAAGCGGCGGGGCCGCGGAAGGCTTAGTCTTCGAGGCGGATGAGCAGGTGGCGCATCACGTCTTCGTTGAGACGCAGCTGCCGCTCCAGCTCTTTGGCCTGGGCGGCGAACCCCTTGAACTTCATCACGGCGTAGAAGCCTTCACGCACGTCGTCGATCTCGTACGCCAGGCGGCGTTTGCCGAGCTTCTCGATCTCGCCGACGAGCTCGCCGCCGTTGGCGGTGAGGTGCTCGGCGATCGCGGCGATGCGCGCTTCCACGTCGGCCTCTTCGAGCTGCGGGCGCAGGATGTAGGTGACTTCATAGTCGGTGGCGGTAACTGGCACGGGGATCCCTCTCTGGACTCCGGGGTGAGCCGGAGGCCCGCCGCGGGGGCGGGCAGCAGGATGGGCGCGCCGGAGCGCGCCGTCAACCCGCGAATCGTATCACGCCGAGGCGTCGGGAAACAAGGCTGCGAAGGGCCGATCTCCATGAGGTCGCTTGCGTTCACCCTGGCCGCCACGCTCACGCTCTCGGGGGCCCTGGCCACCGCCCCCCGCCCCGCCCGCGCCAACGTCTTCTGCCCCGTCACCATCGGCGCGCTCCAGGACCTCGGCCCGGTGAGCCTGCCGACCACCTACGGCATCCAGCTCGATTTCGACCCCGGCCTCACCTCGAGCGTCCGGGTCCGGATCGACACCGAGAAAACCCGCTACGCGGTCGATTTCGACGACGTCTATCCCCCCGGCACCGATGCCATCAACGGCTTCTCGGCCAAGCGCTACTTCGCGCTCCCCGAGGGCGAGCACGTCCAGTCGGCCTGGGTGCAGGCCACCGGCACGGCGCCGACCCAGCGCCTCGACTGCCCGATCACGCAGCCCTATGATGTGACCGCGCCCGTCCCGACCGATCCGCGGATCGTCGCGTCGCGCGGCGCCTTCCGGCGCTCCGTCCTCGACGCGTATTCCACGCGCACGAAGGTCCTCACGCCGATCGGCTTCGGTCCCGTCGAAGCGCGCACGTGCGCGCAAGCCTACGCTCCTCCGCGCGCCGTGTTGCCGGCCCCACCGGTCATCCCGGTGGACGCACGCGCGCAGCACGTCGGCGGCGCCGCGCTCGTGCAGGTCGATCTCGACGAAACCAGCTCCATCGTCGACGCGCGCGTCATCCGCTCGAGTGGCTTCGCCTCGCTGGATGCCGCAGCACGCGACGCCGCGCTCAAGTCACAGTACCGCACCGAAACCTACGCCTGCCGCTCCATCGCCTCGAGCTACCGCTTCGTCGTAACCTTTGCCCCGCAGTAACGCGAAGAAAACATGACCTCACCCGGGAGCGCGTTCGATCGCGCCGGTTACGCCGCCGTGAGCGACTTTCGCGCCGCCGAGTACGCTCCGATCTTCGCGGCGCTCGAACGCGTGCAGAGCGAATTCAACGCGAAGCTGCCGGAGTTCCGCGATCCGAGTTACCGCTGGGAACTCGGCGACGCGCTGCGCACGTGGTCGCGCTCCTGGGAGTACGTCTACGCCTACCACCACATCCGCGCCGAACGCGAACGGCGCGGCGGGACGCTGGCGGTCGCCGACTTCGGCAGCGGCTCGACGTTCTTCCCGATCGCCGTCGCGCGGCTCGGCACTGCGCTGACCTGCCTCGACAACGACCCGCTCTGCGTGCGCGACATGGACGCCGCCGCGCGCGCGCTCGGCGTGGCGCCCGGTTCGCTCCAAGTGCTGCAGAACGACCTGCGCCTGCCGCTCGACGATGCCGTCATCGATCTCGCCTACAGCGTGAGCGTCCTCGAACACATGCCCGACCCCGTACCGATCGTCGCCGAACTCGCGCGCATCGTCGCGCCCGGCGGCCTGCTCGTCGTCACCTTCGACATCGACGTTGAAGGCGATGAAGGCGTCTCGGCCGCGCACTTCAACGGCCTGCGCGCGCACCTCGGCGAGCATTTCGACTGGGTCTACGCCGAGCGCACGATCCACCCGCAAGACACGCTCACCTCGAAGTCGAGCCCCTGGCCGCGTCCCGGCGAAGCGCATGTCCCCGGCTTGATGCTGCGCACGAAAGACCGCCGCTTACTCCCGCTCATCGGCGGTCCGAGTCCGGGCGTGCTCACGGTGTACTCGGCTGTCTTGCGACGCCGCTAGCTCGGGCTCGAGACCCGCGCCTCGCGTTTGGTAACGCGGTAGACCGCCTTCACGTCCTTGAGATTCGAGAACTTGCGCAAGAGCGTGTGCAGGTGCTCGAGATCGCTGATCTGCGCCGTCAGGGCGATCAGCGCGTTGTCGCGCTTGACGCGCGCCGTAACGGTGGAAACCTGGGTCTTCATCTCCGAGCACACGCCCATGATGTCTTGCAAGAGGCCGTGGCGGTCGGTGCCTTCGATCTCGATGTCGACGGCGTGCGTGATCTGGCTCTCGTCGGCCCACTGCGCTTCGAGGATGCGCTCCGGGGCGGCACTCATGTAGCCCACGTTCGGACAGTCCGCCCGATGGACCGAGACGCCGCGACCGATCGTGACGAAGCCCATGATGGGATCGCCCGGGACGGGGCTACAACATTTGGAGAGCCGCACGAGCACGTCGTCCACGCCGGCGATGCGGATCCCCGATTTGCTGCGCGCGATGCGCTTGGGCGCAGGCTTCGCGACCGTCGCGAAATCGACGACATTGTCGGTCTTGAGTTCTTCCTTCAGGCGCAGGGCGACCGTGGAAGCGTGGGCGTCGCCGAAGCCGATCGCCGCGAAGAGGTCCGAAGGCGAACCGTAGTTCAGCCGCTTGGCGATCTTCGCGATCGCCTCGCCGCGCGCGGCGTCGGTCCGCAGCCCCTGACGGGCGAGCTCCGCCTCGAGCGCCTCTTGCCCGAGCACCGCGTTCTCTTCTTTTTTCTCCTTTCGGAACCACTGCTTGATCTTGTGCTTCGCGCCCGAAGTCCGCACGATGCTCAGCCAGTCGAGCGACGGCCGCCCGCTGGACTTGTTGAGCAGGATCTCGACGATATCGCCGTTCTTGAGCTGGTAGTCCAGCGGCACGATCTTGCCGTTGACCTTCGCCCCGATACAATGGTTGCCGACGTTGGTGTGCACCTGATAGGCGAAATCGAGCGGCGTCGCGGCGGCCGGCATCGAGTACACGTCGCCCTTGGGCGAGAACACGAAGACTTGGTTGTCGAACAGGTCGAGCTTGAGGTTCTCCATGAACGTGCGCGAGTCGCGCATGTCGTTCTGCCACTCGAGCAGCGAACGCAGCCAAGTGAGCTTCTCCTCGAAGTTGTCGGTCTTGGAGCCTTCTTTGTAGCGCCAGTGCGCGGCGATGCCGTACTCGCTCGTGCGATGCATCTCGACGGTGCGGATCTGCACTTCGAGCGGATCGCCGCCCGGGCCGACGACCGTCGTGTGCAGCGACTGGTACATATTCGGCTTGGGCATCGCGATGTAGTCTTTGAAACGGCCCGGGAGCGGTTTCCAGATGCTGTGCACGAGGCCGAGCGCGCCGTAGCAGTCCTTCACCGATTCGACGATCACGCGGATCGCCGTCAGATCGTAGATGGTCGAGAAGTCGCGCCCCTTCTTCATCTTCTTGTAGATCGAATAGAAGTGCTTGGGCCGGCCGGTGACCTCGCCCTTGAGCCCGACGGCGGCGAACTGCGTGCGCAGCTCGTCGAGCACGCGCGCGACGGTGTCTTCGCGCACGGTACGCTTGGTCGCGACGCGCTCGGCGATGTCGCGATAGGCGTCGGGGTCGAGGTAGCGCAGCGAGAGGTCTTCGAGGTCCCACTTGATGCGCCAGATGCCCAGGCGGTGCGCGATCGGCGCGTAGATCTCGATCGTCTCGCGCGCGATCGTCTGCTGTTTGGCGGGCGGGAGCGAGCCCAGGGTGCGCATGTTGTGCAGGCGGTCGGCCAGCTTGATGATGATGACCCGGATGTCCTTGGCCATCGCCAGGAACATTTTGCGCAGGTTTTCCACCTGCGCATCTTCCTTCGACTGATACGGGATGCGGGTCAGTTTGGTGACCCCGTCGACCAACGAGGCGATCTCGGGGCCGAACAGCTCGCTGACTTCCTCGCTCGTGACGACCGTGTCTTCGACCACGTCGTGCAGGATCGCGGCGGCGATCGTGGCCCGGTCCATCTCGAGGTCGGCCAGAATCTCGGCCACGGCGAGCGGGTGGGCGACGTAGGCCTCGCCCGAGGCCCGCATCTGACCCCGGTGGGCGGCGTCGGCCAGCTCGTAGACCGCAGTCAACCAAGCCCCGTCGAGCGAGGGGTCATATTGCTGGACTTTGGCGACGAGTTCCGGGACGGTCATGGGCGATTTGGCCTATCTTAACCAGAACACGCGGCTGCATCCAAGCGTTCCGGTCGTATCGCCCTCATACCCTAATAGCTGATGAACGACTTGACCTCGACCCCGGGCAGGCAGGCCCGGCCTTCGAGCGCCGCCAGTTCGATCAGGACCGCCACCCCCAGGACATGCGCCCCGAGCTTCTCCAGCAGCCGCAGCGTCGCGGCGATCGTGCCGCCGGTCGCCAGCAGGTCGTCGACGATCAGCACCCGCTGGCCATGGCCGACGGCGTCGTCGTGGATTTCCAGGGCGTTGGTGCCGTATTCCAGCGCGTATTCTTCGCGGTGCTTCGTGCCGGGGAGCTTGCCCGGCTTGCGCACCGGAACGAAGCCGGCACCCAGGACGTAAGCCAAGGGCGCACCGATCATGTAGCCGCGCGCCTCGATCCCGATGACGTGGTCGATCCGCTTGTCCTTGGCGTAGTCGGCGAAGAGGTCGATCAAGCCCTTGAATCCCACGGGGTCCTTCAAGAGCGGGGTGATGTCCCGAAAGAGAATTCCGGGGATCGGAAAGTCCGGGATCGCCCGGATCAGGGATTCGAGTTGCTGCGTAGCCACGGCACGGCGGGTTCGCGGCTGCTGACTCGGAACCTCGTTTAGGGGCGGCGTTCTGCGTGTGTGGAATGACCTTGCGTTGACCAAACAGGAGCAGCGCCGGTGGATTCTCGCGTTCGCGATCTCGATTGCCGTGAATGAGATCTTTATCGGGCTGCTGCATCGGAACGGTCCCACATTCGACGAGCACGTCGAACCGACGGTGGTCACGCTGATCGAACGCACGCCGGCACCGACCCCGCCGCCGACGCCCAAACCGACGCCGCCGCCGGTCGTTCGCGCCGTCCCGCATGCGACGCTCGCGCCGCATCCGCAAGTCGCCGCTCCCAAGGCCAAAGCACCCAAAGAGAAAACCCGCGGCGGCAGCGTCTCGCGACATGCCAACCCGACGCCCGACGTGTTCGCCGAACTCGCGCACAGCGGTTTGGGCCACGAGCGCGGCGTTTCCGGCACCGGAACGGGGACGGGAACCGGCACCGGCAACGGCGGCGGCTTGAACGGCACGGGCACGGGAACGGGCGGAAACGGCACGGGCGAGAGCGATGCGAACGCACCTTGCAATGCGGTGTACTTCCGGCCCATCGGCCTCACGGAGGAGGACGGCACCACGTACCGCGAGACGATGACGGTAACGGTCACGTTCCCCGACGGTGATTTCCAAGACGCGGTCTTCCCCTACAAGTGGGTCTATCCCGACGGCGAACGCACCGATCCCTGGTCGCAGTCGAACCTTCGGCTGCACGGCAAAGAAACGCTCAAGGTCGTCGCGCAATTGCCGCCGCCCAACGCCGATGTCTCGAAATACCCGCAGCTCATTCAGTACATCTTGCTGCACACGCGGCCGGACGGAACGACCCGCCTGCCGCCCTGTCCGGAAAGAAGATGACCGCGTTTCACATCGCGATCGACGCGCACGATCTCGTGCGCGACGAACGCGGTATCGGCCGGTACGTGCGGGCCGTCGTTTCGCGCTGGTTGCGCCGCGACGACATACGCGTGAGCCTGATCGTGCGCGACGCGTTTCCGTGGCGCTTCGCCGGCCCGTTCGCGCGCGCGCTCGGCGGCGTGCGCGCGCCGGTGCTCGCGCGCGTGCCGCGCGATGCGGACGTGACCTGGCATCCGTGGAACGGCACCTTCGTCGCGACTAACGGTGCGGCCGCGGCGACGATTCACGACGCCGCGCCGTTCGCCTTCCCCGACCGCGACGCCCAGCGCCGGGAATCGCAGCAAGCTCCGTTTCGCCGAACGGCCGTGCGCGCGAGCGCGATCGCCTGCGACTCCGCCTTCACGGCGAGCGAGGTGCAACGCTATCTCGACGTACCGCCGAATCGCCTGCACGTCGTGCCGCTCGCGGCCGACGAGACGTTCTCGCCGGGTAGCGACGACGCGCTCCCCGCGGAGCTGACCGGCCGGCGCTACGTGCTCTACGTCGGCGCGCACGACGCGCACAAGAACACGGCGACCCTGGCCGCCGCGCATCGCGCGGCGTTTCCTGACGGCGACGTGCCGCTGGTATTCACGCGGGCAAATGCGGCAGTTCCCGACGCGCGCGTCTTCGCGCGCGTGCCGCAGGATCAACTCGTCGCGCTCTATCGCGGCGCGACGATCGTGGCCGTGCCCTCACTCTACGAGGGGTTCGGGCTGCCGGCGCTGGAGGGGATGGCCTGCGGTGCGCCTGTGCTCGCCTCGCGGGCGGCCGCGCTGCCCGAAGTCGGCGGCGACGCCGTTGCCTACGTCGACCAACCGGAATCGGTCGGGGCCTGGCGCGCCGCGCTCGTCGCGCTCGCCGGCGACGCGGCGGCGCGCGCCGATCTCGCCCAACGCGGCCCGGTGCGCGCCGCGGGCTTCTCGTGGGATCGCTGCGCCGACGCGACGCTGGCGGTCGTGCGTTCGGCACACGCCTGACTCGCGAACGCCTAGCCGTGCACCACGATCAGCGCCGAGGTGATGATCTGTCCGGCGAACTCGAGTTTGACGTGTTCGCGATCGGCTTCGACGTAGTACGGCGCCCGGTCGAAGGCCAGATCGTTGCGCGCGGTACCGGCGAAAAAATCGACCGGCTCGAGGGTGCGGCCTTCGCGCCGCAAGCGCCGGTCCAACTCCTCGAGGTCGCGCCTCCGGTAGAAGACGACGTCGCCCTTGTCGAGCGTCGTCGTGTTCGAGCTGACCGTGTACTCGGTGGTGTGGAACGCGAAGCCGCCCGGTTTGAGCAGGCGCGACGATCGAACGACAAAATCGAGCCCACGTTCGAGCGTGCCGAGATGCTCGAACGCGCAGCAACTCCACAGCATATCGAACCGCCCGGCGGCGAACGGCAGGGGACCTTTCATATCGAGCGGCTCGAACCGCACGTGCCGGTCGAACAACTCGCGATCCACCAGCCTGGGCCGGTAGACCGCTTCGAGCGAGGCCGCGTGCTGCGCAGCGGACCATTGCCGGACCGACTTGCGGCCGGCGGGCATATCGGTTGCGACGACGTCCACCTCGCGTGCCGCGAGCAGCGAGGCGATGGGTTCCGTTCCGACCGCGAATCCGAGCGCGCTCTTGCCCACCGCGAGCAGACCGCGCGCGTCCATCGCGGCCAGCACGGCGCACCACTCCCATGCTTTGCGATGGTAGTGCGGATGGCCGTTCTGCGCGCCTTGCTGCACGATCATGACGCGCAGCTCCGGATCGACCAGCGCGTTCCAGCGGGCGAACCAGGGGCTCTCGAAATGCTCGAAACGGCACACGGTCGAGCCGGGCAGCGCCGATGACATCGGACGGAGGGTGACCTTTCCGGGCCGCGAAGCCCGCGATGCTTTGCTCGCATCTGTGCCGGACCGGCGTCGCGCGCTCCTGGTAGTGACGCTCGCCGCGTTCGTCATCGTCGGCGCCCTCGACGCGCTGCGCTGGAGATTCTGGAGCTACGGCGCCGACAGCGGCACGTTCGCGCAACTGATCGTCGACACGTTCGGCGGGATGCGCGACGGGATCGAGCAGGGGACGCACTTCCGCTTCCACTGGTCGCCGGTGCTCGCGTTGCTCTGGCCGCTGATGGCCGCGACGCATCAAGTACTCGCGCTGCAATTCGTCCAAGTCGCTGCCACGGTGGCCGTCGCACCGCTCGCCTACGCGCTGGTCGCACCGCGCGCCGGCGGGCCGGCGGCGCTGCTCGTGGCGATCCTGAGCCTGGTCTACCCGCCGCTGCTCGCGATCGGGTGGGGCGAGTTTCACGAAGTCGGACTCTACGCGCCGCTCGTGCTCGGACTGGTCGTCGCAGCCGACCGCAAAGCGTGGGGCTGGTTTGCGCTGTGCGCCGTGCTGGCCTGCGGCGTACGCGAAGATACGACGCTCGAACTTGCCATCGCCGGACTCGCGCTTGCGATCGGAGGCTGGCGCTCGCGCATCGCGTGGGCCGCGCTGGCGGCGCTTGCGATCGCTTCGGACGCCTTCTATTACGGCTTCGTCGTGCCGCGCGTCGGACCGTGGAACCCGGCGCACTTCTATATCTATCCGTTCGCGGCCGGGCCGCTCGCGCTGGTACTCGCGCCGTTCACCCATCCGCTGGAGTTCGCGCGTGAATTTTTCACCTTCGGCCGGCTGACGTATCTGATCGAGGCGTTTGCGCCGCTGGCGTTCTTACCGTTTTTTTCGCGCTGGTCGCTCTTGGCGCTCCCCGGGTTCGCGATCGTGCTGCTCGCCAACGATCAACTCGTCTATCACATGGGCAACCACTACGCTTCACTTTGGAGCCCGTGGCTGATCGTCGGCACCGCCTTCGCGGTCGCGGAACGCGACGCGGAGCGCTGGGCGAGAATCGCGATCGCGATCTCGGTGCTGGTGCTGGCGTTCTTCAACCCGCTGCACCCCGCCCATTTCCTCAAGCCGAACTACCACGATCTCCGCTCGGCGCAGGCATCATTCGACAGCTTGCCGCCGGACGCGTCGGTTTCCACCCACGACGAGTGGTTCACCCACATCGCGGCACACGATCCCAACGCGACGCTCAACACGATCGACGGCGTCGATTATCTCGTGTTTGCCGACGACTACCCCAACGACGAGTTCCAACGCGCCTGGCTACCGCGCATCAAGGCCGAGGTCGCCGCCGGAACCTATCGCGCGCTCTACCGCTTGGGAGACGTTGTGACCTACCAGCGCGTGGGGAAATGAGCGTCGCCGCACACCTCATCGTCGGTGCGCGCGAGGAGCCCTTTCTGCCGGCGCTGCTCGGCAGTCTCGAGGGCGTCGCCGATCTGCTGCTCGTCAACGACAACGCCCCGCAGCCGGATGGGCCCAACGCGCGCGTGCTCGCCGCTTCGCCGTTCGCGCAGCGCGGCGAGCTGATCGTCGACCGCGCACCGTTCGTGAATTTCTCCGACGCGCGCAACCGCGTGCTGGCGCTGCACCGCGCGCATGCGCCCGGGGCGTGGGCCGCGTTCGTCGATGCCGACGACGTCCACCGCCCGGTCGCGCGCTGCATCGCGCGCAACCTCGCGCTGCTCGGCGACGACGTCGCGACCGTCGACGGCTACACGCGCCACTACATGCAGTCGTTTCACTGGATCATCGGGATCGATCGCCGCCTGGCGTTCTTTCGCGTTACGCCCGGCGTACATTGGGTAGGAGACGTTCACGAACGGCTTGCCGGAACCGCTGGGCGCGCCCTCGTCCTGCCGTACGTCTACGACCACTACGGTTGGGTTCTGCCGATCGACCGCCAAGCCGACAAGGGCCGGCAGTACGCGAGTCTGGGGCAAAGCGGCCGCACCTACACGCCCGATGAGATCGCCGGCGTCGCCGCGAGCGATTTCTACTCGATGCTCTGGCCGCTTGCGATGCCGTATCGCGGGACGCACCCCGCCGCCGTCGCAGCGGTGCGCGCGCAGCTCGAACGGCGCGACGCCGCGATCTACGCCGCCGCCGATCGGATCATCGCCAAAACCCACTCCTGGCACCGCCGCGCCCTCAACACGGCCCGCCGTCTGAACTACACCTACCGCTGGCGTGCCCGTGCTCTCGACCCCCTCGCCCGCCGGATCATGACCTGCCCGGACGAACGCCCCTTGCCGCCGCCCCGGCACGGGTGAATGGTGAAGCACCATAACGTCTGCTGGAGGCTTCACCGTGTACATCGATCCTGCGCGGCCTGCGAATCGCGTCCCCGTTGCCGGAAGCGCCCGGGCGCTCGATCCGCAGGCGACCTTTCTCACGCCGGTCGCGGCCGGCGAACGCATCGCGGTCACGGTGCGGCTCAAACCGGGGACGCCGATCCCCGACGGCTACACCGGCGAGTCGCGCGAGGCGTTCGAGCGCGAGCACGGCGCACGGCCGGCGGACATCGATGGCATCACCGCGTTCGCGAAACAGTATGGGCTCGAAGTCGGTTCGGTCGACGCCGCCGCGCGGTCGATCGCGCTCAGCGGTTCGGCAGCGCAGATGGAAGCGGCGTTCGGCGTGCAGCTCGGGCACTATCACGATGCGGCCCAGACCTTCCGCGGGCGCAGCGGGGAGATCACGGTGCCGGCAGCAGCGGGCGCGGCGATCGAAGGCGTCTTCGGGCTCGACGATCGGGTTGCATCACGGTCGCACCTCGTCGCCGCACCCGCCGGGACGGCGCTCACGAGCTACACGCCGCTCCAGCTCGCGAAGGCGTACGATTTCCCCGCGGGCGACGGCACGGGCGAGCACGTCGGCGTGATCTCGCTCGGCGGCCGCTACGACGATCGCGTACAGGCGGCATACTGCGCGCGCGCCGGCGTCCCGCACGCACCGTTTCACGTCGTCAACGTCGACGGCGGCGCGGCGGATCCGTCCGCTCCCGGACCGACCGGCGAAAACATGCTCGATACCGAGATGATCGGCACGCTCGTGCCCAACGCCGACAAGACGATCTACATCGCGCCGAATACCGATCGCGGGTTCATCGACGCCGTCGCCACGGCCCTGCACGATCCACACCACAACACCGTGCTTTCGATCTCGTGGGGCGCGCCCGAAGAAGCCTACACGCCGCAGGCGATCGCTGCGTTCAACAGCCTCTTCAAAGAAGCGAGAGCCATGGGGGTCAACGTGTTCTCCGCGGCCGGCGACAACGGCGCAACCGACGGCATCCCTGATGGGCAGTTGCATGCGGATTTTCCCTCGTCGAGTCCGTCGGTCATCGCGGCGGGCGGAACGAAACTGGCGACCAACGTCGACGGATCGATCAAGCGCGAGACGGTCTGGAACGAATTGCGCTCGCACCAGGGTGCGACCGGCGGCGGCATCAGCGCGGTGAACCGGCGTCCGCCCGACCAGCGCAGCCTGGAGATCGATGGGCGCGGCACGCCGGATATCTCGGCCGACGCCGATCCGAAGACGGGGATCGATATCCTCATCCCGATGGGCGTGCGCGGACGTGCGGCGTTGGGATCGGTCGGCGGCACCAGCGCCGTCGCGCCGCTCTACGCCGCGCTCGACGCCCGCCTCGAAGAAAACCTCGGCGCAGCGGCCGGCGATTTGCACAAAGCACTCTACGCCGCCCCGGCCGGCGATTTCCATGACATCACCGTCGGCAACAACGGCGGCTACGACGCCAAACCCGGCTGGGATCCCGCCAGCGGCCGCGGCTCGGTCGACGGCGCGAAGTTGCTGGCAACGCTCGAGAGCGCGCCCGCGTAGCGTCAGGTCTCGAGGTCGGGCCGGAGCACGAGTTGCGGTGAGGGCTTCGGCAGGTTCCGTTCCAGGCCCGGCTGTGCTTCGAGTTCCTGCCCGATCTCCGCGAGCACATCGACGAGTTTGGCGATCGACTCGCGGGCGACGGGCGGCAACGAATAATGATCGACGGATATCCCCGCGGTCGCGGTAACGAGGTCGCGGTACGAAGCATCCGGTGGCACCGGCCCGCCGGCCGCGGTGGCGAAGCGCGCGAGATAGGTCCGCAGGGCGCCCAGCGTCGTGCGGAAGCGCAGCCACCGATGGTTCTGCCAACCCATTTCCTGGGGGTTCTTCCCCGGTCCGATCGGAGACGGCGTGCGGAACCGGTCGGCGATGAGGGCTCCGGCGGCCGTGCCGCGCGCTTTGAGTCGCTTCAGCACCGCCTGCGGCATATCGAGATTGAGACCGCCCTCGTCGGGCGCCAGGAATACCGTCACGATGCGGTCGCGATAGCCGGGCAGGATGCTCTGCGCGTTATCGTTCCAGTTCTGCATCACGTTGACGATCGCCGAGAAGAAACCGGGGACGGAACGGAAGCTGCTAAACGAGGGCAGCCGGCCCGCGTTGTTGCTCTGCGGCAGGTAGACGTTCTTCGCTTCATCGGCTTCTTGCGGATGGGCCGGATGGAACGGGGCGAGGTTGATCGCAAACGTCGGCGAACGCGGCAGCGGCGCATCGAACAGCGTCACCGGGAAATTGCTCGATATCCCGCCGTCGGTGAACCAGCATTGCTCGAGGATCGGCGCACTCTCTTCCATCGTTAGGCTGAAATCGGCGACGTACAACGGCACGGCGCTGAGCAACACCGGAAACGCCAAGCTCATCCGGGTCGCAACGATGACCGGGAGGTCGGATGCGAGCGGCAGCGCTACCTTGGGCGCGTAGTGCGCGAAGCGAGCAGCCTCGGCATCCGAACGCGGCTTACGGGCGCGCGCGATCATCCAGTCGACGACGTGCGCCGGGAAGTACGTCCGAAACTCTGCGGGATCGAAAAAGAAGAGCCGATCGGTCGGAAACGCGTAGGGCCGTCCCCAGGTCACGTTCGTGGTGATCATCTCGAGGTTGACGTCCGGCGTCGCGGGCTTGTGTTCGAGGCCAGGCTCGCTTGTGGCGCGCCGCGCGTTCCACAACATGCCGAACGTGAGCGGAACCTGACCTGGCGGCAAGCCCGCGAGAACTTCCAGCTCTTGGGTCAACCAGGTCGCAAGCGCGATCGGGTTCGCGGGGTTCGCGTCGTCGAGCCCTTTGACCAGGCCATAACCGTTTTCCGGAAGCCGCGTCAGGAGATCGCGCACCAAGGACACGGCAACGCCGAGCGTGACGCCGGCAACGCCGGTCAACACGGCAAGCAGCAAGCCGGCGAGGCGCTCCCACCCGGCGACCGGCCCTGCGAGCAACGCGGCGACGAACGCAGCGCCGGGAACCGCGCCGACCAGCGAAGCGACCGGAAAGGCCCAGACCAGGCCGCACCATTTCTCCGCGTACGTGAAGACGTTCCACTCCCCGCCGGAACCGCTGCTCCACCGCGGGCGCCCGAAGAGTCCGACGACGGTCCGGTAGAGCGAGCGTGTCGCCGTACTCGGCACGAACAAACGGTAGAGCCGGTCCTCTTCGGAGAGCCAATCCGGGACGGCGCCGAGCCGGGCGAACCCGTCCATCGCACCGTCGGTCGCACGGCGGCGTTCCGCGGCGGCGGTGAGCGCGGCGGCGATCGCTCCGGCCGACGTCCCGCCGACGTTCTTGAACACGAACGATTTCGCGATCTCGCAGACGGCTGCCGGATACACGATCCCGCTGGTGATGCCGCCCTTCATCACGATGTCGCAGGTTCGCGCGCCGCCCTCTGCGCCGTGCGCCGCTTCGACGGTCGTTTGGGGACCTTCGGTCGTCATGAGTTCACCTTTTGTCCGCGCAGATATTGGAGGAGCGCGATGAGCAAGCCGCTCAAGCCGACGATCAGCGCGCCGAGCGATGAAAGCAGCTCTTTGACCCCACCGATTTCGAGCGGCTGACGCGCCGTGATCACCGTGGAGTACGACGACGTGGGCCGCGAGAAGACGACGTCGACGCGATCCGGAAAGTCCTGCGGGCGCTTGAAGAGCCAGGTGTAGGTGGACGTTTTTCCGTCTTGCGTCAGCGAGACGAACGTCGCGGCGACCGTTCCCGAGTCGATCAGGACGTTGGGTGCGACGGTCTTGGGATCGCAGGTCGCCGTGACCACGATCGCCACGGTTTGCCCGCTCTTGCTGGATCCATCCGGGCTTGCCAGCGTCGTGGCACAGCCCGGTGTCTGCGCCGCGAAGTTCACCGCCCCGCGAACCTGGGTCCCCGGCGGGACCTCGATCGAGAGCGGTGCGGCGACACTGCCGGCCGTCGCAACCACCTCGATGTGATGGCGTCCGGCCGCCAGAGCCGGCACCAGCCACCGGTGAAGCGCACGTCCCGCATCGATCGCGAAGGGAAGTTCATCCTTGGCCGGCACGCCGTCGACCAGCAGCACGGCGTTGCGAATCATCGACTGGCAAGCGTCGGTATCCGCACTCACCTCGAAGACGAGCACGCTGGTCGTGCGCGCTTCGCGCTGCGCGACATACGTCACGGTACAGTTCGAGACCGGACCGTCACCGGATAGCTGTCCTCATCGATCGTGTTGTTCAACGCGATCCAGCCGCCCACGGCGACCAGCGCAGCCGCCGCGAGCCATGGGCTGAGCACCGGAGCGGGTTGTCCGGTGTCGGTAGCGCCCGTCGGGGCGAACGCGCTCCCGCCGTTCGCCGGCAGGCCGCTCTTGGCCAGGCGACGGTTGTGTTCGCGCAGATAGAGCCAGACGGCGCCGGCGCCCAGCACCAAAGCGATCGCGGCGAGCCCCAGCAGCAGCCCTTGGTGGCCCCAAGACGACCACAACAACAGCGGCTCAGCCATTGGCCGGTGCCGGATCAGCGGCGCTTGCGTCCGGGTTCGCCGTGTAGGCCCTCGCGACGTTCAACGCCGCGCCGGCGATCGCGGCCGCCGGATCCGTGCAGACGCTTGCGAGCGCCAGCATCGCCGTTGCGACCGGCGCAAAGCGGTTCCACGTTCCTACGGCTCCCTTGAGGTTTGCCGTAAAGACCCGCGCCTGGCGGATCACGTTCTGGAGATTCGCAAAGGCGGCGTCGACATCGTTGAAGCTCTGTACGAGCGCGAGCTTCGCAAAACAGTTTCCCTTGAGCGCCGCCTCGTCGATCCACTTCTTGAGCTGGTCTGTATCGAGGTCGCCGTCTCCGAGATGGTCGTTCTCGTAGTCGCCCAGCGCTGCGGCGTAGTCGGTCCACAGATCCGCCAGGGCCGAGCATTGTTGTTCCGAGAGAGCGGCCATGCTTGCATCACCTCACGTTTTCTTGGCAGCCGGCGCGCGAAGTGCTTCGATGAGCGCCGTCGTTTGCGCGGAAAGGTCGTCGAAATACGGGCGGACGGCATCGACGAGACTCTGGAGTCCCATTGCCCCCTTGTTCAAACGGGCCTGCGTTCGCTCGAGATCGTACATCGTCTTGTAGTAGGGTGCGATCGCCGAAGCGCGTCGGGCGATGTCGGAGTCGATTCCGTCCCAGCGCACGCGCAGCGTGTCGATCGCGGACCGCAACTCGACGATGCGCACCCAGCGATCTTGACAGGCCCGGTCGCACGGTTTTGCCGGAACCGGTGAAGGCGCGGCCGGGGGTGCGGCCGTGCTTTGGTCGACGGGAACGATCGGATCCGGATCGAGGCCGTTCTCCCTCCGCAACGCAATGAGTTCGGCCAGCTCGCGGTCGATCGTCTGCACGAAATAGGCGTCGACGACACTCTTCTCGTTCCGTAGCATGTTGTCGTACTGCGTCGCTACCGTCTGACGAAGCTGGCCGACGATCTTGGCGAACACGCCGTCCGCGTTCGCGAGTGCAACGATCTCCGCGATCGATCGATCCTGACGCCGGCGAAGCATCGCATTACCGAGGGCGGCAACGAAATCACCGCTCGCCTTCGCGACGGCATCGGACGACAGCAGCCCCGCGGTTTTCAGCCCGGCGCCTAGCGTCTCGAAGCTCTTGGCATCGGGTGCGGTAGTAACTCCGGCGAGTTCGCCGAGCGACTTGACGTAGGCGAGAACCGCGTCGTTCTCCAGCTTCCAGCGCCGGCCGAGCGAGGCGGCAGTCAGACAGTGCGGATCACCGGGCGTCGCGCTTTCGATGGGCTGCGGCGACGGTGAGGTTGCGGGCGCCGGTGAAGGTGCCGGCGAGGCGGCGACCGGCGGGTCCGTCGGGCGCGGCGGAAACGGCGGCTCGAGCGGACGCGTCGAGAGCGGATCGCCCCCGGCGAATCGTGTTGCGCCGACGAACTCGCGCGTTTCCCGGCATGTGGCGTAGAGGTCCGCGGCGATCGCATCGAACGCGGGGCCGCTCGCGCTCATACCGGCCGTAAATTTCTTGACCGCGTCGAGGTCGACCGGCGACGCGCACGACGCGAGTACGACCGCCGAAAGCGCGAGCGAAAGCGCGCGCGAGACGGCGGCCCAGCGAAGCGGCCCAGAGCGGAAGATCGTCAAGCGTTCAACCCGACCGGCAGATTCAGGTCATTTCGAGCAAACGTGACGCTCGGTTCCCTCTCTAGGCAAAAGAACCTCTTGCCCCGGCGCGCGGACCTGGCGGCTGTGGGCGGGCCTACCGGATGAGCGGCACGTTCGAGGGGTAGATCGGGCGGTTGATGATCCGCTCGAGGTCGGCGGCTTTTGCCGAGAGCACGAGTTCGCAATAGCGCGCGAACAGATCGCGCGTCGCCTCGCCCTCGGCGAAGCGCGCATTCGTGGTCAGGTCGACCTTTCCGTCGACCTGCACGAAGCGCACGCATGGGCCGTCGTCGTCATCGCCCGGGACGACCAAGCCCGCGTCCTCGAAGATGCGCAGGGCGGCGCCGACGGTCGAACCCTCGACCTTGTCGAGTTGCAGCGCGTCGGCCACCTCGGCGGGCCGCATGTGCAGCACGCCGTCGACCGCGAGTTTCTTCATCTCGCGATAGAGCGCACGCAGTGTGTGCAGCGTGGGGTAGTCGCGTTCGATGAGGAAATTGTTGATCGATCGATCGCCCTCGCCGAAGAGCAGATGGATATCCGCGGCCCCGCCGTCTCGTCCGGCACGTCCCGCCTGCTGGTTGAACTCGGTGAAATTGAAGTTCAAGTGATAGAGAAAGACATGCCGCACGTCCGGCAGATCGATCCCCTCGCCGAACGCCGATGTGGCCACGACGACCCGCACGATCCCGTCCCGGAAGAGTTGCTCGACCTGCGCGCGTTCGGCGCTCGGCATGCCGGCGTGGTAGAAGGCGACCTCGTTACCGAGCTTACCGCGCAGCAACTCCGCCGTCTTGCTGGCGCTCGTGCGTGAATTGCAGTAGACGATGGCTTTGCCGGGTTCGCGCACGCGCGCGGCGATATAGGCGAACTTGTTCGTCACGCCGCGTTCTTCGATGACGCGCAGATTCTCGCGCACCGTGGGATCGATGACCCAGGCCTCGATACTCAGCGCCGAGCGCAGATGCTCGAACGCCTCGTCGCCGGCGGTCGCCGTCAGCGCGAGAATTTGGGGAGAACCCAGCCGGGCGAGGGTCGCGTCGACCGTCATGTATGCGGCGCGGTGCTTGGACTCGAAGAGATGATGGGCTTCGTCGACGACGACCAGCGACGGCGGGTTCACCGCGAAGCGCTCGATGTGGAACTGCGCGAACTCCGGCGTCGCGCAGATGATGTCCCAGGCCCCGGATTCGAGCGCGGCCATCAGTTCGGCTCGTTCGCCGGCGTCGATCGCGCCGTTGGCGCGGAAGATGCGCAGCCCGAGCGGCGCGAGCCGGCGCACGAGCGCGTGATACTGATCGTTGGCCAGCGCGCGCAACGGATAGAGCACGAGCGTGCGTTCTCCGTTCTCGAGCGCTCGTGCCGCCGCCGGATACTGGAAGCAGAACGACTTCCCGCGGCCCGTTCCCAGGACCGCGAGCGTGTTCTTGCGCGCTTCGACCCGCTCGAGCACGGCACGCTGTGAGTCGCGGATCGATTGGTTGCCGATCAGCGCCTGCACGATCTGCTCGCGGGTCACCCCCGAAGGTGCGACGGCCGGCGCGCGCGCCGCGGTATCCGTGCGGTGCACCAAGATGTTGATGCCGACGTTGCGCGTTCCGCCGCCGGTGACGTCGGTAACTTCGGCGGCGTAGCGTGCGCCCTCGTCGATAATCGGCGCGACCCGGCGCGCGATTTTTTTTCTCAGAAAGCCGAGCTTGAGGTTGTGGTACCAGACGCCGATGGCATTGGGATCGAAGGCGTTGTCCGGCTCGCGCCGCAATTCGAGCGCTGCGCCGGGGCGCATTCCGGCGACGATATCCTGACGGCCCTCGAACGACACGCCGACGACCTTCGAGAAGAACTGGCTCGCCTCGCCGATGTTCGCGAAGCGGTCGTGAGCCGCGTATGCAGCAGCGTTCTCGAAGAGGTGATCGAGGAACGCGTCCGCCGCGCGGTCGACCGGCGCATCGAACCGCGCCAACAGCGCATCGAAGGCCGCCTCCGAGGCAGTCGGCGGCGGCAGCGGCGCGGGCGCGCGCCCCTTAGCGGTCGTGCGTTTCGGTGCCGTGGGGCGGGTGCTCGCCGGCCGGTTCGTCGTCGTCACCAAGGTTCAACGTGATCGTTTCGTGACCGAGTTCGTAGGCCTCATCGTGCAGCCCGGCGTTCTGCGCGTCGAGCGGATCCATCGGTTCGAGTTCCTCGTCCTCGGGCTCGAGTTCCGGTTCGACGGTACCGATCGCGCCGTTGGTTGCCGGGCCCTCGGTCCGGCGGCGTTTGTAGCGCGCCGGTCCCGGCGCGCCGCCGCGCGCCGCGGCTTGGCGTTCGCGCTCCTTGCGCGCTTTGCGCGCCGCTACGATCTCGGCACGTTGGGCCGCGGTCGTCGTGCGTGCTTTGGCTTCGGCGACGGTGCGCGGCGCGGCCTCGAGAGACGCTGCCGAACGCGAGCGTTCGCGGTTGCGCGCTTGCAGTCGCGCCACGAGCGGGGCCGAGTAGAAGATCGAGTGATAGCCGCCCGAGCAGATGCCGACCAGCAGCGCGAAGGCGAAGTTCTGCAGGCTCGCTCCGCCCAGCGCCAGCAACGCAACCAGCGTGATGACGACGGTTGCGAGGGTGTTCACCGAGCGCGTCATCGTCTGCAGGATCGACGTGTTGACGATCTTCTCGAACGGCTCGCCCGCCATGATTTTGACGTTTTCACGGATCCGGTCGAGGATGACGATCGTATCCATGACGGAGTAGCCGATAACGGTCAGGACCGCGGCCAGGAACGCGTCGTCGACGCGCCGGCCGGCGATCGAGTAGATGCCGATCATCATCGCCGAGTCGCGCACGAGCGCGATGACGGTCACCAAGCCGAAAATATAGTTCCAGCCGAAACGGAACGCGATGTAGAGGAACTGGATCGCGATCGCGATGACCAGCGCCTTGATCGCGTTGAGCAGATACTCTTGCGAGAGTGATGCGCCGACCGTGGATATCTGGGACGACCCGCGATCGATATGGACCCCGGGCGCGGCGCCGTTCAGCGCGTTCCAGAGCGGCCCCGAGTCGTTGCCGACGTCCTTTTGCGTCTGGATCGTCCAGCGGGGCGTGCCCGTATCACCCGGGACGGCGAGCGTGTTGAGCTGTTCGTCGGTGATCCCGACCGTTGCAAGCGCGGTCTTGAGCTGTTCCTGACTCACGCTGCCGTCGTAGTGAACCGTGATATCCGTGCCGCCCGTGAACGAGAGGCCCAGGCGCAGCGGCGAGCCGGTCTGCACGTAGTGATAGACCATCGAGGCGATCCCGAGCGCGATCACCGCGTACGAGATCCAGGACACGGTGTTGAACCAGCCGACGACGTTCCAGTTCAGGCGGCGAAAGAACATCGCTTAGGCTCCGTACGCCTTGTGGTCGGTCACGAGATCGTTGTCGACGACGACGTTGACGAAGAACCGCGTGACGAACACCGCCGTGATCAGCGAGAACGCCGTTCCCCAGAACAGCGTGTACGCGAAGCCCTTGACCGTCCCGGTGCCCAGCAAGAAGAGGACGCCCGCGCCGACGATCGTCGTGAAATGCGAGTCGAAGACCGAGGTGAACGCGCGCTGGAAGCCGATCTTCACGGACGAGCGCAGTGATTTCCCCGACCAGAGTTCCTCTTTCATGCGCTCGAAAATCAGGACGTTCGCGTCGACCGCCATCCCGATCGAGAGCACGAAGCCCGCGATCCCCGGCAGCGTCAGCACCGCATGGGCGGCCGCCAGCAGCGCGAGGAGCGCCAGCACGTAGACGACGAGCGCGAGGTCGGCGAGCAGGCCCGGCAGGCGGTACACGACCGCCATGAACACGAGCACGAGAGTCAAGCCGAGGATCGATGCGTAGAGCGATTTCTTGAGGTCGTCGGCGCCCAGCGTCGGACCGACCTCCGCTTTTTCGATGATCCTGGTCGGCACGGGCAACGCGCCGGCGTTGAGTTCATTGGCGATCCGGACGGTGTCGTCTTCGGTGAACGACCCGTGGATCATACCGGAATCCGTGATTACGCCTTCGATCGTCGCGTCGCTGATGAACTTCTTATCGAGGAAGATGCCGAGCAACTTGCCCAGGTTATCGTGCGTCAGCGCACCGAATTTCTTGGGGTCCTTGGTCTGAAAATCGATTTGGTTGTCGCCTGCCTGACCGTAGGCGGCTTGGGCTCCCTTGAGTTCCGCACCCGAGTACACCGTCGGGCCGGAGTCCTTGTACGCGCCATTGGGATCGGCGGCGTATTTCTTGTCGGCGTTCGCGCGCTGCGAAACCGCCGGCGGGACGATCTTGAACTCCAGCACGGCCGTCTCTTTGAGCGTCCGCTCGACCTGATCGGGGTCTTTCACGCCCGGCAGGTCCACCTGCACCCGGTCGGTTCCGACTCTGGTAATCACCGGTTCGGACACGCCGAGACCGTTCACGCGCTGATCGATGACCTGCACGATCTGACTTTGGACGTCGGGGGTGATTTTCGGGACCGTCTCGGTCGGCTCGAGCTGCAAGAGCACTTGCACGCCGCCCTGGAGATCGAGACCGAGGTGGATTTTCTGCTGGATTGGGAGGAACGCCCAAACGCACAGACCCACGATGACCAGGAGGAGAACCGCCTTGAGCGGCCCCTTGAGCTTATTCCACATCAACGCGCTTCGGGGAAGGGGAGAACCAACGCATTGTATCAGCCCCCGGAACCCCCGTCAAACGGCGTCTGCCTCGCCTAAAGAGGGAGGGACGGCCTGGGTTCTTCCTCTTTCCCGGCCGCGGCGCCCAAGGGCGCAATACCGCTTTCGGCGGCCCGCGTCAGCGGCACCCCTTGTGCCGCCCCCACTCCCGTCGTGGCGCAACGCTTCCTGCGCAACCGTACCCAGCGTGCTCGAGGGAAGCGCACGCACGCGCTCCGCAAAGTGCGGCGTGATGCGGTAGGATAGAAAACGCACCGTCTCGAGCCCGGAGAAGCCGCGCACGATCTCGGTCACGCACGCGGACGCACTCATCCCAAGAGGAAACGTGAGCCGCTGATCCGGCTGAATGACCGCATCGACGTGATCGACGCTACCCATCCTGCCGGGAATCGCGATCCGCGGGCATGCGCACGGCGAAGCCGGCGACGACGCCGGCGGACGGACCGCGCTGCGCGAGAATCTTGGGAACGCCCGCAACGCGCGAACCGAGTTCGCCGAGCGTGACGGGGATAATTGCGTCGACGATCAGCCCGTGCGATTCGAATTATAGGGATCGCCGAGGGATGCGACGAGCGCGTCCACCGCTGCATCCGCGACCGGGAGATGCTCTGCCGCGGCGATGACGAATGCGGGCCCGTGCTGTTCCCAGACCCGCGAGTGCGCGAGCATCGCGGGCAACGCGTCGGTGAGCACGATGTTCGTCAGCGGCCGTCCCAGCGCGAGCAGTGATTCGGCTACGAGCGACCGCCCCGCGCCGGTTTCCCAGATGCGAGCCGCGTGCGTCGTGCCGCAGAGCCACGGCAGGAGAATGCCGCGACTCGCTTCGCGGAACAACGCGCACGTCGGGTGCAAATCGGCAAAATAGTACTCGAGCGCCACACCGTCGTAGGTCGCCGACGCCGGTGCTCGCGTCGAGACGGTCGCGGCCATGACCTCACGTTCGCGCCCGGCACGCCGCCGCCCCTTGGCGAAACGCGGCGCCGCGAACCGGCGGGGTTCTCCGAAGTGCCAAGCCGAGCACAATCGGGAAGGGGAGAACCGGCGCGCTGTAGCAGGCCCTCGGAACCCCGTCAAACGCCGGAAGCACCTCGGAGGGGCTGCGCCTTGGACGCGAAGGGTGTCGATGCAGGTCTCCTGCAAAGTCGCTATCGTCTAACCCGTCAGCGAGCCGCGATATTACGCGCTCTAGAGGATGGCGCCCATTTGACCGCCGAGACGATCCTCGAGCGAGTCCGCACGGAGCTGCCCGGGGTGAGTCTGGGGACGATTTATCGGACGCTCGATATCCTGCGCTCGATCGGCCTGGTTCAACTCTTTTCTTTCGCGGGGACGGCCGCGCGCTACGAAGCCGCGCTGGACAAGCACCACCATCTCGTATGCACCGCCTGCCACGAGATCACCAATGTGCCGGCCGACGTGCGCGGCGTGGCCCGGGCGGTCGCCGACGCGCATCGCTTCGACGACGTCGACGCGTCGCTCACGATCACCGGCCGCTGCCCGGCTTGCGCGGCGAACGCGAACATCGGTTCCGGGCGTTACGTCACGACCTGAGCGTCCCTTCCTCGTTGGCACCGGTTAGGGCACGGCGTTCTTTGACGTAGTCGGTCATCTTGCCGACCTCCGTGCCGAGCACGTCGACGGTTTGCTCCATCGAGGCGAGCGCCTTGATACGGTAGTCGGCCATCCCGTCGATCGCGGCCCGCACGTTGCTGAAGGCTTCCTGCAGCTTGGCGATGTCGACCGTCGGTTGAGTCGCGCCTTCCTGAACGCGCGTCGCGTTGTCCTTGAGCATGCGCGAGGTCGAGGCGATCAAGTTCGAGGTCGTGTCGCGGACGGCGGCGATTTGATCGAGCACGAGCTTCTGGTTCGCGAGTGCTTGCGCCGTGATGACCGCCGTGCGCAGCGCGGAGATCGTCGTGGTCGTGGCGCGTTCGACGCCCTTGGCGAGCTCGCCATTGTTCTTCTTGATGAGATCCAGCGCGAGGTACCCTTGGACGTTGACCGCGAGCTGGGTGGAGATGTCTTGCTGCTTCTGGCGCACGGCGAAGAGGACTTCTTCGGCCAGCGCGCGCGCCCGGGCGGGGTCGGTGCTCTGGAGGGCTTTGACCTTCGCGTCGACCGCGTCGCCGAGTTCGCGGGCAAGATAGGCGTGCTTCTCGAGCTCGTGCATGAGGCCCCACATGTTGGACTTCTCTTGCTCGATCGAGGCGTTGTCGCGGAGCAGTTCGTCTTTCGCCCGGCGCAGCGACTCGATGATGCCGTTCAGGTGGCCCTGCGAGGATTCATAGCCGCGAAAATAATCGCGGAGTTTGTTGCCGAACGGCAGCACGCCCAGCAGCTTGTTCGGCGAGAAGAGATCGCCCTGACGCGAGGGGTCGAGTTTCTCCACGGTCGCGCGCAGGTCGAGCAGCGTCTTGGAGACGCTCGAGCCTTCGCCGAGCGCGCCCATCGCGCGCGTGGGGCGTTCCATCATGCGATTGGCGACCGAGGCGGATTTGGTGATCTCGTCGTTGCCCAGCGCTTCGAGCGCCTTGAGGCGCGCGGCGAACTCCGGCGACTGCGGCGTGAGCGCGACGATCTCGCCGGCTTGGCGCTGCGCGTCGGCCACCAGCGCCGCGCGTTCCTCGTTCTGCAGCGGCACCTTGCCGATCGCCGCCTCCGGCGTCACCGCCGCGACCGGTTCCGGTGGAACCAGCATCGGCGGTTGTAACGAGTCGTCGCTCATGGCACTCCTATCGATCGTTGATGTTGAGGTCGCGGCGAGCGCCGGTCAGCACGCGATCGTAGGTCGCGGTGGCGCTGGGCTCCCCCTGAGCGCCGCCTTCGCGCCCCGGCGAACCCCACGGGAAGACCCCGGCCTCAGCGCCCTCGGTAGCCGCGTCGGTGACGCCTTCGATCAAGCGGCCGATCAGGTCGCCCCAGCCGTCCACGGCTAGTCGTTGAGGCCGACTTGGAAGGTCAGCGGCACGGTCTTCGGTTCGCCGCGCTTCTCGACCGAGGTGCCGATGGCCATGAACTCGATGACGTGTGGGCTCCAGATGTGCGTCTTCTCGACGATCTGCATCCCGACGATCCCGTCCGCGCCGTGGGTCTCCGCCTCGGCCTGCATGCGGCCCATCGCCAGTTCGCGCGCGTCGTAGATGGCTTCCGTGTAGTTGCGCAGTTCGACGTTGGCGCCCAGCGTCTGGATCGACTGCATGAAACCCTGATGCGCGATATGGTAGACGCAGTTGCCGAGCACGAGTTCGCGCGGGATGTAGCCCGTCGAGCTGACGAGCTTGTAGAAATCTTGCACGCTGAAGTCCGAGGTGAAGGGCTTGTTGTCGCGCGTGCGCCACGAGCCGGCATCGGGCGGCGCTTTCACGGCCGTTCCGATGGCGGTGAATTCCAGGCCGTTCTCGGCCCACGCATAGCCGCCGACCTCGAGCCGCACGCCGACGATCCCGTCGGCCCCGAGCACGTCCGCTTCTTCTTCCATGCGCGTCATCGCGAGTTCGCGGGCGTCGTACATCGCGGCGGTGAGGTAATCGAGTTCTTGATTCTGATAGAAATTCGCGTACTGGATGCCGACGTGGTAGATCGACGAGCCGAGCACGAGGCCCAGCGGACGCCAGCCCATCTGTTCGAGCAGCACGAATTCCGAGACCGAGAGGTCGCTGGTGAAGAGCGGCGGGCCGCCCTCGCCGCGCATCCGGCGCAGACGCGCGACCGCATCGAGCGGGACGCCGTGCTCGGTCGTGCGGACCTGGCTCTGCTGGCCCTGCGGGCCGCCACGGCCGGGGCCGCCGCCGAAACCGAAGAAACTCATCGAAACTCCTTTGCAAACAGGCGCGTGAGCACGTCGCGCGCGGCGCGTTCGCGTTCAACGTAGGTGGTGAGATCCTCGAGCAGCCCGGCCGTCCAGTCGGAAACGTCGACGGTCAGCACTTTGAGACGGATGCCGCGCACGTAGCGTTCCACCATCGCGCGCACGCCGAAGCGGTCGCCGACCAGCAGATAGCGCAGGACGTCGTCGGGACGCGGGATGTCCAGTGCGAGCGACGCGACCGGCCCCTTCCCGAAAAACCCGGCGCGTTGAACCGTGACGATCGACGGAAACGCCGCCGCGAGGCGCGTCGCCGCGACTTCCAGGAGGGCCGTCGGCTCGGTGCCGGCGCTGACGACGCGGTCGAGGACGCGCCGCACGAGCATCGCCGGGGGCGCGGTCGTCGGATCGACCGCCGGGGCCTCCGGCAGCGACTCGATCGCGCCGAAGCGTTCGGTGAGAAACGAGCCGTTGGCGGCCAGGGCCGTCTCGGACCGTTCGGCGAGCGCCGCCAGGCGCTGCGCGGTAGCCCGTTCGAGCAGCGCGAGCTGGTCGACGAGCATCGATTGTGCGGTCGCGTCGCGGCGCGCCGGCGGGATGTCGAGGTAGGCTTGGACGGTGTCCGGCAGATACCGCCGTTCGGTCTCGCGTAACGCGTAGGCGGCCTCGTCGGCCCCGTCGCCGAGCAATGGCTCCGCTTGGCCGAGCAACGCCTCGATGCGCTTCACGGCCGCCTCAGCCTCCGCCGGCAACGTATCCACGATCGAATTCTACCAGGCGCCCGGCCCGAAGTTCCAATGCCTCGAATTCACCCCGGGACCGTTCGGCCGCCCCAGACGCGCCCCATTTTCGCCTACGAAGCCGCTCGCAACGGCGCTGCGTCGATCAGGCCGGCTGGTTCGACGCTGACTTCGGGCGGGAGTTCGGTGAAGGCGAAGACGTCGACCGCTAGACCACTGCGGTCGAGGAAATCGGCCAGGATGGGTCGCAGCGCGGCGCCGGTGACGATCGCGTGCGGCGCGAAGGCGCGCTCGGCAAGGTAGCGCGCGACGCCGTCGCGGACGCGCTGCGCGGTTTGCGGATCGGGGGCGCTGCCGAGCACGGCCGTCCAGGTTCGCGTGAGTTCCGCCTCGAGCGCGGGGTCGAGCAAGAGCGGATGGATCGCGCGCGTGCCGTCACGGCGGAATTGTTGCGGAACGATCGCGCGGCGTGCGGCTTCGGTGAGTTCGCGCGGATCGCGCGTCGCCGGGGCGGCGTCGAGCAGCGCTTCGATGACGGCGATCGGGTCGCGCGGCCAGGCGCGTTCTTTGAGGAGCTGGGTGAAGACGCGATGGGCGACGGCGGTCGGCAGCAGTTCGCCGCCGATGTCCTTCACCAGCGACGGAACGCTGGAACGCAGGTGTTCGATCAGCGTGTGGAACTCTTGGCGGCCGAGCAATTCGCTCGCGTAGCGGCGCACGGTTTCGGAGAGATGCGAGCCCAATATCGAGATCGCATCGAAGGTGAGGATGCCCAGGCGCGTCGCATCCTCGCGGCGCGCGAACGGAATCGCCCGCGCCTCAAGCCCGTAGACCGGCTCGCGGACGGGCTCGCCGCCGAGTTGTACGAGCGCCGCAGGCGGCCCGACGGCGAGCAGCACGTCGAGCCGCAGCGTTCCTTCGGCGACGATCCGATCGCGTACGAGCAGCGCGTACGTTTCGGGCGCGCGCGCGCCGTCGTCTCGCAAGCGCACGCCGGGGATGACGAGGCCGAGTTCGACGGCCAGCGCGCGCCGGACATCGCCGATGCGGTCGAGCAGCGCGTCGGCGTTCGGCGCCGCGAGCAGCGGATAGAGCCCGCTGCCGACGTTGATCGAGAGCGCGTCGACGCCGACCAGGCCCAGCGCCATCTCCGGACGCCGGATCGCGTTCTTGCGCATGCGTTCGGCCCCGGCGCGCGCGCTCGCGGCACTCGCGCGATTGCGCCGGTCGGAGAACTGGGCCACGCCGAACGCCGCCGCGCCGAGTCCCCAGAAGAGCGGCCCCGGCAGCGCCGGAACGCAACCCAGGATCGCCATCAGCCCGCCGGCCGTGCGCAGCACGTCGGGCCGGTTGATGAGTTGAAACGCGAGGTCGACGCCGAGTGCGCCGTCGCCGGCGACGCGCGTGACCAGCAGCCCCATCGCGGTCGAGATCAAGAAGGCGGGCAGTGTCGTGACCAGCGCGTTCCCGATCGAGAGCAGCGCGAAGGTCTGCAGCGAGTCCAGCGGATTCATCCCGTGATAGGCGACACCGACCACGATCCCGCCGACCAAGTTGAGCGCCACGATGACCAGCGCCGCGATCGCGTCGCCCTTGACGAATTTGCCGGCGCCGTCCATCGCCGCGTAGAAATCGGCTTCGCGCTGGACGCGCGCGCGCTTGCGGCGCGCCCCCTCCGCATCGAGCACGCCCGCGTGGACGTTGGCGTCGATCGCCATCTGCTTGCCGGGCATCGCGTCGAGCGTGAAGCGGGCGCAGACTTCGGCGACGCGCTGCGCGCCGGTCGCGATGACCACGAATTGGATCGTGATCAAGATCGCGAACACGATGAGCCCCACGACGAGGTTGCCGCGCACGACGAACGCGCCGAAGGCCGGGATGACCGAACCGACCCCGCCCGGTTCGTGGCCTTGGGTGAGGATCAACCGCGTCGCACTGACATCGAGCGAGAGCCGGAAGAGCGTGGCGAGCAAGAGCGAGGGTGCGAACGCCGAGAACTCCAGCGGCTCCTCGACGCGCAAGCTTAGCAACAACACGAGCGCCGAGCCGAAGATATTCAGCGCCAGCAGCCCGTCGAGCAGCGGCGGCGGCAGCGGCACGACCAGAATCGCAACGATCGCCAGCACGATCCCCGCAAAAACGGTCGTCAGTTGCGGCTTCAAGCCTGCCCCCCAGCATCGCGAGCCGAGGCACTTTCATAGTCGTGAACCGCGGAAACGTTGTCATCGTGAACCGCGACACGGTCACAGTGGCGGCTCACGATGACATGGCGGCGGCTCAGGATTATCGCGTTTTCGCGGGGTGCGAGGACGTTCACGTGAGGAGGCCGGCGTGGTTGAGTTCGGCGATGATTTGGGCGACGGCGACGTAAGTGTCGCGGGGGATCGGGCGGCCGGCGGTTCCCGTTGCGTAGAGCGAACGCGCGAGCGCGATGTTTTCAACGAGCGGGATGCGCAGGTCGCGCGCGAGGGCGCGCACGCGCAACGCGCCCGCGCCGGCGGCGCGCACGAGGATTTCGGGGACCGGCACGGCAGGCGGCGCGTAGCGGATCGCGATCGCGACGTGCGTCGGGTTGACGACGACGAACGAAGCCTCCCGAACGCGCGCGAGCGCGCCGCGCACGAGCGCACGGTGCATCGTCGTGCGCCGCGAGCGGGTCTGCGGATCGCCGTCGTTTTCCTTCCGGTCGCGCTTGAGTTCTTCGAGCGTCATCTTCAAGCCGCGCAGCCAGCGGCGGCGCGCGAGGGCGTAGTCGGCGCCGGCGAACACGGCCCCGACCAGCAGTGCGGCCATGGCCGCGTGTTCGGCCGCGCTCCAGGCTGCCGCCGCCGCACCAAACGGCCCGCGCGTGAGCGCGGCGCGACCGACGAGCGTCAGGAAGAGCGGGACGAGCGCGAGCGAGACGATGACGAGGGTCAGCGTTGCGCGCAGCCCGCTCACGACGGCCTCGCCGCCGAACATCCGGGCCAAGCCAGCCTTGGGATTCAGCCGCGACAGATCGCATTTGATTCCGGCGACGCGCAAGCCGCCACCCTGCAACGCGTGAACGAGCGTCGCGCAGGCCGCGGCGGCGACGGCCGGCAGAGCGGCGACGCCGAGCACGGCGAAACATTCCGGCGGCACACGCACCTCGGGATCGCGCGCGACCACGCGCATCAGGTGCGCGACCGCCGCACCGAAGATCGGAACGATCGCGGCCGTCGCAAGTGCCGCACCCGCGAAGGCGGCGATCGCCCCGGCCTCGCTGGAACGCGCGACGTTGCCCTCGCGGCGCGCGCGTTCGCGGCGCGTCGGTGTGGCGTCGTACGGCTTCTCGCCGCCCGCGCTCATCGGCCACCGCCGTACGGCAGGGTCAGCCACGGTCGCGCACCGAGGGGCGCGAGCAGCGGCAACGTCGCGACCGTCACCAGGATCGCACCCGCGAACACAATCGGGAACGCCAGCGAAAAGCTTCCCAACCGCGGCACGATCCGCGCGAGGATCGCGATCCCGAGCTGAATCGCGACCACCACCGCGAGCGCCGGCGCCGCCACCGCGAGCGCCGCGCCGACGATCGCCCGCGGGAGCGCCAGCGCGAAACTCAGCCAGTCGGCAGAACGCACGAACGCACCGGCGGGGACATGCGTGAAGCTGTCCGCCAGCGCGCCGACGACGAGCGCATACCCGTCGAACAAGAACAGCGCGGCCAAGAACGCTGAGGACCAGAGCCGGCCGAAGCCCTGCGCGCTGGTCACGTTCGCCGTCGGAACGCTGCCGCGCACGCCGATCGCATCGTCGATCAACCGCCCGGCATAATATGCTCCGTCGTAGAGCACCGAGGCGCCCAGGCCCAGCGCCGCCCCAAGCGCCACCTCACCCGCCAGCGCAATGACGAGCAATCCCGCATCGAGTCCACGCCGCTCGGGAAGCCCCGGCGCGATCCCGATCGCCAGCGCGACGGCGAGCGCCACGCGCACGACGACCGGGACGCTGGGATGCGAAAACCCCGGCGCGCGCGCGACGAGTCCGGCGCAGCGGCCGAGCACGAGCAACCCGGTTTGCGTCATCCGCCGCGCACGAGGTTGGGGATCTGCGCCACCGCATCGAGCATGAGCGAGGCACACAAACGGATTCCGAACCCGCCGCCCAGCGCGACGACCGTGCCGACGACGAGGATCTTCGGCAAGAGCGAAAGCGTCTGTTCCTGGACCTGCGTCGCCGCCTGTAGGATCGCCACTGCCAGGCCAACCAGCGTCGCGAGCCCGAGGATCGGCAACGTCAAGATCGCCGTGACGATCAGCGCTTCGTGTAAGAGCGATTGGAACGCGTCCACACGCCGAACGCTAGCGCCGCGGGGTTACCGCACGATGATGGGCCGGTTACGCCGCCGAGTCAGGCCCGAACGGTGGTGAAGCGGGCGGCCGTGATCGCGGAGACGACGGCGCGGGTCGCCGGCGATTTGTTCAACGTGTAGAAGTGAATGCCGGGTGCACCGGCATCGAGCAATTCCAGCGCCTGGACCGTGGCGTAGGCGACGCCGAGCTCGGCGACGGCTTGCGGTTCGTTGCGGCGCGCTTCGAGTTCGGCGCGTAAGCCGGGCGGAACGGACGCGCCGAACATCGTCGTGAAGCGTTCGCTTTGCTCGAAGCTCGTGATCGGCATGATGCCGGGGATGACGGGCACCGTGATGCCGCGCGCGCGCACGCGGGCCACGAACTCCGCATAGACGCGATTGTCGAAGAACAGTTGCGTGATCAGGAAGCGCGCGCCGGCGTTGACCTTGAGTTCGAGCGCGTCGAGATCGGCGTGGAACGTCTCGGCCTCGGGATGCTTCTCGGGATAGCACGCGCCGCCAAGGCAAAAATCGAACTCACGCTCGCACAGGGCGACCAGGTCGCTCGCATAGCGGAAACCGCCGTCGGCCGGGACGAACGGAACCTGCCCTTTGGGCGGATCGCCGCGCAACGCCAGCACGTTCTCGATCCCGGCATCCTCGAGATCGCGCAGCAGCGCGCGCTGCTCGTCCACCGTCGACCCCGAGCAGGTCACGTGCGCGAGCACTTCCAGGCCCAACTCGTGTTTAATGCGCTTGGCCACTTCGACCGTGCGCCGGCGCGTCGAACCGCCCGCCCCGTAGGTGACCGAGACGAAGGCCGGGTCGAGCGTGCGCAGCGTCGCGACCGTCTCGAGCAGCCCGGCGACGCCCTCGTCGCTCTTGGGCGGGAAGAACTCGAACGAGAAGATCGGCCGGCGCGCGTGGAGACGATCCGTGATTCGCACGCCTGATGGTTCAACGGAAGCTGGCGACGACCCCGTTGCAGACCAGCGCCCAGCCGTCGACGAGGACGAAGAGCAAGAGCTTGCAGGGTAGCGAGATGACCGGCGGGCTCAACATGAACATCCCCAACCCCATCAGGATCGCCGACACCGCGAGGTCGATGGCGACGAAGGGCAGATAGAGCGCGACGCCGATCGCGAACGCGCTTCGCAACTCGCCAACCACGAACGCCGGGACGAGGACGGTGAACGGCGTGCGCTCCGGCGTCTCGGCCGGCGGCCGGTGCGCCACCCGCGCGAAGACGGTGATGTCGTGCGTCTTCGTTTGGCGGAGCATGAAGGCGCGCAGCGGGTCGCCGGCTTTCGTGAGAAACGCGGACTGCGAGAGTTTCCCGGCGGCATACGGCTCGATCGCGTCGTGCGAAATGCGCTCGAACGTCGGCGTCATGATGACGAAGGTGAGTACCAACGCGAGCCCCGTGATGACGGTGTTCGGCGGCAGGGTCGCCGCGCCGATCGCCGAGCGCACTAGCGAGAGCACGACCACGATCCGCACGAACGAGGTCGACAGCACCAGCACGAAGGGTGCGATGGAGAGCAAACTCAACCCCGCGAGTACGTCGAGCGGGAGCGACGAACGCCCGTGCGTGGCTAGCGAGAAGAGTCCGTCCATGCAGCCATCATTCCCGCCGCCGATGAACGCGGGATTGCCGAAGGATGGGCATAGCACGATTGTGGCGGCTCCATCCTTCGACGGGCTCAGGATGACAAAAGTGGCGGCTCACCATTAGGCGATCCGTCACTTCTCTTTCAGTCAGCGTTGCCGCGTTAGCGCTTCCGTATCGGCGTTGCCGTGTCGGCGTTTCCGTGTCGGCGTTGCCGTGTCGGCGTTGCCGTGTCGGCGTTGCCGTGTCGGCGTTGCCGTGTCGGCGTTTCCGTGTCGGCGTTTCCGTGTCGGCGTTGCCGTGTCGGCGTTGCCGTGTCGGCGTTGCCGTAGCCGCGGCGCTGATGAAGGGGTGATTGCCGTCCGGCTGCTGCCGGAGGCTGGGGGCTACGGCTTGTCGATCAGTTCGGTGATGCGGACGCCGAAGTTCTCGTCGATTGCTACGACTTCGCCGCGCGCGACGAGCTTGTTGTTGACCAGGAGATCGACCGGACCGCCGGCGAGCCGATCGAGTTCGACGATCGAACCCGTGCCGAGTTTGAGAATATCCTCGACGAGCATCTTGCACGTGCCGAGTTCGGCCGTCACCGTCAAGGTGACGTTCATCAGGAGATCGAGATTCTTGGTGGATTCCGAAACGGCCATTACCGGGCAACTCCTGCGTCGCTCACGCGAAACGCGAGCCGGGAACCGACGAGCCCGCAGGTCCCGACGGCAATTGTGTTAGAGCCGACGTTCAAGGTGCCCGGGGAACGAACCTTGGTGTCGAGCCGGACGACGTCGCCGGGTACCAGCGAAAGAACGGCTCGTGCATCGAGCATACCTCGACCCAAAACGGCGCGCACATCGAGCGGCACGCGATCAAGCAACCGTGCCGGTAGCGTTGCTCCGGGACCGGGTTCGGGGAGCGCGCGAGAGATCCCGATTCCGAGCGTCAATGCGACCGGCGCACGCACGCGAACGTCGAAAAAGGCGATCGCGGCGGGGATTTCGCCGGCCGGACAGGCCCGCGCCGGACCGCGCCGTTCGGCGCAGAGCGGCTCCCACGCGGCCCCGCAGCGCTGCGCGATCCGCTCGAGCGCTTGCGTTTCGAGGGCCGAACAGGGCCCGCTTGCGACCGTTCCCCCCTCGTTGAACGCACGCAAAATTAACCGTCGCGCGTCCGTTTCGGGGATGACGAGCACGACGTCCGTTAGCCGTCCGGGCGTCACGAACGTGCGCGCGCCCTGCACGATCGCGGCCCAGGCCGCCGGCGAAAGCGCCTGCGGTTCTCCGATCACCACCTCGCACGGCTCGCCGAGGATCTCGCGGATGGACTCGCGCAAGCGCGACGCCACCAGACACGCCGCACCGATCGGGATGCTCGAACGCGGCACGAAACGCGCGCGCCGCACGCGTGCGGATAGCGGTTCGTCGAACCGCAGTTCGGCGATCATTTCACCAATTCCGTCGCCGTGCGCTCCGCCGCGCCGTGCGCGGCGAACGCCGCGCGCAGCGCCGAAAACGCGGTGTACGCGTCGACGAGCCGGCCCAGCGCCGTATCGACATCGACGCCGCCACCGTCGCGCGCGTGCGTTGCGAGCGCGGCGAACGTGCCGTCGCCCGGAGTTCCCAGATGCGGCAGCACGCCGGGCGGCGCAGCCGCGTGCGTCCCGTCGAGCCGCATCATTGCGGTCCCCGCAGGGAAGCGCGCCAGCGCGACGCGACCCACGACGATGCGTTCGCCGAAGCGCGCTCCGGTCCGCGGATCGATCGCCGGACGCGTGTAGGCGACCGCGCCGTTTGCTTCGATACGCAAGTCCACGTGGCGCGCGAGCGCGGCGTCGCTGGGATCGAGTTGCAGCGGCTCGGCAAGCGCACCGCGCGCATCACCGTTCGCATAGCCGAGCACCGGCGTTCCGTCGCCGGCGACGAGCCGCGTGCCGGCGAGTGCAAACGAGCCGTCGCGCGTATAGCGCTGCGTCCCGTCGGCACCGGCGGTCACGAGGTAGGTGCCGGGCGGCGCGACCACGCTGAGCGCGTCCGCCGCGTATTGCGGGCGCGCGGGTGGGCCCAGCGCACCACCATCGCGCGGAATCGATCCCGGCGTGAAGGCGGCCAGCGCGTCCTGCGCGCGCGCCGCGATGCGCTCGAGCGCTTCGCTCGTCGCCCGGCCGATCACGCGACCACCTCCAGGCGCACGCCGGACGCGGCCAGGCCGAAGCGCGCGTGGGCGAGCGCTTGGGCGACGCGAGTCTGCAGGGCCGCCGGGCACAGCGCGACGATCCGCGTGGTGCCGCCTTGCGTTCGCACGATCACGTGCACGCGGCCACCGCGTACGGTCACGGTTGCCGTACGCGCGGCGGCGAACGCCGGCCGGCGCGCGAGCACGCGCGCGATCCGCCGGCCCAGACCGTTCACGCGCGCGCGCCGTTCGAGCGCTACATCCGCCGGGCACGCATCACGTGCGCGGCGCGAGGAAAACGGCAGAGCGCTTCCGGCCGCAGCCGTGCGCGGCGGCGCGCGCAACGGGTCGCGCTGCGGCGACGCTGTGAGGTTCGCGCTCGCGTGCGCGACGCCCTCGACGGAGTGCGGTAGCGCGCGTTCGGCAAAGTGGAGCGCCGAATACCACGCTTGCGAGAGCGCGCGGCGGTCCGTGTGAGCCAGGGTCGTGGTGACGACGGCGACGCCGCCGGTCGGGGTTTGCGTCTGCATGCTCGAAGCCTCCTGGCTGCGAGCGTAGCGCCGGCGTGTTGCCGATTTACGTCCCGGTCGTGTCGCGGCGTCGTGCGCCGTCGTCGAATCCGTCGCCCTTCTCGAGATACATCGCGTTGTGCGACAAATCGAAGGTCACGATGAAGTTGCGCAGCGTCCCCAGGCCCAGATTTCCGGCGTCGACGCGATCGGCGAACGCACCGCGCGTCGCCAGCACGACGTTGGTCGTGCGGTGGAACATCGGCACGCTGCCGAGTTCGAGCCGGTCGACTTGCGTGCGAAAGGTCGCCGTGCTGCCGCCGATGCCGTAATTCGTCGTCGCGTTGCCCGTGACCGGAGCGATACCCGGGTGGGCGTCGGCGAACGCCCTGTAGATCAAGAGTTCGCCGCTGTTGCCGATGTCAACCATGAAGGGCGCCGAGACGCGGCCGTCGACGCGCAGTACCGCTTCGGGCAACTCGCGATCGACGTCGAGCGCGATGCGCTCGCCACGTGGTTCGAACGAACCCGGGGCACCGAAACGCAGCGTCTGACGCGCGAAATCGAATTCGACCAGCGACGCCGCGAAGAACGGATACCCCAAAATGCCGTCGAACAGCGCCATGCCGTGCGTCGAGCCGCCGAAATCGATCGACGTCCCGATCACCGAGCGCAATGTCGCAGTCCCGATGCCGATCGCCGGCAGCGGCACGAGATGCAGGCCGCCGGTGCGCACGGCGCCGCGCACTTCGAGGGCGCCCTGTTGATCGAAACCGGCAAGGCGCGCCAGCCCGCTGTCGAGCACGACGCTCTGCGAGCCCGTGTCGAGCAAGAACGTGTACGACTTCCCGGCCAAGGTCACCGCACAGCCGACGTGGCCGCGCAGGTCGAGCAGCGGAACGGTCTGCACGCCGCTCGCTTCGAGCGCGTTGTTGGGAAGCGGGTCGAACACGCTCGGGGCGATCGGGGCGCCGATGGCGATCGAACGTCGTCTGCTCGACGACGTCGAAGGCGTGATCGCCGTCCGACGACACGGACTTGAATGGGAACTTGCTTCCTTGAACTTCGCGCCAATCGGAGAAATCGACCGTGGTGGGGCCGTCGCCGTCGAGATACTCGAGCCGCAGCGGGAGCCCGTTTTCAACGTCGATCCAGAGCGTCTCGGGTTCGCCGCCGTCGGCATTGACTTCGATCCGCCATGCGGCGCGCTTGCCGATCGTTCCGTAACCGAGGAAGCTGGCATGGTCCGGCGCCTTGACGAAGGCGCCGGAATCGATGAAGTCTTGCGTCTTGGTACGGCGGCGCAGGTACCCGGCCAGTTCGCGCACGTTGCCGCTCTCGTTACGCACCCAGATGCGATCGCCCAGCCGCAGCGTCGTCTCGGTGCGCGGACCGAGCCGTTCGTCGTCGCGTTCCCGGTCGTCGTGGCGCCAGGTGTGAAAGTCGCCCTGCAGTCCTTCGCCCGCGAGGGTGCCGCTCTGTTCGAGCGTCGCTACCTCGGTCGCGTGCGTGGCGCGATCGTAGAGCGCGAGAATCGTCGCCATCGGCGGCGGATCGGGTGCACGCCCGAAGGCGGTGCAAGCGAACAGCGCCGCGAGCGCGGCGAAGTTACGGAGCCGCGCGGTAGCGGTCGTACGAACTGAGAACGTTTTGAACGTAGTTTTGCGTCTCGGCATACGGCGGAACGCCGCCGTACTTCTCGACCGCACCCGGTCCCGCATTGTAGGCGGCGATCGCGAGCTTCGGATCGCCGTTGAACCGGTCGAGCAGACCGCGCAGATAGCGCGTGCCGCCGGCGACGTTTTGCGCGGGGTCGTAGGCATCGCGTACGCCCAGCGACGATGCCGTGGCGGGCATGAGTTGCATGAGGCCTCGGGCGCCAACCTTCGAGGTCGCGTTCGCGTTGAAGCCTGATTCGTTCGCGATCACGGCTTTGACGAGCGCCGGATCGACTTGCCACGTGGTCGCGTTCTGTTGGACGAGCGCGTCGATTTGGGCCGGCGGAACGGGCGCGGCGGCCAGCGCAGGTTGCGTATCGGAAGACCCCGGCGCTCCGCCCGCACCGGCGGCCTGGGCCAGGGCACTGCGAAACGCGGCCGGATCGACCGCGCCGGGCTCCGGCTGACCGGTGATCTCCGCGATGCGGCTTTGGACCGCACCGATCTCCGAGAAAACGTCCATCAACCTACCAGTTCGGCTATTCGGTAGAGTTCCCTGAGCGTCGCGGCCGGCTCGCTCGGGTCTCGGCCCTGGGTAAGAAAGGCCTCGATGGCCGGTTCGGCCGCCAGGGCCGCCGGGCCGGCCGAGACCAACCCGAACCGGCGCGCTTCCCGGGTTTCCTCAAGCCAGGCCACCGCGGCCGCGACGCCGGCGGCCGCGGCCCGGTGGGGAGGCGAGGCAACGTCGCCCAGCGTGCGGCTGACGCTGCGGGGCAGGTCGAGGGCTGGAAACCGGCCCCGGGCAGCTAGCTCCGGCGCCAACGCGAGGTGCCCGTCGAGCGCCGCCCGGGCCGCTTCGCCGACCGGATCGCGCTCGTCGGCCCCCTCGGAGAGCACGCTTGCCACGAGCGTCACCGTGCCGTGGCGAAAGGCACCGGTGCGCTCGATCAGCCGGGCCAGCAGCGCGAAGACACTCGGCGGGTAGCCGCCGCGGCCCGGCGCTTCGCCGGCCGCGAGCGCGATCTCGCGCGCGGCGCCCGCGACCCGGGCGAGCGAATCGATCACGAGCAGCACGTCGAGACCGCGCAGCGCGAGCCGTTCGGCCTGCGCGACCGCCGCTTCGGCCGCCCGCACGCGTTCGGCCGCGCTGCGATCGCTCGTGGCGCAGAAAATCGTCGTGCGCGCGTCGATGCGGGCGATCCAGCGTTCGGCTTCGCGCCCGCGCTCGCCGGCGAGCGCGACGACCGTGGCGTCGGCATCGCTGCCGGCGACGATCCGCTCGAGCAGCGTCGTCTTGCCGCACCCGGGGGCGCCGAAAACGCCGATCCGCGCCCCGCGCGCGAACGCCAGCGGGCCGTCGATCGCGCGCACGCCGGTCCAGAACACGTCGCGCAGCGGGCGCCGCGCATCCGGCGTGGCGGCCGGCCCGTCGACGGCGCAGCGCAATCCGCGCGGGGGCGGCCGCGCGTCGAGCGGGGCGCCGCCCGCGTCGAGGGCCCGGCCGAGCAGCGGCGTGCCGAGCACGAGTTCCAGCGCCTGCGGGTCGGCGACGATCGGGTCGCCGGCGGCGAGGCCGGCCGTGCTGCCCAGCGGCGCCAAGGTCACCCGGCCGGCGGCGAGCGCAACGACGCGCGCCCGGCACGTGCCGGCACGTGCCCCATCGCCGAGCCGCGCCCCGGGGAGGCGCGCCTGCAGCAGGCCCGCGCCGGAGGCAAGCACCGTACCGCGTGCGATCCCGATCATCGCAGTTCCTCGAGCACCCGGGCGAGCCGGACGCCGAGCCGCGCGTCGATCTCGCCCTCGGCGAAGATCACGATCGCGTCACCGGGCGCCAGTGTTGCGTCCACGTCAACCGGAAAACCGGCGTGCGCGAGCGCGGCCCGGTCCTGCGGGGCGACCGCGACACGCAGCGGATCGGCCTGCCGTTCGTTCGCGATCCGCGCGACCAGCGCGGCCAGCGCCACCGGCGCGAGACGCAACTCGCGCACCAAGACCTCGCCGGCGAGCGCCACGAGCAGCCGCGCCACGCGCGCGTCGAGCCCATCCGCGACGCGTGCGCGAAAGAGCCGCAGATCACGGAGCGCAGCCGCGCACGCCAGCGGCGATTCGGGTTCGACCGTCCCGGCCGCGATCTCCGCGCGCGGCGGTTCCGGCTCGGCGGCGGGCTCGGCCCCCGCGCGCAGCACATCAGCGAACGATACGAATGCCTCAGCCGTGGACAGGGAACAGTTCCTCGGGCGGCGGGACGAACGGCGAACGTTCCTGCGAGAGCCGGCGCACGATCGCACCGCGTTCTTCGGCCGGATAAAGTTCGAGCACGGCAGCGGCGGTCGCGGCGGGCAGCGCCGAGATGATCGCCGCAGCGATGTGCGGCGGTTCACCGGCGAGCGCGCCACGCACGCGCAGCGGCGGGATCCCGGTCACCTCGCGGGCCGCGCGGCGCACTTCCGCGCGTTCGAGTTCGTGCACGGCCCTGCGGTATGCGGGGCGTGCGCCAAAGCCGGCGGCAGTGACGAGCGCGCCGGCGACGAGCAATTGCGGCACGATGCCCAGCGCGCTTGCGAGGCCCACGGCCCAGCGATCGATGCGCGGGGCCGGCGGCGGCGCGGCGAAGCGCACGGCCTCCACGTTGACCACGTCGCCGCGGCTAGGATCGATTCCGGCGGCGGCTGCCGCGAGCGCGCGGATCTTGTCGAGATCGAGCGATCGCGCGACGTTGACGAACACCGCCACGCTGATGCGCCGCGTCGAGCCCGGCAACGCCACACGATGTTCCTCGCGCGTGTCGCTCCCGCGATCCTCGGCCCCTTGCGACTTCGAGTAGCGCTTCTTGTCGCTGGCGAAGCGCTCGTCGCTGCTGGTGCGCACGATCGGACCGCCGAGCGAAACGCGTTTCACATCCTGGATATCGCTGCGCTCCGTGCGCGCGTCGCGGTGCACGCGCACGATCGCCGCGCCCGGCCCGAAGGCCGCGTCGAGCGCCGATTGCAACGCTCGTTCGATGCCCGCCCCGTCGGCGTCGTCCTCGGCCGCGGGATCGCTCGCGCTCGCGACCAAACCGCGATCGTCGAGCACGGTCACGTGCGCCGGATCGAGCCCCGGGACGCCGCCCGCGACGAACGCCTTGATGCCGGCCGCCAGCGCAGTCGTGAAATGCGCCCCAGGCGTGAGCGTGAGACGCACGCTGGCACTCGCGTCGTGCGAGCCTTCGTCCGCGTAGGCACCGACGTGCGCGGGGGCCACGATCACCCGCGCATCGGCCACCCCCGAGAGGCCCCGCAAACCCAGCGCGAGTTCGCCGGCTAGGCCGTCGCGCGTCTGCGCGTCGAGCACACTCTGAGGCGTGAGCGCGCCGGCGTGGGCGAAGTACTCTTCGGTCGTGGAGAGATGGGCGTGCGGTACGCCGGCCAGCGAGAGCCGCAGCAGCACGTCCGCGCGCCGCGCGCGGTCGACGCGAACGTTGCTCGCATCGAGCGCAAACGGGATATTCCAGGCCGCGAGCTGCGTTTGCACCTCGAGGAGTTGATCCGTCTCGAGCGGCGTGGCGAACAGTGCGACGCGCGTATCCTGGGTCACGCAAAGGGCGATACTCGCCAGCACGACGACCGCCAGCAGCGCGACGGCGATCCCGATCCGCAGACGCAGCGAACTCGCCGCGAGGCGCCGGGCCAGCGCTGCGAGTTCGTTCACACCTGCATCCCGAGCAGCGTGTTGAGCGACTGCACGGCATGCTGCGCGGCCGCCGCGGCGATCTGCAGCGCGACATCGGCTTGCGCGCGGGCGACCACCATCTCTTGCAGCCCGCCGCGCCCGGCCGTGAACGCGGCTTCGGCGCCGTCGGCGGCGTCGAGCCGGGCGCCGGCCGCGTCGAGCAGCGCGCCAAACCCGTTCGCGTCGCCGCCGGCAGCCGGCGGACGCGGCGACGCGTCGGGGACGATCGCATCGACGTGCATGCTAGGCGCGCTCCACGTCGAGCGTGCGTTCCGCGATGCGCTTGCCGACGTTGAAAAGCGTCGCGCCGGACTCATAGGCCCGCTGCGCGTCGAGCACGGCAATCAACTCGCCGAGCGGATCGGCGGTGCCGCGTTCGCGATGCACGCCGGTGATGCGCACTTCAGTGGCGTCCTCGCCGCCGTCCTCGTCACCGCCGGCGCCGTTGCCGGCGCCGGTGATGTCGGCGACCAGCCGCGCGTAGGGATGGGTGGGGGTCGACGCTTGCGCGGCCGCGACGTTGCGCGCCGCGAGATCGAGCAGATCGCGCTGCAAGGTCATCGCGGCCGCCGCACGATCGAGCAGATCGAGTTCGTTCATTTCGCGACGCTGCGCAACTCGTTGAAGCGCGCGCGCAGCGCGGCGAGCAGCGCCTCTTCGAATACGGCCGAGCGGGCGACCGCCGCCATGGCGCGCTCGTCGCCGGCGGCCGCGCTGCTCTGCGCGACCAGGCGCGCGCGGGCGGCGAGCGCGGCGCTCGCCGTCGAGGATGCGGTGTTGAGTTCCATGGGCTCAACGCTAGCGGATGAATGTGAGCGGAAGGTTTCCGCTTCATGAGGAACCTCAGACGGTGGACTTCTGTCGAACGTTCCGACGGCAGCGGGTCCCCTCCACTACCGCTGTCGTCCTCGCTCTTCTGCTCGCGCCCGGGCTGTGCACCGTTTGGTTGCGCCCGGCAAGCGCCCAAGACGTCGTGCCGCGCGTCGCCCTCCCGTACGGCCTGTCGGTCCAGGGCGCCGTGAGCGTCTCACCCGGCCCGACCGCGGCGACCGAATATCTCGTTTTGGATGACGTGACGGTCGTCAACCCAAATCGCGAGATGCCGCAAAGCTACGCGGTCGACGATTGGGCTCTCGTCGACGGCGACACCATCTACCATCCCACGGCGCGCAAGGGATTGGGTGCGATCGACCTCTCCTCACCGGGGATCCTGTGGCCGCTGGAGGGCTTCCGGCAATCGATCACCTTCGTCGTGCCGCGCACGATGCGGCGGGCGTCGCTGCAGTTCACGCCGCTCTGGTACGACGAACGGGGCGCGCGCGTGCAGTTCTGCTGCGCCTAGCGGCGCCCTCACAGGCCTGCCACGGCTCAGAGCGGACGCAGGAAGACGCCGTCCTCGAGGTTCTTCGCAGTAAAGGCGACCGTGAAGAGCACGACGCCGTGCTCGCATTTGACGACGTACTGATACACCCGGCGGCCGTCTTTGGCAATGGTCTGGCTCAGCGTGTATTGCAACGGCGCGCCGAGCGGACGCAACTCGTCGCCCGCGAGCTTCACTTGCGTTTCGGTGAGTTCGAGCGCGAGTTCGCTCGTGTACTTCGTGCGATCGACGCTGCCGGCGCGCATGCGCTCGAATTCGGCTTTCACCAGGCCGATGACGTGTGAGTCGTCGAGCAGCGGTGCGGGCCTGCCCGTCTGCGAGGGAGTCGGAGCCGGGGCCGGCGCGGGGGCCGGCGTGGACACGGGCGGCGGGGTGGGGATTAGCTGGGCGTTCGCGGTCCCGAAGCTCGCCGGCACACCGAGCAGGGTACACGCCAACGCCCGCCGGAGGGCGGGCGCCGCACGCATTCTAGCGCTTCGAGAACTGGAAGCGCTTCCGGGCGCGCTTGCGGCCGTACTTCTTCGATTCTTTCTCACGCGGGTCGCGGGTGAGCAGCCCATTGCGGCGCAGCGGTTCGCGCAGCGATTCATCCATCTGGAGCAGCGCGCGGGCGATGCCGTGGCGCACGGCGCCGGCCTGACCCGAGACGCCGCCGCCTTCGCACTTGACGTTGACGTTGAAGCGCGTGAGGCTCTGGGTCACGTCCAGCGGCTGGCGCACGACTTGCACGAGCGTCGCGCGCGGGAAGTATTCCTCGACCGGCTTGTGGTTGACGGTGATGACGCCTTGTCCGAGGGTCAGCTTGACGCGCGCGACGGCGCGCTTGCGGCGGCCGGTTCCGAGAAAGAGATCGGGAGTCTGCATTCGTTCGTCTTACCCTAACGTCGCCGGTTTTTGCGCGGCGTGCGGATGCGAGTCGCCGGCGTACACGCTCAGGCGATTCAAGTGGACCTCGCGCATGCGGTTGGTCGGGAGCATGCCGCGGACGGCGCGCTCGATCAGCCGTTCCGGATACTTCTCACGCACGTTCTGCGCGGTCTCCGTGCGCAGGCCGCCCGGAAAGCCGGAGTGACGGTGGTAAACCTTCTGCTGCCACTTGTCGCCGCCAAGCTCCACTTTAGCGGCGTTGATCACGATCACGTAATCGCCGTCGTCGATATGCGGCGTCCAGGTGGGCTTGGTCTTGCCCGAGAGGGCGCGCGCGATCCGTACCGCGAGCGTGCCGAGCCGTTGCCCCGCCGCGTCCACGATGTACCAATCGTGCTTGGTCTCAGCCGTCTTCTGTTGATAGGTGCGCATGCGATTCGTTCCAGAAAAAGATGACCGGGGACCGGTCGGCCCCGCGGCAACCTACGCAGTATACGGCTCCACGGAGCCTCGCGTCAAGGCAAACGGGCTGGGGAGCGGGCGGGAGCCCGGTCACATCGCCCTGCGGAGGCGGTCCAGCCCGGCACGGTCGAGGATCACCAAGCCCTTGAGCCGGCTGCCCCGCACGAACCCCCGGCGCGCGAAGACCGCCACGGCTTGCGAAGCCGACTCGCGGGTCGTCCCGGCGAGTTCGGCGAGATCGGCCTGCGAGAGCGGCAGGTCGAGCCTGATCCCGGCCTCGACCGAGGCCCCGAAGAGGTCGGCGAGTTCGAGGAGGGCCGCCGCCACCCGGGCCTCGACCGGAGCCCGGCTCAGCCCCTCGATCTTCTGCTGGATTCGGTCGGCCCGCAGGCCCAGATTGCGCGCGACGTCGACATACAGCCCCGCCTCCGTCGCTGCGGCGGCCTCGAAGGCGCCCCGCGTGAGCAGCAGCAACTCCGAATCGACGATCGCCTGCGCGCCGTTCTCGGCCGAGCGGTCCTCGAAGAGGGCCCCCGGAGCCAGCACGTCCCCCGGCCGCGCGTAAAACAACGTCACGTCGTGGACGAAGGCCGCGTTGCGGAACACGCGCAGCGCGCCGGCCGTCACGATGACGACCAGCGGCCGCTCGAACGAATAGAGCGCCCGGGCGGCGAGCCGCTCCAGGCGGCCGGCCGGCAGCAGCCGAGCGACTTGATCGGAAGCCAAAGACACGCCCGCGGCATTTCGCCGGCATGTCGGGAACCTTTCCCGCACGAAGGACGGCCGTCCGATGGACCTTGAAACGACGGAGTCCGGCCTCTTCGATCTGGGCGAAGCCGCGATCGACGCCCTGCCGTTCGGGCTGATCTCCGTCGACCACGACGGGACGATCGAGCAGTACAACGCCTACGAGTCGCGGCTCTCGCGGCTGCCCAAAGACCGGGTCATCGGGCGCAACTTCTTTCGCGACGTCGCGCCCTGCTCGGCCGTCGTGGAGTTCCAGGGCCGGTTCGAGCGCTTCGTGCGCGAACCGGGCGACGGCGCCGAGTCGTTCGCGTTTCTCTTTCGCTTTCCGTTCGGGCAGCAGCGGGTGAACATCACCTTCCTGCGCAGCAAGAAAACCCAGCACATCAAGATCCTCGTCAATCGCTACGACGACTAGCCGCGAAGCCCAGCGCCGGTCGCGTGGAGTCGTAGTCCGCGTAGCGGACGCCGGCCAGGTGCAGGCCGCAGGCCGGCGCGGTGTAGCCGGCTTCGCGCCGGTCGCGGCTCGCGAGGATGCGCGGGATGTCGTCCGGCGCGCGGCGGCCGGTGGCGATTTCGATCAGCGTGCCGGCCGAGATGCGCACCATCCGGTGCAGGAAGCCGCCGCCGGCGATCCGGATGCGCGCCAGGTCACCGGAGAAGTCGAGCGTCACCGAATGGACCGTGCGCACGGTGCCGCCGTGCTTGGGCAGCACGCCGCAGAACGCGATGAAGTCGTGTTCGCCGGTCAGCCCGGCGGCCGCGGCGGCGAAGCGTTCGGGGTCGAGCCGCTTCCAGACATGATGCGTGAGGCGCCGCAGGGGCGCCGCGGGCATCGGCCGGTTCAGGATCAGATAGTCGTACGTGCGGGCCAGCGCGTCGTGCCGCGCCGAGAAGCCGTCGGCGACGATGGCCGCATCACGCGTGCTCACGTCGTGCGGCAGATGAACGTTCATCGCCAACGCCAGCCGCTCGACCGGAAAAACGCGCTCGCTGCGAAACGAGATCACCTGACCGCACGCGTGCACGCCCGTGTCGGTGCGCCCGGCCGCCGTCACGGCGATGCGCTCGGAAAAAAGCTCGCCGAGCGCGGCTTCGACCGCGCCGCAAACGGTGCGGAGGCCCCGGGCTTGGCGCTGCCAGCCGCAAAAATCGGTGCCGTCGTATTCGATCGTGAGACGGTAGGTGGGCACCCGGGCGCGTTCCACACCGCAAAGAAAAGAGCCGCCCGGGTGCGGCTCTTCATTGATACGGCGACGGGTTCCGAGGTCTACGCCGGAACCGGGACCGGCCGTTTTTCGTCGAGGTCGAGCAGATCGGGCCAGGACGTTATGTCGGTGCGGCCTGGAGCGACCTGGTTGCGCAGGTCGAGGAAGTACGTTTCGCTCTCGCTGCCCTTCGCGGGACCCTGCTTGAGCCAGTTCGCGTTCCAGGCCTCGATGTCGGCCGCGGTCTTCTTGTGCACGAACGGCGCAACGTAATCGGAGATCTCCTGATCGTTCTTCGCCGTCTTGATCTTGTCGAGCAGCGCCTCGTGATCGATGCCCAAGAACGCGAAGACCGCCTGGTCCATCGGGCAGTTGTAGTGATACTCGCCGATCGTGTTGTGGGCGAGCGCTTTGCCCTTGTCGATCGTGCGTTGCAGTTGGACGATGCCGTGTAGCTTCGTCTTCACGCTCGCGGGATAGCTCTTGGTCAAGTCCATGGATCGATCGCCTTTCAAAACGGGTCGCGGTGACGCTTCGTTCGACCAGGGCTACCGAACGTTGGTTTCAGAGCAAAGTTCGCCTAAGCGAGCGCTGCCTCGACGGCCGCCGCCGCGGCGAGCAGCCGCGCATCGGAACCCGGATGCGCGACGAGTTGCAACGAGAGCGCGGCCGGCCGCGTCCCGGGGATCGGAATGCTGATCGCCGGCGCGCCGAAGAACGACCAGGGCGCAAACGGCGTAGCATCGCCGGTAGTGCTGCGCGGCGGCGCGGCGTTGCCGCACGGAACGACGATCGCATCGTAGCGGCCCAGGGAATCTTCGACGGCCGCGCGAGCCGCCTCGCGCCGGGCGAGCGCGTCGCGATACGCATCCCGCGGAATGGTCGCGCCACGCTGTAGGAGGCCGCGCAACTGGGCCGGCAGCGAGTGCTCCAACAGCGGCGCCAGCACGGCATGGGCTTCGTAGCCCAAGATGATCTCAGCGTCGGCCTTGCTGCCGGTGACCGCAGCGGGGAGCGTCGTTTCGCTCAGGCTGATGCCGTTTGCGCGCAGCCGCTCGAGTGCGGTGCGCACGGCGGCCACGGTCTGCACATCCGCCGGCGCGGCGAAGAGTGTCTCCGCGACGGCCAGCCGCAGTGCACCGGCGGGGCTCGCCGGCGAAGCGGGCAGGAGTGCGGCGGCGACCCGCTGCGCGAGGGCCACGTCGCGCGCGATGATCCCGACGTGATCGAGCGAGGGCGCAAGCGGTGCGACGCCGGCCGTCGGGATCCGGCCATACGACGGTTTGAAGCCGACAACGCCGCAGTAGGCTGCCGGGCGCAGCACCGACCCGATCGTTTGCGTGCCGAGCGCGAACGGCACGTGCCCGGCGGCGACGGCGGCCGCGCTCCCCGCGCTCGAACCGCCCGGCGTGCGTACCGGATCGAGCGGGTTCACCGTCGGCGCCGGATCGAGATAGGCGTGGGCGGTCGTGCGCGTTTTCCCGACCGGCACCGCGCCGGCGGACCGCAGCAGCGCGACGCACCAGGCATCGAGCGGCGCCGGGCGATGTTCGCGCCGCAGGCCGAAGCCCGTCGGCATCCCGGCGACGTCGATCACGTCTTTCACGCCGCACGGGAGTCCCGCAAGCGGTCCCTCCGCGGTCGCCCCCGCCGGTGCGGGCGCCACGTACGCCCAGGCATGCAGGGCCGGCTCCGTCGCCGCAATCCGCCGCAGGGCTTCGCCGGCTTCAGAGGGCGCGTCCGTCTTCACGTCGCGAACGGGCGCTGGGTGGGGAAGAGCACGACGTTGCGGATCGAGGCGTTGTTGGTCAACAGCATCACGAGCCGGTCGACCCCCACACCGATCCCGGCCGTCGGCGGCATCCCGACCTCGAGCGCGCTCACGAAGTCCCAATCGGGCGGCGGAATCTCCTCGTCGCCGGCGGCTTTCTCGGCGACCTGCAACTCGAAGCGGCGGCGCTGATCGTCGGGATCGTTGAGTTCGCTGAAGGCGTTGGCGAGTTCCATGTACGCCCCGAACAGTTCGTACCGTTCGGTCAATTCGGGATCGTGCGGCATGCGCTTCGCGAGCGGCGAGAGCAACACCGGATATCCGTAGACGAACGTCGGGTTGAGCAGATGCGGCTCGACCACGCGCTCGAAGATCTTATCGAGCGCGTGCGCGTGCGTCGGGGAGACGGGGATGCCGAAGTCCCGCTGGATCGCGCGCGCCGCGGCGAAGTCGAGCAACTGCTCGCGTTCGAGTCCGCCGTACTCCTTCATCGCCTCGAGATAACCGATCCGCGCGAACGGCGTCTTGAACGAGAGCACGACCTCGCCGTACGCGAGCGAGTCGCCGCCGTGGATCTCGTGCACCAGATGCGCGAAGAGCGCTTCGTTGAAGCGCATCATGTCCTCGACGTTCCAATAGGCCGCGTACAACTCGAGCATCGTGAACTCGGGGTTGTGGGTCGTATCGATCCCCTCGTTGCGGAAGATACGGCCGATCTCGTAGACCCGCTCCATCCCGCCGACGATCAGCCGCTTGAGGTTCAGCTCCGTCGCGATCCGTAGCGTAAGCGGGATGTCGAGGGCGTTGGAGTGCGTGAGGAACGGCCGCGCCGAGGCGCCGCCGGCGATGTTGAGCAGCACCGGCGTCTCGCACTCGAAGAAACCCTGGCCGTCGATGAACCGGCGCAGTTCGGCGACGATGCGCGAACGCGTCAGGAAGACGTTGCGCACGTGCGGGTTGGCGACCAGGTCGACGTAACGCTGGCGATAGCGCTTTTCGACGTCCTGCAGACCGTGCCACTTGTCGGGCAGCGGTGCGAGACCTTTGCCCAAGACCGCGAACGACGTCACGTGCAAGGCGAGATCGCCCTTTTGCGTGCGGAACACGTAGCCTTCCGCGCCGAGAAAATCGCCGCGATCGAGCAACTTGAGCAGCGTGAAATCCGCGCCGAGTTCGTCCTTCTTGAAATAGAGCTGGAACCGGCCCGTGCGGTCGGAGAGGTCGGCGAACGGTCCGCGCAGCGACATCACGCGGCCGGCGATCCGCCAGCGTTCGTCTTCGGCGCGCATCTCGGGGCCGAGCGACTGGTAGCGCGCCGCAAGCTCGGCGGCATGCGCGTTCACGTCATAGCGAGTGGCCCGAAACGGATCGTGGCCGCGTTCAACGAGAGCGGCCAGGTTGTTCCGCCTGGCCGCTATCAGTTCTGCTTCGCGCCTGCCGGGGTCGTCGCTCACGAGGCTTTTTTAGTTTTTTTCGCCGCCTTATTGATCCCGTCGATGCGATACTTCATCAGCCCGCGGGGCGTGGTCACGTCGACGATCTCGCCGGCCTTGCGGCCCATCAAGGAGCGGCCGAGCGGCGACTCGTTCGAGAGGCGGGCGTTCTTGGGGTCCGCTTCGGCCGAACCGACGATGGTGAACTCGTGAGAGACCTTTGCCGCCAGTTCGGTCACCCGGACGATCGCGCCGAGATGCACTTCGTCCGCGACATAATCGCTCTGATCGATGAGCCGCGCGTTGCGGATCATCCCCTCGAGCTTGAGGATGCGGCCTTCGACGAACGCCTGCTCTTGTTTGGCGTCTTCATACTCGGCGTTTTCCGAGATGTCGCCGAATTCTTTGGCCTGGCGAATGCGCTCGTTGACTTCCCTGCGATGGACGGTTTTCAACTCGTCAAGCTCGTCTTCGAGCTTTTTGAGGCCGTCGCGCGTAAGGACGATCTCTTTGTCGTTCAAACCGGACTCCTGGGAACACGAAACGCCGCGAAAGCCGCGGCGAGTCCAAAAACTGGACCCCGATGGTTCGCGCATGACCGCGGTCTCCCCCTGCTTGGCTTCCATGCAGGTGAGAAATGGGCAGGCCCTTTTTCCGGAACGGGCGTATTCGCTGAAATGGCCGTCGTAAACGAGGTGAGCACCTCCCTCCACGATCTGCGGCACACGGAAGTTGCCCGCGGGGTCTCGATCGCCCACGATATCTTCATCGAGCGAGCCGACGGCGCACGCCTCTGGGACACCGCGGGCCGCGAATACCTCGATTTCGTCGGCGGGATCGGCGTGCTCAACCTGGGCGCGCGCAACCCTCGCATCATCGCGGCGGTGTGCGAGCAGCTCGAGCGTTTTACGCACGCCTGCTTCCAGGTCACCCCCTACGAAGGCTACGTGCGCCTCGCCGAACGGCTGAACGCGCTCGCCCCGGGTGACTTCCCCAAGAAGACGCTACTGGTCACGACCGGGGCCGAGGCGGTCGAAAATGCGGTCAAGATCGCCCGCGCCGCAACCGGACGGGCCGGGATCGTGAGCTTCGTGCGCGGCTACCACGGCCGGACGTTCTTCGCGTTGTCGATGACCGCCAAGACGGCTCCCTACAAGCAGAATTTCGGCCCCTTCCCGGGCGACGTTTTCCATGCTCCCTATCCGTACGAGTTCCAAGGCTGGACGAGCGAACGGGCGCTGGCCGCGCTGCACGACCTGTTCGCCTTCGAGGTCGCGCCTGACCAGGTCGCGGCGATCGTGATCGAGCCCGTGCTCGGCGAAGGCGGCTTCGTCCCCGCCCCGGCGGCGTTCTTGCGCGGCCTGCGCGAACGGTGCGACCGGCACGGCATCGTGCTGGTCGCGGACGAGATCCAATCCGGCTTCGGCCGGACCGGCACCCTGTTCGCGATCGAGCAGTCGGGCGTCGTGCCCGACCTGATCACGGTTGCGAAGAGCCTCGCGGGCGGCCTGCCGCTCGCGGGCGTCATCGGGCGCGCGACCATCATGGATGCGCCGCTGCCCGGCGGCCTGGGCGGCACGTACGCCGGGAACCCGCTCGCGTGCGCGGCGGCGCTCGCCACCCTCGACATCTTTGCCGAGGACGACATCTTGAGTCGCGCCCGTCGAACCGGCGAGCGCATCCGCATCGTGCTCGACACGCTGCGGACGGCGTATCCGCAGATCGTGGATGCGCGCGGACTGGGCGCGATGCGCGCGCTCGAATTCAGCGAGGCGTCGTTCGCGACGCAGATCGTCGATGAAGCGCGCACCCGCGGCTTGCTCCTGCTCAAGGCCGGAAGCGGAAACGTGATCCGCCTGCTCGCGCCGCTGACGATCGACGCTGCGGACCTCGAGCAAGGGCTCGCGATCCTCTCCGATGCTTGTTACTCAGTGCTGCGGTAGCCCCGCATGGAGGTCCCAAAATTAATGCAGATGCGAAGTTAGTCCGCTCCTACACGAGTCACGTCCTCGACATGATTTCGAGCCCCACGATCGACCCGGCCGAGGCCGCATGGGTTACGAGCGAGACGGTCAATGCCTTCCGGGATCACGTGAATCCCGGTTTCCTCGAATACCGCAAAACCGCTGCGCACGGCACGTCCGATGCCGCCGTCGAGTGGTGCGACTCGGGGCCGAACACGTTCAAGGACCTGCGCGGTCGCGAGTACCTCGACTGCCTGGGCGGTTTCGGCATCTTCAACGTCGGACACCGGCACCCGAAGGTCGTCAAAGCCGTCGCGGACCAATTGGCGCGGCAACCGCTGCATTCGCAGGATCTGCTCGATCCGCTGCGCGCGATGCTCGCCAAGGTCCTGGCGATGATCTCCCCGGGCGACCTCAAATATGCGTTCTTCTGCAACAGCGGTACCGAATCGATCGAGGGGGCGCTCAAACTCGCCCGGGCGTTCGATCTGAACAAACCGACGATCGTGTGCGCGACGAAAGGCTTCCACGGCAAGAGCTACGGCGCGCTCGCGACGACCGCGAAGGGCGCGTTCCGCCGGCCGTTCGGCCCGATGCTACCCGGCTTCCGCCATATCCCGTTCGACGATCTCGACGCGCTCGAGAAGGCGTTCGATATCTGCCGCCAGATCGGTGAAGATGTCGGCGCCGTGCTGCTCGAGCCGATCCAAGGCGAGGGCGGCGTCAACATCCCTTCGCCCGGCTATCTCACCGGCGTGCGCGCGCTCTGCGATCGCTACGGGGCGCTGCTCATCCTGGACGAAGTGCAGACCGGGATGGGACGCACCGGGAAGATGTTCGCCTGCGAGCACGAGGGCGTGGCGCCCGACATCATGTGCCTGGCCAAGGCACTCGGCGGCGGCGTGATGCCGATCGGCGCGGTGCTGGCGACCGAAGCCGTGTTCTCGACGCTCTTCGCCAACCCGTTTCTGCACACGACGACGTTCGGCGGGAACCCGCTGGCCTGCGCGGCCGCGATCGCGACGATCGACGTGCTGCTCGAAGAACGCCTACCCGAGCGCGCCGCCCAACTGGGAACGCTCATGCTCGCGGGCCTCACGCGCGCGAGCGCCGGCCACCCGGACAAGGTGGTCGCCGTGCGCGGCCGGGGGCTCCTGATGGCCATCGAGTTCGTCTCGAACGAGATCGGCTACAAGGTCGGCAAGTATCTGTTCGACCACGGGATCCTGGTCGCCGGAACGCTCATAAACGCGCAGACCGTGCGGGTCGAGCCGCCGCTCACGATCGAAGAGTCCCAAGCGCGGCGCGTCTGCGACACGTTTGCCGCCGCGCTCGATTCCATGCCGCGACTCCGAGTCGCATAATCCCAGAGGAACCATTCGAGCCATGACTGCGACCGAAGTCCGTTCCGAACTCCAGAACCTGGTCACCGCGCCCGACGGCACGGCGTTGATGTACGTCGACGGCGACTGGTGTAGCGGCGCCTACGGCGGCACGCGCGACCTGATCGATCCGGGGACGGGTGAGCCGATCGGGCGCGTCGCCGAAGGCACGCCGGCCGACGCGGCCCGAGCCATCGCGGCGGGGCGGGCCGCCTTCGACCAAGGGCCGTGGCGCTCCACGACGGCGCACGACCGGGCCAAACTCCTGTTCGCGATCGCCGACGCGATCGATGCGAATGCCACGGAACTCGCGCGCATCGAGACGCTCAACGCCGGCAAGCCGCTGCGCGAGACCGGCTACGACATGGCCGACGCCGCCAATTGCTTCCGCTACTACGCGGGTCTGGCGACCAAACCGCACGGCGAAACCTTCGATGTCCCGGCGCCCTCGCAAACGTTCACGGTCCGCGAACCGATCGGCGTCTGCGGCCAGATCGTGCCCTGGAACTATCCCCTGCTGATGGCCGCCTGGAAGCTCGCGCCCGCGCTGGCGGCCGGGAACGTCTGCATCCTCAAGCCCTCCGAACTCACGCCGCTCAGCGCGCTGCGGCTGGCGAAGATCATGGCGGACTGCGGCCTGCCCAAAGGCGTCGTGAGCGTCGTGACCGGCGCCGGGCCCGTCGTCGGCGCGGCGCTCGCCGAAAGCCACGATGTCGATAAGATCGCGTTCACCGGCGGCACCGCGACCGGTCGCACGATCATGTCCGCCGCGGTCGGAAATCTGAAGAAGATCTCGCTCGAACTCGGCGGCAAATCACCCAACATCGTGTTCGCCGACGCTGATTTCGAGACGGCGGTCGACTACGCCCTCTTCGCGATCTACGCCGGCTGCGGTCAGGTCTGCTCGGCGGGCTCGCGTCTCGTGCTCGACGCGGCGATCCACGATCGCTTCATCGCGCGGCTCGTCGAGCGCGCGCAAGCGATCGTCGTCGGGAACGGCTTCGCACCGGACACCGAGATGGGACCGCTCATCAGCGCCCAGCACCTGGCCAAAGTCGAAGCCTACATCGCGCTGGGCATCGCCGAAGGCGCGAAGCTCGTCTGCGGCGGGAAGCGGCCCGAGGGTACGAGCGGCGGCAATTACCTGTTGCCGACGATCTTCACCGAGACGACGCCGCAGATGCGGATCGTGCGCGAGGAGATCTTCGGGCCCGTGCTCGTCGTGCAAAAATTCTCCGCTGAAAGCGAAGCGATTGCGCTGGCCAACGATACCGTCTACGGTCTCGCCGGCGGCGTCTTCACCACCGACGCGGCGCGCGCGCACCGCGTCGTGCGCGCCTTGCGCGCCGGCATCACCTGGATCAACACCTACCATCCTACCTACAACGAAGCGCCGTGGGGCGGCTACAAACAATCGGGGATCGGCCGAGAACTCGGCACCTACGGATTCGACGAATACACCGAAGTCAAGCAGATCAACGTGAACCTCGCGGTCGAACCGGTCGGCTGGTTCGAAGCGCGTTAACCTCTCGGCCAGGAGAACCGACTTCCGGCCCGGCGACTGACCAACTCAACCCAATACGACTCACTCTGCTCTCATAGGGGGATACCATTGCGTCACCGCGTTCTCGCGGGGCTGCTCACCGCAGTCCTGATGGTTGCTACATTTCTTCCCGCACACGCCGGCACGACGGGTAGCCTGCACGGCCGGGTGGTCGATCGTGTCAGCCAGCGCGGTATCCCCAGCGCCAAAGTGGCCGTCGCGTCGCCGTCGCAAGCGGAGAACGCGACGACCGATGCCAACGGCAACTTCGTCTTCATCTCGCTGATCCCCGACACGTATGCGCTCAGCATCACTTCGACCGGTTACGAAACGACGACGCTGACGGGCATCACGGTCCTCGCCGATCAGGAAGCCCAGTACACGTTGCCGCTCGAGAAGCTCACGGTGATCGGCCGGATCACCAACAGCGCCTCGAACATCGTGAAGGCCGGGACGACCAGCGACGTCTACTCGATCAACGCCGCCGGTGCGGCCGCCGCCGCGACGCTGGGCGGTCCGGGCGGTTTGAACCAGGCCTACAGCGCGATGGCTTCGGTGCCGGGCGTCAGCCTCCAGCAGGGACAGCAAGGCTGGAACCAACTCGCCTACGTGCGCGGCGGCGACTACGAAGACACCGCGGTGGAACTCGACGGCGTGCCGATGATGCGCGCCTCGGACGGCGCACCGATCTCGACGCTCAGCAACCTGGGTCAGGGCGAACTCCAGATCTACACGGGCGGCGCGCCGGCCTCGGCTGACGCCTCCGGCATCTCCGGGTACGTCAATCAGGTCATCCGGACGGGCTCATACCCGGGCTTCAAAGAGATCACCCTGGGCAACGGCGGCCCCGCCGGCTATCACAAAGGACAGATCGAGATCGGCGGCGCGACGACCAATCGTAACTTCACCTACTACGTCGGCTTCTCGCAGGTCCTCCAGGACTTCCGCTACGGCGACCAGTTCAACGCCGCGAGCAACCCGCTGTACTTCTATCCGCTTTCGATTCCGACGGGCCTCAACGGCACCGTGTACGACGGCAGCGGAACGGCCTCTTTCTCGCCAGGACAGTCCTACTCGATTTCGAGTACGACCGATCAAGAACTCGTGGCGAACTTCCACTTCGCGATCCCGCACAAACGCGGCGACGGCAAGGACGATATCCAACTGCTCTACACCAATGGCCGCGTCTTCGCACCGTTCTATAGCTCGACGAACGACCTCGGTGGAGAGAGCTACGTGAGCAATGCCATCGGCACACCGTATTTCAACGACAACTACCAGTATACGGGCGCGCTGATGGCACCGCTCAACCAGGCCAATCTGCTGCAAGCGCTGTTCCCGAACAGCACCACCCACCCGTGGGGAACGACGCCGATCCCCGCCAATCAACAAGATACCGGCGACAACGGTTTTTCGCTCCTCAAGTTGCAGTACCAACGCAACTTCAACGAGCACTCCTACCTGAGGCTTTTTGCCTACACCGATTACACCTACTGGTTCATCAACGGTCCGACGAGCGCGTGGACGACCTACGGCGGCGAGATCGCCGACTATGAAGTCAACGGCCATACCTACGGCTTCAACGCCCGCTACGAGAATCAACTCAGCGCGAAGCACTTGCTCACCGCGACCGCCTCGTATCAGACCCAGAAAACCAAGACGGTCTCGAACGGCTCCAACGGCGGCACGGTCACCGAAGACTTGGTCGATTCACACGGGAACTGTTACTCGCCGCTCGGCAACTATACGAGTTGCTTCGGCTCGGCCTACAGCATCACTTCGACAGGGACGCTCGTGCCATCGGCAACCGGCAGCGCTTGGCTGGTCACGCAATATGGCAGCACGCCGCAGATCCCGGGCCTTCCGACGGGCATGGCGGCAGCCAACGGCGCGCAGTGGGTCGTCACCGAAAACGGCCAAAAGGCACAAGTCGACAACGTGCATCCGTTCTTCTCGGCGGCGTCGCTGAGCGATCAATGGCAAGTCAACGACAACCTCGTCGTCAACGCGGGCCTGCGCTACGAAAAGTTCGTCTACGCGCTCAACAACAGCGAGGCCCCGGCTCGCAGTTTCTGGTTCCAAGCCTGGAATCGCGAAAATTGCTACTCGCCCGGCCAACCCTTGCCGGCCACCTTCGCGATCGACCCAAACACGGGCGTGCCGATCGATCCCGCGACCGGACTCGACTTCACGTCGCCCCCGACCGGTTGTGTACCGATGGTCAACAGCTCTCCGCAGTCAGTGAGCTACGGTGCGCTTCAGCCGCGCACGGGACTCACGTACAAATTGGATCCGAACACCGTGCTGCGCGCATCCTACGGCCGCTACGCGCAGCAGCCCGGCGCGTCGTACCAGCAGTACAACTACCTGCAGCAGAACTCGGCCTCGGCGCTCGCGGTCTTCCTGCCGTATGGTTTCAACTCGCCGTACCACGAGACCGCGCCCTCGTACTCGAACAGCTACGATTTCTCGCTCGAAAAGCGGTTGAAGGGCACCGACCTCGCGTTCAAGGTTACGCCGTTCTACCGCGTGACCCAGAACGAACTGCAGAGCATTCCGATCGGCGCGCAAGGCGTCGTAGACGGACTCAACACTGGGACCGGCCGCTCCAAAGGCATCGAGTTCGAGTTCACCAAGGGCGATTTCTCCCGCGACGGCCTGGCCTTTCAGCTCGGGTATACCTACACGAACAGCGGGGCGACGTTCGGGAACTTCCTCACCGGCAACAATTTCATCGACGACCTCAACGCCTACGTGAAGAACTACAACGCGCTGACGAGTTTCTGCGCGAACAACCCGAGAGATGCGCGTTGCGCGGGCGGCACCATCGCTAGCGGCCTCGCCGCTGCGCCGTGCTATCTGCCGGGCCCGCCCGGCGGGCAACCGGGTGTGTCGGGCGGCGTCGACCCGGCCGCGGCCTCGACGAATGCCTGCCCGTCGACCGACATCGTCAACCCGTACTGGAATTCACCGGTGCAGCCGCTCTTCGACCGCACCGGAACGTACACGCCGTACGACATATTGCCGTCCAACCCGTTCAACGGCGAGGTCGGGTTCGTCACGCCTTCGGTCGTGAGCGCCGTGGTCAACTATCGCATCAAGCACCTCACCCTCACGCCGACCGCAAGCTATACCTCCGGCACGTTCTACGGGGCGCCGCTGAGCTGGCCGGGCTACGATCCAACATCGTGCAGCGCGCCGGTGAACGCCGCCAATCAGGCCCAATACTGCTCCGCAGCGATCAACATCCCCGACGCCTATACCGGCGTCTTTGATAAGCAAGGTGCCTTCCGCGAGCCGACTCGCTTCACGCTGAACTTCCAAGCGGGCTACGAGCTGAGCAAGAACACCAAGCTGACGCTCTCGCTCACGAGCCTGATCGACCACTGCTACCAGCGCGGCTATCCGTGGGACAATCCCACGACCTGCGTGTACGCGCAGTTACCGTCGAATTTGCTCGCCCCGGCCGGGAATTTCACGACCCCGCTCTCGGCGGCGCCGGTCCAACTCCAGTATCCCTACGGCAGCTTCTACAACAACGTGCAGACCGGTTTCAGCGGAGCGAAGATGCCGTTCGGCGCGTTCCTCAACCTCCAAATGCGACTCTAAGGCCACGGCGGTGGCACGAACGCCGGGGCTCGCGCTGCTGGGAACCGCGCTGCGGCCTACGCGGCGCGCGTTCTTGCGCGGCGGTGCGGGCTTGGGCGCCGCGCTCGCCACCGGGCCGCTCCCCCGCGCGTTCGCGGCCGATCGGAGCAGCGTCGCGATCGTCGGCGCCGGAATCGCCGGACTGGCGGCGGCGCTGGCGCTGCGCGACCGCGGCATCACGCCGACCGTCTTCGAGGCATCGAGCCGGATCGGCGGCCGGATGCACTCGGAGACGCAGCTCTGGGGTTCGGGCGTTACCAGCGAATACTGCGGCGAGCTGATCGATACGCCCCACACGACCATCCAGTCGCTGGCGAAGCGCTTCGCGCTCGCGCTCGACGACGTGAACGCCGCCGAATCCCCGCACTCCGAGCCGGTCGCGTATTTCCGGGGCCGCTACGTGCCATATGCGGAGTTGCGCGCCGCCTTCAAGCCCGTGTACCAAACGCTGCAGGCGCAGCTTGCAGCGATCGGGCCCCGCACGACGTATGCGCATCACACCGCCGCCGGCGTGATGTTCGACCGGATGACGCTCTTCGAGTGGATCGAACGCTACGTGCCGGGCGGACACCGCTCGGTGCTGGGCAGGTTTCTCGACGTCGGCTACCTCGACGAATACGGCCGCGAGACGCGTGCGCAGAGCGCGCTCAACCTGATCCTCTGGCTCGGGATCCAACCCGATCCGGGCGAGTTCTCCATCGTGGGTCCCTCGGATAACCGGTTCCATATCCGCGGCGGCAATCAGCGCCTGCCGCTGGCGATCGTGGCGACGCTGCCGCCCGAGCGCGTGATCGCGAACGCCGCGCTGACGGCGATCCGCACGCTGGCCGACGGCCGCGTCGGCTTGACGTTCGAGGGATTCCCCACCGAACGGATCTTCGATCACGTCATCGTGACCGTGCCGTTCACGGTATTGCGTGCGATCGATACCGCCAAGGCCGGGTTCGACGAACGCAAGCGGACGGCGATCGACCGGCTGGGGTACGGCGCGAACGCGAAGCTGATCGTGCAATTCAAGCACCGGTTTTGGCGCGGTCGTGGAGCGTGGCCGGGCGTCGGCGACGGCGACACCTGCACCGATCTTCCGTACCAGTCGACCTGGGACGCTTCGCGCGCGCAGCCGGCACCCTTCGGACTCCTCGCCGATTACGTCGGCGAGGGGCAGCGCGTGTTCGGCGCACCCGCGCCGTACTCGACCAGCATCGGAACGCCGCTCGTCGACGGCTACGCGCGCACGTTCGCGCAGCAATTGGAGCACGTCTTCCCGCACGCCGGCTCCGCCTACACCGGCCGCGCCATGCTCAGCCAGCCGTACGCCGATCGGCACGCCGGCGGTTCGTATTCGTGCTGGCTGCCGGGTCAGTACACGACGATCGGCGGCTACGAGCGCATCCGCCAAGGCAACATCCACTTCGCCGGCGAGCACACCTCGCAGCGTTTCCAAGGCTACATGGAAGGCGCCGCCGAGACCGGCCTGCTCGCCGCCGGCGAAGTGCTGGACGCGTGAGTTCGCGCCGCCTGCGTTAGTTTGCGCTGCTCCAGGTGCGGCCGCGCCAGACCGCGAGCGGGATCCCGCCCAGCGCCGCCGCGATGATGAAGATTCGGGTGTTGAGATCACTCTGGAAGAACGCGAACGCCAGCACGAGCGCGAGCGAGAGCGTGCCGATCGCGGGCAGGATCACGCCGCTCATCCGGCGCTGCCGCTCGCCGGCGAAGATGCGCACCGCGGCTGCCGCGCTGAGCATGAAGAGGATCCCCAAGAACACCGACGTGCCGCTCAAGATGAAGTTAAAGGCCGCCTTCACGTTCGGAGAGAGCCCCGAGGCGAGCGTGCACGCGATCCCGAGCGCGGTCAGCACGACGATCCCGAACAGCGGCTGTGCGCGCCGGTCGAGCTGCCCGAACGCTTCGGGAAGCACGCCGTCGCGGCCCATCGCAAAGAAGCTGCGCGTGAGGTAGACGAGCGTCGCCTGCAGCGCCGCGGCCAGCGAGATGAGCACCGTGACCGTCACCGTGACGCGCCATATTGGTCCGCCGAGCTGGCCGGCGACGTAGCTCATCGCGTCGGCTTCGTGATCGGCGAAACCGTCCAGCGTCCCGACGCGCAGGAACGCGATCATGCAGGCGCCGATGAGCAGCGCACTGATGCCCAGGCCGCCGAGGCCGCCCAGACCCGGCGCCGACGATGTCCCTTCGGCCTCTTCGGCCGTCGACGCGCTCACTTCCCAACCGTCGATCATCCAGATCCCAATCACCAGCGCCCCGATGAACCCGGCACTGCCGGGGAACGGCGTCGCCGTCGCCGGCTGCGCGACCACCGGATGGATGAACGCGGCGAACGCGCCGAGCGCCAGGATGACGAGTTCCGCGACCAGGAGCACGTTGGTCACGCGCGTCGTCGGACGCAAGCCCGCGTTGAGCAGCACGCCGGTTGCGAGCACCCAGACCGCACCGACGAGCGCGCCGGCCAGCGGGTTCTGCGCCAAGGGCGGCGCGATCAGCGCGAGCGTGTAGGTACCGGCCGGCACGGCGGTCGCGACGATCGCGAAGATGTTGGCGACGATCAGCACCCAGGCCGCGTAGGCGCCCGCCCGCGCACCGAACGCGATGCGGACCCACGAGTACGACGATCCGGCGTTGGGATAGCGTTCCCCCAAGCGGCGGTAGCCGACCGCGACCGTCGCCATGATCGCCGTGACGACGACGAGCGCGAGCGGCGCCGCGCTGCCGCCGGCGGCGACCATCGGGCCGAACACCGTGGCCAGCGAGAACGCCGGACCGATCGCGGCCGCTGCGATGACCAACAGATCGAACAGCACGAGGACACGCTTCATCCTTCGCTCCGCAACAGCGAGTGGCGGTAGCCGTACGCGGCGTAGACCACCACGCCGATCGCGAACCACCCGATGAAGCGAATCCAAGTCGGCGCACCCAGGCCGGTCATGATATACAGGCACAGCAACGCGCCCAGCGGCGCCGTCACCCAGATGAACGGCGCGCGGAACGGCCGATGGACGCCGGGCCGCCGCACGCGCAGCACCAGCACGCCGGCGCAGACGATTGCAAACGCCGAGAGCGTGCCGATGTTGACCAGCGCGAGCAACGCCTCGAGCGGGATCACGCCGGCCAGGATCGCCACGAGAAAGCCGGTAAGCGCCGTCGTGATCAGCGGCGTGCGCGTGCGCGCGTTGACGTGCGCGACGCCGGGCGGGAGCAGCCGGTCGCGCGCCATGCAAAAGAAGATGCGGACTTGGCCCAGCAGCGAGGTGATCATCACCGTCGTCGTCCCGGCGAACGCTCCGGCGAACACGATCGCGGCCAGCCAGCGCGCGTTGCCGGCGCGGGTGACCGCGTCGGCCATCCCGGAGTTGGGATCGATCTTGTTCCACGGCACGATCCCGGTCGTCACATAGGCGATCGCGAGGTAGAGTACCATGCCGATGATGAGCGAGCCGATGACGGCGCGCGGCACGTCGCGTGACGGTTCGTGGGCTTCCTCCGCGGCGACCGTCACCGTGTCAAAGCCGATGTAGGCGAAGAACACCAGCGCCGCACCGGCGAGCACGCCGTTGAAACCCAGCGGAAAGGCCGGCGTGAACGACGCCGGCTTGACGCTGCCGAACAGCGCGAAGATGAAGACCAGGATCGAGACGACCTGAACCACGACGAAGATCGCGTTGGTCGAAGCCGACTCTTTGATCCCGATCGCGAGCAGCGCCGTGATCGCCGCGATGGCCAGGATCGCCAGCACGTCGATCTGCGAGTGCGCGAGGTCGATGCCGCCGCCGGTGACGACGATGTGCGCGACTTTCGCCCAGTCCGGCATCACGAAGCCGTAGTTCGCGAGGAAGGCCTGCATGTATCCCGACCACGCCGCCGCCGTCGGCGCAACGCTGATGCCGTATTCGAGGATCAGGTCCCAGCCGATGATCCAGGCAACGAACTCACCCAGCGTCGCGTAGGCGTAGGTGTATGCGCTGCCCGCGATCGGCACCATCGCGGCGAGTTCCGCGTAGCAGAGCGCGACGAAGATGCAGGCGATGCCGGAGAGGGCGAACGAGGCGATCACGCCGGGACCCGCCACGTTCAACCCGGCGCCGATCGTGGTGAAGATCCCGCCCAGCATCGTGCCCAAGCCGACGCCGATGAGACCCGGAACGCCCAGCACGCGCCGCAACGGATGCCCGGCCACGGGACGGAGCCGGTCGTACGGCTGCGTCGCGACGAGGCGGCGCCACAGGGTCAAGGAGCGGCGAATTCGATCACGCGCGGCCGCAGTTGCAGCGCGCGCAAGCACTCGGCGTAGTCGGTGGCGGTCAGCTCGTTCCAGGGTTTGCCCAAGAGCGCGACCAGCGCCGCCTCGACGACGTTGGTCCCGAATGAACGACCGCCGAAATCCGGGGTCGTCGAGATGACGGTCTTGACGCCGCGTTCGCGCAACTCGTCGAGATCGCGCGCGGTGAGCGTATTGGTCAAGACGATCTTGTCGTCGAGCCGGTCGGGCATATACTGCCGCAAGAAGTGGAAATCGCCCGCAATGATCTCGGCGTCATCGTAATACTCGGGGTACTTCGGCTGGGGCGGCCGGTCTTGCTTCTTGCCGGTTGGATAAAAGAACTGGAACGGCAACTTACATGCATCGGGCAGATATTTTTTCGCCATCGCCTCGAACTCTTCAAGCCCGCGAACCGGCTTGTCCAGATCGAGCGCGAAGATGAAGTCGCCGAAGATGACCTCGGCGCCGGCCTGCACGAGCGCCTGCGCCATCCCGAAGCGGTCGAGCGCGCTGACCATCAAGACGCGCTTGCCCGCCAAGGTCATGCCCAGCGATTCCTGGAGAAAGGTGACCGCTTCGCGTTCGAGCGTGTTCTTGAGGCCGCTGCCGTCGACGACCGGCGTGATCTTCGCGGCGTCGAGCAGTTTGAGGCCGTCGCGTAACGCGTAGCGGTTCTTGCCTGCGTACAGATAGACGTTGATGCCGCCCAGACCGATCGCGTCGATCGTCCCGTCGAGTTCGGCCACCTTCGCGAGCGCCCGGTCGAGCGAGCCGTCCATTCCGATGCGCGCGATGTCGAAGCGCTCGCCGAGCAATTCGACCTCGGCCCGGTGGTCGCGCGACGACGAACCGAGCGAGACGGAAACGACCCGTTTCACGCGCTGAGCGCCCGGCGCCGCTGCGCGGCAGCGCGCGTCGCGACGATTTTTTCGCGCGTGATCGCCTTGTCGAACGCGCGCATGTCGGAGAGGCGGAAGCCGGCCCGTTCGGCGAGCGCATCGATCTCGCGCACCTTGGCCAGGTCGATGCCCCGCCCGAGCGTGTACGACTCACGCCGGTTCTCCAGCGCGAGCAGCATCGTTTCGGACATGCAGGCCAGCGCCGTGCCGCGCGGCAAGCCGAGCGAGAACTCGCCGGATTCGCGCACGCGGTCCCAGCGCATCTCGCCGGGAACCTGTAGGTTGCCGCCCTCGATGACCAGCACGTCGGGCCGTTCGAGCGACACGCGGCGGCTGACGTTGTGCGGCAACGAGAGTTCGCATACGACCGTCCCCGGACGCAAGAACTCCGGCTCGATGACGTCCTGCGTCGACGACGTTGCGGTCAGCACGAGATCGGCCTGCGCGACCGAGGCGGCGACATCGGTCGAATACGACGCCGGGCACGGCAAGCCCGGGGCGAGCGCTTCGTAGGCTTTCCGCAAACGCGTCTCGTTGCGCGCGACCAAGATGAGGCGGCCGACGCGCGGCGCGATCAGCTCGACGCAGGCGCTGCCGATCGATCCGGTCGCGCCGATCACGACGGCGGTGGCTTGCGCCGGATCGATCCCCATCTCGTGCGCGCCGCGGAAAAAACTCCGCACGCCCGTGGCGATGGTAAGCGAATTCCCGGTCGTCACCGCGATCGGCGCGCGCTGCGCGATCGTGATCCCGCCGTCACCGACGACGCCGGTGAAGGCACCCAGGCCCGCGATCCCGGCGCCGAGTTCGGCCCCGATCTCGACGGCGCGCAGGATCAGCCCGTAGACGTGCTCGCGCGGCAGCGCGAGCATCTGATCCGGCATCAGCGGCGCCATCACGAACCAGCCTTCCGTCTCGCGGCCGTCGAGCGTGCGCACGCCGGTAACGTGCGCGGCGTTATAAGCCGGCAGCCACTCGAGAATCTTGCGGATCAGCGGCTCGCCTTTGCCCTTGGCGTTGGGCTCGTAGCGTTCTACGTCTTCGAGCGAGAGCGGATGGCAAACGAAGCAGAAGGTCGTCATGGAATGCGGCCGCTTTTCGCGCAGGGCTTCCACAAGCCCCGCGACGAAGGCCGGACGCTCGACCCCGAGCCGCGAGGTAGATTCATGGTCAACGACGCCCTGGCACCGATCGAGGAACTGCTGCGGATTCCCTCACCCGCCCCCCGCCCGCAGGGGCTCGCCTGCGACGGGAGCGACCTCTGGATCGGTTCGATCGAAACTTCGCGCATCTACGGCGTCCGTGCTCAAACGGGCGCCGTTTTCGAGGAAGGGCAGGGGCCCGGCGAACCGATTGGTCTGGTGGTCATCGGCGACTCGATCCGCGTCGTTTCCTCCGAAGGCGCCGACGGCGACCGCTTCATCCGGCGCTATGTCATGGGCCACGGTTTCAAGAGCGAAGCGATCCGCTGCCCCGATTCGACGGGTTCGTTCTTGGCTTGGGACGGCGACCATCTCTTTTTGAGCCAGCGCTACCAACAGCGCATCCTGGAATTGGATCCGCTGGGCGCGGTCATCCGCACCATCCCCGTTCCGCGGCAGATCATCGGCATGACGATCGTCAACGGCCGGTTCGTGTTGATGACCTGCGTCAACAAGGAATGCGACGACGTGCGCGTGCTGCGCGTCGATGCGCGCAAAGAGTCCCCTGAAGTCACCGAACTCGCGGGCGTCCCGTTCATCGGCCGCAGCCTCGCGTGGGACGGCAACCGCTACTGGACGGCTGCCCGCGAAGAAAACGCGTTGGTCGCCTTCACGATCCCCGAGGCTTAGCGCAGCTTCAGCGCGACCCGGGCTTCCGCTTCGGCTTTGAGTCCGGCGAGCATCATCTCGGCGTTCTCACGGACCTTCTTCGCGAGCGTGGGACCGATGAGTTCGGCCAGCGTCGGCACGCCGAAATCGTACTCGATGCCGAGTTCGACGTGCGTTTTTCCGTCGCGTTCAACGAACGTCCACGCGCCCTCGAACTTTTCGAGATCGCCTTCGAGCAGTTTGTAGTCGATCCGCGTGGCGGCGTCGTCGAAGCGGTCCTCCTCGGTCCATTCGATCGGCGCGTCTTCGACCAGCGTCTTCCAACGCGTGAGGATCGCATCGGGCCGGCGTTCGAGAACGCGCACGCTCTCGACGTCCGGCATGAATTCGGGGAAGTGCTCCTGGTCCTTGGCGAGTTCGTACACGTCGCGGACCGGCGCATCCACCACGATGCCGGCTTCGATGAACGGCACGCTAGAACGTTCCGAGCGTTCCGAGGGCGGCGCCGACGGCCTCGCCGAAGGCGCGCATCGCGCGCGCGATCTCTTCGGCCGTCACGATCAGCGGCGGTTCGAGCCGGATCACGCGCTGCGCGTTGAGCGTCCAGGCCGCCGTGACGCCGCGCTTGAGCAACTCGGGGATGATCGCGCCGGCATATCCTTCGTGGCTGAGTTCAACGCCGACCAGCAGGCCCGCCCCGCGCACCGCGGTGATCGCCGCCGGATACTGCGCCTGCACCAAGCGCGCCGCGGCGAGCAGTTCTTTGCCCCGTTCGGCGGCGTTGCGCGCGAGATCGTCTTCGATCAGCACGTCGAGCGCGGCCAGTGCCGCCGCGCAGGCGAGTTCGTTGCCGCCGAACGTCGAGGTGTGCAGCAGCGGCGCCTTGGCGTAGGCCGCGTTCCAGACGCCGGGCCGCGCGATATACGCGCCGATCGGCATGACTCCGCCCGAGAGGCCTTTGGCCAGCGTCATCACGTCGGGCACGACGCCGTCGCGGTCGCAGGCGAAGAGCGCGCCGCAGCGGCCCAGCCCCGTTTGGACCTCGTCGGCGATGAACAGCGCGCCCGTCCGGTCGCACAGCTCGCGCACCTCGCGCAGATAACCCTGCGGCGGAACGTTGACGCCGCCTTCACCCTGCACGGGCTCGACGATGAACGCCGCCGCGTCGTCGAGCACGTCGGCGAGCGACTTCACGTCGCCGAAGGGCACGTGGACGACATCCGCGAGCAACGGTGCGAACGGGGCCCGGAACGCCTCGCGGCCGCTGACGCTGAGGGCCCCGAAGGTCTTGCCGTGAAAGGCGTTCCCGGTCGCGACGATCGTCGTGCGTTTGGTCGCCGCGCGCGCGAGCTTGAGCGCGCCTTCGACCGCTTCCGCTCCGCTGCTCGCGAAAAACGAGATCTTCAGATCGCCTGGGGTCAACTCGGCCAGCCGCTTCGCGAGCAAGCCCATCAACGGATTGAACATCGTGCGCCCCGAGAGCGCGATGCGGTCGAGTTGGTCGCGCACCGCCGCGACGACGCGCGGATGCCGATGACCCAGCGTGAACACGCCGTAGCCGCCGGCGAAATCGAGGTACGGCTTGCCCGTCTGATCGACGATCGTGCAGCCTTCGGCACGCACTTCGACCGGGCTGCCGGAAAGCTTCATGACCCGTGCCAGCGGCGGATTCAGATACGCACGATAGTTCTCGAACGTCTCGGTCGCCAAGTCTTGGGGCGTCGCGAAGCCGTAGAGTTCACCGAGGCCGGCCTTCATCTCAGGCGACGGCCTGCTCCGGCGCGCGTTCGAGGCGCGCGATCGCCGCGTGCACGTAGGCGAGCGTTTCGGCGGCAGTGAGCGTGTGCATCAGGCGTTCGCGCAGTTCGCTCGCGCCGAAGAAGCCCTTGAGATAATAGCCCAGGTGCTTGCGCATCTGCGGCACGGCGCGCGCTTCGCCCCACTCCGCAACCATCGTCTCGTAGTGGTGCACGGCAAAGCGCAACCGTTCCGCCGGAGTCGGCGGCGCCGCGGGAACCTCGCCGGCCATGAGCGAGCGCAGGCGCGACACGAGCCACGGGTTTCCGAGCGTCGCACGGCCGAGCATGACCGCGTCGACACCACTGGAGCGCAGCTTCTCGAGCGCGTCGTGCGCATCGGACAGATCGCCGTTGCCGATCACCGGAATCTCGATTGCGCGCTTGAGCGCGGCGATGTGCGCCCAATCGGCGCTGCCCTTGTAGAATTGCTTCGCGGTGCGCGCGTGCAGCGTCACCGCTTGCACGCCGACGGCCTGCGCGCGCTTGGCCACTTCGAGGTAGACGAGATCGCTCTCGGTCCAGCCCAGCCGCAGCTTGATCGTGACCGGGCAATCGACGGCTTCGACGACGGCTTTCATGATCGCCTCGCAGCGATCGACGTCGCGCAGGCACGCGCTCCCGCCTTCGGTCTTGGTAACCTTCGGCGCCGGACAACCGAAGTTGATGTCGACGATGTCCGCACCACATTCGCGCACGACCTTCGCCGCGTACGCCATGAGCGCGGGATCGTTGCCCCAGAGCTGCGTTGAGACCGGATGCTCGACGCCGTGCTGATCGATCATCTCCATCGTCCGTTTGCCGCCGTACTGCAGCGCGTTCGAGGACACGAACTCGGTGACGGTCAGCCCGAAGCCGAACGGCTTGTAGAGCGCCCGCAAGGTGCGGTTGGTCACCCCCGACATCGGAGCCAGGACGATCGGCGGCCAAATCTCGTGCGGCCCGATGCGCAGGGCCGGAACGACACGCGTCAACTCGACCTCACGGGCAGGGGACGCCGCAGCGGCAATAGGCATGACGCCATAGTATAGCGCGCCCCGTCCAGCCCCGCCAGGCTTTGGGGGCTAAGCAAAACCCGCGCGGTACGCGGCGTAGAACCGCTGCAGCCCCAGCAGCACGAGGTACGGTTCGACGCGCTCGATCACGGCGGTCTCCTTAGCGACGATCTCCGCCAGGCCACCGGTCGCGATGACGCTGGCCGGCCCGATCACGGCCCGCATGCGCGCGACGATCCCTTCGATCTGACCGACGGTCCCGTACATGATCCCCGCCTGGAGGGCGGTAACCGTGTCGCGGCCGATCGGTGAGGGGGGCGCGGCGAGCGCGATCTGCGGCAGCTTTGCCGTCTGGGTGGCCAGGGCATCGATCGAGAGGTTGATCCCCGGCGCGATCGCCGCACCCAGGAACGCCCCGTTCGCGTCGATCGCCGAAAACGTCGTCGCCGTACCGAAATTGATGACGATCGCCGCGCCGCGCGCCAGCGCATAGCCGGCGATCGCGCCGGCGGCGAGGTCGGCGCCAAGTTCGAGCGGGCGATCGGTCTTGATCGTCAGCAGCGTTTGCACCGCGGCCGTGAACGCGATCGGCGTGCGCTTGAAGTAGGTGCGAAGGGCCTCGAAGAGCATCCGGTCGATCTGCGGCACGACGCTGGCGACGACGATCGCCTCGACGCCCTCGGGCACGAGATTCAGATCCGAGAAGAACGCATGGAAGAGGACGCCGTACTCATCCGCCGTGCGGCGGCGTGCCGTCGTCACGCGCCAGTGCGCGATCAATTCCGCACCCGTGTCGAAACAACCGAGTTTGGTATCGGTGTTCCCGACGTCGATTGTCAGCAGCATCGCTCAGACGCGCTTCGCCCGCAGGTCGAGTAAGGCATCCCAGAGCCTGGCGGCGAGTTCCCGTTTCGAGGCCGTTCCGAGATCCCGGCGGCCCTCGGCGCCCCACAAGACGACCAGCGCGCTTTCGCCGGTTCCGAAGCCGCGCGCGCCCGAGACGTCGTTGACGGCAATCGCGTCGAGGTGTTTGCCGGCGAGCTTTTCGCGTGCGTGCGCTTCGAGATCGCACGTTTCGGCGGCGAAGCCGACCAGGAACGTGCCGTTCTTGTGTTCGCCCAGCGCGGCGAGGATATCGGGATTGCGTTCGAGCGCCAGCGCGTGCACGCCGCCGGTTTTCTTGACTTTGTGTTCGTGGACGACGCTCGGGCGCCAGTCCGACACCGCGGCGGTCGCGATCGCGATCGTCGCCCGCGGCGCGCGCGCCAGCGTCGCCGCTTCCATTTCGAGCGCGGTTGTGACGCGGGCGACGTCGGCTCCCGACGGCGGCGCCACGAGCGTCGGGCCGAGCACGAGATCGACTTGCGCGCCGCGCGCCAGCGCTTCGCGAGCCAGTTCGATTCCCATCGTGCCCGTCGAGCCGTTGGAGAGGAAGCGCACCGGATCGATCGGCTCGCGCGTCGGACCGGCGGTGATCAGGACGCGCTCGCCGCGCAGATCGCGGGTCCGCGCGAGCGCCCGCAGGAGGGCGGCGAGGATCGCCTCCTCATCCGCGAGCCGGCCGGCGCCGTTTTCGCGTTCGGCGAGAAAACCGATGCCGGGTTCGACGATCGTTACGCCGCGGGCCCGCAAGACGGCTAGGTTCGCCTGTGTCGCGGGATGCTCGAACATCGCGGTGTTCATGGCGGGCGCGATCACGATCGGCGCGCGGGTCGCGAGCGCACAATTGGTCAGCAGATCGTCGGCGATGCCGTGCACGATCTTGGCGATGATGTTGGCCGTCGCCGGCACGATCGCCAGCACGTCGTTCTCGCGGGCCAAGGTGATGTGCGGGATCGTCTCCGGACGCTCCCAGGCCGAGGTGTAGACTTGGCGGTGGGTGAGCGCGCTGAACGTCAACGCCGTGATGAAGCGCTGCGCGTACTCGGTCATCACGACGTCCAGCACCACGCCGCGTTGGACGAGCCGGCTCGCCAGCGCCGCAGCCTTGTAAGCAGCGATCCCGCCGCTCACGCCCAGCAGCACGCGACGTCCGTTCACGCAGCGCGTTCCGCTGCAGCCGCGATCGGGATGTTGTCGATCAAGCGCGTCGTTCCGGCCCAGACGCTCCCGATCGCCAAGACCGGTCCGGAGAGTTCGATCAGCGGCACGAACGTCTGCGGATCGACCAGGTCGAGGTAGGCTTCGCGCAGCGGCGGCGCGATCAGCGCGCGCGCCTCGGCGAGCATCGCTTCACGGTCGCGCCGGCCGGCGCGCACCGAGGTTGCCAGCGCCGCGAGCGCGTGGTACAAGCCCGGCGCGGCCGCACGCTCGGCCCCGCTGAGATAGACGTTGCGGCTCGAGATCGCAAGCCCGTCCGTCTCGCGCACGGTCGGCACGACGCGCATCTCGACCGGGAGATTCAGGTCCTCGATCACCCGCCGCATGACCGCGACCTGCTGCCCATCCTTGGCTCCGAAATACACCCGTTCGGCACCGATCGCGCCGAACAGCTTCGTACAGACCGTCGCGACGCCGGAAAAGTGGCCAGGCCGAAGCGCTCCTTCGTACACCGAGCCGAGCGGACCGGGATCGACGCTCGCGGCGAAACCCGCGGGATACATGGCCTCCACGCTGGGCGCGAGGAGCAGGTCGACGCCGGCGGCTTCGAGCTTCGCGCAGTCGCCGGCGAAGGCACGCGGGTAGCGCGCGAAGTCCTCATTCGGACCGAACTGCAGCGGGTTCACGAAAATCGACGCCGCCACGCTGCGGCACTCGGCCCGGGCGCGTGCCACGAGTTCGAGATGGCCCGCGTGAAGGGCGCCCATCGTGGGTACGAAACCGAGGGGTCGCCGCAGGTCGCGGGTACTGTCTCGAGCGTCCCGAATGGTCCGGACCACACGCATGATCAGCCTTTCCGTACTCGTAACGTCGTCCGGCCGACTTGAAAGGCCTGTCCGACGGCAAGCGGCTCAGTACCGGCAACCGGTCGACCTTCGACCCGGGTGCCGTTCCGGCTTGCCAGGTCGGTCAGGGCAAGGGCCCCGGATTCGTTGCTCAACTTCGCATGTTTGCGGGAAATATACCGATCTATGGTAATGCATGCCGTAGCGACCGCGTCGTCTCGCCCGATCGTGATCTCACGATCGAACGTCCAGGTCTTCCCGTCGAGCGGCCCGCTAATCACTTCGAGGACATACATCGCCCCTGGCCTTCGCCTGGTAGCGACGGACGGTCCTCCGGCCGATCTGAGATCATAATGCTCGAAGACGAAATCAACCTGGGCCCCTTTGAGATCGACCCGGATTCCCTGCGAGAGGCGGAGTTCATGCAGGCCCAAATGATTTTGGACACGATGGTCGGCAAGACGATCGTCCGCGCAGAGATTCAGGAAACCCGGATCGCCGTGACGACCGGCGACGGCACGACCTTTTTCTTCTATGGCTTCATGGGCGAGCACATCGAAGACCCAAACGATCCCGAGAGCCCGGCCTAGATTCTCCTAGGGCCGCTTGAGTCCGAGGACGTAGTCGGCGATCGCTTCCTGTGCCGCCGGGTCGATCGCCGTGAAGGCGAGGCCGTGGCCGAAGCACTCGGCGTTGGAATCGAAGTAGTTCAAAACGACGTGAGCCTTGGCCACGATGGTGGAACCGGGGATCTCGAATTCGAGTTCGATCACCGTGCCGCCCGCGAGATCCTCGTCGGCCTCGAACCGCACGCCTCCCCCGCTCAGATCGATGATGCGGCCGCTGCGACGGTCCGCGGCGCGGCCGGTGACCGCGTAGGTCGCCGGGAGATTGACCGGCGCCCGCGCGAAGCGCCGTTTCCCAACGGACGGCGGCTCCGCGTGCTTGGCAGGGCCGGTCGGCGCGTGCTTGTTATACATTGAACTCATTCTACCCCAAGAACGGCATTCGCCGCGAGCATCGCGCCCAAAGCGGCGTATTCCGCCACGATCCCGCCCTGGAGATAGACCTCGAACGGCTCGCGCAAGGGGGCATCGCACGACAGATCGATCGTAGCCCCCGCGACGAAGGCCCCGCCCGACATGATGACCGGGTCGACGTAGCCGGGTACTAGTCCCGGCTCCGGCGCGAAGCGCGCGTTGACCGGCAGCGCCGTCTGTAGCCCGCGCGCGAAGGCGATCAACCGTTCGCGGCGCCCGAGACGAATCGCCTGGACGATGTCGGCCCGCGGCGCCCCCGGCGCGGGATCGACGCCGAAGCCGAGTTCGGCGAACAGCGCAGCCGCGAAATCGAGCCCGCGCAGCGCTTCGCCGACGACGAGCGGGGCATAGAAGAAGCCCTGGATGAAGAGCCGGCCCAGGCCCAGCGTCGGCCCGAGCGCGGCCCCGATCCCCGGTGCGTAGATGCGCGTGGCAATCCGGTCGATCAGCTCGGCGCGGCCCGCGATGTAACCGCCCGCCGGCGCGATCCCCCCGCCGGGATTCTTGATCAGCGAGCCGATCGCAAGATCCGCGCCGGCTTCGAGCGGTTCGCGATCTTCAACCAGCTCGCCGTAGCAGTTGTCGACGACGATCGGGGCCGCACTTCCGGCCGCGCGCACGACGGCGATCGATCGCTCGAGGTCCTCGATGCGCAGCGACGCGCGCGCCGCATAGCCGCGCGAGCGCTGCACGAACACGACGCCCGGACGCAGGGCGCGCACGTGTTCTGCGAGCGCGGCCTCGTCGGTCGCGCCGGCCGGCGTACGCGGAACTTCGACATACCGCACGCCGCGCGCGGCCAGCGAGTACGGCGCGTCGGCGAGCGCGAAGCGCAGCGTATCGTACGGCGCGCCGTTCGCGCAGAGCAGGACGCCGCCGGGCTCGGCGAGCGCGTCGAGCGACGCCACGATGGCGTGCGTGCCGCTGACGATCGAGAGCCGGGCCAGCACTTTCTCGGCGCGGAAGTAGCGTGCCAGCAGTGATTCGTAGCGCTCGCGGGCCGGATCGTCGTAGCCGTATCCGGTGCTTCCGGCGAGGTCACTCTCCGCGATCCCCTCGTCGAGGAAGGCGCGGAGCACGCGCGCGATCACGGCTCCGCGAGCGGGATCGCGGCGCTCGAGCGCCGGCCAGGCACGCTCCGCGGCCGCGCGCACACGCGGGTCGACGGCGTATCCGCCGAGCAGGCGATCGATCATGCCGTGCGCTGCAATTCCGCGCGCTCGTAGAGGCGCACGAACGGAAACCAGATCACCGTCGCGAGCGCGATGTTGAAGAGGGCGAGGACGAGCGCGCGCCAATCGACCGTCGCCAGCACGACGCTGATGACGGTTGGAACCGACGAGGGGATGTAGTACGCGGGCCAAGCCACCGCACCGAACTTCATCGCAAGGTACGTCGTGGTCACCAGCGCCGCCGGCGCGAGCAGAAACGGAATCGCCAAGTACGGGTTGAGGACCAGTGGCACGCCCAGGATCAGCGGTTCGTTGGTGTTGATCAGCGAGGGTGCCAGCGCGGCGTAGGCGAGTTTTTTTAAACGCCCGCTCTTCGAGCGCAAGAGCAGGAGCGCAAGCGGCAGCGTCGCCCCGGCACCGCCGGGGAACACGAACAAAAACGTCGAGACGACCACCAGATGCGGCAGCGGATGGTGCGCCAGCGCCGCGGCCGTGTTATCGAATTGCAGCTTCAAATAGATCGGGGTCACGATCGCGGCGAGCAGCGCCGGACCGTGGATGCCGACCAGCCACAGCGCCGATTGGAGCAGCGCGATGACCAGCAGCGCCGTGTACGTGTCGCCGAGCGTGGTGAGCGGTTCGAGCGCGTCGCCGAGCGCACGTGCCAGCGAGAGATGCAGCTCGAACGCCGTGAACGCGACCAGCAAGATCGCCGGCGAGCCGACCCAGGTGAAGCGCTTGCCCAACTGCGCGCGGGCCAGCGAGAACGCACCGGCCGAGAGCATCGCGACGACGATCGCGAGGAACAGCCCCTGTGCACCGAGCGCGCGCGAGTAGATCTCGTAGGTGGCTCCCGGGCCCGGGTGCGGCATCGAAAGCGCGAACACAGCCAGCGTCGTCGGCACGAAGAGCCACGGAGCGAAGCGCAGGCGCCGTCCCAGGACCACGCCGAGCGCCGCGATGAGCACCAGTGCCATCGTCGTGAACCCGACGTTGATCGTGAGCACGAGCCGGCCCGAGGAAAAGGCGTGCTTGAAGCGGGCGACAGGGGTCCCCGTTTCGGCGAAGATCAGGAACCCGAGCAGCCCGACGAGCAGGCCGCCGAAGCTGAACGGCAGCGCCTCGCGCAGCGCGACGATCGCCGGGGCATTTGCAAAGCGCAGGGCAAACGGCTCGAGGCGCCGTTCGACCCACGCCAGCGTCGATCCGAATCTAGAGTCTTCGGACGACGGCCTCGACCCGGCCGACGATGGTGACATCGTCGGCGTAGATTGGCGCCATGGTGCTATTCTCCGGCTGCAAGCGCACCCGCCCGGCCTCACGATAGAAGCGCTTGACCGTGGCCTCGCCGTCGACCATGGCCACGACGATCTCGCCATTGGTCGCGTCGGGCTTGGGCTGCACGACGATCAAATCGCCGTCGAGAATCGCCGCATCGATCATCGAGTCGCCCTTGACGCGCAACATGAACGTGCCGGGTTTACGCGCGAACGAGGCGGGCAGCACGAACGTCTCGTCGTGATCCTCGACCGCCGTGATCGGGACACCCGCCGCGACCCGGCCGAGGACCGGGATGACCGCGACGTCGGAACGCTCGCGGGCCTCGGCCGCACTCCCCAGCACGGCGTCGTGGGCGACCAGGGCCCGCGGCTTGGTCGGATCGCGGCGCAGCAGGCCGCGGCGCTCGAGGGATTTGAGATGCGATTGCACGGTGGACGAAGACGAGAGGCCGACCCGTTCGCCGATCTCGCGCACGCTCGGCGGGTAGCCCTGCTGCGCCGTGAACTCGCGGACGACGTCGAGAATGCGTTGCTGCTTCTCGGTCGTCCCCCGTTCGGTTGTCATGAAACCTCCACGAAAATTTCCGGCGGCGCACCCGGAGTGCCACCCAGTAGGCACAATCTCGTGAAAGACTGGCCGTGTTACTCGGCATCCTACACGTTCGTCGCGAAAAAAGCAAACATACGTTCGCAGTCGTCTTGACGACGAGTCCGGTTGTGGGTATCATTTAGGGGACGAACAGCCGTTCGCCACAATATCTGGGGAATGAGGTGGGCCTATGCGGATGCAGCGCAAGCGAAAATTCAGCCTGATGCCGCTCATCGCGCTCGGCGGGTTGAGCCTGGCCGTCTCAATTCCGGCGCTCTCCTCGACGATCCACGCCGCCGCCCCGGTCCGTTACGCGACGGTCACCGTGAAGTCGGGTGATAGCCTGTGGACCCTCGCTTCAGCCCGCACCGCAAGCAGCGGCGATGTCCAGGAAACGATCGACCAGATCGTCGCGGCGAACCACCTGAGCTCGAAGTCGCTCTCCCCCGGCCAAACGCTCCGCATCCCCCAATAGCCGCCTCATCCCGAGCCGGTCGAAGAACGCTCGGTGATGACGATGCTGTGGCCGGCGTGCTTGTCGAGGAACTCGAGGCCGTCCGCCATCCAGGCATCGAGGCCGGCGCTCATGTGCTTGCCGACCTCCGCGACGATGTGATGGCGGCGCTTCAGCCACTGTAGCTCGGTACGCGTGGTCGTGAAGAACGCCGCGTCTTCGCACTCCTCGCAGTGATAGCCGAACGGCACTACACGGGGACTTTGTGCAAGCGTTCGGTCAAGAGCCGCGGGATATCCGAGGGGCGGTCGGCGACCGGGACGCCGGCGGCCTGGAAGGCGGCCACTTTGCTTTCGGGCGTGCCGGTGTTGCCCGAGATGATCGCGCCGGCATGGCCCAGACGTTTCCCCTTGGGCGCCGAGCGGCCGCCGATGAACGCGACCGCCGGCTTATCCGGCAGATGCTCGGCGATGAAGGCCGCCGCGTCTTCTTCATCCGAGCCGCCGATCTCGCCGGCGACGACGACGGCGTAGGTCTCGGGGTCGCTCGCGAACGCGCGCAGGCAGTCGACGAAGGTCGTGCCGATGATCGGGTCGCCGCCGATCCCCACGCAGGTCGACTGCCCGAGACCGGCGCGCGTGAGGCCGTCGACGATCTCGTAGGTCAGCGTCCCCGAGCGCGAGATCATCCCGATGTTGCCCTCTTTGAAGACCCCGCCGGGCATGATGCCCAGTAGCGACTTGCCCGGCGAGATCACGCCCGGACAATTGCCGCCGATGATGCGCATCCCGGCCGTCGTCGCGACGACGCGCAGCATGTCGTGGGCGGGGATCCCTTCGGTGATGCAGACGGCGAGTTTGATCCCTGCGTCGTGCGCTTCCCAAAGCGCGTCCGCGCCGGCGAACGGCGGAACGAAGATGATCGAGTGCGTCGCGCCGGTCGAGTCGACCGCGTCCTTGACGGTGTTGAACACCGGCTGGCCGCTCTCGATTCGCGTGCCGCCCTTGCCGGGCGTCACGCCGCCGACGATGTTCGTGCCGTACGCGAGCATCCGCCCCGTGTGGAAGAGGCCTTCGCGCCCGGTGATCCCCTGCACGATGACCTTCGAGTTCTTGTCCAGATAGATCGGCACGGTCAGTTGCCCCCCGCGAGGGCGACGGCCTTGGCGGCGCCCTCGTCCATCGTTTCGACCGGAATGAAGCCGGCCTTGTCCAAGATCGCGCGCCCTTCTTCGGCGTTCGTCCCCGTCAGCCGCACGACCAACGGCACTTTCCTCAGCTCAGGACCTGAGAGTGCTTCGACGATCCCTTTCGCGACTTGGTCGCCGCGCGTGATGCCGCCGAAGATGTTGATGAACAGCGCCTTGACCTTGGGATCGCTGACGACGAGTTCGTAGGATTTCTTCACGAGTTCGGCCTGCGCGCCGCCGCCGATGTCGAGGAAGTTCGCCGCCGCGCCGCCGGCGGTGCGGATCGCGTCCATCGTGCCCATCCCAAGACCCGCGCCGTTGGCGATCACGCCGATCGTCCCGTCGAGTTTCGCGTAGTTCGACATCCCCAGGCCAATCGCGACCGCGGCCGCTTGATCTTCATCGGCCGGCGACTGGTTGTTCCACTGGGCGATGTCGGGATGTTTGTAGAGCCCGTTGTCGTCGAGATCGACTTTCGCGTCGGAGGCGATGACGCGGCCGTCGCGGGTGAGCACGAGCGGATTGATCTCGACGAGATTCGCGCCGAACTCCATGAACAGCGTGTAGAGCGCGCCGAGCACCGCCGGAAACGCCTTGCGGTATCCCTCCGGCAACGTGGCATCGAAGGCGAGCCTGCGGCCGATGAACGGCGAATACCCCGCCGCCGGGTCGATCCAGAACTTCACGATCGCGCCGGGGTTGTGCTCGGCGACTTCCTCGACGTCCATCCCGCCTTGCGCGGAGACGATGACGACCGGCTTCTTCGTCGCGCGGTCGATCGTGATCGACGCGTAGGCCTCGCTTGCGATGTCGACTTTCTCTTCGACGAGCAGCGACTTCACTTGCTCGCCCTCGGGGTTCTGAACTCCCTTGAGCACCTTGCCGATCAATTCGGTCGCGACCGCTGCACCTTGTGCGGCGTCGTCGGCGAACTTGATGCCGCCCGCTTTGCCGCGGCCGCCCATCAGCACTTGGCTCTTGATGACCCAGGCTCCGGGGTTGGCCGCGATATACGCCTGCACGTCCGCGGCGGTGGTCGCAAAGTGGCCCTTCGGGGTCGGTATCCCGACGCGCCGCATGAGATCCTTGCCCTGGTATTCGAGTAATTTCACAGCCGCCCAGGCTTCGCCCCCGGCCTGTCCGGACCTCGGCGACTTTGGTCAGCGTTCGCGCTGGTTTTCGAGCCGGCCGAGGTGGGCGCGGCTGATGATGAGTTGCTGGATCTCGGAGGTGCCTTCGTAGATTTCGGTGATCTTCGCGTCGCGGTAGTAGCGTTCGACCGGGAACTCGGTCGTGTAGCCGTAGCCGCCGTGAATTTGCAGCGCCTCCGACGCGTGAACGCGTGCGGCGGTCGAGGCGAAGAGTTTCGCTTTGCTGGCTTCGGTCGTGAAGGGTTTGCCGGCGTCGGCGCGCGCGGCGGCGTGCCACAACAGCAAACGCGCGGCGTCGAGATCGGTCGCCATGCGCGCGATCTTGAACGAGATCCCCTCGAAGGCACCGATCGCTTTGCCGAACGCGAAGCGATCCTTGGCGAAGGTCACCGAGGCGTCCAAACACGCAGCGAGGATGCCGACGGCTTGCGCCGCGATCCCAATGCGGCCGCCCGTCAACGTCGTCAACGCGGACGAAAGCCCCTCGCCTTCGGCGCCGAGCAGCGAATCTGCCGGCACGCGCACGTCGTCGAACGCGAGATCGACCGTGTTGCTCGTATGAATGCCGAGCTTCTCGGTCGTCTTCTCGACGGTGATCCCCGGCGTCGCGCTGTCGACCAGGAAGGCCGAGATGCCTTTCGCACCCGGACCACCGGTGCGAAACATCACCATCACGACGCCGGCGTAGCCGCCGTTGGTGCACCACTGCTTGCGGCCGTTCAGCACGAAGCTGTCGCCGTCGCGCTGCGCGCGGCCCCGGATCGCCGCCGCATCGGAACCCGCGTCGGGTTCCGTGAGCCCGAAGCCTGCGATCACGTCGCCGGCGGCGAGTTGCGGCAGCCAGCGCCCCTTCTGCGCTTCCGTCCCGAGCTTGAGAATCGCGGCCGCGATCATCGAATGCACGGAGATCGTCACCGCCGTGCCCGCATCGACTTTCGCGATCTGTTCCAGCGCCAGCGCGTAGCTGACGTATTCCGCATGGACGCCGCCGTACGCTTCGGGGACCAGCATCCCCATCAAACCGGCGGCGTTCAGCCGGCCGTAGAGCGCGCGCGGAAAGACGTGGCCGCGGTCCCACTGCGCGATATGCGGCGCGATCTCGCGTTGCGCGATCTCCCGCGCGATCTCCGCGATCGCACGCTGATGCGGCGTGGGTTCGAATCCGACCGGCTGGTCGGCGATCACGTAGCCGCGGCGGCGAGCGCCGCCGCGCCGTTGGCGGGCGTCCGGTAGTCGTAGAACCCGCGTCCCGACTTCTTGCCGTGCCAGCCGGCCGCGACGTACTGGCGCAACAGCGGACAGGGCCGGTATTTCGAGTCGCCCAGCCCGTCGTGTAAAACGTCCAGGATCGCAAGACACGTGTCCAGACCGATGAAGTCGGCCAATTGCAGCGGTCCCATCGGATGGTTCATACCCAGCTTCATCACCGTATCGATCCCCTCGGCACTCGCGACGCCCTCGTAGAGCGCGTAGATCGCTTCGTTGATCATCGGCAAGAGGATGCGATTGGCGACGAACCCCGGGAAGTCGCGCGCTTCGACCGGCGTCTTGTCGAGACCGAGCGCGAGATCGCGCACGGTCGCGAAGGTCTCGTCGCTGGTCGCCAGGCCCCGGATGACCTCGACGAGCTTCATCACCGGGACCGGGTTCATGAAGTGCATCCCGATCACGCGCTCCGGCCGCTGCGTGACCGCGCCGATCTCGGTGATCGAGATCGACGAGGTATTGCTGGCCAGGATCTTCCCGGCCGGAACGACGCGATCGAGCGTGCGGAAGAGGTCGAGTTTGAGATCCAGCCGTTCGGTGGCCGCTTCGATCGCCAGATCGACGTCCGCCGGCGCGGCGAGCGAAGGGAACGCGGCGATGCGCCCCAGGATCGCAGCGCGCTCCGCTTCGGTCTTGCGTTCCTTCTCGACGTCGCGCGCGAGCAGTTTGGCGATGCCCTGGGTGCCGCGCGCGATGCGCGCGTCGTCGATATCGTTGAGCAACACGTCGTGTCCGAAGGTCGCGCACACCTGCGCGATCCCGGCGCCCATCTGGCCGGCCCCGACGACCAGAATCCGCATGCGCTAGACCTTCACCAGCACGGCGTCACCTTGACCGCCGCCGCTACAGATCGCCGCGATGCCCAGGCCCCCGCCCCGGCGGCGCAATTGGTGCACGACCGACGCGACGATGCGCGCGCCCGACGCGCCCAGCGGATGCCCCATCGCGACCGCGCCGCCTTGCAGGTTGATGACGCTGGGATCGAGACCCAGCCGGACCGCCGCTGTGAGCGCGACCGACGCGAACGCCTCGTTGAATTCCCAGACGGCGATATCGCTCGCGCGCAGGTTGTTCTTGTCGAGCACCTTCTGCGCGGCCATCGCGGGGACGAGCGCGAGGTAGGGCGGATCCCAGGCTACGCCGGCGTGATCGACGATCGTTGCGAGCGCCTCGAGGCCGTTCGCGCGCGCATAGCTTTCCGAGGAGAGCACGAGCGCCGCCGCGCCGTCGTTGACGCCCGGCGCGTTGCCGGCCGTCACCGTGCCGCCGGCCTCGAGCGGCTTGAGCTTCGCCATCGCCTCGAGCGAGGCGTCGGCCCGCACCGGCTCGTCGCGCTCGACGCGCGTGAACGGGATATCGCCGGTGACGTAGGGCGAGTACATCCGCGGATCGAGTTGCATGCTCTTGGGCGCCACATGTTCCCACACGCCGGCGTTCCCGCCGCCGGCGATCGCCGGGATGCGTTCGCGCGCCGGAACGGGGAGTTCGTCGACCACGATCTTGCCCTTGGCCTTGGTGGCCACGTTGATCGGCGCGATCTCGACCGCGAAGTAGCCGGCATTGTGAGACTCGTGCGCGCGCTTGTGCGATTCGTAGGCGAACCGGTCTTGCACTTCGCGCGTGACGCCGAGTTCGGCCGCGACACGCGAGGCCTGCGGCGCCATCACCTCGTTGAAATAAGAGTCCAACAGCGCGTCGTAGATCATCGCATCGTAGAGCGTTCCGTCGCCGTAGCGGTAGCCGCTGCGCGCGCCCAGCAGGAGATAGGGCGCGTTCGACATCGATTCCATCCCGCCGGCGACGACGACGCGGTACTCGCCGGCGTCGATCAACCGTTGGGCATAGGCCACGGCGAGCAGCCCCGAGGCGCAGACCTTGTTGAGCGTCTCGGCGGTCGTCGTCTTGGCGAGGCCGGCCTTGAACGCGGCCTGGCGAGCCGGTGCCTGGCCGACGCCGGCCTGGATCACGTTGCCCATCACGACGTGCTCGATTTCGGCCGGATCGAGCCCGGTGCGCGCGACCGCGTGCCGGATCGCGTCGCCGCCCAGAGTCGTGGCGGAGAGGGAAGCCAGGGCGCCGCCGAGCCGGCCGAACGGCGTACGGGCGGTCGCGAGAACGACGGTTTGTGATTCCATGGTCGGGCTCAATTCGGCCCCCTCCGAACCCCGCCTTTTCTTGGGCCTAGCCGGGCAAGGCGCCGATCATCGGCGGGGATTGTACTTGGGTGCAGACGATTGCGTCGTCGGGGTCGCAGCTCTCGCACTCGAATTGAACGGTGACGTGTCCGATGTCGAAATCGCGGCGCATCGCGGCGTCGATCTCGCGCAAGACGGTCGACGCCTCGCTGATGCGCTTGTCTTCGAGGACCACGTGCGCGGAGAGAACGTGCGTCCCGCTGCCGATCGACCAGACGTGCAGATCGTGCACGTCGACCACCCCGCCGAACGACCGCAGCCGGTCGCGCACGACCGGAATCTCGGCGTGATCGGGCGCGCTCTCGAGCAAGACGTGCGCGGCGCTGCGGAAAATCGAGACGACGCCGGTGATGATGATCGCGCCGACGAGCAGCGAGAGCAGCGGGTCGATCCAGGCTTGGCGGGTGAGCAGAATCAGCGCGCCGCCGACGATGACGACGATCGCGCCGAGCGCGTCGCCGGCCACGTGGACCAGCGCCGCGCGCATGTTGAGGTCGCGCGTCGCGCTGCGCGCCAGCAGCAAACCGACGCTCAGGTTCACGATCAGGCCGAAGGCGGCGACGCCGATCATGAGCCCGCCTTCGGGTTCGACCGGGTGCAGGAAGCGTTGCACCGCCTCGATCGCGATCGCGATCGTGACCCCGAAGAGCAAGCCGCCGTTGGCGAGCGCGCCGAGAATCTCGAGCCGGGCGAAACCGAACGATTGCTTGAAGGTCGCGGGACGCTGCGCTTGCAGGCTCGCCAGGAGGGCGAGCGCCAGCGCGACGACGTCCATCGTCACGTGCGCCGCATCCGAAACCAGCGCCAGCGAACCCGAGAGGTAGCCGCCGCCGAGTTCCACCACCGCGACCACCGCCGTTGCGGCGAGCGCGATCTTCAGCCGTCCGGGCGCAGCCCCGTTGCCGTTCTCGTGGCCGTCCGCGTGCTGGTGATCGTGCGGCATTACCCCTCTGTCTTGCGTGCCTTGAGGGCGAGGACGGCCAGCATCGCGCCGAAGGTCACGAACGTGCGCGACTCGGCTTTGCCGATGACCGACGGATCGTATGACCCGTGCTGCGGCTCGCCGGGTTCCACCGCCGGGACGACCCGCGGTACCCGCGCCACGTAATCGTCGAAGTCCTGACCGAAGGTCTTGCGCAGGAAGGCCTCCTCGTGGGGGACGACGATCGCGTAGACGCCGATCATCGTGGCGAGCGAGAGGCCCACGAGCGCCGTCCGGGCGAGCGCTGCATTCTTCCCCGTAAAGGCAAGCGCGAAGCCGAGCGCCGTTAGGAAATTGCCGACGTAGAGCGGATTGCGCACGTACGCGTAGGGCCCGGCGGTCACCAGGCGCGGAGCCTCGACGACGCTGCCGCGCGTCGTGACGCCCGAATAGCCGACCGCCCACGCGCGAATCGCCTCGCCCACGAAGGCCAGGGGCAGACCGGTCGCGATCGAAAAGGCGCTCGGCTTCCCGGCGAGCGCAAGGACGGCCGCCGGGACCGCGAGCAGTTCGCCGCGCCGCGCGAACACGAAGGCATCGAGTGCGTGATCTTGTTCCATCGGCCCGGTCGGTTCGCTATCGCGCGGCGGCGACCCGTTCGCGCGCGTCGGCGTAGATATCGCGCAACGAGCGTTCGAGCGGGATTTGCGGCGCCCACCCGGTCGCCTCGCGCAGCTTCGCCGGGTCGCCTAGGACCAGCGGTACGTCGGCCGGACGCATCCGCGCCGGATCTTCGCGCACCTCGACCGGGACATGGGCGATCGTGATCAACCGCCGGAGGATCTCCTTGATGGCGAGCGCTTCACCGCGCGCGATGTTGAAGATCGCGCCGCGTTCGCCGCCCGCGCGCTCGGCCAGCAGCGCGTACGCGCTCACCACGTCGCGCACGTCGAGGAAATCGCGTTGCGCCTCGAGGTTTCCGACCCAGAGGTGGGGCTCGCCGCCGGCCGCGATGGCTGCCAGTTGGCGCGCGAACGATGCCACGACAAAACGCGGGTCCTGACCGGGTCCGATGTGGTTGAACGCGCGCGTCACGACGATGTCCAAGCCGTACGTGCGCGCTGCGGCCACCGCGAAGGCTTCCGCCGCGACTTTGCTCGCCGCATACGGGTTGGCCGGGTTCGGAGCGGCCGTCTCGCGCAGCGGAAACGCCGCCGCGGGTTGCACGCCGTATACGTCGGCGCTGCCGGCGACGACGACGCGTGCCGCGGGCGCGTGTGCGCGCACCGCTTCGAGCAGCCGCGCGGTCCCCAGCGCGTTGACGTCGTAGGTGCCGAGCGCGTCGGCGTTCGCCGCAGGGACAAACGCTTGCGCCGCGAGATGGACGATCGCGTCGGGCTGCGCGCCCGCGACGACGCTGCGCAGGTTGTCGAGATCGGCGAGATCGAGCGCGTAGTCGGCGGCTCCCTCCAGGGGCCGCCCCGCGGTCACGACCACGTGACCGCGCTCCGACAACCGCGCCACCAGGTGCCGTCCGGCGAAGCCGTTGGCGCCCGTGACCAGGACGCGCACGTTCTCAGACCGAGACGAGCGAACGCAACCGGTCGAGGTCGGCACGCACCATCTGCGCCACCAAATCGGCGAACGAGACCCGCGGCTCCCAGCCGAGCTGCGTGCGCGCCTTGCCGGGATCGCCGATCAAGAGATCGACCTCCGCCGGACGGTAGAAGCGCGGATCGACGACCACATACCGTTCCCAATCGAGATCGACGGCCTCGAAGGCGAGCCGCACGAACTCGCGTACTTCGTGCGTTTGGCCGCTCGCAATGACGTAGTCGTCGGGCGTATCCTGTTGCAGCATCAGCCACATCGCGCGAACGTAGTCGCCGGCGAAGCCCCAATCGCGCTGGGCGTCGAGGTTGCCCAGGCGCAGCTCTTTGGCCAAGCCGAGCTTGATGCGGGCGGCGCCGTCGGATATCTTACGCGTGACGAACTCCTTGCCGCGCCGCGGGCTTTCGTGGTTGAAGAGGATCCCGCTGACGGCATAGAGATCGTACGACTCGCGGTAGTTGACGGTGATCCAATGTCCGTAGAGTTTCGCGACGCCGTACGGCGAGCGCGGATAGAACGGCGTGTCCTCGTTTTGCGGGACGGCTTGAACCTTGCCGAACATCTCCGACGACGACGCTTGATAAAAGCGGATCGGCCGGTCGGCGGCCCGGACCGCTTCGAGCACGCGGGTGACGCCTAGTGCCGTGAACTCGCCGGTGAGTACGGGTTGGGTCCACGACGTCGGCACGAACGATTGCGAGGCGAGGTTATAGACCTCGTCCGGCTTCACATCGCGCACGATCGTCGTGATCGAGGACTGATCGAGCAGATCGCCGCTGACGAACTCGATGTCGTCGACGATGTGCTGGATGCGCTCGTGAACGTCGGTCGAGGAACGCCGCGTCATGCCGACGACGCGATATCCCTTTTCGAGCAACAGCTCGGCGAGATAGGAGCCGTCCTGCCCGGTTACGCCCGTAATCAAAGCAGTCTTCTGTGCCATGGTGGACTCGATTTCTTTTGTCGCAGGCCTGCTAGTTGAGGATGAGGACATCCTTGCCCGATTCGTCGAACACGAAACGGGTCTCGAACAACTCGTCGCTCTCGGCGCCGACGAGCTTCGATTGGATCGTCAGCCGATGCATGAGTTTGTCGTTGTGCCGCACGATCCCGGAGTAGAAGTACTGCACCAGCGGCGTGACGCGATCGTCGAGGTGCGCGAGGCGGCGCCGCTCGACGAGCATCTGCAGCAGCCGCACCTGCAGTTCTTTGGGCAAGAGGCGCGCAGTGTCGTCCGGCGTCATCCGCACGGTGACCAGTTCTTCTTGCGCCTTGTTCGTCTCCGCCACGGGTTTGTCGGTCGTGTAGCGGATGATCGCATCCCAATCGTCGGCCGGGATGCCGGTGAACCGCATCCCGTAGCGAAAGACGGTGCGGCCTTGATGCGTGACGTTGTCATGCCAGACGGTCTTCGCGCGGATGCGCACCGTGCGCGTATCGACCGTGGCGCGGACCTCGAACTCGTCTTTGCCGACCGATTCTTGGGTGAGGATGCACAGCCCGCCGCCGCTGATGTCCAGGCCGATTGCCGGGCGCGACGTATTGCCGTCAGCACTATAGGTGGCCTTGTAGGGCTTGCGCTTCCGTGGAAATTTTCGCCGGTTCACCTCTTTTCCGGTGAACCACGCCAGCAACTCGGGCAGCATTGGTGCATTAGGTTGTACGAATCGCTCCTAAGTTCCGGCAAGAAAGCCCCAAAATCGCCCGGTTCGCCCACAGGTGTGACCCAGCGGGCCGGGGGCGCGTCAGTCGCCGGCGATCCGCGCGAGGACGGCGCCCCGCAGCGCATCGAGATTCGCATCGTCGCCCAGCCAGTCGTCGATCAGCAGGGCGAACGTCACCGCGCCGTGGCGCTCGGTTGCGAGATAGCCCGCCAAGGCGCGGGTGTGGTTCATGCTGCCCGTTTTCGCAAACGTCCGCTGCGCGGCGGCCGTCCCGAGGAATCGCGTCGCCAGCGTGCCGCGCACGCCCGCCAGCGGGAGATCGTCGATCGTCAACGCGCGCTGCGGTCCGTTCCAGTCCGCCTGCAGAACCGTGACCAGTGCGCGCGGTGTCAGCCGGTCGTACCCCGAGAGCCCGCTGCCGTCAGTGAGCGTGACGGTCCCGGGATCGACGCCCAGCGTTTGCAGCCAGGCGGATTCCGCAGCGAGCGCGCGATCGGTGAGCGAGGCCGGCGTGCCGCTCGCCGGCGGCTGCGCCGCGGCGCCGACGGCGAGCAGGAGCTGTTCGGCGATGAAATTGTCGCTGGGCTGCCAGCAGTCGCCGAGCAGATCGCCGAGCGGTTCGCCCGCGAACGTCCAAAGCGGCCTATCCGGCGGGCCCGGCGCGATACCCGGCAGCGCACCGCGCGGAACCAGCACGCCGGCCGCTGCGAGCGCATCGTCGAGCGCCGCCGCGAATGCTTGGGCGGGATCGCGCTGGGCCTCGTCTGCGTTGCGCGCGTTCTCGTTGAACGTGAGCGACGAACGCGGCGCGGCATAGGCGTATGCAAGATCGTCCCAGGCCCAGCCCGGCGGATATGGATCGGTGGCGAAGGCACCGGGGTCGAGACGCACGCCGCCCGGCAAAGCGGTGATCCCCGCGCCGCGAACGGCAGCCGCGAGTTGCGCCAGCACGCCGGCGTCGATCAACGGATCGCCACCGCCGCGCACGACCAGCGTTCCGCCGGCACGCAACAAGAACGCCGAAGTCGTGAAGCGATAATCCGGGCCCAGCGCGGCCAGTGCGAAGCTGCCGGTGATCAGCTTGAGGGTCGAGGCCGGGATGAAATCGTCGTCGGGCGCCCGCGCATACAGCAGGTCGCCGCGCGCGCTGTCGAGCGCGAGCAGGCCGACGTGCGCGCCGCGCAGCGCCGGCGCGTTCGCCAGCAGCGAATCGAGATCGCCCGCCAGGCGCGTGCGCGCGGCGCCGCTCCACGGATCGCCGGTCGCCGCCGGCCGGGGCACGTTCGCGCCCAACAGACGATCGGGCGCGGCGCCGGCAGCGGCGCAGAGCAGCACGCACGCTCCGGCGAGCGCGAGCGAGCAGCGCGCGATCACGCGGGGGCGCGCTCGGCGAGCCGGCGGGCGATGAACGTGGCGACCTGCCTCGGGAGCGTGCCGCGTCCGAACCCGGCGTCGTAGCCCAATTCGGCCGCCAGCAGGTTGGTGACGCGCGGGCCGCCGGCGATGAGCACGACACGCTCGCGCAGGCCTTCGGCTTCGAGCCGTTCGCCGAGTTCGGTGAAGTTCGCGATGTCCGACCCCTTCTGGGTCACGACCTGCGAGACCAGCAGCGCGTCGATTGCGCGGTCCTTCGCGTAGTGCACGAGTTCGTCGACCGAGACTTGACTGCCCAGGTTGAAGACCTCGAACTCGTGGTAGCGCTCCAGACCGTAGTCCCCTTTATAGCCCTTCATGTTGAGGATCGCGTCGATCCCGACCGTATGCGCGTCGCTCCCGATGCACGCGCCCGCGACCCGCACCTTGCGGCCGACGCGCGTGCGGATCAGTTCGTCGACCTGCGCCATCGAGAGGGTCTCGCGCGCGCCGGACGCCGCGATCTGCGAGATGTCGATCCCGACCGGCGAGCGCGCATACACGACGAAGAACGAGAAGCCGTGGGCGATCCGGCGGCCGTCGACGACGCTCACGTCGGTGAATCCCAGTTTGGCGACGAGCCGGCGCGCGGCTTCGTCGGCCGCTTCGCTCCACTCGACCGGCAGGGTGAACGAAAGCTGCATGGCGCCGTCGTCGAGGGTGTCGCCGTAGGGCTTGAGTTCGCTCACGGTCCCCGCAGCGCTTCCGGCCGCAGCGCGTCCTCGAAGGGGTTCGTGTAGCGCTCGCCGCGCGCGAAGACGCCCGTGAACCCGCGCCCGCCGTGCGGCGAGCGCGCGATGTCGGCAAAGACTTTGGCTTCGATCGATTCCATCAACCCGCGCTCCGCGACGCGCGCAAGCAGCCGCACCGCTTCGTCGAGCACGAACCGGGCGCGCCGCTCGATGATGCCGCCGGCTTTGAATTCGATTTCGTCGCCGAAACGGCGCGCGGTCCCCATCACGTAGCGCGCGTTCGCGAGCGCGAGCGCGCGGTCGCCCAAAAACGGCGTGTGGATCGCCTCGGTCGGCATCCCGCAGAGGTGGATCGTCTGCCCGGTCATCACTGAGGTCAGGTTGAACATCGCGTCGATCAGGTGCGCTTTGAAGATGTCTCCGGTCACGTGTTTGGTCGGCGGCATGTACTTGAGCGGCGAGCACGGGAAACACTGGCGCGCGAGCTGGGCCTGAGCGAGCTGCAAGAGAAAGCCGTCTTCGAGATCGGGGTCGATCTCGTACGCGTCGCCCAGGCCGATGGCCGCCGGTTGCATCCCGGCGCGCCGGGCAAAGGCCTCGTTGATGAATTGCGAAGCGAGCACCGCGGGCGCTTGTTCGACGGCGTCGGCGGTGGTGAGGTAGTTGTCCTCGCCGGTGTTGATGATGATCCCGGCGCGCGCACTCAGCATGCGCGAGAAGTGCTGGTCGACGAACGTGCGCTGCATGTTGATGTCGCGGAAGAGAATCCCGTACATCGAGTCGTTGAGCAGCATGTCGAGGCGCTCAAACGCGGCCAGCGCCGCGATCTCCGGCATGCACAGGCCGCTGGCATAGTTCGTGAGCATCACGTAGCGGCCGAGCCGCTCCGAAATCTCGTCGAGCGCCGCGCGCATGATGCGGAAGTTCTCTTGCGTGGCGTAGGTGCCGCCGAAGCCTTCGGTGGTCGCGCCGTGCGGCACGAAATCGAGCAACGACTGCGCGGTCGAGCGGATCACCGCGATGATCTGCGCGCCGGCTTCGGCGGCGGCGACCGCGGCCGTGCGGTCCTCGAAGATGTTCCCGCTCGCGACGATCACGTAGAGCAGCGGCGGCGGGTCTTGCGGCAAGCGCGCCAGCGCGGCTTCACGCTCGCGGCGGCCGGCGTCGATGCGCGCCAACGCCGCGTCGACCAGCGGCGCGAGCGACGCGCGGATCGCGGCCTCCGGGGTGCGCTCCGCGTCCGGCAGCGGCGCACCGGCGACCAGCGCTTCGGCGACCGCCTGCGGCGTCCGCCCGCTTTCGGCGACCGCGGCGCCGATCGCCCGCGCGACGCCGTCGCGCGGATCGCCCAGCGCATCGACGACGCGATTGGGCAACGGCACGCCGCCGGCGTCGATGCCGTCGATTCCCAGCAAGCGTGCGACCGACCGTTCCACGGCGACGGTGGAGTGACGAGCGATGAATGTTTCGATCGGATCGACGACGGCGGCCGCCAGCCGCCGTGCTTCATCGATCCGCCCGGAGTCGATACGCAGGTGCAACGTCCCGCAGCCTTCCGGGTGGAGAAGCCGACTTCCGCCACCTGGAAACCAGGCCGCGGGGCACGAACGCAGGCGCATGACCATCGTGAAACCGCTGCTGCGCCGCGGCGTCGCACTCGTGGCGCTGCTCGCGCTGACCGCGCCACTGATCGCCCCGGCCCAAACGCCCGCGAGCGGCGTCACGCGCGCAACGCTGCCCAACGGCCTGCGCGTGGTGATCGTGCGCGATCCGCTCGCGCCGGTGGTCACCGTGTACGACAATTATCTCGTCGGCGGCGACGAAACGCCGGCCGGATTCCCCGGCATGGCGCACGCGCAAGAGCATATGGCCTTTCGCGGTTGCGCCGGCGTCAACGCCGATCAGACCTCGGCGATCTTCGCCCAACTCGGCGGTGACGGCGACGCCGACACGCAGCAGACCATCACGCAGTACTTTTCGAGCGTGCCGGCCGCCGACCTCGACGTGGCCTTACACGTCGACGCGGCCTGCATGCGCGACATCGAGGATTCGCAAGCGCAGTGGAACCAGGAGCGCGGCGCGATCGAACAAGAGGTGGCCCGCGACCTCAGCAATCCGACCTACAAAGCCGAAGTGCGGCTGCTGGCCGATCTCTTCGCCGGGACGCCGTACGCGCACGATCCGCTCGGCACGCGCGCCTCGTTCGAGAAGACGACCGGCGCGCAGCTCAAGGCCTTCTACAAAACGTGGTACGCGCCGGGCAACGCGATCCTGGTGATCGCGGGCGACGTCGATCCGCAACAAACGCTCGCAACGATCCGGACGCTCTACGGCTCGATCCCCGCGCACGCCGTTCCGGCGCGCCCGGCGGTCGACTTGCGGCCGGTCAAGGCGGAGGCGTTCACGATAGCGAGCGATCTGCCGTACGTGCTCTCGCTGACCGCCTATCGTACGCCGGGCTCCGACGATCGCGACTACGCCGCGACGCAAATTCTTTTCGACGTGCTGGCAAGCGAACGGGGCGCGATCTACGCACTCGGACCCGAGGGGAAGGCGCTGCAAGCGAGTGCCCAACTCGCGCTCAGCTATCCCAAGGCGGGCTTTGGCCTGGTGATCGGGGCGCTGGCCCCCGGCGCGGATGTGCCGGCCTTCACGAAAACCGTCACCGGCATCGTCGCCGGCTACGCGAAGGACGGCGTGCCGGCGGAACTCGTCGACGCGGCCAAGCGCCAGGAGATCGCCGCGGCGCAGTACGCGCGCAACTCGATCAGCGCGCTCGCCTCGACCTGGTCGCAAGCGCTGGCCGCCGAAGGACGCCAATCGCCGGACGACGACCTCGACGCCATCGCCGCGGTGACGCCGGACGACGTGAACCGGGTCGCGCAGAAGTATCTCGACCCGGCGAACGCCGTCACGGTCGACCTCATCCCCAAGCCCTCGGGGCACGCCGTCGCCTCGCACGGGTTCGGCGGCGGCGAGGTGACGACGTCGCAACCGACCAAAGCCGTCCGGCTGCCGTCGTGGGCGGCATCGGCGCTCGCCAAAATCACGGTTCCCACCTCGACGCTCGCGCCTTCCGACACGACTTTGCCCAACGGCTTGCGGCTCATCGTCCAGCCGGAGGATGCCAGCGACACCGTCACCGTCTACGGGGTGATCCGGCATCAGGATGCGCTGCAGACGCCGCCCGGCAAAGACGGCGTGGAAAACGTGCTTGAGGGCCTCTTCCCGTTCGGCACCACGTCGCTCGACCGGGTCGCGTATCAAAAGGCGCTCGACGATATCGCCGCCCAGGAATCGGCCGGCCCGACCTTCTCGCTGCAAGTCCTCAAGGCGAACTTCGACCGCGGCGTGCAGTTGCTCGCCGACAACGAACTCCATCCCGCGCTGCCGGCGGCGGCGTTTCCGATCGTCCAAACGCAAGCCGCCCAGTCGATCGCGGGCCAGCAACAGAGTCCCGACTACATCACGGGCCGGACGATCCGGCGCGCGCTCTATCCGGCCGGCGATCCGGAGTTGCGCGAAGCGACGCCTGCGACCGTGGGATCGCTCTCACTCGACGACGTGCGCTCGTTCTACGGGGCCGTCTACCGTCCCGACATGACGACGATCGTGGTGATCGGCAACATCACGCCCGGCGAGGCGCAGGCGACGATCGCGAAGTACTTCGGCGCGTGGGCGGCGAGCGGGCCCAAACCCGGCACGGAACTTCCGCCCGTCGCACCCAACCGCGCGGCCGCCGCCGTCGTCCCCGACGCGAGCGCCGTTCAGGACCAGACGACGCTGGTCGAGACGGTCGACGTGACCCGGGCGAGCCCCGACTACTACGCGCTGCAACTCGGCGATCACGTGCTCGGCGGCGGTTTCTATGCGACCCGGCTCTACCACGATCTGCGCCAAGTCGCCGGGCTCGTGTACGCCGTCAGCAATCAGCTCAGCGCCGGACGCACGCGCGCAACCTACTCGATCCAGTATGGCTGCGATCCGCCCAACGTCTCCCGGGCCCGCCGGCTTGCGGAGCGCGACCTGCGGGCGATGCAGACGACCGACGTGACCGCGGCCGAGCTGCATCAAGCCAAGGCGATTCTGCTGCGCCAGTTCCCGCTCGCCGAAGCGAGCGAAGACGATGTGGCGGCGGCGCTGGCCGGCTACGCGCAGGCGGAGCTGCCGCTCGACGAGGCCCATCGGGCTGCCGAGATCTACGCCAAGCTCAGCGCCCCCCAAATCCGGGCCGCGTTCGCGAAGCATCTCCGCCCGGCCTCATTCGTGCAGGTCGTCCAAGGCCCCAAACCGTCGTAGGCTCGCGCGCCGGACTTCAGTAGATCGACGTGAACGCGCGTTGGGTGGCGTGGACCTCTTCGAGGACGGTCATCCAGGCGATGTTGTAATGGCGCGGATCGGCCAGTAGCGCGACGTTGTCGAGCGGGATGCGCTTGAGCATGTCGTCGATCGACTCGAGCACGGTGACGGCGGGCGTGAAGCCGAGCTGCTGCGTCATCTTCAGGTTCGTCATGCGGTAGTCGCGCACGATCTTCGGCAAGGGCGCGTCGACCAGTTCGACCGGCCGCCCGACCAGCGAGAGCGAGCCGGCGACCAGCATCGCGAGCTGGCGCACCTGATAGTTCTCTTGCATCACGTTGAAGATCTCGCCGCGCACCGCTTGGGCCGGCGCGCTCAGGCACAGGATGTGGGCCCGCGCGACGTTGCTCACGTCGACCAGCGGCCGCCACTGCCAGCCGCCGCCGTGGAGAAAGAGCTTCTTGACGGTGATCGCGTCCTTGAGGAACGTGTTCACGACCAAGTCGAAGCGCATCCGCGGGCTGTACCCGTAGACGGTGCCCTGGCGCAGGATCGTCGGGGCGAAGCGGTTGTCGGTCAGCCGCTGGAGGGCTTCCTCCGCGTACTTCTTGGAGATCGAGTACGAGCCGCGCGGCTGGACCGCCGAGTTCTCGTCGAACATCCCGGGGCCGATCCCGTCGTAGATCGAGGCCGACGAACCGAATACGAAACGCTCCACGCCGCGCCGCTTGCAGGCCTCGGCCAGCCGCTCCGTCGCGACCGCGTTCATCTGCCAATTGGCCTCGGGGTTGTACTCGGCGGTCGGGTCGTTCGAGAGGCCGGCGAGGTGGCTGACCCCCACGATCCCCTCGAGCCAGGCATCGTCCCAGTCCCGCACGTCGCCGTGGATGAACTCGAGCTGCCCCTCGTTTTCGTCGCGCAGCCGTTCGAGCGGGCCGGAGCCGAAAAACAGCCGGTCGACGACGCGGACGCGGTCGCCGCGCGCGAGGAGCTGACGGCAAAGCTCCAGGCCGATATAGCCGCCGCCGCCGGTAACCAAGACGTGCATCCCGGCCCCTTCGCGCCGGGGGCCGCGTAACTTTTTGGGCCCCCGGCCGTATCGATAGCAGAGCACCTACCGTGAGGAACGGATGACCACCACCGAAGAGACCGACGAACGACTCGTGAGTCTGGTCCTGTCCGGCGACCGCGAGAGCTTCTCGCTGCTCGTCGAACGCTACAAGCGCGGAATCGCCAATTTCATCGGGGCGGCGATCCGGCAGCCCTCCGACGTGGCCGACCTCACCCAGGAGACGTTCCTGCGCGCCTACGCGCATCTCGGCACGTTCAATCCGGCGCTCGGCAAATTTTCGACCTGGGTCTACCATATCGCGCGCAACGTCGTGCGCACCCACCTGGGCAAGTCGCTGCGCCGCCCGCCGACCACCGAACTCCCCGAAGAACGGACGCTCGAGAGCGCGCTGCCCGACCTCTCGGCCGAAGCCGACCCCTGCGAGGGCGTGCTGCGGTCTGAGGCCGAGGCGGAAGTGCGCGCCGCGCTGGCCGGCTTGCCGGAGCGCACCCGCACGGTGCTGGCGCTGCGCTATTACGACAATCTGGACTATCAAACGATCGCGACGACGATGGGGCTTTCGCTGGGCAACGTGAAGACGTTGATCCATCGCGGCAAGCTCGCGCTCGCGCAGCAGATGCGCAAGCGCGAGGAGGCGGCGGCGGGCCGCGTTTCGCGAAAGTCGACGAATCTGCTCGAGGGGCTTCGTGAACTGCAGTTCGGCTGAGGCCCGCTTCGAGGGCTTTCTCGACGGCACGCTCCTGCCGCGCGAGCGCGCCGGGTTGCTGGCGCATGTCGAGGACTGCGATGCGTGCCGTTCGCTCTTGGAGGAACTGCGCGTCGTCGATGCGCTCCTGCTGACGCCGCGCGAGATTCGCCTGGCCGAGAACTTCACGTTCGCCACGATGGCCGAAGTGCGCGCCCAGCCGCGCCCGCAGCGTCCGCGCTCGCGCCTGGGCGCGTTCACCGCGGCGTATCTCGCGGCGGCCTGGATCGCCATCGGGGCGCTGTTCGTCTTGGCGCCGCAGACGATGCACGTGCTCGGCGCGGCCGCGCTCGACTTCAGCCGGGCGGTCCTGGATGCGTTCGGCGGCGTCGGACACGCCGTCGCAAGCGTGTTCGGACATGGCATGACCGGGATCGTAACCGCCGTGTTGGCCGTCCTGGGGCTCGAAGTTCTGGTCGCGTTCGCGATCGGGGGCGCGCTGCGCTACGTGCGCCCGCGCCTCGCGGACCGGCTGCGTCCCTGATGCGGCGGGTTGCGCTCGCGCTCGCCCTCGCGGTCGCGGTTTTCTTTTGCGGCGCGCTGCCGGCGCTGGCCTATAGCAACGATCACGGGGAGACGCACTTTTTCACCGACGTCGTGGTCCCGCCCGGCGAGACGATCGATGGCGATCTGAACGTCCTGTTCGGCAAGGCCGAGATCGAAGGGCATGTCACCGGCGACGTCAACGTGCTGGGCTCGTGCACCGCGACCGACGCGGCCGAGATCGACGGCAAGCTGAACTGCATCTGGAACGACGATCAGGCGCGGGCGTTCGCTCCTTGGCTGGCGGGCTCGTCGGGTTTCGGCGCGCTTGCGCAGCAGGACAAGAAACTGTTCGTGAAGCTCGCGTCGAGCGCGATCGTGCTGCTGGCGTTCTTGCTGTTCCCGATGCGTATGCGCTTCGCGCTCGATCGCGTCGAACGGCACGCGGCCCTTTCGGCCGCCGTCGGCTTCGCAACGTTCGTCGCAGCGATCCCCGTCGCGATCCTGCTCTGCTTGACGTTGATCGGCATCCCGCTCGTCGCGCTCGAGATCGCCGCCTTGTTCGCGGGCATTTGGATCGGGCAAGGTGCCATTGCGCTCTTGGTCGGCCGGCGGCTCTTCGAGCTGGTCATGCCGCGTACGACCCCCTCGCCGCTCGCGGCGCTCGTGCTGGGCTTGGTCGTAGTGAGCGCGGCGGAGATCGTGCCGTGGGTCGGCTGGGCGGTGACGGCGCTCGTGTGGCTGGTCGGCTTGGGTGCCGCGGTTTTGGCATTCATCCGGGTCGGTGGCTCTGGTTTCGCCTTCGAGCGGGCCCCTTGGTCCGCGCCGCCGATGAACACCCGCCCCCGATAGCGAACACCGTAGCCTTATGGCTTCCGTACTCTCCGCCCACCGCTTCGCCGGGCGCATCTCGCGCATGCACGCCTCAGAGATCCGCGAGATGCTCAAGGTCACCCAGAATCCGGAGGTCATCTCGTTCGCCGGCGGGCTGCCGGCGCCCGAACTCTTCCCGATCGAGGCGATTCGCCTCGCCAGCGAGCGGGCGCTCGCCAGATGGGGATCGCTCGCCCTGCAGTACTCGACGACCGAGGGCGTCCCCGAACTGCGCGAGTGGGTCGTGCAGCGCCTGAACCGGCTGCACGGCACGTCCTTCGTCGCGGACGACGTCATCATCACCGGCGGCTCGCAACAGGCGCTCGACCTCTACGCCAAGATCTTCATCGATCCCGGCGATACGATCGTGGTCGACAACCCCACCTACCTGGGCGCGTTGCAAGCCTTCGACGCCTACGAACCGCGCTATTTGACGATCGAAACCGATGCTCACGGGATGGTCCCCGAATCGCTCGAGCACGCGCTCGAGCAAGAGCGGCCGACGCCGAAATTTCTCTACCTCGTCCCGAACTTTCAGAATCCGACCGGTGTCACGCTGGCCGCGCAACGCCGCAAAGAGATTCTCGAGATCACCGAGCGCTTCAACGTTCCCGTGTACGAGGACGATCCGTACGGTGCGATCAGCTTCGAGCACGCGGCGCCCGCGCCGCTGATCGCGCACGATCCGAGCGGCGCGGTCACCTATGTGGGTACGGCCTCGAAAATCGTCGCGCCGGGTCTGCGGGTCGCGTGGATGGTGATCCCCGATCGCGACGTGCGCGAGAAGATCGTCTTCGCCAAGCAAGGCACCGACCTGCACACGGGTTCGTACGCGCAGTATATCCTGCTCGAATACGTCACCCAAGGCGACCAGCTCGAACGGCACATCGAAACGATTCGCGAGACCTACGGCCAGCGGCGCGACGCGATGCTCGCCGCGCTGCACCAGTTCATGCCCAAGCACGTCTCGTGGAACGAGCCCGCCGGCGGGATGTTCCTGTGGGCCTTCGTCGACCCGGCGATCGACACGGCGAAACTTCTGGTCGAGGCGGCGCGTAAGGACGTTGTGTTCGTTCCCGGACGTGCCTTCTATCCGTACAAGGACCGCTCCGACGGGGTACGCCTCAACTTCTCGAACAGCAACGAAGGGCGCATCCGGATGGGCATCGAGCGTTTGGCGACCACCATCGACGCTTATCAGGGCTAGCCGCGAAGGCCGCTCGGCCGTCGTCGCGAACCGACGCTACCCGTTCACTCTCCCGGAGGTACTCGTGGGACTTGTCGTCACCGGAATCTCGCAAGATGGCGATACCAAAGCCATCGAGACGGCACTCAAAGACGCCGGTCTGAAGCTCGACCCGATTCAGCTCATCTCCGGGAACGACTCGACCCAAGGTGTGGCGCGGCGTCAGGTCGGGACCGGTTTGATCACCGGCGACCGCGGCCTGTCCGTGCCCGGCATCAATAGCGACGGTCCGGGGCTGCGCTATTTCCGCAACGAGACGCTCAGCGACCGGCTCGGCGATCTCGAGATCCCCGATACGGAAGTGGAGAACTACGTCGAGGCACTCGAAGCGGGACGCAGCGTCGTCGCCTACTTCGCCCATGAGGACACGGTCGCGCAAGTCGAGGCAATCTTCCGCGCGGCCGGCCTTGCGAAAGTGAAAACGTTTTAGACCATCCGCTCAGGCGCGATCTCGACGAGCTGCTCGAGCACTCGCGCGACCGCTGGGAGTCGCTGCGGGGTGAACGCGTCTTCATCACCGGCGGCACCGGTTTCGTCGGCACTTGGCTGGGTGAAGCGTTCGCGTGGGTGAACCGGCGGCTTGCACTCGATGCGTCCGCCGTGCTGCTCACGCGCGATCCGGCGCGCTTTGCAGCGCGCGCCCCGCATCTGGCCGCCGATCCCGCGTTCCGGTTCGTAACGGGTAGCGCCACGGCGTTTGCGCCACCCGCCGGCACGTTCCGGTTCGTCATCCACGCTGCGACCGAAGCGCCCGTCCCCGCAACGCCCCAGCGTCCGGCCGCGATGCTCGACGATGACGTTGCCGCCACGCGCCGGGTGCTCGATTTTGCCCGCGCGGCAGGCACGGAGCGGCTACTCTTCACGAGTTCGGGCGCCGCCTACGGACCGCAGCCTCCCGAGGTGTATGGGGTCGCCGAAACTTCGTTGAGCGGCCCCGCGACCACCGACACGCACGCGGCCTACGGTCACGGCAAGCGGTTCTCCGAATTTCTGTGCGCGACGTACGCGCGCCAGTTCGGGATCGCGATCCCGATCGCGCGGCTCTTCGCGTTCGTCGGGCCGCACCTGCCGCTCGACGCGAACTACGCGGTCGGCAACTTCATCGGCGACGTTCTCGCCGAGCGGCCGATCGCCATCGGCGGCGACGGCACTCCGTATCGTTCGTATTTGTACGCCTCCGATCTCGCGCGCTGGCTGTGGACGATCCTCGTCGCGGGCGAATCGGCGCGCATCTACAACGTCGGTTCGGGCGAAGCCGTCTCGATTCGCGAACTCGCCCAGGCCGTCGCCGAAACGCTTGCGCCGCAGACGCGCATCACGATCGCGAAGGACCCCGTCCCCGGCGTGCCCGCAGCGCGCTACGTGCCCGCGGTGGAACGCGCAGCCACGGAGTTGGGACTCCGGCCGGTCGTGTCGCTGCGCGCCGGCATCCGGCGCACGGCAGAGTGGCACCGCGCCATACGTTCAGGCGCGATCTCGACGAACGGTTAGCCCGGGATTCCGGCAGCCTCGAAGAGTTCGTCGAGGTCGAGCGTCAACTCGACCGACGTGAGGAACAGCTTGCCTTCGCCGGCCGGAAGTGACGCCAGCCACTGCCCGTCGCCGGCCCGGCGATAGACCTCGGCCCAGCGCTTGCGCGAATCGATCAACACGTACTCCTGGAGCGCATCGATGGAGCCGTACTCATCGAGCTTCTCGCCGCGATCGATCGCCGCGGTCGCATCGGAGAGAACCTCGACGATGAGCGCCGGATACTGCACGATCGTCGTCCCCGGCGCACGGTCGCGTTCATCGCAGGTTACCACTACGTCGGCATAGCGTCCGCGACCGCGCGTCGCAAGCAAAAGGTCGGATCCGTAAACGCGAAATGGCCCGCCGCGCAGGTGCACGGCAAGCAGAGCGATGAGTTCGCGAGCGAGAGCCGCATGTTCGATCGTTCCGCCGGCAAAATACGAGATGCGACCGTCCCTGAACTCATGCTTCTCTTCTTGCTCGCGCTCCCAGGCCACGAACTCCGCAAGCGAAAGACCGTCCGTCCGCGCGTTCATCCCGGCAAGTATATCACGCGACGGCGACCGGCCGGCAAGAGTGAGAGCAGAGGCTGACGGCGCTTGGCACGCGAAGCGCGCCAGGCAAGCTGTCATGAAAACGGATAACACGTACCAGGACATCGGCCGCATTCTCTTCTCGTGTTCGGACCGGCCGGGGATCGTCGCGGAGATCACGCGCTTTCTGTTCGACTTCGGTGCGAACATCGTCAACCTGGATCAACACACGCTCGATCCGTTCGGCGGCGAGTTCTTCATGCGTGTCGAGTTCCTCGTGCCGCAACTCGAGGCGCGCGAGGCCGAACTGCGCTCGGCTTTCTCGCTCGTCGCTGAATCGTTCGATGCCAGATGGCGGTTTGCGGTCGCAAACCGGAAGAAGAAACTCGTTCTCTACGTGTCGCGCTCGGACCACACACTCGTCGAATTGCTGTACCACGTGCGCAACGGCGACCTCTACGGCGAAGTGAAGATGGTCATCTCGAACCATGCCGATCTCGAGCCTGTCGTGCGGGCGCTCGACATCCCGTTTCACCACGTCCCGAAGACGGCCGCGCTGCGCGACGAAGCGGAACGGCGCGAGTGGGAACTCATCGGCGGCGACGTTGACCTCATCGTCCTGGCGCGCTACATGCAGATTCTCAGCCCGCAGTTCCTAGCGCGTTTCCCCAACCGCATCATCAACATCCATCACAGTTTCCTACCCGCGTTCGCGGGGGCGGATCCGTACAGCGCGGCGAGCGAGCGCGGCGTCAAGCTCATCGGCGCAACCGCGCACTACGTCACCGAGGAATTAGACGCCGGCCCAATCATCGAACAAGACGTGATGCGCGTCGACCACGGGCATACGGTCGAGGACATGCGCCGCATCGGCCGCTCCGTCGAGCGCGCGGTCCTGACGCGGGCCGTCGACTGGCACCTGCACGACCGCATCATCGTCTACCAAAACAAAACGATCGTCTTCGCCTAGCACCCTATCACGGTAGCACGCGAAACCTTGCCATCGTGGCACGCGAAACCGTCATCGTGGCGCGCGGAAATGTCATCGTGGCCCGCGAAAAACTTGTCATCGTGGCGCGCGGAAATGTCATCGTGGCCCGCGAAAAACTTGTCATCGCTGCGCGCGGAAATGTCATCGTGGCCCGCGAAAAACTTGTCATCGCTGCGCGCGGAAATGTCATCGTGGCCCGCGGAAATGTCATCGTGGCCCGCGAAAAACTTGTCATCGTGGCGCGCGGAAATGTCATCCTGAGCCCCGTCGAAGGATGGGCATGGCAGCATCGTGGCGGCTCCATCCTTCGACGGGGCTCACGATGACTAGAGTGGCGGCTCACGATGACAGAGTGGCGGCTCACGATGACTAGAGTGGCGGCTCACGATGACAGAGTGGCGGCTCAGGATGACAGAGTTTATGCTTCGGGGTCGTCGAGCACGGAGTCGATCGCGAACGGGCATTCGGCCGGAAAGGTGTCGGGCGGCAATCCCGTCTGGTCCGACGCGATCAAGCGGGCTTCTTGATACGCGCTCTCCACATCTTCCCGCGCGAACCGGCGCAGCGACGGACTCTCCTTGAAAAGCCTCCGCAGGCGGAAGCGCTGCTCGCGCACGGTCCCAAGCCACGAACCGGTGCGCTTCGTAGGCTGGTAGCGCAGCTTCAGCAGGTGCACCAACAAGACCCGAAGGCGATTGAACAGCGCGCGGCGCTGGCTCTTGCCCAAATCCTCGATCTCCTCGACGAGATTGGGGACGTCGAGTTGATCGAACCGACCGGCTCGCAGCAGGGCAGCCTGTTCAAACAGCCACTCGGAGAAGTCGCGGTCGTACAAGCTCTTCGTTGTGCTCGGCTCGTTCATCCCAGCACTCTATCACGCGACCGACGGCGGACGCTAGGCCAGCCCGCCGGCGGAGAGTGAGTGGCGCCGAATTGCGGCGGGAGCCGAACGTCAGCGGCTCATGAAGAGACTCGTGCTTCGGCCTGCGCTTCCGTTGCCGTCCGGCTGGTCGGAGCGGGATCTTCGCGCCTTCGTCGATTCCATCTGCGTGAGGGATGCGGACCAGCACGAGATGCTACCCGGGGGACCAACTCGAACGCACGCCCGGCGACCGCCGCCGGACAGGAAGCTAGGCCGGGAGCGGTTCCCGGCTACGGCCTTCCGCGACGAGTTGCGTCGCGCGGTAGAGGCTCTCGAATTGGCCGGCGTCGGTCCACCAGCCGTCGAGCACGTCGAACTGGAGATCACCTTCGCGCAGGTAGGCGTTGTTCACGTCGGTGATCTCGAGTTCACCGCGGGCCGAGGGCTTGAGCTTGCGGGCGAAGTCGAACACCCGGCGGTCGTACATATAGATTCCGGTCACGGCGAAGCGGCTTCTCGGCGCGAGCGGTTTCTCGACGATCGAGACGATGCGGTCGTCCACGACTTCGGCGACACCGAAGCGCTGCGGATCGTCGACTTCCTTAAGCAGAAGGCGCGCGCCGGAGTCTTGTTCCTCGAAGCGCCGCACGAATGGTGTGATGTCGTCCTGGATGATGTTGTCACCGAGGATGACCGCGATGCGCTGACCTTCGGCGAAGTGCTCGCAGAGTTTGAGCGCATCGGCGATCCCGCCTTCGCCCTCTTGATAGGTGTAATAGATGTCCTTGAGCCCGAACTCGCGGCCGTTGCCGAGCAAGCGCAGGAAGTCCCCGGCCGAGTTTCCGCCGGTGACGATCATGATGTCGCGGATCCCGGCCTTGCACAGCGTCTCGAGCGGATAATAGATCATCGGCTTGTCGTAGATCGGCAAGAGATGCTTGTTGGTGACTTTGGTCAGCGGACGCAGGCGCGAGCCGAGTCCGCCTGCGAGAATGATACCCTTCATCTTCCGTCCTCGATCAGCGATGCGCGTATTGGCGTTCGTAGTACGCGCGAAACTCGCCGGATTTGATCGGCCGCCACCAGGCTTCGCTTTCACGATACCAGGCGACGGTGGCCGCAAGGCCATCCTCGAATGCGTGGCGCGGCGACCAGCCCAGCGCGTGCGCCTTGCTCGCGTCGAGCGAATAACGACGGTCGTGACCTTCGCGGTCTTTCACGTGGCGCACGTGAGTCTCCCAGGCACGGCCGGTGTAGGTAAGGAGGCGCTCGACGATCTCCCGGTTGGTGCGGCTGTTGCCACCACCGAGATTGTACACCTCGCCCGTCACGCCGGCTTCGAGCACGTGGAGGATGCCGCGTGCGTGATCCTCGACGTGCAACCAGTCGCGCACTTGCAGGCCGTCACCGTAGACGGGCACGGTCCGGTCGTCGAGCAAGTTGGTCGTGAAAAGCGGGACGAGTTTCTCGGGATACTGATAAGGCCCGTAGGTGTTCGAGCCGCGCGTGATCACGACGGGTGTCCCGTAGGTCGTGTGATGTGCGAGCACTTGCAAATCGCCGCCGGCTTTCGCGGCGGCGTAGGGTGAGCGCGGCCGCAACGGATCGCGCTCGGTCGAGCTGCCGCCTTCGACATGGCCGTAGACCTCGTCGGTCGAGACCTGAAGGAAGCGCGGGATCGCATGCTCGCGGACGGCTTCGAGCAGCACGTGGGTGCCGAGCACGCCGGTCTTGATGAAGGCTTCCGGGGCGAGGATCGAACGGTCGACATGCGTCTCGGCCGCGAAATTCACGATTGCATCCACACCGGCACCGATCGCTTCACTCACGGCCGCAGCGTCGCAAATGTCTCCCTTGACGAAGGCGTAGCGCGGATCGCCCGCGACGACGGCGACGTTCGCGGGGTTGGCCGCGTAGGTCATCGCATCGAGGACCGTGATCCGCCAGTCGCGTTCAGCCAGCGCTTGCCGGACGAAAGCGGAGCCGATGAACCCAAGACCGCCGGTAACGAGGACATGCTTCACCGTTTTACCATCGGCCCCGGCAACCGGTTGTGTTAGCCGCGGTCCGTCGCCGGGGGCTCGCTTGGCCGCACCTCGCCGAGCAGCTCGTTACCGCCGCTCCGGCTCGAAGATGACGGAACTTCAAGGTCGGCGCGAGGGGCCATTTCGGCTCAGGCGTATCGGGCGACGGTGCCGTAGGACGTTTCGGGCTGGTGTTTGCGATCCTCAGGCACCGGGGGCGCGAGCGTGAACCGGTTGCGCGAAACCAGCAGGCCGAAATCGACCCCCATTGCGGCATCATCGGCATCGAACCAGCGCAGCCATTCCTGAACCAAGGTCATCCGGAGGCGATACGCACCGGGCGCGGAGGGCGCGACAAGCGGAATCGTGAGACGGAGGGTTGCCCCGGGCAGGATCGGCTGGGGCAGTGCGTGGCGGCGTTCATCCAGCGCCTCCACCTCGGCCCCGTCAGCTTCCAGCAACCAGCGATAGCCGACGAAAACCGGGAAGGGCATCGCGGTGAAGAGCGTTCGCGGACCTTCGTTGACGATCGAAGCTTCGACCAAAAAACGTTCGCCCGCCAGCACCTCTCGGGGCGCCAACGCGTCGAAGCGGATGCGGGCTTCCGCGGGTTCCAGTGCCCTCATCGGTGTCATCGGCTGAGCGGGGTGGACGTTGCCGACCTGACGGAACACATCGTAGCGATCCTGGATCGATGTGCGCATTGCGTTCGTACGGAACCCGCGCCGCAGAGCGCCGAGCAGGATCCGCGGCACCGATGCGACGGTGTTGATTTCCTGACACGGTAGCTCGACCCGCTCGACCATTTGCCACGTCCGGCGATCGAGCACGGCGACGGCGGCACGCTCGAAAGCATCGGGTGCATACCGCCGGCCGCTCAAGCCGACAGAAAGCTCGTTTCCGTTTACGGCGAAGCCGCGCGTCCACGCGCCGAGCTTCGCTTCGCGGACCACGTCCCGGCCGCGTTCGCTCATGGCGAGCAGGCGCTGCGAGCCCGAATCGCAGACGACCCAGGCATCATCGAGAAAAACGGGGTCGTGCGGACAGTGAAGGTTCTCGACGATCGGCGCGCCCGTCGCAACATCGAACACGAGCCCCTCGCCGGCACGATTGCCCGTGTCCCAGCCGCGCTCGGTTTTGTGGCGCCCGAACGCCGAAGCGAACAACCGGCCCGCCCGCATCGCGACGCCGTTGACATGCCACGCATCGCCGGTCCCGGGCAAGCGGATCCACTCCGCGATCGTGCCGAAGCGATCGAGCAGCGCGATCCCGTTCTCGGGCGGCGATGGAACGGCGAAGTGCTTCCCGGTCCAGACGATACCGTGCGGATCGACCAGCCCGTCGACGCGGCGATAGGCGACCACTCCGGTCTCATCATAGACGAGCAGTTCCGCGCCGGACCCATTCCCGACGGCCGAACTCAGCATCCGGAAGAGGGAACCGCCGTGAACGGCGATCCCGAACGAGGCGACCTCATCAAGCTGTTCGACGACCCACGCGCCGCGTGAATCCCGGTCGAGTACGAAGAACCAGCCCGTCGTATCCGGGCCCGATCCGGTCACGAGCAGGACGTCATCACGCCGAACTCCCGAAACGTGTTCCAATTGCATGGTCTTACGGTGATCGTCTTAGAAGTCGCCAAGCCTAAGCCTGGCCCCTTAACGAACGACCAATGCACTCCTAATCGACCACAAATCCAAACCACCGGGGCTACACCGGCACGTACCTTTAGGCGCGCGAGAGCCGCCGGGATCGCTCCAAGAGGTAGTCGGCTACACCGTCTTCCCACGGCGGTGCCGGCGCGATTCCCAGCGCCGGCAGCGTGATCGAGCGCAACGCCGAGAAGAGCGGCCGCCTCGTGCCCGAGCCGAATGAGTCATATCGAATGGCCGTAAGGTCGGCGTGCAGTCCGGCCCCATCGAGCGCCGCCCCGGCGAAGGCATACCAGGTGGTCGCGCCGCTGCCGGTCACGTGATGCGTGCCGAACGCTTCGCGATCGACGAGATCGACGATGACGCGGGCGATGTGCGGTGCGTACGACGGCGAGAACGTTATGTTGTCCACGATGCGCAGCGGCTCGCCGCGTTCGGCCTGCTGCAGGATGCGTTCGATGAAGGTATAGCCCTTGTTCGACGTGCCGGATTTCCCGAACACGCCCGAGGTCCGAATGATGTAGTGCCGCGGACCGTGGCGGCGCGTCAGCAGCTCGCCCGCGAGTTTGGAAACGCCGTAGGCGCTCAGCGGGTTGGGGGCGTCGGTCTCGTCATACGCGCGGCCCGCCGTGCCGTCGAAAACGTAGTCCGTCGAGACGGTCGCGAAGGCGATCCCGCGCTGCGCGCACGCCTGCGCGGCTGCATCGACGGCGAGGGCATTTGCGGCAAACGCCGGTGCCGGGGTCCGTTCGCATTCCTCGACGTTGTGAAACGCCGAGCAATTCACCAGCACATCCGGCTTGAGGCGATCGAGAAAGGCCTCAACGGCCCCCGCATCGAGAAAGTCCAGCTCCGCGCGGCTCGGCGTCACGAGCGCACGGGCTCGCCAAGCCTCCGAGAGTGCCTCGCCGAGCTGGCCGCTCGCGCCGATGAGAACGATCACGGCCCTCCCTTCTCGCCGGGTCGGGCGCACCCTAGTAGACGAGCACAGGAATCACGCCGGGTGGAATGGCATGGATGAAGGTTCTCATGAAGACCGTCATCTTGGCCGGGGGTCTCGGCACACGTCTTTCCGAGGAAACGGCGCTGCGGCCGAAGCCGATGGTGGAGATCGGCGGCAAGCCGATCCTCTATCATCTCCTCGGCTTGTATTCGCGAGCCGGCTTCGACGATTTCATCATCGCGGCCGGCTACAAGCAAGAGATCGTGAAAGAATACTTCCACGAGTTCTTCGCCTATAACAACGATCTTTCGATCGATCTGGGGACGGGGAAGACGACGATCCATGTGACCGAATCGCACACGGAACGCTGGAAGGTCCATATCGTCGACACCGGGATGAACACGATGACCGGCGGGCGGATCCGGCGCCTGCGCGCGCTCATCGGTGACGAGACGTTCATGTGCACCTACGGCGACGGCCTCGCTTCGCTCGACGTTGCCGACCTGCTGCGCTTTCACCGCGAGCAAGGCCGCCTTGCGACGCTCACCGCCGTGCGTCCGCCGGCCCGCTTCGGCGGCCTCGAGATCGTCGGCGACCAGGTCACGACCTTCGTCGAAAAGCCACAATCCAGTGAAGGCTGGATCAACGGCGGCTTCTTCGTCTTCGAGCCCGCGATTTTCGATCGTATCGCCGGCGACTCGACGCTGCTGGAGCAAGAGCCCCTAGCCGGGCTCGCCCGCGACGGTCAACTGAGCTGCTATAAGCACGATGGGTTCTGGCAACCGATGGACACGCTCCGCGACCGCCGCCACCTCGAGGATCTGTGGGAAAGCGGACATGCTCCGTGGGTGCGCACGTGAGCTTCGCCTGGCGCGAGCGAGCGGTGCTGGTCACCGGCGCGACGGGGATCGTCGGGTCGTGGCTGTGCGAGGAACTCACCCGGCGCGGCGCCCATGTCGTGGCCTTCGTCCTCGACGACGACCCGCAGTCGCGCTTCTATCGGCAAGGCATCGACCGCACGTGCTCGATCGTGCGCGGTCATCTGGCTCGCTTCGAGGATTGTCTGCGCGCGATCAACCTGCACGAGTGCACCGACGTGTTCCACTTGGGCGCACAGACGATCGTCGGGAACGCCCTGCGCGAACCGCTCGAAACGTTCGAGAGCAACATCCACGGCACGTATAATTTGCTCGAAGCGGCGCGCCGGCTCGGCGGCCTGGTGCAGACCATCGTCGTCGCTTCGAGCGATAAGGCCTACGGGGACTCGCCGGTTCTGCCATACACCGAGGACATGCCGCTGAACGGACGGCATCCGTACGACGCCTCGAAGAGCTGCACCGACCTGCTCTCGGCAACCTACGCGCACACCTACGCGCTCCCCGTGACGATCGCGCGCTGCGGCAACATCTACGGCGGAGGCGATCTCAACTGGAGCCGCATCGTACCGGGCACGATTCGCAGCCTGCTGGCCGGCGAGCGGCCGATCGTGCGCAGCGACGGCGGCCCGATTCGCGACTACATCTACGTGCGCGACGTGGTCGATGCATACATCGCACTCGCCGAAGCCACCCACGCCGGCATCGCGCGGCCCGGTGAGGCGTTCAACTTCAGTCCGCAGAGCCGCTACACGGTCCTCGAAATCGTGGCCGAGATCGGGCGCGCGCTGGAAATCGAGGCCGAGCCGGAGATCCTCGCGACGGCCACGATGGAGATCCGCGATCAAACGCTCGATGCGAGCAAAGCCAAGGCGCGGCTGGGCTGGGAAGCCCGCTGGTCGCTACCCGAGGGGCTCACCGAAACCGTCACCTGGTATCGCGAGCACTTTGCGACCACGCCCACGAACGCTCCCGCGCATGCTGTCCGACCGTAGCTCGAGCCCCGAGGCCCAAGCGCTCCGCGCCGAGATCCTCGAGAAGACCCGCGCCTATTTCGCAGCGGCATATGCGCTGCGGACATTCGTGCCGGATGCGGACGCCGTTCCGGTCTCCGGGCGCGTGTTCGACGAACGCGAGTTGGTGTCGCTGGTCGATAGCGCGCTCGACTTCTGGCTGACGACGGGCCGCTTTGCGGCACGCTTCGAGAAAGAGTTTGCCCGCTGGTTCGGGATACGCGAGTGCGTCCTGGTCAACTCCGGCTCGTCGGCGAACCTGTGCGCCGTCATGGCCCTGACCTCGCCCGAACTCGGCAAGCGCCGCCTGCGGCCCGGCGACGAGGTCATCACCGCCGCGGCCGGCTTCCCGACGACCGTGAATCCGATCGTGCAAGCGGGCTGCATCCCGGTCTTCGTCGACTCGGAACTCGTGACGTACAACGCGGACCTCTCGCAATTCGAGCGCGCGCTTTCGCCCAAGACGAAAGCCGTCATCATCGCCCACACGCTGGGAAATCCGTACGATCCCGAAGCCGTTCGCGATTTCTGCCGCACCCACGACCTCTGGATGATCGAGGATACCTGCGATGCGGTCGGCGCGACCTGGAACGGGCAGCAGGTCGGGACCTTCGGCGATATCGCCACGGTCAGCTTCTATCCCGCGCATCATCTGACGATGGGCGAAGGGGGCGCCGTCATGATGCGTTCGCCGAAGCTCCGCAAGATCGTCGAATCGTTCCGCGATTGGGGTCGCGACTGCTGGTGTGCGCCCGGCAAAGACAATACGTGCGGGAAGCGCTTCGACTGGCAGCTCGGTGAGTTACCGCACGGGTACGATCACAAGTACACCTACAGCCACGTCGGCTACAACTTGAAGCTGACCGATATGCAGGCCGCGGTCGGCGTCGCGCAGCTCGAAAAGCTCGACGGGTTCATCGCCGAGCGGAAACGCAACGCGGCCCACCTGAGCGAGCTTCTCGCGCACGTGCCGTGGCTCGGGCTCCCCCAAGAAACACCGCGAGCATCCTCGTCGTGGTTCGGCTATCCGATCCGCGTCTTGCCGGACGCGCCGATCGATCGCAACACGCTGGTCCAGCGTCTCAACGACCGCAAGATCGGAACGCGACTCGTGTTCGCGGGGAATCTCGTGCGCCAGCCGGCGTACGCGGAGGTCTGCTACCGCGTCGTCGGGGAGCTGCCGAATGCCGACGTGATCATGAACGACGTCTTTTGGGTCGGGACGTTTCCCGGTCTGGGCGATGCGGAGCTGGATTTCGTCGCGAAGGCCATCGAAGAAGCAAGCGAGCGTACGAGCAGCCTCGCGTGACCCCAAAAAAAAGGTGATCCTCGATCCGGGTCACCGTAATCTCGACGCACTCGACGGCATCCGCGGCATAGCGGTCTTGCTCGTGATATCGAGCCACTTTGCTCGTTTTCTTCCCGAGGTCCCGATTCTCGTGCCGGTCAAGGCGCTCATCGCCTACGGTTGGGCCGGCGTCGATTTGTTCTTCGTCCTCTCGGGCTTTCTCATCACGGGAATATTGCTCAAGTCGAGAACCGCGCCGAACTACTTCGGCACGTTTTACATGCGGCGGGTCTTGCGCATCTTTCCGCTTTACTATGTCGTTTTGATCGTCATCTTCGGCGTCGCATCACATCTCCCGCCGGCTGCGCAAGTCGCGATTCCGCGGCCGGATGATCGCTGGCTCTATTTCTGCTACTTGACGAACTGGCTGGTCCTCTGGCACGGCACGTGGGGACCCAACGTCGTCGGGCATTTCTGGTCCCTTGCAGTCGAAGAACAATTCTATCTCGTCTGGCCGCTGGTGGTCTTTTTGCTGCCCGAGCGGCGCATCGCGGTCGCATCGGTGGCGTTGGCGGTGACCGCGCTCGTCGTTCGACTGGTCTGGGTCGCTCATACGGGGCCGAATCAAGCGATCGCCATTGCGACGGTCACTCGCATGGACTCGCTCGCCCTCGGCGCGCTGGGTGCGATTCTCGTCCGTCGCGGATTGAGCGAACGAGCGCTCCGTTTCTTGGGCGGGCTTGGGATCGTAAGCATCTTGGCCTATTGCGCCGGCGCTACCGCATTCGATCGCGGAACCGACCAGTTCTCCGAAACCTTCGGGTTTTCGCTGCTCGCCATGGCCTTTGCGGCGTTCGTCGTGTCATCAGCGTTGAGCGATGGTTCACGCTCGATCGCGCAGCGGTTCTTGGTCGCCCGGCCGCTTCGCAGCATCGGCCGATACAGCTACGGGATCTACGTCTATCACGTTCCCGTCTTGGGCGCGTGCGAGATTCTCATCCTGCGCCAGCTCCCGTCCGCGCTTGCCTCAAACCCGCTCTTTGCGATCGTTTACGTGCTCTTCCTCGCGGCCCTAAGTTATCTCGTCGCCGCGGTGAGCTACGAACTCTTCGAGCGCCGCTTCCTGGAGCTCAAACGCTACTTCGAGCCAGCGGTCAGGCACGAAGCCTCCCTCCCCGTCGCGAAGCCGAGCGAAGCATCCCGGGTACCTGGCGGGCTCCCGTAGGCCCCGAGCGCCCGGGTAGCACATCCGCCGAGTACGAGGAAACCCTGCAACCGGGCCTAAAACGTGGGCTGCACATGACATCCTGAATATGAGGACGATTTTGAAGACGCTCGACGTTGCCGGTGGCGCTGCGAGAGACACGTTCCGCTGCCTCATGGAAGAGCGGCGCGGCTTGCTGGATACCGGCCGGTACGAAGCCGGCGTGCTCGAGGTGGCCGCAGCATTCATTCATGCGCTACGCGGCGGCCACGCGATCTACTGGATGGGCAACGGCGGCAGTGCCGCCGACGCCCAACATCTTGCGGCGGAATTCGGCGGTCGCTTCCGCATCGAGCGCCCAGGCCTCCCGTCGCATTCACTTTCATGCAACACGTCGGCCGTTACGGCAATCGCCAATGACTACGGGTACGAACGCATATTTTCGCGCCAAGCAGAGGCGTTCGCGCAGCCGGGGGACGTATTCGTCGGCATATCGACGAGCGGGAACTCGCGGAACATCGTGCTGGGCCTTCAGGCGGCCAAGCGAAAAGGCGCCGTCACCGTCGCATTTTCAGGGAACGGCGGCGGTGCGGTCGCGGAAGCCGCAGATCACCGCATCGTCGGTCCTGACGGATATTCGGCTCCGATTCAAGAAATCCACATCACGCTAGGTCACATCATCTGCGACCTTGTCGAGCGCGCGCTGCAAACGGGGGAAAAAGATACATGAGCGCAGGCGGGAACGGCGCCACCAACTCTACCGACTGGATCGACACGGTGAGGATCGGCGGCACTTCGGTCGGTGTCGGCCAGCCGACCTATGTGATCGCGGAGATCGGGATCAATCACAACGGGAACCTCGATCTAGCGAAAAAGCTCATCAGCGCCGCTCACAGTGCCGGCTGCAACGCGGTGAAGTTCCAGAAACGAACCGTCGACGTCGTATACACGGCGGCCGAGTTGGCGACGCCGCGTGAAAATCCGTTCGGAACGACCAACGGCGATCTCAAACGGGCGCTCGAGTTCGGGTTCGAGGATTATCAAGAAATCGACGCTTTCTGCAAGTCGATCAAGCTGGACTGGTTCGCATCCCCGTGGGACGAGGGATCGGTCGATTTTCTCGAACGCTTCGACACACCGTGCTACAAGGTCGCCTCGGCATCGATTACCGACGACAACCTTCTGCGCCATATCCGTGGCAAAGGGCGACCGATCATCCTATCGACCGGCATGAGCACGATCGAGGAAATCGATCATGCGGTCGAAGTTGCGGGCAAGAAAGACCTTGTTCTCCTCCACGCTTGTAGCACCTATCCCGCATACTACGAGGAGCTCAATCTCCGAGTGATCCCCGAGCTACGTCGCCGTTATGGTGTACCGGTGGGATATTCCGGTCACGAGACCGGGATAACCTCGAGCGTCGCAGCCGTCGTCGTAGGGGCCTGCGTCGTAGAGCGCCACATCACGATGGACCGCGCGATGTGGGGCAGCGACCAGGCAGCCTCGCTCGAACCGAACGGCGTCCACCGCTTGGTTCGCGATATTCGGCTAGTCGAGCAATCGATGGGAGATGGCGTCAAGCGCGTCTACGAACGCGAGAAGCCGATCATCAAAAAACTTCGCCGCGTTGGAGCCTCGATCCAGAGCTGAGACGCGGACAACTGCAAGAACAGGTTGATAACTCGTCTCGGTACGAGCAAGGAGCCTAACGATAGATCGTCAGTATGGGTGGTAAAGCGCGGCGCGCAGCCGTAGCCCTCCGCGCGATCAAAGCTATCGCTCTGGACGTGGACGGGGTTCTCACCGACGGTAGCGTGTGGTGGGGACCGAACGGCGAAGAATGGAAGCGCTTCTCCTTTGCGGACATCATGGGGATCTCCCTAGCTCAAAAGGCGGGCTTCCGCGTGGCGCTCGTGTCCGGGGAGGCCAGCCCGCTCGTCGATCGGTACGCAGCGAAGATGGCCATTACCGACGTTGAGAAGGGCTGCAAAGACAAGGGCGCTGCTCTGCGCGCAATTGCCGAACGCCATGACTTGAGCCCATCTGATTTTTGTTTCATGGGCGATGATGTGAACGATTTGAGCGCGATGGAGCTTGCCGGCCTGGCCGCGGCTCCGGCCGACGCGCGGCCCGCCGTAATCGAGCAAGTTGCGTTCGTCGCAAAGCGCAATGGCGGAAACGGAGCGGTCCGAGAACTCATCGATGCGCTTCTCGCGGCAAGAGCTACGGCCCGGAAGTAGTTACGTCGCCGGGAAATCGCTCGCCAGCCGGTGGCGCGGGATTGCGTAGCAGACCAGATCCCACACTTCGAGCTTGTGCGGATGAAGAAAGAAGCGATAGTTGGGATTGATTGAGTGAATGAGGAGGGGAATCTTCCACAGGTCATTTTGCAAATGATACGTGCAAATCGCTAAGACGGGCTCTTGCTCGCGGATGATCCGCTTCATCCCCGTTAGGGTCGCGACCTCGGATCCCTCAATGTCCATTTTTACGTATGTCGGGACCGTGTCGGCAAGAAAATCGTCGAGAGCAACGGACTCGACTTCGACGACCCCGGCATCGGCTGACCCGGCGATTCGGGCGGCATCGCTACCGTCAGCGAGAAGGTACAGCCGCTCATTACGCGCTCCCGTCGCGAGCGGATATGCCGTCATTCGACCTGCGTCCTGGAGCAGATCCTTGCAGGTTTCGCGAAGCTTTGCGAAATTCGCCGGATCCGGCTCGAGGGCGATGATCTTTTTGAACGCTCCGCCGGTCTCTTCGACGAACAGCTCGACCGTGTCGCCGTCGTAGGCGCCACAATCGATGAAGACTTCGTCGGTCCTTATCGGGCAAAGGTGTTTGGGAAAGTAGATCGGGTAAGAGACCGGCTCAGCGAGTCCGGCGAAATCCAGGTGCAGTCGCCAGCGAAGTTGGTTGACGTACTCCAAACGCGACGGTTCGTCGGCCCAAAGGGCGAAAGCCGCTCGAACCTCTTCGGCTTGCTCGTGGACCTTGTGCGGCAGATCAACGCTATAATAGGGGAGAACTCCCTGGGGATACTTCCAATAGAGAAACGCGAACGGAACAACGCGCTCGCAACCCAGGGCGTGGAGGGCAGCGATCCGCTCGTCCATCCGGTCTTCGATGGTCGGAGTTCTCTTGCCGCCCCAAATGGTGACGACGAAGACACTCGTCTTGCCGAACTCGCGCGCGGCCTCCTCAGGCGACATCACCGGAACGTCTGAGACTCTGCTGCCCCAGAGCGCCCGATTATTGTCAGCAAACGCGCGCGGTTCGATGCCGTGCCTGCGCAGCTTCTCGACCGTACGACGACCAAGCCCGCCGGCTCCAAAGAGCACGATGTCGTCGCCGTGCGGACCTGCCAGCAAGTCGAACGCTTCTTGCTCTCGGTTGCGGGCCGCCTCGAAACCCTCCGCCAACAGTTCATCAACTTGGTTTGAAAGACTCAACGTGCTCAAGCAATGATCCTCTCGATGACTAGAAAGCACTCTACCAGCATGTCCGCCCACCGTCAACGACGAGGTTTGCCCCCGTCATGTACGATGAGGCATCCGAGCACAGGAACAGAATCGCTCCTTGATACTCGTCCACGTCGGCCATGCGCCCCATCGGGATCAGATTTGCCAATTTCGCGACGAACTCTGGCGGTTGCCCGTTCGAGACGCCGCCCGGGCAGATCGAATTGACGCGAACGCCCCGGCCGCTCCAATAGGTCGCTAAGTAACGCGTAAGCCCCAGGAGCCCGGATTTCACGACAGAGTAGGTGACCGGCTTCGCCGGTTGCAAGTGCTCGGGTAGTCCTTCCTGGCGATAGAGGCGCTGATCGGGCGCGATCAGGGCCAGATCGGATGCGACGTTTACGATCACCCCACGGCCGGCCTCGGCCATCTGCGCTCCGAAGACTTGGCTGCACAAGAACGCCCCGGTGAGCCCGACGGAGATATCTGCCTCCCATTGCGCGATGGGGAAGCGCTCGAGCCGCGAGAAGCTCGCGTCCAGCGCACTGTCGAATTTCGGGTTGTTTGCCGCGTTGTTGATCAGGATGTCTACACGGCCGTACCGGTCGCGAACGCGATCGGCCAGCGACGACACGGCTTCCGGCGAAGTTATGTCCACGCCGGCACCCCAGGCAACGTCGCCGTACGTCCTTCGAAGCTCGGCCGCTTCGGCGCTCGCGCGTTCATCGGAGATATCCGCCAGCACGACCCGTCCTCCGGCGGAGCAAATTGCTCTCGCGTGCCGCGTCCCTAGCAACCCCGCGCCCCCCGTGATGATCGCCACGCGTCCGCTGAGCGCAAAGAGATCGGCCACGCTAGGATGCATGACCCATCTCCCCACTCTCGATATCGACGACGCGTCCCGTTAACATCGATTCCTTCACCGCGAGCGCCATGCGCAAGCTCGCTAACCCGTTCCGCAGAGTTACGATCGGTTTCGTTCGCATTTCGACGCAATGCAGAAAGTGTTCGAGTTCGCGAATAAAGAGGTCGTTGCGCTCAAAACCTCGGTAGTCATCGACGACGGCCCGAGAGCCATCGAGAACGGTCGTCACGGTCATCTCGATCAGATCCATGATGGCCTTCCCTTTGTCGCCGACCACTTCGCAGCTTCGGCTCGGAGAACGCTGAAGATAGTCTTGCTGGAGTTGCACGGGCAGAGGTCGCCCTCCAACGCGGCACTCCATCAAGCTGCTGGCGGTGTCCTCCACGTCAATCTCGAGGTCGCTCCAATGGCCACCCAGAGCAAAGACGCGGCGAGGGAGGCCGAAGAGCGCATAGAGGTAGTCCAACTCGTGAATTTGCGACAGGACGACACCACCCCCGAGATCGGCGCGCGCAGCATACATTTGCCGATAATCCTCATATTTATGCCACATCGAGAGGTTCTCCCCGATCGTCGCGCGGACGCTTAGGAGATTTCCGAGTGCGCCACTCCTCACAATCTCCCCGAATCGAATAAAACACGGATGAAATCGTAACTGATAGCCGACCATCGCTACCAGCCGTCGATCCTCGACGATGGTCACGAGATCGCTGGTGCCTTCGAGCGTATTCGATAGCGGCTTTTCGATAAAGAGATCACAACCGGCGCGTGCGCACTCTATCGCGACGCCGATGTGCAAACTGCTGGGGTTCGCGACGAAAGCGACGTCCGGCCGGCATGCAAGCGCTTCAGCGAGATCTCCGAACGCCCGAATCGCGTATTCCGCTTCGACGCTTCTCGACAGATCGAGGTCGAGCTTCGGCGTGACGACGTGGGAGAGTTGACGGACGCGATAGGCCAGTAGTTCGAGGCCGTCCGGAAGCAACGATCGCAGGTTTCGCACGTGTCGTTGCCCAATGCCGCCAAGCCCGATCATAAGAACCTTCACCGGACGCCCACCTAGCCGGCGTTCGACGCGACTTCGATTTGATTCGCGACGAATTCACGGTTGAGCCGTGCCAATGCCACCTCGCCGCCCGAATCCCCCCGTGCAGCCTGCAAGACGTAGTCGCCTGCGTACCTGAGCTCGTGAAGTCCCCTGAACACGGCCGGGAGGTCCGCGTCACCCTGCCCGAGAGGACGCGTGCTGCCACCGAGTTGGCGGTCCTTGATATGAACGCTGCCGATGCGTGCCCCATAGGCGCGGAACTCCTCGCGCGGGTTATAACCAAGCGAGGAACTATTCCCGGAGTCGTAGTTCACTTTCAAGCAGCCGTAGTTCAAATCCGCGAGTAATTGCGCGAAGGGTTCAGGCGCGAGGTCCGTTTCCAGATGAATCTCGAGCCGGGCCGATTCAGCGGCCGGCAGCACGTCGCGCAACACCGATACCGCACGCACTCGATCCTCGCCACAGTCAATTCGTGACGCATCCACGAACGGCACGACGATACGCGTGATCCCCACCCGCCGCGCCCGATCGATCAACCAATAGAGACGCGCGATCAAATCACGTAACTCCGCGGCGTCAGCTTTGACGATCGGTCGATCCATGAAATAGTCTGCGCAGAGTGACACGACTGCGACCCCATGTCGCTCACCCAATTCGCGCATCTCCGCTATGCCTTCGTCGGTGGCGAGCGGATTCACATCCTCACCGAACGTATCGTAGATCCATTCGATGGCGTCGAGGCCGGACTCTTGGGCTCGAGGAAACTCCCGGCGCCATCCCTCACGCGGAAACGACTGAAACCGGCCCGCTTCTGGCGGCACGAGACGGCCTTGCATGATACCTATGCGCGACAGAGTAGCCTCCTTTCACTCATGGGCAATCTGAATAGACATGTTCGACTCGAATTCGTCGCGCTCCAGGAATGGCCAGAGATCCTCTAGAGGCTTCGAGACGAAGGAACCGTCGGGAAGCTGGACTGAGGACAACCGCGGAGCCCGCACTTCGTCCCGAACGCAGACCACGTCACACACGACCGGGCCCGGCCGATCGAGCACGCGCCTCACTTGAGATCTGAGATCGGTCTGGTCGTCAATTCGATCGGTCCCGAGACCGTAAGCGGCGGCAACTTTCAACAGGTCGGGTAGAGTCTGGCCCGTGCTCGCGTCACAACCGATTAGCGGGGCACCAAAAAAGCTCGTCTGGGAGGCGCGAATCGAAGCATAGCCATCGTTGTTGAGTACGAAGAACTTGATCGGAAGGTTCAGTCGTGCGACCGTTTCGAGTTCTTGAATATTGAACTGAAAGCCGCCGTCACCGTCAACACATACGGTGGGTTTCTTGCCCCCGGAAACTGATACGCCGATCGATGTAGCGATGCCGAAACCCATTGCGCCCAGAGCAGTCGTATGAAACACGCGCTGACGCGGCTTGACGTGAAAGGCTAACAGGAACAGCTCGATGCCGCTTCCTGAGCTGCCGGATACGAGGAAATCCCCCTCCGCGAGCTCCTCGGACATCACTTCAGCGAGATGATAGACACGAACGAGCCCCGGCACACGGTGTTCCGGCTGCACGACAGGATAACGCCGCTTCCATTCCCGGCAACGATCCTTCCACTCGCTCCTGGCACATTGCCTTATGCTCTCACGCTGGCGAAGCATTTCGCGCATGAATTGCCCGGCATCCGCTTCGATGGGCTGGTGGATCGACGAGCCCATTTTGTTCAGCTCGGCCGGATCGATATCGACCATAACCTTATGCGCGACCCTACCGAACTCTTCCGGTGCATAACCCGTTATCACGCGATCGAGTCGGGCTCCGATCGTGAGGAGAAAATCTGCGTTTTGCACGGCGAAGTTTGCGCCTCGCGGTGCGACGGCTCCCGGACGACCGACGAAGAGCGGATGTGCCTCCTCGATCAAATCGATTGCGAGCCACGTCGTCTCGATCGGAATGTCGAGCTCCCCAACCAGTTCGCGAAATTCCGCCTCGGCACGTGCGAGCCGAATTCCGTTCCCGGCTAAGAGCAAGGGCCGCTCGGATCGATTCAGCGCAATGATGACCTCTCGCACCTGAGCGGAGAGGGCTTCTCGACCGCCTTCGACGGACCCAAGTTCCGTCGCATCGAAGGACGGTAATAGTTCGGGATCGATTTGCGATGCCTGAACGTCGAGCGGCACGTCGATCCAAACTGGTCCGGGGCGGCCCGACGATGCGAGATATGCAGCCTTTTCCAAATGGTATCGGATCGTCGCCGGGTCGCCGATCGTAACAGCGTACTTCGTCAGCGATCGAACGACGGTGACGATATCCAGCTCCTGGACTCCGACCTGGCGAACCCCGAGCGGTATGCCGTCCGCCGAAACCGCTCGATCGGAACGCTTGACTTGGCCCGAGACAAAGATGCAGGGCGTGGAATCGAGCCATGCGCCGGCCAATCCGGTGATCGCGTTCGTCGCGCCCGGACCGGAAGTCACCACGGCGACGCCGAGGTGATTCGTGGCTTTGGAGTACGTCTCGGCGCAAATTGAACTCGCTTGTTCGTGAAGATTGCACACGAATTCGACATCCGAACATCGTGCTATTGCCTCGTCCAGGTGCATCGCGCCGCCACCGGGGACGAGGAAGACGTGCTTGACGCCCAAGTTCGCGATAAACTGAATGATGTAGTCCGAGACCTTGGTCACGATCGTTTCACCGACTGTACGAACACCGGCTCCTCATCGAAGTTGATCCGCTCACGCTCGACAACGTATGGTCGCTTTTGAACATGCGTCAGTATCGTCCCGATGTATTCCCCGATTATGCCGAGCGACAGAAGCTGAACCGAGGCGAAGAAGAAAACGCCGATTACGAGCGGCGCCAGGCCCAACGTGAACCGATCCCAATACAGCAACTTATAGACTAAGTACGAAAGCCCGATGACCACGCACATGAACGATGCCAAGAAACCGGTAAAAGTAACGAATCGAAGTGGCACCTTCGAGAGCTTCGTGATGCCGAGCATCGCCAGGTCATAAAGCGCATATAAGTTGTAGGATGACTTCCCACGCTTTCGAGCGGCCTGTTCGTACTCGACGATGAAATACGGTAACCCGATTTCTGCGATCATGCCGCGCACATATGGGTAGGGATCATCAAAACTCTTGATCGTCTCGACGACTTGTCGATCCCATAATCCAAAGCCCGTATAATTGTCGAACGTTTCGATGGTGGAGAGCCGTCGAATCACACGATAGTAAAGCGTGCGTAAGAAGAACATGAACCGGCTCTCTTGGCTCGACTTCTTCACGCAAAGTACCATCGAGTAGCCCTGCTCCCATTTCTCGATCAGTAGCGGGATGAGTTCCGGCGGGTCTTGCATATCCGCGACCAGAGCGATCACTGCATCTCCACTCGATTGATAGAGCGCGTGCATGCCAGACCGGACCACACCGAAATTTCGTGCATTGGCGATCACCTTGACATTTCGATCGGCGGCGGCGAGGCTCCGGAGCAGTTCCAGAGTGCGATCCTTGGAGCAATTGTCGATGAAGATATGTTCGTAGCGATAGTGAGGTAAGCCGGCCATTACCTGGCGAACGCGCTCGTACGCTTGAACGACGTTCCCTTCCTCGTTATAGCAGGGCGTCAGAATGCTGATGAGCTTCAAACGTCTAGCCCGATGATGCCGTCTGCGCGGGGGCCGCACGCGACCGTCCGCCGGCCATTGCATTCGTGGATTCGATGGGGCATGTGATAGTCGGGCACGTTTTCCTTAATGAGTACCGCCGGATCACGTCAATCTCGGGAAAAACAGTTAGAGACGTATCCTTCATGTCGCCTCCGGGTTTTCGACGGCCCTCGGCCGCTTTCCACCTTTTGTGCACGCTGTCGAGGCCTTCTCGAGCGTCGTACTTCTCGGCGCACACCCCACGAATGCGGCCGAGCCACCTTCGGTAGAGGCAAGAGTCACGAACCGGTGGTCCAACCCCGGGGCGCCCAATTCGACTTCGTGCCGCGCCGTGCGCCCGGATGAGATGGTCCGCCCTGGACATTTCGACGGTAATCGCTAGTCGTTTTGTTTTCGGTCGGCGCCCTGCTGCCCGGGCGGCCAGGATAGAGCCGGCGGATAGGATCTCTTACGGTCGATGATACCTGAGCCCGGGCCGAGGAACGCCGGCGCGGACGGACGCGACGACAGAAGCGAGGCAGACGGCAAAGCCTGCCGTGTGGCCGATTACGACCACCGCAAGCACCTGGCCTAGGTCCCCATGTCGAAAGAATGCGATCGTTATAGCCTCACATGCGGCTACGATGGCAAGCGGAATTGCGAAGGCGCGCCTTCCGAGAGCGATGAGATAGGTCGAGAGCACAGTCGCGCCTGCGAGGCCCGTCATCGCCGTCGCGTACGGCAACATGAGCGGAGTTGCGCCCAGGAACTTGGGCCCCGCAAGAGCCTCGATTATGATTCGCGGCATGATGATGGTAAGTCCGAGGACGGCAAAGGCAACCGCGGCCGTGGCAGCAAGAGTGGATACGAGCAGGGGCACGGCCGACTGACCGGCAGAAATCCGCTCCACCGCTTTGGGCAAAAGCACGGCCGGCGCAAAAGCTATGGCGGTTAGGAGCGCTCGCCCAAAGAGCGCTGCGACGCCATACAGTCCGGCTTCGCGACCCGGCAAGTAGTGCTGCACGAGTATAACGTCCAGAAACGTCATCGACGTAATTGCGCCGATCGGGACGATGATCCCAAGCGAGCTTTTCCCGAGATCGACGAGCGTCGAAACCCATCGAATCCCTCCCCCCGGAAAGCGTCGTACGATCACCGCACCATTGAATAGAAACGTCACCGCCTCGGCGGCGGCATATCCAGCGAGAGCTTCGATGATCCCCAGTCGAAAAGCAAAAACGCAAACACCGGTAGCGCACTTGACGAGCGCTTCCACGATATTCGATATGGTGAAAGGTCGAAAAGCCCCCGCACCCTGGAGAACGCTGCGCTGCATCGGAATCGCAAACGTGAAGGCATATCCGACGACGGCGAGCATGATCGTACGGCTGTCCGTAACATGAAAAAACTCCGCGAAGACGCCCGGCATCAGCTCCGCGGCCAAAAAGGCGCCAACGCCCACCACAACGGCGAGCCAGCTTGCACCTAGGCCGAGAGCCCGGATCTCTCCGAGGTCCCCGATGGCGCATCTATCCGCGGACACCTTTGCAAAGACCACGGCAACGACCGCGGATGGCAAGGACGCGATGAGCATCGCCGAGAGCAACGCCGTAAATATCCCCGAGGCCGCCACCCCGATTTCCCGAGACACGAGCGCATAGAAACTGTAGGTCAGGATATTCGCCGAGATGAGCGCTGCGAACACCCCCCCGCCGTCGCGAAGAACGTCGACGGGAATAGCAGCTCTAAGCCTTGAGGAAAGGGTCACGGCGCGTAACTTGGCCGCCATATTTACCGTCACCCGCACAGCACGTGCAGCCTGCGCCTACCTCACGCCGAAGGCGGGCTCGATACGGCATGATACGAAGGCCAGCCGAACCACTGCCCCGAGACATGCTCCAGCCGCGCAGGAACCAATCGCGGTACGTCCTATAACTCCATCGTCGCGAAGTGGGGAAGAGTACCGGGCACGTGCTAAGAGGCCTCGACCAGTTGAGTTTCCGCATCGGGATGGGCGGCATTGTCCTAGTCACCGTTCTCTTCTTGCTTCCTATCCTGGCAGTCGGATTCGTCGGCGATGACCTGAACAATTCGTTCATCAACGGTGGGTTTGCATTCAACCATAGTACGATGTTCAACGCGCTGGTCCTCAGCGTGAAGGTCTGGTTGCAAACACAAGGCCGATTCTTTCCCGTCGGCATGGTGTACTCGCTCCTCTTCTGGCATTTCTTCCCGAATCAAGTCATCGAAAAGGCCCTCCAACTCACCGCGGTCGTCGTGAATGTCCTCACATTCGCGGTATTCGTGAGGATGTTGAGTCGCAGTCGGGCGATCTCCATAATCGCAGGAATCGTCGTCGTCGGGCTTTTGCAAATTCGTTTCTGGTACGATCCGATTCTCTCGTACATCGTCTTACTGCCCGTAACGCTCGAATTCGTCTTGCTGAGCGCAATATTCTGGCTGATCAGTTTCCGGACGAGCCGCCCCGTCCTCAGCTCGGGCATCGCTCTCACCGTGTGGTTTGCGGGCCTCCTCACCTACGAACTGAGCTATGGTCTTACGCTCATAAACCTTTACCTCATCGCCCGTCTTGCACCGAATCGGAGGCAGAAAGTCGCCGGGATGGCGGCGACGGTCATGATCCTTCTCGCAATCTCGGTCTTCGATCTTACTCTGCGCCGTATCGCCCATGTTAGCGGCGGAGCCTATTCAATAGCCATTTCCGGGGCATATTTTCACGCGCTTCTGGAGCAATTGATCGGCGCAGTCCCCCTTAGTTACGCCGCTCTGCGTCCCTTTCCCACGATCATGCCGTCGCTGAAGGACCTGCTCTTGCACCCTTCACAATTGTCGCTTAGCGTCGGCGTATGCTCGCTCGTGGTCATCGGGTTCTTTTTGTTTCGTCAACCGCTAGAAGGACGGACCGAGCGCAATCGACTCATGGATCTCGCGGTCATCGGAGCTATTCTCTGGGTCGTTCCTGCAGCGATCATCTCGCTCTCTCCTCGCTGGCAAAGCGAGTTGCAGCCGGGACTCGCATATCTTGCGGTTTACATCGAATATTTTGGCGTTGCACTCATCCTGACCGCAATGATTTCCTGGGGGTTCGACCTGCTCAGACACGCGAATCGTCGATGGAGCGAACTCGCCGCGATTTCGGTTGCCGTATGCATATCGCTCGTCCTCTACGAAACAGCGCAGAGCAATGCGGTAGCACTCGATTCGTATTTCCCGATCTATACCGCGGGGCGCGCAAACTTCGAAACCGCGGCGCGAGTCGGTTTGTTCGAGCATGTCCCCGAAGGCGCGCGTATAATCCTCGATTCTTCCTATCCTTTCACCTTCGATACGAGCCCATTTTCCCCAGACGTTCGCTACCTTCTCATGATGTATACCGGCCGGCGCTTCACGGCACTTTCGCCGGCGGCTATCGCCGGAACAACGCTTTGCCGGGGGCCCTACGTCCTGGCGCGTTGCCCCGTCGGACCCGGCCTTTACCGGTACCAAAGTGCCAGGCTCGAAGAAGAAAATAGCTGGGTCTCGGTAGCACACATCGTCGATCTCGAAAGGCTCCCGAGCGGTCTGGATCACGTGCATGCCGACCATGTTTGGATTTACGCTTCAGGAACAATGCAAGACCAAGCCCGGTACGTCGGAGCAGAGTTGATTCGCAGGATCGGCACGAGCGCCGGAGTCTACGAATTGACGAACTGTGAGCCGCTCCCGAGCGATGACCTTTCATCGCCGTCGTTGGCGACATTCGCCTATGGCGCGGGGTTCTACGGACCCGAACACAATGCGACCGGCGATTTCGAGTGGTCCGTCGATAGAGCCGTCGTTACCGTCACGAACAACACCGGAGTCGGCTTCCCGGTTACGCTCAGAGCCGAACTCTATTCGCTCGCTCCGACGACACTTACAGTACGTAGGCCTGGGCGGACGGAGCGCCTTCGCGTGATGCCCACCGGAACCGCACTCGAGCTGCCGCTCACGATTCGATACTTTTCTACCGAGGCTATCATGCTATCCGCGCAGGGAGGCATACGCCGTGCGAAAGGCGATCCGCGTACGCTCGCCATCCGAATAGCAAATCCCCAGATCACGCTCCGCTGGTGCAAGAATGGCCTATCCCAAAATGAGTGATGGAGAAGCTCGAACGCCAGCCGAAGATTTCCCGCTTGCTCCGGAACTTCCATTACCGCCAGGGATCGATGAAACCGCATTGTTCGCGTTTTTAGAGAGCACGCGCGTTGCAGACGCACCAGCGGCTGAGATGCAGGCCTACTGTCGAAGCGATTTTCGCCGCTTCGTTTATACGTGGGGGCTTTCTTGCGGCGAACGCGGGCAAGCTCTCGAACTCGGGGCAAACCCCTACTTTACGACGATGCTCCTACGCGAATTTTCGCCTCTCGATTTAACGCTGGCAAACTTCTTCCTCGATGGTCTACCGGACAAAGGCCGGCAAGATGTCGTCTATACGGACCGTTCGAACGGTGAGCCCGCGCGCGTATCGTTCGCATTCGATCATTTCAATATCGAGACAGCAAGGTTCCCTTACGCCGACGCTTCATTTGATATCGTCTTCTTCTGCGAAATCATCGAGCATCTCCTCATGGACCCGCTCCATGTCCTGCGAGAGATATTCCGCGTCCTTCGTCCCGGCGGATCGCTCATTCTGACCACACCAAACGTGGCGCGACTAGAAAACGTCGCCCGACTGATTTCGGGGGCGAACATCTACGATCCGTACTCGGGCTATGGCCCTTACGGGCGACACAATCGTGAATACAACCGCCACGAACTCCACTTGCTTCTGAGGTATGCGGGCTTTCAGCCCGAGGTGTCCTATACAGCCGACGTGCACCCGAATGGCGCGTACGTCTATGCGCCTCCCGCGGCGCTGCGGGCGCAACTCACTTTCCGCGAACACGATCTCGGACAGTACCTCTTTACGCGTTCCCGCCGCACTGCGAGCGCCGGAACGAAGAAGCCCGACTTCCTGTATCGGAGCTACGCGTCCAGCGAACTCGAGCCCTGGCCCGCGACGTAGACGCTGAGCGGCGCCGCGCCCCAGTGCTATTTTCGTCGCAGGAGGCCGGTGCTCGAGTCATGGCTCCCCGGCTCGCAATCGGAAGAACTTCGGCGGCCGTGGCGAACCTCTGTCGGTCATGCCAAAGGCTCGTTCATGATCGAGGCGGGGCAGGCAGCGGGGCAGGCCCCGCTGGCCGCGCAACGGATCATCGCACCATCCCGGAAGAGTAACGCCCTCGGCTATGCCCTCGTCGCCTTCACCGGACTGCTGTGTGGGATGATCCCGCTGCACATCTGGCATGCCGACCTTCGCATCCCGCTCTATTATGCGAATGCCGGCGATGTGTTCGGTCAGATCATCAGTTCGATGTTCACCGTCGATCATTGGTCGCCGTATGTCCTAGATCCGCGGCTGGGCGCACCGCTTGCGCTAAATACCCCGGACTACCCCTCACTCTCCGAACTGCATTTTCTGTGTGAGAAGCTTCTTCAGATAGTCGTCGTAAATCCGTTCGTCGCCTTCAATCTGTATTTTCTCGCGCTCTTTCCTCTGAGCGCGGTTACCGCATTCTATGCCTTGCGACGCATCGGTTTGCCGAACTTCGCCGCGTTCGCACCGGCAGTTCTCTTCGCTGTCCTGCCCTACCGATTTTTCCGCGGTGAGTCGCATCTCTTCATATCGGCCTATTGGGTCGTTCCCCTGATCCTGCTTGCCTGCATCGACCTTGCGAATAACGGCGAGTGGTGGAGTCGGCGCACGGGACGCGTTTCTATCACACCCACACGAGCGGGACTTTACGCCGCCATTTGTTCCCTCTTGATCGCGAGCGATACGCAATACTCCGCTGCGTTCGCTTTGTTCTTCATCGGACTCGGCGCGCTGATCGGAACATTGCGCTCCCGCACTTGGAGGCCGATCATCGGTGCGCTCGCGATGACTTTGATTATCGGTCTGACGTTGGCTGCCCAGGCTGCACCCGTTTATTTTTTCCAAAAGACGCACGGCGTTAATGCCCAAGCATATCAACGTTATCCAGAAGAATCACAGTACTATGGTCTGCAAATCGCCGAGCTGCTGCTGCCCGTTCCAGGTCATCGCATCCCGAAACTGGCTTCCATTCGGTCCCAATTCGACGCGCGAAACCCCTTCAACAACGAAGGCAGTTGGGGCAGTCTTGGCGCGATCGGCAGTATCGGCTTCCTACTTCTGCTGGCTGTCCTAGCGGCGGGCATCGCTCGACCGCTCGCTGCCAGCCTGCAGACTCTTTCGGTTTTCAACGTCAGCGCGGTGTTACTCGCCACAATCGGTGGGTTTGGGGCGATCATCAGCTATTATTTTCGAGCGGATATCCGGGCATACAACCGGATCTCGCCGTTCATCGCCTTTCTTTCACTCGCTATGATCGGATGGGGACTTGCCTGGCTCGGCCGCCGATTCGAGTCGCGAATTCCCTTTACGCTGCGCTGGGTCGTCGTTGCCGTACTCATCGTCGCAGGCACATTCGATCAGACGACGGCAGCGATGGTCCCTCCCTACGCGGCCGACCGTGCAGAGTTCGCACGTGATAGCGCGTTCGGCGCGGCGGCGGAAGCCCGGCTACCCGCCGGCTCTGCCGTGTTTGAGTTGCCGTATCAGGGCTTTCCGCTCGGCATTCCCGTCGGAACTATGAATTGGTTCGATGAGTTTCGTCCGTACTTGCACACGTCGGCGCTTCGCTGGAGCTTCGGTGCGAATACGGGGCGGCCGCCCGCGCAGTGGGATATCGAGACCGCTTCTCTCGCTCCCCTCGAGCTCGTCCATCAAGCCGTCGTGGCGGGATTTCGTGGGATCTGCGTCTTTAGGCACGGCTATCCCGACAATGGTGCGTCCCTCGAGACGGCACTTCGAGCGATTACGGGACCGCCGATCGCCGTGAGTACGGACCAGAGTCTGGCACTCTATTCGCTCGCAAAACTGTCCGCGGCGGCGGAGGACTCCGATCCGCGCATCGGAACGCCGGGATTCACCAGCGAAGTGGTGCAACGCAGCGCTGCCGTCTGGGGTGACGGATTTTACGCCGAGGAGAAGGCGCCCGGACGCACGTGGCATTGGTCGCAAGGGCGCAGCAGTCTCATCCTCGATAATGAAGAGAGCGGCAAGAGTACGGTCAAAGTTGCAGGAACGGTCGTCATCCCGGCCCATACCGCGTCGATATCGATCGGTCTCAACGGGCGCCCCGTCGAAACCCTGACTGCGGGGCCGGATGGTGCCGCCTTCAACCTTGCCCTCTCGATCCCGCCGGGGCAATCGGCTCTATCGTTCGAGACGCAAGCGCCGCCGGTCACGACAAGCGATCCACGCGCCCTTGTCTTCATGATCGCCAACCCAACGATAACGTTTCCGGCTGCAGCTACGAGTACAGCATTCGACCGCGCCTACGCGCGGCTGACCGGACATGCCGCAAACGACGCGTTGATACCGGGCCCGGTCGATCAATTCGGCAACCAGTCTCTCCATTTCGTGCGAGGCTGCTCGCAACTCGAAACTGCGCCGAACCAGGCATGGCATTGGTGTGAAGATTCCGCCACGCTTGAAGTTACCTCGGTCATTTCCCAACGAGTGACGCTGAGCGCGACGGCGAGCACGCCGGGGGAACCTGAAGCCGAGATTCGCCTATCGCGCGCCGGATCGGCTCGCGTCGTGCGCGGCCATCCGGCCGGCGTCCCGGTGAGTGAATCGTTTGTCGTGACCCCATATCAACCACAGACGATCAAGATATCGACGACCGCACGCCGTTTCGCAGCCCCGGCCGACCCGCGACGTTTGTTCTTACGGCTCGACAATCTCAAGATTTCCGCCGCAACGGGATCGGCCCGCTGATGGCTGCAATACCACTCGCACCGCAGACGTTGTCGAATCACGCGATGTGGCGACTGCGCTTTCTGGGAAATCTCGTTCGCCGCGATCTCGCAGCCCGGTACAAAGGTTCCGTCTTCGGTTGGCTTTGGCCGATCATGGTCCAGCTCGCGCAGCTCTTCGTTTTCACGTACTTGCTCGCGGCGATCTTCAAGGTCCGCCTCGATCTTCCGGGATTCCCGCAGAACGCGATAACCTACGGGCTCTGGCTCTTTACCGGTCTCGTGATGTGGAACATGTTCTCGGCTGCTATTCTCAACGCGCCAACGTCGATCGTCGGGCAGCCGAATCTCGTGAAGAAAGTCGTCTTCCCCCTGGCGCTTTTGCCTTTGGTTCCGATCGGCAGCGCACTCGTCGAGGGTCTTGCCGGCTATCTCGTAACGATCGCCCTGGCGGTCGGTATCTCACACCACATCTATGCCACCATATTGCTCCTTCCAGCCATCATCGCTCTTCAGCTCGTCCTAACGGCAGGGCTCGCATACTTCATTGCAGGCCTGACGGTCTTCGTTCGCGATATCCCACAGATTCTCGGCCCGCTGCTACTCTTCGTCTTCTATTTGACCCCGATCGTATATCCATCATCGAGAATCCCCGCCGCCGTCGCCGGCATCGCGATGCTGAACCCACTCAGCTTCACCATCGAAGCAAGCCGCGGTGTCATCTTGAGCGGCGCGCCGCCGCACCTGCGCATGTTTGCGCTGCAAGCTATTCTCGCGTGTGCGGTCTTCGTGGCGGGCTGGCGTTTTTTCCGACGCGTGCGACCTTTTTTCGCGGACGTTCTATGAACGGCAGTCCTTCGCGGGCCATTGAAATCGCCGGCGTCTCCAAAGTCTATCGTAGCAAATCCAGGCCACTCGCCTCACTTCGAGATGCGCTCGTCGATTCGCGTGCCCGGCCCGACGACTTCGTGGCGCTTGCGCCGCTCGATCTGAGGATCGAACGTGGTGAGTCGGTCGGCATCGTCGGGCGCAATGGGAGCGGCAAGAGCACGCTTCTTTCCATCATCGCGGGCGTGCTTGCACCGACGACCGGCACGGTACATATCTACGGGCGCGTATCGGCCCTCCTCGAACTCGGCAGCGGATTCAATCCGGAGTTTACGGGACGCGACAATGTATATTTCAACGCGATGCTTCACGGACTGAGCCGCGCAGAGACGGACGCCCGATATGCCGACATCGTCGACTTCGCCGAGATCGGGACGTTTATCGATCGCCCCGTAAAAACGTACTCATCAGGGATGTTCGTCCGGCTCGCCTTCGCCGTCGCGATCAATCTCGACCCCGACATCCTCATCGTCGACGAAGCGCTTTCCGTCGGGGACGTATATTTCCAGCAAAAGTGTTTTGATATGCTCCGCTCGATCCGTGATCGCGGCGTAACCTTGCTCTTTGTTTCGCACAATAGCGGTGCAATCTATCGTTTCTGCAATCGAGCGCTCCTCCTCGAACACGGACGCGTCGTACTCGATTCGACGCCGAAGGTTGTGATCGAGACCTATGAATCGCACTTGATCCTAGAGACCGAGCGCGAGCACATACCGGAACTTACCCCGGTCGTCCAACCTGAGCCCGCACCGGGACCGGACACGCTCAGTGAGGTCGATCGCAAAGAAGTAGATGTGATCGCCGCCGAAATACGCGCGGCCACCGGCGAGGCGATTCACGCTTTTGTGAGCGAAGAACGCGTGTCTGTCCACATGACGCTGCGCTTTCTCCGGGCCTTCGATGACCCGCATGTGGGATTCAAGATCAGAAATCGATACGGCGAAGTCATTTTCGAAACGACCACCTACGCGATGCGGCGCGCGATCGGATCGGTCGGTGCGGGCGACGTTGTTCAGATCGATTTCCCATTCGTAGCGGCCCTTTCCGAAGGCGACTACACCGTGACGCTCGGCATTGCGGATGGCGGCTTCGGCGAGGGATCGTTCCGCCATCAGGTCCTCTACCGGCACGATGTCGCCCCCTTCAAGGTCTTGCGCAATCTCGACTCGATCTTATGGGCAGGGGTCGTAAACCTGTTTCCACAGGTCAAAGTGGAACGCCGATCGGCTCCGATCAGCTCGGTGAACTGAGGGCCCTCGCGACGCTCTCGTAGAGCCGTTCGTACTTCTCCACGATCTTGGGCCACGCATAACTCTGTCCGACGAAGGCTCGGCCGTTGGCGCCGAGCGCCACACCGGCGGGGCCACGCAGCAGGTCTACCGCAGCCGACAATTCGGCCGCATCGCCGTACCACAGTCCGGCGTTCGCGCGGCGAGACTGTCCGACGAGCACATCGCTCGCAGAATTGACGAGAACCGGTCGCCCGACACTCCAGGCCTCGAGCAACGATATCGAGAGCGACTCCAGGGCGGAGGGCATGACCAACATCTCGCTGGCCGCCAGAGCATCGAATTTCGTGCCCTCATCGACGAATCCGAGCGGCCGCACGTAGGGGAGCACCGGTACCGGCATCGCCGCGCGGCCGAGCATGACAAGGATCAAGTCGTCGTCTTTGCGCCGCTTGTGTTGTGCAAAGTCCTCGAGTAGCTGGTCGCAGCCCTTGGCCGGATCGATGCGACCGACATAGATCGCGAAGGGGTTCGTAATGCCGAATCGTTGCCGAAAGCGTTCGCCGCTCACGTCATCGTGAAGATCGACTCCGATCCCGATGACCGGTCCGTCGAACTGCCGGTTAAAGCGCCGCCGCAAGAAATCGCGCTCTTCCGGCGTGCTGAAAACGACTTCCTGGGGCATCCGAAAGCGCTCGTCCCACATCGGTAGGTGAATCGGCCATTCGTCGTGCGCAAACGGCACGAGCACGGCTCGATCGCGAACCAGTGGCAATCCAAAGTAGGTCGTCGCGTAGAGATACGTGTAGAAGATGACCAAATCGTATTCGCCGCCGTGGTCTTCCAGGTAGCGCAGCAAGGTCGTCGAGTACGGACCTTGCGCACGCATCCACGCTTCTTGTTCTGCAAGCGGCGCGGAGTCCAGGCGGGCCATGATCCGCCGGCTCAGCGTGTCGAAATGATGTTGGCTGCGAGGTTCGTCAACATCGAAACGAAGGACCGGAACGCCCTCGATATCGCCCGGGCCAGCCGGGTAGTCCGGTTCCCAGGTAACGTAGTCGACCGCCGTCGTCGTGACGATCGTGATGTCCCAGCTCCGGGCGAGCGCGAGGGCAACGTCGCGACATAAGGCCTCAGCGCCGCCGTTGACCTCGCGGCCTGCACGCTGCACGACCATCGCGACCTTCGGACGGCGGCCGATCACGTGAGATCCGCGATGAGTTCGTCGAGGCGGCGCTCACCGGCTTCGGGCAGATAGAACGTACGGCGCCGGCGCTGCGCCTCGATGATCTCCAGGCGAAGCTCGCGATCGGTGCAGATCGTATGGATGAGCGCACCGATCTCGTCCGCCGTGAAACGCGGTGTAACCATGATTCCGGCCTCTCCGAGCGTCTCGGGAACGGCCGTCGTGCCGAGCGCGACGATCGGAACCTCGAAGAACATCGCCTCGACGAGCGGCACGCAAAATCCTTCGTGCTCGCTCAGTGAGACGAACACGTCTGCGGTTCGATAGTAGGCCGTCAACTCCGCCCCGTCGACGAGGCCGCTGAACGTCACGTTGTTCTCCATGCGTCGCGTAAGAATCGTCGTCATCAGTTGTTGGTAATAGGGATCGGCCGGATCGTAGCGCCCGACGATCGTCAGATGGGCATCTGAGTGCAAGCACAGGAACGCCTCGAAGGCGTCCAGCAATTTCGCGAGCCCCTTGTTCGGCGAGACGCGTCCTACGAAGACGATGCTGATGCCACGAAAACGCTTTGCGAACGTCCGTTGGTCCGGCATCTGATCGAAACGACGAAAATCGACGACGACCGGGATCGTTCGCACGGGCTGGTCGGTGAGTTCGCGCAGCTCTGAGGCGTTGAAATCGGAGTCCGCGCACAAGCGATCGAAGCGTGGAAGCAGTGGGCCCGTTTGTTTGCGCCCCGCCTCGAGAAGTGCCGCGAACGAGGGATCGAAGGGCTCGAAGAAGCTCGCCGGTGTGATGTTATGATAGATGAGCGCTTTGGGCACGCGCAGCGAGGCTACGTGCCCGGTCGCTTTCGAGGCGATGGAGTGGTGATAGACGACTGCGGAACTCTCGGAAAAGGCGCCTTCAGAATACGGAACTGCCTCGCCGGTCACGCGTTCTCCGATGCCCTCGGCGATGATATCCGAAGCATATCCGAGCGCTCGCAGTCGATGACGCAGGTGCACCGCATAGTCGGAGATCGCATCGCCGAACTCGAGCGTCTGTACGAATTGATCGATGCGCTTCCCGGTCGCTCGAGGCTTGGTGCCGGCTTCACCGAAGATCGACCCGGTCAGATGTGGGATGACGTGATTCCAATCGGCAAACTCGCGCGCGTACCGTTCACCGCGGAGCCCCATCTCCGTCAGCCGGGAATCGGGATCGCGCTCGAAGCTCTCGAATACTCCAAGCCACTCCTCCTTACTCCCAGCGAGCAGCCCGCCGCCGGAGGCGGCCACGGCCGTTGCCGTCGCAAGACATCCCCTGTGCACGGCTACGGGCTTGCGCGACATCCAGGCTTCCATGATCGTTCGCGAATAGCTCTCGTTCACGCTGGGCTGCGCGAGGCCGACGGCACCGGCGATCAGCGCCTGCTTCGCACCCGCCTCGATGAAGCCGAGATCGATGATCCCGTTCTCGCGGTCATCATACGATTGCTCGCCGGGACCGGCCAGCACGAGCGAGAGTTCCTTCGACGAACCGTTTTCCCGGTAGCGGCGAAACGAATCGACCAGGAAATCGACGTTCTTCGTAACGTCGCGTCGTCCGACGAATACCAGGTACGGCGCCCGAACGCCGGCGGGGAGTTCTCCGGCAATCGAACTCGGCTCGACGCCCAGGCCGATGATCGTCGTCTTGTGGAGAATTCCGGGACCATACAGGCGCAGGGCAAGCTCGGCCTCGCCCGCAGAATTCATCAGGAGCGTCGCGGCGCGATGCACCATCGCCTGGATGCGAGGCAGGCGGGCATAGGCTTCATCGTGCAGGCAAGGCAGCAAATGCGCACGCCCGGGATACGCTTCGATCCCGCGCACGACCACACCATAGAGATAGGGCAGAAAGATCACGGCGTCGTGACGCGCCGAAGCTTCGTCACGCAGGTAGCGTTCGAGCGCTACCGAGTTGATCGATTCTTCGATGAAGGGATCGGTCTGCGGTCCACGCAGCCGGAGTTCGTCCCAATCATCGACCGGTAGCCCGAGCAGCGCGCCGTTGACCGCGTCGAACATGCCCCGCTCGCGAGGATCGACCGCGAAGCGCCGGACGGCGTAGCCCCCCTCGCGTGTCGTCCCCTCCGCGTAAAAGCTTTCGTCCCATTCCGAAAGAAACGCCCGCGAGGTCGTCGTGAGCACCGTCACGTCGTGCTCGCGCGCGAGCCGGCCGGCCAACTCTCGGGCGACCGTCTCCGCTCCACCAACGGCGTCATCCCCGTACCAGGGCGTGACGATGCCGATTTTTCGCATTACCCGCGCGGCGCACGCGCGACGATCGCGTAGTCCTGGGGATGCGAAAAGTATTGGTTGAGGCGCGCCGAGAGATCGTCAGTACCGGCGAAGACCGGCTCCTCGGGCGGATGGAGTTCGAGCACCTCACAGTCGACGAATCCAACGCCCTCCACGATCGCCCGCAAGAGTTCCTGCGGTACCGGATGACGATGCGTCGGATCGAGATAGAACGTCCCCGAGGCGACGAGCAGATTGCGAGGATCCGGGGTCTCGAAGAGAAGGAGGCCGCCCGGCACGAGCACGCGGAGCGCTTCGCGAACGCCATCGAGCAGATAGCCGAACGGGAGGTGCTCGACGACGTGAAAGGCGCTCAGCGCACCCAGTGTGCCGGGTTCGCGCGCGCGAAGCGCGGTCAACATGTCGTCGACGTGCACGTCGAGGCCTAGCGTGCGGCACTCATCAGCTAACAAACGATTCGTTTCCACTCCGATCGCGGGCAACGCGCCGTCGCGCAGCAGCGCGAGCCACTCGCCCCTGCCGGGGCCCACGTCGAGCAGCGGCGTCGACTCGCGGACCGTATCCGCCGCGCGCACGATCGGAAGATAGGCCGCAAGGCGTTCCTCTATCGTGGGGCGCGAGCCCCGAAATCGGTCGGCGAGAAACGCGTGAAAGGCATCGTCCCGATCGACTGATTGGGCGATCGCCGTGCCCTGGGAATCGGGGCGCGGCGCCGCATGAAGCTCGCCACGCAACATCGCCACCGCGCGGAGTGCCGACTCATGCGCATCGGCCATGCGGCGATCGACCTCACGCAGAGCATCCACGATCGAGAGGCGCACTTCCCCGCGCGGAGGGGAGTCATTTGCCCGTGCCGACACGGCTTGCAACGCCGCCTCATCAGTATCGATACGGGCATGCGCGAACTCGGCACGTCCGGCAACCGCATCGAGTCGTTCGCTAAGGCCCCGTACCGCCGAGAAACCATCTTCCAACGCGGCACGAAACTCTCGAATCGACTCGGCCCGGTACCGTTCGAGGGACGACAGGTTTTCAATCGTTCTCGCGACGGATTCACCGGTGATGACCTGCATAGAGATCATCTCACGATTGGCGGTCAGCACCGCCGTGTTGTACTCGCGCTGACGCTTGAATACGTAGTTTATGACTCGCGTGACAAAGCCGCCAAGCGGTCCGAGGACGCGCATCCGTCGCGGAACGTCAAGCGGTCGGTTCAGTACTTCGGCATCGCCGAGAAGCCGCGTCACCGCACGGTGGCGGTCGAGCGACTTCGCGAGCCGAACCTCGTCTTGATTGCGCGGTTCGCCGCGGCGGAATTCGATGGCCCCACTGGTGCGGATGCGGGCCGCTTCGGCCCGCACGCGCTTCATCAGTTCGTCAACGTCGATCGCCGGGTTGTTCTTGAGAATCATTGCCTCACCGGACGCAAGATCGTGGTGGTCGGTGCGTTCTGCCACGCGAGAGCTTCGAGCAAACTCTCCGTTATCGTCGAAGGCGCGTACCGCGCGCGGATCCGGCGGCCCTCGGTGATCGCGGCGCGCCGAACGGCGGTGCCGGTCGCGACCAGCTTGAGGAGAACGGCTATTTCGCGCGGCGCTCGCGTGGCGATCACGAAACCGCAGGGTTCGATCGTCTCGCGAACGATGGCGTCGTCGAAGGCGACCACGGGCAGATCGAACCACAGCGCATCGACCGCCCGCGTTACGTCCGGCAGCGCACGGCCCAGTGCGCAGGCGACCGCCGCGGCCCGGCGTGCCGCGTAGCGGCCGGCGCGATCGTCGTCCAGCAGCACCAGCGCATCGTGCAGATCTAGATCGCGCCGGTCGCGTTCGAGGGCAGCGAGCGCCGCGCGATCGCAGTCCGCACGTTCGATGACGAGCCGTGCGTCGCCGGCCAGCCGCACCAGCGCAACGAACGCTTCGATGAGCAGCTCCGCGTCCTCGACGCCGAGCGGCGCGATGGAGAGCACCGTCGGATGCCCGTCGTCGAATGGGTTCTGCTCGAGGCGAACGCCGGACCAGACCCCGGGATCGACGACTTCGGGCAGCAGGCGCGCGCTCACGCCGCGCGCCGCCAACCCTTGAAGCGCCGTCCAGTTGGCGGCGAACACCGGCGGCATTCGCTCCGGCAGAGCGGCGTCCGCCGTGTGCACGATGAGCGCGTCGGGGGCGACCGGCGCGAGGTCCGGACCGCTGGCATGCACGATCGCCCGCGCCTGGGGCCGTACGAGCCCACTCTGCGCAATCGACGAGGCGACGTCGGCGCCGGTGCGGCGCAGGGCGTCGCCCAGCGCGATTGCATAGCGCGTCACGGGGGCTTCGCCGAGCGGCACGATCTGGTCGATCGCGAGCCCTGCGGCCGCACGGCCGCTCGCTTCGTCGATCGCCTGCAGCGTGCGGGCGGCTACGACTTCCCAGGTCCCGTTCTCGAGCGCGGCGGCGAAACCGTGTCGGCCGATCGCATCGATCGCCTCGTCCGACGATTCGTCGATCGTCGTGAAGATGCGCACCCAGTCGTCGACGCTGGTGCCGATCCAACCGCCGTCGGCTTCTTCTACGGCCCGCGACGTGGCGCGGCAATCGCCGTGCACGACGACCGGCCGGCGCGCAAACCACGACTCGAAGATCGCGCGCGAGAAACTCTCGTTCGTGCTGGGTTGGGCGAGCGCGCGCGCATAGGTGAGCAGCAGCGCCTTGGCCTCTTCGCTGACGGGGCCGAGCGCAACGACGCCGTCGACTTCTCTGAGCGACGCCGGCTTCGCACCGGCCAGCACCAGTTGCAGCGACGACGCGACCCGCTGTTCGCGAAAGCGCGCGAACGCGTCGAGCAGAAAGTCCGTGTTCTTCGTGCGGTCCTGGCGGCCGAGATAGAGCACGTAGCGCGAGCGGTGCGGCGCGAACGTTCCGACCATGGCAGGCGCGGCCGGCGGTTGCGCGGGTTCGACGGCGTGCCCGATGACGCTGCTCTTGGCGTGTACTGCGGGTCCGAAGATCGTTCCGGCGACTTCTTCTTCGCCGGGCGAATTGAACAAGATCCCGCGCGCCTGCGCGAAGCTCTCGCGTACGGCGTCGAGGTACGCATAGACCTCGTCGTGCAGGCACGGAATGACGAATGCCCGGTCGGCGACCAGTGGCACGCCGGCGAGCGTCGGCCCGTAGAGATACGGCACGAAGAGCACCGCGTCGTAGTTCGTCCCGCGCTCGCGCAGAAACGCCAACAGCGTGCGGCTGGTGATGTTCTCTTCGGCGAATACGCGCGCGTCGCGTTCGTCGATCGGCGAGCCGTCGCGGCGCAGCGAGATTCGCGGCAGGGAAAGCAGCCGACCGTTCACCCGCGCGAACGCGGCGCGGTCGCGCGAATCGACCTTGAAGCGCCGCACGATCACATTGTCGACCACGCTCGTACCCGGCCGATGGTAGTTCGCGCCCCAGTCGTCGTGGAACGAACGGCAGGTCGTCGTCAGCACTTCGACCAGCGCTCCGGTACGGCCGATCGCGTGCGAAAGCTCCCAGGCGAGTCGTTCGGCGCCGCCGATCAGCTCGCGTCCGTACCACGGCGTGACGAGCGCGATCCGGCGGCGTTTTTCAGTCCGGACCATTGCGGTGTGCCATCCGCTCGGCCCGCGCAGCCGCGCGTTCTGATTCGAGTTGCGTCTCGAGCTGATCGACGCGTTCGAGTAAGCTCGCGATGAGCGCAACCTGCTCGCGTTGCGCGCGAATCACGTGCGCGTTCACCTCGTGCTGATCGCGAAACACCAGGCCCACCGCGCGCAAGACGAAGCGCTGCAAAGCCGGGCTGACGTGAAACGGGAACATGCGCAGATCCGCGGGCCACGCGCTGCGCGGCGTCGAGCGCTCTTCGGCGCGTTCGAGCGCGTTCTCGATCGTGTGGAGGTGCACCGAGGCGGCCAGCCGCGCGAGCCGTTCGGTCGAACGCGCCTGCGGATCGCGTTCGAGTTCCTCGGCGATCTGGGCCTCGAGCGCCGCGAGATCGATCTTCGGATTGCGCGAGCGAATCACGAGGCTACCTCGAGGGGACGCACGTCACTGCGCGCCTGCATCACTTCGACGACCCCCACCGCCAAGATCAACCACCAAAACTCGCCGACTTTCGGAAAGAACACCAGATAGTCGAACACCTGGTGGATCGCCAACCCAACGCTCGCAGCCAGTGCACCCACGATGAGCGGCCGCCGAGACGCGGATTGCGCGAACGTCTGGATCGAAGCGTAGACCAAGAAGAGCGTCGCGAGCAAACCGACGACACCGGTTTCGGCCAAACTCTGCAAGTACAAGCTGTTGGCGTGCGTGTGCACGTCGGGCAATCCCACCCGGCCCAGGTCCAACTCGTAGTTTCCCGCTCCAACTCCCACGATAGGACTGCTTCGCCAGAGGTCCAGAGCTGCTCTCCACAATTGGGCCCGGGTTCCGAGATGGTCGGGCTGCGGCACCTCGGCCAGGCTGAAGAACCGGACTTCGAGCCCCACCGCCGTCCCCAGCGTGACGAGCACCACGGCTAGCGCCAGCGCCCCGGCCGCGAAACGCCAGCGGACGGCTCGCGGCGGCCGGGTCAGGATCACGACCACGGCGCAGGCGATGACGGTGGCGACGATCCCTGAACGCGAAAGGGTCAGCGCGTCGGCAGCGGCGGCCAACAGGGTCGCTCCGACCAGCCAGCCGTCCCGGTGCACCAAGATGCGTGCCAGCAGCAAGGGGATCGCGATGCCGAGCCAGGCCGAGGCCTGATTGGGACCTTCGAGCGGGCCCGCGATGCGCGGGAACGCCTGACCGTGCACGAACACCCCTGCCGGAGCGCCGACGAACTCTTGCGCGAAGCCGAGCACCGCGACGAGCGTGGTCGCGAGCGCGAGCGCAAACCAGATCGGGCGATCGTCGGGGTCGTTTGCGAAGGCGACCGTCGCGGCGATGAAGATCGCACCGTATTCCAGCCACTTGGCGATCTCGCGCAGGACCGCACCCTTGTCCCCGGCCGCGACGGCGGAGAGCAGCATCGCCACGATCATCCCCCCGATGGCGAGCAGCAGCCGCGCGAAGGCCGGATCGCGCAGGCTCGCAAGCGACGGGCGATGCGGCAAGAGGCCGATGACGAACCCGGCCAGCGCGGCCTTCGAGAGCGTAACGGACGTTCCGTCGATATAGTGAGCGAAGGCGAACGGCGTGAGCACGATGAGCGCGGCGAGCCCGTTGGCGGGCCGCCGGAACGTCAACACGGCGACGCCGACCGCCAGCAGCACGAACACCAGCGCCGAGAGCGCGTCCAGCGGGACGTGCGGCGGATAGAACACCGGCGGATAGACGTATCCGGGCTGCCAGCGCAGATCCACGAGCGTCGCGGCTACGGCAGCGGTACGAGTTCGCGCGGCGCCCGCCGCACGAGCAGATCGAAGGCCAGGTGCAGTTCTTCGGAGTCGACCATCCGGGCCAGACCTAGAAAAATCACCGCGCCGAGCAGCAGATGCTCTCCGAGCGCGAAGGCGTGACCAAAGCTCGTGGTCTGCGGACGCTCGAAGATCTGAACGAGCATGAGCGCGGAGTACATGATCGCGCTACAGCCGAGGACCTTGAGGAACGACTGGACGATCGTGAGCAACGCGAACCCGCCGAGCAAACGCCAGACGATGGTGCTCAGGGCGATCATCTGCAGCGTCTGGCTGACGGCGTTGGCAAGCAGCAGCCCGCGAGCGCCGAGCGCCGGCAGCCAGAGGATCGAGAGCGCGATGTTGACCAGCACGGTCAGCACGGCGACCGCGATCGGCTGGCGCACCTCACCGCACGCGAACGTGCAGCGCGTCAAAACGACGTTCGCCGCCAGCGCGACCAGACTGGCCGCGGCGAACGGCAGGAGCGAGGTGCACAGCGCCGTCGCTTCGGGTCCGAACGCGCCGCGCTCGAAGAGCGCCCTCACGATCGGCTCGGAAAGCGCGATGAGGCCCAGCGCCGAGGGCAGCGCGAGGAAGATCACCATCCGCAGTCCGGTCGAGATCGAACGCCGCATCGCGACCCGGTTGTGGGTCGCGAACTGGCTCGCAAAGACCGGGAAAATCACCGTGGCGATCGCCGCGACGAAGACCTGTTGCGGAAAACCCACGATTTTGACGGCGTAGTTCATCCCGGCGATCGAGCCTTCGGCGAGCCCCGAGGCGAAGTAGCGGTCGAAGAACAGGGCGAGTTGTCCGGCGGCGGATCCGATCGCGATCGGGCCGAGCATCGCGAGCACGCGGTAGAGCCCCGGATGGCGCAGATCGAGTACCGGACCGAACCGGCACAGGCCGAAGAACGCCGGCAACTGCACCAGCAGTTGGGCGAAGAGGCCCAGCACCGAGCCGAACACGAGCGCATAGACCCCGTACTGCGAGAATCCCAGCGAGATCGCGAGGATGACGATGATGTTGGCGGCGACGCCCTGCAGCGCGGAGGCGAAAAACCGCTGGTGCGCGTTGAGCATCGAGGCGACGATGCCCGCGAGCGAGGTCGCGAAGATCGTCGGCATGAGCCAGCGCGTCATCGCGATCACCGTGGACATCCGCTCGGCCGGGAAGCGCGCGAAGAGCGGCACGTAGATCGGGGCGAAATACCAGCCCGCAGCGGCCAGCACGGCCAGCATCATCGTCACGGCGATGATCAGCGTGCTCGCCAGCCGCCAGCCCTCGCGCTCCCGCCCCGTCGCGAGATAGTCGGAAAAAATCGGGACCAGCGCGCTCGTGAGCGCGCCGTTGAAGACGCCGAAGAGGATCGTCGTCATGGCGCTAGCGCTCAAAAAGACGTTGAGCTGCCACGAGGCGCCGAAGTAGCGCGCGGTGACCACCTCGCGGGTGAAGCCCAGCAGGGTGGACGCCAGCGTCGCGGCCATCACCAGGACGGTCGCGCGAGCCAGGCGGCGAGTCGCCGGCTCACGGCCGGCGACGACGGTCAGGCGGGGGTTAATGGGCGCCGATCCCGCGGATCACCGCCGGGATCGTGCGCAGGATGATCTGCAAATCCATGAGCGGCGACCATTCGTCGATGTACGCATTGTCCAGCGCCATCCATTCGTCGAAGCTCACCTCACACCGCCCGGAGATCTGCCACAAACCGGTGACGCCGGGATTCACTTCGAGCCGGCGCATCGCATACGCGTCGTACGACGCCACCTCGGAGGGCAGCGGCGGGCGCGGCCCCACGGCCGACATCTCTCCACGCAGAACGTTGAGGAAGTTGGGAAGCTCGTCGATGCTCGTGCGCCGCAGGAAGGCGCCCAGCGGATGCAGGCGGGGATCGTCGCGCATCTTGAACACCGGCCCCTCGACCTCGTTCATATGCAGCATGTCCGCGTGCAGCAGATGTGCGCCGCGCACCATCGTGCGCAGCTTGACCATCTTGAAGGGCCGCCCGCCCTTGCCGACGCGTTCTTGCAAGAAGAACGGCGAGCCGCCGGAGACCACGATGACCCCCAGCGCCGCGAGCAGAACGATCGGCGAGGACAGCAGCAGCACGGCGAGCGCCGTGACGACGTTGAGGAATCGCTTGGTTGCAAGATAACCGGCCGGAACGACCCGGGCCGGTTTGGGAGCGACGGGAGAGGACGCACGGCCCGGACGGACGGCCTCGGCAACGTTCATGCCGGTACTCCCGAGAGAATCGTCTCGACGCGCTCGCCGATCCGGCCCAGACCTTCGATCGTCCCCACGTCGCCACCGGGCAAACTGCCGTACTCGATGTAGGGGACGAACTCGCGGGTGTGGTCGGTGCCGGGGGCCGTGGGATCGCACCCGTGGTCGGCCGTGAAGATCAGACCGTCACCGGGTCTGATCCGCGCCAGAATTTCCGGAAGCAGCGCGTCGAGGCGGGCCAAGGCGTCGCCGTAGCCACGCACGTCGCGACGATGGCCGAACTTGGTGTCGAAGTCGTTCAGATTCACAAAAATGAAGCCGTGATCAGTCGTATCGGCAAGTGCGAGCGCCCGCGTCACGGCATCGGTGTTGTCGACGACTCGCACCGACGACGCGATTCCGTGGCCGCAGTAGATATCGCAGATCTTCCCAACCGCGTGGACCGGGACGCCGCGTCCAGCCAATCGGTCCAATACCGTCGGTGGCGGGGGAACGGCGTAGTCGCGGCGGTTCGGAGTCCGCGTGTACGTACCGGGCGTTCCCGCAAAAGGTCGCGCAATAACACGATTGACCTCATGCGGTGGGACGAGCATTGCCCGGGCTTGCTCGCACCACCTGTACAACGTAGCAAGCGGCACGGTCGTCTCATGTGCGGCCACTTGAAAGACGGAATCGGCACTCGTGTAGAGGATAGGCCTGCCAGTCCGCTGGTGTTCTTCGCCGAGTTCGGCGATGATCTCGGTCCCCGACGCCGGCACGTTGCCCAGCGGCGGGACCCCGCAGATGGCCGTGAATTGCTCGATGACCTCGGGCGGAAACCCGTCCGGGTAGGTGGGAAAGGGGACCTCGGTGATAACCCCGGCCATCTCCCAATGGCCGGTGATCGTGTCCTTGCCGCGCGAGCGCTCACGCAAGCGTCCGACGGCGGCAAGCGGGGGGCTGGTCGACGTGATCCCGCGCACGGATGTGATATGTCCCAAACCGAGCCGCTCGAAGTTCGGCAGAACGAGGCCGCCGAGCCGTTCGGCGACGTTGCCGATCGTGTTCGCGCCACGCGCGTCGCCGTAGCCCGATGCATCCGGCAGAGCGCCAACGCCGGCTGAGTCCAGAACGAACGCAAGTACTCTCGGCATCGTCGAGCGCGGTTCGGTTCGTCGCAGGACCGCGCCTCCTGCGGCGATGAACGCGGGATGAGATCGCATGCGCACCTTTCGCCTTCTCTTTACCTGCGCGCTCGCATTCGCTTGCCTGGCGCCGCTCCGCGCCGACGCGACGCCGCCGCACTCGCTCGACGTGAGCGGCGATCGCGTCGCGTATTTCTCGAATCGCTTCATCGTCACCGCCGACGGAAACGTGCGCGTGCGTCTCTCCGACGGCACGATCGTGCGCGGCGAAACGTTCACGATGGATTTGAAACTGAACCGCTACCTCGTCGCCGGCAACGTCACCGTGGACAGCGGTCCGGTCCACGACACGGGTGCCGCGTTCGCCGGATACCCTGACCTCGACCGGTCGTACTTCATCCCCTCGACGCCGGTGCCCGATCGTTGGACGTTTTTCGGCAGCGATTGGGGCAAGCCGGTCAAAGGTCGCCAGCAGCCCGGCGACGCGTTCTATTTCCCAGACCTTTCCGCCGAGAAGCCGTTCATCAAGTCGAGTTCCGTGATGGTGATCCCAAAGACGCTCGTGCGCTTCAAGAACGCGAACCTGTACGTGTTCGGAGTCTACGTGCCGGTCCTGTCGTATGCGGTCGTCTTCTCGGGGAATCCCAATTACCAGCAAAACGGCTTCGCGGGCGCCGACGCCGACGTTGGGGTGCCGTTCAACGCTTCGGAACATGCCACGACCGCGGTGCACGCGCGCTACGACTCAGTCAACCATCTCTACTTCTCGTACGATCAGCACTTCGTCTGGGACAAAGACTACATCGTCGCCTCCGTGAACCCCGCGACGACCATTCACAAGCAGTGGAATCTGATCGGATTCAAACAGCTCTCGCCGGATGTGCAGATGCACCTCTTCCAACAGGTGTCGACGGACGGCGCGGCGTTCGCGGAGCCCTGGGGATCCGGCGGACTCACCAACATCTCCGCCGCCGTCTATTCGCCGCACCTGCAACTCGCGTTTGCTGCCAACTTCGATCAGTTCAACGCTTCGTATCTGGGGAACCGCATCTGGGTACAAGAGATGTATCATCCCTCGGACGGCGTGCTCTCGGTGACGGGCCTCGAGCACCACCTCAAACTCGTGCCGCTGACGGTCAAATTTCGCGCCGGCTACGGCTACGCCCACGACGGCTACGTCTGCGGCCTCGGCGCGCCCTGCGCCGCCGTAGCCGGCCAGGCCCCACCCGGCAGCTATCTGCTGAATTTCAACGGCATACCGGTGACGACCGAAACATACAACTTCGAGGGCGTAACCGCGTACACGCCGTCGATCAAGGTCAAGCGCGTGGACGTCTCCCTCAACGCGACCTTCGACAAGCAACGCACGTACTATTCGCTTCCGCACCACGTCGACGTCACGAACACGGCCTTTTCGCTCTCGAAGTTGTACGGGCGCAAACTCGCACTGGTTGCCGCCTATGCGATCTCCAACACGGGCGATTTCTTCGGCGCTCAGCAGTTGACGTTCTACCCGCCGAGCGGGCCGATCGGGTCGCCCTACACGGGACAGACGTACGATGATTTCGAGACCTTCCGCGGCTTCTCGACCACGCATACGGTCTCAGAATCGGCGGTCATCACGCCGACCCCGTACTTCAACCTCAACCTGACCCTGAGCGAGCCGAAGTCGTTTCCCGGGAACATCCCCGGGGTCTACGGATCACCCACCCTGCAGCTTTCGGCTGACCTGCGGGTCCGACTCGCGAAGCAGATATCGATGGACCTCTCGCGCGCGTACTATTTCAACTACTTCACGGCGACCTGGACGCCCAACTTCGGGATAAGCTTCGGACCATGATGCGCCGCGCACTCGCCGCCCTCGTCCTGGCCGCCGCCACGTTGACGGCGGCTGCACCGACGCTCGCCCGCCAGCAACAGCCGCAGCCGCAACTCACCCCGGGCTCGCTGCCGTCGCCGGCGGCGGTGAATTCCGCCCAAGCCGGCTCGCTCAAGTCGTTTACCGGACAGTTGCTCGACGTGCGCGGCGGGTACGCCTATTTCACGACCGGCGACGCCTTCAAGATCGCAGCCGAGGCCCGGATCGTCGACTTTCAGACCGGCGCGCCGGTCGCCGTCAAGCACTTCGTCAAGCTGTTCGCACGAGCGACGCTCGATCCGGCCACGCGCTCCATCGTCCTGCTCGCGATCACCCGCAAACGCCTCGCACCCGACGCGCAGTACGACGCGATCAAGTCGTTCGCCGCCGAAACTTCGCCGTACAGCGCGGCCCCCGAATTGGTCGGCAAACGCCTGACCGGAAAGGCCGTGGCCGTGACGTTCTTCGTCCAGGTTCCGGCGACGACGCCGTTGACCGACGACGTGTTCATCACGACCGATGCGAGCGGCTGGCTTCCCAATGCCCTGCGGATGGACCGCGTCGACGCGATCCACTACCGGCTCACGCGCAATTTTGCGTCCGGCACGAAGTTCGCGTACAAATACACCCGCGGCTCGTGGAACTCGGTGGAACTCGACAAGACCGGCCTGCTTCGCGACCCGCGCAGCTTTTTCGTAAACGAAGTCGACGCACGGCAAGTCCCCGACATCGTCTACGGCTGGTCGGATCAGACGGCGAACAACCAAAACTCCGGTCCGAACGCGATCCCGACCCCGTACAACCCGATTCCGTTCACGAACTTCCCCTCGACGATAAAAGTCGGCCAACCGCAGCCGCAGAATACGATGCAGCCGAACGGCTTGCCGCCCGGCTGCCCGACCGCCACCACCGGCAACTGCAAGCGACCGTGAGGCGCGCGGTCGCGGTCGCTTTCGCGTGCGTCGCCGGACTCGCGTGCATGCGCCCGGCGGAGGCGCGCGTGAGCTACGACCTGCGCGCGGGCGGCGTGACGTTCTTTGCCGATGCCGTCGCGCTCATCGCGCGAGACCACGTGACGATCGCGTTTCCCAGCGGCCTGCGCGCCGCCGCCGACGCCGCTTACGCCGACCTCAACCACAACCGCCTCATCCTTGCCGGACACGCGCGCCTGACCCGCGGTGACCGCGCGGTGAGCGCCGACGCGATCGGACTCGACCTCGATCGCGATCGCGTCGACCTGCTCGAAGCAACCGGCGGGGCGCAGGCCACGACCCTCGATCTCGCGCCCGCGCACGCCGTGCCGATCGACGGCGAACGCTTCGCGTTTCCCGATTATGACGAACGGCGCGGGTACATCCGCTCCAAGCGCGCGGAAGTGACCGCGCATTCCAACGTCCGTCTGCTCCCGGCGAGCTTCCCGAACTCGCCCGGTGCCCTGCCCGTGCCGGCCTATCTCTACACCTTCGCCGCGAACCCGAGCTTCGGTGCGAACTCGCTGGGCGGCGCGACCTTCGATCAGCCCTACGGGATCATCGGCGGGCCGAACCAACTGCTGGCTGCGGATTTCCGGTACGAAACCAGGATCGGGGCGACCGTTGCGCTCGACGAGCACATCGTCGACGGCGACAACGCCTACATCGTCGCTTCGGTCGATTCACCGCAGCGCGCGGATCGCACGTTCGCGCTCGACGCCTACCAACGGCTGGGATCGCATTTTTCACAGATGGTCAGCGCGACCGTGGACTCGTATCTTGGTGAGGCCTCCTACACGCTGACCGGGGCCTTCACCGGCGCGACGTCCACGCTCAACGTCACCGTGGACGGGCCCGACTCGAGTGCCGACCTGAGCGCACGCACGCCCGACCTCCGGTACGCCCACGGCTGGACGGCTCATCTGCGCGGCGACTACGGCGTGACCGTGGTCCCCGGCGGCGTGTTCCCTGCTTTGCGCGACGCCGGCGCCTACGAAACGGTCTATCGCCGCACGCTCGAAGCCTTCACCGCCAGCCCGCTCTTTCGAGGGCCGCTGCGGACAACGCTGCAGATGACCTTCGACGCGTCGCGCACCTGGTACGACTTCCCCAACCGCTACGACGCGCTCACCAGCAACGCGACGCTCTCGAAGTCGCTCTCGCGAAAACTCTCGATCATCCTGAACTACGCCTCGACGTACGACTACAACATCTTTTTCAACGGGCTGCAAGGCCGGTTCTATCCGCCGGTCGTGCAGATCGCACCGGACGGAACGCTTTGGCCGGGGTACGGCGCCTACACGGGTGCGGCCATGGACCGCGGCTTCACGCTGAGTTCGTATTACGCGCCGCGCCCGGATACCAGTTTGCGGGTCACGCTCGCGACGGCGCAGGACTTCCCGCAATTCCACGGCTACGGTCGCGCGCCGGCGACGCTGAGTTTCGATCTGCGCTTGCGGCCGCTCCCCAACATCGGGCTCGATATCGGCCGCGGCGATCAATTCAACTGGGGCGGCCAGCGGTATACCGAGTGGTCCTTCTCGGTGCTGCCGTGATCGGCCGAGCGGCGTTGCTGGCGCTCGCGCTCGCGGGAAGCCCGGCGCCGTCGCCCTCGCCCTCGCCCTCGCCCACGCCCACGCCCACGCCCACGCCCACGGCAGGCAACGAGTATCGCGCCGTCGCGCTCGCGTTCGAGGGCACGCGCCTGGTCCTCGCGGGTGGCGGCGTGCTGCGCGTCGCCGCGGACTGCACTTGCGCGCGCGACGTGGCGGGCCGAGCCGTGCTGCTCACCCTCGATGCCGGCGGGAACGTCGTCGCGCTGCGGCGTGCGGCGCCGGCCGACACCGCGCGCCCGGCCAAAGATATCCCGCTCGGCGACTACGCGTTCGTGCCGCGCTCCGCCGAGGCCGACGTGGAGGAGGTCACGGTGACGATCGACGTGAGCGTTCCGCCGCAAACGCCGCCCACCGACGACGTCTATCTCTCCACCGAACGCAGCGGCTGGAACCCTGCCGAAGTGCGGCTCAATCGCGTCGATGCGGTGCACTTTCGCGCCCAGTTGCAACTCCCGGCCGGCGCGCGCTTCGCCTTCCGCATTACGCGCGGCTCGTTTTCGACCGGCGAACGCGACGCCGCCTACCAACTCCCCCCGGCCCACCAAATCACGGCCGCCACGGGCGCCGTCGCCCGCATCGCCGTCGACCACTGGGCCGACATCAACTAGTGCACGGTGATGGGAACCGAGCGGCGGGTCTCGACACCGTCAACCGAGCGGGCGACGATGTCGATGCTCCAAGCATGCCGTAGCCAGGGCATCAGCCACCACGGTACGGCGTAGGACAAACTGAATCGGCCGAGCCCCTCGCGCGTGAACGGCTGGTTGAAATTTTGGATCCGCGCTTCGACGTAGCCGACGTTGGGCGAGGTCGTGACGCGGGAAACGATCGTTTGCCCGGCGCCGACGGAATGGCTCGAGACATAGACCGAGCGGATCGCCGGGAACCCGTGCGGCGGCGGCGTCGGCCCGACGTGTTCGAATTGGACCGCGAGGGCGAGGAGAGCGATGGACGAGAAGAACGGCACGGTGGTAACCACTTCCCCATCGGAACGGCTGGTCCGCCGCGATGGTTCCTATGCGCTGAGCATCGTCGTTCCGCTCTACAACGAAGCCGGCAACGTGAGCGAGCTGCTGCGCCGGATCGCGGAGGTGCTCGCGGCGCTCCCCGACCCGCCGGCCGCATACGAGCTGATCGCGGTCGACGACGGCAGCAGCGATGCGACTCGCCCGCTCCTGCTCGACGCCGCGAAGCGCGATCCGCACCTGCGAGTCATCGCGCTCTCACGGAACTTCGGCCATCAGATCGCGGCGACAGCCGGGATCGATGCCGCCCGCGGCGATGCCGTCGTCTTGATGGACGGCGATCTGCAAGATCCGCCCCAACTCATCGGCGCCTTCATCGAACGCTTTCGTGCCGGCTACGACGTCGTCTACGCGACCCGCCGGCGCCGGGCCGGCGAGAGCCCGTTCAAAGTCCTCACCGCCGCGGCGTTCTATCGCATCGTGCGGCGCCTGACGAACGTCTCGATCCCGGTCGATACGGGCGACTTCCGCCTGATGAGCCGGCGGGTCGTCCAGGCGCTGCAGCGCTCGCGCGAGCGGCACCGCTTCATCCGCGGCCTCGTCTCGTGGGTAGGCTTCAATCAAACCGGCGTCGAGTACGATCGCGACGCGCGCTTCGCCGGCGAAACGAAGTACCCGTTCTCGAAGATGCTGCGCTTCGCGTTCGACGGGATCACCGCGTTCAGCGAGATCCCGCTGCGCTTCGCCTCGTATCTCGGCTTCATCGTCTCGATCGTCGCCTTCGTCGTCGCCCTGGCCGAGATCGGGATCCGCATCTTCACCGGCTACAACGTGCCGGGCTACACCTCGACGATTTTCGCCATCCTCTTCCTGGGGGGCGTGCAGTTGATCGGCATCGGGATCCTGGGCGAATACATCGGCCGGATCTACGACGAGATCAAAGGCCGGCCGCTTTATCTGGTAGCCGAGAGCGTCGGTGAAGGGCTCGTCGCCGTGGTCAATTCGGAACCCAGCGTCACCCCGGGAACGAGGTAGCCGCGCACGTAATCCGCAACTGCATTTTCGAGCGAGGTGATCGGCGCCGTATACCCCGCCGCGCGCAGACGGTCGATCGTCGCCTCGGTGCGATACTGATACTTCTCGCGCAGGATCTCGGGCATCGGAACGTAGTCGATGTGCGCGGGCCGGTCGAGCGCCGCGAAGATGGCGCGCGCCAAATCGTTCCAGCTCCGCGCGACCCCGGCACCGGCGTTGAAAAGCCCGGTCGCCGTCCGCGTCCGCCCCAAGTGCGCCGTCATTGCGACGGCATCTTTCACGTAGAGAAAATCGCGGGTCTGCTCGCCGTTCGCGAACTCGGGGCGATAGCTCTCGAAGAGTGAGATCGTGTCGCTCGCGGCGATCTGCTCGAACGCCTTGGCAACGACGCTGCGCATATCGCCCTTGTGATCCTCGTTGGGACCGAACACGTTGAAGTACTTGATCCCCGCCGCCCGATCCAACACGCCTTCGCGCCGCGCCCAGAGATCGAACAGTTGCTTCGAATAGCCGTACATGTTCAGCGGGCGCAGCGACTCGGGCGGCAGATCCTCGCGCAGATCGCGTTCGAGCGGACCGTAGGTCGCCGCCGAACTCGCATAGACGAAGCGCGCGTCGCGCGCCAGCGCCCAGCGCGCGATCTCCTGCGAGAGCACGTAGTTGTTGCGAACCAGGTACGACGCGTCGCGCTCCGTGGTCGACGAGCACGCACCCAGATGGTACACGGTGTCGATCCGGCCCAAGGCGTCGGCGTGCTCGGCGATCCGCGGATAGAAGACCTCGGCTTCGAGATATTCGGCGAAGTGCAACGGCACCAGATGGCGCCACTTCTCGCTCGTGCCCAACCGGTCGACGACGATGATGTCGCGTTCACCCTCGCGATTGAGCTGCCACACGAGCGCGCTGCCGATCAGCCCCGCGCCGCCGGTGACGACGATCCGCTTGCGGCCTGGTCCGTTCATCGAGCGCCTGCGTTCGACACCGGGAAAGCACCCGCATCCCGCACGACCGCGGCGATCAGCTCGACGGGCGGCGGCGCAAGCGTGCCCAAGCTGAAGGCCGCGGCAACCCGCGCGGCCGGCGCCGGAGCGCCGAAGATCTCGGCCAGCGGGGCGCCTTGCGCCACCGTGGCGCCGGTGCGCGCCAGGATCCGCACCCCGGCAGCCGGTCCGCTCGCGAGCACGAGGTCGCGGGCCGCCTCGCCGATCGCGACGGCATCGATCGCGTCGACGACGCCGCCCCGCGGTGCCGCCACGATCGTCGCGGGCTCGGCCGCACGTAGGCCCTCGAGTGCGGCGCGGGTCCCGCCCTGGGCCTCGATCAGCGCGACGAAACGTTCGTAAGCCGCGCCGCTCGCGAGCGCCTCGCGCGCGTGCTCGTAGCCGTTCTCCCGGCCGCACACGCGCAGCATTTCGTCGCAGACCGCGAGCACCAACTCGTGAAAGCGCGCGTCTTCGGCGGCGCCGCGCAGGACCTCGCGCGCTTCGATCGCTTCGAGCCCCGTGCCGACGCGCGATGCCAGCGGTTCGCTCATATCGGAGATGAGCGCGCTCGCGCGGCGCCCGAAGCGCCCGCAGAGCGCCACCAGCCGTTCGGCCAGCGCGAACGCGTCGGCACGCGATTTCATGAACGCGCCGCGCCCGCACTTCACGTCGAAGACGATCGCATCGGCGCCGGCGGCGATCTTCTTGCTCACCATCGAAGCGGCGATCAACCCGATGCACGGCACGGTTGCCGTGCGATCGCGTAGCGCGTAGAGCTGCCGGTCGGCCGGCACCAGGCGCGCCGACTGCGCGGCGATCGCGCAACCGATCCGTTCGACTTGCGCGACGAACGCCTCGAGCGAGAGATCGGTGCGCACGCCCGGGATCGCTTCGAGTTTATCGAGCGTTCCGCCGGTATGGCCCAGCGCGCGGCCGGAGAGTTTGGCTACGGGGACGCCGCAGGCAGCGACGACCGGCACCGCGACCAGCGAGACCGTGTCACCCACGCCGCCGCTGGAGTGCTTGTCGACGACGGGCGTGCCCAGCGCGAACCGGATGGTCTCGCCGGAGGCCACCATCGCCTCGGTGAGCGCGACCGTCTCGTCCTCATCCATGCCGCGAATCGTGCAGGCCATCGCCAGGGCCGCGATCGGCGCCTCGTCGATCGCGCCGCTCGCGTAGCCGGCGATGAGGTCCCGCCACGTCTGGGCCGGGAGCGCTTCGCCGTCGCGTTTCTTTTCGACCGCGCGGCGAACCCAGTTTTCGGTCATTGGCCCGTGGGTTTGCGCTTTGCGGGGCAGAAGCCCTATAGCAATGTTCCTGGCTCCCCTCGTCGCGGCGCTCTTGCAGAGCACGCCGCTCCCGCCGGCGCCGTCGCCGCTGCCTGCCCCCTCCCCGCAACCCGCCGCGAGCGCGCCGGCGAGTCCGACCCCGGCGCCGGAACCCGTCGCCACGACCACGCCGACCCCGGCACCCTCGCAAACGCCCTCGCCGGCGCCCACACCGACCCCGGCACCCTCACCACTGCCGACTCCCACCCTGGCGGCTCCCACGCCCACGCCGAATCCCTACGGCTACCTGATCGTGCCGCCGGCGACGCCGCCCTCGAGCGGTCCGGTCATCATCGAGGTCGCGCTGAGCGATCGCACGCTGCACCCCGGGGGCCAACTGCTGGTGCGCGTCACGACCTCGGCGAACGTGGTCGGCGTCGAGGCCCGCTGCCTGGGCCGCTTCTTCGCGATCCCGCAAGTGGGTCCGGGGCTCTTCGCGCTCGCGTATACGCTCCCGCTGGGGATCCCGCGCTTCTTCCTACACGACTACGACGTGCAAGTCGCCGCCGCCACCGCGGACGGGCGTCAGACGACGGTCAACGTTCCGCTGACCCTGGCGCGCTGAAAACACGAACGCCCGCACGCAGCGAGCGCACGGGCGAGCGATCCAACTCGGAGCGGGCGGCCGAAGCCGGGCACTGCGCTCAGTTGAAGTGGACGTTGATCTTTCGCGGTTGAGCCTTGGGGTGGATGTGCAGGCCCAGGGTGAGCATGCCGTGCTCGACCTTCGCATCGATCGCTTCGGTATCGATCTCATCGGGGATGGCGATCGAACGGGTGAAGTTGCGCTTCGGGCTCTTGCCGACGATCGTGAGCACGCGGTCTTCCAGCGTGACCTCGATCTGATCGGGACCGAAACCCGGCACCGGAAGTTCGACGGAGTACCCGTTCTCGGTCTTGGTGATGTCCAAGCCGAGCGTTCCGGCGCCCAGCGCGCGGATGGGGTCGAAGCCGAAGAAGTCGCCGATGAGGCTCCGCGAGCCGGTCGGACGGACAACGAGTTCTGACATGAATTCCTCCGAAGTTGATGCCGCCGCGCAAATTCCAGCGCAGCAGCCACAAAATTTGACACCCTCATTCTATCCCCGTGCTAGCACTGTTGTCAATAGACTGCCAATAGAGCCAGTCCGTGCTCGCTGCCCCGCAACGCCGTGCGCGGCGGGCGTGTTGGCCGAAATGGTGCTCGCTCCGGCCCTGGTTCGCGCGTTGCCCTCATCGAGTCGATCGCTCGCCGAGCTGATCGCGCGGCTGCGCACGTCCCGCGAACCTGGCCGGGGGCTCGCCTGTACTCTACACGAGACGACCGCCGGCGCGCGGCCCTCGCTGCTGGCGGGTATCTACCGGGCGCTGGGGGGCACGGTCCTGGCCGTGGTCGCGACCAGCGACCTGGCGGAGCGGACGTTCGCCGACCTGACCTACTTCCTGGGCGGCGACGGCGAGGTGGCGCTCCTGCGACCGCGCGACGAGACCGTCGGCGCGCTCGAATCGCCCTCGGAGCGCAGCGCGCGGATGACGCTCCTGGCCGGCCTGTGCGCGCGCAAACCGCAGATCGTCGTCGCGCCGGTCGCGGCGCTGCGGCAGTACGTGATCCCGCCCGCGCGCTTCGAGAGCGCGATCGTCCGCCTGCATCCGGGCGACGAGCCGGGTTGGGATACGCTCCAGCGGCAGCTCTACGAACGCGGCTATTCGCGCGTCGACGTCGTCAGCGCCGCCGGTGACTACGCCGTGCGCGGCGGCATCATCGATCTCTTCGCAGCCACCGCGGATCAGCCGGTGCGGCTCGAGTTTTTCGGCGACCAGATCGAATCACTGCGTCCGTTCGCGGTCCAATCGCAACGCAGCGAAGGGACGCTCGACGAGCTGGCCGTCGTGCCGTGGCTCGAGATTCCGCGCGAACCGCGCTATCGCGAACGCGTGGTCGCGCGTGCAACCGGTGAAGCCGGCACGATCTCCGCGCTGCGCAGCTATCTCGCGAGCGGGGCCGACGTCCCCGAACCCTGGCTGTCGCTGGCCTATGACGAGCGCGCCACCGTGCTCGACTATCTCGACGATCGCGCGCTCATCGTACTCGACGAACCCGGCATGCTCGCCACGATCGACCGTTCGCTCGACGAAGAGCGGGCACGCGAGGAGAGCGTCATGCTCGCCGACGTTGCCTCGGGCGAACTCAACCTGCGCGACGAACTCGTCGGGGAAGCGCTGCTCGCCGACGTGGCCGCGCCGCACCCGCGGCTCGCCGACCTGGGCGCCGGCTTCGCGGCGCACCGCGTCTTGATCCTCACCGGCGGGATCGAATCCGGCGCGCTCCCCTGGCTCCCGCGCGGCGGCGACGACTTCGTGCTCGAGACGCGACCGGCCGAGCACTTCAACCGCCGGCTCGAACTCTTCGTGAGCACGGTGCGAGACTGGGTCGCGGCCGGCGAGACCGTGTGGCTGGTCGCGACCGGGGCCTCGCGCTTGCGCGAGATCGTGCGCGCCGCCGGGATCGCGATCGAAGCCCGCCCGGAGTTCCTCCACCTGCGAACGCCGGTCGTGGGGACCGACGGCGCCGCAATCGCCGGCCGCGGCGGCGTCGTCTACGTCGATCAAGGCTCGCTCGAAGCCGGCTTCACGATCCCCGCCCTGCGCCTGCGCGTGCTGGGCGATCGCGAGATCTTCGGCCAACCCGCCAAGCGCGTCAAACTGCGCGCGGTCAAGGAAGGCGTGCCCGTCACGCTGGCCGAGCTCAAGGTCGGCGACTTCGTGGTGCACGCGGTGCACGGGATCGGGCAATATCTCGGTCTGCGGACCGAGACGATCCTGGGCGCGACGAGCGATTATCTCGATCTGAAGTACGCGGGCACGGATCGCATGCTCGTGCCGGTGCTGCAGATGCACCAGGTCACCAAGTATGGCGCGACCGAAGGCGCGACGCCGCGCCTGAGCAAGATGGGCGGCGCCGACTGGGCGCGCACCAAGGGCCGCGTCTCCGAAGCGCTGGCGAAGATCGCTGACGGCCTCGTCGACCTCTACGCCGAGCGCGAGGTCGCGCCGGGCCATGCCTTCGGCCCCGACACGCCCTGGCAGGCCGAACTCGAAGAGTCGTTCCCCTACGAGCCGACGGTCGATCAAGCCAAGGCGATCGACGACGCGAAGGCCGACATGGAACGCCCGCGGCCGATGGATCGCCTCGTGTGCGGCGACGTCGGTTACGGCAAGACCGAGGTCGCCGTGCGGGCGATCTTCAAGGCGATCGCCGATCACAAGCAAGTCGCCGTGCTCGTGCCGACCACGCTGCTGGCCGCGCAGCACCACCGCACCTTCAGCGCGCGGTTCGCCGGCTTCCCGATCCGGGTCGAAGAACTCTCGCGCTTCAAGGCCCGCAAGGAGCAACAGGCCACGCTGGCCGCGCTCGCCGACGGCAAAGTCGACGTCGTGGTCGGCACCCACCGGCTCCTGCAGAAGGACGTCGTCTTCCGCGATCTGGGCTTGATCGTCGTCGACGAAGAGCAGCGCTTCGGCGTGATGCACAAGGAGCGCCTCAAGCAGATGCGCGCGACCGTCGACGTGCTGACGCTTTCGGCGACGCCGATCCCGCGCACGCTGCAGATGTCGCTGCTCGGCGTGCGCGATCTCTCGCTCATCCAGACGGCGCCGAAGAACCGGATGTCGATCAAGACCGTCGTCGTGCCGGCGTCGGACGCCGTCGTGCAGCGCGCGATCGTCGCCGAACTCGATCGCGGCGGCCAGGTCTATTTCGTCCACAACCGGATCGAATCGATCTACGGCGTGGCGCGCGCGCTCGAGAAGCTCGTGCCGCGCGCACGGATCGCGATCGGCCACGGCAAAATGACCGAGAGCGAACTGGAGCCCGTGATGGAGCGGTTCATCAACGGCGAGATCGACGTCTTCGTTTCGACGACGATCATCGAGAACGGGATCGACATCCCCAACGTCAACACGATCGTCGTCAGCGACGCCGACAAGCTCGGCCTCGCGCAGTTGTACCAGCTCCGCGGCCGGGTCGGCCGCTCGAACCAGCAGGCCTACGCGTATCTGCTCTACGCGGCGCACAAAGCGCTCACCGAGGAGGCCAAGGCCCGGCTCGAGGCGATCCGCGAGTTCACCCATCTGGGGAGCGGGCTGCAGATCGCGATGCGCGACCTCGAGATTCGCGGCGCCGGGAATCTCTTGGGCGCGGCGCAGTCCGGTTTCATCGGGGCGGTGGGCTTCGAGACCTACGTCGCGCTTTTGGCCGATGCGATCGCGCAGCGCAAAGGCGTCTCGCGCGCCGACGAGGACAAGCGCGAGGCCGTCATCGACGTCAAGCTCGACGCCTTCATCCCCGCCGACTTCATCCCGCAGGTCTCGCAGAAGATCGCCGTCTACCAGCAACTCGCCGCCGCCCGCACCCGCGACGCCGTCGAAGAAACCGCGGCCAGCGTACGCGACCGCTTCGGACCGCTCCCCGAGCCGTTCGAGAACCTGGTCGAGATCTCGCGCTTGCGGGTGCTCGCGCTACGCAAGCACGTCACCCGCGTCGTCGTCTCCGAGACGCGGCTCACGCTGGGCGTCGGCAGCGGCTTCGCGCTCGACCCCGCGACGCTGCCCAAACTGCAGTCGCTCACCAAGAACAAATTCCGCTTCGCCGAAGGCAAGATACTGGTCGATCTCCCCGAGCGCCCCGCCCTCGAACAAATCGCCACCCTCCACGCCCTCCTCGAAGCCCTCTAACCGCACTCCAACGCAACGCGCACCCCAACGAGGCGTGCACTCCAACGCAACGCGCACTCCAACGAGGCGTGCACTCCAACGGGGCATGCGGTACTGTCATCCTGAGCCTGTCGAAGGATGGAGCTGCCACCGACTAGCTCATGCCCATCCTTCGACAAGGTTCAGGATGACCGTACCGCATGCCCCGATGCCGTGACCGTGTCGCACGTCTCGACGCCTACTCGCCGGCGGGTTAGGTCAGGCGTGAGGCGGCGAGGTCTAGGTCGAACTGGATGGCGCGGAAGATGTCGTCGGGGATCTTGCCGTCGTCGCGCATACGGGTGATCGCTTCGCGTTCGGCGGACAGGGCGGCGGCTTGCAGTTCGTGATCGAAGCGCGCCAGCGGGTTCTCGTCTTGACCGTTCCCCGTGTGTGCGCGCAAGTGGGAGATCCGGTTTTCGTACTCGGATTTGATGCGCCCGATGATCTCCGCCTCGTGCGGCGAGTGCACGCCGAGTTCGAGCCGCTCGATCGCGGCAAGACCGGCTTGCAGCGCGGCGATTCGCACTTCGAGATCGCGAACGTCCGTGGGATCGTCGTCTTCGCTCAACCGCAGCCAGCGTAAGAGCGGGATGAGCATGAGTCCTTGGCCGACCAGCGTCACCAGGATGACCACGAACGTGATGACGATGATCACGTCGCGCGCGACGAACGGCCGGCCCAGGTGATCGGTGAACGGCAAGGCGAGCGCCGCGGCGAGCGAGACGATCCCGCGCAAACCCGACCAGGCGACCACCGACACCCAGCGCCAGGGCGGACGCGGCGCGAAGCCGCGCCAGTGCGGGAAGAGCGCGCGCGGCAGGTAGACCGTGGTGAACACCCAGCCGATGCGCAGGAGCACGGCCGCGGCGCTGATGATGAGTCCGGGGACGATCGCGCGCTCGGCGAGCGCGCTTTCGGCGAAGAAATCGCGTACTTGGAGCCCGATGGTCAGGAAGGCGAAGCCGTTGATCAGGTAGAGCAGCACGCTCCAGACCGAGGCCCCGACCAGTCGCGTCTCGGGACCGTAGATCGCAGCGGACCGGCGTGAGACGAGCACGCCGGCGACCACGGCCGAAAGCACCCCGGAGGCTCCGGCGGCCTGGGCGCTCGCGTACGCGGCGTAGGGCGCGATCAGGAACACGAGGTTGTCGATCAGCGAATCGTCGAGCGCGAAGCGTCGCGTGAGCCGCGCGATCCCCTCGACCGCGAACCCGTTGAGGAAGCCGAACGCGATCCCGGCGACGACGACGTACACGAACGTGGCGGCGGCGTGCAGCGGCGCGAAGACCCCGGTCACCGCAGCCAGCACGGCGAACTGGTAGATGACCAGCGCCGCCCCGTCGTTGACCAGCCCCTCGCCGTCGACGATCGCGGTGACCCGGCGCGGCATCTGGAAGCGCTCGAAGATCGTCATCGCGGCCACGGCGTCCGGCGGTGAGATGATCGCCCCCAGCACGAATCCCGCCACCCAGGGCAAGCCGAGCGCATGGGCCACGACCGCCGTGACGAGCGTCGTCGCGACGACCAGGCCGATGGCGAGCAGCGAGATCGGCCGGAGGTAGGTGCGGAAGATCCGCCAGTCCGTCTGCCAGCCGCCGCTGAAGAGCAGCGGCGGCAGCACGACCACGAAGATGTACTGGGGGTCGAGCCGGATCGCCGGGAGCCCCGGGACGAACGCCAGTCCTAGCCCGGCCAGCACGAAAACGATCGGATAGGGCAGGGCCGCTCGCTTGGCGATCAGCGCGCAAGCGAGGATCGCCGTCAGGCCGCCCACGAGCAAAAACGGCGTTCCCACGGCCCGGCGCCTTCGCCCAGCGGAGGTCGGACGCCCCCGGACCCGGAAGTTTCTCCTGTTTGCGCCGCCCCAGAAGTGCGTGGCCGCGCGCTACTTTGCCGTCAGGAGAAACCAGTTTCGTGAAGGTCATCCCCCTCGTCGCAACGCTTGCGACTGCCGGGCTCTGCGTCTCGCTCGCCGCATGCTCCAGTCAGTCCTCGAGCGGCGGCAACATCGCAACCGTCAACGGCCAGGCGATCACGCGCGCCGAGTTCGATCGGAAACTCGAAAGCGGCCCCGCCGGTAAGCAGACCCTGCTCCAACTGGTCCAGGCGCAACTCGTCGATCAGTACGCGACCAAGAACAACATCGCGGTCACCTCCGATGAAGTCAAAAAACGCGAGGACGACATCAAGTCGAAGTACCCGCCCGGGCAGTTCGATGGGATGCTCAAGCAGCAAGGTCTCACGGATGACGACGTCCACAACATCTTGCGCCAGACGATCATCGTCGAAAAGGCGGTCGCCTCGAAGGTGAACGTCAGCGACGCCGACGTGAAGGCCTACTTCGATAAGAACCACGCCAGCCTCGACACGACCGAGCAAGTCCGCGCGCGCCATATCCTGGTCCCCGACCTCAAGACCGCGAACGACGTGGAAGCCAAGCTCAAGGCCGGCGGCGACTTCGCCGCGCTCGCCAAGCAATACTCGACCGACCCGTCGACCAAGGACAAGGGCGGCGAACTCGGCTTCTTCGGCAAGGGTATGATGGTCGCGCCATTCCAGGACGCCGCCTTCGCCGACCCGATCAACAAGATCACGGCCCCCGTGAAGTCGCCGTTCGGGTACCACATCATCCAAGTCGAAGAGCGGAAACCGGCGACGAAGGCGACCCTCGCCAACTCCTCGGCGAAGATCCGCGATCTCCTCAAGCAGCAGCAGCAGGGGCAGGCCGTCCCGGCGTTCCTCAGCGGGTTGCGTGCCGACGCGAATATCGTCGTCTTGGACGACCGCCTCAAGGACGCGATTCCGCCGGCCGCGCCGACGCCGGCTGCGGCACCCAGCACGAAGTAGCACGAGCCGCACGACGGTTGCGGATACGGGCGCCCCGCCGGTTCGGTGGGGCGTCTTCGCGTTCGCGGGGAATCGCTAGCGCATGCTGCGCATCGTGGGCCTGGGTCCGGGCGATCCGGATCTCCTGACGCTGGGAAGCCGCGAGTCCTTACGGGCCGTCGGGCGCGCGGCAACCGTGCTGGCGCCACCCGAACTCGCGCTCTTTCTTGAGAGCGACGGGGTGCGCATCGTGCGCGGCTGGATCGCCGATCAAGGGCTCTTCCTGCGCGGTTCGAGCGAGGTGATCGACGGGTTCGTCCGCCGGCTCGACGGTGAGCCGCTGGCGCTGGGCGTGATCGGCAATCCGCTCTCGGACTTCCCCGGCCTGCCCGTGCTGCTGCGCGCCCTCGAAGCGGCCCGGATCGCGGTCGAAATCGTGCCGGGGATGCCGCGCGCGACACTCTCTGCGGCGATCGCGATGCCGCTCATTCCGCTGCCGCCGGGCTCGGTGAACCATACCTGGGACGACCTCGTCGAGATCATGGCGCGCTTGCGCCGGTCATGCCCGTGGGATCGCGAGCAAACCCACGAGTCACTGGTGCGCTACCTCATCGAAGAGACCTACGAAGTGGTCGATGCCATCGAGGCCGGCGACGAACGCGAGCTGTGTGAAGAACTCGGCGACCTGCTCTTCCAAGTCGTCTTCCACGCCCAGTTGGGCACCGAAACCGGGAAGTTCTCGATCGCCGACGTGATCGACTCGCTCTCCAACAAGATGATCCGCCGGCATCCGCACGTCTTCGGGGACGTTGCGGTCGCGAACATCGACCAAGTGTGGGCGAACTGGGAAGTACTCAAGTCCCAAGAAGCCAGTTCGGCCGGGCGTACGTCGAAGCTCGACGGAATCCCCAGCGCCCTGGGCTCGCTGCAGCGCGGCCAGAAGATGCAAGAGAAGGCTGCCCGCGTTGGATTCGACTGGAAAGACCCCCGCGACATCACCGAAAAGCTGCACGAAGAGCTACGCGAACTCGCCGATGCCCGCATCCGGGCCGGCGATCTCAAACCCGACGACCCGCACGTGCGCGAAGAGCTTGGCGACGTGCTCTTCACCGTCGTCAACCTCGCGCGGCGCCTGGGCATCGACGCCGAGGGCGCGATGCGCGACGCGAACCGCAAGTTCGACCAACGCTTCCGGTACATGGAGCAAGCCGCGCTGGCCGCCGGAAAAACGCTGAGCGACATGACGCTCGACGAACTCGAGGATCTATGGCAACAAGCGAAGACGGCCGCCTGAGCGAGCCGGTCCTCCTCCGGCTGCGGATGAGCGCGCACGACGCGCACTACGGCGGCAACCTAGTCGACGGCGCGCGGATCCTAGCACTCTTCGGCGACGTCGCTACCGAATTGCTGATCCGGGCCGACGGCGACGAAGGGCTCTTCGCCGCCTACGATCTGGTTGAATTCGAGGCGCCCGTGTACGCCGGCGACTACATCGAAGCCCAAGGCCGCATCGTGCGCATCGGCAACACCTCGCGAACGATGGAGTTCGAGGCCCGCAAGGTGATCGCCGCGCGCCCCGACCTCGGGCCCAGCGCCGCCGAAGTTCTCGACCCGCCGCTGCTGGTCGCCCGCGCCCACGGCACCTGCGTGCTTCCCACTAAACGTGCGGCTGGATAAGTTCATGAAGGTCTCGCGCTTGGCCAAGCGGCGGGCGGAGGCCAAGGACGGGATCGACGCGGGCCGGATCACGCTCGGCGGGCGGCCGCTCAAACCCGGCTACGAGGTGAAGGTGGACGACGTGCTCGTGATCCACTACCGCACGCGTTTCGTGACCGTGAAAGTCCGCCTCGTGCCGGAACGCGTGCTGCCCTCGCTCAAGCCCGCCGACCTCTACGAGATCGTGGAAGAAAAACGCGACGATCCGCGCGACTGGTTGAGCGAATGAAAGCCGCCGCGCTCTCGGCCGATGCGAAGGACGCCCTGGCCCGCGATCTTCCCAAGGACGTGCGCAGCCGGATCGCGCTGCGCGCCGGCCTGGCCTATTTCGGCGCCGTCGCGACCCCGCATGGCTGGACGTTCCGCACGCGGCGCGCCGGGATCGCGCGCCTCTTCCGTACGCTGCTCGACGATCGCAGCGCCGGTGCGATCCGGCGCGCCCCCGAACCGCGGCTGTACCGCTCGACGACCTACGAGATCGACATCGACGACGCGCTCGCCGAACCGCCCGCCAAGCCGCGCGCCAAGTCCGACCGGCGCATCGAACTGCGCGCCGCGTTCCTGTGCTGCGGATCGCTCGCGAGCCCGCAACACGGCTACCACCTCGAATTCGTAACGCCCTCGGCCCAACGCGCCGCCCGCATCGCGGCACTCTTGACCGCCGAGCACGTCGATCCGAAGACGACTCTGCGCAAGGGACGTTACGTCGTGTATCTCAAGGGGCTCGACGCGATCGTCGCGGCGTTGACCGCGCTCGGCGCGTTCGGCGCGGTGCTCCACCTCGAAGACGTGCGCGCGATGAAGGAAACGAAGAACCGCATCCATCGCTTGGTGAACACCGAAGCCGCCAATGTCGTGCGCGCCACCTCGGCCGCAGCGGTGCAGAGCGAAGCATTCGCGTATCTCGCGGACGCCTACGGCCTGCGCAACCTCTCGCCGGCGCTCCGCGAGGCGGCCCAGTTGCGGCTCGCCCACCCCGACGAGACGCTCGCCGAACTGGGAAAGCGCGCTCACCCGCCCGTCGGCAAAGCCACCCTCAACGGCCGCATCATGTCCCTGATGCGCCTGGTTCGGCGCTTGCGCGACGGGGCCGTCCTCTGAAGGACGCCGCGGTCCCGGCGGCTTAACCCAGCCCGGTTATGCGCATTGGAATCAACGGGTTTGGCCGCATCGGCCGCAACTTCACAAAGGCGCTCTACGAGCGCTTCCCCGACGTTGAAATCGTCGCCGTCAACGATCTCACCAGCGCCAAAGAAAGCGCGCACCTCTTCAAGTACGATTCCAATTACGGCACCTTCCCAGGTGAAGTTCGAGTCGACTCCGACACGATCGTAATCGACGGACGCAGGCTAAAGATCCTCGCCGAACGCGATCCGGCGAAACTGCCGTGGAAAGCGCTGGGCGTGGATCTGGTCGTGGAGTCGACCGGCATCTTCACCGACGCGGCCAAGGCGCGCGCCCACATCGACGGCGGCGGCGCGAAAAAAGTGCTGATCTCGGCGCCCGCCAAGGGCGAGGACATCACGCTCGTGCTGGGCGTGAACGACGGCCACTACGATCCCCTCAAACACGACGTCATCTCGAACGCGTCGTGCACGACGAACTGCCTGGCGACGGCCGTCAAGCCGATCGTCGATGCGTTCGGCTGGCAGCGCGGCTTCATGTCGACGATCCACTCGTACACCAACGATCAGAACGTCCTCGACGCGCCGCATAAGGACTTGCGCCGCGCGCGCAACGCCGCGACCAATATCATCCCGACCTCGACCGGCGCGGCCAAAGCCCTCTACCTCGCGATCCCCGAGATCAAAGGGACCTTCGACGGATTCGCGCTGCGCGTGCCGACGCCGACCGTCTCGATGGTCTATCTCGTCGCGCAAACGAAACAGGCGACCACGCGCGAGGAACTCAACGCTGTTCTAAAAACGGCGGCCGAGGGTTCGCTGCGCGGCCTAGTCGAGTACACCGAGGAAGAACTCGTATCGTGCGATTTCAAGGGCAATCCGCACAGCTCGATCATCGACGGCAAACTGACCGGCGCGAACGGCGATCTGATCCAGATCGGGGCCTGGTACGACAACGAGTGGGGCTACTCGTGCCGGCTCGCCGACGTCGCGCACATGGTGCTCTCGAAGCTCCCCGCCGCCCGCTGAGACGACGGTGAAGTTTCGTACCTTGCGCGACATCGGCGACGTGCGCGGCAAGCGTGTCGTCGTGCGCGAAGACTTGAACGCGCCCATGAAAGACGGCCGGGTCGGCGACGAGACCCGGCTGCGCGCCGCGCTCGAAACGCTGCGGGCGCTCGCGGGGCTGGGCGCCAAGGTCGTGATCCTCTCGCACCTCGGCCGCCCCGACGGCAAGCCCGATCCGCGGTACTCGTTGCGCCCGGTGGCCGTGCGGCTCGCGGAGTTGCTCGGCGCCGAGGTCCGCTTCGTCGAAGACTGCGTCGGCGAGGCCTGCGTGGAAGCCTCGCATGCCGTCCCGGACGGCGGCTTCGTGCTCTTCGAGAACGTCCGTTTCCATCCCGAGGAGGAAGCCAACGATCCGCTGTTCGCGCGCGAGCTTGCGGCCAGCGGCGATCGATACGTCAACGACGCCTTCGGAACGGCCCATCGCGCGCACGCCTCGACGGCCGGGATCGCGGCCGTGTTGCCGGCTTATGCCGGACTGCTGATGGAAGCCGAACTCGCCGCGTTGGGTCACCTGATCGACGATCCGGTCGCGCCGTACGTCTGCGCGATCGGCGGCGCGAAAGTGCAGGACAAGGTGGGCGTATTCGACACGCTCTTGACCAAGGTGAACGCGTTCGTGATCGGCGGGGGCATGGCGAACACGTTTCTCGCGGCGCGCGGAATCGACGTGGGGAAATCGCTACGCGATCCCGATCTCAACCACGCCACGGCGATCTTGAGCGCGGCCGAGAAGCGCGGCGTCCCGCTGCTGCTCCCGGTCGATTGCGTCGTCGCCGATTCGTTCACCGCCGACGAGACCGCGACGACCGTGCTCCTCGAGGGGATCGGCGACCGGATGATCCTGGACATCGGGCCCCAGACCGCCGCGCTCTACGCGGGCGTGTTGCGAGTGGCCAAGACGATCGTCTTCAACGGTCCGATGGGCGTCTACGAAAAGCCCGCCTATCAGAACGGCACGCGCGTCGTCGGCGAGGCCATCGCGGAAGCGACCCGTGGCGGCGCGGTCAGCGTCGTCGGCGGCGGTGACGCCGCCGCCGCCGCCAACGCGCTGGGCTTCGCGGCGGCGATGACGCATGTCTCGACGGGCGGCGGCGCGACGCTGGAGTTCCTCGAGGGGAAGGCGCTGCCCGGCGTGGCCGCGCTCGCGTCGTGAAAACGCTCATCGTCGCCAACTGGAAGATGCACAAGACGGTCGCTGCGGCGACCGCCTTCGCGCACGAGCTGCTCGCCGGCCCGCTCGATCTCGAGGCCGCCGACGCGGTCGTCTGCCCGCCGTTCACCGCACTGCCCGCCGTCGCGAACGCGTTCGCCGGCACGCCCATCGCGGTCGGGGCGCAGACGATGCACTGGGCCGATGCAGGGGCGTTCACCGGTGAGATCGCGCCGCCGATGCTGCTCGAACTCGGCGTGCGCTGGGTCATCCTCGGCCACTCGGAACGGCGCGCCGGCGCCGCGGAATCCGATGCGACGGTCAACCGCAAGGTCCAGGCCGCGCTGGCGCACGGCATCACGCCGATCGTCGCGGTCGGTGAAACCGAGGACGAGCACGCGGCCGGACTAGCCGCGCAACGCGTCGTCGCGCAGACGCGCGGCGCCTTCGCCGGCGTCGAGCCCGGCGCCGTGGCGCGCTGCGTGGTGGCCTACGAACCGATCTGGGCGATCGGTACGGGCAAAACCGACACTCCCGAAAGCGCAAACCGCACGATGGGCGCGATCCGCACGGCCGTCGCCGGACTCGCCGGCGTGCGGCTGCTCTACGGCGGCAGCGTGAAGCCCGATAATATTGCCGCGTTCGTCGCGCAGGAGCATATCGCGGGCGCGCTGGTCGGCGGGGCGAGCCTCGATCCGGCGTCGTATGCGGCCCTGCTGCGCAACGCCCGCAAAGGCTCGCCGGCATGAGCCGCCGCCGGCCGTTCGTGCTCGCCATCCTCGACGGCTGGGGCGTTCGCGACGAACGCCATGGGAACGCGATCGCCGCCGCCGATCTCCCCAACTGGACGCGCATCCTCGCGCATCACCCCTGGACGACCCTCGATGCGAGCGGTGAGGCCGTCGGCCTGCCCGCCGGGATCATGGGCAACAGCGAGGTCGGGCACATCAACATCGGCAGCGGCCGCACCGTGCCGCAAGGCATCGTCGTGATCGATGCCGAGATCGCCGAAGGCCGCCTCCCGCACAACCGGGTCCTGCTGCAGTGCATCGAGCACGTCCGCAAGACCGGCGGAACGCTGCACTTGCTCGGTTTGCTCTCGGACGGCAAGGTCCACAGTTCGCAAGATCATCTCGAGGCCTTCATCGACGCCGCCGTCGCCGCGCGCGTGCCGCTGGGGATCGCCGCGTTCCTCGACGGACGCGATGTGCCGCCGTCGTCGGCGCACACCTACATCGACCGGCTCGAAGCGTATCTCGCCAAGGCCGGCCGGCGCGGCGCCATCCGCACCATCGCCGGACGCTACTACGCAATGGATCGCGACCGGCGCTGGGAGCGCACGGAAAAAGCCTATGCGGCCCTCGCGCGCGGCGAATCCGCGTATCGCGCGCCGACCGCGAGCGCCGCGCTGAGCGACGCCTACTTGCGCGGCGAAACCGATGAGTTCGTGCTGCCGACCGTCATCGGCGAGCCGCGCCCGATCGCCGACGGTGACGCCTGCATCTTCTTCAACTTCCGCCCCGATCGGGCGCGCGAACTGACGCTCGCATTCACGAAGCCGGATTTTCACGAGTTCCCGGTCCATGCGTACCGCGATTTCATCTTCGCGACGATGACCCGCTACGAGGAGAACTTTCCGAATCCCGTGCTCTTCGGCCCGCGCCCGCAGTTCGACACGTTCGGCGAAATCGTAGCCCAAGCCGGTCTCACGCAGCTGCGGCTGGCCGAAACCGAGAAGTACGCCCATGTTACCTACTTCTTCAACGGCGGCCGCGAAGACGTGTTCCCGGGTGAAGATCGCACGCTCATCCCCTCCAACCGCAGCGTCGCGACCTACGATCTGGCGCCCGAGATGTCGGCTGCCGAGATCACCAACATCGCCGTCGAAGACGTCGCGCACCACCACCACGACGTGATCGTGATGAACTACGCCAACGCCGACATGGTCGGGCACACCGGCAAATGGGCTGCGACGATCTCGGGCATCGAGACGCTCGATGTGTGTCTGGGGCGGCTCGAGCAGGCAGTGCGCGCGGCCGGCGGCATCCTCGCGATCACGGCCGACCACGGCAACGCGGAAGAGAAGATCGACGAGGACGGCAACCCGCTGACCGCCCATACCACCAACCCGGTCCCGTTCATCGTGGTGAGCGAGGCGGCGGTGGGGACTTTCGCCCACCACGGCAAACTCGGCGACGTCGCGCCCACCCTGCTCCCGCTGCTCGGCCTGCCCGTCCCCGCCGCCATGACCGGTGAGAACCTCCTCGTGCCGACCGCTCTCCCGAGATGAAAAAAAAGCACCTCCACGAAGCCGCCGAGTTCATCCAAGATCGAGCCGGCGGCCCGATCGATTGCGCGGTCGTGCTCGGCTCGGGCTTCGCGACGGTGCTGCGCGACCGGATCAGCGGCGAAGCCATCTCCTACAAGAAGATCGGCGTGCTCCCGACGCCTACGGTTCCGGGACATTCCGGCGAGGCGCTGATCGGCGATCTGCACGGCCGGCGCGTGATCGCGTTCGCCGGCCGCTTCCACCTCTACGAGGGCCGCTCGCCCCGCGAGGTGATCCTCCCGATTCTGCTCGCCGCCGCCGCCGGCGCGCGCACGTTCGTACTCACGAACGCAGCGGGCGGCCTCAATCGCGACTACCGGCCCGGCGACCTCATGCTGCTCGCCGATCAGATCAACCTCACCGGCACGAGCCCGCTGCTCGGCCCCGCGCTGCCCATCGACGTCCCGTCACGCTTCACGGACATGTCAGACGCGTACGACGTGCGGCTGCGCGAACTCGCGCGCCACATGGCGGGAGAGTATCAGATCGTCATGCACGACGGCGTTTACGTGGGCCTGGCCGGACCTGCGTTCGAGACGCCCGCGGAAGCAAATTGGCTGCGTGGTATCGGCGCCGACGCCGTCGGCATGTCAACCGTGCTCGAAACGATCGCCGCGCGTGCGCTGGGGGCCAGCGTCGTCGGTTTCAGCCTCATCACCAACGTCCACGACGGCAGCAAGACGTCGCACGAAGAAGTACTCACCGTCTCGGCGCGCGGCGCCGAAGCCCTCGGCCGGCTCATCGAAGGGATGGTCGCGAACGTCGAGTCCGCGACCCCGGCACCGCTCCCGGCCTAAGCGCGGCTCCCTCGCGGCAGGAGCGATGCGTTCGTACTCCTTGTCAACTGGTCGATCGCCGAGAACGATGACCGACGCGGGCGTTCCCTCCAATTGCACAGCAACGAGCGCCAAACGATGTCACATTGGTGGTATGCCTACGGTCTCGCCTTCCTCTACCCTTAAGAAGTGCATAAGATCGGCGCGGTGATTCCGCATGGTTTGCCTTCGCTGCATTGTTCTTGATGCACCGGCGGTCTGGCTGACAACGCCGCCGCCGCGTATTCTCGACCCACTTCCTCGGCAAAAAGGCCATGCACGGGAGACCGGGCGGGCCTTTTTCCATCACCACCTCTGAGAAAGGTTGGATTTGAACAGGATATATAGCGCGTGCGTCGCGATCGCGATCGTCGTCGCCGCAGCAACATCCGCCGCCTCGGCGCAAACCGCGCCATCGCCAGCTCCGGCGGCGACGGCGGCTCCCAAGGCGAGTCCGGCTCCGGCTGCGACGCCGACCCCGGCTCCTTCTCCGCCACCCAAGACGCTCCAGTGGAGCGGGTTCGGCGATCTCGGCTATACCAATAGCCTCGGAAACACCTCGACGCGCTGGGCGAACAACTCGCCGTCGCGCGTGTTCGACTACCTCAACAAGCAACCGGATTTCCAAAACGTCAACGGTCAGGTCGTCCTCACCTCGGGCAACTTCGGCGGCAAGATCGAAGTGAGCGCGGGAACCGACGCCGACATCATCGCCTCGTATCCGGGCGCGTTCAGCGGATTCGATGTAACGCAGGCCTACCTCACGTACACGGCCGGCAAATTCACGCTGCAGGGTGGAAAATTTGAAACACTCGCAGGCGCGGAAGTCATCGAAAGCCCGAGCAACACGCAGTTTTCGCGGTCGATTCTGTTCGGCTATGCCGTCCCGTTCACGCACACGGGAGCCCGTCTCACCTACGCCTACAATTCGCACCTCTCGCTCATCGGCGGTGTCAACGAAGGCTGGGACGAGATCAAGTCGACCAACGGGCGCTACACCGCCGAATACGGTCTAGCATTTAACCCGAGTTCGGCACTCTCGCTTACGGCGCAGGGCTACACGGGAATCGAGCAGTTGGCAAACTACACGAATCCCTACAATCCCTATGTCCAAGGGACCGGCAACGGCGTGCCGTCGGGCGCGCAAGGGCAGCGCACGCTGATCGATGCGGTCGGAACCTGGCACGTGACGAGCGCGCTGACGTTCGCGGCCAACTACGATCACGGTCGCCAAGCCAACGCGAGCCTCTACACCATCGACGGATCGAACACGGCGTCGTGGAGCGGGCTAGCAGGCTACGCGACGTATCAGTTCGATCCGAAGCTCTCCGCGTCGGTCCGCTACGAAGGTTTCAACGATTCGGACGGTTACCGCACCGGCTTCCAGCAGCTCTGGCACGAAGGCACGGCAACGCTCGCCTACAACCTCTCGAACAACGCGATCGTGCGCGGCGAATACCGGCACGATTATTCCACGGTGCCGTCGTTCTTCCAATCGAATCTCGTAACCCCGTACAGTCAGAACCAGACCGTGGGACTCGAACTCCTCATCAAGTACTAGCGCCAACGTCGAAGGTCATCACGAGGCCCGCCGGATCCACCGGTGGGCCTTTTTTCTTTTCGCTTCAGCGTAAGCGGTAGCAGCCGCTGAGGTCGACGCACAGCGTGCCGTGGCCTAGGGAGAGCGTACGCGCCGCGTGGTCCCAGAAGGAGACCACCGCGACGACGACCGGCCGCAGCGTCGCGAGCAGCGCGCGCGTACGCGACGAGATCGAGAACGTGTCGGCTTGCCAGGCCGGATGGTCGCTGGGCAGGCGGGCGCGAACTTCGGTTGCTTCCGGATCGGCGGCGACGTTCCCAACCACCAGCGGAAGCGGCGCGTCGAGCAGCGGCTGCGCGTTGGTCGCGTCGTTCATCGGGCACTCGCCAGGGCCCGGCGCAGGCGTGCGATCGCACTGAGATGGAGTTGCGAGACGCGCTGCGGCGAGACGGCGAGGCGAGCGCCGATCTCGCGCAGCGAACGTTCGCCGAAGTAGTGCGCGAGCACGATCGTGCGCTGGCGCGGCGGCAGCGCTGCGATGGCGCGCTCCACGAGCGCCCGCTCGAACGCGCACTCGGTGATGGCTTGCGGGTCGGCCGCGCGATCCTGCACGAGGCGTTCACCTTCGGGCAGCGGCACGTCGATGGAGAGCGGCACGTTGCGGTGCGCTTCGGTTCGCGCACGGTGCAGTTCGGGGAGCCGCGCTTCCAGTTCGCGCAGCGCCGGAGCGGTGCCGGTTTCGCAAGCGATCGCGAATCGTTCGCGCTCGGCGATGCGCAGCACGCTGCGCACGCGTTCGGAGACGGGGTCGCGCTGACGGATGCCGTTGAGCATCGCACCGGCGACGACGTGGCGGGCGTAGCGCGCGAGCGACACGCCGCGCGCCGGATCGAATCCGTCGACGGCGCGAATGAGCCCGACGCAGCCGTCGCCGACGAGATCGTCGAGTTCCGCGACGCCGACCATGCGCGCCACCCGGCGCGCGATGGTTCGCACGAGGGGGAAGAGTTCGCGAATCGCGGCCTCGCGCTGGGCGCTTTCGTCGCGCTGCACCGCGGCGGTCATCGCGGCGGCCTTACGAACGCGCGTTCCGCAACGAGCGCGGTGAACTCCTCGCCCAGCGGTCCCAGCGCGCCGGCCAGCGGTTTAAGGATCTCGCTGAAGAGCAGTGCTTCGACGGCTTGCGCGACCGGCGGCACCGGCGGATCAACTCCGGTGGAGGTTGTTGGCGATGCGCAGCATTTCATCGGCCGCCTGAACTCCTTTCGCGTTGGCTTCGTACGCGCGTTGCGCGGTCATGATCGCCATCATCGACTCGACGATCGAGACGTTGCTCTTCTCGAGCATCCCGAACGCGAGCGTGGTCTTGACCGCCCCGCCGGGGTGGAACACGCGCGGCGCGCCGCTCTCGGGGGTGGCCGCGAAGAGCGTGCCGCTGAGCGCGTTCAGCCCTTCGGGGGCGATGAACGACGCCAGATCGATGCGGCCGGACGCTGCGTGCGGGGCGCCGGGGCGAGCGGCGAACACGTGTCCGTCCGCGGCCACGTCGACGCGCAGTGCGTCGGCCGGAATCGTCACCCCGCGCAGCCGCCAGCCCTCGGCATTGCGAACCGAGCCATCGGCCGCGCGCGAGAACTCGCCGGCCCGCGTGTACGCGAAGCGCCCGTCCTTCTCGAGGCAGAAAAAGCCCGCGCCGTCGAGCGCGACGTTCGAACGGGCCGTCGCTCTTCTCGAGCTTCCCCTGGACGAAGAGCGCGTGCCGGCCCAGACTCGCCGTGCCCAGGCCGAGCGAACCGCCGGCGTTCACGTCGGCGAACGACGCCGTCGCACGTTTGAAGCCGGCAACATCGGCGTTGGCGAGATTGTCGGCGATGATCTCGAGGTTTTGCTGCTGCGCGGCCATGCCGGAGGCCGCCGCGTACATCGCGCGGTTCACTGGACGCGGCCCACGTCGTTGGCGGCTTTGTTGCGCGCGTCGTCGATCGCGACGAGCACCTTCTGCGCCGTCTCGAACGCGCGTTGCGCTTGCAGCACGTTCAGCGACTCGGCGATCGCGTTGACGTTGCTTGCTTCGAGCGCGCCGCTCTGCACCCGGGTTCCGGCCGGCAGCGCGAGGCGGTCGACGACCCGGCCGCCGGCCCGGATCGTGCCGTCCGGCGCGATCGCCGCGCCGTCCGGAAACCGGATCGGGCCGCAGCGCCCGGCGACGCGCCGGCCGCGATCGTCGGCGAGGTAGCCGTCGCGGTCGCGCACGAACGCGCCGTTGCGCGTCGGCTCGCCGGCCACGCGAAAACTCCCCGGTCCGAGCAGGGCCAGGTCGAGATCCCGTCCGGTGTGGCGGACGGCGCCCTGCTCGAACGTCACGCTCGAGCGAACGCCAAGCCCGCGCTGGCTCAGTTCGAGTTGCGTCGCAACCCGCCGGAAGCCGTCGCTGGAGACATTGGCGAGATTGTGCGCGGCGCTATCCAGTTGTTCGCGCGCCGCCCGCATCGCGCTCGCCATCCACTGCATTCCATCCATTCGCCAAGCGTAAGGAGCGCGAATGTCCGGCCCGTAGCCGCGATATTACCGCCCCGGTATCATGTCATAGGGAGTCACTCGAAGGGGAGCCAACCGCGACGTCATCCTGAGCTTGTCGAAGGACGACAGGCTCGGCGGTTTGCCCGTGCGAAGGGTCGGGTGCATTCTTGCACAGAGCTGCTGCAGTGATAAAAGGAATCTCCGATGTTCGAGGGCCAGGTCGCACTTGTTACCGGCGGAACGCGCGGCATCGGCGCCGCGATCACGAGGATGCTCGCGAATCACGGCGCCCACGTCGCCGCAGGATACAGCCGCGACGAAGCAACGGCGCGAGACCTCGAGGTGGAGCTTGCGCCCAACGTCTCGATCCATCAGGGCCGCGTCGACCGGCCTGAGGACTGCAGGCGCGTCGTCGATGCCGTGCTCGAGCGCCACGGCCGGATCGACTTTCTCATCAACAACGCCGGCATCACGGTCGACAAAACCGTTCGCAAGATGACCCACGAAGACTGGGAGAACGTCCTGGAGGTCAACCTCACCGGGACGTTCTCGATGTCCAAGGCCGTCATCGAACACATGATCGCGCGCGGCTTGGGGCGGATCGTCAACATCAGCTCGGTCATCGGTCAGACCGGCAACATCGGTCAGGCGAACTACGCGGCCTCGAAGGCGGGGCTCTTCGGGTTCACCAAGAGCCTCGCGCTCGAGATGGCACAGCGCGGCATCACCGTCAACAGCGTCGCGCCGGGGTTCATCGCTACCGAGATGCTCACCGCGATCCCGCCCGCGGCGCTCGAGAAGATCATCGAGAAGATCCCGATGCACCGGTTGGGCACGCCCGAAGAAGTCGCCTACGCCGTCGAATTTCTTTTGGCACCCGGATCCGGCTATATCACCGGCACGGTGCTCTCGATCAACGGCGGGCTCGACATGTGAGGCAGCCCTGACTCCGGCCGAATTCCCGGCCGAGGATTTCGGCTACGGCCTCGATGTGACCGGGCTCGATCCGGCATCGCTGGGCGACGCCTTGCGCGCGGTCGCGGCCGAAGCGATGTTGGATCCCGTGCGGATGGCGCGCTGGATGGCCGACGTCGCGCTGGCCGATCAGGCCATCGGTCTGGGGCTCCTGCAGCGCTTCACGCAGACCGGACCGGCCGCGTCGCCCGCGCCGGGCGATAAACGCTTCGCCGACCGCGCTTGGAGCGACAACCCGTTTCTGGCGAGCATGGTCGAGTCGTACGTCGTGCGGGCGAAGGCGGCCCTGCGGCTCGTCGAGGAATCGCATCTCTCCGAGCAGACGAAGCACAAGGCTCGCTTCGCGCTCTCGATGCTCAGCGACGCGCTCGCGCCGAGCAACGTGCCGTGGTTCAATCCGGCCGTGGTGAAGGAAGCCATCGATACCGGCGGCGCGAGCCTGATGCGCGGGATGCAGAATTATCTCGACGACGTGAGCGAGAACGACGGCCGGCCGCGCCAGGTCGATTCGTCGGGCTTCGAGCTGGGCCGCAATATGGCGGCGACGCCGGGGCGCGTCGTGATGCGCAACGAGCTGATCGAACTGATCGCCTACGAACCGCAGACGCCGTCCGTGTTCAAACGGCCGCTGCTCTGCAGTCCGCCCTGGATCAACAAATACTACATCATGGACCTCGCGCCGGGCCGTTCGTTCGTCGAGTGGGCCGTGCGCAGCGGCCGGCAAACGTTCATGATCTCCTATCGCAACCCCGACGCCTCGATGGCGCACCTCGGCATGGACGATTACCTGCGCCTGGGGCCGTTGGCCGCACTGGCGGCGATCGAACGCATTACCGGCCGGCACCAAACCGATCTCTTCGCGCTCTGCCTGGGTGGCACGATCACCGTCATCTTGCTCGCCTATCTCGCGGCGCACGGGCAGAGCGAGCGCATCGGTTGCGCCACGCTCACGAACACGATGGTCGACTTCAGCGAACCCGGGGATCTGGGCGTCTTCACCGACGAGACGACGATCGCACGGCTCGAGCGGACGATGGGCGAGCGCGGCTACCTCGACGAAGGTTCGATGCTGAAGACCTTCGACTACCTGCGCGGTAACGATTTGGTGTGGAATTACGTCGTCAACAACTGGTTCATGGGCCGCAAACCGCCCGCGTTCGATCTGCTGAGCTGGAACAACGACGGCACCCGCATGCCCGCGCGGATGCACTCGCAGTATCTGCGCGCCTGCTATCTGCGCAACGACCTCGTCAAGCCGGGCGCCTTCTCGATCCTCGACACGCCGATCGACCTGCGCCGCATCACGACGCCGCTCTATATCCTGGGCGCCGAAGGCGATCACATCGCCCCGTGGCATTCCTCGTTCATGACCGCGTGCGCCGTGGGCAGTTCCGACGTGACCTACACGCTCTCGAATTCGGGTCACATCGCGGGCATCGTCAACCCGCCCGAGAACCGCAAGGCCCATTACTGGACCAAACCGCGGGTCGAAAAAAGCGAGACGGCCGACGAGTGGCGTGCCGGCGCGACCCGGCATGAGGGGAGCTGGTGGCTCGCCTGGGTCGAGTGGATGAAGCACCACAGCGGCGGGAAGCCGGTGAAACCCGCAGCCCTGCCGTCAGGCGACGCGCCGGCGCCGGGACACTATGTCCGCAACGAACTCGCGCCGCCGCTGGAGATCCCGTCGTGAGCGACAAACCCGAGGGCGGGGACGTGCTCGGCGCGCTCGGCGCCTTCATCAAGAGCCAGCGCGAGCTGGCCAACCTCTCGATGCGGCAACTGGCCGAGATCGCGAAGATATCCAACCCCTACCTCAGCCAAATCGAGCGCGGGATGTACAAGCCCTCGGCCGACGTGCTCAAGAGCATCGCCGCGGCTTTGCGAATCTCCGCCGAGACGATGTACGCCCAGGCCGGACTGCTCGATCACAAGCCGGCGACCGATGGCTCGCCGCGCGGGGTCGAGGAAGCCGTCTTGCTCGACCCGCTCCTGAGCCTCGACCAAAAGGACACCCTGATCCGAATCTACCGCGGCTTCACCGAAGGCCCTTCGACAAGCTCAGGGTGACCGGGGGAGTTGACAGGCATAGCATCTGCTAGATATACTTAGCAGGAGCCCCTTTCCGCCGCCTCTTCCGGAGAACCATCATGCCCGATACCTTTACCGAGACCGTTACCAAACTCCAAGACCAGAGCCTCGACGCTCTCAAGAAGATCCAGAACGCGCAACTCGAGACGCTCTCGACGATCCGCAAGTTCGTCGCCGAGCTTCCTACGCCGGCTTTGCCGACGAGCGAGTCGTTCCCCACGATCGAGAAGATCGTCGAACTGAATACGACCTTCGCGACCGCCGTCTTCGAACAGCAGAAAGCCTTCGCAACCCAGCTCGGCAACCTGTTCGGCTCGATCCAGAAGGACGCGACCGCCGCGTACGAGCGGCTCACCAAACCCGGCTCGTCAGCCAACTAGTTTTTCACCCCTCGTGGTCGCTGCGGGTGTCGTCACGAGGTGGCGGCACCCGTTTTCGTTTATCTAGGAACCAAGCGGGTGCACGAAGGAGCGACCATCGATACCCTCTACGAACTCTACGACGCAACCTACCTCGCGATGACGCCCGCGCGCTGGACCGCCGCCGCGACGCGCACGCTCTTCGGGAACCCGCTCTCCCCGTTCGCCTACTCGTTGCCGGCGAAGATGATCACCGCCGCCGCCGAGGTCTGGTCGGGGGTGGTGGAACGCCATGAAAAGGCGCCGTGGGACGTGTCCGCGCGGATGGAAGTCATCGTCGAGCGGCCCTTCTGTCGACTCATCCACTTCGCGCGCGACCGCGCGCCGGGCGTCACCGTCCCGCGCATCCTGCTGGTCGCGCCGCTCTCGGGCCACTTCGCGACGCTGCTGCGCGGCACGGTCGACGCGCTGCTCATCGACCATGACGTGTATGTCACCGACTGGGTCGACGCCCGCGAGGTTCCGCTCGCGGCCGGCCGCTTCGACCTCGACGACAACATCGCATATCTGCTCGAGTTCATCCGCCTGCTCGGCCCGGCCATCCACCTTATCGCGGTCTGTCAGCCCGGTCCGGCCGTCATCGCCGCCGTTGCGCTGCTGGCTACCTGGAACGACCCGGCCCAGCCGCGTTCGATGACCGTGATGGGCGGCCCGGTCGATCCGCGCGCCGCCGAAACCGCGCCGACGCTGCTCGCCGAGCAACAGTCGCTCGAGTGGTTCGAGCAGAATTGTACGACCATCGTTCCGGCGCGCTACCCGGGCGCCGGCCGAAGGGTCTATCCCGGCTTCCTGCAGATCGGCGCGTTCATCGCGATGAACACCAAGCGCCACGTCGACACGCACATCGAGATGTTCAACGACCTCGTGCGCGGTGACGGCGATTCGGCCGCGGCCCGCCGCAAGTTCTACGACGAATACCTGACCGTCATGGACGTGACGGCGGAGTATTATCTGCAGACGATCGAAACGGTCTTCAAGACCTTCGCGTTGCCGCGCGGAACGATGATGTGGCGCGGCGAACCGGTCCTTCCGAAAGCCATCGAGCGCACGGCGCTGATGACCGTCGAGGGCGAAAACGACGACATCTCGGCGCCGGGCCAAACGCTCGCCGCGCAGGCACTGTGTTCGAGCATCCCTGATTCCAAACGCGCGAACTACCTCGTCCCCGGCGTCGGCCATTACGGTATCTTCAACGGCAGCCGCTGGCGCAGCGACATCTCGAAACGAATCACCGACTTCATCGATAGCAACGACCAGTAAACCCGCAATCGGGACCCCGGCGGCCGTTTCCCGACGACGCCCGACGGCGTCTGAGAAGGAACCGGGGGCGCCGGGCGCCGAGCATTCGGGTCACGCCTCACGCTCCTACGGACCACGCCCATGAACATCGGAATCCTCGGCGCCGGCAATATCGGCTCCACCGCGGCACGGCTGTTTGCCGCTGCCGGCCATTCGGTTCGCCTCGCCAACTCGCGCGGACCGGCGTCTCTGGCGAAGCTGGTCGAAGGGCTCGGTCCGGGCGTGGTCGCCTCGACCCCCGAGGACGCCGTCGCCTTCGGTGACCTCGTCCTGATCGCGGTGCCCTGGACGGCTAAGGAAGAGGCGATCCCCGAGGCCGGTCCCTACGAGGACAAGATCGTGGTCGACGCCATGAACCCGTACACCGAGGACTTCGAGATCGAAGACCTCGGCGAACGCACGTCAAGCGAGATCACGGCCCTGCTCGTGCCTGGCGCACGCCTCGTGAAGGCCTTCAACACGATCTATTTCCGGCGTTTGGCGACCGAGGGGAAACCCAAAGGCGCGAAAGGCCGGCTCGCGATCCCCGTGGCGAGCGACGACGCCGAGGCCAAGGCCGTGGTGATGGCCCTGATCGACCAGATCGGGTTCGACGCCATCGACGCCGGCAGCCTCGCGGCCGGCCGGCGGCAGCAACCCGGAACCCCGGTCTACAACCAGCCGCTGGACGCCAAAGAAGCCCAAGCCGCCCTCGCCAGCGCGTAGTGTCGAAAAGGGATAACGCCGTTCGACGTTCGGTTGAGAACGCACATCTCCAAGGAGAACGAACGCATGAAATTCTTAGTTTTCGTCAAGGCCGACAAGAACTCCGAGGCGGGCGTCCTGCCGACGTGGGACCAGATCGAGAAAATGGGCCAGTTCAACGAGCAGCTCGCGAAGGACGGCGTATTGCTGGCCGCCGAGGGGCTGCGGCGCTCGGCGAACGGAACGCGGCTGCGTTTCGACGAGGGCCGCACGACGATTACCGACGGCCCGTTCGCGGAGACCAAAGAACTCATCGCCGGATTCTGGATCGTCGAGGGCAAGTCGCGCCAAGAAGTCGTCGAGCGCTTTACGCACGCTCCGTTCGATCAGGCGGCGACGATCGAAATTCGCGAGGTGTTTCAAGCCGAAGATTTTGCCGGCATCGTGACGCCGGAACAACAAGCGCGTCACGATCGGATCACGTTGGATGACCTCAAGGTCTCACCGCCGGTGTGAGCGACGCCGGCCTCCAGAGCAGGCTCGCGGCGATCTGGCGCATCGAATCGCCGCGCTTGATCGCACACCTGTCCCGCGTGACCCGCGACGTCGGCCGAGCCGAGGATCTCGCCGCGGATGCCTTCGTCTCGGCGCTCGCACAGTGGCCGGACGAAGGCATCCCGCGTAATCCAGGCGCGTGGCTCATGGCGGTCGCCAAACGGCGAGCCGTCGACCAGGTACGGCGCGATACGAAACTCGCCGAAAAAACGGCGCTGCTCGCGCGCGATCTTCCGGCCGGCGGAGCCGAGCCGGACTTCGCGCAAGCGATCGAAGAGATCGACGACGACGTCCTGCGCTTGATGTTCGTCGCATCCCATCCGATGCTCTCGCCCGAAGCGCGCGTCGCGCTGACGCTCAAGCTTCTCGGGGGCTTGACGACGGCCGAGATCGCGCGCGCCTACCTGACCTCGGAGGCGACGATCGCGCAGCGCATCGTGCGCGCGAAACGCACGCTAAGTGACGCGAACGTCCCGTTCGAGGTGCCGTCCGGACCCGAGCGTCTGCGCCGCGTCGCGTCGCTCCTCGAAGCCGTGTACTTGATTTTCAACGAGGGGTACGCCGCATCGGCCGGCGACGACGTCCTGCGCCCGGAACTCGTTGCAGATGCGCTGCGGCTCGGGCGAATGCTCGCGGCGCTGCTTCCGCTCGAATCCGAAGTGCACGGACTCGTCGCGTTGATGGAGATTCAAGCGTCGCGCATGCCCGCGCGCGTCGGGCCGGACGGCGAACCGATTCTGCTGCTCGACCAAGATCGCGCCAAGTGGGATCAGTTGCAGATCCGCCGCGGCCTCGGCGCGCTCGGCCGGGCGGAACGCCTTGGAGAACTCGGCTCGTATGGGCTCCAGGCCGCGATCGGCGCATGTCATGCACGAGCGCAAACGGCGGCGCAAACGGATTGGCGGCGCATCGCGGATCTCTACGGCGCGCTTGCCCGCGTCGTCCGGTCTCCGGTCGTCGAGTTGAACCGGGGCGTCGCGGTCGGGATGGCGGACGGCCCCGCGGCGGGGCTGGAAATCGTCGAGCGCCTCGCCCGCGAGCCGTCGCTTGCGGCGTACCATCTGCTGCCGAGCGTCCGCGGCGATCTGCTCGTGAAACTGCGCCGCTATCCCGAGGCGCGCGCCGAGTTCGAGCGCGCCTACGAACTCGCGCGCAACACCCGCGATAAAGCATTCTTGCTCAAACGACTCGACGAATGCCGAAACGTAGCGGCCGGGGCCCCCGGTAGCGCATAGCGAAGCCCCGGGGATGGCACGGTCGGCAGAAACGCGGCACGAACTCGACGGGCGGACGCTCGCGCTCGAGACGATCGAAGACATCGCCGTGCGCGGCGCGCACGTGACGATCGCGCCGGCCGCCCGCGAACGCGTCGCGGCAGCGCGCGCTGCGGTGGACCGGCAATTCGCGCTCGGAGCGATCATCTACGGCGTGACCACGGGTTTCGGGCGCATGGCCGACGTCGTGATCGATCGCGACGACACGGCGCAGCTCCAACTCAACCTCGTGCGCTCGCATGCCGCGGGCACGGGGCGCCCGCTCGATGAAGAGCAAGTGCGCGCCGCGGGCGTGTTGCGCGCGAGTTCGCTCGCGGCCGGACATAGCGGCGTGCGGCTCGAGACGCTCGACCTGCTGTGCGAACTGCTCAATCGCGGCGTCACGCCGGTCGTTCCCGCGCAAGGGTCGGTCGGCGCAAGCGGCGATCTCGCGCCGCTCGCGCATATGACGCTCACCCTGATCGGCGAAGGCGAAGCGTTCTATTTGGGCGATCGGCTGCCCAGCGCCGAGGCCCTGCGCCGGGCGGGTTTGCAGCCGATCGCGCTGGCGGCGAAAGAGGGGCTATCGCTGGTGAACGGCACGCAAGTGATGACCGGAATCGCCGCGCTCGCCGTCTTGCGCGCGCAGCGACTCATCGATGCGGCCGATGTGATCGGCGCGCTCTCGATCGAGGCTTTTCTCGCGACCGACCGCGTCTTCGATCCGCGCATCAACGCGCTGCGCCCGCATCCCGGGCAAGCGCAGGTCGCGACCCGGCTGCGGGCGCTGCTGGCCGATTCGGCGATCATGCGCTCGCACCGCGATTGCGGGCGGGTTCAGGATCCGTATTCGTTTCGCTGCATCCCCGTCGTGCACGGCGCCGTGCGCGACGCAGCCGCGCACGCGCGGCGGGTCGTCGAGGTCGAAGCCATCTCGGTCACCGACAACCCGCTCGTGTTCGCGGCCGACGACGAGTTCCTCACCGGCGCGAACTTTCACGGGCAGCCCGTCGGTTTGGTGAGCGATTTCCTCAAAGCCGCCATGGTCGAGCTTGCGTCGATCTCCGAACGGCGGCTCTACCTCTTGCTCAACGGCGAAGAACGCGGGCTGCCGCTGTTCCTGGCGAAGCGTCCCGGACTCGAGTCGGGGCTCATGCTCGCGCAATACACGGCGGCGGCGCTGGTGAGCGAAAGCAAGGGACTGGCGTTTCCCTCGAGCGTCGATTCGATACCGACGTCGGCCGGCCAGGAAGATCACGTCAGTATGGGCACGACGGCGGCGCGCACGCTGCACGCGATTCTGGACAACGTCGAAGGCGTGCTCGCGTGCGAACTGCTGGGGGCGCTGGCCGCGACCGATTTCCGCCGGCCGGTCGCCTCGGGGCGCGGCACCGGCGCCGCATACGACGCCGCGCGCACCGTGATCGCACCGCTCGCGTCGGATCGTTCGCCCGCGCCGGACATCGTCGCCGCGCGCGCGCTCTTGCGCGACGGCACGCTCATCGCCGCGGCGCACGCGGCGATCGGAGCAAGCCGGTGATCGCCGGGGCGCGCCCCGTGCGGGCGCCGCGCGGAACGGTTCTCAGCGCGAAGAGTTGGCTCACCGAAGCGCCGCTGCGCATGCTGATGAACAACCTCGATCCCGAAGTCGCCGAACGGCCTGACGAGTTGGTCGTCTACGGCGGGATCGGCAAAGCGGCCCGGAACTGGCGCTGTTTCGATGCGATCGTCGACGCCTTGCGCAAGCTCGGCGACGACGAAACGCTGCTCGTGCAATCGGGCAAGCCGGTCGGCGTCTTCCGCACGCACGCCGACGCGCCACGGGTCTTGATCGCCAACTCCAACCTCGTCCCGCATTGGGCGACCTGGGAGCATTTCAACGAACTCGACCGCCGCGGGCTGATGATGTACGGCCAGATGACCGCCGGCTCGTGGATCTACATCGGCTCGCAAGGCATCGTGCAAGGCACCTACGAGACGTTCATGGAGGCGGGCCGGCAGCACTACGGCGGCGATCTGCGCGGGCGCTGGATCCTCACCGCGGGCCTGGGCGGGATGGGCGGCGCGCAGCCGCTCGCGGCGACGATGGCCGGCGCCTCGCTGCTCGCGGTCGAATGCGATCCGGCGCGCATCCAAAAGCGGCTCGAGACGCGCTATCTCGACGAGCGCATCGACGATCTGGACGCCGCGCTCGCGCGCATCGCCGAAGCCGTCGCGACCAAACGTCCGGTGTCCATCGGCCTGCTCGGCAACGCCGCCGACGTCTATCCCGAACTCCTGCGGCGCGACGTGCGGCCGGATCTGGTCACCGATCAAACCAGCGCACACGATCCGCGCAACGGCTACTTGCCCGCCGGCTGGACGCTGGAGCAGGCCGCGCAAGCGCGCCGCGACGATCCGCACGCGGTCGAGGAAGCCGCGAAAACGTCGATGGCGCTGCACGTTCGCGCGATGCTGGGGTTCCATCGGCTCGGCATCCCGACCGTCGACTACGGCAACAACCTGCGCCAGGTGGCTTACGACGAAGGTGTGAGCGACGCGTTCGATTTCCCGGGCTTCGTCCCGGCCTATATCCGGCCGCTCTTCTGCCGCGGCATCGGGCCCTTCCGCTGGGTCGCGCTCTCGGGCGATCCCGCCGACATCCACGCCACCGACGCGAAGCTGAAGAAACTCTTTCCCGAGAACCGCGGGCTCGTCAACTGGCTCGACCTGGCGCACGACCGCATCGCGTTTCAGGGGTTGCCCGCGCGCATCTGCTGGATCGGCCTGGGCGATCGGGCGAAGGCGGGCCTCGCGTTCAACGAGATGGTCGCGCGCGGTGAGGTGAAGGCGCCGATCGTGATCGGGCGCGATCACCTCGATTCGGGTTCGGTGGCCTCACCGAATCGCGAAACCGAAGGGCTGCTCGACGGCAGCGACGCGGTCTCCGATTGGCCGCTGCTCAACGCGCTCTTGAATACCGCGAGCGGCGCGACCTGGGTGAGTTTCCACCACGGCGGCGGCGTCGGGATGGGCTATTCGCAGCACGCCGGGATGGTGATCGTGTGCGACGGCACGGCCGATGCGGCGCGCCGGCTCGAACGCGTGCTCACCAACGATCCCGCGACCGGCGTGATGCGCCACGCCGACGCCGGCTACGAGAGCGCCAAGGCGTGCGCGCGCGAGCACGGCCTCACGCTGCCGATGATTTGACGAAACGCCCGTGAACGTAGCGAGCCACGCACGGCCGCGCGCCGATGGCGTAGGCGAGTTCGACTGGGTGCGCGACGTCCCACAGGGCGAGGTCGGCGATCTTGCCCGTCTCGATGCTCCCGATGCGGTCGGAGAGCCCCAGCGCGCGCGCCGCGTTGGTGGTCAAACCGTGCAACGCTTCGAGCGGCGTGAGCCCGAAGAGCGTGCAGGCCAAGTTGAGCACGACGAGCGGCGAGACGATCGGCGAGGTGCCGGGATTGCAGTCGGTGGCGAGCGCGATCGGGACGCGCGCCGCGCGCAGCGCGGCGACCGGCGGCTTTTGCGTTTCGCGCAAGAAATAGTACGCGCCGGGCAAGAGCACCGCGACCGTCCCGCTCTGCGCGAGCGCTTCGACGCCGTCTTGACTGGTGAATTCGAGGTGATCGGCCGAGAGCGCGTGCGCCTTCGCGGCCAGCCGCGCGCCGCCGCCGTCGCTGAGTTGATCCGCGTGCAGTTTCACCGGCAAGCCCAGCGCCGCGGCCTTCGCGAAGATGCGCTCCGTCTGCGCGGGCGTGAACGCGATCGTCTCGCAGAACGCGTCGACGGCGTCGGCGAGCCCCTCGGCGGCGATGGTCGTCAGCATCTCGGTACACACGAGATCGACGTACGCATCCTCGCGGCCGGCGTATTCGGCCGGGAGGGCATGCGCGCCGAGGAAGGTCGTACGCACGGAGACGTTCGCGGGCGCCGCCAACTCGCGCGCGATCTGCAGGATGCGAACCTCCGTCTCGGTATCGAGTCCGTAGCCGGACTTGATCTCCACGGTCGTGACGCCGTTGTCGGCCAACGTCCGCAAGCGACCCAGCGCCGCCGCACGCAACAAGTCGTCGCTCGCCGCGCGCGTGGCGCGCACCGTACCGGCGATCCCGCCGCCGCTGCGGGCGATCTCCGCGTAGTCGATGCCGTTCAGCCGCGCCTCCCATTCGCTCGCGCGATTGCCGGCGTAGACGAGGTGGGTGTGCGGATCGACGAGGCCGGGCGTCACCAGCAGGCCTTCGCCGTCGACGGTCGTGTCCGCATCCGGCGCGCCGCGCGCCGTGCCGGCGAACGCAATCTGCGCGCCGTCCATCACGACGGCCCCATCGTCGATGAGCCCATAGCCCGGGCCGCTCATCGTGGCGAGGCGCACGTTGGTTAACCGGACGCTCATCGCGCCTCAGGCCCTGCTGCCGGACGGTTGGGCCGACGACGTGCGCATCGAGATCGACGCGACGGGGACGATCGAGCAGATCACTCCCCACTCTGCGACGCGGGACGGAGTCCATCTTGCCGGCCCGGTCGTTCCCGGCATGCCGGACATCCACTCGCACGCGTTCCAGCGGGCCTTCGCCGGCCGTGCCGAACGCGGTGCGGACGCGCGCGGGAACCTCTGGACTTGGCGCAGCGCGATGTACGGCCTCGCCGGCCGCATCTCGCCCGACGATCTCGAAGCGATCGCCGCGCAACTGTACGTGGACCTGCTGCGCGGCGGCTACACGGCCGTCGCCGAATTTCACTACCTTCACCATCAGCCCGACGGGACGCCGTATGCGAATCGCGCCGAGATGAGCGAACGCCTCATCGCCGGCGCGAACGCGGCCGGGATCGGTCTGACGCTGCTCCCGGTGTTTTATCGCTGGAGCGATTTCGGCAGCGCGCCGCCGCTCGCCGAACAGCGCCGCTTCGTGAGCGATCTCGACGGTTACGCGGCGCTGCTCGACGCGCTGGCGCCACCGTTGCGCGGTCCGCAACACCGGCTCGGCATCGCGCCGCACTCGCTGCGCGCGGTGAACCCGGACGATCTGCGCGATGTGCTGGCGCTGCGTGCCGAACGCGACCCGCGGATGCCCGTGCATCTTCATATCGCCGAGGTCGCGGCGGAGGTCGAACGCGCGCGAGCCGTGCTCGGTGCGCGGCCGGTGGAGTGGCTGCTGGCGAACGCACCGGTCGATGCGAACTGGTGCGCCGTCCACGCGACCCATCTGGTCGCGGACGAGTCACGCGCGCTCGCGCACAGCGAGGCGGTCGTCGGACTCTGCCCCACCACCGAGGCGAACCTCGGCGATGGGCTCTTCGCCTGGGAGCCCTTCGCGGCGGCGGGCGGCCGCGCCGGGATCGGTTCCGACAGCAACGCCGGACTCGATCCCGCCGAAGAAGTGCGCTGGCTTTCTTATGGACAGCGCCTACGCGATCGGCGCCGTGACGTCACGCCGTCACCAAACGAGCTCTACGTCGCCTGCGCGCGTGACGGCGCACGCGCCTGCGGCCGCCCGCTGGGCGAACTCGCCGCCGGCAAACGCGCCGATCTCGTCGTCCTCGACCCAACGCATCCCGCGCTCGCCGGCGGCGACCGCGAAACGCTGCTCGACCGCTGGATCGTCGCCGGCGGCGCCGCCTGCGTGCGCGACGTCTACGTCGGCGGCGACCACCTCATCCGCGAAGGCACCCACCGCAACGCCCCCGCCATCCACACCCGCTACACCGCTACGATGAACCGCCTCTGGCCGTAGCAACACAAATCAGGGTCTCAAGTTCAACCAAGAACGCCGACCAGCAGCGTAACCCAAACGCACCTGACCAATGATGGTATTCCCGGAATGAAGAAGATACAACACCAGCATTGCCCTATCGCGCGCGCCACGCAACTGAATGACGTGCCACGCGAAAACGTCACTCTGAGCCCACTATTCGACATGCCGATCCCGCAAGCGTCGCCGAGTCCGTCCGCAAGACCCGTGTCTTAGCCGAATTGCTTCCACTCATCACGCTTGCGCACGCCAACGTTCACCTGGACGGGCGGCATGTTTTGCACGACATTTCGTGGCGGCTCGAAGCGGGCGAGAGCTGGACGTTCCTCGGGAAGAACGGCTCGGGGAAGAGCACGCTCCTGCGCGTCATCCGCGGCGATCAGTGGATCGATTCCGACGGCGGCGAGCGGCACTACGCGCTCGACGGTGCGAATCCGTGCAGCGTCGCGACGGCCGCACCGCAGATCGGCTACGTCGCTCCCGAGCAGCAGGAACGCTACGTGCGCCTCGATCTTCCGATGCGCGGGCGCGCCGTGATCGAGAGCGGGCTCGACGATTCGATCTACGTGCAGCGCGAGCTCGACCCGGCCCAGACCGCGCGAGTCGACGCGATCGTCGAGCGTTTCCGGTTGCACGACATCGTCGTGCAACCGGTGCGCGCGCTCTCCTTCGGCCAGCTCCGGAAGCTGCTGATCGCGCGCGCGCTGGTGCGCGATCCGCGCATCCTGGTGCTCGACGAATGCACCAACGGGCTCGACCGTCACTCGCGCGACGAACTGCTCGCGTTACTCGATACCATCGCCGCGAGCATACCGCTCGTCGTGGCCTCGCACCGGCCCGACGAACGCATTGCCGCGATCACCCACACCGCGACGCTGCGTGAGGGTCGAATCGTCGAGGTGACGCACGGGCCGCCGGCGGCACGAACCCAGCGGCGCGTCCGCGAGGCTGCCGCTGCGGCGACGGCATCGCACGACGGAAACGATCCCTTGATCGACATCCGCAACGCCGACGTCTTCCGCGAGCACCGGCGAGTTCTCCGCGACATCACTTGGAGTCTGCGGCGCGGCGAGCACACCGCACTGCACGGCGCGAACGGTTCGGGGAAGAGCACCTTCGCCGGGCTGGTCGCCGGAACGATCCCAGCGGCCACCGGCGCGGAGATCGTGCGCTTCGGCAAGCGCGGGCCGTTCGATCTGTGGACGCTCAAAGCCCGGATCGCGCACGTCAGCGACGAGTTACAGATTGCCTACGACATGAACGATTCCGTCGAGGCGGTCATCCTCTCCGGCTTCGCGTCGAGCATCGGCCTCTTCCACGACCCCGACGCGGCGCAACTGCGCGCCATGGACGCCGTCGTCCGCCGGCTCGGACTCGAGCCGCTGCGCCGCCGCCGCTTCATGCGGCTCTCGTTCGGCGAACGCCGCAAAGTCCTGATCGCGCGCAGCCTGGTGCGAACGCCGGATCTGCTCATCCTCGACGAAGTCTGGAACGGTCTGGACGCAGAGTTCCAGAGCGAACTCGAGTCGCTAGTGACCGAGCTCTCGGCGAACGGCACGACGCTGCTGGTGATCGCCCACCACGATCACGACCTGCCCAATTTTATCGCCCGCCGCTTCACGCTCGAAGACGGCACGCTCAGGCGTCGATGATCGCGTCGATGTCGAGGGAAAGACCGAGCGGGAATCAAGGCCATCCGAAGCCTTTCCGCCCGTTCCAGGCATGCCACCTCTCCACGCTCGTCACGATCACTCGATCGCGACGGGAAGAGCGCACAACACGGTTTTCGCACGCCCATCCTTCGACGAGTTCCGTCCTTCGACAAGCTCACGCCGGCGCCCAGCCCGAGAAGTTTGCCGAACCGACTCTCGACGTCGTTGTCTATGCGGACGGCCACCTCTATGTCGACTTCATGCCCGAAGACTACGACAAGAAGTACGAGCATCGGACGCGAGACATGCTGCCGATCATCCCAGAACAGTTCAAGAAGAAACGACGGACTGACGACCGCGCACGGACCTCGTTCAAAGCCCTCGACGAATGGCTCCCAAAGGCAACGACGGTGGTGCACGCGTGCGACCTGGATCCCGAAGGCCAACTCATCGGCGACGAAATCTTCATCAACAACGCACGCGTGACCGTACCGATTCTACGCCTGCCCTTTAACGCGGCCGACGACCGCGAACTCGATCGTGCCTTCAAGAACCTCGGTCCGAATGAGGCCTACCGGTCTTTCACGACCGCAGCGGCGACCCGGTCGCGCGTCGATTGGATCTATGGGATGAACGTTTCTACGGCGCTGGCGCTCTCGGCCAACGAGGCGGGCGATCGCGGGTCGGTCTCAGCCGGTCGCGTCATCACCCCGACGCTCTGCATGCTCGCCGATCGCGAGAAGAAGATCCTGCGCCACCCATCGCGACGGGGTACTCACCCGCATCGAGAACAGCCAGCGTACCTACCAGCCGACCCTGCCGTTTAGCCTTGCACCGCTGCAAGTCGCAGCCGGTAAGGAGTTCGGCTATTCCGTCGATCAGGTTCGGGACGCAGCGCAAGCGCTCTACAGCCGGCACTTCCTGATCAGCTACCTCCGGCCGAACTGTCGTTACCTCAAGACTGAGCACCATCGCCTTGCGCCGGCGATTCTCGCATCGATTCGGGCCAACATGCCGCACCTAGGGCCGCTCATCGACGGCGCACGCCACGACATCGTCTCCCCCGCCTTCAACGACGCGGAACTCGATACGTCAATCGCCGCTCACCACGGCATTCGACCGCTTGAAACTCGCGTCGATATGAACTCCCTGACGGTGATCGAGCGCGACGTCTACGACCTGATCGCGCGCAACTTCATTGCGCAGTTCTACCCGCCGGCGGTTGTCGTCAGCCGCACGTTCACGTTCACCTTCAGCCCCGATGTCTTCGAGACGACCGTCTCATCCGTGCGCGAGATCGGCTGGCGCACCGTGATGGGGAAAGAAGACCGCGGCGCCGGCATTCTCTTCGACTCGCTCGAACCCGGCACGTCTGCAAAGATCCGCCACGCCGCAAAGATCGAGAACCACACGAAGCCGCCGCGGCGCCTTCACGATTACGACCTCATCGCAGCCCTCAACGACGTCCGCCGCCTTGTCGACGACGAAGCGCTCAAGGCCGAGCTCGGCCCTGACGCGCGGCTCGGTACCGAGAGCACGCAAACCGGAATCATCCAACGTTTGATCGAGAACAAGTACGTCCACATGAACGAAAAGCATCTCCTGTTCGTGACGCCGCGCGGAATCGGCATCGCCGATGCATCCCCAGAAGAACTCAAAGGCCTCACCCTGACGACCCAAATGGATCGGGAACTCGTTCAGATTCAGCACGGCGGCGCGAATGCCGGCAAGTTTCTCAAGGAGCAAATCAACAACGTGCGCTCGATCGCAAGGCGGCCGCTTCCCGTGTTCTTCGATAAGGCGTGGAAGACGGCCGCGGCGACCGGGGGCGGTGGAAACTCCCGCACCGAGAAATCATTCGCACAAGGCGGCGCGGCGTAACGTTGCTTTTCCCGGTTAGCCGAGTCTTAGGAGTCGCTCATGTTCGCGCTTCGAGAGACGATACCGGTGCTTGGACCGACCGCTGGATGGGGACCGAACCAGCTGCGGCTTTTCGACATCAAGCCGCCAGGCGATCGAGGCGTACAGCTGTGTGACGATCGCCGTTACGAGCGCCCACATCCAGTACTCGTGGATCAGCAAGTCGCTCTCGGATCCCTTATATTGCGCCGGCACGCCGATCATGAGAACCATCGAGGTCGCCGCAACAACCAGGCAGCAACCCTTCGAGATCAACTCACACCCCGGCACGATCCCGACCGGCAAAGTCGGCATCCACCGACCGAAAAGGCGCACGAGGAGAAAGGCCGCGAGCTCCAGCAAAAAACGCTGGAGCATGTAGAGCACGCCCATCACGAAGAAAAACAGCAGGAAGAGTGCTACGGCGGCGCCGAGCATCTCGCGGCTATCGTCTCGCTGAGGATACATGTTCGGACTCTACCACACTGGGTCCGGACAAGAAAAGGTCGCGGCATCACGCTCTCAGGGAATTCTCATTTTTACAGCCGCCTAGGAGCCTGTAGGGTTTGAGGGGCGACAGATTGTCGCGAGGGGCCAAATGCGGTCGTCGATTTGGACGCTGCCGCATACACGGGAGCACCTGGCCGAGGGCGAGTGGAGCATTATCATCCGGCCTTTGCCCTCCTCGCTATCTTGAGTGAGAGTGCATGCATTCGTTTCAGATTGTACGCTGAACCGATGATTTGCCATTCGCCGGAAACGTTCTCGTGGCCGCGCAACGAGAACTGACGAAATCCTTGAACACCCTTGATGTTGCCGAATCGGGGTTCGATCGTCTGTTTTCTTTGGCCGTAGATCGCGCGTCCATCTTTCGTCTTCAGCCTGTGCTGCATGCGTTCTTTTGCCGTCGCCCCCTGGCACAATTTCGGTGGCTCACGAAAGCGAGCTAAACCGCCGGCATGTGGCTCGCGGCCAGCGCTGATATACGGCGTGATGTGATTGGCCTCGCAGAAATCCACGTTGCTCGAGCTGAAATAGCCTGCGTCGGCGAGCAATTCGCTGACCGTACCGAGTGAGTTCGGCAAGTTCACCAACGGCGTTACCGTGGATGTGAGAAGCGTGACATCTGTGGGAGATTGGCTCACGTCGACGCTCACCAACAGAAGCGATTCGCAATCAACCGCCGCCTGCGCGTTGTAGGCTTGAACGAAGCCGTCGCCCGTTGGCATAATCCGGGATTCGTCGTCCGTGAGATTCATTTGTGCCTTCGGATTTATTGCTCGCGATGGAGGCTTTGGCTTGGAGCCGCGATGCTTCTTGCCGGTCTCGCGTTCTCGGTTAGCACGCTCGGCCAGTTTCTTCTCATACGCCGCCTGCTCCGCGGCAAGGCGTTCTTGCTCACGAAGTCGGATGCGTTCTTTCGCCTCGGCAATTGCCTGCAAGCGCGTCTCGCGCCGTGCGAGTTCGGCGGGAATGTCCATGCCGTCAGGGACGTCGGCCGAATCAGCATTCTCCGCCGCTCGAAGAAGTCGGTCGATCTCGTTCTTGATCCGGCGCTCCATCTTCGTCGCATGCGCATAGCTGAGCGCATGGTGCTTCGAGGCGTTGGCCTTGATCTTCGTCCCCTCGATGCTCACGCGGCCAACCTTGAGCAGGCCGCTCTCCGCTGCAATCAGCAGTATCTGCTTGAAGCACGCCTTTACTTCGGGAAGAAATCGGCGCCGAAACGTCGCGATCGTATCGTGCTCCGGGTGCTGGTTGGCCGCGATATAGCGAAAGGCCACTGAGTCGTACGTCGCGCGCTCCAACTTGCGCGACGAGAAGACTCCCGTCGCATAACCATAAAACAAGAGCGCGATCATCATTTCTGGCTGATACGCCGCAACGCCGCGCCCGGAATATCCCGCGCGCAACGAACGCAAGTCGAGCTTACCGACGATGTCCGCTACGAAGCGCGCAAGGTGAGCCTCGGCGGGCACCCAAAATGTACCACCTGCGGGCACTTGAAAATGTACCAGGGGTCGGTGGGCACTTGAAAATGTACCACCCCTGCTGATCCGACCCGGGCATGCCAGATCGGCGCCGCATAGTCGACGCCGTGAACAAGTTGAGCATGACCGACGAGAACGCGATCTTGGGCCTGCTGGGCCGCGGCTGGAGCGACCGGCGCATCTCTCGCGAGGCGGGCTACCACCGGGCGACGGTGCGGCGCATTCGGCGCGAAGCCGGGCTGTTGCCCTCAAAATGTACCACCCCGACCGAAGTGGCCGCCGACTCAAAATGTACCACCCCGGCCGAAGTGCCCACCGACCCAAAACCGGCCACCGAGCCCGAAGTGGCCACCGACTCGGCGGCGGCCACGCGCAGCAGCGCGGAGCCGTTTCGCGCCTTCATCGCCGCCGAGGTGGCCAAGGGGCGCAACGCCAAGGCGATCTTCGAAGATCTCGTCGAGCACCACGGCTACAGCGGCTCTTACGACGCCGTGAAACGGCTGGCTCGCAAGCTGCGCCGAAAGGAACCCAAGGTCAGTTGTCGCTTCGAGACTGATCCCGGGCAAGAAGCGCAAGTCGACTACGGCGAAGGCGCGCTCACGCGAGATCCGCGCACTGGGAAGTACCGCCGGCCACGGCTGTTCGTCATGACCTTGAGCAACAGCCGGCACACGTTTCGCAAAGTCGTTTGGCGATCGTCAACGGAGACTTGGTGCCGCCTACACGAAGAAGCATTTGCGTACTTCGGCGGCGCGCCGCACACGATCCGGCTCGATAATCTCAAAGAAGGCGTCATCAAACCGGACGTCTACGATCCGCAGCTCAACGCGCTCTACTCCAAGATGCTCGATCACTACGGCGTCGTACCGCTTCCGTGCCGGCCATACGCACCGGATCTCAAGGGCAAAGTTGAATCAGCTGTCGGTCATACTCAGAAGACGGCTTTGAAGGGACGGCGGTTCGAGAGCATCGACGAACAGAACACGTTTCTGGCGCGCTGGAACGAGCGCTGGGCGGCCACGCGCATCCACGGTACCACGAAGCGTCAAGTGGCGGCGATGTTCGACGAGGAGCAGCCGTTCTTAACGCCGCTGCCGACGACCCGGTTCGAGTACTATCGCGTTTGCGAGCGAAGCGTGCATTTCGACGGCCACGTTGAAGTCGACGGTGCATACTACTCCGCTCCACCACGCTACGTCGGCCACAAAGTCGTCGTTCACGTCGGCAGGCTCTGGCTCCGCATCGTCGACGCCAAGAGCCACGAGTGCGTTTTCGAACATCCGATCGCTCTTCATCGAGGGCAACGCCGAACGAGCGACGCGCATCGGCCTAAGCAGACTCCGGTGCAGGTGGATCGGCTCGTTAGCAAGATCGCCGGTGCGGGACCCGGGTGCGACGCGTTTGCCCGCAAGCTCGTCGAGGACCGCGGCGCAACCGCCCTGCGCGCCCTCTACGGCGTGCTCGATCTCTTGCGGCGCTACGAGGCCGCCGCTGTTGACGCGGCTTGCGCGTTCGCCAACACATCCGGCCTTTCGAGCCTACGCTTCGTTCGCGCATATCTGCAGCACCATGCACAACCGCTCAAACTAAAAACCGAACACCGCATCATTGCCGAGATCGCAACCTACACGACTCACTTCGCAACCGTAACCCAAGGAGCACTCCTATGACGAGCGACGAACTGGACCGAGCGCTTCGGCAACTGCGCTTGGGCGGCATGGCCAAGGCCGTTTCGCTACGAGCGCAGCAAGCTCGAGCCGAAAAGCTTGGCCCGGTTGATTTTCTTAGCCTTCTCGTACACGACGAGTTGGAGAAGCGACGTGACCGCCTGCTGGATCGGCGGATCAAAGCAGCCGAATTCCGAGACATCAGAACGCTCGACACGTTCGATTGGAAGTTCAACTCACTTGATCGAGCGCTGATCTTCGAACTCGCTAGCGGACGATTCATTGAACAGCGTGAGGACGTTCTGCTGCTCGGAAACGCCGGCGTCGGCAAGAGCCACATCGCGCAGGCGATCGGCATGGCTGCCATTGTGGCCGGTTTCCGCGTGCTTTATCGAGAAGCGCACGTACTCTTCGAAGATCTGCTGCTCGCGGGCGCGACCGGCGAGCGGGCGGCGGCCATCGCTACGTACAGCGAGATACCGCTGCTCATAATCGACGATTTGGGAATGCGCCAACTGCCAGCGAACGCCGCGGAAGACTTACTTGAAATCATCATGCGCCGCTACGAACGAGCTTCAACGATCTTGACGTTGAATCGCCCGATCGAGGATTGGCCGAAACTCTTTGGTGACACGCCAGCGGTTGCGGCTTTTCTCGATCGGCTGATGCACCACAGCCACCTCATCGAGATTCGCGGCAAGAGCTATCGGCTGCATGAGCACAGCCTCGCAGCGCGAGGCCGGAAGGCAAAAGCTTCGGCGTAGCTAACCCCTGCGACAATAATCACTACGCTCGGGCTGGTACATTTTCAACTGCCTAAGCCCGGTACATTTTGAACTGCCCGCCGAGGTGAGCCTCAGGCAGCCACTCCTGAACACTCGGCGGAAACAAGAACAGCGTCTCCCGATCAAGAGGCCGAAAATGATCGCTCACACGCCAATTCTACCAAATTTCCGACTGGAAAACCCTACAGGCTCCTAGAGGCTAGGCAACGGCCGTGCATAAAGAAGACGGTGCCCGTTAGAGGCTCGTGAACTGGGTGGCATATTCAAGTAGTCCGTCCAGGCCACGCTCTCCGGCCGCAATCTTGCAAGAACCGGCGATGGTTATCGGCATTCCGGCCCGGAATCGACACGACAAAAACGTCCACTTCTTCTCGAGTCAGTTCGCGGTCCAACTGATGCGCAAACTCATCCCGCATCTTCACAAGGCGCTTCACACACCGCGCCGTTTGCTCAGGAATCAATCCCAGAGCTAAGGCGACGTTTGCCAAGATCTCGTGCTCCCGCCCTATCAAGCTGCAAGGCCTTCGGATTTGATACGGGTCCCTCGGTCAATATCTTTCGCAGACTGTTTTCAACATAAAGTAAACCGCGTATGATTGCGCCCAGGTCATCTGGCTCGGCAAGAATGTGGGCATCAAAACGACGCTGCTCAAGAATCGACGCGCGCATAGCCATGGCACTGACTTCAGAATAGCCCGTCCCATGCATCATCTGGGCCCACGTCATGCCCTCAATATCGCGCGGGTCTTCTCCGCCGTCGTTGGCGGGTAGATCGTTATGTTCCATCTGAACTTCCGGCTATTACAAGTGACTTCATCACCCCACCCTACGCCACGCCGAATCGCGAGGATCGTCGTGTTTGCTTGCTTGGTTGCTTCGCTTCGGCTCGGTCAAAGCACTCGAACCGTGAGCTGTGGTGGTCACTTGGGATTGCCTGAGGCGACGGATTGCTGACCGGACAGTTTCGTCGCCGGAAGAGAGCCTGACCGGTCGCTGAGGCCCGAGGGTGAGCGTCGTCAGAGTGGCATCGATAGGGTTTGATTATCGACACCTAGGGATGATGTTCGGACTCAGATCGCAGCTCCGGTACGAATGAAGGCATTGACGGCTGGCGATGATGGGCGTATGCTCCTTCCTACTTATGGCGAAGCTCTCCATCAACCTCTCCCAGCCCGTCTACGACCGCGTCGGCGCGATCGTCACCAGCGGCGAGGGCCCGAACGCCTCGATCGTCTGCGAGGCCGCCCTCATCGCGTTCGAGCGCGTCGACGCCGGCGAGCGACGGCAGATGATGAGCCGGCTCCTCGCCGAGCGCCGGCCGCAAACGCCGCGCTCGTGGCGCGCGCTGTTCTGGACGGCCCTGGCCGATGAGTTCGGCAAGCCCGAGATGGCCGGCGGCGCCGAGCAGTACCTGATGGCCGCCCGCCCCTACGAGGGCTTCCAGGTCATCTTCGACGCGATGCACGCGTTGCAGCCCAGCCGAGAGAACGAGATCGTCGTTTTCACCGACACCGCGCCACCCTACACCGAGCGTACGCACCGCATCGGCACGACCTGGACGTTCACAGTTGCGGACTCCGTCTTCACCGCCGCGCACGACGTCGCCGAGTGGATCCGCGCCAACAAAGCGCAGCTCGTCGCGTGACGGCAAAGACCGGGCCGACAACCGACGCCGCGCGCGCGCTCCCCGCGAGCGTGCTGGACATGATCGAAGGCGGATCTCACCACGGAGGATCTGGCCCGTCTCCTCGACCCGCACTTCCAAACGATCGCACGTTGATGTGTTTGGGCCGGCACCGCACGTCTCCACGTGGCGCCGGCGATGGCTGCTGGGCGCCGAACGCATCCGATCCCGTCGTCCGGGGCGCTTTTCTCGCTCGTGCCGAATCTGATCACACGCAAGCGTTATGAAACAGCCCGGCAGCGCCGTCATTGACGGCAAACTCTTGTCTCGCACCCAATGGGCGGAGCTGCACGTCGAGAGCGTCGTGGCACCGGCGTTCATTGCCGAATTTGTCTTTCGAAGCCCGCAGATCATCGACCGTGGTTGCGCGCACGAAGTGGCCGATCTGCTCATCACGCGTGCCGACCAAGCCTTATTGATCTCGCAAAAGTGCCAAGAAGACCCCGGCGCGCGCGATGCGGACAAGACGCAAGCGTGGGCGCGCAAGCAGGCCGTGAAGGCCGCCGCGCAACTCAAAGGCGCACTGCGACGCGTCGGCATCGCGGACGAGATCTGGTGCCAACACCCGCGACGGGGCCGGGTCGCATTCCCCAAGGGCCTTCCGCCGATCACGCACGCACTCGCGATCGTTGAGGTGTTCGAACGCTCGGAGCTCGGCGACGACGTGCCGGTCGAGAGCCAGGGAACGCCGATCAGCTTTCTCTCGGTCAGCGATTTCCTCAACCTCTCGCAGCAGTTGCGAACCGTACCGGAGATCGTTCGGTATCTCGATGCGCGTAGAGGACTACCCGCCGCCGAGCAACGGATGATCGGTTGCGAGCACGTGCTCTTTTCCTATTACTTGCTCTTCGACGGATCGTTTGCCGGGTTCACGGACTATGATGCCGCCGTGCGGGTTCTTAGCGCGCACGAGGCGGAGCTCCGCGCCGTGAGAGCGGCGAAAGCCGAGCGTGATCGCTTCAGCTTCCTTATCGAACACGTGGCCGACCAGTTGGCCGGCCGCCACGCGCTCTTTGCCGACGGGCTCTCGGCCGAGGTTCTCGAGAAATACGAACCAACCGGCGATCGTCGTGGCTATCTGCAAATGCAAGAGATCCTCGCCGGAATGCACCTCGCCGAACGCGCATCGCTCGGCCTCGCATTCAAGGGCGCAAACGACGAGCGCAGAGCACGCGGCGGTCGGGGATTCACCTTTCGCGCCGCGCAGGTGAGCTCACTCTCTGACGTTGTCTTCGTGCTGGGCTCGTTTGCTGAATCCCCCACGTTCACGCGTGATCGGCTCCTCTCGGCATTCCATCCGTTGGCGGAGGAAGCGATGGTGCACTACGATCGCAAGCGCTGTTTGATCATTGTCGACCGCGACGGCAAAAGCTACGAGGTGGCGCTCGGCTTGCTCACGATGCCTCCCTCGCCCGAGCGCAAAGCCACTCCGAGCAAGCACTTCGGAACGTTGAAGACTGCCGCTCATGAGGTGCATTTTCGCCCGACGGCATTACCGCACAGATCGCCGTAGGTCGGTGAGCGATGCCACCCAATTCGCAATACGATCAGCTTCACGACCACTACCATCAGATCCGAACGACCAAGAGCGGAACGCGCTATGAGATCTTAGCGGCGGTTGTGTTCGCGGCCTACGAGCAGGACGCGGTCGTCATCCATGACCTGCGGCTTATCGGCGATGACAGCCACGTTCCCCACCAGATTGACGTTGTGGTCGAGCGCGCCGGCAAACCATTTCGCGTGCTGATCGAGTGCAAGGACTACGACATCAGTGGCGACGACGTTGGCTTGGCGATCGTTCGCGACTTCTACGGCGTTTTCGATGACATTCATCCTGATGCGGCATGGATCATTACGTGCAACGGTTTCACGGCCGACGCGCGGGCCTACGCAAAGGCCAAAGGCATCCGGTTGGCCACGCTGCGCCTCTTTCAAGACGCGGACTGGTCGAACGGGCGAATCAACACGATCGGCGTCGACTTCACCTTCATTACGCCCGACCCGGGAATGATCCTGACGCTTCGAACGGTCAACGATGCCGCCCGGGCGCCGATCCTCGCTGGACTCCCGCCTTCGATCAGCCTCGACCAAGTTGATCATACCGAGCTTCACGACGGCCAACGGACGCGCTCGATCGCCGACATTCTCCGATCGCTCAGCCGGCAGCCGGTGGTGGCTGGCAGCACACGTCACGTCGAATCGCGCGCTGACCTCGAGGGTGCGTGGTTCAGCCCGAACGGTGGGGAGCGCTATCCCATCACTGCGTACGAAGTCGGCTATCCGCTACGGATCTACCGCGCCGACATGCGCATCGGAGCGGTGCGCTCCGCGGCTCGCCTGCTACTCCTCGATGACGACGGTCTCGATTTCGTCGTTTGGGAAGACACCTTGTCGGCCTACAGCATCACCGCCGAAGGTCGCGTCATCGCGCCGCCGCCCGCCGTGCAGCAACGCGTTCAGACGACCATGACGAGCAAACTCTGAAGGCGCAGTAAAGCGTAGAACGCGGAGCCGGCGCCCGAGACCATAGGCCAGATCCGAACACGGGCGACGGAAAGAAGAGCCGGTCTGTGACCGAGTAAAAATACCTCAAATCAATGGCAAAAAGGTCAATTCACCTCACGTTCTGTGACAATTTCGGGCCGCCGCACCCCGTTCTCGATGACAATTTACGAGGAAGAGCACCTCAACGGGTATGAATTCCTACAGATGATGCGTTGAAGCGTAGCGCGCGTAAAGCGAACGGTCCCACCGCCTCGGCGGCGCAAGCCGCCGGGACGCCGGCCGCGACCACGGCCGCGCGACCGTGACGCGCGAAGATCTCGAGGCGCTCCTGCTGCGGCTCCCCGAGCCCGCGACGCCGCTCAAGATCCGCGACCGCGCGATCGCGCTCCTCACCTTCGCGACCTCGCGCCGGCGCTCGGAGATCGCGGCCCTTGACCTCGCGCACGTGACGTTCCGCCACCAGAACGACCACGACTTTCTGCTCGTGCGCATCGCGAAGTCCAAGAGCGACCAGCACGGCGTCGGCGCGACCGTCGCAGTGCCGCGCCTCGGGGAGCAGCTACGGCGTATCTGCGCCGTCCGGGCCCTCGTGGCTTGGCTCGAGGTCATCCATGCCTACGACGACCGGGTCGTCGTGGGCGAGGGCCCGATCTTCCGCGCCTTCTCCATCACAAGCGAACTGCAAAGCCTGGCCATCGGATCGAACCCCGGGCGGTTGCGGCTGCTCTCAAGCGCCTCTACACGCAGGCCGGCTATACGAAAGAACACATCCGCGCCATCGCGGCGCACTCGCTGCGGCGTGGGTTCATCACCTCGGCCGACGCGGCAGGGTCGACGGCGGCTGAGATCATGAGCGTGACCGGACACCGCGATCGACGGATGCTCGACCGCTACACCAACCACGAAAAGACCAAGAACCCGCCGCTGCTGCGGATCTTCGAGCCATCATGATGCCGTTGGTAATGCGACTAATCCAGTATCTTGTCGATCACGCTAATGCGAGATGCGAAGCGGCGCTCGGAGTCCTCTTTTATTGCGCGACGCACGCGTTTTAGAAAATCGCGCCCACGGCGGCTTCGCGCAGCTACCTCGGCAAGACTGGTAAACAGACTGTCGTCTCGCGCGATTTGGGCAAACAGATCTGGGGCGAGATCTCGGTCGACAAACAGGTCTACAACCGCGGTCCGGATGCGGACACAGCGATCCCAGTCAAACCAAAACATCGACCGCGGTAGCCGGCGCTCAAGCATCCGCCACACTTCTTCTGGAAGGCGGTCAGCGCCAGCCGCCAGGTAAGTTGACTCGAAGCCGATCTGCGCAAGTTCGGCCGCGTTGCGTGAGCGCGGACCGAGGGCTCGGCTCAGAAGGTAAGCTTTCAGAAACAGATCACCCCCTTCGACGATCGCGCCCGTCGCACGTCCAGAGGCGATCAGCCACGGATCCGTACCGAAGTCGTTGGGCACGGCGTCCGGTGGCAGAAGCCGCGCAATCGCGGATAGGAAGGTGACCGATTGAGCTGGGCTGCCGACTAAAAGTTCGGCAACAGCCGGCAAGTCGGCGGTCGCTGCTACGATCCATTTGTCCAACCCGTGTTGCTCGCAACGTTCGCCCGCAAATTCGGCTGCGATTACGCGAAGCATCTCGAAAGAGCCAATCTCGCGGACGGTTCTCTCCGCCAAGTCTTCGCGGTTTGCGGTCATAATCGCTGCAACGGCGGCCGCCTGCAAATCATGTGACTTCGCGATGACAGAGAAGGCCTCGTCGACCTCCGAGGCGCCGTGCGACCAAAACGCCGGCTCGACCAATATCTCCGGCCGATACCTGAGTGCGACCGCTGTCAACGTTGGTACACGCCTCAGTCCGTCTATGAGTTCGGTCACGTGTAGCACCTGAAGCACGCGCTCAGTAATCATGCAAACGGAAGGACTCGTCTCGATCGTTGAGACCAATCGTTGCGGCTCCCAGTTCCAAACTGCTCGCCCGACACGTTCGGCGCCTTTCGACAAAGCGTGAGCTTCGATAAGGTCCAAATGCCTGAGGAGAAAGGTTAGCGTTACATCATCGGGCTCAATGGCTTGTTCGAACAATGCATTCGCTACTAACGCCCCTCCGGCGCGCGCCTGCACTGAGCCGAGTTCACTTTCGAGCAGCGCGATCGCCGCGGGAGCCGCGGCCGGATCCGTGCCGAAGGAGTGGACAAGCTGATGCAGGCGGCAGAGCGACGCAAAGGCTTCGCGTCCGGATGCGACATCGCCGCCAATACGGCGGAAAAAGGCCCGCAAGCCAGAGACGTTGGGATCAGTCAGGTCCTCAACGGCGCTGTCAAGCCATGGTCCCGTAGACGTTTCCGCGCTCTCCGCATCGATTGCCCCTGGAAAACGGCTCCTCACGCTACGGTCCGCGGAAGGCAGCACTTGCAAGTCAAAGACGTCAGATTCGATTGATCTCTCTGCCACTGCTAGCGTGCAGAACCGGAAAGCGCGCCGCAGCCTTGGCCATTGTTGAGCCCACACAGCTAACGCCACCGAATCGACAGCGAACCCATTCGGGCGGACGGTTACAATGCGATCACGCGGACTGCCGTACAACGCTGCCAGAACACGTCGGCTCCAAACCTGGGCTTCGACCGACAGCGTCGGAGGGCTCTGGCGCTCATCGAACCTGAGAACCTTTCCGTAAACCTCAAATCCAGATTTGTCGGGACGACGAAAGAGGGATGCTAGCTCCTGTGGTGATGTCAACGTCGCCAGATCGGCGAAGTCGATTAGGATCGTGTGTGTCCACACGCAACCGGGTCGCGGCATTTCCGGCGCCGCCCATGTGCGCGCAAGGGCATAAACGCCAGACTCCACCAGTGGATACCCAGTAAGATAGCCTGCTTCATCGATACGGGCTCCTGGTCCGGATATGTCGCTAAGTACAAGCATTGTCTTTATGTCGCGCGGCTTTAACGTCTTCGACGCCGCTAGTTGACGATGGCCGTCAACATAACCGTGCAAGACTTGGTGGAGTTGTAAAGCGTCGCTGCTCTTCACCCCATGAGCCATGCAAGCGGCTCCGTAAGATCGTGAGTCTCGGCCGCGCTGGTTATGAGCCGAATACGGGTCGACGGCCGTTCAAGGTTTCGGAGCGACTCCGCCTCCGGAGCACGTGCAGCTTCGGGCTCGATTGAGTCGTAGTCGCCACCCTGAGCGCTTAAGCCATACGTTCGGGAAATCCAACCGTCAGCGCCGCATTTCAGATATTGGGACAGGAAGGGGAGCTTCGCTTCAAGATACTCCTCCGGATTCAGGTGTTCGCCGACCGCTTTGTCCCAGGCTGAGAGCATGACTGCAAGGCGTCTCGAACCGATATCTAAAGGCTGCGTACGCAGAAGCTGTAGCAAGCCGACAAGTTGGACCTGGGTCGGAGCAAGCCGCGGATGCCAGGGGACCTCCTGTCCCTCGATCACAGGTAAGCCGACCGCCTTCGACAATGCGACTTCGTCGACGACCCAGAGCGGCTGCCTGATCGTGTCGGCATGGACGAATAAGAGGACACCGCCGGACCTAAGGTTCTCCGCCACCTCCGGGTCACAGTCCCGATCTTCCCACATCCGCAGATAAGCCTCCCCGGCTACGTTGTCGGTGACGGCCTAAATCGCCCCACTTCTGACGGCGTAAAATTCCCCACCCCTTAAGAGCGAAAGACCCCCCATCTCGCCGGCAAGCCAGATGGAGGGCCACCTAATCGTAAGGGGACTGTGGATGAAGATCAAGGTGCAGGCGGCACAAGGGGTGCCGCTGACGCGGATTGCCGCCGAAAGCGGTATCGACCGCAAGACGGCGCGGCGGCTACGGGACGCGTCGGAGGAGCCCACCGTCACGCTACGGCGACGGCGGTCGCGACTCGACGGTTACGCCGACTGGATGCGCGATCGCCTCAAGGCCGGCGTTCCAGCGGCTCAGGTCGCTCGCGACCTGGCGTCTCGCGGCGTAGTCGTGCCTTATGCGACGGTACGAGACTTTGCCCGCAAGTTGCGACCTCCCAAAGAGGCCGTGGCTGAGGAAGTGCGCTTCGAAACGCCACCGGCCAAGCAGGCTCAATGCGATTGGGCCGACTGCGGTCAACTCCTCGAAGACGGCACGTCCTTCGCGTTGTATCTATTCGTGATGGTGCTGGGGTATTCGCGCAAGACGTTCGCGAAGTTCACCTCGTCGATGGACGAGCTGACGCTGCAGCGCTGCCATGCCGAGGCTTTCGCTTTCTTCGGCGGCGTACCTTACAGCGTCTTGTATGACAATCCTAAAACGATCACCGTCGGCCGCAACACCGAAGGTGAACCGGTGTGGAATAAGGACTTCGCCGATTTCGCCGCACGCTACGGCTTCGATGCGACCTGCGCCCGGCCGTATCGAGCAAAGACCAAAGGGAAGGTTGAACGAACGATCGGATTCTTGAGAACGTCCTTCTTTCCCGGCCGGCGTTGTTCCAGCGTCGAGGACGCACAGCAGCAACTCGATGGCTGGCTGATCCAGGCTAATCAACGCGTGCACCGCACGCATGGCGAAGTTGTTGACGTCCGCTTTGCGCGCGAAGCACCGCTCTTACTCCCATTGCGCAATGGCATGGCGATCGTCTCAAGAACAGAACAGCGGATCGTCGACGCCGAAGGGTTTGTCAGTTATGGTGGCAACCGCTACGAAATGCCGCCTGGCCAGCGCGGCCGCACGCTCTTGATACACGACAACGGCGCCGTCCTGCATTTTTACCACGATACGACCGCCGTCTGCGAGCATCGACGCCTCCACGGGAAGCGACGTACGGCGCTGCGGCGAGGATCAGGGACGAACACTGCCGCGCTTCTAGCCGTCACCGTAGAGCGACGGCCACTCAGCGAGTACGACGAGGTGGCCACGTGAGTCAGCTCGTTTACGAACGAACCCGTGACGCGCTTAGCCAGCTCAACATGCCACGCGCGCTGGAATGCCTCGACGGACTCTTAGACCGCGCCGGAGACGGAGAGCTGAGCACGGTGGACGTGCTCGACCAACTCTTTGCCCAGGAGCTTGCCACACGTCGCGAACGCAGCATCGCAACGCGCCTCAAGCTCGCGGGGCTGCCGGCTGTGAAAACGCTCGAGCAATTCGACTTTCCCTTCCAACCGTCGCTGGACGAACGCAAGATTCGCGACTTACACACCCTGCGCTTCCTCGCCAATGGCGAGAATATCATCTTCCTCGGGCCGCCCGGCTGCGGCAAGACGCATCTCAGTATCACGCTTGGCTATGCGGCGATCACCGCTGGTGAACTGGTTCATTTCACGACTGCGCGAGATCTGTTCGCGAAGCTGCGCGATGCGGAGCGAACGCCAGTGCATTTTCGACGACTAACCGCTAATCGCGCAAAGCTGCTCATCATCGACGAGATCGGATACGAGCCGCTCGACCGCATCGCCGCTGCACACTTCTTTCGCCTGATTTGCGAACGCTACGAACGCGGATCGATCATCCTCACGAGCAACAAGCGCTTCAGCGATTGGGGCGAACTCATCGGCGACGACACGCTCGCCGGCGCCATCCTGGACCGGCTGCTCCATCACGCGACCACGATCAGCATCAACGGTCCTAGCTACCGGCTAAAGGACAAGCGGCGAGCCGGCATCCTCGACCCGGCCAAGCGTAAGGAAGGTGACGCGCCATAGGCGAATCCGGCGACCCGGGTGGGGAAAATTAGACCGTCGGAAATGGGGAACTTAAGACCGTCTCCGACATACGTCGGGGAAAGTGACGCGGACTGCGGCATCGTCTGCATTCAGCAGGTTCATACTTACCAATCGGTTTCCGCCGATTGCTGTTCGATCTTGAATCTTCGCGTCACGCCACCGCGCCGCGATCTGGTTAAGATGAGCCGCCTCACCCGTCCGCAGTGTATGAAACCGCAACGCTGTATCCACGTCACGTTCCGTAATCAAATGCCAAAGCGCCGCCAGGAATGTCGTCTTCCCAGACTCCGGTAGGCCAATAATTGCAATGGAGGGATCGGGCATGATGTGGTCTACTCGTCGGCCGGCGTTAGCCGCGCAAAAGCGCGGCTGAAGACTGGTCTGTCAGGCAGCTTCATACGCTTAGCGGGCGTTGGTTTGATCCAAGCATCAAGAAGCTCGGGCACTCCAGTACCGCGTGGCACAGCTTCCGTCTTCGGTGAGGCCGCAATCCTAAACGGCTCGATCGCAGAGAAAACGTGGCCAAATAGCTTCCGGAGACTCGCCAACAGAGCACAAAAGTCGCTCTCGGCGCGAACCTGGTTTGGTGACACCTGGACAACGTCGACCTTCGTCAGCACGAGCGCGAGACGCTGGCCAGTTTGAACGGCGCCGCCATCGACAAGAGCCTGAAGCATCATGGTAATCTCGCTTCGAACATTGTGGCGATCGCCAGAGTTCAAGAACCGTTCACCATCAACCAGTACGGTCAACGAGTCCGCCCGCCGAATTTCTTCGAACGATTCAACAATCGCCACATCGTCAGCTGCACTGCGATACTCTTCGCCCGCACGATCGCCCAAGACAAGAGTGAGTCCGTCGCCAGCTGGCCCACCACCAAGGTCGATGTGGTAAAATCGCACATCACCCCTCGGCGTGCGATTGATGTGCGGCGCATGTCTTCGAGAGGCTGCACGCGCGTCGTGGCACGTCTGCTCGAAGGCGTGCAAAGTCAAGGACCGCCCAAAGTTGATCCCCGACACTGGCCCTTTTTGGAAAAGATCGTAGAGGCTAGCGATAAGACTTGTCTTGCCCGCGTCAGTCGGTCCGATGATCGCTATCACAGACCCCTTCCCTGCGCGCAGCAACTGTGATACCTCAACCGTGGTCAACGTGTCTGCACCCGGAAGGACGGTACTTCTCGAAGCCGGTAACGCCCGAACGGTTGCGTCCACCTGCGGTTGTTCTTCAGGGGCATGGCCGTAGTGCGAGCAAGCTGTTAAGTCTAATCCCTCGATGCACTTACCGGTCTCGGCGACGCGGCAATCGCTATTGCTGCAGACAACATTGGAGCTAATTTTATCGTCGGCCATGTACGTCAGTTATCGCCAATGGAGAAAGAGCGCACGTTCGCGGTAGAAAAGCATACCGAGCGTCAGTGATGACATCGAGTGGATCGCACTAACGCCGGTCGTTGCCTCCCAACCCGGGATCCAAGCCTCGCCTGCGCCGGTTTCGAGTTGGCGTTTGATTGCGAAGTGAATCGGGTTGCTAAACGGTGACGGGTCGTCTTGTGCGATCACCTTCTGCAGCCACGCCGTGTCGGCCGCATTAATCGCGGCGGGGATGGTGAGCTTCTTCCGCTCCTTTAGGCCGGCCCTTGACAACAGCGCCTTTACGGATGCCGGTCCAGGTAATGTCCCGGTACTGTCAGCCAGCTCCTTGGCGAATACTAGCGGCTGGGCTTCAGCGGGAACGGATTCGAACGCACAGTCGTAGTCCCAGCTCCGTCCTCCCGTGAGCCACCAGAGCATCTGGAGTTCCTCGTCTTGCAAGCGCAAAAAGTTGTCTATGGCTTGCACTATCGTCGCCTGCTGCCGGGCCGCTGCGGATAAAGCGCTGCGGATCGAGTCGGCAGCCAAAGTAAAGGCTTGAGCGACAAAATCTGGATTGGCAGGCTGCTCGCGCACCTTAGCCGCGGCCTGTTCGAAATCGAACTTTGGCGCCTCTGACGACGTCATGCGCGACATATCGGGACGCTTACGGCTTGCCTCTGCAATCTGATCGATTGCGCTCTCGGCGATTACTTCAAGATCCATCGGCAAGTCAGGTTTTCGCGCACCAGCGACAGCTGTTGTGCTTACCGCGATGGCTGCGGCCGCGCCAACCTTCTTGCCTCCTTGCATGAGAACCGCAAGACAGGCGCCGGCGAGCACTTCGAGTTCGCGATCATTACCGTGCATATCAAACGTGTCGTCTGCAGCCTTGAAGGCCTTACGAATCTTCTCAAGCGCGGCGGGCGCGGCGGGCTGGCGAGTTCGAAATGCCAGCCGGATCAGCGCTTCGACTACGCCACGATCGGCAACGGCGATGGTCGAACTGATACCCATCCATCGCCCTTGCCTAAGCGGCTGGTTTTCGCCGAGCGCTACCACACTATACCAGCGTGCGAAATCGGGGTGCATTGGCGGCGCCTGCGCATCGGCCATCATCCGGTCTCCTTTTCTAGCACTTCACGGGCGAGTTGATCAAGTAGGCCGCGTTCACCGGCGCGAAGCAATGCTCGCCCGTATCGTTCCGGTTCCGGCAACCGCAGCTCGTCATCAGAGATTAGGCCTAGGCTAAGCGCGATCTCTCTGCGCTGGCTGATTGTCAGATTCCAAAAGCGGAAAACGAGGTTTCGCGTAGTCTCTTCGCTCATCGCTGCCTCTACGTCTTTGTCAGCCTCCAAGGGAGGGGCCGACACAGGTGCGTCGACCATGATCAGATCGGGCTCACTCCCGCCCGGCTGCGGCACCTCGGGGATCGAAATGCGGTGACGAAATACGTCCTCGCCCTCCGGCGTTAACACCGGGCGGTATCGATCGGGATTAGACTGCCATTGCAGGAGGTGCGCCTCAATTTCGAGGGCTCGATCTTGCCCCGCGCCAGTAACTTTCACTTCAATGAGATTGTAGCCAGGCTGCCAGCCAAGATCATTGCGGTCAGGGTTCACAGCGCCTGCGCCGAAACGAACGTACCCGTTGTCTCGAGTGATTCGCTGGCGATGTTTATGACCGAAGAGATGAATAGCGGCGCGACCGCGGATCGCGTCGTCGACTTCGTCTTGGTCCATAAACCAGTCCGGCGGATGATGGCACATCACCAAGTTGACGACGTCATCAACGGGATCGAGGACGGTCTGAAGCGGACTAAGATAAAGACTTTCACGTGTATCGTCTTGACCGCGAGCGCCAGAGAGAATGATCGACGTGAGGCCATAGATGCGGAGGTTAACGCCACCTTCGAGAGGTAGGTTCTGCTTCCAGTAGAGCTGCTCTGGTGGATACACTTGGCAGCTAAAGAGCTTTGCGAAATCATTGTAAGCCGCGAGCGGGGCAAGCAGTGCACGACCTGTGTCAGCGTCGCTGAATTGTGCACGCAGTTCTCGTTCCCGCCGGAGAGCATCAGCCCTTATGATCGCCTGCTGGGCGTTCCCGACTGAAGGTGATCGTGTGATTACACTCCGGTCGACATCGTGGTTTCCCGGGATGACGAATACTCGTGCCATGGGACAGGCACACGCATCGGCGAGTTCCTTGAACCAAGCGAACGCCGCGACGTATTCTTGAGGGTCTCCCTTGAAGGCGATATCGCCACCAACGAGGATCGCGCCAACCGGACCGAGAGTTTGGACTCGAGTGCGCGCGTCTTGAACCATCCGGGTTCGGTACGGCCGATTGGGATCCAGGTCGGGGTTTACGCAATCGGGTGCGCGGAAGTGAATATCGGAAATGTGCAAAAGCAGCATTCTACGCTTGAAACACCATCGGTCTGGACCCGGCAACGGTGGTTACGCGGAGTGGATGGAACTTTCGATTGAGCGCTGCGACCTTTTTTACTGCCCGCTTTACGCCACTGATGCCGTGTCGGAACGGATCATGGTCAAGCCTCCGGTGCTTCCTCACTTGCTCATAGCCCCGCCCTGGCGCGGCCGAAGTTAGCGTTTCGGTAAGCGTCATCCAACGATCTCGAGGAGCGGCGGATCGTCATCAAGCGTTGCAGCGGCAACGTAGTCCAGGACAATCCCACTCGAGCGCTGCCCTGTCACGCGCTTGATGCTCTCGATCGGGATCTTTTTTTTGGCGGCGTTCGTGATGAAGCCGCGCCGCAACGAGTGACCTTCGAAATCGCCGTCGACGCCGGCGGCCACACACCGCCGGCGGAGGATCCGCGCGACATCGCCCGGATCGAGGCGGTTCCCCGTCAGCCGACCCCGCAGGTCGAAGGTCCGGAACACGGGTCCTTCTCGGCCGACTGTCTGGAGCCAGCGTTCGAGCGCTGTGACCGCGCACAGGTCCGCTCCGGGTAAGCCGTTTGTCTTCGGGAGCCGCGGCACGTAGAGCTCGCGCCCCTTCTTCCGCGGGTCGTTCTTGGCGGCTGATATCCAGACGAAAAGCCCCGTCGCCGAGAAGCGTAGATCGTCGACGTCGAGCGCGAAAAGCTCGCTGCGCCGAAAGGCCCCCGCGTACCCGAGGAGTAGCAGCGCCTGATCGCGCCGCGCCGACAGATCGTCACCCATCGCTAGGACGAGCGACGGGAGCCGGTCGACGAGCAGCGGGTCCTTCTTCTGCAACGCGGTCCCGCGGGTGCGTGCGTAGCGGCGCAACATCTTCCGGACCAGGGGGTGGTCGGTCGGTGTCTCAATGCCTGCGGTCGCGTGCCGGGACGAGATCGCCGCGAGTCGGCGCCGCAATGTCGGCAAGGCGAGGCGCTGTGGGCGAACCCCGGCCGGTAGGCCGGTGAGCACGTTCGCGGCGCGCGCGGCACGAGGTGACCGGCTCCGCCGGGTCTCGAGCGCCTTCAGGTAGAGGGCCAGGGTCTCAGGTGCGGCCGGAAGCGACTCGAGCCCTTGCAGCCCACAAAAGCTAACGAAATCATCCCAGTCGTGGGCGTAGGCACGCTCGGTCGCGGGCGCGTGGTCGGGGGTCGAAAGATCCGCGTCGACGGCCCGCGCCAGCTCGGCGATCACGTCCAAGACGCCCTGGACGGCCGCCAGCGGCGAGAATCCCGCCCCTACGAGGCGCCCCGGAGATTTCGGGCTGACCTGGAGGTCGGCCAAATCCGCTTCCACGCCTGCTTCTTCGACGTCCGCTCCTCGATACTGTGGTGCCTGAGAAGCAGAGTTATCAGTCATGTGAGCAGGCGTTGCCCTTACTTCGCAGGGATCGGGCAAGCGGCGAGTGCTGGAAACAACGCGGTAAAGTACTGCAGTGACACCTCGTCCGTTCCCGGTGGAAGCGCGGCAAGTCGCGCGCACACTTCGAGGGCTGCACTCTTCACTGCGCTGTCGTTAACCGTATCGAATCGAGGTTTGAGTCAACAATTTGAGGTGGAGTCCGGGGGGCCTTAGCGCGTTTGCGCGACCGTACCACATTCACAGCAATCGGCGCCCAGGGAGCTCGCGTTGGTCGCGACGTGGGTCCACTACTGACTTGACACGAATCGGACAGGTGCGTTAAGAACTTGCATCGCGCCAGCGATGTCATATATTCGTTCGCGTGCAAATCTCTCGTACTGGACTTGCGGAAGCAGGTCGACAAATTTGACTTCATTTCCGACCTTGGGCGCAGGACGAGTTTCGAGGGCGCTTTGCAATTCTGCTGGGCTGGACAGTGCCAGAACCTCCGCCTTGAAGGAATCGAATCTGAACGAGTCATCCACGATTCGAATCGCCGTGTTTGTGCAGGTTACCGTTCGCCCTAAGCGTGCTGACAGGATGTCGGCTATTGTACGATTGGCACGAAGCCCAGCGTAGGTATACCAGCGGAACGCCGCGCCATCACGCAACACTGGCGTTCCAGGGTGAGCAAGGAACTGCGAGAGCGCGAGTTCACGGGCGCGACTCAGCGAGACCTGCGATCGCTCATCATACGACGTTGATCGAGGAAGTTCGACGCTTGCGGAATCGTCGGCGGCGAGCACTGAGCGCACAGCCTGCATCACCTCGAACCCGAGAACCGCTCCGCCACCTGTGTACAGCGGAGCCTCCGCATGTTCGGCTGGTGTCACCTCCATCACGCTTCCGTCATCGGGCCAGGAGACGATCTTCCACGCCCTGCCTCCCAGCAAGAACGTGCCGCGGTTGCGGTCTTGCATCTCATCAACAAACCATCGGTCGAGCGTTCCTACATCCGAACTTCCCGACGTAACGGTCACCGCTTCCGGAGTATTGAAGACCGATGCAAGGTGCGAAAAGGCACGATAACCGAATTGGCGCTCTCCCGCGTGGCCAAGTGCGAGTGTCCCATCTGTCACCGCAAGGATCTCTGCGTCAAGCAGCGACGCAATCAACTCTTCAATTGCGTTGGAATCAATCCGCGAAAACGCCGCGTTAGCTACTAATCGAGCGACCACTTCGGACCGCGCAAGCCCACCAGTTTGCAGCAACGTTGCCAGCAGCTGCTGTGCAAGAATCGGGAAAGGCTCCCAACTCGGAACGAGCGGCTCTACCCAACCCCGCGCATGTAAAGATAGGACCGCAAATATCAACACGAGCTGATCCGGGTTTGTCGGCAGAAGCGTCATTCGTGCGGCATTTCCTGGCCGCCGGCCACTGCGACCAAGGCGCTGCAGCATCCCTGCGACGGTTGTTGCTGCGTCGACCTGAACGACGCGGTCGAGGTCGCCAATATCCATACCGAGCTCGAGTGTCGACGTCGCCACCAACACTCCGCGTCTTGCGTCGCGGAAAGCCCGCTCGCTCGTCTCACGAGTTTCGCGCGACAGTGCTGAATGATGCGGCCACGCCGGCAGCCCCCGGGCAGCAACTGCAGCGGCAATCTCTTCGACATCGGCTCGCGTACGGCAAAAAGCTAATATCTTTTCGCCAGCGAACGCGCCTAGCTCCTCGACTACGCCTGCCTTCGAATCGCGATAGCGCACATCGAAGAATGGAGACTGTTCATCGTTTGCAGGAATCCGAGCAAGAACAACGGGACGATCGCTACTGCCGCGAAACCAACGTGCAAGATCTTCTGGATTACCGAGCGTTGCCGAGAGCGCGATACGTTGCAGATCGTGACGAGTCCAAGACTGGAGGCGCTCGATCAAGGCGAGAACATGAGTCCCGCGATCCGATCCGTAGAACAAATGGACCTCGTCGACGATGACCGCACGAACCGTTTCCAGCAGGCCCCGACGCACCTCGGACGTTAATGATAGTAGCACCTCGAGCGATTCCGGCGTCGTCAGCAGAACATCGGGCGGCGACGATGCGATCCGATTTCGTTCGCCTTGTCCCACGTCTCCGTGCCATACCGCGGCAGTCAGGCCGACGTAATTAGTTAACGCACCGATGCGCAATCCCAGATCATTGAGTAGCGCACGCAGCGGTGCCACATACAGAATTGACGTTGGTGCCAGGCGCTCGTCCAAAGTGCGCGAGATAAGGGGGAGGATTGCCGCTTCGGTCTTTCCCCCAGCGGTCGGGGCCACGACAACCGTCGTCGCACCATCGAGGATCGCCGGTATCGTTTCTTCTTGCACTGGGCGTAGTCGCTGCCATCCTAGGTTAGCGCGCACGACGTATTGGAGGCTCGGGTGCAAGCGCGCGTACGCGCTTAGCGTCGTGCTCATAGGTCCAGCGGGACCTGCACCCGGGCGCCAGTCAACACTTCACGCTCTGCATCGGCCAGCGAGGCATCACGTACCAGCGTCGTCCGTTCGAGGCGGTCAGTGCTCGGATCGTATTCGGGATAAGCTTTCGCCCGACTCAGTGTAGACACAAGACGACGAAAGAATTGCCGTGGCGCTATCGCAATATCGCCGCCGAAAGCACCGATCACGTCATCAGCAATCTGTATGACCACGCGCTCACTTACGCGCGTACCGATCGATGAGTCTTGTGCATGATCGACAAAGATGCGCACGATTTTTCGACCGACCTCCACGAGACGGGCTCGATCGAACGGTGGTAGTTTGAGTTGTACCGCATCGAGATCGGGGTAGACATCGTCGAACGTCGTCTCGATCCGCTGCCGAAGCGGTTCTACCTCTCGGATGCCCTTGGGATGCTCGAAGAAGGATGACGTACCCGCAACGACCACAAGGACGTGGCGCAAATTTGTTGTCAACGCGCCAATAAAATTCTGAAGTGAGCGATACGCTTCCGCGCGTTGATTAGCTGGGCGATGTAACACACGTTCTAGCTCATCGATGAGCAAGACCAAGCCCTTCGAACCAGATTGGGTTAGGATCGTTGTCAAGCCACCAAACATCGCGAGCGCGTCAATTTGTCCAAGAGCTCCGCGAAGATGAGCATAACGCTTAATTGACGCATCAACGTGTTCGTCGCCGGCGATCCATTGCAAGAGTCCGCGCGCAATGTCAGTTCGGTTCTCGCTGAGAGCGCGGGAATACGCTGCTACGACTTGCGCGTAGAGCGCCGCCTCATCGAAGAGCGTCCCAAGCATTACACTAAGCTGCTCTGCGACCGCATCATCGAATTTCGGGTCAGATTCATCAACCGGGGTCCCGTACGACGGGTCGGTGACGCGCTCATGTGCTCGATATATCCAGCTGTCGATCGTCTCCCGAAAGGCACCGATAGCTCGGTGGCGTGTCTGTAGGTCCCGCGCTGTCGCAGCGTACAGTGCAATGGGCCGACCGAGTGGAAGCTCGGGATATGAGATGCGTAAATACGCCGTCGCAAAACCTTGCGCGCGGGCACGCGCGCCGAAGGCCTTAAGAAAGAACGTCTTGCCAGTGCCGAAGTCGCCCCGCACGAAGCGGATGCGCCCGTCACCGCGCTCGATGCGCGGAAGTTCTCTCTCGAAAGCGGCAAGATATTCATCGATTCCCGTGCCGATCGCGTCGAGACCCTCATCAGGGACCTCGCCTAGACGCAACGCTTCGATTACGCGATCCGCGGCGGTGCTGCTGAGAGGAGTGTTCACGTGGGTCCGATCCAGCGGAAAGCTTCGGGTTCGTCTTCGATTACAATCGGCGGCTCAATACCGGCGCTACGCAGCTTCGTGATGATTCCGGTAACGCGTAGGCGGATGCGCCCGACGGGGACGGCAATTCTGCTTGCAAGCTGAGCCGACGCGAGAACCCCTGACTCGGCAATGCCTTCGAGGATAGCCACATTCTTGGGGTCGTGGCCGGTTGCTTCTAAGGCGGCGCGACAGTGGGCTACATATGCAGCGTGTCCGTTGCGCGCCGGTTTTCGAGCGACCGCAGTATGAGCGCTCAACTGCGGAGCCGTTACATGCCCTTCCGAAACGACACCCGACCACCATCCCGGTGACTCCATCACCTGCGCGTTGGGCGCTACGGGACCGAGGAACCCGAGGGGTACGAACATCTCCTCCATGCCGACCCCACCATGATAGCCAACATGCTGAGGGCCGCCGTGCGCACCGAGTTGATGAAGCGCAGCAATGCGATACGGAAGACCAACGCCTCTCTCGAAGACTGCCGCCCCTGGGGGGCCTGCGGCTTCTGGGGCCAGCTCGACAAATCGGCTGCCACGGAAGCCCGGTACGACGATGTCAGGCTCGCGGTACGGAGTATTTCCGTGGTCGGCCGTCACAACGATACGCCAGCCAGCGTCCGATGCAGCAATCATCGCATCACGAAAGGCGCGCGATGCATTGCTGAGGGTCCGCTCAGCTAGCACTGTCCGCTCCTTACTACTTAATGCGTCGTCAATATCGTTGAACACGGCGGCAATCAGACGACTTTGCCCTTCGCCTCGCAACGCATTGATTAGGCCGGCACCGCCGTCAGCGAGATCGCCTTTGAGAAACAGTTGTCTCGGTAACTCACCGAGGATACTACTCTTCGCTTCGAACGCTTTGCGGTCACCACTTGCGTCAGCAGCTCGGTCATCTTCTTCCGAAAGCCCATCGTGTGGAATGTCGCCACCAAAAATTGCTCTGCGAGCGTGGCCCGTCATCGTTGGAATCGCAGATAACGCCTGTTGCACCCGCTCAACCGGCCCGACGCCAACGCTAACCAAGGCGTCAAGCAGTTCAAGAAATGTTGGGATGTCGCACCCATCGAGCACCACTAGAAATGTCTTCGCGCGATCGATGCCTGGGAGAACGACATACTTTAGAAGCTGGGAGACCACCAGCGGTCCATGCTCCCCCGGCGCCGCAAAAAGCGCCCCGAAGCGCTTCGTGAGTAAGTCCGCGAAGGCGGCGTTCCATCGATCGCGGAGCACATACCAACGAGTCACGAGCTGATCAGCAACGCTAATGAACTCAGCGTCCTGGACGTGTGTGGTCCGCAGGCGCCGAACAGATCGATCAAGCCATGCCAGCTCGTGTAGCCACGAAACGCCATACGCCTCGAGCGACGATGGTAACTCCCGACCTTCTAGCGCATTTAATCCCCGCGCGACGCGCGACAGAACTCCGAGCGCATCGACAGCGTGTTTCGTCGCATAAACAAACTCGCGAGCGTGTTCCACTTCCACCGGACCCGGCGGCGTAGAGCTCCCGCAACGACGAGCAAGCCCACGGGCGCGCACAAAGTAGGCATGTTCGAGTAAGCGGGCGTCGCTATCGGGCGAGCCGGCCCGAACGTATCTGGTTTCCGCGGGCTCAAGGACCTTCGCAAGAACATCCGGTTTGCTGTTGAGCAGAAGACGTGCGGTGTCGACAGCGAGCTGACGTACGGTGGCCTCGTCATCCGCATCGTGGCTCGCACTGCCCAAGAATACTACGTCTGCGCCCTCGCGGAGGATACGCTCAAGCACCGCGGCTTGACCTGGGTAACGCCGTTGGAGCACGTCGGCTGCAAGGTCTCTCAGTGGTTCCGTCGTGGCAGGTGGATCGACTATCCATTTAGCCCACAGGTCAGCCGCGGTGGTAGCCGACTGCCGGTCGTCGAAGCCGAATGCCGCATCGCAAAGAATCGCAGCAGCATCTTGGTCGCGGATCCCACCGCTCCACGTTCGCCGGAGCGATGCCTCTTCCAAGCGACCAGGATCGCGACCGAGCACGTCAAGAACGGCCTGGCGGAAGCGCTCATCATCGAGGGCCGTAGCTTCGCGATTGACAACTGCGGCTAGTAGATGGCGCGCGAGAGGCGCAATGACGCGGCGTAAGACTGCGCGTTCACGCAAGTCCGCCTGAAACGCGCCTTCGTCGCGGTCGGAGAACGCGACTAGCGGCAATCCCGAGCCGCGCACAAGAGCCAGCCGCAACGACAGATCGCTGTCGACTCGCGCGAGGGACCAGTGCCGTCCACCCGAGATTGTAATCTGGGTCCGTGTCGAGAACTCGATACCTGGGACGCTCGCAATGAGACAGAGATCGACACCGGGCTTTATCCAGCCACTCGCGTCTAACCACTCGAGCACAGCGACTGCAAGACGCTCAGCAATTGTCGCCGGCTCTGGTGTCATCACGCCTTTTCTGCACCATTGCCGCGAACACGGATCTCGACATCGATTGAGGCGTTCTCTGCACTAGCTTCGGCAAGCGCTTCCGTAAGGGCGCCGCGAACATTCCCGAGCAATGCATCCAGGTCGCCGCTCCACCTTGACACCCGGACCGACCGCACAACATCGTGCCCTTTTGGCGGCAGCGGAGGCGAAGGTGGAGTCGGGGGGCGATGAAGGAGCGCTCCTTCGATCCATTTGTCAGCGGATGTTCGCCAGCTTTGAATTTGCGGTGCAACGGAAACAACGTCGTCTGTCAGCAGACGCTCGAGATGAACGCGTAGTTCTTCCGAACCCTGAATGACCGCATCAAGGTATGCGAAGTCGACGAGGCGATCGAGCGCATCAGCGTCGTTGGCGGCAGACTGCACGACCGGTAGGTAGGTTTCCAGATCCAAGCCAGCGAGCCGACTTATCAGTTTGCTTGCATCGCGTAATGCGAGCATCTCGCGATAGGCAGCTTCGTACCGTTCGGCGCATGCAATGGCGCCCGTATAAGCGTTCTTGGCACGCAGTTTCGCAAACGCTGTCACGCACCGATGCAGCTTCTCAATCAAGGCATCGATCGGTTCGCGAAGCATTATCACAAGGCTATCGACGCTCGCGACAGTATGACTGGCCGGGATGTCGCGCACCTGCAACAGCGTGCTTGCGGCATTCCGGGCGGCGTTCCACTCCGCAAGCGGCGGCAGCTGCCCCTTCGTCAGCGTTCCACGAACATTGACTTCGGAAACGGCTTCGATCGGCACAGAGGCTCCATCGACTGTGAGCCGAAGACCTTCGCGCACGGCCAGAACAGCGATGAGTAATTGCGCAACATTTTGCGGCAGTCCCCAAGGCTCCGTCGCGCAATGATCAATGAGGCTGCGTACGCTCCGCTCGCCAGCGTCGAACCACTCCTTGAGCCGCCCGAGATAAAGACCCGTTGCACGCGCGTTCGTAACTCCGAAACCGGGGTCGAACAACTCCAGCGGCTCGCCGATTTTTTCAATGACATCGAGATCATCGCCAGCAAACGCATTCTGCGTCGCGTCGTCTAGCAATTGGCGGTAGATCGCTAAGATGCGATTGAGTGCGACTGGATTCGGGGTGCGCCCAAACTTCGGATATTGGGGGTATCGCCTCTCGAGCAATGCGGTTACAAATGCGCGGGCACGTTGCGAAACCGGTACGTTGGCAGGTGCCGTGAGCTCCGCTGGATCCTTTCGCATTGTAATCAAACGTGATCCGTCCCCATACGCACGCGTTATCGCTTCGGCGAGCGTGGCTTGCGCCTGGGCCGCCATCGCGTCGAGTCGCTGACGTACAAAAGGGTGATCGCTGGCCTTAAAGCCGGAAAGGTGCACGTCCGGATCGCGCCGGAAGACTTCAAACTTGGCAAGTTGCTCGAGCGCCGCGCGCCCTTCAGTTGATAACGGCGTTGGGATCCATGCCGCCGCCCACGCTTGGGTCTGCTCGCGAGCAGACTCGACACGCGCGCGCGCATTGTCAATCGCTTCTTGTACGCCACCGTTTGTGTCGCTCTCAAGCAAAATACCGAGCTTATAGTCGTCGCCAGACTCAAGCGCAAGCGTGGCAGCTCGGCCACTTGCTGAGAACTGGTTGAAGCTTTCAAAGCGGATGCGTCCTGTGCGTTCGCTGTTGCGCCAAGTTACGCGATAGCGCCCTTCCTGCCCAGACGTGACCGCAGAACTCACGCCAAGTGCATCGCGCGACGCTGACAACAAACACCCGAAGCGATCGCCCGCGGTTGGCCGCAGGCCTTCCATAAGCCCGGTCAGATCGACCGTATTCAGCTCGATATGGACTGTCGCGACGGGACCGTCACCTCGCAGCGATACCGTTCCTGGCTCCGCCGTCGTCAGCTTCTTGAGGAGTTCGAGGATTCTAAGAACGCCCATCGTCTCTGTGCGTACGGCGAGCTCATTGCGGTTGAGGCGATAAAGATTCTCAACGGAAGCTGCCTGATCGAGGCCCCGAATATCGTCGAGAAACGGCGTGTGGGACAGTTGCATCAAGAGGACGCTCTTTACGGCAAGATCGAGTACACGCTCTACATCGCCACCGCCGCTTTCCCGCCTGATCGAATCGCGCAAACGGTCCCAGGTGGAGTAAGTCTTTAACAGTCTGTTCGCAGCATTTGACGAGTCGGTTCGCGCCGCATATGCTTCCAGTCCGTCGATCTGCTCTTCCGAAAACAAAACTTCCCAAAGTGCGCCGAGAGACATGAGATCGCCGACCTTCAGGTTGGGTCGCACTGTCGTGAGGAGCTGATAGAGCATGAACAGTGAGCTGCGTTCGCGTTGCAAGCCCTGCGTAACATCGCTCAGTATGCGCAAAAGCGCCGGATGAAATGGATAAAGCTGTTCGAGTACGGTCGCGGGTAGCTCACCGACAAGGACCCCCTTTACCCCGTCTCCTAATGCGCGCGAAACTCGAGCAACTTCGGCTCGCCATTCTTTAGCGCGCTCGGGAATCGGCGCCAGGACTCGTTTCTCTGCAATCTCAAACAGATTGCTATCCTCAAGGATTATCTCCGGAAATCGGGCCGACACATGCCTCAAATGCTCGCGCAGTACATTCTCAGTTCGATCGTCCGGGAAGACACTCATAATGCTGCGCTGAACTGCTGCAAGCACGATGAACGGCACCGCGCGGACGTCTGCGCTCTCAACCAGCGCGTTAAGAGCGTTTACCGCTGCAGCATAGTTTCCGCCCGAGATACCCTGCGCCCAAAGGACGAACTCATCGATCGTGAAAGCGATCGCCTTGAACCCCAGCGACTTGGCGTGACTTGCCATCTGCTTGCGAGCTTCGGCATTGGTAGGCTGGAACGCCGTCTCTGAACCCGCTACGAACGTCGCGACGACTCGCGCGAATGCAATGCGGTCCTTATCCTCTTCTGGTTTTGCACGCAACTTGTCATAGGTAGCGCGGTCGTAGCCAAGCTTGTCGGAGAAGGCCAGGAAGTAGCCTGGGACCGTTTCACACTGCTTCTCAAACTGCGTAAATGCGGCCTCGGTACCGAAAGCGCGAAGCGGTTCCCTACCGATCGACTCCAGCGTCCTGTCGAATTCACTCGCAAGATGACGGATGAAAGCGTCCGGCGCCTCTTGCACACCCATCATGCTTGTATGGATCGCCAGAATATGCGCGGTGTCAAGCCACGGATTTGCCGAGTGCACTTCACGGATGCCAGCGTCCCGCGCATTCGCATAGAGACGCTCCTCGTTTGCCAGCATCATGCCGACGATTCGCAAGAAGTGCGACTTTCCAGAGCCAAAGGAACCGAACACAAAACGACCTACGTCAAGATTCCGATCGAGCGAATCCTTGATGTCGCGCAGCAGTAGTTCAAGGCGGGGCCGAATTGCAGACGTCAGCGTGTACTGCTGCGCAAGCACCATTGGATCGGACGTGTCCTTGACAATGAACTGATCGATCTTCGCTTCGCGCGGCAAATCGAGATACGATCGGACGAGATCCGTCGTTGTGTTTAGCATACTAACTCGCTCGGGACACCCATCAGCATTTTAGCAACTTACCGGCATCTTTCTGACACTAGAAAAGGCCTGCTTGAGGCAGACGATACCTTACCCCACGTCCCTTGCCGACCGCTTCCACCCGCCCGTCACTGCGAAGGATCTCGAGTGTATTCCGAGCCGCTTCGCGGTTTCCTGAAAAGAGCTGCTCCAGGCCCGACATCGGCAAACCGACATCTCCACTTGAGTGAAGCAGCGCTAATAGACGTTCGATAGCATCTGCATCGATCTCGTGACGCCGTCCCGTGGGGACAGCTCGGGGCTCGGTTGCCGAGACTGCGCGCGTTCGAGTCCGACCATTACCGCGAACCGGAGCCAGGTTACGCCACTCGTAGATGACGTCACACGGACAAGCCCTACCGCAGAGTTTCGCAATTGTTCGGACTTCGTCGTGAAGTGGGTCGCCCGTGCGTCGCAACTCATCTATCTTGTCCCAGAGCGCGAATTGTATACCACAACGCTGCGGCTCCGCTTCCTCGGGCTTCTCCGGGGCATTGTCGGGCTCACGCCCCCGTAACTCGAAAGCTTGCAACGACAGCGCAGCACGATCGCTTGTCGTCCAACCGCCCCAAGCGTAGCGAATCGGACGGAGCTCATCGTAGACGATAAACCGCTCGTTTGACACATTGAGCTTTCCCCGTAGCCTCCAGCCGTTACGGTGAGCATAGTCGGCTCTAACGAATGGTGGAGGGGCAGTGACGGTCACAGTCTCCTTCGCATCTTCTCGTTCCTGGAGCCGCCACAAGCGTTTCCAGTTGACGTGCTCACCAGATTGAAAGGATTGATCGGGCGGCACGCCGCGGCTCGCTCCAATGTATGCGGTCTGCGACCCAACGTGCTTGGCCAATCCCGTCGCGCTGAATATTCGAGCAGTATTATCGGGCAAAGCTTCATCCGATAGTAAGCGCGCGAGCGACTCTCCCAGCGTAGTTTCGCTAGGCAGCTTCGCTAGGCCATAAACGGCAACGACTTTTGCCTCATTACCGAGCTGGTCCACTAGCTCGTCAGTTGTAAGCATCTTCGGAGACCTATCTAGTTCGGCTTCAAGCCGATCGAGTAGCCATTCATTTGCGGCACGCTTTGCGCGAGTTTCCCATGGCTCAAATTGCCAGAGACGCTTAAAGTTTGGTTGCTCTAGGCATGCAATTTGATCGTTGGTTTCAATGATTTCGAGCCGACGTTCCAAGACAGTACGCATGTCGTCGCTGTACTCGGCCGGCACATCACCCACGATGTCGATACCATTTTCCGTAAACCATCTGCCCTCATCTTCGCCTCGCAAGGTTTTCCGAGCCAAGGCGATCTCAAAGGCTCGATGGCCAATCGATAAGGTCGTCACCTGGGGCTTCTGTAGTTGCGGCGACGTTGGCAACAAACCAAACTCTTCATACAAGAGCCAATCAAGCTCTTCCTGAAGCCCGATGAGTTCCTGTTTCCAACTCAACTCGCGTACACGCGCCGCATCCAAGCGTTGCGACACGTCTGCCGCGCTGCAGGCACTAATGATCACAGCAGGTTGAGCCTGTGCTACGCTCGCCACGTTCTGCTCGATCACCTTGGCTAACTCTACCAACTTGACGCTAAGCCTGTAAGGAATCGGAACCTTATAAAAATCACCCGTATTCCACACATAGTATGTCTCCCAAGGATCTCCCAACACTCGCGTGTCACCAGAGGGGTCGCCACTCCGTTTCAAACACGTTTGTTTGAACCAGAAGTCGAGCACGCTGCTATTAAGAATCGCACAATAGCCCAATGCGATCTCTTTGCTTTCGTCCTTCAAGAGAATCACCGGGGCCGTTCGGGTAAAAAGTGCAGAACTCGAGTCTACGGCAAAATTAACCCCCGTCGCGGTGTAGGGGAAAACGATCTTCGGACGGGGAGGGAACATCCTCGAATCCGTGTATTGCCCGTAACTCCACCACGGAACACCGTGCTCTTTAAAGGTCGCGCCAAAGCGGCGCCGCATTGATAGCGTCGTTCGAAGATGCCAAAGGTCAACTGCGGCCATCTCCTCTGAACAGATGACGCGTTCATCGTACGGGCATAACACCGTCAGCTCTCGTTCAATCGTCCAGTCACGAACGGATTCCCCAATAACCACCTGTTCCTGAGGCAAAGAACGCGAGTAACGGCGAAAGAATGCCGCGTCTTCAACTACCTCAACCGTACGTCCAATATCGGCAATGACTTCTCGTAACGCTCTTGCGCCGCGCAGATGGTTCATTAAGGCGCCTGTAACCCGATCCCCGACTGACCAAGGATGAGCGCATAACAACGCCATCGGGACTGCGCTTATCGAGATCCAGTCGTCTTCGAATTCAACGTCTTCGACATGGCGGCAGATGTCTGACCACACTAAGCCGCGTTCCGGCTCTACGGCGTCGGTTGGGTTGCCCCGCTTTCCAGAAATGACCCGGACCGTCTGTCGCGGCTCAGAGCGTTGCTTCTGCGCGAATAACATAACAGTTGATGTGCCGTGACCTGGAATTGAAACGGCAGAGCACTCAACGATTAGACCGAACGACACGTCTGGGAAGACCGTAGTAACAACTCGTTTCCCAAAAGTCTGCTTCGTGAAGGCACTCCCAATGATGAACCCTGCAAAGCCGTCGTTGACAGGCAGCAGCAAGAAGCGTTCCGCCATCGGTGCACTAAGTGCGAATTGACCCGCGACGCTTCGGGGCCATGCGCGGCGGTAGTCATCGCGTTTTTTACTGTCTGAGACCTGGATATACGGTGGGTTCCCCACGACCGCATGAAAGCTATTAGCGAAGAAAGCCTCATTTCGCTCCCGTTCGCTTTCAGTCCCATAACTGGCAAGCCAAGAATGCTCCGCCATTCCAGGGAGGACATGGGCGGCGATTCTTTCCCACGGAATCAGCGAGTCGCAAGTGATAATGTTAAGATGAAGGCTACGAAGCATTACCGCATCTGTAACTCTTGTCTCTCTTACAACCGCCAGCAACAGCCGAAAACGCGAAAGGGCGCATGCATATTCATTGAGATCGGCTCCATAAATGGATGCAATAGCGAGAACTGCTGCGTTCCATCGTGCTTCCGGTCCATCGCCGAGCCTTTCACGCCATGCGCGGACCAAGCGCTCGAATGCACCGAGCAAGAAGTGGCCGCTTCCGCACGTAGGATCGATGATGCGAAACTTATCTAGGCCAAATTTATCAAGTGCCGGGTCCAGTGTATGGTCGAGAATAAACTCTTCGACGAAACGGGGGGTCTGGAGCAGCGCGTAGCGCTTCTTAACGTCTGGATCGAGGTCCTGATAGAGATCGCCTATGAAGCGTGTATCGAGTTCGCCGCGGAAATCGAACTTAGGTCCGCCGCCCGGCGCGGCAGCTTGCCAGACACTCCAGAGCTCGCGGGCACTCGGCTCACCGGGGGTCGCGATCTCTACCGCGGTCGGTGCAAACAGCTCCGGTAATACACGCGCCCCGTCATCAAATATCCGCCGCAAATATGCCGCAATACCTAAGTTTGGGAAGAGCCGCTGGAAGAGTTCGTAGCTTCCTCCCGCGCGAATGCGCAAGGGATGAAGCAACCCTTGATCTTCGAGGACACGTACATACAGTGCTTTCAAGATGTAAAGTACTGCGCCGCGACCTGCGAAAGTCTGAAGCCATGCCTCAATATCGCTCGGCGAGTTTTCTTCGTCGGCGAGGCGCTCGCGGGCGCGAGCCATCAGACGCTCATCGGCGCGATACTGCGCGAGAAGATCAGCGCGCACGGTCTTCTCGACGCCTTGCAAGGCTGCGAGGAGCTCTACCCGCTGGACATCTGTAGGAACGCTCACGCTACCTCTTCGAGCGCTATTGGCCGTTCGGTGGGTTGCTGCGGAAGTGCCAAGGTCCGATTGAGGCGCGCATGCTCGCGTGGATGATCCCCCGGAACGCAGACTACGACTAAGCCGTAACTCCCGCCCCGCGTCTGATCGTAAATCTTGCCGAGATGTTGCGCGACGTTCGTGAGCCCGAGAGCGCCTGTATTGACGACCACCGTACACGCGCCTTCGTTCCCGGCGAGCACGCCATCAAGAATCCGAATCGCAGCTTCGTCGGCTAAGGGTGCGATCGCACCCGTTGCAGGGCCTTGCTTCGCCTGCACACGGAGCGCAGTTTCGAGCATCCCAGCCTCCTCGAGCGCGCGGCATAATGTCGCGTCGAAATCGATTACGTGTAACCGATCGGCGAAGACGCCCCGGAGCTCATCGACGAGCATACCGACGCGAGCCGAATATACGCCGGGCTCGGCGACCACGAGCCGATAACCGCCGCTACGCGCCGCGCGTACGAGACTTTCAGCAGCCGCGGTTAGTTCGACGACTTCGGCGCCGGCCAGATCAGATAGTGCTTTAGGCTTCGCAATCGGTACCGCGCCCTTACGGTCGATCAAGCCGTCCGGAAGCCAAACGAAGTCTGCGGCATCTAGAGCCTGCGTGAACTCAGGTGTCCCTGGCGACGGGAGACCGATACCGGGTAGGCGACGTTCCGCTGCCTGTAAGAACAGCGGAAGCTCCGTTGGCAGCGCCAGTCCATCAGCGCCGTAGGCGAGAGCATTTGCCACATCTAGAGCACTGCGCTGATACCACCGATCGTCGGCGCTCTGCTCTAGATCGCGGAGTGCGGGCGCGATGCGTTCAATGAGGAGCTGCGTTGTCTCAGCCGTAAACGAGGCGAATGCTTCGATATCGACTCCACGTGCGCGCGCAGCCACGGCGGAGGCGAGCTCGCTGAGATCGCGCGGCGGCCATGCCGTCTCGGCCAAGATCGCGTCAAAGGCGGCAAGCGCAGCTGCTTGTGTCCAAGGCGGGGCGACCACGACTGCGGTCTTGAGAATCGACACCTGCTCGGGCACTAGTTCGAGTCCACCCGCGATTTCAAGGATGTCGATTGCGCGTGCGGGATCGGCACCAATACGCGCGACACTTTCGATGAAGGCAGCGCGCTCCATCATGCGCCAGCTTGGCAGCACTGCATCGACAACGAGTCTCTCGCGATCATCGATATATTCTCGCAGCGCCTCTCGAATGGAGGCGACCCCCACCGCACCGATACGCGCGTCCCCTCCAATGCGTTTCGGATCAGTACCAGCGAGTTGTGCAACGCTGGTTACACCCAGCGCGACAAGCAACTCATGCGTTGGGCGCGGCAGCTTCAAAACGTCGACCTTATCGTCGGCAGCTACGGCGTCGCTAACGAGCGCGGACGCGAAGGCCGCATCAACCGAGCGCAGCACGGAGGCGGCCGGCGCTTCCGCCTCGCCGAAGCGCGCAATAACAGCCTGAGCTAATGCGGAGATCTCGTCGGCAACGCCACGACCAAATCCCTTCACGCGAGAGAGGTCGGCGACGCGAATGCTCCGCACGTCATCGAGCGTGCGAGCCCCCAAATCATCCAGCGCTTGACGCGCGCGGACGTTCAAGGGGACGGCGGCAACGAAGGAGTCGAGGCGCGCGTCCAACGGCAGCTGAATCTCAGGCGCTGCGAGTGGAAGAAGCATGGCACCGCTCGGCGGCTGAAGCAGTCCGCTAATACGATTGCCGGCAACGTCGGCAGCGTTCGGACCGTCTGGGGGCATCACCAGTAGATCACGCACAACGGCAGCAAGTTCGCTCGCGGTGGTCTTTTCGAGCAATGAGCCGAGATCACTCGCCTCGACGCTTGGGGGTCCTTGTGGTGCAAGGCCGTTCCACGGATGCTTCCCGGTGATCGTTTCCCAGAACGTTACGACGGCCGCGAAAACATCGTCGCGCGGCTCCCACGCGCCTCGTTCGAAAAGCTGTTCGGGCTTGTAAGGTGCGGTTCCGATGATCAGGTCCCCGTCACCCGGCGCGCAGGCCAACCCGAAGTCGAGCAGCGTCGCCGTGCCATCCGACCCGAGCATCACGTTCGCGGGCTTCACATCACGATGGACGAGACCGTGCGCGTGGACGTATGCGAGCGCCGAGAACAGACCGGTTGCAAGTGTCTGCATGCGCTCAGTAGTTAGCCTCCCCCGGAGGCGTTCGCAATCCTCTCCTTGCACGAGACCGAACTCGCCGATGAAGACGCCTTCCGCATCGAGAGCGTGGCCCGTGAACGCTACAACGACGTTCGGATGATGGAGCGTGCGCAGCCGCTCAATTTCGCGACGGAGCGTCTCGTCGCGGGCCAGCGGCGCAATCTTCAGGACCACTTCGCCCTCGAGATCATCACGGATGGCGACCACCGTCCGACCCGTGGCGCCGGCGCGCAGCTCACGAATAATCTTGTATGGGCCGATTCGATGGGCGTCGGGCCGACGTTCTTCGAGCGGACGAAGAATGTCACGCAACGTGTCGGCGACATCGCGCATCGACGACGGGCGGTCCTTCGCGTCGCGTGCGAGCAGTGAGCCAACGAGTTTCCGAAGCTCTGGAGGGTCGGTGCTGCGGTCCTCGAGCAACTTCGGAAGACGCACCTGTTGTAATATCTCACTTGGCGAGGCAAACAATTGACGACCGCGTAGTAGGTGGGCAAGGATTGCGCCAAAACTGAAAAAGTCGTCGGCCTCCTCTGGATGGCGGTTTGCTAATACGTTTGGGGACGCATAGCAGCTCGCACCGGAGCCCACGCTTGAGATCGAATTGACGCTCATACCGGCATCGCGCGGGCGAGCCAATTCTATACGGCCGATCACAACCTGCGGCGGATCGTCATTTGGCTCGGGCTTTACGTGCAACGAGGACGGCTCAAGGGCTCCGTGGACGATTGCTTGACCATGCATCACCGCGATTGCGTCGGCTAGCGCGATAGCAAGGCGAAGCGCGTCACGAAGACCGATCGTCCCAGCCCGCGCGATGCGGTCGCCGAGCGTTTCATAGCGGCCGAGCCACTCGTATGCTATGTACCGCACGCTCTTGTCATGCCATGCACTTTCGTCGTCGCCGAGGTACTCCGGAGCGACGCCGGCTTTCCCAAGCGCCTTCACCGTCGCGATCTGGCGTCGGAATGTCTGAGCCGTGCGTTCGTCGTCGCTGCGGCGGCCATCGAGCGGATAGACGTGCAGCTCGACGGGCTGTGCTACGTCGCGTGGTTGGTATCGTTCGTGCGCTAGGAGACGCTCGAAGCGCTCGCTAGTTGCAGCGAGGCGTTCGTCGATTGTATACTTCCCGATGCGCTCGTCGACGGCTCGTTTTTCGCCCCCACGTAGATAACGCACGATTCCGTGAAGCTCTTCGTCGCTCAGGGGCTCACTGCGGCACCAGCGCTGCGGGGTGAGTAATGCGCTCTTCAGCGCTGCGGGGGTATCAAATGCAGTTGGAATGACGTCAAAGCTTGTGCGCAGTTCGTAATCCACATCGGTTAGCTTGGCTCCAGGACCGTTTACGTAAACCATATCTTGCACCCACAGGCGGTCTCGGAGGGTGCGCACGCGCCCAATAAGCAACGACTTGAGGACTTTCGCTTTACGCGCAATACGATCGGACGGGTTCTCCTCAAAAATGCCGTTTTCCAAGAACCACCGATCGCGCTGACAAACGATGCGTCCACTCCATCCCTTAAATTCAAGCGCGAAGACCATCGTCAAGCCAACGACGATCGCGTCGAATTCATAGAAGTCGCCGCGGCCGTTCGGCAAACGAACATTGCTGACGACTACATAGCGCTCTTGCGACGGTCCGAGGATTTCTCTAAGCGTATCGAGCGCTCGCCGCTCCGAATCGTTGACGGGCGGGCTGATCGCGATCCAGTCTTCGTCTTGTATCATGCTGCCAGAATGCGAGGTTCGCCGCCGTAGTAAGAGCGCCGTAAGCGCCCCTCTTCGACGAGCTGTGTGAGATACCGCCGGACTTGTTCGGGCGTTAGGGCAAAAATGACCGCAGCTAGTGACGAGCTTGCGATCCAGGCGTCGCTGGCCTCTCGACGCTCCGCCAAATCATCGCAGAGTAAGTAGTAGAAAGCGATCGGCGCGGGCGACGTGCGGAGTACTTCGAATGAGCCATCCCGACTCGGGCTTATGATACCGGCGCGGGAGAATTCTGTCATTGCAGCTGTGCGGGAGCGAGCTATGGTAGATGGCTTCGTGCCTGCAAGGAGCTCTGCAAGAGTGGCATCTAGTGCAGCCCGCGAGACATGCTTGCCCGACATAACTGCATGGGGAGCAAGAAGGGCTCGGGCAATGCCGACGGCTACAGGAGTCGCAGCAAGATACCGGGCGTAGATCAGGTCATGTGCGGTCGAGTCGTCGGCCTTGTGCAAGTCGATGAGAAAAGCGTCATCTGCGATGCGACCCTCCACCGGACGTAGGATTCGTTCAGCGATTCGCAGTTGCGTTGTCCGGCGATCGGCCGTCGGTAGGCGACATGCTTGCGCCGCTACTTTCCTCCACGCCGCGATTGCTTCTCCCGGACGGGCGACGGCGAGCATAGCTCGTACGTCGTCGTATCCCATCGTGTGCGTCCAGGCGGTGTTCACAGCGAAATGACGCGCTGGATCGTTCCCTCGGGGAACAAAGCCAGGATCTCTTCTTCGCCACCGAGCGTCGCGGCGCGAGAGAAGGTCGTCGGAAAGCGGGCAGTCCCGTTTTGAAGATCAGAGATGCGGATAAGCGAAGGCATTGCGGTGCGGTCGAATTCGAGCATGGCCAAACCGACAAGAAAGTCATCATCGTTATCCGCGACGACGTAGGCGACATACGTTTCCAGCGGGGCGAGCGGCTCTGCCACCATGGCTGCGACGCGCGCGGCGGTCGACGGCATCTCAAGGATGCGTTGTTCCTCGGCGCGGATCGGTTCGAAGGCAGAGCGACGCGCGGCGCTAAGCGGGGAACGACCGAATGCAACGGCGGCAGCCTCAAGGAAGTTTGCCGTCGAGGCAGTGAGGAGGTTCGACTGGGCCCGCAGGCCCTCTTCGAGAAATGCCTTCCCATCGGTCGCGGACAGGTCGACTTTCAGCGGCTGGAGGGCGACAGGGCTAAGAGCGGCGTTGTTTTCTATGAGCAACGAGACGAAGTCACCCTCATGAAGGCGACCCGCGAAGGCAGCCCATTTTAGCAAGCCAGGCTCGGTAAGCCTCCGCGCATCCACATCCAGCCGGCGTTCCCGGCGCGCGATCGACCTTAGCGTCCATACGATACGTTGCTCGAGGGTAGACTCAGTTCCGACCATGCCTCGCCAGATTCATTACTGCTCTAACTCGGCCATCCTTAGAAGGCGACATTGCGGCCGTGGCTGACGACCTAGATTCCGTTCGGATGGCTGGCAGCTCGCCAGTCCTTGCGCCAAACGCGTCCCTACCGATGTGCCACGGGACTGACATGGCAGCTTGCCTCGCTTGGTGAAGGTAAGCAAAGTAAGCGACGCGGGGCTGCGGTGGCTTCGAGGAAGACGGAAGGCACGACGTGTCAGGGACGCGCGGACAACACGGTGACTTTCTCTGTGCCATACTGTCGACACAGGTCACCGCCTATAACATTTCGAGGGTGTGAACGTGGACGCTAAAGTGTACGAGGCGCGGTACGCGCCGATGACACCGGCCATCCGGCGTTTCGTCGACGGCTTCTGGCGGTAGCACGGGCGCGCCCACGACGGCGGCACGCCGGCGCTCGAAGCGGGCCGGCTCGGCGGTTTCGGCAGCGACGTCTTCGACCCCGAACATCCCGCGGACGATCCGGTCGGCGCGCGCTTGGTGGCCCGCGCGGACGTCATCGCGACCCCGCACGTCGCCTTCCGTTCGGCCGAAGCCGAACGCAGTCTGCGCACGCGCGTCGCCGAGCAGGTCGCCGCCGTCCTCACCACCGGCAACCCGCCGGCCTTCGGCCGCCTGGCCTGACGCCTACGTGATCGATGGTTGCAGCGGTTCGACCGGCTGCGGCGGGGCGGACGGGGCATTGAGAAGCGGGGTGCGCTCGAGCAGCGCGAGGTGGGTCATCAGGAGCGAACGGAGTTCGCTCTTGGCTTTTTCGGCGGTCTCGATGGCGCGCTGGTACTCGCGGCGCGACTCGTCGATGCGGTCGGCGAGCGCGGCGATGTCGCGTTCCGCTACCATGCGCGCCTCCTGCTTGATCAGGTCCGCCTCTTTGTGCGCGGCCGCCTTGACTTCGTCGGCGGTGCGCTGAGCGAGCACCAGCGTGTGCTGGAGCGACTCTTCCATCGCCTTGAAGTGCGAGATGCGCTCCTTCAAGTCGGCGATCTCCGATTCGAGCGCCGCGCGCGCCGTCGCATCGTCTTCGATCGTCTCGATCAACTCGTCGAGAAACTGATCGACCTCGGTGCGATCGTAGCCTTGCAGCGTGCGTTTGAACGTCTTGTGCTGGATGTCGACGACCGTGATCCGCGCCATCTCAGAAACGCCCTCCGACGCCGACGTTGACGTGGCCGTCCGGCTCGAGCTTTTCACGCAGGCCGGCGCTGTTCACGTTGACCCCGCTGGGCACGACGAGATAGATCGACTCGGCGAGCTTCTGAATCCGGCCGTCGATCGTGTAGGCGACGCCTGAGGTGAAGTCGACGACCCGCTGCAGCAAGGTCCGGTCGGCGCCCTGCAGGTTGACGATCACGACTTGCTTGGCGCGCAGCGAATCGGCGATCTCGGTCACGTCGGCGAACGAGCGCGGCGCGAATACGGCGACGCTGTTGCCCGCCCGGCGCGAGCCCTCCCCGATCGGGACGACGTTGCGGCGTGCCGGCGCGGCGGCGGCGTCCGGCTCGAAGGCGTCGTCGTCTTCGTTGTCGTCGATCGTAAACCATGATCCGATCTTTGCGAACATGCTCATGCGTAGAGTTCCCTTTTCGGCCGTGGACCGAAGATGCCCGTCCCAATGCGGACCATCGTCGATCCGGCTCGGACGGCGTGCTCCCAGTCGGCCGACATACCGAGCGAGAGCGTCGACCCGCCGACCTGCTCGAACGTTTCCCGGGCTAGCGCAAACGACGCCTCGACGTCGCCCTCGAGCGGACCGATCGCCATCACGCCGTCGACGGTCAAGCCCTCAGCGCGCAAGCGTTCGGCCAGCGCCGGCGCCTCGGCCGGCGGAACGCCGAAGCGGTCCTGCGGCGAGACGTTGACCTGGACGAGGACGCGCAGCGGCTTGCCCAGCGCGCGCGACGCTTTGGCCAATGCCAAGCCGGCATCGAGCCGGTCGACGCTTTGGACACTATCGAAGAGCGAGACGATCGCTTTGGCTTTGTTGGTTTGCACGTGCCCGATGAAGTGCGCGCGGACCGGCGGCAAATCGACGTACTTGCCGCGTGCCTCTTGCAGATAGTTTTCCCCGATATCCGTGATGCCCGCGGTGATGGCGGCGAGGACCGCATCCCGCGATTGCATCTTGGTCACGGCGAGGACGGTCACCGAACCCGGTGGACGCCCCGCGGCGGCGACGACGGCGTCGATCCGCTCGCGCAGCGCCGCGACGGACGCGGCGATCTCCATTAGCAGGAATCCTTCACCGCGCGTCCGTTCGCTTCCCGTTGCGAACGGCGATAAACAGCAGCACGATTCCGATCAGGACCTGCGGGATCGCAACGAGTTGGCCGCCCGAGAGACCGATGACCGTGAAGCCGGGCTCGCGCCAGATCTCCGCGATCGAGCGAGTGACGCCGTAGAGGGTGAACCACGTCCAAGCGACCACGCCGTCGGGCGGCCGCCGCCGATACAGGACGAGCAGGATCGGCAGCACCGCGATGTCCAGAATCGCCTCGAATATCTGCGAGGGGTAGCGGTAGCCTACGTAATTCGGAAATTGGATGCAGTAGGGCTGGTCGGGATCGCAGAGCTTGCCGGGCAACTCGTCGTTGATGAAGTTGACCAAGCGCGTCGTGAAAATCCCGATCGGCAAGAGCACGACGGCCTCGTCGCCGAGCACGCCGATCGTCAGGCCGGGGTGCTTGCGCAAGAACAGAAAGATCGCCAGGATTACGCCGATGAGCGCGCCGTGGAAGGCCATCCCGCCCTGCCAGACGGCGATGAAGTTCAGCGGGTGCGCGAGGTAGTCGCCCAGGTTGTGATTGGTGATGACGTTGGCGATCACGAAGAGCGCTCGCCCGCCGATCAGCACGCCGACCAGCGCGTAGACCAGGAAGTCCTGAATCTGATCGCTGCTCAGACCGAGGCGCTTGCGGCCCGCGGGCCGGCTCATCCACAGATAAACGCAGATGAATCCGAGCAGATAGGAGAGGCCGTACCAGTGGACCGGGACCGGGCCGAGCCGGAATGCGATCGGGTTGATGTTCGGGTAGCTGAACCAGTGGACCACAGGGCCCCGTTACGACGGGACCGGGCACCCTCCCCCGAGTTCCGACTTTGGTCGCCACACGCAACCGGGCACGACTGCCGGTGCGTCAAAGGCTCCGACCGTGAACCTCCAAGTCAACGTCGCGACGGCCTTCCTCGCCGGACTGATCTCCTTCGTCTCCCCGTGCGTGTTGCCGCTGATCCCCGCGTATCTCTCGTTCCTGACCGGCTCGAGCCTCGAAGAGCTGAAGGCGCAGCAGGGCCTCGTGCAGCGCGGCCGCGTGATGCTCCACGCCGTTGCCTTCGTCACCGGGTTCACGATCGTGTTCATGCTGCTGGGTCTCTCGGCGAGCGCCATCGGCGGCGTGTTCGTCGAATACAAGGACTGGGTCGCGCGGATCGGCGGACTCGTCGTTATCGTGCTCGGCTTGAACATGATCGGCGTCTTCAAAATCCCGGCGCTCGCGATGGATAAGCGCATTCACGTGCGCAGCGCCAACCGCTCGATCGTCGCCTCGCTCTTGGTCGGCATCGGCTTCGCGGCCGGCTGGTCACCGTGCATCGGGCCGATCCTCGGCGGAATTCTCGCGCTCGTGACGCAGCAGACGATCGGCATCGCCACCTTCTTGCTCTTCGTCTATTCGATGGGGCTCGCGATCCCGTTTCTGCTGACGGCGGGGGCCGTATCGCAGTCGTTGGGCGTGCTCAACCGGATCAAGCGCTACCTCGGCGTGATCGAGACCGGCGCCGGCGCGTTCCTCGTCGCGACGGGTATCGTGCTGGTCACCGGCTCGTTCGCGCGCGTCGCCGGGTTTTTCTATCAGTACGTGAAACCGCCCAGTCTGTGATTCTCTGGGTCGTCGCCGTCGTCGTCTTCGCGCTGGATCGCTGGACGAAGCATCTCATCGTGTCCAGCTTCCTGCCGATGGAGAGCAAGATCGTTATCCCGCACCTGCTCTGGTTCACGTACGTGCAGAACGTCCACGGCGCGTTCGGGTTGTTCGGTTCGCAGCCGGTCCTGCTCATCGTGTTGGCGCTGATCGTGCTGGGGCTCTTCTTGTTCGCGTTCCGCGACGCGACCCGGCACTCGATGCTCGCCCGCGTGGCGATCGGGATGATCACGGGCGGCGCGTTCGGGAACATCGGCGACCGGCTCGTGCATCCCTACGTCGTCGACTTCATCGACTTCAAGACGATCTGGCAATACGTCTTCAACGTCGCGGACTCGTGCGTCACGATCGGCGTGATCCTGCTGCTGTTGCTCGCGCTGCGCCGGGAGAAGACGCCCTGACCGAACTGCGGATCGACGCGACCGATGCCGGGCACCGCGCCGACGTCGTGGTGACGCGCCTGACCGGCTTCTCGCGTTCGTTCGTGGCAAACGCCATCAAGCAGGGTGCGGTGTCGGTCAACGGGCTGCCCGCCAAACCGAGCACGGTGCTCGAAATCGGCGACCTGCTGCGCTACGACGTGAGCGCCCGCCGGCCACTCGAAACGCTGCCCGAGGACGTCGCGCTCGACATCGTCTACGAAGACGACGCGATCATCGTCGTCAACAAGCCGGCCGGGATGGTCACCCATCCCGCGCACGGCGCCACCGACGGAACGCTCGTCAACGCGTTGCTCGGACACGTCGTCGCGCTGCCGGGTGAGACGATCCGCGGGGGTCTGGTGCACCGGCTCGACCGCGACACGTCGGGCTTGCTGCTGGTCGCGAAGACCGAAGCGGCGCTGGGCACGCTCGGGCGGGCGATGCAGGCGCGGTATATCGAACGCGAGTATCGCGGCATCGTCGAAGGTCTGCCGCGCGACCCCGAAGGGACGGTGCGCGGCGCGCTCGGGCGCGATCCGCGCAACCGCCTGCGCTATGCGGTGCGCCTCGAGGGCAAGCCCGCCGTCACCCACTACGCGCTGCGCGAACCGCTGCGCAACGCCGCCGAGTTGACGTTCCGGCTCGAAACCGGCCGCACGCACCAGATTCGCGTGCACATGGCCGCCCTGGGCCATCCGATCGTCAACGATCCGCTTTACGGCCGGATCGATTCGCGCTTGCCGCTGCCCGGGCAGGCACTGCATGCCTGGCGCCTCGCGTTCAAACATCCGGTGACCAAGGAACGGCTCGTCTTCGAGGTCGAACCGCCGGGCGAGTATTTGGCGACGCTCGCGTTCCTACGGTGAGCCACAAGGTCATCCTGAGCCGCCACAAGGTGGCAAGGCTCGTATGAACGGTGCGTTCACGCTGCGCGCTACCAGTGGCGGGGCGCGGCGCGGGACGCTCGAACTCGCGCACGGCGTTGTGGAGACGCCGTCGTTCATGCCGGTCGGCACCGCGGCGTCGGTCAAAGGGCTCACGCCGCGCGACCTGCGCGAGATCGGCGCGCAGATCGTGCTCGCCAACACCTACCATCTCTGGCTGCGGCCCGGCGGCGACACGATCGCGGCCGCCGGCGGCCTGCACCGCTTCATGGCCTGGGAGCGGCCGATCCTCACCGACTCCGGCGGCTTCCAAGTCTTCAGCCTCGAATCGCAGCGCCGGCTCGATGACGACGGCGTGACGTTCCGTTCGCACATCGACGGCAGCACGCACCGCTTCACGCCGGAGAACGTCGTCGCCTTCGAAGAACGGCTCGGTGTCGACGTGGCGATGATGCTCGAACGTCTGCACGAAGCTGCCCGCGCCCCCGGGTGCGATCGAAGACGCCGTGCTACGCACGACCGCGTGGGCGCGCCGCTCCGCCGAAGCCTGGTCACGCGGCGACACGGCCCTCTTCGCAATCGTCCAAGGCGGCCTCGACGAACGTCTGCGCGAGCGCAGCGCGCGGGATCTGATCCCGCTCGATATGCCGGGCTACGCGATCGGCGGCCTCTCGGTCGGCGAGACGCGGGCCGAAATGGAGCGCTTCACGCGCTCGACCGCCGCCCTGCTCCCTGTCCACAAGCCGCGCTATTTGATGGGTGTCGGCACCGTGCGCGATCTGCTCGTCGCCGTCGACGCGGGGATCGATCTGTTCGATTGCGTCTATCCGACGCGCAGCGGGCGTCACGGGCGCGCGCTGCTGCACGACGGCAGCGAACTCAACATCCGCAATTCCGGCTACACGCGCGAGACCGGCCCGCTCGATCCCGCCTGCAGTTGCGAGGTTTGTCGGACGTACGAGCGCGCCTATCTTTCGCACCTCTTCCGCGCCGCCGAGCTGCTGGGGATGCGGCTGCTCTCCTATCACAACGTGTTCGTGCTCAACGATCTGATGGCCGCGGCTCGGGACGCGATCGAACGCGGTCGCTGGGCCGCCTTCAGGCAGGAGTTTCAAGGCCTCAGTCCGTGAAGGTTTTGGTAATGCGACTCTTTGTCGGTGGGTTACCGCGAACGGCGACCAAGGAAGACGTGGTCCGGCTCTTTCGTCAGTTCGGCGTCACCGAGGAAGGGGTCGTCCTGCCGCGCGACCGCCGCACGCACCGCCGGAAGGGCTTTGCCTATGTGGACGTTCCCGATGCCGCGAGCGGCGAACGGGCGATCGCCGTTTTCTCCGGATTCGAGGTCGAAGGGAAGCCGCTCACGGTATGTGCCGCCGAAAACCGCCCGCTGCGCAAACGGCGCTCCTCGCGCTGACGTTCGCCGCCGCCCTCTGGGCGCCGGCCTTCGCCGACCCGGTGACGGCCGAACTCGGCCTCTCGCTCAACCCGACGATCGGCTCGCATCGGAGCTTCAACGATCGCACGACGATCGTGCCGGTGCCGGTGCCGATCCTTGAGGCACGCGTGCGCGCCGGTCCGTTCGAGATCGAGGCGTTCGGATTGCCGGCGCTGGCCTCCGTCCCGCACAGCGACGCGATCCAGGGACCGACCAGCACGCGCCTGGGCGCCTTCGACGGGACGGCGCGCGTCTACGATCCGTTGCACCGCTTCAGCGCGGGGATCGGCGAGACGCTCTACACGCAAGCGACCCACTACAGCGACGGCGTGGAGATTCTCGGCGTCGGCGAAACCCAATCGTCCCGCGTCGTCGGCGCGCACTACGAACTCGGCTATCATACCGGCGCGGGAAAGGGCCGGCTCGACGCGTACGCCGCGCTCGCGCCGGTGATGCGCGGCACTCAATTCACCGCCTACGACGTTCCGCTCTACCGCGTGCGGGTCGATCCCGAAGTCGGCGATCAGGTGTCGTTCAACGTGCGCTGGGAACGCGCGCTCGCCAAGCGCAGCACCCTCTTCTTCGGCCTACGCTACGTCAACTACACCGCGCGCTACGATGAGCCGAGCGGCACGCTCTCGGATCGCAACGTCGGCCTGCTGCCCGCGATCGGGATGCGCTGGCAGATCGGCCGCTAACGCTCCGCCCGCGCGGCGAAATGGGCGAGCAGCGCGTCGAGACCGCGGAGATAAGAATCTACGCCGAGGCCGTCGATCTGCGCGATGCAGCGCTCCGCGGTCACCGAGATCGCGCGAAACGGTTCGCTGAGCGCCCGGTCGGCCAAGCGGGTCAGATGCACTTCGACGACCGGGGTCGGAATCGCGGCGATCGCGTCGCGAATCGCGATCGAGTAGTGCGTGTAGGCCGCGGGGTTCAAGACGATGCCGTCGGCCCAGTCGACGAGCCGGTGCAGCGCGTCGATGAGCTGACCCTCGCCGTTATGCTGCTCGCAGCGAACGTGCACGCCCCGCTCGCGCCCGTAGGTGACGACGCGATCCTCGAGAGCGGCCAGCGTGAGCGTGCCGTAGATCTGGGGCTCGCGCGTGCCGAGCAAGTTGAGATTCGGCCCGTTCAGGACCACGATATGCGGCGCCGGCGCGGTGCTCACGACGTCAGGCCGCGCTGGCCTGCGGCAGAAATTCGAGCGCGGCGCGAATCGTCGCGCGATCGACGCCGGCATCCAGCACGGTCGCGCCGATCGCGGTGAGCAACACGAAGCGGGTCGCCCCGCCGCGGCGCTTCTTGTCGTGCGTGGTCGCTGCTACGATCCCCTCGAGGTCGAACGGCATCGGCGCCGGCAGCGGAACGCGCGCCAGGCCCGCGTCAATATCGTCCGCAACGGTGGGATCGAGCAAGCCGCGCAGCGCCGAGATCCGCACGGCGGCACGCATCCCCAGCACGACCGCTTCGCCGTGCCGGTAGTGCGCGTAGCCGGTGACGGCCTCGATCGCATGGCCGACCGTGTGGCCGAAGTTGAGCACCTCGCGCACGCCGCCCGTCTCGAATTCGTCCTGCGAGACGATCCCGGCTTTGAGCGCGATGCAGCGCGCGATCGCGCCGGGATCGAGCGCTTCGGAACCGCCGGCGCTCAGCCGCTCCCAGAGCGCGGGGTCGAGCGAGAGCCCGTACTTGAGCATCTCGCCGAAACCCGAGATCCGCTCGCGCTGGGGCAGACTCGCCAGCACGAACGGATCGACGACGACCCGAACCGGCTGGTGGAACGCGCCGATCAGGTTCTTTCCGCGCGGCAGGTTGATGCCGGTCTTGCCGCCGATCGCCGCATCCACCGCAGCCAGCAGCGTCGTCGGCACGGGAAGCCAGCGAATCCCGCGCAGGTAGGTCGCCGCCGCATAGCCGGCAAGATCGCCGGTCACGCCGCCGCCCAGCGCGACGACCAAGCTCGCGCGATCGAGCCCTGCGCTTGCGAAGCGCTCGTAGACGGCGCCGAGCCCTTCGGGCGACTTGCTCTGTTCGCTCACGTCGAGCACGATCGGATGCACGGGTACGCCGAGCCGCGCCAGCGCGCGTTCCGCGACGAGCGCGACCGGCGCGACCGCCGCATCGGCGACGAGCGCGACCGCGCTGAAGTCGCGCACACCCGCGGCTCGTACCTGCGCGTCGAGTTGCTCGATCGCGCCCGGGGCGACGCAGGCCTCGTACGAACGCGCTCCGAGTTCGACCCGGACGATCGCGCTCACAGGAGTGCCGCGATCCGCGCGGCGGTCGCGTCGGGCGCTTCGTCGTCGTCGACGTTGACGGTGAGATCGGCGGCTTCGTAGAGCGGCAGGCGTGCGGCGACGATGCTGCCGATCGAAGCGCGGGCGAGCAGCGGCCGGCGGATGTTGCTGCGCGCGAGCCGCCGTTCGAGCGTTTCCAGTGGGGCGCGCAAGAAGATGCAGCGGCCGGCCTGTTCGATCAGCGCGCGGTTCTCGAGCGCGAGCAACGCGCCGCCGCCTAGCGCAACGACCGCTCCCGGCGGATCGATCGCACTCGCCAGCGCATCGGTTTCGTGGGCGCGAAACGCGGCCTCGCCGAACTGCGCGAAGAGCGCCTCGATCGTGTAGCCGGTCTGCCGCACGACCACGTCGTCGGTATCCACGAACCGCCGGCCCAAGCGCGCGGCCAGCGCGCGGCCGACGGTCGACTTCCCGCTGCCCATCGGCCCGCAGAGGAAGAGCGTCTCAGCGCCGGACGGCGGCACCGTGCCACTCCTGAACGCGCGGGGCGACCTCGCGCATCGAGTCGCCGCCGAATTTCTCGAGCACGGCCTGCGCGAGCACGAGCGCGAGCAACGACTCTCCGATCACGCCGGCGGCCGGCACGGCGCAGGTGTCCGAGCGCTCGATGTGCGCGACCGTCGCTTCGTTGCTCGCGAGGTCGACCGACGGCAACGGCTTCATCAACGTCGCGATCGGCTTCATCGCCGCGCGCACGACGAGCGTCTCGCCGGTCGTCATCCCGCCGTCGATCCCGCCCGACCGGTTGCTGGCGTAGCGTACGCGGCCCGGTTCGTCGCCGGGCAGATACGCGTCGTGCACCTGCGAGCCCGGCACGCACGCGCTGGCGAACCCGTTGCCGATCTCGACCCCTTTGATCGCGTTGAGGCTGAGGAAGGCGCGGCCGATCTCCGCCTCGAGCCGGCGGTCCCACTGCGCGTAGCTGCCCAGGCCCAGCGGCAGACCCCACGCGTACACCTCGAACACGCCGCCCAGCGAGTCGCCGGCGTTGCGCGCCGCGTCGATCGCAGCGATCATCGCGGCTTCCGCGCGTTCGCCCGCGACGCGCAACGGGCGCTCGTCGAGCGTCGCGTTGAGCACGGCGAGCGGGATGGCGAGCGGCGCATCGTCGCTATGCGCGCCGATGCGCACGACGCGGCTGGCGATCCGGATGCCCAGCGCGCTCAGGAACAAGCGCGCCACGCTGCCGACCGCGACCCGCATCGCCGTCTCGCGCGCGCTCGAACGCTCGAGCACGTTGCGCATGTCGTCGTGACCGTACTTGATGCCGCCGATATAGTCGGCGTGCCCGGGACGCGGGACCGAAACGCGGCGTGCGCCTTCGCGCTGCGGCGGTTCGCTCGCCATGATCTCGGTCCAGCGCGACCAATCGCGGTTGGCGATCGTCAGCGCGATCGGGCTGCCCAGCGTCACGCCGAAACGCACGCCGGCCAGAATCTCCAACTCGTCGGTCTCGATGTTCTGGCGGTTGCCGCGACCGTACCCGAGCTTGCGCCGTTTCAATTCCGCATAGAGCTGCGGTGCGTCGAGTTCGAGCCCGGCGGGGACGCCTTCGATAATCCCGACCAGCGCCCGGCCGTGCGATTCACCGGCGGTGAGGTACCGCAAGCTCATCGGTCGCCCCGCAGTTGCGCGAGCAGTCCATCCATCAACGCATCGAATTCGCCGGGCGGGAACGGGTGCCCGTCGCGGAACCAAATTTCGTGCGTCGCGATGGCCTGCGCGGCGAGCATCTCGAGCCCGTCGACGACCTGCGCACCGGCGGCGAGCGCGGCGCGCAAGAAGGCCGACGGTTCGCGGCCGTACTTGAGGTCGAACGCCCAGCCGCCCGCTGCGAACGTCACGGGCGATCCGGCCCCCGGCGTCGCGTCGACCACCAGCGCGAACGCGCCGTGCGGGGCATCCGCAACCCGCAGGTTGAGGGCCGGCAGCGCGCGGCGCAGCCGCGCTTCGAGTGCGTTGGCTCGCGCGGCCGAGCGATTGACGACGACGATCTCGCCCGGCCCGCGCTGCGCGAGCGCATAGATCACCGCCGCCGCCGCGCCGCCCGCGCCGAACACGCAGACGCGCGCGTCGCGCACGCCGATCGCGTGCCGGTCGAGCGTCCAGAGCACGCCCGCCACGTCGGTATTGTGGCCTTCGAGCGAACCGTCGCTGCGCCGGGCAACCACGTTAACGGCGCCGACCGCTTGCGCGGTGCGCGCCAGGCGGTCGACGAGCTGCGCGGCCCGTTCCTTGTAGGGGATGGTGACGTTGATCCCGGCATAGGCCGCGTCGCGCCGGATCGCCGCGAACAGCGGCGCCAGATCGCCGCTGGGACGTTCGAGCCGTTCGTACGCCAGGTCGACGCCGATCGCGCGCGCGATCCAGGCATGGATCTCCGGCGACCGCGAATGGGCGAGCGACGCGCCGAGCACCCCGGCGCGCAGCGTCGCGCCGGTGAGATAGCGCAGCGTCGGGAAGAACGACGGATAGGAGATGTCCACGCACGATGCGTCATCGAGCGTCGTCGGCGAGGATGCGCCCAGCGCCGCGACCGCCATCGCCATCGCGATGCGATGGTCGCCGAAACTCTTGACCGCGGCACCGTGCAAACGCTGCGGGCCTTCGATGCGGAAGCCATCGTCGAAAACCTCGATCTGCGCGCCCATCGCGCGCAGGTCGGCGGCGATCGCAGCGATGCGATCCGATTCTTTCACGCGCAGTTCGGCGGCGCCGCGCACTTCGGTGACGCCGCTCGCATAGCAGCCGAGCACGGCGATCAGCGGCAACTCGTCGACGATCGCAGGCACCTCGTCGGCCCCGATCGTCGTGCCGCGCAGCGGCCCGAACCCGGCCACGATCGTGCCGGCGGGTTCGCACTCGCTGTGCGCCCGCGTGACCGTGACCCGCGCGCCCATGCGCTGCACCGCCCGCACGAAGCCCATCCGGGTCGGATTGATCCCAACGTCGTGCAGCGTGACCGAGCCGCCCGGGACGATCGCCGCCGCGGCGATCCAGAACGCCGCCGAGGACGGATCCCCGGGGACGCGCAAGTCGGCGGCTTGCAACCGCGCGCCGCCGCGCAACCGGATCGTCCCGTTGACCTTGAGATCGACTCCGAAATGCCAGAGCAGCCGTTCGGTGTGGTCGCGACCCCCAAGCTCGCCTTCGAGAACCGTCTCGCCCTCGGCGTTCAGCGCCGCCAGCAGCACGGCGCTCTTCACCTGGGCGCTGGCGATCGTCAGCCGGACCTCGGCGCCGTGCAGGTTGCCGCCGTGGACGACGAGCGGAGCGCAACCGCCCTCGGCCAGCTCCAGCTCGGCGCCGAGTTTCCGCAGGGGATCCGCCACCCGCCGCATCGGGCGCCGGCGCAGCGAGGCATCGCCGTCAAGCCGGCTCACGAACGGTAACCCCGCGACCAGGCCTGCGCCCAGGCGCATCGTGGTCCCCGAGTTCCCGCAATCGATCGTCTCGGCCGGCGCCCGGAGCGCGCCGGGGCCGGCTCCGTGGACGACCACCGTTGCCCCGTCGTCGACCACCCGGACGCCAAGCGCCTCGATCAAGCCGCGGGTGGAGCGCACGTCGGCCGAGTCGAGCAGGTTCCCGATGTGGGTCTTTCCGTGCGCCAGCGCGCCCAGCAAGAGCATGCGGTGCGAGATCGACTTGTCACCGGGGACCAGCGGATTCCCCGAGAGCCGCTTCGCCGGCTCAATCGTCAGGGAAGAAAAAAGCTCCCGGTCATTCGACTCGGGAGCTTCGTTCGGTCCAGGCGGCTCAAGAGCCGTCATCGACGCACAACCTCGCTCGCGAGCTTCGCATAGCTGCGAAACCCAAAGGTGGTCATGCCAAAAATCAGCGCGCTCATGGAACCTCTTTCTACCCCGTCCGCCGCATGCTGTCAAGCGCCCGGATCGCAGCGGCGGCGGAAGTGTGCCCGGGCCCAACTCGGGAACAAAGACAGCGCTATGATTCGCTCGCTTTCCACCGCCGTTGCTGCGCTCGCTGCGAGCGTCATGCTGCTCGGCGGCGCGCCGGCCGGCTCCTCGCCGGCGGCGGCGCCCGCGCCGAGCCCGACGCCCCGGGTCGTGACCATGATCTGCGGGTCGCCGCTGTACCTGTGGGCGCACGGGATGCCCTTGCCCGACCGCTCGATCGCCGGGGGAGTGAGCCTGGGACAGCAGTTCACGGTCCTCGCGGGTCCGCTCATGACGAATCGCGCGACGAGCTACATCCAGATCGACGTTGCGACGATCGAGCTCGACTACCCGGGCGATCACTACTGGATCCTTCGCGACTGCGCGCTTCCGACGATCCGCTGAACGCGGCAACTCGGCCGATCGTCCCCGCGGTTGGAGGAACGTCATGGATACCGATACCGACCGGCAGCGCGTCGTCCAGTGGGGTGATCCCACGATCTCCAGCTCCGCGGCGCGCACGCTCAGCGGGAGGGCGTTTCTGGAAGGGATGCGTGACGGCACGCTGCCGCCGCCCCCGTTCGTCTCGAACGTCGGCTTGCATTTCGCGGAGATCGGCGACGGGCTCGTCGTCTTCACGCTCGAGCCGCGCGAGGATCTCTACAACGGCATCGGGATCGTCCACGGCGGGGTGACCGCCACGCTGTGCGACTCGGCCGCGGGTTGCGCGGTCACCTCGATCACGGCGCCCGGCGAAGTCGCCGTGACGCTCGATCTCTCGGTGCGCTACTTCCTTCCGATCGATGCGTCGGTCGGGACGCTGCGCTGCGAGGGCCGCGTGATCAGCCGCTCCCGCAACTACGCCACCGCCGAAGCACGCGTGTTCGACGCCTCGGGAAATATCCACGCGCACGCGACCTCGACGCTCGCCATTACGAGGCCGGGGGCAAAGCGCTGACGACCGCCGTACACTCCGTGCACAGATCCGCATAGGCCGGGTCACTGCCCAGCGGCAAGAACTTCCAACAACGCGCGCACTTCTCACCGTGCGCCGCTTCGGTTTCGACCGCGAGCACGGGCCCCGGCTCGAGCGACTGCAGCGTCGAGACGATCAACGCTTCACGCAGGCCCTCGCCGAGCGCGCGCAGCGCCTCGAGTTGTCCGTGCGGCGCGCGCACGCGCGCGTCCAATTCAAGCGTCGGCCGGTCGGTCTTTGCGCCGACTTGGGCGCGCAGGTCCTTGAGCGTCTGCCAGAGGGCGAGCGCGCCCGTATCGACCTCGGCGATCCGCGGAAAGGGGACGTCGAAGATGCTCTCGTGCGCTCCGCGCAAGCGCTCGGGGACGAACTGCCAGGCTTCCTCGGCTGTAAACGAGAGGATCGGCGCCAACAGCACGCCCAGCGTGCGCAGCATCTCCAGGAGCGCGCTCTGCGCGCTGCGCCGGCGCGGCGCGTCGGCCGCGCTCGTATAGAGACGGTCCTTGATCGCGTCGACGTAGAACGCCGAGAGGTCCTCGGTATCGAACTTCGTCAGCGCGAGATAGGCGTCGTGCAACCGGAACGCGCGGTAGTGCTCGATCACGTCCTTGGCGAGCGCGTCGAGTGAGGCCAACGCCAGGCGGTCGAGCGGCTCCATCTGTGCGCGCGCGACGATCCGCTCGGCCGGCAAATCGTCCAGGCCGGCGAGCAGGTAGCGCAAACGGTTGCGCAGGTTGCGGTAGACGTTCGCGACGTTCTCGAGCAGCTTCGCGCCCAGCCGGATGTCGGCCGTAAACTCGACCGAGGCGACCCAGAGGCGCAACACGTCGGCGCCGTATTTCTCCATGCCCTCGACCGCGCCGATATAATTCCCGGTCGATTTGTGCATCGCGCGACCGTCTTGGTCGACGACCCAGCCCGTCGAGAGCACGCCGCGGTACGGCGGCGCACCCATCGTCGCGACGGCGGTGATGAGGTTGGAACGGAACCAGCCGCGGTATTGATCGCTGCCTTCCAGATAGAGATCGGCCGGCCACGGCAACCCGCCGTTCTTGAGCACGGCCCGATGCGTCACGCCGGACTCGAACCAGATGTCGACGATGTTCTTCTCTTTGTCGAAGTTCGTTCCGTTGCAGTTCGGGCAGCGGAAATTCGGCGGCAAGAACGCGTTCGCGTCGTCGGTCCACCACAGGTCCGAGGCGTTGGTCAGCGCGGGCCCTTCGCTGCGGAAACGCTTCGCGACCAGCCGCGCGACGTCGGGATCGACGAACGACTCGTTGCACGAACGGCAAACGAGCGCCGGGATCGGCGTCCCCCAGGTGCGCTGGCGCGAGATGCACCACTCGGGATGGTTCTCGATCATCTGCATCATGCGGCCTTCGCCCCAGGCCGGCGTCCAGCGCACGCCCGGGATCTTCTCCTCGATGCGCGCGCGCAGCAGGTTGACGTCCATCGCGATGAACCACTGCGCGGTCGCGCGAAACACGACCGGGTGCTTGCAGCGCCAGCAGTGCGGATACGAGTGTTCGTAGGCTTCGCTCGCGATCAGGTGGCCCGAGGCGCGCAGATCGTCGATGATCCCTTGCTGCGCGTCGAAGATGAACTGCCCCGCATAGGGACCCGCCTCGGCCGTGAAGTGCCCGGCCGCGTCGACCGGGTTGAGGATCGGCAGCCCGTATTGCACGCCGGTATCGAAGTCGTCGGTCCCGTGCCCCGGCGCCGTGTGAACGGCGCCTGTGCCGGTTTCGAGTTCGACATAGGGCGCCGCGACGACCAGCGAGTCGCGATCCAAGAACGGATGGCGCACGTTCGCGCCGACCAGCGCCTCGCCGTCGCTCTGCGCCAGGCGCGTGAAGTCACCGCCGGCGAGCCGCTTCTCCAACTCCCCCGCGAGCGCGGAGGCGACGATGTAGCGCTGCCCGCCGCTCGCATAGAGTCCATACGGGGCGTCGCCCTTGAGCGCGATCGCGACGTTGCCCGGCAGCGTCCAGGGCGTCGTTGTCCAGACCGCGATCGAGAGCGGCGTCCCGTCGTCGGGTACGCCGAAGCGCGCACAGAGATCCGCGCGCTGCGCGGCGTCCGCACTGAAGCGCAGGTAGATCGACGGCGAAGTGCGGTCTTTGTATTCGATCTCGGCTTCGGCGAGCGCCGTCTCGTCGTAGACGCACCACAGCGTCGAGCGCAGGCCCTTGTAGAGTTGCTGCGACTCCGCGAGGTCGGCGAGCGTCTCGACGATCGTCGCCTCGAACTCCGGCGCGATCGTCATGTAGGGCCGGTCGTAGTGCCCGAACACACCCATCCGTAAGATCGTCGTGCGCTGCCGGTCCAGCCAGTAGAGTGCGCGCTCCTTGCACTTCGCGCGCAGCTCGATCGGATCGATCTTGTGAAAGTCGATGCCCAGGTGGCGCAACGTCTCGCGTTCGATCGGCAGCCCGTGCATATCCCAGCCCGGGAGGAAATCCGCCCAGCGGCCGTCGAGCAGCGCGATCTTCGTGAACGCGTCCTTGAGCACGCGATTGAGGAAATGCCCCATATGCAGATCGCCGTTGGCATAGGGCGGTCCATCGTGCAGGATCCACGGCTCGCCGCCGTGCTCGCGGTTGCGGTCGAGGCGTTTGCGGTACGTGTCGTGCGCAGCCCACCACGTCACTCGCTCCGGCTCCCGTTTGGGCAACTCGGCCCGCATCGGGAAGGCGGTGAGGGGCAGGTTCAGTGTGCGGCGATAGTCGCGCTTCGGGGCGATTGCGTCGGGCATGGAACGGTGGCGTTTCGGGCTGCGTCCGCGTCCAAGCCTTCCGCCGCGACCGCCCGCCGGGCTATCCGGTAGGCGGCGATGCTCTGGATGCACAGGAAGCTGCCGAGCAGGATGTACCAGCCGTCCTGCCAGGCCCGGTCGAGGACGAGCAGGACGACCCCACCGGCGAGTACGGCGACCGCCAGGACGATGCCGACCAGCGTCGCCGTCGCGGTCGCGCGCGCGTGCGAGCGGCCCAGGCGCCAAAGGGCGGCGCGCAGCACGCGACCGCCGTCCATCGGGAACGACGGAAGGAGGTTGAAGACGGCGAGCACGCCGTTGGCGATCGCGAGATAGGCCACCAAGAGCGCGATCGCATCGCCCATCGCGCCGTGCAGCACGTGATCGAGCAAGCGCAGGACACCGAACGCGAGCAGCGCCAGGAGCCCGCTGGCGGCGGGGCCGGCCAGTGCGACCGCGACTTCAGACCCCGGCGAGGGCGGCTCGGACTCGAGCGTCGCGACGCCGCCGAACAAAAAGAGCGTGATCGCCTGGGTGTTCACGCCGAAGCGCCGCGCGACCAGCGCGTGCGCGAACTCGTGAAACACGACGCTGGCAAAGAGCGCCAGCGCGCACAGCGCGCCCAAGACGAAAGCGATCGGCCGCCCGATCCCATCCAATTCGCCTGCAATCGAGTACGTCAGAAACAAATAAACGGCAAGCCATGAAACATGAATGCCGATGCGGATATCAAGGAAGCGGCCGATGGTGAGCGTTTGAGACATCACTGCGAATTAGTGTAACACGCGCGCGCTCGAATGTTCGATGAGTTCGTCCAGTACTTCGAAGTTGCGTTCGGCCAGGCGCTGCACGCCGGGCGCGATCGCACGTAGATGCGCGGCGAGTTCGTCGCGCCGGTCCCACGCCGCGTCGATGCGCGCGACGATCTGCTCGCTGGGCGGCAGTTTTTGGCCCGGGACGAACAGCGGCTCGAGCGGATAGGAAAGATCGTCGCACAACGCGCTGACTTTGGGATCGTAGGGCAGCGCGACGAACGGCACGCCCAGCCGCGCGGCGATGATCAGCGCATGCAGGCGCATCCCGATCACGAGCGCGCTACCCGCGATCACTTGGGCCGCTTGCGACAGCGGATAGTCGGGCAGCAAGACGGGGGTCGACGTGCACTTGCGTATCACGCGGGTCGACACGTCGGCGTCGGCCGGCCCTCCCAGCGGCAGCAGCGCGACGCGCGCGCCCGTGCGCTCGCTCAGCCGGTCGATGGCGACGGCGAGCGCCGCGGCGGTGGCGTCCGCGTTCTGCCAGCGCCGCACCGAGACCACGATCAGTGGAGCCCCGTCGCCCCCGGCAAGCCCCTCGGCAGCGAGATCCAGCGGCCGGCTCGCGGGATCGAACAAGAACACCGGGTCGGCCGTGCGTTCGACCGGCGTCGCGGGCAAGAGTTCGGCGAGCAGTTCGAGCGAGCGTTCGTCGCGCACCGTCGCCCGGTCGACGCCGCGGCAGAGGCGGCGCACCGCGGCGCGGCCCCAGAAATCGAGCGGCCCGATCGACTGCGCGAAGATCATGGTCTTCTTTTCGGCGCGCACCGCCGCGCGCATGATCCCCGCGTAGTAGAGAAGGCTACGCAACGAGGTGACGTTTTGGAAAAGCCCGCCGCCGCCCGAGAGCACGACCTCCGCCCGCTCGATCGCCCGGCGCACGGCCGCCGGCGCGGCGCGCGGGGTCGCCTCGACGCCGTAGGTTCGAGCGGTCGCGGCCGGATCGTTGCTCAAGACGTTGATCGCGGCACCCGGATAGCGCGTGCCGAGCCGCTCGACGATTACGCCCAAGAGCGCCTCATCGCCGAGATTCCCAAAGCCGTAGTACCCGGAGATCAGGAAACGCGGGGCCAACGAACGCGCCGATAGAGCCACACGACGATCGCGCCGAGGATCGCGCCGAGCACCGCGCCGTTGACGAGGCGCAGGAGCGAGATGCTCAGCGGCGTGTGGAGGTGCGAAAAGGTGTCGATCACGTCACCCAGCCCCATGCCGATTGCCAGGACCAGGAGCCAGCCGAGCGCGCGCCGGTCGGCGGGCCACAGCCCGGGGACCAGGAACACGGCCGGAAAACCGGCCAGAAATTCCTTGAAGCGCGGCCGGACGCTCAAGATCGACGTGAGGTGCGCGCGGAGCGCCAGCTCGAACGTCGACGGGGCAATGTCGCTCTGGTTGCCGCTGCGGATCAAGACGAAATATGCCGCGACGACCAGCACGAGCCCGCCGGCGAGTTGGTAGATGCGCACGGGAGCGTTCGCGGCCCCCGCCGGATCGTCGAGCTGCGCGCCGAACGCCGGGGTGAAGAGATACAGCGCCAGGGCCAGGACCGGCGGCAGCAACAGCACGAGTTTCACGCCCGTGAAGTGATCGACTTCGGCCATCGTGAGCGGCGTGCTGAGCAAGCCGACGATGACCAGCGCCCCGGCCAGCGTGACGGCGAGCGCGAGGATCAGCAGCCGCAGGCCTTCGAGGATCGCCGCGCGCGGGGAGCGGAACGTGCCGGAAAACGCCGGCCCCAGCACCAGCACGCCGGCGGTCGGGAAGACGATCCCGGCGATCAGCGCGAGCGCTTTGCGCGCTAGCATGTCGTGATGGACGAGATACCCACCGGCGACGAGCAGCAGGTCGAGCAGCACGGCCGCGACCAGCAGCCGGCGATCCTCGACGCCGATCAGCGCGAGCACCCACAGCACGATGCCGGGGACGGCGAGCGAGGCGAGTGCGATCAGCCAGGGTTGCACGACGAACGGATAGATCGCCGATGCGCCGCCGAGCCGAAAGCCTTCCGCTTTGAGCCGGCCCGCGATGCGCTTGACGATTTCGACGTTGGTGGCCTCGATCGAGCGGCCTTCCCACTCGTGGTCGAACGGACGCAGGTAGACGACGCGGATGTTGCGCTCGCGCACGCCCAGCAGATACCGTTCGATGATGACGGCCGGCGCGAGTTTGTCCTGCTCGATCTTGGAGATCGCTTCGACGCGCACGATGTGACCGGCGAGCAGCCGCGCCAGGTCTTCGTTCCCGGCTTGGATTTGTTTTGGATCGTACGTTTCGATCGTGCCGAAGTTCAGCTTGAGCCGCGCGAGGGCGTCGGCCGCCGCCGGAACGTTGTCCGGGAAGCCGAGCACCTGATTGCGGAGTCCGAAAAAGATGACCGTGCGCGCGCGGCTGCCCGCGATCGTGTCGCCGAGCAGCGCATCGATCTGCGGCGCCGCGAAGCGTTCGTCGTTCTGCAGGCGAGGCACGAGCAAGAGACCGAAGCGCTTCGCGAGCGCGATGCGATCGAAGGGCAAGCCGAGGCCAATGGTCGTAAAGTAATCGGCTTGCGTTCGAATGGCAAAGACGGTGGGCAGCGCGGCGCGCAATACGCGCACCGAGTGCGGTGAGAATTTGAGCGCGAGTTGCACGCGATAGCGCGCGGCCGTCGCCGCGTCGTAGGCGATGAGATAGACCTCGTCCGCGCGCAGCCCGTTCGCTTTCCCCAGGCGCGCAAAGAGCGGATCGGAGAGCGCGCCCAGCCGCGCTTGATCGAGCAGCACGCTCCCCGGATAGGCGGCACCGCCCGCCGAGGACGCCACGTTCCCGCCGAGTTCTTCGGCGACCGCAAGCGACGTGAGGCCGGCGCGGCGTAGCGCGACCAAGAACTGACCTTGGTCGTAGTTGTACGACCGGGCGAGGTCCGAGAAATCCGCATCGTCCATGACGATCTCGACACGGCGCGCGTCATGTTCGTGTTTGGCGCGGCGGATGCCGACGTAGGCGGAGGCGAGCAGGCCGAGAGCGAGCAGGACGAGCAGGATCCGTCGGTAGGTCACGTCCGCCAGCGTTCGCCGATCCCGCCCTTGACGCCCGCGTGCCTGCTTGGGTACCCTTTGAGTTCCATGCCCATCGGTATCGGACTCTTGGGTTGCGGCACGGTCGGCGGAGGCGTCGCCCATCTGCTGACCACCCGCGCGCATGCCATCGCCCGTACGGGCGGTGCGGACTTCGTGTTGCGCGGCGTCGCCGTGCGCGACGCGCACAAGGTGCGGTCCGTCGTTCTCGACCCGGACCTGGTCACGAACGACGCCGCGGGCCTGGTCGACCGCGACGACGTCGCGCTGGTCGTCGAGTGCATCGGCGGGACGGGGATCGCGGGCGACCTGGTCGCGCGCGCGCTCGAACGCGGCAAACATGTCGTCACCGCCAACAAGGACCTGCTCGCGACGCAGGGGCCGCGGCTCGCGGCGCTGGCCGCCGAGCGCGGCGTAACATTACACTACGAAGCCGCCGTCGGCGGTGCGATACCGATCGTGCGCGCGTTGCGCGAGTCGCTCGCCGGCGAAGAGGTGCTCGAAGTCGGCGGCGTGCTCAACGGGACGACCAACTTCATTTTGAGCGAGATGGCGCGCGGTGCGACCTACGCCGGCGCGCTCGCCGAGGCGCAGCGACTCGGTTACGCCGAATCCGATCCGGCGAGCGACGTCGAAGGCCTCGACGCCGCCCACAAACTCGCAATCCTCATGCAACTCGCATTCAACCGCGCAGTGACCTCACCGCTGATCGCGCGGCGCGGCATTACCGGCGTGACACGCGAGGACGTCGCGTTCGGCGGCCGCCAGGGGTGGTCGCTGAAGCTGATCGCGTGCGCGCGCAACACCGCCGGCGGGTTACGCGCCAGCGTGACGCCCGCGTACGTGCCCGCGCGCCATCCGTTCGCCGAGCCGGCCGGCGCGCAAAACTGCATTCGCGTCATCGGTCGCGCCTCGGGGTCGCTCACGTTCGAGGGCAGCGGCGCGGGCCGCGATCCGACGGCGTCGGCCGTCATCGGCGATATCGTCGCCGCGCTGCGCAACCTCGCGGGCGCGCGCGGCGAATCGCCGCGCCTGGCACCGGTCGCGCTCCAGGCCATTGCGGCACTCGAATTGCCGCAGGTCGTGCGACTCACGTCGCTGCGCGATGCGCGCCCGGCGGAGCGGACGCTCGCGGCGGCCGGTCACGAGGCACGCGCCTCGGGCACGGCGCCGGCCGTCGTGGTCGCAGCGCTCGCGCTCGACCGCGCCGGTGAACTCGCGGCGGCCCTCGATGCAGGCGGCATTCGCGCCGCGGCCATCCTGCCGCTCTGGGACGATGGCGTCGGCCAGGCCGCGCCCGCCCGGGAAGGCGCTGCATAATCGATACCGACATCGAGATCGGCACCCTCGAGCTGCGTTCGGGCGAACGCCTCGAACACGTCGTCCAACGCGTCACCCGGTACGGGGAACTCAACGCCGATCGCTCCAACGTCGTTTTCGTCCCGCACGCACTGACGGGTTCCAGTCGCGTCGCCGATTGGTGGGCGGGCCTGGTCGGACCGGGGATGCTCTACGATCCCGCGACCTGGTGCGTCGTCGGCATCAACGCGCTGGGCGGATGCTACGGCTCCACGGGGCCGGCTTCGCTCGCCCCGGACGGCGAACCCTACGGCGCGCGCTTTCCGATCGTCACCGTCGAGGACATGGTCGAAGCGCAGCGACGCGCCCTGGACATCCTGGGGATCGAGAAGCTGGCCGTCGTCATCGGCGGATCGCTGGGCGGGATGCAGGCCCTGACCTGGGGCATCGTGCACGGCGCGCGCGTCGGCGAGGCGATCGTCGTCGGGGCGTACGACGCGTTCTCCGCGATGGGGATCGGGCTCAACGCCGTCGCGCGTCAGGCCATCTACGACGATCCGGCATTCGAGAACGGCCGCTACGCGCCCGAGGCCCAACCGGTCCGCGGCGTGCGGCTCGCACGCATGATCGCGATGCTCACCTATAAGAGCGACGCGCTGTTCGAGGACCGGTTCGCGAATCGCGTCGATCGCGCCGGCGGCGATCCGCTGCGCAATCGCGGCGACCGCTTCGACGTTGAAGGCTACCTCGCATATCAAGGCGACATCTTCGCCAGGCGTATGGACGCAAACGCCTACCTCGCGCTGACGCGCGCGATGGACCTGTTCGATCTGCGCGAACGCATCCCCGAATCGCGCGCGACCCGGTTGACGTTCATCGGCATCGAACACGATTGGCTGTTTCCCGCGCCGTACGTCGAACGGGCGGCCGCGCGCTACGCCGCGCTCGGGATGACCGTGCGCTACCTGCATTTTCCGACGCATCACGGGCACGACGCGTTTCTCGCCGAGACCGAGACGCTCACGCAACTCATCAAAACAGAAAGCCCGCCGTAGGCGGGCTTTCTGCCGTCGCGTAGTAGGTGTGACCCTACTACCGGGTGTGGGCGACGTTTGTATGTTCCGCTCGCGCGCCCATCGCGAATCATCTGCGGTAGCATCCTTTTTTCTTCGGCGCGCAGTCGTTCCTGCGGTCGATTCGTAAAAAACACCTTACGTTTCCCGGTCCGCGCCGCGCCACTGCGGCTTGCGCCGCTCTACGAAGGCAGCCATCCCTTCTTGCGCGTCCGCGTTGAGGGCGTTCATACTCATGACCTCCTTCGCGTACGCATAGGCTTTCGCCTGATCCAGGTCGATCTGTGCATAAAACGCGCCTTTCCCCAGACCCACGACGAACGAACTGGCGTCGGCGATTTTCCGGGCGAGTTCGGTGACGGTTGTGGAAAGTTCGGCTGCCGGAACGGCCCGATTGACGAGGCCCCACTCGACGGCCCGCGCGGCATCGATGAACTCGCCGGTCAAGAGCATCTCCATCGCGCGCTTGCGACCGATGGCCCGTGTAAGCGCTACCATCGGCGTCGTGCAGAAGAGACCGATCTTCACGCCGGGCGTCGCGAACTTGGCTTCGTGGGCTGCGACGGCAAGGTCGCAGGTCGCGACCAGTTGGCAGCCCGCAGCGGTCGCGATTCCGGCGACCTCGGCGATCACCGGCTGCGGAATGCGCTGGATCTTCTCCATGAGCAGCACGCAGGTATCGAACGTCTCGCGATAGGCCGTTACGCTGCGATCGAGCATCTCTCGCAGATCGTGACCGGCGCTGAAGGCCGGCCCGATCCCGCGCAGCACGACGACGCGGACCGCACGATCGGCACCGAGCGCGTCGAACGCGGCGATCAGTTCGTTCATCACCTCGAGCGAGAGCGCGTTGCGCTTGTCGGGCCGGTTGAGCGTGAGGGTGGCGATCCCGCCATCCGCTTCCACGAGCAGATGGCGGTAGACCGGGACCGCGCCGATCATGCGGCCGCTCGGCCGGGTTTGGTCTGTTTCCTCAACGGAGCAGGCGTTGTACCGCCGGCACGGAGGGCACCGGGGAGCAACGCGGCCAGGGGATCGTTCATCGAGGCCTCCGGAAAGCGGGCTGGGGAACTACCGTCTGCGTAGCGGCGAGGCCTCCGTCCGCGGCGCTGCGAAGCGGCGCGCATGGAACGCTTGATGCGCTTCGCGGCACCGCTCTCGCTGCTGGTCATTTGGGAACTCCTGGTCCGCACGCACGCGCTCGATCCGCGCTTCTTCCCGACCCCCAGCTCGATCGTCGCGACCTTTTATCAGTCCGTGATCAGCGGCGATCTCGCGGTCAACACCTGGGCCACGTTGCAGCGCATCGTCATCGGGTTCTTGCTCGGGGCGATCCCGGGGACGATCCTGGGCCTGGCGATGGGCACGAATCGTCTGGTGCGCGCCTACTTCGACCCGGTGATCGCGCTGCTGTATCCGATCCCCAAGATCGCGATCCTGCCGCTGCTCATCTTCATCTTCGGGATCGGCGAACAATCGAAATACGTGCTGATCGCGATCGGCGTGTTCTTCTTGATGGCGATCAACACCACGACCGGCGTCCGTCAGATCGAGAACATCTACCTCGACGTAGCCCGCGCGTACAAGCTGCGGCCGCTCACCTTTTATTTCCGGGTCTTGCTACCCGGCGCATTGCCCAACATCTTCGCGGGCGTGAAGCTCTCGATCGGCATCGCGATCGTACTCACGGTCGCGGCCGAGTTCATCGCAACCAAATCCGGACTCGGCTTCGCGATCTTCAACGCTCAGCAACTGCTCGACATCGAGGGGCTCTACGTCGCGCTGGTCGCCGTCTCGATCCTGGGCTTCGTCTTGACCTTCGGCCTGGACCGCCTCGAACACCTGATGCTCCCCTGGCGCCAGGATTCGCGCCGCTAAGGACTATCGCTATGGCAACCGGGGTTCTGCGGCGCGAATCCATGACGGTGCTCGGACGCCGTTGGCGTCCTGCGCTCCGTGGCGTGGTTGCTTGGTAGCGACGAGGGTCTTTTCTAGGCGGAGCGGCCTATGGTGGAGAAGTCGGGGGGGGTTTCTAGGAGGGATTCGAGGTCGCGTTCTTCGAGCGGGTAGCTGAAACGGAAGCCTTGGGCTTCGGAGCAGCCGAGAGTGCGCAGCACTTGGAGTTGGGCTGCGGACTCGACGCCTTCGGCGACGATGCGCAAGTCGAGTGCCTGGCCCAGCGACACGATCGCGCGCACGATCGCTTGATCGTAGCGGCTGCTCTCGATATCGCGCACGAAGGACTGGTGGATCTTGAGCGCCGTGATCGGCAGCCGCTTTACGTACATCAGCGAGTTGTAGGCCACGCCGAAGTCGTCGAGCGCGACGCCGACGCCGATGTCCCGGAACATCTGGAGCGTCGCGATCGAGCGTTCGTCGAGGATGACGTTCTCGGTCACCTCGACCTCGAGCGCGCCGGGTGAAAGGCGGGCGCGCAACAGCTCTTCCGCGACCGTGCTCACGATGTTGTCGGTATCGCGCAGATCGCGCGGCGAGAGGTTGATGGTCATGCGGAAGTCCGGCAACCGTTCGCGCACGGCGGCCACCACGGTGCACGCGCGACGCAGCACCAGGCGCGTGATGTCGATGATCAGGCCGCTCTGTTCGGCCAGCCGGATGAAGGCATGGGGCAAGAGTTCCCCGTGCTCGGGATGATGCCAGCGCACGAGCGCTTCGGCACCGGAGACCAGCCCGGTTTCGAGATCGATGATCGGCTGGTAGAGTACGCGCAGGGAGCCGTCGCGCAGCGCGGTGCGCAGGTCCGACTCCAGCGCCATCGGCTCGAAGCCCGCGATCTGCATCGTCGAGTCGAAGAAGGCGAACGTCCCGGCACCGGAACTCTTCGCGCGATACATGGCCGTGTCGGCGTTGGTGATCAGTTCGTCGGCCGAGACGCCGTGCTGCGGTGAGAGCGCTCCGCCGATGCTCGCGCTGATGAAGAATTGACGGTCGCCGAGCACGATCGGGTCGCTGATGCGGCTGAGGATGCGGGCGGCCAGCGTCCCGACGCCGTCCGGCGTGTCCGCCGAGCGCACGACCACCACGAACTCGTCTCCGCCCGCGCGCACGACGACGTTGCGCTCGCTCACCGCTTCGCGCAGCCGGTCGGCGACGATCTTGAGCACGTCGTCACCGATCTTGTGCCCGAGCGTATCGTTGATCGCCTTGAACCGGTCGAGGTCGACGAAGAGCACCGCGCGTACGCCGGCCGCTTCGCGACCGCGCCAGATCCGCTCGATCGTGAAGCGGTTGGGCAGCCCGGTCAACGGATCGCGCCGGGCGGCTTCTTCCAGCCGCTCGCGCGAGGCGCGGACCTCGGAGATGTCCAGCGTCACGCCGACCGCGCCGATCACCTGGTCGCCGTTGCCCCGCAGCGGTTCGATGTGGTGGCGCAACCAGCGCTCGCCGCGCCCCGATTCGCACTGCGCCGGCTCGCCGCCGAACACCGCCACCAGGGTCGGCACCGCATCGCCGGAGCCGATGAACTCGCCGCACGATTTGCCGATCCATTCGTCCTCGCGCAAATCCAGCGAGGCCAGGCCCGCGCCGGAGAGCGACACGAAACGCCCCAACCGGTCGACGCTCCAGAGCACCGCCGGCACCTGCGACATGAGCATCCGCAGCCGGCTCTCGCTCTCCAGCAGCCGGCCCTCGGCGTTCTTGCGCTGCGTCACGTCGCGCAGCGAGATCACCGTCTCGCGCTCGCCGGGCTTGATCAGAATCTCCACCCACCACCCGGTGGCCGCAAAATACGCCACCCGGCTCACCGGCTCACCCGACTCGCGCGCGCGACGGATCTCCGGCAGCAAATCCGAACCCAGCGGATCGATCACTTCGGTGAGCGCCTTGCCCACGAGTTCCCCCGGGGCCACGCGCATCAGCCGTTCGGCTTCTTCGTTCACCAGCGAGAAGCGGTCGCCGGCATCGAGGATGTACATCCCGCCGCCCACCGCCTCGAGCACGTTGTACCGGCCTTCGATCGCCTCTTCGGCCAGCGCCGTAGACGCACGCAGGCGATCTGCCAACTCGCGCGCGTGACGCCACTGGCGCACGAACGCGAGCCCGGCGGCAACCGCAACCAGCGCGAATGCGACCGCGACGATCATCCAGATCATGACAGACCACGCGCCCGGGCGGCTACGCGCAGCCCGTTCAGGTCGCGCACGTCGAACGCTTCGTAGACCGCTCGCAGGTTGTGCTCGATCGTGTACGCGCTGCGGCTGAATTGACGCGAGAGCGCGGCAACCTCGAGGCCCGCCGAATGGGCCCGCGCCAGACGCAGTTGGAACGGCGTCAGACCCTCCACGATCGGATCGCGGATATGCGGCGCCGGACGGTTGTCGTTCAGCAGTGGCGAGCCCGGGTAGTGCGCGATATGCTCCCGCGCACGCTCCGTCCACAGCGCATCGCCGGTGACCGAGGCGAGCGCCTGAGCGCAGAGCATCGCTTGATGATGATAGTTGATGATGGCGAAGATGTTGTAGGCTTCGGTCAGCGGGGCAAGCGCGAGATCGCGGTTCCCCAGCATCTGTTCGATCTTCCCGGTCGCATACTTCTCATAGCCCGCAGTGCGCACGTCGCTGGTGGCCGCACTAATCGGAGTGAGGTTCTGCAGGCCGACTTTGGAAAAGGTCGCCGCGAACCGTTGTGCCCGGCCGGTATCGATCGGCGCGAGCATCACGGCCAGCACGAAGAGCGCGAAGCGTTCCTCGTTGAAGGTCTCGCCCCAGGCAACGCCTTGAGCCAGCCGTGCCGCCTCCTCGATCTCGTCGAGTGCCCAGGCTTCGTTGCCGGCCGTGCGCGCGACCCATGCGCGATCCAAATGCGCCAGCGCCTTCCACGCCGGTGTCGGCGCGAAGAGGGTCGCATCGCGCAACAGCCACTGCGCCCGCGCCGTATCCCCGCGCACGCAAGCGTCCATCCCGAGGACGCGCACCGTCTGAAAGCGCTCGACGATCACCTCGTCGGTCCAGCGCAGACCCTCGTAGACGGCGCGAGCGGCCTCGACCGCCGCCGAATCGGCCGTCTCGAAACCGACGCGCGCCAGCGTATGCACGGTCCTCGCAATGGTGCCGACGTCACAGGTGTGATTCGACGCCTGCGCGATGTCCATCGCCGCCCGAAAATCGGAGATCAGGAGTGGAAAATTCCCGGTGATCGCATGCATCCAGCCGCGCATCACGTAAGCCGCCGCGCGACCGGACGGATCCGGATCGGTCAGAGCCAGCGCAATATCGGGGTCATCCGCCGTGCCTGTGCGGCGGCACCAGCGCAGCCGGGTCAGTTGATACGCAAGCCGTGCCGGCCCGCTCGGAAGCCGGTCGGCAAGAGAGCGCGCGCGCTCGAAACGCGCCGAGGCGGCGTCGAAGTTGCGGGCGTTCACATAGGCGCGCCCGGTGAGTAGTTCGCGGGTAAACCGCGCCTCGTCGCTCTGGACGAGGTCGTCGGTCGCGGCAAGCCACGCCAGCGCAGCGCCTGGGTCGCGTCGCGCAATCGTGTCCGCCTTGACCAAGACGGCATGTTCGGCTAGGTCGAGCGGCCACTCTTCACAGCCGTCGAGCAGCGCTAGGGCGTGGTCCCACCGGGCCTCGGCTAGCGCTTTCGTTGCAGCGTCTAACAAGGCCCGGAGAACACCCGACTCCGGTTCCATCATTCCGTTGAAGCCCTGTTAGTCGCTAATCGCCGATTTGTCCGAGATTGACCTCGTTGCCGGCCGGCACATGCACCGTCACCGGAGCCAGGCTGTCCGTACGACCGTTGCTGGCGTTGAGTTGCGCGCCGGCCAAGGTCGTGTAGGCGTTCTCGACCGTGACGGTATACGTGCCGCCGCCGATCCAGTTCACCTGGAAGTTCCCGTATTGATCGCTGGGCGCGACGCCCGCGAGGTTGCCGCTGCCGTCGGTCACGACGACGGTCGCGTTCTGCACGGGGGTTCCCCCCGCGGAGACCAGCGAGCCGACGATCGCGACCGCGCTGCTCTCGTCCGTCCCGCCGAGCACGGGCGCGATCTCCGCGCTGCTGCCGGTCAGGAGGATCGAGTTCTCGGCGCTGAAGTCGAGCAGCAGGTTCACGCTCGAGCCGCCCGCGCCGCTGAAGGCCAGCGGGTACGAGACGGTCTGCGGTGAGGTCGTCGACGCGACGAAGCTGCCGCCGACGATCGAGCCGAGCGAGACCGGGAGGGTCTGGCCGCCGGTGGTGACGACCGAACTCAGCGAAGGATCGATCACGAGCTGGAGCCCGTCATACGAGCCGGCCGGGATCGACGAGCCGCCCAGGATCAACGCCGTCGACTGATAGTCGAGCACGTTCACCACGACCGGGCTGCTGTAGGCGATGATCGGGGTCACCGTGCCGCCCGAGGTGGCGTTCACGCCCACGACCGCGAGGTTGATCTGCGAGGCGCCGAACAGCGGCGCGTCGGTGAGATCGACGCCGACGTTGATATCCGGGATTTGACCGAGGGAAGTTTGTTTGTTACGCGCCACGGCAGCGCGATTGGTCGCGGCCTGGACGCGCGGAGAGGTCACGCGAGTGGTCGAGTAGGGGGTCAGTCGATATCCGGAGGTCGTCTTGGACGGCGCGAGCTGCGATTGGGAGCCAGCTCCTGCGCATCCAGCGAACAGGATCGACGAGGCGACAACGAGCGAAGCAAGAGGCTTCAACATGAATGGGTTCTCTTTCTTTCGGCGGCGGTACTACGCGAAGCACCGAGAGCTTGTCGTGGTAACGATACTCGTCGCGGGAAACCCGGAACCGCGAACACCGTTCGTACATGGGTCTGTGCTCCGCGTCATAAATGGAGCGAAGCCTTAGCACTCTTCAACGAATGTTTAGTGATCTTTGCCCGGTTGTGTTTGCGTAGCGTAAAGAAAGTGCCCACGACGTATCACGTCTTTTCACTAGGAAATGCAGCAGGAAACTCAGCGCCGAGCGTTGCGGTATGGGCTTCCATACACTCCCTTTACATACGAACGCGCACGCGTTCCGATCAGGCATGTTTCACCGTCACGGCATGGCATGCTCTAGAGAGCCCACTTCGTCGGGGTACGCGCAGCGGACACGACGTCCGCATGCTCCTCTGCTGTGGAGACAACGACGGCGAGCCGTCGGCGGTGCCTTTTTTAGGCGGAACGGCCCAAGACGGAGAAGTCGGGGGGAGCGGCGAGCAGGGATTCGAGGTCGCGCTCTTCGAGGGGATAGCTGAAGCGGAAACCTTGGGCTTCGGAGCAGCCGAGGGTGCGCAGCACTTGGAGTTGGGCCGCGGACTCGACGCCCTCGGCGACGATGCGCAAGTCGAGTGCCTGGCCCAGCGACACGATCGCGCGCACGATCGCTTGATCGTAGCGGTTCTCGTCGATATCGCGCACGAAGGACTGGCGAATCTTGAGCGCCGTGATCGGCAGCCGCTTTACGTACATCAACGAGTTGTAGGCGATGCCGAAGTCGTCGAGCGCGACGCCGACGCCGATGTCCCGGAGCGTCTGGAGCGTCGCGATCGAGCGTTCGTCGAGCATGATGCTCTCACTCACCTCGACCTCGAGCGCGTCCGGGGCGATCCGGGCGCGCAGCAGTTCTTCCGCTACGACGCCCAACACGTTGTCGGTATCGCGCAGATCGCGCGGCGTGAGGTTGACGGTCATGCGGAAGTCCGGCAGCCGTTCGCGCACGGCGGCCACCACGGTGCACGCGCGACGCAGCACCAGGCGCGTGATCTCGACGATCAGGCCGCTCTGTTCGGCCAGCCGGATGAAGGCATGGGGCAAGAGTTCCCCGTGCTCGGGATGATGCCAGCGCACGAGCGCTTCGGCACCGGAGACCCGGCCCGTGTCGAGGTTGACGATCGGCTGATAGAGCACGCGCAGGGAACCGTCGCGCAGCGCGGCGCGCAGATCGGATTCCAGCGCCATCGGCTCGAAGTCCGCGATCTGCATCGTCGAGTCGAAGAAGGTGAACGCTCCGGCGCCGGAGGTCTTCGAGCGATACATGGCCGTGTCGGCGTTGGTGATCAGTTCGTCGGCTGAGACGCCGTGCTGCGGTGAGAGCGCTCCGCCGATGCTCGCGCTGATGTGGAACTGGCGGTCGCCGAGCACGATCGGGTCGCCGATGCGGCTGAGGATGCGGGCGGCCAGCGTCCCGACGCCGTCCGGCGTGTCCGCCGAACGCACGATCACCACGAACTCGTCTCCGCCCGCGCGCACGACGACGTTGCGTTCGCTCACCGCTTCGCGCAGCCGGTCGGCGACGTTCTTGAGCACGTCGTCGCCGATCTTGTGCCCGAGCGTATCGTTGATCGCCTTGAACCGGTCGAGGTCGACGAAGAGCACCGCGCGTACGCCGGCCGCTTCGCGACCGCGCCAGATCTGCTCGATCATGAAACGGTTGGGCAGCCCGGTCAACGGATCGCGCCGGGCCGCTTCTTCCAGCCGCTCGCGCGAGGCGCGGACCTCGGAGATGTCCAGCGTCACGCCGACCGCGCCGATCACCTGGTCGCCGTTGCCCCGCAGCGGTTCGATGTGGTGGCGCAACCAGCGCTCGCCGCGCCCCGATTCGCACTGCGCCGGCTCGCCGCCGAACACCGCCACCAGGGTCGGCACCGCATCGCCGGAGCCGATGAGCTCGCCGCACGATTTGCCGATCCATTCGTCCTCGCGCAAATCCAGCGAGGCCAGGCCCGCGCCGGAGAGCGACACGAAACGCCCCAACCGGTCGACGCTCCAGAGCACCGCCGGCACCTGCGACATGAGCATCCGCAGCCGGCTCTCGCTCTCCAGCAGCCGGCCCTCGGCGTTCTTGCGCTGCGTCACGTCGCGCAGCGAGATCACCGTCTCGCGCTCGCCGGGCTTGATCAGAATCTCCACCCACCACCCGGTGGCCGCAAAATACGCCACCCGGCTCACCGGCTCACCCGACTCGCGCGCGCGACGGATCTCCGGCAGCAAATCCGAACCCAGCGGATCGATCACTTCGGTGAGCGCCTTGCCCACGAGTTCCCCCGGGGCCACGCGCATCAGCCGTTCGGCTTCTTCGTTCACCAGCGAGAAGCGGTCGCCGGCATCGAGGATGTACATCCCGCCGCCCACCGCTTCGAGCACGTTGTACCGGCCTTCGATCGCCTCTTCGGCCAGCGCCGTAGACGCACGCAGGCGATCTGCCAACTCGCGCGCGTGACGCCACTGGCGCACGAACGCGAGCCCGGCGGCAACCGCAACCAGCGCGAATGCGACCGCGACGATCATCCAGATCATGACAGACCACGCGCCCGGGCGGCTACGCGCAGCCCGTTCAGGTCGCGCACGTCGAACGCTTCGTAGACCGCTCGCAGGTTGTGCTCGATCGTGTACGCGCTGCGGCTGAATTGACGCGAGAGCGCGGCAACCTCGAGGCCCGCCGAATGGGCCCGCGCCAGACGCAGTTGGAACGGCGTCAGACCCTCCACGATCGGATCGCGGATATGCGGCGCCGGACGGTTGTCGTTCAGCAGTGGCGAGCCCGGGTAGTGCGCGATATGCTCCCGCGCACGCTCCGTCCACAGCGCATCGCCGGTGACCGAGGCGAGCGCCTGAGCGCAGAGCATCGCTTGATGATGATAGTTGATGATGGCGAAGATGTTGTAGGCTTCGGTCAGCGGGGCAAGCGCGAGATCGCGGTTCCCCAGCATCTGTTCGATCTTCCCGGTCGCATACTTCTCATAGCCCGCAGTGCGCACGTCGCTGGTGGCCGCACTAATCGGAGTGAGGTTCTGCAGGCCGACTTTGGAAAAGGTCGCCGCGAACCGTTGTGCCCGGCCGGTATCGATCGGCGCGAGCATCACGGCCAGCACGAAGAGCGCGAAGCGTTCCTCGTTGAAGGTCTCGCCCCAGGCAACGCCTTGAGCCAGCCGTGCCGCCTCCTCGATCTCGTCGAGTGCCCAGGCTTCGTTGCCGGCCGTGCGCGCGACCCATGCGCGATCCAAATGCGCCAGCGCCTTCCACGCCGGTGTCGGCGCGAAGAGGGTCGCATCGCGCAACAGCCACTGCGCCCGCGCCGTATCCCCGCGCACGCAAGCGTCCATCCCGAGGACGCGCACCGTCTGAAAGCGCTCGACGATCACCTCGTCGGTCCAGCGCAGACCCTCGTAGACGGCGCGAGCGGCCTCGACCGCCGCCGAATCGGCCGTCTCGAAACCGACGCGCGCCAGCGTATGCACGGTCCTCGCAATGGTGCCGACGTCACAGGTGTGATTCGACGCCTGCGCGATGTCCATCGCCGCCCGAAAATCGGAGATCAGGAGTGGAAAATTCCCGGTGATCGCATGCATCCAGCCGCGCATCACGTAAGCCGCCGCGCGACCGGACGGATCCGGATCGGTCAGAGCCAGCGCAATATCGGGGTCATCCGCCGTGCCTGTGCGGCGGCACCAGCGCAGCCGGGTCAGTTGATACGCAAGCCGTGCCGGCCCGCTCGGAAGCCGGTCGGCAAGAGAGCGCGCGCGCTCGAAACGCGCCGAGGCGGCGTCGAAGTTGCGGGCGTTCACATAGGCGCGCCCGGTGAGTAGTTCGCGGGTAAACCGCGCCTCGTCGCTCTGGACGAGGTCGTCGGTCGCGGCAAGCCACGCCAGCGCAGCGCCTGGGTCGCGTCGCGCAATCGTGTCCGCCTTGACCAAGACGGCATGTTCGGCTAGGTCGAGCGGCCACTCTTCACAGCCGTCGAGCAGCGCTAGGGCGTGGTCCCACCGGGCCTCGGCTAGCGCTTTCGTTGCAGCGTCTAACAAGGCCCGGAGAACACCCGACTCCGGTTCCATCATTCCGTTGAAGCCCTGTTAGTCGCTAATCGCCGATTTGTCCGAGATTGACCTCGTTGCCGGCCGGCACATGCACCGTCACCGGAGCCAGGCTGTCCGTACGACCGTTGCTGGCGTTGAGTTGCGCGCCGGCCAAGGTCGTGTAGGCGTTCTCGACCGTGACGGTATACGTGCCGCCGCCGATCCAGTTCACCTGGAAGTTCCCGTATTGATCGCTGGGCGCGACGCCCGCGAGGTTGCCGCTGCCGTCGGTCACGACGACGGTCGCGTTCTGCACGGGGGTTCCCCCCGCGGAGACCAGCGAGCCGACGATCGCGACCGCGCTGCTCTCGTCCGTCCCGCCGAGCACGGGCGCGATCTCCGCGCTGCTGCCGGTCAGGAGGATCGAGTTCTCGGCGCTGAAGTCGAGCAGCAGGTTCACGCTCGAGCCGCCCGCGCCGCTGAAGGCCAGCGGGTACGAGACGGTCTGCGGTGAGGTCGTCGACGCGACGAAGCTGCCGCCGACGATCGAGCCGAGCGAGACCGGGAGGGTCTGGCCGCCGGTGGTGACGACCGAACTCAGCGAAGGATCGATCACGAGCTGGAGCCCGTCATACGAGCCGGCCGGGATCGACGAGCCGCCCAGGATCAACGCCGTCGACTGATAGTCGAGCACGTTCACCACGACCGGGCTGCTGTAGGCGATGATCGGGGTCACCGTGCCGCCCGAGGTGGCGTTCACGCCCACGACCGCGAGGTTGATCTGCGAGGCGCCGAACAGCGGCGCGTCGGTGAGATCGACGCCGACGTTGATATCCGGGATTTGACCGAGGGAAGTTTGTTTGTTACGCGCCACGGCAGCGCGATTGGTCGCGGCCTGGACGCGCGGAGAGGTCACGCGAGTGGTCGAGTAGGGGGTCAGTCGATATCCGGAGGTCGTCTTGGACGGCGCGAGCTGCGATTGGGAGCCAGCTCCTGCGCATCCAGCGAACAGGATCGACGAGGCGACAACGAGCGAAGCAAGAGGCTTCAACATGAATGGGTTCTCTTTCTTTCGGCGGCGGTACTACGCGAAGCACCGAGAGCTTGTCGTGGTAACGATACTCGTCGCGGAAACCCGGAACCGCGAACACCGTTCGTACTTGGGTCTGTGCTCCGCGTCATCCGTGCAGCGAAGCCTCTGCATTCTTCAACGAATGCGTCGCGTTGCACCCGAACCGCGAACATCGTCCGTTTATGTGCTCTGCAACAAAAACTGAAGCAAGGCCTCGCATCCTTCCACGCGTGCGAAGTGATCTTTGCTTGACACTGTATCGCCAGCGTTAAGAAGATGCCACGACGCAACGGACACGTCGCATCATGTGACCCAACGCACGTACTTGCGTACTCCAAATGCGTGCAGCCGGTGTGAGCTGCGTCACGATTCGTTCCGGCACGGCGTGCGCCCAAGGAATATGCACTGCGACGGCATACGCGCGGCGGTCCGGCTTCACTGCCGGCCAGCGGTGGGCGGATTTGGGCGATGACGGGCTCGAACCGCCGACCTTCTCCGTGTAAAGGAGCTGCTCTCCCGACTGAGCTAATCGCCCGCCCGCGGACGAATACTGCGCGCGGCCTGCTCTCCCCCGCGGAACGGAGATTCGACGTCCCGTTCGGTACCTAGCGGCCATGCGTGCCGCTCCCCAAGTGCTCGACGAATCGCGCCCGATCTGGCAAACCATGCTCGTCTTCTTGGTCCCGCTCATGCTCTCGAACGTCTTGCAGTCGGCGTCGGCCACGATCAGCAGCATCTACCTGGGACGGCTGATCGGGACGCAGGCGCTGGCGGCGGTCTCGGCATTCTTCCCGATCCAGTTCTTGCTCATCTCGTTCTTCATCGGGATCGCGAGCGGCAGCACCGTGCTCATCGGCCAGGCCTTCGGCGCGGGGGACGACGAGCGCGTCCGCGAGGTCGCCGGTACGACGCTGACGGTCGCGCTCGGCCTGGGTGTCGTGGTCGGAGCGGCCGGCGCGTTGCTCACGGAGCCGATTCTGCGGCTCACCGGCACACCCAGCGACATCTTCCCGACGACGGTCATCTTTGCCAAGATCATCTTCGTCTCGCTGCCGATTCTCTTCGTCTATCTCGGCTACACGACGTTCCTGCGCGGCACGGGCGATTCCACGACGCCGTTCTACTTTCTCATCTTCAGCACGGCGCTGGTCGTCGCACTGACGCCGGCTTTCATCCAAGGCTGGTTCGGGATCCCGAAGCTCGGCGTCTTGGGTGCGGGCGTCGCGTCGACGCTCGCGACCCTGCTCGGCCTCATCGGGCTCTTGCTGGTCCTCCAGCGGCGCCACGACCGGCTCGCGTTCGATGCCGAGATGATCCGCCACTTGCGCGTGCGCCCGAAGGTTCTCGCCGCGGTGATCAGGATCGGCCTACCGACCGGGATCCAGACGATCATGGTCTCGCTGGCGGAGATCGCCGTGATCGGGTTCGTCAATCATTTCGGCTCGAGCGCGACGGCGGCGTACGGCGCCGTCAACCAAGTCGCAAGCTACGTGCAGTTTCCCGCGCTCAGCATCGGCATCACGGCGGCGATCTTCGGCGCGCAGGCGATCGGCGCGCGGCGCAACGATCGCATGAAAGCGATCGTGCGCGCCGGAGTCGGCTTGAACTACGCGGTCGAAGGGCTCTTGATCGCACTCGTCTACGCGTTTTCGTGGCTGATTCTCGGCGCGTTCGTGACCGATCCCCACACGCTCGAGATCGCGCACGAACTCCTGATGATCACGCTGTGGAGCTACGTGCTCTTCGGCAATTCCAGCGTGCTCTCGGGGATCATGCGAGCGAGCGGAACGGTCATCCCGCCGACGTTGATCGCGGTGGCGTCGATCTGGCTGATCGAAGTCCCGATCGCCTACGTCCTCTCGCAACACACGGCGCTCGGCCTCAAAGGCGTTTGGACCGCTTACCCGATCGCGTTCGCTTGCGGCTTGCTCGGGCAGATCGTGTATTTCAGCTTGGTCTGGACGCACAAGAAGCTCGAGCCGATCCCCATCTGAGCTCGCTCATTTCGTTTCGATGAGATCGGCACCGTCCCAGCGGGCTTTTCCCGTGCCCTTCATCGTGATCATCATGCAGCGGTCGCGATAGTACGCCGCCGGGAGATCGCCCGGATGGCACGCGGAGACGCGCGAGAAATACCGGCCGGCCGTGAGGAAGAGGCCCTTTTGGAACTCCGCCATCGCGGAAGCGAAGAGTTCGGCGGTGCGGAGCTTGTGCTCGATCAAGTCGACCGGGTCGTTGTCGAAGCATTCGTAGATATCGACGCTGGCCGTCTTGCCCTTGGCCTTGACCGCGCCGAGGTGCCGCAGTTTGAAGCGCGCACCGGGCCGCAGGCCGCTCACCACCGAAGCGCTCACGAGAATCGGCACGCCGTAGTGTTTGGTGAGGCCTTCCATCCGTGAGGCGACGTTGACCGCGTCGGCGATGACGGTCGTCTGCATGCGGTCGCTCTCGCCGATCGTGCCGAGGATCAGATCACCGCGATGCAAGCCGATCCCGATCTGGATCGGCTTGAAGTTCGCCTTCTCGCGGCCTTGGTTGTAACGCCCGACTTGCTGGTAGAGTTTGACCGCCGCGGAGAGCGCATCGGTCGAATCGTGCGGGAAGAGCGCCATGATCGCGTCGCCGATGTACTTGTCGATGAACCCGTGATGCTCGCGGATGATCGGATTGACGTTCTGGAGATAGGAGTTGAGCAGGTTGAAGTTCTCTTGCGGCGAGAGCGATTCACTGAGCGCGGTGAAGCCGCGGATATCGGAGAAGAACACGGTCATCTCGCGCGAGCAGTGGTCGCCAAGCTGAACGTCGGCCAGCGAGTCGCGCTTGAGATACTGGAGAAATTCGCGCGGCACGAAGCGGTCCGACGCATCCGAAAGGCGGGGCAGCGAGGCAACGTCGTCGTCCGTGCGGCGCCCGGCGCGCAAGGTCCGGACTTCCTTCGCGAGTCGCCGTCGCGCGATCGCCGTGCTCACACGGGCGCGCACGAACGGGGAAACGTGCGGGGTGAGCAGATAGTCCTCCGCGCCCCACTTCAAACACAGACCGGCCCGGTCGACCGCGTCGGGCGGCGCGACCGCAAGTACGCCCGGCCGGCGGTCCGCGTCCATCGCATGGATGACCTCGAAGAGCCGCTTCACACCGCCCCGCGACTGCATGACGTTGATGAAGATCAGATCGACGTGACGCGCCTGGAGCAGTCCCAGCGCGGCCTCGGGATCCGCGGCAAACTCGACGTTCGGATACCCGGCCTCGGTGAGGCAGACCGCGAGCATGCTCCGGTCGGCATCGCTTTTCCCGACGATGACGAGGCGCTCGACGGCGATCTTCTCGGTGACTCTGACCTCCGGGTCCCTCACGGTGATTCGCTCCAACGTCTTGGCGGAAATAGTGAAGTAGCTGTGCCGTTGCTTGGGTCGCTTCCGATGAGCCGGTCCTCACGCCCGGCTGGGCGAAAATACCGCTCTATGAACCATCGGCACTTTGCCAGCGACAATGGCGCCGGGGCGCACCCCGAGGTGCTCGCCGCGCTCGCCGTCGCGAACGCCGGGCACGTGACGGCCTACGGCGCCGACCCGCTGACCGACCGGGCGATCGATCTCTTCCGCGACCGGCTGAGCCCCGATACCGCCGTGTTCTTCGCCTTCAACGGGACGGGCGCGAACGTGGTCGCGCTGGCGGCGGCGCTGCGCCCGCACCAGGCCGTGATCGCACCGGCCGGCGCGCACCTCAACGTCGACGAGTGCGGCGCGCTCGAACGCTTCGCCGGCTCGAAGATCATCGCCGTCCCCGTGGTCGACGGCAAGCTGACCGCCGCCGACGTTGAGCGGCAAATGAAGGGGATCGGCGATCCGCACCACGTCCAGCCCGGCGCAATTTCGATCTCGCAATCAACCGAAGTCGGGACGGTCTATTCGCTGGCGGAGCTGCGTTCGCTCGCGAGCGTGGCGCACGAGTACGGGCTGTTCTTCCACGTCGACGGCGCGCGGTTGGCCAACGCCGTCGCCGCGCTCGACACGGACCTCACGGCGATGCTGCTCGAAACGGGCGTCGACGCGTGCACGTTCGGCGGCACGAAGAACGGGATGCTCTTCGGCGAGGCGATCGTCTTTCCAAGACCCCATCCGGCGGTCGAACTCATCCCCTACGTGCGTAAATCGGGGATGCAGCTCAGCAGCAAGATGCGTTTCGTCGCGGCCCAGTTCGAGGCGATGTTCGCCGGCGAGCTGTGGTTGCGCAGCGCGCGCCACGCGAATCGGATGGCCCAGCGCCTGGCCGAGGGGCTCACGGCGCTCGGCATCCGGCTGGCCTACCCCGCCCAGGCCAACGGCGTCTTCGCAATCCTGCCGCCCGCCGCGATCCCTCCGCTGCAACGCGAACGCCGCTTCTACGTCTGGGACGAGGCAACGTCGGTCGTCCGCCTGATGTGCTCGTTCGACACGACCGAAGACGACGTGGACTCGTTCGTGGCCGCGGTCGAGCGCGTGGCCGCGGCGCAGCGCTAGCCGGCTTTTTCGGCTGCTCCCGCTTGACGGCACGCGGGCCGGGATGGTACACGAAGAGGGCATGAACATGCCCGTGTGGTTTTATTTTGGCTTTTTTGCCCAGCGCACAGCGCCGCGGCGCGGACGGCCATTGCCCTAACATCCGTGAGCATGGATGACGAGCATGAGCCCCACGCCGACGGCGCGGGGTTCTTTTCTTTCTAGACCGTATCTGCACCGACGATCCACCTGTGATGGGGACTATGACGACTTCACCAGCCGGCACCCAACCCGACGCACCCGCACTGCTCACCATGACCGCCGCCTTCGAGGGGATCGAGGGCTCGTATTCGCAGCTCGTGCTCGGCGCCTACGCCGCGCGCCGCGGCGTGGCGTTCGAACCGCTGGGGTGCCCGACCTACCGGGCGACGGTACACGCCGTCCTCTCCGGGCGCGCCGACGTCGGGCTCTTGCCGGTCGACAACGCGATCGCGGGGACGATCCGCGAAGGCTACGACGTGCTGGCCGAGTACGAGCTGGACCCGCTCGCCGAAATCACCTGGCGGATGGAACACCGGCTGCTGGGACTGCCGGGCGCGACGCTGGCCGATATCCGGACGGTCGATTCGCACCCGGTCGTGCTGGCCGAATGCGGCCGGTTCCTGGGGACGCTGACCGACGTGCGGCGCTACCCCGTCCCCGATACCGGCATCGCGGCCCGCGACGTTGCCGCCTCGGGCGATCTTACGCGAGCCGCCATCGCCTCGGCCGAGGCCGGCAAGCGGTACGGCCTGGTCGAGCTGGCGCAGACGATCGCGGACCATCCCGACAACTACTCGCGCTTCATCCTCTTCCGCGCGCCGAACGCGCGCGGCGCGGCCGCCGAGTTCGAGCCGGCGGCCGACTACGGCGTGCGCAAGACGTCGCTGGTATTCGCGGTAGCCGATCAGCCGGGGGCGCTCGGCCGCTGTCTCTCGATCTTCGGCGAGCAGGGGCTCAACGTGTCGAAACTCGACTCGAAGTCACGGCTGGGCTCGGCGCTCGAATATGCGTTCTATGCCGACGTGGACGGCGATATCCGCGAAGAACGTTTCGCCAACGCTCTGCACGAGCTGCGCGAGATCACGGTCGCGCTGCACATCATCGGCTCGTACGATGCCGCCAGCGCGCCGCCGCGCTCGCACGCCGCGCCGGCCGTCGTCGTCGACGAGCGCCCGGCAGCCGCGCCCGAACTCACCAAGACACCGTTCGTCAAGGCCTCGCGCCGCGATCACGGCACGGTCGCGCGGGTGAAGGTCGGGAACGTCACGATCGGCGACGGCCACTTCGTCGTCGTCGGCGGACCGTGCAGCGTCGAGTCCCGCGAGCAGATCCTGGCGACCGCGCAAGCCGTCGCCGCCCGCGGGGCGGTGATGCTGCGCGGCGGGGCCTTCAAACCGCGCACCTCGCCGTACTCCTTTCAAGGGCTGGGCTGGGAAGGGCTCGATCTCCTGGCGGAAGCCGGCCGTTCCGTCGGCCTGCCGATCGTTACCGAAGTGATGTCGATCGACCAGGTCGAGCGCATGGCGCAGGTCGCGGACATGCTGCAGATCGGCGCGCGTAACATGCAGAACTTCGATTTGCTCAAGGCGGTCGGCAAGACCGATCGCCCGGTGCTGCTCAAACGCGGGATGGCCGCCAGCATCGACGATCTGATCGCGGCCGCGGAGTACGTGATGGCCGAGGGCAACCCCAACGTGGTGTTGTGCGAACGCGGCATCCGGACGTTCGAGACCGCGACGCGCAACACGCTCGACCTGTCGGCCGTGCCGGTGTTGCGCGAGCGCACGCATCTGCCGGTGATGGTCGACCCCTCGCACGGCGTCGGCGTGCGACGCTGGATCCTGCCGCTCTGCCGCGCCGCGAAAGCCGTCGGCGCGCACGGCTTGCTCGTCGAAGTCCATCCCAATCCGGTCGAAGCACGCAGCGACGCAGACCAAGCGCTTACTTTCAACGACTTCGGCCGCATGATGGAGGAACTCGCCAAAGTCCCCGTCTTCTAACTACACCGAAGCCGAATCGCGACGGCTCGTGCCTTACGGGTTGCGGCTCGTAAGGGAAACCCGTAGGATCACAGCGGTATGGGTAATATTACCTATGCGACTTAAAGGGGGCTCCTTGTTTTCTATGCTTACCTTGCTGATTTCGCTGGCTGTTTTGTTCAAGATCGTCGTTGACTCGTCGAGTGGTGCTCCGGTCTAATAGCCTGCCGTGAGGCCCGCCGGCCTAAGGTAATCGTGGATACTTTCGACCGGCGCGCGTCTCACGCACCAGGAACGAATCATCGTCTCGGTCGGAACGAGCAGGATGATCTGAAGGCGGTCGCCGACTGTACTGCGTATGTCGGCGGGTAGGCGTGCGTCTGACGGGACTGGTGCGAACCCCGGTCTGCTTCTCGATGAGGATGGCATCGCTGAACGTCTTTCCAGTGCGCGTGCGCTTTGGGAACGCGGGATGTACGCGACCTGTATCGATCGCTTGGACTGGGAGGAACGGTCCGGCGGCACACCCACGGAAGCTGCCACGCTCTTGCGTGCACGTGCCCTTCTTCGACTCGATCGGGCCGCGGATGCGCTGCGTCTCTTGCGGGAGGAGGCCGACGATACGAACGGCCGCGAGCGAGGCGTCGAGGCGCGGATGCTCATGGCGGCCGCGCTGGCGCGAAGCGAAGGCCTCGAAGAAGGCGTCCGGCTCCTTTTGTCGATTCGGGAGTCAGCTCTCGGGCGCGAAAGTGCATCCGTACTCTCGGAGATTGAATACGAGGTAGGCATCACGTATTGGACCCTGCGACGCTATGACGAAGCCATGTCGTGGGCCCTGGAAGGTGCCCGCCGCGCCGCGGGGATTCATTCCGCTAAGGCGATCGCGCTCTGCGGATGGACCCTTCTCGCGAGAGGGCAGACTCGTGCGGCGCTCGAGCGGTTCGAAGAGGCGTTCGGAGTCTATGCGGACGGTGCAGAGCGTGACGAGCACTTTTCGGCTCAGTACCGTGCACGTGGTTGCTGCACTGTATGCGAACCTGATACCGCACACGTTGACGAACGGGGCGAAGGCTGCGCAAGCGGCGCGCTTACGCCGTCTCGAGGAAGCGCACGAGCCGCAATTACCGATTATCGCGGTTAAGACGGCGATTGAAGACGCTCTGGCTTTTACGATCGAGGGGGATGCAAAGCGAGCGCTTTTCGCAGCCCGGCGGGCGTATTATGTCGCTCCGGGCAAAGCGTGGCGCGTCTGGCCACTCGCGACGCGAGCGTGGATTCTGCGATCGTTCGGTGAGGTACGCGCAGCCGACGATCATGCGCACGACGCGCTCGTCACGTTGAACGAAGTCGCCTGGGAGAAGACCACGGACGAGGAGCGAATGGGCATGCTCGCGACGGTAGAGCAGGTGCGGCATTTCGATGTGCCGGCGGCGATTGCGCTCGTCGAGCGTTTCGAGGCACTGAAGACGCCGATGCATTCGCGGATCGCCTTGGACGCTCGGGCACAATCATTTTGCGATCTGACGATCGGCGCCGTGTATGCATCGGCCGGTGACCGGCGGCGAGCCGAGGCCCTGCTCGTGCGCGCGTACGAGGGCTATTCGGGAATCGGCTATCTGTGGCGCGCGCTGGAGGCCTTGATCGAACTCGACGCGGTCGCACCCTCGCGAACCGTGCGCGACCGGAGCGGCGCGGCGATGACGCCGCATGACCTGGCCGTGCAGCTTTGTGGGCGGCACTTCCCCAAATCGCCGCTATGGCTGCGTCTGGGGCTGGGCTGCGGGGAGTTCGAGACGGTGAACCTCACGCTCGCCGAGCGCGAGGTACTTCAGTACTTCGTCGCGGGCAAGACCCCGGTCGATATCGCGGCGGCGACCGGCCGCTCGGTGAAGACGGTGCGCAACCATCTCTCGAAGATCTACTTCAAGTTCGGGGTTCAGTCGGGGACGGCGCTCTTCGGCGAGTGCCGCCGGCGAGGACTCTTCCTGGGCCGCTCGAGCATGGCTTCGTCCGCCTAGGTCATTTTGCCCATTCCCCTGGGAAACCCGATCCCCTAAGCTAGACGAGCGGCCTTGCCGCGGTTTGTTCATTGTGGGTGCCCGACGTTCGACCTTGGGTTGCATGTCGGGAATGGGGGAACGCGAGCGGTGCGGGAAACGCGAGAGTTTGGGTTCGGCGCGCGCAAGCATGCGGGGACGGCAGGCCGGGGATCGTTGACCCTGGTTCCTGATCCGACGCCGTGGAACGATTGGCGGCCGAAGCTGCTCGTCTCCCTGTTGCGCGATGCCGTGAACACCGGGCAAACGTCGCGGCTGAGCGACGCGCTCTTCGCCCTCTTCGCCGCCTTCGCCGGGGCGAGGAGTGGTGAGCAGCGGTTCGCTGCCGCGTTGGAGGCGTTCTCGGCTGCCAGCCACGAGCTCATCTCGGAGATAGACAATCTCACGGTCGCCGAGCTTACCCGGATCGTCGCGCGCTGCGCCGAGATCGAGCGGGACGTTTTCCAAGGGCCGCACTTCCCCGGCTAATCCGGCTCGGCCCGACAACGGCCGTCGTCCTCCTGACGATGGTGCGCTATGATGGCGTGTGGAGGCGTACTCATGGCAAAGATCATCACGGCCGAGCAAGCGGCTGCACTGATTCCCGATGGGGCGACGGTCGGCGCGAGCGGGATGCAGGTCATGTGGGCCGAGGAAGTCGGCGTCGCGATCGAACAGCGGTTTCTGGCTACGGCGCAGCCGCGTAACATCACCCTCGTTCATGGCTCGGGGATCGGCAACTGGGTCAATTTGGGGACCCATCACCTCGGTCACGAGGGGCTGGTCGCCAAGTGGATCGGCGCGCATACCGGCGCCGCACCGGCGATGGCGCACTTGATCGAACAGAACAAGTGCCAAGCCTATTGCATCCCGCAAGGGGTCGTCGTGCAGCTCTACCGCGAGATTGCCGCCAAGCGGCCCGGCATCATCACGAAGGTCGGACTCGGGACGTTCATCGATCCGCGCCTCGAAGGCGGCAAGATCAACAGCGTCACGACCGAGGACTACGTCCAGCTCATCCAGCTCGCCGGTGAGGAGTGGCTGTTCTATCCCGCCTTCCCGATCGACGTTGCGCTGATCCGCGGCACGACGGCCGACGAGAACGGCAACCTCACGATGGACGAGGAAGCGCTGCTCTTCGAGCACTTGCCGCTGGCTCAAGCGGCGAAGAATAGCGGCGGCATCGTGATCGCGCAAGTGAAGTACCTGGCCGAAGCCGAGACGCTCCATCCCAAGAAGGTGCGCGTCCCCGGCGGCCTGGTCGACTACGTCGTCGTCGCGGCGCGGCCGGAGCAGACGCATATGCAGACCGCGGCCGAGTTCTACAACCCGGCGTTTTCCGGCGACGTCAAGATGCCGCTGGGCGATGTCGAACGGCTGCCGATGAACGAACGGCTCATCGTCGCGCGGCGCGCGGCGGCGGAACTGCATCCGCACGTGTTCGTGAATTGCGGCGTGGGCTTACCCGACGGGATCGGCAGCGTCGCGGCCGAGGAAGGCGTCACGCACCTGATCACCCTGACCACCGAGGCCGGGGCGATCGGCGGCGCTCCCGGCGTCGACACCAAGCACGGGCGCGCCAACTTCAACTTCGGCGTCGAGTACAACCCCGCGGCGCTGATCGAACACCAGGTGATGTTCGACTTCTACGACGGCGGCGGGCTGGACGTCGCCTTCCTCGGGCTCGCGCAGACCGACAAGCTGGGCAACGTCAACGTCAGCCGGTTCTCCGGCCGCGCGATGGGCGTCGGCGGCTTCGTCAACATCGCGCAGGGCGCGAAGAAGCTGGTCTTCTGCGGCACCTTTACCGCCGGGCATCTCGAGGTTACGATCGTCGACGGCGTGCTCAAGATCGTCAAGGAAGGCACGGTCACGAAGTTCATCGACGCGGTCGAAGAGGTCACGTTCAGCGGTCCTCATTCCGCAACGCTCGGCCAGCTGGTCGTCTACGTCACGGAGCGGGCCGTGTTCGAGTTGCGCGACGGACGCATGACGCTGGTCGAGATCGCGCCGGGGATCGACGTTGAACGCGACGTGATCGCGCACATGGATTTCCGGCCGGAGATCGCTAGCGACCTGCGCACGATGGCGCCCGAGATGTTTGCGCTCCACTGGGGAAAACTGCGCGAGATCATCGAGACCAACGGACCGCTCGCGACCCCGAAAAAACGCGTGCCGGTCGCCGTCGGCTGAGCGGCTTCCGGTTAGGGCGCCTTGCCGTAATAGGTGATGTGGGCGCGGATGAATTCGAGCGTCGCGGCATCGGCGCTCGCTTTCGCCGTGGGCGCGTAGACCAGCGACGTGCTGAACCCGCGGGCCGACACGCGATTGAACGCGGTCACGAGCATGTAGCCGGTGACGGGTTGCGTCCCGTTGACCCAGTGGTGCACGCCTTGGAACGTGAAACGCTGGGTCGTGATCCCGGGCGACATCTGCGAAACGGCGCCGCGGCCGGTGATCGAACTGTTGGTCAGCGAGCCGCTGCGCGCCCACTGGGTGAGCACCAGCGTGACCACGCCCTGGGTAGTCACGGCGCCCGGCCATGCCGACTGCGCGAAGCTGACGTCCTCATCGCCGGTCGGCGAACTGATGTCGATCCCGTTCGCGTTGCCGGTGGCCTGCCAATCGGCGGACGGGACGAAATAGCTGAACGAGCCCGCGTTCTTGTGGATCCAATCGACCGCGCCGGCCGGCGCGGCCACGGCGGCGAAGGCGGCGAGTGCCACAGCGGCGGCGACCCGTGAGAGCGGCGTCGGAGGATGCGCGTTCATGCGCCGCGCCCTTCGGCGCTCCCACCGCCGGCCCTGCGGTGTACTGAGAAAAACGGCCGTGCGCTGATCATGCAATGCAGCGTCGACGACGCGGGCTAAACGACGCGGGCAGGCCAATTCCCGGCTTCCACCATACTCCTGATTCCTGGAAAATTGGTTGCCACTTTGCGCAACCCACGGTAGCGAACGATCCCTCAGGAGGCGCCCATGCTCTTGACCGACGCGCAAATCGCGCAATTCGATCGCGATGGTTTTCTCCGGTTCGACAACCTCTTCGCTCCCGCTGAGATCGCGGCGCTCAAGGCCGAGATCGTGCGCACGGGGACGGTGCAGAGCGATGCGATCGTCCGCGAGCGCAACGGCTCGCTGCGCACGATCTTTCGCACGCACGATCGGCAGAGCCCGACGTATTCGCCGGTGTTCGAGCGCCTGACGCGCACGCCGCGTCTGCTCGTGCCGGCCCGGCAAGTCTTGCGCGACGAAGAACTCTACATCTACCACAGCAAGAACAACATCAAGAAGGCCATCGACGGGACCGTGTGGCTGTGGCACCAGGACTACGGCTACTGGCAGCACGACGGCGTGCCGACCAGCAACATGGCGACATTCCTGGTCATGCTGGACGAGGCGACCGAAATGGGCGGCTGTCTCTATTTCGTCCCCGGCTCGCACAAGCGCGGCGTGTTGCCCTCATTCAAGGACGAGGTCACGACGGCGTACGGGCAGTGGACGATCGAAAAGGAACCGCTGCAGGCATTTCTGCGCGCGAACCCCGCCTCCACGCCGATCACAGGCGGGCCGGGAACGGGTGTGCTCTTCCACTGCAACATCGTGCACGCATCGGGACACAATCTCTCACCCAACGACCGCTGGCACGTCTACGCCGCGTACAATCCGTGCGCCAACCGGCCCAATCCGATCCCCGCGAACCCGCGTGCCGAATGGGTCGTTTCCACCAACTACGCCCCGCTCGAGTTGCTCGCCGGCGACGATATCCTCGAACCCGTGCCTGCGTAGAGCCTGCGGACGGCTTCCCTATCAGGTCGCCGAAGGATCTCGGCTCGGGCACTTTGTCCGCAACGAGGGCGAATTCGGAGGGCCTAACATATTTTAAGCTCGTCATAAGCGAGCGATAATCTGCGGCGCCCTACACTGTCGAAACCGTTTCGTTCGAGAGAGGGCTGCTTGGACAATCTCTTCGGAGGCGACCTGTCGCTCATGAGCGGCATCTTTTTGGTCGTCGCGCTTTTACTCGCGTTCAGTTTCGAGTTCGTCAACGGGTTCCACGATACGGCCAACGCGGTGGCGACGGTGATCTACACCAACGCCCTGCCGGCCTGGATCGCCGTCATCTGGTCGGGTTGCTGGAATTTGATCGGCGTGCTGCTCTCGGCGGGGACGGTCGCCTTCGGGATCCTCGCGCTCTTGCCGGTGGAACTCGTGCTCAACGTCGGCTCCGGGGCCGGCTTCGCGATGGTGTTCTCGCTCTTGATTTCGGCGATCATTTGGAACATCGGCACGTGGTATTTCGGTTTGCCCGCGTCGAGTTCGCATACGCTGATCGGCTCGATCGTCGGGGTCGGACTCGCGAACTCGGTGCTCTCCGCCGGCCACACGTTCGGCGACGGCGTGAACTGGGGCAAAGTACAGGACACGCTGACCGCGCTACTGGTCTCACCGGTCGTCGGGTTCGTCGGCTCGGCGCTGCTGTTGCTGTTGTTGAAGTTTCTCGTGCGCCGGCCGGAGCTCTACCGCGAGCCGGACGCGGAAAAGCCGCCCACGCCGTGGATCCGTGCGCTGCTCATCCTAACCTGTACGGGCGTCAGCTTCGCGCACGGCTCGAACGACGGTCAGAAAGGGATGGGCCTGGTACTGCTCATCCTGATCGGCGTCATCCCCGGCACCTACGCCCTCAACCTCGCCCTCGACGGCAAGTCCGTCGCCTCACTCTACACCCAAAGCCAAGCCGCCAGCGCAACGCTCGCAACGCTCACCCCAGCGGGCGCTCCAGCGGCTGCCCCGGCGAACGATGCGCCGACTGAGCTGAATCGGTTCTTGAAGAGCTCGGCGAAGGTGAGTGCTCAGACGATCCCGGCGATCGCCCAAGAGAACGCGCTCATCACGAGCGATCTGGCCGGGAAGACGACGATCGCCGACGTGCCCAAAGCCGAGCGCAAGAACTTGCGCAGCGCGATCTATCTGGTTTCCAACTCGATCGCCAAGCTGAACAAGAGCCACGCGATCGCCGATGCCGCGGCCGCCAAATCGCTCGGCGACTATCACAAAGCGCTCGACAAGGTCACCAACTTCATCCCGCTCTGGGTCAAGGTCGCGGTCGCGTTCGCGCTGGGTCTGGGAACGATGATCGGCTGGAAGCGCATCGTCGTGACGGTCGGCGAGCGGATCGGCAAATCGCACCTCACCTACGGGCAAGGCGCCTCGGCCGAGATCGTCACCTACGCCACGATCCAAACCGCCGACATCTTCGGTCTGCCGGTCAGCACGACGCACATTCTCTCCTCAGGCGTCGCCGGCACGATGTTCGCAAACCATTCCGGCTTGCAGGCGCAGACGTTGCGCAACATCCTGCTCGCCTGGGTGCTGACGCTCCCCGTAACCGTCTTCCTCGGCTCGTTCCTCTTCGCGTTCGGCCTCCGTCTGGTCGCCGCCCTCGGCATGCACTAACCGCCCGACCACGCGTGCGCGGAGGTCGATTGGCCAGGGCTAGGCGCCGAGATACCTCCGTAGCGGGTTGGATGCGGCACATTTTGTTCCGTCGCTAACCGTAGCGAGCCGAGAATAGAGCGCAACACGATCGCCGGTCGCGCCAGCCTCCTCGACAAAAATCGTACCGCTCGCGGTCTGCGCCCACGGCACCGGCATCCGATTCGTGCGCACCCAGCGCCGCCTATGCCCTGCCTCAACGGTTGGAGACCCCCTTGTTGCCGGCGCTGGGTCGGGCTATGCCGCTCTTACGGCGCGAGCGGCGAGTTTTACACCGAGGTGTTTTCGGAGGACACCGATGATGGCGGCGAGATTGTCCATCGTCGGATTTCCGCGGACGGTCAGCATGCGATGCAGGCTCTTTGCCGGTTTGCCGGTTGCGATCGCAAGGTGTTCGAAGCCAACCGTTGCGTGGACGAGGTCGCGGAGCACGAGGCGGGCGACGTCCGGTTCGCCGTTGAGAAAGAGCGTCGCCGCTTCATCGAGCAGCGACTTCGCAAGTGCCGGATCGCGCTTTACGCGCGCGATCACGGTCTGACGGGAGTCCCGAGTGAGCGCCCCGGTCTTCATCGTTCCTCCTTTCGAGCGGAATCGGCGCGCTTTCGGAACTTGTACTCGGCCCACATTGCTCTTGCGTGTCTGCCGCGCGCGATGATGACCCTCGCCACCGCAGGTTCGGAAAGCCGATCGAACCAGCGTTGGAATGGGCTCGATCCATCCGCCCGGATATACTCGAAGACCCTCAATGCGAGCGCCCGCTATAGTACCATAAAAGTTACTCGCTTGGGAAGACTTCCGCGGCTGGCTCATGCCGCGAATCATGCCTGCTGCCGATAGCCGGGGCTTTACCGGATCATTGTTATTTCACTCGGTGACCGGGGCCAAGGCCCGGAGAACGCAGATCGGGCCGCTGGCTTGCGAAGACGGCAAGTGCCGCCTCCGGGGGGATTCGCAGGGACCCGATCACCCGAAGAACGGTAGATCGGAGGCGCGCTCGTTGAGGGGCACGAGGCGGTCGCCGGTGTTGGCGATGCAACTGACGCCGTTTTCTTCGAGGATGCCGGCGACCCAGCGGATTTCGGCGAGGGGAATCGCACCGAAGGCCAGCACCGGGGTCGCGCCTTCGAGCTCCGCCCGATAGCGCACGCGGTAGTCGAAGAGCTGGCCCATGCCGTAGCGCATCGTGTCGACGACGGCGCGCGGATCGTTGAGGCTCTTGGCCTCAATGAGAAAGCGTCCTTCGCCGACCCGGGCGAAAAGGTCGATGTTGTTGTTGTACCAGCAGGCGCCGCCGGACTGCTGGACCTGCTTGCGAATCAGGTCGAGCGTGACTTGATGATCGCGCCGCGCGCGCTCTTGCAACGCCGCGGCCTCGAAGACGTTGGGCAGCGTCCCTTTGGGGACATAACCCGTCCCCGGCGGAACGGTGACGAGCGTGCGCAGACCGTCCTTCGGCGCTTCGCGATAACCGGAATAGCCCACGCCGACGACAGATTCCGAGGTGAGCAGCGGCGAGAACTCGCGGCCGGCCGAGACTCCGCCGGCGGCGAGGATTCGATAATAGGCCGTCTCCCGAACCGGGCGCACCGCGCTTTGGAACTGCGGACGCTTCGGTTCCTCCGTTTCGTAGGAGACGTTGCCGTGCACCAGCGGTACGATGGCGCGAAAGGGCTCGTACCAAGCGATATCGACAAACCAATAGCCGTCGCGATTGGGGTCCGGGAACGGATTCCCGAGCAGCCCGTGGCCAACGTACGTGGAGCGCTCTTCCGGCGATGCGCCGGTGGCCGGCCGATAGTAGATGAACCGATCGTAGGCGTTGACCCGCGTGCGGTATTGCGGGGGATAGTGATAGATCACGCCCTCGCGGTCGAGATACTTCGGATCGTCGTGCCACGTACGCTGGCTCAGAACAACCGGCATACCGACCTCACGACCACGAGGTGACCTCCGGTTCGAACGACGGACCGACGACGGTGTGGCGCTCGAGCCCAGCGAAGTTGATCGTCGCGCCTACCCATCCCGCGCGGCGGGCACCCTCGCGCAGCGGTTGGCGCGCCTTCAGACGATCGTGAATTAGGTCCGCGCCGTCGATGAACTCAGCGAGCAAAACGACGCTGCGGGGCCGGTCGTACGAAACGAGCAAGTAGTCGGGCAACGGTCCATCGGCGAGGCGTTGCGCCATCGGCGCGAACGCGGCTGCGGTGAGACGATCGCTGGCGACACCGGAGATCGCCTTCACCTGAACCTCGTGACCGGTGCACCGGCAGACGGCGTCCATAAGCTTCGTGTTGGGAGGAACAAGCAACAGCGACGATCCGCAACGCCGGCAATCGATGTTTCGCCCGACCCATGCCTCGATCGCGACGCGGGCAACTTGCGCGCGGCTGGCATAGCTAGCGGCCTCGCCAAAATCAAGCCGGACGCTCCGAGCCACCGCAAGCTGAACCTTCCGATATCGGCCGCTCCCCTCGAAAACGATCTCACCCCGATCGCGAAGGATCTGAAGACTCTGCCGGATCTTCGCGTTGACGTGGTGGTTGTTCGGGAACGCCTTCCGCAGCGGGTCCGCGATCGCGTAGACTTCAGGCAGCGAGAAACGTCCGGCAGCGGGCGAATGAGAAACGACACCGCCACCGGCCACGGCACATTCCCACCGCCCTGCCCCGAAGCCATGCCGGCCGGCCTTCGGGGCGTCCGGGCCAAATACTTGTTAGGAGTTTGCGCCGATCCGCCACGCGCCTGACGGCGTCCGCGGATCGGTCTCTGAAATGTCATTCGTGCGGATGAGCGTCGGGTTGGATCGACGAAGCGAGAGCGCGTGAGTGGGCTTCGCGGGTTCGTAGCCGTGACGGATTGGGATTGGTTTGAGTCGCTTCGGAAAGCGTCGCTTGACGAAGTGAACTTTTGGCAGCCCTCTGCGACTGGTGTCGGGGCACCGGTCGGGACGCCGTGGATCTTCAAACTGCACTATCCGCGGAACATGATCGTCGGAGTGGGCTTCTTCACGTACTACACGCGGATGCCGATCTCCGTAGCCTGGGAGACGTTCACGATCGCCAATGGCGCATCATCGCTAAACCAGATGATCTCGCGTGTCGCGCACTACCGGAAGGCGCCAACAAACGACACTGCCGAGATTGGCTGCATTGTGCTCTCTTCGACCGTGTTTCTTGAGGAGCACGAATGGATCAAAGCGCCGGCCGACTGGTCCCCGAATGTGGTCAATAGAAAGGGCTACGACCTAACCGCGGGTCCTGGTCAGAAGCTTTGGTTGCAGCTGTCGGAACGACTCCGCAGTGCTGAGCATGCCATTAGTCCGCTGATCCCGGCGCTAGCAGTCGGGAAGCCGATTCTCGTCACGCCTCGCCTCGGTCAGGGCGCGTTCCGGTTGCAAGTGACCGACGCCTACGGGCGCCGCTGCGCCGTGACGGGGGAGCGAACTCTGCCGGCTCTCGAGGCGGCGCACATCAAACCGTTCTCGGAAGTAAAAACCCACGACGTGCGCAACGGGCTACTTCTTCGTTCCGACCTCCACCGTCTATTCGATCTCGGATACGTCTCCGTGCAGCCGAACTTGAAGTTCCGAGTCAGCCGCGCGATTCGCGATAACTTCGAAAACGGCCGCGACTACTACGCCCTCGACAACGCTGAAATCCGACTTCCAAGCGATTCAGCCAAAGCACCCGCCCGCGAGTTCCTTGAATGGCACTATGATGAGCTATTTCGGGGCTAGCGCACCGCAACAGACTGGCACATCTGAATTACTGCCCTCCGGATGGAAGAGCCTGAGCCTCTGGTAGCGCCAACGGGAGTCGAATCCGTGGGCGCTCATTGGCCCTGGTTCGGTCCGGTGTCGCAAAGGCCCATTCTATAAGGGTTTTCCGCGCATTTCCGTCCTGGCTGGTATCGTCTAAATTCAGCCCGTGGCACCGACTCCGTGCCACAACGGTGCCACGCGGAGCAGGCCACCGCCCTAGGCATATTGATTTCGCCGATCGCAGGCGCTGGCCGGCCGGCGCTAGTTGACGGCCGGCGAGGAGCGGTCGGCGTGCGGCGGCCGGTGAGCGAGTACTCGGCGGCGATCATCGACGGAAGGCGCTCGAACGTCCGGATCCGGCGTACGGCTCGAGTGGATCGCCGATCGCGGATCTCGAGCGGCGAGCGGCGATCCGGCGAGTGGCGAGCGCGATCCGGGCCCCGCGAGTCCGAGCGACGCCCGGAGTTCGCAGGCGATCGTCGCCGGCCGGCGTGCGCGATCCGACGACCGCACAGCGGGCCGCGCGGCCCCGTGGCGAACTCCGCAAGCGCCCTCTGTGCAGGAGCGCCGGCCGCCTCCCGCACAGTCACGGCCTGGCAACGCTCCTGCGGCGCACCGGTCGCGGAAGGCGCGAGCGTCCTGGATGCTCCTATCGAGCGCGGAGCCGTCGCGCCGTCCTAGGCCGAATCCTCAGCCCTCGGAAGTACGAAGTGTCTACCGCACGGCACCCTGGCTCGGGTACACTCTCGCAATGCGCGTCCTGGAGCTCCCTCTCCGCACTCCGTCCGCCGTCGACGCGCGTACCCTAAGAGCACGCCTCGATACGGCCCGCGTCCTTTACAACGCGCTTGTGACCGAGGTCGGCGCGATGCGCCCACGCGCGAGAGCGTCGACTATCGCCGCCTCTCGGCCGAGGCGCTCGCGAGCGTGATCGCGGCCGGGACGAAAGCGGCTCCACGCCGGAAGCGCGCAGTGCCTCGCCAAAGGCACCTCGCCGCGCACGCCGTCGAGGAAGCTCCAAGCCTCTCGCCTCCAGGGCGCCAGTTACCCCCGCCGCGTGGGGCACGCGTCGACCGCAATTCGCCGCGAGTCCAGCGCTCTGCCAGCGTTTCGAAAACTCCTCAAGACGAGGCCCCCCAACTTAACATACGAATGAGAATCGCCCACCGAGCGGGGAACTCGCGCGGCGCCTGGAAACCGAGCAAATGGCTACGCGAGCTACACCTTCTCTAACTTAGTCTGCCTCTTTTACGTGTCAGCGGACTTTCTCTCCACCGCGAACAAAGATGTGGGAGCCGACATCCAGCGTCGTTTCCGCTATCAGAACGCATACGGCGCAATGCTGCTTCTCGGGCAACTCGATCGCGGGCTTCACAGCCACGCCATCTATTTCGAGCACCATGACGACCTTGTGATAGATTGCGCGGACGGCACCTTCATTGCTGTGCAGGTGAAGACAAAGGATTCTCCGGAGCCGCTCAAGGCCACGGATGAGTCATGCGTTAAGGCTATAAGCCGGTTTGTTGAACACAATAGAGCGTTCAACGGCGCCTTTTCCAAATTCCAGCTCGTCTCAAGCGTCGGCTTTTTCGAAGCGCCAAACGCAGCAACAGACCTCGCCCTTGTTCTCCAACGCGCCCGTGAAATCGCTCCCAAGGAGCTCCTGAGCGATAAACGTACAAAGAGCCTTTGTGCGAAGCTCATTCCACCCCTAACCGAAATGGAAGTTCATAGTGTGTTATGCCGCGTAGAGCTAACACGTGGCGCTCCCGGACTAAACGATATAGACAGCCGCTTATACTATGACCTCTCAATCTCGCCGTACTTCTCCAATGCCCTCCCCGCACAGTTAAAGCACGCAATTGACCTATTGTTAGCGCGAGCATACAAAGCCGCGTCACTCACTCAAGCGTCAGAGCATTATGACGCAACCGCAGCCCTTGTGACAACTGAACAGGCATCGAGAGAGCTTGGTCTCGAAAAGCGCCTCTGCCCCGCAGACATAATCGCGGTCGCACAGCAGGTCCTATCCGATCCGTCCACTCAATTCGTCGGTTCCATGCCGATACTTCGTGATAACCTAGTAATGCGCAAGAAGCTCGAGCTAGCGCAGGTTCCCGCCAATAATATCGAAGCGATCTGCACTTGTGTCTATCATGCTAGAGCGCAGTCCCAAGTCAGAAAGTATCGACTCGGCACTGCCGCAGCGAACGCTCATCAAGCGGGCTTGCGTGCGAGAGTACACACTGCCTTTGACAGTCGTTACGAGCGCATGACTGCATCAGGCCCCCTAGATGGCAGAGCGTTCTATTCTGAGGTGCGGAGCCTAACCGAAGGACTCGCTGCAGACGACGTGGACTCGGATGAATTTCTGGGCATCGTTGGCGATCTTACAGATGAGTGCCGCATCTGGTGGTCAGAGCCTACGGATTTATCGCTATGAACATTCGAGAGTCCGTAGGCGCAGTCGAACGCGACGATGTAAGCCATCGGGCGCGCATCCTAATTCTTCTCCAGGCCTGCAAGGACGCCCCGATCGAGGGAGCGCTTGACCTCGTCCGCCTCGTCTATCTCGACTACTTCCTCAGATATCCGAGTTCACTCGAGAAGCTATTGACCGCGCGCGGAAAATCTGTGAGGCGCCTAAAGATCGAAGACTTCGAGCGGGATTCACTCAGTGCTCGCTTTGGGGCGCTTCGAGTGCAACCGTGGGATCTGAACTATCGGCGCTGGCTAGCTGCCGAGTACGCGGCTGGGAGAATTGAAGCTAGGCTGGTGGACGCCGACGTTTTCTCCATCACCTTAACCCCTAAGGGCGTAACGGCAGCGGCATCCCTGCGGCTTTCGGAGCTCTTCGAAGTCGACTATACTCGCGCGACTATGATAGCCCGACATCTTGATCTCAGGACGGTCACATTAGCTAAAGTCATAAACCAAACTCTGCCAGAGACTACGACACTTGAACCACCCGTGCGAACAAAGGCATCGGCGTGAACGTTCGGCTCAAGACTCTGACACTGCACTGTCGGAAGCCTGTGGAACCGATCAATCTGGACTGCACGTTGGTTCTCCTCTCTGGTCCAGTGTCTGTTGGGAAAAGTTCCCTTTTGCATCTGATAGATTACTGTCTAGGCGGCTCCTATAATAACGATTGGCCTCCAGTGATCAGGAATCAAGTACTGTCAGCTCGCCTTGATTTAGTGATCGGTTCGAATGAAGTTGTTTTCGAGAGGTCACTTGGCTCCGCCGACATCGACGCGACTTGGACAGCCACGTCGGGGGAGATCAACTTTCTTAGAGTGCCGGTCAGTCGGGGGAAGGCAGAGCTCAGAGGCGGAGTATACGGGTTCAGTGACCTGTTTTTCGAGCTGGCACAGTACCAGCCGATCAAAGTTCCGAAACGAGCTGACGATCCGGAGAGCAGTCTCGTGACTTTGAGCGTTCGCGATCTGCTTTCGTTCTGTTACTTAAAGCAAGATCGCTTAGACTCCAACTTTTTCCACTTGTATGATCCTATTCGTCGACCAAAGGCTCGGTGGGCGATGCGCTATGTTACCGGCTTTTATTCTGAGCGCATTGCTTCTCTTGAGCAGCGACTTGAGGAGATTCGTCTCAAGCGAGCGTCGAACCAAAGCAGCTTTGAGCAAATCAGCAGCGCGCTAAACGAGGTTAGTGGGGGAGCCACGTTTGAGCAGCTTAAGCGTGAGCGGGCAAAGTTAGAAAAGTCCCAAGATGACTCGAGCCGCGAGTTAAGTATAATCAGCGGTAGCTACCGGAAAGCAACTCATGCGGCTGACGATATGCGGGAGCAGTTGCGGGCACTAAATACGACAATCGTTGCGCGGAACACAGCGATTGACGCGCAACAGAGCCGACTGAGCGAGATGCGCTCGTTGCGAGCGGAGTATGTTTTGCTGAAGGCTCGCGCTCAGCGCTCACAGATTGCTCTATCGATCGTTGGCGACGCGACGTACGATCACTGCCCGCAATGTGCTCGACCAATTGAGGGAACGAACGATGAGCGGTACTGCTCTCTGTGCAAATCGCCGGACGATCGGGAACGACCTTTCGATGCAGACGCGCTACAGGCAGCTAGCGAGGATCTTACCGAGCGGATCGTTGAACTGGAGGGTGCGGTCGTGCGCTTTGAGGGTTCGCTTGAGCAACGCATTCGTGAACGCGATGCTTTGGTCGCCACTAAATTAGAACTAGACGCCGACCTTCAGGACTTGCTTGCTGACTACGATTCTGCGTATGTGTCACAGATTAGAGAGGGAGAGAGGCGCCTTGCGACGATAAACTCAAGGCTTTCTAACGTAAATCAACTCATACGACTTTTTGAGGCTGTATCCCGGCACAGAATCGAGATTGAGCGATTGGCAGGGGAGGCAGCTGAGGTGCGGCGCGCTATTGAGAATGAGATGCGCGCGATCGATGAGGCGCAGCGAGCAGTTGAAGACATCGAGGCTGAGTTCCTCAGAATCCTTCAGGATGTTGGTCTACCCGGTGTTTCAAAGGCTAGTAGGGTAAAGGTCGATACTCACGACTGGATCCCTTGGGTTTCGGACCCGAACAGGCCGGATGAGGACTGGGACTATCGGTCCGCAGGAAGCGGAGGTAAGCGCGTGGTCTTTGCCGTTTGCTACGCCATCGCCCTGCATGTGGTGGCAGAGCGTCGCGGATTGCCAGTACCCTCGATTCTAATGATTGATACGCCGGTGAAGAACGTGGAGCGCGACATAAATCGAGAACTAGTGAATAGGGTTCAGCGCATTATTTTCGAGGCTGCCGCGCGGCTTCGAGAAACTCAGGTAATTGTTGCCAACGGATCGTTTAGTGAAGTGGGGGGCGACGTTGAGCCGATAAGGATTGAGTTATCGTACGACCGGGGATTGATACCATACTTTCATGAGGTGCATTCCGTATGACGCGCTCAAGTCCTCGGCGGGCACCCAAAATGTACCACCTGCGGGCACTTGAAAATGTACCAGGGGTCGGTGGGCACTTGAAAATGTACCACCCCTGCTGATCCGACCCGGGCATGCCAGATCGGCGCCGCATAGTCGACGCCGTGAACAAGTTGAGCATGACCGACGAGAACGCGATCTTGGGCCTGCTGGGCCGCGGCTGGAGCGACCGGCGCATCTCTCGCGAGGCGGGCTACCACCGGGCGACGGTGCGGCGCATTCGGCGCGAAGCCGGGCTGTTGCCCTCAAAATGTACCACCCCGACCGAAGTGGCCGCCGACTCAAAATGTACCACCCCGGCCGAAGTGCCCACCGACCCAAAACCGGCCACCGAGCCCGAAGTGGCCACCGACTCGGCGGCGGCCACGCGCAGCAGCGCGGAGCCGTTTCGCGCCTTCATCGCCGCCGAGGTGGCCAAGGGGCGCAACGCCAAGGCGATCTTCGAAGATCTCGTCGAGCACCACGGCTACAGCGGCTCTTACGACGCCGTGAAACGGCTGGCTCGCAAGCTGCGCCGAAAGGAACCCAAGGTCAGTTGTCGCTTCGAGACTGATCCCGGGCAAGAAGCGCAAGTCGACTACGGCGAAGGCGCGCTCACGCGAGATCCGCGCACTGGGAAGTACCGCCGGCCACGGCTGTTCGTCATGACCTTGAGCAACAGCCGGCACACGTTTCGCAAAGTCGTTTGGCGATCGTCAACGGAGACTTGGTGCCGCTTACACGAAGAAGCATTTGCGTACTTCGGCGGCGCGCCGCACACGATCCGGCTCGATAATCTCAAAGAAGGCGTCATCAAACCAGACGTCTACGATCCGCAGCTCAACGCGCTCTACTCCAAGATGCTCGATCACTACGGCGTCGTACCGCTTCCGTGCCGGCCATACGCACCGGATCTCAAGGGCAAAGTTGAATCAGCTGTCGGTCATACTCAGAAGACGGCTTTGAAGGGACGGCGGTTCGAGAGCATCGACGAACAGAACACGTTTCTGGCGCGCTGGAACGAGCGCTGGGCGGCCACGCGCATCCACGGTACCACGAAGCGTCAAGTGGCGGCGATGTTCGACGAGGAGCAGCCGTTCTTAACGCCGCTGCCGACGACCCGGTTCGAGTACTATCGCGTTTGCGAGCGAAGCGTGCATTTCGACGGCCACGTTGAAGTCGACGGTGCATACTACTCCGCTCCACCACGCTACGTCGGCCACAAAGTCGTCGTTCACGTCGGCAGGCTCTGGCTCCGCATCGTCGACGCCAAGAGCCACGAGTGCGTTTTCGAACATCCGATCGCTCTTCATCGAGGGCAACGCCGAACGAGCGACGCGCATCGGCCTAAGCAGACTCCGGTGCAGGTGGATCGGCTCGTTAGCAAGATCGCCGGTGCGGGACCCGGGTGCGACGCGTTTGCCCGCAAGCTCGTCGAGGACCGCGGCGCAACCGCCCTGCGCGCCCTCTACGGCGTGCTCGATCTCTTGCGGCGCTACGAGGCCGCCGCTGTTGACGCGGCTTGCGCGTTCGCCAACACATCCGGCCTTTCGAGCCTACGCTTCGTTCGCGCATATCTGCAGCACCATGCACAACCGCTCAAACTAAAAACCGAACACCGCATCATTGCCGAGATCGCAACCTACACGACTCACTTCGCAACCGTTGTCGGAGACGGTCTTAAGTTCCCCATTTCCGACGGTCTAATTTTCCCCACCCGGGTCGCCGGATTCGCCTATGGCGCGTCACCTTCCTTACGCTTGGCCGGGTCGAGGATGCCGGCTCGCCGCTTGTCCTTTAGCCGGTAGCTAGGACCGTTGATGCTGATCGTGGTCGCGTGATGGAGCAGCCGGTCCAGGATGGCGCCGGCGAGCGTGTCGTCGCCGATGAGTTCGCCCCAATCGCTGAAGCGCTTGTTGCTCGTGAGGATGATCGATCCGCGTTCGTAGCGTTCGCAAATCAGGCGAAAGAAGTGTGCAGCGGCGATGCGGTCGAGCGGCTCGTATCCGATCTCGTCGATGATGAGCAGCTTTGCGCGATTAGCGGTTAGTCGTCGAAAATGCACTGGCGTTCGCTCCGCATCGCGCAGCTTCGCGAACAGATCTCGCGCAGTCGTGAAATGAACCAGTTCACCAGCGGTGATCGCCGCATAGCCAAGCGTGATACTGAGATGCGTCTTGCCGCAGCCGGGCGGCCCGAGGAAGATGATATTCTCGCCATTGGCGAGGAAGCGCAGGGTGTGTAAGTCGCGAATCTTGCGTTCGTCCAGCGACGGTTGGAAGGGAAAGTCGAATTGCTCGAGCGTTTTCACAGCCGGCAGCCCCGCGAGCTTGAGGCGCGTTGCGATGCTGCGTTCGCGACGTGTGGCAAGCTCCTGGGCAAAGAGTTGGTCGAGCACGTCCACCGTGCTCAGCTCTCCGTCTCCGGCGCGGTCTAAGAGTCCGTCGAGGCATTCCAGCGCGCGTGGCATGTTGAGCTGGCTAAGCGCGTCACGGGTTCGTTCGTAAACGAGCTGACTCACGTGGCCACCTCGTCGTACTCGCTGAGTGGCCGTCGCTCTACGGTGACGGCTAGAAGCGCGGCAGTGTTCGTCCCTGATCCTCGCCGCAGCGCCGTACGTCGCTTCCCGTGGAGGCGTCGATGCTCGCAGACGGCGGTCGTATCGTGGTAAAAATGCAGGACGGCGCCGTTGTCGTGTATCAAGAGCGTGCGGCCGCGCTGGCCAGGCGGCATTTCGTAGCGGTTGCCACCATAACTGACAAACCCTTCGGCGTCGACGATCCGCTGTTCTGTTCTTGAGACGATCGCCATGCCATTGCGCAATGGGAGTAAGAGCGGTGCTTCGCGCGCAAAGCGGACGTCAACAACTTCGCCATGCGTGCGGTGCACGCGTTGATTAGCCTGGATCAGCCAGCCATCGAGTTGCTGCTGTGCGTCCTCGACGCTGGAACAACGCCGGCCGGGAAAGAAGGACGTTCTCAAGAATCCGATCGTTCGTTCAACCTTCCCTTTGGTCTTTGCTCGATACGGCCGGGCGCAGGTCGCATCGAAGCCGTAGCGTGCGGCGAAATCGGCGAAGTCCTTATTCCACACCGGTTCACCTTCGGTGTTGCGGCCGACGGTGATCGTTTTAGGATTGTCATACAAGACGCTGTAAGGTACGCCGCCGAAGAAAGCGAAAGCCTCGGCATGGCAGCGCTGCAGCGTCAGCTCGTCCATCGACGAGGTGAACTTCGCGAACGTCTTGCGCGAATACCCCAGCACCATCACGAATAGATACAACGCGAAGGACGTGCCGTCTTCGAGGAGTTGACCGCAGTCGGCCCAATCGCATTGAGCCTGCTTGGCCGGTGGCGTTTCGAAGCGCACTTCCTCAGCCACGGCCTCTTTGGGAGGTCGCAACTTGCGGGCAAAGTCTCGTACCGTCGCATAAGGCACGACTACGCCGCGAGACGCCAGGTCGCGAGCGACCTGAGCCGCTGGAACGCCGGCCTTGAGGCGATCGCGCATCCAGTCGGCGTAACCGTCGAGTCGCGACCGCCGTCGCCGTAGCGTGACGGTGGGCTCCTCCGACGCGTCCCGTAGCCGCCGCGCCGTCTTGCGGTCGATACCGCTTTCGGCGGCAATCCGCGTCAGCGGCACCCCTTGTGCCGCCTGCACCTTGATCTTCATCCACAGTCCCCTTACGATTAGGTGGCCCTCCATCTGGCTTGCCGGCGAGATGGGGGGTCTTTCGCTCTTAAGGGGTGGGGAATTTTACGCCGTCAGAAGTGGGGCGATTTAGGCCGTCACCGACAACCGTAACCCAAGGAGCACTCCTATGACGAGCGACGAACTGGACCGAGCGCTTCGGCAACTGCGCTTGGGCGGCATGGCCAAGGCCGTTTCGCTACGAGCGCAGCAAGCTCGAGCCGAAAAGCTTGGCCCGGTTGATTTTCTTAGCCTTCTCGTACACGACGAGTTGGAGAAGCGACGTGACCGCCTGCTGGATCGGCGGATCAAAGCAGCCGAATTCCGAGACATCAGAACGCTCGACACGTTCGATTGGAAGTTCAACTCACTTGATCGAGCGCTGATCTTCGAACTCGCTAGCGGACGATTCATTGAACAGCGTGAGGACGTTCTGCTGCTCGGAAACGCCGGCGTCGGCAAGAGCCACATCGCGCAGGCGATCGGCATGGCTGCCATTGTGGCCGGTTTCCGCGTGCTTTATCGAGAAGCGCACGTACTCTTCGAAGATCTGCTGCTCGCGGGCGCGACCGGCGAGCGGGCGGCGGCCATCGCTACGTACAGCGAGATACCGCTGCTCATAATCGACGATTTGGGAATGCGCCAACTGCCAGCGAACGCCGCGGAAGACTTACTTGAAATCATCATGCGCCGCTACGAACGAGCTTCAACGATCTTGACGTCGAATCGCCCGATCGAGGATTGGCCGAAACTCTTTGGTGACACGCCAGCGGTTGCGGCTTTTCTCGATCGGCTGATGCACCACAGCCACCTCATCGAGATTCGCGGCAAGAGCTATCGGCTGCATGAGCACAGCCTCGCAGCGCGAGGCCGGAAGGCAAAAGCTTCGGCGTAGCTAACCCCTGCGACAATAATCACTACGCTCGGGCTGGTACATTTTCAACTGCCCAAGCCCGGTACATTTTGAACTGCCCGCCGAGGCTCAAGCAACTCTGCGATCGGCATGCCAAACATTGGGGTCCCTCAAGAGACGGAAATTTTTGCACGCTAAGGCTCGAGAAGGCGCCGAACTGAGGTTCGGCTGGCTTGGGGACGCCTGGCGATCTCGTTGCGGCTCGGCCCTTGGTCGTGGTGGATGTCAGCCTCGGATCCTAACGTGGGGGCATCTGCTGGCTCGCGATCGCGGCCAGCCGCTGGCGTAGCATCGAAAGCGAGCCCCGGGCGTCTCCGGGCGGAGGTAACTCTCAGGAGCGCCGGCTCGGTAGACGAAGCAGTGAGCCTCTTATGCCTCATCGGCCTTGGAAATGATCCCTGTGCGCCCCTGCGCGTGAGATTTTGGGAAAGCTAAGACCTTGCCGGCATCGTGCAACACTGCGCCATGCAAATCAGCCTTATTCGCATGCGTCGCGAGCAATTGTCTCAAGAACCATGGGTCAAGCCGCGAGTCTGCAGCGAGGCGAACGATGTCGATCGGGTCGCCATAGAGCAGTTCTACCATTTTATGCAGGCCTCGAGGCTTCTCTCGCGGGACAGCGGTCCCAGGTGGTTCTTCTTTAACCCATCCGCGCGCGCTAAGTTGCTGGTACAGCGCATGGTATCGTCGATCATCGATCAGATCCAAGTGGCGGGCACGAACTAAGGCCGCCTGGATTGACACCGCATATCGCTTTTTCATTTCTATGAAATCGTAAACAGAGAACGGTGGGACTAGTTCCTCCTTAAATTTTTCGCTGGGCATGAGGAACGCCCCAGCAAAATGGTTAGCCTGCGCTTCGCGCTCCTTTCCCGGTGGCAAATCCGCGAGCGCCAACTCTCCGATCTCGTGAGCAACGGTCAGGCGTTGTCGGTCTCCCGGGATCGTCGCTGAGACAAAGATCACCGGGACCAACCTTTGCCCCCTTCCCGCCCACACCGAAAACCCGTCAATTCCTTCAAGCGATCCGTCGGTCAGCGTAGGCAGGGCGAATACGAACACTCCAGCGCGTTCAAGTGCGTCCGTAAGGTTGTAAATTGGGCCCTCTGGTGAGACGCCTAGCTCAGACCGCACAATCGCTGCAGCGCGTTCTGCGTCTCCCTCTACCCTTGGCAGGTGAACAGGTGGAGTTTCTAAGCGACCAGCTAGGAAGGACGCAAGTTCAAACACGATGTGCCCGTAGTGATGGGCGTGCTTTTTCCGCTTGGCTGGCACGCTATTCCGCGCTCGAAACTCTAGGCTCCCAATAGCGAAATGTGGTGATACATCTCGCTCGAAAAACGCAGGCGGGAACCGCAAGGCGTTCGCTATTCCAGTTGCGAGCTCGCCGTTTGGTTGGATTCTTCCGCGTTCAATATCTGAGATAGTCGCTTGTGCGACGCCGAGCGCATCAGCCAATTCAGCCTGGGTAAGATTTCCGAATTCTCTCGCCTGTGTGATCCGCGACCCGAAAATCATCTTCCCCTACTCGATAGGATTGTTTCCAGTCTCTCCGGTTGGCAGTCCGAACGGTAGTTCCTGGCGCGCCGAGGAAGCCGCGGGATGCGCAGAGATTGCCGGCACCTTCTTATGTATCTCAATATCCTTGCTCCAATAAATGTCGCTGTCGCTCAACTTGCGCCCGCGCATCGCGCTGTGAGTGCAAAACATCTCTAATGAGCGCAGTTCCTGCGGCAACATCACTGTTGCGCGTCCGTTCAATGCGTCGTCGATTGATTGCATCTTCCGAATTTCGTCGTCAGACCTGGACTCCCAGACGAATATCACGTTGGGATCCGTGGCAACCTCGCATGGCCCGTCAAGATTCAAGGGCAGTTGCTGACAGTACCAAGCAACTTGTGCGTTGGTATCTGCGACCGGAACCTCGCCGCGTTTGCCCTTTCGGACCTTGATCCTGACGCCATTATGAGTCAGCTGGATGCCGATGTTTAACACGCGCTCCGACTCGACGGACACCTCCGCCTCGTCAACGACGACGTACTTTTGCGCCGACAAAATGAGCCGTAAGTGGTAGCGGACAAGCCCAGCAAACAGAAAGCCATCGAAAGGCAGGTCCGCATTCAGAAAGAAGGCATTGGCCTGGTTGATCGCCTTCACAAGGGCGTCGGTCAACATCGGGATAAACCCGCTGAGTCGTTGGGCAACTTCGTCACGGTCTGGATCCTGAATCATCTTTCTATAATATAGAACGATGATTCAGGCGAGTCAAGGGGGGCCCACGGTCGCGCGGAGCGCCCCTTGGGGTCACGAGTAGAACTCGGGCTATATAGCACTTCTTGAAGCGCGCGGAGGGCTTCGCCGATTTGCCGCCGCATCGCATGGGCCTGCGCCAAGTCCAGTAGATACCGGACCTGCCGTTCGGGTGAAAGGTTCGTAGGGATGACCTGCTGAGCTAGCTCGATGGCCTGCCTGCCCGGCGCCGAGTTCAACGGCGACGCTGATTCCGTGGTTGGCGACGTTGGTAGGACCGAACTCAGTGCCGTAGTCCTCCCCGGTCCTGATACAGCTCGTAGAAGAGCCGCTGGCGCGGTTGGCTCTGCACGCTGTGGCAGGCATAGATAAGTGCCGGGCTCGTGGTCGCGGATCCCTGCGACCGTCTCGGCCACTAGGGCATCAAATTCCGACTCGGCTCCTGGCCTCCGGAGGGCGGGATCGCAGCCACACTACGATAAGCTCAATAAATCTAAAGCAGCCTCTAACTTGATATGTGCCGTATAATCGTAGTATGGCTACGACTAGCTCTGGCAAACTAAAGAATCTCTACACTCACCTGCCAGCGGGAGCCCCTTTGACGTCAGCCGACCTGGCCGGCCTTGGCATATCCGCCGACCTCGCTGTCCATTACGCACGCGCGGGCTGGTTAACCCGCCTGGCGCGCGGCGTATATTGCCGCCCGGGCGATGATCCCCTGGCCCTGTACCCCAGCCTACGTTTGCTCGAGCGAAAGATCCAAGGCATGCACGTCGGCGGCAAGTCGGCCCTGGAATGGTATGGCGTGCGCCACTACGTCTCGCAACACGGCGTTCTGCACTTGTACGGCTGGACCGCCGCTCGTCTGCCGGATTGGTTTGTCCGGCAATTCCCTAGCGAGTACCACCGCAAGCGGCTGTTCGAAGAACAATCGACCAAGCCGCTGAGCGTTGGCGCCTTCGACAATCGGAGCGGCGCGCCGCTCGTTGCGGCACCCGAGCGCGCCATATTGGAATTGCTTAGCGAGGTCGGCGTTCGCCAGCCATTGCAGGAAGCTCGCGAAATCATGGAGGGCACGTACAACTTGCGCGCCGACATACTTGATGAGCTGCTGAGCCATTGCACGAGCGTAAAGACCGTGCGCTTGTGCCTGCAGCTCGGCCGCGAACTGAAACTGAACTGGTTCTCGAAACTCGACGCCACGAAACTGCCCACCGGTAGCGATCGGCCTTGGGTATCTAAATCCAAGCACGGTTTGCTCGTGCTGAAACCATGAATCAGGTGTATCTCGATACGGCTCGCCTGCTGACGCAGGCGGCGCCCCTTGTGTTTGCCGGCGGCATCTTCGCGTTGAAAGGTGGGACAGCCATCAACCTGTTCTTCCGCGACATGCCGCGATTATCAATCGACTTGGATCTCGTCTTTGTCGATCACCGCGCATCTCGCGACGAGGCCCTGGCGTCCATCAACGCAGCGATCCGGGACGCCGCCAGCCGCCTTGAGGCACGCGGATTCCAGGCGCACGTCACAAAGGCCGACGACGTAGGCGAAACCAAACTGTTTGTTCGACGCGGTACTCTCGAGATCAAAGCCGAGGTAAACTTCGTCATGCGGGGCACCGTCCATCCGGTGCAGACTGCATCGCTGACCCCTAAGGCAAAGGCAGTGCTGCTCGCCGATCTTGAACTACCTGTTCTATCGCTCGAGGATGTATACGGTGGAAAGCTCGTTGCCGCGATGGACCGGCAGCATCCCCGCGATCTGTTCGACGTGCTGCAACTCTTTGCTCACGAAGGCATCACGCCCGGTATCCGGCGGTGTTTCGTGGTCTACCTCGCCTGCCATAACCGCCCGATCCACGAAGTGTTGTTCCCAGCGCGCAAGGACATTGCTCAGGAATATGAACGAACGTTCCGCGGGATGACCGCCGACCCGGTTGAGCTGGCGGACCTACTATCGGCCCGCGAGCGAATGATCGCTGAGCTTCAACGCAACCTGAGCGCGCGCGAACGGAGCTTCTTGCTCTCGCTCGCCTACGCAGAACCGGATTGGTCCCTGCTCGAGATCGGGCACCTGGAACAGTTGCCGGCCATTCGCTGGAAGCTGCAGAATCTTCGACAGTTGGCAAAAACGAATCCGGAGAAGTTGCGGGGTCAAGCCGACGAACTGAGTCGGCAACTCCAGCTGCCGTGAGGCGCCCGCGGTCGGCCGACGTGATTGGCGTCAACTCCGCCGACGCAGCGAAACACATCGAGGCGGCCTTCGCGAGTAGCCATCTTAGTAGGCCCGCACCGGAACCAAAAAGAGCTCGTATGAATAGCGTCCGTGATCTGCTCATGCAGATGGAGTCTAGCACCGCTTCCACACGGCCATATGGCGCGGGGGTTACCGCAGGGTAAAAGTGCAGCCAGGAGCGACGGTGCCAGTCGCTTCACGCTCACTCTCCTAACTCACAACGCTGCGCCGTCGTTTTTGCCTTCACTGCGAGCGGCCGCTTCATGGCCGTTCGAATCGCATCCTTTCGCGCAACCGGGCACCGGATGCAGCAGCTCCGCGATCTTCTCCCCAGGTCGCGCCACGCATCCGCAAGTCGGCGATCTTCTCGCGGAACTCCATAATCAGCGCCGCCTCCGACTCCGCTGATCGCTTGCAGCATCAACGCCGCGTCTTTCGCCGCTTCGCGAAGCACGCTTCGAGCGCCCTTCGCGCCGATGTCCTTATTCTTCGTCCACTACCACCATCTGGCAGGCGCCACCTCGCCGCACTCGACGCCATCTGTTCGTTCGACCGCAACGTCTCCTTTTCGACGCGCTCCGCTTTTCTCGTCCGCTTTTCTCGTTCGCTTTCTCGTTCGTTTTCTCGTTCGTTTTCTCGTTCGTTTTCTCGTTCGTTTTCTCGTTCGTTTTCTCGTTCGTTTTCTCGTTCGTTTTCTCGTTCGTTTTCTCGTTCGTTTTCTCGTTCGTTTTCTCGTTCGTTTTCTCGTTCGTTTTCTCGTTCGTTTTCTCGTCCGCTTTTCTCGTCCGCTTTTCTCGTTCGCTTTCTCGTTCGTTTTCTCGTCCGCTTTCTCGTTCGTTTTCTCGTCCGCTTTCTCGCCCGCTTTCTCGTTCGCTTTCTCGTCTGCTTTCTCGTCCGCTTTTCTCGCCCGCTTTTCTCGCCCGCTTTTCTCGCCCGCTTTCTCGTCCGCATTGTTACCGTTTTCTTTTCCGTTTTTCCTGACCGCCGTTTATGCTAGAAACGGAGTTTATTGGCAGGATAGGATGTGCCTAGGCACATCGGGAACGAGCGGCGCGACGGAGGGCTAACAATGCCTATCAGGACCACGGGGCAATTGAACTTGACGGTCCTGCTGACGTGGCTCAAGAAACACGAGGAAAAGCCAAGCGAGCGGGCTTGACGATTTCAGATTGCGTTGCGGCCCGGATTCGGGACGATGCCAGCACGGCACATTGCCGGCTGCGACGACCGACGCGCGAGTCGGATACGTGATCGTGAGCGCGATAGCGGCGTCATATCGGTCGCGACGGCGGCGGACGAGAGCACGCAGAAGGCCCGAAGTGCGCCCAGTGAAGCCTCTGCAAACCACTGCGCGAACTTAACGCCCGACGGCGCCTGAGCCGAAGCACTCCGCCTCCGCTCGCCACGCCTCGCCCCAGCAGCCCCCCGGAGCACAGTATACGCCGGTTGGCGGCCAGTAACATCGTGTTTAGAATAGTGCGCTACTGTTGGTGGCATGCAAGACCACGCAACACTCACAGTCACCACCGCGGAAGCAGCGCGGCTGCTCGGCATCAGCCGTAACCTGGCCTACGAGGCGGCCAGACGCGGCGAGATTCCGACGATTCGGATCGGCCGCCGGATTCTCGTTCCAATTGCTGCCCTGGAACGACTTCTTTCCGAGCGAGAAAGATGAGGGATGCAACGACGGAAAAGCCGCCGGTGCGAACGCGCGCGAGGTCCACGATCGCTTTCTCGCTCTGAAGAAACGCTCCAAGGGCGCGCGGCAACGTGGCGCCAAAGACCTGCTTCCATCTCTGAGCCGGACGTCGCCGCCGACCATCGCAGGCCACTCTAACGTGGCCGCCGGCGAGCGAACGGGAGGAAACTAGTGAAGGGCTACATCGCACGCGGCCGCGCACCTGGTTCGTGGTATCTGCGCGTCGAGTTGCCTCGGAGCGGAGACGGCAAGCGACGTCAGCGACGCGAGGTCATGCACGGCACGAAGCGCGACGCGGAACGGCGTCTCCGTGCGCTGCTCGCCGAAGTCGAGACAGGCGGATACGCCGATGGCGGCCGTACCTCATGCGCGGATCTCTTCACCGGATGGCTCGCCGCGACGGAGCATCGAGTCGGCGCGAAGACCGTGCAGCGGTATGGCTCGATCGTGCGCCTCTACCTCGTGCCCGCGTTTGGCGGCCTGCGGGCCGAGCAACTGCGTCCCGCTCATATCGAAGCGGCCGTCGCCAAGTGGGCAACCGGACCGCGGAACGATAAAGAAAAGGGCACGCTATCGCCGCGCAGCGTTAAGCACGCGCTCGACACGCTACGCGCGGCCCTGCGCTGGGCCGTCCGCATGGGGATCCTTGTCCGTAATCCGGCCGACGCCGTCTCCTCGATCAAGGTCGAGCGCAAAGAGATGCGCGCTCTCGACGCCGCCGGCGTCGCAGCGCTCGTTGAGGCCGCGCGCGGAGGCGAACTCGAGAACCTCATCATCGTCGCGGTCGGCTCCGGCCTGCGCCGCGGCGAGCTATGCGGTTTGCGCTGGCGCGACGTTGACTTCGAGGCTTCGCGCATCTCCGTGCGACGGTCGGTCGAGGTGGTCAACGGCGAGCGCCGCGAAAAGGAGCCCAAGACGGCGCGCAGCGCGCGCACGATCGCGGTCCCCGGCTTCGTCGTCGAAGCACTTCGCGCGCAGCGGAAGGCACAGAACGAGCGCCGGCTCCTCCTCGGGCTCGGTCGCGATGACAACGCCTACGTTTTCGACCGTGCGGACGGCACGGCGTACGATCCCGGCCCGCTCAGCCTGCACTTCGCGCGGTTCGTCAAGAGCGCCAAGCTCGAACACGTCCGCCTTCACGACCTGCGGCACTCTGCGGCCACGCTCATGCTCGCCAGCGGAGCCGACCTCAAGAGCGTTTCGACGTGGCTCGGCCATTCCGAAGTCGGCACAACCGGCAACCTCTACCTACACCACGTCGAGCAGATCGAGCGAGCAGCCACCGCGCGTTTCAACGATCTCCTGGGCGCCTCGCTCACGACCTCACGAAAGAAGTGAACCCGTGGTTACAGGGCTGTTTCGTAGCGCGACGGGAGTCGGATCCTTTGATGTGCGGTACAGTCCTCGCCCTTAGGGCTGCCCGCGAGGCCTGAGCAGCCGATCCACCCGGGCGCGGGGGCGGCTCAACTGGCAGTTGCGCCGGGCGGTTCGGGGCGCCGCCATCGCCAGGGGTGGCATTGGGTAACCCCCGAATCTTACCGGAGCATGTACGAACCAAAGGCGGACCCGTTCTTCGATCAGCTCAAGGCCGACGTCCTCGAGGGCGCGGCGTCCCTTGATCGCGGCGAGGGGATCCCCGCTGAGGCGGTTTACGCAAAAGCGTACGCGCTCATCGACAAGATCGAGAAGGAGCGCGACGAGGAATAGCCGCTGCCCGTGGCTCGCGTCGTCTTCTCATCGCAAGCGGAGGCCGATCTCCTCTCGATCGGTGCGTATATCGCTCGGGATAGTACGGTTCGAGCTCGCGCGTTCATCGCGCAGATCGTAGAGCGCGCCAACGCGCTAGCGACCTTGCCGCATCGGGGACGCCGGCGTCCGGAGATCGGCCCGGGGGTTCGTTCGATTCCGGTCCCGCCCGTCGTCGTCTTCTATCGCGTGACTGCCGAGACGGTGGAGATCGTTCGAATCGTCGACGGCCGCCGCGATCTTCAGACTCTGTTCTAGTCCGCGGCCATGATCGCGGAGGTGGGCTGGCTCCGTGCCACAGCGGTGCCACGCGGCGCTTTCGACAACGAAAAAACCCCGTGGTTACAGGGTTTTCATGGTAGCGCCAACGGGAGTCGAACCCGTCTCTCCGCCTTGAAAGGGCAGCGTCCTAACCGATAGACTATGGCGCCACGTGGGCTGGGGTCGTCCGGGGTGTGCGGGTAGGGCCGAGTGCCCGACCGCGATGAACACGCCGCACGAGGCGGGGGATTCATTGGGCCCGGCTGGATTCGAACCAGCGCGCAACCAGTTATGAGCCGGCCGCTCTACCGCTGAGCTACAGGCCCGGACCCGTTGCCGTGCGCCGGAAGCGGGGAATCGTCCTGCTTCGCCTCCGAATCCGCTCCGTCGTGGACATCACACGTTACCTGCGCCGCATCGGCTATGCGGGCGACCGCACGCCCTCCACCGCGACGCTCGCCGCGCTGCAGAGGGCGCATCTGGAGCGCGTCCCGTTCGAGAATCTGTGGGTCGTCGCGCGCCGGCCGCTCCTCCTCGACGAGCCGGCGCTCTTCGCGAAAATCGTCGACGGCGCGCGCGGGGGGATCTGCTACGAACTCAACGCCCTCTTCGCATGGCTGTTGCGCGAGCTGGGCTTTGCGCCGGAGCTGGTAAACGCATGCGTCGCGCGCCCGGACGGGGGCTGGACCGCGCCCTACGATCACCTCGCGCTCGTCGTCCCGATCGAAGGCCGCCGTCTGCTTGCCGACGTTGGTTTCGGGGACGGCTTTGGCACCCCGCTCGACCTCGCGGGCGGCGCCTGCGACGGCTACCAGCTCGTGCGCGACGGCGTTGAGCACGTGGTGCTCGCCCTTCGACGGGCTCAGGGTGACAGCGGTGACGGGGCGTGGGAGCCGCAGTATCGGTGCCGATCGTGCCCACACCATCGCGGACTTTCACGACCGGGCGCGCTGGCATCAGACCGCTGCCGATGGGCCCTTCATGCAACGCCTGCTCTGTACGATGGCGCTCCCCGATGGGCGCGTCACGCTCGCCGGCGACACACTCACCCGCACCACCACCGCCGGTAAGGCGACTCGCGAGATCCCCGATGCGGAGCGAGCGGCAGTGCGCCGCGAGACCTTTGGAATTCCGGTAACCGAATGCGATGCGAGCATGTAAGACGCGCTCGAATGATAACGCCGATTCTATGTCAACCCCAGTTGTTCAACTCGCCGGACAGCAAATAGCGTTGACTAACGCGCGACATCGCATATTCTTGAAACACAATCGTCCCGTTCGGGGCGTGTTTGTTTTTCAGGCCCAATAGTCGGCGACGGCTCGCGCCGGCCCTCGCCCTTCCCGGAAACTTATATATCAACTATCATTCTCTGCATGACGCGGCGAACGCCCCCGACCGCGCGCGACTCCGACTTGGACGGACCGACCGAGACGATCGCGGCGAGCATTCCGATGGTGCTTGCCCAAGCGATCCGCGAACGCACCGGGAAGCGCGGCTTCTCGCGATTCGTCACCGAGGCGCTGCATCGTGCCGTCGTGCGCCAGAATCTCCAAAACCTGGTCGACGACCTCGTCGCCGAAGCGGGGCCCCTCGATCCGGGTGAGTTGCGCGAAATCGACGAGTTGATGCGATGAACACGATCGTGCTCGACGCGGGAGCGCTCATCGCCGTCGAACGCCGCAATCGACGGATGCTCAGCGTTCTGGAGCGCGCCGCAATACACGATTGGACGATCGTCGTTCCGGCTGCGGTCATCGCCGAAACGTGGCGTGGTGCGACGACGCATCCGGCAATCGCGCGTCTCCTCAAAGCCGTTCACCGCATCGCCGCCTTGGACCAGCATGCCGCAAAGCGCATCGGCTCGCTGCTCGCTGCGACCGGACTGAGCGCAGGCGCGCACGTCGTCGACGCAGCCCTCGAATCGGCACCCTGCGTTATCGCGACCTCCGACCCAACCGATCTCCAGCGCATCATCGCCGCGACTCATCCCGCAAAGCAAATCGAACTCTACCCTCTGTAAACTCGCCATCGACGTGTAGACCACGATGCTGCCATGCCCATCCTTCGACAGGCTCAGGATGACATGGGGGCGACTCAGGATGACATGGGCGTCAGACGGCGCGTTGACCGATCGTTTCTGCGAAAGGTATTACTCTAATAGAAAAGTAATGGGGAGCGGATGGAATCTGCGATTACGAGCAAGGGGCAGGCCACGATTCCCAAGGCGATCCGGGAGCATCTTGGATTGAAGGCGGGCGATCGCGTCAAGTTCTTTGTCCATCCAGACGGCAGCGTCGTGCTGCTGCCGAAACGGCCGGCCTCCACCTTGCGCGGGATCATAAAAGCACCGCAACGAGCGGTCGGGATCGCGGTGATGCGCGAGGCCGCCGCTGCCGGCGCCGTCGCCGAAATGCCGCGTCGCCCCCGGCGATGATCGGACTCGATACCAACGTCGTCGTTCGCTATCTCGCGCAAGACGATCCGATTCAATCACGGCAAGCAACGCAGCTCATCGAACGCACGCTGACCGAGGAGAACCCGGGGTTCGTCAGCCTCGTCGCGATGGCCGAGACCGTTTGGGTACTCGAACGAGCCTATGGGCTCAGCGATCGCGCGATCGCGGCCGCCATCGAAGCCATGCTCGCGACCGATGTTCTCGAGATCGAATCCGAGCAGGAAGTCTATACGGCGATGATCGCGCTCAAGGATGGCAGCGGTTCGTTCGCCGATGCGCTCATCGGCGCACTCGGGACGAAAGCCGGCTGCGCGCACACGTTCACCTTCGATCGCCATGCGGCGCGCCTTGCCGGCTTCACACTACTTGCATCGGGCGCATAGCGGACGGAAGATTTCTTTCATCGCGTGGGACGCGATATGAATGCGTTCTTCGCACGCCCGTACTTAGGCGCAACAAACCCTTGTAGAGCAAGGGCTCGTGGTGTTCATTCGGGAACACATGGGGTTCGCTGCACTCGACCAGGTGCCGCCCAGGTTAGGAGATTCCGCCCATGGCCATACTACTTACCGCTGATCCCTCGACGGGCGAGGTTCGGCGTGCGTGGCGCGGATTCTCGCCGGGACGCTGGCAGACGCATGTCGACGTGCGCGAGTTCATTCAGGAAAACTACACGCCCTACGAGGGCGACGCGTCGTTTCTCGCCGGGCCGACCGAGCGCACGACGACGCTCTGGCAGACGATCCTGCCCTTGCTCGCTGAGGAACGGCGCCGCGGCGTGTACGACGTCTCGCAAGAACCGTCGGACATCCTCGCACACGCGCCCGGCTATGTCGACCGCGAGCGCGAACTCATCGTGGGGTTGCAAACCGACGCGCCGCTCAAGCGCGCGATCATGCCCAAAGGCGGCTGGCGCGTCGTCGCCAACAGCCTGAAAGCCTACGGCTACACGCCCGACCCGAAACTCGCCCACACGTTCACGCACTACCGCAAGACGCACAACGACGGCGTCTTCGATGCCTACACGCCCGATATCGTCAAGTGCCGGCACAGCGGGCTGATCACGGGCCTGCCCGACGCCTACGGCCGCGGCCGGATCATCGGCGACTACCGGCGCATCGCGCTCTACGGCGTCGACTTTCTCATCGCGGTGAAGCAACACGAGAAGCACGAGCTCGACGACCGCCACTCGACCGAAGAGGTGATCCGGCTGCGCGAGGAACTGGCCGAACAGATTCGCGCGCTGGGTGAGCTCAAGGAGATGGCGGCTCGCTACGGGTGCGATATCTCGCAGCCCGCCGAGAACGGGCGCGAGGCGATCCAGTGGCTGTATTTCGGCTATCTCGCGGCGATCAAGCAGCAAAACGGCGCGGCGATGTCAGTCGGGCGCGTGTCGACTTTCCTCGACGTCTACCTGCAGCGCGACATCGACGAGGGAACGCTCGACGAACGCGGTGCGCAAGAGCTGATCGACGACTTCGTGATCAAGCTGCGCCTGGTGCGTTTTTTGCGCGCGCCCGAATACGACGCGCTTTTCTCGGGCGATCCGATTTGGGCGACCGAGGCCATCGGCGGGATGGGCGAGGACGGCCGCACGCTGGTGTCGCGCACGAGCTTCCGCATGCTCAACACGCTGCACAACCTCGGACCGGCGCCCGAGCCGAACCTCACGGTGCTGTGGTCGGCTCATCTGCCGGACGGGTTCAAACGCTTTGCCGCGCAAACGTCGATCGAAACGAGTTCGATCCAATACGAGAGCGACGACCAGATGCGCCCGGCGTGGGGCGACGACTGCGGGATCGCGTGCTGCGTCTCGGCGATGCGCGTCGGTAAGCAGATGCAGTTCTTCGGCGCCCGCGTCAACCTCGTCAAGACACTGCTGTACGCGATCAATGGCGGTCGCGACGAGATGACCGGTGAACAAGTTGGGCCGCCCCTGGCGCCGCTGGGCGGCGAGGTGCTCGACTACGCCGAGGTGATGGACCGGCTGAACATCATGATGGAGTGGCTGGCCAAGACCTACGTCAACGCGCTCAACGTCATCCACTACATGCACGACAAGTACTGCTACGAATCGCTCGAGATGGCGCTGCACGACCGTGACGTGCTGCGCACGATGGCCTTCGGCATCGCCGGACTCTCGCACGCCGCCGATAGCCTCTCGGCGATCAAGTTCGCCACGGTGCGACCGATCCGCAACGAAGCGGGTCTGGTCGTCGACTACGTGACCGACGGCGAGTTCCCGTGCTACGGCAACAACGACGACCGGGTCGACGACATCGCCGTCGACCTGGTCTCCTCGATGATGGCGCGGCTGCGCAACTACACCGCATACCGCCACGCCACGCACACGCAATCAGTGCTCACGATCACCTCGAACGTCGTCTACGGCAAGCACACCGGCGCCACGCCCGACGGGCGCAAATCCGGCGAGCCGTTCGCGCCCGGCGCGAACCCCTCGAACCACCGCGACACGCACGGCGCGCTCGCGACGATGCTCTCCGTCGCCAAGATTCCGTACGAAGACGCTGCCGACGGCATCTCGCTCACGCTCTCGACCGTGCCCACGGCGCTGGGCACCAAAGACGAGGCGATCGACCGGCTCGCGAGCACGATCGATGCCTACGTCGGCTCGCACGGCTTCCACGTCAACATCAACGTGCTCGACCGCGAGACGCTCATCGACGCGATGGAGCATCCCGAGAAGTACCCGCAGTTGACGATCCGCGTGTCGGGTTACGCCGTGAACTTCGTGAAGCTCACGCGCGAGCAACAGCTCGACGTGCTCGACCGAACGTTCCACACGGCGCTCTAGCGGCGCGCCGGCCGGCTCATGGCTGAACCCGGCATCGGGAGCCGCTACCAGTTTCTGCCGCCCGCGGCCGCGCCTGACGCCGCTCCGGGCGAGCATCAGGCCATCCTCCCCTCTGACCTCGCGGAGGCGGAGACCGAGGCCGGCGAACCCGTCGGCTACATCCACTCGTTCGAGGTCGGCAGCACGGTCGACGGGCCCGGGCTGCGCATGGTCATCTTCCTGACCGGCTGCTTCCTGCGCTGCGTCTACTGCCACAACCCCGACACCTGGCGCCGCCTGGCCGGCACGCCGGTGACGCTCGCGCGCATGCAGCACGAAGTGGACTCCTACGCGCGCGTGCTCATACTCAGCCACGGCGGCGTGACGCTCTCGGGCGGCGAGCCGCTCGTGCAGCACGCGTTTGCGACGCGGCTCTTCCGCCATTGCAAAGCGCTCGGGCTGCACACGTGCCTGGACACCTCGGGCCGGCTCGGCGAGCGCTTGAGCGACGAGGAGTTGCGCGACATCGATCTGATCTTGCTCGACATCAAGTCCGGCGATCCGCTGACCTACGAGCGCGTTACCGGCCAGCCGCTGGAACCGACGCTGGAATTCGCACGCCGGCTCGCTCGACTCGCGCGGCCGGTATGGATCCGCTTCGTCCTCGTACCGGGTGTCACCGATGCGCCTGAGAACATCGAGGCCTTGGCGGAGTTCGTCGCGACGCTCGGCAACGTGGAGCGCGTCGAGATCCTGCGCTTCCACCAAATGGGCCGCGACAAGTGGCACGAACTCGGCCTCACCTACGAACTCGAAGACGTCCAGCCCCCGACGAGCGAACAGACGCAACGCGCGAAGCTCCCGTTCCGCCGGCGCGGCCTGACCGTGTTCTAGGCGGGCGGCGAATACGCACTCAAATAAGTGCGGCGGCCAACTCGGTCATCCCGAGCTTGTCGAGGGATCGCCACTTAGAGATTGCGAACGAAGACCACGGCGAGAACCGCGAGCGCTGCGCTAAGTTGTAGGCCCAACACCTGCAACGCCGCGTTTCGATTCTTGGGAAGCCACGAAATCGCAAAGAAGATGATGATCAGTACCTGCGTTGGCATCAGTAGCTGGAACAGGTGTGCGATTGCGCCTTCATCAGGCTGGCGAACGAGCGTACCCTGAACGAAGCTGACGAAAAACACGGCTAAGAACCCAGCCGAGATCATCAGGGGAAGGTACGCGCTAGGCCGTTTCAGCAAAGCCAGCATGATACAGTTACTTTGTATCACAAAGTAACTGTTGCCGCAAGTCCCCGGCCCGTCGGGCCGCACGTGCCTATGTTGCCGGAAGCGGGGCACTCCTTCGCGTGTGACACGGGAACGGCAGCGTGGATTCTCACTCGTCGAAATCACGGTGGCGGTCGCGATCATCGCGACGATCGCCGTTTCGGGGATCGCATTCTCCCTTGCGATGCGGCCGACGGCGCTCTGGGCCGCGACCTCACAATTCGATACGATGCTTTCCGCCGCACGCACGATCGGCGCCGCCTATGGTGACGGCGCGACGATCTACGTCTCCGCAAGTCCCGGGCCCGCCAACTTCCGCGCCGACCTCTACGGTCATAAACCGTCCGCGAGCGCGACACCGATCGCGACCCAGGTGCAACCGATTCTTGCCAACGTTGCGGTGAGTGAATCGCAGGTCTTGGGGGAGCCGCCCTTCGCCGTCATCCTGCACGGCAACGGCGACATCGGCGTACGCAAGAATTTCACGCGCGGCGATCCCGTCGACACGGTCGAATTGCCATGCCCCGCGAGCAATCAACTCGTCTTCGTGTTCACCGTCAACGGCCAAAGCGCGACGCGCACGTTGCCCTGCCATGTCCCGCTCGCGTACACCGGTCCCGTGACGCAAATCCCGCCCTCGAGCAGCACCGCAACGTCGCCCCCGTGGGTACAGCCGGCGTGCGATCCGACGAATCATGGCTGCCCGATCAGCCCACTCGCTTCGGCTGCAACGCCGATCGGCTGCCCTGCCGGTACGATTGCCTACAACGGAGTCTGCCGCGCCCCGCTCGTCCTCACCGTTACGGGCCCGACTACGGCCTCCGGGCAGTGCGTATGGAACGCGTCGCTGACGCCATGCGCGTTCGCGGTCAGCGAGCAATACTATCCAACGCCGAATCTCTTCACCGCCGTCTCCACCTCCGCAGCACCGTGCACGGCAAACTACACGCTGAGCAACGGTTCCGGTTCGGGCGCCCTCGCCCCACCCAACTCCTACACGGGCCCCTCACCCACAACGTGGAGCGTCACGCCGCAAGCCCTCGACGGCAGCTCCTGCACCCTCGTCATCTACGACGACCGCGGCCCCAGCGACCCCAACGGCAGCGCCACCTTACAAATCAGCGCCAGCAACACCGCAACATGCCCCCGTGGGTCCTCTGGAGTTCCGCCGCATTGCACACCGAACCCGAATCCTTCATCCTCTTCAGTTTCAGGGCTCTACATGATCGGCGGTCAGACCGACACTCAGTCGGTTTCTTCAAATACGTTCTGCAACAGTAATGGTGTCGAGCAAAATGGGGGCATTTGTCCGCCAAACTTGTTCTGGGCGTGGTCGTTTGAACTCGTCTCACAAGGAAACGTGGTATGGCTCGATACCGTACTGAGCGACTATGCGCCGCAATGCACGACGGGAACAGCGGGCATCAGTAGCTGCGATGGCAATCCACCGTTTCCGGATCCAGGAATTCCCGCTACAGCGGTGTCAGGCGCAGGGGCCGTGATCGGTCCCGGCGCGCCCCGCGTGACGAACATTGATAATTCTTACGTCACCAACATCTATTACAACGACATGCCATCGGCTGCGCAGGCACTATTCGATCAGATATACGGCGCCTCGCCGCCGCCTCCGACGCCGGGGCCTCTTCAACCAACGCCGTGTTCGCAGGCGAACTCAGAAGCGCGCCTCTGCTAACCCGACCCGAGGTTCCCAGTCAGGTCCACGCGTATTCGGGTCGAACAACGGACATAGCGCGATCGTGGCGGCTCCATCCTTCGACGGGCTCAGGATGACATTCTCGCGGCTCGCCATTGCGCGATTCGTCGTTCTCGACAATAATCTGAGTTGCCCTAGCCGTCTCTAGCGCCAGAGGCTGCTAACCTTGCCGTTTGATCACTAAGAGTTGTTATCCGTCGTTCCGGCGGCGCAGCCCGCGGTGACAGGATAACCCGAAGACCCGACTACCGAGTCAACGGCGTTTGGAGTAACTAGTTCGTAGTCGACAACGTACGCCTGCGGCACTGTCGAGGCCACTACGCCAAGACCAGCCCAAAGATGGGCTGAATCCACTAGGTTTGTATAATGTCCGCCGGGCGGGGACTCGCTTTTCTCCGCGAGAAACGTGTTCTCGGCTTGCTGGAATCCGGTAAGCGCGTTTAGCACGCCGCCAGCCCCGCCAATGCCCTCACCGGTAAGGCCGACACCGCCGACTTGGAGAAACCGCGATGACGGACCAGCATTTCGCGTATCGTAGTGGCAATAATATGTGTTCGCCACCAAATCGGAGGCATGTAATCTCGCCGCTTCCTCGGTTGCCTCGTCGAACGTTAGAGGACCCGAGCCCGAATTCGACTGACGATCTGAATTCACGATTGCAAGAGCGCCGGCTTCGACGCTCGTTGCGGTGGTTACGTGGAGCGCGAGGGACGTTGAGGGGGCGAGGAATGAGTGGAGGGGTAAGGGGACGCCGGCGCTGACGCCGTCGGTGCCGGAGCCGAAGACCTGCACATAATAGCCCGTCGACGGCGGGACGAATCCGGTGATGTTGTTCGTCGGGATGACGAACGGTTCGCTGAGGGCCGGAGCGGCGGGTGCGGTGGGAACCGATGCGGAGAACGAGCCAGTCGCGCTGGTTTTTGTGGAGACGTCGCCGCTGGGGAGCGTGGCGGGTGGAGTGGCGCCGGTGATGGGGACGGGGCCGACGATGACGGTGGCGCCGGCGAGCGGCGTGCCGCTGGAATCGAAGGCGTAGGTGACGCCGAGGATCGTTGCGGGGCCGAAGCCGTCGCTGGGGATTTGCATCACCGTGCCGGCGACGCCCGTTCCCGCGGGGGACGCCGACGGTGATGGCGACGGCGATGGATTACCTGCGCCGGAGGGCGGCGACGAACCCGGCGCGCTGGACGGCGGTCCGGCACCGCCGCCCCCACCGCATGCGGTAACGGCAGAAAGCAGTAACAAAGTACCGATCGCGCCGCGCGCCATCGCCCCAACACCCGTTTGCACCCGATGAGCCCTCCGTAGACGGCGTACCTTCGCGAAGCGAATAGGCGCATCCCTGGTTTTGGGCTAGATGTTGAAGGCTCCCGGGCCGGGGTAGCGGGCGGCGCTGCCGAGTTCGCCTTCGATGGCCATCAAGCGGTTGTACTTCGCGACGCGGTCGCTGCGCGAAAGCGAACCGGTCTTGATCTGACCGGCCCCGGTCGCGACGGCGATGTCGGCGATCGTCGTGTCTTCGGTTTCGCCCGAACGATGCGAGATCACGCAGCGCCAACCGGCTTTGTGCGCGGTTTCCACGGCGTCGAGCGTCTCGGTCAACGTGCCGATCTGGTTGACCTTGATGAGCACGGCGTTGGCCGTGCCCTCGCGGATACCGCGCTCGATCAACTTCGTGTTTGTCACGAAGATGTCGTCGCCGACGATCTGCAGGCTAGCGCCCTGCCGCTGCGTCTGCAGCGCAAAACCCGCCCAGTCGTCCTCCGCAAAGCCGTCTTCGATCGAGACGATCGGATAGTTGCGCACGAGCCCTTCGTAGAGCGCCACCATCTCGGCCGACGTCACGGCGTGGTCGGGTAGATGCGGATAGTACTTGCCGTCGTGGTAGAACTCGCTCGACGCGGGGTCGAGCGCGATCGCCACGTCGCCGTCGCGGCCCGCTTTGTAACCGGCCTGCTCGATCGCGCGCACCAGCAGCGAGAGCGCTTCATCGATGTTGTCGAGTTTCGGCGCGTAGCCGCCTTCATCGCCGACCAGCGTCGCGTGCCCCGCATCATGCAAAATCTTACCCAAGGCGTGAAAGACCTCCGCGCCGTAGCGCACGGCTTCGGCGAAGGTCGGCGCGCCGAGCGGCACGATCATGCACTCCTGGAACTGCAGCGCGCCGGCAGCGTGCTTGCCGCCGTTGATGACGTTCATCATCGGCACGGGAAGCGTCGCCGCCGAGGGCCCGCCCAGATACCGGAAGAGCGGGATGCCCAGCGACGCGGCCGCCGCGCGCGCGACCGCCAGCGAGACGCCGAGCAAGGCGTTCGCCCCGTAGTTGCTCTTGTTCGCGGTTCCGTCGAGCGCGATGAGTTGCTCGTCGACCTCGCGTTGTGAGGTCGCGTCGAGCCCTTCGAGCGCCGGCCCGAGCACTTCATTGACGGCCGCGACCGCTTTGAGTACGCCCTTGCCACCGTAGCGTGCCTTGTCGCCGTCGCGCAATTCGACCGCTTCGCGCGTGCCGGTCGACGCGCCGGAGGGCACGATCGCTTCTTCGACCGCACCGAAGCTGGTGGCAACCGCGACGGCGACCGTCGGATTACCGCGCGAATCGAGCACTTCGCGAGCGCGAATGCTCTCGATGAGCGGGCGGCCGGAGCCGCGCAGCGACTCGATGCTCACGTCAGAGACTCACCAGCCACGGCGCAAGCGTCGCGTCGGGCTTCACCAACTCCGCGGGCTCGAACCAGATCGCGATCTCGCGCGCCGCCGACTCCGGTGAGTCGCTGCCGTGAACGAGATTGCGGCCGATGGTTTGCGCGAAGTCGCCGCGGATGCTTCCCGGCGGCGCTTTGATCGGGTTGGTGGCGCCGATCGTCGCGCGGGCGCCTTCGATGACGCCGCTGCCCTCGAGCACGAGCGCCACGATCGGCGCGCTCGTGATGTATTGCACGAGGCCCGCAAAAAACGGTTTCCCTTCGTGTTCGGCGTAATGCTTCTTCGCACGCGCCTCGTCACATACGAGCAATTTCAGACCCACGAGGGCGAAGCCGCGCCGCTCGAAGCGCGAGATGATCTCACCCGTCAATCCGCGCACGACGGCGTCGGCTTTGGCGAGGATGAGCGTTCGTTCGATAGCCATAGCGGGAAGGGGGATACGTGAGCGGTTGGTTCGCACCTCTCGATGTTGCGCGCATCCAAGCGGAGCTTGCCGGAACGCGCTTCGCCGACGTGCGGTACCTCGCGAAAACCAGCAGCACGAACGCCGATGCGCAGCCGGTCCTCGCCGACGCGGCGCACGCCGGCGCGACCCTGGTCGCCGAACGGCAGACCGAGGGCGTCGGGCGCAAAGGGCGCGCCTGGGTCGCACCGGCCGGTAGCTCGCTGCTGTTCACCACGATCCTGCCCGTCGCGGTCGAGGCCGCAAGCCTCTGGGCGGTGCCGTTCTGGATCGCGCTCGGGGTGGCCGACGGCGTGGAACGCGCCTGCGGCGCGACGCTCGATCTGGTCTGGCCCAACGATCTCTTCGCGCGCGGCCGCAAGTGCGGTGGGATTCTCTCCGTCTCGCGCATCGTCGGCCGGCGGGCCTCGGTGGGGTGCGGCGTCGGCCTCAACGTACTGCGGCCGACCGACGAGGCGGACGTTCCGGCGCTCGTCCCGCCGCCGCTCTTCTTGAGCGAACTCACACCCAGCCCATCGCGTGAGTCAATCCTCGCAAACATCTTACGCGCGTTCGATCGTAGTCTCGGCCTCCTGAACGAACCCGATGCCATAGCCAACGCGTGGGAACGGCGCGCGGCCTTGGCCGGCACGCCCTACCGTTTCGTAAACGACCGGGACGGCGTCGAACGCACGGGGACGGCGCTGCGCATCGGCCCGCACGGCACGCTGATCGTGCGCACGGAACGGGGCGAAGAAGTGGTCGACATGGCCGACGTGCGCGTGGTGCGCGAAACATGAACGACGGCGATCCGATCGCCTTCCTCACCGAACGGCTCGCGGCCGCCGAGCGCGAACGCGACGAACTGGCAGAACGCACCGCGCGCCTCGAAGCACTGCAGCGAGTCTTCGTGCAGATCAGCGCCGCAGCCGACGAGGCCGCGATCGCCGCGGCCGCGCTGCGCGGCGCACGGCGCGCGCTCGAGTTCACCCGAGCGCTCTGGTTCTCGGTCGCCGGCACCGGCACGGTCGTGGCGGCCTACGAACTCGACGAGGGAACGGAGCCCGTCGAGTCCGCGTACGGCGATGCGTTTCCGGCGGGGAGTTCGCTCGTGCGCAGCGCGCGCGGCGGCAGCGACGCGGCGACCGGCTACGCCGGAGATACCGATGCAGCCCTCTACGACGTGCGCAGCTGGTATGCGCTGGCCGCGCTGCGGGTGCCGGTGGGCTCGGCCGCGATCCTCTATGCCGACGGCGCGCGCGAACGTCACGTCGCGGCCTGGTCCGTCGAGGCGCTGCGCGAACTGGCCATGCAAGCCGCGCTCGCGCTCGAGAACATCCGCCTGCGCGGCGAACTCGAACGGCTCGCGCACCACGATCCGCTGACCGGGCTCTTCAATCGCCGCGCGCTGGCCGCGCAGCTCGACACGGAACTGGCGCGCGCCCGGCGGAGCGGACGCCCGTTCGGGTTTGCGATGATCGACATCGACGATTTCAAGCGCATCAACGACACCAGCGGTCACGCGGCCGGCGATGCCGCGATCGTCGCGTTCGGCAGCGCCCTGCGCAACTCGATCCGGGTCACCGACGTGCCGGCCCGCTTCGCCGGCGACGAGTTCGCGCTCATCATGCCCGAGACGGACGCAACGGCTGCCGAGGCCGTGATGGTGCGCTTCTATGCCGCCGTGCGCGGAGCCGGGCTCTCGTGTTCGACGGGGATTGCCTTCAGCAGCGCCGACCGCGACGCGGTCCAGCTCTTCGCCGCCGCCGATGCGGCCGTGTACGCCGCCAAAGCGGCCGGAAAGAATACCTGGCGGTTCGGCTAGCCGACCGGGTCGGCTTCGGCGATCGTATAACGGTGCAGGCCTGCATCGATCAAACGCGCCTGCTCGTACATCACTTCCACCGAGGAGAGTATCTGCTGGACGGCCGACGCGACCTCGGAGTTCACGTAGGTGAGCACCTCGGCCGAGGACGCGTTCTGACTCGAGATGGCGCGGATCGAATCGAACGCCGTCGACACCTCGCCGGAGTGCGCGGCCATCTCTTGCGTCGAGCGCAGGTTGGCGGCGACCGAGCGCGTGATCTCCTCGAGCGAGCCGATCACGGCGAAGGAACTCTGGCTCATCGAGCGCGTCACGTTCGAGATCTGCCCGATCTGATTGTTCGAGTTTAGCACCGCGCTGACGATGTCGCGTAGCGCACCCGAGGCGTTGTCCGTGGAGGAAACGCTCGCTTCGACGCGATCGTTCAAACGCTGCATCGCGCGTTGCACTTCGTTGATGACCGATTGCGTCGACCCGATGTGGCCGGCGATCTCTTTGGTCGCCCGGACGCTGCCGTCGGCGAGTTTGCGGATCTCGCTGGCGACGACCGCGAAACCGCGGCCGTGTTCCCCGGCGCGGGCCGCTTCGATCGCGGCGTTGAGCGCGAGCAGGTTCGTCTGTTCGGCGATGCGGTCGATGACCTTGACGATATCGCCGATCTGCTCGGAATTCGAGCCGAGCTGCTGGATGTCGCCGGCGAGTTCCGAGATCGTCGTACGGATCGTATCCATCGCCTGAACGATCGTGTGGATCGCCGCGCCCCCGCGGTCCGCGGTTTGCGTTGTCTCCGAGGAGATCCCGAGCAGGGAGTCGACCTGCGCCGCGACCTGTTCGATCGACGCCGACATCGCGGTCACCGAAAGCGCGGTTTCGTCGAGGCTCTTCGTCTGTTGTTCCGCGGAACCGGCGACGCTGCTGATCGCCTCGGCCATCGCGGTGACTTTTTGGAGCGCGACGTTGACGATCGAGGATTGCTCGACGATCCCCTCGTCGAGGGTCTGCTGCGCGACGGCCGAGCCTTCGATGACCGCGAGCGAATTCGCCGTCGTCGTCCGCAGATCGCTGCCGGCCTGGCCGAGCTGCGCGGCGTTCCGCTGCATCCCGCCCAGGAATTCGCGCAACCCGAAAATGACCTTATTGAGCGCGATGGCGAGGTCGGAGAGCGGGCCCTCGCCGACGGCCAAATTCTTGGTGAGGTCACCGGCCGCGACTTCGCGCACGCCGGCCGTCAGGGCGGCGAGACTCGTTGCCAGCCCGGTGGCGCTGCCGTTTGCGTGGCCGTTCGAGCCGCCGAGCGGGACCGCGCGCGCCCCGTCGTTGCCGACCGCGACGATGCCGAACGACTTGGCCACCTCGGCGGCCTGGGTCGCCGCGACGCTCGGATTACTTAGTAGATAAGCGAAGAGCGAGCCCACGGCGGCGAATGCCGCCGCCGTCGCGTAGGCGCCGATGCCGCCGGAGGCATGGAGCACGGCGAAGCCGAGCGCCGCCAGCACGACGGCGCCGGCACCAGGCCAAAGCCCGGTGAAGAGCACGCCGAGCACAACGACGCCCAGGGCAACGAAATCCAGCGCTGCTACATGCAACGCAAGCAAGCCAATCGAGACTCCAGCAAAAAGAGCCGCCATACCAAAGCGCACGCTATGTTGTCGGCTCGAAAACCTCCGGATTCAAGCCCGGCCGGGGACACGGCCGGAAAGTCCCCCCGGCCAGGGGCTGCCTAGCGGCTCGCCCGGCTCCGTTTATCGCACTGCTCGCAAAAATGCGAGTGCTTGTTGTCGACGTTGAACACCGAATTCGAATAGGCCATGACGCAGCGCGCGTTGTAGCAGTTTTTCAGCCCCAGCGCGTGGCCGAGTTGCCGGACCGCTTCCTTGAGCAAGCGCTGGAAGAGCGCATTCTCGTCGGCGGGTTCGCCGTAAAACTCCGAGCGCAGCCGGTGCATCGAGACGACCGCGCAGCGTTGCGATTCGCTCGAGCTGCCGAACACGAATTGATGCGAGGTCTTGTAGAGATCGAAGTCGGTGATGCCCAGGACGATCTCATCGCGCCGCTCGCCGGCCGCCGCGAGCTTCGCCACGATCGACCCGAAGAACAACTGCTTGCGCACGCTGTTGAGCGCGCTCTGGGGCAGCCGTAGCGGCTTACGCACCACGCAGGTGTAGAGGAAGCGCTCTTCCAGACACAGCGCGAGACGTGTGAGCAACCCGGCGTCGAGCGTGTTGATCGGGACGATGCTGATCTCGCTCACCATGGGGATTTTCTCGCCGGGCGCAAGGCGGTCCTGGGGTCACGGCGCGCGAACGCCCGCCAGGTGATTCTGGGACTGGGTCTCGACCTCGCCGAGGTCGACCGCTACCGCTTCGACGAGCAACAGCGCGCGTGGTTCGCGCGCAAGGTCTACACCCCCGAAGAGTGGGACTACGCGATGCGCAAACGGCATTGGGCCGAACGCCTCGCCGGCTTCTACGCGGCGAAGGAGGCCGTCCGCAAAGCGTTCGGCCACGCGATCCCCTGGCGCAGCATCGGCGTGACCCACGAACGCAGCGGCAAACCCGCGATCCTTCTGCTTGGACGTTACGCCGAGTTGCCGGCGGCGCGCGGCGTTGCGCGCATCCACCTCACGATCACGCACACCGCATCGACGGCGGCGGCCGTCGTCGTGCTGGAGGGATAGCATGCGCGTCGTGACCGCCGCGCAGATGCGCGCGATCGACGCGGCCGCCGTCGCACGCGAGGGCGAGATCGCGCTGATGCGGCGCGCCGGTGCGGCGATCGCGCACCTCGTGCCGCGCTACGCGCAGTCCGGGGCGATCGTCGCGCTTGCCGGTTCGGGGAACAACGGCGGCGATGCGTTCGCCGCGCTGGCCGCGCTGGATGCCGGACGCGAACGGATCGTCTACTACGACCCGGCCGTCGACGGCTCGCCCGCGCGGCGCGACGCGCGCGAACGGGCGCTCGCGGCCGGCGTTGCGCTGCGCCCGTATCCCAGCGACCCGCGCGTGCTCGCGAGCGCGGGTCTGCTGCTCGACGGCCTGCTCGGCGTCAACGCGCGCTTGCCGCTCGACGAGGTGACCGCAGCGCACGTCGCGGCGTTGGGCGAAGCCGCTCGCCCGGTACTCGCGCTCGACGTCCCGACCGGCTGCGATCCAAGCACCGGCGCACTCGCCGCGCGGCCCGTGCAGGCGACCGCGACGCTCGCGCTCGGCGCGCCCAAACTCGGCTGCTTTCTCGATCCGGGCCGCGACGCGACGGGCGATCTCTGGTGCGCGGCACTGGGGATGCGCGACGCCGACGCGAACGGGATCGACGGCGAGGTCGTGGCGCTCGACGACGCGGAGTTCGCCGCGCTGATACCCGTGCGCGCGAGCGAGACGGACAAACGCCGCGCCGGCGCGCCGCTGGTGATCGCGGGTTCGGCGCAATTTCCCGGTGCGGCGATCCTGTGCGCGCGCGGCGCGTCGCGCGCGGGCGCGGGCTACGTCACGCTCGCCGCGCCCGAAGCAGCGGCGGCGGCGCTGCGCGCGCACCTGATCGAACAAGTCGTCGTCACCTACGACGAATGCGACCCGGCAGGCGCGGGCGAGGCGATCCTCGATCTCGCCAACCACTGCAGCGCGATCGCGATCGGTCCCGGGCTATCGCTGAGCGATGCAATGGGCGAGATCGTGCGCACGGTAATCGCGCGCACGGTGTTGCCGCTGGTCATCGACGCGAGCGCGCTTTTCCATCTCGCCAAGCACCTCGACGTGCTCGACGGCAAACGCGTCGTCCTCACGCCGCACGCCGGAGAATTCGCGCGCCTCACCGGCGGCGGCACGCTCGCACCCCCCGACCGGCTCGAACGAGCGCGCGCGTTCGTCGCCCGGCGCGAAGCCGTGCTCTTGCTGAAGGGCCGCTCGACGATCGTGGCCGAGCGCGACCGGGTCGCCCTCAATCCGACCGGAACCTCCGCGCTCGCAACCGCCGGCACGGGCGACGTCTTGACCGGCATCATCGGAACCCTGCTCGCCCAGGGGCTCGCGCCGTTCGATGCGGCGCGCGCCGGCGCGTATTGGCACGGCCGCGCCGGGCAACTCGCCGCGCAGCTCCGGCCCGTCGGCGTGATCGCGGGCGACCTTCCCGATCTCCTCGCCGCAGCAACGCGACCGCGGCCCGCCGAAGCGGACATCGAGCGCATCTTCTAGGTGGCGCTCGAGCGCGGGGTCGGACTGCGCGGCGCGCTTGCCGTGAACGTGATCGCCATGGTCGGGATCGGTCCGCTGATCACGATTCCGCTGGTACTCGGCGCGCTGCACGGACCACTCTCGCTCGCCGGATGGATCGGCGGCGCGCTGCTCGCCCTCTGCGACGGACTGGTCTGGGCCGAACTCGGCGCCCGCATCCCCGGTTCGGGCGGCACCTACGCGTACGTACGCAGCGCGTTCGGCCCCCACGGTGCGTTCTTCGCGTTCTTGTTCGCGTGGCAGACGGTCTTCAGCGCGCCGCTCTTGCTCGCGACGGGCTACATCGGCTTCGCGAACTACGCCGGGTACCTTGTCCCGGCGCTAGCGAACCCGCTCGCCGTGAAACTCGTCGCGATCGGCACCGGCGTCGTCACGCTCGTCGCGCTCTATCGGCGGGTCGGCCGCGCCACCGGGATCGGCGTCGTGCTCGCCGGCGCGACGCTCGTGACCCTCGCGATCACGATCGGCGCGGCCTACGCGCACTTCGATCCCGTGCGCGCGCTGGCGCTCGACCCGGGGACGTCCCCCTGGGCGGGGTTGCGCGCGGGCTTCGGGGCGGCGCTGGTCATCGCGATGTACGACTACATCGGCTACGGCGCCGCGAGCGCGCTGGGCGAAGAGGTGCGCGCGCCGCAGCACAGCTTGCCGCGCGCGATCCTGATCGCGATCGGCCTGGTCGGCGCGTTTTACGTCGTGCTGCAACTCGGCGTGCTCGGCGCGCTGGACTGGCACAGCGTCGTGCCGGCCGCGGACGGCACGCTGCCGCCGCTGGGCGCGCACATCGCCTCGGCCGTCGTCGAAAACGCCTTCGGCGTCCCAGCCGCGATCCTCGTGACGCTGCTCGTGCTGGTGACCGCCTTCGCCTCGACGTTCGGCAACCTGCTCGCGTTCTCGCGCATCCCGTTCGCGGCAGCGCGTGACGGACGATTTCCGCGTTCGTTCGCGCATCTGGATCCGAGCGGTCACTTCCCCGACGTTGCGCTCGTGACGATCGGCGTGCTCGCGTTGCCGGCCTGCCTCTTTCCGCTCGACGCCGTGATCGACGCGCTGATCGCCGCCGGAATCCTCGTGCAGTCGATCGCGCAGATCGCCGCGCTCGCCCTCTTGCGGCAGCGCACGCCGGCGGCACCGTTCCGCATCCCGGTCTACCCGCTGCCGGCGCTCATCGCGCTGGCCGGCTGGGTGTTTCTGTTCTTCTCGAGCGGCCGGCAGGCGATGCTCTACGGCAGCGTCACGATCGCGGCCGGCGCACTCGTCTACGCGATCGCCTCACGCGGCCCCGGATTCGAGCAACGCCCATAAGCCGGCTTCATCGAGCACCGGCACGCCGAGCGACTCCGCTTTGGCGAGCTTACTGCCCGCCTCGCTGCCCGCGACGACGTAGTCCGTTTTCTTCGAGACGGCCGAGCTGACTTTTCCGCCGGCGGCGACGATCAACTCGGTCGCCGCGTCGCGCGAGAGCGACGGCAGCGTCCCGGTGAGCACGAGCGTCTTGCCGGCGAGGGCGCCCGGCGCTGCGCGTTCGCGTTTGGGCGCGGTCGTCTCGACGCCCGCGGCCTGCAGGCGCCGGATCATGGCGCGATTGGGTTCTTGCGCGAAAAACAACACGACGCTGCGCGCGATCTGCTCGCCGATCCCTTCGCTGCGCAGAAGATCCGGCTCGGACGCGGCCATCAGCGCTTCGATCGTGCCGTAATCCGCGGCGAGGATCGCCGCGTTCTGCGCACCGACCATCCGGATGCCCAGCCCGAACAAGACGCGCGCGAGGCCGCGCGACTTCGAGCTCGCGATCGCCGCGAACAGATTCTCGATCGTCTTCTCGCCCATGCGCGGCAGGGCTGCCAACCGCTGCGCATCGAGCGCGTAGAGGTCGCTGACGTTGCGGACGAGATCGTTGTCGACCAGCGCGGCGGCCAGCGAGTCGCCGAGGCCTTCGATGTCCATCGCGCCGCGCGAGGCGAAGTGTCGCACGCGTTCGCGCTGCTGCGCGGGACAGGCCGCGTTCGTGCAGCGCGCCATCGCTTCGCCTTCGGGATGATCGACGTCGCTGTTGCAGACGGGACAGCGTACCGGCAACCGGTACTCCGGCGGATCCCCGTGGCGCAAGGCGAGCACCGGGCCGACGACTTCGGGGATGACGTTGCCGGCGCGGCGCACGATCACCGTATCGCCGATGCGAATATCCTTGCGCCGGATGTCGTCCTCGTTGTGCAGCGTCGCGAGCTTCACCGTCACGCCGCCGATCGGCACGGGCTCGAGGACGGCGTACGGATTGAGCGTGCCTGTGCGCCCGACGTTGACGCCGATGTCGAGCAATTTCGTTTGCGCTTCGCGCGCGCGAAATTTATAGGCGATCGCCCAGCGCGGATCCTTGCCGGTGAAGCCGAGTTGCGTCTGCAGCGCGAGGTCGTCGACCTTGATGACGATGCCGTCGATCTCGTAGTCGAGGCCGTCGCGTTCGCGTTCCCAACGCTGGACGAACGTCAGCATCTCCTCGACCGAGGCCACCCGGCCGGCGTGCGGATTGACCGGGAAGCCCAGCGCACGCAGGAAGGCCAGCAGCTCCGACTGTGTTTCGGGCAGCACACTGCCGATTATCTCGCCGGTCGCGTAGGCGAAAAACGACAGCCGGCGTTCGGCCGTAGCCCGCGGATCGAGTTGGCGCAGGCCACCCGACGCGGCGTTGCGGGGGTTGGCGAAACGGTCTTTGCCCTCCGCCTCGCGCGCCGCATTGTTCCGGTTGAAGTCGCCCTTCTTTATATAGACCTCACCCCGCACATCGATGCTCAGCGGAATCGGATCGGGGTGAGGGGGGCGCAGTGCCAACGGCAAGCCGCGAATCGTCCGCAAGTTGGGGGTCACGTCCTCGCCGACGGTCCCGTCACCGCGGGTGCCGCCCGCGACGAAAGCCCCGTTCTCGTAACGCAGCGAGATCGCGAGCCCATCGATCTTCAATTCGCAAGTGTAGGCGACGCGCTCGCGGCCCGCGAGCTTGCAGACCCGGGCGTCGAACGCCCGCAGCTCATCCTCGTCGAAGGCGTTGCCCAGCGAGAGCATCGGGCGGACGTGCGGATAGGGCGCGAAGCCGGTGCTGGCCGTCGACCCGACCCGCTGGGTCGGCGAGTCGGGCGTTCGTAGCGACGGGTCGCGCTCTTCGAGTTCGATCAGCTCGCGCAGCAGCGCGTCGTAGTCGGCATCGGCGATCTGCGGGTCGTCGAGGACGTGATACCGGTAGTTGGCGTCCTCGATCCGGGCGCGCAGATCGCGGGCCCGGGCGCGGTCGTCAGCCCGCACCGAGCTACTGTTTGGGGGAACCCACGCGGATCGGGTACCCGTCCGGATCGCCGATGACGGCGACTCGCAGGAAGCGATCGTTGTACGGCTCCTGAAGGATCGGCGCGCCCGCGAGGCGAGCATCCGCGATGAAGCTGTCCACGTTGGGGACCTGGAAAGCCAGTTGCAGCGAACCCGGCCGGATCGAAAGGTGGTCGCCGACCGGATGCAGGCCGAGCTTGGCCCCATTGCCTAACTCGAGGTCGACCCAATAGGGGACGGCATCGGTCCCCAGGCGTAGTCCCAGCACGTTGCGATAAAAGTCGCGCGAACGCTCGAGGTCCGAGCACACGAGCATGGCCATGCTGAACGTCGTCATAGCGGCACGCTTCGTTCGCAGGCCGCTCGATTCTTGGAAATTGCCGATATTCACCGCCCGCGCCCGAGGATATGATCTAGTACATATGCGACAAACCCCGGTCATCGCGACCCGTGCGGCTGCGCTCGGTGCCGCCCTCCTGCTGGGACTCACCGGCTGCGGCGCCAAGAAAAGCAACTTCACGCGACCCGTCGCCCACGTACCGGTGACGACGGCAGTCGAGGGATCGGTCACACCCCGCAGCACGCTGGGCGGCCTGATCGTCGCCTACCAGAACGTCGCGATCCAGTCCTCGCTCATCGAGCCGGCCGTCCGGGTAAACGTAAGCGAGGGCGATCACGTTCGCAAGGGCCAAGTGCTGGCGCAACTGGACACCGCCGATCTAGCCGCGCAGTTGAAATCCGACCTGTCCACGGCCGCGAGCAACAAAGCGAAGGCCGATGAAGCCTACGATCAAGCCGATCTCACGATCGCGCAGAACGCAAACTCAATCAACTCAGCCCAAGCCGCCCTGCGCCAAGCGCAGACAACGCTGGCGAGAGATTCGGTCGACTTGCAGCGCTACGTGCAATTGGTCAGGAATGGATACATCTCACAGCAGCAATACGATCAGCAAGCGACGCTCGTGCTGAACGATCGCCAAGCCGTGAGCTCGGCGCAAGTCGCGCTGCAGAATCAAATCAAACAAGTCAAGACCAACGGCACGACGGGGAGCGGGTTGCAGGGCGCGGCCGTCGCGGCGGCGCGAGCCGACGCGCAGACGGCGATCGCCCAAGCCGATCAGGTGCGCACTTCGATCGCCAAGGCGACGATCGTATCGCCGGTCGACGGGGTCGTCGTCAACCGCAACCTCAATCCGGGTGAATATCCGGGCACGCGCCAGATCTTCACGCTGCAAGAGACCGATAGAGTCTACGCCGTGCTCAACGGCTCCGGTTCGCAGATCGTCGGCGTCGCAACCGGCACGCGCGCGACGATCACCGCCAGTGACTTGCCGGGCCGCAGGCTCGTAGGCACCGTCGTCGGCGTGCTCGACGCGGTGACCCCCGGCAACACGAACTTCATCGTCAAGGTGCTGCTCCCAAATCCAGCCGGCCTATTGCACGCGGGGATGGTCGTCACCGGACGCGTCACCAAGCCGACGACGCGCGGCATCGTCATCCCGAGTACCGCGTTCCTCGACGAGACGGACGCCACCATCCAAGTCGTCGACGAGTCGGGCGCGCCGCCGGCGAACGCGGAATCCGCAGCGAAGAAGCCGGCGGGCGCCGAAGCCGAACCGCGCGGGATCGTGAAGACCGTTACCGTTGTCAAGCTGGCGGACGACGGCAGCAACGCCGTGGTCACGGGTCTGGCGAGCGGCGCGAAGGTCGTCGCGAACGGTCAGCTTGGCCTCAACGAGGGGCAGACCGTCGACGCGGTCGAGACGATTTCCAAACCCAAGCGAGTCGCGGAGAAGTAAGCGCCGATGTGGCTGACGCGGCTCTTCGTCCAGCGCACGACGCTTGTCTTCGTGCTGCTGGCACTCATCGCGATCGCCGGTTCGATCGCCTGGGCAACGCTCGTCCAGCAGCAGTACCCCAACGTCACGCAACCGACGATCACGATCGCGGTGCAATACAGCGGCGCGTCGACGACGGTCATGCGTGACTCGATCGTCAAGCCGATCGAAGACCAGATCGCCGGTACGGCCGACTTGCAAACGCTCAATTCGACGGTCCAGGCCGGAGCCGGGACGATCTCGGCGATATTCAACTTGAGCTCCAACGTCAACACCGACCTGGTCAACATCACCAAAGCCCTGCAGCAGGCACAGCACAACCTGCCGCCCGACCTGCTCGCGCCGACGGTTCAAGTGCGCGATCCCTCGCAGGCGGTGGTCGTAACGATGTCGCTTACGTCCTCGAAGCTGACCGCCTCGGAACTCTCGCTGGTCGTCCAAGGCCGCATCGTTCCGGCCTTCCAGCAAATCCCCGATATCTCGAACGTCACGCCGGGCGGCACGGTGACTCCGGCCTTCGAGGTGGTCACCGACCCGCAGAAACTGCAGGCCTACAACCTCACGCTCACCGACGTCATCAACACGATCGCGGGCCAGAACGTGCGCGCACCGGGCGGCATCGCCTACGAGCCCGACCGCGAGACCCAAGTTGATATTCGCGGCGACATCGCGACCCCGGAAACCGTCGCCGGGCTCGGCCTCGCGATCCCGCAGAACGCCGCCGCACCGGCGATTCCGCCGACCGCGGGCGCGCTCGATCCATGGACAACGGCGACCGGCGTGCTGCGCGTCGGCGACGTCGCGAAGGTGGTCGAGGGCTACGTACCGCGCCGGGCGGCCGCCTCGATCAACGGCCTCAACGGCGTTTTTCTGCAGATCCAAAAAACGTCGGATTCCTCCGAAGTCGAGGCCTCGAACAACGTTCTGCGGGCGCTGCCCCGAATCAAAACGCAGTTCCCCGACATCAACTTCAACATCATCAACGTTCAGTCGAAATACACCGAGCAACAGATCGACAGCGTGATCCGCACACTGATCGAAGGCATCGTGCTCACCGGCATCGTGATGCTGTTCTTCCTGCACTCTTGGCGCAACGCGGTCGTCGTCCTGATCGCGATTCCGGCGTCGCTCGGCGTCGCGCTCTTCGTGATGAAGATCATGGGTCTGACGCTGGACACGATCTCGCTGCTGGGGATGACGCTGGTCGTCGGGATCCTCGTCGACGACTCGACCGTGGTACTCGAGAACATCGAACGCCACTCCGAGATGGGGGAGGACCCGGATCACGCGGCGATCTCGGGGCGCAGCGAAATCGGCCTGGCGGCGATCGTCATTACGCTCGTCGACGTCGTCGTCTTCCTGCCGATCGCGTTCATCCAGAGTCAAGTCGGCCGCAATCTGATCGAGTTCGCAGTGGTCGTTGTCATCTCGACGCTGACGTTGCTCTTCGTTTCATTCACGATCACACCGTCGCTGGCCGCCGCCTGGGCCCTGCGCTCGAGTTGGAGGCCGTGGCCGGTCATCCTCGCGTTCACCCGTGGCTTCGAGCGTTTGCGCAACTACTACGTGCATCACGTGCTCGAGGTCGCGCTGCGCCACCGCATCCCGGTCGTCGCCGCCTGCTTCGCGTCGTTCTTCCTGGCGCTGGCGCTCATTCCGCTGGGCCTGGTCGGGGAAGAGTTCGTACCGCCGGTCGACCGCGGTGAGGTCTTCATTCAGGTCCTCTATCCGGTCGGAACGCCGCTCACGACGACGACGGCTTCCGTCCTGAAACTCGAACGAGCCTTGACCGGCGATTCCGACGTCGATGCCGATACGGCCGTCGCGGGCGCGTACGCCTCGCCGTTCGGGGGCTTCGTGCAGCAGGGCAACGTCGGCCAGGTTCATATCTGGCTCAAAGCGGAGCGTAAGCACTCGACCGACTATTGGGTGGCGCGCTACCGGCAGATCGCGCTACAAACCGTCCCCACGGCAGTGAGTTACGTCATCCCCGCGACCGGGACCAACGGCGGCAACGCGCAGCCGATCGACGAACTCGTCACCGATCTCTCGGGCGGCGATCCGACCGGCGAAGCTGACCGCGTGTACAAGCTCCTGCAAACGATCCCTGGTGCCTCCAACGTCAACAGTTCCGCTTCGGCACTCGCGCCGCAGGTCGAGTTGCGTTTCGACCGCACCAAAGCGCGGGCGCTCAACGTCAACATCGGCACGGCGGCGACGGCGGCTCGTGCGGCGTTCGGCGGCGATATTCCCACGCAGTTCGAGACCGTCGACGGCGTCGAACAGGTGCAGATCATCTATCCGCTCAGGGACAAGACGAGCCTGACGGAGTTCGGCGAGATTCCGATCCGCAACAACTCGGGACAGATCGTTCATCTCGGCGACTTCTCGTATCTCGAGTGGGCGCCGGCCTTGCCGCTCATCACGCGCACGGATCGCCTCTCGGTCGTCCACGTCGATGCGAACGTCGCACCCGGCGCGCAGCTCTCCAACGTGCAGCGAGACTTTCTCGCGAGGGTCAAGGCGCTCGGCCTTCCCCCGAACATCGTCGTGCGCCCGGCGCCGCTGGGCCAGCAAGACCTCATGGGCCAGACGCTGGTCGGACTCGGCTCGTCGCTCATCCTCTCGGTCGTGCTGGTGTTCTTGCTGATGGTCGCGCTCTACAACAGCTACCGCTCGCCGCTGATCATCATGTTCGCGGTACCCGTGGCGGCCGTCGGAGCGCTGGGCGCACTCTGGATCACGCACGAGACGCTCAACCTCTTCTCGCTGATCGGCACGATCCTGCTGGTCGGGATCGTCACCAAGAACGGCATCCTGCTGGTCGATTACGCAAACACGTTGCGCGAGCGCGGTCGAGACAAACTCGCAGCGATCAAAGAGAGCGCCTTTACGCGCTTCCGCCCGATCGTGATGACCTCGATCTCGATCATCGCCAGCAACGTCCCGCTCGCTTTGGCCCTCGAACCGGGTTCGCAGGTTCGCGCAAGCCTCGGCGTCGTGGTCATCGGCGGCATCACGTCGTCACTGCTCCTGACGCTCGTGCTCGTTCCGATCATGTATCTGTGGCTCGCTCCCAAAGAACTCAAGCTCACGCACATCGTGGCGACCGGTGACGACGCGGTACCGCCGGACGCGCCGGCGCACGGCGGGATGCCCACGACGAAGGCTCCGGCGCGCGCTCACTAGTCCCCTTAGATAAGCAATCGCAAAGATTTGGTTATACCAGCAGAAATGCTAATCGCGCGCTGACCGCTTGCCGAATCCTTAAGAACGGGGTGGTGGATACCCAGTCCCTTCGCCATCGCCCCACTCGAAAGGATTCGCACTGTGAAACGAGTAGCAGCCGGCCTCGGCGCTCTCCTCATCACCGGAGCCAGCATGATGGCCCCGGCAAGCGCAAGCACCACCTACGCGGGTGCCGTTAAGTTCGGTTGGACGATCACATCCTCGTTCACCGCTCACCTTGCGTCGAACTACAAGACCGGTCAAGCCGCGTTCGCCACCGGCACCGGCACGATTCAGCAGAGTGCCGGTACGGGTACGTGCACGCTCCTCGCAGCCGACGCATTCAACAGCTACACGCTCCAGTTCGGCAACATCACGCCGGGTGCGGCCACGATGGGCTGCAACTACCAGAACGCCATCGGGATGTCGATCCTGACCAACGACACGAACGGTTACCTCGTGTATGAGACGCTCGACACGACGGTCGCTCCGACCACCTACGGTGTGTGCATCTTCGCCGATAGCGCGGTCCCGTCGGCCTTGACCCCGGTCTCAACCAACGGCGCTGCTCCGGCAGCCGGAACGTTCGGCGCGACCTTGACGTCCTGCGCCGGCACGGGCCAGGTTCTCGGCGTTGCACCCGGTGCCGTCGTGAATCCGGGCGTCGGCGGCGACGAAGCCCTCACCACGGCTCCGCCCACCGGTGCCTACACTCTGTCCACTCCGGTGGCGACATCGATCTTCGGAGCGGCGGCCATCATCCCGGCGACGACGACCACGACGTATTTTCTCGGCGAAGACGTTCAGCTGAACATCCCGACGAGCGCTGCGTCCGGCACGTTCGCCCACGCGGTCATCGTTTACTTCCTTCCCCAGTAATAGGTTCACTATGCGCGCATGGATGCGCGGACTGGTCGCAACCAGTGCGGTGTACGCCGCACTGGTTGCTCTGCCACTACCCGCAACGGCCGATCTCAGTCTCGATGTGACCCCGGCGCAATACGAATTCCAGGCCGATGCCGGAACGCAGACGACGTTTCCGATCATGGTCCGGAATGTCGGCACGTCTGCGGTCCACGTCGTTGCAAGCCTCGTCGACGTCGACGCGTCAGCACCGGGCGGAGCCCGCTTCTTGCCGCCGGGTGCGAAGAAGTTTTCGGCCAGCCGCTGGAGCGCGGTCAACCCGCGTGAGTTCGACATCCCCGTCGGCGGCGTCCAGCAAGTGCGTTATACCGTGGCCGTTCCGAACGGCGCCCACGGCGAATACACCGCGTTCGTCTTTTTTACCACCCGTCCGCCGCGCCGGCCCGGTGGTTTTGGGCTCGCCGAGAGCGTCGCTTCACGGCTCTATGCCGTCGCAGGCGACGCGCTGCCGGGCGGAGCGGTCAATGCCGTATTGACCAAACCTACCGAACCCGGCCGTGAGTATGCCGTGAAGTTCGAAAATACGGGCTCGATGCACGAGTATCTCGGCGGAAGCGTCGATGTGACTCGCGATGGCTCGCCCGTGGATCATCTGCTACTGCCGGCCCACAAGCTCGTCGGTCGCGGTGAGTCGCTGACCGTGAGCGCCGAAGGCAAGAAACTCCCGTCCGGCACGTATCAAGCCGTCGCGATCGTCGACTACGGCGGCCGCTCGCGCGTCGCCGGCAAGACTACCTTCGTGGTGCCGTAGCGCTCATGATGAAGCGCTCGCTCGTCACTGCCTCGCTCGCGCTCCTCTTGGGATGCGCGCTGCTCGGGCACGCCTCGGCGTCGACGACGACAATAACGGGCAACACGAACCCGATCGTCGCCTGGAGCCAGTCCGTCTCCGGCACGCTCACCCTGATTCCCAACTACACGGCCTTGGGCGTGACCAACGGAAGCGGATTCGGCACGATCATTCCGGCGACCAACGCCGGGTACAGCGGTAACGCCAATCAATCGTGCACGCCCTCCGTCGCGCAGACCGGAAACGTCATCAACTACGGCCTCGTGTACCTCCCGCTCGGGGCCAACTATACGGTCTGCGATTATAAGAACGCCCTGTTGACCAAAGTCGTGACGAACGACACGACCGGCTGGAACGTCACGCAGCAACTCGCGCTCGCACCCTCGAACGGATTCCGTCTCTGTTCGATCGCGAACGGAGGTGGCCTGACGACGGTGATTCCGCTCACGCTGAGTACGCAGACGAGTGCGTCGGCGGCGATCAACGAGCAAAACTGCACGGGGGCCCAACAAACCCTCGGAGCCGACAACACCACGCCGGCACTCAACACCCTTATCCCGACGCAGAGCGGCGCCGGCGCTTCGGGCACGTTCTATTCGGGCGAAGACGTGCTGCTGATCGTCGAACCGGTGGGCGTCACGACGACGACCTACAGCGTAACGATGAACGTCACGCTGACGCTCAACTGATATGCGTATCTCCGTTACCCGGCTCGCCGCGTTCGGTGCGCTGATCGCCACGCTCGCCATCGCCCCGTCGCCCACCGGCGGGGTTGGTCTACGCGTCGTGCCGGGCAAGATCGAGGTGGACGTGACGCCCGGCATGGCGGCCAACGTGCCGGTGACGGTGAGCAACGTCTCCGACTATCCGGCGCATGTCGTGATCTCGACTGGTGAGTACACGGTCGACGATGCCGGACTCTATCACTATGCGCAGCCGACCGGCGGCGGAACGTCACTCGCCAAGTGGATCGCGCTGCGGCCACGTGAATTCGACATGCCGCCGCAGTCGTTTCAGCAAGTGCAGCTCTCGCTGCTCGTTCCGCGCGGCGAGCTGCGGGGCGAGTACGCCGGGGTCATCTTCATCCAAACGCGGCCGCCACGCACGGGCGCGGGAGTCGGCATTGGATTTTCTGCCCGCTATGCCGATAAGGTCTACGCGACGGTTGCCGGTACGGGTGAGCGTGGCGGCCGCATTATTCACATCGACGCGGCGGCAGATGCGCACGGAACGGAAACCTACAAGGTCGTCTTCCAGAACACGGGCACCATGCACGAGTATCTCAACGGCCGCGTGGAGATCGTGCACAACGGTTCCATCATACAAACGCTTGCGTTCCGGAAGAACGCGCTCGTCGAACGCGGCGGGGAACGAACACTCGAAGTGACGGGCAATCGGCTCGCCCCGGCGTCGTACGACGTTGTTGCAATCGTCGACTATGGGGGTGCGAAACGAACCGGCGGCAAGTTTCACCTCGAGGCTCATACCTAATGTCCGAATCGAATGATCGTATCGATCTCGTAGGTGACGCACCGGAGGCGACTCGAGCGAACTCGGGAGATAATTATGTTAGTACGTACTAGAGTTCTTGCCGCGTTCGCGGCGTTGATTGTCAGCCTGACGAGCGGCGTTGCCGTTGCCGGCGCGTTTGCAAACGTGACGCAACGTGCTCTGCCGCAGGTTCGAGCCACCGGCGCGCTGCCCCGCCCGAACCCGAGTGCGATCCCGGCGCCGATCACGGTAACCGGTTTGAATAACCGCGTGCTGCCGCCGCTGCCCTCCATGCCGACCGGGACGTTGCACTACCGGAGAATCAAGAGCGCGACCGGCGCCTGCATCGTGTTCGCGTGGAACCCGGCCTGCCTCGATGCCGGAGCAGGATCCAACCAGAATTTCGTCACCGGCCAGACCATCACGTGGAACGCCGCGCTTCTGCCGGCCACGGGCAGTCACCAAGACTACTATGCCATCTCGACCAACGGGAACGCGTCGAGCACTGCGAGCATGACCGCCGCAGGCGGCCCGTACGCCGGCGCGACGGGCGGAGCACGCAGCGTCGTTGCGACGACCGGCGGCATCTACGTCTTTGCCACGCTGAACACCACGACGAATGCGTGGGACGCGATCGCCTATATCCTGGTCGGCCCGTCGCCGAACATCGAGACCTACACGGACGGCACGCTCTCGACCAAGACCCAAACGTATACCACCAACGCTGCCGGAACGGGCGCCACGGTATTCGTGGCCGCGACCGTGCTCACCACGACCGATAGCTACATGGTTGGGATCGAGGACCAGCTCACGGGCAAGTGCGTGTTCACGGCGCCCGCATCGACGCAAACCACCGTCACGACGAATCACAATCTGTGCGACCTGACCGCGGCCGCCGCGACCGGAGCGATTCCGAACAACAACGGCCTCATCCTCGCAAACTGGGCGGTCACGCTCGGAACGGCACCGACTCCGCCCGAGGGTGGAACGTACATGGCCACGATCTTCGATCAAACCACCGGCCAGCGCGTCGCCTCGCGCCTCTTCAGCATCATCGACGGCCGCGCGGCGGCCGGCACCGGACGCGTCAACCTGCAGTTCGAGGTTCAAGGCGGCGTCACGTTCACGACGGCCGGGCCAACGACGCGAGTCGCATGGAACGGGACGGCCACGACCGTCAACGACAGCAACTATACGGACCTGCAACTCTTCTTCGGCGCGACCGGCTTGCCGGTGAGCACCGACAACTACACGCTCGTCGTGACCGATCCGACCGGGACCGTCGCCAAAGAGTTCACCAACGTGAAGACCAACTCGGGGCTGACCACGATCACGCCGAGTTTCAATCAGTGGCAGTTGCCGACGCAGTCGATTCCGTTCGAGCTAGCGTATCCAGGAAGCACCTGGACCGCGACGATCTACGATGCGACGCTCGGCAAGCTCGTCGCCGCGCAGTCGTTTCAAATCCTCGGCTACACGACGCGTTGGGAATTCACTGCGCCTACGGACTCGACGACGCTCAACATCGCCTCGGGAACCACCCAAGCGACCTCGTTGATGCTCACCAATACGGCCGATTTGACGTTCGGCTCCAACAACGGCGATCCGGGCAAATCGTACCAGGCCGTCACCTATTCGACCAGCAAAGCGGCCGGTGTCGATGACGTCTCGATGCAGGGGCCGAGCCAGAGCACTCCGTGCGACGCGAACGTCTCCGGAACGTGCAGCGCGATCTATTCCGACTCCGCCGGCAACGCGTGGAACGTCCAGCTCCAATGCCTCAACGTCACCAACCCGCCGTGCAGCAACGCGGCGGCGACGAACTTCTACGCGTTCAGCATCACTCCGTCGGGAACGACGACCGGGCTCGCGCCCGGTGCCTCCCTCGTCATCACCGGACTCGTCGTCACGGCGACCGGCTGCGCCGGCACGGCCTGCTTCTTCAATACGAATGAAGTCCCGGTCGACGCCGTCGATCCGGGCGTTGCGTCGGCCTACGGCGGCGTCTCGAACGAGTTCTATGTCACCAACGGGACAGGGACCGTTTCGGGGACGGCTACGGTCGGCTTAGCCGGCTACTACGACTCCGCTTCGACCTGGCATGCGATTCAAGACGGCGGATACACGCCGCGCTGCGCCACGACCAACGCGAATTGCACCGTCGCGGGCGTCGCGCAGTCGATCCTCGCGAACAACCAGCCGTTCATCAATGCGGCGAGTAAGGTCGTGATCGCCTATTCGCTCAAGGACACCTCAGCGGCGTTCACGCTCAACATGTTCGATATCTCGCCTCCGGCCGCGTTCTCGCTGGCCAGTGCGGCGATCGACGCTCACACGCCCAACGGCGCGACCCTGACCACGACCGGCTTCTGCGACGGCGAAGCGCGTGTCACCGCGTGTCTCACGCCGACTACGCCCATCCCGGCCGGCGGAACGCAGACGTTCTATATCTCGTTCACGCCGCCGTCGCAGTCGTTTTCCTACGAGGACGTAATCGGCACGATCATCCAGGACTCGAACGGCTACGGCGCTGTCGCCATACCCATCAATCCACAAACCGCGAGCGTACCCACGTTCATCGGATCACCGACCACCGTCGATTCGACGGCGATCGCCGCCTACTCGCTCAACGGTGGACTCATGACCGCGGGCGTCACGCCGTCGACCGTCGGCACAAGCACGCTGAATACTCTGACCTTCAACCTGCGCAACACCACGTCGGGCGCGGATCCCTTCCCCGATGAAGTCGACATGGTTGCCGTGCAGTTCCCGAGCCAACCGTATGTCAGCGTGCCGAACAACTGCGGTGCCGTCTCGACGACGACGCCCGGCTGGTCATGCGAATACGTCAACGTCAACGCCGGGGTCACGACATTCTACTTCGGCCAGTGCCCGCAGCAGGTCACGACCGCGCCCGTGGTTCCCGCGACCTCGACCTCGTTCGGTTCCGACAAACTCGCCGTGTGTCCGTTCGCGCTCCCGAACGAACCCTATTCGCTGACCTCGGGCGCCACGTTCAGCGCGAGCATCCCCGTGACATCGGGCGCCTCGACGACGGTCACACCGATCACGGTTTCGAGCTTCGGCCACGGCGCGACGACCGACGCCTGGTCGACGCCGATCAACTCCACGCTCAGCGTCGTGGCGACCGCGGCCGCCGGGGCCGGCTTCTCGTCGGTCACGGGACCGGGCGGGACGCTGGTCGGAGCGATCGTCGGCAACGAGCCGCAGGTCACCGGCGACTACCAAGGCGTCTCTCCGAACTTCTACGACACCTACGTCTACAAGATCAAGAACACGGGCAGCGTGCCGATCACGGCCGCCACGATCGCCATCCCGTCCTCGGATACGACCGGCAGCAACGGCGCGGATTCGAGCGGGACCATCTGGAACGTGACCGCCACGCCGACGCTCGTCATCGAGCGCACGGGGAATGCCAACGGCTGCACGATCGCGGCGCCGGTAAACCCGGTCAGCGGAACTGGGGCGGCGGGCTCGATGTCGATCACTTGCCCCGGCGGCAGCTTCATCTCCGGCGACACGCTCGACGTGACGTTCACCGCGAAGACGCCGCTGAAGATCAACAGCACTTACGCCTTCATCGCAACCGTCAACGGTTCGGCAGCCGCCGTGTCGCCGAACTGGACCGACGATGAAGACATCCTCATCGCGCTCTCCGCGACCGTGAGCGTGACGGTGAATCCCGCCGCGGTCTGCGGCGGCACGGCGGCCGCCACCGGATTCGCGATATCCGTGCCCGCCCAGACCGTGTACTTCGGCGCGATCGGTCCGAACAAATACTACTACTGCAAAGACGCGATGATCGTCTCGGTGACGACCGACGCGTCGAACCCGACGAACTGGTCGCTCTACGCATCGGCCGGCGGCAATCCGCCGGCGACCGGGGCACTGGCTTCCGCGACGGGCACGGTCGTCACCGAGAGCGCCTCGAACGAGCTGCTCGTCTCGACGGATCCGACCAACTCCACCGGCGGAACCACGAACCCCTTGGCCGCGAGCATCCCGTGCGCGGGCGCGACTTGCTTCACCTACGACAACACGACGTACACGCCGATCCAATTGACCGGCTCAGGGACCGGAACGCGCCTCGGCTACACCACGAACGGCGGCACGAGCGTGAACAACAACACGGTCACCTTCGACGTGAACTACCAAGTCGCCGTCGGTTCGGAAGCCGTGCCGGCCACCGGCCAACAAGAAACGATCACGTACACGTGGATCGCCAATTGATGTGAACTGGGCCGCAGTCAGCCGCAACGCCGGTCTGCTCTGTATTGCCACCGCGGGATTCATCGTCGCAACCGGACTTGCTCAGTCCGCTGATTGGGTCGATGAACCCGCACCCGCACCGACAGTTTCTCCGTCACCGAGTCCAAGCATGCCCCCGCTCTACGCGACCCACGGGGGACCGATCGCGATCGGCATCACCGGCAACCTGATCGGCGGCGAAAATTACTCGAACGGCCTCGCCGGAACGCAGGCGGGCACCATCTCGAATGCCGGCGCGACCTTCAGTTTGACGCGCCACACGCCCGGTACGTCGACGATGCTGATGATCCCGGCGGCCATCGGCCAGCATGGGTCGAGCGTCGGCCAAGCCAACGCCGAGTACGATACCGCGCACCAGAGCTTTCTCTTCGGACCCCAGCAAGTCGGCGCGCTCGGGATGATCCCGGCGGGGACGACGGCCCGCGGGCCCGCCGTCTTATTCCCGCGCAAGCACGGCGACCTCACGCTGTACGCCGGCGTCGTCGGCGGTCAGCCGGAGTTCGTCGTTGAGGGCGCACGGCTGCGGACGATCGGCAAGCGCGGCGTCTCGACGGTCGCCGTCTACAATGCGACCAGTAAGGGCGGCGGACGCGTCACCGGTGCGCTCTTCGGGCTGGTCACCCAGCCGACGCGCATCTCGGGCCAGATCGAAATCGGCGTCGAGCGAACCACGAACCTCGGCCTCAACCCCGACGGCACGATCATCCCGAACGGTATGGGGTTTGCAACCGAAGGCCGCATCGACGATGGCGGAGCGAGGCAATACGCGAGCTTCACGTTTCGCGATCTCTCGCCGAACTACGAAAGCCTCGGCGGGCTCGCGCAGGCGGATCGCTTCACCGGACTCTCGTATCACGCGTCGCTCGGCAAAGCGCCCTATACGGTGACGCTCGAAAACGAGACTACCGGGAACCCCGGCAGCACCTCGAACACGAAGAGCGAGAGTCTTTCACTCAACGAGCGCCTCGGCAAGAGCGGGAGCGCGATCTTCGCCGTCTCGAACTCGAACCAGACCGCGCCCGGAAGCGTCGACTGGACCGGGAATGCGAGTTTCGGATTCGCGCTGCCGCTCAAAGGCTTCGCGCTGGGATTCTCCGGCGGGTTCAATCGCAGCACCCAACTTAACAGCTCGCCGAACGCCGGCAGCAACTTCCAGCTCACGCTCGGGCGCTCGCTGGGCCAATACACGCTTCAGACCGGACTGGCGCTCGCGCGCACGTTCTCCTCGGCGGCAGGCAACCAAAGCTCACCGACACTCACGGTCGGCGTCGCGCGCGCGATCGGGAAAACCTCGTATACGCTTTCGACGCAGCTCGCTCGGACATTTACGGATACCTCGGCGCTCGAATCCGTTTCGCCCACCCTCTCGGTAACGCGGCGCCTCTCGAACGTCTTCGTCGTGACGACCAACGCGGCGTGGCAATTCCGCAAAGACCCGCTCCAACCGGAGATCGATGGGCGCTCGCTGCAGTTTTCGTTCTCACTCGGTGCGCCCTTTGCGATCGGCAACGGCGTCGTGAGCGGCCGCGCGAATCCGAAGCTTCCCGGCACGATCAGCGGCGTCGTACAAGAGGATTTCAGCGGCGGTTTCCTCGGCGCGTCGGCACCGGGGTCCACCATCGGCGCCCCGAACATATCGGTCGTGCTGGACGGCGGGCGCGTGGTGCGCACCGACGTTCAAGGTCACTTCACGTTCAACTTCTTGCCCGCCGGAGCACATTCGATTTCAATCGATCCGGCGAGCTTGCCACGCGGCACGCAGCCGGCGAATCCGATCACGACCGTGAACCTGCTCGGCGGCCAGGTGGCCCAGGTCGTGCTCGGCATCGGTGCCTACGGCTCGATCATCGGCACGGTCCAGGCCGGCGATGCGGCCGGAACGCCGATCAACGGCGTGGCCGTGTTGCTGGATGACAAGACGCGTATCGTGACCGACGCGCGCGGCATGTTCGCCTTCGGCGGCTTGAGCGCAGGCACGCACACGGTAGCGGTTCTTCCCGAGACGTTTCCGGCCAATTTCGGGCTCGCCGGTGCCGCAAAGCAGAACATCTCGATCATCTCCGGCGAGTCGTCGCGGATCTCGTTCGTCGGCGCAGCGCTCGGCTCGATCGCGGGTTTTATCACCTACGCTACCGGCCAAGACGCTGCGGGCAAAGGCGTCACCAACGCCTACGTCGTGGCGAATCCGGGCGATCATGCGGCCATTACCGAAGACGACGGATCGTACCTGATCGACAATCTGCCGCCGGGCGACTATACTCTGACCGTCGATCCCGAAACACTCGGCGAAGGGCTGGCCGTTACGAGCGACGCGAGCTTGCAAGCCCATCTCGGGTCGGGCACGCATGTCGACGGGATGAACTTCCGCATCGGCGAGGGGGAGAAGGGCGTCGTGTTCACGTTCAGCAGCACGGAATCCATCGCGGTCACCGCGCGGGCGCTCATCAAACGCCTCCCGGCGGGTGCGTCGACCTCGGTGCTCGTGCAGACCTCGCAACCCGTCGGCAAAGTCACGGCGACGATCTTCGGATTGTCAACGAATCTCGTCTATCGAGCCGCAGACAAGACCTGGGCCGGGAGCGCGTACGTGCCGGCCAACGCCCAAACCGGACCGGCCTCGATCGCAATCGAAGCCGTCGGAAGATCGACCGGGGCAACCGACATCCCAATCGTCATCGATCCCAAGATTCCGATCGCGACGTTCAAACTCAATCCGCCCAACCCGGCCCGCGGACAATACGTCCACGTGCAGGCGCACTTCCTCGTCGACGCACGCGCAGGCGACAAGATCCTTTGGCAAGACGGCACGGCGACGATCCTGCCCAAACCGCGTACCGGCCGCTACTTCGAGTTCGACTTCAAGGTAACGACGACTCCCTTCCGCGGCTCACTGCAAACCGCGAACGGTCAGCTTGCGCTGACGCTTCTGCGCTAGCTCGAACCTCAGACTTCGACGGCCACGCGGCCGTTGTTCGCCAGCTCGGCAAGTTGCGCGCGGTTGATCCGTTCGAGTTCATCGATCCGGTTCGGATCGACGCGCAGGCCATGCGCTCGTTCGTCGACGAGCACGCTTTGCAGGTAGCGGCCCGTATAGGACGCCGGATTCGCAGCGATCGCCTCCGGCGTCCCGGTGGCTACGATCGCGCCGCCTTTATCGCCGCCCTCGGGGCCGAGATCGATCACGTAATCGGCCGTCTTGATGACGTCCAGGTTGTGTTCGATCACGAGCACCGTGTTGCCGACCGCGACCAAGCGCTGCAAGACGTTGAGCAACTTGTGGATGTCGGCGAAGTGCAAGCCGGTCGTCGGCTCGTCGAGCACGTAGAACGTCTTGCCGGTGGCGCGCCGTGAGAGCTCGGTCGCGAGTTTGATGCGCTGGGCCTCACCACCCGAGAGCTGCGTGGCGGGCTGGCCCATCTTGATGTAGCCCAGGCCGACTTCGGCGATCGTCTTGAGTTTGTTGGCGATGCGCGGGATCGTCGAAAAGAGTTCCGCGGCCTCGTCGACGCGCATCTCCAGCACGTCGGCGATCGACTTGCCCTTGAACTTCACCTCGAGCGTCTGAGCGTTGTAGCGCTTGCCCTTGCAGACCTCGCACGGGACGTAGACGTTGGGCAGGAAGTGCATCTCGATCTTGATCACGCCGTCGCCCTGGCAGGCCTCGCAGCGCCCGCCTTTGACGTTGAACGAGAACCGGCCGGGCGTGTACCCGCGCAGCTTCGCCTCTGGCACCAGCGAAAACAGTTCGCGAATCTGATCGAACGCGCCGGTGTAGGTGGCGGGATTGGAGCGCGGCGTGCGGCCGATCGGCGATTGATCGATCACGACGAGCTTGTCGAGCTGCTCCGCGCCCTTGACCGTGCCGTAGGTGCCGCCGGCCGGCTGATGATGCAGGTGCTGGTTGAGCGCCTTGACGAGGACCTCGTTGACCAGCGAGGATTTCCCCGAACCGCTGACGCCGGTGACGCACGCGAACGTCCCGATCGGAAAATCGACGTCGAGGCGCTTGAGGTTGTTGGCGTTCGCCTTCTTCACGTTGAGCCAACCGCGCGGCGTGCGCCGCACCTTGGGGATGGCGATGAACTGCCGGCCGGAGAGATACGCGCCCGTCAGCGAGACCGGATTGGCGAGAATCGCCTCGATCGGGCCGACGCTGAGCACCTCGCCGCCTTCGGCACCCGCGCCCGGTCCGATATCGACGATGATGTCGGCGGCGCGCATCGTGTCTTCATCGTGCTCGATGACGATCAGCGTGTTCCCGATGTCGCGCAACGTGCGCAGGGTCGCGAGCAGCCGGTCGTTGTCGCGCTGGTGCAGCCCGATCGAAGGTTCGTCGAGGATGTAGAGGACGCCGACGAGCGCGCTGCCGATCTGGGTCGCGAGGCGAATGCGCTGCGATTCGCCGCCCGAGAGCGTCGTCGCGCTACGCGAGAGGCTCAGATAGCCCAGCCCCACGTTGGCCAGGAAGCCCAGCCGCGCGCGTATCTCCTTGAGGATCTGGTGCGCGATCAGCTCTTCGCGCGCGCTCGGGACGAAGGCGTGAAAAAACGCGTCGGCGGCCTCGACCGACAGCCCGGTGAGCTGGTGGATGTTCCGGCCGTCGATCGTCACGGCCAGCGCCTCGGGCTTGAGGCGCGCGCCCTCGCAGACCGTACACGTCGTCGCCGACATGAACTTCTCGATGTCTTCTTTGACGTAGTCGCTCGAGGTTTCGGTATAGCGGCGCTGCAGGTTGTTGACGACGCCCTCGAAAGCCGCATCGTACTCCCACGTATGACCGCTCTTGGACTCGTAGACGAAGCGCTGCTTCTTCTCCGTGCCGTAGAGGATCGTTTGGACCAGATCGGGCGGCATCTTGTCGAGCGGCGTCGAGAGCTTGACGCGCCGGGAGCGCAGCACGCGCTCGACCTGCTGCAGATAGTACGGGTTCATCGACGGATAGCGCCCGCCGCCCAGCGACTTGCTCCACGGAACGATCGCGCCTTCCTCGATCGACTTCGAGCGATCGGGGATGACCTTCCAGGGATCGATCTCGATCTTCACGCCCAAGCCACTGCAGGCCGGGCAGGCGCCGTAGGGCGAGTTGAACGAGAACAGCCGCGGCTCGAGTTCCTGGAACGAGAGGCCGCAATAGGCGCACGCGAAGGCCTCGCTCAGCGTCAGCTCTTGCCACTCGGCCGTCCCCTTGGGCGTCTTGCCGGGCGTATCGTAGAGCACGGTGACGATTCCGGTCGAGAGCCGCAAGGTGGTTTCGATCGAGTCGGTCAGCCGCTTGCGAATCTCCGGCTTGATCACGAGGCGGTCGACCACCACCTCGATCGTATGCTTTCGCTTCTTGTCGAGCTCGATTTGCGCATGGCCCGAACCCTGTCCTGAAGCCTGTCCTGAGCCTGTCGAAGGGGGCCGGAGTTCCTTGATCTCGCCGTCGACGCGGACCCGGGCGAAGCCCTCCTTACTGATCTCCTCGAAGAGTTTGGCGTACTCGCCCTTGCGGCCGCGAACCATCGGCGCGAGCAACTGAATCTTGGTGCCCTCGGGCAGCGCCAGGATCTGATCGACGATCTGTTCGCTCGACTGCGCGCTCACTTCCCGGCCGCATTGATAGCAATGCGGCTTGCCGACGCGCGCGAAGAGCAAGCGCAGGTAGTCGTAGATCTCGGTGACCGTGCCGACCGTCGAGCGCGGGTTGCGCGAGGTCGACTTCTGGTCGATCGAGATCGCCGGCGAGAGCCCTTCGATGTAGTCGACGTCCGGCTTCTCCATTTGCCCCAGGAACTGGCGGGCGTAGGAGGAGAGCGACTCGACGTAGCGGCGCTGCCCTTCCGCGTAGATCGTATCGAAGGCGAGCGAGGACTTGCCCGACCCAGACAACCCCGTGACGACGATCAGCCGATTGCGCGGCAGCGTGAGGTCGATGTTCTTGAGATTGTGTTCGCGCGCGCCTTTGATGACGATCGCATCGAGGGCCCGCGCCGTTGCCTGGGGCGTCATACTTCGGCGTAGACCGGCTCGAACGTCCGTTCGTTGCGCCCGTCCATCGATCAGCCCAGCGGGAGGACGCCGAGGACATCCCCGATCGCCGCCACGGTCGCGTCCGGCGGCCGGGCTCCCAGCGGCAGCGGGATGGCATGGACGTCGATGAGGACCGTGAATAGGCCCAGTTCGAGCGCGCCCGCGATGTCGCGGTCGTAGCGGTCGCCGACCATCGCGGTCCGTTCGGGGACGCTGCCCAGGCGCTCCATCGCATGCCGGAAGACGCCAGGGTCGGGCTTGACCATCCCCATCTCGTCGGCGAGGAAGACCGCATCGACGAGCTGGGTCAAGCCGAGGCGGGCGATCTTCGAATGATGCGTCGCAGCGAAGCCGTTGGTGACGATGCCGAGTTTGCAGCCGCGCTCGCGCAGCGACTCGATCAGCGTGAGTGCACCGGGGGCGAGTTCCAGGACCTCGTCGCGATACCGGGTGTAGGCGGCGGCGGTGGCTTCCGCCAGCGCCCGGTCGTCGATGCCCGCGACGTGCAGCGCGTCGAACCACATCTGGCTACGCGTGTCGTCGATGCCCAGCGACAGATGCTCCACCGTCAATCCGCCCCAGAAGCGAGCGACCTCGCGATCGTATGCCTCGAACAGGACCTCGGCTACGATCGGATGACTCCGGGCAACGTCTTCGGCGGCCATGCGCGCCGCCGCACGATACGCCCGGCTGTCGTCGTGCAACGTGTCATCGAGATCGAAGAGAACGGTGTCGACGCTACGCATCGAACAGCACTAGCGACCCCCGTCTCGCGATTCCTCTCCCTGCCATCCTGAGCGGCGGCGAGCATTATGACGCGGGGGTCAGGACGAGGTGCATGCGGACGAAATCGAATGTTAGGGTGAAGTGCTTGAGGAAGTCGTGCGAGACGGCGCCGCCGGTCGTGAAGGGGAAGATCGCGAACGGGGTCCCCTCGGGCGTGTAGAGTCCCGGAACGTCGTGCACGACGGCGGCACCGAGCTGAACGCGCGCCGCGGTGAACGGCACGATGGCAACGTTGCCGCCGCCACCGATGCCCGTATCGGCGTGTTGCGTATCGAGCGCGATGTGGGCCGCGTCGATGGTGGCTTTCGTCGGCGCGAGCCCGCCGCCGGCTAGGCCCGTATCGATCAGCATCAGGGCTTCGGGCGCATCGTTCACGCGTCCGCGCGCGAACAAGAAGTGATCGCCGACGAGCCAGAACGGAACCACGATCGCGCTCGGGGGGCTCGCTTGCGCGCCGCGCGGGCGGAAGACGAGCTGCGCGTGCGGATAATCGATCGTGCTCGTAAAGCGCATGAAAAAGCCGGTGCCGAGGATGCCGTCGACGCGGCGGCCGGGGAAGAACGGCACCATTCGAGTCGGCGACACGGTCGCCGGCATCGCGCGCACGGTCGCGACGCCGGCCGCGAAGCGATCCACGACCGCGTGCTGCACCGTGCCGGTCTTCCCGCCGGCGAACGTGCCGGTCCCGGCAGCGGTCGTTGCGATGCCGAGCTCTTGCGCGAAGGCCGGATCGAGTACGATGTCCGGCGCGCCCGTGTCGACGACGAACAGCGCGTCGTGCCCGTTGACCGAGACGGTGACCAGCGGCAGTGGTTCGGCGGCCACGAACGGGACGCGGGCTTCGGCGCCCGCCAGCGTCGCGTTCGCGAGCGAGCCGCGCACGTCGCGGCGGCCTAGCAGCGTCGCCCGCAGCCCGCTAAGGCGCGGGCTGTCGGGCTGCAGGGCTGCGGCGCGCTCGAGAAACGCTTGCGCGCCGTCGAGATCTTCGGAATAGAGACGCAGGGCTGCCAGCCGGACGAGCGCGTCGAAATCGGCCGGGTTCGCGGTCAGCTCGGCAGCGTAGGCCTCCGCGGCGCGCGGAAACTCGCCGGCGGCGAACGCCGCGGCGGCCGTCGACGGCGGCGCGCCTTCCGGCGTGGCGGATAGCAGCCCCAGGATCAGCAGGGGAACGATCATTATCACCACGTACTCCCGCCGCCGCGCGCTGGTTTCGCCTGCGCGGCGGCGAGCGGGAACTGCTCCGCGGCGCATGAAGTCGACGGTTGGTGCATCTCCAAGCCGGCCACTTCCCGCGCGTCGCCCGCTGCTGCCTCGTGTTGGTGCTAGCGGCATGTGCGCGGGCCGCGGGCACGACCTACAGCGGCACGGTGCAGGCGCCGTCCGCCGCGGTCGGAAGCCCGATCGGCGGCCGCGTCACGGCCGTCCTGGTGCAGGACGGCGAGCAGGTCGCCGCGGGTCAGGTGCTGGTCCGTTTCGACGACGCGCAGCAGCGCGCCGCACTCGAGGGCGCCCGCCATCAGGCAGCGGCGGCGGCTGCAGCGCTCGCCGATCTGCAAGCCGGCACACGAGCCGAGGACCTCGCGCGCGCCGCCGATCAGGCTCTGCAGGCGCGCGAATCGTACGAGAGCGCGCGGCTCTCGCAAGCGCGGCAGGTCGATCTCCTGCGCGACCAACTCGCGCAAGCGCGGGCCCAGTTCGCCGACGCGCAGGCCGGCGAACGCGACGCCGCGGCGGACGCCGCGCGCGCCCGCGCGCTGCACGCCACCGGCGATCTCTCATCCCAATCGAACGACGCCGCAAACGCGCGCGAGTTGCGCGCCCGTGCTGCCGTCGCGGCTGCCCGCGCCGGCGTCGAGAGCGCGCGCACGCAGTTGCAAAACGGCGCGCAAGTAACGCTGCCGCGCACCATCGCCGGGACGCGAGCCGCCTACGAATCGGCCCAGAACGCGTACCGCTCGCTGGCCGCCGGCGCGCGGCCCGACGCGCTGCGCCAAGCCCAGGCAGACCTGGCGGCCGCGCAGAGCAGTGTCGCCGCCGCCGCCGCGCGGCTCAGCGATACCGTCGTGCGCGCGCCGGCGGCGGGGGCGGTGAGCGCGTTCGATCTGCACGTGGGCGATCTGGTCGCGCCGGGCGCGGCCGTGGCCACGATCGACGAGGCCGGCGAACCCTACGTGCGCGTCTTCATCCCACAGTCGGCGGCCGGACGCGTTCACACCGGCGATCGCGTCGCCGTGCATCCCGACTCGACGCCGGGTACGACGCTCGACGGAACCGTCGAGCAAATCGACGCGCAAGCCCAATTCACACCGCAAAACGTCGAATCGGCCGAGGACCGCGCGACGCTCTCGTTCGGCGTCAAGGTTCGCATCCACGACCGCGCGCATCCCGTGCACGGCGGGACAACGGCGACCGTGGAACTCTTGTGAGCCTCCCGATCGCGATCGAAACGCGCGACCTGACCAAACGTTACGGCTCGCGCACGGTCGTCGACCGCGTCTCGCTGAGCGTGCGCGAAGGCGAGATCTTCGGCTTCCTCGGGCCCAACGGCAGCGGCAAGTCGACCACGATCAAGATGCTGTGCGGCCTCGTCGAACCGAGCGGCGGCAACGCGAGCATCTGTGGACTCGACGTTGACCGCGAAGCCGGTGTGCTGCGGCGCACGATCGGCTATATGTCGCAGTCGTTCGCGCTCTACGGCGACCTGACGGTGTATGAGAACCTGGAGTTCTACGGGCGCGCCTATGGCCTGAGTCCGGCGAAGCGCGCGCAGCGAATCGCCGAGATGATTCGCTTCTCGTCGCTGGAGCCGTATCGCGATCAGCTCGCCGAGACGCTCTCGGGGGGCTGGAAGCAGCGCCTCGCGCTGGCCGGCGCGCTGCTGCACGAACCGCGCGTCGTCTTCCTCGACGAACCCACGGCCGGAATCGACCCGGTCGCCCGCCGTGAACTCTGGGACCTGCTCTTCGCGCTGGGCGACCGCGGCGTCGCGCTGTTCGTGACGACGCACTACATGGACGAAGCCGAGCGCTGCGGCCGGGTCGGCTACATTCTCGACGGCAAACTCATCGCGCTGGGCACGCGCGACGAATTGCGCGCCCTCCCCGACGTGACGCCGGCCGGAACGCGGCGCTGCCAGGTCAGCGGCGACGACGCCGTGCAGATGCTCGGCGCAGCGCGCCGGATTGCCTACATTCGCGACGCGACGATTTTCGGTCAGGAACTGCACCTGCTGATCGACCGGACGGCGACCAACGAACAGCTCGCCCGCGACCTGAGCGTCCCCCCCGGGGCCATCATCGACATCGCCCCGACGCTCGAAGACGTCTTCGTCGCCTTGACGCGCGCACACCGGGCCGGCTGATGCGCAATCCCTTCGACACCGGCGGCTTCGGGGCGGTACTCTACAAGGAGACGCGCCACGTCATGCGCGACCGTATGACGCTGGTCATCTCGCTCGCGCTTCCGGTCTTTCAACTGCTCATCTTCGGCTACGCGATCAACACGAAAGTCGAACACGTGCGGACCGCTGTCTTCAACGAGGATCGGGGCGCGCGCTCGATCGCGTTCATCGACGCGCTACGCGGTTCGGAGATCTTCGACGTCGTCGACACGGCGACGTCGCGCGCCGGTCTCGAACGACTGATCGTCGCCGGCACATCGCGCGTGGCCTTCGACATCCCGCCCAACTTCACGGCCGATCTGAACGCCCATCTCCCCACCCACGTGCAAGCGCTCGTCGACGGCTCGGACTCGACCATCGCCCAACCCGCATACGCCGCCGCAACGGCGATCGGGGCCGCGTTCACGGGTTCCCTGCCGGCCGTCCTCGACGTGCGCACCCGCGTGCTTTTCAACCCCGATATGCGCAGCCCGAACTTTCTGGTCCCCGGCCTGATCGGCGCCGTCATGCAACTGATTACGATGTTCCTCACCGTGCTCTCGATCGTCGGCGAACGCGAGCGGGGAACGCTCGATCAGTTGATGGTCACGCCGATCGGCGCGCTGGGCCTCATGCTCGGCAAGCTCGCGCCCTACGCCGTGATCGGTTTCGTGGACTTCTTGCTCACGCTCGTCGCGATGAACGTGATCTTCCGAGTGCCCATCGCGGGCAGCATTCCGCTCCTCTTGCTGCTTTCCATCATTTTTCTGGCGGCCGCCTTGGGACTGGGGCTGCTCGTTTCCACGATGGCGCAGACCCAGGTGCAGGCGATGCTCGGCGTCGTCGCACTCACTTTGCCGTCGATCCTGCTCTCGGGGTTCTTCTTCGAGCGGGCGCTGATGCCGCCGGTCATGCAGTGGGTCGGCTATCTCATCCCACTGACGTATTTTCTCGAAATCTTGCGCGGCATCGTGTTGCGCGGTGCGGGCGTCGCGGAACTCTGGCAACCGATCGTCGCGATGCTGGTCCTTGCGATCGTGCTGTTGGTCGGCTCGAGCATCCGGTTCGCGCGCCGCGCGGTGTCGTAGCCGCTCAGAAGCACACCCGGAAGGCACGCAATCCGTAGGCGGCGAGCGGGAAGCGCAGCGTCTCCTCGACGATGTTCGCGCTACCGGGAACCGGCCGTTCGCACGCGTCCACGGGGCCGGCTTCGCGCATCCGGGCGCCGCAGAGGAGCGCGACCGGGCGCGGTTCGCCGTCGAGTTCGCGCACGCGCACGATCACGCCGTCACCGTCGTCCGCGGGCTTGGTCGCGACGATCGCGACGGCCGGATCGAGCGAGCGGAATAGCCGGACGCGATCGATCGCCGCATATTCGTTCCAAGCGCCCTCGAGCGCCGAAATCCGGGCACCTGCCGTCGGCACCAAGGCATACGCGATCCGGTGTTCGCCGCGATCGGCGGTGGGATCGGGCCAGCACGGCGAACGCAAGAGCGTCATCCCTAGCGCGACGCCGCCGTCGGCGAGGCCCCGTGCGCTCCAGCCGAAGGTGTCGGGTGCGAACAGCGCGGCACCGCGCGTTCCGTCGTCGACCAAGGCCCAGCGTTGCCCCGGCACCTCGAAGCGCGCGTGCTCCGCATCGGTTTGCGGATAGGCGGTGCGCACGATCGTGCCGTGCGGCGCGCCGAAGCGCACCTCGCGCGCCGCGACCGCGAAACGGTGTTCCAAGCGCAGCACCACGTGGTCTTCATGCCATGCGACCGCGAGTTGCGCGCGCACGAATGGCTCGCCGCCGCGTAGCGTCAGTTCGAGCGTCGCCGCCGATTTCGATCCGATGCGATAGCGGACGACGACCGCCTCCCCCTCGATCACGGCCGTCTGGGGCTTCACCGGGACGCGGCGCTTGGCGTAGTCGCGCTCGAGGTTCCAGGCATCCCACGCCTTGGGCCGGTCCGGGTAGGCCGCGAGCCCATTGAGCAGCGCGGCAACGTTGGCACCGTCGGCGCCCGCCAGCTCGTCGAGCGTGCCGTCGCGCCGGACATGCGCGTGAACGATCCCGTTGCCCAAGATGAAACCGTCGCCGTCGGCGACCGGCTCGACCGGTGCGGCTTCGGGCGCGCTGAACCCGGCGCGCGGCAGAATCGAGCGCGCGCCCTCGGCGACCCGCGCGACGATCCGTTCGGCACGATCGTACTCGGCATGGACGTTGGCGTAGACGGCTGCGATCGACGTCCCGGCGGCGACGTCGTGAAATTGATTGCGCAGCACGATCGTCCAGGCGCTGTGCAAGTCGTCCCGCAACGGCTGCACGGTGCTCGGCGCGACCCGGACGGCGACGCACCAGGCGGCGAGTTCTTCCGCCTCGTCGAGCGCCCGTTCGAGCGCGGCGTTACGCGATTTCGTATCGCGATGCGTGGTGTACGTTCCGCGATGCGTCTCGAGATAGAGTTCGCCGCGGTAGCGGGGCAACGCTGAGGGAAGCGCGACGAACCAGCGATCGAGGGCCGTCCAGGCGCCGGGCGCGACCCGCGCGATCGCGGCATCCGTCGCACCGCCGCCGCCGTCGCCGAAGCCGACGACCAGCGGCTCCGCGCGTTCGCGCGCGAGGTCCGCGCGCTCCGGTGCCGCGTCGCCTTCGTAGCGGTCGAACACGGCGCTGGTGAGCGTGCTGCCGTCGTCACCTTCCCAGACGAACTGCGGATACGGCCAGCGCGTCGTGTCGTTCCACTGCAGCTTCGTGGTGGCGAAGAAGCGCGCGCCGGCGTGGGCGGCGAGTTGCGGCAGCGTGTTTGGAAAGCCGAACGTGTCGGGCAGCCACACGACGCTCGGATCGGCGCCGAGCACTTCGCGCGCATAGCGCATCCCGTAGGCGAATTGGCGCAGAACCGACTCGCCGGATGGGAGATGCAGATCGGGTTCGACCCACATCGTCGCGACGCAGGCGTCCCAGCCGCTCCCGATCCGTTTGCGCAGGCGCGCGAACAGCTCCGGGTCATCGGCCTCCACCCAGGCATAGAGCTGTGGCTGGCTCTGCGCGAACACGTACTCGCTCGCGCCGATCTGCCGCAGCGCGGTGGTGAACGTGCGGCGTGCTTTGCGACGGGCCTCGTCGTAGGTCCATAGCCACGCGAGGTCGAGATGCGCGTGGCCGACGGCGACTACGTCGTGAACCGTCGGATTCGCGACCGTCTCCGGCGCGGGTTCCAACGCGATGACGCCATGTGGCGTTTGCGCAGCGCGCGCGTTCATGCTGCGCCAGCGCAAGCCGTCGCCCGAAGGCAGGTCAGCGATCGGCAGCGCGCGCTTTTCGACGATCAGTTCGAGTTCGTGACCACCCGGCTCGAGCGTGACGATCGCGTCGGGGTGCTTGGCATCGAACGCGGCGGCGCTGCGGCCGTCGATGCGCAGGAGCGCGCCGGTGCGAGTCGGGTAGCGCAAGCGCATGCGCGCCTGCGGCACGGTGACGCGAGCGCCCAAGGTCACGGTCGCGTCGTCCTCGGCGCGCCGTTCCAGGCGCACGCGCATCAGAACGTCTTCGTCAGCGAATCGTTCGCGTTCGAGCAGTCGTTCTTCGGGGCGCTCTTGTCGTCCAGCACGTAGCGCAACGTCAGCACGAGCGGCTTGCCGCGCTCGCTGACCGGCCGGTCGAGCGAGAAGCTCACGATGTAGCTGACATCCGCGTCCAGTGCCGGGATCGGTTCGGGTGCGAGCACCTTCCCATCGCGCACCAGCTCGACGCGCTGCGTCGTCCCGACCGCTTGCGTATGATGGCCGACGTTCTTCACGTTTCCCGTGATCAAGTAGTGGTCGGATTTCCCGTGTTGCTTGATGACTTTCGCCGAAAGGTCCGTCACCGCGATGTCGGCCGCACGACAACCCGGAGCCGAATCGACGTACGCAATGACGGCGGGGAGTGTGACGGGTTCAGCAAGCGCAGGCGGGGTCACGAACAGCATGGCGGCATCTCACCTGCGCGACGCGGCGTCTCCTTCTGCAACGCTTACTCGCCGTCGTAATAGTCGAGCGCCGGTTCTGAGCGCACGATCAGCCGGGGCGGCTCGACCAGAAGTTTGCGGGAATCTGGATAGAAGCAGACTTCCTCGCCGTCCGTGTTGGCGATCGCGAGGAACACGCACACCGCGTCCGAGCGGTTCTCGAGCCGGTGCGCACCGCTCGGGCCGGTTGCAAACGACACCAGATCGCCGGCTCGCAGCTCGCGTTCGCCGGCCGGCGTGATCAGCGTCGGGTTCCCCGAAACGACGACGAACAGTTCTTCTTCGCGCACATGCCAGTGATTGGGACAGTTGGCGCCCCCGGGCGGCAGCCGTTCGACTGCATACCCGAGACGCACCGCGCCGAGGATCCGACCGGCGTCCGCGAACTCGCCGATGTAGGGCGCGGGTTCTTCGGAGCGGCGATAGGGCAGGTCGTCGAGGTTCACGATGCGTACCGGGGCGTCGGCCGCGCGCGCGTCGAGCATGGCGCCCAGCACGGCGCTCGCGTTGCCGAAGATCGGTGCGCCGTCACCGACCAGGAGATGCAACGGATCGCGCTCGCGCAGGCGGCGCGCCGAGAGTAGCGCGCGGCGCGGATCGGCGAGTTTCTCATCGGGCATGAGGCGCAGCGAACCCGCCGGGTCGCCCCAGAAGGCATCGCCGCTGATCGCGGCGCGCCGTTGCGCATCGAACAAGACCAGCTCGCCCGGCGTCTTATACCCGTCGAGCACGATGAGGTGCCAGCCGAGCAGATCGTCGCCGTCGCAAACCCGCACATCGGGCGGGCGGACGAGCGAATCGGCATCGGCGTCGCTTGCGATCACGCGGGCGCCGAGCTGCTCGGCGAACCGGGCCGACGCGCGCTCGTGATCGCGATTGGTCACCACGATCGTGCGCACGCCGGCCGCCGCAAGCGCGGGCAGCACCGTCTCGTCGCCGGGCTCGAGTGGATCGACGACGAACGCGTCGTGCGCTCCTTCGACCAGGTACGAATTGAAGAAGACACCGCGATCCGCTTGCCAGCGCGACCACATCGAGATGCCGGGAACGATCGTTCGTTGCACGAGTGCGAGCGTACGCGCCGAGCGCGCCCGGCGTCAAGGGTGCGCGCGCGGAGCGCCGAAGGCGGGCTCGACATGACACGGACGATTCGCGAGGGCTTCGCCGGCACGGTCGGCAACACGCCGCTCATCGCCTTACCGAAGCTCTCCGCGGCGCTCGGTCGCACGATCCTGGGCAAGGCCGAATTTCTCAATCCGGGCGGCTCGGTCAAGGACCGCGCGGCCCTCGGCATCATCGCCGATTTCGAGCAGCGGGGCCTGCTGCAGCGGGGCGGCACGATCGTCGAGGGGACCGCCGGCAATACCGGCATCGGCATCGCGCTGGTCGCGAACGCCCGCGGCTATCGCGCGGTCATCGTGATGCCCGACGATCAAGCGCCCGAAAAGTACGCGCTCTTGCGCACCTTCGGCGCGGAACTGCACGTCGTCGAAGCCGTGCCCTATACGAACGACGCGAACTACTACCACGTCGCGCGGCGGCTGGCGGAGTCGCAGGCGGGCGCCGTGTGGGCGAATCAATTCGAGAACACCGCCAACCGCGACGCGCACGAACGGACCACCGGTAGCGAGATCATCGAACAAACGGGTGGGCGCGTCGACGCCTTCGTCGCCGCGGCCGGCACCGGCGGAACGATCGCCGGTGTCGGACGTGCCCTCAAGGCGCACGATCCCGCGACCCGCGTCGTGCTGGCGGATCCGGGTGGCTCCGGGCTCTATGCGTACGTGAAAACCGGCGCGATCGCGACCGAGGGCGACTCGATCTCCGAGGGGATCGGGATCAAGCGCATCACGGCGAACTTCGCGAGCGCCCCGGTCGACGACGCCGTGCGCGTCGACGACACGGCGATGGTCTCGATGGCGCGCTGGCTGCTGCGCGAGGAAGGGCTCTTCATCGGCGGTTCCGCCGCGCTCAACGTCGTCGCCGCCGCCCGCGTCGCGAAGACCCTGCCGCCCCAGAGCCGCGTCGTGACGATCCTCTGCGACGGCGGCGACCGCTATCGTTCCCGCCTCTACGACGACGCCTGGCTAAACGAAAACGCCCTGCAACCCCAACCCGACGCCCTCGCCCTGATCTAAACGCGGAGTGGCTTAGGCGAAGATGCGGGCGAAGAGGGCGGTGAGGTCGGCGAGGCCGACGGGCTTGGCGAGATAGTCGTCCATCCCCGCGGCTAAGCACGCTTCGCGATCTTCGTCGCGTGCGTTGGCCGTCATCGCGACGATGCGAACGTGGCCGCCGGTTTTCGCTTCGCGCTCGCGAATGAGCCCCGTCGCCTCGAAGCCGTCCATGATCGGCATCTGGCAATCCATCAGCACCAAGTCATAGGTACCGGCGGCGACGGCTTCGACGGCGGAGCGGCCGTTGTCGACCGCGGTAGCGGCAAAGCCGAGCTTACTGAGTTGTTTGAGCGCCAGGCTTCGATTGACGGCATTATCCTCGGCCAGCAACACGCGCTCGGGACGCGCCGCCGCATTCGGTGTGGCGAGTACCGGTGCGCGCTTCTCGATGCGGCCTTGGAGCGAACCGCTCAACACGTTGAAGAGCGTCGATTGGAAAACCGGCTCGACGATGATGTGACCGTAGCCGGCCTCGCGTGCGCGCTCGGCGAGCAGGCGATCTTCACCCGGCAGCACGAGCACGAGCGGCGTCCGGCCGATGCGTGGATCGTGCCGGACCGCGTGCGCGAACGCGATCGCCTCGACTCCCGCCGGGCGCAGGCTGACGACGACGACGTTGAACGGGGTGCGAGCGTCCATCGCACGCACCAGGCGGTCGCGGCCTTCGATGGCGCTGCGCGCGACGGCGCCGTGCATCTTCCACGCCTCGATCGAACGCGCATAGACGCCGCTGGCCGTCGCGTCGTCGCAGACGATGAGCGCGCGCGCATTCTCCAACTCCTCGGTGAGCTCCAGATGCTTGGGCAGATCCAGACTCGGACGAAGCGGCAGCGTGAATCGGAACGTCGAGCCGCGGCCGGCGACGCTTTCGACGGCGATCGTGCCGCCCATCATCTCGACCAGCGCCTTGGAGATCGTCAGCCCGAGCCCCGTGCCGCCGAAGCGACGCGTCGTCGACGAATCGGCTTGCCGAAACGCCTCGAAGAGCGTCGGAAGCGCTTCCGGTGCGATGCCGATCCCGGTGTCCTTCACCGTAAAGCGGACCCGGATCTCGCCGGTTTTTTCGACCCCGTCGGGTTCCGCGCTAACGACGACGCTGCCCGTTTCGGTGAATTTCACCGCGTTGCCGACGAGGTTGATGAGGACTTGACGGAAGCGCAGCGCATCGCCGCGGACCACGTGCGGCAGCGACGGATCGACAAACGTCATGAGTGCGACATTTTTGATTTGCGCCTGCATCGAGAGGATCGAGCAGACCGACTCGATGGTCGGAACGATCTCGAAATCGACCTCTTCCATCTCCAGGCGGCCGGCTTCAATCTTCGAGAAGTCGAGGATATCGTTGACGACGCCGAGCAGCGCGAGCGCCGAGCTGCGCACCGCTTCGGCGAACTCCTGTTGCTCGTGGTCCAGGTGGGTCTGCAAGAGCAATTCGCTCATCCCGATCACGCCGTTCATCGGCGTACGAATCTCGTGACTGAGCGTAGCCACGAACTCGGATTTCAGCCGCGAGGCCTCCTTGGCAGCGTCGAGGGCGCTGCGCAACACCCGCTGCTGCTCGGCCAAGCGCGCGGCCATATCGTGAAAGGCCACGTCGAGTTCGGCGATTTCATCGTTCCCACGGACGGTCGCGCTAACGACCACACCATGCGAAAAAAGCCGCGCATGCTCGCGAACGTCCCGGATACGATTCGTGATCGAACGGATCAAGAGCCCGCTGGAGACGAGCGTGAAGATGACGCCGATCGCCACCCCGCCGCCCAGCAGCGCGGTGAACCGCCACTGCAACTTCGCACCCGCCAGCCGCGAACGGGCGAGATCCGACTGTTCGCTGGCCACGAACGCCGCGAGCTCCGCGCGCGAGCGCAGGATCGTGCGCCGCGTGTTGCCGGTAGTAACCTCCCTGAGCGCGCGGTCGGCGTGGCCGCCATCGACCCAAACGATATCGCGGTGGAGATCCCGCAGCACGAGCTCAGCGGTGGCTGCGATCTGAGCGACTTGCGCCTGGCGAGCCGGGTTGCCCTCGACGTTGCGTTCGAGCACGGCGACGTTCTCGCGCGTTAACTTGGCCGCCGCTTCATACTCGTCGAGCAACTCGCGTCGCGGGTGGATCGCATAGCCTTGGACGGCGGTTTGGGCTTCGAGCGCTCCCAGCACCACCCGCGCGACGGAGATCAGCGCGTCGACCGCACCCCGCGATCTTCCCTGATACACGCGAGCCTCGGACTGCACGGCGAAAGCCACCCCGAAGAAGATCGCGAGCAACAAAAGCGGGGGTGCCACTAAGAGCAGCACCCGCTCCCGGATCCGTAGCTTCAGGCCGACCTCCTCATAATGGGCTCATCGGCCTTAAGGCATCACACCGACAAACGGATGCGATCGTTGGCCGTGCTGCAGTCCTGGGGCCCGGGGATCGCCACGGTCTGGCTGAGAACGAAGGTAAGGCGCGTGGTGCGGGCGCCGGCGGAGGCCGCGCGATCGAAGGCATAGGTCACCGTCGCGCTCTGGCCCGGGCGCAGCGGCGGCAGCCCCTTTTGGTCGACGTGGTCGCCGTTTTGCAGAACCTCGACGGATTGCAGCAGATTCGAGGGCTGGGCCCGGTTGCCGACGTTCTTCACCGTCACCTCGACGACGTAGTGCTTGAGGGCGCCCGCGCGCGTCACGGTTTGGAGCGCCGCGTGGGTGAGCGCGGGGTCGGCGCCCGTGCAGCCCCCGGTGGCGGCGATCAGCGGCATGCCGAGCGAGAACGGGATCAGCCAGAAAGCGAGCATACGGACGGTCTCCCAACGAGTAAACGGTGCCGAGGTCGTACCCCGTTCACGTCCCGATCAACTCGCGCAACGCGTGCTGGAACACCTTGGGGGCTTTGCCCGCGAACAGGATGCCCTCGTTGCCGCCGATCTGCTTGCGTAATTCGATCAACTCGTCGCGCAGCGCGGCCGCCTTCTCGAACTCGAGGTTGGCGGCGGCCTCGCGCATCTTGCGCTCGATGTCGGCGGCCATGGCCATTGCGACCTCGCGCGGGATCTTCTCCGCGCGCAGCGCCGCGACCGCGCCTTCGATCGGCGCGCCGACCAGATCGAGGATATCGCGCACTTCCTTGCGGATCGATTTGGGCTCGATGCCGTGTTCGAGGTTGTACGCGACCTGTGTCTCGCGGCGACGGCGCGTCTCGCCCAGCGCCCGGGCCATCGACTCGGTCACGACGTCGGCGTACATGATGACCTGGCCTTCGACGTTGCGCGCGGCCCGGCCGATCGTTTGGATCAGCGACGTGCCGGACCGCAAATAGCCTTCCTTATCGGCATCGAGGATGCCGACGAGCGAGACCTCCGGCAAGTCGAGCCCCTCGCGCAGGAGATTGATCCCGACCAGCACGTCGAATTCGCCTTTGCGCAGATCGCGCAGGATTGCGATGCGCTCCAGCGTCTCGACCTCGCTGTGGAGATAGCGAACCTTGATGCCGTTTTCGAGCAGGTAGTCGGTGAGGTCTTCGGCCATCTTCTTGGTGAGCGTCGTCACCAGCACGCGCTCGTTCTTGGCGCTGCGCTTGCGAATCTCGTCCATCAGATCGTCGACCTGGTGGCGCGTCGGGCGCACCTCGACTTCCGGATCGACCAGGCCGGTCGGACGGATGATCATCTCGACGACGTGCGCCGAGCGGCCCAACTCGAACGTCGAGGGCGTCGCGGATACGTAGACGACCTGCTTGACGTGCCGCTCGAACTCATCGAAGGTCAAGGGGCGGTTGTCGAGCGCCGAGGGCAGCCGGAAGCCATGTTCCACCAGCGAAAGCTTGCGCGAACGGTCCCCGCCGTACATGCCGTGCACCTGCGGAATCGTGACGTGCGACTCATCGACGAACAGCAGATAGTCTTCGGGAAAGAAGTCGAGCAGGCACCACGGCGTGGAGCCCGCTTCACGGCCGGCGAGGTGCCGCGAGTAGTTCTCGACGCCGTTGCAATAGCCGACCTCGCGCAGCATGTCCAGATCGTAGCGCGTGCGCTGTTCGAGGCGCTGCGCTTCGAGCAGCTTGCCGCCGTCCTTGAAGAACTTCAGCCGGTCTTCCAGCTCCTCTTCGATCGCGACGACCGCGCGACGCAGTTTCTCCTCGGGCGTGATGTAGTGCTTGGCGGGGAAGATCTTGAGCTCGTCCTTGGATTCGACGTACTCGCCGGTGAGCTGATTGATGACGTTGATCGCTTCGATCTCGTCGCCGAAAAATTCGATGCGGTGGACGAGTTCCTCGTCGACGGCGACGAATTCGAGCGTATCGCCGCGCACGCGAAACGTTCCCCGAACCAGATTGAGGTCGTTGCGCCGGTACTGCATCCCGATCAGTTTGCGCAACAGGTCGTCGCGGTCGATCTCCTCGCCGATCTTGATGTCGACCGCCATCTCGATGTAATCGGCCGGCGAGCCGAGCCCGTAGATGCACGACACCGAAGCCACGATCAACGTATCGCGCCGCGTCAGCAGCGACTGGGTCGCCGAGTGCCGGAGGCGTTCGATCTCGTCGTTGATCGACGAGTCCTTGGCGATATAGGTATCGGTATGCGCGATGTACGCTTCAGGCTGGTAATAGTCGAAATACGAGACGAAATACTCGACCGCGTTATTCGGAAAAAATTCACGAAATTCGGCGCAGAGCTGAGCCCCCAGCGTCTTATTATGGCACAGCACCAAGGTCGGCTTCTGCACCAGCTCGACCACCCGCGCCATCGCCATCGTCTTCCCGCTGCCGGTCACCCCCAACAGCGTCTGGGCATGATCCCCGCCCAGCACCCCCGCCGCCAGCGCATCCGTCGCCTTCGGCTGGTCCCCCGCCAGCGCATAAGGCGAAACCAACTCAAATCCAGCCATCCCCCCCTCTAATCCCCCACCACCCCCAACCGATTCACCCCCCGGCGCCCCCAGCCACACCCCAAAGCCACCCACCCAAAGCCACCCACCCTGGTCGCCGGCAGGCAGGCCACGGAGCGCAGGCGGCCTCCGGCCGCCGAGCACCGTCATGGATTGGCTGAGGGAGCAATGGTGGAGTTTGGCAACCCGTATCGAAGCCAATCCTGTCCGGACGGCCGCGCCCGCGCGACCTCTGGAGGCCCTGGGGCTTGTCCTAGGGGGCACCGGAGACCTCGATGATCCAGCAGCCGCTCCTGTTCAGCGGGACCAGCAATCGCGAGCTGGCCGAAAAGATCGCAAAACGGATGCAGACGCGCGTCGGGAACGCGCTGGTGGACCGCTTCAAGAACGAAGAGTGCCGGATCGAGATCCGCGAGAACGTGCGCGGCGCCGAGGTCTTCGTTCTTCAGTCGATCTGCAACTCGCCCAGCGGCTCGGTCAACGATTCGCTCATGGAGTTGCTCCTGATGATCGACGCGCTGCGCCGCGCGTCGGCCAACCGGATCACGGCCGTCGTCCCGTACTACGGCTATGCGAAGCAGGACAAGAAGACCAAAGGCCGCGAGCCGATCTCGGCCAAGCTGGTCGCGAACATGCTCGAGACCGCCGGCGCCGAACGACTCGTAACCCTCGACCTGCACGCCGCGCAGATCCAGGGTTTTTTCAACATCCCGGTCGACAATCTGACCGCCACGCCGACGCTCTGCAACTACCTGAAGGCGCAGAAACTCGAAGGCGACGGGATCGTCGTCGTCTCCCCGGACGCCGGCGGTGTGCCGCGCGCCGAGAACTATGCCAAGCGGCTCAAGTCGTCGCTTGCCGTCATCATCAAGCGGCGTCCGGAACCCAACGTCTCCGAAGTCACCCATATCGTCGGCGAAGTGCAGGGCAAGATCGCCGTCGTGGTCGATGATATGATCTCGACCGGCGGCACGCTCGTAAAAGCCGCAGAGGCCCTCATGAAGCGCGGGGCCACCGACGTGTACACCCTGGCGACCCACGGGATCTTTGCCGGTGACGCCGTCAAGCAATTCGAGAACTCCGCGATCCGCAAAGTCATCGTGACCGATACGATCCCGCTGGGCGCCAACGTCGGCCCCGAATCGAGGATCGTCCAAGAGTCGATCGCGCAGACCCTAGCCGACGCCATCAAGCGCATCACCTCGAATCGTTCGGTCTCCGAACTCTTTGCGCCGGGCGAAGAACCGCCCGAGCAGCCACCCAAACAACCACCAGAACCACGCAGCGACAGTGACATCGTCCTCACCGCAGCCGCCGTCTAGGAGCACCATGGCCAAGAAAGTACGCGCGGCAGGCGCGCTCGTCATCGAATCACGCAGCGGCGCCGGCACCACCGGCGCTCGCGCATCCCGGCGCGAGGGGAAGATCCCGGGCGTCCTCTACGGGCACGGCAAATCGACCGCGATCGAGATCGACGCCAAGGCGTTCGCCGATCTCTTGCACGGCGCGAGCCGCGGGAAGGTCATCGATGCCACCGTCGACGGGAAGAACGATTCGGTCTTCCTGCGCGCGATCGAGCGCGATCCGATCTACCACCGCCCGATCTCGGCCGATTTCCAGCGCATCGCCAAAGGCGAAGAGATCAACGCGACGATCGCGGTCCACACGACCGGCACCGCACCGGGCGTGCGCGACCTGAACGGCGTGCTTGAACTCATCGGCTACACGATCGAACGTCAAAGGCCCCGCGGACAAGATCCCCGACGGCGTGACGCTCGACGTGAGCGGCCTGGGGGTCCACGACCACCTCACCGCGGGCGACGTGAAGTTGCCCGCCGGATTCGCGCTCCTGACGCCACCCGACACGGTCCTCGTCTCGGTCGGCGCGTCGCGGACGGCCGCTCAGGCCGAGGCCGATGAGGGCGGTCCGGCACCCGCCGCTGAACCGGCCCTGGTCGGCGAGGTCCCGGCCGAGCCCGCCTCCTAACTCGCGCTCGCGATGCGAATGGTCGCCGGCCTGGGCAACCCGGGCCGGCACTACGAGCGCACGCGCCACAACATCGGCTTTGCGGTCGTCGACGAACTCGCCCGGCGCTGGTCCGTCGCCGACTGGAAGCGCGAGCGCGGCGCGCGAACCGCGCTCGCCCGCGCGCGCGACACGCTGCTCGTCAAACCGCAGTCGTTCATGAACGCGAGCGGCGAGCCGCTCCTGGCGCTGGCGACCTACTACAAGATCCCGCCCCAGGCGATGCTCGTGATCGTCGACGATCTCGACCTGCCGTTCGGCAAGCTCCGGATGCGCGAACGCGGCAGTTCCGGCGGCCACAACGGCCTCAAGTCGATCATCGAAAATCTCGGCGACGACTTCCCGCGCCTGCGGATCGGGATCGGCCGCGATCGCGCCGGCGAGGCGATCGACCGCGTCTTGAGCCCCTTCACGGACGAGGAGGAACGCGCGCTCGAAACGCTCGTGGAGGCGTGTTGCAAGGGCATCGAGTTGTGGCTCGAGCGCACGCCGATCGAGGCGATCAACTTCGTGAATGGGTGGAAACCGGCCCCGCCCGCGTGAGCGCATCCAGACCGTTCGCCCAGCCGTTCACTCAGATGGAAGGGCAACTCTGCCGATAGTTTGCGAAAGGGAATTACGTCTTCCCTAAAAAGCAATGGGAGCAGGAGGTCGGATGTCGGATTTCTCGCGACGAACGCTCGTGCTTCGAATCGACGAAGCGACGCTGGCGGCTGGCGATGAGAGCACGCTCTTCGCCGACCTTGCCTTCTTGGGCGAAGTGGGCGTCAGCCCGGTGGTCGTCGCACCGACGATCGAATCGGCGCGCACGATGGTGCGCCTGATGAACCGGACCGGGAATTCCGCGGTCGGACTCTCCGGCGCGGATGCGGGGATGATCCCGGCGGCCACCGGCGAGACGGTTGGCACCGTTCACACTCGACTGCTGCACACGCTGATGACGGAGCGCTACGTCCCGGTCATCGAGCCCGTGGCGCTGGGATTCCGCGGCGACGATGTCGCGCTTGGTCCCGACGAAATCGCCAGCGCCCTCGCCCGTGCGATCGGCGCGACGCGCGCGATCTTCTTTCACGGCGCGGGCGGCGTCATCGACGCGACCACCCAACGCCTGATCGACGAACTCACGCCCTCCGAAGCGCTCACGCTGGCCGAATCAACCGACCTCGACGACGACCTGCGCGCCGTGATCCGCGCCGCCGCCTACGGCGTGCGCGGCGGTGTCGGTGCGGCACAAATCGTCGACGGCCGCATCGCGCACGCCACGATCGTCGAGTTTCTCACCGCCCGCCACCTGGGCACGCAAGTCGCAGGAACCGTCTTCACCACCTGACGCGCAACGCGCCCTGAAATCGGCCCGCCGGCGGAACAATCCTCGTCGTCCTCTTCGAGTAACCTAGGCGAGACTGACTCACGCGTTGCCGATTTCGTCGGCGGTGTCGCGGTCGCGGGCTTGGGGTGGGCGCTGCGAGGGGGGGCCGTAGCCGCCGCCGCCGGCGGTGCGGATGATGATGGCGTCGCCCGGTTCGAGTTGTACTGTCGTCTTCGCGGGTAATGCGCGCTGCGTGCCGTTGTGCGAGACGAAGGTGTGCGTGCCGGTCGCGCCGTCCGCGCCGCCGGCTGCGCCGTGCGGATGGACGGTGTGGCGTTCGGCCAAGAGCGACGCGGTCGCGTTCCCCGCGACCAACTCGAAGCCGCGCACGAGGCCGGAGCCGCCGCGAAACGTTCCGTCGCCGGCGCTGCGTGCGGCGAACTCGTAGCGCGTGATGCGCAGCGGCAGCTCGCGTTCGATCGCTTCGATCGGGGTGTTGAGGGTGTTGGTCATGTGGACGTGGATCGCGTCGATGCCGTCGGCGTCGGGTCGCGCGCCCATCCCGCAGCCGTTGGTCTCGTAGAACGCCCAGGAGCGGCCCGCGCCGTCGAGCCCACCGATCATCACGTTGTTCATCGAGCCGCCGCTTTGAGCCGGGACGCGGGCCGGCGCGAGTTTCGTCAGCGCTCCGAGCACGAGATCGGCGTTGCGCATCGAGGTCTCGACGTTGCCGCCGCTCACCGCCGCCGGCCGGCGCGGGTTGAGCAGCGTCCCCTCCGGCACGTGCACGGCGACCGGCCGGAACGAGCCGTCGTTCATCGGGATGCGCGGATCGGTCACCGCGCGGATCGCGTAGTACGCGCCCGAAAGCGTCACCCCGTAGACGGCGTTGAGCGGCAGATCGAGTTGCGGCGAAGTCCCGGTGTAATCGAGCGACAGTGAATCGCCGCGCTTCTCGAGCCGCACGCGCAACACGATCGACGGCGCACCGCTCGCATCTTCCATCACATCCTCGTGATCGACGGTGCCGTCGGGCAGAGCGCGCAGCGCGGCGCGCGTGCGGCGCTCGCCGTCGTCGAGCGCACGTTCGAGCGCGGCCTCGACCGTCGAGATGCCGTAGCGCTCGATGAGTTCGAGCATCCGGCGTTCGCCGACCACGTTGCCGGCGATCTGCGCCCGCAGATCACCCGCGCGCGCCGCGGGCGTGCGCGAATTCGCGCGCAGCAGCTCGACGGTCGCGTCGACCACGCGATCATTCTCCATCAAGAGCAGCGGCGGCAGGACGCAGCCTTCGGCGAACAGATCGCGCGCGTCGGGCGGCATCGAGCCCGGCACGGCACCGCCGACGTCGGTGTGGTGCGCCTTGTTGGCTGCGTAACCCACCAGGCGCGTCCCCGCGAAGATCGCACGGATGACGGTGACGTCGTTGAGGTGCGTCCCCGAGAGATACGGATCGTTGACCACGATCATCTGGCCCGGCCCCAGTTCGCGGCCGCGTTCGCGCAGCCACGCGAGCGTGCGGCGCAGCCCCCACGGCAGCGACCCGAGATGCACGGGGATATGCTCCGCCTGCGCGACCAGGCGCGCCTGCGCGTCGAACAGCGCGCACGAATGATCGAGCCGCTCCTTGATGTTGGGCGAATACGCGGCGTCGCGCACCGCGATGCCCATCTCTTCGGAGGCGTAGACCAGCGCCGAGGCGACCAGCTCGGCGGTGATCGGATCGAGCCGTTGCGCGGAACTCATGCGCGCTCCAAGACCAGATTGCCGAAGCCGTCGACCCGCGCGTGCCAGCCCGGCGCGACATAGGTCGTGGCGTCGTATTGTTCGACGACGGCCGGCCCGGCGAACGCATCGCCCGGCGCGAGCGCCGCGCGCGCGAAGACCGGCGTCGCGACGAACGCCGTCCCGTCGAAGACGGCGCGCGTCTCGCGCAGCGCGGCCGGCGCGGTCGCGCGCGGCTCCGTGAGCGCGGCGGCGATCAGCCGCGGCTTGGGCGTCGTGCCGACGCCGTTCACGCGCACGGTGACGATCTCGACGGGATCCTCGCGCGCGGCGAAACCGTAGCGCCGTTCATGGCGGGCGTGGAACGCCTCAGTGGCCGCTGCGAGCGACGCGGTCGCGGTCACCGCGAGTTCGGTCGATTGGCCGGCGTAGCGCAGATCGAGTTCGCGCACGAACGCGCGCTCCCCGGGAGCGACGCCTTGCGCCGCCAGCGCCGTGTCCGTTTCGTCCGTTAGTGCGGCGAACATCGCCGCTACGCGCGTAAAGCTCGCCGCGTCGGCCCGCGCGACATGCGAACGCACCGCCGTCACGCGCACGTCGGCGGCCAGCAACCCGTAGGCCGAGAACACGCCGGGCGCACCGGGCACGACGATACGCGCGACCCCGATGTCGCCGGCGACCGCGCAGGCGTGCAGCGGCCCGCCGCCGCCGAACGCGAGCAGCGTGAAATCGCGCGGATCGTGACCGCGCTCGACCGAGACGATGCGCAACACTTTGGCCATCTCGGCGTCGACCAGCGCCACGATTCCGGCAGCGGTGCGTTCGACGTCGCCCTCAAGCGGCGCCGCGACGCTCGCGACCGCCTCACGGGCACGCTGCGCATCGATCGGAAACGCGCCGTCGAGCAACGCGCGCGGGTTGAGGCGTTGCAACACGACGTTCGCATCGGTGACCGTCGGCTGCGTCCCGCGTCCGTAGCAGGCGGGACCGGGGTCAGCGCCCGCCGAGACGGGACCGACGCGCAGCGTGCCGGCAGCGTCGAGCCAAGCGATCGTGCCGCCGCCGGCACTCACCTCGGCCAGGTCGACGAACGGGAAGCGGACCGGATAGCCGCTGCCCTTGACGGAGCGGCCGCTGTGGGTCGAGCCCGCGGCCTCGAAGGAGGCGCTGATCTCGGGGACCCCGCCGCGGATCATCCCGGCCTTCGCGGTCGTGCCGCCCATGTCGAACGACAGGACGTGCTCGATGCCCAGCGCCCGGCCGACGAACGCCGCGGCGATCACGCCGCTGGCGGGGCCGCTTTCGATCAGCGTCGCCGGCCGGTTCGCCGCCGTCTCGAGCGCCGCCATCCCGCCGTCGGAACGCATGACGAAGATCGGCGCCCGCACGCCGCACGCGCGCACGCCGTGCGCCACGCGTTCGAGATAGGCGCGCACGATGGGCGCGAGCGCCGCGTTCACGACCGTGGTCGAAAAGCGTTCGTACTCGCGGTACTGCGGATCGATCTCCGACGAGAGCGAGAGTTCGACGCCGGGCAGCGCCGCGCGCAGCGCGGCGGCGATCGCGCGTTCGTGCGTGCCGTCGACGTTGGCGTGCAAGAGCCCGATGGCGACGGCGCGGATGTCCCGCTCGCGCAGCGTTGCGATCAGTTCGTCGACGCCGGCCGCATCGAGCGGCACGATGACGGCCCCGTCGTTGCCGAGCCGTTCGCGCACGACCAGCCGGTCCTCGCGCCGCGCGAGCGGGCGTGGACGCATGACCGCCAGATCGTAGATCGCGCTGCGGTTCTGGCGTCCGATTTCGAGCACGTCGCGAAAGCCGGCCGTGGTCACGAACGCGACCCGCGGCAGTTCGAGATGAACCTGTCCCAAGAGCGCGTTGGTCGCGATCGTCGAGGCGTGCGCGACCAGCGCGATCTCCTCCGGTTCAACCTCCGCGAGCAAGGCGTGCAGCGCCGCGAGCAGACCGTCTTCGGGGGCGCGCGGCGTCGAGGGCAGCTTCTCGCGCACGAGCCGGCCGTCGTCCGCCAGCGCGACGAGATCGGTGAACGTGCCGCCGATGTCGATCCCGATGCGCCAGCTCACGCGACGCCCAATCCGAGAAGGGTCAGGGCCGGACCCAGCAGGGGTCGGAACTGCCGCGCAGCGCGGCGATCCGGGTACCGAGCGCGACGTTGTCGGCGAAGTACCAATTCGTCGAGCGCCGGTAGCACAGCGGGATCATGTCGTGATCCGCGCGCCGCACGAGATAGCGAACGGCGTCGGCGACGTCGGGGAAGGCCGCCCGCGTCGCGCGGTCGGCGCGAACTTCGATCCCGCGCGCGTACGCGTTGTAGGCCGGGTAGAACACCATCGCGACCAGACCCACCATCGCGCCAACCAGCGCCAGGCGCGAGAGCGCGTCGTCATCGCGCCGGAAACCGATCCGGTCGCTGATGAACACGCCGATCGCCGCGCTGAGCACGACCAGGCTCGCGCCAAGCGCGACCAGTTTGGCGACGTCATCGAAGCGCACGTGTTCGGATTCGTGCGCGACGACGAAGGCGATCTCCGGCGCCGTCGCCGCCGCGACGAGCACGTTGCCCAGCACGATGCGCGTGAACGGACCGATCCCCTCGGTGCGCGCGCTGAAGGTGCGAGTCTTGCGCGCGACGTCGGCGACCTGGACCGGTGCGGCCGCGCCGGGGACGGGGTAGGGTTGGCGTGCCGAGACCAGCGGCGCGACGGTCACGGGGCCGAATGCCGCGCCGGCGAAGGCGACGACGAAGATCGTCACGGCCATCGCGAGGTACCACAGCCGCGTCCGGTCGACCAGCCACAGAACGTACGCGAACACCAGGCCCGTAAGGAAGGCAACATCGATCGCCCCCAGCACGTAGGAAAGCAGCCAGAGCTGCATCGGCTGTTCCGTCAGCCCGACGTTGAAGCCGACGCGATACGACACGAACGTAAACGGCAACGCGGCCAGCCGCGTCGCGAGCGCGAAGAAGGCGCCCAACGCGAAGCGTTCGAGGCTCGTGCTGCGCAAGCGTCGCCGCAACCAATCGCGCACGCGTGCCGCCCGGCCCGAATTCCACAGCCACCACAAGGTCAGGATCTGAGCCAGCGCCCAGCCGAACGAACAGCCCTGCCGCACGTCGCCGATCGTGCGCCCCGCCTGCTGCCGAATCGGATCGACCAGCGCGCCGGGCGGGAGCTGCAGAAGTTGGGCGCTGGTGAGCGCGTCGACGCGGCGATCGAAAAACGTCCGCGAGGAAGTCGACGCCTGCGCCGACAGACTGCCCGCCAGCACGAGAAGCGCGGCGAACAAGACCGCGCGCATCAACCCAAGCATCGCCATCCGGCTTTCAGCCGCGTTTCGCGAGCTCCTCGAAGCGCGGTCAGGCCGATTCCGAATGCTCGTCGGGGAACGTCGCCGCGTTCTCTTGCGTGAAGAGCTTGCGGTACTGCTTCCAGCCGCGCAGGTTTCCCAGGAACTCGCGGGCGTCGCCGAGCGGCGTCGCGACATGTTCGCTGGGCGACCAATGGCCGTTGGCGCCGCCGCTCATCAGCTTGTCGTAGAGATCGAGGTCCTTGGCATGGTCGCGCGCACCGTCGTGCGAGAGATAGGAGACGCGGGCGCAGCGGGCGACGCTGAGCTTACAGAGCAGCGTCGCGTCCAGGCCCCGCTCGTCGTCCTGGATCAACGGCAGGTGCCAGGCGCCGCGGGCCACCGGGCGCGGCGTCGAGGCCCGGTAGGCGTCGAGCATCAGGATGGCGATGCGGTGGATCTCGGGCTGGGCGTCCGGGTGGCAACGCTGCGTGAAGAAGTTCGCCCACTCGGTGGCCGTGATGATGACCGTGATCCAGGCGAACGGCTCGAGGATCCGGTTGACGAGCTGCTTGTGCAGGTCGATATCGGAACCCGACAGGCGCTCGGCGGAGGAAAGCGCATTCTCAAGAGCGCTCCGCCATTCGCGCTCGGCCAGCTCGCGGGCCGCCTCGTCGATCTCGGCCCGGGCGCTCATCCCTGTTTGGTTCTTCCCCCAGAAGACGGGCAGCGCCGGCTCGTCGCGCACGGCGGCGATCATCTTTTTGATGGGGATCGCCCGGCTCGAGGCGGCGTTGCGCGAGAAAACCCGGTGGGTCATCAGCTCGCTATGAATGAAGCGCGGGTACCGCACTTCCATGGTTGTCAGGCGGACGCCGGAGGGGGAAACGCTATCGAGCAGGACGCGCGCGGAGAAGCCCATGGATCGCTCTTCGCGCCTCCGGCGGCCGTTTCCAGGCTGGAGCGAGCGTTTCGTTCCTGCTAACTTTGGCCCTGAGGGTTGACAGCAGGCAGCCGGTCACGGTACAAACGGCAGGCAATGATCTCGCGCCTCGTACTCCTCGTCGTCAGCCTCCTCCTTACGGTTCTTCCGAGCCGGCGAGTTGCTTACGCGTAGAACGACGACCGAGTCGATCACCTAAAGCCTCTCGCCAAATGCGGGAGGTTTTGTTTTTACCCCCTCCGGAGGAACGATGCAAGCCTTTTACGACCGCGATATCGATCGCGGTGCACTCGATGGCAAGACGATCGCCGTCATCGGTTACGGGAGTCAAGGCCGAGCGCATGCGCTCAACCTCCAGGACTCGCATCAACGCGTCGTCGTGGGCTTGCGTCCGGACTCGAAGTCGCGCGAAGTGGCCCGGCAGGACGGGATCACCGTCGCGACCGTCCCCGAGGCCGTCAACCGGGCCGACGTCGTGATGATCCTGATCCCCGATGAGGAACAGCCGGCGGTCTACATGCGCGACATCGCCGAGCACCTGAAGCCCGGCACGGCGCTGACGTTCGCACACGGCTTCGGCATCCACTTCGGCACGATCGTGCCGCCCGCCGACGTCGACGTGATCATGATCGCGCCCAAGGGCCCCGGGCGCCTGGTACGCTCCGAGTACGTCGCCGGCCGCGGCGTCCCGTGTCTGATCGCCATCCATCGCGACGTGACCGGCAACGCCCGCGCGATCGCGCTCGCCTATGCCGCAGCGATCGGCGGCGGCCGCGCCGGCATCATCGAGACGAACTTCCGCGAGGAGACCGAGACCGATCTGTTCGGCGAACAGGCCGTCCTGTGCGGCGGCCTGAGCGCGCTGGTCACCGCCGGGTTCGAGACGCTCACCGAAGCCGGCTACGCGCCGGAGATGGCCTACTTCGAATGTTTGCATGAAGTCAAACTGATCGTCGATCTGATGTACGAACGCGGGATCGAAGGCATGCGCGACGCCATCAGCAACACCGCGAAGTTCGGCGACTACACGCGCGGCCCGCGCATCGTTACCGACGAGACGAAGGCGGCGATGAAGCAAATCCTCGCCGAGATCCGCAACGGCACGTTCGCGCAGGAGTGGGTCGCCGAACACGCGGCCGGCAAACCGTCGTTCAACGCCTTCCGCGAAAAAGCGGCCGCGCACGACGTGGAACGCGTCGGGCGCGAACTGCGTACCCTCATGCCGTGGTTCCGCGACGAAAAAGCCGCCGCGGACGACGAAGAACTCAAGTTCCGGGTTCTCTGAGATGAACGGTGCGGCGGTACTGCTCGACGCGCTGGTTGCCGAAGGCGTCGAGGTCGTCTTCGGTTATCCGGGCGGGGCGATCATGCCCTTCTACGATGCGCTCTTCGGGCACGCCGTCCGGCACGTTCTCGTACGCCATGAAGCGGCGGCCGTGTTCGCCGCCCAGGGCTATGCGCGAACGAGCGGTCGCGTCGGCGTGTGCTGCGCGACCTCGGGACCCGGGGCGACTAATCTGGTCACGGGTCTGCTCGACGCGCACATGGACAGCGTGCCGCTGGTGGCGATCACCGGCCAGGTACGCAGCGAACTGATGGGGACCGACGGCTTCCAGGAAGCCGACGTCTGCGCGATCACGCAAGCCGCGACCAAATGGAACGTGCGGGTCGACGATCCGTCGCGGATCGCCGAGACGATCGCCGAGGCCTTCGCCATCGCGCGCGGCGGCCGGCCGGGACCGGTCCTGGTCGACATCCCCAGCGACATGCTCAAGGCCGTCGTCGAGCAAGTCGTGCCGGTGCGCGCGCGGCCCAAGGTGGCGGTTCCGCGCGCATCGCACGACGCCATCCGCGACGCCGCCGAGCGAATTCGCGCCGCCCGGCGGCCGGTCGCGATCATCGGCGGCGGCGTCCGGCGCGGCGAAGCGGTCGCCGAGTTCCGCCGCTTCGTGGCCCTGCTGGGCCTGCCCCACTGCTGTACGATCAACGCCCTGGGCGCGGGCGAGATCGACGACCCGCACAACCTGCAGATGCTCGGGATGCACGGCCACAAGGCGGCGAACCGCGCCGTGCACGCCGCGGATTTGATCATTGCGCTGGGGATGCGGTTCGACGATCGCGTCACCGGGAAACCCGACCGCTTCGCCCGCAAAGCGGCGATCATCCACGCCGATATCGACACCAGCGAGTTCGGCAAGATCGTGAACGCCGACGTGCGGCTGCACGGCGAGTTGGAAGACACGTTGATCGCCCTGATCGCCGAACTCGAACGCGACCATATCCCGCGCTTCGACGATTGGGCGGTCGAGGCGCGGCTGCTCGGCGGCCCGCTGCCTAGCGATCGCGTCGACGATCACATCCTCTCGGCGACCGACGTCCTGGATCGCTTCTTCGCCCGCGTCCAAACCGATGCGGTCATCACGACCGACGTCGGCCAACACCAGATGTGGGCCGCGCAGCGCGCGCATCCCAACCATCCGCGTTCCTACGCGACCTCGGCGGGACTCGGTACGATGGGCTTCGGTCTGCCGTCCGCCGTCGGCGCGGCGTTTGCGAATCCGGGCCGGCCGATCTACACGATCGTCGGCGACGGCGGTTTCCAGATGTCGCTGACGGAGCAGGCAACGCTGCGCCGCTACAACGTGCCGGTCAAGATCGTCCTGATCGACAACCAGAATCTGGGCATGGTCCGGCAGTGGCAAGAGTTGTTCTACTCCGAGCGCTACTCGGCGACCAACTTGAGCGACAACCCCGACTTCGCGGCGATCGCGCGCGCGTACGGCATCGCCGCCTACTCGCTCGACGATCCCAGCGTCGCGACCGAAACGATCGCGCGCTTCATCGACGCGCCGGGACCCGCGCTCTTGCACTGCGCGTGCCATCCCACCGAAAACGTCTGGCCGATGATCCCGGCCGGGATGAGCATCGAAGAGACCATGGAGGCCAAGGCATGATCTGCGACTACTCGCTGCGCGACGCCCGCACGCTCGCGCGCATCATCAATCTCGCGCATCGCTTCACCTGCGATACGGTCGAGCTGGATGCGCGCCGCGAGGGTACGGCGACGCGCGCGCGCTTCGCGTTCACCGGGCCGCCGGCCGCGCTCACGCGGCTGCGCGCGCAGATCGAACGCGTCATCGCGAGCGAGCGCGTAGCGTGAACGATCGCTACCGGCCTTTCCCGAAGATCGAACTGGAGAACCGGCGTTGGCCGAGCCGCTCGATCCAACGCGCGCCGCGCTGGTGCAGCGTCGACCTGCGCGACGGGAATCAGGCCTTGGTCGAGCCGATGGACAGCGCGCGCAAGCGCGCCTTCTTCGATCTGCTGGTGCGCATGGGCTTCCGCGAGATCGAGATCGGCTTTCCGGCCGCCTCGCAAACCGACTTCGACTTCGTGCGCGAGTTGATCGACGAAGGCGCGATCCCCGCCGACGTCACGATCGCCGTGCTGACGCAGGCGCGCGCCGATCTGATCGACCGCACGTTCGTCGCGATCGACGGCGCCCCGCGGGCGATCGTCCACGTCTACAATGCGACCTCGCCGCTCTTCCGGCGCGTCGTCTTTGGCCTCGACGAAGACGGCGTGGTTGCGATCGCGACCGAGGCCGTCGCGCGCATCAAACAGCGCGCAAACGAAATCTCGGCGCGCACGCGCGTGCAGCTCGAGTACTCGCCCGAGACCTTCTCCGCGACGGAACTGCCGTTTGCGAAGCGCATCAGCGAAGCGGTCTTCGACGTTTGGCAGCCGACGGTTGAGGAGCCGTTGATCCTCAACCTGCCGGCGACGGTCGAGATGGCATCGCCCAACATCTACGCCGATCAGATCGAGTGGATGGACCGCAATCTGCGCGGCCGCGACCGGATCGTGCTGAGCGTCCACCCGCACAACGACCGCGGCACCGCGGTCGCCGCCGCGGAACTGGGGCTGATGGCCGGGGCCGACCGCGTCGAAGGCACGCTCTTCGGCAACGGCGAGCGCACCGGGAACGTCGATCTCATCACGCTGGCGCTCAACCTGCTCTCGCAGGGCGTCGATCCCGGCATCGATTGCTCCGATCTGCCCGAAGTCGTGCGCATCACCGAGGACTGCACGCGCATGACCCTCCATCCGCGCCATCCCTATGCCGGCGAATTGGTCTTCACCGCGTTCTCCGGTTCGCATCAGGACGCGATCAAGAAGGGCTTTGCCGCGCAGCGCGCGGGCGAGATCGAAGGCTGGGGCGTGCCGTATCTGGGCATCGATCCCAAGGACATCGGCCGCAGTTACGAAGCGGTCGTGCGGGTCAACAGCCAGTCCGGCAAGGGCGGCGTGGCCTACCTGCTCGAGGCGACCTACGGGTTCACGCTGCCGCGCGCGTTGCAGATCGCGTTCGCGCGCGTCATCCAAGCCGACACGGAAGCCAGCGGCGGCGAGATGACCGCGGCGGAGATCCTCGCGGCGTTCGAGGAGACCTACGTCCGGCCGCGGCGCTATCGCCTGGCCGATTATCGCAGCGCGCATACCACCGTCGAGGGTGCGCCCTGCACCTTCGAGGGCACGCTGCGCGACGGCGAAGCGTACCTGCCCGTCTTCGGAACGGGGACCGGGCCGATCGACGCCTTCGTCGACTCGATCCGGCGCACGCTCGGCGTCGATATCGCCGTGCACGACTATCACGAACACGCGCTCGGCAGCGGACAGGATGCGCGCGCCGTTGCCTACGTCCAAATCACCAGCGGAAGCGAAAGCGCTTGGGGGGTGGGCATCGACCGCGACATCGTCACCGCCTCGCTCTCCGCCATCACCGGCGCCCTGGGCCGCATCGAACCGGTCGCCCTGCCCGCGCTCTCCACCGAGGACACCCTACCGCATGTCGTCACGCTCGCTGTTCGCTAAGCTCTGGGACGCTCACGTCGTCGAGGAGCTGCCCGGCAACAACGCCCTGGTCTTCATGGATCTGATCGTGGCCCACGAGATCACGACGCCGCCCGGAGCGATCGCGATCGAGCAGCAATTCGACGACGTGCTCTACGATCCGCAGCGGCGCATCGTCGCGATGATCGACCATGTGGCGCCGGCCAAGGACAGCGCGACCGCGTTGCAGGCGCAGACGGTGCGCGTGTGGGCCAAGAGACACGGGATTCGCTTCCACGAGATCGGCGATAACGGCATCTGTCACGTGCTGGTCCCCGAACGCGGTTACGTGACGCCCGGCATGACCGTCTGTTGCGGCGACAGCCATACTTGTACGCTCGGCGCGTTCGGCACGTTTTCGCTGGGCATCGGATCGACCGCACAAGCCGGCGCGATGCTGGCGGGGTGTCTGGTCTTACAGCGCCCCAAGGTCATGCGCGTCGAGGTCACCGGCCGGCTCGGGAACGGCGCGACGGCGAAGGACCTCGCGCTCACGGTGATCGCGACGATCGGGTTCCGCGGCGGCACCGGCCACGTGCTGGAATACACCGGCGAAGCGATCGCGGCGCTCACGATGGAAGAGCGCATGACGCTGTGCAACATGGCGATCGAAGCCGGCGCCACGACCGGGTTGATCGCCTCCGATGCGACCACGGCCGCGTATCTCGCGAACACGCCGCTGGCGCCGGTGGGCTGGCGCGCGGAGCACGCCGATCCCGGTGCTTCTTACGATGCCGAGGTCACGCTCGACGCCTCGCGCATCCGGCCGATGGTTTCGTGGGGGACCAACCCCGGCGAGTGTGCCCCGGTCGACGGCTTCGTGCCGCACGACGCGCCGGCCGCGTCGCTGGCCTACATGGACCTGCGCCCCGGTCAGATCTTGAACGAGATCGCGATCGATCAAGCGTTCATCGGTTCGTGTACCAACGCCCGGATCAGCGACCTGCGCGCGGCGGCGGAAGTCTTCCGCGGCCGGCGCGTGACCGTGCCCACGATCGTCACCCCCGGCTCGCAAGCCGTGCGCCGCCAAGCCGAACGTGAAGGCTTGCACGACATCTTCCAAGATGCCGGTGCGCTTTGGACGCACAGTTCGTGCGGTCCGTGCCTGGGGATGTCGATGGGCGTGCTCGCGCCGGGGATGCGCTGCATCTCTTCGACGAACCGGAACTTCCCGGGCCGGATGGGCGACGGCGGACGCGTCCACCTCGCGGCACCGGCGGTCGTGGCGGCCTCGGCGATCTTGGGCCGCATCGGGTCGCCGGCCGAACTCGCACGCGAAGCGGTGCCCGCGTGATCATCACCGGCGACGTCTTGGCGGTCGAACGCGCCAACATCGACACCGACCAGATCATTCCGGCCCGTCATCTGACCCGGCTCGACGATTCGGGGATGGGCGAACACTGCTTCGAGGGGATGCCCGACGGCGCGGCGCTGCTCGCCTCGCGCCCGTCCGCGAAGATTCTGGTCACCGGCGAGAACTTCGGCTGCGGTTCGTCGCGCGAACATGCGGCTTGGGCACTGATCCAGCGCGGCTTTCGCGCCGTCATCGCGCCGAGCTTCGCGCGCATCTTCGAGGAGAACGCCTACAACAACGGCCTGGTCCCGGTGAAGCTGCCGCAGGCGACCGTCGATGCGCTGGCGCGCGCGAACCGGATCGAGATCGACGTCGACCGCGAGACCCTCTACGCCGACGGCGGTGAAGCGGTCCACTTCGGGCTCGACCCGCTGCGCAAGGCGTTCATCTTGGGCGGCGGGTACCTGCCGTTTCTGGCGAGCAAGATCCCGGCCGTCCGCGCGTGGGAAGCCGTGCGTTGAAGCGCGTCGCGGTACTTGCCGGCGACGGCATCGGACCGGAAGTCACCACGGAAGCGGTTCGCGTCCTGACCACCGTCGCACCGGATGTCGTCTGCACGCACGCGCGCGTCGGCGCGCACGCGATCACGAGCGACGGCGTCGCGTTGCCGCCGCAAACACTCGAACTCTGCCGGGAGAGCAACGCGATCCTCTTCGGCGCCGTCGGCGGACCGGGGTTCGAGGGACGCCCGCCCAGCGAACGCCCCGAAGCGGCGCTTCTGCAGTTGCGCGCAGCGTTCGGCCTCTACGCGAACCTGCGCCCAGCGCGCGCGTTCGCCGGGCTCGACGCCTGCTCGCCGCTGCGCCCCGAACTGATCCACGGCACCGATTTGATCATCGTGCGCGAACTCACCGGCGGGCTCTACTACGGCGAGAAATCGCTGCGCGAAGAAGCCGGCGTGCAGGTCGCGCGCGACGAGCTGATCTATCGTGCGACCGAGATCGAACGCGTCGCCCGCACCGCCTTCGAGCTGGCGCGCACGCGCAGCCGCCGGCTGGCGTCGGTCGACAAATCCAACGTGCTGATGAGTTCGCGCCTCTGGCGCTCCGTCGTCATCGAGGTGGCCCGCGACTATCCCGATGTGGCGCTCGAACACATCCTGGTCGACAACGCGGCAATGCAACTCGTGCGCAATCCGCGTTCGTTCGACGTGATCGTCACCGAGAACATGTTCGGCGACATCCTCTCCGACGAAGCCGCCGCGATCGCCGGTACGATCGGGGTCGCCGCCAGCGCCAGCCTGGGTGCCCCCGGCGAACGCCGCTTCGGCCTCTACGAACCGATCGCCGGCACCGCGCCCGACATCGCCGGCCGCGGCATCGCCAACCCGTCCGCCGCGATCCTCTCGGCCGCGTTGCTGCTCCGCTTTTCGCTGGGCGACGAAGCGGCGGCGCTGCGCATCGAACGCGCCGTCGCCGAAACCCTCGAGCACGGCCCCCGCACCGCCGATCTCGATTCGGCGAACTCCGTCGGCACCCGCACCTTTACCGACGCAGTCCTCACCCGCATCGGAGCCGCTGTCACGGCCTGAGTCCTTGTTCGACCGCGCGCGTCGTCGCGCGCGTCACGCCGTACCGCTTTGCATGGGTACGGAAGTCGCTGACGGCTTCGCGCACCTGCTCGACGATGGCACGTCCGTCCCGCTCGTGGATGCCTTCCGCTGCGCCCAGGGCCATCAGATCTTCGAAGCTGACCTGCGTGCCGCGCCCGCCGACGGTCAGGTAGTGCTCGTCGCCCGGTCCGCGCGAGAACGTGAGGTCGTACGACGGCGCGATGTGCCAGCGTCCGCCGGCGTCCATCAGGAAGGCGTGTTGTTTGGCATGATCGTCGCGGTTATGGGCGACGACGTTGAAGACCGCGCGCCGGAAGGCCGCCTCGACGTTGGGCTGATGCCGGGTGACGGCGCGAGTCACCTTGAGCAGTTCCTCGTAGCCGAAGGCGGGGATACTCCAGTCGACCTCGAGGATCGCCGCCGCCGAGACCAGATGCAGCCGTTTGCCGCCCGATGCGCGGTCGAAACGCTTGGTCGCAAAGAAGCCCGGGCCGCCCGGCGCGGGGATCAACCGCGTCGCGGCAACTTCGAGCCCAGCCGCGCGCGCCATGTCGGCGTAGGCCGCTTCGAGTGGGCCGCTATCCGCGACGTTGTGCGCGGACCGAAATTTGATGATCCAGGGCGCGAAGCCCTCAGCCGGAAGCGCAACCGACGGCCGCATTGCGCCGGCAGCATTCAGATCGACCAAGATCTTCGGCCGCGCGCCGCCCGACGAGCCCCCCAGGCGGAAAAGTTGGGCCACGTCGTCCGACTCACGGCCTTCTTCGATCGCGATGGCCGCGCCGGCGAGCCGGTCGAGGTCGATCGCGCGCTCGTCCTGCGGCTCAAACGCCGGCAAATACGTCAGCGCGCCCGGCCCGCGGCTGCCGACGCAGGCCAGCAGATCCGGACCGCGCAACGCGTTGAAGTCGATTCCGAGTTCGACTGCGCGCCGGCGCAGGAGCTCGAGCCCCCACGCATCTGGTAGGCTATCGGCAAAGACGCCGTGCAGCCCTCGAAAGGCGCGCGGGTTGCGCGCGGCGACCAGACCCGCGACCGGTTGCCCGAAGCGCGGATGCAGGCTCAGCCCGCTCGCGGCAAAACCTCGCTCGTATTCGAGCTGGGTCACTCCCTGCCGATCGAGTGCCAGGCGCCCGATCGGCTGCTGCCGGCCGGGTCCAAAGTCGAATGCGGCGCTGATCGGGGTCCCCGGCGCGAGTTTCACGCGCTTGGTCGGGGGGAACGCGGCGCCCGCCGGCGCCGCGGCGGCTCGAGCAAGTCGTCGAGCGACGTGAGGTTCGGGAGCGGGAACAAGGAAGTGAGGGCATCGTCGGCCTCAAGCGCCGCGGCGACCCGGATCACGACATCGAACGCGACGTCCCCGCCCTTCTCGAAGCGCGCGAGCGTGGAAACGGAGACGCCCGCGGACCTGGCCAGAGAAGCCTGCGAAATCCCGCGCGCCAGCCGCCGCTCGGCCGCGCGCTTCCCGACGAGCTTATGCAGTTCCGCGATAGAGTACAAACCACTCAGATATGCCATGTTATATCAAATATCTCGACTTAATCTATTATATTTGACTTTTTAAAAAAATATCCTATCGCGCCGTTGAGTGCGCAATTCCCGCCTTCGACGGCGGGCTATGGACTTAGTATGATAGACTAAGTCCATGTCGAAGTCAGTGAACATGCACGAGGCAAAAACGCATCTCTCCCGCTTGGTTCAGGAGCTTCGCGACGGTTCCGAACGTGAATTCATAATCGCGGTCTCCGGCAAGCCGTACGCTCGACTCGTGCCGTACGAACCCCGCACGAAGCGCGTTCTCGGGATCGACGACGGACTTGTGACCATCGGGCCGGATTTCGATCGCGAAGACGACGCGATCGCCGAACTGTTCAATGGCGCTTGATCGCACGTGCGCTTGCTCATCGATACGCACGTCTTCCTCTGGGCCGCGGCCGAAACGAGCGAACTCTCGCAAGAGGCATTGACCTCACTCGAAGACCCGGCGAACGACGTGTATCTCTCGGCGGCCGTCGCCTGGGAAATTGCGCTGAAATATTCCAAAGGCCAGCTCGCCTTGCCGCTCGTTCCGGCGTTGTACGTACCCTCGCGAATGCGAGCCCTTGGGCTACTCGAGCTGTCGATCTCCCGCGACCACGCGCTCGTATCCGCAGACCTCCCACCTATTCACGCGGACCCTTTCGATCGCATCATGATCGCCCAGGCGCAAGTTGAAGGCCTGACGTTCGTCACGCGCGACGCGCACGCGTTACGCTATCCCGTTCATACCCTGAAAGCGTAGCGCCCCCAGGGGACATTCGGATTCTAGATGCACAGAGCCCGGAGATGAGCTTGACGGTGCGACCGGCCGGAGAACACGACTGGGCGGCGATTTGGAAGATTCTGGAGCCGGTTATTCGAGCCGCCGAGACATTGACTTTGCCGCACGATATGAGTCGTGGGGATGCGCTGGCCTACTGGTTCGCACCGGGACACCAAGTCTTTGTCGCAGAATGCGACGATGACCTCATTGGCACGTACTTCTTGCAGGCGAATCAAGGCGGCGGCGGGGCTCACGTTGCTAATTGCGGCTACGTAACCGCGCAGCGCGCGGCGAACAAGGGTGTCGGAAGCGCGATGTGCGCGCATTCGATCGAAACGGCGGCGGCAATCGGCTTTCGCGCCATTCAATTCAACTTCGTCGTCTCAACGAACACCGGCGCCATTCGACTGTGGGAGCGCTTCGGATTCGCAACGATAGGCAGGCTTCCCGGTGCATTCTTGCATCCCGCACACGGGTATGTCGATGCTCTCGTCATGTATCGCACGCTCGTCGAGGACTAGCGAAGGGTAGACTGCCCCCCACGGGCCCGGCTACGGGTCGAGGGGGCGGGCGGGGTTGCCGACGACGCGCCGGCCGGGAGCGATGTCGTGGATCGCGACGGTGCCGGCACCGGTGAGCGCGCCCTCGCCGATCGTGATCGGGGCGACGAGCGAGGAGTTGGAGCCGATGAAGGCGTCCGCGCCGATCGTCGTCTTGTTCTTGTTCGTGCCGTCGTAGTTGCAGAAAATCGTGCCGGCGCCGATGTTGGTGCGTTCGCCGATCTCGCCGTCGCCGAGATAGGCCAGGTGGCCGGCCTTCGCGTGCGAGTGCATAATCGTCTTCTTCAACTCGACGAAATTGCCGATGTGGACGTGGTCCGCGACGACGTTCCCGCCGCGCAGGTGCGCGAACGGACCGATCCGCACGTGATCGGCGATCTTCGAATCGACGACGACGCTGTCGCGAATCACGCAGCGCTCGCCGACGGTGCTGTTGTGGAGGTGGGTGTTCGGGCCCAGCGTCGTCTCGCCGCCGACCGTCGACTTCGCGCAGAGGATCGAGTTGGGGAAGATCGTCACGTCGCGGCCGATGGTGAGTTCAGGCTCGAGATAGGTCGTCGCGGGGTCGACGATCGTGACGCCGGCCCGCATGTGCTCCTCGCAGAGCGTGCGGTTGAGCAGGGCACGCGCGGCCGCGAGTTCGACCCGGTCGTTCACTCCGAGCACGGTGCGATAGTCGTCGGCGACGACGGGGACGATCCGATGACCCCCGCCGATCAACAGTTCGACCGTGTCGGTGAGGTAGAACTCGTGCTGCGCATTGTCGTCGCGCAAGCGGCCGATCACCGCCCGCAAGTCCGCCTCGTCGAACGCATAGATACCGGCGTTCATCTCGTCGATCAGCAACTCGTCCGGGGTGCAGTCGCGTGCTTCGACGATGCGCTGCACCCCGCAAGACTGTCCCGAGCCGGTCGACGGGCGCACGATCCGGCCGAAGTACGACGGCAGCGGCATGCGCGCCGTCACCAGCGCGAGCGCCGTGCCGGCGTCCGCGTCGACGGCCGCCAAGATGTCCTCGAAGAGCGCCGGCGTGACCAGCGGCATGTCGCCGTACGCGACGGCGATCGTGCCGCCGGCGGGCGGCAGTGCCGCGAGCGCAACCTGGACGGCATGTCCGGTTCCGCGCTGCGGCTCCTGGACGACGGTGCGCGCGCCGAACTCGCTCGCAAGCGATCCGACGGCGGCGTCGAGCTGCGGGTTCGTCACGATGACGATCTCGTCGACACCCGCGTCGCGCAGCGCACGCAGCGTGTACCAGAGCATCGGGCGGCCACACAACTCGTGCAGCACCTTGGGCGTCGCGGACTTCATCCGCGTGCCCATCCCTGCGGCCAGGACGATCGCCCGCGCGTTCATGCGGGCAGCGGTTCGCGCGGGATCTCCGTCCAGCGCTTCTGCTCGTTCGCCGTCGGTGCGCCGAGCACGTCGAGTGCGGCGCGGAAGCGTTCGCGGCAGAGATCGCGACCGAGCAGCACCATCGCATCGAACAGCGGCACCGACGTCGGCGAGCCGGTCATCGCGACGTAGTAGGGGCGCGCGAGGTCCTTGAATTTCAGGCCCAGTTCGCCGGAGATCTGCTTGAGCACCCGTTCGATCGTGGCTTTATCGAAGACTGGTTCCGTGTCGAAACGCCACATCGCCAGCGCTAGCGCCTTGCGCACGTGCTCCGTTTCGAGTTTGCCGGCGAATTGTTCCGCCGTCACCGGCAGGCGTCCGGCAAACAAGAAGGCGACCAGCGGCACGAGATCCGAGAGGCGCTCGATGCGCTCGTAGGCCAGCGCCGCGATGGCTTCGAGCCGCGCCGAGTCGAAGCCCCAGCCGCGCGTTCGCTCGATCAAGCCCGCGGGTCCCAGCGCGTGCACGTACTTGCCGTTGAGCCAGTCAAGTTTGGCGACGTCGAACACCGGCCCGCCCAACGAAAGATGCTCGAGCTTGAACGAGCGGACCATGTGCGCGAGGCCGAACTCCTCCGAGCCGTGCTCGCCGGTGATCCCCGCTAGGATGCCCAAGAAGTTGAGCAAGACTTCGGGCAGATAGCCCATGCGCTCGAAGAACAGGATGCTCGTCGGATTCTTGCGCTTGGAGAGCTTCGATTTGTTCGCATCGTTGTTGCGCAGCAGCGGCAGATGCACGAGCACGGGAGGTTCCCAGCCGAGGTAGCGGTAGAGCAGCACGTGTTTTGGTGCCGACGATACCCACTCTTCGCCGCGGAAGACGTGCGTGATCTCCATGAGGTGGTCGTCGACGACGTTCGCGAGGTGGTAGGTCGGCATGCCGTCGCTCTTGACGAGCACCTGCATGTCGACCGCGCTCCACTCGAACTCGATCGGCCCGCGGCGCAGATCGTGAACGATGCACACGCCTTCGCCGGGGACCTTCATGCGCACGACGTGCGGCGTACCGGCGGCGTCAGCGGCGGCGATTTCGGCCGCCGAGAGACCGATGCAGCGGCCGTCGTACCGCGGCGGCACCTTCGCGGCGCGCTGCTGGTCGCGCAGTTCTTCGAGCCGCGCGGGCGTGCAATAGCACTTGAAGGCATGACCGCCGTCGATCAGCTCCTGCGCGTAGCGCGCGTAGATCGCGCCGCGCTCGCTCTGCCGATACGGGCCGTAGGGGCCGCCGATGTCGGGGCCTTCGTCCCACGAGAGGCCCAGCCAGCGCAGCGATTCCAGAATCGCGCGCTCCGATTCGGGCGTGGAACGCGCGCGATCCGTATCCTCGATGCGCAGCAGAAACGCTCCGCCGTGCGCCTTGGCGAAACAGTAGTTGACCAGCGCGACATAGGCCGTTCCGACATGCGGGTCGCCGGTCGGCGACGGCGCGATGCGCGTTCGGACGGTGCGCCCCGTCCCGTTCGAGCCAGGATCAGCCGACGAGTTCACGCCGTTTTCCGCACTCCCGTTCCACGAACGCGATGATCTCCGAAAGCGGCGCACCCGGCGTGAAAATCGCGCGCACGCCCAACGCCTTGAGTTCGGCCGCGTCGTCGGCGGGGATCGTCCCGCCGCCGAAAAACACGATGTCTCCGGCGTCCTGCGCGCGTAGTTGCTCGACCACCAGCGGAAAGAGCGTCATGTGCGCGCCGGAGAGGATCGAGAGTCCGATCCCGTCGGCGTCCTCCTGAATTGCGGTCTGCACGATCTGTTCGGGTGTTTGGAAGAGACCGGTATAGATGACCTCCATCCCCGCGTCGCGCAGCGCGCGCGCGATGACCTTGGCGCCCCGGTCGTGACCGTCCAAACCGGCCTTCGCCACGATGATGCGCAGCGGTCGGCCGGCCATCAGCCGCGCTCCCAGCGGCGCGCGAGAACCAGCGCCTCGTGCAATTTCGCGCGGACTTCGAGCAGCGTTGCGCGCATCTGCGCGCGGCGTTTCCTTTTTCCCATACGAATCCTTAGAAAGCTGCTTTTTCGATATAGCGGCCGTAAACCTCGACCATCGCTTCGGCGATCTCGCCTTCGGTCGCGTAGGCGTTGACGGCGTCGATGATCGGCGGCATCACATTGGTATCCGAGGCGCAAGCGCGTTTGAGCACTGCCAGCGCCGCTTCGACGGCGCCGCCGTCGCGCGTGGCGCGCACTTCGGCGACGCTGCGCGCTTGGGCCAACTCGACGTCGCGACCGATCTTGAGCAGGTCCACGGCCGCCCTCTCTTCCTTCTCGAACGCGTTCACGCCGACGATGATCCGCTCTTTGGTCTCGAGTGACCGCTGGTAGCGATATGACGCGTCGGCGATCTCGCGCTGGAAGAATCCGGCCTCGATCGCTTCGATCACGCCGCCGAACTCTTCGATCTGACGGAAGTACTCCTCGGTCTGTTTTTCCATCTCGCCGGTGAGCGCTTCGATGAAATACGAGCCGCCCAGCGGGTCGACCACGTTGGTGACGTTGGTCTCGTAGGCCAGGACCTGCTGCGTGCGCAGCGCGATCTCGACGTTCTTTTCGGTCGGCAGTGCGAGTACTTCATCCATCGAGTTGGTGTGCAGCGATTGGGTGCCACCCAAGACCGCCGCCAGCGCCTCGAAGGCGACCCGCACGATGTTGTTCTCGGGCTGCTGCGCGGTCGCGCTACAGCCGGCCGTTTGCGTGTGGAAGCGCAGCATCCACGAGCGCGGGTCCTTCGCGCCGTAGCGCTCGCGCATCCGGCGCGCGTAGATGCGCCGGGCCGCGCGGAACTTGCAGATCTCCTCGAAGAAGTCGATGTGCGAGTTGAAGAAGAACGACAGGCGCGGCGCGAACGAATCGACGTCCATCCCGGCCTTCATCGCCGCTTCGACGTATGCGAACCCGTCGGCCAGCGTGAACGCGAGTTCTTGCACGGCCGTCGAGCCGGCCTCGCGGATGTGATAGCCGGAGATCGAGATCGTGTTCCACTTGGGCATCTCGGCCGTGCAGAACTTCATCATGTCGACGATGACGCGAACGTGCGGCCGCGGCGGAAAGATCCACTCTTTCTGGGCGATGTACTCTTTGAGGATGTCTGCTTGAATCGTGCCGCCCAGTGCGGCGCGCGGGATGCCCTTCTTCTCGGCCGCCGCGATGTATTGCGCGACCGCGATCGCGGCCGGCCCGTTGATCGTCATCGAGGTGGTGATCGCGCCCATGTCGATCCCCGCGAAGAGCGTCTCCATGTCGGCGAGCGAGTCGATCGCGACCCCGCACTTGCCGACTTCGCCTAGCGCCTTGGGATGATCGGAGTCGTAGCCCATCAGCGTCGGCATGTCGAAGGCGACCGAGAGCCCGTTCTGCCCTTGACCGAGCAGGAAGTGGTACCGTTCGTTGGTCTGCTTCGCGTTGCCGAAACCGGCGAACTGGCGCATCGTCCAGAGCCGGTCGCGGTACATGTTCGGGTGGATCCCGCGCGTGTAGGGGTACTCGCCGGGTCGCGCGATGTCGCGCTCGAGGTCGATCTGCGCCACGTCCTGCGGTCCGTACACCGCCGCGAGCGGCAGGTCCGAGATCGTGCGGTCGACCGCGCCGGAGCCCGGTCCGGTGCGCCCGATTCCCGGCGTCCCGCCGGGCCGGTCCAACATTTTCGCCATAGACCCTCTCCCGTTCGCCTTCGGCCCGCCCAATCCCCAACGGTTGCCCGCTCCGCTCACCGAGGACGGCGGTCCTTAAAGGTCAACTCCGCGATCCCCGATTTGTCGAGTTCGCCCAGACCGTGCGCGACCATCGCGTCGTACTGCGCCTTGGTCGCCGTCGCGAGCGGGAGATCGAGGCCCGCTTCGCGGGCGAGTTCCAGCGCGATGCCGCTGTCTTTGGCCGCGTGCGCCGCCGAAAAATAGACCTCGTGCTCGCGCGCTTGCATGTCGGCGCCGTCGGTTTCGAGCACCCGCGAAGCAGCCCCGGTCTGCGAAAAGATCTCGCGCACCATCGCGAGGTCGAGGTCCAGCGCTTGGCCGAGCGCGAGCGCCTCGGCGAGTCCCGCGGTGTTGATGTTCATCAGCATGTTGACGAGCGCTTTGACCTCGGCCGCTTTGCCCGGTCCGCCGACGAAGCGCAGCGACGAGCTGAGCTTCTGCAGCAGCGGGCGGACGCGCTCGAAGGCCGCTTCGTCGCCGCCGCACATCAGATACAACGCACCTTCTCGGGCTTGCGTGATCGACGACGCCATACAGGCTTCAACCGCGGCGGCGCCGCGCGCGCGGCAAAGCGCATCAACCTGCACGTGCACGCGCGGCGAGACCGTCGCGCAGTTGACGAAAATCTTCCCTTTGGCGCCGTGCAACAGCGAATCGTCCTTCGGGGAGGCGGAGAAGATCGTCTCCATGGCCGCGTCGTCGCTGACGACCGTGATGATCACGTCCGAGTTCTCGGTAACGCCACGCAACCGCCCGAAGACGCGCACGGTGAGTTCGTGCGAAAGTCGGAGCGCGCGCTCCGTGTCCGCATCGTAGATCGCGGCCGGGGCCGAGCCGACGTCTTTGAGCCGGCGCGCGATGTTGGCACCCATGCGGCCCACGCCGACGATCCCGATCCGCAGCGTGTTCATAGCCCCCTCACGACCGCACGCGTTTCGCTGCGCGCGCGCGTGCTGCCCGGCGCGGCGATGCCGTCGGTCACGCCGAAGCTCGCCAGCACCGCAGCGGCAGCTCCATAGGGATCGCCGGGCTCGTCGAGCGCGGCCACGCGCGCTTCGATTTTGCCCTCGAGCGTGCCGAGCGCGAGTTGACGCACGCGGTGTGCGAACGCCTCGCGGCGCTTATTCGCGAGTTGACCCGTGGATTTCAAATACACGCCATGCGCCTCGATCGCCGACCACAGCTCGTCGATCCCCTTGCCTTCGAGCGCTTGGGTCGATACGAGCGCGGGCACCCAACCGGAATAGGCGAGCATCTCCATCATCGAGCGGATCTCGCGCTGCAGTTGCAGCGCCATCGGATGATCGCTCTTGTTGACCACGAACACGTCGGCGACTTCCAAGATGCCGGCCTTGAGGACTTGCACGGAATCGCCGCTGCCGGGTTGGAGCGCGACCAGGGTCGTATCGGCGATCTCCGCGATCTCGATCTCCGATTGGCCGACGCCGACCGTTTCGATCACGATCACATCCATGCCGAACGCGTCCATCAGCGAGACCGCGTCGGCGGTCGCGCCCGAGACGCCGCCAAGGTGCCCGCGCGAGGCCATCGAGCGGATGAAGACGCCGGGATCGGTGAAGTGCTCGGTGAGCCGGATGCGGTCGCCGAGCAGCGCCCCGTGTGAGAACGGCGAGCTGGGATCGACCGAGACGACCCCGACCGTCTTGCCCAGGCGCCGGGCATGGGCCACGAGCGCCGAGCACAAGGTCGATTTGCCGACCCCCGGCGGCCCGGTGAGCCCGATCGTGACGGCCCGCCCGGTCTGCGGGTAGAGGGCGTGGATGAGGTCGGCGCCGCGCCCGGATTCGCAGGCCGAGATGGCCCGGGCGAGCGCACGCGGGTTCCCGGTGCGAAAGGCGGCAAGCAGGTCAGGCATCGGCCGCGAGCCTTCGGCACGGCTTCACCGGCCGCCCCGGTCCGCCGGCCGCCGAGGTGTGGCGTGGGGGGCTGCGAACCCGAAATCCGGTGAATCCGTCAGGCTACCTCCGCTCGGCCCATCTCCAGTCCGGCCACCTCGTGGTCGTCACCGAGGACGACCTTTGGCTCACCACACCCGACGGGGGCGTCGCCCGGCGCCTCACCGCGAGTTCCGGGGAATGTTCGCTCCCGCGCCTCTCCCCCGACGGGACGACGGTCGCCTACGTCGGCCGCGACGAAGGCCACCCCGAACTCTACACGATCCCGCTGGCCGGCGGATCGCCGGCGCGGATCACGCATCTGGGCAGTGAGGCGCTCTACCTCTGCGGCTGGTCGCACGACGGCGGCGAACTCCACTTCACCAGCGACGCGGGTTCGCCGTTCGTGAAGGAAACGAGCGCGTTCGCGGTCGCGCTCGACGGCAGCGCACCGCGCGAGCTGGCGTTCGGGCCGGCGATGACGTTCCAGATCGCCACGAACGGAGCGACGCTGATCGGCCGCAACGCGATCGATCCCGCGCGCTGGAAGCGCTACCGCGGCGGCACCGCCGGGCACCTCTGGGTGGACGCGACCGGGGACGGAACGTTCGCCCGGCTGGGCCGCGAACTCAACGGCAATCTGGTCTGGCCGATGTGGATCGGCACGCGCGTCTACTTTCTCTCCGATCACGAGGGCATCGGCAACATCTATTCGTGCGCGGCCGACGGCAGCGATCTGCGCGCGCACACGCACGAATCGACGTACTACGCGCGCTTCCCGTCCACCGACGGCACGCGCATCGTCTACACCTGCGGCGGCGAACTCGCGCTGCTCGACACGCGCGATGACCGCGTGACGCGCATCCCGATCGAGACGCCGTCGAGCGCACCGCAGACGGTCCGGCGCTTCGTCGACGGCGGTGAGTTCCTCGAGTCCTTCGCACCCTCGCCGGACGGGACGCACGTCGCCGTGGCTGCCCGCGGGCGCGTGTTCGCGATGCCGCTCTGGGAAGAAGCCGTCACCGAACTCGGCGCCGACACGTTCGCGCGCCGGCGCCTGGCCGCGTGGCTCCCCGACGGCAAGCGCATCGCCTACGTCGACGACAGCGGTCCCTTCGAGCGCGTCGCGATCGCGGCGCTCGACGAACCGGGCACGGCCGCGTACGTCAACGATGCCTCGATCGGGCGCATCACGGAGCTGGTCGCTGCGCCGTCCGGCGACACCCTGCTCGCGGCCAACCACAAGCACGAGTTGCTCGCGCTGGCCGCCGGGACGCAGCCGCGCGTGCTCGACGTCTCGAACGCGCAGCGCATCACGCAGCTCGCCATCTCGCCCGACGGCCGCTACGTCGCCTACGTGTGGTCGCCGGCCAGCGAGACGACGATCATCCGCATCGCCGAACTCGAGACCGGCACGGTCCACGACGCGACGACGGCGCTGCGCACCGATACCGCGCCCGCGTGGGACCCCGAAGGGAAGTATCTCTACTTCATCTCGACGCGCGACTTCAATCCGGTCTACGACGCGCTCCAATTCGATCTGAGTTTCCCGCTCGCCGCGCGGCCGTTCCTCGTGACTTTACGGCGCGACGTGCCCAACCCGTTCATCCCCAAACCCCAGCCGCTCCATCGCGCGAGCAAAGACGACGATGCCGACGACGACAAGGACGAGAAGGATTCGAAGGACGAGCGGCCCGCGCCGATCGCGGTCGATTTCGATGGGCTCGCGCAGCGAATGCTCGGCTTTCCGGTCGACGAGGACGACTACGACCAGATCGCCGGCGTGAAAGGGCGCGCCGTGTACTCGGTGTTTCCGGTACACGGCATCCGGGTCGGCGAGGGCGACGAACGCGGCGGAACGCTCAAGGCCTACGACTTCGAGCAAGAACGTGCGGCGACGCTCGCCTGCGATATCGACGGGTTCGTGTTGGGCAACGACCAGCGCACGCTGATCTACGAGTCGCACCACAAACTGCGCGCGCTCGACGCCGGCGGCGATCTGCCCGAAGACGAGCCGGACGACGCGAAGCCGGCGACCGAGACCAACCGGCGCAGCGGTTGGATCGATCTCGAGCGTATCGGTGTGACGATCGATCCGCCGGCCGAATGGCGCCAGATGTACGCCGAGGCGTGGCGCCTGCAGCGCGAACAATTCTGGGACGAGGGGATGTCGGGGATCGATTGGGACGCGGTGTACGCGCGCTACGAGCGGCTCTTGCCGCGGCTGCGCACGCGCACCGAACTCTCGGACCTCATCTGGGAGATGCAAGGCGAACTCGGCACCTCGCACGCCTACGAAATGGGCGGCGACTTCCGCGTTCCCCCGCAGTACAAGCGCGGTTTCCTGGGCGCCGACTACCGCTGGGACGCGGCGCTCGGCGGCTACCGGATCGAGACGATCTATCGCGGCGACTCGTGGGATCGCAAGCACGACTCGCCGCTGGCCGAACCCGGGCTCGACGTGCGGCCGGGCGACGCGATCGTCGCGGTCGGCGGACGCCCCGTCTCGCGCGAACGCACGCCCGACGCGCTACTCGTCAACAGCGCCGGTGACGACGTTGCGCTCACGCTCGCACGCGAGGGCATACGCAGCCGCGTCGTGGTGAAGACGCTGCGCGACGAACGCACGCTGCGCTATCGCGCCTGGGTCGAGGCGAACCGCGTGCACGTCCACGAGCGCACCGGCGGCAAGGTCGGCTACGTCCACATCCCCGACATGGGGCCGTGGGGCTTCGCCGAGTTCCATCGCGGCTATCTCTCGGAGTTCGATCGCGACGGTCTGATCGTCGACGTGCGTTACAACCGCGGCGGCCACGTATCGCCACTGCTGCTCGAAAAACTCGCGCGCAAACGCGTCGGCTACGACATCTCGCGCTACGGTCCGCCGATGCCGTATCCGCCGGAATCCGTCGCCGGGCCGATCGTCGCGATCACCAATCAATTCGCCGGTTCCGACGGCGACATTTTCAGCCACTGCTTCAAGATCTACGGGCTGGGGCCGCTGGTCGGGATGCGCACTTGGGGCGGGGTCGTCGGGATCAACCCGTATCACCGGCTCATCGACGGCACGCTGACCACCCAACCGGAATACTCGTTCTGGTTCAGCGACGTCGGTTGGAACGTCGAGAACTACGGGACGGATCCGGACTACGAAGTGGACGTCGCCCCGCACGACGTGTCCGCCGGCCGCGATCCACAGATGGACAAAGCGCTCGAACTGATCACCGCCGCGGTGGAGAAGCACCCCGGCATGCCGCGCCTGGGTCCGCGTCCGGACCGGGCGCACCGCCGCTGAACGAGAGGCACAACGCGATGGAACTCCGTCAACTCGGCGCGCATGGGCCGCGCGTCTCCGAACTGGGGCTGGGCTGTATGGGGATGTCCGACTTCTACGGACCGGCCGACCGCGCCGAGAGCATCGCGACGATCCACGCCGCACTCGACGCGGGGATCACGTTGCTCGACACCGGCGACTTCTACGGAATGGGCCACAACGAGATGCTGATCGGCGAGGCGCTGCGCGGCCGGCGGCGCGAGGACGTGCTGCTCAGCGTCAAGTTCGGCGCGCAGCGCGATCCGGCGGGGAACTGGATCGGCTACAACGCGACGAGTACCGGCACGAAGACCGCGCTCTCCTATACGCTCAAGCGCCTGGGCGTCGACTACATCGACATCTATCGCCCGGCCCGGCTCGCCCAAACGCCGATCGAGGAGACGGTCGGCGCGATCGGCGAGCTGATCGACGCCGGCTTCGTGCGCTACGTGGGTCTCTCCGAAGTCGGGGCGGCGACGCTGCGCCGGGCCGCCGCCGTCCGCCCGATCGCCGATCTGCAGATCGAATACTCGCTGATCTCACGCGGCATCGAGCACGAGATCTTGCCCGCCTGCCGCAAGCTGGGCATCGGCATCACCGCCTACGGCGTACTCTCGCGCGGACTCATCAGCGGCCATTGGTCGAAAGAGCGCTCGGCCGCCGAGCGCGGCTTCCGCAACTTCAGCCCGCGGTTCACGGGCGCCAACCTCGAGCACAACCTCCAGATCGCGGAGGCGCTGCGCGCGGTCGCGGACGAACTGGGCATCACTCTGGCCCAGGCTGCCATCGCGTGGGTCGCCGCGCAGGGCGTCGACATCATTCCGCTGGCCGGGGCCCGAACCCGTGAACGCCTCGACGAGGCGCTCGGGGCGCTGGCGGTGCACTTGGGCCCCGGGCAACTCGACCGCCTGGCGGCCGTAATCCCGCCCGAAGGCGTCGCCGGCGCCCGCTACATCGAGGCCCAAATGGCCACCCTCGACAGCGAGCGCCCCCCCGCCTAACCCGATCAGGCGCCTGGGCGGGCCCGATTCGTTTGACCCCCTGGGCCGGTTCTGGTATGATGCCGGGGCCGAAGCAGGGCGCTCGTCGCTCTCACCGGATGCCTGCGGGCGATCCGGTTCTTCTCTAGAGGGTCCGTCCCGGTACGGACCCGCTCTGGGCGGGATGCTTCGGCATCGCCGCTTTTGTTTTTGCCGGAGGGCAGCCATAGCACGACCGCTTCGTATCAACGATCAGATCCGCATTCGCACCGTTCGCGTCATCGACGAGAACAGCGAACAGCTCGGCGTGATGGAGACCGCGCAAGCACTCCAACTCGCTCGAACCAAAGGGCTCGATCTGATCGAAGTCTCGCCGACGGCAGTGCCGCCGGTTTGTCGGATCAGCGACTACGGACGCCTGAAGTACGAACAGTCGAAGAAAGACAAAGACGCGCGCAAGAAGCAGAAAAATTACGAATTGCGCGAGGTCAAACTCCGGCCGAAGATCGAGACCCACGACTACGAAGTCAAAGCCCGCATGGCAGAGCGCCTGCTGCAGGACGGCGGAAAAGTCAAAGTCACGATCATGTTCCGCGGACGCGAGATCACCTACACGTCTTTCGGCAAACGGCTACTCGATCGCATGGCGAACGATATGTCGAATATCGCGATCGTCGAGCGCGACGCAAAACTCGAAGGCAAGAACATGTTCATGATCCTCGCGCCGCGCGCGGTGCCGCTGGGTCCGCCGAAATTCACGCACGTGAAAGATTCGGTGGTCGACGCGGCGGTCAAAGCGCAGAACGAGGAGCCGGACGATCACGACAACGACCACGATCACGAACCGGACGAGCAGCCGGCAGCCGCTCAGAAGCAGACCTCAGATCCCGTAGGAGCCTAGTTGTGCCCAAGATCAAGACCCACCGTGGAACCGCCAAGCGCGTCAAGGTGAGTGCGAACGGAAAAGTCACGCACCGTCATCAGTTCAGCGGCTGCGGCCACATTCTCAGCAAGAAGACGCGCAAGCGCAAGCGGAATTTCCGCAAGGACCAGCCCGTCTTCGCCGGCGATCTCAAGCGCTTTGCGCCGCAGATCCCCTATCTTCTGTAAGGAACTGATCGACGATGGCACGCATCAAGCGCGGCGTAAGCGGGACCAAGCACCGCCGCAAGGTCATGAAGCTCGTCAAGGGCTTTCGCGCCGCTCGCCGGCGCAACTATCGCGTTGCGAACGAAGCCCTGCTGCACTCGCTGGCGTACGCATTCCGCGATCGCCGCGTGCGCAAGCGCGACTTCCGGTCGCTTTGGATCACGCGCATCAACGCGGCCGCGCGGCGTGAAGGGCTGAGCTATTCGCGCCTCATGGCGGGGCTCAAGAAGAGCGGCATCAACGTGAACCGCAAGGCGCTGGCAGACCTGGCCGTGCACGACACGGTCGCCTTCAACCGGCTGCTCTCGGTCGCGAAGGACTCGCTCGGAAAAACGACCGCGGCCTAGGCGGCTGCGGTCGAGGCGAGGATCGCCAGAAGCTCGTCGCGGACGTGATCGCTCACGGGCAGTGAGGGATCGATGATGTCGTGCGAGATCGGGAGGTCGCGCAAGACGCGCACCTCGACGCCGGCACCGGCGGCCGTCCAGTGCCGCGCGAGCCGCTCCGCGGCTCGGTTATTGACCGAGCTTTCGTTTCCGTTGAGCACGAACGTGATGCTGCGGGCGCGCGGCGACCGGCCGGGCAGCGCCTTCGCGATGTCGACGCCTTCGGCCAGCGCGTGCCAGGGATAGCGCGGATAGCCGTGCTGCGGCTCCTGGCGTTCGCGCAGGAGCGGATTCCACCACAGAAAGACGTTGGGTAACCGGCGAACGGCATCCATCGCGAGGTCGTGCACGGCCAGCGGTAGGAACGCCACGCCGACGAACGGCGCGATCGCAACCACGCGCTCGATGCGCGGATCGGTCGCAGCTTGCAACGCAAGCGTTCCACCCAGCGAATGTCCGGCGACCGTGATCGGTACCCCGAGCGCCGCCACCGCGCCGGTCACGGCAGAGAGATCGCTCACGAGCAGCCGGTGCGAGAGGCCCCGCAACGCCTCGCTCATCCGGTCCGTATGGCCGTGCAGCGGCAGCCGCAACACGATGACGTTGGCGCGCGTCTCGCTCGCGAGCCGCTCGAGGATCGCAGACCACGCGGGCGGACTCGCCGTCAATCCGTGCAGCAAGAGATAACTGCGCTCCGCGTCCGCGCGCAAGTGCGCGATGCTGCGCATCGACGGAGCGACGTCGCGCTCGGCATCGTCGCGCGCGGCGAGGAACGCCTCGAGTTCGCGCGCTACCGTCGCGTCGCGAGCGCCCATAGCACCAGTATCTGCGTCTTCGCATCGCGCAACTCGTCGCGCTCGATCATCGCACGCACATCCTCGAGCGCGAAGGTCCGGATATCGATATCCTCCCCAGCGTCGAAATCCGTCTCGCCCACGGTCCAGGAATCGGCGACGAAAAAATGCAGCAATTCGCTGCAGAAGCCGGGGGCCGAGTAGGCGGCCCACAGCCGCCGCAACGAGGTTGCCCGGAAGCCGGTCTCTTCGCGCAGCTCGCGCAGGGCCGCGGCTTCGGGGGCTTCGCCTTCATCGATCGAGCCGGCGCAGGCTTCCCACGTGTAGGCCTCCAGCGGAGCGCGCCATTGCCGCACCAGCACGATCTCGCTGGGCGAAGGCATCGGGAGCACGACGACCGCGCCGCGGTGTTCGACGATCTCGTAGTCGTGTGGACCGCTGCGCGTTTCGAGCGTGTCGATGCGCACGTTGATGACTCGCCCCTCGTAGACGCGGCGCGTTTGGAGCCGTTTCACGCTAGACGACGGTGGTCGACGAAAGCTCGTCGAGCACGGTCGGCCGATGCGGATTCCAGCCGAGTTCACGCGCGGCTTTCTGGGCCGATACCTGGAGATCCAGGGCGAGCGCATCCGCGAACGGTCCCATGAACGAACGCGCGTAGTCGAGATCGAGATGATCGATCGCCCCGTCGCCGCCGCCGGCGCGCGACGCCGCGCGCGCGATGTCCGCATAGCGAACAGGCGCGCCGTGGGTCGCATTGTAAATCGACCCGCCCGATGCCCGTTCGAGAGCAAGCACGTAGAGTTCCGCCAGCGCATCGACTCGCACGGTCGACCAGCGGTTGGCGCCGTCGCCGACGATCTTCACGACGCCGCCGTTTGCGCCGGCTTCGGCGATCATCCCGCCGATGATACCGCCGCCGTTGCCGTAGACGGTCGCCGGCCGGATCACCATCGTGCGCACATTCTCGCGGGTCGCAGCAGCGAGCACGCGCTGTTCGTGATCGGGGCGCCAGGCGACCAGCGGCGTCGGAGAGAGCGGAGCACCCTCGTCGACGACGGCATCGCCGCGCCAGCCGTACACCCAGACGCCGCTCGTATAGATGAACGCCTTGTGGTCCTTGCCGATCGCCGCGAGCATCACCGAGAGCGCCGCGGCCTCGATTTCCGCTGCGTCCGGCCCTTGCGCGAACGCGCAGTAGATCACGGCGTCGGCGTCGCGCACCATCTCGTGGAGCACCTCGGGCGTCGTGAGATCGCCCATGACCGGATGGAGGTTCGCGCGCAAGAGCCGCTCTCGAGCGGCTTCGCTGCGGGCGAGCCCGACGACGTTGTGACCGCGCTTCTTGGCAGCCAACGCGACGGCATGACCGACGTATCCGGTGGCTCCGGTGATGAAGACGCGCATGGGTTCAGCTATTCTTTCCGGCCGCGCGCGAGCGCGACGCAACGACGATGATATCGAAAATGAGAGCGACCTCCGCGGCCGCGATGCACGAGCCGGGGATCCACTTCGCCGGCGCGAGCACTTCCCAGAGCGCGAGGCCGCCTGCGACGAGATACGCGACGGCTTTGGTGATCGTTACGCGTGCGTCATCCGGCGCCGCGGCGTAGGTGCGCCGTGCGCTGATGAATCCGGCGACGAGGCAGGCCGTCAGTGCGATCGCGGCGGCCAGCCTAAATTGTCCCAACGCGTGGAGTAGGAGCCGGCCGCCCAACAGGACCAGAAGCGCGATGACGGCGAGCGCGGCGATTTCGCCGGCCCGCGATGCAGGAGAGCTCACGGAGCGAAGAACCTTCCATGCCCATCGTCCTAGGCCCCCACCACGCCCGCCTCAGCTCGGTCCGCGAACTCAAGACCCCGCGGGGCCGGCGCGAGCAAGGCCGCTTCGCGATCGAGGGCCCGACGCTGATCGCCGAGGCCCGCCGCAGCGGCCTCGAACCGCGCGAACTCTACGGCACCCCGGCCGCGCTCGCCGGGAATCCCGCCCTGGTGCCTTCCGAGACCCCGGTCTTCAGCGTCCCCGAGCATGCCTTCGCGCGACTCTCGGACGTTGAGACGCCCAGCGGCCTGCTCGCCGTGCTCGATCTGCCCGAGGGGGCGCTCGAGGCCGTCTTGGCGCGGCCCGGGCCCGTGCTGCTCCTAGCCGGCGTCAACGATCCCGGGAACGCCGGGACGCTGCTACGCTCGGCCGAGGCTTTCGGGGCGGCCGGCGTGCTCTTCGGACGTGGCGGGGTGGATCCGTACAGCCCCAAGGTCGTACGCGCGGCGATGGGCTCGCTCTTCCGGCTTCCGCTCGCCGTCGTCGACGCCGAGCCGTTGCTCGCGGCGGCGGCCGCCGCCGGGCGGCCGGTGGTCGCCGCGGACACCACCGGCGACGACCTCGACGCAGCCATGCTAGCCGCTGATGCCATCGTGGCGATCGGGAACGAACGGCGCGGCGTCCGCGATTGGCTCCCGCGCTGGGACCAAGCGGTCCGCATCCCGCAGTCCGGGCTCACCGAAAGCTTGAACGCCGCGGTGGCGGGCAGCATCATCTTCTACGAGCTTGCACGCTTGCGGCGGGCGTCTGTCAAGTAGCTGTCAAGACGCAAAGAACCTTTGCTTGTCAAGACTTGGCGGCCCATTGGGGCGATGGTATACTGGCCGCAGCCAGCGCGGTCATCAACACGTTCGTTCAAGAGAGAAGGGGTTCGCCGAATCGATGCGCACTGCGGAAATCTTCTGGAAACTCTTCGCCAGCACGGGGTCGATCAACGCGTACATCATGTACCGCCACTTGAATCCCGGCGCCGCAACATCGTAGCCCCACCACCTGCGAATTGATCTGAAACGAACGCCCGGAAAGGTCCGGGCGTTCGTTTTTGTTTAACCCTTACGCCAAAGCATGAGCGACTTGGATGACACCGTGCAGGCGCTGGCGGCGCGTTTCGACGAGGCGCTAGCGAAGGCCGCCGACGAACGCGCCCTCGACGAGGTCCGCGTCACCTTTCTCGGACGAAGCGGCCAGATCACGGCCGTCCGGCGCGGCATCGGGGCCTTGCCGCCCGCCCAGCGCCCCGATGCCGGCAAGGTCATCAACGCTGCGGTCGCGGCGCTGGAGGCGAAACTCGCCGCCGCGCTGGCGCGCCTGGAAGCCGCCGCACTGGAGAAAACGCTCGGCGACGAGATCGACGTCAGCTACCCGGGACCGCCCGCGCGCATCGGCACCGTCCATCCGATTCGCCTCGTGCTCGCCGAAATCGCGCGCTATTTCACGCGCCACGGGTTCGCGGTCGTGCTCGGTCCCGAGATCGAAACCGATGCGAACAACTTCGACGCGCTCAACATCCCGCCCGATCATCCCGCGCGCGAAGGTCTGGACTCGTTCTACCTGCGGCCCGATCTCGTCTTGCGCACGCACACTTCGCCGATGCAAGTGCGGGCGATGCGCGAACACGGGCCGCCGATCGCGATCATCGTGCCCGGCAAGGCATACCGCCGCGATGCGGTCGACGCCCGGCATCTCTACCAATTCCATCAAGTCGAAGGGCTGCTCGTCGGGCGCGGCATCCACTTCGGTCATCTCAAAGGGATGCTCGCCGGGATGTGCCGCGCGCTCTTCGGACCGCAACAGCGCGTGCGCTTCCGGCCGTCGTTCTTCCCGTTCACCGAGCCGAGCGCGGAGGTCGACGTCTCGTGTCCCGGCTGTAACGGCAGCGGCTGCCGCACGTGCGGCGGTTCAGGCTGGATCGAGATCGGCGGCTCGGGGATGGTGCATCCCAACGTGTTGCGCGGGGTCGGCTACGATCCGGAGGCCGTCACCGGCTGGGCGTTCGGCTGCGGCCTCGAACGCCTGGCGATGAAGCGCTACGATATGAACGACATCCGCGATTTCGTCGAAAACGCGCCCGCCTTCTTGGAGCAGTTGAACTGATGCGCGTCCCGCTCGCGTGGCTGCGCGACTACGTCGAACTTCCCGAAGACGTTGACGCGATCGTCGCCCGGCTCGCAAACCTCGGCTTTCCCGTCGACGAGGTCATCCGGCGTCCGGCGATCACCGGCGTCATCACCGGCCGGCTCGCGAAAGTCGCGGCGCATCCCAATGCCGACCGCTTGCAGCTTTGCACCGTCGATGTCGGCGCGGCGGCGCCGCTGACGATCGCGACTGCGGCGACGAATGTGGCCGAGGGCCAGATCGTCCCGGTCGCCACCATCGGCGCGAAGCTGCCGAACCTGACGATCGAGCCGCGCAAGATGCGCGGGATCGATTCCCAAGGCATGCTCATCTCCGCCGAGGAGCTGGCGCTCGAGCCGAGCTGGTTCGAGGACGGGATCATGCAACTCGATCCCGGCACGCCGCTCGGAAAGAACGTCGTCGCGTACTTCCGGCTCGATTTGCCGGTCCTCGACGTTGAAGTAACGTCCAACCGACCGGATTGTCTCTCGATCGTCGGGATCGCTCGTGAACTCGCGGCGGCGCTCGGCACGGCGCTCACCCTTCCCGAGACGACCGTCAGTTACGGCGGCGAGTTCGTCGACGATGCCGGGAACGTCGTCGAACGAAGTTTCGATTCGACCGACGTGCGCGTCACGCTCGAGACCGTGGACGTGCGCCGCTACGTCGCGCAGCGCGTCTCGCGCCTGCGCGTGCGTCCGGCGAAGGCGTGGTTGCGACTGCGGCTTGCGCTCGCCGGTCAGCGGCCGATCTCGAACCTGGTCGACATCTCGAACTTCGTCATGCTGGAACTCGGGCAACCACTGCACTTCTTCGATTTCGAGCGGATCGGCGGCAAGCACATCATCGTGCGCGACGCGAAGCCGGGCGAACATCTCATCACGCTCGACGGCGTCGACCGAACGCTCGATCCCACCGCGCTCGTGATCGCCGATGAAGCGCAAGCCACCGGCCTAGCCGGATTGATGGGCGGTCAGATCAGCGAAGTCTCCGAGGCGACGCGCGAAATCGTCATCGAGAGCGCGACGTTCTCCGGCCCGCGCGTTCGCCGCATGGCGAGCAAACTCGGAATGCGCACCGAGGCGTCGGCACGCAACGAGAAGGGGCTGCCGGTCGGCCTGTCCGACCTCGGCGCGGCGCGCGCGGCGCGCCTGCTCGAACAAGAAGGCGGCATCATCCACATGCCGCGCGGCTTCGGCGTGACCGCCGGCCTCCCAACGATCGTCGACCTGACGAAGGATGAGATCCAACGGCTGCTCGGCTTCACGCTGAGTGACGCCGAAATCCAACGCGCGCTCACTTCACTGGGCTTCGGCGTCACCTCGATGGTCACACCCGAACTGGTCGACCTGCTCGGGCTGAGCGACGACTCGCTCGAACACGTCAAGTCGTTCGAGGTCACGGTGCCCTTCTGGCGCAGCGACGTCACGATCGCCGCCGATCTCGTCGAAGAGATCGCGCGCATGGTCGGCTACGACCGGTTGGCGGAAGCGCTGCCGCCGATCGAGCCGCAAACGATCGATTCCGCCGCGTTCGACCGCGAGATGGAGATCGCGCAAATCTTGGCGGGCCTGGGCTACGACGAGTGCATCACGCTGGGCCTGCAACCGCTCGCCGTCGTCGAGCGCTGGCGCAATGCCGGCATCCCCATCCCCGATCCCGTCGAGATCAGCAACCCGCTGAGCGAAGATCAGCGCTACCTGCGCTTCTCCGCCTTACCGGCGCTGCTGACCCACGCCGCACGCGAACGCGTGCGCCCGCTGCGTACGTTCGAGGTCGGCCACGTGTTCTGGGCCGGCGACGAACCGGGCGCTCCGCCCAGCGAGGTCAACACCCTCACGACCCTTGCGACGACGGAACCCTCCGGAGGCCCAGCGTGGCGCGACGACGCCTTTCTGGCCGCGAAGAACGACATCGTAGCGCTCATCCGGCGGCTCACGGGGCGCGATCCGGTCGTCCTGCGCGGCTTGGCCAAAGGACTGCACCCCGGCAAGACGGCCGAACTTCAGGTTGACGGCATCTGCATCGGGTGGATCGGCGCGGTCGATCCGCGCTTGCTCCACGCCTACGAGATCGACGACGAAGCCGTCGCGAGCTTCATCTACGTCGACGAGTTGCCGGCGAAAGCGACCCGCCGCTATGCCGCTCTCTCGAAGTACCCGCCGGTCACGCGCGACATCGCCGTCATCGTCGATCCGCACATCACCGCGAGCGAGCTGGTCCGAGTCGCGCACACGCAGGCGCTGGTGACGTTGGTCGACGTGTTCGACGAGTATCGCGGCCCGCAGATCGGCGAGCAGAAGAAGAGCCTCGCGCTGCGGATCGTCCTGCAACGCGACGACGCGACGCTGACCGACGCCGAAGCCGACGCCGCGATCGCGCATATCGTCAAGGAACTCTGGATGCGGTACGGCGCGGTCCTGCGGACATGAGCCCGACCTGGCCGGATCTGGTCATCGGCGCGATTTGCTTGCTCTTCGCACTCAAGGGCTGGAAGCGCGGCTTCGTCAGCGAGCTGGCCGGTGCGGTCGCGCTCGGGGTCGCGATCGTCGCCGCGTTCTGGTATCCCGGGACGCTCGACGATATCGCGCAAACGTACACGCATACGGGTCCCGGCTCGGCGCACGTGATCGGGATGGTCGCGTTCTGCGCGATCGTCTATCTCGCGTGCATGGCGCTCTCTTGGTTGCTGAGCCGCTTTGCCAAACTTCCGATCATCGGCACGGGAAATGCGATCCTCGGTGCGGCGGTCGGCGTCTGCAAAGCCTTGGTCGGCGTCTGGGTTGTGCTCTACGTGATCCTGTTCTTTCCGCTCTCGCGCGATCTGCGCGATGATCTCCACCGCTCCCCGGTGGTGGCGTTCGTGGCCCAACCCAACGCAGGCGTCGACGACGTCCTGCGCGGCACGCTGCCGTGGTTCGTAAAGCCGTTCGTCATCCCACTCTTCGATCGGCACCGTGTATGAATGCGGACCCACTCGACACCGACAATCCGGGCGTCCACGTCCCGCCACCCGTCTATTTTGCCCTCGCGCTCGCAACGGGGCTCGCAATCGGCCGCGAAGCGCCCTCCCAGAGCCGCGCGGCGAAGCGCGCGCGCGCAGCCGGCCGGTCGTGCATGGTGCTGAGTGCGGTACTCGTCGCGGCGGCCGGCTACGAACTACAACGCGAGCACACGACGTACAAGCCGTGGGAACCCGCGACCGCGCTCGCGACCGGCGGGGTTTACGGGTTTACGCGCAATCCGCTGTACCTTTCGCTCGCTTTCCTCTCGCTCGGCATCGCGCTGTGGCAACGCTCGCTCCCGGCGCTTGCGCTCGTTCCGGCAGCCCTGGCCCGGCTCGAAAGCGACGTGGTCGAGAAAGAGGAGCGGTATCTCGAGCGCCGGTTCGGTGCCGCCTACCACGCCTATCGCAATCGCGTCCCGCGCTGGTTCTAGGGAGCATCTGCATGAGAATCGACACGCTCGCGCACGTCAGCCGGCTGGGCGACGGGATCGCGCAAATTCGGTTACCGATGACGAATCATCCGATGCGCTACGTCAACGCGTATCTGATCGAGGACGACGACGGCCCGACGCTGGTGGATTGCGGCTGGCGCGCCGACGACGTGCTGGTCGCGCTTCACGCCGGTCTCGCCGCTTGCCACACGCGCCTCGAAGACCTCGCACGCGTCATCATCACGCACGCGCATTTCGATCACTACGGCCTGGCGGGGACGCTGCGCCGCGCCGGCCTGCGCGCGCTGCTCATGCATCCGGCCGAATGGGCGTTCGCGCAACAGCACTTCAGCGACATCATGGGCTTCGATCACATCGCCGATGCGTGGATCGCGCGCAACGGCTTCACTTCGGATTACGGCGAGGTCGATCCCGACGCGTTCTTCCATCATCGCGTGGAATTGACCGAACCGACCGGCCTGGTCGAGGACGGCGAGCGCATCGGACGGCTGCGTGCGATCTGGACCCCCGGTCATACCCCGGGGCACCTCTGCTTTCTCGACGAGCGCAGCGGAGAGATGTTGACCGGCGATCACGTGCTCGATCCGGTGACGCCGCACGTCGGGATGTGGACGCCGGGCGGCTCCGATCGCATCGGCAACTACATCGCCTCACTCGAGAAAGTCAAGGCGATCGGCGCGCGCGGAGTGCTGCCGGCGCACGGTGAGCCCTGGGTCGATCTCGCCGCGCGCGTCGATCAACTGCTCGCGCACGAGGCCGAACGCGAACGCCGCATCATCGCGATCCTCGAACGCGCGCCAGCCGACGCCGGAACCGTCGCCGCCGGCTTGACCTGGACCCGCAAGGAGCGCGCCTTCGACTTGCTCAGCCCCGAGCACCAGCAATTCGCCGTCGCCGAAACCCTCGCCCACCTCGAACACCTCCGCTGGACCAACCGCGCCACCCGCGAAGAATCCGCCACCCCCATCACCTACACCCTAACCTCCCCCACGCAAACCTAATCCGCCAGCGCCCCGTAGTCAGCGTGCGACGATCGCAACGCGAGCCTCGCCACTGGTCGCAGCCGGGTCACCACCACATCGCCATGTCAGCGTGGCCAGCCAGCATGTCAGCGTGGCCAGCCAGCATGTCAGCGTGGCCAGCCAGCATGTCAGCGTGGCCAGCCAGCATGTCAGCGTGGCCAGCCAGCAATGGCCAGCCAGCATGTCAGCGTGGCCAGCCAGCATGTCAGCGTGGCCAGCCAGCATGTCAGCGTGGCCAGCCAGCATGTCAGCGTGGCCAGCCAGCATGTCAGCGTGGCCAGCCAGCATGTCATCCTGAGCCTGTCGAAGGATGGGCGTGCCGCTCAACCTTCAATCGCGAGATCGCGAGTTTCTGAATTGCTTCCCAATCGCCACGAATCAAGGCTAGCTTCTTCGCGCGAGACCAGCCTTTGATGCGCTTCTCCGCGGCGATTGCTTCGTCGATGTATGCGAACTCTTGCTGGTAGACGAGGACGACCGGCCGCCGGGTGTAGGTGTAGGAAGCCGGATGTGCACCGAGATGATGTTCTGCGATGCGGACATCTAGCCGAGAGGTGACGCCAACGTAGAGGCTCTCGTCGGAGCAACGGACCATGTAGACCCAGTACGAGTTCACACGGGTCGATCACGCGAAGTGCGGCGCTTGAAAGGCCGCATAGAGGCCTGAGTGGCGGGCCCATCCTTCGACGGGGCTCAGGATGACATGCTGGCGGCTCACGCTACCATCGTGCGCGCGTAGAGCGTGGAGGCCTGAGTGGCGGGCCCATCCTTCGACGGGGCTCAGGATGACATTGTGGCGCCTGACGCTACCATTGCGGGCGCTTTTCGATCGGGGGCGCTACGCCATTCCGTTGTGCGGTTTGGCGCGTTGGGTTAGGCGGAGACGGGGGTGGGTTCGGCGAGGAAGACGTTGAGGGCGGCTTTGGGGGCGGTGCCGATGTGCACGGGGTGGCCGGCTTCGAGGAGAGCGATTTCAAGGGCGCCGAGCATTCCGACGATATCGGTCTGCGTGAGCGCTCCCATCGTGCCGATGCGAATGATTTTGCCCTTGAGTTCCTTCTGACCGCCGCCGAGCGTGAGACCGCGCTCTTCGCGCAACTTCTTGCGGATCGCATCGCCGTCGATGCCCGGCGGATTCTTGATCGCGACGACCGTCACCGAATGCGCACCGTCGTGCGAGAAGAGTTCGAGATCCAGCGCCGTCGCGGCGGCCCGGATCGCGCTCGCGTAGCGCGCGTGGCGGTCCCACACTCCGGGCGCGGTTTCGCGTTCGTAGAGATCGAGCGCAGCTTCCAGCCCGTAGGCGACCGAGATCGGCGGCGTCCACGGCGTTTGTCCGAGCTTCGCGAATTCGCGCGCTTTGCGCAAATCGAGATAGAACGTCGGCGCATGCGGCCCGTCCATGCGCTGCCAGGCGCGCTCGGAGACCGCGACGATCGCGATGCCGGGCGGGACCGCGAGGGCCTTCTGCGAGGCGGCAACGACGACGTTGAAACCCCACGCATCCATCGTGAATTCGCTAGCACCCAGCCCGCTGACCGAATCAACGACGGTGAGCGCACCGTGCGCGCGAGTCGCCTCGGCAAGCGGGCCCATTTCGTTCTGCACGCCGGTCGACGTTCTCGTTATGGGTCAGCAAGATGCCCGTGATGCGCTTGTCCGTATCGGCTGCCAAACGCTGCGCGAGGGCCTGCGGATCGACGCCGTAGCCCCAGGTCGTCGGCAACACTTCGACCGTACAACCGAAATTGCGCGCGATCGCGATCAAACGCTCGCCGAACACGCCCACCGGGCAGGCCAACAGGGTGTCGCCGGGCCCGAACAGATTGCCGACTGCGGCCTCCAAACCGCCGGTCCCCGAGGAGCCGAGCAGCACGACGTTGTTCGTCGTGCCGAAGATCGGCTTCATCCCGGTCGCGATGCGCGCGAGGATGCGCGCGAAGCCGGGACCGCGATGGTCGGTCATCGGCTGCGCGACGGCGGCCAAGACCTCTTGGGGACAGGTGACGGGACCGGGGATGAACAGCAATTGCTTGGACACGAGCCTTTACTCCGGGAAGCGGGAGACAGGTGGTTAAAGACGAGCAGCATGCAGTCCCCCGAACGAGTCCGGCTCACCGAACTTTCGGCGTGCGCGGGATGTGCGAGTAAAGTTGCCGCCGCCGACCTCGCGCGGGTGCTCGCCGGCGTCGCCTTCCCGCAGAACCCGAACGTGCTGGTCGGCCTTTCTACCAGCGACGACGCCGGGGTCTATCGCCTGCGTGACGATCTGGCGCTGGTCCAGACGGTCGACTTCTTCACGCCGATCGTGGACGACCCGTACGACTTCGGTCGCATTTCAGCGGCCAACGCCCTCAGCGACGTGTACGCTATGGGCGGGACGCCGATCACCGCCCTCAACATCGTCACGTTCCCGATCGACGACTTGGACGGCGAGATCCTCACCCGCATCTTGGCCGGCGGGGCGGCCATCGCCGCCGAGGCAGGCGTGGCCATCCTCGGCGGCCACACGATCAAGGATGCGGAGCCAAAGTACGGGATGGCGGTAACGGGAACAATCGACCCCGCTCGAGTCGTTACCAATGCGGGTGCCCGTCTCGGCGATCTGCTGCTCCTGACCAAGCCCGTCGGGACGGGCATTCTCACGACGGCCCTCAAACGCGGGCGCATCGACGAAGCGGCACTGGCGCCGGCAATCGTGCAGATGACGACGCTCAACGCGCGCGCGGCGGCGGCTATGCTCGCGCACCACGTCCACGCCGCGACCGACGTAACCGGCTACGGCCTGCTCGGCCACGCGCGCGAGATGGCGCTCGCCTCAGACGTTTCGCTCGTCATCCATGCGAACGCGGTGCCGACCTACGAGGGCGTGCTCGCGCTGATCGCCGACGACTGCATCCCGGGTGGAACCCGAGCCAACATCGCACACCATGCGACCTTCACCGCGTTCGCCGATTCGGTCCCGCACGTACGGCGCGTGCTGCTCTCCGACGCGACGACCTCGGGTGGACTCTTGATCTCATCCGCGCCCGACGATGCGCGCGCAATCGCCCACGAACTCGGCCCAAGTGTCGCCTTCGTCGGCCACGTAACCGCCGGCGACATCGGAACGATCAGCGTTCAGTAGCGGGCTATTTCGATGCCTCGTGCTCGTGACGCGCTCGGTCGACGGCGGCCTTATCGTGCTGGAACTGTTCCTCGGTCACGCGCTTGACTTCACTTACGTCGGCTTTGAACAGCTCGGCTCCGGCGCGAAGAGCCTGCCCGGCGTCGTGGGCGGCGGCCTCGAGGGCGTCTTTGGCTCGCTCGGTGACTTCATGAACCGTGTGACGGGGAGCGTTCGGCGATTTTTCACTAGACGGCGATTGTTCAGTGGACATAGAGACCTCCATCTCACCCTATGCCCCAGTTCGGCGAGTTGAAAACGCGCCGGCGTCCCTGGCGGTTCCGGACTACCGGCCGCGGAGCGAGCGCGCGAGGGCGCGCGAGGGCAGCATCATCAAGGCGACGCCGCACAAGATGACGGCGCTCGCCACGACTCCTAGCGGCGAGAGGCGTTCGCCGAAGAGCAACGCGCCCAGGATGAGTGCGACGATCGGATTGACGTACGCGTAGGTCGAGGCCAGCGACGTGGGCACGTGTTGCATCGTCCACAAGTACGCGCTGTAGGCGAACAGGCTGCCGCCGACCACGAGCCACGCCCATGCGGCCAGCGACGTGCTGCTAATCGCAACGCTGCCGAAGCGGCCCCACTCACCCAGCAGCGCCGATTCAATACCGATCAGCGCGCCGCCGACCAGCATTTGCAGCGCGGTCGCCAGCATCACGTTGGTGGTCCCGCCGCGACGCTGATAGATCGAGCCGAAGGCCCACGAGATGCTGCCGAAGATCAAGGCCAGGGTCGGGACGAGCGGCAGGCCGCCGCTCACGCGCGGTTGCAACAGCAGCGCCATTCCGGCGAGACCCAGCAGCATGCCGATCATCGCGGCGCGCGTCGGCCGCTCGCGCGTGATCGCAAAGTCCATGAGCGCCATCCAGATCGGCGTCAAACTCAAGAGCAGCGAACACAACCCGGTGGGCACGAATTGGGTCGACCAGGCCGTTACGGCGTTGCCGAGCACGAGCAGCGTAGCGCCGGTCACGAGTGCTCGCCGCCAGTCGGCCCACGTGGGGTTGCCGCGCCGCAGGATCAGACACACACCCCACAAGACGGCACCGGCGACCAAGAAGCGCGCTGCGACCATCGCGAAGACCGGAATCGTCCCGGTCGCCAGGCGAATCGCCGCAAACGTCGAGCCCCACAGGAGCCAGACGCACCCGATCGCGAGCACGGCTAGGCCGGTATTCGCCGAAAGGGCGACGGCGTGCGCCGGCGCGACGCCGACGTTCCCTTCGGCGGCCTCGACGTTCTCTTGCGCGACGATGCTCACTTGGGGTACGAACCACACAGGCCCCGGCGAGTTGCCGGGGCCTACATGATGGCTTTTCTAGCCGGATCGATCAGCGCTTGCGGGTCGAGACCCCGCGCGCGCCGTTGCGCTTGCGTTCGACGCGCACGCGTTTGACGTTGCTCGGACGAAGGGCCACGACGTTGCTTGCGCGGCGGGGAAGTGCTTCGTTTCCGAGCAGCACCGGGGTGATGATGCGCTTGCCGAGCGCCTGCGCGAATACCTCGCTCAGCTCTTCGACGAAGACGAACTCCATCGTGTCGCGGACTTCCTTGGGCACGTCCTCGATATCGATCTCGTTGCGCAACGGCAGGATCACTTTCTTGATCCCGGCCCGCTTCGCACCGAGTACCTTCTCCTTGACACCGCCGATCGGCAGCACTTGCCCGGTCAGCGTGATCTCGCCGGTCATCGCGAGATCCGAATCGACCTTGTTCCCGGTGAGCAGCGAGGCGATCGAAGTCGCCAGCGAGATGCCCGCCGACGGACCGTCTTTTGGTACGGCACCAGCGGGAACGTGGATGTGCAAGTCGTGCTTGGCGAAGTAGTCGTCCGCAATGCCGAGTTCAGACGAGCGCGAGCGCAGGAACGAGATCGCCGCGGTGGCCGACTCTTTCATGACCTCGCCGAGCTGACCGGTCAGCGTGAACTTCCCGCTGCCGGGCATCGACGTTGTTTCGATGAAGAGGATGTCGCCGCCGACCGGCGTCCACGCCAGGCCCGTCGCGACGCCGACCGTCGCGACGCGCTTCTTGACTTCGTTGTAGTAGCGCGGCTTCGAGAGATACTCGACGAGATTCTCCGGTTTGATCCGCGCCTTGTAGCGCGGGGCCTCGGCGATCTTGCGCGCGATCTTGCGGAAGACCGTGCCGATCTCGCGTTCGAGGTTGCGAACGCCGGCCTCACGCGTGTAGTCGACGATGATCTGCTTGAGCGCCGGATCCGCCATCTGGACCTGCGTCTCGCGCAACCCGTTGGCTTTGCGCTGCTTGGGGATGAGATAGCGCTTGGCGATCTGCATCTTCTCGAGTTCGGTGTAACCCGAGAGCTGGATGATCTCCATGCGGTCGCGCAGCGGCGGACTGATCGTGTCGAGCTGGTTGGCCGTGCAGACGAAGAGCACGTGACTCAGGTCGAACGGCAGATCGAGGTAGTGATCGCGGAACGAGTTGTTCTGTTCGGGATCGAGCACTTCGAGCAGCGCCGACTGCGGATCGCCGCGGTAGTCGCTGCCGACCTTGTCGATCTCGTCGATCATCATGACCGGGTTGTTCGTTCCGGCGTCGCGCAGCGCGCGCACGATCGTGCCCGGCATCGCGCCGATGTAGGTCCGGCGATGGCCGCGAATCTCGGCCTCGTCGCGCACGCCGCCGACCGAGAGGCGCACGAACTTGCGGCCCATGGCCTTAGCGATCGATTGCCCCAGCGACGTCTTGCCGACGCCCGGCGGTCCCACGAAGCACAGGATCGGCCCGGTCAGTTTCTTCTTGAGCTTGCCGACGGCGAGGTACTCGACGATGCGGTCCTTGATCTTCTCGAGATCGTAGTGGTCCTCGTCGAGCACGCGGCGCGCGTGGGCGATGTCGATCTGGTCCGAGGTCGAGATGCCCCACGGCAACTGCACGAGCCAATCGAGATAGGTGCGGACGACCGAGTACTCGGGCGACGCCGTCGGGATCTTCGAGAGCCGGTCGAGTTCGCGCTCGGCGGCCTTCTTGACGTCCTCGGGCATCTTCGCTTCGTCGATCTTCTTGCGCAGTTCGTTGGCTTCGGCTTGCTGCGGATCGGCCTCGCCGAGTTCTTCCTGAATCGCGCGCAATTGTTGGCGCAGGTAGAACTCGCGCTGGTTCTTCTCCATCTCGCGCTGGATGTCGCTCTGGATCTTGTGACCCAGCTCGACGACTTCCAGCTCTTTGGTGATGAGCATCGTCAGCTTACGCAGCCGCTTTTCGGTGTTGCGCTCTTCGAGGATCGCTTGGCGGTCGTTCGTATCGAGCCGCATCGTCGAGGCGACGAAGTACGTCAGCAGGTTGGGGTCAGAGATGTTCTGGACTTCCATCTCCATCTCGCGCGGTGCCTGCGGCAGATAGCCGAGCAACTTCTGGAAGAGCGTAGCGAGATTGCGCTGCATGGCGACAAGCTCTTCCGTATCGCTCGTGATGTCGGGCAATTCCGTATAGGTCGCGGCCAGGTAGGGCTGCGTGCCGACGAACTCGTCGATCTTGAAAACGCTCCCGCCCGCGACGATGCAGCGCAGCGTGCCGTCGGGCACTTTGAGCATCTTCTGGACGGTGCCGATCGTGCCGACCAGTCGCACGTCGCCGGGACCCGGATCGTCGATGTCCTTGCTCTTGAGCACGACCAGGCCGATCGGCTTGCCTTCGCGCAACGCTTCTTCGACGAGCGCGATGCCCGGCTTCTTCACGACGGCAAGCGGAATCACGGTGTTCGGGAAGAGCACTGCCTCTTGTAGCGGCAGGATGCCGAGGATGTCGGCGACCGGGGAGTTCTTACGAGTTGCCATTTAGACGGGGGTCCTTTTGACGATCATCCGGATCTCGGTCCGGCGCGTCGGGAAATATTCGTGGGCAGCGAGCGGAAGCGTGATCGTCAAGATCCCGTCGCGATAGACGGCGGCAGCGTTGGCGTCATCGACCGGCCACGGCAGGTGGATGCGTTTGAGAAACTCGCCGTATTGGATTTCTTTTTGATGGATCGCGCCGGTCGCATCGGTGCGATTGGCGCGCGTGCCCAGGATGATGAGATGGCGTTCGTCGACGCCGACCCGCAAGTGCTCGGCGTCGGCGCCGGCAAGCTCGACCTGGACGACGATCCGGCCGGCCTCGCGGTCCGCGTACACATCGGCATTCGGCTCGAAGTTGGCGTTGCGGGTCCGTCCGACCAGCTCGACGCAGAGCCGGTCGAAATCGGCAGTCAGATCATCGCGTCGCATAATGGATGTCCCTCATGGTTAGCAGTCATCTAGACACACTGCCAAGGACAGTGGATGCAAAGGCCCGCAAGTCGGCGTTGAAGCGCTCGGTCGCCTCGATGAACGGGCTGTGACCCACCCCGGCATAGCGCAGCGAGCGCGCGTGCGGAACCTGGGCGGCATGCCAATCCGCCGACGCCGGGAGCACCATTCGATCGAGTTCGCCATGGATGATAAGCAGCGGCTTGCCGTACTCGGCCCAGGTTTGGGCGCTGTCGACGGTGCGCGAGACCATCGCGCGCCGGGCGTGCGCGGGCAGACGCAGGCTGCGCTTGGCGATCGCTTCGAGCACCTCGGGGGGCGGCGGTTCCGCGAAGCACGCCTCGGCGAACGCCACGAAACCCGGCAGCGCGACCGCGTCGTCGGGGTTCATGAGCTGCCGCCACACGTGGCGCAGCGCCGGGTCCGAGAAGCGCTCCCCCGGCGGAACGCCGCGCAGCGAAACCCCGCCGGCGAGCACGACCCCGGCAATCGCATCCTGCCCGTAGAGACGCAGGTAGTCGGCGATGACGTAGCCGCCGTACGACCAGCCGATCAGGATCGGCGTGCGCAGTTCGAGGTCGCGAATCACCACTGCCACATCGTCGGCCCAGCGCTGCGACTCGCTGTAGGCGCGCGGGTCGGCCGGTTTGCCCGAGTCGCCGTGACCGCGCAGATCGAGCCGCACGACGAAGAAGTCGTCCGCGAAGGCGGCCACTTGAGGCTGCCAAGCCACCGCCGTCTGGGCATAGCCATGGATGAAGACGAGCGCCGGGTTGCGCTCGTCACCGTCGGTGAGGACGTTCAGCGCGGTGCCGTCTTCGCTGCGCAGCGTGGCCATCGCACGGAAATTCGCGCTATTGGTTTGCGAGTGCCTCCATGCCGACGTTGACCGACATCGTCGCCGAACTGGCTCCCTTGTATACGCCGCGCACCGGGCTCACGTCCCGATAGTCGCGGCCGATCGCGATCTTCACGAACTCGTCGTTGATGAGCTTTGCGTTGGTGGGGTCGAACCCGACCCAGCCGTGCGGCGGCAGGTACGCTTCGCACCAGGCATGCGAGGCGTCGGCGCCCAGAATCGAACCCTCCTGACCGCTGAAGATGTAGCCGGAGACGTAGCGCGCTGGGATCCCCGCCAGCCGGCACAACCCGACCAGGATGTGAGCGAAATCTTGGCACACGCCGCCCCGCAGTCGAATGGACTCGTCGATGGTGGCATGCACGGACGTCGCCGATTTGTCGTAGCTGAAATCGCGATTGATCGCGTCCCCGGCGCGCAGGTAGTACGCGACCAGATCGTCCTCGGGCGGTCCCAGGCCGGCCGCGAGATCGCGCAGGTTCGAGCTGAACGCGACGTACGGGCTCTCGTGCAAGAAGTCGTACAGCAGCGGCAGCGCTGGATCGGCTTCGAGCTGCGCACGCTCAACCCGTTCGGGGACTTCCGGGAGCGCCGGCGAGGTGGTCGCGACGTTGGAGCGTGCGGTTATCGAGAGGACGTTGTGATCGGGCAAATAGGCGAAGTGGTGAACGTCGTTGCCGAAGCGATCTTGGTAGGCGAACAAGCGCACGCGCGGCACGATCGCGAGCTCGAACTTCGTGCAGTACTGCGTCTGGTCGCTGCGCGGCTGGAGATGGCAGATCGTGTACGACTCGTGAATCTTCTGCGGATACCGGTACGTCGTCTGGTGGAGGATCGTGAACTGCATCAGGCTACCGGGACGCGAGGGAAGTACGTGGTTTCGATCGCGGCGCCGATCGTCGCCAACCGATCGGCGACGCGGACGGTGAAGGCGATCGGGCCGTCGTCGATGATCTCTTGGAGCTGGGCGAAGTCGAGCGTCGCGTGGAGCCGTCCGGTGAGGCGTTCCGTCTCGTTGCTGTACGATCCGGGCGGCGTTTCCGAAATCCGGTGCAGCGCCCGGTCGACTTCGCCCACGCAAAACCGCACCGAACGCGGGAAGGCGTCGTGCAGCAAGAGGAACGCGATCACTTCGCTGGGCTCCGACGAGTGCCGTTGCGCGCGCGCGAATGGCTCGCTCGCGCAGCACATCTCCAAGAGCCGTTGCCATTCGGCGGCCGAATCGTCGCCCAAGTCGTGCGTCTGCAGGATGCGAGCCGTCATGCTGCCGCGTTCGATGTATCGGCCGAGCTGCAAGAACAGCCATTCGTCGCCGTGGGTGAGCGTGGCGTCGACGATACCACCGAAGGCGACGCCCGCATCGCGGATGCGGCGCAGAAACCCGGAGGGACCTTCGCGCGCGATGGCCGCCGGCGACTGCGACTCGACGAACAGATACATCGAGTTGATCGATTCCCAGACCTCAGTCGTCAGTTCGGCGCGTACGCCCAGGGCGTTCGCGCGTGCGACGCGCACGCACGAAATGAGCGAGCTGCGGTTGTCGACGTCAAAACAACTCAGCGAGAAGGCCTCGAGCGCGGCGCTCGGTCCTTCGATCTCGGGCGGCGATTCGCGCGTCCCGGAAAGCTCCAGCACCCGCCGCCACATGCGCTGCGCCCGGTCGCGCCCAGCGGCGTTGCGATCGACGGTGCGATTGAAGGCGACGTCGATGACGCGGGCCAGCGACTCCGCCCGTTCGATATTCCGGCTCATCCAATAGAGCGATTCGGCGACTCGGCTGAGCATCGGCTACTCCTCGAGCACCCAGGTGTCTTTGCTGCCGCCGCCCTGCGAGGAGTTGACGACGAGCGACCCGTCGCTGAGCGCCACGCGCGTGAACGCGGCCGGCGGCACGTCGACGTCCTCACCGTAGAGCACGAACGGCCGCAGGTCGATGTGGCGCGGCGCGAGCGAGTCGCCGATGATCGTCGGATGGCACGAGAGCGGGACGATCGGCTGCGCGATGAACTCGCGCGGGTTCGCGCGGATCGCGGCAGCGAAGTGCGCTCGCTCATCCGCGGTCGAGAACGGTCCCATCAGCATTCCGTAGCCACCGGACTGGTTGGTGTTCTTGACGACCAACTCATCGAGCCGCGCGAGCACGTGCCGGCACTGCGCGGGATCGCTGCAGTCGTATGTCGGCACGTTGGGGAGCACCGGCTCCTCACCAAGATAGAATCGAATCATCGCCGGGACATGCGGGTAGACGGCTTTGTCGTCAGCGACGCCGGTGCCGACGGCGTTCGCGAGCGAGACGTTCCCGGCTCGATAGGCGTTCATTAGTCCAGCGACCCCCAGCGTGGAGTCGGAACGGAAGTAGAGCGGGTCGAGAAATTCGTCGTCGATCCGGCGGTAGATCACGTCGACCCGCTGCAGCCCCTTGGTCGTCTTCATGTAGACGACGTTGTCGCGCACGAGCAGATCGGGTCCCTCGACGAGTTCGGTCCCCATCCGGCGCGCGAGCAGGGCGTGCTCGAAATACGCGGAGTTGTAGATCCCCGGGGTGAGTACGACGATCGTCGGGTCGATGATGCCCTGCGGTGCTGAGGCGCGCAGCGCCGACCGTAAGCGCAGCGGGTAGTCGTCGACCGGCCGCGGCTGATAGTGCGCGAAGAGCTGCGGGAACGAACGTTTGAGGATGTCGCGGTTCTCGAGCACGTACGAGATCCCCGAAGGCGTGCGCAGATTGTCTTCGAGCACGTAGTAGGTCCCGTCGCGGCCGCGGATCAGGTCGATGCCGGAGATATGGATGTAGACGTTGTTGCGCACGCGCACGCCGATCATCTCGCGGTTGAAGAACCGTGACGAGTAGACCAGCTCCCACGGCAGCACTCCGGCGTGCAGGATGCGCTGTTCGTGATAAACGTCGGCGAGAAAGGCGTTGAGCGCGCGCACGCGCTGCGCGATCCCGCGTTTGATCAGCGACCATTCGTCGGCCGGTACGATGCGCGGGATGAGATCGAAGGGCAGGATACGCTCGGTCCCGCGCGCGTCCGCGTAGACGGTGAACGTCACGCCGCGCTGTAACAGGACGCTATTGACCAGCTCGACGCGGTGCTGAAAATCGCTCCAGTCGATCGAACGCAACGTCTGGGCCAGGGCAGCATAGTGCGCGCGCGGGACGCCGGCTTCGTCGGCGAACTCATCGAAGAAGTCGACGCGGGCGTAGTGCTCCAAGATGGTCTGCATCGAGGTCACCGTTTCAGCCCTCGCCCGGCCCGCTCACTTGGCCCAGTGGATAACGCACTAGCGCGGGCGGCCGAAGCGGCCGGTGAGCCGCGCTTCGCCGAGCACGTGGCCGGCGACCAGCCGTTCGAGTTGCGGGCCGGTCGTGGCTGCGCTCGCGCCCACGGTCGGGATGTCCAGGGCGCGCAGCACGAAGTGGTAGTGGTGGGGCTGGTCGCCCCGCGGCGGGCACGGGCCGCCATAGGCGGCCGTACCGAACGTGTTCGTCCCGTCGCGCCCGTCGCTGCCCCCACGCGAACCGGCCGGGAGCGAGCGCAGCCCGGCCGGGACGTCGTAGCGAACCCAGTGCCACCAGCCCCCCGGCACGGGCGCATCCGGGTCGTAGACGGTCAGGACGAAGCTCTTCGTGCCCGCCGGGACCCCTGACCATTCCAAGCGCGGCGAGGCGTTCTCCCCCGAGCAACCGCCCGCGCCGTAGGCGGTCCAACCGGGCATCGTTCCCCCCGGGGCGAAGGCCGGCGTCCGCAACGAGAAGCCCTGCGCCGCGGCAGGAAGCATGCCACCCAGCAGGGCTATGGCCAGCGCAGCGAGGAGGGTCGGGCCCAGCTTCATATACACACCATCCACAATTTTTTGTGGAACATACGCTGTTCTTAAGGAAGCCACCGGTTCTTGATGGACCGGCGCCCTGCCTCGCGGCGTCGAAAACGGCGGCCGCATTTCGCGCGGTCTTTTCAAGCTGATACGGATCGGACTCTGTGTACGACTATTTGGTAGTGGGCGCCGGCCTCGCCGGGGCAACGCTGGCCGAGCGGCTGGCAAACGAACTCGAGGCCCGGGTGCTCGTCGTCGACAAGCGCGAACACCTGGCCGGGAATTGCTTTGACCTCCTCGACGAGAACGGGCTGCGCTACCACCGCTACGGTCCGCATATTTTCCATACCAACTCGGCCGGCGTCATTGCGTATCTCTCGCGGTTCACCGCCTGGCGGCCCTACGAGCACCGCGTGCTGGCGCGCGTTCGGGATCGGCTCGTCCCCATCCCGATCAATCGCACGACGCTCAACGAACTTTACGGCCTCGCACTCGACGACGCAGGCGCAGCGGCTTTTCTCGCGGCACGCGCCGTCGCCACTTCGCGCATCACCAACTCGGAAGAGGCGATCGTCTCGCGCGTCGGCCGCGAACTCTACGAGCTGTTCTTCCGCGATTACACGCAGAAGCACTGGGGACTCGATCCTGCGCAGCTCGACGCCAGCGTGTGCGGGCGCATCCCGGTTCGCACGAGCCAAGACGATCGTTACTTCAGCGACACGTTCCAAGCGATGCCGCGCGACGGATATGCGGCGATGGTGGAACGGATGCTCGCCCACCCGCGGATCAACGTCGCGCTGGGAACCGACTACCGCGCGGCTGCCGACCGCGTCAGCTTCGATCGGCTCGTCTACACCGGTCCGATCGACGAGTTCTTCGATCACCGTTACGGCCGGCTGCCGTACCGCTCGCTGCGGTTCGAGTTCGAGACGCTCGACCAGGAGCGCGCACAAGCGGCGGCTTGCATCAACGAACCCGGACCCGGCGTGCCCTACACGCGCACGACCGAATATAAGTACCTCACCGGTCAGACGCACGCGAAGACGCTGATCTCACGCGAGTATCCCACCGCCGAGGGCGAGCCGTACTATCCGATTCCGATGCCCGATTCACGCGCGCTCTACGAGCGCTACCGGCGCTTGGCCGGGCGCGAGCGGCACGTGACCTTTGCCGGCCGGCTCGCCGAGTACCGGTACTACAACATGGATCAGGTCGTCGCATCGGCGCTTGCGACGTTTGCCGAACTCGCAGGCCCATCGGAGGTCGCATCGTAGAGTAGTCGGGCTTTGATCGAACTGAACGGGGTGCGTGATTCCCTTGCGGCACTGACGAGCGTCGCCCCACGCTTCCTTCGCGTTCCGGCTTCGGTCACGCTCATCGGTGACGAAACGGCGCTAGCGGAAGGCTTTTGCCTCACGGTCGCCTGCGACCGCGCCATCGTCGTGGCCTATGCGCCGCGGACCGACGCGCAGGTGCGCGCGGTGATCGACGGCCGCACGGACCGTATTCACGCCGCGCTGGGCCGGGCGCTCGGTCCTGGCGGCGGCGCCGACATCGCGATGCGCGGAACCATTCCGAGCGGGCTGGGTGAAGCCACCGAAGCGGCATTCGAGGTCGGCATCGCCCTGGCGCTGCTCGCGGACCGCGATTCCGCCGCATTGGCCCTGGCCTCGAGCGACGGCCCCGCGCGCCGGCCCGCGCGCGCGACGAGCCTCTTCGCCCAACGCGACAACGCGTTGCTGGTCGACGCGCGAACGGCGACGGCGACGCCCGTTCCGTTCGACACGGGAACGGTCGCGATCGTGCTCTGCGATCCGCACTTGGGCGATGATGGTCGTGCGAAACGCGTGCGCGCGCGGCTCGCCGAAATTCAGGATGCGGCCCGGCTGCTGCGCAAGCACCTGCCCAAAGTGCGCACGCTGCGCGACGTTTCGCTGGCCGATTTCTTGCGCCACGCCGATGCGCTGCCGGGCCACTTGCAGCAGCGCGCACGTCACGTGGTGACCGAGAACGTGCGCGTGCTGCAGGCCGTCGCCGCGCTACGCGCCGCGGACTACGTCACGTTCGGCGGTCTGATGAACGAATCGCACGATTCGTTGCGCGACGATTTCGGCGTCGGTGGACCGGAACTCGACGTGCTCGCCGCTGCGGCCCGCAGCGTGCGCGGCATCTACGGCGCGCGGATGACGGCGACCGACGGCGGCGGTGCCGTCGTCGCCCTGGTGCGGCGCGACGCCCTCCCGAATCTCCGGGCGCAACTGGCCGCCACCGCGCGTACGACGATGTCGCGCGACCCGGCGATCATCGACATCCGGCCGCTGGACGGAGCGCAGCCGATCGGCTAAAAGCGGGTAAGGAAGCCGTATGGCAGAGCCTGTGTTGATCTGCGGCGCCGGCCCGACGGGGCTGACGCTGGCGCTGGAGCTGGCGCGCTTCGGCGTTCCGTTCCGGCTCATCGACCGCGCCGCCGAGCCCGTCCGCCATGCCCCGGCTCTGGCGGTGCACGCGCGCACGCTCGAAGTGCTTGAAGCCAGCGGCGTGACGGCTAGCCTGCTGGAGCACGTGCACCGGATCGACGGGATGAGCGTGCGCGACGCGGCGCGTGCGCTCGTGGAGGTCGAGTTTGCCGGCATGCCGACCGCCTACGACTACGTCGCGATCGTCCCGCAGCAGACGACCGAGCGGCTGTTCTCCGAGCGCTTAGCCGCGATGGGTTGCACGCTCGAACGCGGCGTCACGTTGCGAGCGCTGCTCGTCGATGACGACGGCGCGAACGCGACGCTCCAACGCGAGGGCGTCGCGCGCACCGAACGGTTTAGCTACGTCGCCGCGTGCGACGGCGCGCACGGCACGATCGGCCGTCTGCGCGGGCTCGCGCCGGCCGGAGGGACGCCGCGGGAGTCGTTCATGCTCGCCGACCTCGTCCTGGCGACCGAACTCGATCCACGGCGCATCGCGATCTTTCTCCGCGACGACGGCTGCGTGCTCGCCTGTATCCCGATCGACGGCGAACGCTGGCGGCTGATCTGCGAATCGTCGCCCGACACCCCAGCCGATCCGGCGCTGGCCGACTTCCGCGCGGCGCTCGAAGCCTTCGGTTTGGCCAAGACGGTCGAGGCCCGAGACGCCGAGTGGACGGCGAGGTATGCGGTCGAACGGCGTAAGCTCGCGCACTACCGCGATACTCGCGTGTTCTTCCTAGGCGACGCCGCGCACGTCCATTCACCGGTCGGCGGACAAGGCATGAATGCGGGGATTCAAGATGCGGTGAATCTCGCGTGGAAGCTCGCGCTCGTACTGCTCGAGGGCGCCGACCCGCGCCTGCTCGATACCTACGCGGAAGAGCGCGAACCGGTCGGACGCGCGCTGCTGGGCGCGGCCGATTTCGGAAAACGGTTCGCGCTCGCGGCGAACCCGCTCGCGCGCTCGCTGCGCGCTACCGTCGCGCCGGTGGCCGCTCGCCTCGACGTCGTGCACGAGCGCCTCCGCGAGGGCGTCTCGGGGTTGCGCATCGCTTATCCCCGGAGCAGCCTCTCGGTCCATGGTCGCGCGCCGCGCGGCGGAACGGTTGCCGGAGCGCGCTTGCGCGGGTCGCGCCCGGCGACGCACCGTCCGCAGGTCCTGATCGGAACGGGCGAGGGCGAGCGCGAAACGACGATCGTCGTGCGGCCGGACGGACACGCGGGCTACGTCGCCGCAGGCGCGCAACCCACCGGCGCGGAGCTCTACCTGCGCAACATCATCGGCCTGGGCTAAGGCTCCAGGCCCAGCGAGACGCGGTGGAGTGAGGGGTCGTGCGCCGGATACTGCGCGCGTGGCGCGTGCAGCAGGTTCGCGTGGGCGGCGTACTCCAGGCGAAACCGCGCCACGGTCGGGTCGGCCGGCGCGAGTGCGGCACCCTCCGTACGCAGGGCCGAGATCGGCCCGGCCAGCGTGCAGCGGATGGTCGTGCCGTCGGCGCGGAAGCGGCTGGTGCTGAAGAACGCGATCGCCTCGTAGCCGGGGAGCGTCGCGAGCGAGAAGATGTGGAGCGCGCGGCCCGAGTTCGCCTGGCTCACGTCGCAGGCCGCGACCGGCCGGTCGAATCCGATCGCCAGCCGTTCGGTGAAGCGCGTCGCGATCCGATACGTCAGCGTCCGCTCGTCGCGCAGCGCGACGCGCGCCGAGAGAGAGTCGTTTTGCGCATATACCGCGGTCGACATGGCGGGCGCGTACGGCCCGACAACCGGCAGCGCCGAGGCCGGAGGCGGCGGTACCGCGACCGGACCAACCGGCCGCGCGGCGAAGCCCAGCGCGAAAAGCGCGAGCCCCGCCAGGATGCACAGCGCGCCGAGGCCGCCCAGGAGCGTACGGATCACACGAGCATCCGGCGCATGAAGATCGTCGCCTGGGGATTGTCGTTGTAGCGCGGGATGCGCGCGTAGCCGCGCCGTTCGTAGAACCGGATCGCCGGCAGCAGATCGTCCTTCGTATCGAGGTAGAGCCCGCGGTAGCGCCCGGTCGCGTACGTTTCGAGCGCGTCGAGCAGCGCATCGGCGAACCCCTTCCCGCGCGCGGCCGGTTGCACGTAGAGCCGCTTCACTTCGCCGGCGTCACGCGCGATCGAGGGCAGCGGCCGCAGCGCGATACAGCCGACGACCGCCGCCCCCGCGCGCGCCAGCCAAAGGCCGGAGTCCGGCTCGAAGTAGCGCTCGAATGTCGCCGGGGCATCGCGCACGGTAACGTCGACCGCACGGCAGTATTCATCAACGATCGCCCAAGCGGCGTCGCGCTGCGCGGGACCGGCACGTTCGATCAGCGCCCGACGCGGCCGACGATACTGGATGCGCGCAGAACGTGGTGGTTGATCGTGTCGAGAAAGTGGGCGCGATCGAGCCCTGCTGGCAGCGTCGGCGGCAGATCGAGCGCGTACACCATCATGTCGTAGTGGTGCAGCGAACTACCGTGCGGCGGGCAGAACCCGCGAAACCCCGTGAGCCCGTACTGATGGGTGCCTTGCGTGTAGAGCGGCACCGCGTCCGAACCTGCACCCTGCGGCACCGCCGTTACGGTCGGCGGGATGTTGTACATCAGCCAATGCGAGACGCCCAGCCCGTTGAAGCCGTCCGGATCGAGGATCGCGACGGCGAAACTCTGCGTCCCCTCAGGCGCGCCGGTCCAAGCCAGCGGCGGCGAGATCCCTTGCCCCCCGCACGGCGTCTTGTCGATGCCGATCCCCTGGTACATATAGGTTGCCGGCAGCACGTCGCCGTCTTTGAACGCGGGCGACGAGATTTGGAACACGTCGGCGGCGCGCGCCGGGAGCGCGAAGGCGACGACGGCAAGGGCGGCGATGACAAAGCGGCGCATGCCGGAACGGTTTGCCGCGCCCCTCACGACGCCTGCGCCGAAACGATCCCCAGCTCTTGCAGCGCCTGCCGCGCGGCCGTCGCCACGGTCCGGTCGAAGGGAGCCGTCTCGGACAAGCCGGCGACGTACACGGCGACAACGATCGGGGCGTTCCCGTCACGCCGCCACAGGATCGCGACATCGTTGGCGTTGTGGTCGCCGGTACCGGTCTTGTCGCCGGCGATGAACGACCGCGGGGTCGCCGATCGGATGCGGCCCGCGCCGGTGACGGACGCACGGAGCCAGCCGCTCAGCCGCGTATTCGAGGCGGGTCCCAGCACCGGGTCGCGCACGATGCGGGACGCGAGCGCGACCATCGCGCGCGGGCTCGCCGTATCGCGCGTGTCGCCCGGCGCGGCGACGTTGAGCTGCGGTTCGTACCGGTCGAGCCGGAACCGCGCGATCCCCAGTCCGTGTACGAACTGCGTTACCTCCCGCGGTCCGCCGACCGCGCGCAACAGCAGATTTGCCGCGCCATTATCGCTCCGCGTAACGATGGCGTCGAGCAGGGCGTCGATCGAGAGCGCGCCGCCATGCGGAAAGCGTTCGAGCGCCGGGCTATGCGCCATGATGTCGGCCGGTCCGAATGGCACCATGCGGCGAGGATTCTCGCTCCCGCGATCGACCCTCGCAAGCACCGCCATCACGAGCGCCAATTTGAACGTGCTGCACAACAAGAATACATCGTCGGCGTGGTACGCTGCACGCCGGCCGGTGTGCAGATCGTGCGCGTACACGCCTACCCGGCAACCGAAGTCCCGCTCGACGTCCGCAAAGCCCCCGCGCCGCATGGCGGGAAGCGGCGTAGTCAGGAGACCAAGCGAGAACGATGCACGATTCATGCGCAGATTTTCCGCGTCCATACGAAACGGCCCCGCGAATTGCTTCGCGGGGCCGTCTGCATTCTTCGCTTGGGGCGAAGACTACATCATGTCGTAGCCGCCGCCCATGCCGCCCATGCCGCCGGGTGCGCCGGCGGGCTGTTTGGGTTCAGGCTTGTCGGCGATCAGAGTTTCCGTCGTCAGGATCAGCGCGCCGATCGAGGCTGCGTTTTGCAGCGCCGAGCGCGTGACCTTGAACGGCTCCACGATGCCGGCCTCGAACATGTTGACGATCTTGCCGGTCATCGCGTCGAAGCCGTTCGGCGCGACGGTGGCCTTGACGTTGTTGACTTCGACCGAACCCTCGAAGCCGGCGTTCTCCGCGATCTGGCGGAGCGGTTCTTCGAGCGCGCGACGGATGATGTCGATCCCGATCTGCTCTTCGTGCGAGTCGACCTTGATCGCGCCAAGGCCCTTGAGCGCGTGGACGAGCGAGCTGCCGCCGCCGGGGATCATGCCTTCTTGGACGGCCGCGCGGGTCGCCGAGAGGGCATCTTCGATGCGGTGCTTCTTCTCTTTGAGTTCGGTTTCGGTGGCTGCGCCGACTTGAATCACGGCGACGCCGCCCGAGAGCTTGGCAAGGCGTTCTTGCAGCTTCTCGCGGTCGAAATCGGAATCGGTTTCCTCGATCTGGCGCTTGATCATCTCGATCCGGCCCTTGATGGCGTCGGGTTTGCCCTTGCCATCGACGATCGTGGTCTCTTCCTTGGTGATCTTGACGGTCTTGGCCTGACCGAGCAGGTCCGGGGTGACCTTGTCGAGCTTGAGCCCGAGCTCTTCGGAGACGACCGTCGCGCCGGTGAGCGTGGCGATGTCCTTGAGCATTTCCTTGCGGCGGTCGCCGAAGCCCGGCGCCTTGACGGCAACGGTCGTGAACGTGCCGCGCAGTTTGTTGACGACCAGGGTCGCCAGCGCTTCGCCTTCGACGTCTTCGGCGATGATGAGCAACGGCTTCTGCACTTGCACGATCTTCTCGAGCAGCGGCAGGATGTCGGCGATCGCGCCGATCTTGCGTTCCGTCACCAAGATGTAGGGATCGTTGAGGGTCGCTTCCATGCGTTCCGAGTCGGTGACCATGTACGGCGAGATGTAGCCCTTGTCGAAGAGCATCCCGTCTTTGGTCTCGACGTCGGTCTTCATCGACTTCGATTCCTCGACCGTGATGACGCCGTCTTTGCCGACCGCGGACATCGCTTCAGAGATCAGCTTGCCGATCTCTTGATCGTTGGCCGAGATCGACGCGACCTGGGCGATCTTCTCCTGGGTGTCGACCGTTTGCACGAGCTTCTGCATCTCGGCAACAGCGGTCTCGACGGCCTTCTCGATGCCGCGCTTGATCAGCAGCGGGTTCGAGCCGGCGGTGACGTTGCGCAGACCTTCACGGATGATCGCTTGCGCGAGAACGGTCGCGGTGGTCGTGCCGTCGCCGGCGATGTCGTTGGTCTTCGAGGCGACTTCTTTGACGAGCTGAGCGCCCATGTTCTCGAAGCTGTCGGGAAGTTCGATTTCCTTCGCGATGGTCACGCCGTCGTTGGTGATCGTCGGCGAGCCGAATTTCTTGTCGAGGACGACGTTGCGTCCCTTGGGCCCGAGCGTCACCTTGACCGCGTCGGCCAGGATGTTCGCGCCGCGTTCGAGCGCACGACGGGCGCTCTCATCGAAAACGAGTTGTTTTGCAGCCATGTTGTTGTTCTTAGACTCCCGCCGGGACTTTGCTCACGATTGCGAGCACGTCTTTTTCCGAGATGATGAGGACTTCTTTGCCTTCGAGTTTGATCTCGCTACCCGAGTACTTCGAGTAGATGATGGTGTCGCCGACTTTGACTTCCATGGCAACCTTGGTGCCATTGTCGAGCGTGCGGCCGGTGCCCACAGCGAGGACCTTGCCCTCTTGCGGCTTCTCTTTTGCCGTGTCGGGCAAGAAAACGCCGCCGGCGCTCTTCTCGGCCTGCTCCACGTGCTCGACGACCACACGATCGCCCAGTGGCTTCAAATTCACGAATGAACTCCTCCAAAAATGGTATTGGCACTGCTAGCACGAGACTGCCAGCACAGAGTAGGTTAGCAGACTCGGTCCACGAGCGCAAGCCCGGGAGAACGGCTTTTCCGCGAACGGCGCCGTTTGGATGGGGACGGCACGTCGATCCCCGAAGGCCGGAGGCTATGACCTGGGCCCTCTCTCGGCGGCAGGGAACGGCGGCGATCGTCGCCGGTCTGACTGGTGCCGTACTCGTTCATGTGTGTTTGATCGACGTCGGCCCGCGGCTCTCGCCGGACCTGGCGCTCCAGGCCCAGGGGCTCTATGCCTTCATCGCCGCGGCCCTGATCGGCAAGGCGGCGGCCTTCGGGAACCCGGCGTTCGTCTGGCTCGGGGTCGGGCTGCACGTGATCGTCTCGCTGGGCTGGGCCTTCGGGTATGCCTACGCCTCGCGCAAGCTCCCGCAGTTGATCCGGCGGCCGGTCATCTCCGGGCTCGGTTTCGGCCTCGTGGTCTACTTCGTGATGGAATTGGTCCTGGTCGCCGCCAACCTCTATACCAAGCCGACGCCCGGCAGCGTCGGGATCGGGCTGCTCGCCGACTGCGTGTTTTTCGGCGTCCCCGTCGCCCTCATCGTCGCCGGCCTGACCCGAGGCACCTGACATGTTAGCCCGACTCGAAATCGACCTCGACGCGATCCGAACCAACCGCGCCACGCTTGCTGCCCTAGTCGAGCCGACACGCGTAGCCGCCGTGATCAAAGCAAACGCATACGGTCACGGCTTGCGCGAAACAGGCACGGCGCTCGACGGCCTGGCGAGCCGCCTCTGCGTCTATTCCCTCGAAGAAGCGGTCGCGTTGCGCGAGGCCGGGGTTCGCGGGCGCATCCAGGTGCTCGGACCCATCGACGCCGCCGGCCTCGACGCCGCCCACGCCGCGGGCGTCGAACTCACCATCTGGGACAGGGGCGCCTACGCCGCTGGGGTGGCGCAGGTCGCGCGGCGCCGCAACGCCCCCTTCGCCGTCCACCTCAAGATCGACACCGGCGTCACGCGGCTGGGCATCACCGCCGAGCGAGCGAAACCGGCGCTCGCGCAGTGGCTCGCCACACCGGAGTTTCGCGTCGCAGGGCTGATGTCGCATCTGGCGGCCGCCGAAGAACTCGACTCGACCTACACGCAGGAACAGCTCGCGCGCTTTCACGCCGCGGTCGACGGCATCGATCCGGCGCTCGAACGCCACATCGCCGCGTCGGCGGCGGCGATGCTCTGGCCGCGCACGCGGCTCGACCTCGTGCGCGCCGGGATCGCGCTCTACGGGTTGTGGCCCTCCGAGCCGACGCGCCGCATCATGGAAGCGCGCGGCGTGTCGCTGGTCCCCGCACTCGCCTGGCGCACGGAACTCGTCGCGCTTCACGACGTGCCCGCGGAGACGTCCATCGGCTACGGCGTCACCTACCGCACGACGCGCGCTTCGCGCATCGGCATCTTACCGATCGGCTACGCCGAAGGCATCCCGCGCGCGCGTTCCAATCGCGGGGAGGTGCTGGTCGCGGGCAAACGCGCCCCGCTCGTCGGCCGCGTCTGCATGAACATGACCTTCGTCGACGTGACGGGCATCCCCGATGCCCACGTCGGCACGCGCGTGACGTTGATCGGCGACGACGGCCAGGAACGCATCACGGCCGAAGCCTTCGCCGACTGGAGCGACTCGATCAACTACGAACTCGTGGCCCGGCTCCCGGTCGAGGTGCCGCGCCGGTTCGGCGTCTCGGTTCGCGCGCAGCGCTAGTTACCGGCCGAATGGCGAACAGATAGCCGTCGACGATCCGCGCGACGTTGGCGACCGTTAGGGCGTATAGATCCGCTCGCGCGCTCTCGCTCAACCCCGGATTGATGTAGTGCTGCGCGTCCTGCAGCACGTTGACGACGTCAGCGCTCGCGATGAAGAACATCACGACCGCAAGAATGACGCTCGCCACGACGGCGATCACGACGAGAAAGCGGCTGTTCCAGAGCATCCACTCGAAGATCCGCTCGATCCACGCACTCACGGTATCGGCCTTCAAGGGAGGCCTGCGATCGCGGTCGCGAGGTCGAGCGTGCCCTCGTAGAGCGCACGGCCGACGATCGCGGCGTCGACGTTCGCGGGCGTCCCGGCGCGCAGCGCGAGCAGGTCGTCGAGCGTCTTTGCGCCGCCGCTGGCGGTGATCCGCAGCGAGGCGAGCGCCGCGACATGGGCGAGTGCGGCGACGTCGTACCCGGTGCCCATCCCGTCGCGCGCGATCTCCGTATAGACGATGCGTTCGATTCCCCACCCATGAACGGTGCGCACCAAATCGTCGCGCAAGACGGCTCCCTCGGCCACCCAGCCGCGGATCGCGACGCGATCGCCGCGCGCGTCGATGCCGGCGACGATCCGCGACCCGAACTCCGCGGCCAGCGCGCGGGCGGCGTCGGGCGATTCGACCAGCAGCGTGCCGACCACGACGCGCGAGACGCCCGCATTCAACCGTATCCTCACGTCGCCCGCCGTGCGGATGCCGCCGCCGGTTTGTACCGGAACGTCGACCGCCGCGCAGATCGCGCGTAGCGCCGCGAGGTTCTCGCCCGTGCCGAACGCGCCGTCGAGGTCGACGACGTGGAGTTCGCTCGCGCCGGCGGCGACGAACGAGCGCGCACGCGCGACCGGGTCGTCGTCGTAGGCGCGTTCCTTGGACGGATCGCCGCGCTCGAGCCGCACGCAGCGGCCGCCGCGCAAATCGATGGCGGGGACGATCGTGAGCGCGTGCATCACGCCGCCGCGATGCGCAAGAAGTTGTCGAGTAACCGGCCGCCGGTGCGCGCGCTCTTCTCGGGATGGAATTGCGTCGCCATCACGTTGTCGCGCGCGACGATCGCCGCGAAGCGCTCGCCGTGTTCGGCGCTGGCCAGCACGTCGGCGCTCTCTGCGACCCGATAGGAATGGAGGAAATACGCGTACGTGCCGTCGTCCACGCCGGCGACGAAGGGGTGGCGGCGTTCGATCGTCAGATCGTTCCAGCCCATGTGCGGGACCCGCGGCGCATGCTCGAAGCGCCGCACGCGGCCCGGCAGGATCCCCAGACCCGCATGCGTGCCGTACTCGTCGCTCTCATCGAAGAGGATCTGCATCCCGACGCAGATACCCAGGAACGGCTTCCCCGCACGGACGACCGTCCGCACCGCGGCGTCGAGGCCGCGCTCCGCGAGCATCGCCATCGTCGCGCCGAAGGCACCGTCGCCGGGCAGGATCGCCGCGTCGGCGGCCACGACGACCGCCGGATCGTCCGTGAGCACCACGTTCGCATCGCGGCGGGCGAGCGCGGAGAGGAGCGAACCGATGTTGCCGCCGCCGTAGTCGACGACGGCCAAGCGCGGACCTGGCATGCCGGACAGTTCTCCGCAGCCGCGAAAAGGCCCGGGATGACTCGCCTCATCGCGCTCGCAGCCGGCGCCGCGCTCGCGGCAGCCACGCCCCGAGGACTCAGCGTCCCGGCCGGCTTCACGCTCGAGCAGATCGCGACGGTCGCCCACGCGCGCGAACTCGCCGCCGCCCCCAACGGCGACCTGATCGTCGGGACGCTGGACGGCGACGTAGCGATCGTGCCCGATGCCGAGGGCACGCCGGGCACACCGTACGTGTTCGTCAGGCTCGACGATCGGCCGGCGGCCGGGGTCGCGCTCGCGGGTGATGCGCTCTATATCGGCGCCCAGTTCGGCATCTACCGCGTGCGGTATCGCCCCGGCGGCCACGATCCCGGCGCCGGGCCGGAGAAGATCGCGAGCGTGCGCACCAGCGGCGAGTCGCGCGATCACGTCACGACGACCGTGGCGCCGGCGGGCGAACTGCTCTACGCGAGCGTCGGCTCGTCGTGCAACAACTGCGATCCGGACCTCGACGCGACGCGCGCGTCGATTCAGATGATGCAGCTCGACGGCAGCGGACTGCGGCCCAAGGCCGTGCACATCCGCAACGCGATCGCGCTGGCGGTGAATCCCGCCACCGGGACGCTCTGGGCGGGGGTCGCGGGCCAGGACGAGTTGGCGCACGGGCATCCGTACGAAATCTTCGATGCGCTCACGCTGCGCCCGGGCATCGTCGACTACGGCTGGCCCTATTGTTACGAAGACCGCAAGGCCGTCGGCGCACACGATTGCGCGAACGCGCCGATCCCGCGCGTCGTCTTCCCCGCCTACGAAACGCCGATCGGCGCAGCGTTCTATCCCAGCGGCGAACGCGGGCGCTACGCGTTTCCCCCGGCGTATCGCGGCGGCGCATTCGTCGCCCTGCACGGCTCGTGGCACATGCCGCTCGTCCCGCCGCGCGTGGTCTTCGTTCCGATGGACGGCGACCAGCCGCGCACGCCGGTCGATTGGAACGACCCCGCCAAGCAGTGGATCGAATTCGTCGGTGGCTTTCAGAAGGCCGACGGCGTGACCCGGGTCGCGCGGCCGACCGGCGTCACGGTCGGGCCGCAAGGCAGCCTCTTCGTCTCCGACGATTTGACGGGTGCGATCTTCCGCATCCGTCCCGCGAAAGGATAACCATGGACACACTGGTTCGGACGCTCGGTCACTACATCGACGGACGGCCCGCCGGCGAGCACGCAGCCCGCTTCGGCGAGGTTGCCGACCCGGCGCGCGGCGTGATCGCGGCGCGGGTCGCGTTTGCCGAACCGGCCGACGTTGATGCGGCGGTCGCGGCCGCGCGGCGCGCGTTCGGAGCCTGGTCGGAGCGGCCCGCGCACAAACGCGTCCAGGTGCTCTACGCCTTGCGCGAACGGTTGCTCGCCGACCTCGACCGGCTGGCAAAGATGATCACGAGCGAACACGGCAAGACCTTCGATGATGCCCGCGGCGAAATGCAGCGCGGGATCGAAGTGGTCGAGTTCGCCTGCGGCATCCCGCATCTGATGCGCGGCGACTTCACCGAGAACGTCGGCGGCGGCATCGACTCGTACTCGATCCGCCAGCCGCTGGGCGTGTGCGTGGGCATCACGCCGTTCAACTTCCCGGCGATGGTACCGATGTGGATGTTCCCGATCGCACTGGCCTGCGGCAACACCTTCGTGCTCAAGCCCAGCGAGAAGGATCCCTCGCTCGCGCTCGAACTCGCGCGTCTGCTCACCGCGTGCGGCCTGCCCGACGGCGTCTTCAACGTCGTCAACGGGGACAAGGTCGCCGTCGATGCGCTGCTCGCGCATCCCCAGGTCGATGCGGTCAGTTTCGTCGGCTCGACGCCGATCGCCGAATACGTCTACCGCACGGGAACCGCGCACGGCAAACGCGTGCAAGCCCTGGGCGGGGCGAAGAACCACCTCGTCGTGATGCCCGACGCCGATATCGACGTCGCCGCCGATGCACTGATGGGCTCGGCGTACGGCTCGGCCGGCGAGCGCTGTATGGCGATCTCGATCGCGGTGGCGGTCGGCGAGGGCACCGCGGAACGGCTGCTCCCCGCGCTGCAAACGCGCATCGCCGCGCTCGCGGTCGGCGACGGGATGCAGCCGGGCGTCGAGATGGGACCGCTGGTGACCGAGGCGCACCGCACGCGCGTGCGCGACTACGTCGATCTCGGCGAACGCGAAGGGGCGACGGTCGTCGTCGACGGGCGCAGCGCAAAGCTCCCCGAGCGCGGCTACTTCTTCGGGGCGACGCTGCTCGACCGGGTGACCCCCGAGATGCGCGTGTATACCGAAGAGATCTTCGGGCCGGTGCTCGGCGTCGTGCGCGTCGCCACGCTCGAGAGCGCGCTGGCGCTGGTCAACGCCCACGAATTCGGCAACGGCGTGGCGATCTTCACCCGCGACGGCAAGGCCGCGCGAACCTTCAACCACGCGGTCCGCGCCGGGATGGTCGGCATCAATGTTCCGATCCCGGTCCCGCTGGCCTTCCACTCCTTCGGCGGCTGGAAGCGCTCGCTGTTCGGCGATCACGCCATCCACGGCATGGAGGGTGTGCGCTTCTACACGCGCCTCAAGACGACCACCGCGCGCTGGCCCACCACCGCCGAAGGCCCCGCGTTCACGATGCCCACGCTGGGTTAGCGGCGCCGCGTCCGGCGCCGGCGTTACTCCAGCAGGCCTTTCGTCGAGAGCACCTGATCGTCGTCCGTAAGGACCTTGGCTTGCGCGAAGGCGCGCGCGAACGCCTTGAAGGCCGCTTCGCAGAGATGGTGCGCGACCTCGCCGTTCATCCGGATCACGTGCAGGTTGAAGCGGCCGTTGTCGACGAGCGAGCGGAAGAAGTGGCCGATGAGTTCGGTCTTGAGTTGGCCGAGGCTCTCCACCTCGAAGGTGACTTGAAAATTCAGATACGGGCGGCCGGAGAGATCGACCGCGCAGGCGACGAGCGCGTCGTCGAGCGGGACCATCGCCGAGCCGAAGCGCGCGATGCCGCGCTTTTCGCCCAGCGCGACGTGCATCGCCTTGCCCAGCGCGATCCCGACGTCCTCGACGAGGTGGTGGTGATCCATCCCGTCGCCGCGCGCCGTCACCGTCAGACCGCACCCGCTGTGTTTGGCGAACGCGTCGAGCATGTGGTTGAGGAAATCGACGTCGGTATCGACGGCGATCGGACCGCCGTCGAGCGCAAGGCGCAGGTCGATATTCGTCTCTTTGGTCGAGCGCTCGACGACCGCGCTGCGAGCGTTCAGTTCAGCAACCCGCTCTTCGCGGTGCTCGCGCCGTTGGGCGCCGCGTCACTGGGCGCGTAGCGGTGGTTGATCGGCTCGAACGGGTGCACGTCGGGTCCGACATAGGTGGCTTGCGGTCGGATCAACCGTCCCGTGGCTAATTGTTCGAGCGCGTGCGCGCACCAGCCCACCATCCGGCCGCACGCGAACATACAGGTGAACTCGTCGGTCGGGATGCCCAAACCCGAGAGCGTCGGCGCCGTGTAGAACTCGACGTTCGCATAGATGCGTTTGCCGGGCTTCACCTCTTGCAGCACTTTGTTCGAGGCGTCCTCGAGCGCGCGTGCGATCAGGTACCACTTGGTCGCGGACCGCTCGGTGAGTTCTTTGGCCATCCGTTCGAGATGCTCGGCGCGCGGGTCGCGGATCTTGTACTCGCGGTGCCCCATCCCCATGATCTTCTCGCCGCGTGCCAGCAGCGCGCGCACGTAAGGCTCGGCTTTCTCGGGCAAGCCGATCTCTTCGAGCATCGTCATGACCTTGCCCGGCGCGCCGCCGTGCAGGTCGCCGGCCAGCGTCGCGACCGCCGCGGTCATCGCGCCGTAGATGTCTTCGTGGGTCGATGCCGTCACGCGGGCGGCGAAGGTCGAGGCGTTGTACGAGTGGTCGGCGAGCAGCACGAAGTAGGTGTCGAGCGCGTGCTCGGCTTCGTAGATCGGCTTTTCGCCGCTACGCATCCACAGGAAATTGGCCGCATGACGAAGCTTGGGGTCGGGCGCGATCGGTTCGAGCCCGCGCCGGATTCGATCCCAGGCCGCGACGATCGAGGGCGTCTTCGCCACCAGGTTGATCGCGGCGTCGGTATCCGAGGCGTGCGAACCGTCCGGCGCGTGCGGAACGAAATGCGCCAGCGCCGAAATGGAAGTGCGCAGCACGTCCATCGGCCAGGCATCTTTCGGGATCGCATGCATCATCGCGATCAGTGCCGAGGGTAGCGGACGGTCCTCGGCGATCTTCGCGTTGAGTTCTTGCAACTCGGAGTGCGTCGGCAAGTGGCCGTACAAGAGCAGGTGCACGACCTCTTCGAAGGTCGCGTTCACCGCGAGGTCGTGGATGTCGTACCCGCGGTACGTCAGCCGTCCGATCTCCCCCTCGACGTTACTGAGAACGGTCTCGCCGACGATAACGCCTTCGAGCCCACGATCGACTACCAATCCTGCCATAACGTGGAGGGATTCGCTCGCCCGGCCGAACCCTCCCGTGCGGCTCCGCCCGGCCAAATCCTACAGGCGCACGATCAATTTACCGACGTGGGCTCCGGGCGCGAAGAGCGAGCACAAGGCGGCCGGCGCGTTTTCGAGCCCGTCGACAAAGGTCTCGAGCGGCACGATCTCACCGCGCCCGACGGCCGGGCCGACGTCGCGCAAGAACTCGCCCAGTTGCGCGTTGTGGTCGGTGACGATGAAGCCCTGGAGCAAGAGCCGCTTCGAGACCGTCAAGACGATGTTGCGGGGCCCGGGTATGGGCGCATTGTAGTTCGCGATCATCCCGCACAAGGCGAAGCGCGCGAAATCGTTCGCGCAGCCGATCGCGGCTTCGAGTTGCTCGCCGCCGACGTTGTCGAAGTAGACATCGATGCCGCCCGGCGCCGCTTCACGAAGTTGCGCGGCGACCCGGCCCGGTTCGGGGACGATGACGGCATCGACGCCGAGGCGGTCGCGCAAAACCGCGGCGCTCTCGGCCGAGCGCGTGCTGCCGATCGTGCGCGCGCCGGCGCGCTTGGCGAGTTGCACGGCGGTCGTCCCGACCGCGCCTGCGGCCGACGAGATGAACACCGTATCGCCCGATTTGCAGCCGGCCACGACGAACAGGCCCACCCAAGCGGTGAAGCCGGGCATGCCGAGCGTCCCGAGATACGCGCTCGCCGGGGCGACCGTCACGTCGATCGGACGAAACGCTTTGGCCGGCCCCACCGCGTAGTCACGGAAGCCCAGGCCGTGCAAGACCGTCGTACCGGCCGCCAGCGCCGGATCGTTCGAGGTTTCGACCACGCCGATCGCACCGCCGTCGAGCGGCGCGCCGATCGCGAACGGCGGGACGTACGATTTCTGATCGTTCATCCGGCCGCGCATGTACGGATCCACCGACATGAGCGTATTGCGAACGCGCACCTCGCCCGGCCCGGGTTCCGCGAGGTCTAGCTCGGCCAGCCGGAAGTTGCTCGCGTCGGGTACGCCCGAGGGGCGCGACGCGAGTTGAATCGCTCGGGCGCGCATCAGACCAGCGCTGCCCGGCCGGCGGCGTACTGAACGAGACGGTCGATCAGCGCCTCGTAGGGGATGCCCGCACTCGCGGCTTCGTCGGGGATCAGTGAACGCGGGGTGAGACCGGGGAGCGCGTTGATTTCCAAGATATATGGGCGTCCTTCACGGCTGACGATGAAATCGGTGCGCGAATAATCGCGTAACCCGAGCAAGCGGTGCACCGAGAGTGCGAGCATCTGCAAACGCGCGGTCAGATCGCGATCGATCGGCGCGGGTACGAGGTGGCGCGAACCGCCGGGCTTGTATTTCGCATCGTAGGAATAGAACTCGTCGGATGCGATGATTTCGACGACCGGAAGCGGATCCTCGCCGAGCACGCCGCACGAGAATTCGCGCCCCGGCACGTATTCCTCCGCGAGCACGTGCGCGATGCGGCCCGATACGGCGATCATCGCTTTGGTCCACTCTTCGTGCGTGCGCACGATCGAAACGTCCGCCGACGAACCGCTGCTGCGAGGCTTCACCACGATCGGCGGATCGAGCGATCCGGGCAACAGCGGCAGCGTGCCGCCGCGCAGATCGAAGGTATCCCAGGCCGGCGTCGGCAGGCCTTCCGAGACGAGCAGCTTCTTGGTGAGGTGCTTGTCCATCGCGAGCGCGCAACCCGCGACGTCGCTACCCGTGTACGGGATTGCCAGCCATTCCAAGACGCCTTGGATGCAGCCGTCCTCACCGCCGGTCCCATGCAGGGCGTTGAACACGACGTTGGGATCCAACTCGCGGATCGCGTCGACGAAGCGTGTGTCGAAGTCGAGCGTGCGCGCCTCGTGGCCGAGCGACTGCAACGCTCTGAACACGCTGCCGCCGCTTTCGATCGACACCTCGCGCTCGGCGCTCGGCCCTCCCATGACGACCGCAACCTTCATTTAAGCGAACTCTCCGATCAAGTGCACTTCGAGTTGCAACTCGACGCCGAAGCGGACCTGCACTTCGCGCCGGACGCGCGCAAGCAGGGTCGTCACGTCGCGCGCCGTCGCGCCGGCGACGTTGACGATGAAGTTGGCATGCTGCGGCGAGACTTCCGCTCCGCCGACGCGCCAGCCCTTCGCGCCGGCCGCTTCGATCAGCCGCCCGGCCGCCGTGCCGGGCGGATTGCGAAAGCAGGAACCGGCGTTGGGGAACTGGATCGGCTGGGTGGCTTTGCGGCGCACCAGGCGCGCCTGCATGTCGGCGCGCACCGCCTGCGGGTCGCCGCGCTCGAACGCGAGCGTCACGCGCGCGACGATCGCGTCCCGCGCAAGCGTGGTGTGGCGATAGAAATACTGGACCGTGACCGGATGCGCGTCGGGCTTGGTCGCACTCTGCACCCAGACGTTGCGCACGAACTCGCCGATCTCGCGATCCGTACCGGCATTCATGAAGAGCGCGCCGCCGACGCTGCCCGGGATCCCGGCCAGCGACGCGATGCCGGCCGCTCCGTGCGTCGCCGCTTGCCCGGTGAGCAGCGCCATCTGCGCCGAAGCGCCCGCGTGCACGAGCACGCGTTCGCTGTCGTCGACGATCTCGAGCGCGTCGAACTCGCCGCGCAAGCGCAGCACCAGCCCGCGCAGCCCGCCGTCACCGACAAGGATGTTCGAGCCCAATCCAAGCACGAACCACGGCAGCTTGCGCTTGAAGGCGAAGCGCAGCACGAAGGCCAGTTCGGCGCTCGACTCGACGTTGAGGAGCGCGTCGGCCGGACCGCCGATCTTCCACCAGGTCTGCGGTGCCAGCGGTTCGTCGAAGCGCACGCGGCCGCCGAAGCGCTCGAGCAGTGTCGCACGGTCCGCCGTGCGCACGAGGCTAGCCACGCGCGAGTGCCCCCGGCAGCCCGAGCCGCTCGCTCATCGCGCGCGCGACCGACGAGATCGAACCCGCGCCGAGCATCAACACGAGGGCGTTGGGCGGCGCGAACGCCGGGATCCATTCGACGAGATCTTCGACCCGCGCGACGTAGTCGACCGGCGTTCCGCCCTTGGAGAGCAACTCGCCGATCGAGCGTTCGCTCACCCCCGCGACCGGCGCCTCGGAGGCGGCGTAAACCGGGGCGAGCACGACGCGATCGGCAGCCGCGAGCGCGCGCGCGAAGCTGTCCGCGAGATACGCCGTGCGCGAGTAGCGGTGCGGTTGAAACGCGACGAGGATAGGCCCGTCGTGCGCGGCGCGCGCCGCCGCGATCGTTTGCGCCACGGCGGTCGGATGGTGGGCGTAGTCGTCGACGATGGTGAGGCTCGCACCGCGTCCGACGATCTCGAAGCGGCGCCGCACGCCGGCGAACGTGCTCAGGGTCCGGGCCGCACCGGCGAAGGCGATCCCCGCGGCTAGCGCGGCGGCCAGCGCGGCGAGTGCGTTCTGCACGTTGATTTCACCGGGCACCGGGAGCGCGAGTTCGCCGAGGCGCGCCCCGCGCAACTCGACCGTGCTGCGCGACCCCAGTGCCGCGTAGCGGATGCCGGTGGCGCGCAGATCGGCCGCGACCCGGGTGGCGAACGTCGTGGTCGCGCAGCCGGCCACCTCGGCGAGCCGCGCGCTCGCCGGACTATCGGTCCCGACGACCGCGTGGCCGTCCGGCGGCACGGACTGCAAGAAGGCCGCGAACTGGGCGCTCAACCGCGGCAGCTCCTCGTCGCTGACTACATGATCGTTTTCGATATTGGTCACGACCGCGATCGCCGGGGAGAGATGCAGGAACGAACCGTCGCTTTCGTCGCTCTCGGTGATGAACCACGCGCCGCCGCCGCTGCGCGCGTTGGAGCGCGTGTCGAGCCGTTCGCCGCCGACCGCGACGGTCGGATCGAATCCGGCTGCCTCGAAGATGGCTGCCGTCATCGCGGTCGTCGTCGTCTTGCCGTGCGTGCCGGCGATCGCGACCGTACGATGCGCCTGCGTGAGCTGCGCCAACAACTCTCCGCGGGTGAGGATCGGCAGCGCGCGGTCGCGCGCCGCGGCGTATTCGGGGTTGCCGCGATCGATCGCGCTCGAGACCACGACGACCGTGGCGTCGGCGAGGTTCGCGGCCCGCTGACCGATCGTGACCCGGGCGCCGGCCCGTTCCAGCTCTTCGAGCAACGCGCTGCGGGCCAGGTCCGAACCGCTGACGGCGGCGCCGCGTTCGAGGAGCAAGCGCGCAAGGGCGCTCATGCCGATCCCGCCGATGCCCACGAAATGGTAGCGTTCCAGACTCACGGCACGTGGTTCTCGCGGGCTGGATCGACGACCCGCGCCGGAATCAGCGCCTCGATCCGCCGCACGATCGCCGCCCCGGCGTCCGCCGGTGCCAACGCCGCGGCCGCCCGGCGCAAGGCCGCCAGCCGGACCGGTTCGAGACAGTCGCGCAGCGTCCACCAGAGTTTGTCGGCGTCGAGTTCGGCGTCGCGAATGACGACCGCCGCGCCGCGCTCGACGAAATACGCCGCATTGCGCGCTTGGTGGTCCTCGGCCGCGAAGGGATAGGGGATCAGGATCGCCGCCGTCCCGGTGATCGCGAGTTCGGCGAGCGTCGATGCGCCGGCCCGCGAGACGACGATGTCCGCCGCTCCGAACGCGTCCGCCGGATCGTCCAGATACGGCAACAGGCGCACCTGGTTGCCCTCGGCAAGTTCGCGCTCTTCGGCCAGCATGTACTCGTAGTCGCGCTTCCCGCAGAGGTGCAGCACTTGGCGTTCGGTTCCGATCGACCGGCGCGTGACGAGCGCGGCGACCGCTTCGTTGATCGAACGTGCACCCTGCGAGCCGCCCATCGCGACGATCGTTTGCGCCGCGGGATCGAGTTCGAGCCGTTCGCGGGCCAGCGCCGGGAGCGCGCGCGCGCGTAGCGAGGCCCGGGTCGGCGCACCGGTCAGCACGGCTTTCGCTCCGAACGACTCCGCCGATGCTTCGTAGGTGATCCAGACCTCATCGACCAGCGGCGCGAGCAGCCGGTTCGTCAGCCCGGGGTACACGTTGATCTCGAGCAGCGCGATCCCGCACTCGAGGATGCCCAGCACGCGCAGGAGCCGCGCCGCGACGACCACGGGAAAGCACACGTACCCGCCGGTCGCGATGACCACCAGCGGCTTAAAGCGCGCGAGCGCGATCAACGCGACGCCGATCCCCCAGAGATTGCGCCACACCGTTTGCAGCGTCCCGAGCGAGAGCTTGCGCTGCAGCGGCGCGCTCGGCACGAACGTCAGCGGCAACTCCGTGACCAGCTCCGCTTCGAGCCCGCCGGCGCTGCCGAAGAAGTGCGGTTCGTAGGCATCGCGTGCGAACTCGGCGCGAATCGCGTCGTCGATCCCGAGCGCGGGATAGATGTGGCCGCCGGTGCCGCCGCCGGTGAACGCGACGCGCAGCGTCGTGCTGAGCGCCATCAGCGGGTCCGGTGGCGGCCGACGTTGATGATCAACGCGACCGCGACGAGCGAGACGACCAGCGACGTGCCGCCGAACGAGACGAAGGGCAAGGGGACGCCGGTGACCGGCCACGACGCCGTCACGACACCGATATTGATGAAGGCCTGAATCAGGATCAAGAACGTGCAGCCCAGCGCGAGCAGCATCCCGAACCGGTCCGGCGCCGCGAGCGCGATGCGCACGGCCCGAAACGCGAAGAGCACGAAGAGCGCGAGCACGCCGAGCGCGCCGAGTATCCCGAGTTCTTCGCCCAGAATCGCATAGATGAAGTCGGTGTATTGCTCGGGCAGATAGAAGAATTTCTGGCGCGAGGCCCCCAGGCCCAAACCGAAGATCCCGCCGCTGCCCAGCGCCAGCAGCGATTGGACGATGTGAAAGCCCGTGTCTTTGGGGTCTTGCCAGGGATGCAAGAACGCGAAGATGCGTGCCCGCCGGTAGGCGGAGTGGCCGATTTCGAGCGCGATCGGCGGCAGCATGGCCAGCCCCGCGAGCACGAGATGCTCGAGCCGGGCGCCCGCGCAGAACAGCATCGCGAACGCGGTGAACACGAGGATGCTCGCCGTCCCCATGTCGGGTTCGAGCAGGATCAGCGTCGCGAGCACGCCGGCGACGAGCAGCACCGGCCAAACCCCGCGCACCAGCGAGCGAACGTCCTCGCCGAGCGCCGCGAGCTTGGCGGCGACGAAGATCACCAGCGCCAGCTTCGCGAACTCCGAGGGCTGAAAGCTGATCGCTCCCGCACCCAGCCAACGCCGCGCGCCGCCCGAGGCTGCACCGACGTGCGGGATCAAGACCGCGGTCAGCACGACGAACGCGATGCCGGCGAGCGCCGGGGCGATCGACTTGAGCTTGCGGTAGTCGATCCGATACGCGAGTATCGAGGCGCCCAGCGCGACGACCAGCCACAGCGCCTGGCGCTTCACGTAGTAGGCCGTGTCGCGATAGCTCGCGTACGCCGTCGCGCTCGACGCGCTGTAGATCATCACGAGACCGATCGCGACCAGCACCACGACCGTCCCGAAGAGCACCATATCCGGCGGCCCGAGCGATGCGCGCTGTTTCGCAGGTCGCGCCGTCGCGCGCACGTGCGCGCCGGCGCGCGCGCTACCGAGCACTCGCACCCAGCGAGCCGCGCGCCCGCACGGCGCCGGCGAAGCGCTCGCCGCGATCCTCCGCCGAAGCGAACATGTCGAACGAGGCGCAGCCCGGCGAGAGCAGCACCACGTCGCCCGGCTCCGCGATCCGTGCGGCCACGTCGACAGCCGCATCCATCGCCGCGGCGTATTCGACTTTCGAGCGCCGGATGTGCGGGGCGATCTCGCTCGCCGCCTCGCCGATCAGCACGACGGCCTTCGTGCGCGACGACGCGACCCGGCCCAGCTCGCTGAAATCGGTGCCCTTGGACTTCCCGCCCGCAATCAACACGATCGGCCGGTTGCCGAACGAACGCAGCGCGGCGATCACCGAACCCGGATTGGTCGCCTTCGAATCGTCGATGTAGGTCACGCCTTCGATGACGGCGACCTCCTCGAGCCGATGGTGGAGCGGCTTGAAGTTTCGCACGCCTGCGGCGATCGATTCGCGGTCGAGCCCCGCCGCGAGCCCGACGAGGATCGCGCCCAACGCGTTCTCGACGTTGTGCCGTCCCCGCAGCGGGATCTCGTCGACGCGCATAATCTGCAGCGGACGCGGATCGCCGGTCGGCGGCGCGTAGATGATGAGTTCGTCGTTGCGCAGATAGAGCGTCGTGTTGCGATGCGGTTCGCCGGCGAACCACAGCGCGCGCGCCTTGATGCGCCCGGCGTTCTCGCCCTCGCCCAGCGCGGCGATCCGCGGATCGTCGAGGTTCCCGACGAACGTGTCGCCCGGGCCTTGATTGGCGAAGATGCGGAACTTTGCTTCCGCGTACTCGTCCATCGAAAAATAGCGGTCCAGATGATCCGGTGAGAGGTTGGTGATCAGCGAGATCTTGGGTTTGAAACTGCGGATGCACTCGAGCTGGAACGATGAGGTTTCGGCGATGACCCAATCGTCCGGCGTTGCGAGCGCCGTCTCGTGGATGAGCGCGTTGCCGATATTCCCGCCGATCAGCACGTGCTTGCCGGCCGCCCGGAAGATCTCGCCGATGAGGGCAGTCGTCGTCGTTTTTCCCTTGGTGCCGGTGACCGCCACGATCGGCGCGGCGCACAGCCGGTAGGCGACCTCGATCTCACTATAGACCGGGATGCCGGCGCTCTGAATCCGGCGCACGAGCGCGCCGTTGAGCGGGATCCCCGGCGAGAGCACCGCGACCGTGATGTCCGCCAGAATCGTGCCGAGCTGCGCCGGCGCGACGAACGGCACGCCGAGCGACTGCTCTGCAGCCGTCGGGTTTTCGTCGGTTGCATACAGACCGCCGACGCGCGCTCGGAGCACCTCGATCGTGGCCCGGCCGCTGCGACCCAGCCCGATGACGAGCACGCGCTCGTCCCGATCGAACCCGCGCTTGGGTGAGGCGTTCATGCCTTGGCCACCAGAGCCAGGCCGATTGCGCTCAGGCCGAGCGAGGCGAGCCAGAAGCGGGTGGTCACGGTGGTTTCCGGCCAGCCGGCAAGCTCGAAATGATGGTGGAGTGGGCTCATACGGAAGATGCGTCGTTTCGTCGTCTTGTACGAAGCTACTTGAAGGATCACGGAGAGCGTCTCCAAAGCAAACACGCCGCCGATGAGCGGCAGCAGCAATTGCGCGCCGGTCAGGATCGCGGCACCCGCCAGCGCCGCACCCAGCGCCAGCGATCCGGTGTCGCCCATGAAAACGCGCGCCGGATGGCGATTGAAGGCCAGAAAGGCGACCACCGCGCCGAGGACGGCCGCGATCGCGACGAGCGCTCGCAGCTCACCGGTCCGGTACGCGACGAACGCCAGCACCAAGAGCGGCGGTACGATGGTTCCGCTCGCAAGCCCGTCGAGACCGTCGGTCAGGTTGACGGCATGCGTGGTCGCAAGGATCACCGCGAGCGAGAGCGACGCCCACACCCACAGCGGCGTGAGGCCCAGGCCCAGCATCGCGGTCGACACGCTGCCGGTCGCGACGAGGATCGCGAGAAACGCGATCCCGACGACGGCGGTCAGCACGAACTTGGTGCGCCCGCGCAAGCCGCGGTTGCGGTCGGCGCGAATCGCGCTCAGATCGTCGACGAAGCCGATCGCGGCCGACCCGAAGACCAGTACGGCGAACGCGACCGTCACGGCATCGTGCGCGAAGGCGAGGCAAACGAGCGGCGCGATGAGGAAGAGCAGTCCGCCCATCGTGGGCGTGCCGGTCTTGCTCTGATGCGACTTGGGCGCGTCCTCGTATGCGTGCTGGCGGAATTTGGAGGCGCGCAACTGCGCGATCAACGGGTTCGCGAGCGCGAGCGCGACGACCAGTGACGCGCCGAAGGCGAGCGCGGCCTGCACCAGCATCACGACTCCTGCCAAAGCGGCGAGGGACCCGCGCCGCGCCACGTCAACACGACGACCGGCGTCTGTTCGTCGCCGTTGCCGTGCGGATTCGCGAGCAGGGCCGTCTCGACGTGCGCACGGTTCACCCCCGGCGAGACGCCCAGCGCCTTGGCGCGGCGCAGATCGTTGGCGTCGACGATCGCGAACCCGCAGCCGAGTTCGGCCGCCAATTCCGCGCACACGCGATCCGGCTCGGCCGGACCGAAGACGATCGCTCGTTCGTACGGCGCAAGCGTCCCCGTGTAGCCGTCGATCGCCGCGATCTCTTCGCCGAGCAGTTCGTAGAATACGCCGCGCCGGCCCGCGAGGCGTCCGGCGAGGTGCGCGAGCGCGGCAAACAGCACGCGCGGTGCACCGGCCTGATCGATCACGATCTGAAGCGATTCAGGCTGGTTCACCGTGGCGAGCGGCCCGGCGCGGCGCGCCAGCGCGAACGCGAGCTTCGAGGGCCGCACGAACTCCGCCGGAACGAAGCGGCGTTGTGCGATCGCCACGGCCGTCTCGGCGAGCGCGACGACGTCGCCGGGGCGCGCGATCCCCGCGACGGCGGCGCCGATCAATGCGACGAGATCGTCACCCGGTACGAACAGGCGCGTGCGCACCGGGATCGCGACGACACCGTCGGGCAAGCCGGCTTCGCGAACCGCGAGCGGGATCACGCCCGGACCTCGGCACCGAGCGCGCGCGCGATCTCTTCCATCGCGTATTTGCGCGAGCCCTTGAGCAACACGACGTTGCCGGGCTGCAGCGTCGCTCGCAGCCAGCCGATCGCGGCCGCGTTGTCGGCGTAGGAGACCGCCTTGGTTCCGGCACCGCGCATCGTGTCGGCGCGATGATCGCCGCCGCAGAGAACGACGTCGGCCCGCGCCGCTGCGGCGCTGCCGATGCGCTCGTGCATGCCGGCGGAATCCCGGCCCAGTTCGGCCATCCCGCCGAGCACCGCGATCCGGCGCGGCGCGATCTCGCTCGCGAACGCGTCGAGCGTGGCCAGCGTCCCACTCAGCGAGGCATTGTAGGCATCGAAGATGAGCCGCGCATCGCCGTCCAGCGCGTACGCCTCATACCGCCCGGGCGGCAACCGCAGCGCGGAGACGGAGCCGGCAAGCGTCGCGGGCGCGTGACCTAGCGCGACGGCACCCGCCAAGGCGGCGGCGAGATTCGCCCGATTGTACGCGCCCGGGAAGCGCACCTCGATCGGGTATTCGCTGCACGCGAGGCCGTCGTGCACGACCAGCGTTTGCGCGTCGCGCACGACGACCGCCGGCGCCCCCGGCGGCGGCGCGGCGCTGCCGGTGCCGAACCAGAGGGGCGGCGCGGGGAGTGCGGGCGCGCGCCGCCACGAAACCGCATCGGCGAGATTGAGCACCGCGCGCGCACCGCGCGCGAAGAGCCCCCATTTCGTATCCGCGAGCCGCTCGGCGCTCCCGAAGATCTCGAGATGCGCCTCGCCGATATTGGTCAGGATGCCGACGCCCGGCCGGGCGGCGTCGACGAGTGCGTCGAGATCGCCGAACGCGCGCGCGCCCATCTCGACGATCGCCACCCGGTCGTCGCCGTCGTCGAGCGAGAGCAGAAACTTGCTCACGCCGATCTCGTTGTTCTCGTTCTCCGGCGTCGCGACCGCGGGGATGCCGCTCCCCCGCAAGAGCTGCACGAGAAATGCCTTGGTCGTCGTCTTGCCGGTCGAGCCGCTGATCGCCACGACGTCCCCGCGCGTGCGCTCGCGCGCGAGACGCGCCAGTACCAGATAGGCGCGCGTCGTATCTTCGACGACCAGCGCGGGCGCGTCGCCCGGGACCGCGGCCGCGTCGGCAACGATGCACGCGGCCGCGCCTTTGGTGAACGCGCCCGCGACGAACCGGTGACCGTCGAAGCGCTCGCCGCGCAGCGCGAGAAACGTGTCGCCGGTACGCAGCGTGCGCGTGTCGGTGGAGATCGAGAGCCGGCTGGGCAGAGCTTCGGCGTGCAGCGGGCGCGCCGCGAGCGCCGCGATCGCGTGCGGGGCGTCGAGGGTCATCGCGCCGCCGCGGACGCGCGCTGCGCGAACGCCGCGCGGACCTCGTCGCGATCGTCGAACGCAAGCGTCTGTTCGCCGACGATCTGATACGTTTCGTGGCCCTTCCCGGCGATGAGGACGACGTTGCCCGCTGCCGCCGCGCCGATCGCCAGGCGAATCGCCTGCCGCCGGTCGAGTTCGATCTCGGCCGATGTTCCCGCGGCCACCATGCGCGCGATCGCCAGCGGGTCCTCACTGCGTGGGTTGTCTGAGGTGACGATCACGCGGTCCGCGACGGCGGCCGCGATCGCGCCCATCTCGGCGCGCTTGCCGGGATCCCGGTCCCCGCCGCAACCGAACACCACGATCAGCCGGCCGCGAGTGGTTTCGCGCGCCGCGCGCAGCGCATTTTCGAGCGCGTCGGGCGTATGGGCGTAATCGACGATCGCATCGATCCCCAAAGCTCCGATCCGTTCCATGCGTCCGGGGACGGCACGCGTGGCCGCGATCCCGCGTGCGATCGTCGCGTCGTCGTAGCCCAGACCTCGTCCGATCGCGAACGCGGCAAGCGCGTTGCTCACGTTGAAGCGCCCCGGCAGCGCGGTGCGCACCTCCAACCCATCGACCGTGAACGACGAGCCGTCACCTCGGAGCCGCAGGCCTTCGGCGCGCACGATCGCCGGCGCGTCGATTGCATAGCCGATCGCCTGCGGAAAATCGGCGGCGAAGCGGGCCCCCCAGGCATCGTCGAGGTTCAGCACGGCCAGCGGCGCAAGCTCGAACAGGCGGCGCTTCGCCGCGGCGTAGCGTTCGATCGTGGCGTGGAAATCGAGGTGGTCGCGGGTGATGTTGGTGAGCGCCGCGATCGCGAAGCGTACGTCTTCCACGCGCCCCGAGGCCAGCGCATGCGACGACACCTCCATCGCGACGGTCCGCGCGCCGGCATCGCGCAGCGCGGCGAGCAGTTCGTGCAACTCGAGCGCCAACGGCGTCGTGTTGTCGAGCGGCCACGCGCGTCCCGCGAACGCGGCGCCCAGCGTGCCGACGATCCCGCAGGGCTCGCCGGCCGCCTCGGCGATCGAACGCACGAAGTGGGTCGTCGTGGTCTTGCCGTTGGTGCCGGTGATCCCGATGATGCGCAGCGCATGCGAGGGTTCGCCGTAGAAGGCTGCCGCCAAGCGCGAGACGGCGACCCGCGTGTCGGCGACGATGACCTGCGGCGCGGCGATCGCGAGTTCGCGTTCCGTCACGATCGCGATCGCACCGTTCTCGACCGCGGCTTGCGCGAAGAAGTGCCCATCGACACGCGCCCCGCGCAGCGCGACATAGAGCGAACCGCGTTTGGTCGCGCGCGAGTCGGTCACGATGGCCTCGACCTGCGGCGGCAAGTCGCCGACGATGCGCGCGTCTGCGAGGACCTCGAGCAAGTCGCGTTTGCCGTGCATCACGGCGTTCTCTTCGACGCCAAGGGGCGACCTACCGCACGCGAACGCGCGCTCGGTGAGGCGGCCGGCATCACGCCCGCGTGCAGCATAGCGACCCGAGCGAGCGTCGCGAACACCGGGGCGGCGACGACGCTACCGTAGATGGCGCCGCGCGGACGTTCGATCTTCACGAGGATGACGTACTTGGGCCGCTCGGCCGGCACGTAGCCGACGAAGGACGCGATATACGCGCCGGGCTCGTAGCGGCCGTTCTCGACGACCTGGGCGGTCCCGGTCTTGCCGGCCGTCGAATAGCCCGGGACCCGTGCCGTGGGATTCCCCGTGCCGCGGGTGACCACCGCGCGCAGGTAGCGTTGCAAGACCGCGGCCGTGCCGGCCGACATCACGCGATGCTCGATCTCGGCGGGATAGCGATAGATCGGCCGGCCGCTGGCGTCCTGGAGTTCGCGCACGATGCGCGGGCGCAGCAGCAAGCCGCCGTTCGCGATCGCGGCGTAGGCCCGCACCAGGGCCAGCGGCGTGATCGAGATGCCGTGGCCGAACGAGATGGTCGCAAGCGAACTGCCGCTCCAATCGGCTACCGGCGGCACGATGCCGGGATTCTCGCCCGGCAGTTCGATCTGAGTCGGATCGCCGAAGCCGTACGCACGCAAGGTCCGATACATTTGGGCCGGACCGACGCGAGCGCCCAGTTCGGCGGCGCCGACGTTGTGCGAATAGGCGATGATGTCTTCGATCGACTCCGTCCCGCCGGTGCCGGCCATGAAACCGTCCTCGGCGTTGTGGATCACGCGGCCGCCGACCGCAAGCGTGTCCCGGGCCGGAAAGCGTGCGTCGGGCGAGATGCGACCGGATTCGAGCGCCGCCGTCGCCGTGATCAACTTGAAGGTCGAACCCGGTTCGTAGGCGTCCTGGACCGCCCGGTCGCGGCGCGCGCCCGGTTTCGCTGCAGCGAAATGCATCGGATCGAAGTCCGGCTCGCTGGCGAGCGCCAGGACCTCGCCCGTCCACGGATCCATCACGATCGCGACGCCGCTACGCGCGCCGAATGCCTTGACCTGGGCGCTCAGCGCACGCTCGGCCTCGAATTGCAGATACGAATCGATCGTGAGCTGCAACGTGCCGCCGGGATGCGCCCGCTCGAGCACCGTTTGGTCGCCGAAGGGGATCGCCCGGCCGAACTGGTCGGCCTCGATGCTCATCTTCCCCGGCGTGCCGCGCAAGAACGTGTCGAAGGCATATTCCAGTCCGTCCAGACCGTTCTCGTCGATGCCGACGAACCCGAGCGCCGCCGAGAGCAGATGTCCCTCCGGCGCGAAACGCACGCCGGTCTCTTCCGGGATGATCGCGATCCCGTCGATGTCGAGCGCGCGCACGCGCTTGGCGACATCGTGCGGAATCTTGCGCGCGAGCCAGCGGAACTGCGATTTTTCGCTCAGTGCGGCGTTCAAGTCCGCAACCGGCAACCCCAAGATCGGCCCGAGCTTCGCCGCGACGGCGGCGGGATGCGTGACGTTGGTGGGCACGGCATAGACGCTCTCCGAGGGCAGCGAACGCACGAGCGCGTTGCCGTCGCGGTCGACGATCGAACCGCGTTTGGCGAACAGGGCGACGCTTTCGGCATGCTGATCGAGTGCCAGCGCGGCAAGGTGCGGCCCCTGGCGAATCTGCACGTCGACCAGCCGCCAGCACAGGAACAGCGCGATCAGCGCGAGGAGATAAAAGGCGATCTTCGCGCGCGCCGGAGCGATGCGCGCGAACGCTCGCGCCGCCACCCTAGTGCTTTAGCCAGCTAGCCGCACCGAAGAAGGCGATCGGGCGCGGTGCTTCCGGCGCACGAAGGTCGGGCAGGTTCACGACCGCATAGACATGCGGGTCGTGCATGTGAAGCTGCGCGGCCACCAGCGCCAAACGCTCCGGGGATTCCAGCCGGGCGATGCGGTCGTCCAGGCGCTGACTCTCTTCGAGTAAGTGCGCCTTGGCCTGCGTCGCGTGTGCGAGCGCATAACTCGTGCTCGTCAACCATGCCGTGAGCATGACGTAGATCAGCACCGGTAGCGCGGCGGCCGCGACGATGACGATGATGCGGCCGAACGCGACGGTGTTGCGGCGGCGAGCCCGCTGCGTGCGGCGTTTGGTCGCGCTGCGCGCGCGGCCGCGTTCGCGCGGGGACGGCGCGGGGAAGAGCTGCGGTGCGATCATGCGTGGGCCTCCTGGTGCGTGACGGCGCAGACGCGCAGCTTGGCACTGCGCGCGCGCGGGTTGGCGGCGAGTTCCGTCTCGCCGGGGACGATGGGTTTGCGCGTGACCCGAACCGCGCGCGGATCGTCCCGGAACCGTTGCTTGACGATGCGATCTTCGAGCGAATGGAAGCTGATGACGGCGATGCGCCCGCCCTCGCGCGTGCGCTCGAGCGCTGCGTCGAGCGACGCTTCGAGCGCGCCGAGTTCGTCGTTCACGGCGATGCGCAGCGCTTGGAACGTGCGCGTCGCGGGATGGATGCGTTCGCGTTTGCCGCGCACGTGAACTGCCCCGGCGACGACCCCCGCGAGCTGCATCGTGTCGCGCGGCTGCCGAAGTTTGATCGCGCGCGCAATGCGGCGCGAATTGCGTTCGTCGCCGTAGCGGAAGATCACGTCGGCCAGTTCCGTCTCGTCGACGCGCGCGATGAACTCCGCCGCGCTCTCGCCGCGCGACGGGTCGAGCCGCATGTCCAGCGCGGCCGCTTCCCGGAACGAGAAGCCGCGCGCGGCTTCATCGAACTGCATCGAACTCACGCCCAAGTCGTAGAGCACGCCGTCCACCTGGGGCAGCGAGAGATCGTCGAGCACGCCCGCCAGGTCGCGAAAGTTCGCGTGCACCAGCGTAAAGCGCGGATCCACGATTGCGCGGGTCCGGGCGCCGGGATCCGCGTCGACGGCGACGACGCGACCCGTGGAGCCCAGAGCGGCGAGGATGCGCGCCGAGTGGCCGCCCGCGCCGAAGGTCGCGTCGACGTAGCGGCCGTCCGGCCGGAGCGCCAACGCGTCGACGGCTTCGGCGGCGAGTACGCTGATGTGGCCCACGCACTAATACAGGCCCTGTTCGGTCCGCATGTCGCCCAGGTCGCTCAGCGTTGCCGCCTGGGACAGGTAGCGCTCGCGCCCCCAGAGTTCGATGCGCGCCAGGGTGCCGACCGAGACGACGTCCTTATCGATCGAGGCGTAGGCCCGCAGCGACTGCGGCACGAGCATCCGGCCCTGCGAATCGCACGAGAGTTCTTCCGTGTTCGCGAAGAGATGGCGGATGAAGGCGCGGTAGCGCGCATCCTTCACGGGCGCGGCTTCGAGCTTGTCGCAGAATTCGGCCCAGGTGGACGCCGGGTAGAGCGCGAGACACGGATCGGGCTCGGCGATGGTCAGGAAAAAACCGGCCCCCAACCGTTCGCGGAAGCGTGCGGGAACAACCAGACGACCCTTGTCGTCAAGGCTGTGCTCGACAAATCCCGAAAAACGCGGGCGATCCGCAGCCAAGAGATACTACCCCACAATCCACCACTAGGCTCCACTTAGCACCACTATATCCCACCACGCCCCCCGGCGGCAACAGCCGACGGCTTCGCGGGAGAGCGATCTTCCTTGCGGATAGCGAACGCGCGTTCGATCGACGACGGACGGTGCTTTCGCGAAAGACGGCGCCGCATTGCGCTTCCGTCGCGCGTTCACGGATTCGAGTTTCGGAATCGACGTCGGCGAGCGATCGCTCCACGAACCTCGTTTTGACCGATTCGCCGGAAAACGCCGGCACGACAAAGCGCGAAGCGAACGTTACGCGTGTTTTGCGCGAGGATTGGCGTTCGCTGCGTCCAAAAATTAGGTGATGCGCCGGCGACGCCAGGCGGCCGCAGATGCGTGCCGGTGCTCCCCCCGCGAACGAACGATCGAGCGCTGGGGCGGCACCGGTATGGAAGGCATGCTTTGAGCGAACCCGATCCCGCTCACCGGATCCAAGAATTCGCGCGGCAGTACGATATTGCGGCGCGCTCCAACTTGGCCGAAGTCGAAGCGGAACTCGCCCGCCTCCCCGCCCAGTTGCGATTGCGCAGCCCGGGGGCGCTCGCGTTGCGCAGCGTGCGGGCCGTCCTGCGCGGCGATCCGCTCGGCGGCATTGCGCTCTTGCAACGCTCGATCGAAAACGAAACGGGCGAGGCGCGGCCGTATCTGGTCGAACTGCTCGTCCCGATGTTGGTGAGCCGCGGCCAGTGGGAACAGGCCGAACTCGCGCTCGAGACGGTCGTCGATCCGCCCGACGACATCGCCCCGGCGCTGCTCGCCGCCCGGGCGCTGCTCGCCGCGCGCGCGGGGCGCGACGCGGAGAGCCGCGCGCTCGCCGCCACCGCGCTCGCCGACGCGCGGCGCATCGAATCGCCGCTGCTCCTCGCGCGGGTCGTGCAGCGCATGTCGTTTGCGGCGTTTTACCGCCAGGAGTTCGGCGAATCGCAAGACCGGGGACTCGAAGCGGCCCGGCTGTTCGAAGAACTCCAGTCGTTTCGCTCCGCCGCCGCCGCCTATTCCGTCCTCTACAACATCGCGTTCAACTACAACGGCGACGTCAGCATGGCACGCTTCTACGCCGAGCGCGTCTCCGTGAACGGGAAACTCGGCGGCGACGATTCGGCGCACACCTACGGGCTCGTCTCACAGCTCCACATCGCGGCCGAATCCGGCGAACGCCGCCGCCTGGGCTCGATCCGCGCCCGTTTGCTGGCAACACAGCGGCACGAACAGTTTCGCGAACGCTTTGTCTTCGTGCTCTCGGAAGTGCTGATGGCCGGGTGGGCCGGCCGATTCGATTCGGCGGCAGCCGCAGTGCGCGTGCTGCGAGAAGAAGAATCGCGCTTTCGCGGGGACCGCGCGCTCTGCGACGGGCTGCTGGCGGTCGCGGCGGCGGCGGATTGGCAACTCGACGAAGCCCGAACGCTCCTCCGGCGCGCCATCAGCGGGTCCACCCAACAAGTTGGGCACGAAGCGCAGTACGAGGCGCGTGCCCGGATGATCGCGCGCTATCTCGCCAGCGCGGCCTGCTACATCATCGGGGACGCGAGCCGCGGGGTCCGGGCCCTCTCGCGCACGTTCGACCCGAACGGCCGGTTCGGCGCCAGCCTAAGCCTCGAGGGCGTGAACGTCGACCTCCTGCCGACGGCGATGCGGGGCTATGGGCTGTTCATCGCGGCAGCGTTCGAGTCGGCCCGCCGCCTGCGGCCCACGCACCGCTTGACGCAGACGGAGCTGGACATTCTTCGCGTGCTCCCGGTCGGCGATACCGTCGCCCGGATCGCCCTGGACCGGGGCACGTCCAAGCGAACCGTCGAGCGCCAGGTCGACAACATCTACGAGAAGCTCGGGGCCCGCAACCGGACCGACGCGATCCGGCGGGCGCGCGATCTGGGCATCTTGCGCTAGCAAGCAAACGCTTGTAATTCCAGACTTTTCAGAGCACATACGTAGATTCACGTATGCGAGAGCCGGACCGGTCTGTTACGATGCGTCCCGGACTTCTCGTGTTCTCGCGGCTCGCTTAGACTCTCTCGCTTACGACTCTCTATTGAAGGGGACGTTTTTATGTTCGCTCTGGCCCTCGCTCTCGCCATCTCGGTTTTCGTTGCCACGCTCAACCCGCCCATTCTGTAACGCCCCTCAGGAGGATGATCAGGATGATCAACATGTATCCGGCCGCACGACGCGGCGGTGATGGCTCTTTTGCATCGGCCTTCCTCAGCGCTTGCACGTCGGCTCCGTTGACCGATGAGGTCGTCGCGAGCGTGCACGAGGTGACGGCGCTCCTCGAGTCGGCCCTATCAACCGGTGACCTCTCGGCCCTCAAAGGCGCCCTGGCCTACTCGGACGAGCTGGGCCGCCTCGCCGCCGACGTTTTCGCTTCGGCGGCCCAAACGCTCGCCGGGTCCCTGAGCGATCGTTCGGTCGCGGCACTCGAATCGTTCGTGCACCGGTGCGCGGACATCGAACGCCGGCTCTTCGCGGATGACTTCGCGGCCGAGTTCCCCGACAAGAACTTCGCCTTCGCGATGTGATGCCATGATGCACCAACACGAGCCCAAGCATTCGGGCCGGAGCGCACTCGTTCGAGCGATCGACGAGCAGCGCACCATGCTGGCTGCGCGGATCGGCGCGCAGTGCGGCACGTCGGCGATGCTCGCCCGCAGTTTGCTCACGGCACTGGGATCGGCGCTGGTCTCGATGGAAGCCCAGCCCCTGATCGGCTGGGCCCGGATGGCCGCGGGCATGTATCCCGCGCGGGTCGTTCGCTCGACCATCGAGGTCGCGTTCAAGAGCGCGCTCGCGATCAGCGAGGGTCTGCCCGGCGAGGGACTCGACCTCGGTTCGCTGCTGGTGTTCCTCGAAATCGTCTCCCGCGAGATCGACTTGGCGCTGCACTTCGGCGCCGATCTTCTGCCGGACGCCGTCACCGAGGGCAACTCGGAATCGATCGACGGGATTCTCGCGATGCTCAAAGCGCGCGACGAGGCGACCTGCACGCACTCCCGGATCACCGGGGTGTGGTGCCGCCGGATCGCGGATGCACTCAAACTCGATCCCGTTTCGGCGGACCGGACCGTGGTCGGCGGCGTCTTGCACGACATCGGCAAGGTCGCGACCCCGGATGCCGTGCTCTTGAAGGCCGGCCCGCTCGACGAGCGCGAATGGGAGATCATGCGCGCCCATTCGCTGGCGGGCGCCGACCTGTTGCTCGAGATCCCCAGTCTCGCCCGCTACGCACCGGTCGTCCGCGCGCACCACGAACGGATCGACGGGCGCGGCTATCCGTACGGCCTGGTCGGCGACGAGATCCCCTTCGAGGCGCGGATCGTCGCGGTTGCGGATGCGTTTCACGCGATGACGAGCGATCGCCCATACCGCCAGGCGTATACCTTTGGTGAGGCGATCGAGATCCTGCGCGCCGGGCGCGGGAGGCAATGGGACGCGCCGGTCGTCGACGTGATGATCGGTGTCGCCGTCGAGCTGCGCAACAAAGCGAGCGACGCCGATCTCGACACGAACCTCGGCATACCGCTGTTGGACATCGACCGGAGCATGGCGATGTAGCCAGCCAAAAAACGTTGCGCCAAGGGGGCGCGCGGAGAGATCGGGATGGGGCAGTTGGGGTGTGGCAAGGATGTCGCAGGCGGCTCCCACCTCCGATCGACACCCGATGCGCATGCGAGTGGAGCCTCGCGTGCGCATCTTTTTTTCCTACGGGCTTGGCAACCCGGGACGCGCGAAGTGCGCGGACAGCTCGGCGGCGATCGTCTCGAAGACGGGCGCCCACTCGCCGGCCCGCGCTTGCCGTGCGATTCGCAGGCCGGCGTACCACGGCGAGTCGCTGCGCGCGATCCCCCAGCGAAAGTCGCCGACGAGCGGGTTTGCAAGCCAAACCGGCCGCCCGAGCGCGCCGGCGACGTGCACGGACGCGGTATCGACGCTGACGACGGCGTCGAGCGCGCTCATCAGCGCCGCGGTATCGTCCAGGTCGCGGATCGAACGGTGAGCGGGCGCGAGCGGAAAGGGAGCCGCGTCGAGTTCCGCATCGCCGGCCTCGAATTGCAGCGAGTGGAAGCGCACGCCCCCCAGCGCAGCGAGCGCGGCCCAGTGCTCGAGCGGGGCCGCCCGCCGGCGATCTTGCGCGTGCTTGGGGTTTCCGCGCCAGACGATTCCGACATGCCGGAGGTTCGGCTCGGCCCCGAGCATGGCGCGATAGGCGTCCACGCGCCGGGGATCGGCGCGCAGGTACCTCGCGCCGCTGATATCGGATTCCGAAGCGATCCCGAACAGGCGCGGCAACTGCATGATCGGCAGATGCACGTCCATGGCAGCAGGCGATTGCAGATGCGTACGTTCGATGAAACGCACGCTCGGGAAGCTGCGCTCGAACAGCGTCAGGAGCGGGGACGGCGCCTCGACGGTAACCGAAGTGCCGACGGCCGGGAGACCGGCAAAGAAGCGCGCCATCATCACGTGATCGCCCAGACCCTGCTCCGAGGCGATGACCAGCCGCCGGCCGGCGAGCGGCGAGCCGTCCCAGACCGGGACGCCGCACAGGGCGTAGTAGTAACGCGCCGCATTCGATTCGGTATCCATGATCGCCCCGAAGGCGGCGAAGCCGGCTGCATAGCGTCCGTACCGCACATCGAGGAGCGCGCGTTCGTAGCGCGCGTCGGCATCGCCGGGAGCGATGGCGAGGGCGTGCTCGAACGCTGAACGCGCGTCGTCCCAACGCGCGCGTTCGAGCGCAACGCGGCCCAGACCGGTCGCGGCACGATGCGCGCCGGGGTCCCGCTGCAACGCCTCGCGGTAGGCGGCTGCGGCCTCCGCCGGACGTTCGTTTGCCAGCAGTGCATCGGCCAGGCACACGGCGCTCGCGGCCGACGACGGATCGCGCTCGCGCGCGGCCAGCGCAGCGCGCAGTGCATCCTCGGGCCGCTGCAAGAACCCGTAGACGGCGGCGAGTTCACGCAGCGTGACGGGATTGCCCTCATCGAGCCGCAGCGCCGCCTCGAACTCCGGCAACGCACCGGCGAAATTTCCGATCGCGCGCAGCATCGTCCCGAGCGTCAGCCGGCTCTCGAGGTGGTCCGGGCGAGTCAGCGCCGCGCGCCGCGCCGCACCGGCCGCCGCGAGCCGATGGCCGCCGTGCCAAAACGCCGCCGCCAATCCCAGCAGGGCGTCACCGTCGGCCGGATCGCTAGCAACGATCCCGCTGAAAACGCGCTCGGCATCGGCCAGGCGGCCGGCGGCCAACGCCTCCCAGCCCTGGGCCACGGCCGGATTCATGTGTCAGGCATGCGCATTGCGTATGCGGTTTCGATCCGACGAGCGGCAAGCCGTCTCCCGTGCCGGGCGCCCCGACCGGTGAGGAAGCCAAACGCGATTTGTTAGCAAAGGTGAACCGTCCGCACCCAGGCCATGAGGCCGCATCGCCGAAAGTTGGCGAACGATGCGTGGTCTGCGGTGGAGGGTGCCTACCCTTCCCCTTCTGCTCGGGATCCTGGTTACGGGCTCGCTCTTCGGCTGCAGCGACCCCGGCGGAAGCTTCGTGCCCTTCGTCGGGCGCTCCATGGACGCGGCGTCGCTCCGCTCGCTGGCGTCGGCGGCTGCCCTGCGCAACGACGTCCCGGGCGCTCTCGTGACGGCCGTCATCGATGCCGAATCCCACGGCGACCCCTCCGCCATCAGCCGGGCCGGTGCGCAGGGGATCATGCAGTTGATGCCCGGCACCTCGCTCGCCTACGGGGTCGCGAACCCCTTCGACGCCGCCCAGAACATCGATGGCGGGACGCGCTATCTGCACGCGCTCTTGCGCCGCTACGGCGGCAATGTGAAGCTGGCGCTGGCCGCGTACAACGCCGGCCCCGGCGCGGTCGATGCGGCCCACGGCATCCCCGCGTTCCCCGAGACTCGCGCCTACGTTTCGCGCGTAGTCGGCGAACTGTCCGCGCACTAAGCCATGGCCGTCGCATCCAATGTTCGCGGGGTGCTGGTGCGCAGCACCCAAGGCCCGCGGCGCATGCTCCCGATCATGGATCTCTACATCCTGCGGGAGATGGCGGGACCGTTCGCGTTCGGTTTGGGCGCGTTTTTGCTCTTCCAGTTCATCAATACGTTTTTCTTATCCGCCGATTTCGTCATCAACAAGGGTGCGCCGATCTTTCTCGTTCTGCGCTACCTCGTCTTCCGCATTCCGCTCACGCTCCCTGAAGCGTTTCCGTTCGCCGTCCTCTTCGGCGCGCTGCTCGCTTTCGGCCGGCTCACCGCCGACAACGAGATCTCCGCGATGCGCACGTCGGGTATCCCGTTTGCGCGCATCATCCGGTTGCCGCTCATCGCCGGGATGCTCGTCTTCGCGTTTTCTTATTTCGTGAACGAGACCCTGACGCCGAGCGCGACCGATCTTTCGACACGCACGTTCTACCAGATGATCTACAAGACCGCGACGCTGCCGATCGAACCGAATATCTTCCGGCAGGATCCCTCGACGGGCCGCCAGTTCTACGTCGGCAGCGTCGACCCCGACGGCAAGACGATGCACAAAGTGATGATCTACGAGCCCGACCGCATCGGCGCGATGATCATCATTACGACGGCACAAACGGCATCGGTTTCGGGAACCGAACTGATCCTCAACCATCCGATCACGATCAAGATCAAACCGAACGGAGCGTTCGATGGTTCGGTTTCAAGCAACGACGCGCACATCGCGCTACCGCTGGGCGACACCGCGCAACAGTTCTTGAGCGGCGCATTCAACGATCCCTATGCCATGGACTCGAAGCGCCTTGCCGAAGACATCAAGTTTCGCAAGGCCAGCGGGCAGGGCGGCGGCGAACTCGCCGCGCGCGAGATCACGCTCGCGCAGAAGCTCGCCTTTCCCTTCGCCTCGTTCATCGCCGTGCTCGTCGCGGTACCGCTCGCCGTACGCTTCGGCAAGAAGGGCCGCACGATGGGGATAGCCCTCTCCATCGTCGTGTTTTTCGCGTACTTCTTGCTGCTTTCGATGTCGGCCGCATTCGGACGCAACAACACGATCGATCCGTACGTCGCCGCTTGGCTGCCCAACGTGCTGATGCTGCTCGCGGGCGCCTACCTGATCTACACCGAAGACCGGTAACCGATGCGCTCGCTGATGGCGGCGATCGTCGCGCTGGCGATGGTCGGGAGCACCCCCGCGCCCTCGGTCGCCGCCGACCTTCCGACGACGACGAATACGCGCGCGCTCGCGCTCCTGCAGTCGAAGTGCGTACCGGTCGTCGCGCAAGCCGAGCGGGGCTCACCTGCACCGCAGTCCTCCGCCACCCCCACACCGACCCCGACTCCCGCGCCGACGCAAGCGCCGCCGGGCTCCGCATTCCAAGGCCCCGCGTCGCTGGTCGTTCCGCCGCTGCCGGCCGGCTCGCCGCAATACACGCCGCCGCCGCTGCCGACGCCGACGCCTTCGGTACGCACCACGTCGGGCCCGATCTACATTCAACGAGAGACGCCGGTACCGAGCCCGACGCCGGCGAGCCTGGTGCCCACGCCGATCCCCTCGGCAACGCCGAGACCCGCGCAAACGCTCGGCCCCGGCCAGTACGTCGTGCTCTCCGACACCATCAGCGGCACCAACGAGCCCGGCAAACCGGCCGACCTTGCGGGCAACGTCAACATCTTCTATCAGGACGGATTGCTCGTCGGCGACCACGCGCACTACGACGGCAATCGCTACATCGACATCACGGGTCATCCGTACATCCGCAACCGCGAGGACGATTCGATCCTCTACGCCGATTCGATCCGGTTCGACACCAAGGAGTCGCGCGCGATCCTCGTCAACGGGCGGGGCGCGACGACGCAGGGCGTCGAGCGCGGAAAACTCCACTTCTCCGCCCGCACGCTGCGCACGGCCGGCAACGGCGTCATGCATGGCGACCGGGCCTCGTTCACGACCTGCGAAAACCAACGCGGCGGTTATCACGTCGAATCGAAGACGCTCGACATCACCCCCGGCGAAAAAGCCGTGGCGCGCGACGCCGTGCTCTTCTTGGGTGGGGTCGCCGTGCTCTTCTTGCCGGTCGTCATCATCCCGCTCACGCAGAACACGGGCCTGGGCAGGCGCGACACGGGTTTCGTTCCGATCATCGGATATTCGCAATCGCAAGGCTTTTATGTCCTGGCGAAGATCGGTTTCGCACCGAGCGACTACTACTACGGTTACTACCGGATCGAAGAATACACGAAGGCGGGGCTCGGCCTCGGGTACGTGGCCTTCTTCCGGCGCAAGGACGGCAAACGCTCCGTCGACGTCAACGCGTATCACTTCAGCACGAAGAACGCGGACCTTCAGCCCAGCGGCAGCAACTTTACGCTCAACGATGCCGAAATCTGGTCGAAATCGGTGCGCGCGAATTTCAACGTCAACTACACGGGCAGCTACGCGCCGGGGATCACCCTCTCGAATTCGCTGGCCCTGCAAGGGACGATCCAGCACCAGACGGCCAGAGACTCGCAGGGCCTCACGTTCAACCGCCAATCGACCGGTAGCGGCAATTCCTCGCTCAACGTCGGCTTTACCGATCAGCGCCAACTTTCGAGCGTCCTCTCGCAAGGCCTCAATTTGAGCGTGACCAACAATCAGAACGCTGCCGCGGGCGTAACCAGCAGCGTGCAGTCGATTCACATCAACACGATCACGCATCTCCAGGGTCCGGGCGAAGACTACGACCTCACGTACGATCGAACCGACAGCCCGACGCCTACCGGGATCGACAAGGAGCCCGAACTGCTGGTCCGGCCGCGCGGACCGCTCTTCCCGAGATTCCAGCTCATTCCGATCACCGGAACGTTCGCACTCGGGGACTACACCGAAGTGCAACAGATCGTCAACGCCGATTTGACCACGCGCTATCAGGTATTCAACACGCAGCGCGGGCAGGCGGCACTCACCTTCGGTCCCGAGGTCGCGCACTTCTTGGGCAGCGACTTCAACGCGAGCATCATCGCAACGCAGGACGCCTACGCCACCGGCGATCTCAAGGCCCAGCTTCAGCAGAACGCCAGCTTCACGACTCCCATCAACGCGCACATGCTCAATGCGATCACCTACAGCGAGCAAAATACGAACGGCCCGTCGGCAGAGCCGTTCCAGTCCTTCGACGTCCTGGGCGGGAACACGAATCAGGCATCCGACGTGCTGCGCTTCTTCAACGGGACGGCCTATACGCTCACGCTCTCCTCATCGACCATCTTCAAACGCCAGGCGCAACCGGTCACCTATCAGTTGAGTTTGATGCCGACGATGAAATCGACCGTCCAGATCGGCGGCGCCTGGGTCCCCGGTCCGGGCAACGGGTTCAGCACGTCGAACGTGCAGATCTCCACTCCGGTCGGGTACGAGAGCGACATCCAATTCGCGACAAACGTCGATTGGAAGTCGCGCGGCCGGCTCGAAAGCAAGAACATCTACTATCGCCACGTCATCGGCGAATGCTACGAAGTCGACGTTGCCTACAACCAGGATTTACGCCAGGTCACGCTCGCCGTCCAGTTGCTCGCCTTCCCCTCGCACGCCCTGAACTTCGGTCTCCAGCAACAAGGCTCGATCATCCCCGGCTCCCTAAACATCTCCAGCACCGGCGGCCTCTCCACCGGCAACGGCCTGTAGCGCCACCCCGCTCCCCCGATAGGCGACCACGCTGCGGAGCGCAGGCGCTCTCCGAGCGCCGAGCACCGCGATGGATTCGCCGACAGAACGAACCGTTATACTACGGTAATCGCAGGAGGCAAATCCTATTCTGCATCGCACTGCGGGTGTCCGCACTCGCAGTTCTCTTCGTACTCTTCGTCGCTGCCGTCGCGCGCGGAGCAGATGTCGCTACAGTAGACGGCGCCGTTCACACTTCCGGTCACGGTACATTTGCACTTTTCGTACTCACAGAGTTGGGTCATCGAGGTCATACTGGGCTCCTGGCCGGTTAGGGTGAGTTGATGATTGTGTAGCCGGTAAGCTGGGCGTTCGTGCTCGAGGGAACCGTCGAGCCGATAGGCTTGGTGTAGGTCGTATTGATCGCCTGCGTCGTGTTGACCGAGAGGTTGAACGAAACATCCTGCGCGCCGGCGATCCCCATCGAATCGACCGGCACCCCGTTTTGATCGGTGACGATGAAATTGATGTTCCACGACTCTTGGGCGGCGGTCGTCGGAAGCTCGACCGGCGTCGCGGAACTGCCGGGCGACGGCGTTGGACTCGCGCCCGGCGCGGACGTTGCCGACCCGCCCGTCGGGCTGGGCTGATCGAGCAGCAGCCGGTTGAACGTCACCTGAAACTCGTTGCCCTTGCCATTGTCATTTTGAACGAAGTTGAGCGACTGGACGGGGATGATGATGTTGTAGGTCCCCAGCCCCGATGTCGTTCCCGGCAGCAGATAGTATTGCAAGAGCTGCGACGATACGAGTCCCGTCGGGCCGGCGAAAATCAAGGCATACGAATAGTTCAAGAATCCCGACTGGTATGCGTTGGAGTACGGCTCATTCCCGTTCCCACTCGTATTGAAGACGATCACGTACTTGTAATTCGTGAAATCCAAGACTCCCGCGACGCTGACGCGAATGAGCATTTTGCCCGCCGGAATCCCGCTGGGCTGATTCAAACCCGTCACCTGACGACCGCAAGCAGCCACTAGCATCGCAATTACCAGAACGGCCAATCCCAGCCGACGATTCATCCTCACCTCACGGACGGCCCGCACGGTTGCCGTCTCGGTCGTTTGCGCGTTCGCGCTGCACGCCGCCTTCCCGAAGCTGGGCCTGGTCTGGCTCGAGCCGCTCGCGCTGGGCGGTTTGTTCGCGACGTGGGCAGCGCTTCCGCCGCGCGCCGCCGCCGCCGCCGGGTACCTCGCGGGGGTCGTTTTCTTCGCACTCGATTTCGCCTGGTTCGGCGAGACGGCTGGGAAACTACTCGGACCGTTCGCCTTCGTGATCGATCTGGGGCCGGCGCTCGCCGAAGCGCTGGCGTTCGCCGCAACCGCTTTCGCCGTAGCGCTCGCGGCGCGACGATGTAACCCTTCGCTCGCCGGGTTGACGGCTGCATGCGCGTTCGTCGCCACCGAATGGCTCCGCTCGAGCGGACCGCTGGGCGTACCGCTCTATCAGCTCGGCGCACCCCTGATCGAAACGCCGTTCGCGCCGATCGCCGCGTTCGGCGGCGTGTATGCGCTCACGTTCGTCGTTGCACTCAGCGCCGCGGCGCTGACCGCGCTCGCGCGCGAGCGCGCGTGGCGCTTCGCCGGCGCGAGCGCGGCGGTCATCATCGCGGGCACGGCGCTGGCATGGTGGGCATGGCCCGCGCGCGCGCCCGTGACCGGGCCGGCGATCACCGTCGCCGCGGTGCAAGGCAACATCACCCAAGAGATCAAGTGGACGCAGCCGGCACTCGCACTCGCCGTGTCGCGCTATACGTCGATGACCCGGGAACTTGCATCGACCCATCCGCAATTCGTGCTCTGGCCCGAGACGGTGATCACGACCAACCTCGCCGCCGACCCGCAGTTGCAGGCGCGCTTCGCAACGCTCGCGCGTTCGTTGCACACGGCTCTCGCCGTCGGCAGCGTCTCGGTTACGGATGCCGACCGGAACATTCTCGCGTTCTACGCCGGCGACACGCAGACGTATTATGCGAAACACCAACTCGTGCCGTTCGCCGAGTCGCTGCCCGGTCCGCCCTGGATGCGCGCCCTTCCGTTTGCATCGCTGGTCTCGAATTTCGTTTCCGGCACGGGCGACCCGGTCGTCCACGTGGACGGCCTCGCCGTCGCGCCGCTCATCTGCTGGGAATCGGCGTTCACGGATCTCGCGCACGCCGGCGCGATCCGCGGCGCACAGTTCTATGCCGTGGCCACCGACGACGCATGGTTCGGGGCCTCCGACGGACCCTACGCACACGCGCAACTCACGACGCTGCGAGCGGTCGAAACGGGGCGCTGGATCGTGCGCGCCGCCGCCACCGGCATCTCCGGGATCGTGGGGCCCGACGGGCGCTGGCGCGAGCGCACGCCGCTCGGCGTGCAGACCACCATCTCCGGCACCCTTGGGCCGCCGCAGCCGACGTTCTATGCGTGGCTCGGTCCGGGACCGCTTGGCATCGCCTTCCTGCTCGCCGCAGCGGCCGGACTCGCACTCGGGGGCAGGCGGGCATGAGCGGCTGGCCCTGGCGACGCCTGGCCGTGATCGCCGGCTGCCTCGTCGCCGCGTGGATCGTGTGGGGCATCGTGCGGGCCGGCAACGACGTCCCGCCGCCGGCCGCCAATCCGGTCACGCAACTCGGACCCGGGCATGCCGAAGGGCGGCGCATCAACGCGCCCGCCTGGACGCTCGATTACGATACGATCGTCGAAACCCCCGACGGTACGTCCGCGACGCTCACCCACGTGCGCAACGGCGAGATCTTTCGCAACGGCAAACCGTACGTCTCGGTGCAGGCCGACACGATCGTCGTCAACACGGTCAGCAACGACTTCTCCGCCAGCGGCCACGTCGTGCTGATCGAAAACGACAACAAACACCAACGCCGCTTCCGCTCGCAGCAAGCAGCCTATAGCGGCGGCCTGGAAATCCTCACGTTGCCGGTCAGCGCGCGCATCGAGAGCGACGGGTTGAAGGTGCAGGTGGAACGGGCGACGGTCAACTTGCGGACCGGCGCGATGACCCTGGGCCGGATCGACGCCGTCGGCTGACGAACCAACGAGGATGCGTCCGTTCGTTCTCGCCGTATTCGCGTTCGCGCTCGCCCTGGCGCCCGCGGCGGCGGCCGACCGGAAGGCGACACCCTCGCCCTGGCTCGTCGGCCGGCTGGGCATCTCGACCCCCGAGCACGACGCTCTGGAAGCCATCGGCTTCCGCCCGTTCGTACCGTCGCGCACGTCGAAGGATGTGGCGCTGCTCCCGCCGTTCCAAGGCAACGACACGCGCGAGAACCGGGGCATCGGCTACGAATACGAAGCCGGCGGCCGGCTCTACGTGCTTTCGCAATGGCCCTGGGGCGGTGGATCGATCGCGGGATTCCCGGCGCTCAAGGACTCGGGCGCAGGAGACTGCCGGGACGTTCACTCGTTTCCCGGTCATCCGCATGGAATTGCCTGGACGACGCCGCGCGGCATCGTAGCGGCGCTGCGACCGGACGGAGAAAACGATGCAAACACCCTCCTGGCGGAATGGCATCGGCTTCTCCGTCGCGGCGCATGCCGCTAAGTCGAAGGGTTGTCCTCGCCTTTTTCGGTCGCTGCGGCAGCGCTTTTGGCGTCCGCGATCAATTTCTTGACCTTCTGTCCGCCTTTGTGGCCGATTTGCTCGTAAAATTCGGCCCCATACTTTTCCTTGACCACCTTGCCGCCTTTTTGACCGATCGACTCGTAAAACTCGGCGCCGTGACGCTCGCGCGTCGCCTGCCCGCCCTTCCGGCCGATCTCTTCATAAAAGCCCGAGCCGTACCGATCGCGGACGGTGTCGCCCCCTTTTTTGCCCGCTTCCCGGACCGACATCTCTCCCTCGATCTTGTCCGGTTTGGACGGGCTGGCCGGCACCTTCTCCTTCTCGGCCATAGCCTATTTGGCGGTCTGTTCCGGCAAACGTTTGACCTTCTGGCCGCCTTTTTGGCCGATCTCTTCGTAGAACGTGGCGCCGTACTTGGACTTCGTGGCCTCGCCGCCCTTACGGCCGATAGCCTCGTAGAATTCGCTGCCGTACTTCGCCTTCACGCGATCGCCGCCACGTTTACCCGCCTCACGGACGCTCATCCCACCGCTGCTGGTGGTTTCGCCCATCGTGGTCTTTTCTTTCGTGTCCATGGTCTATTGATTCCCCCAAACAAAAAGCTCTCGGCTTTGATTCACCGTACCCGGCGATAGCTAGGTTAAACGCCCTGATCGACACGATTTTCGAATCTGCCCGGATCTACGATGGCGGAGGCGGGGCCCCGTTCGTGACCGATGTCGCAATCGTCGAGGGGCGGGTCGCTCTGATCGGTGATTGCGCGCTGCGGGACGCCGTGGAACGAATCCCGTGCGCCGGTCGCGCGCTTGCTCCCGGATTCATCGACGTCCACGCTCATTCCGACGAACTCTGGCTCGTCGAGCCGGGCGCGTTCGGGAAGATATCGCAAGGCGTCACGACGGAGATCGCCGGCAACTGCGGTACGTCGGCCGCCCCGCTCATCGGCCTCGCCCGTGAGGAAAAGCAACGCGACGCGCGACGCTACGGGCTCGACGTCGAATGGACGACATTCGACGAGTTCTTCTCGCTCGTCGCACGCGGCGGTATCGCGCTCAACGTCGCGTCGCTCGTCGGCTTGGGCACCACACGCGCCGTAGTGGCCGGCGCGCACGATCGCCGGCTCGACGAAGCCGAATCGGAGCGCCAAACCGGGCTCGTCCGCCAAGCGATCGAACACGGCGCGCTCGGCGTTTCGAGCGGCCTGATCTACGAACCCTCACGCTATGCGGACCGCGGCGAATTGATTGCGTGCGCGCGCGCAGCGCGCGAAGCCGGCGCGCCCCGCTACGTTTCGCATGTGCGCGACGAAGGCGACGCGCTCATCGAGGCCGTGGAAGAGGCGCTCGCCGTCGGCGCGGGCGCGAACGTCGCGGTGCAATGCTCGCATCATAAAGCAGCCGGGAAACGGAATTGGGGCAAGGTTCATCGCAGCCTCGAACTACTGGATGCCGCACGCACGCGCGGCATCGAAGCCGGCGTCGACGTTTACCCGTATATCGCTTCGTGGACCGGGCTTGCGACGATTCTGCCGGCGGCAGTGCGCAGCGGCGGGAGCGCAGCGGCGCTGGCCCGTTTGCGCGATCCGCAGGCCGCGGCCGCGACGGCCCTCGCACTCACCCTGGCCCACGATCCGGCTACCGGCGTACCGAACGAGACTTGGCACGACATCCTGGTGACGAACGTGGGCTCCGAACGCAACGCCGGGCTTGCCGGTCAACGGCTCGACGAAATCGCCGCGCGTTGGCGGATGCCGCCGGCCCGCGCGGCATTGCGCTTGCTGGTAGAAGAGGAGTTCGAACGTCGAGTGCGCGTTCTTTTCGATGAACGAGGACGACGTTGGAACCGTGCTCAGCGCGAGCTTCGCATCGGTCGGCAGCGATGCGTCGGCGCGCGCGTTCTCCGGTATCACGGCTCGCGGCGTACCGCATCCGCGAACATACGGTTGTTTCCCGCGCGTCTTCGGCCGCTTCGTACGCGGACGGAGAACGCTCTCGATCGAAGAAGCCGTTCACCGTATGACGGCTCTGCCCGCGCGCCAATTCTCCCTGCGAGACCGCGGAACGGTCGCCCGCGGCGCGTGGGCCGATCTCGTCGTCTTCGATCCGGACGAAATCGTCGATCGCGCAACCTACGAGAACCCGTTCGTGCAATCGGCGGGCATCGCACACGTGTACGTGAACGGTCGCGCGGTCGTGCGCGACGGCGCGGCCACGGGGGCGCGCCCCGGCCGGGTCTTGCGAGGCGGCAGATGAATCTCGGCGAACTCGACGCCGCGCGGCGCAGCGCACTCTTTGCCGGAGCGGCCGGGCTGCGCCTGGCGCGCGGCGAGTGCGCGTATGCGGCGGGCGATCCCTGCGACCGGGTCTTCCTGGTCGACGAGGGGCGCATCAAAGTCGTACGGACCACCGCGGAGGGCGGGGAATCGATCGTCGGCTTGCGCGCGCCCGGCGAGATCTTCGGCGAGATCGGCTGGCTGCGCGAGGGCCGCTCGCGGGCGACCAGCGCGGTTGCGATCGAACCGGTCGTCGCCCGCTCGCTGGCCGCAGCGGTCTTCGCCGAGCGCACCCGCGCGGACGCGGTGGTGGCGCGTGCCTACGCCCGCGGGATCGCGCGGCGCCTGAGCGCCCTCGAGGGCGAACTCACCGAACTCGCCGGAAAGAGCGTTCCGGGGCGACTCGTCGACCTGCTCGGCCGTTTGGCAAGCGAGCACGGAATACCGGAAGCCGGCGGCTCCCTGCGCATCGGCCTGGCGCTGACCCACAAGGAGCTTGCCGATCTGATCGGCACGAGTCGAGAAACCCTCACCAAGGAACTCGGCGTGCTCGCCGATGTGGGACTTCTGCGCGTCTCCCATCGAACGGTCACGCTCGTACAACCGCAAGCGTTTCCCTTCGTGCGCCGTGAACCGAACTGAATTCGTCCTTGCGGCGCTCGCGAGCGCTGCAGCACGGCCGCGCACGCCGGTCACCGCCGACATCGGCATCAAGCGCGATGCCCCCGATCTGCTGGTACCGTTTACCGTTTCGATCGCGCTGCGCAATCCAACGCATGCGATCGTACCGGTGGATTTCCCAACCGCGGATTTCTACCGCATCGACGTCTTGCGCGACGGTGCGCTCGTGTGGTCGAGTGCGACGCACCGCTCCCCCGTCGCGGTCGCGCGCCGTATCGGCGTGCGGCCCGGGCTCACGCCGCTGGTCTACTATGACGTTGACAGCATCACCGAAGACCGCCACGCGTTCGCGCCCGGCGCGTACCTCGTACGTGTGACCATGCTCGGCAGCGCCCTTACGACCACGGTCGAACGGACGATCGCGTTTTCCGAGCCCGTCTCGATCGCGCGCGTCCTTGCGAGCAAAGCCGCGATCACGACCGCGGGAACGACACACGTGGAAAACGGCGTCGCGATGCTGGTCGACGCGAGCGGGCAACTCCGGCTCTCGCGTGCGCTCGGCGCTCATCCCGAAGGGCTCTACGTGGTCCGCGGAACGCTCGATCGCAGCGGTCGCGAACCCGTGTTCACGGTCGACCGGTTTGCGCCCGCAGCCGCCGAGCCGCTCCCTTCCCCGACCTAAGCCAGCACGCTCCACCGCAACGACGGGCTAACGAACCGAAATGTTGCGCCGATAGGTTTACCAAGGAGAATTGGTGATCGTGAGGCCTGCTTTGTCACGTGCCTTTTGTTCGCTGCTAAACGCCGACCGATGAAACATTTCTCAGCTCCGGAGCCGTTCGCCACCCGTACCGCGTACGCCGAGCAGACCTCGGCGGGGGTCGCGAGGGATGCATCCGACTCGGCGGCACGCCCCGTGGTACGCGTGAACGTCCGTGCGCGTCTGATCCTGATGACGATCGCGTTCGCACTCGTGTTCGCGGCCGTCATCGGCGTCCTGGCGATCGACGCGGCGGCTCGCCGTAGCCCGGCGCTGATCGTCGGCGCCGTCGCGCTGGCCGGCATCTTCGCGGTGGGAATCTCGCTGTGCGCGATCCGCTCCGTCGCCAGCTCCGAGCGCAAGCTGCACTTCGACGCGACCCACGACATGCTCACCGGACTCTCGAATCGCCGCTTCTTCAACGCCGCGCTGCAGGCGGCCGTCGACGCGTTCTTGATCGATCCCGGCTCCAGCTATGCGATCCTGAGCATCGACCTCGATCACTTCAAGTTCGTCAACGACAGTCTGGGCCACGAACTGGGGGACCGCGTGCTGACGATGGTCGGCGAACGCCTCAAACGGATCACGCGCGATCGTGACATCGTCGCACGGGTCGGCGGGGATGAGTTCGCGGTGCTCCTGATCGACGTGCAGCGCGACACGGCGATGGTGATCCTCGACCGCCTCCAGCACGAGTTGTCGACACCGGTCGCGCTCGATGGCCGCACGATCTTCACCACTGCGAGCATCGGGATCACCTTCGGCTCCACGAGCTACAAGCGCGGCGAAGATCTCCTGCGCGACGCCGACGCCGCGCTCAACCGCGCGAAGGCCCAGGGCCGCGCGCAACATGTCGTCTTCGACAAAGGAATGCTGCGCTCGTCGCAGCGGCGGTTACAGATCGACACGGAATTGCGGCTCGCCTACGAGCGTGGCCAGTTGCGGCTCAAGTACCAGCCCATCTACGATTTCCAAGAACGCCGTTACGAGGGTTGGGAGGCGCTGCTGCGCTGGACGCATCCGCAGCTCGGGGAAATCGGGCCGGCCGTCTTCATCCCGATTGCCGAAGAGACCGGCTTGATCTTGGACATCGGAAACTGGGTGGTGCACGAGGCGTGCCGCCAACTCGCCGAGTGGAAAGCGCGCTTCCCGGAGATGCCGCAGACGATGAGCATCAATTTCTCCGCCCAACAGATCATCCAGCCGCACTTGGACAAGCAGCTCGCGGCGATACTCGGCGAGTACGGGCTCAAGGGCGCCGATCTGTGCCTGGAGATCACGGAGAGCGTGATCCTCGACGGCTCACGGCTCGACCCCAAGCAAATCGATTCGATCAAAGAACTCGGCTGCAGGCTCAACATCGACGACTTCGGCACGGGCTACTCCTCGCTCACCTACTTGCAGCGATATCCCGTCGATGGGATCAAGATCGATCGGTCCTTCGTAGGCGGCGACGACGAAGGCCTCAAAAGCCCGCAGATCGTCTCGACGCTGATCACGCTGGCCGAAGCACTTGGTCTCTACGTCGTCGCCGAGGGCGTCGAGACGCGCACGCAATTCGAAGCGCTCGCGAAGCTGAAATGCCGTTACGGGCAAGGGAACGTGATCGCCCACCCGCTCGACCCGGATCAGGCGGAAGAACTCCTCGCGATCGCCGGAACGGCCGAAGTGATCGCCGGCTAGAACGCGGCCACGGCGAGCCGCGCGCGCACCTGCTCGGCATGCGCCGGTTCGAGCGCGCTCAACTTCGCATCGCACGCTGCTTGCGAGGTCTGAGCCGCGTATTCGAGCGCCGCGCGCGCCGCGATCGCGACGACCGGATCGCCGATCGCCGAACAAACCGCGTCGAGATCGTGCATTGCGAGCGCGAGGTCGAGCGCCGCAGAGCGAACCGCGGGTTTCTCGTCCGCCAGCAACTCGCGGAGCATCTCACCGTCGCGGTCCCCGCCCGGGAGCGGATCCCCGCGATCGCCGGCGTCGACGGCCGCCAACCGGGTCCCGGAGCGGGCCGGGGACGCCGCAAGGGGGCGGCCGTCCTTGCGCGGGACGAGCACCGCGAAGGCAACCAGCGCCAGACACAGTGGGACCAGCCAGGCGACGATCTGCATCATGCGATCCCAGCCTCGCTGTGCACCTCCGCGAGCGCCGCGCGCACGGCACCGAGTCGCGCGTCGAGCAGCTCGGGGGAAGCTGCCAACAGATCGGCCGGCTCACGGCACGCGCCGAGCGCGCTCACGAGCGAATCCCAGTAGGCTTCGAGTACGGCGGCGAGCGCCGGCTGCGAACTCGAGCGCGTTGCGACGAACGCGGCGATCGCCGCCGACGAGGCCGGGTCACCCGGCGGCGCGCTTTCGAGCCGCCGCGCGAGCGTTTCGAGCGCAGCGAGCGTGATCGACCCCTGGACGTTGTTGGGGCCTGGGATCACGTCGTTCGCCGCTCCGGACGACGCGCCGAGCGCATCGACCAGCGCCGCGAGCGCGGCGCGCAGCCGCGGGTCGTCGAGCGATTCGGCGAACGCCTCGTCCGGGACGAACCCGGGGACTTCGAGTTTGAGCAGCGCGGTCGTCGTCGACGCGCGCACGCCTTCGCGCGCCCCTTCGAGCAGCGCTTCGACATGGATCCGTTCGTCGCCGAGCGCGCCGGCATCGATCGAGTCCGGCCAGAAGAGCCGCGGCACGAGTGCATGACGAACGAGGCTCGCACCGGCGCGCGCGGCGAGCACGTCGAGCGTTCGCCCGATCCGGTCGCGCCGCTCGGGATCGAGGGTGAACCGGACGCTCGCGTGGCCGACCGGAAGGGCCTCGGGCGGCGCGGTTTCGACGGCCGGGGCTGAACCCAGGTACGACGCGGCGCTCGGCACGGCAAGCGGTTCTTCGAGCACGACAACGGGCACGCTGGGCACGATCGCGCGCACGAACGGCGCGCTGGCGACCGTCAGCGAACCGGCGACTCCGGCGCGCACGTCGAGCGAGAGCATCAGCGGGACGTTGGGGTCGCGTGCCGGATCGAGCGCAACCTGCCAGCGCACGCGGACCGGGATCCCCGGCGCGACATCGGCGATCGCCAGACCATAGGGACCGTAGAGGCGGACGCGCTCGCCGGTGTCGGAGACAAGCGCACCGTCGACGCGCGTCGCGCCGGTCAGCGGCGTGAAGCCCAGCGCCGCGTGCGCGGCCAGCGTCACGCGCTCGGCGATTCCGTCGCCGACGTTCTCGAGCACGACTTCCGCTTCGACGACCGCGTTCGGCAGCGCGCGCAGCGTGACGGCCGGTGCGGCCAGCGAAGGTTGGGCGAAGACGCTGAAGGGAGAGGCAACCGGGACGGGATCGCAATCGCGCGCGACGACGGTTCCGGCCAGGGTGAGCGTCGCCCCCGAGCGCTGCGGCTCGACGAGCCGGGCGACGATCGACGCTTCGGCCGACGCCCCGGGCGGCACGTCGGCGAAGCTCAGCAACGGACCGCTGCGGGTCGCCCCGGTTACGCGTTCGATCGCGACCGCCGCGGGCAGCGCCAGCGTGCAGCGCACGTCCCGCAGCACGTCCGTGCCGTCGTTCGCGACCCGAACGCGGAACTCGAAGGTCTGATGGAGGCGCACCGGGGTCGTCGTCACGGTGGTGAGCGTCGTCGACGACGGGCGCAACTTCGCGAGCGAACGCACGATGGCCGCCGCCGAGCCGATTTCGATCTCCGCCAACGTCGTCGCACGCGCGAACGCCGTGACCCGCGCCTCGCTGCGATCGGCGATGGCGCTGGGCACATGGGCTTCCACGATCAGGTCGAACGGTACGTGCGGCTCGAGCGTGCCCGCGTCGTACCAGTAGTGAACGGTCTTCTGCGCGGCGTCGTAAACGGGCCGTAAGGTGCCCGCCGTCCCCGACGACAGATGCAATTCATCGAAACCGTCGATCGCGAAACGAAGCTGAGCGTTGCGCATCGCCGTCGTGCCGTTGTTTGCAAGCGCAATCGCAAAACGCACGGTCGCACCGGCGTCGGTGAGCGGTCCGTCGAGCGCGACCAGGCGGCTACGGCTGCGCGAGATGCGCGGCTTGGCTTCGACGATGAGCGCGTGTTCGTAGGAGAGCGGTTCGCCGCCGCGCCAGCCGAGCGTCACGGTCGTCGTGAGCTGGGCCTCGTCGTCGCCCGGGGCCAACACGTTCGCATCGAACGCGAACTCGACGCGCTCGCCCGGCGCGATCGCATCGAGTGCGAAGGTCACGGCCGAATCGTCAGCGTCGGCGAGCGGGGAACCATCGGCCGTGCGCGACCCGCGGGCATAGGCGAGACCCGCCGGTAAGTCGGCCTTGACGTGTACGTCGCGGGCCGGACTGCGCCCCGCGTTGTAGGCGAGCAGCGCGAAACGAATCCGCTCGCCGGGAGCGACGCGGCGATCGAGCGCCGCGAGTTCGCTGCCGGAGAAATCGACCGCCCCGACGGCGTCGATCGCGACGCGTTCGAGCGTGAACGCGGGCGCTGCCGCGCTCCGCACGACGACGTCATCGACCACGATCGCTTCGCTGGCGAACGGAGCGACGATCGCGATGCGCCCGCTTGCGGTCGCCGTAGCCTTCGCACGAATCGTAGCGAACGTCACGCGGAGGCGTCCCGGATCGAACGGCGCGAGTTCGCCGCCCTCGGCGCTGGGCGATCCGCCCACGAAGCGCAGCCCCGCCGGTAGCGGAAAATCGACTTCGACGCCGTCGGCGCGGCTGGTCCCGGCATTCTTCACCGTCAGCGTGAAGAGCAGCGCGTTGCGGTCGTCGGGTGCATGCTGCAATTTGAGCCGCGTACCGGACTTTCGAAGATCCTCGGTGCCGCGCGCGATGAACGCGAGCGGGGGCGAGATGCCGTCCGTGCCGTGCTCGTCTGCGTAGCGCGCGCGCAGCACGAGTTCGGTGCCGTCGTCGATCGCCGGTGCCGCGCGCACTTCGACCCGCACGACGCGTTCGTCGAAGGGTTCGAGCGAAGGCAGCGCGGCCGTGCCGCCCTTGAGCGCGATGGCCACGTCGTCGAGCAGACCGGAGCCTTCGACGAGTGCGAGCCCCGCGGGTAGCTCGAATGTCACGGTAGCGGCTTTGGCGGCAGCGCTGCCGAGGTTTGCGACGCGGAACGCGAGCGGAACAGTTTCTCCACAGGCGATCGACGTCCGGCGATCCGACGACAGCTCGAAAAGCGAATCTACGATCCGGTGAGGCATGCGGTCCCTCTTGGGAAAAGTACGTGCGGGTCGTTCGCCTCGCGGTTCCCGATCTCCGCGTCGTTGTTCGCAAACGCCGGCCGTTTGCCCGCCGGCTTCAGCCCGGAATGTGCAGCGGGAAGGCGAGTCCGAACGCGGCGCCCAGCGCGATGAACGGTGCGAATGGTATGGCCGCCTTGCGGTCGAGGCGTCCAAGGGCAAGCGCGATCAGCGCAAAGGCGGCACCGGCTATGAAGCTCGCCATGAACGCACTCAAACCGCCGGCGACGCCGACGCCCGCGCCGAGCAGCGCACCGAGTTTCACATCGCCCAGGCCGAAGCCGCGGCCGCGCGAGACAACAAACGGAATCGCGAACAGCGCGCCGACCACGGCAGCCGCAAGCAAGCGCGTGAGAATCGCTCCGGCGCCGAACGCCGCGACCCCCAGTGCCGCCACCAGCAAGGCACGATCGAAGACGTAGCCGCTGCGCACGTCCGTAACGGCGCAGGTGAGAGCGCCGACCAGTGCGCAACCGGCGGCCGCAGAAGCGAGCGACCAGTCGCCGAGCGCGCCGGCGAAGCCGGCCGTCAGCGCAGCCGCCGGCAGCACCCAAAGCGGAAGCCGGTCGAGCGGCACGCCGAGTGCGCGCGCGCCGGAGCGCGCTGCGCTCCAAAGGGCCAGTGCTCCCAGCGGTCCCGCGACCGCGAAGAGCAGCGCCGCGCCGATCACGCGCGCACGGCGACGAGCCGCTCGTAGACGGCGCGCGCGCGCTCGGCGAGCGTCGCGGGATCGGCGTCGTTTTCGATGACCTCGTCGGCCAACTCGCGAGCCCGGTCGGGCTCGATCTGCGCGGCCATGCGCGCTTCGATCTGTTCGCGCGACCAGCCGTCGCGCGCCATCACGCGCGCGATGCGCAACTCGCGCGGCGCGACGACGAGTACGTTGCGCGCGCACGTCGTCCAGTAATCGCCCTCGAAGAGCAACGGCACGACGTGCACGACGAGCGCATCGGGCCCCGTGTTCGCCTCGCGTTCCGCCGCGAGCGCGCGCACGATCGGATGCACGATCGCATCGAGTGCCGCGCGTTCGCGCGGATTCGCGAACACGAGGCGGGCGAGCGCGGCGCGATCGAGCATCCCGTCAGGCACGATCTCGGGCCAGCGCGCGGCGATATGCGCCAGCCCCGGCGAACCCGGCGCGACGGCTTCCCGGGCAAGTTCGTCCGCATCGATCACGACCGCGCCGAAGCCCGTGAAGAGCTTCGCGACCGCGCTCTTGCCCGAACCGATCCCACCCGTCAACCCGAAACGCACACCGCAGGCCTTCGGCAAAAAGCAGCACAGCCTTGCTCGCGCAAGGCCGTGCTACGGGCATTTTGGTTCGGCTGCGGCTAGAGGTTTTGCGCCGCGAGTTCTTGGCCGAGCGTTCCCAAACCGCCGCCGGCGTACTCCGGCTCGGCGACGTAGTCGTTCAGCTCTTCGAGCGGCACGTCGGCGACGTGCTGGATCGAGCCCGTGATCCGGCGCGTCGACTGGTTGATCGTGAGCAGCGTGACCTCGACCTCTTCGCCCGGCGAATAGGGCTTCGCCGGCTCGAATTCGCCCTTGGGCACCATCGCGAGCACCCCCGGGACGATCTCGACGAGGAGATAATTCGGGGTGACTTTGACGACTTGCGCCGTGAGCTTGTTGCCCTCGAAGAGCTTGTCGGCGTGCTCGACCCAGGGATCGGGCAACGCGTGCTTGAGCGAGAGCGAGACTTTCTTCGCTTCCGGATCGAACTTCATCACCTCGACCGAGACCGTATCGCCGATCTTGACGACTTCCGAGGGATGCTTGATCCGCGCGTACGAGAGTTCCGAGTTGTGGATGAGGCCGTCGATGCCGCCCAGGTCGACGAATGCGCCGAACTCCGCGAGCCGAACGACGACGCCTTCCCGAATCTGTCCCACCGCCAGCGTCCCGAGCAACTCGGTCTTCTTCGCGTTGAGTTCTTCCTCGAGCACCTGGCGCTGCGAGAGCACCACGCGATGCCGTTTGTGATCGAGATCGATCACCTTCAGACGCAGCCGTTTTCCGACGAGTTCGTCGAGATTCCCGACCGGCTGGCGCCGGATCTGCGAGGCGGGCACGAAGCCGCGCATCCCGAGATCGACCAGGACGCCGCCCTTGACGACTTGCGTGACCGTGGCTTCGATCACTTCGTCGTTGTCGTGGGCTGCGATGACCTTTTCCCAGGTCTTGAGCGCGCGGGCGCGGCGTTCCGAGAGGAAGAGCGACCCGTCGTTGTCGTCGATGCGGTGGATCATGACTTCCAGCGTATCGCCGACCTTGAGTTCCTTGGGCTCGATCGCGAGCGAAAGCTCGCGGAAGGGGAGCGTCCCCTCCGATTTGCCGCCGATGTCGACGAGCAATTCGTCCTGGTACTTGGCGACGATGACGCCGGTCAGGACCTGGCCTTCGTCGAGAACCTTGAGGCTCTCTTCGTAGAGGCGTTGTTCGAGCGCGAGTTGGTCTTCTTCTTCGTTGAGCGCCGGTTCGGGCGCGAGCGTGGTAGTGATAAGAGATACTTCCTTTAATTCATATTTTCATTTTTGGCAGCGCCGGCACCACCAAGTGCCGCGTTGCCCGATTACCGTGCGAACGATTGCGTTTCCGCATCGTGGACACGGTTGTCCGAGGCGGCCGTAAACGGAGAGTTCGTTTTGAAATCCCCCTTTGAGCCCCTCGGCATCGACGTAGTCGTCGACGCTCGTCCCACGCGCGTCGATCGAGCGTTGGAGAACGTCCACGATTGCGCCGTGGAGCCGGCGTCTCGCCGGACGTGATATCGTATGGGCCCGGCGGCTCGGACGAATCCCCGCTTCCCATAAGGCCTCGCACGCGTAGATGTTTCCAATCCCGGCAACCCGCCTCTGATCGAGCAGGAGCGACTTGACCGGCGTGCGGCGCCCGTCCAGCATACTCACAAAGGCCTCCGAGGTAAAGGCCTGGGAGAGCGGCTCAACCCCTCCATCGGCGTCCCAGGCGTCGCCGGGCTCCAGCAAGCGGACCCGGCCGAACTGCCGAACGTCGGCAAAACTCAGGCTCCAGCCGTCGCTGAAAGCGAACCGGACGTGGGTGTAGGGGTAGGGCGGGGCCCCCGGCACCGCCACGATCAAGCGACCGGTCATCCGCAGGTGGACGGTCAACCGCCGCCCCGAGGCCAGGCCGATGACCGCGAACTTTGCCCGCCGGCCGACCTCCGTGATCCGGTCCCCCGCCAGGGCGGCGGCAAAGTCGACCCCCGGCGGACCGACGGCGATTTTCGGCATGCTGACCGTGACCGCGGCGATGACCTTGCCGGCGACGGCTCGCTGCAGACCGCGCACGATGGTCTCGACTTCGGGGAGTTCGGGCACGCCGCGGGTGCTACTTGGGGAGGTCGGCGGGGTGGCTGCCGTAGGCTTTCGGGTCGAAGTACCAGCTCGGCAGGGACGCCGGAAACTCGATGTTCCGGAAGGTGAAATCGACGAGTTGGCCGTCGCCCGTGTAGTTGTCGCCGACGACGCCGTGAATGTCGGTCACGATCGGCGTCCCTTGCAGCATCGAGAGCGTGATATCGAAAACGACGCCGTAGATGTCCGCGCCGCGCTTGCCGCTCTCGACAAAGAGCCGGTCGTGCGCTTTGACGCGCACGAGTTCGTAGGTCTGCGCGTTGGCCCAGAGTTCGCGCAAACGGTTGCGTTCGGGATCGCGCAGCGGCCGCAAGACGAGGTGGACGAGATTCCCTTCGGCGGTCACGCCGTCGACGGCGTACTCGAACTCGTTCGCCGTGCGCACCTCACCGATGATTTGCAGCGGCGAGGCTTGCGGCTCGGGGGTCGGGACAACGCTCTGCGGGATCGGATGCTGCGGCGCTTTCTCGAACAGATCGGCCGTGGGCGGGCCCGGATCGCGGTCTTCGTTGAACGCGGCCCGCTCGAACTCGGGATAGCCCATCGCGGGCACGATCTCGACCTTGCGCTTGAGACAGGCACGGTCGAGGTTACGGCACCAATACCGGTACGTGTACGACTCGGCATAGTCGAAGAAGCCGCGATCGGTGTTCTGCTTGCGCGCTTCCGTGTACACGATATATGGCGGGGGCGGACGATGCGAGCGGAATTTGTTGCGAATGACCGCGAGCAGTTGCATCGGCGAGAGCGTCGGCACGGGTTCGGGCGCCGCGGTGGGCGCCGCGACGAGGGCGAACGCCAAGAACGCCGCGGCGATCACGACTCTTTGGCCCGTTGCGCGGGGAAGCGCAGCTTCGTGCCCGCGACGATACCCAAGCGCGCGGCCTCGCCGGCGGCGAGTTCGATCACGTAACGGCCCAGACCGCCGGCGCGCGCGACCTTGTCGTCCGGCGTGCCGCTCGGGGTCGCGGGGACGTTCGCGGCGATGCTCGAGACCGTGCCGTCACCGCGGACGAACACCATATCGAGCGGGACGAGCGTGTTCTTCATCCAAAATCCTTGTTGCGCGTCGGGCGGCGGGAACACGAAGAGCATCCCACGGCGCGCCGGAACGAGCACGACGCACATCAAGCCGCGCTCGCGTGCCGCTTCATCGTTGACGACGACCAGCGCGATCGGGCCGCGCGGTGCGTGCGCCGCGACGGTCGCCGCGGTGAGGAATGCGTTCGTGTCGCGGCCGGTGTCTGGACACGCGTCGCTCGTGGTCACTGCAAAGCCGGCTTGCGGCGCCGGTGCGAGGAGCGCTACGAGCGCGACGGCGGCGAGCCGGTTAGACGAGGTCATCGAGCTCGAACTCCACGACGTCGTACCAGGTCCTTCCGCTCTTGAGCGTTGCCTCGATCGGGACCGAGAGTTTCATTGCGTGCTCCATCTCGTCTTTGACCGTCCGGCCGACGGCGGCGAGATCCTCCGGCGCGACCTCGAGGATCAGTTCGTCGTGGATTTGTAAGAGCATCGGCGCGTCGAGTCCGGCCGAGGCAAGCGCGCGGTCGAGCCGGACCATGGCGAGCTTCATGAGATCGGCGGCGCTTCCCTGAAGCGGCGCGTTCGTCGCCTCGCGCTCGGCCGCGGCGCGCAGCGCGAAATTGCGCGACCGCAGATCGGGCATATAGCGGCGCCGGCCCAGCAGCGTCTCGACGTAGCCGCGCTCGCGGCCCTCTTCCAAGCAGCGTTCGATGTAGGCCCGCACGCCCGGGAAGCGCTCGAAGTAGGCTTGCGTGATCGCGCGCGCTTGGCCGCGCTCGATCTCGAGCCGCTGCGCGAGGCCGAAATCCGACATCCCGTAGAGCAAGCCGAAGTTGACCGACTTCGCCATGCGCCGCTGGTTGGGCGTGACGTCGGCGAACGGTCCGACATCGAAAATCTTGCGCGCGGTGAAATCGTGGATGTCTTGGCCTTCGTGAAACGCCGCGCGCATCGCCGCATCGCCGGAGAGGTGGGCCATCAGCCGCAACTCGATCTGCGAATAGTCGGCGGCGAGCAACACGCGCTCGCCGGGGGCGACGAAGGCCTTGCGGATCCGGCGCCCGAGTTCGCTGCGCACGGGGATGTTCTGCAAGTTCGGGTTGGTCGACGACAGCCGCCCGGTCGCGGTCGCCGTTTGATTGAAGACCGTGTGCAACCGCCCGTCGCGCGGATCGACCAGTCCCGGCAGAACGTCGATGTAGGTATTCTTGAGCTTGGAGACTTCGCGGTACTCGAGCACGTTGGCCGCGATCGGGAAGCTGCGCGCCAGGCCGGCGAGGACGTCGATCCCGGTGGCATAGCCGGTCTTGTTCTGGCGCCCGGCGGGCAACCCGAGTTTGTCGAAGAGGATGCGGCCGAGCTGTTGCGGCGAGCCCAGGTTGAAGGGCTCGCCGGCCAGTGCGAAGATCTCGGCTTGCAGGCGCGTGACGTCCGCGTCGACGCGCGCCGAAAGTTCATGCAGTGCATCCGGATCGAGCTTGATTCCGTTGCGCTCGAGGGCCGCGAGCACGCCGGTCAGCGGCAATTCGACGTCGGTATAGAGCGCGAGTTGGCCGCGCGCTTCGAGCTGGGCGCGCAGCACGCGGGCCAGCCGGCCGGCGGCGTCGGCTGCGGCGGCAGGCTCGTCATCCAGGGTGCGGTCGAGCGAGCTGCGCACCGCGTCGGCGATGTCGATGAACGTCCGGCCGGGATCGAGCAGATGCGCGGCGATCATCGGGTCGTCGGCCGGCACGCGCAGCGGCAGGCGCAGGGCTCCGATGAGGTGCTTCGCGTCGTAGGCGATCAGCTCCGGGACCCCTTCCCAAAGTGCGCCGAACGCGCGACCGACCGGCGCATGTTCGAGCGCGCTGCGCGCGAACGAGAAGCCGGCGCCGTCGGCCGTCGCGACTCCGACCCCCTCGCCGCGCAGCGCGAGCGCGACCCGCGGCAGCGCCGCGGCTTCGTCGATGAGCGCCGCCAGGCGCACGAAATCCGGCGGATCGGTCGCGGCGACGAACGAGCGGTAGTCGCCGCGCAGCGGCTGTTCGCCGGGCAACGGCGCGAGCGCGGCCGGGGCCTCGAGTTTCCCCAAGAGCGTCTTGAATTCGAGGTCGCGATAGAGCGCGTAGAGCGCATCGTTTGCCGGCGGTGTGTAGCGCGCGCCTTCCCAGTCGAGCGTCACGGCGAGATCGCGCGCGATCACCGACACGTCGCGGCAGACGCGCGCCTGTTCGCCGTACTCGCGAACCAGTTTCTCGAGTTTGGGCGTCGGGCTCAAGGCCGGATCGGCGAGCAGCGCGTCGAGCGAACCGGCCGCTTTGATCAGCTTGATCGCCGTTTTTTCGCCGATGCCCGGGATGCCGGGCAAGTTGTCGGACGGATCGCCTTTGAGCCCGCGATAGTCGGGCAGTTGCCGCGGCTCCAGCTCGAAGCGCTCGCGCACGGCGGCGACGTTGTAGCGGCCGAGATCCGTGATGCCGCGCCGCGTCGTCAGCACCGTCGTGTGCTCGTCGACGATCTGCAAAAGATCGAGGTCGCCGGTCACGACCTCGCTGTGGCCGCCGTCCGCCGCGGCCAGGCACGCCAGCGTTGCGATCACGTCGTCGGCCTCTTCGCCTTCGAGTTCGCAGATCGGGATGCCGTACACGCCCAGGATGCGGCGCACGAGCGCGAATTGCGAACGCAGATCGTCGGGCGTCTCGTCGCGCTGCGCCTTGTAGAGCGGGAAGAGCGCGAGCCGCGCTTTGGGCAGCCCTTTGTCGAACGCGGCGATGACGTGGGTCGGCTTCTCTTCGGCGATCAACTTCACGAGCATCATCGTGAAGCCGTAGGCCGCGCCGATCGGGACGCCGCTCGCGGTGGTCAAGGGCGGCAGGGCAAAGAAGGCCCGGTAGACCAGGCCGTAGGTATCGAGCAGCATCAGGCGCGCGCCGGCCGGCGCGCCGAGTTCGGTTTGCGCGTCCGTCATCGCACCTCCAGCGGCAGTGACGCCGAACCGGCGCCGCCGTCGTCGCCGATCTTGAGAACGGAGAGCACGTAGGTGCCGCGCGCGGCGGGAAGCTGCACCGCGAAGGTTTCGCCCGCCAGCCGTTCGACCCGCCAGACCAGCGTGGGGGGTGAGGCCGCCGAGAAGGCCGGATCCACCGCGGGCTGCGGCCGCGGACGATCGAAGCCGAACAGATCGCCGGCCGTCGAGCGTTCGGGCGCGACCCAGGCGTGCCACGCAGGATCGCCCGAGGCCGGGTTCTGCGAGGTCGTGGCACCCAATACGAGGACGCCCGATGCGTCGGCGAAGGCCGCGCCGCGCGCCGGTTGCCCGTCGCTGAGCCGGATCGCGACCGTCGACCCATCGTGGGGGACGCCGTCATCGATCGAGATGGTCGCGATCGCACCAGGCGCGTAGGCGGGCTTGTCGGCCCGCAGCGCGGTCAGGCGCCGGTGTCCGGGACCATCGATGACCAGCGCACGGGTCGCGGTGACCAGCGCGCCGTCGCGCACCAGCGCGACGCCGACCGCGATGTCGCCGGCCGAGTCCGGCACCGTGAAGCTCGCCTGCGCGCGCCCGTCGCGGACGCTGGTCGTCGATTCGGCGAACGGCCGCACGCCTTCGAGCGTGAAAAAGGCGTCACCGGCCGCACCGGCGAGCACCGCTTCGACCGTGACGCGATCGCCGACCCGGTAGCGCTCGCGATCGAGCGTCAGCTTCGCGTCGCTCTCCGCCGCCACGGCCGCTCCGCCGAGCGCGCTCGGCGCGACGAGCAGACCGCTCGCGTCGAACGCGCGCTTTCCGGCGAGGCTCGTCTCGGCCGTGACGATGTTCGCTCCCGGCGTCACGTTGCGGAAGGTCACGCCGGCGCGGCCGTCCGCATCGAGCGTGAGGTTCTCGCTCTGTTCGTCGGGGCCGTGCGCGATGGTCACGCGAACCGTCAGGCCGGCGGCCGGTGCGCCGGTCAAAGCGTCGAAGCCGCGGACACCGATCGTCGCGGGTTCACCGATGTCGATCGCGGCCTTGGCGGGCGCGACCGCAAGTGCGATGCGCGCGGTCGGCGTGACGACGCGCGCCGAGGCGCTCGATCCGCCGCTCGTCGCGACGATGCCGTCGGTCGAAGCCAGGCCGTCGGAGGGTGCCGGGATCACGACCCGGACCAAGCCTTGCGCATCCGTGCGCTGCGTCGAATCGACGACCGTCGTGGTCGCCCACGGTAGCACGTCGTCGGGCGTGTCGGGAGCGATCACGTGCGGCGCGCGCACGACGCGCACGCGAACTTCCCGATTTGCCACCGCGACCCCGTCGCGCTTCGCGCTCACGACCAGCGGGATCGGGGCGTCGGGCACACACGCGCCCTCGCATCCGACGGCGACCGCAAGCGCCGCGTCGCCGAGCGCATCGATCTGCAGCGTCGCACCGGCGCTGACGCCGGCCACGGTCGCGAGAACGGCCGCTGCGCTGCTTTGCGCCGCCGCCGGCACGAGAATGTCGGCGCTGAACGCACCGGCCGGATCGAGGACCGCTTGCGCGGTCGCGAGCGTGTTGCCCGCGGCGACGAGCGCAAGCGAGACCTCGCCGGTCGCGACCTTCATGTCGTTCCCGGCGCGCTTTCGCGCGAAGCCGATCACGCGCACGACCTGACCGGCCCGAACCGTCGTGCGGTCGACCCGTACGCCGACGACGGCCGGCGGCAGCGGCGACTCCGGAACGAGCGAGACGAAGGCCTGGCTGCGACCCCATTCCGCAAGGGCGAAGCGCGGCCGCGGACCGGTCCCCGTCTGAACCCGCGCGGTCCCGCTGCCGTCGGTCTTGCCGTAGACGAAGACGCCGTTGACGAGATACGTGATCCGCATCCCCACCAGCGCCCGGCCGGTCCCTAAGTCCGCGCCGTAGAGCGTGATCCCGCCCGGCGATTCCTTGGTGAGCAATCCGATGCGCGAGAGGTTGAGCCAGACTTGCTGCACGGCATCGCCGCGGCGCGCTTCGATCACGAAGAAGCCTTCGCGATTCTGCAACGGTACCGGCACGTCGTTCGCTTCGAATTGCAGGCCGGGCGCCGGGGTGAAACGCCAGCGCACGTCGGGGGTGCGGTGGCTGGTGTCGAGCGCGCGCGGCTTCTGTCCCGCGCCGGCTACGATCACTTCGGCCGGATCGACCGCGTAAGCCGCAAAATCGACCGTGGCGCCGCTGTACGTGTCGAGCCGCACGGTGATCGGCTTCCACGGCACTTGCGTATCGCGTGCGAACAGCGCGAAATACTGATCCCACTTCCCCGAATCGAGCAACGGCCGAGCCGCCAGCGCCGCCGACGAAACGACGCCCGCAAGGACAAGTGCCAACCCAAGCGCGAGGAACGCTCGCGCGCTAGTAATCGTAGGCGATAGAGCCCGACGTGGTTGAAAGAGCGCGGAAGCCGACCACGTAGGTTCGCTTGTCACCCGGCGCGAGCGGTGCCAGCGAATTGGAGATGCCGGCGAACACGCTGGAACCGGTATCCATCCCGGCCCAGCGATTGCCGTCGTGATCGAGCAGATAGAACTTTGCCGCTTGCGGGTAGAGCGTTTGGTTCGTCGCGTTGGTGAACTCGATCTTGGCGAGGATGTACGTCGCCGAACTCGCTCCCAGCGATGTGCCAGGATCCTGACCCGAGATGTACCGTGCGTCGAGCACGTGCACGGAGCCCGTGCCGGTCACCAGATCCAAAGGCGACCTCGTTTCCTGGCACGCGCACAGCGCGAACGTGAGCGCGAGCGCGCCGAACAGTCGATTCCACCGCATGCGGGCCGCTTCGGCGCGTCACGGCAGGCGTCCCGTTGGTGCGGACCAAAGGGCGTACGCGTGGACGAAGAGCGTTCGCCCGGGAACTCCACGTCGGCTCCGTGCCGTTCATGTGGCAGCGATGAACGCAACCATCAGGCGCGCGACGCGCGCTACCGCAGCGCGACCTTTCAAGTGATCGTCGCATGCGCCGCTTGCCATACCGCGTTCGTCGCGCTCTCGAGGAATTGATGCCGCGCCGCTTCGCTCTTCTCGCCCTCACCTGCAGCCTCGCGCTGACGGTGCCGTTCGCGGCGCCCGCCGCTGCGGCGCCGACCCCGGCGCCCAGCCCGCAGAGGACTCCGTACCGGATCGACGTCACGACGCTGCAACCCAAGGCCATCCTGCCCAAGTCGAGGCTGCACACCGACTTCATCGTCGAGATCAACAAGGAGGGGCAAGTCTCGCGCGTGCTCTCCGGGCACAAATCCGGGAACCTCGGCTTCGACGAACACACCTACGGCAATGCGCTGCAAGCATTCATCCGGACACCCGACGGGCAGGTCGTGCTCGGCAAATACGAACTCAAGTACGACTACGATCCCAAGACCCAGCGCGTGCGGCGCACGGTGTCGCTGGTGTCGGAGGGCGGTGTCAATCCGAACGCGATCGGCGCGGTCGACGACATGCTCAAGCACGCCCGGCGCGCGCCCGCGCCGCAGCCGTCCGTCGCGCCCAAGCCCGCCCCGTCGATCGACAACCGCGCACTGCCCGAACTCCACTCCGTCATGCATTCGTCGCCTTCGCCGACGCGTTGAGGCAATGGCTCGCTCGCGGCGTCCGGTAAAAAAACGCGCACCGAACGAATCGTTGATGGAGTTCTTCCTGCGCGACCGCGTGCGCTCGGACGCCGAGATCGATCGCGACGTGGACCGCTCGTGCGCCTCGAAACAGCCCTACGAGAGCGAAGCGCAAGCGCGCGCGGTCGCCACGATGAACGGCATGAGCGGCTCGCTCTTCACCTATCATTGCCGCTATTGCGACTTCTGGCACCTCACCCGCCGGCCCACGTCGAGCAGCGGCCCGGACCTCCTGGAGTAGTCGCTCAGGCGCTCCGAAACGAAGCCGCGTCGTCCTGTTCGAGGATCTCGAACCAGTTGCGCAGATGCGGATGGTCCGCGAGCAGCGGGTAGCGGGGTACGACCTCCGCAAGGTGCGCGGCGTCGCGAATGGCCCGCGTGCTCAGCCGTTCGTTGATCCCCTCGTAGGCCGCGGGATCGCTGTGCGCGCGGACCCAGTGCGCGATCTCGTCGTCGGTCGCGGCGCCGCGCACCGCCGCCTCGAACGCTTCCTCGCTGATTCCGAGCCACTCGAGCAGATAACCGGACATGCCGGGGGCGATCTTGTAGGCGCCCAGCGTGCCCTGGATCTTCGCGCGCATCTTGTCGATCGTGCGCGGCAGGAACACGAGGCCGCCTAGTCGCTCCGACGGCCCGCGCGGCGGGTGCTCGCGCAAGTCGCAGCCGGGGAAGGGCAGCGGCTCGCTCATCACCGCGGGTCGGCGTCCCGGTATGCGCCGACCGCTGCCAGGAGCGGCTTGTCGTCCATCCGGAACAGATAGCTGCGGGTCGCCGCCCGGTGTTCGTACGGCGCCCAGGCCGGGATACAGAACGTGTCGCCTTGCTGCCAGGTGAAGCTCACGTCGCCGACCGTCGAGCGCCCGCTGCCGCTGTACACGTGATACACGGAGCTGGCGGTCTCGCGGCGCTGCGGTGCCGCGGCGCCCGCGTCGATCCGTTCGGCGGCCGCGCCCAAGATGCGGCTGATCGGACCGCCCCGCGCGCGCTCGTCGTAATCCGCGCGCGCGAAAGCTCCGGCCTGCACGTCGAGCCGGTGCTGCATCTCGGCCCACGGATAGGTGAGCGGCGAGGTGCCGGGGGCGGGCACCGACGGATACTGCGCGCTCACGTAGGGCTGGGCAAAATTGACCGGGACGTTGTGATAAAACGGCAGATCGAGCCCGTCGAGCCACACCATCGGCGCCGTTCCCTCATGACCGTGATCGTGATACGTCCACGACGGCGTGAGGATGAGGTCGCCGCGCTGCATCGCCACCTTGTCGCCGCCGACCGCGGTGAACGCACCCTCCCCTTCGATGATGAAGCGCAGCGCAAACGCGACGTGGCGGTGCGCGCGCGCGACCTCACCGGGCTTGATCAACTGCAATCCGGCGTAGATCGTGTCGGTCGTGAACGGCGCTTCCAGCGCGGGATTGATGAGTTGGAAGACCCGGCGTTCGGCCTGCGCGGCGCTGACCAGTTCGCCAGCCCGGAATAAGAGCGGGCGCAGTTTCTCGTATGGCCAGAGGTAGGGCACGGCTCGCGGATGCGGGTACGGCGGTACCATCCGCTCCATCATCGTCCAGAGCGGAACGGCGGCCTGGGCCTGGGCATCCTCGAAAAGCTGCTCGACGGAATCGCTGACGATCATGAGGGTCTCCTAACGCTGAAAAAGACGATACGCGCAAAACGCGAAGCAAACAAGTATGGAAGACGATCGTGCGAGGGTGGCGCGCTCGCACTGCGCAAAGAACATTCCGCACAGCAGAACGACTTGGATTCTGGAGGTTGATCCGTGCGCTACGTGACGTATTCCGGCCCCGGCGGCACCCGCGCCGCGGGAGTCATCGACGGCGAGGCGATCCGGCCGTTCGCCGGTAGCCTCACCCTCGAAGCGTTCATCGCATTCGACGCCGCCGGACGCGCGCGCGCACTCGGCGCGCTCGGCAGTGCCGTCCCGCGCTCTTCGGTGAGGCTGCTGGCGCCGCTCGCGCCGAAGAAAAACGTCTTCTGCGTGGGCCGCAACTACCTCGCGCACGCCGCGGAGGGCGCCCGCGCCCTGGGGAAAACGCTCGAGCTGCCGCCGGTGCCGACCTTCTTCACCAAAGCTCCCACCGCGGTCGCCGGCCCCGAACAGACCCTCCGGCTCCAGGCGAGCGTTTCGCCGCAGTACGATTGGGAAGCCGAACTCGCGCTCGTGATCGGCACGACGTGCAAAGACGTCTCCGAGGCGGACGCGCTCGATGTCGTCTTCGGCTATACCTGCCTCAACGACGTAACCGCGCGCGACCTGCAGCGCCTGCACGGGCAGTGGTTCAAAGGGAAGTCGCTCGACGACACCTGCCCGCTGGGGCCTTGGATCGTCGAGGCGGCCGACATCGCCGACCCGCAGAACCTGCAGGTGCGCTTACGCGTCAACGGCGTCGAGAAACAAAGCGCCTCGACGGCTACCATGATCTTCACCTGCCGCACCATCATCGCGCAGCTCTCGCGCGGGATGACGCTCGAACCGGGCGACATCATCGCGACCGGAACGCCGGAGGGGGTCGGCTTCGCGCGCACGCCGCCCGAGTTCCTCGCGGACGGCGACGTGATGGAAGTCGAGATCGAAGGCATCGGGATCCTGCGCAACGCCGTGCAGATCGCCGCGCTCGCCGGTGCCGCGCGAACGTGAAACGCAAGCGCTTTCTCGCCGCGGGCTCGGCGCTCGCAACGGCCGGAACGTGGCCGGTTGCGCTGCGCGCCGCCGGACCGGCGCGGGTGAAGATCGGCTTCCTCGATTCGAGTTCCGGCGTGCTCTCGGACATCGCCGGCTACCACCGGATCGGTGCCGACATCGCGCTCGCGGAAGCCAACGCTCGCGGGCGCACGCCTTACGAGTTCGTCTACGGCGACGACGCCAGCAAACCGGCGACCGGCGTGACCGAAGTGCGCCGCCTGATCGACCAGGAGAAGATCGACGTGCTGCTGTTCGGCACGTCGTCGGCGGTCGCGCTCGCGATCATGCCGCTGACGCTCAACGCCGGCATTTTCACGGCGCTGATCGGCCCGCAGGACGGCTCGATCACGGGCGAGCACGCGTCGCTCAACACGTTCCGCTTCACGCCGAACGCGGCGATGTTCGCGCGCGTGCTGGCCCAGCGCATCCTCGCCGGCGGCAAGAAGTGGTCGTTCATCGTCGAGGACTACGCCTTCGGCCGCGATTCGTACCAACGGCTCTCGGCTCTGCTCAAGCGCGCCGGCGGCGAAGTGGTCGGCGCCGATTTCACGCACGTGGGGACGACGGATTTTTCGTCGATCTACACCAAGATCCGCAACACCGATACCGATCAGGTCGTGCTGTGCCAGGGCGGACTCGACGTGGCCCTCGCCGCGCAGCAATTCGCCCAGTTTGACCTGCACAAGAAGATGAAGCTCGCCGGGATGACGCTCGAAGACTTCTACGCCAAGACGCTGCCGCTCGACGCCCTCGCCGGTTCGGTCTTCGCCCTGGTCTGGGCGCCGTCGGTCTCGCCGAGCGCGCGGCGCCTGCACGCCCAATTGTCGAGAAGCATCCGTGGTCCGGTCTCGTATCGGCACTACATGGGATACATCACGACCAAGCAACTCATCGACCGGATCGAGGCCGCCGGCACGACGAAAGCCGGCACCCTGGTCGCCGCCTTCCGCGACCACGCCTTCGACGCCGCGAAAGCCGATCTCGCGACCTGGCGCGGGTGCGACCATCAAGCGGCCCAAAACGTCTACGCGGGAACGGTCGTCGGAGCGCAGCGTTTCGCGAAAACGCAGTACCTCTTCGATGTCGTCGGGGAGACATCGGCCGCTGAATCCGCGGGTGCGTGTTCGGGACCGGAGGCCGGCGCGGCCGGCGCCGTGATGGCCAAGCAAGCGCTGCCGGCGTAAGCGCCGTGAACCAAGTCATCGTCGCCGGCGGGGGCGCGGCCGGCGTCGGCGCGGCGCTCGGAGCCGCGGCGGCGGGCGCACACGTGACCCTGCTCGAGCGCGCGCCGTTTCTGGGCGGTGCCGCGACCCTCTCGAACGTGCTCACCTATTGCGGATTCTGGACGCAGGGTGAACCCCCGCGAGCCTGCGTGGGCGGTGCCGGCCAGTCCGTCCTCGACGCGGTCGCCGGCCTGGGCTGCGACGTGCGGCCGCAGCGCATGCACAGTTCCGGCGTTGTCGTCGCGGTCATCGAACCCGAGGCCGTCAAACTCGCCCTCGATCGCCTCTTGGCCGATGCCGGCGTCGACGTCGTTCTGCACGCCCGCATCGCGGGGGCAACCTCCCAAGGCGAACTGGTGCACGACGTTCGCGTGCTCGATCACCGCGGTGAGCTGCGCCTGAGCGGTGACGCCTTCGTCGACGCGACCGGCGAGGCGGATCTGGCCTATTTCGCCGGCGCCGCGACCCGCTTCGGCGGCGCGGACGGCCGCTACCAGAACGGCACGATGGTGGTCCGATTCGGGGGCATCGCCGCGGATGCCGACATCTCGCGCGGCACCTGGGAGGCTGCGGTGCGCTCGGCCAAGGGGCGCGGGGTCGCGCCGCTGACCAAAGAATACGGGTTCGTCGCCCGGTTGCCGGCATCGGGCGACATCATCGCGTTTCTGGCCGATGAAGCCTACGACGCGCGCGATGCGCGCTCGCTCACTCACGCCGAGCGCCACGGTCGCGAACAAGCCTGGGCCTACCTGAAGGCGATCAGCAGCTTACCCGGCCACGAGTCCGCCTATCTCGTGACGACGGGGCCGATGGTTGGCACGCGGGAGTCGCGTCACATCATCTCGCCGTATCCGCTGCGCGTCGACGAGGTCCTGGAAGCGCGCACGCACGAGGACAGCGTTGCGCTGGGCGGCTGGCCGGTCGAATACCACGGCGGGCCCGGCGAGTCCAGCATCTGGAAGCGGATCAAGAACGACGGCGCATACGGCATTCCGCTCCGTTCGCTGCGCAGCATCGACCGCACGAATCTGTTCGCAGCCGGGCGCACGCTCGATGCGGACGACTACGCCTTTTCGTCGCTGCGCGTGATGGGGACGGCGTTCGCTACGGGCCAGGCCGCCGGCGTCGCGGCCGCGTATGTCGCCAAGGAAAAAACGGCGGACGCAAGACTCGTTCGCGCGGAGTTGCGCCGGCAGGGCGCGATCTTCGAACTTCCGGATTGACAGGAGTTTTCTCACATGACCACTCGCGCTCGTTTTCTCGCCGGCACGGCGGCCGGTGCGGCCGTTGCGGGATTTCCGGCGATCGTCCGCGCGCAAAGCAAACCGCTCACCGTCGGCTACGTTCCGTCGACGCTCTTCGCGCCGCTGTTCGTCGCCGCGGAGAAAGGCTATCTGCGCGACGCGGGTTTCACGGCGAACCTCTTGCCGGTCGTCGCCGGGCAAGATTCGGTTGCGCTGACGGCGCAGGGTCAGCTCGATTTCGTCGCGGCCGCGATGTCGGCCGCGTTCTTCAACGCCGTCAATCGCGGCTTCGAGGTACGCATCGTCGCCTCGACCGGCTATCAGCCGCACAAAGGCCATCCGACGGCCCTGATGGCGCGCGAGGATCTGTATGAGGCCGGCTTGCACGACGCGGGCGGCCTGCGCGGAAAAACCGTCGGCTGGATCGGCGGCGCCGGTGCCGCCTCGCAATACTACGTGGCGCGTATCCTGCGAACGTTCGGCATGATCCTCAAGGACATCAACGGCCAGAACATCGCCAATCCGGATCAAGAGATCGCGCTCGAGCGCAAAGCGATCGACGCGGTATTCACTTCCGCACCGTTCCCGGAGGTCTTCACGGAGAAGAAACTCGCGCGCATCATCGGCAGCGTTCAACCCGGCATCTCCGCCTCGGGGATATTCTTCGGACCGAATCTGCTGCACGCACCCGACTCGGCGCGTTCGGTCATGACGGCGCTGCGCAAAGCGGCCGCCGAGATCGTGGGCCCCGGCTACTATGCGCCCGAGAACCTGGCCGCGTACGCGAAGTACACAAAGCAGCCCCTCGAGATACTCGCGCACGCCGACCGGTACGATTTCAAGGCCGATTTGCGCATCGATCAGGCGACGGTCATCGACATGCAACGCGTCTTCATCGATCAGGGCATCCTCACGTACAAGAGCCCGATCAACGAAGTCCAATTGGTGGCCCGCTTCTGACTCGCGCGCCGGCGGCGATTTAGGAAAGGCGAACGCACCCGGTAGCATGATCGGCTTGCTCGTCTCGCTTGCCGGAGGTCTGGCATTCTGCGCGCTGGGTGCCGGCGGCCTCATCGCACCCGCGGCCTCGGGTCGCGGATACGGCATCCCGGCGACGACCCCGCAAGCGCGAGCCTATGTGCGCGCGACGGCGGCGCGCGATCTCGTGCTCGGCGCGGTCGTGCTCGTGCTCGCCGCGCGCGGCGACCGGACTGCACTCGCCCTCACCCTTGCGCTGGCCACCGTCGCGGCGATCGTCGACGGAATCAATACTGCCGGAATGCGTAATGCGACAATTCACGCCGGGGGCGCGCTCGCGCTCGTCGTCGCCGCGATCTTGGTGGCAAGTGGCCGCTAGCGCAGGGGAACGAAGCCCTTGCTTCGATTCTATCGCGAATGAAGATCGTCGTCGTGAAGGAACGGGCCCCCGGAGAACGCCGTGTCGCGCTCGTCCCTGACACCGTAGCGAAGTATACCAAGGCCGGCATCACCGTCGCGGTGGAGCGTGGAGCCGGTACGAGCGCTGCCTATACAGACCCTGCCTACGAAGCTGCCGGCGCCGTGCTCGCGGATGCGAGCACGCTCTACGACGGTGCCACCGTCGTCGTGCGCGTCGCGAAACCCGATGATGCGGAACTCGACGCGCTCGCGCCCGGGACCGTGCTCATCGGTTTTCTCTCACCGCTCGGCGACCCGCGTTCGGTCGAGCGCTACGCGCAGCGCAAACTCACCGCGCTGAGCATGGACGCGATTCCGCGCACGACCAAAGCGCAATCGATGGACGCGCTTTCGTCGCAAGCGAACATCGCGGGCTACAAAGCCGTGCTCATCGCTGCCGGAACGCTGGCGAAATACTTTCCGATGCTCACGACGGCGGCCGGCACGATCAAGCCCGCGAAGGTGCTCGTGCTCGGTGCCGGCGTCGCCGGTTTGCAAGCGATCGCGACCGCGCGCCGGCTGGGCGCCATCGTCACCGGTTACGACGTGCGCGCCGCCGTCAAAGAACAGGTCCAGTCGCTGGGCGCGAAGTTCTTGGAGATCGACGTCGGAGAATCGGCCGAGGGCAGCGGCGGCTATGCGAAAGAACTTTCTGCCGAAGCGCAGGCCAAACAGAAGGCCGGCATGGTGAAAGCGATCGGAGCCTCCGACGTGGTCGTGACGACGGCTGCGATCCCGGGACGGCGCGCGCCGATCCTCATCACCGCCGAAGCGGTCGCGGCGATGGCACCGGGGAGCGTCGTCGTCGACATCGCCGCCGAAACCGGCGGCAACTGCGAACTCACCAAGGCCGGCGAAACCGTCATCAGCCCGAACGGCGTACAGGTCCTGGGCCCGCTCAATCTCGCCTCGACGCTGGCGACGGACGCGAGCCAGCTCTACTCACGGAACATGCAAACCTTGCTCGACTATCTCATTCACGACGGCGTCTTGACGCTCGATATGGAGGACGAAATCGTTCGCGGAACTACCATCGTCAAGGACGGCGAAATCGTCCATGCACCGACGCTGCAAGCCTTAGCGGGGAACGCATGATCCGTCTCTTCATCCCATCCGGCCCGATCGCGGCGAAGCCGCGCTGGATTGCGACTCCGTCGGAGGCGCAATCCGCATGAGCGCCCATCTCCTCACCGAAATCACGATCTTCATCTTGGCGGTCTTCGTCGGCGTCGAGGTCATCTCGAAAGTGCCGACGACCCTGCACACGCCGCTCATGTCGGCCACCAACGCGATCCACGGGATCGTGCTGGTCGGCGCGATCCTGGTTGCCGGGACCGCCGACGCGCCGCTAGGACCCGCCGTCGGCTTCCTGCTCGTCGTGCTCGCCTCGCTCAACGTCTTCGGCGGTTACACCGTCACCGAGCGCATGTTGCAAATGTTCCGGCCCAAAGCACCGGCGCCCAAACCGCAAGACGGGGGCTCGAAGTGACCGAGACCCTCGCGACACCCGTCGACTTCGCCTACCTCATCACCGGGATACTCTTCATCGTCGGTCTGCGATACCTGAGTTCGCCCAAGACGGCGCGCCTGGGAAATCGCATCAGCGCGCTGGGCATGCTGATCGCGGTCGTCGCGACGCTGACTCAAGGGATCGTCAACTGGATCGTCATCGGCGCCGCGCTCGTGGTCGGCGCGGTCGTCGGCATCCTCTCCGCGCAGCGCGTGAAGATGACCGCGATGCCGCAGATGGTCGCGATCTTCAACGGCGCCGGCGGCGGCGCCGCGGCACTGGTCGCCGCGGGCGAACTGCTCAAGGTGTATCACGCCGGGCAAATCCCGGGCTACGACATCTCGTTCACGTCGGTGCTCTCGGCCGTGATCGGCGCCATCTCGTTCGCCGGCTCGATCATCGCCTTCTTGAAACTCCAAGAACTGATGACCGGCCGGCCGATCACGTATCCAGGCCAGCAGTTCGTGAACGCGATCGTCGCGCTGGTCATCGTCGCGTGCTGGGTGCTGGTCGTCGCGAACTTCCCGTTCCCGGGCTCGAGCGACGTCTTGCCGTGGTTCTGGATCGCGCTGGTCGCGTCGTTCGCATTGGGCATCCTCTTCGTGCTGCCGATCGGCGGCGCGGATATGCCGGTCGTCATCTCGCTGCTCAACTCGTTCACGGGTCTAGCCGCCGCTTCGACCGGGTTCGTACTCTCGAACAACGTGCTCATCATCAGCGGCGCGCTGGTCGGTGCGTCCGGTACGCTGCTGACGCTCTTGATGGGCAAGGCGATGAACCGCAGCGTCACCAACGTGCTCTTCGGCGCGTTCGGCGCGACGCCGGCGGCGAGCGCCGCGGGCGGCAAAAAGCAGCAGGTCGTACGCTCCGTGAGCACCGACGACGTCGCGGCGATGCTGGCCTATGCGAACCAAGTCATCGTCGTGCCGGGTTACGGCATGGCGGTCGCACAGGCCCAGCATTCGATCCGCGAACTCGCCGATCAACTCGAAAAACGCGGCGTCGAGGTCAAGTACGCGATCCATCCGGTCGCGGGCCGCATGCCGGGCCACATGAACGTGTTGCTCGCGGAGGCCAACGTCCCGTATACCTCGCTCTACGACATGGACGACATCAATCCGGAGTTCGACCGTACGGACGTGGCGCTGGTCGTCGGCGCGAACGACGTCACCAACCCGGCCGCGCGTTCGGACAAGGCGAGCCCGATCTACGGGATGCCGATCCTCAACGTCGACAAAGCCGCCAACGTCGTCGTCCTGAAACGGTCGATGAACTCGGGCTTCGCCGGCATCGACAACCCGCTCTTCGACGACCCCAAAACCGTCATGCTCTTCGGCGACGCCAAAAAATCGATCGACGGCGTGGTCGCCGGCGTCAAAGCCCTGTAGGCGCCGGTATCGCCGAGCGCTCGCCCGGCGATACCGGCTTCCAATCCAGGCTCCACAGGGACATCCGGCCGCGTTTTGCATTGCGGAACGGGAATTGACAGTCTACTGAACGCCTGCTAGGATCGCCTAAGTATCTCGCTGCAGGCGGAGGCGCACGTGGAATTCGGCGTTCAGTTCTTCCCCGATGTCCGGCCCGAGGAAAAGTCCGCGCGGCGGTATTTCGCCGATGCGCTCGAAATCGCCGAGCGGGCGGACGGGCTCGGATATTCTCATATCCGCATCGTCGAGCACTATTTTCACTACTACGGCGGCTACTCGCCCAACCCGATCGTCTTTCTGAGCGCCGCCTCGCAGCGCACCAGGCGGGCGCGCCTGGTGACCGGGGCCGTCCTGCCGGTGTTCAACCATCCGCTCAAGCTCGCGGGCGAGATCGCGATGCTCGACGCGATCTCCGGCGGCCGGCTCGACGTCGGCTTCGCGCGCGCGTTCCTGCCGCACGAGTTTCGCCGCTTCGGGATCTCGCCCAACGAATCGGTCGCGCGGTTCCGCGAGGGGATCGAACAAGTCGAGTTGCTGCTGACGCGCGAAGACGTCACCCATCACGGCCAATTCCACACGATCGAAAACACGACGTTGTTGCCGCGTCCGACGCAGACGCCGCGGCCGCCGTTCTACGTAGCGGCACTCTCGACGGCCGAATCGTTCGAGTTCGCGGGGCGCATGGGCCACGGGATCATGGCGATCCCGATGGCGGCGGAGAAGATGCGCGAGAGCCTCGCGCTGTATCGCAGGGCCTATCGCGAGGCGGGGCATCCGGGCCGCGGGTCGGTGATGCTAGCCTTCCACATGCTCGTCGACGAAGACGGCGACCGCGCACGGGCGCTCGCGAAGGAGCCACTCGACGCGTACCTCCACTCGCTCGTCGACGCCGCTTCGGATTGGACCGAAGGCCTCTCCTCGACCGACTATCCCGGCTACGACCGCGTCATCGGCAAGCTCAAGAGCGAAACGATGGAGACACAAGTCGCCTCCGGCGCCGCCTGGATCGGTTCGCCGGCCGAGGTGCGCGCGACGATCGAGCGGCTGCAGGCGGAGTTCGGCGGCTTCGAGCATGCCTCGCTCCAAGTCAACTTCAACCTGCTGCCGCAAGCGGACGCGCTACGCTCGCTCGAACTCTTCGCGCGCGAGGTAATCCCGAACGTGACGCGCGAAACGGCGATCGTGTGATCGACTTCATCTACGGAGCTCCCGGGCACCTCATTCGCCGCCTTCAACAGATCGCGGTCGCGCTGTTTCTCGAAGAAACGGCCGCCTTCGACGTGACCCCGCCGCAGTTCGCGGCGCTGGTCGCGGTCGCCAGCTATCCCGGCATCGACCAGCGTTCGCTCGCGAACGCCATCGCCATCGACCGTTCCACGATCGGCGACCTCGTGACGCGTTTGGAAGTCCGCGGCCTAGTCGCGCGCGAGCCCGGCGACGACCGGCGCACGAAATCGCTCACGATCACGCCGGCCGGGCAGGACGTGATCGACGGGATCATCCCGCACGTCGTACGCGTGCAGGAGCGGATCCTCGGTGCGCTCGATGCCGGCGAGCGCGAGACCTTTCTCGCGCTGCTCTCGCGCGTCGTCGATATCCACAACGAGCTGAGCCGCGCGCCGCTAGCGCGCGTCGACGAAAGTTGACACCAGCGCCGCGACGGCAATCAACCCGACGGCGATGATCGCGGCGCCGTTGCCGGCGGCGTGCAGCGGCACCATCGCGACCAGCGCGATCGCCGCGAGCAGCACGAACACCCGCGAGCGCTGCGAGAAGCGTTCGCGGTTCGCTTTGCGCTGCATGACGAGAAACAGTACGTAATACGCCAAACCGGCTATCTCGTACGGATAGCCGGCCTGCAGAAACGCCGTCATTGCAGTTGGTTATCGATGGCCGGTGAGCTCCCAGTCACGCGCGTTCCAGGTCGGGGAAAAGGCATTCGGTCCGAATCCGCTCAGCTCCGCGCGATACGCGAAAATATAGGCCGGGTCGAAGAGATACACGATCGGCACGGCTGCTGCGACCCGCCGCTCGATCTGCGCGTAGAGCGCCGCCCGGGCCGCGCGCTCCGGCGTCGCGAGCGCCCGGGCTTCGAGCGCATCGACGGCCGGATCGCACCAGCGCATGACGTTGGACGCGCCGTGGCACGAGAGCAGGAAGCCGTCGTCGGGATCCAGGCCCATCGCCCACGGGACGTAGGCGAGGTCGAAAGCGCCGGTCGCAAGCGTGCCGTGTTCGGCGGCCGGTAAAAAGAGTTGCGCGTTGCTGACCGATTTGATCGACACGCGGATCCCGCGCGTGAGCAGTTCGCTCTGCACGAAGGTCGCGACGCGAACCCCGGTGGTCGACTCGGGAAATTGCACGTAGGTGAGTTCGAGCGACCGGCCGGCCTGCTGGCGCATCCCGCCGGCGCCGCGCGGCCAACCCGCCGCGTCGAGCAACGCGTCGGCCGCGGCCGGATCGTAGGCGGGCAGCCGGACGTGCGGGTCGCGCGCCCATGAGCCGAGCGGCTGCGCGGTATCGACCGGAAGATACTTCCCGAAGGTGAGTTTTTGCGAGATCGCCCGGCGATCGATCGAGGCGGCGATGGCGCGGCGCACGCGCACGTCGTCGAGTGGCGGATGGCGGACGTTGAGCGCGATTCCGGCGACCAACCGCAGCGGCACCGAGCGGTAGCGCAGCGCCGTCCGATCGGCGAGTTGGGCCTGCTGGACGGGCGCGATCAGGTTCCAATCGATCGCACCGCTCCCCAGGAGCGTGAAGTTCGTCTGCGGATCGGTCACGACGCGAACGTCCAAGCGCCCGACCCGCGCCCCGCCGCCCGGCACCGCCGCGTAGGTGAGCCGGTCGCCGCGCTGCCAGGAGACCAGCCGGAACGGCCCGTCCCCCACCGGCGCGGAGTTGAACGCGGCATGGACGAGATCGCGTTCCCGGCCCAGCACGTGCTCGGGCAAGACGAACTGCTGCGCCGTGCCGTAGGTGAAGAACGTGTCGACCGCCGGCGCCCACGGTTTCCGAAGGCGCACGCGCACCGTGTGCTCGTCGAGCGCGACGGCCGAAGCGATGCGGTCGTAGCCCTCGCGCGACCGCACCGGATTGCGCGGGTCGAGGATCGCGTGGATCGTCCAGACGACGTCGCGCGCGGTGACCGGCACGCCGTCTTCCCAGCGCGCCGGGCGCAGGTGATACACGATCGTGGTCCCGTCGCGCGAGAGATCGCCGTTCGCGACGGTCGGGATACGGTCCACGAGGACGGGGATCTCGCGTCCGCGCGCGTCCACGTCGATAAACGGCAGAAAGACCAGCCGGGCGAGTTGGCTCTCGACGTTGTCGGCATCGGGATGGGCAAAGAGCGGATCGAGCGTGGCCGGGTCCGCGGCGACGTTGAAACGCACGGCCGGCGGATCTCCCGCGCGGGTCGCGGGCGCACAGCTCGAGGCCGACCAGGCAACGAGCGCAACGGCGAGAACGCGTAGCCCGCGGGCTCGGCGGCTCACCGAATAAAGCCAGGGTAAAATGTCAATACTACCGAACCGATACTCCTTTAACGGAGGAGAAACACCGACATGATCGCTCATCCTGAACTGGATAATCTCGATTTGCGGATTCTCGAAGCGCTGCAACGCAACGCTCGCTCGACGTTCGCCGAACTCGGCACGATTGTCGGTTTGAAGGCACCGGCGGTTCACGAACGCGTGAAGCGCCTCGAAGCGCGCGGTTACTTGCGTGGTTACGCGGCGCAACTCGACAAGACCCGCCTGGGGTTCGAGCTGACGGCCTTTGTCAGCGTGATCACGGCAGCCGAGAAGACCTACGACGAGTTTACCAACCAAATCATGACGCTCCCCGAAGTCCTCGAGATGCACAGCGTCGCGGGCGATGAAACATTCTTGCTCAAAGTCGTGACCCGCTCGACACCGCATCTCGATGACTTCCTCTCGCGCATCAAGCGAATCCCGGGGATCGCGCGCACGCGCACGACCATCGTGCTTTCGACGCCGTTCGAGCGCCCCGGCGTCGTCGTCGGGGACGCGCTCCCGGCATGATCGAGGCGCCGCCCGTGCACCGCGACTGCCCGCTGGGCAGCCACCGCGTGATCGAACCCACGGGCGCGCTCCCGCAGGCCGCTTGGCAACTCGACAACACGCCGGTCGCCGGCCCGAGCGAGTTGCTCTGCCGCGTCGACGTCCTCAACATCGATTCGGCCTCGTTCACGCAGATCGCCGGTATCTGCGCGGGCGACGCGCAGGCGATCGGAGAGCATATCCTCGAGACCGTCCGCCGGCGCGGCAAGCAACACAATCCGGTCACCGGGAGCGGCGGGATGTTCGTCGGCCGCATCGCTGCGGTCGGGTCCCAACGCGCCGACCGCGGGTCGCTCGCGATCGGCGATCGCATTGCGTCGCTCGTCTCGCTCACCCTCACGCCGCTGCAGATCGAGGAAGTGCTCGAGGTCGACGTAGCCACCCACCGCGTGCGCGTGCGCGGCTCGGCGATTCTCTTCGAGAGCAGCATCTATGCGCGGCTGCCCGACGATATCGATCCCGGCGTCGCGCTGTGCGTGTTCGACGTGGCCGGCGCGCCCGCGCAGGTGCAGCGGCTCGCGCGGCCGGGGATGACCGTGTGCGTCATCGGCGCCGACGGCAAGAGCGGCCTGCTCGCCTGCGCGCAGGCCAAAACGAGCGTCGGCCCCGGCGGACACACCGTCGGGATCGTGCCGAGCGCCGATTCTCCCGGAGCGCGCTTGCTGCTCGAGGCCGGCTACGTCGACCGGCTCATCGTCGCCGACGCCCGCGACGCGCTCGCCGTGCTGGCAGCCATCCCGGACGCCTTGCCGGTGCTCGCCGATCTGGTCGTCAACTGCGTCAACGTCGGCGGCACCGAACTCGCCTCGATCCTGTGCGCGCGCGAAGGCGGCACGGTGTATTTCTTCTCGATGGCCACCTCGTTCACGGCCGCGGCGCTGGGTGCCGAGGGCGCCGGCAAAGACGTGACCATGATCGTCGGCAACGGCTACGCCCGCGACCACGCGCAGATCGCCCTCCAGACGCTGCGCGACCGCCCGCCGCTGCACGCCTACTTCAACGCGCGTTACGGAGCCGGCTCGTGAGCCCCTCGCTCGACCATCGGAACCTGCGCGGCGGCGAGTTCTGGCGCAGCATCCCGGCCTACGCCGAAATCGATCAGGCGACGTTTCTCGACGCGATCTGGCAGGGGCGCAGCTCGGTCAAGACGCCGGACGAGTTGTTCGAGACGATCCGGGGGCTCGTCGAACCGGCCTTCATCGAGGATGCGCGGGCCGGGTTCGAGCGCGCGCCGATGGCCGTGCGCGTCTCGCCCTACCTGTTGGCCTCGATCGACTGGACGCAGCCGTATACGGATCCCATTCGCCGGCAATTCATCCCGCTCGGCTCGACCGCGTTGCCCGATCATCCGCGCCTGACGCTCGATTCACTCCACGAGCAGGAAGACTCGCCGGTAGGCGGCCTCATCCACCGCTACACCGACAAAGCGCTCTTCTTGCCCGTGCAGACCTGCCCCGTGTATTGCCGCTTCTGCACGCGTTCGTACGCGATCGGGCCCAACACGGAGGACGTGGACAAGCTCGCGCTGGGCAAGACGCCCGCGGATTGGCAAGCCGCCTTCGCGTATATCGCCTCGCGGCCGGAACTCGAAGACATCGTCATCTCGGGCGGCGACACCTACCAGCTCGCGCCCAAGAACCTGCTGCTGATCGGCGAGTCGCTGCTCGCGATCCCGCATGTCCGCCGCCTGCGGTTCGCGACCAAAGGCCTGGCCGTCATGCCGATGAAGATCCTCACCGACACGGCCTGGACCGACGCGATCACCTCGGTCGTCGAGCGCGGCCGTAAACTGGGCAAAGCGGTCGCGATCCACACCCACTTCAACCATCCGGCAGAGATCTCGTGGATCACGCGCGAGGCGATGCGGCTGCTCTTCGAGCGCGGCATCACGGTGCGCAACCAAACCGTGCTGATGCGGGGCGTCAACGACGACTTCGCGACGATGCTGCTGCTCGTCAAACGGCTCGAGTACCTCAACGTGCAGCCCTATTACGTCTACATGCACGACCTGGTGCGCGGCGTCGAAGAGCTGCGCACGTCGCTTACGGTGGGGATCGATCTGGAAAAGAACGTCCGCGGCTCGACGGCGGGCTTCAACACGCCGACGTTCATTTGCGATGCACCCGCCGGCGGCGGCAAGCGCGACATCCATTCTTACGAGTACTACGACCGGGAGAACGGCATCGCGGTCTACACGGCTCCCAGTGTCAAGCCGGGGAAGTTCTTCACCTATTTCGATCCGATTCATACGCTCGCACCCGAGGCGCAGGCGCGCTGGGTGAGTCCGGCGCTCGGCGACCAGATGATCGCACAAGCCGTCGAGCGCGCCGGCGGGCGGGTCGAGGCGTTGGCCTAGTCGCCGCGAAGAGTTTCCCATGCTCATCAGCGTCGTGACGTACACGTTCCCGGCGGAGCGCGCCGACGAAGCGGCCCGGCTTCTGGGTGCCTTGCGCGACGCCTCGCGCGCCGAACCCGGCTGCCGCGGCTACGACGTGGCGCGCTCGGACGACGATCCGGGTGTGTTCGTGCTCTATGAGACCTGGAACGATCAAGCCGCGCTCGACGCTCACTACCAGACGGAGCATTTCCGGCGCTTGGGCGTCAACGGCATTCGGATACTGGCGCAGAGCCGCGTCGCACATCGATGCTCGCCGCTCCCATAACCCGGATCTGCGTCTTCTGCGGGTCGTCGCCCGGGAACGATCCCCGCTACGTCGCGCTGGCGGCGGAACTCGGGACGCGCATCGCAAGCGCCGGCATCGAACTCGTGTACGGCGGCGGGCGCATCGGGATGATGGGCACGCTCGCCGACGCCGCGGTCGCGGCCGGCGGCCGCGTCATCGGCGTCATCCCGCACGCGCTCGCCGTGCGCGAAGTCGCCCATCAGGGCCTGACCCAGCTCCATGTGGTCGATTCGATGCACGAGCGCAAAGCCCGGATGGCCGAGCTGGCCGACGCGTTCGTCGCGCTCCCCGGCGGCTTTGGGACCTTCGAGGAGTTTTGCGAGGTGGTGACCTGGGTGCAGCTCGGGATCATCGACAAGCCCACGATCCTCATCAACGCCACCGGTTACTACGATCCGCTGATCGCGATGTTCGACCGCGCGCACCGTGATGGATTCATCAACGCGCGCAATCGCGCGATCGTGACGGTCGTCGACTCGGTCGATGCGCTCTTTCCGCGGCTGAGTTCGCGAACGGCAGGCTAGCGGTGAGGGGCGGACCGGTCACGCTGCTCGATGTCGCCCGCGAAGCGGGCGTTTCCCTGGCCACGGCCTCGCGCGTCATCAACGGCAGCGCGCGCAAGGTCTCCGAGGGGCTGCGCGGCCGGGTCACTGCGGCGGCCGAGGCGCTCAATTACGTTCCCAACGCCTACGCGCAGGCGCTCGCGCGCTCGCGAACCTCGATCGCCGGCGTCATCGTTCACGACATCGACAATCCGTTCTACGCGGGGATCGTGCGCGGCGTGCAGCGGATCGCGATCGAGGCAAAGCAGATCCTGCTGATCTGCAACAGCGACCGCGACCCGCAGCGCGAACTCGACTATCTCGGGTTGATGCACGAGCACCGGGCCGCCACGATCATCATCGCCGCTTCGGGCCACGACGATGCGAGCTACGCGGCGAAGCTCGCGGCGCGCTTGCGGTCATTCGTCGACGGAGGCGGACGCGCGGCCGTGATCGGCCGTCACGCGGTCGACGTACCCGCGGTCGTACCGGACAATCGCGGCGGGATGCGGTCGCTGGTTTCGGCCCTGATCGCGCAAGGGCACCGGCGGTTCGCCGTCATCACCGGACCGCGCCGGCTGACGACGGTCGAAGACCGCCTGGCCGGCGTAACCGACGCCCTGGCGCTGGCGAACCTCTCGCTCGACCCCGGGCTCGTCTTCGACGGTGCGCTCACGCGCGAGGGCGGCGCGCTGGCCGCCGAAGCGCTCTATGGGCGTAAGGGCACGACCCTGCCGACCGCGATCGTCGCGCTCAGCGACGAGATGGCGATCGGCGCGCTTTCAACGTTGCGCCGGCGCGGCGTGCGCGTGCCGCACGATGTCTCGCTCACCGGCTTCGACGACATCCCGTCGGCGGCCGACCTGGAGCCGCCGCTGACCACCGTTCGCATCGCGCTCGATCAGCTCGGCGAGCGCGCCATGCGGCTCGCGCTCGACGACGGAAGCAGTTCGCAGAGCGTGCCGTTCCCGGCCCACCTCGTGCTGCGCGCGTCCTCGACTGCGCTCGACGCCTAGTCCTCGGTGAGGGCGGTCGTGATGATGCGCTCTTGTTCGACGGCATGGGCGCCCGGGTAGCCTTCGGAGGGGCTCGCGCGGTAGGGGCGGCCGACATAGCCGAACTCGACGGGGAAATCGGGCGCCTCTTCGGCGATCCGCCGGCGAACGTGGGCGCGCGCGCCCATGTTCTTCGGCTCCTCTTGCACCCAGATGACGTCCTTGCGATCGGGATACGACGAGATCGCGGCGACGATGGCCTCCGTCGGGAAGGGTGAGAGCATCTCGACCCGCACGATCGCCGTCTTCGTCGCCCGCGCGTAGAGCGGGCTCGCGATCAGATCGTGATAGATCTTGCCGCTCACGAACAAGACCCGTTCGATGCCGGCCTTGCTGCGGGCGTAGCGCGGATCGTCGATGACCTCGTGGAAGCTGCCCTTCGCGAGTTCGTCGAGCGTGCCGTAGGCGCTGCGATTGCGCAGCAGCGATTTCGGCGTCAACACGACCAGCGGGTACGCATGCTCGACCTTGGCTTGGGCGCGCAAGAGGTGGAAGTACTGCGCCGCGGTCGAGCAGTTGGCGATCCGGATGTTGCCTTCCGCCGAGAGCTGCAGAAAGCGCTCGACGCGCGCGCTCGAGTGCTCGGGCCCGGCGCCTTCGTAGCCGTGCGGCAGCAGCAGCGTCAACCGCGTGCGCTCGTTCCACTTCGCCGCGCCGGCCGCGATGAACTGATCGATGATGATCTGCGCACCGTTGTTGAAGTCACCGAACTGCGCTTCCCAAAGTACGAGCGAGTCGTTGAGCGCCGCGCCGTAGCCGTACTCGAAGCCCAGGACCGCGTACTCGGAGAGCGGCGAGTTATGGATCTCGAAGGAGGCTCGCGCGCCGTCGAGATGCTGCAAGGGAACGTACTTCGCGTTGGTCGTTGCGTCGTGCAGAACGGCGTGGCGATGGCTGAACGTGCCGCGTTCCGTATCCTGCCCCGTGATGCGGACCGGCGTCCCTTCGCTGATGAGCGACGCGAACGCGAGCCCCTCCGCGAGGCCCCAGTCCACTTCCCCCTCGCTGCTCAGCGCCGCCTGGCGCTTCGCGAACTGCGACGCGAGCTTCTTGTTGAGGGTGAACCCTTCGGGGACGTCCACGAGTGCCGCCGCGTAGCGCAGCAGCTTGGGCCGCTCGACCGCCGTCGCCATCGGCGTCTCGTCGAACCCAGGCAGCGCCTTGACCGAGTCGATCAATTTCTTGGTGGCCGCACCGCTCTTGACGTTGCGGTGCGCTTGGGTGATGCGCGCGGTCGCCGCATCCTGGATCTCCTGGACCTGATCGGAGGTGAGGATCCCCTGGGCCACGAGGTGCGCCGCAAAAAGCTCGCGCACCGTGGGATGGTTCTTGATCGCTTCGACCATCTGCGGCTGCGTGTACATCGGCTCGTCTTGTTCGTTGTGGCCGAAGCGGCGGTATCCGATCAGGTCGATCACCGTATCGCTGCCGAACTTGCGGCGGTAGTCGATCGCCAGATGCACGGCTGCGATGCACGCCTCGACGTTGTCGGCGTTGACGTGCACGATCGGCACGTCGTACCCCTTTGCGAGGTCCGATGAATAGCGGGTGGAGCGCGCGTCGGCCGGATCGGTCGTGAAACCGACCTGGTTGTTCGAGATGATGTGAATCGTGCCGCCCGTCGCGTAGCCCGCCAGCGCCTGCAGGTTGAGCACTTCGGCCACCACGCCTTGCGCCGCGAACGCCGCATCGCCGTGGATGAGAATCGGCGCCGCGGTGGTGAAGTCGAGCCGGGGCATGTTCTGCGAGTGGTCGGTTTGGAACGCGCGCGTGATCCCTTCGACCACGCCGTCGACCGCTTCGAGATGCGAGGGGTTGTTGGCGAGTTTGACGGCGATCTTCGTGCCGGCCGAGGTCTCGTAGACGCCGTCCGCGCCATGGTGGTACTTGACGTTGCCGGTCACGTCGGCGTCCTCGTCGAACTCGGCCGTCTTCATCGCACCGGCCTCGAACTCGGCCAGCAGTTCCTCGTAGGGACGGTTGACGACGTGCGCGATCGCCGAAAGTCGCCCGCGGTGGGCCATCCCCAGCACCGCCGTCTGCGTGCCGTCCTCGGCAAGCATCGAGATCAGCTCTTCGAGCATCGGCACCATCACGTCGAGCCCTTCGATCGAGAAAGTCTTTTGCGAGAGGAACTGCTTGCGGAAGTAGCGTTCCATCGTCTCGACTTTGGTCAGACGCTGGAGCACTTGCACGTTGCGCTGCGGCGTGAGCCCGGAGCGGTGCAGACCGCTCTCGATGTACTCGCGCAGCCAGCGGCGCTGCCCCGTGTTCGAGATGTGCTCGATTTCGTAGGCGATCGTCGAGCTGTACGTTTCGCGCAGCCGCGGCAGCGCGTCCGCCAGCGTGTTGCCCGGCACTTTGATGCGCAGCACCCCCGTTGGGATCGCGCTCATCAGCGCCGGCGTGAGCCCCCAGGTCTCGGGGTTGAGCGTGGGATCGCCGATCGGCGGCGAGCCCAACGGATCGAGATTCGCGGCCAGGTGACCGAAGCGGCGATACGACGAGACCATGTCCATGCCGGCCGCGACCGCTTTGAGCAGATCGACCGACGCGAAGACGTTGGCCTCGCCCGGTGTCGACGAGATCGACGTCACCGGCTCGGCGGCCGCCACCGCGCCCGGCCCGGCCGCGAACCCGCCGATCACGGCGGGGTGCAAACCGAACGCTGCGAAGATCTCGTCGAAGAAGCGATCCGCGCCCGAGAGCAGCTCATCGACGCGTTTGAGGAACTCGCCCGACTGCGCGCCTTGAATGACGCGATGGTCGTAGGTCGAGCTGAGCGTCATGACTTTTTCGATGCCGAGTTGCTGCAGCGCGGAACCGGTCGCGTGACCGAAGCCCGGCGGCAGCGCGATCGCGCCGGCGGCGATGATCGCACCTTGGCCGATCATCAGGCGCGGCACCGACGCGATGGTCCCGATCCCGCCGGGATTGGTCAGCGTGAAGGTCGCGCCGGTCTGCTCGTCGACGGTGAGTTTGTTGTCGCGCGCTTTGACCACCAGTTCTTCGTACTTCGCGCGGAATTCGGTGAAATCGAGTGCCGCCGCGTGCTTGATGACCGGCACGACGAGAAAGCGTGACCCGTCCTTGCGCTGCGAGTCGACGGCCAGGCCCAGATGGACGCCCGCCTCGACGCGTTGCGGCTTCCCGTTCTCGCGCCGGAAAGATGCGGTGATCGCGGGCTGCGCCACGGCGGCGCGCACGAGCGCGTAGGCGATCAGATGCGTGAACGAGACCTTTTCGGTCCGTCCTGCACTCTTGAGGGCCGTGTTGAGTTCGTTGCGGCGGGCTTCGAGCGTGCCGACGTGCAGCGTGCGGAACGAGGTCGCCGTCGGGATCGTCAGCGACTGCTCCATATAGCCCGTCAGCGTGACGGCCGCGCCCTTCAGATCGGCGACCTTCGCTGCGGCCGGCGGTGCCGGGAACGACACCGCGACAGCGGCGCCGCTCGCCGCTTTCGCCGTACCGGCGGCGAGCGCGCGATCGACGTCGGCGCGCAGGATGAGGCCGTTCGGACCCGAGCCCGTGATGGAGTGCAGATCCAGGTTGTGGCGCTCGGCGACGAGCCGCGCCTTGTGCGAGACCGCGCCCGCGCCGGGAGCCGCCGGGTGCCCGTTGCCAGCGACCGGCACCGGCCCGGCGGCTGCGAGCGGCGCCGAAGCCGCTGCGGCGGCGGGTTTGGCGGCCGTCGGGTCGATTTCGGCCAAGAGCGTGCCGACGGCGACCGTGTCGCCCTCCCCGCCGTGGATGGCCGTGATCAGTCCGGCGACGGTCGATGGAACCTCGACATCGACCTTATCGGTGGTGATGTCGACCAACGTCTCGCCCTCGTCGATCCACTGGCCGGCGTGCTTGCGCCATTCGACGATCGAGCCTTCCGAAACGGACTCTCCCATTTCGGGAAGGGTCACTTTGACGAGCGAATCGATCATGAACGGGCTCCGGGCATAAGGGGTGCGGATTCTCTGGAAAGCGCTATCAGGCCTTGTGGACGGTCGCGGTCGTGCGCGATCCAGCACCCGTACCAAGGGAAAGCGTATCATGCCGGCGGCACGAGCGGCCACCCGCCGTCCTTGTGCGCTCGCGGCCCGCGATCCCAGCTTCGCCCGCGGCGCCGCAGCCTGGAAATCGTTCGCGCATCTGCTCTGGCAACAACCCGATCGCGTGCAAAGAGTATTCGTCCGGACGTTCCGCTCGTCGCGGCGGCATCGATGAGTGCGCGTCGAGCGCGCGTGCCACATAGCGAACGAACAATCTATTCACTCATACCACATGTTTATGCACAGGTCTGCGACGGTAACGTCTCGGTAATCCAACTCGCCGGAGGTAGGTATGCCCCCCCATCCACGACCAACAACCTACCCATGCGGGTAATCATCGGCGACCCGGATCCCAAGCATATTGCGTATGTGAAGCAAATCTTGGGCATCCTCAATCACACGCTCGTGGGCGGCGGCGCCGACGCGACGTGGCTGATTACGGCTGCCCGCCAGGCCCATCCCGATATCGCGATCATCTACGGTCACTTCGAGGACATCTCGCTCGGACGAACCGTGCAATCGCTGTTCGAAAAGGGCGTGAAGTCGCTCATCATCGGCGCGAAGGTCCCGGTCAACGACATCGAGCGCTATCAAGCGATGCCCAACGTCGCCGTCGTCATGCGCCCGTTCACCGTGCAGAAGATGGCCGAAGCGATCTCGCATTCTACCAACACGCCGATGCCAGCCGCGAAGGGTGTGGTCGCCAAACCCGCCGCCCCCGCGACGGCCCCGGCAGCCGCGCCCGTGAAGTACGAACGCCCGTCGTTCGTAACGTAATCAAGAAGCGCGCCGCAACGCGCGGCTAGCGTTTCTCGCACATCGCTGCTAGGCGGCAGACTCCCGTTTCAAAATTGTCGTGTCTGCGCGCTCGAAAAGAAAAGCGAGGCCGAAGCCTCGCTTTCTGCGGCACGTGCGCGATCGCAGGCGTGTGTTAGCGCGCGAGTTTGAGGGCGAGTTTGTCCAGGCATTGGGCCCAGCCACCCTCGTGCGACGCTCGGGATTGCTCCCGCACGAACAATTCGTGCCGCAGGATGAGCTCAGTGCCGCCCCCGTCCTGCTCGAATTCGAGCGTGAGGAGCGTTTCCTGCTCGTCCTTCGGATCGTCCTCGATCCAACCCCAGGTAAACGCGAGACGACTGGGCGGCGCAACGTCGCGATAGACCCCGTGCAACGTCCACAAGTCGCCATCGGGCATACGCAAGACGACCTTGTACGCGCCGCCGGCGCGGACGTCCGCTGCGGTTTCCACAAGTGCGCCATTCTCGGGCAGGATCAACTCGGCGAGGGCGTTGATGTTCGCAAAGGCGTCGTAGACGCGCGCCGGCGGCGCGTCGAAGCGGCGGCGGAGCTGCACCGCCGGAAGCGTCGTTTGATTCACGATTTCCTCTTTTCATCGGAGTGTTTGGAAAGAAGCTGTTCGAGTCGGTCGAGCGTACCGTCCCAGTAGCGGCGCTGCCGCTCGACCCACGCCGAGACTTCCTGCATGGCTTGCGGTGAGACGGTGCAGTAATGCACGCGTCCCTCGATCGTGCGCTGAAGCAAACCCGCTTCTTCGAGAACGCGAACGTGCTTGGAAATCGCGGGCTGTGAGATGGGGAATTCCGAGGCAATCTCGCCGATGGTGAGCGGCCTGCGGGCAAGACGCTCCACGATTCGGCGGCGGGTGGGATCCGCAAGGGCGGCAAAGGCGGAGTCGATATTTATAACCATTGGGTTATATAACTATATGGCTATGTCTCTGCCATGTCAACCCTCGCGGCGAGGTCGCACTGCCGGGCCCTTCACAATCGCAGCGCATGGATCGCGGGCCGTGAGCCTCCCGCCGGAAACAAAAACGAGGCCGGAGCCTCGATGATTGTGGGATTCGTGCGGAGGCGGATCGTCCGACCCGGCCTCCACGAATCTGCCCAAGAAGGGACTCGAACCCCCACGGCCTTGCGGCCACTGGTACCTGAAACCAGCGCGTCTACCAATTCCGCCACCTGGGCGCGGCCGGTTCGGATTAGGCGCTGCGGCGAGCGCGGCCTTCCCGGACGGCGAGGAGCGGCGGGATGATCCCGAGCGTCGCGATGACGCCGAAGGTGGTCCAGGCCACGCCGAGGGTCGCGCGGTCGGCCAGCGCGCCGAAGAGGCTCGGCGCCGCGGCCAGCGACAGGAAGATGAACGTCAGGCCCAGGCCGAGCACCGAGCCGGCGAGTTCCGGGCCGCCGATTTCGGCCATCGCGGCGGCGAAGACGCCGTTCCAGCCGGCGGCCGAGATCCCCAGCGCCGCGCCGATCGCGGCGAGCAGCACGACGTTCCCCGGGCCGGCGTGGGGGAGCGCGTAGGCCGCCAGCGCGAGAATCGTCGCGATGCACGCAAGCGGCCAGGCCCGGTCGCCGCGGAAAACAGAATCGCTGAGCCGGCCCCAGATGACGCGACCGAACACGGCGCAGATCTGCGCTCCGGCGAAAACGGCCGCGCCGGCGACCGGCGCGATATGCACGATGCGCACGGCCGTAACGACGAAGAACGCGTTGAAGATCCCCTGACCGGCACTGAGCACCATGCACGTGAGCGTGAAAAGGATCGTGAGCGGATCGCGCGCCGCCGAGACGAGCTTCTTTGCGATAGCGCGCACGCGGCGCGCTTCGCCCGCGGCGCGCGGCGCGTCGACGTAGAAGATCGCCGCGCCGATCGCCGCGGACGTACCGATCAGCGCGCCGGCGAGCAGCGACCAGCGATAATTCGAGTGCAGGGCGATGAGCGGCAGGATCGTGCTGCCGATCGCGCCGCCCAGCGGAACCCCCGCCTGGCGAATGCTCATCGCCAGGCCGCGGTCGCGATCGAACCACGCCAAAATCGCGCGTCCGCCGGCCGGTGTCTGCGCCGCATACGAAACGCCGAACAGGAAGATCCAAGAGCACACCCACGGATACCATGGCACCGCCGCGGCCGCGCACAGCGTGAGCCCTAAGAAAATGCCGCCCCACAGCACCACGGGCCGCTCGCCGAAGCGATCGACTACCAGGCCTGCGCCGATCGTGAACGCCGCGCTGCCCAGCGACAGGCACGTGAACACGAGGCCGAGCTGCGCGTTGCTCAGCGCGAACGTCGCGACGAACACGGGTCCAAGCGAACCGAGACCCTGCTGCACGACGGCGCCGCCGATCTGCGCGCCGGTCATGAGCGCGAGCATCCGATACGCGGTCGAGACCTTCACGCCCGCTGCACCAGGAATATCCCGAGCGCAATGGCGGCAAGACCGAACAGATCGCGCACGCCGACCGGTTCGTGCAAGAGCGACGCCCCGAGAAACAAACCGAAGATCGGGGTGAGGAAATAGAACGCGCTCACCCGGCTCGCTTCGCCTTGGGTGAGCAGCCAGAACCAAAGCGTCGAAGCGCCCACGCTGATGATCACCACGAGGTACGCAAACGAGACGATGAACGCCGGCGACCATGTGGCGTGCGGCGCGCCCTCGAAGATCAGCGCGAGCGGCAGCAGCACCGCTCCCGCACCCAGCAGTTGCACGCCGGTCGTGATCCGCAGATCGACGCTGATCACGAAGCGCTTGAACAGCACGGTCGCGGCGACGCTGCCGAGCACGCCGGTGACCGCAAGCGCCACGTCGCCGGGGTTCGCCGTGCCGGTACCCAAGCGCGCGAGCATGATGCCGATGACGCCGGCGAAGCCTAGCGCGAGCCCCGCGACCTTCGTGCGCGTCAGCGGTTCGCGCAGCAGCGCCGGGGCGACCAGCGCGAGGATCAAGGGGTTCATGCTGGCGATGATCGCGCCGATCCCGGTTGCGAGATGGCGCAGCGCTTCATACGTGCAGCCCAGATAGACCGCGTTGTTGAGCACGCCCAGCGCGAGCAGGATGCCCCAGGTGCGCAGCGAGCGCGGCGCGCGCGCCCCCAGCGCGAGTGCCAGCACAAGCGCGAGCGTCCCCGCCGTGGCGAAGCGGACGACCAGGAACCAGAGCGGCGAGGAGGCGAGCACGCCGATCTTGCTGGGCACGTAGGCCGACGCCCACAAGAAGATATAGAAAATCGCCGCAACGGTCCCAAGCGCGTGCGAACGGGGCGCCTCGGCCGGCGTCCCAGCGCGAGGAGCGGATTTGGGCGCCATTCTTCCGCGCAACCACTTCTGAGGCGGGATGGTTTTCGGGGGAACCACATGGCCTTTGCACCCGTATCGCTCAGCAGCGACGAGCCGCTCGACGATGCCTACTCGCGCATCGTCACGACGGCGGCCGAGCGCGCCAGCCCCTCCGTCGTCGGGATCGACGTCCGCAGCGGCGGCCGCCGCGCCGGCAGCGGTTCCGGCTTCATCGCCACGCCCGACGGCTTCGTCTTCACCAACTCACACGTCGTCCACGGCGCGAGCGAGATCGAAGTGGCGCTGCTCGACGGCCGGCGCTTCGCGGCCTCGCTGATCGGTGACGATCCCGACAGCGATCTCGCCGTCGTGCGGATCAGTGCGAGCGATCTCGTCGCGGCGACGCTCGCTGATTCGGCGAAGATCAAACCGGGCCAGCTCGTCGTCGCGTTGGGGAATCCATTCGGCCTGCAGTGCACGGTGACGGCGGGTGTCGTCTCCGCGCTCGGGCGCACGCTGCGCTCGCAATCCGGGCGTTCGATGGACAACATCATCCAAACCGATGCGGCGCTCAATCCGGGCAACTCGGGCGGACCGCTGGTCGACGCGCGCGGCCATGTCGTCGGCGTGAACACCGCGATCATCGCGGCGGGCCAAGGCATCTGCTTCGCGATCGCGGTGAACACGGCGGTGCGGATCGCCGCGCTGCTCATGCGCGACGGGAAGGTCCGGCGCGGCTACCTCGGCATCGGCGGGACGGATGTCGCGATCCCGCGCTACGTGCAGCGCCTGCTCGATCTCGAGCAGGCCCGCGGCGTGCTGGTTCAGAGCGTCGAGGAGCGCAGCCCGGCCGCGCGGGCCGGCGTCGAAGACGGCGACGTCGTCGTCGCGCTCGGCACGCAGCCGATCGAAGGCATCGACGCGCTGCACCGCGTGTTGACGGCCGACGCGTGGGTCGATGCGCCGACGACGATCACGGTGCTGCGCCGCAACGAACTCGTCCGGCGAACGATCATCCCGGGCGAGGCGGCACTGCGCGCGAATTAAGCGCCGCTAGGCGACGCCGCGCCCCAAGAGCAGACCGGAGATGCGCGCGATCAGGCCGCGCGGCGCGAGACGCGCGGAGAACGCCAGGACGCGGTTCGCGGGCCCATCGATCACGTACCCGCGCCGGGCGTCGAACGCGCGCAGGCCCGTCGCGACGACCGCTTCGGGCGTGCGCCTCCGGCCGACCCGCGCGAGTTCACCCGCGACGGCAAAAAAGTTCGTCGCGGTCTGACCCGGATTGAGCCCGAGCACGGTGACGCCGCGCGAGCGGTTTTCCTCGTGCAGTGCCTCGGAGAACGACAGCACGAACGCCTTGGTCGCACCGTAGACGGCCATATACGGGCAGGGTTGAAAGGCCGCCGTCGAACCGACGTTGATGATCCCGCCGCTGCGGCGCGCGAGCATCCCCGGGAGCACGCGGTGGGCGAGCGCGACCAGCGATTCGACGTTGAGCCGGATCATGTCGAGTTGGCGCGCGGCTTCGATCGTCTCGAAGCGGCCGTGCGCGCCGAAGCCCGCGTTGTTGACGAGCAGATCGACTCGCCCGAAGCGCACTTCGCAGCGGGCGACGACGGATTCGACCGTGTCCACCTGGGTCAGATCGGCCACGATCACTTCGACGTCGATGCCGAAGCGCGCACGCAGACGTTCGGCGATGCGTTCGAGCGCGTCACCCGAGCGCGCGACGAGCGCGAGATCGTAGCCGCGCGCTGCGATCGCGTCGGCGAAGGCTTCGCCGATCCCCATCGACGCGCCGGTGATGAGCGCGAGCGGCCGGCTAGACATGCGCCGGCTCCCGGCGCGCGAAGACCGTGAGGCGGATCCCCTCGGCGTACGGCGTCTTGTGCAGATGCGGGAGCGCCGCGCGGAGTTTCGAGTCGTCGAGCACGACGGGCTGCTCGAAGAGATAATACATCTCGGCGACCTCGCGCATCATCGTGTTCCCAAGCCCCATCGTCTGGAGGAGCCATTTCGGAACCGAGGAGATCTTGAGCGTCGCAGGATCGCGGCCGGCCGCCTCGTAGGCGAGCTGCCCGAACGCGCGTTGCGTGATCGTGCCCGGACCACCGAAGTGATAGGACGTGCCGAAGAGTTCCGGCCGGTCGAGCAGATCGGCGATGACCGGCGCGACATCCGGGACGAAGACGTATTCGTGCGGGAGGTCGGGCGAACCCAGGACCTGCGCGGCCGTGCCGTTGACGGCGCTATCGACGAGTGGCTTCACGTAGCTGTTGTCGATCCCCGGACCGTAGAAGTCGGGCAGCACCAGCGCCGTGGTTCGCAAGCCCTCCGGATCGTGCGCGTCCAGCAGCAGTTGGAGTTGTTCGTTGCGGTAGATTCCCTTGCGGGTCTGGGGCGCGCGCGGATGCGTTTCGGCGACTGTCGGCGTTTGCGGCCGGCCGTAGGGATAGACGCTCATGATGAGCAGCAGTTCGCGGACGCCTTCGGCTTTGGCCGCTTCGATCGCCGTGCGCATCATCCCGGGAAACAGCGCGAACCGGTGGTAGTCGACGCCGACGACGTAGACGATCGCATCGACGCCGGCCGCCGCGCGGCGCGTCTGGGCCACGTCCGTCAGGTCGGCGGGGACGATCTCGAAGCCGGGGTCGCCGGCGGCCAATCGCTCGAGCGAAGCGGCGGTCCGGCCGACGAGCCGAACCTGGTGTCCGCGCCGGCGCAGTTCGGCGCTGGCGGGTCTCCCGATGGCTCCGGCGGCACCGAAAACGGCAACCTTCATGGGCGAATCTCCCTAAGACCGGCGCCGGGCGGGGCGCCTCGTGGGTGGCGATCGGCCCGGCTCGCGCCGGGCCTTTCGTCGATCGAGGTCGGGTGTACTACGAGCCCGCTTGGCGCAGGGCGGTTGGGGCGCTGGACCAGACGCTGCCGTCGGCAAACTTCACCTCGGCGACCGTGATCTGCTCGGCCGGTGAGAAGTTGTTGAAGACGTGCTTGATCGTTACCCCGGGAGCGAACGTGCCAACATCGGAGATGCGGCCGACGGGCAAACCGTTGTCGACGAGCTCGAACACGACGTCCGTCGCCGCGACGGCGGCGGTGTTGTGATAGGTCACGCTGACGAAGCCGGGCTGACCTTCGGTCACGGCGCCGCCGAGGCTGATCTGCTGGTATCCGAAGCTGCCGGCCGGCTGGACGGTGACGCTGGTGACGACGATCGGCGCGGCGGCGGCTTGGGTACCGGCCAGGGCCATCGCCGGAGCGCTGACGAGGAGGCTGAGGGCCGCGAGCGAGGCCGCGGCGTGCTTGATGGTCATGAAATCGTTCCTTTGGCGAGTAGGTGGCGGGCGTTGAGAGCCGCCCGACCCCACTATAATGAACGCCGTTCATAATGTCAATAGGCGTTTATTTCTCTATTGACATTCACTATTGGCTCGGATACGCTACGTTCAAGCATGGGAATCGTGGAGCGCAAAGAGCGCCAAAAAGCCGAACTCCGGGATCAAATCCTCGCGGCCGCGCGTCGGATCGTTCTCGACGAGGGCTACGCAGCGCTGACGATGCGCAAGATCGCGGATTCGATCGAGTACTCGCCCGGAACGATCTACCTCTACTTCCAAAGCCGCGAGGAGATCGCGCTTCAGCTCTGCCGCGAAGGGTTCGGCCTGCTGCTCGCGGCGCTCGCGCCGGCGGCGGCGATCGAAGACCCGGTCGAGCGGTTGCGCGAAACCGGCCGGCGGTACGTCGACTTCGCCATGAACGAACCCGAAACGTACCGGCTCATCTTCATGGGCGACACCTCGTTCATGAAAGAGATCTTCGGCGAGGAGCACGCGGACGCCAAGCACGCGAGTGATGACGATCCAGGCACGATCGCGTATGCGATCCTCGAGAACACGGTCGCCGAGTGCATCGCCACCAAGGCTTTCAAACCGATGGACACGCGCATGGCCGCGCAAATCATCTGGGCCGGCGTTCACGGGCTCGTAGCGCTGAAGTTATCGTGCGAATCGATGATGGAAGGCGACATTACCGAGATCAATGCGGCTATGACCGAGACGCTGCTGCACGGCTTCATGCGCTAATTTTTTTTGGCCGTCTACTGAACGATGTTTACCGACTGATTAACGTACACACGCTTGGAGGTCCATCGATGATCCGTCGCCCGACGCTCGCTCTCGCCGCTGCCGTCGCTTTCAGCGCCTGTTCGCACCCTGCGCCCGCCGCGATCGCCGCAACGCCGGTCGAACTCGCAACCGCCGCCGCACCCGGCACACGCGCCATCTATCGCGGACCCGGAACGGTCGCCGCCGCGCACACCTATCGCATCGGCTTCGAGATCCCGGGCCGGGTCACGAGCGTGCGCGTCGACGTCGGCGATCGCGTCGCGGCGGGGACGGTGCTGGCGACGATCGACACGAGCGACTACGGTGCACAGTATCGCGCGGCCGCCGCGCGCGCAGCATCCGCCGGCGCCGTGCTGGAAAGAGCGCGCGCCGGCGCGCGGCCGCAAGAGCGGTTCGCGGCGCGCGACGCCGTCGCGGCCGCGCGCGCGCAGCTCGATCGTGCGCTCGCCGCCGCGCACCTCGCCGCGGAGAACCGCCGGCGGTACGACGAACTCTATGCCAGCGGCGACATCGCCGGCACGCAGCACGACGGCATCGTCGCGAGCGACCGCGACGCGGCCGCATCCGTCCAGGCGGCGCGCGCCCAGCTTGCTTCCGCCGAAGCCGCCGCATCGCTCGTGCAAAGCGGCCCGCGCAGCGAAGACATCGACGCGGCGCGGGCCGACGCGGCGGGCGCGGTGGCAAGCGCGCAACTCGCAGCGGTTACGCTGCGCAAGACCGCGCTCGTTGCGCCGGCCGCTGCGTTCATCGAAGAACGCGACGTTGAGCCGGGCAACGCGGCGCAGCCGGGTGCGGTCGCCTTCGTGCTGACCGGCGCCGGCGAGAGCGAGATCCACGTCGCGGTACCGGAAGCGGAACTCGCGAATCTCGCGCTGGGGAGTGAAGCCGAGGTGACCTTCGCCGGCCGGATCCGCCGCGGCGTCATCGCGCGCATCGAGCCCGGCGCCGACAACGCCTCGCGCACGGCGCTCGTGCGTGTGCGCATCGCCGGTTGGCACGAGCGCCCCGGCACGATCGTCGGCGTGGCGCTCGGCAAGCGCCGCGATCTCGGCACGGCGGCCGTCCCCATCGCGGCGATCGTCACGGCTCCCGACGGAACGCAAAGCGTCGCCGTGTACGACGCCGCAACGCGCACGACGCAGCGGCGCGGCGTGCGCGTCCTCGAAAGCGACGGGGATCGAGCGCTGGTCGCCGGCATCGCGCCCGGCACGCGCATCGTGAGCGCCGGCGCGCACCTCGTCACGCCGGGCGCAGCCGTGACGATCGTCGGCGCGCGATGAAGCATTTGCCACGCTTCGCCCTGGGCCACAAGAGCCTCGTGCTCGCCGGCCTCGTCCTCGCACTGTTCTGGTCGCTCTCGGCAGCGCTGGGCATGCAACGGCGCGAAGATCCCGTCACGACGCAGCGGCAGACGATCGTGCTGACCATCTGGCCCGGCGCGACCACACGCGACGTCGAGCAACTCGTCACCAAGAAGATCGCCGACGACCTGCGCGGCGTCGCGCATGTGGACCACGTCGAAGGGATCTCGCGACCGGGGATCAGTCAAGTGAACGTCATCTTCGATGACGTCATCAACGACGCCGCTCCCGTGTTGCATGACGTTCGCGATCACTTGGGGGATCTCGCCGCAACGCTGCCGCCCGGCATCGACGGGCCTAGCGTCGTCGACGATGTGTGGAAGACGTACCCGATCATCGTCGGCGTGAGCGCCGACGGGCGTTCGCCGCGCGAACTGCGCGATTTCGCCAAGGCGCTGGGCGAACGGATCTCGCGCCTCCCTGACGTTGGTCTGGTGAAAATGATCGGCGCGCAAGAAGAGACCGTGAACGTCGATCTCGACGTTGCCGCACTTTCGCAATACGGGATCACCGCCGGTGACGTGGCCGGCGCGCTGGCAGCGCAAAACGCACTGGTGCCCGCGGGCAGCGCCGTGGTCGGCGGCCGGCTCGCTCAAATCGATCCGTCCACGGCGCTGCGCGGTGCCGCCGACGTCGCGCGCACGCCGGTCCGTCTGGCGGGCGAGCGCCCGATCCGGGTCGGCGACGTCGCACGGATCGCCACGGCGTATCCCGATCCGCCCGCGGAAATCGTGCGCGTCGACGGCGCAAGCGGCGTCGCGCTCGCGGTGCAAGCCAAGGAGACGTCGTCCGTCACCGCGCTCGAACCAGAGATCGACGGGCTGCTCGCGCGCGAACGCGCCGCCTGGCCGGCCGGCACGCGCGCGAGCCTGATTGCGAATCAGCCGCAAACCGTGAACGAGCGGATCGGCGACTTCATGCTCAACCTCGTGCTGGCGGTCGTCATCGTCACCGGTCTCGTCGGGCTCTTCATGGGCTGGCGCAACGGCCTCTTGGTCGGGATCACGGTCGTGCTCTCGATCGCCTTGACCTTCGGCTACATGAAGTTCATCGCGGTCGACATCAATCAAATCTCGATCCTCGCGCTCATCATCAGTCTAGGGATCATCGTCGATGCCGGCATCGTCGCGATCGACAACATCGAGCACCTGCTGCGCGCCGGGCTCGCGCGCGACGAGGCGGCGGCGCGCGGCGTCGGCGACCTGTGGATGCCGCTGCTCACCTCGACGCTCGTGGCGATGTCGTCATTTCTGCCGTTCCGCTTGATGGGCGGCTCGATCGGTGATTTCGTGCGCGACCTCGGCGTCGTGACGTCGGTATCGCTGGCGATGTCGCTGCTGGTCGCCTATTTCATCACGCCGATCTTGGGCGAATGGTTCGCCGTGCCCGCGTCGCGCGGGAAGCCGTCGGTCTTCGATCGGCTGCTGGGCTGGCTGCAACGGCGTTACGTGCCGCTCGCATCGGCTGCACTGCGGCGGCCGCGCCTCGCGGTCGGCGTGGCAGGCTTCGCAGTGTTCGCCTCCGTGCTCTTCATCCCGCACTTGGGCGTGCAGTTCTTCCCATCCGCCGACCGGACACAATTCTTCGTCGACATCACCGCGGCCGAAGGCACCGACATCCGCACCACGTCGGCGATCGCCGCGCGCGTCGAAGCGCTGATCGCCGAGGAACCGGGCGTGACGACGTTCGGCACGTTCGTCGGCGCCGGCGCGCCGCGTTTCTACTACAACGTTCTGCAAGAGCAGCCCAAGCCATCGTATGCGCAGATCCTCGTCGACACCGGCTCCATCGCCGCCACCAACCGGATCGTCGACGACCTGCGTGCGAAGGCACACGCGACGATCGCGGGCGCGCGCATCGACGTCAAGCGGCTCGAACAAGGACCGCCCGTCGGTTCGCCGATCCAGATCCGGCTCTCCGGCGACGATCCCCACGCGTTGGCACAGGCATCGATCGCGGTGCAAGCGCGGTTGAGCGCGCTTGCGGGGACGGTCGCCGTCCGCGACTCGGACGGGCAACCAACCACGAAACTCACGGCCGCGGTCGACCCCGAGCGGTTGGCCGAGACCAGCGTGCAAAGTTCCGCCATACAGCAACTCGTCGCGCTCGCGTTCGGCGGCGCGACCGCGACGCAGATTCGCGAAGCCGACCGGCAAACGCCCGTGATCGTCCGCCTGCCGCCGGCCGTGCGCGATGATCCTGAAGTGTTCGGAACGCTCGCCGTGCGCGGCGGCGATGGGTCGACCGTGCCGCTCGCGGAGCTCGCTTCGATCGCACCGGCCACCGAACCGTCGGTCACGACGCTGCGCGACGGCGCTCGAAACGTGACCGTGCTCGCCGACGTTGACGGACCGCTAGCCTCGAGCGTGCTCGATGCGTTCAAGGCGAGCGTTCCCGTGCTGCCGGCGGGCGTGCGCCTCGCATACGCGGGCGAGGACGAACAGACGGCCAAAGCGTTCGCCAACCTCGCGATCGCGGTGATCGTCGGCTTGCTGGTCAACCAGATGGTCTTGCTGTGGGAGTTCCGCACGCTGCGCATGACGCTGGTCGTGCTGTGCGCCGTGCCGCTCGGCCTCGTCGGTGCAGTCCTGGGCCTGGCGCTCACCGGTGGGCACTTCGGATTCGTCGCATCGATGGGGATCGCGTCGCTCGGCGGGATCGTGACCAATCACACGATCGTGCTCTTCGAGTACGCCCGCCGCGAACTCGAACACGGCGTCCCGATGGAACGTGCACTGATCGAAGCCGGGACGAAACGGCTGCGGCCGATCTTGCTCACCGTGCTCGCGTCGATCGCGGGGCTGCTTCCGCTGGCCTTCTCTACGCAAACGCTGTGGCGTCCTTTCTGCTGGACGGTCATCTTCGGTCTCGGCGTCTCGATGTTGATGACCCTGGTCGTGATCCCGGCGGTCTACCGCCTCGCCGCCGGTCGCGCGCCGCGCATCGCCGTTCCCCGCGAGAGCGAAAACCTGGCCCTCGCGTAAGCGTTGAACGCAACGTGATCCTGCGTCTGCTGCCGATCCTCGGCATCACGTTCATCGACATCCTCGGCTTCAGCATCCTGATCCCATTGATGCCGTTCTTCGTGGAGCACTTCGGCGCGCCGCCGATCGTCGTCGGCACGCTCTTCGCGGTGTTCGCCTTGTGCCAACTGGTCGCCGGGCCGGTGTGGGGCAACATCAGCGACCGCATCGGGCGCAAAGCCGTGTTGATCGTGAGCCAGATCGGGGCCACGATCGGCTGGACGATGCTCGCGCTCGCGCCGAACTTGGGCATCGTGTTCCTGGCCCGCATCATCGAGGGGCTTTCCGGCGGGAACATGAGCGTCACGCAAGCCTACGTGGCGGATGTGGTTGAGCCGGAGAAGCGCGCGCGGGCGTTCGCGTTGATCGGCGCGTCGTTCAGCCTGGGCCTGATCTTCGGGCCGGCGGCCGGCGGCTGGCTCGCCGGACACTTCGGGTTCAGCGCGCCCTTCCTGTTGGCCGCCGGCTTGCAACTCGTCACGCTGGTCGTAACCGTCGCGGTGTTGCCGGAGTCACGGCAAACGGGCGCGATTTCGGAGACGGCGGGCGTGCGGGAGATCGTGAAATCACTCCGCGATCCGCGGCTGGCGCCGACGATGTGGCAAAAGCTCGTCTATTCGTTCGGGCTCTACGGCTGGTTCGCCGCGTTCACGCTGGTGCTGCAAGCGCAACTCGGACTCACGCAAGAGACGGCAAGCTATTTCTTCGCCGCCTTCGGGGTCGTGAGCGTGGTCATGCAGCTCGGCGTGGTCGGACGCATCACCGACCTCTTGGGCGACCGGCAAACGAGCAACCTCGGGCTCGCGGCCGTGTTCGGCTCGCTCGTCATCGCTCCGTTCATCCACGATCTGCGGCTTGCGTTCGTGATGCTCGTGCTGTTCTCGTTCGGCTTGTCGATCAACAACGCGACCCTGCCCGCCCTTATCACCGAGGTGACGCCGGAAAACCAGCGCGGTTCGATCCTCGGCGTCGCCTCGTCGCTCGAGAGCGCGTCGGGCATCGTCATGCCGCCGATCTCCACCGGCGCCTTCGGCCTCTACGGCGTCGGTGCCACCGCCGCGATCAGCGCCGCCTTCACCGTAGCCGCGCTCGCGATGGGTTTGCTGCAATCGCGCCGCCCCGCGAGCGCCGTCAGTTCACGGTTACGTTGAACGTGACCGTTTGCGTCGCGCCGTTGGCGAGCGTCCCCGTCAGCGTCCACGTCACGATACCCGCGGACATCGACGCCGAACAGGCGGTTATCCCCGAGGCGAGCGCGCCGCACGCGGCGCCGACGTAGGTCGTGTTCGCCGGAACCGTGTCCTTGAAACTCACGCCCGTCATCGGACCGCCCGTCGAGTTGGTAAACGTCAGCGTGTACTGCAGCGTGTTGCCCGGCGAGGCCGTATCGGCCGTCAAGCCCGACGCTTCGCCGGTCGTGACGTTGCGAACGGTCTTTTGGATGGTCGGTTCGCCGATGAGGTTCAGGGGGGTCGCAACATTCTCGGAGGTCTGGTTGGGTACGCCGTATCCGGCGGAATCCGGATTGGTTCCGTTGTCGGAGAGGTCGCTCGTGCTTTGACCGTTCCCGGTCCCGCTCGTTCCCGCGGCGGTCACGCTCAGCGAATTGGAGAACGTCAACGGTCCGGTGGTGGTCGGGGTAATCTTCACGCTGAACGTGAAAGTCGCCGAACTGCCGACCGGCAGCGTCCCCGCCGTGACCAGCGTGGTCGTCGCGTTCCCGTTGAAGCTCGCGTTGTACGTGAGATTCGGGCCGCCCGTCGCCGCCGTTTGGGTCGGGGCCGTGACGTTCGCGTACGTCGCGTTGGACGCGAACGTGGTGTTCAAGTTGTCGGTGATGACGACCGTACTGAGCGGCGTGTCGCCGTAGTTCTGGATCACCACCGAATACGTCGCGGTGTACGTTCGATCGCCGTTGCTCACGTACGAGACCGCCTTCGCCGCGCCGACGACCGGCGAGGTGCACACGTTCGGGAAAGCCGTCAGCGTCGTGCCGCGCAGTCCCGTCGCGCCGATGGTTGCTCCGTAAGCCGCGAACCCTTGCAGGATGTCGGTCCCGGAGGTGACCGGAGTTTGCATCGTGAGCCCCTCGCTGCCCCCGCCGATCGTTACGGTCGTCGCCGGTGCGGCGACATAGCCGCCGCCGCCGCCGCCGCCGGGTCCCTCCGCCTCGATCCCCGACCAGCTCCCGTCCTTGAGGACGCTGCCGCCGGTCCCGCCGTTGGCGCCGATCGACGCGACCGAGCCGCTGCCGGCAACCACGACGACCGATCCGCCGGCGCCGCCGCCGCCGCCGGGATCCTGATCGTTGCCGTTTCCGCCGCCGGCGCCGTTGGCGACGATCCCCCCGGAGCCCGCCACTGCGCCGACGGTGAGGAACACTGCCCCGCCGCCGTTCCCGCCGGAGCAGCCCGCGGTCGTGATCGACGTCGATCCCGACGTCGCGGTGGTGATGCTCGAGCAGTTGGCGTTGTTCTCATCGGACGCGCCGCCGCCGCCGCCGAAGTACACGGCGGCACCCGCGCCGCTCGCATAGTTCATCGGCCGCCCGCCTAAACCGCCGACCGCTCGCCGGCCGTCGTCGTTTGAGCTGTTGACGGAGAGCCCGAAGGAATATCCGCCGCGGCCGCCGCCGGAATCCGTCGTCATGTTCGCGTATCCGGGGTCCGGCAACGTCCCGGCGGGAAGCTGAGGATTCTTGCTGTTCGTGTTCGAGTACCACGCCGTGTACGTTGCATCGAGGATGCCTTGACCGTACCAGGTGCTGCCGTTGTCGCCGTTGGAACCGCCGCCGCCGCCGGAGTTGTGCCCGTCGCCGCCGCCGCCGCCGTTGGCCGGCGCGCCGCGACCGTAGCGGCTCGTGAAATTGGTATCGTAGTAGGTCCCGTAGTCGGCCCCGGCGACGGCGCCGAACGACCCGCCGCCCGCGATGCCCTCGCCTTTCTGGCCCCCGAGAGCCGCGCTCAGCCCCGCTCCCGTCTCGCCCGAGAACGCGTAGCTCGACACCGTCGTGACGTATGGCCCGGTATCGCTCAGCCCACTATTTGCATATGCGACGGCGCCGCGAAACCCGAGCCCCGTCACGTTGATCGATCCGGTCGCGGCCGTGTCGTTGAGAGTGAGCGTTCCGCTGACGTTCAGCGCGACGATCCCGCCGGTCGCACCGTTCCACGCCCGCGCCGTGATCGTTCCGCCGGAGGCGACGGTCACCGCGCTGTATTGCGGCACCCGGACGAGTTGCGACGAACCGTTGTACGTGTGGTGCAGCGTACACCCGCCCGCGAGCGTGATGACGTTCCCCGAGACCGAACCCACCGTGACGAATTCATAGAAACCGGCGCCGCCGTACGCCGTCACCGCCCCGTACGCCGACGAATTGGTCGTCGAAATCGTCGCGCCTTGGGCCTGATAGATCAACAGAACGCTGCCGGCTGCGACGTTTCCGAGGGCGCCGTTCTGCAGATTCGCGATGTTGGTCGTGGTGATCGTGCTGCCGCTCGCCGCGGAGGCGACGGTGTCGTAGAGGTTGACGATGGTGTTCGCGGTGGTGACGTTCAGGACGCCGTTGACGCCCGGCGTTCCCGCCCAGGCGGCCGAGGGAACCGCGAACGTCAACGCGGCGAACACCAGCGCGACGAGCGCGGAACGAGGGTCGAGCTTTACCATGAACCGTCCATTGCTATGTGGAGCGTATCCCCTAGTGCTGGGCGCCCCAACCGAGGATACGATCGACGACCGAGGTCATCGTGATGTAGAAGCCCTTCCTCGAGGGAGCATTGGAGAGCGACGGGTCGGCGATCGCGCGTACGTTGTACCCGACGGCGACCCGCAGCGAGCCGGTCAGGCGATGGCCGGCTTCGATCGCGAGGCCATGGGCTTCGGCCGACGGCACATTCGCCGAGGTGACCGAACTGAACTCGGCTCCGAGGTCGTAGTTGGCGCCGATCTTTTGGGTCGCGCGCAAACCGAAGAGACCCGTCTTTGCCGCGAAGTATGAATCGCCGTCGAGCTTGTAGGCATAGCTGCCCACGAGTTCGAGCCGCCCCGTCGGGCGGTACAACTGTTGGATGGAAAGCACCCCGGCTCGGCCGCCGAGCGCGCTGAGCCCCGAGGTCTCGCGGTAGCCGAAGAGCGTCACGCCGCGTTCGCTTTGCGAGGGGCGCCAGGCCAAGCCGACGCGATCGTCGCTCGACGCGATGCCCGCCCCGTTCGAGCGGCTGATGTCGCCATAGACGGAGAGATCGTCGTTGATGGCGCCGAGCGCCGATGCGAACAGCGTCATCCCCGCCCCCTGGCCCGTGCGATCTTCGAGTGACGTTGAAATCTTGAGCCGGCTGCTGGGCGTATACGCCAGGCTGCCGGCGTAGGTCGCGAACCCGCTCTGCGCGCTACCCGACGCATCCTGCACCGAGACGTCTCCGCGCAGATGCTTGCCGAACACGAAACGCTCCTTGACGCCGGTGACTGCCTGGAGGGTCGTGCCCGCCGCGCCTTGATCGATCTGCAGTTCATGGTCGATCGTCGTCGCGTGGCCGAGCGCCCGCTCGAATCCGATGGTCGTGAGGTGCGTTGCCGAGGACGCCGCCGCCGCGTTGGCGGTCGAGGCCGCAAACGATTCGGTCGGCGCGGCTGAGAACAGCTCGCGAACGTAGGCCCGGCCGCTTGCCCCGAAATCGAGTGTCGCTTGGGCGACCGTTTCGGCCGGCGAAGACGCGACCGAACTTGCACCGAGATTTTGCGAGTGCGACGCGGAGAGCGACAGCACGCGGCCGACTTTCCAATCGGCACCGACCTGCGCCTGCAGCGTCCGTGCCGCGTCGACCGGAACCGGGGTCGCGAGCGGATCGGGCGTCTCGCCCGCAACCGGGATCAACGCCGTGCCTGACGACGTAGAGAGATACGAGATCCCGGCCGTAAGCGAGAGGCGCTTCCCGATCGCTTTGCGGAGCTTCAGCGAGGCATCGGACTGCGCGTTCCGGCTGCCTTCGTAATCGTTGAGCTGATGGTCGAAGCTCAGCTCCAACTGCGCCGTCTTGAACGAGTGCGCGTACGAACCGCGGTAGTCGAAAAGCCCCGGCGAGGACAGGCCGCCGAACGGGTTTGCAAAGCCGCTCGACGTGTCCTCGAATGACAGGTTGATCTTGTCGGCGCCTGCCGTACGCGTGAACGATCCCTTGTATGCGTTTCCGCCCTTGCCGCCGGCGTTTGCAATCGCAGGATCGTCGATGTTGCCGGCGCTCGTCGCGTGCGCGAGCGACCACGAGCCGCGTGAAAACGTGCCGGACAGCTCTTGCGTGAAGAGCGAGTAGTCCGAGGTTCCGTTGCCGTCGTTGACGTACCCGGCGCCGAACTTCGCGGCGGACGGGCCGCGGCCGAGCGTCGAATCGAAGCGACCGCCGACCGTCTGCGCGTGCACGCCCGGGCCGCCGTATTCATAGGTGACGAGAATCTGCTGCGGGTTCAGGTTGTCGTCGAACGGCAGCGGAATCGTGATGAAGCGGATTTGCCCGGAGGTATAGTCGAGTTCGTAGTCCACATTCCGGGTCAGCGGCGTTTGCGAGAGGATGATCCCGGTCCGGCGGTCGATCGCGATCAGCGAGACGATCTCCGAGCCCACGACGATGTCGGGCTGCAACGGCTGCGCGAGCGTCGAGAGACCGGAAGGCGAGAGCACGAGGCGGCCATACGCGACATCGTTGCGTGCGACAAAGCCGGTGAGCCGGCGATCTTGGTTCGCAAACGTGACCTGCAGGCCGTCGACGAGCTGTGCAAACCCGCCGACCGAATTGGGACCGCTGGTCGTCGCCTGGAATTCGCCCCAAAGCGCGTGGCTCTGGCCGTCGTCGAAGCGCGCGTAGAGATGGTCGCGCGAGAGCGCGTCATCGCGCACGATGCTCGAATCACCGTACGTTCCGTACGGGCGCGACGCAGGGTCGTCGACCGAAGGACCCGTCGAAGACGACCGATCGAGCCGATCCGCCGTATCGTACGCGACCGTAAGAAGGCCGTTTTTGCCGACCGCACCGGTTCCGTACAGCGCGATGCGGCCCTTGCGGCTGTTCGGTCCGTTGGGGATGCCCGCCGCGTCTTCCGGCGCGTCGGGTACGCTTCCGGCACCGGCCGTGATGAGCCCGTTGACGAACGGCTTGCGCACGTCGGCGACGGCGTAATACGTGCCGTCGCTCGCGGCCTCGCCGCTCGAGATGTGGATGCTGACTTGTCCGGCTGAGAGTCCAGGGACCAGCGAGATCGTGAGGATTCCGCCGGATGGCATCGCCAGGTCGAGTGAGGGACTGATCGCCGCGACGGCACCGGCCGACGGCGACGGTGAGGGAGCGCTCGAAGCGGCTGGGTCGGGTGATTTCGCCGGCGCGGCAGCAGCGGCAAAGTGCACGTCGCCGGCGATGATCTGCACTTTGACGACGGAGCCCGGCTGGGCGTGATGACCCCACGCATCGAGCGCGGTGACTTCGAGCGTCGCTGCGGTCCGGCCGTCGGCGACCAGCGGAGCGCGAAGATGCTGTTCGAAGGTAACCGGGCGGCCCGGTCCGTACACGGTTCGCGTCGCAGCCGGCCCGGCCGCGTTGCCGGCACCGAGCGGCGTGACGACGACCCGGTTCGGCCCGGGATTCAACGGCACGCCGTAATAGACAAAACGTGCGGTGTGCGCCGCCGTGTCGGTCGTCATCTGGCCGAGATGCGAGTCATCGACGGCTTCGCCGTTGATTTCGACGTGCAGCGTTGCGCCTTCAACCGTCAACACATCGAGCGCCGTTGCGAGACTGTCCGAGGCGCCGCCCTCGAGGGGCGCCGTGATCGAAGCGCTCAGCGTTCCGGTCGCCGTTGCCTTGAGTCCCTTGAGTTCGCCGAACTTCACGGTTGGCGGCAGGGTCGGGCTGGCTGCCGGCGCCGGCGATACGAGTTCCGCCGCCGATGCGGCGAACCGCTGAATCAAGGTTCGCTGCGGGACCACCGTCGCGAAGATGAGCGCGCTCAGCGTGAGCGCGATCGCGGACCGGACGATTCGTCCGCGGCCCAAGCGCATCATGGGGACACCGGTGCGATCGCGAAATTCACGTCTTCGATCAAGCGCGAATCCATGATGCCGTGCACCAGCCGTTGCGGCGCGCGATCGTCATCACCGTGCACGGCAAAGAGCGCGGCGTTGCGCGGTACCGTCGTGGGATCGATGCGCAGGACATGCATTCCGGGGCGAACGCTCGGAAACGAGTAGCGCCCGAATGTATCGGTCGCCGCCGATGCGCCGTTTTCGAGGAAGATCCGCACGCCCGGTACGCCCTCGTCGCCGCGCGCAAAACGCCCCGACGCCGCGCGATCGAGGTAGACGCGACCCGTGATGACCAAGCTCTCGGAGAGCGCGCCCGCAACGACCGTCAACACGGCTTGCGCGCTCGCCGTGATCGGAATGGTGCTGTTGGGCGGGAGCGCGTCGATCTTGGCCGTGTTCGTCAGCACGGTGTTCTCTTGCACGCCGGGGATGACGACGGTCGCGTAGACGATCGTATGGGTCGCTGAATCGAGACTGGGGAAGGTCCAGGTGAGGGTCCGTCCGGCGACGCTCGGCTCGACGCGGGTCCCGTCGATGCGTGCGGTTGCCGGGGCGTACGCGAGCCCGGGCGGCAGCGTGTCGATCACCGACGTGCGCCCCAGCGCGCTTCCGGTGTTGGCATATTGCAACGTGAAGACGACGCGATCGCCGGCCGAGACGTCCGTGCGGTCGGCCGTCTTCGTGATGCTGATCGGGCGCGGCCCAAAGAGTGGGATGTTGTCGAGCACACCGAACACGTTTTCGATCGAGACGGCTTGCTCGACGAGCGCGAAGCCGCCGGCCGCGGCCAGCGGCATCCCGTCTTTGGATGTCAGCGTCGCGTCGTAGAGGAGCGGCGAGGCGGTCGACGGCGCGAGCGTGACGCCGATGCGCCGGGTCGTGTAATTCGGGGCCTTGATGATCAAATCGAAACCGCCGGCGGCCTGCGCCTGGCGAGTGCCCAAGACCGCGCCGCCCTGCGAACTCAGGAAGTACCACGCGTAGCGGCCGTCCGCACCGGTCGTGAAAGGATTGGCGTTGTTCGCGTTGAGCCGCGTGCTCGCGGGCGGGACGACGCTCGGGTCGGGTGTCGGTAGCGCGACCGGAGCGCCGGTTTGGTCATCGACGAACGAGGCCACCGCGCCTGCGACCGGATGCTTCTGGCCATCGTATCCGTCGAATACGATGTTTGAGAAACCCACGAGCACGACCGCCGGCGTCGTCGCTGCCGCGGCTATATTGTCGGCACTCACGCTCGCGATGTTGACGAAGGTCGTGCCGGTTGCGGTCTTCGCGGACACGGTTGCGTCGAAGGTGACGTTGATCGAAGCGGCCGGTGCGACGTTGCCGATCGCGACGGTCAGTGTTTGACCGCTCAGCGTCGCCTTTGCACTGGAAGGCACGCCGTTGATCGAGACCGTCGCCGGCTGCGCTTGAATTCCGGTCGGGATGTCGTCGGTCATGATCGCATTGGTCGCCGGCGAGCCGCCGTCGTTCTTGAATTGGATCGAGTAGGTCACCGTCGAACCCGGAGCCGAGGCCGAGCTGATGCTGTCTTGGACGAACTTTTGGATCGTGGAGCCGCCGCCGGGTCCGTCGAATTTCGGACCCACCGCGATGACCGCCCAAAGCTGGCCGGAGTCGGTTTGCAGTCCGTTCGCCGTCGTCGTGACGGTCGTGCGCGCGGTGACGCCGATCGCGACCTGCGTCCCGACGGCGAGTCCGATCGTGGCGAGCGTGACGACGACTTGGATCGAACTCCCCGGCGCGAGTACCGGCGAGACGGTCGAACCCGGCGTCACGGCGACGTTGCCGTTCGAGGTGACGTAAGCGATCGAGGCGATCCGGCCGGCGCTGGCCGTCGCGGCGGTGATCGTGTAGGCATCGGGGATGTTGGAGGTATTGCTGATCGTAAACGTGCGCACGGCCGGCGTGCCCGCCGGGACCGAATCCGTCGCTGGATTCGAGCCCGTTTGCTTGGGCGAGACGACCACGGAGCCGATCGATGCGACGACCGTGGTCACGCTGTTCGAGGTGCTCGATCCCGCGAGGCCATTGGATGACGCGAACGTCGCCGTGGCGACGTTGGTGATCGTGGTCCCGCCCACGATCCCCGCGCCGGCCCGGTGCGTCGTTGCGAAGACGGCGCACCAGGTCATGACGAGGAGAACGACCAGCCGGCCAAAGCCGGCCAATATCATTCTGTCTCGCATTGGGTGCTAGTTCGCGCGAACCGTGACGCTGAACGTCAGGATGCTCTGGACTCCGGGGCTCAGTGCGAACGTCGCTCCACCGAGTACGCAACTGAACTTCGAGGGTCCGTTGGCGAGCGATCCCACGGTGTAGACGGGAGCCGTGAAGGTCGTGCTCGAGCTTCCCGCCGGGCTGCCGTACAAGTACGTGCAGACCGATGCCGTGTTCGATACGCCGCCGACCGTGAGGGCCGGCACCGCGTTCAGGCCCGAGGTGACGAAGGTCGAGGTCGAGGGAATCCCGGCGAACCAACTGCCGGAAGCCGTGCCGTCATCGGCGATAACGAGCGTACCCGCCGTCGAGTTGAGAAGCGCGGTGGCCGGTTCCGTTGCGCCGGTGCCCGTGTTCCCCTTGGCCACGTTCTGAACGTAGACTTGGTACTGGATCACGCCGCCCGGGCACACGGCCTGGACCGTGACGCCGGTCGGACATCCGTTCGAGGTGACCGTCGCGACCTTGGTGAGCGCGATGAACCCGTCGTAGAGTTCGTTGTGCGTGGTGTTCGTGTTCGGGGTCACGCCGTTGAGCGAACCGGTCGCGGTGATGGCCGAATCATAGGCCGTGAACGCGCTCGTGCCGATCGGCGCCGTGTACTTCACGTAGAAGTTGAGCGACGAACCCGAGGTGAGGCTGAGCGGTGTCGCCGTCGTGGAGGTCGCGCCGGAGGTTGCGCCGTTGAGCGGGCTCGTGCACGTGTTGTTGGACTCGAGTTGGACGGTCCAACCGCTGGGGCTCGCCGGAGCCGTGACCGCAAGCGTGATGCTATTGTCGGTCAGGTTGCCGGCGTTTTGCACCGTGTTCGCGACGCAGAAGCTCACTGCCGCAGCGGTCGTGTTGCCGGTGATGCTGCTCGGATTGGTCGAAGTGGTGGTCGGCGGCGACGTGCCGTCCTGGAATGCGTAGTCGGTGAAATCACCCGTGTTGGTGGCCGTACCGGTGTTCGCGTAGTCGCCGAGCGCGCCAGGCGAGCCGAAGGGACCCACCAGGACGAGATAGGCGGAGAGCGCGGCACCGGCGATCGGTTGCGAGGCACCGCTCGGGCCCGAGCCGGTGTTCCCGGTGGTGTTGTCGATGTCGGTCACCGTCGAGGCTGCGGGGCCCGCACCCGTTCCGTCGGTGACGGTTCCGCCCGGGCCGACGATCTGCGGCGTGGCGTTGTTGTTGGTGAAGACGCCGTTCGCGACGTTGGTGATCGCACCGGCGTTGGCCGAGCCGTTGCCGGAGGGCGGCGTGATGGTGAACGAGAGGGTCACCGCTGCGGCCGTGACGTTCGGACCACCGCCCAAGCCGCCGGTCGCGGCTGAACCCGCCGGGTTCGAGAGCAGCCCATCGCCGCCGCTCACGCTATTCGAGAGCGAGCCGCCGGAGATGAGGACGCCGATCCAGACCGAGGACGAGTTACAGGTCGTTGACCAGCCGCTGGCGCCGGTCGTCGAGGTGGAGCACACGACCGTGGCCATTTCCGATGAATCGGAGGGGAAGCCGTTGGTGCCGCGCGTGAACGCGACCACGGGCGAACCGGCGACGAGCGTCGGGTTCACGCCGGCCGTGTAGGTCGGGATCTTGTCGGCGATGAGGATGCCGCCGACGGTGCCCGTGGTGGTGAGCGAACCGAACCCGAAGGACGCGTTCGAGAGCGCCTGCACGTAGTGCGCCGTGAAGGCGCCGCCGTTGTTCATCTTGAGCGTGTAGGTGATGTTGCCGGTCGTCGAGTTCTGGCTCGCCGACTTGGCGACATCGAGGCGAGCGTCGTTTGCGACCGTATCGGTTTCGTTGCTCGTTGCGGTAGCCGAGGTCGCGGCGTTCGCGCTGCCGGTCGCCACATAGGCGAGCGTCGCGCTCAGGGTGCCGGCGATCGTCGTGCCCGCCGTCGTGGCGCCCACGTTGTAGACGATCTGCACGGTCGCCGCAGCGCCCGATGCGACCGTGTTCGCGGCGAGGTACGTGTTCGCGGCCGCGAGCGTCGAGAAGGTCTGCGGGCTACCACTGGGGAGCGTTACGATGTAGCCGTTCGAGGAGACGATCGCTGCCGAGCCGCCGCTGACCGTCGCCGCGGTGAGCTGGAAGTCGCCGGCGTTGTTGCCCGTGTTGGTGAGGGTGTAGGTTTGGGTGACGGCTGCGTTGGGCGCAACGGTCTGGTTGCCGCTGTTCGTGTTGGTCAACGACGGAGCGTTCTGCACGATCGTCGTGACCGTGTTCGACGTCGCCGTGATCGCGTTGCCGTTGTTATCGGTGTAGTTGGCCGTCGCGGTGTTCGTGATCGTCGTACCGGCAGGCGTCTGCGTTGCAAAGGCCGGGGCGATGCCGCCGACCAGCAGCAATGCGAGCAATCCTGCGCTCCACGCGCGGGCCTTCGTCAGGATCGACTTGTGCGGCTTGTGCGAGCGCATCACTTCACATCCACGACGTAGGTGTACGACGCCGAGGCGTGCGCGGAGAGATCTTTGCCGCTGATCCAGCGGATGTTCGTGTAGCTCGCGGGATCAGCCGGCTTCATGACGATCGTGCCGTCGGCGTTCTTGACGGCGACCATCGGCTTGGCCGACCATGTCTTGCCGCCGTCGACGGAAAACTCGTTGTGTCCCGGCGCGGCGACGACGCTGCTGCCGGGTTCGTAAGCGGTCCCGGCCGGGATGCGGGCCTGCGGGACGAAGGTGCGCGCGACATCACCGCTCGTGTTCGAGGCGGTGACGGTGTAGCGAATCGATTCACCCGGTTTGGGTTGCGCCGATTCGACGGGGACCGCAATGCTTTTCCCGCTGGCGTCTTTTTCCAGCAGCATGCCGACGAGCTTGAGCGCTACGACCGGTTTTGCAATTGCGTTCGTTCCGAAGAGACTGATGAGCACCGAGCAAATGATCGGCGCAGCGAGGCGATGGTATCGCATGATGATTGGTGTGTTTGCTCCGTGCTATACAAGTGATGCCGCGCACGAAACGCGCCTTTTTTTAAGGCTTCGTCCCTTGCGTCTGTACCAATCATTGCGAGTACCGGGGTAATTGCCTGTAGGAAAAGTCCATACAGACAATCACTTAACGCACCACGCGCGTTTGTTTACATGATGTAAACCGCGCGTATTTTCGCGAATATGTTTTGCGTGTAAAGCGCTTGCGAAGCGCGTGTTAAGTGAAGATCGTACGTTCTACCAAATCGCATGCAGCGTTTACGATCGCATCGTCGATCGTCGTATCATCGAATGCGCTTTGACGGTAGATTCCGTCGTACAGCGCGTAGAGCAAGTGTGCGGTCGCCCCGGGATCCGCGATCGTAATGAATCCGCGCGCGAGCAACAGCGTAAGGTAATCGCGCAAACGCGAGAGCGATTGCGCCCGGCGCTCATCACGGTAGGCGGCGACCTTCATGTCACTAGCGACCAAGCGGTAGAAACCCCGGATGAACTCTGGCCGGTCGCGCACGACGCGCAGCTTGCCTGCTATCCACGCGCGCAGGGCGAGGCGCGCCTCGCTCGCGCTCGCCACGTCGTCGCGCAATTCATCGTCCGTCGTTCCGCGCGTCGCGCGCAGATGATCGACCAGCGCCGCGAACGCCGCGGAACGATCGCGGAAGTGACGATAGAACGTGCCGTGCGCGACACCGGCCTCGGTGGCGATCGTCGAGGGCGTTACCGCCGCGCGGTCACCGCGTTCGAGAAGTCGCTCGGTCGCTTCGATCAGCCGCCGGCGCGTTTCGCCGCGGGGGGTGCGAACGGGCGGCACAACCTCCCCGGCGCCGGCCGGCGCACGTCCCAGATACGTCCAGCGGTTGCGGACCTTCCCGGTCACGGAATCGCGCCGGCCCTCGACGCTATAGAGGTAGGAACGCCCGTGGATTGTCTTTGCAACCGTGTAGGCCATAGAAGTGGTAACGTGACTTAGCCGTCATGAAGTATTTACCTACAACGAGGACGCTGCGCGAGGAACCGTCCTGGCGTCCCTAGCCTTCCCGGGTTTTGCGGCCCTCGCGCGACAGCAGGCAAAAGAGCCACCGCTGGCCCTCATCACGATCACGGTGATGCTGGGCCTCATCATGGCGATCGTCGATACGTCGATCGTCAACGTCGCGCTCAATACGATGGCCGGCAACTTCGGCGCGACGGTCGACGAGATCGCCTGGGTCGCGACCGGGTACATCCTCGCCCAGGTGATCGTCATGCCGCTCAACGGCTGGCTCACGGCCCGTTTCGGGCGGCGGAACTTCTACGCGGCCTGTATCGCGCTGTTCACCGTCGCCTCGTTTCTGTGCGCGACGGCGAACAGCGTTTGGCTGCTCGTCGTTTACCGCGTCATTCAGGGCTTCGGCGGCGGGGCGCTCCAACCGACGGCGCAATCGATCCTCTTCGAATCGTATCCGCCGGATCGGCGCAGCGGCGCGATGGCGATCTTCGGCATGGGCGCGATGGTCGGCCCGGCGATCGGCCCGATCCTTGGCGGCGTTATCGTGGACAATTTCTCCTGGCCGCTGATCTTCCTCATCAACATCCCGATCGGGATCGTCGCTTTCGTGATGACGCTGCTTTACATCCGCGATCCGGTCTACATCAAGCGCGACTCGTCGCCGATCGATTTCATCGGGATCGGACTGCTCGCCGCCGGGCTCGCGTCGCTCCAATTCGTGTTGGAACGCGGGCAGCGCCTGGACTGGTTCGATTCGCCGACCATCGTCATCTTGAGCGCCGTCGCGGCCGGCGGACTCATCACGTTCGTCGTGCGGATGTTACGCGCGGTCCACCCGCTCGTCGATCTGGACGTCTTCAAGAACCGCGGGTTCGCGGCGGGCAACTTCATCGGGGTCATCAGCGGCTTCGGCCTCTTCGGAACCGCGCTGATCATCCCGCTCTTCCTGCAGAGCGCGCTGGGCTTCACGGCGACGCTCACCGGACTCGCACTGCTGCCCGGTGCGATCGCAACCGCCGTCTCGATGCCGATCGCCGCCCGCTTGAGCAAGTTCGTAGACGGCCGGCTCTCGATCGCGGCCGGACTCTTGCTCTTTGCGATCGGTTCGTGGACGATGGGCGATCTGACCGCCGATGCGGGGTTGCGCGATATCTTCTGGCCGCGCGTCATGCAGGGCTTCGCGCTCGGCTTTCTGTTCGTTCCGCTCTCGACCAAGACGCTGGCCGACGTCCCCCGCAACCGGCTCGCGGGTGCGACCGGCGTGTACACGCTGGTGCGGCAACTCGGCGGCAGCTTCGGGATCGCGATCCTGGAGTTTCTGCTCCAGCGCAAGGAAGATCAAGCGTACGCCACGCTCGCAGGCTCCGTGACGTTGGCCAACCCGAACGTCGCGCACCTGGTCGGCGGACATTCGACCGTCGCGCCGGCAGCCGCCGCACACCTCATGGGCATCATCCAACTCAACGCCACGATCATCTCGTACAACTTCTTGCTGCAGTTGTGCGGCCTCGTGTTCTTGTTCGCGATACCGAGCGTGCTGCTCTTGAGCGGCCGAAACCCGGCAGACGCACCCCCGGCTGTCGCCGCCGAATAACCAGTAGTCTCAGCGCGCGCTGCCACCGCGTCATCGAGGCGGCTCGCGATTCGAACGATTTGTGGCGGGTCGGGATTTCGAATGGGATTCGTTAGGCGGCGCTGCTTTTTTTCTTGGGTTTGGCGGCGTTGGCGGATTTTTTCTTGGCGGCGGGGGCCTTGGACGTGGTGGCGGAAGGCTTGCCCTTGGCCTCGAGGCTGCGTTGCAGCACGTCCATCAAGTTGACGACGTTGCTCTCGCCGCGCTTCTTGGCGGGGGCTTCGGGGATGCTCTTGCCGGCGGCGCGGGCGTCGATCATCGCGAGGACTTCCTCGCGATAGGTATCCTGGAACCGTTCGGGCTCGAACTTCTCCGCGCTCATCGTGTCGATGAGCAGCTTCGCGATCTTCATCTCGGCCGGGGCGACGTCTTCCTTGAGCGAGGGGAAGTCGAAATCGCTCTGCGCGACGAGTTCGTCGGCGTAGTGCATCAACTCGAGCACCAAGGCTTCGCCGTTGGGCTTGAGCGCGGCGAGGTGCTCGCGCGAACGGATCACGACCTTCGCGATCCCAACCTTGTTCGCCGAGCGCAGCGATTCGCGCAGCAGCGCATAGGCGTGGCGGCCCTTTTTCTCGGGCTCGAGATAGTAGGGCGTATCGAAGTACATCGGGTTGATCTGATCGAGATCGACGAACTCCACGATCTCGACCGACTGCGTGGCCTCGACGTTGACGCGCTTGAGGTCCTCGTCGGTCACCGTGACGTAGCGGCCCTTCTCGTATTCGTAGCCGCGCACGAGATCGGCATACTCGACCTTCTCGCCGCACACCGTGCAGTGGCGCTCGTTGTAGATCCGGCCGTCGTCTTTCTTGTGCAGAAAATTGAAGCGCAGATCGTTGGCGCGGACGGCGGTAAAGAGCTTGACGGGGATCGTCACGAGGCCGAAGCTGATCGAACCCGACCAAATCGCGTGAGCCATTGCTACTCCCAAAGCGAGCGAGCGTTCTTGAGCGCGCCTTCGAGACGTTGGGGGGTCAAGCCCTCGGCCGCCCACGGATCGCCGTGCTCGGCCAACAGGCGCGGGACCCCGGCGATCGTCCAGCGGAGCATCTCGCCGCTCGTGTCCCGGGCCCGCTTACGAGCCATCGTCTCGACGTCGGACCACGCCAGCGGCATCGAGACCGGCGCACCGTCGCGCCCCCGCACACTAAACGGCGCGACGTAGGTCTTGCCCTTGCCGACTTGCACGTAATCGAGATAGACCGTGCCCTGTCGACGTTTGGCGATCGTCCGCTCGAGCGTGGTTCGCTCCGGTTCGAGCCGCGCAACCCGGCGCGCGAGCAATTCGGCGAACAGCTTCGCATCGTCGTAACTGTAGCGCGCTTGGAGCGGGATCACGACGTGCAGGCCGGTACCGCCGGTCGTCTTCACGTACCCGTGCAGGCCGATCCCTTCGAGTTCCGCGCGAAACCGCAGCGCGACCTTCGCGAGCGTCGCGAGCGTACAGCCGAACGGATCGAGATCGATGAGGATGAAGTCGGGCGTCTCGAGCGTCGGCAGATGCGAATACCAGACGTGCAGCACCACCGCGGCGAGATTGGCGACGTAGGTCAACGTCGCTTCGTCGTCGCAGATTAGGAACTCGACGTGACCGCGCTGGTTCGAGCCCGAGGGGACGCGCGTCGTCTGCACCCAGTCGGGCACGCCCTTGGGCTTCTCTTTCTCCCACCACGTCTCGCCGTCGATCCCGTCGGGGAAACGCTCGACGGTCAGCGGACGCCCGCGCAGGTAGGGGAGAATCGCCGGCGCGACGGCGCGATAATAAGCGATGAGATCGCCCTTGGTGTACCCGTCGCGCGGCCACAACACTTTGTCGAGATTGGAGAGCGCGAGGCTGCGGCCGCCGACCTCGACCAGAGTCTTCTTCGCCGGCGGCACTAGGGCGACTCCTCGCGCACGACGTCCTTCGCACGCTTATCGATCCGAAGCCCAACGAACGCGGGTTGGCGCAAGTTGCCGTCGCTCGTCCATTCGCTGAACGTGACCTCGGCGACGAGTTCGGGTTTGACGAAGTGCGCGGGCGCGTTCGACTTGGGTAGCTCGCCGGCGAACGGCGAGCGTTCGCGCGCGAGCGCATGCAAACGCTTCGTGAGCGCCGCGAGCGTCTGTGCATCGAAGCCGGTTCCGACATGACCTGCGTATTGCAGGTTCGTTCCGTCATAGACGCCGAGCAGCAGCGAGCCGAATCCCCTGCGTGAGCCGCGCGGTTCGGTCCAGCCGCCGATGACGAACTCCTGCCGTCGAATCGCCTTGATCTTGACCCAGTCGCGCGAGCGAACCGAACGATACGTCGAGCCGCGCCGCTTGCCGACGATCCCCTCGAGGCCGTGCGCCTTTGCAAACGCGAAGAGTTCCTTCCCCGTCCCGATGACGTGCTTCGAGTACATCGCGTGATGACCCGGCACGATCAGCGCTTCCAACGGTGACTTGCGTTCCTCGATGGGCTCGTCACGCAGGTCGCGGCCGTCCGCATAGAGGCAGTCGAACACGACGAACGTCAGCGGCGCTTGCGTTTCATCGTGACGCTGCAACGCTTGGAACGACGAACGCCCGTTGCGATCGAGCACGCAGATCTCGCCATCGACGACGATCGGCAGCGAACGAAAGGCGTGGCCGAGATCGGCCAGCTCCGGGAACGTCGCGAGCAGATTTTTGCCCGTGCGCGACTCCAGCACCACGCTGCCGTCCGCGGAGATCGTCGCGATCGCGCGATAGCCGTCCCACTTCAACTCGAAGAGCCACTGCGCGTCGTCGAACGGCTTGGGCACAACGCTGCAGAGCATCGGCATCTCGACCTCCGGCAGCGGATCTGCCTTCACGTTCGCTCGCGCGCGCTTTTCGGCAGGCTTCGCGCGCTGGTTACTGCGCCACGTTTTTGGATGCGTCTGCTGCGCGATGTCGGCGAGCGTCTTTGCGCTGACGACGCTCTGTGGATGATCGGTGGCCTGCCATGCGGGATCGACGAACTCGTCGTGATCCTTGATGAGCAACCACGGCTCGCCGTTCTGGTCGCGCGAATTCTTGATCTTCACGAGCGTGAACATCCCGTGCAACTTCTTCCCGCTCAGAATGAACTTGATCTTGCCCTTGGCGATCTCGGCGGCGGGGTCGCTGCCTTCGGCAAGCCGATAGGTCCCCTCATCCCACACGATGACCTCGCCCGCGCCGTAGTTGCCTGCGGGGATGACACCCTCGAAGGTTCGATAAGCGTACGGATGATCTTCAACGTGCATCGCGAGCCGGCGCTCCTGCGTGTCGAGCGAAGGCCCCTTGGGGATCGCCCATGAGGCGAGCACCCCGTCCGCTTCCAGCCGGAAATCGTAGTGCAGCCGGCTTGCACGGTGCATTTGCACGACGAAGCGCAGCGTCTTCGTAACGCCGCGCTTGTTGCCGCTGGGCTCGGGGGTTGCCGCGAAATTGCGTTTGCGGACGTACTCCGCGAGTCGAGGTTGTGCTTTTTTCAGACGGTAGACCGATTTCCGGTGATGAAGTTGAAGATGATCATGACCACCGCCACGACCAGCAGCAGGTGGATCAGGCCGCCGCCGACATGGAGGGCGAACCCGAGCAGCCAGAAGATGAAGAGCAGGACGATGAGTCCCCAGAGGATGCCGCCCATCGCTAGCCCTCCCCGCCGTCTTCGTGGCGCAGCCGGCGACTTGCCTTGTCGAGGTCGGCAGTGAGTTCGTGGCCGGCTTCTTTGAGATGCGAGACGATCGTCTCGCCCGGCGAGAGCTCATCGCCCGCGACGGTGCGTTTCGCGCGTTCCCCTAGCGCCTGAGCCCGGTTCTTGGCTTCATCGACCGCATCGGTCGCGTCGGCCTTCACAGTTTGCAGCCTGTCCTTGGTGTCGAGATCACTCATAGTGCTACCGATTCTTTCCGCTCGTCTGAGTGGCGCTGGAGTGCGTCGAGCCGGATGCGCCACTGGAGCTGATGTTCCGTTCGCCGGCGGCTCCCGGCTGCGCGATCGTCGTCTTCATCGCCGGCGTCGAGAGCGTGGTGTTCCACGGCTGCCAAACGAAGAGCGCGATCAGGCCCACGAGAACGAGGACCGCGACCAGACTGAAGTTTGCCATCGAGCCCCCGCTCTCGCGCTCGATGATGATCTTGGGTTCATCCACCAGGCGAATCTCCTGCGATAGTCGTGCCTTACTTGTGCCCAGCAAGCGGCGGCCTAACCACAGAAAGCTCCCATATTCGTCAAAAAGCAAGAACTCGCTCGCCCAACGAGCGCGATCGCCGCGTTTCCTAATGGCTTCCTAATACTGGGTGCGGTAGACGGTGTTCCAATACCAACATCCCCAGAACTCGACGGCCAGGCTCCACACGATCAACACGTTCCAGAACCAGCGCAGGCCGGCGCGCGCGGCCAGCGCCATGAGCGCGAAGAGGAACGGCTCGAAATCGAGCCCGTGACGCATGCCGAACTGGATGAACCCGTTGACGTAATACAGGAACGACGGTGCCGCGGCCAAGACGACGGCGAGCCAAAGCGAGATGACGGTGCGACGCGGACGCAGAGCGAAAAAGGCGAGCGCGAGCGCTGGGCTCGTGAGTGTCAAGGCTTGGCCGCTTTGAGGGGGGATCACGTACGGCGCGCTCGGGCTGAACGTAACGCCTTGGACGAAAAACGAGTACAACTGGTTGCCCAAATACGCGATGCCGAACGGAGAACCCGACGCCGAACCGACGTATTGATCTTGGTGATAGAAAATCGTGTGGCCGATATCCCACGGCACATGCCAGCGCGCTTCGTTGTACGCGGTATAGAGCAAGGCGAACGGGGCGATGGTCAGCAGCGCGACGCCGAGGCGGCGCAGATCGCGGCGCGGCTCGAGGAACCCGCAGCCGCACCAGTACGCGAACACCGGGGCCGTGAGGACGACGCTGAAGCGCGAGCCGCAGGCGAGCGCGAAGAACACGACGACCAGCCACGGCCGTCCGCGACCCGCGAGTTCGGCCAGCGCCAGCAGTAAGAACGCCGCGCACGCGACATGAGCGAAGTACCACACGTCGCCCAGCATCGCGCACCACAGCAGATCCGTTCCCGCGAGCATGAACGCGGCCAGCCAATCCGCAGTGAGATCCGAACAGCCGATGCTGCCCGCGAACCGCCAGGCCGCGGCAGTCGCCACGCCGCCGAAGGCGCAGGCGATCAGCGTCTGATTGGCCGCAGTTCCCCAGATCGCGACGAACGGCAGCATGAAGAACCCGGGGACCGGGTCGTTCACGATGTAGCGGTGACCCTCGAAGGCCACCGCATCGATATAGTTGCCGGGCCACTCGATCCACAGGTGACCGTGCAAGAGCGCCTGCGCGAAGAGCGTGTAGTTGTTGTACGGCGTGGACCGGCCGTGCGCGAACAAGAGACAAAGCACCAAGCCGCCGATCCCGGCAAGCAGCGTGCGAACCGGAAACCGTCTCACCGGGTCACCGGAGAGAGTTGATAGAGGTGCGGCAGCGCACTGGGATCGCGGTCGTTCAGCGTAAACCCCGGCAACTCGATCGCGCCCTCCGTGATCACCACGACCGGCCGCTCGCGCACCCAGCGCGGATAGTCGGTGAGATAGTCGGGCGGCCAACCCGTAACCAGGATTCGATCGCCGAGCCGGCGTTCGACGTACGCACCGTAGGCGAGCACGGTCGCGTCGTTCCACGCCGCGACCAGCACCGCATTCTGCGGCGTCCGGCGCGCGACCCGATCGATGAACGGTTGCGCCGTCCCCGAGCCCGAGGGGAGAAAGCGCTCGCGCGAGGCCAGCACGTCGGTGAGCACGACCACTCCGAAAAGCGCGCCGACCAAGGCCAGCACGGGCCGCGGCGCGCGCTCGAGGCCACCGCGCGCGAGCACGTCTGCCCCGGCCGCGACCAACAGCGCGATCGTCCAATAGCCCGGCAGATAGTAGCGGTCAGGGTCGGATTCGACCGTGTAGGCGAGCACGAAGAGCACGGGCAGCAGCCCCGCGGCGGCCAGCCCGCACGCGCACAAGAACGACCGGCGGCCGACCGCGGCCAGACCGACCGCGGCGATTGCGAGCAGACCCAGCGCGAGGTCGTTCGCCGCATCGCGCCCGAAGCGGTCGGGGAGTTGCACCAGCACATCGGGTGAGGCGATTTCGCGCAACGCGCGGGCGGCACCGAATTGGCCGCCGCCCACTTCGGCCCGAAATCCGGCGAGCGTCGAAGGGTGATCGTTGTCCCAGAACGGACGGCCCGGCGGCAAGCCCAATGCGAGCGTTGGGTCGAGCCGCTGCGCGAACACGATCCGGCTGCGAATCGGCAAGTAGGCATAACAGGCGCCGACGATCACGATCCCGGTCACCAGCGCGAGTGCGGTTTGGCGCAACGACGGACGCCGGGCCAGCGCAACGAGCATTACGCCGGGTAGCGTCAACACCATCGCGCTATGCAGCGAAACCGCGATTCCCGACGCGAGCGCACAGCCGGTCAGAACGCGTTCGTCGCCGTCGCGCCGCCAGCGCAGCGCGAGCCAGACGCTTGCGCCGAACGCGGCGATCGCAACGGCATGGACGTCGGCGTGAACGGCGTGATCCCAAACGATCCGCGACACCGAGAACACGAGCGCCGCCCCGAGCGCGAGGACCGGTTCCACGCCCCAGGTCGACGCAGCGGCGAACAGTGCCAGCGCAGCGAGCGAGCAGCCGGTCGCGGAGAGCAGGTTCATCCGATAGGCGACGTCCCCGATCGGGAGGACGTGCGACCAAAGCCACCCGAGCAGCACGTACGCGGGAAAACCGGTCGGATGCGGGATGCCCAAGATATACGGGACGGTTTGCAGTTCGCCCGTGTCCCAGTAGTCGATGCCCGGATTCAGCGACGCGAGATCGATGGCGAAGGGGATCGCAAAAGCGAGGCTGCCCGCAAGCACGATACGGAGGCGGTAACTCAACCGCGTGCAAGTACGCCCGATAATGCAAACGAGCCTCTCCCGCCCGCGCGTCGTCATCGCCGAAGCCTTCGCCGAACGCGGCCTCGCCGTCTTACGTGAAGCGGGCATCGACATCATTTCTCAGGTCGGCGGAACGCGCGAGGAACTCGTGCGTTCGCTCGCCGACGCCGATGGGTTGATCGTGCGCTCGGAGACGCGCGTCGATCGCGCGCTCCTCTCCGCCGGCCCACGGCTCACGGTGGTGGGGCGCGCGGGCGTCGGCGTCGACGCGATCGACCTCGACGCCGCAACCGACGCCGGCATCATCGTTCTCAACACGCCCGCGGCCAACACGCTCGCGGCGACCGAGCAGACCTTCGCGTTGATGCTCTCGCTCGCGCGCCGCACGCCCGCGGCCGTGCAAGCACTGCGCGAAGGAATTTGGGATCGCCGGCCGTTCATCGGCACGGAACTCGCGGGAAAGACGCTGGGCATCGTCGGCCTGGGGCGAATCGGCGGCAACGTCGCGACCCGCGCGCGCGCCTTCGGCATGACCCTGCTCGCGCACGATCCGTATATCACCGCGGCGCGCGCCGATCTGTTCGACGCGACGCTAGTCGATTTGGACACGCTCTTGCGGCGCTCGGACTGGGTCACGTTGCATGTCCCGCTCACCCAGCAGACGCGCGGGATGATCGACGGCGCGAAGCTGCGCTTGATGCAGCCGCACGCGAACATCATCAACTGCGCGCGCGGCGGCGTCATCGTCGAAGCCGACTTGCTGACCGAACTCGATGCGGGGACGATCGCCGGCGCGGCGATCGACGTGGTCGCGCAAGAGCCGCCGCCGCCCGAGGGCACCGGCGCCCGCCTGCATCGCCATCCCAAGGTCTTCGCGACGCCGCATCTCGGCGGCTCGACCCACGAGGCCCTTGAACGCATCGCGACCGAACTCGCGCACGACGTAGCGCGCGTTTTGCTCGGGGCACCGGCCGGCGGCGTCGTCAACGCACCGATCCCGGACGGGCCCGATGCCGAGCGCGTGATTCCGTTCGTCGAGGTCGCTTACCGCATGGGGCACTTCTTTCCGCAGATCTCGCAAGGCGAACAGATGCCGAGTTTCACCCTCGCGCTGCAGGGCGAGCTTGCGGACGTCGCCCCCGAACCGCTGGTGCGCGCGTTTCTCTCCGGGCTTTTGCAAGCGACCACGGATCGGCGGGTCTCGGTCGTCAACGCCGATGCGATCGCCCGCGAGCTGGGCGTCCAGATGGAGGCGCGGGGCGACGCGACCGCGACTTCGTACACGAGTTCGATTCGCATCGCCGGCGGCGATACCACGATCGTCGGCACGGCGGTCAACGGATCGCCGCGCATCGTCAACATCAACGGCTTCGAGATCGACGCGACGCCCGTCGGCGCAATGCTGATCACCAAGCATCGCGACGTGCCGGGGATGATCGGGAAGGTCGGTACGCTACTCGGCGAGGCGAACGTCAACATTTCGACGATGCAGGTCTCGCGCAACGAGATCGGCGGCACAGCCATCATGGTGCTCTCCGTCGACCGCCCAGCCGACGATGCGACCCTCGCGGCCCTGCGCGCCGTTCCCGGAATCGACTCGGTCCGTTCGCTCGATCTATGAGTGCAACCGTCTACGTGGCGCGCCACGGCGAGACGACCTGGAATCTCGCCGGCCGCTATCAGGGCCGGCGAGAGTCCGCGCTCACGGGGCTGGGCGTTCGCCAGGGGCTCGCCCTGGCCGGCGCCTTCACCACGCAAGAGCCGCGCGTCGAACGGATCATCGCAAGCCCGCTCGTGCGCTGCACGGCGACGGCGCGCTTCGTCGCCGAGCGTCTGAATCTCACGCTCGAAACCGATGACCGGCTGATCGAGATCGCCCACGGCACATGGGAAGGCCGGCTGCGCGACGAGATCGCGGCCAACGACGCGGAGCGCTTCAACGACTGGAAGGCCCGACCGGCCCAGGTTTCGTTCGAGGGTGGGGAAACGCTGGAGGCCGTGCGCGACCGCTGGCGCGACTTCGCGCACTCCCTCGCGACCCGCGTCCCCACGCTGGTCGTCACGCACGATGCGGTCGTTCGAATCGCGCTGCTCGAGGCAACCGGACGACCGCTCGACGACCTCTGGGACGTTGCGGTCGAGAACGCGGGCTACGCCGTCTTCGCCGTGCGCGACGGCCACTGGAGCGTGGTCGAAGAGTCGGTCAGCGCGCATCTCGCCGGGCTGCGCGCCGACGCCGAGGCGCAAGCGCTCTAAGAACCTACGGCGGCGCGGCCGGAGTCGTGGCCGGCAGCGGGCGCGGCATCGCGAAGGTCGACGGCGGGAGCGTCGCCGGGAAGCGATACGCCGAGAACGTCAACCGCTCCACGGCGGCCAGGCCCCCGATGCGCGCGTGCGCGGTCACCTCGAGGGGGATCCACCAACGCTCGCTGCGCCCGAACGTGACCGTCCCCGTCCCGCCCGTTCCGGCGCTGAAAACGATCGTTTGCGGTAAGAACGTGACGCCGTCGATCGTCACGCGCGTCACGCGATAGGCGGCTTCGCCCCTGATGGTCGCGTCGAACACGTAGTCGAGGTGATGCCCGTCGCGGTGCGTGCCGAGATACCGGAAGCCGTATTGCGCCGGGCGCGGCGCGAGCAGCTCGACCGTGTAGCGATTCGCGCGGCCGCGAAAGATGCGCACCGTCGGCGGATCGAGCTTGCGGCCGTCGACCGCGAGCGTTTCATCGCGCTCGTTCGTTGCGGATCGGAACACGCGATGGCTTTGTTCCCCCTCGCGGGCGCCGCTCTGCTCGAGCGTATAGTCGAACGAAAGCACTGCCGGCGCCTCGTAGTCCGCCAGCGCCGCGGCATAGCGCGCGAGAACCGTATCGCTCGGCCACTCCTTGAGCGGCGGCGGTGTGGCACCGAAGAAGATCACCGATCCGATGAACGCGAGCAACATCAGCGCTTTGCGCCGGCGCCCAGCGCGGCGCGCATCGCCGCGAGCGCTGCCTCGGCGCCGGCCGGGTTCTTGCCACCGCCTTGGGCTTGCGCCGGCGCGCCGCCGCCCTTGCCGCCGACGAGCGGTGCGGCGGCTTTGATCAGGTTCCCGGCGTGCACGCCCGCCTTCACGGCGTCCTCGCTCGCGCTCGCGAAGAGCGCGACGCTCTCCCGGTCGGTGCCGACCAGGGCGATCACGCCGCTCGGAAGCCGCGAACGAATCGCGTTTGCGAGCGAACGCAACGATTCGGCGCTCGCCTCGCGCACGACCGCGCCCACCAGCAGCGCGCCGTCGACGCGCTCCGCGCGCTCGACGTACGCCGCCGCATCGGCGGAGGCCATGCGCGCTTTGAGTTCGCCGAGCGCTTTCTGCAGCTCGCGCACGTCGCTCTGCAGCCGGCCGACGCGCTCGACCAGATCCGCGGGCTTCGCCGAGAGCGCCTCGGAGAGTTCGGCGAGCGTGTCTTGCTGGCGCTCGACATACTGCTCCGCCGCTTTCGAAACGACGGCCTCGATGCGGCGGACACCGCTGCCGATCGACGCCTCGCTCAGGATGACGAACAGGCCCAACTCGCCGGTCGAATGCGCGTGGGTGCCGCCGCAGAATTCGACCGACGGACCGGCCTTCACCACGCGCACGACGTCACCGTAGGTCTCACCCGCCATCGAGATCGCGCCCGACGCCTGCGCCTGCTCGATCCCGAGCTGTTCGGTTTCGAGGTGGAAATCGCTGCGGATCAGGTCGTTGACTCGCTCGGCTACCGCGCGCTTCTGTTGCTGCGAGAGCGCGCCGACCGGGCTGCGAAAGTCGAACCGCATCCGGTCGATCCCCACCCACGAGCCGGCTTGCATCACTTCGTCGCCGAGAATCTCTTTGAGCGCCCGTTGCAAGAGATGCGCCGAGGTATGATGCCGGCGAATCTCTTCGCGCCACTCGGGGAACACCGCCGTGCGAACGGAATCGCCGACGGTGAGCGAACCGCTGGTCACGCGGCCGTGGTGGGCGATCGCCTCGCCGGCGAACTGCGTGTCCGAAACCTCGAAGGCACCTTCGTCGGAAGAGAGCGTGCCGTGGTCGCCGATCTGACCGCCTTTCTCGGCGTAGAACGAGGTCGCGTCGAGGACGATCTGCGCGTCCGCGCCGGCCTCGACGCGCTCGACGGGTACGCCGCCGACCAGAATCGCGACGACGTTCCCGGTTCCCTCGAGGCCGCCGTAGCCGGTGAATTCGCTGCGCGTCGCGGGCACGTCCGCCACGCTGACGACGGCGCGTTTGGACTTCGCGTCGGCGCGAGCGCGTTCGCGCTGCGCGTTCATCCGCTGCTCGAAGGCGGCGGTATCGATCGAGACGCCCCGTTCGGAAGCGATTTCGCGAGTGAGTTCGGCGGGGAACCCGTAGGTGTCGTGCAGCGCGAAGACGTCCTCGCCCGTGAGCAGCATCGTGCAATCGGTGACGGCTTCGCCGATGAGTTGTTCGAGCATCGCCGAACCGCGGTCGAGCGTGCGCACGAAAGTCGCTTCTTCGGCTTGCAGCGCGCGCTGCACGTCGCCGAGCCGCTGCTGCAGGATCGGGTAACCGGAGGCCAGCGATTTCGCGACCGCGGCGGCTAATTGCGGCATGAACTCCTTGGGATAGCCCAGGAGCCGGCCGTTGCGGATCGCGCGCCGGATGAGAAAACGCAGCACGTAGCCGCGATCGGTATTCGAGGGATAGACGCCGTCGGCGATCAGGAAGGTCACGGCGCGGGCGTGGTCGGCGATGATCCGCCGGCGCACGAGTTGTTCGCTCGGCGCGAGGGACGAATCGTCGGCCGGCGGCTGCGCCGCGATCAAATCGGCGAACAGATCGGTCTCGTACATCGTCGCGAAACCGTTGGCCACGGCAAGCATGCGCTCGAAGCCGGCGCCGGTATCGATGTTCTTCGAGGGCAGTTCGGTGAGCGCGCCGTCGGCGGCACGATTGTACTGCTGGAACACGAGGTTCCAAATCTCGACGTACCGGTTGCCCAGGTTGGGACCCGTGTCACCGGCCCCGAGCGCATACTCCGCGCCCGTGTCGTAGAAGATCTCCGAGCACGGCCCGCACGGGCCCGTCGAACCCATCGTCCAGAAGTTGTCTTCGTCCCAGCGCGTGATGCGCGCGGATACGAGACCGACCTCGGTTTCCCACAGCCGCTGTGCGTCGTCGTCCGAGACATGAACGGTAACGTAGAGCCTGCTCGCATCGAGCTTCATCACGCCGGTGAGAAACTCCCAAGCCCACACGATCGCCTCGCGCTTGTAGTAGTCGCCGAACGAGAAGTTCCCGAGCATCTCGAGGAACGTACCGTGGCGGCCGGTCCGGCCGACGTTCTCGATGTCGCTTTTCGCGCCCGCGACGCGCAGGCAGCGCTGGACGCTCACCGCACGGGGCGCGGGCGGGGGTACGTCGCCCAAAAAGGCGGGGACGAACGGCTCCATCCCCGCGATGGTGAAGAGCGTCGTCGACATCGCGTCGGGGATCAAGGAAGCCGAGGGGACGTGCTTGTGCTGCCGGGCGGCGAAGAAGTCGACGAAGGCCTGGCGGAGTTCCTGGGATTTCATAGCCGACCGATCCGGTTCGGCGCCGGAGCCCCAGACCCCAGCCCGCCGGGCATCGTCCGTTACTTTTCTTGGAGGACGTTCCGCAACTTCTCGAGCGCCTTCTGCTGGAGGCGTGAGACGTGCATCTGTGAGACGTTGAGGCGTTTGGCGATCTCGGTTTGCGAGACCGACTCGTAGAAGCGCAGGTAGAGGATCACTCGCTCGCGACCGCTCAGCACGGTGAAGGCCTTCTCCAGATTCGCGCGATCTTCCAAGAGCGCGAGCGCCGGATCTTCTTGCCCGACGTAGTCGGCCAGCGTCTGCGACTTCTTATCGCCTTCGGCGTTGAGTTCCGTATCGAGCGAGAGTAAGTTATAGGCTTGGCCGAGTTCCTGCGCTTCGAGAATGTCTTCTTCGGTGGCGCCCAAATGCGCCGCGAGTTCGGCGACGGTCGGCGAATGGCCCAGATTGACGGTCAGTTTCTCGATCGCGCGGTTGACCGCGAGGTTGAGTTCTTGCAGCCGGCGCGGCACCTTGACGGCCCAGCCCTTGTCCCGGAAGTAGCGCTTGATCTCGCCGACGATGGTCGGCGTCGCGTAGGTTGTGAACTCGACGCCGCGTTCCAAGTCGAAGCGGTCGATCGCCTTGAGCAATCCGACGGTTCCGACCTGGATGAGATCGTCGAGCGTTTCGCCGCGGTTGGCGAACTTGACCGCAAGATAGCGCACGAGGTTGAGGTGCGCCACGACCAGCTCGTTGCGCAGGCGTTCGGTTTCGGTCTCGCCGAGCTTGTCCTTGCCGGGGTCACGCTCCGGATGCGTGCGCAGCTCGGAGAAGCGCGCAAACGCCTGCCTGGTGCGATCGCGATCCCAGCGCTCATCAACGCGAGAAGGGGAATTCATCGAAGGTGACGCGTCAGGCCGCCACCCGCTTGACCATCACGAGTTCAGTGCCTTCGCGATTGTCGACGCGATACTCCACGGAATCCATGAGAGCGCGGATGAGAAACACACCGAGTTCCTCCGTGCGGCCGTCTTCTTTGAACCCGGTCTCACCGACCGACTCCAAACGTACGCCAAAACCCCTGTCGCGCACCGTAATTCGCAGTTCGTCGCCGGTAACCTCGCACGAAATCGCAATCGTGGCCGCGGCGCTGGCATGCTGTATCGAGTTCGTACAGGCTTCCGCAATCGCGAGTTTGACATCGTCGATGTCCTCGACCGAAAAGTGCAGGCGGCTCGCGACGGCGGCGACGGTGAGCCGCGCAACCGCGACCCACTCGGCTTTGGCCGGAATGACTACGTCGACGCGACCGTGGGTATCCTCGGCGGCGATGGCCGGATTCACTATACGAGCGCCTTCATCGCGCTCTGCTCGTCGTCGAAGATCCCGAAGATCTTTACTAGACCGGTGATGTCGAATATCTTTTTGATCTGCGGATTCGTACACACCAGGTTCACCGAGCCGCCGTGCTCGCGGACGCGCTTGAGCCCGCCGATCAGGACGCCCAGGCCGGTGGAATCGATGTACCGCACCTTCTCGAGATTGATGACCAGGTTGTAGTGTTCGTGGTCGATCAATTCCGAGATCGCGTCTTTGACCTTGGGCGAGGTATAAACGTCGATCTCGCCCGTCAGGTCGACGACGTAGGCGTCACCCTCTGAATCCCGGACGTTTACTTTGATATCCACTCGTGCTCCTACGATTCATTCTCAAGCGTGCTGCGAATTTGGGCGGCGGCGTCCTTACCTTCGGCGACGGCCGCATCCAGGCGGGAACGCGCGTCGTCGACGATTTGCTTCCCTCGCGCCAACAGATCGGCCGGTGCGACCGGAGCGGTTTTGGCGATGTCTTCCGCGACATCGCGCACCCGATCCGACGCTTCACGCGCCTTGGCGCGCAGGAGATCGCGCGTGTCCTCGCCGGCCTGCGGCGCGAGCACCATCGCAACGGTCGCTCCGGCGAGCGCGCCGATCAAGAGCCCGGCGAGAAATCCTGGTCCGCTGTTCGAGTTCCGTTCGTCACTCATGACTATCTCCGCGTTTTCCGTTGACGAGCCGGCGGATGCCGGCGGTGATTCCGGTTAAGGTTGCGCCGAGGTTGACGATCGACGGCGAGAGCGCGTCCCCCGCAAGCGTCGAGACCTTTCCGACGCCCCCGGCAACCGATTCCAACGTACCCACCACCGCGCCGAGTCGCGCAACAGTCGTATCGGCCGTGTCCGCGATCCCCTCGAGGTGACCGAGCGTTTCCGCTACCGGAGCCGAGACGGCAGCGATCTGCCGGTCGACTTCATCGAGCGTCCCGTTCAACCGGCGAAACGTCCCCGCGAGTGCCTGGGACACCACGAGGAACCCGATGCCGGCGAGCAACACGCCCAGCCCGGCGCCCACCGGGAGAACCAATTGTAGCCAATCCACCGCGGACGTCAACGCCAAACCTCCGACTGCTCTCTAGCGCCACACGTGGCACCTACCCACATAACTGCTCCTTTACACCGATTGGAAGACGGAACCGCCCGGCCGGACGGCACGCACGATCGCGGGAACACGCACCAGAACATGGTCGATCTGCTCGCTCGTCGTCGTGCGTCCGAGCGAAAACCGGATGACGTTACGCGACAAATCCTGCGGGAGTCCAAGCGCCGCGATGACGTGACTCGGTTCGAGCGAGCCCGCGGCGCACGCGCTTCCCGCCGAGGCTGCGATGCCCTCCAGGTCGAGCCGCATCAGGAGCAGATCTCCCGGAGCGTCGGCGAACGCGACGCTCAGGTTGTTCGGCAGCCGGGGGCCGCCGGCGGCGTTCACGCGCGTCCCGGGGATCGCAGCCCCGAGGCCGCCCGCGAGCCGGTCGCGGAGCGCCCCGACGCGAGCGGCAAACGCCGGCCGCTCGGCGTCGGCAAGCGCGAGCGCCGTCGCCAAGGCGGCAATGCCGGCCAGGTTCTCGGTCCCCGAGCGCAAGCCGTGCTCCTGACCGCCCCCGTGGAGGTGCGGCACGATCGGCGTTCCGTCGCGCACGTAGAGCACGCCGACGCCCTTGGGCGCGTAGAACTTGTGTCCGGAGAGCGCGAGCGTGTCGACGCCGAGTGCCGCGACGTTCAGCGGAAGCTGACCCGGCGCTTGGACCGCATCCGTATGGAAGCAGGCGCCTGCGGCGTGCGCGATCGCGGCGAGTTCGGCGACCGGCGCAATCGCGCCGATCTCGTTGTTCGCTAGCGCGAGCGTCACCAGCGTCGTGCCGGGTCGCAGCGCCGCGCGTAGCTCGCCGGGGTCGATCGTTCCCCGGGAATCGACGCCCAGCCGGGTCACGATCCAGCCCTCCGCTTCGAGCGCGTCGAGGGCGTGCAAGACGGCATGGTGCTCGGTCACGCTGGTGATCAGGTGGCGCCCGTCGCGAGAGCGCGCGCGCGCGATCCCCAAGATCGCCAAGTTGTCGGCCTCGCTGCCGCCGGCGGTGAAAACGATCTCGCGCGGTTTCGCGCCGAGCACGCGCGCGACCGTCGCCCGCGCCTGGTCGAGGATCGCGCGCGCGGCGCGGCCTTCGGCATGCAGCGAGGACGGATTGTAGTCGGCTCCCAGCACGGCGGTCATCGCCGCGATCGCCTCCGGTCGCGTCGTCGTCGTCGCCGCATGGTCGAGATAGATGCGTTCCATGTCGTTTGCAACCGCTACAAGTCGATCTCGGATCCGTCAGAACCGTTCCCGGACGATGACCCTCGGCGCTCGTCGATCCACTGCCGCAAGCGCGCTTCGTCGCCCTGCCGGCCTGGATCGAAGTAGGCGCGCTCTTCGAGTCCCGCGGGGAGATTCTGCTGCAGCACGACCGCCGGCGGCACGTCGCCCTGGGCATCCAGCGCCGCGTAATCGGTGTGCGCGTAGCGATAGCCCTGACCGTAGCCGAGATGCTTCATGAGCTGCGTCGGCGCGTTGCGCAGGTGGAGCGGGACCGGCTCGTTGCGGGTCTGTTCGACATCGGCGAACGCGGCGTCGTAGGCGCGCCCGACCGTGTTGCTCTTTGGTGCCGTCGCGAGGTAGAGCGTCGCGTGAGCCAGCGCAAAGTGGCCCTCCGGCATTCCGACGAAATGCACCGTTTGCTGCGCGGCGATCGCCAGCGGCAGCGCGGCGCGATCCGCGAGTCCGACGTCTTCGCTGGCGAGAATCACCAGCCGGCGCGCGATGAAGAGCGGGTCCTCACCGCTTTCGATCATCCGCGCGAGATAGTACACGGCGGCGTCGGGATCGCTGCCGCGAATCGTCTTGATGAACGCGCTAATGATGTCGTAGTGAGCGTCGCCGGACTTATCGTAGGTGCGAGCGCGCCGCTGCAGCGCATCGGCGATCGTCTGTTCGTCGATGACCCGGGCGCCGGCGGATTCGTGCGCCGCCGCAGCGGCGAATTCGAGCGTGCTGAGCGCGATGCGCGCATCGCCGTTCGCAAGGTTGATCAGCGCCTCGCGCGCGCCCGGCTCGATCCGGACGTTCGTACTTCCCAGTCCCCGCTCGGGATCGCTCAGCGCACGATCGATCAGTACGCCGATATCCGCGTCGTCGAGCGCTTTGAGCACGAAGACGCGCGAACGCGAGAGCAAAGCCGAATTGACCTCGAACGAGGGGTTCTCGGTGGTCGCGCCGATCAGCGTGACGGTGCCGTCCTCGACGTACGGCAAGACGGCGTCTTGCTGCGCTTTGTTGAACCGGTGGATCTCGTCGATGAACAGGACGGTGCGCTTGCCGGCGGCGCGGAGCTTCTGCGCGTCGGCGACGACGCGCCGCAGGTCGGCGACGCCCGCACTCACCGCCGAGAGCTTCGCGAAGTGTGCGCCGGTGAGGTTCGCGATGATCTGCGCGAGCGTCGTCTTGCCCGTGCCGGGCGGGCCCCAAAGGACCATCGAGGGAATCTGATCGCTCTCGATCGCGCGCCGCAGCGCACGGCCCGGCCCCACGATCTGTTCCTGACCGACGAACTCGTCGAGCGTGCGCGGCCGCATGCGCGCCGCGAGCGGGTCGCGGACCGAACCGCCGCCTCCGCTCGTCTCGAAGAGCCCCAGCATTCTACGGCTTCTTGGTGGGCGCGGGCGCCGGCCTAGCGGGAAGTCCGCTCATCGGCAGCGTGAGCGTTTCAGGGGCGCCTTCGGTGTGCACGTCCTTGGTGAGCGTGTCGTAGTGAATGTAGTCGCCCGAAAACGTCGAGTCGTTGTCGGCGAGATGGACGTTGCCGCGCAGCTCGAGCGTGTGCCCGTTTTGATCGAGTTTGCCGTACTGTGCGCTGGCGTGGCGCTGCCCTTGGGTGTAGTGCACGTTCCCGGTCGCGATGTAGACCTTGTTCTTCGCATCGATGGCGAGTTGATCGCAGGTCATCGTGGACGGACCCCCGCCCGACGCCGCGCCGGCGGCTCGCCCTTCGGGAGCGTTCCCGTCGTCGTTCATCACGACATGCCCGGTGATCGTCACCGCTTCATTGTGGGTGTTGCCGCGCGCCGAATCGCCGACGACCGCCGTGCCGGGCCGGGTGAACTTGACGTGGTGCGGCATCGTGAAGTCGCCGGTCTTCCAGTTCGAGTCGGTCGTGTCGGTCACGATCGTCATGTTCTTGGTCGTGAGATTGCCGCCCGGGGCCGGCGTGGGCGAGGGCTTCGGCGCGGCGGCTGTCGTCGCGACGACGATCGCGAGCCCCAGCATGAGTGCGCGATTGAGCATGAGAACGCGCGAGCCTAGGAAGAGACCCGCTGTCCCGTGCCGATCGCGACGCATGACATCGGATCCTCGGCCACGATCACCGGGATCCCGGTCACTTCGCCGAGCAGCGTATCGAGGCCGCGCAGGAGCGCACCGCCGCCGGTGAGGATCACGCCGCGGTCGATGATATCCGCCGCCAATTCGGGCGGCGTCTTCTCGAGCACGGCTTTGACCGCTTCGACGATCGCCTGAACGGGCTCCGAGAGCGCTTCGCGCACTTCCTCGCTCGTGATCTTCACGGTCTTGGGCAAGCCGTTGATCAAATCGCGCCCGCGAATCTCCATCGCAAGTTCGGTCTCGAGGCGAAACGCCGATCCGATCTTGATCTTGACCTCTTCGGCCGTTCGTTCGCCGATCATCAGGTTGTACACGCGCCGGATGTGCCGGATGATCGCTTCGTCCAACTTGTTGCCGGCGACGCGAATCGACTGCGAGACCACGATCCCGCCCAGCGAAATCACCGCGACGTTGGTCGTTCCGCCGCCGATGTCGACGACCATGTTGCCGCTGGGTCCGTCGATCGGCAGGCCGGCGCCGATCGCGGCGGCCATCGGCTCCTCGATGATGTCGACCGAACGCGCCCCGGCCAACTTGGCGGCGTCGCGCACGGCGCGTTCCTCGACCGAGGTGATCTCGGCGGGGACGCAGATGACGACCGAGGGCTTCGATCCGAAGAGCGTCGCGAAGAACGAACGCTGGCGCGTCACCTTCTTGATGAAGTAGCTGAGCATCGCCTCGGTGACCTCGAAATCGGCGATGACGCCGTCGCGCAGGGGGCGGATGGCTTGAATGTTGCTCGGCGTCTTGCCCAGCATCAGGCGCGCTTCTTCGCCGACGGCGAGCGTCTTGTTCGTGCGGACGTTTTTGGCGACGACCGACGGCTCACGCAGCACGATCCCTTTGCCCTTGACGTATACGAGGACGTTGGCGGTTCCGAGGTCGATTCCGATTTCGATGACGAGCTACTCCTAGACAATATCCAAGGGACTCTGCTTCGTTCGGGTTCCCAGAGGGGAATCCTGATACGAACGGCGGTTTGTGCGCAGACGGTATTTGGGGCGCCCGGACGACGCTTGCTTCCTGCCGGAAGGAGGGCGTCCCGGGCGGTTAGGCCGCCCCGCCGACGTGCGGATACTGTGAGGTCTCGAAGGTCCCGACGGGTTCCATGAACGGCGTGATCCCGCTCGAGCGCTGGACCTGGCCGCCGAGCGCCGAGAGCATCTCTTCGAGCCGCTCGTAGCCGCGGTCGATGTATTCCAGCCCGATGATCTCGGTTTCGCCTTGCGCCGCGAGGCCGGCGACGACCAGCGCCGCACCGGCTCGGATATCGGGCGCTTCAACCGGCGCACCCGAGAGCGGGCCGCCGCCTTTGATCAGCGCGGTGTTGTTCTCCATCGCGACGCGCACGTTGGCTCCCATACGCACCAACTCGTTGACGTACGAAAAACGTGCGTTGAAGATCGATTCCTCGACGACGCTGGTACCGGGCGTGGTGCACAAGAACGTCAGCATCTGCGGCTGCAGATCGGTCGGAAAGCCCGGGAACGGCGCGGTCAAGATGTCCGTTCCGCCTTTGATGGCCGAGCCCTCAGCGCGCAGCCAGTCATCGCCGCGCGTGACGCGCACTCCGCATTCCGCGAGCTTGAGCTGCAAAGCCTCGAGATGATCGGGGCGGCAGTTCCGCACCGTCACGTCACCGCGCGTCACCGCGCCGCACAGCAAGAGCGTGCCCGTCACGATGCGGTCGGGGATGATCGTGTACTCGACCCCGAACAGTTCGTCGACGCCGTCGATGACGATCGTTTCGCCGCCCTGACCGGCGATCTTCGCCCCCATGCGTATCAGGAAGTCGGCCAGGTCGACGACCTCCGGCTCCATCGCCGCGTTGCGGATCGTGGTGGTCCCCTTCGCACGTACCGCGGCGAGCATCGCGTTCTTGGTCGCGCCGACCGAAGGCGTGCGGAATTCGATCTCGCCGCCGTGGAGCGATGCGTGCTTGGCCTTTGCGATCAGATAGCCGCGCGCGGTCGAGACCGCGGCACCGAGCGCGCGAAAGGCCGTTTCGTGCATGTCCGTCGCACGCGTCCCCAGCACGCAGCCGCCCGGCAGCGGTACCTCGGCCTGGTTGAAGCGTCCGAGCAACGGTCCGGTGAGATCGAACGACGCGGCGAGCTTGCGCACAAGCACGTACGGCGGAGGCCGGTTGACGACGTTGCTCGGGTCGATCGTGATCGTGTTCGCTCCCTCGGAGGTCAGGCGCGCGCCGAGCGATTCGAGCAGCGACCACATCACCGAGACGTTGGTGATGCGCGGGACGTTGTGCAGCGTCACTTTGCCCTTGGCGAGCAGTGAAGCCGCCATGATCGGAAGCGCGGCGTTCTTCGCGCCGTGGGTCGCGATCGAGCCTTCCAGACGCGAACCGCCGCGGACCCGTAACGTGGTGTCCAACCGGTCGAGGATGTTCATCGAGCAGCGGCCGGAAACGAGCCGCCGGGGCGGCCGGCGGCCGGCGGGGAAGGCGCTGCCGGGGCAGCCGCTTGCCCGGCCCATATCTTGAACGCCGGGGGAGGGGTGAATCGCCCGGCGAGCGGGGGAGTCCGCTTCATTGGTTGGTAAGTTCGCCGCGCGAGTCCTGATTCTTTGGTGAGGAGTAGCTTGGCACGGAGTATCATCGCCCCGGCGGAGCGGGTGACCAACCTGCGTTGGGGGATCGCCCTCATCCTGGGCTTCGGCGTGTTGGTGAACTACATCGACCGCGGCGCGCTCAGCGTCGCGCAGCGGCCGCTCCAAGGCGAACTGGGTTTGGGCCCGGCAGAATTCGGCATCCTGAGCGGCGCCTTCTTCTGGATCTACGCGCTTTGCCAGGTACCGATCGGCATGATGCTCGATCGCTTCGGCGTCACGATCATCTCGCGAATCGCGGCGCTCTTGTGGACCTGCGCCTCGGTTCTGACGGCAGTTGCACCGAACTTCGCGTTGCTCTTCACGGCGCGCTCGTTTCTGGGCATCGCTGAGGCGCCGACGTTCCCGGCCAACGCGAAAGCCGTCGGCTACTGGTTCCCCAAATCCGAACGCGGGCTGGCGACGTCGCTCTTCGACGCGGCCGCCAAACTTTCGAGCGGCATCGGCGTCTTGTTCACGGGCTGGCTGCTCACGATGTTCGGCTGGCGCGGGATGTTCTGGTCGACGGCTGCGCTGAGCCTGGTGTTCTTCTTGCTCTTCTACGTGTTCTATCGGAATCCGAGCGCCGATCCGCGGCTCACCCACGCCGAGGCGCAGTATATCAAGAACGGCGGCGGCGAGCCCGAAACGCCGCCCGGCGAGGTTCCGCGCGGCGCGGGGATCGGTTATCTCGTGCGCCAGCCGAAGGTCTGGGGGCTCACCATCGGCTTCACCGCGTACGACTATCTCTTCGCGTTCCTGTTGACGTGGCTGCCGAGCTATCTCACGACGACGTTTCACGTGAATATCCTGAGCGCGGGCTTCGGCGCGCTCATCGTGTGGGGTACGGCGACGGTGAGCGATCTGGTCGTCGGCGGTTGGCTCGTGGACTATCTCATCGCGCGCGGCATGGACCCGAACCGCGTTCGCAAGTCGACGATGATCGCAGGCCTGGTGATCGGCTTCGCCGTGATCGGCGCCGCCTACACGACGGACTACAACGTCGCGTTGTTCTGGTTGACCGTCGCTGCCGCGGGGATCGCGTTTCACGCGCCGGTGGCGTGGTCGGTGCCGGGGCTGATCGCGCCCCGCAATAGCACGGGTCAGGTCGGCGGCATCATGAACTTGTTCGGAAACCTCTCGAGTTTCGCCGCGCCGGTGGCGACGGGTCTCATCGTGCAACAGACGGGGTCATTCCAGACCGCGCTCATCACGGCGGGCGTCGTGCTCCTGATCGGGATCGCGTCGTACGTGTTCGTGCTCGGCAGGATCGAACCGATACCCGAACCCGCGAGGTGGCGAGCGCGGTAGGCGGCGGCGAGGCCGCCGTCGTAGGCATCGATCTCGGCACGAGCGCCGTGAAGATCCTCGCGATCACGACCGCCGGCCGGCAGATCGCGGAGGGTTCGGAGTTCTACGGCTTGGTCACACCCCAGCCGGATCGGGTCGAACAGGACGCCGACGTCGTGTATCGCGCCACGATGCGCGTGCTCGGTGCGATCCTCTCCGACGTGCGCATGCGCGGCAGCGAAGTGCGCGCGATCGGGTTTTCCAGCGCGATGCATGGGGTCGTCGCGGTCGATGCGGGCGGCGAGCCGCTGACCAACGCGATCACGTGGCTGGATCGCCGCAGCGCCGGCGTCGCGCGGCGCTGGCGCGAGGACGGCACCGGCTCTGCGCTCTACGCCCGCACCGGAGCGCCGATGCATCCGATGCTCCCGGTCGCGAAGCTCCGCTGGCTCGCGGAGCACGAGCCCGAACTCTTCGCAAAGACCCGCCGCTTCGTGGGCCTCAAGGAGCTGTTCGTCTTCCGCTGGACCGGCGAGTGGCTCATCGATTGGGGCATCGCCTCGGCGACGGGCCTGTTCGATTTCACCACGCGCGCCTGGGATCCGGCCGCGCTCGGCGCGGCCGGGATCGAGCCGGGCCGGCTCTCGCAGCCGATGCCGCCATCAACGGCGTTGCGCGCGTTCCGGCCGGCGATCGCCCGCGAACTGGGCTTGGAACACGATACGGCCGTGGTGCTCGCCTCGAGCGACGGCGCACTGGCCAACATCGGCGTCGGTTCGGGCGACGGTGACGTTGCGGTGACGCTCGGCACCTCGGGTGCGGTCCGCCGGCTCTCGCGCGTGCCGGAAGTCGACGCGAACGGGCGCACGTTTTGCTATTGCGCGGACGACACGCGCTACATCATCGGCGGCCCGACGAGCGCGGCCGGCGCGTCGCTCGATTGGATCTTCGCGCTGTTGCTCGACGAGGTTCCCAAACCCGACCGGTTCGCGCGCGCCGCCGAACTCGCCGCCCAGATCGAGCCCGGCGCGAACGGTCTCACCGTGTTGCCGTTCTTCGCCGGCGAGCGCGCACCGTATTGGAACGCCGCCATGCGCGGCGCCGTCAGCGGGATCGACCTCGCGCACGACCGGCGAACGATCGTGCGCGCCGCGTTCGAGAGCGTCGTGTTCGGCGTATTCGCCGTCTACGCGATCGCGACCGAGCGCACCGGCAAAGCCGAGCGCGTGCTGCTCAGCGGCGGGCTCACCAAAGCGCCGTTCGTGCGCCGGCTCTTGGCCGACATTTTCGAGACCGTCGCGGTCGAACCGACCCAACCCGAAGCCTCCGCGTTCGGCGCCGCGCTCGTCGCCGCGCAGGCCATCGGTGCGATCGGCGACGCCGTGGCGACCGCGCACAGCATCGGCTACGATGCCGGAACCCCTCCGAACGCGGCGCTCGCCCCGGCGTACCACGACGCCTACGATCGTTACCGGCAGGCCGTCGCCGCCGAGCTCGTGCGCGCGGGGTGAAGCGCGAAACCGGCGCTTCTCTCGCGCTCGCCGCGCTGACGCTGATCTGGGGCTATAACTGGATCGTCGTCAAGGTCGCGACCAACGCCGCCGATCCGTTCATCGTCGCAGCGGTGCGCAACGTGCTGGGCTCGCTGGTCTTGTTCGCGGCGTTGATCGTGCTGCGCAAGCCGCTCGCATCGCCCCCGGTGGTCCCCACCGCCGTGCTCGGATTGCTGCAGACCTTCGGGTTCATGCTCTTTCAGACGCTCGCGGTCGCGCTGGGCGGCGCGGGGAAGACGGCCGTCTTGGTCTATACGATGCCGTTCTGGGCGGTCGCATTCGCCTCGGTGGCACTGCACGAACGCTTGAGCCGGCGGCTGGCCATCGTGCTCGGCTGCGCGGCCGTGGGCCTGGGCTTCGTGCTCGTGCCGCTCGACGTGCACGCCGGGCTCGTGCCCAAGGCGCTCGCGATCCTTTCGGCGATCTGTTGGGCGGCCAGCGTCGTGTGGGCGAAGCTGCTTCGCGCACGCTTTTCGGTCGACACGCTCACGCTCACGACCTGGCAGCTCTTCTACGGCGCGATTCCGCTGGCGCTCGTGATGCTCGCGGTGCCGCAGCACCGGCTCGCGTTCACCCCGGCGTTCGCCGCTGCGATGTTCTACCTGGTCGTGCTGGGTGCGCTGGCATGGCTGCTGTGGATGTTCATCCTCTCCAGGCTCAGCGCAGCGACCGCCGGCATCTCATCGCTGCTGGTACCGGTCGTCGGCGTGCTCGCGGCCTGGGCCCAATTGGGAGAAGTACCGAGCGCGACGGAGTGGGTCGGCATCGCGTTCATCTGTGCCGCGCTCGGGCTGAACCTCGCCCCGTTCCGGCGCCGGGCCGTCGCCCCCGGCGTGAGCGGCTGTGCTAGATGATTGGCCGCTGCAATCGCTGCGCCGCCATGCGTTGGACCGCCGAATCGCCGTCGACGACGTTCTCCGCGGGATCGTAGCAGAAGATCTCCTCGAAGAAGATGAGGTCGGCCGCCTTCTGCGGCTCGCGTTCGGAGGCCGCAACGGCGGGGCTGTTCCGCGGGCGATTGGCACTCTCGCGGCCGGCGAAGATCCGTCCGCCGCAATCTTCTAGGATCGCAACCGTGTCGTAGGTCGTCTCGCCGCCGTCGACGGTGAGCACGGCGCTCCGGGGCACAACGGACCCGAGTGCCGTTTCGTCGATCCGGCCGACGCCGTGCCGCGTGAGCGCCGCCTGCAGCGGTTCATCGCCTTCGCCGAACACGCGCGCCAGCCAGCTCTCCGATTCGACCGGTGTCCCGCCCGACGCGGACGCCGTCCGAAGCGCTGCGGCTCCACGTTCGCGGGGTTCGATCAAACCGATCCAGGTGCCGTGAATGCCGCGCTCGTGCAACCGGCGCACCGCGACGTGTGCTTCGTCGCGCGAAGCGAAGATCGCAGCGACGCCGACGTTGGGGTACGAATCACCGTAAGTCGTAGTCATGAGATGCCTCCACGAGAAGAACCGGGATGTGGAGTTTCCCCGACGGCGGACGCTTCACACCGCGCGTCCGCTCGCTCGACTACCGCGTGTGCCGGCTAGGTGACGCCGGCGACCTTCAGCTTCGCGTTTGCGAAGTCGATCCGCGCCTGCGCTCGGCGGTAGGCCACGAAATCGCCGCCGACCACCTTCTGTTCTTCGCTCGCGAGGGTGAGTTCTTGCCGCGCTTGCGCGATGTCGATCTCGTCACGGCCGAGCGCGGCATCCGCGAGGATCGTGATTTTCCCCGGCAACGCTTGCATGAAGCCTTCGCTCGTCGCGAGTTCGAGGCGCGTCGTCGCCCCCGCGCCGTCGCGCACGTTCGCCCGCAACACGCCCGGCCGCAGCGCCGTGAGAAACGGCGCATGCGAGGGCAGGATCCCGACTTCGCCCTCGGTTCCTACCGCGATCACCAACTCCGCCTCGCCGTCGAACTTGACGGAGAGCGGCGTGATGAGCGTAAACGGAACGGCGTTCGCCACGAAATTTCGCCTACACGCTCACGCCGAGTTTTTCGGCGGCGGCTTTGACTTCGTCGATGCCGCCGACCATGTAGAAGGCCTGTTCGGGGAGATGATCGAGCTTGCCGTCGAGCACCTCGGCGAAGGCGGCGATCGTGTCGGCGAGCTTGACGTATTTCCCCGGGCGACCCGTGAACTGCTCCGCGACGAAGAACGGCTGCGAGAAGAGCCGTTCGAGCCGGCGCGCGCGGCCGACCACGGCCTTGTCCTCGTCGGAGAGTTCTTCGACGCCCAGAATCGCGATGATGTCCTGCAGATCGCGATAGCGCTGCAACGTCTCTTGCACGCCGCGCGCGACGCGGTAGTGTTCCGCGCCGACGATCTGAGGATCGAGGATGCGCGACGACGAGGCGAGCGGATCGACGGCCGGATAGATGCCGCGTTCCGAGATCGCGCGCGAGAGGGCCGTGGTCGCATCGAGATGGCCGAAGGTCGTCGCGACGGCGGGGTCGGTGTAGTCGTCGGCCGGGACGTAGACGGCTTGCACCGACGTGATCGAACCCTTGCTGGTCGAGGTGATGCGCTCTTCGAGCGCACCCATCTCGGTTGCGAGCGAGGGCTGGTAGCCGACGGCCGACGGCATACGCCCGAGCAGCGCGGAGACTTCCGATCCGGCCTGCATGAAGCGGAAGATGTTGTCGATGAAGAGCAGGACGTTGGCGCCCTTCTCGTCGCGGAAGTATTCGGCCATCGTCACGCCGGTCTGCGCGATGCGGAAACGCACGCCCGGCGGCTCGTCCATCTGACCGAACACGAGCGCGGTCTGCGAGATGACGCCCGACTCTTTCATTTCCACCCAGAGATCGTTGCCTTCGCGCGTCCGTTCGCCGACGCCGGTGAACACCGAGAACCCCTTGTGGACCGAGGCGATGTTCCGGATCAACTCTTGGATGAGAACGGTCTTGCCGACGCCGGCGCCGCCGAAAAGACCGACCTTTCCGCCGCGCGTATAGGGCGCCATGAGATCGACGACCTTGATCCCCGTCTCGAAGATTTTCGGCGTCGGGTCCTGTTGGGCGAAGGTCGGTGCCGAACGGTGGATCGGCCAGTACGCGGCGGCCGCGACCGGCGCGTCGCTGTCGATCGCCTTGCCGAGCACGTTGAAGATGCGCCCTAGCGTCGCTTCGCCGACCGGTACCGTGATCGGCGAGTTGGAATTGGTGACGATCGCGCCGCGCACGAGGCCGTCGGTCGAACCCATCGCCAGGCACCGCACCTGGTTGTTGCCCAGCTCGAATTGCACTTCGAGCACGAGATCGCGTGAGAGCATCGCCGTGCCGCCGAGTTCGATGCCCTCGACCACCGGCGTCGCGTAGCCGTTGCTCGTGGCGTCGACGCCGCCGACGTGCACGCTCAGCGCGTCGTTGATGCTGGGCAGCGTCTCTTCGGTAAACTCAACGTCGACGACGTTGCCGAGAACCTGGACGACTTTCCCGGTGGCTTGTGCGGTGGCGGCGGTTGACATCAAACGTACTCCAGTCGGCTATCCGGCAAGCGCTTCGGCGCCGCCGACGATTTCGAGGATTTCCTTGGTGATCGCGGCCTGACGGGCTTTGTTCATCTGCAGCGTCAGCTCGTCGATGATCTTCTTGGCGTTGTCGCTCGCGTTGTTCATGGCGATCAACTGGGCGGCGAAGAAGGCCGCGTTGGTTTCGAGCATCGCCGAATAGATCGTAAATTCGAGATACTTCGGCAAGAGCCGCGAGAGTACGAACTCGGCCGAGGGCTCGAACTCGACCGCGCCCTTGGGGCCCTCGCCCTTGGGCTGCTCGCGGTCGGCGACGATCGGTACGATCTGCTGCGTCTGAGGCCGCTGCGTGATCATCGAGACGAGCTTGGGCGAGATGAGCACGATCGAGCCGATCGTGCCGTCGACGAAGTCGGCGGTGACCCGCACCGCTACTTCGCGCGCCGTGTCGATCATCAGCCCCTGGGTGAGCGGCCAGAATTGCTTGGTCTCTTCGCTGCGGCGGCGCACGGCGTTGCGGCCCTTGACGCCGACCGAGTACCAGACGAGGTTTGGATTCTCGCGCGCGTAGACTTCCGCCGCCCGGATAAGGTTGGCGTTGAACGCGCCCGCCAGACCCTTGTCCGCGGTCATCAGCACGACGCCGGCCGGCGCACCGGCTCTGCCGTGCTTCATGAAGGGATGGTCGACCGACGACATGTTGGCGATCAGGTCGCGCAACATCGCCGCCAGCGCTTCGGCATACGGGCGCGACTGCTTCTGCAGTTGCTCCGCACGGCGAATCTTCGCCGCCGCGACCTGCTTCATCGCCTTGGTGATCTGCTGCGTATTCTTCATCGACCGGATCCGGTCGCGAAGATCACGGACGGTAGGCATAGGTAATCATCAGAAGCTTCTGTTAAAGTCGGCGATGGCGGCTTCGAGGGACTTGGTGGTTTCTTCGGAGATCTGCGAGGTGGTGCGGATCGAGTCGGTGATCGTGGCGTATTTTTCGTGGACGAACTGGACGAAACGGTGCGACCAGTCTTGCAGGCGCGGCGTCGGGATATCGGTCAGGAAGCCTTTGGTCGCGGCGTAGATCAAGAGGATTTGGTCTTCCACGGCCTGCGGCTGGTACTGCGGCTGCTTGAGGATCTCGGTGATCTTCTCGCCGCGCGTGAGCTGCGCTTGCGTGTTCTTGTCGAGGTCCGAGGCGAGCTTCGCGAACGCCGCAAGCTCGCGGTATTGCGCGAGGTCGAGCTTGAGCGGGCCGGCGACCGAACGCATCGCCTTGATCTGCGCCGAACCGCCGACGCGGCTGACCGAGATGCCGATGTCGACCGCCGGCCGGATGCCTTGGAAGAACAGATCCGAGGTCAAGTAGATCTGCCCGTCGGTGATCGAGATGAGGTTGGTCGGGATGTACGCGGAGACGTCGCCGGCCTGCGTTTCGATGACCGGCAGCCCGGTGAGCGAACCGCCGCCGAGTTCGTCGGAGAGTTTCGCCGAGCGTTCCAGCAAGCGTGAATGCAGGTAGAAGATGTCGCCCGGATAGGCTTCGCGGCCCGGCGGACGGCGCAGCAGGAGCGAGACTTCGCGATACGCGATCGCATGCTGGGTCAGGTTATCGTAGATGATCAGGACGTTGAGTCCCTGATACATCAGTTCTTCGCCCATCGCGCAACCGGCGAACGGGGCGATGTACTTGAGCGCGGCCGGTTCGGCCGACGACACGGTGACGATGGTCGTGAACTCCATCGCGCCGGCTTTTTCGAGCGTCTGCGTCACCGCGGCGACGGTCGAGTTCTTCTGCCCGATCGCGACGTAGATGCAGAAGACGTTCTTGCCCCTCTGATTGATGATCGTGTCGAGCGCGATCGCCGTCTTGCCGGTGCCGCGGTCGCCGATGATCAGCTCGCGCTGGCCCTTGCCGATCGGGATCAGCGCGTCGATGGCGCGGATCCCGGTCTGCAGCGGCTGCTTGACGCCCTGGCGCTGGACCACCGTCGGCGCGGTGTTCTCGATCGTGCGGTACTTCTTGGTCTCGATCGGACCCTTGCCGTCGACCGGCTCGCCCAGCGGGTTGACGACGCGGCCGAGCAGCGCTTTGCCGACCGGCACCGACGCGATGCGCCCCGTACGGCGGACCTGATCGCCTTCTTTGATCTTCGTGATGTCGCCCATGACCACGACGCCGACGTTGTCCTCTTCGAGGTTCAGCGCGATGCCCTGGATGCCGCCCGCGAATTCGACCAGTTCCGACTGCTGCACGGCGTCGAGGCCGTAGACGCGGCAGATGTTGTCGCCGGCTTCGATCACGGTCCCGATCTGGGACTCGTTGACCCCGGTCGTGTAATTGGCGATCTGCCCTTTGAGGATTCCGGCGATTTCGTCAGCGTTGATCATGGAGGGAGCCTTATCAGTTCAGGGAGAGGAGGTGGGCGAGGTCGTCGAGGCGGCCGGCGAGGCTGCCGTCGATTCGGCGATCGCCCATCGTGATGCGAACGCCGCCGATCAGGGCGGGATTGACGACCTGCTTGACGTTGAACGACGACTTGAAGGTCGCGGCGAGGCGGCGAACGATGTCGTCGATCTCGGGCTGCGAGAGTTCCTTGGCCGTCTCGATCCGCAGCGTCAGCGCGTTGCGCGCCTGGGCTTCGAGCAGATCGTACTGATTGACGATCTCGTCGAGCAGCGCCTCCCGGCGCTTGCGCACGAGCAGCAGAACGGTGTGCAGCGCCAACTCGTGCAGTTTGTCGAACGCGCGTCCGATGATCTCGGCCTTTTCTTTGCGGTCGACGACCGGCGAGCGAAAGAACTTCGCGATCGTCTCGTCCGAATCGAAGGTCGCCGTCACGGTGTGCAGATCGTGCTGGACGTCCTTGACGGCGTCGCGCTCCTTGGCGAGCGAGAAGACGGCGGTCGCGTAGCGGCGGGCGACGGTTTCGTTGGCCATCAGCCGGCCGCTTCCGCGTGTTCGCGCACGACCGTGTCGATCGCGTCGCCTACGAGCTTGGCGTTGACCTTCGTATCCACGCGCGCCGCAGCGGTCCGGCGGGCGGCGGCGAGCGCCTTGCTCACGAGTTCCTCACGCAACTCCGCGCGCGCCGCGAGACGCGCCCGGCCGAGTTCGCCTTCGGCATTGCGGATGATGCGGGCGGCGTCCTCGTGCGCGGCCTCGATGATCTGGGCGCGTTCCGTCGCGGCATCGGATACGGCGCGCTCCTCCATCACCTGCGCGTCGCGCGAGGCCGTCTCCACCTCGCCGCGAGCCACGGACACATCGGCCTTCATCTTCTCGCGACGCGCTTCCGTATCGGCGATCTCGGCGTTCTTGTTCTGTTCGTACGTCGAGAGCGCGGGCAAGAGAAACTTGCGGAAGCCCCAGATCAGGACGATCAAGAAAACCAGCGCGCCGACCCACTGGCTGTACTGTGCGAGGGCCTCGAGACTCATGCCGCTTCCGTTCCGAACGCGCGCGCCACCATATCGTTCGAGAGGGCGGCCACGAGCGCAGCTTCTTGGGAGCGCGCTTTCTCCAGCTCCTCGGCGACCTGGCGATGCGCGCCGTCGATGAGCCCCTGCGCTTTCTGCGCGGCCTCCGAAACGATCGTCTCGGCTTCGTTGCTCGCGCTGATGCGAGCCGCGGTCAAGAGTTCATCCACTCGGCGCCGGGCCGCCGCGCGGCGTTCGTCGGCCTGACCGCGCAGCGCCTTCGCGTCCCCTTGCAGCGATTCGATGTCGTGGCCGATCCCCTCGATGTACGCGCGCCGCTTGGCGATCGCGGCGCCGACGGGACGGAAGAACACGACGTTCATGATCGCCAGAAAGACAACGAAGTTGACGATTTGGACGACTACCGTCCCACCGAGTTCGAGCATGAAGCGTGCGGCTACCTATTCCGTTCTAGTGGATACTGGCCGTCAGCGCCTTGACGAGGGTCGGGACGGGCGCAACCACGAGCAGCAGATAGAATGCCAGCACGAGGCCGATGATCGGGAACGCTTCCAGAATGCCGACGCCGAGGAAGAAGAACGTGAAGATGTTGCCGCGCGCTTCGGGCTGGCGGGCGATCGACTCGACCGCCTTGGAGGCGACGATACCGTCGCCGATCGCCGAACCGACGGCGACCGCCACGACGATCAGGGCGAAGCCGATGATCAGGGCGGCGACGATCAGACTCTCAGAACTCACAATAGACCTTTCTTCGGGGGGTTAGTGTTCATCGGCCGTGGCGAGGGCCAGGTAGACGATGGCGAGCAGGGTGAAGACGAACGCTTGGATCGTACCGATGGCGAAATTGAAGAACTCGATCCCGATCGGGGCCACCGCCGCGAGATACGAGATGTTGACCGAGCCGATCACGATGTTCGAGACGATGAGCGTCGCGACGACGAAGAGCAGAATCTCACCGGCGAGGATGTTGAACGCGAGCCGCATCGCCAGCACGATCGGACGGGCCAGCTCCTCGAGCAGATTGATCGGAAACATGAACGCGTACGGCTTGAACAGATGCGCGTACGCCTTGATCCCGCTCTTGCGAATCGCCAAGAACTGGATCGAGAAGAAAACGACCAGCGCGAACGCCGCGGTCGTGTTCAGATCGGCCGTCGGCGAGCCGCCGAACGGCAGATTGAACGCCTTGAGGAACAGCACGCCGAACTCGTTGAGGATCCAGATGAAGAGAAAGATCCCGACGAAGAGCGGCACGAAGCGCTCGCCCTTCGGTCCGAGCGTCCCCAGGGCCAGATCGGACAAGAAGTTGATGATGGCCTCGAACGTCGCCTGAACCTTGTTGAGGCGGTGCGAGGTGTACGATTTCCCGAGCCACCAGAAGAATCCGATGGCCAGCGCCATCGCGACCCAGGTGGTCAAGATCGTGTCGGAATGAACGGAGCCCAGCAGCGGCCACTGCCACGTCGGATGCTCCCCAATTCCCTCGTGCACTCTTATCCCCGTGTCGTTTCGCGTTGCAGCTCGATCGCGTACAGCGCGAGCGGCGTGAAGAATCCGGCAAGTTCGACGCCGATTACCCCAGGGGGTTCGTGCATCGCGGCGATCACCGGAATCGCACCGAATGCCAGCACTCGTACCATATTACTTCCCAGATACAGTCCGCGGCTACGACGACCGTCGAGGAGTCGTTCGTTCGCGTACATGATCGCGAGGATGTTGATGATGCCGCAGATTCCCCCGAGCACGAGGAAGACCCCAAGCATCGGCGCCCGTAGCGCCAACAGAATGGCGAGCGGGGCAAGGAACCACGACGAGCGCGTGGCGATGAGCCGCTTCCGCGCGTAATACGCCCGCAAGACAGCACCTGGTTCGGCGCTCGACCTATTGGGTTCGTCACTCGGCGTCCCCTGCTCGGACTGCATGCTTTTCCTCGGACCCAGGCGTTCGTTCGAGCTAGCGCAGCGCCCGGCGCGCGGTCGCAGCGGCGGCGAGCACTCCGGCCAGCAAGCCGGCGAAGATCCCGGCCAGCGGCCACCAGGCGGCCCCGGTCCGCTCCCCCAGCAGCACGCCCACGAAGAATCCGGCGACGACACACGCGACGAAGGCCGCTCCGACCCCGGCGATGCGCAGCGCGATCATCCCGGCGAAAATTCCGCTGGCCGCTCGTCACCGCGTAATCTCCAGAGCAGCCAGGCGACGATGCGCTCGGCGGCGTGCCCGTCGCCGTAGGGGTTCGAGGCATGCGCCATGGCGTCGTAGCGCGGGCGGTCACGCAGCAGCGCCGCGGCTTCGGCGACGATCGTCGCGGGATCGGAGCCGATCAGCCGCAGGGTCCCCGCGGCCAGGCCCTCGGGGCGCTCCGTCTCGCGGCGCATGACGAGCACGGGCTTGCCCAGGGTCGGCGCCTCCTCTTGTAAGCCCCCGGAATCGGTCATCACGAAGCGGGCCGCCGCGACGCAGGCGACCGCGTCCGCATACCCGATCGGCTCGACCAGCCGGACCCCGTCGACTCCGTCGAGGGCCGCGTGGATCATCGGGCCGACTTGGGGCGAGGGGTGGACCGGCCACACGATCTGCGGCCGTTCGGGAAAGCCGGCGATGGTGCGGAAGGCCGCGGCGATGCCGGGCATGGCGGCGTGGTTTTCGCGCCGGTGCGCGGTGACGAAGATGATCGGACGGGCCGGGTCGAGGCCCGCGAGCGCAGGCGGCGCCGGCCCCCGGCGTTTGCTCGCGGCGAGGAAGGCATCGATCACGGTATTCCCGGTCACGAACACGCCCGCCCGGTCGACGCGCTCGGCGAAGAGGTTGTCGCGCGCGATCGTCGTCGGCGCGAAGTGATACGAGGCGATCACGCCGGTCAGGCGCCGGTTCAGTTCTTCGGGGAACGGTTCGGCCGTCGACGAGGTTCGCAACCCGGCTTCGACGTGGCCGACCGGGATCTTCACGTAGAACGCCGCCAGCGCGGCGGCAGTCGAGGTCGTCGTGTCGCCGTGCACGAGGACGACGTTGGGCTTGGCCTGGGCCAGGATCGGCTCCATGCCGATCAGGACGCGCGTCGTGATGTCGGTGAGCGACTGCACCTTGGTCATCACGTTGAGATCGTAGTCGGGCCGGATCGCGAAGAGCGAGAGCACGTCGTCGAGCAGCTCGCGGTGTTGCGCGGTGACGCACACGAGCGGTTCGACATGCGGCCGCGCCGCTTCGAGCGCGGCGACGACCGGGGCCATTTTGATCGTGTCGGGACGCGTTCCCATCACGGTCATGATGCGCAGCGGCAGCATTTCAGACGTGGGCCGGATGGGTCGACCCGATGCCCCCCGAGAGCCACAGCGCCACCGCGCCGAGCGCAAAGCAAACGACGTAGATCAAGATCACCGCTTGGCGCACGTTGAGTCCAAACCGGAAGATAAGCTGGTGGTGGAAATGGCCGCGATCGGCTTCGGTGATCTTCTTGCCGGCGCGCGTGCGGCGCACGATCGTCGCCGCCGTGTCCAAGATCGGCAACGCGAGCACGACCAGCGGGATGAGCAGCGAGATCCCGACCGCGGTCTTGCTGGCGCCGTCGATCGAAACCGTCGCAAAAACGTAGCCGATGAAGAGCGCGCCCGAATCGCCGAGGATGATCTTCGCCGGGTTGAAGTTGTACGGCAAGAAGCCCGCCGACCCGCCGACCAGCGCTGCCAGGACGAGCGCAATCTCGGGATGGCCGTGCATCCACGCGATCACGGTGAGGGAGAGTCCGGAGATCGTCGTGAGTCCCGGCAAGAGGCCGTCGAGCCCGTCGATGAAGTTGATCGCGTTCATCATCCCGACGTACCAGACGATCGTGACGGCGAAGCCCACGAACAGCGGGAAATAGATGTATTGGCCGTGGTGGAACGGGTTCTCGACGTAGTTGATGACGAAGCCGTAGAGGAGCGAGATGCCGGCCACGACGATCTGCGCGACCAGTTTGTTGCGGGGCCGCATCCCCATCACATCGTCCCAGAGGCCGACGACCATGATGAGCGTTCCGCCGAACATCAAGCCGATGATGTCGTGGATGTTCTCGAAATTGCGGAGTTGGTGCTTTGCGATGAGATACCCGAGCATCGCGAAGAGCGAGACGGCGAAGCCCATGTAGACGGCGATCCCGCCGATGCGCGGCTTGGGCAGCTCGTGCATCCGCCGCTCGCCGACCTCGTCGACCATCCCGACATGCGAAGCGAGCCGTCGCACGAGTGGCGTCAAAAACGCGCTGGTCGCCGCCGCGAGGAGCGCGGTGATGATGAGGGTGAGCGGACTCACGTGCTGCTCCGCGGATCGACCGTGGCGAACGGGACGACCGTCACCCCGGCTTCGGCGAGCAATTGGGTCGCGACCGGATCGGGATACGGCAGATCGTACACGATCCGTTCGACCCCCGCGCTGATCAGGAGTTTCGAGCAGTTCACGCACGGCTCGTGCGTGCAGTACGCCACCGCACCGGCGAGCCCGACCCCGTGCAGCGCCCCCTGCACGATCGCGTTGGCCTCGGCATGCGTCGCCCGCTGGCAGTGCCCGTTCACCATCAAGCAACCGGCCTCGGTGCAGTGCTGGACATGGCGGGGCGCCCCGTTGTAGCCGGTCGTCAGGATCCGGTGGTCGCGGGTGAGCACCGCCCCGACCCGTGCCCGCGGACAGGTCGCCCGCGTCGCCACCGTATGCGCGATCTCCATGAAGTACTCGTCCCAGCCGGGACGTGACCGAGGCTCCATCAAAGCCCACCCCTTCGGCTGCGAAGGCCTCCACACCCGGGCCCCGGGCTCTGCCGCCCAGGTCCCCTCGGGGAGCCGCGGCGTACTCGCTCGGAATGAGCTTCCGCATCGACATGCGGCAAGTTGCGCTGTCCGCGCTTGCCATCAGAGATTCAGGTGCCGAATTAGGCGCGGAACGGCACGCTTGCGGCGCGAGCAACAAGGGAGCGAGGCAGCTAGGGCGTGCGGGCGCTGACCGGGACCGAGGAGGTGGAGCCGAACATGCGGTCTCCGGCGTCGCCGAGGCCGGGGAGGATGTAGCCGTGATCGTTCAGCTTTTGGTCGATCGCGGCGGTGACGATGCGGACCGTGGGATGCGCGGCTTGCAGCGTGCGAATGCCTTCGGGGGCGGAGATGATGCAGACGAACGTCATGTTCTTTCCACCGCGTTGCGCGAGCATGGTGAGCGCGGCGGAGCCGGAGTGGCCGGTTGCGAGCATCGGATCGACGACGAACACGTCACGATCGGCCAGATCGTCGGGCAGGTTCGCGTAGTAGGGGATCGCGACGAGCGTCTCGGGATCGCGATAGAAGCCCAGGTGCGCGATCACCGCGTCGTCGATGACGCTCAAGAACCCGGGTAAGAGACCCAGGCCCGCGCGCAGGATCGGCGCTACGACCGGGCGCGTCGCGATCGCTTTGAAGCGTGCGGTAGCGAGCGGCGTTTCCACGATCACGTCGGCGAGCGCGAGTTCGCGCGTGGCCTCGTAGGCCAACAGCAAGCCGAGTTCTTCGACCAAACGGCGGAACACCGGAGTCGGTGTCGCGCGATCGCGCAGCCGCGAGAGACGATCGGCAACCGCCGGATGTTCGACGACGATAAGGTTCGGCACGAAGGGCGAGCTTCGCGACGGTTGCTCGCCTTCCCGCACGCTTCGGAGAGCGCTTTGATACGATGCTGCGAGCGCTTCGTTGCGAGGACCCGGGTGGTGTGGCCACGCAGCCATTCCGGCTATGATTTCGCTCAAGATCAACGGTCGCGTGCACCAGCTCGACGTGCCGCCGGACATGCCGCTGCTGTGGGCGATCCGCGACATCGTCGGGCTCACCGGGACGAAGTTCGGCTGCGGCATCGCCCAGTGCGGCGCGTGCACGGTGCACGTCGGCGGTCAGGCGGTCCGCTCGTGCGTGTTCCCGGTCTCGGCGGTGGCCGGCAAGCCGATAACGACGATCGAGGATGACGATCCGCTTGTGCACCGGCTGCAAGCCGCGTTTATCGCCGAGCAAGTGCCGCAGTGCGGCTACTGCCAGCCGGGCCAGATCATGAGCGCGGCCGCACTGCTCAAAACGACGCCGCACCCCAGCGACGGTCAAATCGAAACCGCGCTCGCAGGCAACATCTGCCGCTGCGGTACCTACTTGCGCATCCGTAAAGCGATCGCGCGCGCCGCGGGAGCGCACGCATGAACACGCTGACGCGCGATGCGTTTCTCAAGAGCCTGGGGATCGCCGGCGCGGGGTTGGCGCTCGGGTTCGACCTGCGCGTTCCGCCCGCGCGCGCCGCGACCGGCGTGCTTTCACCGAGCTTCTTCGTCACGATCGAGCCCAACGATACGGTCACCGTTTTTTCGGTGAAATCGGAGATGGGTCAGGGCGTGTTGACGTTGCTGCCGCAACTCGTCGCCGAAGAACTGGACTTCCCGTTCGACGCCATCAAAGTCGCGATGGCGCCGGTCAACGCCCTCAACGCCGATCCGGTGTCGAAACGGCAGTCGACCGGCGGAAGCACGAGCATCCGGGACCTGTACCTCCCGATGCGCCAAGCAGGCGCAACGGCGCGCGCGATGCTGATCGCCGCCGCGGCCCAGCAGTGGAACGTCGATCCCGCGACGGTGACGACCTCGCAGGGCAGCGTCGTCCACGCCGACTCGGGCCGTCGGGCGACGTACGGATCGCTCGCGGTCGCGGCGTCGGCGCTGAGCGTTCCGGCGGACGTGCCGCTCAAGGCGCCGGCCGACTTCACCGTCATCGGCAAGTCGCTGGCGCGCAAGGACGTCGCGGCCAAGGCGCACGGCACGACGATCTTCGGGATCGACGTGAGGCTGCCGGGGATGCTCTACGCGATGGTCGCGCGCCCACCGTCGTTCGGCGGCAGCGTCGTCTCGTTCGATGCGGCAAAGGCGCGCGCCGTGCACGGCGTCGTCGCTGTCGTGCAGATCCCCAGCGGCGTCGCGGTGCTGGCTACCAACACGTACGCGGCGCGTCAGGGGCGCGACGCGCTGGCCGTGAAGTTTGCCGGCGGGCCGCACGCGGATCAGACGACCGCGAAGATCTTTGCGGAGGCGGCCGCGCTCGCGAAAAAGCCGGGCACGACTGCGAAGCAGACCGGCGACGCCCCGGCGGCGCTGGCCGCGCCGCATACGGTCGTGCGCGCGCTCTATCGCGGACCGTTCTTAGCGCATGCGACGATGGAGCCGATGAACGCGACCGCGTGGCTGCACGGCGGCACACTCGAGGTCTGGACTCCGACCCAAGGGCAGAGCGCCGCGCTGGCGACTGCCGCGAAGATCACCGGACTCGATCCGGGCAAGGTGGTCATCAACACGACGATGCTCGGCGGCGGCTTCGGCCGACGCTCGGAGACCGATTTCACCGCCGAGGCCGTCGAGCTCGCGCAAAAGACGGCCGGCAAACCCGTCAAAGTCATCTGGACGCGCGAAGACGACATCCGGCACGACTTCTACCGCCCGACGAGCACGAACGCCGTCGCCGCCGCGCTCGACGCGAGCGGCACGATCGCCGGCTATCAATCGACGATCGTCGCGCCCTCGATCATGCGCCGGTTTGCCCCGGGCGCACGGCAAACCGGCTTCGACCGCGGCACCGTCAACGGCGTCGACAACCTCGTGTACGACATCGCGAATCTCTCGGTCGACGTGCACGAGCACGACACCGGCGTCCCGGTCGGCTTCTGGCGCGCACCCGGCGTGAACTGGAACGCGTTCGTCACCGAGAGCTTCATGGATGAACTCGCGCACGCGGCGAAGACCGATCCGTACCAATTCCGCCGCAAGCACCTTGCCGGTAACGCGCGCGCCCGCGCGGTGCTCGAACGCGCGGCGAAGCTCGCCGGTTGGGACCAACCGCTGCCGGCCGGCGTGCACCGCGGCATCGCCATCTGCCTTTGGAACGGCTCGCATGCGGGCGTCGTCGCCGAGATCACGCTGACGGGCAACGCGCTGCGCGTGAAGCGCCTCGTCGCCTCGGTCGACTGCGGGCAGATCGTCAACCCGGAGATCCTCACGATGCAGATCGAGAGCGCCGCGTTCTACGGGCTCTCGGCTGCGCTGAACGGGAAGATCACGATCGCGAAGGGCGCCGCCGTGCAGAGCAACTTCGACGACTATCCGGTGTTGCGCATCGACCGCGCGCCGCAGATCGTCGTCGATCTGGTTCAGAGCAGCGAGGCACCGACCGGCGCCGGCGAAATCGGCACGCCAGCCGTTGCTCCGGCGATTGGAAACGCGATCTTTGCGGCGACGGGGAAGCGTATCCGCGAACTTCCGTTAAGCGACTCGATCAAACTCGCCTGAGGCGATTGTGGCGGCTCCATCCTTCGACGTGGCTCAGGATGACATTGCTGGCTCGCCACGACTTGCTTTTTTCGCGGATTTTTTCGTTACGGGACGTTGTAGCGGGAGGTTAGTTCGGCTACGCGGGCGAGGAGGGCGGGTTGCTTTTCGCGGGCTTCGATGTCGCTCAGGGCTTCGCCGATGATGCGGCCGACTTCGCGGGCTTCCGGTTCGCCGAAGCCGCGCGAGGTGATCGCGGGCGTGCCGATGCGGATGCCGCTGGTGACCATCGGCTTCTGCGGATCGAACGGGATCGCGTTCTTGTTGACGGTGATCTTGATCTGATCGAGATAGTGCTCGACGGCTTTGCCCGTGAGGCCCTTGGGCCCGAGATCCACCAGCAGCAGATGGGTGTCCGTGCCGCCGCCGACGAGCCGCACGCCGGCGCGCTGCAGTTCCTCGCCCATCGCGCGCGCGTTGACGATCACCTGTTCCTGATAGGTCGTGAACGACGGCTGCAGCGCTTCGCCGAACGCGACGGCCTTGGCCGCGATGGTGTGCATCATCGGGCCGCCTTGAATCCCCGGGAAGACGCTCTTGTCGATCGCCGCCGCGTGTTCGGCCTTGGTCAGGATGAGGCCGCCGCGCGGGCCGCGCAGCGTCTTGTGCGTCGTGGACGTGACGAAATCGGCCAGCGGCACGGGTGAAGGATGCAACCCGACCGCGACGAGTCCCGCGACATGCGCCATATCGACGAAGAAATACGCGCCGACCTCTTTTGCGATCTCGGCGAACGGTTCGTACTCCATCGTGCGCGGATAGGCGCTGGCGCCGGCGATGATCAGTTTGGGCCGGTGCTCGCGCGCCTGCGCCCGCACTTCGTCGAAATCGATCAGCTCGGTATCTTTGCGCACGCCGTAGGCGACCGCGTTGTAGAGCTTGCCGCTGAAGCTGATCTTCGTACCGTGGGTGAGGTGACCGCCGTGCGCGAGCGACATGCCGAGCACGGTGTCGCCGGGCTGTAGCACGGCCATGAAGACCGCCATGTTCGCTTGCGCGCCCGCGTGCGGCTGCACGTTGGCGTGCTGGGCGCCGTAGAGCTTCTTCAACCGTTCGATCGCCAGCGTCTCGGCGACGTCGACGTACTCGCAGCCGCCGTAGTAGCGTCTCCCCGGATAGCCCTCGGCGTACTTGTTGGTCATGGCGCTAGCCATCGCTTCGCGCACGGCGCGGCTGGCGTAGTTCTCGGAAGCGATCAGCTCGAGGTTTTCGCGCTGACGGCGTTCCTCGCCGGCGATCGCCGCGGCGATCTCGGGGTCTTGCGTGGCGAGCGTCGTCGCGTCCAGGAGTTGCATCGTTAGGGTTGTCCTTCGTCGGGGGGGAGCGGGCGCCGGACGATCGACGTCGCGGAGTAGTCGGGCTTCGACGGCGGCTTCGCGGGGGACTTCAGGAAGCGCAGCGCCTGCACGAGGCCGAGGAGCGCGAACATCGCGACCAGGCTGATCCAAAACCACGGGCTCTGCCAGCGCGGCTGCGTGTGGTCGAAGAGGTAGTCGGCGAGTGCGATACAGACCGCAGCGAGCGGGATGATCCCCGCGAGAGTTTGACGAGCCATGGCGAGAAGGGACCTCACGATGAAAGTGGCCGTATCGAGTTCGCCGTTCGCCGCCTTGCTGGCTGCCGGCCGGACGACGCAGCTCGAATGGCTGGAACGCTCGGCCTCGGAGCTAGCGGTCGACGGCGTCGTCTTCACCCGCGCGCACTTCCCGCGCGAGGACGACGAGTACGTGGCGCAACTGCGCAAGGTCGCGGTCGACCTGGGCCTGGTTCCCGTCGCCCTCGACGATCCCGCCCTTTTCGCCGCCGACCGCGCCGACGAAGACCGCCTGCGCACGATCGCGCTCGCGAAGGGGCTCGGCACGCTCTTCGTGCTCGCGGCGCTGCCGCCGCCGGGCGACGTACCCCCGGCGACCTTTGTCGCGGCCGTCGCTACGGCGAAGCTGCTCGCGCGCGCGGCCAAGGCCGCTAACGTAACGATTCTGCTGTCCCCGGCCCCGGGAACGATCGCGCCGGCGGCGGCCGACCTGCGTCATTTCCTCAAGGACGTGGACTCGGCGTGGCTGCGCTACGCGCTTGGCGGCGACGACCCGCGGACGGGCCTGGGAGCGCGTGACCGGGTCTTGCTCGTGCGCCTGGGGGCCGGCGATGAAGCGCAGGCTGCGGACGCCCTCGAGGAGGCCCGCCCGTGGCTGCTGCTCGACGAAGCGCAGGCTGCCGACCCCTACGGCGATCTGCGTTTGCGAATCGCGCTCCTGCGGGCCGCAGCGGCGAAAAAAGCACTGGCTGGAGCGAGCGCTCTTCGTTCGTAGTTGCGTAAAATGAGTGGACGATGACCACGCTGCCGTCTGCAAACCCGGTGAGAACCTGCGGTCTCGCAGGTGGGTGCGGCCCAGGCGCTTAGTGTGAGGCCCAACTCCACCCCGATAAGGTGGATTTACGGGCCGACAACCAATCGTATCTGGAGCTTGTGCTCCCGTGGTATTTGCGTTGGTCCAACACCTAGGCAAGTACGCGAACAGTGCAGTCGTCGTCGCTTCAACAGTATCCCACCGCCGTCAAGGACTTGACAGCGCGGGCCGTTCGTTGTTGCCTTTGAGAGCGCGTCCAAAAACGTCCATCGCGCGTAGCCGCGCGCTTGCGTGGTCGACGATCGGCGCGGGATAGTTCTTTCCAAGTTGCATGCCACATGCGGCGGCGACGAGCGGCGGCATCGTCCACGGTGCGTGGATATAGGTGCTGGGGACCGGAGCAAGCGCAGGGATCATGCGGCGAATGAACGCGCCCTTGGGATCGAACGCCGCGCTTTGTCGCACCGGGCTGAACACCCGGAAATACGGCGCGGCATCGGTACCGGTGGACGCGGACCATTGCCAGCCGCCGTTGTTCGCGGCGAGATCCGCGTCGGCGAGATGCTGCTCGAAGTAGCGCTCGCCCGTATGGTAGTCGATCAGCAAGTGCTTGGTGAGAAACGAAGCGACGATCATGCGCAGCCGGTTGTGCATCCAACCCGTTGTGTTGAGTTGAATCATCGCCGCATCGACGATGGGATAGCCGGTCGTACCGGTCGTCCACGCGTTCCATTCGCGCTCGTCGAAGCGCCACGCGATCTCTTTGGCGCGCTCGAGAAACGGCTCGTGCGCGACGCGCGGCACGTGCGCCAGGATTTGCTGGTAGAAATCGCGCCAGGTCAACTCGCCGATCCAGCCGTCGATGTTGGTCGCTGCGCTCGCACTGCGCCGGGCGCGCGCGTCGAGCGCGGCGTTGACGACGGTGCGAATGCCGATGGTTCCGGCGCGCAGGTGCGGCGAGAGGCGTGAGGTGCCTTCGACCGCGGGGAAGTTGCGTTGCTCGAGATACGCGCCGGCGCTGCTGCCGATGAAGGCATACAGCAACCGCTGTGCCTGCGAGGTGCCGCCGCGCGGATAGCTCGGCGAGGACGCGTGTCCGTAGTCTTCCGGTGCCGGAACCGCCCGCGTCACGCCGACGATCTGCGCGCTCGCCAGCCGCGCGTCGAGGCCCTCACCGCTCGCGTAGACGGCTCGAGGCTGCGCGGCGACCACCGCGTTCCAGCGCTTGCGGTATGGGGTGTAGACGCGATATGGCTTGCCACCGTCTTGCAGCGCTTCATCGGCCGCCACGTAGACGTGATCGACCGAGGTATGCACGGGGAGCCCCGCGGTGACGAAGGCGCGCGCGACCGCGTCGTCGCGCGCGATTGCCGCCGGATCGTAGTCGCGGTTGAAAAACAACGCACGCGCGTCGACTCGCCGCGCGAGCGCGAGCAACTCGGGCGCTGCATCACCTTCAAGCAGCGCGAGATCGGAGCCGCGCGCACGGAGGTGTTCGCGCAGCTCGCCCAGCGAGTCGAAAAAGAACTGGACGATCGGTGCGCCCACGCGCGGTCCGCGCAAGAGCTTGGGATCGAGCACGAACACCGGCACGATGCGTTCGCTGCGCTGCGCAGCCTGTGCGAGCGCCGCGTGATCGTCGAGCCGAAGGTCGCGCCGGAACCAGACGAGCGAGCACGGATACCGGTCGGGCATATCGGTTTGGAGGCTGTGCCGAGGAGCGTCGTTTCGCCTGCGCAAACAGGAGGCGGGTGGCTGCTCTCACGTTGCGAACGGAACGCCTCGAGCTTCCGCTCGTCCATGAATTCACGATCGCGCGCGGTTCGGAGACCTTCGGCAAGAGCGTCGTCGTCCGGCTGAACTGGAACGGCATCGACGCGCTGGGCGAAGTCGCGCCTTCGTCGCGCTACGGCGAGAGCGTCGATTCGGTAATCGCGGTGCTCGATCGCCACCCGCTGAGCGCTAGCCCCTACGCCCTCGAAGCGCAACTCGCCGGCTTGCCGCCGGCGGCGCGCTGCGCGCTCGATATCGCGCTCCACGATTGCATCGGCAAAGACCTCGACCGGCCGCTCTGGCAGCTCTTCGGACTCGATGCCGCGCAGACCCCAAAGACGTCGTTCACGATCGCGATCGCCTCGATCGACGAGATGGTCGCAAAAACGCGCGCCGTCGGCGAGCATCCGATCATCAAAGTGAAGCTCGGCGTGGGCGCGGAGATTGAAACGATCGCCGCACTGCGCGGCATCTACGGCGGCACGATCCGCATCGACGCCAACGAGGGCTGGACGCCCGAGTCGAGCGTCGCGATTCTTGGTGAATTGGCGCGCTACGACATCGAGTTCTGCGAACAGCCTATCCCCGCGGGGACGCCGGACCGGTTGCGCTGGATTCGCGAACGCTCGCCGATCCCGATCGTCACCGACGAGGACTCGCGCGACGCGAACGATCTGCTCGCGCTCGCCGAATGCGTCGACGGCGTCAACGTCAAGCTCGCCAAGACCGGCGGCATCCGCGGCGCGCTCGCGATGATCCACACGGCGCGCGCGCTGGGTTTCAAGATCATGCTGGGCTGCATGGTCGAATCGCAGGTCTGCACGGCCGCCGCCGCGCACCTTTCGCCGCTGGTCGACTGGGCCGACCTGGACGGCCCGTTTCTCACGGCGAGCGATCCCTTCGAGGGCATCACCTACGCCGCCGGCAAGATCGTGCTCCCCGACGGCCCCGGCCTGGGCGTGCGCGAACGCACCCCGGTATGAACGCCTTCGTCCGGGCGGCATGACCCCCGGACGCGAAGCGCATATCCTCACGGCATGGCACGCCGCTACCTGATTCTCGCTCCGGGCGCGTTCACGACGCGCTCCGCCAAGACCGCGCACGGCGTGATCGCCTATTCGCGCGACGTGACCGTGGCCGTGGTCGATCCCGACCATGCGGGCCGGCGCGTGCGCGACGTCATGCCGCACCTCGCGTGCGATGCGCCGATCGTCGCCAGCGTCGAAGCTGGCCTCGTCTACGAGCCGACCTCGCTGCTGATCGGGATCGCCCCGCCCGGCGGCGCGCTGCCGGCGAGCTTCCGGGCCGAGATCGAGGTCGCGATCCGAGCCGGGCTCGAGATCGTCAACGGCTTGCACGCGATCTTGAGCCAGGACGAGCCGCTGGCGGCGCTCGCGCGCGCGCACGACACACGCATCTGGGACCTGCGTCTCCCCCCGCCGGCGCCGCTCTTTTCCGGTGCGGCTTACGATGTCGAGGCGACGGTGCTGCTGACCGTCGGCAGCGACTGCGCCGTCGGCAAGATGACGGCCGCGCTCGAACTCGATCGCGCCGCGCGTGACCGCGGCCGTGCCTCGGCGTTCGTGCCGACCGGCCAAACCGGGATCGCGATCGCCGGCTGGGGCACCTCGATCGACCGCGTGATCGCCGACTTCGCGTCGGGCGCGGCCGAGCATCTCGTGCTCGAAGGCGAACGACGCGGGGCCGATCTGCTGATCGTCGAGGGGCAAGGCGGAATCAACCATCCGGCCTACGCGCCGGTGACCTTGGCGATCCTCTACGGCAGCGCACCGGACGCGCTGCTACTCGTGCATCAGCCATCGCGCACGGCGATCGAAGACTACGACGTTCCGTTACTCGGCTACCGCGAACTCATTCGAACCTACGAAGGGCTGTGCGCGGGCGTCAAACCCGCCAAGGTCATCGGCATCGCCCTCAATACGCGCGATCTCTCCGAAGATGAAGCGCGCGCGACGATCGCCGAGGCCGGCGCGCAGACGGGCCTGCCCGCCGACGACGTCGTGCGTTTCGGGCCGCACGCGCTCTACGACGCGATCGCGCCAAACCTGCGAAAAACCCCCGCCATCACGGCGACCGCGTGAGGGGACGCCGGCTCCTCGCGCTGACTTTGCTGCTGGCGTGCGCCGCCTGCGCGCCGGCCGCGACCACCGCGAACGGCGGTCGCCATCCTTGGACGCAAGCGGGGATCGTGCGCCTGGGCGAACCCGACGAACCCGACTCGCTCAACCCGCTCTACGCCAACAACGCCGCCGCGGACCAAATCTCGACGCTGCTCTACGCGCACGTCTTTCGCTACGATCTGCGCGGCCGGCTCCTGCCCGACATCGCCACCACCGTTCCGACCTATCAGAACGGCGGCATTAGCCGCGATGGGCGCACGATCACCCTCCACCTGCGGCGCGGGATGACGTGGGCCGACGGCGCACCGCTCGATGGTCGCGACATCGTCTTCACCTGGCATGCGGTGATGAACGATCGCAACACCGTGCGCACGCGCCTGGGCTGGTCGGACGTTCGAGACGATGGCGCTGCCCGACCGCTACACCTTGGTCGTGCATCTCAAGCGCGTCAACGCCGCGATCGTCGATACGATCTTCGGCGGCGGAGGCGGGGCGGCGTTTCCGCCGCTCCCCGCGCACCGGCTCGCGAGCTTGCCCGATCTCAACCACGCCGACATCAACGCGAACCCGCTCTCGAGCGGACCGTTCATCCTGGCGAGTTGGAGCCACGGCGCAGCCCTCACGTTCACCCCCAATCCCCAGTACTGGCGCGGGCCGGCGAAACTCAAGGAGATCGTCTGGAAAATCGTGCCCAACGCCGACACGCTCTTCCAAGAACTCCAAACGCACGACGTCGATACCTACGACGGCATCCCCGAATCGCAAATCGCCCGCGTCGCCGAACTCGAGGGCATCGCGACGCAGACGCGCCTGGTCGCCAACTATCGCCACCTCGACTTCAACTGCCGCCAGCCGATCCTGGCCGACGTGCGCGTACGGCGCGCGATCGCACAAGCCGTCGATTGGGACCGGATCAATCGCACGATCTATCACGGCGTCAACGTCCGCGCGACCAGCGACATCGTGCCGGACTCGTGGGCCGCACCCCAGATCCCGCAATGGCGCTACGATCCCGCCGCGGCGCGCCGGTTGCTCGACGACGCCGGCTGGCGCCCGGGGCCCGGCGGCGTACGCGTGAAGGGCGGCGTTCCGCTGGCGCTGACGATCTCGAGCGGCACGAACAAACCGGCCAGCGAGCAAGCCGAAGTGCAGATCCTCGGCCAACTCAAAGCGATCGGGATCGCGCTTTCGATCAAGAACTTCCCCGTCAGCCTGCTTTTCGCGCAAGACGGCCCGCTCTACGGCGGGACCTACGACCTTTCGTGGAGCGTCGATACGAACGGCCCCGAACCCGACAACTCCGGACTGTGGAGCGCGCGCTACATCCCGCCGCACGGCGCGAACACGACCTTCCTCGCCGACCCGGTGCTCACCGCGACGAGCGAAGGGGCGCTCTTGACCTTCGACCGCGCCAAACGCAAAGCGCTCTACCAGCGCGAAGAGTCGCGCATCCACGAGCTCGCGCCGGCCGTGTTTCTCTATTGGGAGCGCAGCACGGCCGCCTACAACACCGACCTCAAGCACTACTTCGCCGCAGAGTACGATCTGGCAGCCTTGTGGAATGCGCACGAATGGGAGATTTGAGCGCGGCGTGTTGAGCATCGTCTACCCGCATGAAGCGCGCACGATCGTGCGCATCGCCCCGGCCCACGAAGCCGTCGTCTCCTGGAATACACGAGCACCGCGCGGCCGCATCGAGCTTACCGCCTATCGCGCCGACGGACAGGTCTCGAGCTGGCTACCGTACGTCTCCTTCAGCCCGCAAGACCGGCGCTCGCTCAACGGCCGCGACGAAGTCGCCTCACTCGAAACGGATATCCTCTCCTCGGGCCAGTCGATGGTCGCGATCGAAGTGCGCTGCGACGCGGCGCTCGACGCAATCGCGATCAGCACGCCCGTGCACGCACCGCGTCCGACGATCGATGCCAACGGGCTGTTTCTCGACGTGCCCGCGCTCTCGCAGTATTTGCCTGCCTTTCCCGGCGAACGCGGCTGGTGTTCGCCCGCGGCGCTCGCGATGCTGCTCAATTACTGGGGCGGTTCGTTCGGCGTCGCGGACGTCGCCGCCGGCGTGCGCGATACGGCCTACGGCGGCACGGGGAATTGGGCGTTCAACGTCGCCTTCGCGGGCGAACACGGGCTGCGGGCCGCCGTCGTGCATCTCGATGGTATCGCGCACGCCGCGGCCTTCATCGCTTCGGGGATCCCGCTCGCGCTCTCGTTCTCCTGGAAGGAAGCGGAACTGCCGAGCGCGCCGCTGGGCCATAGCGACGGTCATCTCGCGGTGCTGCGCGGCTTCACCAAACACGGGCATCCGCAATTCAACGATCCCGCCCACCCCGACCTCACCACGATGTACGATCGCGCCGCGTTCGCGCGCGTTTGGGAACGGCACGGCGGGATCGCCTACGCGCTCGTGCCGCAAGAGCGCAGCAACGAGCTGCTTCGCCTGGCGAACGGCTGATGCAGCCGCACGAGCGGATCGTCGAGGCCGACGCGGTGCGCGACGTTGCGTTGCACGTCGTGCTGGTCGAACCCGAGATCCCACCCAACACCGGCAACGTCGCGCGACTCTGCGCCGCGACCGGCTGCGCGCTGCACCTCATCGAGCCGCTGGGCTTCGCGATCACCGACCGCGAGCTCAAGCGCGCCGGCCTCGACTACTGGGACGCGCTGGGCGTCGTCTTGCATCCCTCGCTCGAGGCGTTTCTCGCGCGCTACCCGCCCGGGCGCTGCTGGTTTCTCTCGACGCGCGCGACGCGCGGCTACCACGAGGCCCCGTACCGCCGCGGCGACGCGCTCGTGTTCGGCAAGGAGACCGCCGGCCTCCCCGAGGCGCTGCTGCGCGCCCACCCCGACCGCGCCCTGCGCGTCCCGATGCGCCCCGGCGCCGTCCGCAGCATCAACCTCTCCACCGCCGCCGGCGTCGTCGTCTACGAAGCCCTCGCCACCCTCGGCTTCCCCGGCCTGACGTAGTCAGCGAATCCGCTCGAAAAGGCAATCGTTTCTTTGCAATCGCTTTTTGAGCAATTTGGTTGGTTTGATTGTTCTGATGAGTCGCTACGGAACCGGCAGCGAAAGTACATCCGAGTATAGGAGAACGTGAGGAGCTCGCAGCGTAGCCCGATCGACAATAGCGATTCGAACAAGAATAGGCGCTTAGAACCAACGCCGGGGGTTTGCGAGTCAGCGAAAACGCTGCCTGCGCAAAGATCCTGGTCCGCTTCCAGGTCCAGAAGTATCCGGCAAGCGCCGTAAAACGGTGCTCTTTCCAATTGAGCTACAGGCGCGGCCTTATCGTATCGAGCCGCCGTGACATACGCATGGCACATCACCGAAGCATCATTGCAACTCGACCGACGTTCTGCCCGCGCAGATGACTACGTTTAGCGAACAGGTTGCAATCGCGGTGTGCCTCGGCAATCTCAAGCCCGATGATCTCGCGCGCGTCGGCGAGCGCCCCGGTTCCCGCGCCGTCAGGCGGTGGATTCCTTTCCGTCAGCGAGCGCTCTTGAGAGCGCGAACGGCACTCTGCGCGGATGGGGCGGTAAGAGCGAACCGCAGGCGACCGCGATCGCGCACAAGGCGGCGATGGCGACGATCGACCACTGCAGGCCGTAGAGGTCGCCGATCCGGCCCAGCGCCGGCGTGAACATGCCGCCTAGGCTCACCGCGATGCCCAGCGTCACGCCGCTGGCGATGCCGATCCGATTGGGCAGATACTCCTGGCCCAGCAGGATGTACGACGTCTGTGAGGCGGAGATCAGGATGCCGAGCACGATCGCGAGCGGAAACGCGATGACGATGCCGAGCGCCTGCGTGACGCGGACGAACACCAGCACCAGCACCGCCATCAAAGCCACCGACCACACCAGCACGAGCTTGCGGCTGAAGCGGTCCGAGAGCGTCCCGCCGATCAGCGTCCCGGCGACGCCCGAGAGCAAGAACGTCGAGAGCAACAAGTCGGCGACGGAATGCGATGCATGCAGCGACTGTGTGGCATAGAGCGGGATGAACGTCACCAGGCCCAGATACGACATCGAACGCGTGATGACGAACGAGGTGAGTTTCCAGAACGACGGCCAGTCGTCGGCGAATTCGGGCAAACTCCCGTGCTTTCGCCGCGCGGGTAAGAACGAAAGCAAGCGCCGCAACTCGACGAGCACAATGACGGCCACCACCGTGACCGGAACGAACGCCGCCAGCGTCCCGCGTAAGCCGTATGCGGCGATTACCACCGTGGCGAACACCGGGCCGATGGCGAAGCCGAGGTTCCCGCCCACGACGAACCAGCGCATCCCGGTCGCCTTCTTCGGTCCGGCGACATAATTCGCGAAGCGCGCCGCCTCGGGATGAAACATCGCAACGCCGATGCCGCTCACGAGCGCCGCGACGAACAGGATCGGATAGGACGACGACACGCCCATCACGGCCACGCCGCCGCCGGCAAGAAAGATGCCCAGCGCGATCAGCCACGGCATCGCGCGCTTGTCGGCGAGATGACCGATCAGCGGCTGGATGACCGACGAGCTGGCGGCCTGCGCGAACACGATCGTGGCGGCACTAGCATACGAAAGATGCAGCGAGACGACGAGCAGCGGAAGGATCGCGGGGATGAAGCTCTGATTGAGGTCGTCGCAGAGGTGCGCCGAGGCCAGCAGAGCCATCGCGCGCACGTCCAGCTTTTGCCGCATGCGGTGTATCTTCGCACGAAGGTTGCGATGATGCAACGGCCGGGCACGCGAAGGACGGACGATGACGATCGACCTCATCGAACGCCGCGTGGTCGCGTGCCGGCGGTGTCCCGAACTCGGGGCATACATCGCGACCGTCGGCCGTGAGAAAAAGCGCGCCTATGCCGGCCACGCGTATTGGGCCCGGCCCGTTCCGGCGTTCGGCGATCCCGATGCGAGGGTGGTCCTGGTCGGCCTGGCACCCGGCGCGCACGGCAGTAATCGCACCGGCCGCATGTTCACCGGCGACGCCTCCGGCGACTGGCTCTTCCGCGCGCTCCATCGCGCCGGCTTCGCGAGCCGGCCCGACGCCGTTGACCGCGACGACGGCCTCACGCTCCACGATGCGTTCATCACCGCGGCCGTGCGCTGCGCGCCGCCGAAAAACAAACCCACGCCCGGCGAACGCGAACGCTGCTTTCCGTATCTGGTCGCCGAACTCGCGGCGCTCGAACGCATGCGCGTGATCGTTACGCTGGGCAAGATCGCGGACGACACGATCCATGCCTACGTGAAGGCGCACGGTCAATACGTGACGCCGCGCACACCTTTCGCGCACGGACGTGAAATCGGCGTGACGCTTCCCGGGCACGGCCCGGTAACGATCATCGCTTCTTACCATCCGAGCCGGCAGAATACGAACACCGGCGTGCTAACTGAACCAATGCTAGACGCAATTTTTACGCGCGCCAAACACGTGAGGTGAGAAAGTTCGCGCGATTGGGTATATCATGGAACCACGCCATGATGTACCAGCAAGTCGACGACCGGGACCTCGCCGCATTCCTCGCTTACGCCGCGCGCGAGCGCAGCCTTGACGCATCACTTCGGCTCGCCGCCCGGAACGGCCGCGGCGACGCGCAGCGCAAGTCCATCGAGACCTTACGCGAACTAAACAAAAGGATGCTCATTCGCGAGACCACCCGCCGCTCCGGCCTCACGTAGGCTTCACCGCCCCGGGCTTCGGCTTGAGCACGAGGCCCAGGTCGCGCAGCGACGCTTCCGGCACGGTTGCCGGAGCATCCATCATCACGTCGCGGGCCACCTGATTCTTCGGAAACGCGATCACGTCGCGGATCAACGTCTCGCCGCAGGCGAGCATGGCGATCCGGTCCAGGCCCAGCGCCATGCCGCCGTGCGGCGGCGCCCCGTAGCGCAGCGCTTCCATGAAAAAGCCGAAGCGCTCCTCGATCGTCGCATCGTCGAGGCCCAGCCGGTGAAACACCTTGCGCTGGAACTCCTCGCGGTGGTTGCGGATCGAGCCGCTGCCCAACTCGAAGCCGTTGAGCACCAGATCGTAGTGTTGCGCGCGCACGGCCAGCGGATCGCTGTCGAAGAACGCTTCCTGACCCGGCGCGGGCGAGGTGAAGGGGTGGTGCGAGAACGTGATCTCGCCGGTCTCGGGATCCTGCTCGAAGAGCGGGAACCCGTGCACCCAGCAAAAGGCGAACTGCTGCGGATCGCGCAGCCCGAGGCGTTCGCCGACCTCCAGGCGCAGCCGGCCCGCGATGTCGCCGGCCACACCGGCCTTCTCGCCGACGAACAGCAGCGCATCGCCCTCGAGCGCTCCGGTGCGCCCGCGCAAGCCCGCGAGCGTCGCCGCGTCAAGGAACTTCACGATCGGGCCCTTGGGAGCATCGGGCGTGAACGTGATGTACGCGAGGCCCTTGGCGCCGAACGATTTCGCGGTCTCGGTGAGCGCGTCGAACTCGCGGCGTGAGAGCGCCGCGCCGCCCGGATAGCGCAGCGCCACGACGCGGTTGCCGCGGCCTTGCGCGAGCGCACGGAAGAGCGCGAATTCGCTGGTTGCGAACAGGTCGGCGACGTCGACGAGTTCCAACTCGAAGCGGCGGTCCGGCTTGTCCGATCCGTAGCGCGCGATCGCCTCGGCGTAGGTGAGCCGGTCGAACGGAGCGGGAAGCGCGATCCCCAGCGCCTGCTCCCAGACGAAGCGCACGCAGCCTTCCATCATCTCCATGACGTCGTTCTCCTCGACGAAGGTCATCTCGACGTCGAGCTGGGTGAACTCCGGTTGGCGGTCGGCGCGCGGATCCTCGTCGCGGAAGCAGCGCGCGATCTGCATGTAGCGGCCCAGGCCCCCGATCATGAGGATCTGTTTGAGGAGCTGCGGCGACTGCGGCAGCGCATAGAACGTCCCTTGATGGACGCGCGAGGGCACGAGGTAGTCGCGCGCGCCTTCCGGCGTCGACTTGATCAGGTTGGGCGTCTCGATCTCGAGGAAGCCGCGCGCGTCGAAGTAGTCGCGCATGGCCTTGGTGATCTTGTGGCGCACGGTGAGGTTGTGCTGCATGCGCGGGCGGCGCAAATCGAGATAGCGATACCGCAGCCGGATGTTCTCGTCGACGTCGTCGTCCGAGGCGACGACGAACGGCGGCGTCAGCGAGCGGTTGAGGACGACCAGGTCGTGGACGGCGACTTCGATCTCGCCGGTCGCGAGTTTGAGATTCTCCGTGCCGGCGGGCCGCCGGCGCACGCGACCCCCGACGCGAACGACGTCTTCGCTGCGCAGCGTTTCGGCGACCCCGAACGCCGCGCCGACCGCCGGATCGAAAATGAGCTGAGTGAGCCCGTCGCGGTCGCGCACGTCGATGAAAATGAGCCCACCGTGGTCGCGCCGGCGATGCACCCAGCCCGCGAGCGTCACGTCGCGATCGACGAACGAGCCGTTGAGCGAGCCACAGGTCGGGCGCGTCGATTCAGTCGTTTCCACGTAAGGCGGCTTTCACTCCGGTCAGGTAATGGTATTGGAACGAGAGCGTGCGCGCGAAACCCGGCCTCGCGGCGTTTGCTTCGATCCACGCGCGCAGCGGTGCGATCGAGCCGACGACGTCGTGCAGCGCAAGCGAGAGCGGGGTCATGCCCAGGCGCGCCTGCACGTCGAAGGTGGGGTGCTTGCGGTAGAAGCGTACGGTCGAGCGGCCGGCGAGTTCCATGCGGCCTTGCTGCTGATCCCAAGGCACGGGATGCCAGTGGTAGTTCACCGCTTCCGGCGCATACTCGATCGGCAGCTTGGCGAGGTGCTGCAGACGGTAGCCCAGTTCCAGATCCTCGTGTCCGTAGCCGGTGAAATCTTCGTCGAACCGGCCGACGCGATCGAGTTCCGACCGCGGCACCGAGGCGTTGCCGGTGAGGAAGTACAGCCACGATATCTGCTTGCGCGCCGCCGGATGCAACGGGTTGCGCAGCGCCGGGTCGCGGCTCTTGCGCTCGTAGTCGGCGTACGAATCGACTTGCACTTCGAGGCCTACGACCGCGCGCGGGGCGGGGCTGCGGTCGTGGCGCGCGAGGTGGCGCGAGAGCAGGTCGCGTGAGGCGATGATATCCGCATCGGTGAACAGCACCAGGGCCGCGCGGGCGTTGTCGATCCCCGCGTTGCGCGCCGCGGCGCGGCCGGTATACGGCCCCGGCAGATGGCGCACGCGCCCGTCGCTCGCGGCGATCCCGGCGAGATACTCCTTCGTGCCGTCGGTCGAGAGCGAATCGGCGACGATGATCTCGTACTCGTCGGCACGCAGATCTTGCGCGAGCAGGGCGGGGATCACGTGACGGAGCGTGTCCAAACGGTTGTACGTCGGGATCACGACGGAGATGCGTAATTGACTCATAGCAGGCGAGCGACGGCCTCGACGATTTCGGCGCGCGACGCGCGCAGGGCGTCGCCGGTCGCGAGGCGCGGTTTGCGCAGAACGGCGTTCGGCACGCGGTACGGCGACCATTCTTGCGAGTTGAGCCGGAAGTAGCGGTGCTCGAAGAGCACGACCGTGGGCCGCTTCATCGCCGCGGCGACATGCGTGGCGCCGGTATCGATCGTGACCACACAGTCCGCGCGTTCGAGGGCGGCGGCCCAGGCGGCGAACGGCAGGTCCCCGACGACCCGGTCCGCTACGCCGGCCGCATCGATCTGCGCGGCCAGCACGGCGCCGTCGGCGCCGTAGGTTGCGATCAAGGGACGGCCCAGCGGACGCAGATCGCGGAAGAGCTGCACCAGACTCTCGGGCGTGCTCCCGTCCTCGCCCCAGCGCTTGCCGATGTGGAGCAGGATCGCCCGCTGGGGCAGATCGGCGACCAGTGCCCGGTCAGCGTCTGAAATCGGGACGACCAAGTCGTGGACGAGCGTCCGGGCACCGGCGGCTCGAGCCAGCGCCAGCACCTGATCGACCTCGTGGCGGACCACGAGCGCAGGGTCTTGATCGGCGCGATCGGGGTCGGCCTCGGAGACGAGCAGCTCGGTCAACCAGCGCCGCGCGACCAGCCGGGTGAGGTAGCGGCGCGCGTACGTGTACCCGATCCGGCGCGGGGCACCGGTGGCGTGGATGAGCCGCATGTCGACCGCGCGCGGCGCGAGCGCGATCGCCAGGTCCGCGCCGCCGAGTTGCGCGCCGAAGACTTCGGGCTTCACCTCCGAGGGGAGCGCGACGACCGCATCGACATCGGGCGAGCGTTCCATGACGACCGCGTTGTGCCGGCTGGCGACGAACGTGATGTGCGCGCTGGGAAACGACTTTCGGATCGACGCGATGGCGGGTGTCGAGAGGATCAAGTCACCGACGCGATCCGTCCTCGAGAGCACGATGCGCATCGCCTACGGCGCGCGCCTGGCTTTGGCGAGTTCGTCGTAGTAGGCGTCGGTCGCGAGCAACTGCGCGGCGGCCAACTGCACGGCGTTCATGCTGCGCTCGGCGTTCGGGTCGCCGGCCAGCGGCGCGATGCGCCGCGCGAGGCCGCTCTTGTGGAACGCTTCGCCGAGCAACCGTTGCGGGGGCGTGTCGCCGATCGCGAGCGCCACGCGCCAATGCGGATGCTTGCGTTCGAGCTGCACGGCGGTGCGCGCCTGCGCGCGCACTTGGCGCAACATCCCCGCGAGATTGGTTCCCTTCGGCGTGGGTTTGTGATGGAAGGCGACCGCGAAGCGGTTGAAGACCGCTTTGGAGCCGATGTCCCGCAAACGCATCCCGAGTTCGATGTCTTCCCAGCCGTACTCGGAAAACGTATCGTCGAACGCGCCGCCGGCGCGGTCGAGCCGCGACCGGCGCAGCGACACGTTGCTGGTCCAGAAATAATTGCCGCTGTAATCCCGCAGCGACCAGATCGGCGGCGGCAGCCGGTCGAACGACTCCACGTTGATGACCGCGCCGCGCACGATCACATCGCCGTCGCGCTCGTCGGAGCGCAGGTGTTCGGCGGCGAAGTTCGGCGTCGGTAAGACGTCGTCGTCGATGAAGACGATCCGCGCTCCGCGCGCGCGGGCGATCCCGGCGTTGCGAGCCTTCGCGAGGCCCGCGTTCGCTTGGTGGATCACCGCGAAACCGCAGCGAGCGAGCGGGCGCATGCGTTCGATCACCTGCGGCGTGTCGTCGGGTGAGCCGTCGTTGACCAGCACGACTTCGTAGGCGTCGGCCGGGAGCGTTTGCGAGAAACACGCTTCGAGAACGCGCGCCAGCAACTGCGGCCGTTTATACGTACAAAACTGAATCGTCAAACGCATGGAGTGTGCCGCACGGGTTCGGCGCGCGGCGCGATCACGCCCGCGGCGCGGCGCTCGCGCGGTCGAGCGCCTGCAGGATCGCGTTCACGTCCAGTTCGCGCACGCAGGCGAAATCCGGGCAGGTCTCCTTGCGGTGCGACGGCGGACACGGGTAACTCGCGCGCACCACCGCGACCCGGGGGCCGCGCGGCGCCCAGCGATCCGGCTCGTCGGATTGCAACGCAAAGATACCGGCCGTCGGCGCACCGACCGCGGCAGCGAGGTGCATCGGGCCGGAATCCATCGCGACGACACCCAGCGCGCCGGCCGCTAGCGCCCCGAACCCGCCCAGCGACGTGGCGCCCGCGATCGACGTTACCCCTGCGCCGGCCGCCTCGGCGATCTCGCGTCCCAGATGCGCGTCCTGCTCCGAGCCCGTGACCAGAACCGGTGCCCGCTCGCGCAAGGCGCGCGCCAGGCGAACGAATCCGCCGCCCGGCCAGCGCTCGCGGTGGGCCGAGAGCCCGCGCGTCGGATGCAAGAGCAGGTACGGCGGCCCGCTCGCGTGCCCGCGCAAGAGCGCCGCCGCCTCGGCGCGATCGCCGGCGGTCGGGACGAACCGCGGCTGCGGATCGGGCAGGTCGCACCCCAGCGCGCGCGCATAGTCGAGCAGAATCTCCGTCCACGGCGTCGTGCGATCGCCGAGTTCGCTGCGCACGACGACGCGCCGGCTGAACAGGCCGCTGTAGAGCCTTCGCGCCTGGCCGACTCGTAGGGGGATCCCGGCGGCGAACGGCGCGAACGCCGTCGCGGCGGTCGCCCAGGTCGTCACGGAAGCCGCGTAGCGCTCCGGCCGCAGACCGGCTCCGACCGCCAAGGCCGAACCCAGGAAGAGGTGGACGCGGTCGATCGCCGGCGTGCGCTCGACGACGCCGCGGTGCGCCGGTAACACCAGCGCATCGACCGACGCGAAGCGCGAACGCAGCGCCTGCGCGACGACCGTAGCGAGCAACGTGTCGCCGATGCCGCCGCCGGCGGCGACGAGCAGCGCGCGCTCAGCCATCGGCGTAGCGCGCGATCTCGGCCAACACGCGCTCGGCCGCCGTACCGGCCGGCAAACGGTCGCTGAACAGCGCCGATCCCGGCGCAGCCCATGGCGACCAGCGCGCGACCTGTGCCCCGGAGGGGTCCGGCGCGAAGACGGCAACGACCGGGATGCCGAGCATCCCGGCCAGATGGACGGCCCCCGTATCGGGTGTCACGACGATCGCGCTGCGGTCGATCTCGTCTTTCCAGCCGGCGAGCGTGGGCGCAATGCAGAGCGGGAGCCCGCCGACCAGCTCACGCACCGCATCGGCTTCCGCGGGACTGACCACGAGGCGCGCACCGCGTTGCGCGAGCGCCGTCGCGATCGCCCGCGTCGCGGCGGGCGCGACGCCCAGCGCCGTCCATTTGGTGCCGAGTTGCAGCACGATCCCGCTGCGCACCGGGCTGGGTCGCGACCCTTGAATCACCGGGCGAAGGTGCGCCGGATCGCGGGTCGGCACCGCATCGAATAGACCCCGGCCCAGGCCAAAGAGCACCTCGACTTCGTGATCGCGCGCGCGGCCCAAGCTCGCAGGCCGGAAGACCGGCTGGGTGAGCCGGGAGCGCGCCCAGAGCGTCTTGAGCGGCTTGGCCCACCCGGTGACGAAGCCGACGCGTTCGCGTATCCCCGCCGCGAGACGGTATGCTTCAGGCTCCTCCGAGGCGACCAGCGCAACGTCGTAACGGGCGGCGCCGATCTCGCTTCGCGCGCGTTGCGTCGAAGCCGGCGTCGAACCGTGCGCCGGCCAGGGAATGCGCTCGAGCACATGGCGCGCGACGAACGTCCCCGGCGCGAAGACGCCGGCGTTGCGATCCGAGAGCGCCACGCCGACGGTGTGGCCCGCTTCGCGGAGCGCGACGATGAGCGGCGTGCAGGCCAGCGCATCACCGATCCCGTCGAGCCGAACGAGCAGAACCTTAGCGATCGGCCCCGTCCGCAAGCGCGCGCGTGAGTTCGTCGATGTATACGCTGTCGAGCAGCCGGGCGCGAGCGAGCGACGCGACGCCCGGCGGTACGCGCTCGCTCGAGGCGAGCCCCGCCAAAAGCGGTTGCAGGAAGCGCGGCCCGAGCACGCGCCCGCGTGCGAGGTTCACGCCGTACGCCCCGGTCGCCAGCCGCGCGCGACGCGAGGGTTCCTTGGTCACGAATCGGGCGGCCATGCGCGCCTTCTCGATCGTCTTCGCAAGCGCAGCATCGAGCGTTTCGGTCGCCGGCGGTTTGATGTGCCACAGATAGGCGTCCCAGGCGAACACACGCCGCACGTCGAGCGCGCGCAGCCGCACGCCCAGTTCCGTGTCTTCCCAACCATAGAGATCGAATGACTCGTCGAAGCCGCCGGCCGAGCGCAGCGACGCGAGCGGCACGCTGACATTGCACGTACAAAAGAACGCGTTCGAGAAATTGTTCACGCCGGGGGTGGGCCGTTCGCCCGCGTCCGGAACGTTGATGATGGGACCCGAGACCGCTTGCGGAAAAATCGACCGGTCGTGGCCGCGGGCGTGCGCCGCGACGAAGTGCGGCGGCAACACGACGTCGTCGTCGATGAAGAGCACATGGGTGCCGGTCGCGCCGTCCAAGCCGCGATTGCGGGCCTTGCCCCGATTGGGCACGGGCTCGAAACGATACGCGACGCCGTGCCGCTCGGCGACGCCGCAGGTGTCGTCCGTCGATCCGTTGTCGACCACGACGACCTCGAACGGCGGCGCGCCGAGTTGCGTTTCGAGTGCGCTCAGGGCGCCTTCGAGCAGAGCGGCGCGGTCTTTGGTGGCGATGACGATCGTGAATTTCATGATGTTCCAAGGGCTGCGGCCATGCGCCGGGCCGCTCCGGCATGACCCGCGTAACGCGCGCGAAGTTCCGCGCCGGTCGCCGTGCACCAGGCCGGATCGTGGTACCGTTCGACGGCCAGCGCCGCGACGCGCGCCGGGAAGAGCGTCCCGACGAGTTCCGGCACGAGTTCTTTTCCGGCATCGATGTTCGGCTGGGCGAAATAGCGGAAGCGGCGGGTGACCGCGAGCGCCGCCACGCGCTTGAGCGGCGCGCCGATCCACGGCAGCCGGCCGAGGTATTGCAGCGGCCCGTTGATGACCGCGAGTTCGGGGGCATTGAGTGGCACGCACACGAGCGCCGGGATGCCCAGCGCCGCCAGTTCGATGACCTTGGTCCCGGGAATCGTGATCGCGAGGCGCGCGGCCGCCGCCGTGCGCATCGTCGCGCGCACCAGCGGAAACCGCAGGCCCTCGGCTTCGATCGTCTCGCCGTCGCCGGCCAGCGCGGCGCGGGCACCGTAGGCGCGCGGATCGCCGCCGCGGGCGAGCGCCGCGCGCAATTCCGCGTCGGTCGTGAACGGGGAGCGGCCGAACGCGATCGGCACGTCGCCCAAGCGTAGCCGCAGTTGCAGCGCGACCGCGACGAAGAACGAGTAGAGGTTCGCGACTTCGTGCCTGCGCGAGCCCGGCAAGATCACGATGCCGTCCGCGGCCGCGTCGCTGACCGGATCGCCGTAGGCGCCGGCGGCCTCCGCGAGCGCGCCGTCGATTGCGAGATTGCCGACCACCGAGATACGCTCGGGCGGCGTTCCCCAGCCCAGCAACTCCGTGCGATTCGCTTCGTCGACCGCGAACACGTGCGCGAAGAGTTCCGCGTAGCGCTTGCGCGAGAACTTGAACGAGGTGACGATCCCGCCCAGGCGCGCGTGCAGCCGCGCGACATGCATCAAATCGCCGCCCAGATACTGCACACGATCGGCGCGCGCCGGCATCCCCTCGAGCGAACCACCCAGCGCGAAGCGCGTATAATGGCGCGGCGCGTAGACATGGGCCTGGGGAAAGAGCGCGCGCGCGACGTCCGCCTCGTGACCCGTCGCGTAATCGTCGGGGACGAAAAAGAGCCGCACGTCGAGCGCGGCATCGTTCGCATAGAGTTCGTGCAAGAGGGGCCGCACCCAGCCCGAAAATTCGCCCGGACCGTTGGCCGTCAGCGCGAGGATCACGGCTTACGTGGAGCGGACGCGTGCGACGAGGTCGGTCGTGCTGTGACCCGCTTCGTGCGGGGCGAGCACGATCCGGCCGCCGTGTTTTTCGACGACGTATTTTTCGGGCAGTTCCTCGATGCGGTACTGCGCGCTCTTCACGTGAACGTCCGGCCGGATGCGTTCGAGCAGCGCTTCGGGCGTGCGCTCCGCGAAGCCGACCACGACGTTGACGCTGCGCAGCGCAGCCAGCACGCTCGCGCGATCCGCGAAGGTCACGAAGGGGCGCTCGGGTCCCTTGAGCGCGCGCACGGAGGTGTCGCTGTTGAGCCCGACCACCAAAGCATCACCCTGACGGCGCGCCCAGGCCAGATACTGCACGTGCCCGGCGTGCACGATATCGAAGCAGCCGTTGGTGAACACGACCCGCCGGCCCGCGACGCGCAGCGCTTCGCGCCAGGCCGCGGCCGTGTCCAGGTCGAGGATCGCGCCGAAGAGGTCAGGCGCGTCCGGCGGCATCGTGTTCCAAGAGCGCGATGATCTCGGCCGGGGTCGCCGTCGCGGTCCCCAGCTTTTCGACGACCGCACCGGCGGCGAAGTTGGCGAGTTGCATCGCGCGTTCGATCGGGATGCGCGCCGCGAGCGCGAGCGTCAGCACCGCGACGACGGTATCGCCGGCGCCGCTGACGTCGAACACGGTGCGGGCGACCGACGGGATGTCGGCGCGTTCGCCGTCGCGGCCGAAGAGCGACATACCGTGCTCGCCGCGCGTGACGATCACGTAGCGGCAGCCCAGCCGCTCGAGCAGCGCGCGGCCCGCGCGTTCGAGCGAAGGGCCGTCGACGATCGCGATGCCGGTCGCGCGCGCGGCCTCGGCCACGTTGGGTGCGATGCAGCTCACGCCCGCGAACAGGTCGAGGTTGCCGGGCTTGGGATCGGCGATCACCAGCGGCGCGCCGAGCGCGGCTGCGACGATCTCGCGCGAGAAAAAGCCCTTGGCATAATCGGAGAGCACGACCGCGTCGGCACCGCGAATCGCTGCGACAACGTGCGCGACCGCCGCCGCGCGCGCCGCGTCGTCCAGCGGCGCGGTCGCTTCCCAATCGGCGCGCACGACCTGCTGGTTCTGGGCGACGATCCGCGTCTTGCGCGTCGTGGGCCGGCCCGCCAGCACCACCAGGCCCCGCGCGTCGACGTTGTTTTCGGCGAAGAGCGCGCGCACGCGGTTCGCGGCCGCATCGTCGCCGACCGCGCCGACGAAGGTCACGTTCGCGCCGAGCGCGCGCAAGTTGCTCGCAACATTGCCCGCGCCGCCCAGCGTGAACGAATGATCGCGCACCGCGACGACCGGGACGGGCGCTTCGGGTGAGATACGGCTGACGCTGCCCCAGATCCACTCGTCGATCATCACGTCGCCGATCACGACGATGTGGCGGCCGCTCATCCGCGCGAGCAGTTCGCTCGCGGTCGGGGCGGCGATCGTCTCAAGCTCCACGGTTCACGATCCACTGGGCGGCGTCGAGCAGCGTCGGCGCGCGGAAATCCGGTTCGGGCCCGACGTACGGATAGAGTCTGCTCGGCACGAGGACGGCGGGGATGCCGACGCCGTGGCCGAGTTCGATGTCCAGCCCCCGGTCACCGATCACCGCGCCGCCCGCGAGCGTGAACGGATGCTCGCGCAGCGCGCGTTCGATCATCCCGGGCAGCGGCTTGCGGCACTCGCAGCCCTCGTCGTAATGCGAGCACCAGTACCAGGCGTCGATCACGGCGCCGCCGGCAGCCAGCCGGCGCGCGATCTCGGCGTTCACGCGCTCGACCGTCGCGTCGTCGAAATAGCCGCGCGCGACGCCCGACTGGTTCGAGACGACGACCGTCGCGTAGCCGCGTTCGCCGAGCAGCTTGATCGCCTCGACGGCCGTCGGCAGAAACTCCACGCCGGCCGGATCGCCGAGAAAGCGTTTGTCTTCGATGATGGTGCCGTCGCGATCGAGAAATACCACGGGACGCTTCACGACTCGAAGATCAGGGCTTGCTCGACGAGATCGCAGATGATGTGACCCATCGTGATGTGGACTTCTTGCACGATCGCGCTGTAGCCGTCCGGGCCGACGAGCGCGAGATCGGCGATCTGCGCGACCGGCCCGCCGCCGTTGCCGGTGAACGCGACCGTCGTGGCGCCGTTGCGCTTCGCCGCTTCGAGACCGAGCACGACGTTCTTGGAACTGCCGCTGGTCGTAATGCCCACGACAACGTCACCCGGCTGCGCGAACGCCTCGACCTGGCGCGCGAAGACGCTGTCGTAACCGAAATCGTTGCCGATCGCGGTCACGGCCGAGGTATTGACGGAGAGCGCTTCGGACGGGTAGCCGCGCCGTTCGCGCAAGAAGCGGCCCGAGAACTCCGCCGCCAGATGCTGCGCGTCGGCGGCGCTGCCGCCGTTGCCGAACCAGAGCACTTTCTTGCCGGCGCGAAACGCGCCGACCAGCGCCGCGACGATCGCGGCGACTTGGGCTTCGTAGTGCGGCCGCTCGAGCTGGCCCCGCCGGTCGGCGAGCAGTTCGGCGAAGCCGCGCTTGCCGCGCACGTCGAGGCTCACGGTTCGATCCATAGCAGTTCCTGGCCCAGCGAGACCAACTCACCGTTCTCCGGGAAGATGCGGCTCACGACCCCGGCGTAGTCGCTCTCGATCTCGTTCATGTGCTTCATCGCTTCGAGGATGCAGAGCGTCTTGCCGATCTCGACCCGGTCGCCGACGTTGACGAACGGGTCGGAACCCGGCGACGACGAGCGGTAGAACACGCCCACGACCGGCGCCGTGACCTTCTTCACGTTGACGGACGGGGCGGCCACGGCCGGCCCAGCCGGGGCGACCGGCTCCGGCGCGACCGGCGGCGCCGGGGGCGCGGCGATCACGAACGGCGCCGCAACGGCCTCCCGGCGCACGAGTTCGTACTCCGCTTCGCCTAACTTGATCCGGATCGCATCGAGGTCGAACTCTTGGAGGACCTCACCGAGCTCGCGGACGCGGTCGGCTTCGCTCTCGTTCAATTCAAAGTCCTGAGCTCTGTCGAAGGATTCATTCGCGGCTGGCTTCGACCAGCACGCGGGCGGTTTCTGCCGCGCCGGCGAGAAGGGGCAGCCGGCGCTCGTCGCGGGCGACCAGATCGCGCAGCACGACCTCGTCCCGAGCCAGCTCGTCGTCGCCCAGGATGATGCCGTAGCGCGCGCCGTTGCGGTCGGCCAATTTGAAATGCGCCGCGATCTTGCGCTCGCCGAAATCCATGTACGCGGGCGCGTCACCGCACCGGCGCAGCGCCGCGACGATCGGGACGAGGCGCGTCCGGGCCGCCTCGCCCAGCGCGATCGCCTGGAAGCCGCGGCGCGGCGCGACCGCCTCGCCGGCGGTCGCCTTGACCACCATCAGGAAGCGTTCGAGCCCCAGGCCGAAGCCGACGGCCGGGCTCGCCGGGCCGCCGAGCGACGCCACGAGGCCGTCGTAGCGCCCGCCGCCGCAGACGGCGCTCTGCGACCCCAGCGCCGACGAGCTGATCTCGAACACCGTGCGGGTGTAGTAGTCGAAGCCGCGCACCAGCCGCGGGTTCACCTCGTACCCGAGGCCGATCGCGTCGAGGTACCCGCGCAGCCGGTCGAAGTGCGCGGCGCACGGCAGACACAAGCGGTCCAAGAAGGCCGGCGCGCTCGCGATGAACGGCGCATCGGCCGGCGCCTTCGAATCGAGGATGCGCAGCGGGTTGCGTTCGAGCCTGCGCTGTGAATCCGGCGACAGCTCCGCGGCGTGCGGGCGAAAATGCTCCAGCAGCGCGTCGCGGTAGGCGGGGCGGCACACCTCGTCGCCGATCGTGTTGATCTGCAAACGCGCGTCGGTGATGCCGTAGCGCGCGACCAAGGCGCTGGCGATCTGGATGACCTCGGCGTCCGCCTCGGGCCCCGCGAAGCCGAAACACTCGACGCCGAACTGATTGGCTTGCCGGTAGCGGCCCGCTTGCGGACGTTCGTACCGGAAGAACGGCCCGATGTAATACAGCCGCTGCGGCCCCTGCGCGAGCAGATTGTGCTGCAAGAGCGCGCGCACGACGGGGGCAGTCCACTCGGGCCGCAGCGTCATACTGCGGCCACCCTTGTCGGTGAACGTGTACATCTCTTTCTCGACGATGTCGGTCATCTCGCCGACGCCGCGCACGAACAGCTCGGTCGCCTCGAACATCGGCGTGCGAATCTCGCCGTAGCCGAAGCGGTGCGCGATCTCGCGCGCGTTGGCTTCGAGTTCGTTCCAAGCGGCCGACTCGGGCGGATAGACGTTGTTCGTACCGCGCGGCGCGCCGATTTGGCTCAAGCTGAGCCTGCCCTGAGTTTGTCGCTGGGGGGGCGCGGTTCGAGTAATTCGACCGGGATGCCGTTGGGATCTTCGATGAAGGCGATCGAGCGCGTTCCGCTCGGCGATTTCTTGGGCTCTTTGAGGATCGTCACGCCTTTGGCGCGCAGGCGTTCCACGTAGCCCGCGAGATCGGCGTCGTCGATCTCGAGCGCGAGGTGCTCGTAACGGTTGCCCAGCGCGTACGGCGGGTGCGCTTCGAGATCGTAGACCAGCTCGATGTACGCATCCCAGCTCTTGCCCACGAACGCCATGTCGGCGTTGCCGGGGTAGTGATCCGGGCCGCCGAGCAGTTCCAAGCCGAGCTTCTCGGTGTAGAACGCGATCGATTCGGCTAGGTCGTTGACGAAGATCGAGGTGTGCAGAAAACGCGGCATGATCACGACACTCCCACAGAGACGAGGCGAGCAAACGCGAACGGCGCGGTCAGCACCGCGCCGTCGAGTGCCAGGGCGATGAAGACGGCGAGGTTGCGCAACCGGCCGAAACCGAACAGCGCGAGCACGAACGGCGTGAAGCCGAGCACGAGGAACGCGATCGAATGCGGCGTCTGCAGCTCGTCGACCGTGTCCAGGTTCTTCTGTTGCCAGATCCACTCCGCGAGGCGCGCCGGGATCCCGACGATGAGCGCATAGCCGACCAGCCGCACGACGAACGCGATGATGGCGCTCATGCTAGTGCAGGAAGTACCGGTGGCTGGAAAAGACCAGCGCGATCCCGCGCGCGTCGGCAGCGGCGATGACCTCGTTGTCGCGGATCGAGCCGCTGGGCGCGATGACCGCGCCGATCCCGGCGTCGGCCGCGGCTTCGAGGCCGTCGGCGAACGGGAAGAACCCGTCGCTGGCGGCGGCGGCGCAGCGGGCGAACTCGCCGGCGCGTTCGCTTGCGATTCGAACGGCGCTGACTCGATTGGTCTGACCGGCGCAGATGCCGCGCGAGATGCCGTCGCGAGCGACGACGACGCCGTTCGATTTGACGTGCCGTACGATGTCCCAAGCGAAGACCAGATCGCGCCACTCGGCGGTCGTCGGCTGACGTTGCGAGGCGACGCGCCAGCGCTCCGGCTCGGCGGCCGGATCGTCGTCCTCGGCTAGCACCCCGCCCAGCGCGCTGCGCACGCGCAGTTCACCGGCGATGCGCTCCGGCATCCCCGCGGCATACCGCATGATGCGCAGGTTCTTCTTGCGCTCGAGCAACTCCAGCGCATCGTGGGCGAAGTCCGGCGCGGCGACGATCTCGAGAAAGAACTCGCCCAAAGCCGCAGCGGCTTCGGCGTCGATCGTGCCGTCGACCGCGATGATCCCCCCGTAGGCGGAAACGGGGTCGGCATCGAGCGCGGCGCGCACCGCTTGCGCGACCGTCGGCCGTTCGGCGACGCCGCACGGCACGGTATGCTTCACGATCGCCGCCCGCCGGATGGCGCTGGCGTGGACCGCGTGGTGTTTGACCTCGCTGATCCCCAGCGGCGCGCGCACCAGCAGCCGCAGGGTCGCGTCGAGATCGAGCAGGTTGTTGTACGAGAGCGCCTTGCCCCAGAGCTGTTCGGGCAGCTTCGTGTTGCGCGCGAGGTAGAAGGCGGCCCGGTCCTGCGGGTTCTCGCCGTAGCGCAGCGGCTGAGCGACCGGAATCGAGAGCGCCAGCGAACCGGGGAGTTCGCTCGAGAGCAGCCCCGACTCGAGATAGCGCGCGATCGCCGAGTCGTAGTCGGCGGTGCGCTCGAAGGCGCGCGTCGCCAGCCGCCGGCGCTGCCAGAGATCGGGACCCGCCGGCAGCGAGGCCACGTACTTCTCGTACTGCACCGGATCGCTCAGGATGATCACGCCGGCGTAGTTTTTCGCCGCCGCGCGCAGCAGCGAGACGCCGCCGATGTCGATCTGTTCGATCGCCTCTTCGAGCGAGGCGTCTTCGCGCGCCACCGTCGCCTCGAACGGATACAAGTTGACGACCACGAGATCGATCATCGGCACGCCCTGCTGCGCCGCCTCGGCGAGGTGCGCGGGGTTGCGCCGGTCCGCGAGGATGCCGCCGAAGACGCTGGGGTGCAGCGTCTTCACGCGCCCGTCGAAGAGCGCCGGGTAGCCGGTGAATTCGCCGACGTCGCGGGCGGCGATGCCGTGCTCGGCGAGATACGCGCGCGTGCCGCCGGTGGCCACCAAGGTGACCCCACGATCCACGAGCACGCGGGCGAGTTCAACGATGCCGCTGCGGTCGTGGACCGAGAGCAGCGCCGTCGAGGCAGTCTGGTCAGACAATGGCGGGTTCGCGTGCCTCCTCGATGTCGGGATGCGCGTGCACGGGCACGGCTTCGAGCGAAGCCGAGATGATCGAGCTGACGCCCGGCTCCTGCATCGTGACGCCGTACATGCGTTCGGCCAGTTCCATGGTCTTCTTGTTGTGGGTGACGATGAGCATCTGCGCGGTGGCGGCGACTTCGCGCACCATCGCCGAGAGCCGCTCGACGTTGGCGTCGTCGAGCGCCGCGTCGACTTCGTCGAGCAGGTAGAACGGTGAGGGCCGCACGTCGATGAGCGCGAAGATCAGCGCCGCCGCCGTCATGGCGCGCTCGCCGCCCGAGAGCGCCTGCAGCGCGGTCATCTTCTTGCCCGGCGGCTGGACCGCGATCTCGATCCCGGTCTCGGAGAGATTGTCGGGATCGGTCTGCCACATCTTGGCCGCGCCGCCCGGGAAGAGGCGCGCAAACATCTCCTCGAAACTTGCACGCACCGCCTCGAACGTTTCGTTGAACTGGTCCTGACACGACGCTTCGATCTCTTTGATCGTCGCCAGCAGCGTCGCGCGCGCCTTGCCCAGATCCTCGAGCTGCTCGCGCAGAAACGCTTCGCGCGCCGCGAGCTCGTCGCGATCCGCTTCGGCGTTGAGGTTGACGTTCGCCAGCCGCGCAAGCTCCTCGCGCAGGCGCGGCAATTCTTCCACGACCGTATCGTCCTCGTTCGCGTAGCGTTCGATGACGGCGCGCTGCTCGTCGTCGTTCGCCGGGTTCTGTGCGAAGTTCGCTTGCAGCATCCCGAGTTCGGCGTCGATCTCCGCGAGCCGGCGGCGCGCGGTCTCGCCGGCGGCGGTCGCCTCGCGATCCTCGCGCTGCGCGATCCGTTCGCCGGCTTCGACCTGGCCGGCAGAGTCGGCGGTCGCTTCGCGCGCCTTGCGCGATTCCTCGACCGCGGCATCGGCGGCGGTCACCGCCGCGGCCGCGAGCGTCTGCGCGGCCTGGAGCGTCACGATGCGGTCGCGCAAGACCGCAAGCTCGGCGAGCATCTGCTCGCGGGCCGCGGCGGCGCGTTCGCGATCGGCGTCGAGCAGACCCAAGCGCGTCACGCTGCCGTCGCGCTGCGCCGTGAGCGCGGCGATCGCCTCGCGCACCCCCGAGGCTTCGTGCGCGACGGCCGCCTGGGCCGCCTCGACCTCGGCGATCCGTTCGCGCACGGCCGCGAGCGCGGCTTCGAGCCGCAGCTTCTCGCCGGTGAGATCGACGCGATCGTCGGCGACGCGCTCGAGCGCGTGCAGCTTGGCGCCGGCCTCCGCGTGACCGGCGCCGAGCAGGGCGGCGCGCTCGACGGCGGCCGCCACGTCGCCGTCGAGCCGTTCGATGTCGACGGCGAGCGACTGCAACTGGGTGCGCACGTCGCGCAAGGCGACTTCGGCGTCGTTGGCGGCCTTGGTCGCGACGTCGCGCGCCGCCGCCGCCGTTTCCATCTCGGCCTTGGCCGCGTTTCCGTCGCGCTCGATCGCCTCCAGCTCGGCGCGCAGCCCGGGGATCCGTTCGCGCAGCGACTGCGCCTGCGCGCGCCGCGCGAGAATCGAGCGTTCGCGGCGGTAGCGGCCGCCGGTGATCGCGCCGCCGCCGAGGATTTGCTCGCCGTCGAGCGTGACGATCGAATCGCGGAAGCCCTCACCGCGCACCAGGTGAATCCCGGTTTGCAACGTGTCGACGACCAGGATGCGGCCAACCAGGAACGCGACGATGCCGCGCAGGTATTCCGCGCTGCGCACCAGGGTATGCGCGTAGCCGATCACGCCCGGCCGGCCGGCGAGGTCGCGGATCTCGTGACCTTCGCGCGCGGCGAGCGTGTCGAGCGGCAAGAACGTCGCGCGGCCGAGTTCGCGATCCCGCAGATAGCCGACGGCGCGTTCGGCGTCTTCGCTGGTCGCCGTGACGATGTTGGAGAGGCCCGCGCCGAATGCGACGTTGAGCGCGCGCGCATAGCGCTCGTCGACATCGATCACGTTGGAGACGACGCCCAAGAGGCCGGTGAGTTCGCCGCGGCCGGCGGCTTCCACGACGGCCCGGGTGCCTGGGACATGGCCTTCGAGCGTCGCTTCGAGTTCTTCGATCGTATGCAGGCGCGACTCGGCCGAGGCCAGTTCGCTCGACCGTTCGCGATAGCGGTTCTGCAACGCGGCGACCAGGCGCGCCGCCTCGTCGCCGCGTTCTTGAGCGGCGGCGACGCGCGCGCGTTCGGCGCTGACTTCGGTTTCGTAGCGGGCGATCAGAAGCTCACGTTCGCCGAAGCCCGCGCGTGCCAGCTCCGCGGCGGCGGCGAATCTCTGCCGATCCGCTTCGACGCGCGTCCGTTCGGCTTCGAGCCGGTCGAGTTCCGCACGCGTCCCGGCGATCTGGGCGCGCCGCCCGGCTTCACTCGCCGCACGTTCCGCGACCGCGCTCTCGACGGCGCGCAGCTCGGTGAAAATCGCGTCGAGCGCGTGACGGGCCTCGGCGACCGCCGCCGATGCCGCGAGTTCGCGGTCGCGCAGGCCGCCGGTTTGCGCGGCGAGCGGCGCCAGACGTTCGTCGAGTTGCGCGACCGTCGCCCGTAATTGCTCGCGCTCCGCTTCGACGCGCTCGCGATCGGCGCTCGAAGCATGCGATTGCGCTTCGATCGCCTCGCGCCGGCCGACCGCGGCGGCGATCTCCGCTTCGAGGCGCGCGGCCTCCGCGCGCGCGGATTGCGCCGCGGTGCGATGCTCCTCGAGTTCGAGTTCGAGCGTATAGTGGATGTTCCGCAGCGCGGCCAGCTCCGCGCCGAGCGTGGCCGCTCGCGCCGCCGCGCCGACGCGCCGGACGTTGAGTGCGTCGAGTTCGGCGGCGACGCGCTCGCGCTCCGCGCGCCGCGACGAGCTCGCACGCAAATACGAGAGAATCTCCAAGTCGCGCACCCGCGCGGTCACCTTGCGATAGCGCTTTGCGCGCCGCACTTGGGTTTCGAGTTCGGGGATGCGACGTTCGAGTTCGGCGATGAGGTCGTTGACGCGAATCGCGTTCTGCTCGGTGCCGTCGAGCCGGCGCATCGCTTCGGCCTTGCGCGCGAGAAACTTCGCGATGCCGGCCGTCTCCTCGAACAGCGCCCGCCGTTCGGTGGGCTTCGAGGAGAGGATCGCGTCGATTTGACCTTGCGAGACGATCGCATACGATCCGGGCCCCAGGCCCGTCCCCATCAGCAGCTCGACGACGTTGCGCAGGCGCACCGGCTCGCGATTGATGAAAAACTCCGACTCGCCGGCGCGATAGGCGCGGCGGGTGATCGAAACCTCACCGAAATCGAGCGGCAACGAGCGATCTTCATTGTCGAAAGTCAGGGTGACTTCGGCCATGCCCAGCGGCTTGCGCGTGGCGTTGCCGGCGAAGATGACGTCTTCGAGCCGCTGCGAGCGCAGCGAGCGCGTCGATTGCTCGCCCAAGACCCACCGGATCGCATCGACGAGATTCGACTTCCCCGATCCGTTGGGACCGACTACGGCGGTCGCACCGGGGATGAACTCGACGGTGGTCGCCTCGGCAAACGTTTTGAAGCCGAAGACTTTGAGCGACTTCAGTCGCATCGATCGTTCGTCACGGGGTGGTGGGTGCTTTCGGTTTGGGTTTGGGTTTGCGCCGCGGCCGGAACGCGATCACTTGCCCATCCCGCCCGCCGGCAGCGTCGTGCGGGGTGTTCGACACCGCAGGGTCCGGCGCCTCAGGAGGAGTGCGCTCCGCCAAGGTGGCCAGCGCCATCGCCGCCGCCGACTGCTGAGCCGCCTTCTTCGAGGGTCCGATCCCTTCGCCGAGGACCTCGTTGCCGACCCGGACCTGTGAGGTGTAACGCCGGTCGTGCGGCGGCCCCTCCGCCCGTTCGATGTATACGGGGGCCAGCCCCAGGCGGCCCTGGGTGAACTCCTGGAGGGCGGTCTTGGCATCGCGGACCGAGAGGTCTTCGCGGTCGAGTGAAGCGAGGTGCTCGCGCTCGACGAACGCCCGGGTGCGTTCGGCGTCGGTCGCGGCGGCAAAGGCCGCGACGAACGCCTCGAACGCGTCCCCCAGGATCGTCGTGTTGTCGGCCCCGCCGTCGGAGGCAGCCCCTTGGCCCAGGATCACGAGGTCGCCGAAGCCGAGCTTCCGCGCGGTCAGGGCGCAGGCTTCGCCGCTGACCAGGGCGGCTTTGCGGCGCGAGAGTTCGCCTTCGCCCGCGGCCGGATACCGGGCGAACAGATAGCGGGCGACCAGATCGCCCAGAATCGCGTCGCCGAGAAACTCGAGCCGTTCGTTGGAGGCGAAGCCGCGTTCACGCGCCGCGCTCTCATGCACGAACGCGCCTTCGACCAATTGCGGCTCGACGTTGCCGGCACCGCAGCGTTTGAGCAGCGCCCGCACGCGCCGGCGCCACGCTTCCCCGGAAATTAGCCGGCGCTCCGCGCTCGCTGCGTACGCCTCAGGAGCGCCATGTCAAATGTGCTTCGCGAAGGCGATGACCGAATTGTGACCGCCGAACCCGAAGCCCGACGAGAGCGCGACGTTGATGTCGGCTTTGCGGGCGACGTTGGGGACGTAGTCGAGCCGGCATTCGGGATCGGGGAATTCGTAGTTGATCGTCGGCGGAAGGATGCCGTGGCGCAGCGCGAGCACGCTCGCGATCCCTTCCACGGCGCCGGCCGCGCCGAGCAGATGCCCGTGCATGGACTTTGTGGAACTCACCGCGAGCTTCAGCGCGTGCTCGCCGAACACGCGCTCGATCGCCTGCGATTCGGCCTCGTCGCCGAGCGGTGTCGAGGTCGCGTGCGCGTTGATGTAGCCCACGCGTTCTTTGGCGATCCCCGCGCTGCGCAGCGCGCGCTCGAACGCCAGAATGACGCCGCGCGATTCCGGATCGGGCTGCGCGATGTGGTAGGCGTCGGCCGACTCGCCGTAGCCGATGATCTCGGCATAGATGCGCGCCCCGCGCGCCAGCGCGAATTCGCGCTCCTCGAAGACCAGCACCCCCGCGCCTTCGCCGAGCACGAAGCCGTCGCGTTCGCGGTCGAACGGCCGCGAAGCCCGCGCGGGCTCGTCGTTGCGGGTCGAGAGCGCCTTCATCGAGTCGAAGCCGCCCATCGCGGTCGGGATGACGGTGGCTTCGGAACCGCCGGTCACCATCGCGATCGCATCGCCGTAAGCGATCTTCATATAGGCCATGGCCATGCCGTCGTTGGCGCTGGCACAGGCACTCGAAACCGCGAACACGGGTCCGCGCAGGCCGTACTTCATCGAGACCTGCGCCGAGGCGGCATTGGACATGAGCATCGGGACGAAGAACGGCGAGATGCGGTCCCAGGCCTGGGTCGGCGCGGTCGCGGTGACGGTATCCTCGACCGTGATGATGCCGCCGATCCCGCTGGCGATGATGACGCCGGTCTCGCGACGCACGTCGGGATCGTCGGGCAGATCGGCGTCGGCCATCGCCTCGACGGCGGCGACATGGGCGAACTGCGTATACCGATCCATCCGGCGCGCCTCTTTACGCCCGATCAGCGCAGCCGGATCGAAGTTCTTCACTTCGGCGGCGATATGCGCCCGGAGTTTGGTGGAATCGAAGGCCGTGATCGGCCCGACCCCGGAGCGGCCGTTGACCAGGCCGTCCCAGAACTCGGGAACCGAATTGCCCATGGGGGTCACCGCACCCAGGCCGGTAATGACGACGCGTCGCTTCTCCAAAACCTATGGCCTATATGCGGGCACGACGGCTTCGCCCTGCGCGCGCGGGCGCTTGCGTTGCCTCGCGGCCGGGTTCGGCTAGGGCGTGAACTTCTGGACGAAGTCGCCCGAGCCGTCACGGGTGCCCCAAACGGCGAAGACGGCGTGGGTCGCCGGATCGATCGTGGTGGTGTGAACGCCCGCGGCGATCGCGGTCGTGTCGATGACGGACGGCGTCCCGTTCTCGTGGAGCTGCAACCGGGTCACGCCCCCGCCGCCCGCACAAGCTAGGATATGTTGGGCCGGGTCAAACATACGCGGCTCGCCTCATAACCGCATGCGGCCTCAGCCCGGCCGCCGGGTCGAACCTCGCGCTCGTGTACCCGTACCTCAGCGTCGCCACGACCTATAACTTGGCGCACGCGCTCGCGCGCGGCATCGAACTCAGCGGCCGTCAGCGCGTGAGCAAGATCGTCTCCTTCGACTACGGCTACTCGATCGAGTCCTCGCAACAATTCGGGCTGCCCGACGATTTCTTGCAGAACAATCCGACCAACGTAAACGGCGGTCAGATTCTCGGGCTCCCGCTGCATCAGGCCACGATCTCGCTCGACGTCGCGCCCAAGAACTGGGAGTTCCGGATCGACAACTACTACGTCGACGGGAACAACCCGCTGGACCGTCCGGCGTACTGGCACAGCAACGCTTTCATCTCGCACGCCTTCGGCAAGGATAACCGCACCGTCCTCACCCTCGGCGGGACAAACATCTTCAACAACGCCGTGCAGGTCTACGGGTACCTCGGCCAGGGCGTGTTCGCGCGTGAGAACCCGTTCTTCAGCGACTCCAGCGCGCTTGCGGAGTTCGTCAACGGCAACTTCTCGGCCGAAGAGTTCGGCATCGCGCCCGCCACCCTGACCCTGACCCTCTCGCAGCGCATCTAGCAGGCCGAGCCCCCCGGCTGTAACCCCCGGATCGCGGATGGGTAGACCTTTGGTGATGGCTACCCGTCCGCCGTTCCCACCCGGTCCCGGGCCGCTCGCGACGCTGGAGTTCATCGTGAACACGGCGCGCGTCGACGGTTTCGGGAAATTCATCACGTTCTTCTTGGACCTGGCCGCGCTGGGTCCGATCTCATCGTGGCGAATCGGCCGGCGGCGACTGTATTTCCTCAACGATCCGGCGCTGATCGAAGAGGCGCTGGTGACGCGTGGGCGCGACTACGTGAAGAGCCGCGGGATCAAGCGCCTGCGGCGCCTGCTCGGCGACGGGCTGCTGAGCAGCGAGGACCCCCTGCACCTGCACCAGCGCCGCATGATGCAACCCGCCTTCCATCGCGAGCGCATCGCGAAGTACGGCGCGGCGATGGTGCGCGCGACCCAGGACCAGAGTAGCGCCTGGCATGCGGGTGAAGCGTTCGAGATGGACGCGGCGATGGTGCGCCTCACGCTCGGCATCGCCGCCGAAACGCTGTTCACGACCGACGTCGCGGCCGAATCGGACGACGTACGCGCGGCGCTCACCGAGGCGATGCGCAGCTTCCCCGCCTCGATGACGCTGTACGGCGAATTGCTCGACCACTTGCCGTTCTATCCCACGACGCGCCACTTCACGGCCGGTCGCGCGCGACTCGACGCGGTCGTCTACGGCATGATCGCGGCCCGCCGCGCGAGTGCCGACCCGGGCGACGATCTGCTCGGGATGCTGCTGGGGGCGCGCGACGACGACGGCGCACCGATGAGCGACGAGCAGATCCGCGACGAAGCGATGACGATCTTCTTGGCCGGCCACGAGACGACCGCGAACGCACTGGCCTGGACGTGGCTGCTGCTGGCCGAGCATCCCGCAATCGAGGCCCGCCTGCACGACGAACTCGCGCGCGTGCTCGGCGACCGCCCGCCGGCTGCCGGCGACGTCGCCGCGCTGGGTTATACCCGCGACGTGGTCGCCGAGGCGATGCGGCTCTATCCGCCGGCCTGGGTGATCGGGCGCCGCGCTACCCGCGAGACGACGCTGGGGACCTGGACCATCCCGGCCGGCTCGATCGTGATCGCCAGCCAGTACGTCATGCACCGCGACCCGGCCCTGTGGGTCGATCCGCTGGTCTTCCGCCCCGAGCGGTGGGCTGCCGAAGCCCGCGCGCTCCCCAAGTTCGCCTATTTTCCGTTCGGCGGCGGCTCCCGGGTTTGCATCGGCGAGTCGTTCGCCTGGATGGAAGCGGTCCTGATCCTGGCCACCATCGCGCAGCGCTGGCGCTTCGAGCGCGTCGACCACGACCCGATCCCGCTCGACCCGCTGGTCACCCTGCGGCCCAAACGTCCGATCCGCCTGCGCCCGGTCCCTCAGACCAGGCCGGCCCTGCTCGCGGGGTGACGGCCGGCATTTGACCCCCGTCATGCGGGTTTGCTATACTCCCGTGGCTATGTTCACTTTCGATCTGCAGCTCTTCGCGTCCAAAAAGGGTGGGGGCTCGACGCGCAACGGGCGCGACTCGAACTCGCAACGGCTAGGCGTGAAGCGCTTCGGCGGCCAGGCCGTCGTGCCGGGCAACATCATCGTGCGTCAGCGCGGGACCAAATTCTACCCCGGCGCCGGCGTGATGATGGGCAAGGACCATACGATCTTCGCGGTGATCGAAGGCGTCGTGGCGTTCACCGAAGGCCGTAACCGCAAGCACATCAACGTCGTGCCGGCGAGCGCATAATCGATCTGCACCGCACCGCGCGAGTGACGAAAGGCGCCTGACGGCGCCTTTTTTGATTCTCTTCCATGCAATTCATCGACGAAGCCTCGATTTCGATCGCCGCCGGAAACGGCGGGGACGGCATCGTTGCCTGGCGGCGTGAGAAGTACGTCCCCAAGGGCGGTCCCGCGGGCGGCGACGGCGGGCGCGGCGGCGATGTCGTCCTGGAAGCCACGCCCGACTTGAGCACGCTGGTCGACTTTCGCTTCAAGAAGAGGTTCGCCGCGGAATCCGGCGCGCCGGGCTCGACCTCGAACAAGTCGGGCAAGAGCGGCGTCGATCTGGTCATCCCGGTCCCCGTCGGAACGCTCGTCTATCGCGCGAAGCTCGACGTGGAGGGGAATCCGCAACCGGAACGGCTGTTCGCCGACTTGAGCGCAGCCGGCGAGCGTGCGCTCGTCGCCAAAGGCGGTCAGGGAGGCCAGGGCAACCAGCATTTCGCGACGGCCGCACGCCAGGCGCCGAGCTATTCGCAAAAAGGTCAGCCGGGCGAGCGCTGCAACGTGCGCCTCGAGCTGAAACTGCTCGCCGACTGCGGCCTGGTCGGGTTACCCAACGCCGGCAAATCGACGCTACTCAGCGTGGTCTCCGCCGCGCGGCCGAAGATCGCCGACTATCCGTTCACGACGCTCGAACCGCAACTCGGCGTCGTGCGCATCGGCGAGGAAGAATCGTTCGTGATGGTCGACGTGCCGGGGCTCATCGAAGGCGCCTCGGCGGGCGCCGGGCTAGGCGATCGCTTCCTGCGCCATGTCGAACGAACGCGCGTGCTCTTGCATCTAATCGACGGCGCGCGTTCGCGCGACGAACTGCGCATCGACCAGGCCACGATCGAAAACGAGCTGCGCGCTTGGAATCCCGCCTTGATGGAGAAGCCGCTGGTGCGGGTCATCACCAAGCTCGACCTCCCCGAAGCGCGCGAGCGCTACGCGGAGCTTCACGCGGCCGATCCGGCAGTGCGCGGAATCTCCGCCGTCACCGGCGAGGGCGTGCGCGAGCTGTTGTTTCTCGCCTGGGACACGATCCGCGCCACGCCGCCGCCGCCCGTCTCGACTCCCGAACCGGTGCTGATCGATCTGGTTCCCAACGAACCGTTTGAGATCCGGGTAGAAGCGGGCGTGTTCATCGTCTCGGGCCCGCGCATCGAGCGTCTCGCCCAGATGACCGACTTCGATTCCGACGAAGCCCTCGCACGCTTCGAGGCGATTCTCGCCAAGATGGGCGTCGAGAAGAAGCTCCGCGAACTCGGCGTGAACGAAGGCGACACCGTGCGCATCGCCGGCATCGAATTCGACTACAGCTAACCCCGTAATGAATCGCACAATCCTGAGCCGCCACCGTGTCATCCTGAGCCTAGCCTGCCCTGAGCTTGTCGAAGGGAAGGATGGAGCTGCGATAAGCCGTGGTACGCCCATCCTTCGACAGGCTCAGGATGACATTTTCTCCGGCCGCGCCTTCGGCTTGTACGGCGCGAGCCGTCGTGGGCGTGCGGCGCACCGAGCGCCGTGCGCGTGAACGTCGGGATCTTTGGTGGCGGGTTCGATCCGATTCATAACGGACACTTGTTCGTTGCCGAAGCGGTCGGGGAGGCGTGCGGGTTGGACCGGGTGTTGTTCGTGCCGACGCGGGACGGGCCGCATCGGACGACGCCGGTCGCGACGACGCGGCAGCGCACCGACATGGTGCGGCTGGCGATCGCCTCGAATCCGGCTTTCGCGTTCGACGAGAGCGATCTCGCCGATGACTCCACCGGCTACACGGCGGATCTGCTGCCGAAGCTGCGCGCCCGGTATCCGGATGACGCGTTCACGTTCATCGTCGGCGGCGATTCGCTCGTGCGCGCGCGCTGGAATCGGCTCGAAGCGATCCTCGCCCAACTCGAACGCTTCGTGATCGCGCCGCGCGGCGACGTGACGGCGGTCGAACTCGAGCGGGCGCTCGCCGACGTCGTCCCCGAGATGCGCGCAAAATTCCAGTTCCTCGACCTGCCGCTGGTTGCGGAATCGGCGACCCTCATCCGCTCGCGCCTGGCGGCGCACAAGAGCGTCCGCTACCTCGTCCCCGAACCCGTCTACCGCTACATCGCCGAACACGGACTCTATCGATGATCGACGCCCTACTCGCGGGGATACCCGCGAGCGAACTCGCCGCCGAATACGGCACGCCCCTGGTCGTTTACGATCTCGACGAGATCGATCTGGCGATCGACACGCTCACCCGCGCGTTCATCGCGCGCGGGATCACGGTCGCCTACGCCGCCAAGGCGTTTCTCTGCGTCGCGCTGGTCGAAGCGCTGGCCGCGACGCCGCTCTGGCTCGACGTTTGCTCGCTGGGCGAACTCCGCACGGCGGAAAGCGGCGGATTCCCGGCCGGCCGCATCTACTTCCACGGCTGCGGCAAGACCGACGAAGAGTTGCGCGCGATCGCCGCTGGCCGCGTCGCCTTCGGCGTGGTCGACAACATCGAAGAAATCGAACGGCTGGCGGCGTTCGCGCCGGGCGACGCGCGCTGCGAGGTCGTTCTGCGAATCAATACCGGGATCGAAGCCCACACCCACGAGTACATCCGCACGGCCGGCGGCAACACGAAATTCGGCATTTCGCTGGCCGATGTTCCCGCGGTGCTGGCTCGGATCGCCGCACATCCGGCGCTGCACCTGATCGGTCTGCACGCGCATGTCGGCTCGCAGATCGCGGAAACGGCACCGTATGTCGATAATCTTGCACTCCTGATCGAGCAGGCAAACCAGGCTCGCGCGGCCGGACATCCGATCGAATTGCTGATCGCCGGCGGCGGGATGGGCGTCGAAGAAACGCCGGGCGAGAGCGCGCCGCTCGATCTCGAAACGCTCGCCGGCCAACTCGCGGCCACCGGCGCCGGGACGCCGTACCGGCTGGCGATCGAGCCCGGTCGCGCCATCGTCGCACGCGCGGGCACGAGCTTGTATCGCGTGATGGCGATCAAGTCGCAAGCCGGCCGGCGCTTCGCCATCGTCGACGGCGGCATGGCCGACAACCCGCGGCCGGCGATCTACGGCGCCTCTCATGAATTCGAGGTGTTGACATCCGCGGCAAGCGGGGCCCCGGTGGAAGCCGTGCTCTGCGGGCGTTCGTGCGAAAACGACGTTCTCGGAACCGTGCGGGTGCCGAGCGATCTGCGAGCCGGCGACCTGGTCGCGCTGCGGACGACCGGCGCGTACACCTATAGCATGGCGAGCAACTACAACCGCTTCAGCAGGCCTGCGGTCGTCTTTGCGCGCGACGGTTCGCATCGGTTGGCGGTGCGGCGCGAAAGCGCAGACGACACGTTAAGAAATGACATTCGATGAGCCGAAAAAGGCGATAGTGACGACATTTTTCGTCCTTTCCCTTGCGCGTGCGCGGAAGCGCACCATAGAATCGGAGTATTATCGAATCTCCGCTCACTCGCATCGCGCTCGCAAGCGGTTCACCGCGCCGGCGCGAATTGCTGGCTTCGCTCGGTCTCACCGTCGACGTTGTCGCCTCGGCGTACGATGAGCTTCCGCTCGCGCATCTGACGCCGCGCGATCTCGCTCGGGTGCACGCGCGCGGCAAGGCCGACGGTGCTCAAGCGGACGTGTTGATCGTCGCCGCCGATACGGTCGTCGACCTCGACGGCGAAGCGCTCGGCAAGCCGCGCGACCGGGCCGAGGCCCGTGCGATGATCGGCCGGCTCGCCGGCCGGAGCCACCTGGTCCACACGGCGTTCGCGTTGCGCGACCCGCGCAGCGGCCGCGCCCTCGAGCGCCTCGAAACCACGCAGGTCCACTTCGCCGCGCCGGGCGAGGCCGTGCTCGACGCCTACGCCGCCTCCGGCGACGGGCTCGACAAGGCCGGGGCCTATGGCATTCAAGGGTTTGCCGCGACGCTCGTGGACCGGATCGAGGGCGACTATTTCACGGTCGTCGGCTTCCCGCTGGCGCGGTTCGCCCAAGCGCTCCCGGACCTGGGCTACCGGCTCCTGCCCCATCCCATCGAGGCCCTGACGTGAGCCTAGGCGGAACGCTGCGCTCGACGTTCAGCCCGGACCTCGGGATCGATCTGGGCACGGCCAACACCGTCGTCTACGAGTACGGCAACGGGGTCATCGTCAGCGAACCGTCGGTGGTCGCCTACCGCACGACCGACGACGCGATCATCGCGATCGGTACGGCGGCAAAAGAACTCGACGGGCGGGCGCCCGGCCGCGTGCGGGTCGTCCGTCCGCTGCGCGGCGGCACGATCTCCGATTTTCGCGGCGCCCACGCGCTGATCGAGACGCTGGTCGATCGCGCGCTGCAGTCGCGTTCCCGAATCGCGCCCCGCATCATCGCCTCGGTTCCGGGCTGCGCGACGGATATCGAATGCAAGGCGGTTGAAGAGGCGATCCGCGCCGCCGGGCCCCGCACGACACTGTTCGTTCCCCAGGCGGTCGCCGCGGCGGTCGGCGCCGGGCTCGACATCGCCGAAACACGTGGCCGGATGGTGGTCGACATCGGCGGCGGCACGACCGAGATCGCGGTCCTCTCGCTCTCCGGCATCGTCGGGATGCACTCGCTCAAGATCGGCGGGGACACGTTCGATGCCGCGATCACGGCGCGGCTCCGGAACGAGCGCTTCCTGGTCGGCCCGCTGACGGCCGAGCGGCTCAAGCTCGAACGGGGCTTCGCCGGGCGCGCGCCCGGGCGGGAACCGGTCCCGGCCGCCGGGACCGACCTCAATTTCATGCGCCCGGTGCGCCGGATGATCGACGAAGCCACGATCGGCGAGGCGATGGCCGACGCGATCGACAAAATCGCGCGCGCCTGCTGGTCGATCCTCGAGCAGACACCCCCGGATCTCGCCGCGGACCTGCTCGAAACCGGGATCGTGCTGACGGGCGGGGGCGCGCTCATCCCCGGGCTCGCAGGCGAGTTGGCCGCGCGCACGAACGTGCCGACGACCGTTGCCGATGACCCGCTGACGTGCGTCGCGCGCGGCGCAGGCATCATCTTGGCGTCGCCGAGTCTGCTCGAACGGCTCCGGCCGCAAGCGGACCGGTTGACGAGGTGGTATCAATCTTTACGTATCGGGATGAGAGAAAGCTACTCGCGGTAATCGGCGTCGTCATCGTCGCCGCCATCCTCGCACTGCTGCAGCTCGATTTCGCTCGCGCCGGACGTACCTCACCGCTCACCGCCACCGTCACCACGGTCGCAACGTACGCGCAACTCGCCGTGACGACGGTCTCGAACGCAATTCGCGGCGGCTGGTCGGCGGCCGTGAACACTCCGCAGCTCGCGAGCACCAACGCGCGCCTGGTCCAAGAAAACGCGGCGCTTCAAACCGCGAACGATGCGCTCGCCGAAGCACTCTCGCGCGTTCCGGCCGAACGCGATCTGGCGCTCGCGCAAGCGCGCTATCCCGAAGGCATCGCGGCGACGGTGATCGGCTACGATCCCGAAGCGACCCAACGCATCGTAACGATCGACAAGGGCGCGCGCGAACACGTGCGGGTAGATGAAGGCGTCGTGACCGCTCGCGGCGTCGTCGGCCGCATCATCGAGGTCGCACCGATCTCGGCCAAGGTCTTGCTCGTGACCGACATCGCGAGCCGGCTGCCGGCGGTCGTGCAGCGCGGCCGCTGGTGGGCGATTGCGGCCGGTACGCAAACCCGCATCAAGCTGCAATACGTCTCGCAAGATGCAAAACTGCGCGTCGGCGACCGCGTGGTGACGGGCGAGGGCCGTTCGTTCCACGCCGGCTACCCGATCGGCACGATTTCCGAGGTCTACCCCCAACCGGCCGGCGCGCTCGATCAAACCGCCGTCGTCGCACCCGCCGTCGAGTTCGGCTCGCTCTCGCGTGTCCTCGTCCTCCCGCAGTAAATACCGCTCGATCGAGACGATCGCCGGACCGGCGCTCTGGCCGACGATCGGCTGGATCGCGCTTGCGGTGTTCGCGCAGGCCACACTCGGCGGGCTGTTCGCGTTTCGCGGCGCGATCCCGGCGCTGGTGATGATCCCCGTCGGGCGCTACGCCATGCGGATGGGTGCACGGCGCGGCGCGATCGCGGGCTGCGTCGCGGGCCTGCTCGACGATATTTTCGGCAGCGCGAGCGGCAATTGGACGATCGCGACGACGCTCGCTGCGCTGGGGATCGGAACGCTCGGCCGGAGTTTCTTTTCCGATGGCTTCGTGACGCAGGGGGTCCTCGTCGCGCTCGCCGTCATGGCGAGAAACCTCCTGTTCTGGGGACTCGAACGGCTCGAAGGCTTTCCGCACGGACTGGGAACGGTGCATTTCCATACCGCGGTCGTGCAGGCGCTGCTGACCGGCGCACTCACGACCGCCTACCTCGTCGCGCGCGGCCGATTCGTCGTCGACCGCACCCGCATCGAACGCTATCCGTGACGCTCGGCGTGCCCTCGCCCGTGCGGCTCGCGGGTTTCATCGCGGTCTTGGTCATCGCGCTGATCGCGATCTTCGCGCGCCTGACCCAAGTGCAGGTCGTCCAAGGCGAGAAATTCGCCGCGGCAGCTCGTGCGAATCAGGTCCAACTGATCCCGGTCGCCGCGCCGCGCGGGCTCATCGTCGACCGCCACGGCGTCGTGCTCGTTCGGAGCCGGCCGTCGTTCGTCTGCGCGCTCATCCCCTCCGAAATCACCGACATCGACCGCACGATCGACACGCTGGCGAGCATCTTGCGGGTCGACCGCACGCTACTCTTCGCGCGCCTGCTCGACCACCGCGGCATCCACTACAAAGACTTCGCCGAAGTGCAGACCTACGAACCGTACGGTCCGGTGATCCTCGCGAGCGATCTCAGCCCCGCGCAAATGGCCCGGCTCGCCGAAGCGCAAACCGATTTGCCCGGTGTCGACTTCGAGGAGCAGCCGGTGCGCAACTACCCGTATCGAACGCTGGGCGCGCACGTCTTCGGATACGTCGGGCAGATCACCGAAGACGAGTACGAGGGCCGCAAGCGCGAGGGCTACTCGCCCAACGACGTCGTCGGAAAAGACGGTCTCGAGTCAGCGTACGATCAGTGGCTGCGCGGGAAAGTCGGCGGCCAGCAGATCGAGGTCAACGCATCGGGCGCGCTCGTGCGCCGGCTCGCTTTTACCGATCCCGTGCCGGGCAACACGCTCGTGACTTCGATCGATTGGCGCTTGCAAGAGATCGTCGAACGGAACCTGCGCGCCGAACTCGCGCATTGGAGAAAACTACGCGGCCACCGGCTCTCGGGGGCGGTCGTCGTGATCGACCCGGCGACGGGGGGCGTGCTGGCGCTGGCGTCCCTCCCGGCCTACGATCCGAACGATTTCGCGACGCCGATCAGCGCGCGAGATTATTCACGATACGTGCTCGATCCGCTGCGACCGCTCTACGACCGCGCGATCGCCGCGTCGTCGCCGACCGGCTCGACGTTCAAGATGGTAACGGGTTCGGGTGCGATCTCCTCGGGCGTCATCAAACCGCATCAGGTGCTCTACGACAGCGGCGCTTGGCCGTGTCACGGCGTGACCTTCCGCGACATCGCGGCCGGGGGTCTGGGAAGCGTGAACTTCGAGCGTGCGATGGCCGCCTCTTCGGACGGCTACTTCTATCAGCTCGGCGACCGGCTCGGCCACGACCGCTTGCGCTACTACGCGCTGCAGTACGGCTTGAACGAAAAGCTCGGCATCGATCTGCCGGGCGAATTCGAGGGCAACTGGCCCACCAACGACTGGTCGATGCGCGTCTATCATCTGCCGCTCGAACCGTCGGACGTGTGCCAACTGGCGATCGGCCAAGGCGCGATGCTCGCGACCCCGCTGCAGATGGCGAACGTCACGGCGACCGTCGTCAACGGCGGCACGCTCTACCGCCCGCATATCGTCGAAGCGGTTCGTTCACCGCACGGAAAGATTCTCGCGACGTTCGCGCCCAACGCGATCCGCAAAGTCGATGTAACGCAAGAATCGTTGCGCGAAGTGCGCAGCGGGATGGCGCGAGTCACCGATCCCGGCGGGACGGCCTACGGACTGAAAATCCCGGGGCTGCCCTTCGGCGGAAAAACCGGCACGGCGGAGACCGGCGTCGGCGGACGCGGTGCCAACACGACCTGGTTCGTCGCGTACGCGCCCAGCGATCGCCCCACGATTGCGCTGGCCGTCTTCATGGAGAAGAGCGGCGGGTACGGCGCCACGGTCGCCGCGCCGGTCGCGCAACACATCATCGCGGAGTACTTCGGAAAGAAGCTGCCGCCGCTATAGCGGCAGAGCCGGAAGCCGGCGCCGCTTCTTGGGGGCCGGCGTCCCCGGCGGATTCGTCGGCAGCGGCGCGATGATCTCGACGTTCCCGTCCCCCGCGAACACTCTGGTCTTCGTGTTGTAGTGGATCGTGTCGGCGGCCAGGCTGCGGCCGCCGTCGGCGACGCGCGCGCCGCCCGACAGATCCAAATCGTGCGACCGGTCGTCGAGGGTTGCGTCCTGGGCGAAGCCGCTGCGCTCGGCCTGGGTGAAACGGACCGAGCCGTGCGCCGCGTAGCGGCGGTTGCGTTCGTCGACCGACATGCGGTCGGCGTGCAACTCGATCGGCTGATCGCTCTCTGTTTCGCTGAGGTCGACCGCCTTGTCGAGCTTGGGATCTTCGTGCAACACGACGTTCCCGCTGACCGTGTAGCGCTTGCTCTCGAGGTTGCCCTGCAACGAGTCGGCTTCGATTTCCGTACCGGGACGATGCAGGTGCACGCGCGCCCCGGCCGGCGGCGGGCTCAGGCTTGGACTCGGCTGCTGCGCGGCCGAGTCGATACCCGTGGCGACCGCGAACGCGAGCACGAGGCCGAGGCGCAGCGCGAACAGGCCGCTCACGCGAGCGACGGCAACGTGCGCCGAATCTCCGTAGCGCGCGCATCGTCCCGACCGGCCAAGCCCGCATCGACGAGATCGCGCCGGCCGGCCCGCACGAGGCCGTACGCCGCCGCCAGCGCGACCGTGCCGTCGGTGTCGCGCAAGCCGCGCTCGAGCAATTCCACCTCGCCGCGCCGGCTGGCGGCGTCGGTGGCCGCATAGCGTTCGGCGACGCGCGGCGAACGCAACGCGCGTTCGAGCGTCGGCACGACCACGCCCGTGCAGCGCCCGATCGCGTCGATCACGTTTTCGCGCAGCGAATCGCTTTCCTCACCGTACGCGCGCGCGAGCACCTCGGCGCACCAGTCAGCGCCGACCAAGGCCAGGCCGTCGATCACCCGGCGGCGCTCGTCGACCGCGAGCACACCCGCTTCGGGGTCGACCAGTCCCGGCCAGCCGATGGTCCGCTCGAGCTTGGTGACCGGACCGGTCGATTCGAGCCCCGCCGCCGGCACCGCGGCGGTCACGGGGACCCGCGGCGCTTCGCGCGCCGGAAGCCAGCGCGAGGCGACCAGTAACAGCACGCCCAGCGCAAAGAGGATCGCCCCGAACCACAGGAAGCCGCTCATGCGCGCGCTACGCGCGTTCGCCGACCGCCCCGGACGGCGTGTCCGATGCCGTCGCCTCGATGGCGTCACGAAGCGCGGCCCGCACGTCGCCGAGCGCGGCGTCGAGCGAAGCGTTCGTACTGCCGACCAACACGCGATGAAATTCGTCGATCGGCAACGCGCCCACGTTCATGAACGTCGCGATGAGCGCGCTGCGATAGGCGCCGAGCGCAGCCGACCGTCCGCCGGGCCACTCGATGTGGTCGCCGAGGAATTCGGCGATCACGAGCCACGGCCGCGGGCCGCCGAGCGGTTCGCTTTCCAGCGCGGAGAGATTGGCGACGATGCGGTCGCGGTCGATCGCGCCCTCGACGACGATCGGATCGCGCGGCGGCTTGCTCGCAGGTCCGGGATCCGCGCCGCGCAGCGCGGCGACGAGTTCGACCAACGCCATGCGCGAACCGCGGTCTTCGAGGTCCTTTGCCGTGAGCGCGTAGCGCGGCAGACGCATCTTGATGAACAGCCGGTCGACCACGCCGCGGAGCAGGTCGCGCTCCGCGACGAACTTCGCTTCGAGTTCACCGTTGAGCCCGACCAGACCATCGGGGAAGAGCGCGCGCAAGACGAAGAGGTGCCGCACGAGGCCGCCGTAGTCGCTCTGCTCGAGCAGCCCCAGCGTACGCTCGAGCGCCTCGCGCGAAAAGGTGACGCGCACGCGGAACGGCTTGGCGCCGTGCGCCGGCGCCGGGGCGGGGATAACGGCCGCGGGCGGCGGTTCGGGAGCGACCGCTACCGGAGCCGCGACCGGCGCAGGCTGGGGCGCGGCGGGGAACGCGACGATCGCCGCCGGCGCAGGCGGCAACGGCGGCGGCTGCTGCTGCTGCAGTTCGTGCAGCACGTCCGCCGTGCGCGGCGCGACGCCGGCGACGGAGAACGGCAGCCCCGACGCGCGCACGGCGAAGGCCGGCGTCGAGCGAACGCGCACCGCGGACGCGACCAGGGTCTGCGAGCGGCCCCCGTCCCAATGCAACTCCGCCGTCGGATCGATCAGCGTGCCCGCGGCGAGCGGTGTGTTGACGATCACGCAGTAGCGCACCGAGATTTCGACGCCGGGATCGACGTCCTCGAGCACGAGACCGGCTTTCGACCAAAGGACCGAGCCGCCGTCGGCATCAACGAGCGGAACGTCGTTGACCGACGTCGAGCCGGGCAAGTACGCCGTATGCTCGGGGAGCGCCGCGCGCACGACCAGCTTCGCGGCCGAGCCGTCCCCGGTGTTGCGCGCGACGATATGCAAGTAGAGTGCTTCGCCGGCGTCGACCGAATCTTGCGGCTGCGTTCGCACGCTCGGGCCGTCGGCGAAATTCGGTTCTGCGAGCGTCGCGATCGTGATCGGTTCGAGCGCGACGGGCAGCAAGCTCGCTCCGGAGAGCCGGGCGTGAACCATGACGGTCGCGCCGCGGCCGACGAATCGTGCGAGCCGCAGCCGGGCCGTGGCTTCGACGCGCGATCCGGGCGCGATATCGCCGAAGATGATCGCCGCGCCGTCGCGGGTCGCGCCGTCGACGCCTTCGAGGCGCGCTTCAGGGGACAAGGCGAGTGCGAGCCGCACGTCATGAGCGACGTCGGTCCCCTCGTTGACGAGCACGACCGAGACGAGTCCGGGACCCGACGGCCGCATCGGACCGTCGCTCGCGTAGTGCAGCGTCGAGGTCGCGGGGGCGAAGCGCGCGCGCGAGCGTGCGACGAGCGCAAGCGTGCCCAGCGACAGCGTCGCCGTTTCGTTCGCGATCAACGCCGCGCCCAGGCGAATCTCCGTCCGGTCGCCGATCGGGGAAGCCACCGTGCCCACGATGACGATCTCGCGTTCCTCGTTCGCATCCAGCGTTCCGAGCGAGATGACCCCGCCCTGCACGCGCGCCTCGACCTCGCGATCGATGTAGCGCAGCGATTGCAGCACATCGTCGGCCTCGAGCGTCAAGCGCACGTTGGTCGCCGACGCGGTGCCGTCGTTGACGACGCGAGCCACGGCACGCACCTCCGCGCCGGGCATGACGATCGTCGAGCCGTCGAGCGTAAACGTATTGCGCGCCTCGAGGAAGCGCGGTTTCGAGCGCACGGTGAGCGTGCGATCGAACGTGCGCGAACCGGTCGACCATTGCAGCGAGGCGGCGACCGGAAGCACCGTTCCGTCGACGGCCGGCGAGACGACGTACGCGTCTACGGCGGCTTCGATCCGCACGCCGGCCTCGATGCGCTCGAACGCGAACACGCCCGCTTCACCGTTTTCTCCAACCGCGCGCCCGTCGACCGCCCGCGAGCCGGGAGCGTACTGCAGACCGTCGGGCAAGACGATCCGGATGCGCACGTCGTTGGCGGCGCACGTCCCGATGTTCGTGGCGTCGACTGAGACGCGCACGCGCCGGCCGGGCTCGACTTCCGTCGGCGCGTCGACGACGAGCGCAGTGGCGGGACCCTCGAAGCGAGAGGCGGAGCGCACGGTGATCTCGGCACGCGCAAGCTCGAATTCCGCGACTTCGGCCGAGGCGACGGCACCGATGGCGAAGATGCGCGAGTCGTTTTCGAGCGGCGAATCGATCAGCGCGCGATATTCGAGCACCAGCGTCGCGCCCGCGGCGAGCGACGCGCTCGTGACCGGAGCGCGGCCGAAACCGAACGGATCGTCGCGATCGTCGAGTCCCGCGACCTCGCGGCCGTCGACGCGCGCCGAACCCGCTACGAAACGCGTCCGGTCGGGTACGGGCAGCACGACGACCACGTCGCGCGCCGCAGACTGACCGGAGTTGTGAACGCGCGCCGTGACATGGAGCTCCTCGCCCGGTTCCGCATTGCGGACGGCCTCGAGTGCGACGATGGTTGCCGGATTCTGCAGAATCGGCGTCGACTTCGCGGTCAGCGTCACGACGTTGGAGCCGATGACTCCGGTTTCGTGCGACGCGAGCGCTGCTTGCAGCGCGATGGTCGCGCCGTTGTCGATCGTCGGATTGACCAAATACCCGATCGAGATGCGACGCTCGACACCCGGCGGCACTTCTCCGATATCGGCTCCGGCGGCTGCGAGCACGGGTGTTTCGCCGCGCACTTCTTCGAGCGGTTGATCGTCGATGCGTGCACTGCCGGTCAGATAACGCACGCCGTCGGGGAGCGCGAACCGGACGCGCATGCCGGTGGCGGCGGCACCGCCCAGATTGTAGAAGGCAAACGTCGCACGAACCGTCGCTCCAGGTTCGACAATTCGATCCGGTGAAACGTTGAGTGTTCGAAGGCCTTCTGGTAACGAAGGTGCCCCCGGTGCAAAAGCTTCGGTCAGGCTACGCATAGCCTCCGCCCGGTTCGGCGACGCCAGAGCCCCAACCTTGACCCGGAAGGACACCTCATCGCCATGCCCACGACCGCGCCGTCCCACGGCGCCGACCCGCTCTCCCAAGCCGTCTCCCGCCTGGGCAGCGAGAGCGCGTTCGAGGTACTCGCCCGGGCCCGCACGCTCGAGGCTCAGGGCCGCTCGATCGTCCACATGGAGATCGGCGAGCCGGACTTCGACACGCCGGCCCACATCAAGGCGGCGGGCATCCGGGCCATCGAGGAGAATTTCTCCCATTATTCCCCCTCGGCCGGGATCGCCGAACTGCGGGACACGATCGCCGCGTACGCCGCGACCTTTCGCGGGGTCGAACCTTGGACGCGTGAGTGCATCTGCGTCTCCCCCGGCGGCAAGCCCATCATTTGGAACACGCTTTCGGTCTTGCTCGATCCCGGCGACGAGCTGATCTACGCCGACCCGGCCTACCCGGCGTACGCCGCCGCCGCCGGCTACCTGGGCGCGAAGGCCGTCCCCGTGCCGCTGCTGGAGCGCAAGAACTGGCGGCTCGACCTCGACCAACTCGCCGCGAAGATCAACCCGCGCACGAAGGTCGTGGTGATCAACTCACCCCACAATCCGACCGGGGGCGTCCTCACGCGCGACGACCTGGCCGTGATCGCCGGGCTCGCCGAGAAACACGGCTTCTTGATCCTCTCCGACGAGATCTACAGCCGCAATCTCTACGGGCCGGAGTTTGCCTCGATCACCCAATTTCCGGGGCTGCGCGAACGTACGATCGTCATCGACGGCTTCTCGAAATCCTACGCCATGACGGGCTGGCGCCTGGGCTACGCGATCGCGCCGCCGAAGATCGCGCACGCGATCACGCGCCTCGCGAACAACACCTATTCGTGCACGGCGACCTTCGTGCAGCGCGCCGGCATCGCCGCGCTCACCGGGCCCGACGAACCCGTCCGGCAGATGAACGAAACGTTCCGCGTCCGCCGCGACGCGATCGTGGCCGGTTTGAACGCGATCGAGGGCGTCTCGTGCACGCTGCCCGACGGCGCGTTCTACGCTTTCCCAAACATCTCGAAGATCACGCACGACGACAAGAAGCTCGCCGCGTTCTTGCTCGAGGAAGCCGGCGTCGCGTGTTTGGGCGGCTCGTGCTTCGGTGCCGCCGGCGCCGGGTATCTGCGCTTCTCCTACGCCGCCTCGATCGAAGCCATCACCGCCGCGCTCGCAAAGATGAAGGCGCATCTGCCGCAGTACCGGGACTAAAGCGCGCTCAGGTCTTCTCGACGAAGTACTTGTGAAAGGCGACGAACTCGTCGTCGCGCGTGAAGCCGCGCTTGCGGTAGAGGGCTTGGGCGGCCGCATTGGTGTGCGCGGTCATGAGCGTGAGGCCGACGGCGTTGGTCGAACGAGCGAAGATCTCGGCAGCATCGACCAGAGCGTTGGCGATCCCCGTGCGGCGCATGTCTTCGCGCACGAAGATATCGTTGAGAATCCACAGCCGGCCGACGCGGACCGATGAGAACGTCGGGTACAATTGTACGAACCCGACGCTTTGGTGCTTCTCGTTGTCGACCGCGAGGAAGATCTTCGAGTCGGCGCGTTTGAGGCGTTCGCCCATGAAGAACTGCGCGGCGAACGGGTTGGGCGGTTGGCCGTAAAACACGCGATACGCATCGAATAGCGCGCCCAGGCGCGGCAGATCGTCGGCGGTCGCTTCGCGCACCAGTATCACGTTACGGCACCAATTTCATCGCGCGCCGAACGTCGCGCAGCGTTTCGCGCGCCACGATGCGCGCCTTTTCGGTTCCGGCGGTGATGATCGCATCGACCTTGCTGCGATCGAACGACGCGCGGCGCGCGCGCACCGGCGCGAGCCAGGCGTTCATGGTCTCGGCGAGCTCGCCTTTGCACGCGACGCAGCCCAGCGCGCCGCTGCGGCAGTTTTCGTCGATCCACGGCACTCGCGCGCGATTCGTCAGCCGCTGCAGCGCGAATACCGGACAGACCTCCGGGCGTCCGGGATCATGGCGGCGCACCTTGAGCGGATCGGTGACCATCGAGCGGACTTTCTTGGCGGTCGTCCCGTCGTCGTCGGCGAGATCGATCGCGTTCCCGTACGACTTGGACATCTTGCGCCCGTCGGTGCCGAGCACGGCCGGAAACTCCGTCAGCGTCGCCTCGGGCTCCACCAGCGTCTGGCCGTAGAGGAAGTTGAAACGGCGCACGACTTCGCGACCGAACTCGAGATGCGAGAGCTGGTCCTTGCCGACCGGGACGCGCCCGCCGCGAAACACCGCGATGTCACACAACTGCAAGAGCGGGTAACCCAGAAATCCGTAGGTGGCGATGTCGGCGCCGAGCGCTTCGATCTGGTCCTTGTAGGTCGGCACGCGTTGTAGCCAGGCGACGGGTGTGATCATCGAGAGGAGCGTGTGCAGTTCGGGGATCTCTTGCAGCGCGGACTGCAAGAAGATGGTGCACCGGTCCGGATCGATGCCGGCGGCGAGCCAATCCAAAACGAGGTCTTCCCGCGCGTCGCGGATGGACTGCGGGTCCTCGAAACTCGTCGTGTACGCGTGCAAATCGGCGATCTCAAAATACGCATCGGCGCTTTCCATGAGTTCGACCCAGGCCGTCAACGCGCCGACGAGATGGCCGATGTGCAGCCGCCCGGTCGGGCGCATCCCGGACATGACGCGCGTGCGCTCGGGTGATAAAATTGACAACGAAGCGAGGTTTTGTGTCTCGGCGAAACGGCCCTTCACGGGTCGCTCGGCGGGAGGCGCTCAGGCTGCAACGGCGCAACGCGCATTCCGCCGGCCACCTCCGCATCGGCGATGCAGGCCAAGACGAAGCGGCGGGCATGGTCGACGGCCGCAGCGAGCGGCTCGCCGAGCGCCAGTCGCGCGGCGATCGCCGTCGCCAGCGCGTCGCCCGTCCCGCGCATCGAACCCGCTCGCGAGCTGCGAAAGGTGCGCGTCTCGGTAGCGGTCACCAACACGTCGACCACCTCGTTCGCCGTTGCGGCGAGGTGGCCGCCCTTGATCAGGACGGCCTGTGGGCCGAAGCCGAGCAGCGCGCGGCCGGCCTCGCGCATCGCGGCTTCGTCACGGACAGTCGCGCCGAGCAACCGCTCCGCCTCATCGAGATTCGGCGTGACCAGCAGCGCACAGGCGAAGAGTTCGCTGCGCAACACGGCGATGGTCGCATCGTCGGCCAGCCGCGCGCCGCCGCTGGTCGCGATTACGGGATCGACGACCACCGCCTGAGCCCAGCGCAGCGAGAGCTCGCGTTCGACGGTCCGCACCACGCGCGCGTCGAGTTGCGCGCCGACGTGGTAGGCCGCGGGCGCGACCGCGTCGAGGGCGCGGAACTGGGCGGCGATCGTCGCGTCGTCGAGCGTGGTGCGGATGAGCACGTCGTCGAGTCCCTGAGCCGTGATCCCGGTGCAGACGGCCGCAGCGCGCACCCCCAGCGCGGGCGCGAGCGCGAGCGAGAGGTTCAAGCCCGCGAAGCCCAGCGGATGGGTCGTGCCGACCAGGCCGATCCACGGCGTCATGCCGCGTTCCACGCCGCGACGCAGGCGCGCGCCTCGCCGGCCGGGTCGGCGGCGTTCGCCAAACTCGAGATCATTGCGGCCATCGTCGCCCCCGTTTCGCGTACCCGGGCCAGGTCCGCGCGGGTGATGCCGCCGATCGCGGCGACCGGCAACGGCGTCGCCGCGACGACCGCGCGCACGCCGCTGATCCCGATCGGACCGCCGGCGTCGGCTTTCGAGCCCGTCGCGAAGATCGGCCCGACGCCCAGGTAGTCGGCGATGCCGGGCGCCAGGGCGCGCGCTTCGGCCGGGGTTCCGCAAGAAAGCCCCAGCACGCGCGCTCCCAGGCGAGCGCGCAGCGCCCGAAGGTCGAGCCCGGCGACGTCCTCGGCGCCGAGGTGGACGCCGTCGGCCTGGAGCCCCGCCTCCACATCATCGTTGACCAGCACGATCCCCTTCGCGGCATGGACAGAGGCCAAGACGGTTGCCAGCGCCGCCGCTTCCAAGCCCGTCTTGGCCCGGACTTGAAACAAGCGAATGCCGCCCGCAACGAGCGCGTCAACGTAGGCGCGCAACGCCCGGCCGTGGCGCGCCGGTTCGACCAGCGCGTAGATCCCTTGCAAAACCAAAACGGGGAGCGTTACCGCTCCCCGTCCATGGCGATCCTGCCGTTGCGACTAGGTCGTGACGTTGATGACGACACTTCCCTGGACGCCGTCGACGGTGTGCGTGGCGACGAGGTTGATGCAGTAGGGCGCCGCTCCGGTTTCGGCGGCAGCGTATCCGGCCGCCGTTGGAAATGGCGTGACGGTTACGTAGTTCGGGCCGGCATTCGAGAGAATCGTGTTCAGTGGCGGAGCGGCTCCACTGGGCGGGGCAGCGCAGGCGGACTGTTGGGCACCGCTGACCGAACCGTTTTGATAGAGCGTCCCGGCAGGCGCGAAGGCCCAGGAAAAGGTGAAATTTTGATCGCTTGAGAGGACGTTTTGGCTGCCGTAGACGGCCTCGGCAGTAACCTGGATCCCGGATCCGGCGCGGACGAAGAACACGCCGCTCAAGCCTTGAGTTCCGGTAAAGACGACGCGGTTGGCATTACCGTTCGAACCGCTCGAGAAGGCGGTGCCGCCCTGGCCGCAGGCGGTGAGCAGCGCGAGCGAACTCGCTGCCAGCAGAGAGAGGACAAGACGACGCATGAACGACTCCCGTAGAGACACGGAAAAACGCCGGAGGCCTTTCTGAAAAGTTCCGCCGCCGGACGGGCGCGCCTTCCGCCCGTCACCTAGCGGTTCCTCTCGGTTCCGACGCTAGCCGGCGAACGGAATATCGATCGAAGCGGGGGCGTCGGCCCCGTCGCGCAGCAGCGGCGCGAGAGTCAAGGTGAACGTCCGATGCGCGTCGTCGAATTGCGGGGTCTCGAAGGACAGAAAGCCGGTATGTTGTCCCTGCGCGGGCAACCGAACGCCTTCGAAAAACGCCTTGTCGGTCAGCGCCCAATCGCGGGTCTCGATCAGCCGGTAGACATGGCCCGCATCGTCGCGCAGGATGCTCTTGCCGTACGGCAGGATCGTCACGTCGCCGTCGGCCAAGTTGGCGACCGTCAGCACGATCTCGACGCGACGCGGGTAGTACGAAACCTTCTTGACGGTGACGCGCACGCCGGCGCTGGTGACCGTCGCCTCCGGCACCGAGGCGCGCTGCGGATGGCCGGGATCCTTGATGCGCAGGCCGCCGGCTTCGGCGAGTACGCCGACCGGGACGTTCGCACTGATCGAGAGCATCGCATCGTGCGCGTGGTCGAGATAGTTGGCCGTCTCGCGCACGAAATACACGCGCCCCGAGCGGTCGACGCGCATGCCCAGCAGTTTGTACGCGCGCAGCGCGAACCGGTCGGCGGCGTAGATGCTCTGAAAATTCTTCGCGCTGCGGTAGTAGCGCTTCGCATCCGCGTTGAGCAGCGCGTAGGCATCGTCCCAACGGCCGGCTTCGAGCGCTTCGAGGAAGTGCTCGAGCGTGGCGGTGTACGCGTCGTGCTTCACGGGCAGCAAGCCGCTCGGCGCGGGTGCCGGACCGGCGGCGAGCAATACGACCGCTACCAGCGCAGCCCAGACGGATCGAATCACGACGGCGAATCCCCCAAGAGCAGCTCGACGATGCGCGCGAGATCGTCATCGTCCGCGTAGCGTATCTCGATCTTCCCGCCGCGCGCGCCGCGCTCGTGCGCGATATGCGTCGCGAACCGATAGCGTAAGCGTTCGAGCCACTCGCTTTCGTCCGCGGAGCGCACGCGCGCGGTTTTCCGTTTCACGCTCCCCGGCGGCGCGAGTCGCTCGAGCGCCCGCACCGAGAGCCCCTCGCGCACCGCGCGCTGCGCGGCCTCCTCGCGTCGCTCGACCGGCAATGCCAAGAGCGCGCGCGCGTGTCCGGCGCTGAGTTTCCCGGCGCGCACGAGCGCTTTGATCGGATCGGAGAGCGCCAGCAACCGCAGGGCGTTGGCGATAGCTGGGCGCGAGCGGCCGACACGTTCTGCTACCCGCTCTTGGGTGAAGCCGAAACTTTCGACGAGGTGCGCAAAGCCCATCGCTTCTTCGAGCGGATCGAGATTCTCGCGCTGCAAGTTCTCGACGATCGCGACTTCGAGCGACTCGCGATCGTCGGCCGGGCGAACGATCGCGGGGATCGTCTCTAACTGCGCCAATTGCGCGGCCCGCCAGCGGCGCTCGCCGGCGATGAGTTCGTAACCCGCTCCAGCGGCGCGCACGATGATCGGCACCAGCACGCCGAACTCGGCGATCGAGGCGCGCAGTTCGTCGAGCGAAACGGGATCGAACGTCGTGCGCGGTTGATTCGGATTGGGGACGATGCGCGTGAGCGCGATCGCTTGCAGACCGCGCGCGGCGGGCGGCGTGGTCAGATCGGTCGTCGGCGCAGAGCCAAGCAGGGCGTCGAGTCCGCGCCCCAGGCGTTTTGGCGAGGCCACTATCGGACGACTTCTTTCGCGAGCGAGAGATAGGCTTGCGCGCCGCGGCTCTTCACGTCGAAGAGCACGGCGGGCTTCCCGTACGACGGCGCTTCCGAAAGCCGCACGTTGCGCGGGATCTGCGTCTCGAACACGCAGTCCGGAAAAAAGCGGTTCACTTCGTCGAGCACCTCGGTCGCAAGTTTCTGGCGGCTGTCGAACATGGTGATGAGCACGCCAAGAATCATCAAATCCGGATTGAGCGCGTCCTTGACGCGCCGCACGATATTGGTGAGTTGCGAGAGCCCTTCGAGCGCGTAGAACTCGGCCTGCACGGGGATGATCACTTCGCCGGCGGCGGTGAGCGCATTGATCGTCAAGAGGCCCAGCGACGGCGGGCAATCGATCAGGATGTAGTCGTACTCGCCCGCAACCGCCGCGAGCGCGGTCTTGAGCTTGCCTTCGCGTTGCAAGACGCTGACGAGTTCGATTTCGGCACCGGCGAGCTGCAACGTGGACGGGACGAGCCAGAGCCCGGGCACATCCGTCTCGCGCGCTACGTCGCGGATCGCCGCGCCTTCGAGCAGAATCGAATAGACGTTGCTCTCGACGGTTCGTTTGTCGATGCCGACGCCGGTCGTCGCGTTACCCTGCGGATCGATGTCGACGATGAGAACGCGGCGGCCAAGCATCGCGAGCGAAGCACCGAGATTGACTGCGGTCGTGCTCTTACCGACGCCGCCCTTTTGATTGACGATCGCGATCGTACGCGTCGTCGTGTGCGGAAGGAGCGCGGACAACGTACCTGCTTACGGCCTGACGAAATGCTCGTCGACATAGCGATTCGCAACCGCGACGAGGAAGCCCGCTTCGTTCCGAGACGGATCATCGAGGACCTCTTCGACGAGGGCACCGAGAATCGCACCGACCCGGGCGTCGCCGCGAAACGAAGCGTCCGCCAGCCCCCGCGCTTGCAACAGCGCGATGACGGCGTCGCCCCCGATCGCCAGCTCGTGCGTCCCCAGCGGCGGACGCTCGGCGAGAACCGACGCGACATGGGCCTCGAAGCGCCGGTTGTTCCCGCCGTCGCGCTCGGGCAATCCCGAGCCGATCACATCCGCCCGGCGCAACGCGAAGAGGCGCGCCAGCCGCTGGGGCCCGACGCGGCGCACGAAGCGGCGAACCGTCTTGGGCGCCTGCTCGCAATCGGCCGCGTACATGTGGTGGCGCACGAGTTGGGTGACGGTCTCGACCGTCTCCGTGGAACTGCGCAGCCGGGCGAGCATTGCCGGCACCATCTCGGCGCCGACCACCTCGTGGGCATAGAAGGTGTTCCCGCGCCCGTCGGGCCTGGGCGCCGCGGTCCGCGGCTTACCGACATCGTGCAGGAGCGCCGCCAAGCGAACGAGCGGATCGTCCGGCGGCGATGCATCGACGGTTTCGAGCGCGTGGCGGTAGACATCGTAGGCGTGCCAGTCGTTCTGGTCGACCCCGACTCCCTCCAGCAATTCGGGCCAGAAGTGGGCCAAGACGCCCGTCGTGCGAAGCAGCTCGATCCCGACCGAAGGCCGCGATGCCGTCAGGAGTTTACCGATTTCATCCCCGATTCGTTCGGCAGAAACCGTAGAAACGAGTACGGCAGCCTCGGTCATAGCGGCCACCGTCCGCTCGCTGGGGAGAAAGTCGAAGCGCGCCGCGAACTGCGACGCGCGCAGCATCCGCAGCGGATCGTCGCGGAAGGTGGCCTCGTCGACGATATCGATCCGCCCCGCGCGGATGTCCGCCAGTCCGCCGTAGGGGTCGACGATCGCATCGTCGTCGATCCGGCGGGCGATCATGTTCATCCGGAAGTCGCGCCGGCGAAGGTCATCCTCGAGCGGGATCTCGGGGCCGCTCTCGACCGCGAACGCCCGATGGGCGGCCCCGGTCGAGCGCTCGCGCCGCGGCAGCGCGACGTTGGCGCTCCCCTGGGCATTCCGGAACTTGAGAACGGCGAACGAGGCACCCACGACGTCCACCGATCCCAGCGCGCGCAAGCGCGCCTCGACCTCGTCCTGGGCGAGCCCCACAACGACATAATCGAGGTCCTTCGGCGGAACCGGCGTACCGGAAGCAGCCGCCCGCAGCTCGTCACGGACCCGGCCGCCGACCGCAAAAACCGTCCCTGGGGGAAACGCTGCGCCGAGCGCATCGTCAAGCGGGTGCCGCACGGCTCCTAGTGTACCGCGCCGCGCACGCCGCCCAAAACCCAAGCGCCGACCCAAGCGCCAGGCCTAACCCACCCTGCCAGCCGCGGCACGCCACAATGTCATCCTGACCCGTCGAAGGATGGGCGTGGCAGCATCGTGGCGGCTCCATCCTTCGACGGGGCTCAGGATGACATTTGGACAGGCCACCGTGGATTGCTTGACGTGCAGTTGGCGGCGAAGACGGGTCCGGGGGCAAATGTTTTACGATGAACGCTTCGGGTCGTTTCCCCGGGAACGTTGGGACATCGTCCACATGACCCTCCCCCTCCGCCGCGACGCCTCGCCGAAGCAAGACCCCTCCCCGTAAGAACCGATCCAACCCCTCCCGCCGCCTCTTCCGCAAGCGCCAGGCCTAACCCACCCTGCCAGCCCCGGCACGCCACGATGTCATCCTGAGCCCCGTCGAAGGATGGGCGTGGCAGCATCGTGGCGCCACGATGTCATCCTGAGCCCCGTCGAAGGATGGGCATGGCAGCATCGTGGCGCCACGATGTCATCCTGAGCCCCGTCGAAGGATGGGCATGGCAGCATCGTGGCGGCTCCATCCTTCGACGGGGCTCAGGATGACATTTGGACAGGCCACCGTGGATTGCTTGGCGTGCAGTTGGCGGCGAAGACGGATCCGGGGGCAAATGTTTCACGATGAACGCTTCGGGTCGTTTCCCCGGGAACGTTGGGACATCGTCCACATGACCCTCCCCCTCCGCCGCGACGCCTCGCCGAAGCAAGACCCCTCCCCGTAAGAACCGATCCAACCCCCCCCCGCAGCCTCCTCCGCAAGCGCCAGGCCTAACCCACCCTGCCAGCCCCGGCACGCCACGATGTCATCCTGAGCCCCGTCGAAGGATGGGCATGGCAGCATCGTGGCGCCACGATGTCATCCTGAGCCCCGTCGAAGGATGGAGCCGCCACGATGCTGCCATGCCCATCCTTCGACGGGGCTCAGGATGACATTTGGACAGGCCACCGTGGATTGCTTGGCGTGCAGTTGGCGGCCAAGACGGATCTGGGGGCAAATGTTTCACGATGAACGCTTCGGGTCGTTTCCCCGGGAACGTTGGGACATCGTCCACATGACCCTCCCCCTCCGCCGCGACGCCTCGCCGAAGCAAGACCCCCCCGTAAGAACCGATCCAACCCCTCCCGCCGCCTCTTCCGCAAGCGCCGACGCGAGCGCCAGGCCTAACCCACCCTGCCAGCCGCGGCCCGCCACGATGTCATCCTGAGCCCCGTCGAAGGATGGGCGTGCCAGCATCGTGGCGGCCCCATCCTTCGACGGGGCTCAGGATGACATTTGGACAGGCCACCGTGGATTGCTTGGCGTGCAGTTGGCGGCCAAGACGGATCCGGGGGCAAATGTTTCACGATGAACGCTTCGGGTCGTTTCCCCGGGAACGTTTCACGATGAACACGTTCGGGCGCTATTCCGGAAGCCGATGGGAACGGGCTTGGGGCGAGAGGCAGAGGGGGCGTTTTTCAGGGATGCCTTCGCGGCGGGGGAAGCGGGTCGGCGTGGGGCTGACTTTTTCGACGATCAGGATGCGGCGGTCGCCGCCGGCGGGGCGCTCCGCGACGAAGCGGCCGCCGAGCATTGGGGCGGCGTCCTCGAGCGCTTGCCGCTCCGCCGCATCGAGAGCGCCGCGCTGAAGCAGCGCCCGGCCGCCGATGGCCAGGAACGGCAGCGTGAGTTCCGCGACGGTCGAGGCCGTGGAGACGGCGCGGGCGGTGGCGACCCGGTAGCGCTCGCGGTGGAGCGGGTCGCGGGCCAGGCGTTCCGCCCGGGCGGCGACGGTCTCTCCCGCCAGGCCGAGCTCCGTCAGCGCCTGCTTCAGGAACGCCGCCTTTTTTGCGACCGACTCCACGAGAGTCACCCCGACGCCGGTAGCGAGCGCGAGCGGGATCCCGGGAAGTCCGCCGCCGGAGCCGATGTCGATCAATTCGCCATCCACGTCCGGGACAAGGGTCAGCGAGTCCGCCAGATGCGCCGCGAGCGCCGCGGGTTCGCGGGCCGCGGTGAGGTTCACCCGGCGGTTCGCCTCCAAGAGGCGCGCCCCGTACTCACCCAGCCGCTCGGCTAGCGGGCCGGACACGCCGAACTCGGCGCGCAAGATCGCGCCGATGGCGGCCGCCGGGTCGCTCACACCGTGGCCGGGATGCGGGAGCCGCGGGCCAGCGCGACCGTCAGCACGGCGACATCGGCCGGGCCGACCCCGGGGATGCGGCCGGCCGCGCCGAGGGTGCGGGGGCGGCGAAGCGCCAGCTTCTCGCGCGCCTCCAGCGAGAGCGCGCGCTGCGCGGCGTAATCGAACTCCGCCGGGATCTCGGTTGATTCCGCCCGCGCGGCCGCGTCGATCGCGACCTGCTGGCGGCGCACGTAGCCGTCCATTTTCATCTCGATCTCCAGTCGCGCGCCGATCGCGGGATCGAGCGGCTGGTCGATGGACGGCGCGAGATCGGCAAAGCGCAAGTCGGGCCGCTTGAGCGCGTCAGCGACGGTGGTCCCCGGTGCGAGCGCCACCCCGGCGACGGTCCGGCCGCCGATCCGTGTCCGGCGCGCAACCGCGCCGGCCGCTTCGAGCGCGCCGCGGCGCTCGGAAAACGCTTCCCAAGCAACCTCGTCGACGAGACCCACCGCGCGCCCGACCGGCGTCAGGCGCAGATCGGCGTTGTCGTGGCGGAGCAGGACGCGATGTTCGGCCCGCGAGGACATCATCCGGTAGGGCTCGTCGACGCCCTTGCTGACCAGGTCGTCGATCATCGTTCCGATGTAGGAGGTCTCGCGGCCCAGCCGCAGCGGCGGCCGCCCCAGCACGCGGCGCGCGGCGTTGATCCCGGCGAGCAGCCCCTGAGCCGCGGCCTCCTCGTAGCCGGACGTACCGTTCAGTTGCCCGGCGTGGAAGAGACCGGCCACGCGCCGGGTTTCCAGGGAGTGATCGAGCTCGACCGGGTCCACGAAGTCGTATTCGACCGCGTACCCGGCCCGCAGCATGACCACGTCCGCGAACCCGGGCAGCGTCCGCAGGAGCTGCCCCTGGACCTCCGCCGGGAGCGAGGTCGAAAAGCCGCCGACGTAGAGCGTCGGCTCGTCCCAACCCTCGGGCTCGATGAAAACCTGGTGGCTCGGGTTGTGGGCGAACTTGACGACCTTGTCCTCGATCGAAGGGCAGTAGCGCGGCCCGATCCCGCGGATCAGATCGAGCCCGTAGAGCGGCGAACGGTGCAGGTTGTCGCGCACCAGCGCGTGGGTCCGCTCGTTCGTGTCCACCACCCAGCAGGGTAGTTGCGGGCCGGCGAAGCGCGCGGCCGAACCGTACGAGAACATCAGCGGCTCGGGGCTGGGAGGCTGGAGCACCATGGCCTGGTAATCGACGCTGTGCTTGTCGATCCGCGGCGGCGTCCCCGTCTTGAGCCGAGCCAGCGGGAAACCGGCCGCCGCGAGCGCGCCGGAGAGCCCGATCGCCGGCCGCTCGCCGTAGCGGCCTTCGGCCCGCGTCTGCTCGCCCTGGAATGTCTTCCCGCCCAGGAACGTCCCCGTCGCGAGCACGACGCTGCGCGCCGCGAGCGTCGTGCCGTCGCCGAGCACCACGCCGCGCACGGCACCGCCCGCGATCGCGAGTCCCTCGACCATCGCGCCGACGACGGTCAGGTTCGGCTGAGCGGCGAGTTCCGCGCGGGCCTCGCGCACGTAGCCGGGTTTGTCGGCCAGCACGCGCAGGGCGCGCACCGACGGTCCCTTCGATTCGTTGAGGAAGCGGGCATGGAGCGAGACGCGATCGGTGATGCGCCCCATCGCTCCGCCGAGCGCGTCGATTTCGCGCACGAGCTGGCCCTTGGCGCTTCCCCCGACCGACGGATTGCAGGCCAGCGTGCCGATCCGCTCGGGATCGCCGGAAACCAGCGCCGTGCTGACCCCCAAACGCGCCGCGGCCAGCGCGGCTTCGATCCCGGCGTGGCCGCCGCCGACCACCACGACCTCGAACGACTCTCCCATCAGTGCGGTATCGTAGCACGCCGCCGGTCCGTTCGCTCCGGCGGGGCCGCGGGCGGCGCTCATTTGCCGATGCAGAAGCGCGCGAAGATCCCCGTCAGCGTCTCCTCCGTTACGGCCGCGCCGGTGATCTCCCCGAGGGCCGCGCAAGCCGCCACGAGGTCGCCCGCGAGCAGGTCGACCGGCTGACCGCCGGCGAGCGTCGTCCGCGCTTCGGCCAGCGCGCGGCGCGCGCGCGCCACCGCGTCGGCGTGGCGCACGTTGGCCAGGTGCGCGCGCGTGAGATCGATGGTCTCGCCGCCCCAGCCGCGCTCCGCGATCCCGCTGCGGACGCGGGTCAGCGTCGCTTCGTCGAACGCCGAGCCCACGATCGCGTCGGCCTCGGCAGCGTCGCGGGCGTCGTAGCCCGCCCTCCCGAGGTCGGCTTTGTTGAAGAGCACGATCCGCGGCCGGTCGCGCGTTTCGCGCAGCACCCTTCGCGCATCCGCTCCGAGCGGCACGCTGCCGTCGACGACGACCAAGGCCAAGGCCGCGCCGGCGAGCGCGCGTTCCGTGCGGGCGATCCCCAGGCGTTCGAGCGGATCGGCCGATTCGCGTACTCCGGCGGTGTCGGTCAGGCGCACGAAGACGCCGCCGATCGTCACCCGCTCCTCCAGCGTGTCGCGCGTCGTGCCGGGGATCTCGGAGACGATCGCCCGATCGTCGGCCAGGAGCGCGTTGAGCAACGACGACTTGCCCGCGTTGGGCGGACCGGCGATCGTGACGGCGTAGCCTTCGCGCACCAGGCGGCCGCGTTCGCCGTCGCGCTCGAGCGCGCCCAGCGCCGCATCGACGGCCTCGATCCGGTTTGCCAAGAGCGCGCGGTCGGGCTCGCGGACGTTGTCGGGAAAGTCGATCGCCGCGGCGAGTTCTTCGAGAATGCTCCCCAGCGCCGCGCGCTGCGCCTCGATCGCCCGACGCAACGCACCCGCCAAGTTTGCTTGCGCTGCATGCACGGCCGCGCGCGACTCCGCGTCGATCACATCGGCCACGGCCTCGGCGGCCGAGAGATCGAGTTTCCCGTTGAGAAACGCGCGCTGCGTGAATTCGCCCGGCGCGGCGAGGGTCGCCCCCGCGGCCAGCAGCGCGCGCAGCGTTTCGCGCGCGGCGAGCGGCGAGCCGTGCAACTGAAATTCGACGACGTCTTCACCGGTGAACGAACGCGGCCCGTCCATCGCGAGCGCGAGCGCGCGGTCGACGATGCGGCCTTGCGCGTCGCGAACCGTGCCGTACACCACGCTGCGATCGCGCAGCGCCTCGCGTGAAAAGAAAACGTGCGCGGCAATCGCGCGCGCGTCGGGACCGCTCACGCGCACGATCGCGATCGCGCCGCGACCCGGCGGGGTCGCGAGCGCGGCAATCGTGCGCGCCACTAGCCTGCTAGGCCTCTTTCGGAAACACCACGAGCCGGCGATCGGGTTCGACGCCTTCCGACTCGGTGCGCACGAACGGCGATTCGGCCAGCGCGAGATGGACGATCTTGCGTTCCGACGGCAGCATCGGCTCCAAGGCGACGGCCTTCTTTTCGCGCACCACGCGTTCGAGCGTCGCGAGCGCGAGCGTCTTGAGTTGATCGGCGCGCCGCGCGCGGTAACCCTCCGCGTCGATCGTGTAGTACTTGCGATTGTTGCGCACGCCGACGTTGAGGATATTATTGAAGATCAGGTTGAGCGCTTCGAGGGTGTTGCCGTGCTTGCCGATCAGGCTCGCCAGATTCTCGCCGCGCACTTCGAGATACTCGCCTTCGGAGCGCGCGATGTAGACGATCTCCGCGCCCTCGACGCCCATCCGCGAGAGGATCCCTTCGAGCAGCTCGCGGGCGGGCTTGGTCGTCTCCGGTTCGGCCGAGGGCCGGGCGCGTTCGCGCACCGGTGCCGGGCGGCGGCCCTCGCCGCCACCACCTCCACCGCCGCTGCGCCCGCCGCCCGCCGGCGGGCGTCCGCCGCGCCGCCGCTGGCCGTGCGCGCGCCGCTGGGCCGCGCTATCGAACTCCTCGTTTCCGTCCATGCAGGTCTTAGTTCGCGCCTTTCTTCGATCGTTTGGCGGTCGGTCCGCCGGGGCGATTCGCCGCTTTGCCGTTCTTCGGCGGCGGCGTGACGTTCTTGGGTTGGTTGAGACTCTTTGCGCTCTTGCTTTCGCTCTTGGTTTCGAGCGCCGGCGCGGCCACGACGGCCGTTCCCCCCATCAAGCCGTAGCGGCGATAGAGAATGATCTGCTGGATCATCGTGAAGACGTTGAGCGCAAACCAATACAGGATCAGCGCTGAGGGCCACTGTGCGCGGAAGCCGAAAAACGCGATCATGAGCGGCGAGACGAACGCCATGATCTTCTGTTGCTGGGCCATCGCGGGATCGGTGGACGGCGGCGAGCCATAGCGCACGCTGAAGTACATCGACACGACGTAGAACGCCAGCAGCAAGAGATCGCTGCCGGCCAGGCTCGAGGCGAAGATGCTCGGAAACTGCGCGGCCAGCGGCGAGCCGATCCACAAGAATCCGGCGCCGCCGAAATCGACGTCGCGCACCGCGTAGTACAGGCTCAAGAGGATCGGCAACTGCAAAAGCAGCGGCAGGCAACTCGCGAACGGGTTGACGTTGTGCTCCTTGTAGAGCGCCATCACCGCCGTGTTCGCCTCCTGCGGCTTGTCCTTGTAGCGCGCTTGCAGCTCTTTGACCAGCGGCGCGATCTTCTGCATCTCGGCCATCGACTTGAACTGCTGCTGCGAGAGCGGCCACAGCAAGATGCGGATGATGAGCGCGAGCAAGACCAGATCGAGGCCCCAAATGGGAACGACGCTGTGAATCCCCACGAGCAGCCCGTGCAACAGCGCGACGAGGGGATGGAAGAGACCGCCGATCCAGTTGAAAAACCCGCCCACGCGTTCCTTACTTTCCGAAGGGTTTGGGGACGGGGTCAGGCCCGCCCGGATTCCAAGGGTGACAGCGGCCCAGACGCCGCGCAGCCAGCACGATTCCGCGCACGGGCCCATGGGTTGCTACCGCCTCGAACGCGTATTCGGAACAACTCGGCGTGAACCGGCAAGACGGCGGCAAAAACGGAGAAATGACGAGCTTGTAGAGGCGAAGCAGGCCCAGCAGCGCCCAGCGCACGAGGATCATCGGGCCGGCTCGAGCGCGGCGCCCAGCTCGCGCGAGAGTTCCGGGAAAGGCGTGCCGGCCGCGGCCGGACGGGCGATAATGACGATATCCCGGGCCGGTGCGAGCGTGAAGTCCGTCCGGTCGAGAACCGTACGCACGCGCCGGCGGACCCGGTTGCGCACCACGGCGTTGCCGACCGCACTCGAAACGGTGACGCCGATGCGCGTGCAGTCCCGGCCCGGCGCGGCCAGGACGACGAACGCGCCTTCGGTTGAGCGGCGGCCACGGCGCTGCACGCGGAGAAAATCACCGCGGCGCTTCAACGACTCCCAAGTGCGCATGGCGCGACCGCGCGGTTCGGCCTGCGGATGCGAGCGGCTGCTCGCCTCCACTAGACGGTCAGGCGCTTACGACCCTTTTTGCGCCGGGCGGCGATCACGCGCCGGCCGTTCTTGGTGGCCATGCGTGAGAGAAACCCATGGACGCGCTTGCGGCGCCGGTTGTGGGGTTGGAAGGTGCGCTTCACGAGGGGGCTCCGGACAAAAAGAATGCCGATCGAGCGGCAGCACTCGATTGTACGCCGCCGGGGCCCCCGGGGTCAAGGAAACCACCCCAAACGGGTCGGCTTGGCGCAGGCTCCAAGCCTGCCGGGAGGAGTGGCTGCCGGCGGTGATCGCACAACGCGATGCGAAATGTTCCTACCTTATCCACACGTGTGGATAAGGTTGTGCAGAACGGGGCGGCCGGCTGGGCTGTGGAACCTTGCGCGATACCGATTCCTGCCGGTTTTCAAACCAAATTTTCGCTTGCGAAAAACGCTCGAAAAACGCGCAACATCGAGCCTGTGAACCAGGCTACCAGCCTGTGGAGAAGTGGAGAAAAAAGGCATCGTTTTGCGCAGGAAGCGGGGGGGTACGGGCCAATCGGACAGGCTCATCTTTCCCTCGTCCGGCTCTGGCCGGGGCGCGAGTCGTCATAGCAAAAAGTGGTTCTCTCATGAATGGTACGGTCACTACGGTCGGGACCAGCGAGTTGTGGGCCGCAGCGCTCGAACAACTCGAACGCAAGTACTCGAAGCCGATTTTCGAGATGTGGCTCAAACCCATGCGGCTGGTCGATCTCACGAGCACCGAGATCGTCCTTTCGGTGCACTCGAATTTTGCGCGTGACTGGGTCGAAAACCGGCTCAAGTCCGATATCGCCGAGGTCCTGGCCTGTGTCCTAGGCGCCCAGATCGGACTGCGTTTCGTCGTCGCCGACCCGGATGCGCCCGGCGGCGAAGCCGCCCCCGCGGGGGGGACCATTGCGGCCCGCGTCCTGCCGGCCGACGAGTTGCGTCTGGGCAACCTGAACCCGCGCAACACGTTCGAGCAGTTCGTCGTGGGCCAGTCCAACCGCTTCGCGCACGCCGCGGCCCAAGCCGTTGCCGAATCCCCGGCCCGGGCCTACAACCCGCTCTTTCTCTACGGCGGCGTGGGCTTGGGGAAGACCCACCTCATGCATGCGATCGGACACCGCGTGCTCACGCAGAATCCCGGCGCGAACATCGTGTACCTCTCGAGCGAAAAGTTCACCAACGAGTTCATCATCGCGATCAAGAACAATCAGACGGTCGAGTTCCGGAACCGGTATCGTCACGTCGATGTCCTCCTGATCGACGACATCCAGTTCCTCGAGGGCAAAGAACAGACTCAAGAAGAGTTCTTCCACACTTTCAACTCGCTACACGAAGCACAGAAGCAACTCGTCATCTCGAGCGATCGCCCGCCCAAGGAGATTCAGACGCTCGAGAATCGCTTGCGATCGCGCTTCGAGTGGGGACTGCTGACCGATATTCAGCCGCCCGATCTCGAAACGCGCGAAGCCATCTTGCGCAAGAAGGCTGAGGCCGAGAAAGTGCCGGTCCCCGACGAAGTGACCTCGTTCATCGCCAAGGTCATCCCCTCGAACATCCGCGAACTCGAGGGCTCGTTGATTCGCGTGGTCGCCTTTGCGTCCCTGACCAAATCGCCGATCACGGTCGATCTCGCCGCCGAAGTGCTCAAGAACGCCGTCGCGCAAGCCCCGCTGCGCCGCATCACGATCGCGCTCATCAAAGAGCGCGTCGCCAAGTCCCACGGCCTTACGGTCAAAGAAATGGACAATCCGCGGCGCGATCAACGGTTAGCCGCGCCACGCCATATCGCAATGTACATCGCCGCCGAGCTGACCGAATGCTCGTTACCGCAGATCGCGCGCGAGTTCGGCAAAAAGGACCACACGACGGTCATGTACGCGCGCGACAAGGTGAAAGACCTCATGGAACGCGACGAAGCCTATCGCAATAAGGTTCGCTCGCTGATCGGACTCTGCCAAAGCGAGTAGCCGTCGCTGCACCTCTCTCAACGAAAACGCCGGTGTGCTTGGCACGCGGGCGTTTTTTCTATCCGGACGCTCATCGAAAATGGCGCTCCTCTTTAGGTGCACAACGCGCGTGCATAACCGAGGTGCAAGACCTGCGAGCCGGTCTGCACACCTTCGCACACCCGTGTGAAGCGGCGTGTATTCTGCGAACCGGCGAGCGCGCGGTGGATGACCGGGCCGGCCTTCCACCGGGGCTGCGGCGCGCGCAGGCGGGCTGCGCAAAGCGCCGGCGCCTTATCCACACCGCTCACGCCCTTACTACTAGTACGACGACTCCTCTGTCTTATCAAACCGACGGGGGGACCCGGACGCCGGACGGTGGAGAACGCTCGCGCCGGAGCCGCAGCAGCGGTTTCGCCCCGCACAGGTCCGCTCGTCGGTCTCGGATAAAGCGACCGACGCCGTGAAGTTTACTTGCAGCACCAAAGATATCGCCGCCGCGGTCGGCGCCGCGAGCAAGGTCGTCAACGCGCATACGACCGTTCCGATCCTCTCGAACGTTCTCTTGACCGCCGATGCGGGCGCGATCAAGGTGCGCGCGACCGATCTCGAGCTGACCCTGGAGCACGCCTTTCCGGCGGAGATAGCGGAGGCTGGAGCCGTGACCGTGCCGGCCAAGCTCTTCTCGGGCTATCTCGGGAATCTGCCGGCGGGGTTGCTCGAACTCAGCGGCTCGCCGACCCGGGCGTCGGTCAAAGCCGAGCGCTCGAACTACGATTTTCACGCGTTACCGCCCGATGAATATCCGCCCTTGCCGGCGGCGCAAAAAGGCGCCTCGTTCGCGATCGATGCCAAGACGTTTCGCGAAGGAGTTGCGGCCACGATCTTTGCGGCCTCCAGCGAAGAGGCGCGCGGCGCGGTCCTGATGGGGACGCTCCTCGAGATCGAAGGCGACGCGATCACGATGGTCGCGACCGACGGGTATCGCCTCGCGAAGTGGACCTCGACGCTGGCTCGAGGGCTCGCGGACGGCAACGCCAAGTACATCGTGCCGTCGCGCGCGCTGCAAGAAGCCGCCCGCAATCTCGGTGCTGCCGAGACCCTCGAAGTGACCGCGCTGGGAGCCCAAGCCAACCAACTGCAACTCACCGCCGATGCGACCTCGATCGTCGTACGGCTGGTCGACGGACAGTACCCCAACTATCAGCAGGTGATCCCCGCAAAGTTCGACCGCCTGGTAACGGTCAACACGAGCGCCTTGATCGGGGCGCTCCGGCGTGCGGAACTCGTCGCCGGCGACCGGGCTTCGATGGTCAAGGTTGCGGTGGGAAATCAGCAGTTGATCGTCACCGCCAATAGCGACCTGGCCGGCAACGCCTACGAAGAACTCGAAGTCGAGCAGAGCGGCGAGGACATCACGATCGCGTTCAACGCACGCTACCTTATCGATATCCTCAACCATATCGATTCCCCGCAGGTGGTGCTCGAGTTTCTCGGGGCGCTTTCGCCCGCCGCGATCCGGCCGCTCGAAGCCAGCGCCGCGGGCAAACAACTCTACGTCTTGATGCCGCTGCGCCAGTAGGGCTTTGCTTCTCGAACGCCTGCGCCTCGCGAATTTTCGCAACTACGAGAGCCTCGACGTCGAGCCGGCGCCGGGGCTCAATGTTTTCGTGGGGGCCAACGCTCAGGGCAAGTCCAATCTGCTCGAAGCCATCGCGATGCTCGCCACCGGGAAGTCGTTTCGGGCGCACCGGGAGTCCGAACTCGTGCGCGACGGCAGCGAACGAGCGGAGATCGCCGGCGACGCGCGTGCGCGCGCGGGGAGCGTGCGCCTGCACTGCAGCATCGTTCGCGTTGCGACCGGAACGCGCAAAGCGTTCGACGTGAACGGCGCGGCGGTCGGGTTCGCGCGCTTCCTCGGAAAGGCGCGCGTCGTGACGTTCGTACCCGCCGATCTGCAACTCGTCGCCGGGGGCCCTGGGCTGCGGCGCTCGTTTCTCAACGTCGCGCTGGCGCAAGAGTCGCCGGCGTATTACCGGCACCTGGCACGCTACCAGAAGATCATCGCGCAGAAAGCGGCGCTGCTGCGCGGGACGATCGCTGCCGATCGAGATCTTCTGCTGGCGTACAACGACGAACTGCGCGAGCCGGGCGAAGCGCTCGTCGCCGCGCGCGCGCAATTCGTTGCCGAACTGGCGGCGGCAACCGAGGCGATCTACGGGCGCTGGCAGGGCGCGCGCGAGCGGCTCGCCGTCCGCTACGCGCCCAATTCGGGCGAACGCGGCTTCTCCGCGGCACTCGATGCCGAGGTCGATGCCGAGCTGCGGCGCCGCCAAACCCTGGTCGGCCCGCATCGCGACGATCTGCGGCTCGAGCTTGAAGGCCGCGCGCTTGCGGCCTACGGCTCGCAGGGGCAACAGCGCACGGCGGTGCTCGCCCTCAAGGTCGCCGAATACGAGGTCATGCGCACCCGGGCCGGCGATGCACCGATTCTGCTGCTCGACGATGTCCTTTCCGAACTCGACGACGAGCGAGCGGCGGGGTTTTTGGGCGCTGTGGGCGACTTTCAGCAAGCGTTTCTCACCGCCACCGCGCTCCCGGCGCAGTTCGCCAGCGGCGTGCGCGTGTGGGGCATCCGCAGCGCAACGGTGCGTCCGTTGTGAGCCTGGGACGATTGGGCGATGCGCTCGGCGACTGGCGGCCGCAAGGCGGAAGCGGTGCCGGGAGCGGCGACGGCGATCCGCTGGCGGCGATTCGCGCAGCCTGGCCCGGAATCGTGGGGGGCGACGTGGCCCGCAGCGCCCAGCCCGCCGCAATCGCCGGCACGGCGCTGGTCGTCGTGACGGCCTCGAGTGCATGGAGCCATCAGTTGGCCTTCCTGGGCCCGCAGATCGTGCAGGCCGTGGCCCAACTCCCCGAAGGCCGGACGATCGACCGGTTGCGCTTTCGCGTCGGCACGGTCCGGCCGCCGCGGCGCGGTCCGACCGGTGCGGGCCGCCGCAGCGCAGCGGGGGTCCCGGGGCGGCCCGCTCAGGCGGCTCCCGCAACCGAAACGCCGGCGGCGGCCCTGGCACGCTTCCGCAGCGCGGTCGAGCGCGCGCGCTCGGCGCACGCGGCCGCCGGCGGCGGCTTCTGCCCGGTCTGCGGGGCGTTCACCGAGACGGAGCGCCCCTGCGTCCCCTGCGCCGACGGAGCGCGCACGGCCCGCCTGGGGGCCGCGGAACGGCTGCTGTTCGAGGCGCCCTGGCTGAGTTCCGAGGGAGTGTTGGCGCTGGTGCCCGGCCTCGACGCGGGCGAGTACGATGCTGCCCGCCGCCGCCTCTTGCGCGCGTGGTGGGATGAGATGAGCCTGGCGGCCCGGCGGGCGAAGGTCCGCGGTGCGCCGGCCCCGGATCGCTCGCGCCTGCGCAAACTGGCCTCGAGCTACGTGCTGCTGGAGACGCGGATCGACCCCAACCGGCTGGAGTTGGACGGCGCGATCCGGCGCAACGCGCTGCGCGATCTCTTCGACTTCATTCGCTCGATCGAACTCGCGGAAGAGAACTAAGCGGCGTCCGCGTCGAAGACGCAAGATCGGAATGCAAGATTATACCGGCGAACAAATCGAGGTACTGAAAGGACTCGAGGCCGTTCGCAAGCGCCCCGGGATGTACATCGGGAGCACCAGCGAGCGCGGACTCCACCAACTCGTCTACGAGGCCGTCGACAACGCCGTCGACGAAGCGCTTGCCGGCTACGCGACCGCGATTTCGGTCATCCTGTACAAAGACGGATCCGTCTCGGTCGAGGACAACGGCCGCGGCATCCCCGTCGACATGCACGCCGAGGAGAAGATGCCGGCCGCCGAGGTCGTCATGACGATCCTGCACGCCGGCGGCAAGTTCGGCAAAGGCGGCTACAAGGTGTCCGGCGGCCTGCACGGTGTGGGCATCTCGGTGGTCAACGCGCTCTCCGAGTGGATCATCACGCGCATCAAGCGCGACGGCTATCTCTGGGAGATTCGCTTCGCGCGCGGCGAGACGACGCAGAAGCTCAAGCGGATCGGCAAAGCCGAAGGCACCGGCACGCTGCAGCACTTCAAGCCCGACCCTCAGATCATGGAGACGCTCGAGTTCTCCTGGAAGACGCTCGAGAACCGGTTGCGCGAACTGGCGTTCCTCAACCGCTCGCTCACGATCACGCTGCGCGACGAACGCGGTGACGATCCGCCCCGGGAAAAGACCTATGTGTACGAAGGCGGGATCGTGCAGTTCGTCGAGTATCTCAACGACAACAAGGACCTGCTCACGCCGGTCATCTCGACCAACGGCGAGCGCGACGATGTGGTCGTCGAATGTGCGATGCAGTGGCAGGACGGCTACAACGAAGTCGTCTACTCGTACGCCAACAACATCAATACGATCGAAGGCGGGATGCACCTCACCGGCTTCCGCACCGCGGTCTCCAATCAGGTCAACAGCTACGCGCGCAAGCGCGGCCTGCTCAAGGACAACGACGCGAACCTCTCGACCGACGACTGCATGGAGGGTCTCACCGCGATCGTTTCGGTGAAGCTCCAAGACCCGCAATTCGAGGGTCAGACCAAGACCAAACTCGGCAACGCGAAGATCCGTCCGATCGTCTACAATCTCGTCTCCGAGCGGCTTGAGTTCTTCCTCGAAGAGAATCCGAAACACGCGCGTACGATCGTCGAGAAATGTATGCAGGCTTCGCGCGCGCGCGAAGCGGCGAAGAAGGCGCGCGATCTTTCGCGGCGCAAGAACGCACTCGACGGCAGCGGCCTCCCGGGTAAGCTCGTCGACTGCAAGAACCAAGATCCCGCGCTCTCCGAACTCTTCCTCGTCGAAGGCGATTCGGCCGGGGGCACGGCCAAGGGCGGACGCGATCCGAACACGCAAGCGATTCTGCCGCTGCGCGGGAAGATCCTCAACGTCGAAAAAGCGCGCCTGGACAAAGTGCTCTCGAACGAAGAGATTCGCACAATGATCACGGCGCTGGGTACCGGTTTCGGCGACGAGTTCAACCTCGACAAGGTGCGCTACCACAAGATCATCATCATGACCGACGCGGACGTTGACGGTTCGCACATCCGCACGCTCTTACTGACGTTCTTCTATCGGCAGATGCGGGCGCTCGTGGAGCGGGGGTACGTCTACATCGCGCAGCCGCCGCTCTACGGCGTCAAGCGCGGCAAACAGCAATGGTACGCGTTCAACGACGACGAGCTGAAGACGATCTTCGGCGAGCGCGACCCCAAAGAATTCACCGTTCAGCAGTACAAGGGGCTGGGCGAGATGGATGCCGAGCAGTTGGCCGAGACGACGATGGAGATCGGCACTCGCCGCCTCAAGCAAGTGGCGCTCGATGAGGCCTCCGAGGAAGCCGAGCGAATGTTCACCACGCTCATGGGCGACAAGGTCGAACCGCGCAGAGAGTTCATTCAAGCCTATGCGCGAACCGTCAAAATGCTCGACCTGTAGACCGTGTCCGGCCGCGACCGGGTAATGCGCGGCGCGGCGGGGTAGAGGTTCCGCGTGAAATTTTCGCGCGGGCGGCGGGTCCTTCTGACCTCGGTCGCCGCCCTCACCGCGATCGTCCTGACCGCCGCGGTCGTCGCGCACAAGCCCGTGATCGGGTTCGTGCTCTCGCGCTCGCTCTCACTTGCGAGCGGCTACACGGTGCGCTTCGGGGACTATCAACTCGGCCGCGAGCAGGCCGTCTTCTCCGGCGTGCGCGTAACCCGAGCCGGCGAGCCGTTCTTGAATGCCGCGCGCGTCGACGTGAGCTACCGGCTGCGTGACTTCCTCCCCGGCGGCGCCCATCGCTACGGTCTGGCCGCCGTCGTCGTCGCCCGGCCCGTCCTCACGCTGATCCGGCACGCCGACGGCTCGTTCGCGTTCCCGCAGCTCGGCGGGAACGCGCCGGCGGCGCAACCGGCCGGGAGCGCCGGCGAACCGCTGTCCTTCACCGCACGCGTTCGCGGGGGTGTGCTGCGGCTGATCGATCGAGCGCCGGTCGGGGCCGACCTCGCCGAACAGAGACGTCACGCACCTCGACCTCGACGCGACCGTCCGCTCCGATGCGCGCAGCTCCGCGCGCCTGGGCGGACAGATCGTCGCGCGCCGCGTCCAAGGGGCTCCGCTCGAACGCTTCGGGTTCAGCTTCCGTTCCGTGTACGACGACCGGCGCGGCTTCGCAGTCCACCGCATCCGCGCGGCAGCCGTACCGCTACGCGGGCTCGTCGATTACTTCGTCCACACGCCCGCCTTCCGCGTCGACGGCGGGATGGCGCGCGACGTCGACATCGTGGCGTACGCGCTCGACTTCGCCCCGGGCGCGACGCCGGACTACCGCATCGCCGGTGGTGCGACCCTGGGCGAAGGACAGTTCTCGATCGCGCCGCTGATCGTGCCGGCGCGCGAGGTTCGCGGGCGCGTCGATCTGTACGAGAACGGCCTGACCTTCACGCGTATCGACGGAAACGTCGGCGGCGTGCCGCTGCGCGCCCGCGGCGGGCTCTACGATTGGGCCAACCTCGCGTTTCGGATTGGTCTGGTCGCCGATGGCGAACTCGTGCGCCTGCGCCGGCTCTTCGCGTTCTCGCTGCCACAGCCGCTGACGGGTCCGCTGCACGCCGAAGCCGTGATCGGCGGGAAGGTCGCCAAGCCGATCGTTTCGGTCGCGTTTTCCAGTCCGCAGATCCGGTATGACGCGATCCCGTTCGACGACGCGAGCGGGCGCATCGCGTATTACGACGACACCGTCTACTTGGAAGACCTGCGGACCCGATTCGGCGCGGCCCACGCAGCGCTCGCAGGGCGTTTGCTCACCGGGGGTCCGGTGGTCGATACGCTCGTGGCGCTGAGTGCGCAGGCACCGGCTCGCGACATTCCCTACGCCGCGGCGGTTGCGCCCGACGCGCAACTCGATATCCTCGGATTACTGAGCGGCGATGCGCACGGCTACGTCCTGCGCGGTACGCTCGGTGCGACCGGCGCGACCACCGGCCGCGCGTTCTTCCGCATCGACCCCAAGGGCGACGGCGAGATCGGACCGTTCGCATTCGACCGCAGCGACGGATCGTCGCTCTACGGCGCCCTGCGCTACGAACGTTCGTCCTCGCAGAGCGGCGGGTGGCTGCGGGTCGATCGCTACCGGCTTGCGCAGGCGGGTTCGCAGGCGGTGTTTCCGGTGGTGCGGTTGCCGGCGTTTCCGCCCTTGGCCGGGGTGTTCAGCGGGAACGTCGTCGGCGGCGGCTCGCCGTCGTCGTTCGCGTTGGCCGGTGCCGTGGATGCGAGCGACGCGCGCATCGCCGGCTTGCCACTGGGCAACGCGCGCGCGCAGCTCGGCGGAACGCTGCAGCAACTCGCGCTGGGAGCGATTCGCGTACGCGGACCGATGGGCGCGTTTTCCGGTCGCGGGTCGGTCGAAAACGGGACGGTTGCCATCACCGGGCAGTACGACGGCTCGCTGCAAGCGCTGCGACCGGCGACCGGCCTAGCCCGCGCGCGCGGTGCCGTGCGCGGCCCGTTGCGCCTGGTGATCGCGAACGATCGCACGACGGTTCAGACCAGCGGCGTGACGCTCGCCAACGCGCAGATCTTCGGGGTGCAGGTCGAGCGCGCGGCCGGGACGCTGACGATCGAAAGCCCGTCGCGCGGCTCAGGACAGGCGGTGGTGCACGTGATCGCGGCGGATGCCTCGATCGGCGGTAGCCGGGCCGTCGCGGCCGAACACGGCGGCGTGCTGGCGATTTCCGCACCCTCGGTCCCGGCCGCGGCGCTCGCGGGGACGGGCTTGCCGCTCTCGCGGGGGACGCTCTCGGTCTTCGGCGCTGCGCGCCTGGGAACGCCGCTCGGATTCACGGGCACGGTCCTGGTCGCGAACGGCCTTGCGGCGGGTTACCCGGTCGCCGGAGACGCGACGATCCAACTCGCACTGCCGACCGCTTTCGTGCGCGGCGGTACGGCCGCGCTGGGACAGACGTTTGGAACCTTCGCGGGCCGGCTCGACGGGATCGGTACGGCGGCGGTCCACTACGACGTCGGCACGCAGGTCGCGCTCGGCGATCTGCGGCAGGTGCGGCACGACCTGCGCTTGCCGGTGAAGTATCTGTACGGAAGCTTCGCGGCGCAACTGCGTGTTCGCGGCAGCGGCGCCGAGCCGCGGGTCGCGGGTCCCGTCCAGGTCCCCGAAGGATCGTACAACGGCTTGCACTTCCGCGCGGCGACCGCGCTCTTCGCCTTCGACCGGAACTCGATCGCGGCGCGTCGCGGAAGCGTCACCGTCGGTTCGACCCGGGCCGCCGTCGACGGATCGTATGCCGGTCCGCGCGTGTTCGATCTCGCGCTGAACGCGCCGCGCGCCGATCTCGCCGACTTCAACGACTATTTCGACGACGACGGCGTACTCGCGGGGCGCGGTTCGCTGCGCGCATCGCTGCGCAACGACGGCATGACGGTACGCGCGTCCGGCGCGGCGAAGCTGAGCGGGCTGCGCGTGCGTGCGCTCCCGTTCGGCACGACGCAGATCGACGTGAGCACGCGGGGTGCGACGATCGCCGTGACCGCCGGGTCAGCCGGCGCGGCCGGGACGATCGACGCGCATTCCAGCGTGATCGCGGCCGGGGGCGCGATCCTCCCGGCGTTGCGCGGCGCTCGCTACGACGGTGCGCTGAGCGTGCACGGGCTGGACGTCGGAACCTGGTTACCGGCACTGGGGTTCAGCTACCCGGTGTTGGGAACGCTCGATGGAACGGTGACCTTCGACGGCCGCTATCCGGCGCTGGGCGTGGGCGGCGATCTGGCACTCACCGGCGGCAGCGTCGCCGGTTACGGGATCACCGGCGCGCAGGTTCATGCGGTCACGCGCGCCGGCGCGATCGCGATCTCGTCGGCGAGCGCGGACCTGGGCTTCGCGCAACTCGACGCCCGCGGTACGCTCGCGCTGAGCCTCGATGGGCCGCTCGCACTCGACGTACACGTCGTCGCCGCCGACCTCGGTCGCGCGGTCCACGCGCTCGCGCCGCGTTCGCGCGGCTTTGACCTGGCCGGAAATCTCGAAGCCAACGTCCAGCTCGGCGGATCGTTCGCTACCCCGCATCTCGAGGCCGGTTTCGACATCAAAAACGCCCGAGTCGATACGATCCCGATCCCGCGCGTGCTCGGCGACGCGGCGCTCGACGGAAAGGCGCTCACGCTGCGCGACACCGAACTCTCGCTGACCAGCGGCAGCCTCTCGATCGCCGGTGAGTTGCCGGTCCAACTCGCTCCGCTCGCGATCGGTCCGCCCGATGCACCGGTGTCGATCGATCTCACCGCGCAGGGTGTCGAATTGGCGCAATTCGACCGGCTCTTCCCCGTGGGAACGTCGACCGGCGGCACGTTCGCCGGGCGGGTCGGTGTCGAGGGCACGGTCCGCCGCCCGCAGCTCTTCGGCCGGCTCTCGCTCGCCAAAGGGTCCTACCAGTCGAACTTCGAGCGCGCGCCGATCAAGAACGTCGACGCCGTCCTCTCGTTCGCGCAAACCTCGGTCGCACTCGAGGCGTTCCACGCCGACGTGGGCAGCGGCGCGGTCGACGGCCGCGGTCAGCTCGATCTTCCGTTCGCGCAGACGCCGGCGATGGGCTATGCCGTGCTCTTGCGCGCGAAGGCCGCGCAACTCGATTTTCCGGCGTATGGGAGAGGCCAGGTCGACGGCGATCTGCGCTTGGCCAGCGGCGCGACCTATCCGAACGTCTCGGGCAACGTCACCCTCAGCAATGCGGTGATCCCGTTCGCCGCGCTCTATCGTTCCGCGGGCAGCGGCGGCGCGGCGAATGGGCCACCACTCGACTTGGGCCTTTCGATCCATGCGAACGCAGGCAAGAACGTGCGCGTGCGCAGCGCGATCCTCGACATCGGCGCGACCGGCTCGGTCACGCTCACCGGGACGCTCACGGCGCCGCGGCTGGCCGGTACGTTCACCTCGACCGGGGGCACGTTCTCGACGTATAACCATGCCTTTCGCGTCCAGCGCGGGAGCGTGACCTTCGATCCCGCCGACGGCGTCGTGCCGACGATCGATCTCGTCGCGTCGTCGCGCGTCTACGATCCCGATCCCGATCCCACGCGCAACATCGCGGGCAGCGCGAACATCACGGTAACGGTTACCGGTCCGGCCGACGCGTTCAAGGTCAGCTACGAATCGGTTCCGGCGTACTCCGAGACACAGATCGCCGGCCTGCTGCTCGATTTGCCGGCGATTCTCGGCGCGGTGAATTTCAACACCGGTCCGGCCGGGACGTTGCGGGGCGTGCCCGGCGTGACCAACGTGCTGCTGCCGCCGGGCGTGTCCCCGGAGCAGACCGGGACGATCACGGCCAACCAGGAGATCTTCTCGTTCGTCAACAGCGCCCTCACGCAGCATGCGCTGGGGCCGGTCGAGAGCATCTTCCAACGCATTTTCGGGCTCTCGGATCTCTCGCTCAGCGTGGACTACGGCGGCGGGCTCGGCGTCGCGGCGCGGCGCCAACTCGGGCAGCGCGATTTCTACCTGGTGGTGAATGCGACCCTCAGCTATCCGCAGCGCAACAGCTTCGGCCTCGAACTGCGTCCCGATCCCTTCACGGCGGCATCGCTGACGGTCTACCAGCAAAACGGCGTCGCTTACCTGATCACCAACCAAACCGAAAGCCAGTCCGGTTTCTTCGGCACCAGCCGCCACATCGGCGTGCAACCCATCGGAAATCGCTCCGGCATCGATTTGACGATAACTCGACGATACCGGTAGCCGGAGCGATGGGGTGAGAAGGCGCTCCGGGCCGAGCCCTGCGCGCCCCCACGCCTGCGGCGCGGGGCCCCCCGTCCGGCCTCGCCGCAACCTGGTTCCTAGGCCACGGTTCCGCGGCGCTCGGCCCATCGCCGGAGCTGCGAGCGCCTGCTTGGATACCTGCGGCTTTGCCGCGCGATGAAACTTCCCTTAGCAATTCGCGTTCACAAGGCCGTCTCAGCGGGCTTGTGTAACCTCGGGGCCGGGGAACGGGGGCTGCTTCGGCTTGCGCGTTTCCGGGCTACCACGCCCGTAGCCGTGTGCGCGCGTGCGTATGCGCCGCCGACTCTGACAAATATAAGGACGATAGCGTTTTGTTCGATTGGTCCCGCCGGGCACTGCGGCTCACGCTCGCTACGCTCGCCCTCCTCGGTCTCGTCATGCCGCCCGCGTACTCGCAAAACGCGAACCAGGGGCCCCCGGTGGTCTCGGTTTCGGTTACCGGCAACACCCATATTTCGACCGACCGCATCCTGGCGGTGATCCAGACGAAGGTCGGCGACCCGTTCGACCCCGCGAAGGTCCAAGACGACTTGCGGGCCATCAACGACCTGGGCTTTTTCGCCGACCAGGCGCCCCCCGTGATCAAGCAGCGTCCGGACGGGATCGCCATCACGTTCCGGGTCGTGGAGAACCCGGTCGTCACGAAGATCGTCTTCAACGGAAACGCGCACGTCCCGGCCGATACGCTGCTCGCCCTGATGGACACCGCAACCGGTCAGGTCTTCAACTCGAAGACCTTCCAGCAAGACGTCCTCAAGATCAACTCCTACTACGACAAGATCGGCTATGGCGGCCAGGTGCCTTCGCACGTCAGCGATATCAACATTCAAGCCGACGGCACGCTCGCGCTCAAGATTCAAGAAGGCCTGACGGTGCGCAACGTCATCATCGCGGAACCACCGGCCGGCGATCCGCTGCTGAGCGCGGCGCTCATCAAATCCGTCCTGCTCACCAAACCAGGTACGCCGTATTCGGAAGACACGCGCGATAAGGACGTCGAGCGACTCAAGGACCTCTACAAGCGCTACGACCTCACGATCGGCGATTTTGAGGCCGGTATCGATCCGGCGACCATCGATACCAAAGCCGGCACGGCCGACGTCGTCTATACGATCTCGGTCATGCGGGTCGCGGCGATCGAGATCACCGGGAACACCTACACCCACGATGACGTCATCCGGCGCGAACTGCGCATGGTACCGGGCGACGTGATCACGGATTCCGGGATCCGGCGTGACTACGACCGTCTCAACAACCTCGGTTTCTTCGAAAAGGTCGGGGTCGATACGGGCCCGGGCCCCGATCCGAAAAAGCCGGCGTACATCACGCTCAAGTGGACGGTCAAAGAGCAGCGCACGGGGCAGGCGCAAATCGGCGCCGGCTACTCGGGCGGAATCACGGGGACCGGCCTGACCGGTCAGATTTCCTACACGCAGAACAACATCAACGGTACCGGCGACGGCGGCTCGATCCGTTTCGAGCGGGGATCGCGCCTGGCCCAAGCCTCGCTCTCATTCAACGTGCCGTACGTCGGGAAGACGCAGGCCTCGCAGAAGTACAGCTTGGCCGGTACCGTCTATACGCAAGCGCAAACCAACTACTATCCCGTGTACTACGTCCCGACTCCGACGCCGGTGAACACACCCAGCGCGGTCTCGCCGATTCCGGTCACGATCATCCCGACCGACCCGACCAGCGCCGTGCTGGTCGACGGCATCGCCGCGACGTATCAGACTCGCTCGACCGGGTTGAATGTGGCCGTCGGCCGCCGGCTGAGTGACATTTTCCGGGTCTCCCTGGGCACGAACATCGCGGTCGTCGCTTCCAGCGCGCAGGTGCCTGAGCCGTTCTACTTCCCGAATAACAATATCGGCTACAACATTCCGGTCGGAACGTCGAGTTCGTCGGTTCTCAGCGAGCTAAGCAGCGCGACCTCGGGTTCCAACGCGCTCGGGATCAACGCTCCGTCGATCGCCAACATCGATTCGACCAAGCCGTACAGCCTGCGCAGCCTGGTCTTCGGCTTCACGGCGGATACGCGCGACGACATCTTCAATCCACGGCGCGGAATCAACGCCTCGATCGCGGACGAAGTCAGCGAACCCGGCTTCGGGTCGGCGTTCAAGTACTCGATCTATACCCTCGACGGCGCGAAGTTCTTCCCCATATTACGCAATGCGACATTCGGTCTCCACGCGCGCGCTGGGATTTCGACCGGCGCCATCCCGCCCAATAAGCTCTTCACGTTCTCGGACCAAGAGCTGCGTGGGTACAACGACCCCTTCTATGGAACGGACGAAGCGCTGTTTCAGGCGGAGGTGCGTGTGCCGTTGACGACCGATCGCAAATTTGCCGTGGTCGGCTTCATGGACGACGGCGGAACGCGGATTCGCGGGGCGTTGCCGCTCTACGATCAAAACGGGAAGGTCGTCGATTACAGCCAATTCCAGTTTCACAGCGACCTTGGCATCGGGCTTCGTTTCGACATTCCGCAACTCGGGCTCAAGACGATCCGGCTCGACTTTGCAAGGGGCAGCGCGGGCTTGCACACCGCTTTCGGCATCGGACAGAGTTTCTAAATCGTGAACACACATCGTCTTCCCATCATGGTCGCCGCCGCGCTCGCGGCGCTCGTTGCGGCACCGGCCGCGCTGGCCGCCGACGTGACCGACATCGGCTACGTCGACCAGACCGCGCTCGCATCGCTCCCGGCGTTCCAATCGGCCAACCGGCAGCTCAACAGCTACGGCGCTGACCTGCAACGCTCGTATACGGCGCGCGCGAAGGGCGCCTCGCAAGACCAGCAGCAGAGGCTCGCGCAGCAATTCCAAGCGCAGATGGCGCAGCGGCAGCAGCAGCTCTTCGGCCCGCTCTTCGGCAAAGCCCAAGTCGCGATCGCCTCGGTCGCGTCGAGCAAAAACCTGACGGTGGTCGTCGACAAGCGCATCGTCGTCGCCGGCGGCATCGACATCACCGGGAACGTGCGCGATCTGTTGAACAGCCCGAGCGACCCCGTGCCGCCGGTCGCGACCCCGGCCCCCTCGTCGATCGGCTACGTCGACCAAACCGCGGTCGACAACGTGCCGAAGATCAGGACCGCGGAAGAGACCTACGCGAAATTCAAGGCGGACGAAGACAAGTCGGCGACCGACAAGCTCAAGGGCGCGAAGTCCGACAGCGAGCGCGAAGCGGTGCTCAAGGACTATCGCAAGACGCTCGACGACGAGGGCGACAAGGTCGTGAAGCCGGTTCTGGACCAAACGCGGAGCGCGATATCGAGCGTGGCCAAGCAGAAGGGCCTCGCGCTCGTGTTGGACCGCACGATGGTCATCTTCGGCGGTACCGACATTACGTCCGACGTGACGGGGGCGATCAAGTAGCCTTCATGCGCAGGGGCCTCGCGCTGGCGGCGCTGTGCGTACTGGCGGCGTGCGCGAAAAGCAGTCCCGTGACCTCGACCGCGGCGGGGGTTGGTTCGATCGGCTACCTTCGCATGGCCGACGTGATCAAGCACCACCCGCTCTACGCGCAACTGGCGCAGTACGAATCGAATATCGACGCGTTGACCCTGGGCGGCACGGTGCCGCAAGCGATCGGAAACACCGACGTTGCCAAGCAGCAAGCGGCGCTCGCGAAGGAACTGCAAGCCGCTGCCGACCGGACGAAGAAGCTGCTCGATGACAAGCAAAAACAGTATCAAGGCCGCGAGGCGCAGGCGATCGCGCAGGCGCTGCGGGCGGCCGGCGCGAGCGCGCCCAGCGCCAGCTCCGTCGAGTCGCAAGTCTCGCAAACCGCCGGCCAGCAGGCCGCCGCCGTCTCGCAGAGCGCGCAACGCGACTTCGCGACCTACCAGCGTACGCTGCAAGCGCAAAACCGGAGCGAGATCGCGGCCGCGCAACGGGCGATCGCCGATAAGGCGAATCGCACGTTTCGCGCGAAGCAAGACGAGCTGCAGTCGAAGGAAGCCGCGCTGTCGCTCGACCTGGCGAACCGCGATGCCGCCCAACGGCTGGCCCTCAAGACCAAACTCTCCAGCCTCGCGCTCGACGATGCCGACCGGCAGGACGCCAAGAGCAAACTCGAAGCGCTCGATCGCGGCGAAGTCGATCAGATCGCGGCCATGAAGAATCGCGACGCGCAGACGCTCGCGGCATTGCAGACCCAACTCCGCGCGCAAGTCAGCCGGGACGTTCAGAGTCAAGCCGCGACAATCAACGCGCGCGACATGGCGAAGCTGCAGAACCGTGCCGGCGATCTGCGCCGCGAGTTTTCCGGCACGGCGGCGACGCAGACGGTGGCCGCCGGCGCACCCGCCGCGCAAGGGAACGCGAACCTTTCTCCGGCCCTTCGGGATCGCATCAAGCAACTGCACGCCGACTATCAGAAGCAGTTCACCGCCGACGCGCAACAGACGATCGACGACTTCCAGAAGACGCGCCTGGATCTCTCGCGCCGCTTCGCCGCACTCGGCGGCGCGGACGCGGCAGCCGCCGGCGACGCGACGGCCCAAATCGCGTCGCTGCAACGCAAGCGCGGACAGCTCTACGAACAGATGATCGGTCAGATCAAACGCGAGGCGAGCGTCATCGCACAGCAGCGAGGTCTGGGGATCGTCGTGAGCGACCCGGTTGCCCAGACGCGCGGCGTCGATCTCACCGACGACGTCGCCAAAGACATCGAAACACTGCATGAATAGGAGACGCATCGTGTCGACCCGCGCCCTTCCCACGCTCGCGACGATCGCCGTGTTAGCCGCCGCGCTCACGGGCTGCACCGGCGCGCCGAAGTCCGACATCGGGCTGATCGATACCCAGCGCATCACCGCGAACTGGCCGAAGTTCCAGAACTACCAGAATCAGATCGCGGCCGATAACGCGGCGATCACCCGCTCGAACAAGTCGAACGCGGAGAAGCAACGCGAGATGAACGATCTCGAGCGCCGCTATGCGCAGGCGCAAGCGGAACTGACCGGTGATGTGAAACAGGCGGCCGAGCAAGTGCAACAAGCGCGCCATCTCAAGTACATCTTCACGCGCCAATACGTCGGGTACGGCGGCATCGACGTCACGGCGGACGTTGAGAAGATCCTCAAGATCGACGACAAGGGCACACCCTCGCCGTGAGCGCGCTCGGGACGCTCGGGATCCTCGCCCAGCGGACCGGGGGCCGCGTCATCGGAGACGCGGCGGTCGTCGTCGAGCATGTTGCCGCCACGGAAGACGTTGATGCGACCGCGCTGACGTTCGCGACCGACGAACGCTACTTGCGCGCCGCGCTGGCCTCGCCGGCCGCGGCGGTGCTCGTCGAGGAGACCCTCGTCGCCGGCGGGGCGACGTATTCCAAGCCGCTGCTGGCCGTGCCGTCGGTCCGGCTCGCCCTCGCGGTCATCTTGCGCCTACTCGAACCGCCGCGGCCTGCGCCGGGGATCCACCCCAGCGCCGCGATCGACCCTACGGCGTCCGTCGATCCCGGCGCGACGATCGGCGCCCAGGTCGCGATCGGCCCACGCTCGCGCATCGGTCCGGGAACGGTCGTCGGCGCCGGGGTCGTGGTCGGCGCGAGCGTCGTCATCGGCGCGGATTGCACGCTCCATCCGCGGGCCGTCGTGCAGGACGCGTGCAGACTCGGCGACCGGGTGGTGCTGCATCCCGGCGCCGTGATCGGAAGCGACGGGTTCGGCTGGGCCTTCGTCGAGGGAGCGCTGCGCAAGATTCCGCAGATCGGGACCGTGGAATTGGCCGACGACGTCGAGATCGGTGCAAACACGTGCGTCGACCGGGCCCAAACCGGCGTCACCTCGATCGGCGAGGGCACCAAGATCGACAACCTCGTGCAAATCGGCCACAACTGCCGCATCGGAAAGCACTGCGCGTTCGCCGGACAGACGGGCCTAGCCGGCAGCACGATCGTCGGCGACTACGTTCAAGTCGGCGGCCAGTCGGCGTTCAAGGGGCACATCACGGTTGGCTCGCGGGTCACGCTGGCCGGGGGCTCCCACGTGTGGGGCGACATCCCCGAAGGCGGCTTCTACTCGGGCCAGCCGGCGCGCAAGCACCGCGAGGAGCTGCGAGGACAGGCATTGCTCCGCAAACTTCCGAACCTGTTCGCTCGCGTGGACGCGCTCGAACGCGACCCGAAGACGTAGGATTCTTGGAACAATATCAATCGACGCTCCGCGATCCGCTCGAGTTTGCGGGAGTCGGCCTGCACACCGGAAAGCCCGGCCGCGTCCGGGTCTTCCCCGCACCCGCCGGGTCGGGTTTACGTTTTCGATTGGAAGACGCGGTCGAATTTCCGGCGCGGGCCGATTTCGTCGTCGATACCCGGCGCGCGACCGTGCTTGGCGCGGGCGAGCACACGATCTCGACGGTCGAGCACCTGCTGTCCGCGCTGCTCGGGATGGACGTTGACAACGCGCTGATTGCCGCCGAAGGCCCGGAGATCCCGGTGATGGACGGCAGCGCCAAGGTCTTCGCCGATGCGATCGCCGCGGCCGGAACGGTCGTGCAGCGCGAACCGCGCGCGCGCTTCATCCCGACCGGCCCCTCGGTCTATCGCGACGGCGATCGCCTCCTGATCGTGCTCCCGAGCGCCTCGTTCCGCGTGCGCATGACGGTCGATTATGAAGCCCCGCTCGGCACGCAGTTCCACGAGCTGGAGGTCGATCCCACGACCTATGCGACTCAGATCGCGCCGAGCCGCACGTTCGGATTCCAGCACGAAGTGGAGGCGCTCTTGCGTCACGGTCTCGCGCAGGGCGGAACGCTCGAGAACGCGGTCGTCTTCGGGCCCGACGGTCCGCTCGCACCGTTGCGTTCCCCCGACGAACCGTGCCGCCACAAGATCCTCGATCTCATCGGCGATTTCGCGTTGCTCGGCGCGTATCCGCAGTGCGAAGTCGTCGCGATCAAGAGCGGACACAAACTGCACTGCATGGCGGTGCGCGAGCTGCGACCGCTGGCGAGCAAGAGCGCCTCCGCCACGGCGGTCGTCAGCCCGTAACCGGCATGGCTATCCTCGACGTGCGCGAGATCATGCGGATCTTGCCGCATCGCTATCCGATGCTGCTCGTGGACCGCATTCTCGAACTCGAACCGATGAAGTACGTTCGCGGCTATAAGAACATCTCGATCAACGAACCGATGCTCGCGGGACATTTTCCCGGGAACCCGGTCGTGCCGGGCGTGTATATCATCGAGGCGATGGCGCAGCTCGGCGGCACCGGTATCATCCTCCCCGGTGATCTCTCGCGCAAAGTGCCGTATCTCGTGGGCATCGACAAGGCGAAGTTCCGCCGTCCCGTGGTGCCGGGCGATCAACTCATGATGGAAGCCAACGTCATCAAGTACAAGATGAACATCGGCTGGGTGGAGGCGGTCGCAAAAGTCGACGGCGAGCTGGTCTGTAGCGCCGAGTTGATGTTCTCGATTACGGCCGATCCCGCCGCGTTCGCCAACGATTCGAGTGTTCTGCACCTGTGATCCATCCCACCGCGATCGTTCACCCCGGTGCCAAGGTTGCGCGCGGCGCCGAAATCGGTCCCTACTCGCTGGTCGGCGAACACGTCGAGATCGGCCGCGGCACCCAGCTCCTCGCCCACGTCGTCGTCAACGGCCACACGATCATCGGAGAAGATACGGTGATCCATCCGTTCTGCACGATCGGCGCACCGTCTCAGGATCGCAAGGCGGGCGAAGAAGTCGCCTACACGACGATCGGCAATCGCACGGTGATCCGTGAATTCACCTCGATCCATCGCGCCACGGGGGAGGGCGCCTACACCCGCGTCGGCGACGATTGTCTCTTACTCTCGTACGTGCACGTCGCGCACAACTGCCTCATCGGCAACCACGTCACGATGTCCAACCTCGCGCAGCTTGCCGGCCACGTCGTCGTGGACGACCACGCGGGGATCGGCGGGATGGCGGGCGTGCACCAGTTCGTGCGCATCGGACGCTTTGCGTTCGTCGGCGGGTACTCGAAGATCGTGCGCGACGTGCCGCCGTATTTTCTCGCCGAAGGGAACCCCGCCGAGGTGTACGGGCTCAACAGTCCGGGATTGCGCCGCGCCGGATTCAAAGCGGGCGTGCTCGCCGAGCTGAAAGACGCCTACAAGACCATCTATCGCTCGGACCGCAATCTCTCGCAAGCGATCGACGCGTTGCGGGCAGCCGTGACGAGCGACGAAGGCCAGATGCTCATCGCGTTTCTCGGCGGCGAGAGCAACCGCGGGATCATGAAGTAGCGCGCGGCGATGCGCGTCTTCTTTTCAACCGGTGAAGCGTCGGGCGAACTGCTCGCGACCGATTTGCTCGGCGCGATGCGCGCGCGCAGCGGCCCGATCGACGCCGAGGGGATCGGGGACGACCGGATGGAGCACGCCGGCGTGCGGCTCTGGCAGCGGACGCGCGGCTGGGCGTCGCTGGGGCCGATCGATGCGCTACGCAAGATCCCCCGTTTGCTCGCGATCATGTGGCGCACGGCGATTCACCTGCGCCTGCACCCCCCGGATCTGGTCGTCCTGGTCGACTTCGGCGCCTTCAACGTGCGCCTGGCGAAGACGTTGCGCGGGCTGGGCTCGCGCGTGCCGATCGTGTATTATTTTCCGCCGGCTGCCTGGCTCGACGACGCCAAACGTGCCCGCGTCGTCGCCGCAGTCAGTACGGCATTGACCGCCTTTACGCATCAGCGCGATTTCTACCAGCGGCTCGGGCTCCCGATCGGGTATGCCGGCCACCCGCTGGTATCGACGATCCCCAAACGCGTGCCCCGGCCGCCAGCGGCGCAAGGCGGCGGGACGATCGCGCTCTTGCCGGGGAGCCGGCGCGGCGAGATTGCCCGTCACACGCCGCTGCTGCTCGATGCGTTCGCCCTGGTGCGCGCGCAGCGCCCCGGCGTGCGCGGCATCCTAGTGGCCATCGACGACGAGGCCGTGCGCGCCTTCGAGTTGGCGCTTTCGCTGCGCTCGGCGCAGGACGTGCGAATCGTGCGCTCGGCGCGCGAGGCGTTCGTCGAAGCAGACGCCGCCGCGGTCGCCTCGGGGACGGCGGTTCTCGAAGCGGTGCTCGTCGGGGTTCCGACGGTCGCGTTCTACGTTCTCTCGCAAGCCCAAGCGAAGATCGCGCGCCGGGTCTATAAGGGCCGGTACATCGCGCTGCCCAACCTCGTGCTCGACGCGCCGGTGGTGCCGGAACTGTTGCAAGAAGCCGCCACGCCGCAGGCGCTCGCCGCGACGCTCGAACGGCTGCTCGTCCAGCCTCAGGCGCAGCTCGCCCTGTTCGACGAGGTGCGTGCGCGACTCGGGACGCCCGATGCGCTCGACCGTTGCGCGCAATTCGTGCTGGACGCGGCAGCCCGCTGATGCGGCTGTACCACACGTCGGACTTGCACGATCATCGTCACATCGCGGCGCCGCTGCGCGCGCTACGCGCGCGGACGCCGGGGCTCTTGATCGATTGCGGCGATAGCCTGCGCGGTTCGCAAACCGTCTTCTACCGGCGCGAGCCGATCGCAGCCGAACTCGACGCAGCCGGCTACGACGTGCAAGCGCTGGGCAATCGCGAGTTCCACTATCTCTTCGGGGCCGTGCGCGCGCGCGCCGCGCTGATGCATCATCCGCTGACGTGCGCGAATCTGGTCGACACGTTCGGCCGGCCGCTGCCGTTCGTGCGTGATGTGACCCTCGAGTGCGCGGACGACGGCGGAACGCGCTGGTCGTTTCGCTTCTTCGGTTTGCTCGTGGTCCAATATCCGCAAGGCAGTCCCTGGGAGCGTCTGTTCGGCTGGCGCTTCTTGGAACCGCTCGCGGTCGCCGCCGAGATCGCCGCGCAGACGCCACCCGGCGTTACGCTCGTCGCGCTCTCGCATCTGGGCCTGCGCACGGACCGGCGGCTGGCCGCGGCCGTGCCGCGGCTGGAACTGATCCTGGGCGGTCACAGCCACGACACGCTCGCGGCGCCGGAGTACGTCGGCGACGTGGCGATCGTGCATACCGGCGCCTACGGGAAGTTCGTCTCGCAAACCGATCTCGTGCGCGACGGCGCGCGCGCGCGCATCGCGGCTTTCTCGCTCGCGCCGCTCACGGCGGACGCCGGACGGGCCGGCTCGGGGACGGCGTGGGGATGAGTCTGAGCAAAGCCGTGCTCTTCGTGACCAACGGTCACGGCGAAGCGGCGATTGCCGCGCGCATCGCGCGCGAACTACGCGAACTCGAAGCGGTGCGGACCGATCATTTTCCGCTCGTGGGCGCGGGCTTCGCGATGCCGGATTTCCCCAACGTCGGCCCGCAAGCGCGCATGCCCAGCGGGGGACTGGTCGCGATGGGCAACCTGCGCGCGTTCGCCGGCGATCTGCGCGCCGGGTTCATCGGCTTGTGGTTCGCGCAGCGCGCGTTCTTGCGCGCCCAGCGCGGGCGGTACGCCGTGATCGTCGCGGTGGGCGACGTCTACGCGTTGCTGCTCGCACGGCTCGTGCACGGACCGCTGGTCTTCGTCGGCACGGCGAAGAGTGCGTACGTCGCCCCGTACGGGCCGCTCGAGCGGCGGATCCTGCGAACGGCGCGGACCGTCTTCGTGCGCGACGCCCAGACGGCGCGCGAGCTGCGCGAGCACGGCGTCCCGGCTCAAGCGCCGGGTAACGTGATCGCCGATCTGCTCGACTCGGGGCAGTCGCTGCCCTGGCACGCCCGCGAACGAATCGCACTGCTGCCCGGTTCGCGCGAGCGGGCCTATCTCGACGCGGAGCGGTTGGCGGCCGTCGTGCGAGCCGTGCAAGGGCAACGTGCCGGCATCGAAGCGGCGCTCTCGATCGCGCCGGGCCTCGACCCCGGACGCTTTGCGGCCGTGCTGGGGGGCGATCCGCCGATCGTGCCGTGGCGCGGCGACCTGGGCGGACTCTTGCGCGATGCCACGCTCGCGATTGGTCAAGCCGGGACGGCCAACGAAGCCGCGGCGGCTTGCGGCGTCCCGGTCGTCGCGCTCGATCTGGCGGACGCGAAACGGTCGGACTGGTATCGCATGCGCCAGGGGCGCCTGCTGGGCGAGGCGCTCGCGATCGTCCCCGGTGACGTCGCGGGGGCCGCCGCGGCGATCCTGCGCCTGCTCGACGACGACGCGCGGCGGACGCGGATGCGCGCGGTCGGGCGCGAGCGGATGGGCGCACCCGGCGGCGCACGGGCGATCGCGCGCGCAATCGCGCGACTCGCGGCATGAACCCACTCGACCGGGCTGCGGTAGCCGGGATCCTGGCGATGACCGCGCTTTTTCCGCTCTTCGGAACCTTCGGGGCGTTCGATCCGTCGCGACCGCCCATCGCGCTGATCGGCGGCACGCACGCCGCGATCGCCGTCGGCATCGCGACGGCGCTCGCCGGGATGCTCGCGCTGGCGGGGATCATCGCCCGGCGTCCGGCGCCGCCGACGCTCTGGCCCGGGCTCGCCAACGTCGCCGCGACGTTCCTGGGCACGGCCTTCGGCTTCGATCCGGCGACCGGCCTCATCATCGCGCTCACGCTACTGGGATTCTTCGCCGTTCACATCGGCGTGCTGGGCTATTACCGTGAATCCGGCGTTCCGGCCGCGCTCTATCTCTCGCTGCTGATCAGCGGAGGGCTGGGCTCGCTAGCGGCGCTCGTGATGGCGCTGACCCGTCACCCCACTGCCCTGTACGTGCTCAACCACGGCCGCGCCGTCGGCGCGTTCCTCAACCCCAACGAACTGGCTGCCTATCTGCTCGTGTACCTCGGGGCGGCGAGCGGTCTTGCGCTTGCCCGGCCGGGCACGGCCCTGGGCCGGTTCGCCGCCGGCTGCGCGCTGCTGGGCGCGATCGCGCTGGTCGCTACCTTCTCGCGCTGGGGGCTCGTCTCGGCCGTCGCCGGCGTGGTCGTCTTCGCGGTCGCCGCGCGGGCCCGCCGGGTGGTCGCGCTCGCGGCGCTCGCACTGATCCTGGGTGCCGGCGCCAACCTCGCGTTCGAGGCTCATTTCCACGATCCGCAAGATACCGACGCGCGCGCGGTCGCCATGCGCGCCGGGCTCGCGACCTTCGCGCATTTTCCGCTCACCGGGGTCGGACCGCTCGCGTTCGAGCGGCTCTACCCGGTGATGCGCGCACCCGATGCCCCCGGTGCGCGTACGCCGGTCGCCTTCGATCCGCACGACTTGCCGCTGGCGATCCTGGCCGAAACAGGGATCGTCGGACTTGCCGCGATCGTTTGGTATTTTGCCGTTCTGACGCGCGCCGTGCGCCGCGCGCTGCGCACGGCCGCTCCGGCCGCGCGAACGCTCGCGCTGGCCAACGGGGCGGGACTGACGGCGCTGTGCGTTCACTCGTTGCTCAACTCGGTGAGTATCGTCTTCGGGCTCTTCGCGCTTTGCGGCGCGCTGACACTCGCCGCCGCGCAGTGGGGTTTCGAGAACGATGCCGTTTCGTAGCCCCGGTCGGGCGCTCGGCGCGCTTACGTTCGCGCTGGGCGTGGCCGCGTGCGCGCACGGCCCTGCGCCGGTGAATTCAACGAGTCCGAGCGCGCCGCCGCTCGCGGCGGCGGCGACAGCGGTGCCGATTCGCGTCGTGAGCGAAGCCTCGGGCGGCCGCTTCGTAACGCTCGACCAAACCGTCGTCGAACGTGGCCGGCGCCGCAAGCAATACGAAATTCGTGCGCTCGGCAGCGAAGCCGACCGCTCGGCGAACGGTGACGCCACGGCGACCTTCGAACAACCGCACATCGTCTTTCACTCGACCGACGGAACGACGCTGGTGGCCGACGCTCCCAGGGCGTCGGTAACGCAGCGCACGAAGGACGTCTTCATGAGCGGTGGCGTGCGCGCACAAACGGCGACCGGAACGATCCTCACCTGCCGGACGCTGCACTATGACGGCCGGACCGAGCGCATCCACGGTGACGGCGACGTGCGGCTGGTGGACCCGGCCGGCTGGCAACTCGCCGGCGATCACCTCGACGGGAACGTGCGCCTGGATCAGCTCCGCATCACCCAGGGGAACGCGCGATGAGCGATCGCATCGTGATGCGCGATTTGAAAAAGACCTACGGGCAGCGCACGGTGGTGCGCGGTGTGAGCGCGGATGTGAAGCAGGGCGAAGTCGTCGGCCTGCTGGGGCCCAACGGCGCGGGGAAGACGACGACGTTCTACATGGTCGTCGGGCTCATCCGCCCCGATGAAGGGACCGTCGTGCTCGAGCGCGCCGGCGGCACGCGCGACTTGACGCACGCGCCGATGCACGAGCGCGCGCGCGCGGGCCTGGGCTATCTCGCGCAAGAGAACTCGATCTTCCGCAAACTCTCGGTCGGCGACAACATCCGGCTGATCTGGGAGATGAACGGCGTGCCGGCCGCCGAGCAGGAACGGCGGCTGCCCGAGCTGCTCGACGAATTCGGCTTGGGCCGTTTCATCGACGCGCGCGGTGATTCGCTCTCCGGCGGCGAGCGCCGCCGGGTCGAGATCGCGCGCGCGATCGCGACCGAACCGGCTTTCCTGTTGCTCGACGAGCCGTTCACCGGGATCGACCCGATCGCGGTCGCCGATATCCAAGCGATGATCCGGCAACTGCGCGATCGTGGTTTGGGCGTACTGATCACCGACCACCAGGTGCGCGAGACGCTGGCGATCGTCGATCGGGCCTATATCCTCAACGAAGGCCAGATCGAAGTCTCCGGCAGTGCCGATGACGTGTTGAACTCGCCGGTCGCGCGCCGGTTCTACCTCGGCGAAGGCTTCCGCCTCTAGTGGTCGCCGATCTGCGCGACCGCTTCGCTGCCCTGCGCCGCTTGGATCTGCGCATTACGATTCTGGACCGCTATCTGGTTTCCGAACTCGTCGGACCGTTTTTGTTCGGCGTCTCCGCGTTTACACTGATCTTCGTCGCGACCCAGATCCTCGCGCTGGCGCGCTTCGTCTCGGACGAACACGCGCCGCTCTCCGCGGCGATCGCCTATTTCCTGTGGCAGATGCCGCAGTTCATGCTCTACGTGATCCCGATGGCGCTCTTGCTCGGGACGCTGCTCGCGATGCAGCGACTGTCAGGCGAGAGCGAGATCACGGCGATGAAAGCGGGCGGGATCGGCCTCTCGCGCATCGTCACGCCGCTCTTGATCGTCGGTCTGATCATGTCGGTATTCGATCTGGTCGTTCAGGAGTTCGTCGTTCCGCTGGCCAACGATCGCGCGGCGTACATTCGGGCCGAGGCCATCGAACACGTCGACCCGATCGCCGGCAACCTGACCGTGACGACGCCGTTGCCCGGCGGCGGCAAGCAGGTCACGATCGCGAAGGCCCTCGACCCGGCGACGCAGTCGCTGGTCGACGTCGTCGTCAACGTGCTCGATGCCGAGGGCCGTCCGACGAGCATCACCTACGCCAAGCGGGCCCGCTACGACGCGCCGACCTGGACGTTCTTCGACGAGACCAGTTACGAGTTCGCCGCCGACGGCAGCACCAACATTCATACCGCTCCGCAGACGCAGGTCGACATCGGCGAACGCCCGGACCAGATCGCCAAGCACTCGGACATCACCGATCCCCAGCAACTCTCGCGTGCCGACATCCGGGCGGCACTCGATTCGGGGCAACTCTCGGCGACCCAGGTCAAGACCTATACCGCGACCTACGCCTCGAAACTGGCCGCGCCGTTCGCGGCGTTCGTCTTCACGCTGATCGCCGTCTCGTTCGGACTGCGGCCCGCGCGCGGCGGCGGCACGGGCCTGGGCTTCGGGCTCGCCGTCGCGATCGTCTTCATCTACTATGTGATCTCGACGGTCTTTCTGAGCGTCGGGGAATTGGCCACTTGGCTCGCGGGAATCGCGGCCTGGACGCCAAACGCGGTCTTCACCGTGATCGGCCTTTCCCTCTTACGACGAGCTTCAGCAGTCTAGAGTCTAAGAGCCAGCATGACGCCAACCCACGCCCCGCAAACGCCCGGAAGCGCCCCATAGATGGATCTCGTCGGCGGATTCAGCTTCATCGTGGGCTTCATGGTCGTCGCCGGGTTGGTCGCGTACATCGGTGACCGCGTCGGCCATCAAGTGGGCCGCCGCCGTCTGACGCTCTTCGGTTTGCGGCCGAAATACACGTCGACGATCGTTGCGGTGGCGACCGGGATGGTCATCGCGCTGACCGTGATCCTGGCGGGCTTGGCGCTCTCCAGCGTGTTCCGCAACGCCGTATTTCGGCTGGGCGCGGTCAATGCCGAAATCGCGGCGCTGCAATCACAGGCCGTCGTGCTGCGCAAAGAAGTCGACACGACGCGCAACGGGCGCATCGTGCTGCCCGTCCTGTATCCGATCGCCAACATCTTTCTGACCATCCGGGCCGATCAACCCGATGCCATCCTCTTGCCCAAACTCTCCGAACTCTTCGATAAGACGGTCACGGCGGCCAACCGCCAGTTCTCGCGTCCGCCGTACGATCTCAAACCCTACAAACACAAGTCGAGCGAACCGGAGATCCAAGCCGATCTCAAGCGCGAACTCACCAAGATCCGCGACGACCTGGCCAACCACGCCTATGCACCCGATTCGACGGTGCTGCTCGCGCCCGTCGTCGGGCAGAACCTCTTCGCGGGCGATACGATTTCGTTCGGGTTCGAGCACTACGTCGACAAGCGGATTGCGGCGGCCGGAGAGACCCTCTCGACGGTCGATGTGAACGGCGGGTCGTCGATCAACTACGCCGTCCTGCAGCGCTTGAGGGCGGCTGCGGGCCAGGAGCTGGTGCGGCGCGGCTTCCCGGAGTTCTTTTTGGTCAACGAGATCGACGGCACGGCCTCGCCGGCCGCGCTCAACCTCTTGCCGCGCCTGCGCGGCAAGTACAAGCTGGTCGCCAGGAGCAGTATCGATCTCTATCCTCATTCCGGCGGCGTCATCTTGGAGATCTCGCTGGTTCCGGCGACCTGATGATCCTGGGACTCGATCCGGGGACCCGCAAGTGCGGCTACGCGCTGATCGCCGGGCTCGGAACCAAGCCGCTGGCGCTGGGGATCGTGCCGCTGGCGGCGCTCGAAGGGGCGTTGCGCGAGCTGGTCGCCGGGCAGCCGGTGCACCTCGTCGCGCTCGGCCGGGGCACCAACGCCGGCCCCGTGGCCGCGGTCTTGGATGCGCTGGGACTGCCCTACGCGCTGGTCGACGAGCGGGAAACGACGCTGCGCGCCCGGGCCCGCTACTTCAACGATCACCCGCCGCGAGGCTGGAAGCGGTTGGTTCCCCGTGGCATGCTCCTACCCGAGCGGCCGGTCGACGACTACGCCGCGCTCCTGATCGCGGAACGCTATTTGGAGACTCCCGCGACGGCTTCAGCTGCCCGTTAATCGCCTTCCTTGGGGAGGGCAGGAGTCGCCGTTATCCGGTCGTATACGCCCCTTCGGCAAGCGCTCCACGGAGCGCGTTCTCGTCGTGCCTGGCGCATCGTGATGCGCCAGGTTGTTTGCGCCGCATCGTGGTGAGGCAACTCAGAACACTCGCACCGATGGCACGTAGATCGGCCGGAACGCAAACCTCGGAGAGCAGCCGCTTTTCCCAGGGCGTGTCGATCGTCGATCGTTCGCCCATCTGGAGGACACCATGAAGCGTCTCGCAACCCTGGTCCTCGCAGCGAGCTTTAGCATCGGCTCGCTCGTGACCATGGGCCAGGGAGCCTTGGCTACGCCGTTTTCCGACGTGCCGGCGAATCACTGGGCGTATCAAGCGATCCAGTCACTCGCGGCGGACGGCCTGGTCGAGGGGTACCCCGACGGAAAATTCAAAGGTGACCGACCGCTCTCGCGCTACGAGATGGCGGTTTTGGTCGCACGCGTCATCGCCAAAGTGCAAGCCAACGGCGCCGGGTACGCGTCGAAAGCCGATTTGGACAAACTGCAAAAACTCATCGACGCGCTCAAGGACGAACTCGATTCGCTCGGCGTGCGCGTCACCAACGTCGAGGATGCGCTCGCTGCACTCGACAAGCGCACGAAGTTCGCGCAGTCGATCCAATTGCACGGCGCCCTGTTCCACAACCTGACGATGCGCCAGAACGTCGTCTATCCGCACACGATCACCAACACCACCGGTGCCGCGCAGACGCTGTACTACGGCGGTTCCGCGCCCAGCGGTAACGTCCTTACCATCGATCCGTTCACCGAAGCGTTCATGCGTTCGGATGAATCGAACAACCCGATCGGTCCGGCCAACTCCGGCAACCAGATCCGGTACGACGACAGGCTGAGCTTTTCGTACGCGATTACGGACAATCTGACCGTTTCGATCCCGGTTCACCTGGTGAACTACGACTACGGTTCGGACTTCCAATCGAACTCGCTGATCGGGATTCAACCCGACATCCTGGTCAACGTCGCGAAGGCCGGAAACCTGACCAACTTCTACATGCGTTTCGGCGCGCTCGACAATCTCAAGTCGTCGCGTACGGGCCTCACGTATCGCGCGCCCGATGCCTCGCAGCAAGGGCCCGGTTTCGAGTACCCGTTCCAGCCGTATCAGCGCGGCGTCGAATTCGGCGGCGTCCTCAACGGGCTGACCGAGTTCCAAGCCAGCTTCAGCCGCATGGACCAGACCTATCTCAACACCCTCTCGAACGTGCTCGCTCCGACGGGTGAGGAGTTCATCAACGGTTATCTCTTCCCGGAAGTCCGCCCGCAGACGACGACCACGCAAACCGGTGCGCCGGGATCGCTTACCGGCTCGCTCAAAGCGCAGACGGCGAACGCGGGAACGGAGCCGCTCTCGCAGGTGTACCTCAATAGCACCGCGGTCGCCGGCACGGTCTACATCTCGGCCTACGACGGGTCGCTCTTCAACAGCGCCGGCCAACTCGTCGGCGGCACGGGCGGACCGGCCGCCCCGCCGGGCTTCGTCTTCAACTCCGGTTACAACTTGGTGTACTTCACGACGCCGCTGCCGGCCGGTTCGACGGTGACCATCACCTACGTCGGTCTGGGTGCGTCCAGCAACTCGAACTGGGAGCGCTACGCCGTCACGGCGCGTATCAACCAGAAGTTCAAGGGCTACGCCGGCGCCGAGGTCGGGCTGACGTTCAACCGCATCTTCGACTTCTCCGATACCTACGTGTACGGAAACGGCGGCGCTGCGCAGAACACGCTCGTGAAACAGACCGCCGCAACCGGTTACGGTCTGGTCAGCAACTCGGTACTGGGTCTGGACTTCCAGGCACCGCTGCCGTTCACGATCATCGACAAGACCCAGAAGCCGGTGCTCTTCGGTGAGGCCGCGGCCTCGAAGTACACGCCGGACTACACGAACCAGTCTGCCGTCACCGATACGGCCGGGATCATCGGCCTGCGCCTGAAGTTCTACGACGCAACCGCCTCGATTCAGTATCAGGCAGTCGGCGCGAACTTCTTCGACGGCGCACCGCTGCGCTTCTTCGGCAACGCGCCGCAGTTGTACAGCTTCAATCGGCTGCCGTACCTGCCGGGCTTCTTCGGCTTCGGGAACAACCTGGGCATCAACCAGCAGTTCGACTCGTTCGCCGGGACCCATACGGCAGGCAACCCGAACCTGACGTACATCTATCCGATGTTCAACCCGTTCGTCGCCAGCGGTCCGTCGTATTTCAGCGCCTTCGCGCCGAATACGCAGGGCCTCAGCGGGAACATCACCGCCCCGATTCGGATCGGTGATCTCAAGTTCAACGCACGCCTCGCGGCAAGCCGCCTCCAAGAGATCCTGCCCGACTCGCAAGACTCGAACCTCTACAGCGTCTACACGGGACTGCCGGGCTTCGTCTCCAAGGTTCGCGAGACGTTCGATCGCGTCGAAGGCGGCGCGCAGTTCAGCGTTCCGGTATTCCAACAGAAGCTCGGCATCAACCTGACCGGCTCGCTCGAACGCCTTTCGCGTCCGGACAACACCGTGTTCGGTGGTGCCGGCGTCGGCCCGCTGGGCGTCGGAGCCGGTGTCGGCTACGTTCCGTTCAACCCCGGTACGCAGTCGGTCGATCCCGCTTCGGCGGCTGCGGCTGCGGCCGCGGCGGCGGCCAACGGCGGCAACACGGTTCCGTTCTACGCCAACTACACCAACGTGTACCACACGACGGCCGCGGCTGCCGCGACGTTGCCGGTCACCAAGGACGTGGTCTTCGGTGCGAGCTACAACAGCCAGGCGTACCATGGCGCGAACGGTACCACGCAGTCGCAGAACATCGCGGAGCGGAAGGATACCTACCTCACGACCCTGACCTACAACATCCCCAAGACGACGAGTGCGGTGACCTTCGCCTACCGCAACTTGAAGTACACGGACTACGTCATCCCGTCGTTCAACATGAACGTCAACAAGGAAGACGTAAACTTCGTGATCCGCTTCTAAACCGCGCAGCGGCTTAGGAAGAAGAAAAGGGGGAGCCCGGGACCTCACGGTCCCGGGCTTTTCATTTCTTGTGGTAGGTCCCGGTCCGTTCTTATTCCAAGCCCCCGTTGTGCGTCGCTTCGCGTTGCTCGTGATCGCGGCCGGACTCGCGTGCGCGGGGCTGGTTCAACTCTGCTCGGTCGCGTTTTACGGCGACTTGGCCGTGCCGGATGCCCTGCCGCGTGCCGTGCCGCCGGCCCTGGGAGCGGCGCTCGCCGGGGCCGCGCGCCTGGCGCAGGGCCCGGTCCCGGTCCGGGCCGCGTACGCCCGGGCGCTCGTCCATCGCGGTAAGCTCGACGCCGCAGCGGAGATCGTCGCGACGCTGCCGGTCGGCGCGACGGCGGCCGAGTTGCGCGGACAGATCGCCGAGGCCCGCGGCGACCGCGACGCGGCGCTCGCCGGGTTCATCGCCGCAGGCGATGTCGAGCATGCGCAGGCGATCGTCGATGACATCGATCGTGCCGGTCACGTGCGTGCGGCGATCGCGCTCGAGGATCGCCTGATCGCCGCACTCGGGAACGGGCTCGGGCATACCGAAGTACTTGCCGTCGTCCTCTGGCGCCGCGGACAACTCGAGCAGGAAGCGGCGCTCGCCGAGCCACTTTCGGCGCGCCGTCACGAACGCACGTCGCTTGCGTTCTACGAACGCGCACTCGCGCTTGCCCCCAGGGAGGAAACGTACTTGCTGGCCGCCGGCATGCAGGCGCTGACGCTCGGCGAGCGCGCTCGCGCCCGAGCCTACTATCAGCGCGCCCTCGACGTTGTTCCGACCAGTGTCGACGCGCGCAACGGCCTCGCGCGCAGCGGTTCGGCGCCATCCTGACCGTCGCGCTCGACGCACAACTCGCGCTCGGAACGGCGACCGGCATCGGAACGTACGTGCGTGACCTCGCCGGTGCGCTTCACGAGGCCGGCGTCACGGTCCGGACCCTGGACGCAGCCTGGCTCGACCCGTGGCGTTTCGACCGGCGCGTCTTCTGGGATCAAGTGCTGCTGCCGCTGGCGGCGGCGCGCAGCGGTGCAGCGCTGCTGCACGCGACCGCCGGGACGCTGCCGCTCGTGCGAACCCTGCCGACCGTCGTGACCGTCCACGACCTGGCCTGGCTGCGCGTGCAAGGGCATGCGCGTTTCTACGCGCGCAGCTACTTCGGCCGCGCGATGTGCGCGGCGTATCGCCGCGCAGATGCGGTCGTTGTGGATTCGGTGTTTTCGGCGCGCGAATACGCCGCGCTCAGCGGTGACTCGCGTCCGCCGGCGGTCGTCCCGCCGGGAGTCGACGCGCGTTTCGAGCACCTCGTCCGGCGGCCCGGCGAACAGCCCTTCGCGCTCGTCGCCGGTACCGTCGAGCGCCGCAAGAACCTGCTGCGGGCCGTCGAGATCGCGGCCGCGATCCCCGAACTGCAGATCGTCTCGATCGGTCCGCCGACGCCGTATCGCGAAGAGGTCGCGGTTCGTGCGCGCGAGCTGGGTGTCGCCGGCCGAGTGTCGTTCCTGGGCTACGTCGAGCAGAGCGTGCGCGACGATCTGTACGCCCGCGCCGCGCTAGCGCTGGTGCCCTCGCGGTACGAGGGATTCGGCTACGCCCTCGCCGAGGCGCTCTGCGCGGGCGTCCCGGTGCTGGCGAGCGCGGGATCCTCGCTGACCGAAGTCGCGGACGGCGATGCCGTGCTGATCGCGCCCGACGACGCCGACGGTTGGGTGCGCGCCGTTCGCGCGGTATTAGCCGACCGCGATGCAGCCGAACGCGCGGCCGCCGCCGTTCGCGCGCGCGCGATCCAGCGCTTCGCCTGGTCGCGCGCGGCGCAGGACATGCGCGCCGTCTACGAACGCGTCCTGCGCTCGGCGCGCGGTTAGTAGACGGGTGAGCCGGGGGCGCCCGGCGGCACGCTGCCGTCGTCGGGGGCAAAGATGAGTTGGAGCGGATACGACGAGCCGCCCTCGGGCATGGTGACGATCTGCACGCGCCGGAACGTTCCGGCGCGAATCGTCTCCTGCCAGATCTTGTAGTTCGAGAACGGCGCCAAGGCGTGCGCCTGCACGAGCGTGCGATCGATCAGGAACGTGCCGGTCGCGCGGCCGCCACGCGGGTTTGCGTAGACCGCGACGTGCATCGGACCGCGCGTCGGGTTGACGATGGTCACGCTGATCGATTGTTGGACGCCGTAGTCGCCGCCCAGCGCCTCCCCTTCACGCAAGTTGGGCAGCGGCAACTGACCGATCGGGATCGCGAGATTGCCGCCGTTCGTCGCGTAGGTGTAGTCGAAGAAGAACTGTGGCACGCTGTACGAACCACGCGCGTGCGGCGCGCCGCCGGCCAGCAGTTGGGTGGTGTCGACCGATTGATCGAGCGGCGCGTTCGCGTCCTGTGCGACGAGCGCGAGATGGATCGGGTCGCCGCTCACCTCGCGTAGCTGCAGAAGTGCGCTCACCAGCGATTGCGGCGGCAGCGCGTGATCGATCAGATTCACCGTGGTTTGCGGCGGGATCGTGATCACGGTGCCTTCATTTTGGAACTCGTGCACGAGGAAGCGTTGCGTGGCGAGATGGCCGGTTTCCATCTCGTTGGCACCCGGTCCGGCGACGCCGGAGATCATCTGGACCAGCGCGGGGGCGTTCGAGGGATTGCTCGCCTTCAACAGCAGCCGCCGGGCCGGCTCGGTCGCCGCGTTGTAGTGATAGTAGAGAAACCGGCGCGCGCTGGTGCGGTCGAGGTCGGCCGTGAAGAGCACGCCGTTGGCGGTCAGGCGCTCGGGATAGTCGCTCACGAGCAGTTCGCTCGGCGCGATTCTCGGTAAGGCGAAGTTCTCGATCTCGACGCGCGTCACGCCGTCGGTGTCGATGAAGCCGCTGCCCGCGATGTGCAGCGGCACGTCGACGGCGGTGCGATCGTCGACTCCCAGCGGTCGCCGCACGACGATGCTCCCGGGGTCCGACGTGACGCTCGCGCCGCTGCGATGGGTCGCCGCGCCGGTCGCCGCGGTCGCCGCAGCGTGCCGCAGGTAATCGGCGCTGGCCGGATCGCCGGTGACCCGCAGGGCGATCGCGTCGGCGATGCTGCCGGCCGCGTAGGCGACCCGCACCGGGACGTTGCGGGTGACGATCCCACGGTCGTCGTGCAGCGAGATCGTCGTCGTGCCGATCGCGTTGCCCGTCACGAAGAGCGTGCGGGTGTTCTGATCGGGGACCGCGGTAGCGATCGCCGCGTCAGCCGAGGTCGCGTAGATGCTTCCGGCCACGCCCGTGACGTGCAGCGCAACGGTCTTGCCGAGCACGACCGCCGGGTTCGGGGGATCGACGATGATCGGCACGGGCGTCGGCACGGGGGTCGGCGTCGCGGGGACCGGCGTCGCGGGCACCGGCTCCGGCGATTCGGCCGCCGGTGAGGCCGAGGGCGCCGGTTGCGGCGACGCCTCCCCCGGCGGGTTCACCGGCCCGGTCGGCGCGGGGACGGGCGGATTGACCTGCGCGCGCGCCGCGGCCGCGGCGAGTAGCATCGCACAGAGCAGTGCGGCCCCGGCGAAGCGCCGGGGCGAACTCCCTCGCTGGGGAGAACTGACCGACTCGGAAATGAGCCCTCCGGCTTAGGCGATCTTGGCTTCTCGGCTGACCGCTGACGCGAGCAGCGTCTTGTACCCGAAATTCGGGAACAAGACCGTTACCAGGTCTTTCTCGGCGCGTTCGACCGTGCCTTGCCCGAACTTCGTATGGAACACGACGTCCGCGATACGGTATCCCGAGGTCTGCACGGAGGTGTAGCCCCGCAGGCAGTTATCGCACGCGCCGCAGTTGGGCACAGCGTACTCCTCGCCGAAGTAGTTGAGGATGAAGCGCCGGCGGCACGAGGCGACCTCGGCGTACTGCAGCATCATGGCAAGCTTCGAGAGATCGTAGCTCTTCTTGGTCTCGTAGTTCGCGAGGTTGAGGATCATCTCGCGATTCTGACGCGCGTTGTCGGTGAGCGTGTATTTCGCGCGCGACGAGGTCTCGATGAAGCCGCTCTTCTTGAGCAGCGCGAGGATGACTTTGAGCTTGGTCAACGGCAACTGCGAGATCTTGCGCAGGTCCGTCAGCGAAACGCCGCCTTCCTGAGCGCCGAAGAACTCGAGCGTCCCGAAGACCTTTTGCACTTCCTCGACATCGGGATATTTGCCGGTGAGGAAGTAGTTTTGGACCCGCGTATCGCTCATGCGGTAGAGCAGAATACAGCGCGAAAGATCGCCGTCGCGCCCCGCGCGGCCGGCTTCCTGGGTGTAGGCCTCGACCGAGCCCGGCAAATCGTAGTGGACGACGAAGCGGATGTTCGGCTTATCGATTCCCAAGCCGAACGCGTTGGTCGCGACCACGGCGCGAATCGCCTCGTCCATGAACAGCTCGTGGACGGCGACGCGGTCCTGTTTTTGCAGTTTCGAATGGTAGACGGCGGCCGGCAGGTTCAAGCTGTCGTGCAGATAGCGCTGCACTTCGAGCGCGTTCTTGATCGTGGCGGTGTAAATGATCCCGGTGCCCTCGAGCCCGGTCTCGAAGAGTTCCTTGAGCGACTTCAATTTTTCGCTCTCGGACTCGGCGCGGCGCACTTCGTAGCGCAGGTTCGGCCGATCGAAACCCTTGACGATCGGCTTGACGCTCGGGATGCCGAGCTGCGCGAGAATATCCTCGCGCACGGCCGGCGTCGCGGTCGCGGTCAGCGCCAGGACGGTCGGATGGCCGAGTTGGTCGATCACGCGGCCGAGATTGAGGTACGCCGGCCGGAAATCGTGACCCCAGGCGCTGATGCAATGCGCTTCGTCGACGACGAAGAGCGGAACCGTCAGCCGGTCCAGCACCGCGATGAAGGCGTCGTCCTCCAATTTTTCCGGCGTCACGAAGACGATCTTCATCTCGCCCGACGCAACCTGCGCGAGGGCGGCTTGCTCTTGCTCCTCGCTGAGCGTCGAGTTGAGCGCGATCACGCGATCGACGCCGCGCTCGTGCAGCATGTCGACCTGATCCTTCATCAACGCGATCAGCGGGCTCACGACGATCGTCGTCCCCGGCAGCAGGAGCGCCGGCAACTGATAGCACAGCGATTTCCCAGCTCCGGTCGCCAGGATCGCGAGCGTGTTTTCGCCGGCCATCACGCGCGAGATCACTTCCTCTTGGGCCGGTTGGAAGCGATCGAAGTTGAAAAGGTCGCGCAGCGCGCTGCGCAGGTCGGGTAACGCGGAAATCACGATAGCTCCTGGAGTTCGTCGTCGGATGAGAAGCACGAACGCCCCGCTCCGTAAAGGAGGCGGGCGCTAGCGCCGGGCTCGGCAGGGGTAACATACCCGCTCTGCCGGCGGATAAAACCCGCTCCGCACCGGGGATGGTTTCCGTGGGGCCCGAATCGTGTGGTCCGCATGTCACTCTATCGAACCTGGCGACCGCGGACGTTCGCCGACCTCGTCGGACAGGATGCCGTCGTCAGGACGCTCACCGCGGCAATCGATACCGGCCGGCTGGCGCACGCCTATCTTTTTTCCGGCCCGCGCGGTTCGGGGAAGACGTCGGCGGCGAAGATCCTCGCTCGCTGCATCGAGTGCGAGCACGGACCGACCGCGACACCCGACAATACCTGCGACAACTGCCTCGCGATCCTGGCGGGAACGGCGCTCGACGTCCTCGAGATCGACGCGGCCTCCAATCGGGGGATCGACGAGATTCGCGCCCTGCGCGACGCCGTGAAGTTCGCGCCCGCGTCGATGCGCATGAAAGTCTACATCATCGACGAGGCGCACATGCTCACCAAAGAGGGCGCCAATGCGTTCCTCAAGACCCTCGAAGAGCCGCCGCCGTACGCGGTGTTCATCCTGGCGACGACGGCGCCCGAAGCACTGCCGCCGACGATTCTCTCGCGCTGCCAACGCTATGCGTTCCGGCGGATTCCGATCGAGACCATGATCGAACGGATGCGGATGATCGCCGGGGCCGAAGGGATCGCGATCGACGCTGCGGCGCTGGGCGCGATTGCGTATCGCGCCGACGGCGGGCTGCGCGATGCGCTCACGATGCTCGAGCAAGTGGCCGCGTTCGCGGGCAATTCGGTCGATCTCGCGGCGGTCGACGCGGCCTTCGGACAAACCGGTCGCGAGTTTGCCCAGCGGCTGCTCGAGGCTGCGCTCGACGGCGACGCGCCCGCGGCGCTGGTCGCGATCGACGCCGCGAGCGACGCCGGGGCGGACATGCCCGGGCTGATCCGCGGCGTCATCGCGGAGTTCCGGCATCTGCTCGTGGCGCGCGTGAATCCGGCGCTGTTGGCTCGCGATCTCTCGGCCGGCGACGCCGCCGCGGCCCGCGAGCGCGCCGAGGCCACCCCGCAAGCGCGCCTGGTGCGCGCCCTGCGGCTGTTTGCCGATGCGTTGGCTGCCGCGCGTGGCTCCGGCAACGCCCGGCTCGAGCTGGAAACCTCGCTCCTGCGCTTCATCTTGCAGCCCGAAGACCCGACGCTCGACGCCCTCGCCGCGCGCGTCGCCGAACTCGAATCCGGTGGCCGTCCCGCGACGAAAAGCGCTCCTCCGGCAGCCGCGATCGCCGTCCCGGACGCGGTGCCGGCCCCGCCGCCGGCGTCGCCCCCGCCCCCGCCCCCGCGTGTGGAACGGGTCGCCGCGGCCGAGACGGAAGCGGCCGAGACCAAACTTTCCCTCCAGAAGGTACGCTCGCTCTGGAGCAACGTGCGCGCGCGTGCCGAGAGCGAGAAGGTCTCGCTGCGCGCCGGGCTGTCGCGCGCGACGGTCGCGGCGCTCGACGGCGACGCGCTCACCCTGCGCGTCCCCGACGCGGCAACCGCCGACCATCTGCGCGCGAATCTCGCCACGATCGTCAAGGCCGTCGAAGGCGTGATCGGACGCCCGCTGGTGGTGAAGATCGGCGTCGAGAGCGCGCGCGCGGCGGAGCCGCCGGCGGATCATACCGGCGACGAGGATCCCGGCGATCTGATGCGCTACGCGCTCAAGAAGTTCGGCTGACCCAGCGAGGCGAAGCGAGGCACCGTGAACCAGGCACAGATGATGGCGCAGATGCGCAAGATGCAGCAAGAGATGGAACGCGTCCAAGAGGAGCTTGCCGGCACGAGCCTCGAGGGCTCGGCCGGCGGCGGCGTCGTAACCGTCGCGGTCAACGGCGATTTTCGGGTGACCAAAGTAACGCTCAAGCCCGAAGCCGTCGATCCGGACGACATCGAGACGCTCGAAGATCTGCTGGTCGTCGCCCTCAACGATGGGATCGGGAAAGCGCAGGCGCTCTCGCAGACCAAGATGGGCAAACTCACCGGCGGGATGCGCATCCCCGGCTTGATGTAAGCGGGGACTCGATCTCAAAGGCGATCGCCGGACCCGTCCAGGCGCTGATCAACGAATTTTCCAAGCTGCCGACGATCGGGCCGAAGACCGCCGCCCGGCTCGTCTTCCACTTGCTCAACCGGCCGCGCGGCGACGCGACGGCGCTGGCCGAAGCGATCGTCGCGCTCAAGGATCGCGTGCGCCTGTGTTCGCGCTGCTATTTCATCACGGAAGAGGATCCGTGCGAACTCTGCTCCGATCCGCGCCGCGACGGGGCGCTGTTGTGCGTGGTCGCCGAGGCGAAGGACATCTACGCGCTCGAACGGACGTTGGCGTACAACGGGCGCTATCATGTGCTGGGCGGCTTGATCTCGCCGATGGACGGCATCGGTCCGGCCCAACTGCGCATCAAAGAACTGATCGACCGCATCGCAAGCGAAGCCCCCGCTGAACTCATCGTCGCCACCAATCCCAATGCGGAAGGGGAGGCGACGGCGCTTTATCTCTCGCGCTTGATCGGGCCCAGCGGTGTGCGCGTCACGCGCCTCGCGTACGGTCTACCGATCGGCGGCGAACTCGACTACGCCGACGAGGTCACGCTCGCCAAAGCCATCGAAGGCCGCCGTCTGCTGTAGCGGTTCCTCGAGCAACACGACGGGCTCCCCGGTGCTGATGCGGCCGGGGCGTTCGACGGTGCAATAGATGCCGACGGTGTTCGCGCGTTGCTGGGCGACGACGCGCAAAACGTTGGGATCGGGGTCGCCGGTGTGGACGTTGTACGTCGTCGTGACGCAGCGCCCGATCGTGTCCGTCACGCGCAGGCGGACCGTGCCGATCGCCAGCGCGCGGCCCACGAGCGCCGGTTCCCGCAGCGTGAATCCGGGGGCGGCCTTGGCCAAGAGGTTGGGGCGGTAGCGCTGCGGATCGATCGAGCGTCCGGCAAGCGCCGCGACGTTGGCGATCCACGTATCGAAGATCAGCGAGATCGGCCGGGCATCGAAGAAGCGTTCGCCGGCGGCGAGGCGCACGTCGACGCCGGCCCGGCTCGCCGTCGCAATCCCGGCCGCGAGATCGGCTGCGAGATGAAGCCGGTTCGACTCCTTGCCGCGCAGCGGCTTCCCCGTTCGCGCGTGGTCGAGCGTCGCGACCAGCAGCGCCGCCGTTCGATCGCCGGCGATCCCGTCGGCCGCGACGTCAGCGGAGGCCAGCGCTTCGGGCGCGAGGCTTTTGACCGGATAGCGCCAGATGGTCTCGATCGTTCCGGCTTGCATGGTACCGGGATTCGCGCTCGTTGCGGCAAATGCTTGGACCGGGTGATGGATGCGCCGGACTTCCGACCCCTGGGCATCGGGGAGATCCTCGATCGGGCGATCGCGCTCTACGTGCGCCGGTTCGCGCTGTTCTTCTTGGCGCTAGCACTGATCAGCATTCCGGTGGTCCTCGTCCAAGTGGTGGCCGACCCGGGGGGCGCGACGTCGTTCTCCGACATCGGGGAGATCTTAGCCAAAGGCAACGATCCGGACGCAATGCGCGTCCTCAGGCAGCGCACCCAAGCCCACGAACGCGCGCTGGCCGGTCCGGCGCTCCTGGCGTTCCTCGCCGCGCCCTTGGAGATGATCGTCGCCTCGGTCATCGCCTTCGCTTCGTTTCTGGGTGCGGCGCCGACGCTGCGCGGGGCCTTTCGCGCAGCCTTCGCGCGTTTTCTCGGGGCGCTGGCCGTCTCGCTGGGCTATGTCGTCATTGCGTGCGGCTGCTTCATCGCGGCGTTCGTTGTCTTCATCCCGGTCTCGCTCGGCGTCGGACTGTTGTTCACGGGCTCGAAGCTCGCCGGATCGATCGTAGGGACGGTCGCGGGTCTCGCGTTCGTGGCCACGATGCTCTTTCTCATAAGCGTCGTGACGTTGGCCTGGCGCATCGCGCTCGTGGCGGTCGCGACCGAAGACGGGAGTCCGTTCCGCGCGATCGGCTGCGGGCTGCGCCGCACCTTCGCTCGCGCTCTGCTCTTGCGGTCGTTCTTGGTCGGCTTGACGGCGTTCGTCGTCGAGTTCGCCGGCATCGTCGTCGGGCTGAGCGCGGGCGCGGTCATCGGCGCGCTCACGCATGTCCCGGACCTCGCCGTCGTGATCTCGACCCTCGCCGGAATCATCCTGACGGGATTGGTCACCACGTTCATCGTCCGCTACACTCTCGACGTGCGGATCCGCCGCGAAGGATTCGCCGGCCCGTTGGTCACGCCGGCCGGCAGCGCCGCGTGACGCCCTGGCGCGCGGAACCGCAAACGCTGGCGCGCGAGATCCTGGCCGATCCGCACTATCTCGGGCAACCCGCCGGGACGTCGCCGCGGACGATCTGGGACACCATCGTCGCCTGGCTGGGCGAGCGCGTGCACGACATCCTGCGAGCGATCGGCCACGCGCTCGGCGCGCACGGAACGCAGGAGAAGATCCTCGGAATCGTGCTCATCGCTGCCGGTGCGGTTGCGCTGCTTTACCTGCTCGTGCGCATCATCGCATGGATCGCGTCGCGAACGGCGCTGCAACGCTACGGTCCTTCGGGCCTGCCGCTGAATGCAGCCACCGGCGCCGCGCAGCTCCGGGCGCAGTCGCGCGCGGCGGCCCGCCGCGGTGCCTATCGTGAAGCGGCGCGTTGCTTGTTTCTGGCCGCGCTACGCGCCCTGGACGAAACCGGGCGCGTCGCGTACGACGCGGCGCTGACGCCGGGCGACTATCGGCGCGCCGTGCGCGATCCGCGGTTCGATTCGCTCGCGCGCGATGCGACGGTCGCGCTGTTCGCGACCCGCGAGCCGGATGCGGCACTGGTCGAGCGCATGGAGCGCGCGTACGATGGGTTCTTCGCATCCGCGTGAGGGGCCACCGCATCCCGCTCGACATCGTCGCCGTCGGTTTGGTGATCCTCGCCGTCGGCGTTCTGGCCGTCCTGCGCAACGACGCCCAACAGCGCGCGCGCCCCAAGCCGGATTCGTACGCGAGCACGGACTACGCACCGGGCGGATTGCGAGCCTGGCGCACGCTTCTCGAGCGCGAAGGGATCGCCACCGCGGCCTTCACCTTGCGCCCGGACGCCCTCGAAGGCCGCATCGACACGCTGATCGTCGCCGTGCCGAACGCCGATCCGGGGACCTGGACGGCGCTCGATCAGGCTCACCTGCTGCGGTGGGTGCGCGGCGGCGGGCACGTCGTGTTGCTCGACTACGGATCATCCGGCGACGGGATGGCGCTCTTCGCGCCGCGACGCCCGGGTCGCGCCGCGCCCGCCGTTCGCACGGGCACGCCGCAGGGTGCGTTTTCGGACGCGTATGCGGCCGAGGTGCGCGCGCTGATGCCGCGCGGAGCGGGCCGCTATCTCCCCGAGACGGCCGAGGAACGCCGGAACGTCTTGCTGGCGGATGCGCGCGGCGCGCTCGTCATCCGCTTGCACCGCGGCCGGGGCACGATCGTCCTCGCGAACGATCCGGCACCGTTTACGAACCGTTCGCTCGCGAACGCGGACGATGCCCGGTTAGCCGTGCTGCTGGGCCGGCCCGCACGGGCCGGCGCGCTCGTCGCGTTCGACGATGCGTTGCACGGGTCGCTCGCGGAGCGGCCGTGGTGGCGCGCCCTGCCGCCGTCGGTCGATGCCGCGCTGGGCATCGGCGCGTTCGCCTTCGTGCTGTGGCTGATCGCGAGCCTCGTGCGCAACGGCCGGCCGTTGCCCGGCGTGCCGCCGCGCGAACCCACCTCGGCGGAATTCGTCGCCGCACTGGCCGCGCTCTACGAACGCACCGCCGCACGCCGCTACGCGGCCGGCGTGCTCGATGCCGATGCGGTTGCGACCGCGGCGCGCGCGCTGGGGCTGGCTGCGGATGTCGATCCGCAGGTTCTGGTTGCACGCACGGCGGAGCGCCGGGGCGGGCGCGACCTCGAGCGGCTGATCGCCGAGCGCTCGAACGAACCGCGGACGGATCGCGAACTGGTCGCGCGAGCGCACACCGCATACACGGTACGAAAGGAATTTCTGCATGGGCAAGGCGGCCGATCTCGCGCAGCGTTTGACGGCGGGACTCGGGCGCGTCGTCGCCGGTAACGAGGAAACGACGTTCGCCTTGCTCGTCGCCCTGTTGGGCAACGGGCACATCCTCATCGAAGGCGTGCCGGGGACCGGCAAGACGCTCTTCGTGCGCACCCTCGCGCGCCTGCTCGACATCGCCTTCAGCCGCATCCAATTCACGCCGGATCTGATGCCGGCCGACGTGATCGGTACGTCGGTGTTCGATTCGCGCAGCGCATCGTTCTCGCTGCGGCGCGGTCCGATCTTCACCAACATCCTGTTGGCCGACGAGATCAACCGTACGCCGCCCAAGACGCAATCCGCGCTGCTCGAAGCGATGGAGGAACGCCAAGCGACGATCGACGGCGAACCGCACGCGCTCCCGCTGCCGTTCTTGGTTTGCGCGACCCAGAACCCGGTCGAGTACGAGGGCACCTATCCGCTCCCCGAAGCGCAGCTCGACCGCTTTCTCGTGCGCGCTCGCACCGGGTATCCGAGCGCGGCGGAAGAGCGCGCGCTCATCGCGCGCGCGGTCGCCGGTTTCGACGCGCACGATCTCGCGGCGGCCGACGTCGAGGCGGTCGGGCAAGGCAGCGATTTGCTCGCCGCACAGCGCGACGTGCGCGCCGTCCACCTCGCCGAATCCGTGCAGGGGTACGTGTACGACATCGTCGCGGCGACGCGCACGGCCGGGGATGTGGCGCTGGGCGCCAGCCCGCGCGCCGCGCTCGCGCTGCTCGTGGCGACGCAGGCCGCTGCGGTGATCGACGGTCGCGACTTCGCCTCCCCCGACGACGTCAAGCGCGTCGCGCCGCTGGTGCTGGGGCACCGGCTCATCGTGCGACCCGAAGCGGAGATCGAGGGCGTCGATGCGGATGCCGTCGTCACGCGCCTCTTGACCACGGTCGCGACGCCGCACGCATGATGCGGGCCGCGCGCTGGCCGGTCGTCATCGGGCCGCGCGGCATCGCGCTCGTCCTCGCGCTCGCCGCGTGCGTCGCGCTCGCGGGGTTCGTGCTCGGCACGACGCTTGCGCTCGCCCTCGCCGGCCTCGTGTTCGCGGCGGCGGTCGTGGTTGATTTCCAGCTTACGCGCGATGTGCCGTCGATCGCGCTGGCGGTGCCGCCGTATCTCGCGCTCGCCAAATCCGATGCGTTCGTCTATACGGTCGCCAATCGGGCCGCCGCCGGACGGCGGATCGCGATCTTCGCCGCCGCCGTGCCGCGGCTCGCGGTCGATCCCGCGCCGGCCCGCGCCACGCTCGGACCGCGCGAAGCCCGCACGCTGCGCATCCCGTTCGTGCCGCGCGAGCGCGGCCGCACGACGATCCCCGAAGGGTTCGCTTGGTACGAATCGCCGCTGGGGATCGTGCGCCGTCGCTGCGCATTCGGTGCGGCGGCGCCGGCGCGCGTGATGCCCGATCTCTCGGCGCTCGAACGCGGCGATCTCGCGCGCCGCTCGCGCTTGATCGACGCGGGCCTGCGCAAACTCCGGCGCCGCGGCGTCGGCAGCGAATTCGAGAGCTTGCGCGAGTATGGCGCGGGCGACGAGTTCCGCGCGATCGATTGGAAGGCGACCGCGCGGCGCGGCAAAGTGATGGTCGTCCAGCGCGAAGTCGAACGCAGTCAGTCGATCGTCATCGCGCTCGACGCGGGCCGGCTGATGGCGGCGCGGCTCGGCGATCGCCGCAAGCTCGACTACGCCGTCTCCGCGGCGCTGGCGATCGCGAAGATCGCGCAGCTCGCCGACGATCGCGTCTCGCTGCACGCCTTCGCCGATCGCACGCTCGCGTCGGTGCCGCCCAAGACGGGCGCGATCCATGTCGCCGCGCTCGCCGATGCGCTTGCCGATCTCGAACCGGCCTACGTCGAATCCGACTACGAACGCGCCGCGCTCGAGATCCTGCGCCGTCATCACAAGCGCAGCCTGGTCGTGGTGTTCACGGACCTGGTCGATCCGGTCGCCTCGACCGCGCTGCTCTCGTCGCTGGCGCTGCTCGTCCCGCGGCACCTCGTTGTCGTCGTGCTGATGAACGACGCCGCGCTCGCCGACGCCCTCACGGCGGAGCCGGATTCGGCCGGCGCCGTTTATCGCGCCGCCGTCGCGACCGCCCTCGCCGCCGAACGCGAACGGGCGATCGCGCTCTTGGGCCGGCGCGGCATCGGCGTGATCGACGTCCCCGCGCGCGACCTCACCATCGCCTTACTCGACGCCTACGTGACGATCAAGTCCCGCGAACTGCTCTAATCTCCCGTCTCGTTTGGATAGTTGAAGAAGAGCTGATTGCCGTCGGGATCATCGACCACCAGCAGCCGGTAACCCCAGGAACCCTCTTTGACCGCGACGTCCTTAGCCGCGAACTCCGCGCGCAGCGCGTCCAACGCGGCGATCTGCGCCTCGCGTTCGACGTTTATGGAAATGAACATCAGGCCCTTACCAACCTTGTCCGGCCACGTGTCGGTTAGGATGAGCGCGCAGCCCTGCCGCTCCACCTGTGCGACGTGCGCTCTGCCGTCCTCCTCATATCGCCAGGGGCTCGTGAAGCCGAGCCGGTTCACATAAAAGGCGACCGAGGCATCAACATCGGTTACGTGCAGGACAGGGCGCGCAAACCAGCCGGTCATAGACTCTCTATCCTCTACCGGGAGCACGGACTCAGCGACCGTCTTGGGACTCGTTGCTTCTGCCGGCGAGGCCGAGGTAGCACGCCAGGGCGACGGCGGTGAGGGCGCCGATCGCGAAGCGGACGTCTTCGGGGAGGCGCTGCGGTGAGATGAAGCCCTCGATCGTGCCTGCGACGGCGAGCAGTCCCGCGACGCCCGCGATGAGGGTCACGGCGCGGCGCGCGTTGCGCATCAGCGCGTCGACGCGCCGCAGGCGGCCGGGGGCGACGATTCCGAGCGCCAGCAGCAATCCCGCGCCGCCGGCGATTTGGATCGCGAAGAGTTCGATCACGCCGTGCGGGGAGATCGTGGCCCAGAAGTCGCGCCCGAAGCCGGCGTTCGCGTAGAGCGCACCCAGCCCGCCGACCATCAGCCCGTTTTCGAGGATGATGAGGAGCGTGAGCACGCCGGCCGTGATCCCGCCGGCGAAGGCGATCGCCGCGACCCGGATGTTGTTGGTGATGATGAACGAGGCCATCGCCGACGAGAAGGTGCGGTCGAAGGCGAAATTCGAGTCGTGCAAGCGTTTGGTGATCGGGGTAACCGTATCGGGCGAGAGAAACGCGTAGGCGTTCGCCGGATCGCCGCGCACCGAGGTATACGCGAGCACGGCGGAGACGACCGTGATGAGCACGCAGACCAAGATCGGGGGCCACGACCGCCGGACCTCGCGCGGGAAGGTCTCGCGCGCAACACGCACGACCCGCGACCAGCCGCTCCGTGCGGTCCCGAGATAGACGTAGGCGCGTGCGCGCGTCGCCAACCGGTTGAGGTAGGCGATGACCGTCGCACCGTACGCGCGACCGGTCGCGAGCGCGAGATCGCTGGTCGCGGCCCGATAGCCCAGGGCGAGTTCTTCGATCTCCTCGCGCGAGAGCGCGCGCAGGCCGCGCCGGTCGATCGTCGCGAGCAGACTCTCGAGCCGTTGCCAGCGCTCCCGGCGCGCCTTGAGAAAGCGCCCTTCCCTCACGGCAGTTGCTTAGCGGCCGGCCCGAGAAAATCCCAGCGTGCACGAGCGGACGGCGATTCGAACCGGAGAAAGCGTCGCGCTCGAGTTCGAGTTGGCGGGACTGGGAAGCCGATTCCTCGCGTTGTGCATCGATCTCGTGATCCAACTCGCCGTGCTGGTCGGCGCGCTCTTCGCGTTCGGGTACGCGAGCGACGCGCTGCGCCGCGCCGCCGCCGGACTCCATGTGCCGCCCGCCGTCGGCGATGCGGTCCCGCTCGCGCTGTTCGTGATCTTCGCATTCGTCGTGACGATCGGCTACTTCATCATCTTCGAGGTCTGGTGGGACGGGCGCACGCCCGGCAAACGCGCGCTCGGATTGCGGGTGATCCGCGACGGCGGGTTCCCGGTCGATTGGGGCGCTTCGACGATTCGCAATCTCGTGCGCATCGTCGAAGCTACTCTCGGCGGCTACGCGCTCTCGGTCGTCAGCGTGCTGCTCTCGAAAGAGAACAAACGGCTCGGCGACCTCGCCGCCGGAACGCTGGTCGTGCGCGACGGCGCGGTCGCGCCGCCGCCGGGTCCCGGCGGGCTTTAGCTTTTGTCGTCGCCCTGCTTGCCGTTGCCGCGCAAGCGCGCGAACGCGTCACGGGCGAACGCCAGCGCCGAAGCTTTGGCTTCGTCGTAGAGGCGCGCGCCGTCGCTGGCCGTCATGTGGCGGCCATGTTGAAAATAGAACGTCGCACCTTCGCCGACGACGACCGTGCCGGCGTACGCGATCGCCGCTTTGATGAACACGCCCGCTACCGGGATGAAGCCGGAGAGTTCGCGCGAGAGCGCCCGCCAGCCGAATCCGCCGCCGACGATCGGTAAGAGTTCCCAGGTGCGTGCGAGATCGGGATCTTTGCCGTACGTCGCGGCGATCTGCATCATGAGCGTCATCTGCACGCCGGTGATGGCGACCATGTCGCCGGCCGAGGCAAACGCGCCGAGGACCGCTCCCAGCAGCGGAAGCTGGTCGACGACCGCGCTGGCACCGGCCACCTTGAGTGCCGTGAGGGCCGCGTCGCGGGTCAGCTTCGCGGCGACCGTTTCGCGCAGCACCGGTAACTGCCGCCCGACGGCGATCTCGATGCCCTTGCAACAGTCCACCAAGTGCACGAAGAACCGGCCGCGGAGCGCCTCGGCCGAGAGCTGCGGAACGACGTAGTCCTCGACGCTGCCCGGAGCGGGCGGTTGCGAGGGCCCGCCGGGTGCCGCGACGGCGGGGTCGATCAGCAGCGCCAGAATCGGCAGGCCCAGCTGCGCCAGCAGATCGAGCCGCGCGCCGGCCCGGTCGCCGGCTTGCCCCAGAAAGATCACGGCCTTGGCGTCACTCGTGTCCAGCACGCGCCGGTTCGTGTCGATCGTCTCGAGCAGTGCGGAGGAGATCGCCCGGTCGAACCCTTCGTGTTCGCCGGAGAGCAAGAGCCAGCGCAGCTCGCCGATCAGGCCCAGGTCGCCGCACAGCAGGAACCGGAACGGGGTCCGGGCTCCGGCATGGACGGCGTGGACGTTGACCCGGTCGCGCAGGCGCTGGAAGATGTCGGTCGCGCCCAGGACGGTCGCTCTCATGGAATTCATCGCTCTGATCTACCCCGAACGGTCCGCGCGGGTTACGAGACCCCGCGGGCTTCCTTCTCGGGGTCGTCCGTATAGTCCAACCAGATCAGCCCCTCGAAGATCTCCAACGCCTCGGCGTGCATCTGCCGGGCGTTGGCGATATCGACGATCGAACGGTGGGTGGCCTTGGCTTCCCCGATGATCGCCTCGGGTGTGGTGTTCGTGTCGGCTGCGACGATCGCCGCGGCGGTGACCTCGCCCGGCGAGAGATCGTCCTTGATCAAGGTGTCGTAGTCGAGCGTCGAGGCATTGTGGAAGCGCAGGTCGAGTGCGCGCTGCAGCGTCGCGTAGCGGTCGGCCGACTGGGCCATCCCGAGTTGCGTGATCTTCACCTCGAACGTACGCGAGCGGGCCATCATATAGAGCTGCTGAGCTTGCGAGGCGGCGACGGCGGCCCGATTGAGCGACGCCAAGGCCGCGGTCATCAGCGGTTCGATGCGGCCGTAGTCGCCGGGACTCATGTCGCCGTTCGGGCTCACCCCGACGTGCTGGAACTCGCGCAGCAGGCGATCGAGATCGCCAAGCGCGCTGTCGAGCATCGCGAGCGACTGGCGGGCGGCGTCGACCGCACGCAACAGATCGCTGTTGGAGCGTTGGATGTCGTCGAGCATGCGCGGGTAGTAGGCGAACGTGCCCAGCGCCTGCGGCGGCGGTGCGTCGAGCTTGAGCGGCGCAGCCATCTCGTCGAGCGTCGCGCTGTTGTCCTTGAGTTCGCCGCCTTGTTTGTTGCGTTCGAGCGAACCGACCCCGCTGATCGTCGCTTGCGCGTCCTGCAGCGCCGTGTCCAGCGACCGGCTCATCGTGTTGAGGTTGTGTAGGACGATATCGAAGCGACTGTTCGGCCGCGGCTGGACCTGGCCGAGCCAGTTCGGCACTTCGTAGGCGATGTCTTGAACGCGGTTGCTCAAGAGTTTGAGCTGATCGCGCCCGGAGTCGCGCCGGTTGACGATCGCGGTTCCGGCCTGGCTCATGCTAGTCTGCGCGGCGGTGACTTGATCGCGCAGCGGTTGCAGGCTCGGGCGCAGGAGGTCGAGCCGGCGTTCCGTCGCGCGCAGCGCGCCGATCCGTCGCTCGGCCAGGGCTTTGGTTTGCGGCGTGCCGTGGTCCGCGGCCTGGGCGAGGTTCTGCTCGCCCTTCGCGGTCTGGCCGAGCGCGAGTTGCGAGGCGCCGAGCTGGTACATCACCAGCGTGTTGTCGGGGTGTTTCGCCAAGAGGCTGCCGAATTCGCGGGCCGCCACGCTATAGCGTGCGGTCTCGAGGTTGTGGGTCGCGGCGGCGATGCGCTGATCGTCGGTGCGCACCGTCGGATCGAGCTGCGGATATCCCACCAGGTGCGAGACGCGATCGGGGAAGTCGGGATGGTCGGCGAGATATTTGTCGATCAGGCCGTGGTCGTTGCCGATGACCACGTTCATGTGGTTCATGAACGACACCATCGCGTCGGGATCGTAGCCGGCGCGCGACATGAGGAGCAGGCCGTATTTATCGGCTTCGAGTTCGTCGATGCGCGAAGCCTTGGCGATGATGCCGGCTTCGGCGAGTTGCCCGAAGCGGTACAGGAACGGTGAGAAAATCGAACCCAGGCCGAACAGAATGTTCAACAAATTGACCTTGTTGTTCATCTGCAGCGTGTGGCGGCGCTCGATATGACCGGTTTCGTGCCCCAGGACGCTGGCCAGTTCGTCATCCGATTGCACGAAATCGAGCGTGCCTTCATTGATGTACAGGTAGCCGCCGAGCGTCGAGAAGGCGTTGATGTCGGTAACGTCCAGGATCTTGACGTTATACGGAACGTCTTTGCGGGCGACTTGTGCCCACAGCTTCGAGGTCACGTCGTTCACCCAGGCGTTGAGCAGCGGGTCGGTCACCACGTTGGTGGAGTCGGTGATCTGCTTGTCCTGCTGCTTGCCGATTTGGATTTCCGTCCCGGTCGAGGTCGCGAATGCGCTGGGTGCCGGGATGCTGGCACACAGGACCGCGATCATGAGGGGAATGGTCACCACACGTTTGAGCGTCATGTCGGTCGTCTCTCAATCCAACGTTCCGGCGGACGCCGGGCCTCGAACGTTCGACGGTCCCGGCGAAGGGACCGTTCGGCGCGCACGGCGGTGAGCGACCCGTGGAACGGATGTGGACAACCGCACTTTTTTGTGGGCGCTTTGTGAAGGGCACAGGGCGCCCGTGACGGGGGTAGGAAACGCGCGGCGATGATGCGAGAAGCAGAGCGATGAGTTCGATACGCGGGCGGGGCCGCAGCCTGGAGATCGCGGTCGACCGGGTGCTGGCCGAGGCGGGCGAGGAGCTTCGGCAAGCGCTTGGCGAGCGCCCGGATTTCTACCGCGGCAGCCGTGCCGTTGCGAATCTGGGCAGCTTGGAGCCGCCGGCCTCCGAGATCGTGTCCTTTCGCGAACTGCTGGCCGGGTTCGGCATCACGCTCGACGGCGTCGCCGGGCCCGAGTCGCTGGCACCCGTCCTCGCGGAGCTGGAACTCGCCTATGTCGGCGCGGCCCCGGTCCCCGACGTCGCGGCGCTCCCGCGTTCCCGGGCGCCGCGCACCGTGGCACTCTCCGCGGATGCCCGCTCGCTCGCGGCCGATTTCGCCGGCGCCCGGGCCGATCTCGCCAAGCGCCGCCGGACGCGCTCGCCGGCGCCCGCGCCGGCCGCCGCGCCGGCCGCGGCCGCCGTCGTCCAGCCGCCGGTCGCTGCGCCGGCCGGCGTCGCGACGCTCTACCACCGGGGGACCCTGCGCGGCGGCCAGGCGCTGCACAACCTCGGCAATATCGTGGTGATCGGCGACGTCAACCCCGGCGCGGAATTGATCGCCAGCGGCGACATCGTCGTGTTCGGCGCGCTGCGCGGCGTCGCGCACGCCGGCGCGCAGGGCGACCGCAGCGCGCGCGTGATCGCGCTCGAACTCGCGCCGACGCAACTGCGCATCGCGACCAGCATCGCGGCCGATGCCGGGCCGCACGCCGGACGCGAACCCGAGCACGCCTACATCATCGACGACCGGATCGCGGTCGTCGCGCACGCGGCGGCGAATTTTGCCCGCCGGGAGGCCACCCAATGAGCGCACGGCGCATCGTTCTCACCTCGGGCAAGGGGGGCGTCGGAAAGACGACGGCGACGGCCAATCTGGGCGCGGCGCTCGCCAAACGCGGCCGGAGCGTCGTGCTGGTCGACGCGGACATCGGCCTGCGCAATCTCGATCTCGTGCTCGGCCTGGAGAAGCGCATCGTCTTCGATCTGGTCGAGGTCGTCGAAGGCCGCTGCCAGCTCCGGCAGGCGTTGATCCGCGACAAGCGCTTCGAGAAGCTCGCCATTCTGCCGGCCGCGCAGACGCGCGACAAGACGGCCGTCAGCGAATTGCAGTTCGCCAAGGTGATCGAGGAGGTCGCCGAAACCTGCGACTTCGTGCTCATCGATTGCCCCGCCGGGATCGAGCACGGCTTCCGCAACGCGGTCGCCGGCGCGGCCGAGGCGATCGTCGTCACGACGCCGGAAGTCAGCGCGATTCGCGACGCCGATCGCGTGATCGGGAAGCTGCGCGATCGGGGGCTTCCGCTGCGCCTGCTCATCAATCGCGTCCGGCCCGAGATGATTCGCAGCGGCGACATGCTCTCGGTCGACGACGTGTGCGAGATTCTGAGCAGCGAACTGATCGGCATCGTGCCGGACGACGAAGAGATCATCGAGGGGACGAACCGCGGCGAACCCGTCGTGCTCGTGCCGGATTCGCGCCTGGCGCTCATCTTCGACCGGATCGCGCGCCGGCTCGAAGGCGCAGCGGTGCCGTTCACGACGCTGCAGCCGCCGGGCTTCTTCTCGCGGCTCTTCGGAAAGGCAGGCTGACATGCACGACGTCCAAACGGGGCCGGCGCTGGAGAGCGTCCCCGACGTACCCGTGCTGCCCAAGAAGCGCGGCCGCGCGATCGTCGTCACTTCCGGCAAAGGCGGCGTCGGCAAGACGACGACCACGGCCAATCTCGGTGCGGCGCTGGCCCGCAGCGGCGCGTCGGTCGTGCTGGTCGATGCCGACGTTGGCTTGCGCAACCTCGATATCGTCCTGGGGCTCGAAGCCCGGGTGCGCCATCATCTGCTCGACGTGCTGGAATCGCACGTCACGCTCGACGACGCGCTCGTGACCGATAAGCGGGTTCCCACCCTGCGCCTGCTGGCCGCCGCACAAACCCGCGAAAAAGACGATGTCGACACGGATTCGATGCGCGAGTTGATCGGGAGCTTGCGCGAACGCTTCGACTACGTGCTGATCGATTGCCCGGCCGGCATCGAGATGGGCTTTCAGAATGCGATCGTGGGCGCCGACGAGGCGATCGTCGTATGCACGCCGGAGGTCTCGGCCGTGCGCGACGCCGATCGCGTCGTCGGGTTACTCGGCAATCGCGAAAACATCTGGCTGATCATCAACCGGTTGCGTCCCGCACTCGTGCGCAAGGGCAAGATGCTCTCGGTCGACGACGTCAACGCGATCCTGCGCCTGCCGCTGCTCGGGGTCATCGCCGACGAGCCGGGCGTGATCGTCTCGACCAACAAAGGCGAGCCGCTCGCGCTCGACAATTCGAGCGCTGCCGGTTCTGCGTTTCGCGCGATCGCCGGCCGGATCGCCGGCACGAACACCTCGGCCCCGACGATTCCGGTCGAACCGACGGCGTTTCAGAAGCTGGGCGCGTTCTTTGGAGGGCGGCGCTAGATGATCGACTTTTTCCGGAAGATCTTCAAACCGGAGGGTTCGAGCACGATGGCGCGCGAGCGCTTGCGGCTCGTGTTGCTCTCCGATCATCTTTCGCTCGCGCCGGACGTGGTCGAGGCGCTCAAGAGCGATCTGATCGCGGTCATCTCCAAGTATGTCGAAGTCGATGAAGCCGCGTGTGACGTCACCTTCGAGCAGCAGGACCGCACGATCGCGATGCTGGCCAACATCCCGATCCTCGCGATGAAAACGCGCCCGCCCGCCCCGCCGCCCCGGCCCAGCGCTCCGCCGCCCGCCCCGGAACCGCCGCCCTCGTTCGGGACGCCGGCGACGGCAAAGGTCGCCGACATCCCCGCCGCCGAGCCGGCGGCCAAGCCGGCAACGGCCCCGAAACGCAAGCGCCGCCGGCGCCGGGCCGTGGGCGCATCGCTCGCGAACGCGGCACCGTCCGCCGGCTAAGGTTCGGCAGCCGGGACGGCGGTGCCGATGAGGGCGTCGCGGGTGACGAGCGCGGCCAGCCGCGCTTCGTCCCAGCCCTCGGTTCCGGCGGGCCGGCGCGGGACGACCAGGTAGCGTAGTTCGGCCGTCGCGTCCCACACGCGCACCTCGACGTCTTCGGGCAGCGTGACGCCGAACTCGCGCAGCACGGCACGCGGCTCGCGCACGACGCGCGAGCGGTAGGCTTCGCCCTTGTACCACTGCGGCGCGGGACCGAGCAACGCGATCGGGTAGCACGAGCAGAGCGTGCACACGATGACGTTGTGCACCGTCGCGGTATTCTCGACGGCGCGGAGTTCGACCGGCGCCCAATGGCTCATGTCGAGCCCGAACTGCCCGATCGCCGCGTTCGCATCGTCGAGCAGCGCGGCGCGAAAGGCGGGATCGACCCAGGCGCGCGCGACCAGCCGCGCGCCGTTGTTCGGACCGGCACCGGCCAAGAAGCGTTCGATGACGGCGCTGATCTGCGCGTCGGTCGTCACGCCGCGCTTCTCGAGCGCGGTCACCAGCGCGTTGACGCGCGCGGTCATCAGGGCGGCGGGCGATCCCTGGTCGTGCGCGTGTGGGTGAGCGTGCCCGGTCACGTTTGCGCCGGTGCCTCGGCGACGAGATACGACTCCCAGAGTTCGGCGTGGTATACGGTGTTCGGCTCCGCATCGCCGTCCCAGACCTCCCGGCCGTCGAAGGCGACGGTATAGAGCGTCTCGACCGGCGCTTGCGGATCGCCGGCCGCGCGGGCATCGGCGAGCGGGTAGGCCGCGTGCACGGCCTCGATACGGCCGCGCTTGGCGCGCAGGTAGCGCGGCACGCGGTAGTGGTGGGCGGGATCGCGCCCGCTGGTCCGCACGCGCTCGCCGACCACGAAGCTCACGCCGCGGTCTCGGGAGGCACGATGCCGCGTTCGATCAGCAGCATGCGCACGCCCTCGAACCAGCGCTCGTAGTAGGAAAGGCCGTAGTACTTGATCGGGTCGATGCGCTCGACCGCGTCGCGAAACTGGTCCAGATCGTAGACGCCCTGACCCAGCAACAGGCGGTTGAGGGCGAAGACTCGCGCTTCCCATTCGGAATGGAAGGGCGGTTCATCCGTTTCGCGTTCGACGGGACCGAAGCCGGTCAGACCGCCGACGTTGTTGAGGCGGCTCATAGACACGTGTTCCACGCGCTCGCCCGGGATGCATCCGCGCGCACGGCCCGAATCAGGCGGCGTGGAACGTCCCTGGCATTCGCGCTTCAACTGGTGGCTGGCGTTCGGCTGCGTCGCCGTGACGCTGGCCGGTCTGTGCTTCCTCTCCTCGGCCGTCCTCCACACGCCCAGCGAGCACCACGAAGTCCGCAATCAAGCGCTGTTCGCGGCGATCGGCATCGCCCTGATGTTCGGCCTCGCGTTCGTCGACTATCACTTGTGGCAGCGCTATGCGCTTCCGCTCTACTTCGTCACCTTGCTGCTGCTCGTGTTCATCCTGATCAAAGGGCACAGTGCGCTCGGCGCGCAGCGCTGGATCGCGATCGGCCCGTTTACGTTTCAGCCATCGGAATTCGCGAAGCTCTCGCTCGCGATCGCCGTCGCGGCGATCCTCGCGCGCGGCGAGTTCAAGCGCTTGCAGGAACTCTGGCTGCCGCTGCTCGCGGTCGCGGTGCCGGCGCTGCTCATCCTCAAACAGCCCGATCTGGGAACGACGCTGGTGATCGGGGCAATCCTGAGCGCCGAACTCTACTTCGGTTTGCCGAACCTGCTCGATTTCGGCATCTACGTCGGGGGGCTCGTCGCCGCCGCGGCCGTCGTGCTCACCAGCGAGTCGATTCTCAAGCCGTTCCAGCGCGCGCGGTTGCTCGTGTTCCTCAATCCCAAGGCCGATCCGCAGGGTGCGGGCTGGAACCTCAATCAATCGAAGATCGCCGTCGGCAGCGGCGAGTGGTTCGGCAAAGGGCTCTACCGCGGGACGCAAACGCAGTTGAACTTCGTCCCCGAACACAGTCGCGATTTCATCTTCACCGTGGTCGGTGAAGAGACGGGGTTCATCGGAGCGAGCCTGCTGATCGTCGCCTACGTCGTGATCATCTTCGCCGGGATGCGCGCCGTCGTCGCGGCGCGCGATCGCTTCGGCGTCTTGCTCGGCGTGGGGCTCATCGCGATGCTGGCGTTCCACATCATCGTCAACATCGGGATGACGATCGGGATCATGCCGATCACCGGCATCCCGCTCCCGTTCATGTCCTACGGCGGCTCCGCGATTCTCACCAACTACATCGCGGTCGGCATCTTGCTCAACATGTCGCTGCAAAAAGACCGCCTCATCTTCGACCCCGCCAAACGCTAACCACCGCTAACCGCCCCGCCATCGGCACCTAACGTCATCGTGCGCCGCCTCCATGACAGAGTATCAGGGCGTCATGGTGCGGTAGCGGTGACGGGTGAGGTCGTGGCGCCTAGCGGTGATCTTGTGGGCTAGAGGGGTTTGGGGTCGGGGGCGTAGTCTATTGCGGTGATTTCTAGGGTCAAGTCGCCGATGGGGCGGTGCCAGACGACGCGCTGCCCGACCCGGGCTCCGGCGAGTGCTTGCGCGAGCGGCGAGGTCAGCCCGATCTTCCCGTGGAGCGCATCGGCCTCGTCGTCGGTCACGATCGTGAAGGACTGGTGCGGCTTGGAACCCCCGTCGACGACCACGGTCGCGCCGAAACCCGCCATCCCACGGTCGCTCGGTGGAACGAGCAAGCGTGCTGAGACTTCTTTCCGGCGCGGTAAGACCGGCTCGTGAATGGCGTCGTCATCACGGACGAAAGCGCGGCTCATCTGAGGTGTATACCCATGGCAGGCAATCCTTCTTACCCGGCGGAACCTGGGACAGACGGAGCAGGGCGGTCGCGTCGAGCTTGATCGTCCCCCCGTCTAGATATTTTCTCAGAAAACGACTATTCAGGCAATGCGGGCCGGTGCCGGTCGCCCGCTCGAGCTATCCCGCCTTCGGGCGGTGGCTCGCGAAGTGCGATCGTGCGAAAGGGCTGCGCATTCAGAGAGGCCCACTCCTTGTCAACCGATATCCTCATTTCGAGCGATCCGTGGGAAAACCGCGTCGCGATCCTCGAGGACGGCACCTTATCCGAAATTTATGTCGAGCGCGAAGAAAAGGTCATCGGCTCGATCTACAAAGGCAAGGTTCAAAACGTGCTCCCCGGCATGGGAGCGAGCTTCGTCGACATCGGCCTGGGACGCAACGCGTTCCTGTACGTCGATGACATCAACAAGACACCGCTGAACATCGGCGACGTTGAGATCACCTCGGGCCGCAGCGGCTGGACGATCACCGAGAAGGTGAATCGCGGCGACGACGTGCTCGTGCAGATCGTCAAGGAGCCGCGCGGTCTCAAAGGCGCGCGGATCTCCACCAACGTTTCGCTACCAGGCCGTTACTTGATCCTGATGCCGACGGGGAAGTACTCGGGCGTTTCGCGCAAGATCGAATCGGCGGAAGAGCGCAATCGCCTCAAAGGCATCATGAAGGCGATCCGTCCCGATGGAATGGCGACCGTCGTGCGCACCGCAGCCGGCGGCGTGTCGTCGGCCGAACTCGTCGCCGATCTGGGCGTGCTGATTCGCATGTGGCACGGAATCCTCGAAGAGTACAAGCGCTCCGTTTCGCCGGCGCTCTTGCACAAGGACATGAATCTCGTCTACAAGGCGGCCCGTGACTTCATCACGCCCGAAGTCGAGAACGTCTATATCGACGACCCGGTCGAAGCGGAGAACGTGCGCGATTTCATGCGCCTGCTCGGCCCGCAATATCTCGATCGGATCAAGCCCTATCCGGGCGGCAGGGCGCTGTTCGCCGATTTCAAGATCGATGAGGAACTCGCGCGTTTGATGCGACCGACCGTGAAGCTCCCCTCGGGCGGTTCGATCGTGATCGAATCGACCGAAGCGCTGACCGTCATCGACATCAACTCGGGGAAGTTCACCGGCGGCAAGAATCTCGAAGATACGATCGTCAAGACCAACATTGAAGCGGCGGCGGAGATTGCGCGTCAGGTACGCCTGCGCGATATCGGCGGCATCATCGTTTGCGACTTCATCGACATGAACACCGAGGGTTCGCGCAATAAGGTCATCGCGACGCTCGAAGCCGGTTTGCGCAAGGATCGGACGCGGTCCACGATCCAGTCGTTCTCCCCGCTGGGTCTCTTGGAGTTCACCCGCAAACGCGTCGGGAAGGATCTCGGCGGCCAACTGCGCGGTCCGTGTCCGACGTGTTCGGGCCTGGGCACGGTGATGTCGCCGGAGACGGTGACGATTCAGACGTTTCGCCGGATCGCGACGCACAACAACGGTCACGGCGATCACGTCCACGTCGCGGCGTCGCCGTACGTTGCGGCACAACTCGAGTACTGGCATGAAGAAGAGAAGGAAGCGCTTGCGAAGCAGGTCGGCAAAACGATCGACGTGCGCATCGACGCCGCCGTTCATCCCGAACGTCCGCTCGTCTCGTGGAACGGCGAGCTGCCCGAATTGCCGGTGGTCCGCGTCGGCGATGAATTCGAGGTCGAACTGCTGAACGCACGCACGCCCAGCGGCACCTCGGCGCTCGCGGTCGTCAACGGCCGTTTGGTCGAAGTCGAGAACTCCGCCAACCAAGCCGGCAACGTGATAAAGATCCGCATCCTCGACGTCGACGGCGACGAAATTCTGGCCGAACCGCGCATCCCCGTTGGTCCGCCGGGCGCGGTTGCCGCTGCCGCCGGCGAAGGCGGCAAGCGCAAACGGCGCCGTGGCGGACGCGGTCGCAAGCGTCCGCTCACGCTCGCGGAGCAAACCGAAGAACTGCGCGAACTCGCCGAAGAAGCGGCCAAAGGGCTGGGCTCGCGTCCGGTCATCGGTATCTCGACGAGCGAAGAAGCCGAGACCGAGAAGAGCGATCGTTCGACCAAGATCGCGGTCGTCGCTGAGGAGCGCGCGAAGCGCGGCGACGTGCCCAAAGCAAAGCCGGCTGCGAGCGTCGTGGGTGAAGGCAGCGTCGTGCGCATGCCCGGAGAGACGCTTTCCGGTAGCGCCGTTGCGCTGCTGCCGGGCGAACGGCTCTCGGGCGAACGCGTCGGAAAGAACGCACCGGTCGTCGCGCCCGTTCCGGCACCCGCAGCCGCGGTGATTCCGATCGAACGTGCGCGGACGCTGGCCGAGGCCGATCCCGATGGCGAGGGCACGACCGAGGCCGACGGCACGCGAAAGCGCCGCCGCCGTCGCCGCCGTGGCGGACGCGGAAACGGAGCCCCGGGGAGCGAGACCGCGGCGGTAGCCGCAGCGCCGCAGCGCGCCGCCCTTGCCGGCGAGGCCGGTGACGAGGACGACGAAGAATTCCGGCCCGCGCTCGAGACCGAGACGGTCGCGGCCGCCGAGACGAACGGAGAAGACGGCGCGCGCCGCCGTCGTCGCCGTCGTCGCCGCCGCGGACGCGGTGGGGCCGGGGCCGTCGCCGGCGAGCTGCCGGCGACCAATGGTTCGCCCGCGGTCCCCGATCGCCACATCTTCCGGGTCGACTCGGACGGAGCGGCACAGCCGACCGGCCAGACCGCACCCCGTGAGCCTTCGCGCGCGATCGCGCCGTGGAATCGCCGGCCGGGTGCCGTCGCGGTCGACGCGCCGCCGCCGCCGATCGTCCCGCCGCAGGAACCGGTCCGGGTGACGACGCCCGCGCGCCGTCGCCGTGCGGCGACCTCGCCCGCTTCCGGTGGTTCGCTCGAAGCGACCGCGCTGCGCGCGCTTCCCGCCCCCACGGCCCAAACCAAAGCGGCGCCGGCCGCCGAGGTCAAGCCCAAGCGGACCAAATCGGCAGGAGCCGCCTCGCCTGCGGTTGCCGTTGCGAGCGAGCCGGTCGCGACGCCGAAGCCCAAACGTGCGGCCGCCGGAGCCAAGAAAACCGCCGCGGCACCGGCAACGAAGAAAACCGTCGCCGCGAAGACGCGCACGACGGTGAAGAAGGCTCCCGCCGCAAAAGCCCCGGCCGTAAAAGCCACTGCCGTAAAAGCCACTGCGGTCAAGGCATCGTCGCGGGCGAAGAAGTCGTCGTCAACGGCGGGCACCACGTCGGCCAAGAAGACGACGACTCGCAAAACGACCCGCAAGAAGTCCTAGCCCCGACCGGCTTCGAAAAAAAGAACCGCGCTCTCGAACGTTCGTGTTCGGAGCGCGGTTTGCTGTGGATTCCGTCGTTCGGTGTCAGCTCTTCGGTGCTGCCCCGGTCGCCGGTGCGCTTTGCGCCGTCGAGTTGCCGGGTTGTGCGATCTTCCCTTCCAGGAACGACATCGCTTGTTGCAACTGCGGGTCCTTGGCGGGATCGCCTAAGCGAATCTGCACGTCTTTGCCCGGTAAGGGTGCCGCCACGTCGGGCACGATGCCGACCGAGTTGATGTCGCGGCCATGCGGCGTAAGGTAGCGTGCCGTCGTGATCTTTACTGCGGAGCCGTCGCCGAGCGCGAAGATCGACTGAACGACGCCCTTGCCGAAAGTGCGGATTCCCATCACCGTGCCGACGCCTGAATCCTGGATCGCACCGGCGGTGATCTCCGAAGCCGAGGCGGTGTAGTTGTTCACCAGAACGACGAGCGGGCGCGGCTGGATCGCGGTATTCTCGGCGTCGTATTCGGTGACGGTGCCGGCGCGCGAGACCTGCGAAACGATCGGACCGCTGGAAATGAACTTCGAGCTTACGTCGACCGCTGCGTTGAGGTAGCCGCCGCCGTTGTAGCGCAGATCGAGCACGTACGCCTTCGCGCCTTGGAGATCGAGGCGATTGAGCGCCGAGGAAAGTTCCTTGCCGGTGTCGGCTCCGAACACGGTCAGCTCGACCCAGCCGATTCCGCCGGGTAGGAGTTTCGAGTAGACGGACGGCGAGTGAACGATCGCTCGCGTCACCGTGATCGGCGCGAGTTGCTTGCCGTTGCGCTCGATGGTGAGCGTCACTTGCGTACCGGCTTCACCGCGCAGGAGACCGCTGACGATCTTCGTCTGCGCGTCGAGGCGTTTGGTCTGTTCGAGATCTTCGATCGACTTGGCCGTCACCAGGTCCTTGACCGATTTGCCGTCGACGGCCACGATGAGGTCCTCGGACTCGAGACCCGCCTTGTCGGCCGGGCCGTCCAGGATGATGTTCTGCACGTGGATCACGCCCGCGGTGTTATCGATATCGTAGGAGAGCCCCACGCCGCCGAAATCGGTGCCGTCGAGCCCCTCGTTGAGGTCGGCGAATTCTTTGGGCGAAAGAAAGACCGTGTAACGGTCCTTCACCGACTGCATCGCACCGGAGATCGCCGCATACGTGATGTTCTGCGCGCCGGTCTTCTCACCGTAGCGTGCGCACGTGCTAGCAGCGTTGGCGCTCGAGACGTCCTTGCTCTTGTTGGGATCGCCGATCTTCCCGGCGTAGGCCACGACCGCGGCGGAGACTTCGCGCTCGAGCGCCGCGGCGTTGAGCGAGTCGTCGCTCGTCGCGTGCATCGGTGCGAGCGCCGCTTTGGACACGCAGTGTGCTTCCAGGTAAGACACGAGGTTCGCGTGCGCCGAGTCGAGCACGGCCTTGCGGTCCACCTTCTTGTAGAACTCGCCGGTCAGGTGCAGATAGCTCTGCACGAGTTCGCTCGACTGTTGCGTCGTGAGCGCCGGGGTCCCGGTGGCCGCCGGGGCGCCGGCCGGCAGTACGGCGAGCGAGAGGAGCAAGGCGAGGGAAGCAAGACGTTGTTTCATGAGTTTCCTTTAGTGGCTCTTGTTGTCGATGATCGATTTGGCGACGGCAAGCTGTTTGTCGTTCGCTGTATCGATTATCGGTAGATCGGTGCGCTGATCCACGATCACGTCGGGAACGATGCCCCGGTGCTGGATATCCCGGCCGGCGGGGGTGACGTACCGCGCCGTCGTGATCTTGAGGGCTCCGCCGTCCGGCAGATCGTACAAGCTCTGCACGACGCCCTTCCCGAACGTGCGCGTGCCGACCAGGGTACCCGCCTTGTAATCCTGGATCGCGCCGGCGGTGATCTCCGAAGCGCTCGCCGTGTTGCCGTTCACGAGCACGACGAGCGGCGCGGATGCGACCGCCTGGCCGGTCGCATACGAAGGCTTGCGGTCGCCGGCTCGATTGATCGTCGAGACGATCGTTCCGGAGGGGATGACGAGGCTCGAAATGTCGACGGCCGCATCGAGCAACCCGCCGCCGTTGTTGCGCAGGTCGAGGATGTAGCCGCGCGCGTGATGCTGCGCGCCGTCGAGGAAGGCGGTCCGTACTTCTTGGGCCGACGTCGAACCGAAATCGGCCAGGCGAACGTAATCGATGCCCTGCTCCATCTTGGCGCGCACCGAGGGCACGTGGACTTGCGCGCGCGTGACGCGCAGCGTTTGTACGACACCCGTGTGCGAGTGGCGCACTTTGAGCACGACCACCGTGCCGAGCGCGCCGCGAATATGCTGCTCGACCGCGTCGAGCTTCATTCCCAGCGTCGAGAGGTTGTCGACGGCGAGGATCGTGTCGCCCGGCCGCAATCCCGCCTTGATCGCGGGGTTGCCTTCGATGGGATCGACGAGGATCGCGCCGGATTTGGGATCTTGCACGATATAGACGCCGATGCCGCCGAACGCACCGCCTTGCAGCTCTTCCTCGAGCGCCTTGATCTCTCTGGGGAAGAGATAGACGGTATAGGGGTCGCCGACGGAATGGAGCATCCCGGCCATCGCGACCTCGGCGAAGTCGAGCGCGTTCGCCGTCGCGCCGTACTTGCGAAACGCGGCGCTATATTGCGATTCCGCGAGCGCAAGATCGTGCGCCTTATCCCCGGTGGCTACCGGAACGGGCAGCGCCGGGTTGCGGACGTTCTTCGCCTTGAGGTAAGCGAGCAGCGCTTGCTGTTCGCCCGTGAGTAGGGTCTGGTCGGCGACCGGCTTGTAGTAGGCGTTCTGCATGTGCTCGTATGCTGAAGCGAGCATCCGGTCGTTTTGATTTCCGGCACCGGGCGAACCCGCGAGCACGCTCAAGTCGATGCCCGCGATCCGCACGCCGTCTCGCATCACGAGCGCATCGTCGTGCGCCGCGGCGCGGCTGACGTACGCCGCTCCGCCGAATGCGGCTGCGGTGACGATCAGGGCGGCCAAAAAGAAGCGGATTCGGGCAGACAACGTCCAGCGTTCCTATCAAAAGCGGGACCGGCGGGGTTCTGTCCCCCCTACAACCCGTCCTGTGCCCTAAACGCTACATCGGCCCCCGGTAGCGAAGTCCACACCCGTTCTTCACCGATTCCTAACCAAAGGCAGCCGCGTGACCCGGACTACTTGAGGTAGCCCATGGGGTCGACGGGTTTGCCGTCGACCCGCACGCCGAAATGGAGATGCGGGCCGGTGACGTTCCCGGTCGCGCCGGAGGCCGCGATCGCCTGTCCGCGCTGGACCTCTTGTCCGACGGAGACGAAGAACTGCGAGAGATGGCAATACTCGGTGGAGAGATGCCCGCCGTGCGCGACAACGATGTAGTTGCCGCAACCGCCAGGATCCCACTGCGCGATGATCACGTGCCCGTCCGCCGCGGCCGTCACGGTCGTGCCGGTCGGCACGCCGACGTTGATGCCGGCGTGCAGGATGAAGGCGCGCGTCACCGGGTTGACGCGCATCCCGAAGGGTGAGGTGATCGGACCGCTCAGCGGCCATGAAAGGGTGCTGGGCGCGCCGGAGATCGGCGCCACGGGCTCGCCCGCGAGCAGGCGGGCGCGGCGCTGTGCCGCGAGCCGTTCTTCTTCTTCGCGCTGCTTCTCGCGGATGAGCGCTTCGAGCGCGGCTTCGGCGTCGGCCGACTCTTCGTCGAGCTGGCTGACCTCTTGCGCGACTTGCCGGCGCTGGTTGTCGGCGACCTCGAGCAATTGATGGCGTTGATCGGCCAGACCCGCGAGCGCGTTCTTCGCTTGCACTTCCTGCTCCGATTGGTTCTGCAGCGTCGTCTGCTCGCCGAGCAGCGCGACCTGGATCGCGTGGACGTGCGCCGCGGCGGAGCGGCGCTCGCGGATCGTCTGTTCGTTTGCTTTGATGATGAAGCGAATATCGTTCCAGCGCTCCACGAAATCGGTGAACGAGCGCGCGTCGAGCAGGACGTTGACGAATCCGAGATCGCCATGTTCGTACACTTCGACGAGCCGGCGCCTGAGCGCTTCGTCGTGACGCGCCAGCGTGCGTTCCGCGGCGGCGAGCTGTTTGCGGTTCCAGTCGAGTTTGCGCTGCGTCCAGCTCATCTGTCCGTTCAGCACCGTGAGGTGCGAACCGACGACGGCGATGTTGTGATTGGTCTCGTCGAGCTGCGCTTGGATCGAGCCCACTTTCTCGCGTGCGTCGTGCAGCTCGTGGCGCTTTCGCGCGAGCTTGGCGGCGATCGCCTGCGCTCGGGCTTGCTGCGCGCGAATCTGCTGTTCGAGTTTCGAGCTTGCGGCGACCGGACCGATCGAAAGCGCGACGACGACGGCCGCGACGAGCGTGGCGGCGAGGCGGCGCAGGCTAGACACGCAAATAGCGCCCGACCGAAAACCAAGCCGAGATCATGCCGACCGCCGCTCCGACCGCCAGACACTCGAGCGCCAGCAGTCCTTCGTTGACCTGGAACGGGACGAACGCCAAGCTCTGCGCGAGCTTGGGGATCACTTCGATCCGGGCCACGAACAACACGCCCAGCGCGAGCGCGGCGCCGAGCACACCGGCCAGCATCCCCTCGGCGATGAACGGCATGCGGATGTACATGTTGGTGGCGCCGACGAGTTGCATGATCCCGATCTCACGGCGGCGCGCGAACACGGTCAGACGAATCGTATTGGCGATGATGATCGAGGCGGTGAAAACCAACAAGGCGATCATCACGATGCCGACGCGGGCGAGCACATCGACCACGCGCAGCAGCCGGTCGACCGTATCGGCAGCGTAGTCGGTCTTCGCAACACCCGGCAACTTCGCGATCGACGCCGCAACGGGTGCGACTTGGTCGGGCCGGTGCACGCGTACGTGGAAGGCGTCGGGCAGCGGGTTTGTGGTGAGCAGCGAGGTGTCGAAGTCCTTACCGACCACCTCCTGCAGGCGGCGCAGGCCCTCGCGCTTGGGGACGTATTCGGCGCCGGCGATACGCGGGTCTTGGGCGAGTTTGGCAGCGATCGCCTTGGTTTGCGCGTTCCCGGTGCCGTCGCTCAGGTAAACGGCGACTTCGATCTTCGAGAGCAAGCCGTTGCCGATCGAGGCCACGGTTTCCCGGACATAGAGGAAGGCACCCAGCATGACGATCGTGACCGCGACCGTGCCGATCGCCGTGACCTGCATCGCCGCGTTGCGGGTGAAGTTGGTGAGGACTTCACCCAGAAAGAACTTGAGTCTGCCCCAGTCCACCGAAATACAGCCCTCGCTCGTCGTCGTGCAGAATGCGGCCGTCTTCCAAGCGGACGACGCGCCGGCGCATGCGGTCGACCACGGCCTGATTGTGCGTCGCCACGACCACCGTCGTGCCTTTGAGGTTGATGCGCTGGAGCAGCTCCATGATCTCGGTCGTGTTCGAGGGATCGAGATTGCCGGTGGGCTCGTCGCACAGCAGGAGCTTGGGATTGTTCACCAGCGCGCGCGCGATCGCCGTGCGCTGCTGCTCGCCGCCCGAAAGTTCGTTCGGGAACATCCGGCTCTTGTGGGCGAGACCGACCAGATCGAGCGCCCGCGGAACCTGACGCATCACGTCCTTCGTGCGCGTACCGGTCACCTGAAGCGCGAACGCGACGTTTTCCCAGACGGTCTTGTGCGGGAGCAATTTGAAATCTTGGAACACGACGCCGATGTTGCGTCTGAGCTGCGCGACCTTGCTGCGCCGGAGCCGATCGACGCGAATACCGTCGACGAACACGTTGCCGGCGGTCGGCTTCGCTTCCCGGTACAGCAATTTGAGAATGCTGGACTTCCCGGTCCCCGAATGGCCGACGAGAAAGACGAATGAGCCCTTGGCGATCTCGAGATCGACGCCGTCGAGAGCGCGAACGCCGTTGGCATAGGTCAGGCTGACGCCGCGTAGGCTGATCAACCGGCCGCGAAGCCTCGCATTGAAGGGAAATTTTCGAGTGTCGCTCAGTTCTACCTTCGCACCATGAACTTCGACTTGAGCGACGAGCAGAAAGCGATCCAATCGCTGTGCCGCGACTTCGCACGCGAAGTCGTCGCGCCCGCGGCCGAGGAACTCGACCGCAACGCCGAGTTCCCGTACGAGATCGTCAAGCAGATGGCGGCTCTGGGACTGCTCGGGTTGCCGTTCCCCGAAGCCTACGGCGGAGCGGGTGCGGACACGATCAGCTATGCGCTCGCCGTCATGGAACTGGCGCGCGCCGACGCCTCGGTCGCGATCACGCTGGCGGCGCATGTGTCGCTGGGGACGTTGCCGTTCTATCTGTTCGGAACCGAAGCGCAGAAGCAGACCTACCTCGTCCCGCTGGCGCGCGGCGAGCGGCTCTGGGGATTCGGGTTGACCGAACCCAACGCCGGCTCCGACGCCGGCGCCACGCAAACGAAGGCGGAGCTGCGCGACGGCCGCTGGATCATCAACGGCACGAAGGCCTTTATCACCAATTCCGGGACCGACCTGACCGGCGGAACGACGATCACCGCCGTCACCGGCACCGATGCGGCCGGCCGCAGCGAGATCAGCAACCTGATCGTGCCGCAGGATACCCCCGGCTTCAACCGCTCCAAGCAGTACCACAAGATGGGCTGGAAGGCGTCCGACACCCGCGAGCTCTCGTTCGTCGACGCGTCCGTCCCCGAGGAAAACCTGCTCGGCCCCCGCGGTAACGGGCTCAAACAATTTCTCCAGATCCTCGACGGTGGGCGGATCTCGGTGGCGGCGCTCTCGATCGGCCTCGCATGGGGTGCCTACGATCAAGCCCACGCGTACGCCAAAACGCGCCGCCAGTTCGGCCGGCCGATCGCCCGCTTCCAAGCAATCCAATTCAAGCTGGCCGATATGCTCACCGAAATCGAGCACGGAAAGCTGATGGTGTTGAAGGCGGCGTGGGAAAAGGACCAGGGGCGAGATTTCGCGCTCTCGGCGTCGTTGGCGAAGCTCTACTCGGGCGAGGTCTCGCGCCGGGTCGTCAACGAGGCGGTCCAGATCCACGGCGGGTACGGCTTCATGGACGAGTACCCGGTTTCGCGGATGTACCGCGATCAAAAAGTGAATGAGATCGGCGAGGGCACGAACGAAGTCCAACGGTTAGTGATCGCTCGAATGATCGGACTGAACGAATGAAACGTTTCTGGCTCGCGACCCTCGCGGGCATCGCCCTGGCGACCGGGCCGGCTTGGGCCCAGCTCAAAGACGGGACCGCGGCGCCGCTCTTCTCCGTCCCGGCCGCCCTGGGTGGCGAGGTGACGACCTTCGACTTGAAGGCCGCGCTCGCCAAGGGCCCCGTCGTGCTCTACTTCTACCCCAAGTCGTTCACCACGGGCTGCACCATCGAGGCCCACGCGTTTTCCGACCACATCGCCGCGTTCAAGAAATACGGCGCCACGGTGATCGGCATCAGCGCCGACGACGTTGCCACGCAGCAGAAGTTCTCGACCCAGGAATGCCGCTCGAATTTCCGGATCGGCAGCGATCCCGCGCTCGCCGTCGCCAAGCAATACGATGCCGTGCTGACCTCCGCGTACGCGAGTCGCACGTCGTACGTCATCGCGCCCGACGGGACGATCGTGGAGGCGTTTACCGATGGCTCGCCGCTGCCGCATATCGACAATGCGCTCGCGGCGCTAGCGAAGCTCAAGGCGAGGTCATGACATGAGTGAAGCGGCGCGCCTCTGGCGCCTGACCGACGTTGCTCCGGAACGGCTCGACGATCTGCCGTTCGGAGCGGTCATCATCGACTACGACGGCACGATCGTCGGCTACAATGAATACGAAGCCCGGCTGGCGCACAAGGACCGTGAAGCGGTCATCGGCCTGAACTTCTTCCGCGACGTCGCCCCGTGCACCGGCGTGCAAGCGTTCGAGGGCCGGATGCGGGAGTTCCTCAAGCTGCCCGACCACGTCAGCGAGAGCTTCGACTATTTCTTCCCGTTCATTCACGGGTCGGTCGAGGTGTCGATCACCTTTATCAAGCTCGCGGGCAAGAAGCAGATCTTGATCGCGGTCGAGCGCGTCGATCGAAAGAAAAAACCCATCGAAGCCTGAAACGATCCGCCGCTGCGCCTGGGCGCGCACGGAGTGGTCGATCCCCTATCACGATAGCGAATGGGGACGGCCGCTGCATGACGATCGCGCGCTCTTCGAGTTGCTGATCCTCGAAGGGGCGCAGGCCGGGTTGAGCTGGGAGACGATCCTGCGCAAACGCGCGCGGTACCGCAGCGTCTTCGACGGCTTCGATCCCGCCAAAGTCGCGCGCTACGGCGCGCGCAAGCGGACGGCGCTGCTCGCCGATGCCGGCATCGTCCGCAACCGGCTCAAGATCGACTCCGCCATCGGCAACGCGGCGGCGTTCCTGGCCGTACAACGCGAGTTCGGTTCGTTCGATGCCTACTGGTGGCAGTTCGTCGCCGGCACCCCGATCGTGAACCGGCCGCGCACGCTCGCCGATCTGCCCGCGAAGACGCCGCTCGCCGAGCGTATCAGCGCCGACTTGAAAAAGCGCGGTTTCCGTTTCGTCGGCCCGACGATCGTCTATTCGTTCATGCAGGCGACGGGGCTGGTCGACGACCACCTGGCGACCTGCGATTTCGGTTCGGGAGCGCTCACGCGTACACCGGGGCGCTGAGGTCGATGCGCTGCGCGCCGCGAGCCTGCGCGGCGCGCGCGAGGTCCTCGCTCGAGGTGAAGAGCAGGGTTTGACCGTCGAGCGCGCCGCGCTCGACGATCGGCAGGCAGCGTTCGATCCGCTGCGCGTCCCAATAGGCGAACGGGTCATCGAGCAAGAGCGGCGGCGACTCGAACCCTTCGGCAAACATGCGCGCCATCGCGAAACGCACGACCAAGTAGGCTTGGTCGCGCGTCCCGGCCGAGAGGTACTCGATCTTCTCGATCTGCTGGGTTTCCGGGATGCGCACGGTGATCTCGAGGGTCGCCGGGTTGACCCGCAGTTCGCCGTAGCGACCGGCCGTGATCGTAGCGAACGTGCCGGCGGCGTAATCCTCGAGGCGGCGCGCGAACGAGGAATGGGCTTCATCGGTCCGGCGTTCGAGGGTCTCCTTCGCCAGCAGGACCGCGCTCTCGAAGGCTTCGAGCCGCGCGACCTCGGCTGCGGTGCGCGCGCACGCCTCGTCGAGTTCCGCGAGGTCGGGGATCGCGCGCTCGGCGTTTGCGAGTTCGCCCTGCATGCGCGCGAGTTCGTTTTCGACCGTGCGCAGCCGTTCGGCGATCGCCGCGCGTTCGTCTTCGATCGAGCGCAGCGAGCGCGTGGGGTCTTCGATCGGCTCGACGCCGGCGGCGAGCAGGTCGGCCAGTTCCGCTTCGAGTTCGTAGTCGTCGTCGCTGCCCAAGATCATCGCCTTTTGCACGTCCAGAAAGCCCAAGCGCGCCTCGATGCCGACGCGCTCGCGCTTGCGCGTTGCGCGCGCGCTGATGGCCGCCCGGATCGCGGCACGCTCGCCGCTTGGGCCGGGGACGAGTTCGCGGGCGATGGCATCGAAGCGCGCGGCTGCGGCCGCTGCGTCCGCGTCCGCGGCTTCGGCGCGCGCCGTCGCCTCGCGTGCCGCCCGGTAGCGCGTTTCGAGATCGCCGAGCCGCTCGCGGCGGCGGCTGAGTTCCTCGACGCTGACCAGGCCGATGGGATCCAGGACGGCGGCGATCGCAGCCGCAGCGCGCGCCTCGGCCGAGAGGGCTTCGTCGGCATGCCGCTGTTGAACCGCGGCGCTGCGCACGCGCACCGCGCTCCCGCGCCCGCGGGCCGCGGTAATGCCGAGCAGCGCCAGCGCGATGAGCCCGCAAATGGGCGTCCAGAGCCAATCGTGTGCGATCGCGAAACCGACCGCGGCGCAGAGCGCGACGATCCCCAGCGCGAGAAGCGCACCGAAGAAGCCGTTCGCCGTGCCGGCCGGGCGCGCCGCGCGCGCTTCGTTGGCGGCCGCGCTGGCACACGCGCGCGCCGCCGCCGCGTCGTTCGAGGCCTGGATCAGGCCCGCGTAGGCTTCGTCGTCGACCCGCCCGGCATCGCTGCGGCGGTCGGCGAGTTCGTGGGTTTCCTCTTCGGTGAGCCGGCTGCGCCGGGCATCCTCCCGCGCCCGCTCCGCGATCGTCTCGGCGGTCACCCAGGCATGGTAGGCATCGACGGCTTCGGGCTCGCGGTCCGCGTCGAAGCCGGCGACGTCGTCGAAGGCCGCCCGGGCCGCCTGCACCTCGGCGTAGTGTTCGCGCCAGGCACGCAATTCCGTCAGCCGCGTGCGCAAGGCTCCGGCCCGCAAACCGCGCGTGCGCCGCTCGGCTTCGCTCGCGGCGGCGGTCGAGCGCTCGCGTTCGAGCGTGGCCTGCTCGATACGCGCGCGCAACTCGTCGAGCGCGAGCAGGGAGTCGCACGTTTCAGCCGCCCGCCGGCGCTCTTCGTCGAGCTGTTCGCGCAAACTTCGCAGGTGCGCGTTCTTGCGCGCCTGTTTCGTGCCGACGTGGGTCTTGAGCGCGTCGTCGAGGCGCTTGAGCGCGCCGCGCGCGGCATCTTCCCGCGGACCGCCGTCGAGCGCGTGCGCGAGCGCGTCGGCGATGGCGCTGGCGTCCTTGCCTTCGTCGATCGGGACGCGCTGTTGGCGCACGTAGGCCGCGGCCCAAAAGGCATCGAGCGCGATGCCCAAGTGCGCTTTCCCCGGCACGAGCAGCCGGCCCTCACCGAGTTCGGCGGCGAGATCGGTTCCGTCGCGGTCGTAGACGCGGGGCGCTTTCGCATCGTAATCGCGTGAGACTTCGATCTCGCGCCCGTTCGCGAGTTCGTAAACGAGCGTGGTTGCGAACGGCCCGCCGCCCCACGGACGCCAGCTTTCCTTGCGCCGCGGTTCGAGGCCGTACAGTGTGCCGGCGATCGCGGCGCAGAGCGTTGATTTGCCGCTTTCGTTCTCGCCGAAGATGACGTTGAGCGAGCGGCCGAAGGTGAAGCGCCGGTCGCGCAAGCGGCCGAAGCCTCCGACCGTGAGCGCGCGCAGGATCATGGCGCGATCTCGGTTCCGTCGAAGGCGGCGACCAGCGCGCGCAGCGCGGCCTTGGCGTTCGGGTCGCCGGCGTCGCGGCGTTCCAGTAAATCGGCGATCGCATGGCCGCGCACATTGGGTTCCTCGGACAGCGACGCGTAGTCGGCGATCGTGCATTCGTCGATGAGTTCGAGGCCGCCCAGCGACGCGCCGTAGCGTTCGGCGAGCAACTCGCGATCGAGCCGCGTGCCGCGCTCGATCGTGCCGGTGAGCCGGAGCCTGACGTAGTCGTGCGCCCCGTGACGGGCCAGTACGCCCTCGATCGCTCGGCCGATCGCGTGCTCGCTGGCCGCGCCGTCGAGCGCGACGACCAGGTCGCTCAGCCGCGTGCGGGCCAGTTCGATGGGCTCGACCTGCACGTGCGGTCCGTCGATGCGGACCAGCAGCGCGCCGTGCGTTCCACGTTCGCCGAACTTTATCGGCTCCGGTGAGCCCGGGTAGGCGAGTTGCGTCATCCCCGAGCGGGTTACGTAGCCGCCGTGATAGTGCCCGGCGAGCGCGAGCGTGGCCCCCGACGCGACGATTTCCTTCATGGTGAAGGGCGCGGTGGCGCGTTTGTCAGGCGGGCAGCGGTCTTCGTCGCTGCCGTGGACGAGCGCGATGCGCGTGCCCGGCCGCTCGAACCGCGCGTTGGCAAACGGGCGCGGCGGCTCAGCCGGGGTATGGCCGAAGCCGTAAAGCGTGATGTCGTCCGCGAGCGGAAACGCGCTCCAAGCCGGTTCCGCGAAGACCCGCACGTTGGCGGGCAGATCGTCACGCGCGTAGAGCGAGCGCGCGGCGTAGGGGTCGTGATTGCCGGGCGCGACGTAGATCGGCCGGCCGAAGCGCGCGAAGTGCTCGAAAAGAAAACGGGCCGTTTGCGGACCCGCGCGCTGCGTTTCGTAGAGATCGCCGCCGAAGGTGAGCGCGTCGGCGCCGCGGTCGCGCGCGACGTTGACGATGCGCACGAACGCGTCGGCCAGGGCCGCCCGGCGTGCCGCGCCTCCGCGCACCTCGGGGAAGGTCGTCTCGAGGTGGAGATCCGCGGCGTGGACGAGCGTGAACATCAACTCAGATAGCGCCGCAACCAGCCCAGCGTGCGCGTCCACGCGTCGGACGCGGCCGAGGCGACGTACGACGGACGGGTGTCATCGAAGAACGCGTGGCCGGCTTCATCATAGACTTTCAGGTCGTGCGGTGCCGCGAGCAGCCCGAACATCGCCCGCACGTCCTCGGCTTTGATGCTCGTATCGCGGGCACCGTAGTTTCCCAACAGAGGCGTCGCGATCTTCTTTGCATAGGCGAACGTGTCCGCGGTCACGGGCTGGTCCCGCGGGGCGCCCTGCAGGACGTCGCCGTAGAAGGGGACCGCGGCATGGTAATCGGCCTCGCCGATGACCTCCCGGATCGTGATTCCCCCGCCCATGCAGAAGCCGGAGATGCCGACCTTGGCCTGCGGGGCCTTGGCGCGGATCCAGTCCCGCCCTGCGAGCAGGTCGCCTTTCACTTGCTCCCGGACGAGGGCGGCGGCCAGGGGCCGGAAGACGGCGATGTCGGTGGCCCCGTCGCCGCTGGGCGGGCTACTGCGCGCGAAGAGCGCGGGCGCGATGCAGAGGAAGCCTTCCTTTGCGTAGCGCCGCACGGTGTCGCGCAACTGCGCGTCGACGCCCCAGATCGCTTGCACGAGCACGAGGCCGGGCGTCGCCGGGCCGGCCGTCTTGGGCCAGGCGGCGTAGGCATCGATGGTCGTGCCGGGCCGCACGAGCGGCGGCCGGTCGACCACGATCGCCGGGTCGTCTTCCGCGACGATCGGCGGGTGCGGTTTTCCGAAGCCCTCACCCTGCGCGAGCGCCGCGGCGATGGGCGAGGCGAGCGCGGCGGCACCCGCGCCGAGCCCGACGAAAACGCGGCGTTTGAACGCCGCGTTCGCCGGAAGCAGAGGATCGATGAAGTCGGCCACAGCGGCCTCCTACGTTACGACGAGAAGAGATGTCCGCACGCGACGGCGTGCGAGTTCGCGGACGTGCCCCCGTAGACGAGCAGCGAGTAATTTCCCGAGAGCAACTTTTCTTGCGGCGCGTCGACGAGGGTCGCTCCGCGGCCGTCCACGAGATCGTTGAGACGGTAGGCCGCGGTGGCCGAGACCTGCTCGCAGTCCGAGCCGCGATGGATCGTAACCGCTTCCGGTTTGCCGGCGGCGCCGTGGAGCGTCACCGATACGAGCGTCTTCTGACCGCGGCGGAACAGGGTAACCGAGCCGATTTGGCCCGAGTTATTGAGTTGCTGAACCCCGAGTTGGAAACCCGCGCCCGAATCGTTGGGCGCGATTTGGGCGGAAGCGCTTCCGCCGAGGGTAAGGGCGACCGCAAAGGCCGCCGCGAGCAGTCGTTTCATGAGACGCCACTACGGAGCGAGCGCAGGCCGCGCCTCTCTCGAACGCACCACCGGCCCGGCGCCCAGGTGAGCCGGCCGACAGGAAGGTCCCGAATGTCCAACTGAACACGAGTGCGGGCCTTGCTTCCGGGCGGAGCTTACGAGGCGCTGCTTATCCCGGCGGTTCGAAAAGCCGGCAGGCGCACCACCGCCTGCGGCTCTACGGCGAGATCGAGGGGACCTTCGACGGCCTCGATGCGAATGCGATCTGGGACGACGTCAGCCTGGGCCTCGAGACGTTCGCGCATTGGGAGCGCGGGGTACGGTGCAATCAAGAAAGACTCGCCGCGGCTCGCGAACCAACTCGAGGCGGTGCTCGGTGTCAGGGAAGTTCTGCCGCCGCGCAGAGCGTCGTTCTGGGACTCACGCTCGTTACCGACAATCAGCGCGAGTTTCGCGAATCACTGAGTTGTCATGCGAGAATTGGCTGCGCTGACGACGAGATCGTTTTCTGACCGCAACCGCGGACGAGACGCCTAGGCTGAAGTCAATGGAAATTGCGGGCACGGACGTGTTCGGTCGTGCCGGCGGTGTCGAGTGGCCGGCAGGCCTTCATGAGGATGTCGATCGTGCCTTGATCTTTTTGGAGCTTGCCGTCGATGATGAGGGCGCGTGATTGGCGGATCGTGCGCCGGAAGCGTTCGTAGACGTCCGGGCGGACGATCACGTTGACCAGCCCCGTCTCGTCCTCGAGGGTGAGGAAGACGAACCCCTTGGCGGTGCCGGGCCGTTGGCGTGTGATGACCATGCCGGCGACGGTGCAGATCAGATTGTTGGGCATCGCGGGGAGCCGTGCGGCGGCGAGCACGCCGCGCGCGTCGAGGTGGGCGCGGAAATGGGCGATCGGCTGAACGTCGGAGACGCCGGTGGCTTCGAGATCGAGCGCCGTGATCTCGAGCACGCTGGGTGCGGCGAGCGCCGGGAGCGGTTCGTCGACGTCCATCCCGCGAGCGAGTTCGCCGCGCGCTTCGCGTTCGTCCAGGCCGCGCAGCGCCCAGATCGCTTCGCGCCGCCGTTCGTACCAAGGGCGGAACGCGTCGGCTGCGGCGAGCTGTCCGAGCGCTTCGCGGCCGAGCCGCGTGCGGCGCGCGAAATCGACCAGATCGGCGAACGGTTCGCCGGCCAGGCCCGCTTCGAGCGTCGCGCGCTGCGCTTCGCCGAGCCCGCGCACGAGATGGAAGCCCAACTGCAGCGCGCCGCGTTCGTCGACGAAACTCCACCATTCGCTGGCGTTGACGGTGACCGGCTTCACGACCACGCCATGGCGGCGCGCGTCGTTGACCAGCACTTCGGTGGCGTAGAAGCCCATCGGCTGCACGTTGAGGATCGCCGCGCAGAAGATCGCGGGCTCGTGGCACTTCACGTAGGCCGACGCGTAGGCGAGCAGCGCGAAGCTCGCGGCGTGCGATTCGGGGAAACCGTAATCGGCGAACCCTTCGAGCATGTGGTAGAGCTGCTCGGCGGCGACGCGGTCGATGCCGTTGGCGACCATGCCGTTGACGAGTTTGGGATAGATCTCCGCCATCCGTTCGTGCGAGCGTTTGTGACCCATCGCGCGGCGCAGCGTGTCGGCCTCGCCCGGCGTGAAGCCGGCCGCTTCGATCGCCATGCGCATCCCCTGTTCCTGAAAGAGCGGGACGCCCAGCGTGCGTTCGAGCACCGGTTTGAGTTTGGGATGCGGATAGGTGACGGGTTCGAGGCCGTTGCGCCGGCGCAGGAACGGGTGGATCATGTCGCCCTGGATCGGGCCGGGCCGGATGATCGCGACCTGCATGACGATGTCGTAGAAGCAGGCCGGTTTGAGGCGCGGCAGCATCGATTGCTGCGCGCGCGACTCGATCTGGAAGACGCCGATCGTGTCGGCGGCTTGCAGCATCTTGTAAGTCGGCTTGTCGTCGGCCGGGATCGTGGCGAGGTTCAGCGGTTCGCGCGCGGGATAGCAGCGCCGGAAGAGCGCGAACGCGTCGCGCAAGAGCGAGAGCATCCCCAGGCCCAAGAGATCGATCTTGATCAAGCCCAGATCGCTCAGATCGTCCTTGTCCCATTGGATCACGGTGCGGTCGCGCATCGTCGCCCACTCGACCGGCGCGACGCGCACCAGCGGATCGCGGGTGACGACCATCCCGCCGGAATGGATGCCGAGATGGCGCGGGAAGCCGTCGATGCGCCGGCACAAAAGCATCAGCGTCGTGCCGAGCGCGCCGCCGATCCCTTCTACGGGCTCAGGAGCCTTCTGAGACGAGTTCGTCTTGAGCCCGTCGAAGGATTCCTTGGCGGTCGCGAAGTTCGGCGTCACCTCACCGCGGGAATGATATTGGTTCGAGCCGGCATCGAGATCGCGGCGTTTGCGGATCGAATCCGGCAGCGCGGAGGCCCCTTCGAGCGGCTCAGGACAGGCGGTGCCGAGCGCGCCCGCGAGCGATTCGCGCGCGTCGTATTCCTCGACGACGCGGTCGACTTGCGCGAGCGAGAGCCCTAGGGCCTTGCCGGCGTCGCGAATCGCCGAGCGCGTGCGGTAGGTGATGATCTCGGCCGCCATCGCGGCGTGTTCGCGGTCGTAGCGGTCGTAGACGTACTGGATGACCTTCTCGCGGTCTTGGTGCGCGAAGTCGATGTCGATGTCCGGGACTTCGGCGCGCTCTTCGGAGAGGAAGCGCTCGAAGAGCAGTTCGTGTTTGATGGGATCGACGGCCGTGATGCCCAGCGCGTAGCAGACGGCGGAATTGGCCGCCGAGCCGCGCCCCTGGCAGAGCACTTGGAGTTCGTTCGCGGCACGCACGATGTCCCACACGACTAGGAAGTAGCCCGCCAGATCCATCCGCGCGATGATGCCCAGCTCGTATTCGAGTTGCCGTTCGACCTTCGTTTCCAGCGGCAGCGCGAAGCGCGTCGCGGCGCCGCGATAGACGAGCGTGCGCAGATACGATTGATGGCTCATCTCGCCGGCGGGGATCGGGAAGTGCGGAAACTGGCCGGCGAGTTTGGCGAGCCGGAACGTGCAGCGTTCCGCGATCGCCAGCGTGTTGGCGATCGCGTGCGGATAGGCGCGGAAGAGCGCCGCCATCTTGGCCGGCGTTTTGAGGTCGTGTTCGTGATTGGGACGCAAGAGCGTCCCGGCTTTGGCGAGCGTCGTCTTGTAGCGAATGCATTGCAGCACGTCGGCGAGCAGCGCGTCGGCGCGCGTCGCGTAGGCGACGCCGTTGGTCGCCACGATCGGCACGCCGAGCGCGCGCCCGAGTTTGGCCGAGGCGTGGATGAGCGCGGCGTCCTCGCTGCGCGCGTGGTGTTGCACTTCGAGGTAGAACGCGTCGGGGAAGCGGTCGCGCAACTCCGCGCCGACGCGGCGCGCCTCGGAGTCGTCGTGGGCGAGCAGCGCGCGTTCGGGCAAGCCGTTGCGCCAGCCGGAGAGCGCGACCAGACCCACGGTGCGCCCGTCGAGGTCGGCGAGCTGCAACTGCGCGTCGCGCTTGCGCCCGCGCAACTGCGCGATCGAGATCAAGTGCGCGAGGTTCTGGTACCCCGCCCAATCCTGCGCCAGCAGCACCAGCCGCGGCGAGTGCGTCGGCACCTCACTAGCCGCCCGCGCCCGCTTCCGAGCACCGCGACGCGAGGCACTGTCATCCTGAGCTCCGTCGCCCTTCGACGTTGCTCTGGGTGAGGATGGGCCCGCCACCACCGTCAGTTCCACCCCGACGATGGTCCCCAGCTTCGTCCCCCGCGCCGCCTTGGCGAAGCGGACCTGCCCCGAGACGCCGTCCCGGTCGGTTAAGGCAACCGCCTCGAGCCCAAGCGCCAGCGCCGTCTCAACGAGTTCCTCCGGGTGCGACCCGCCCTCGAGGAAGCTGAAGTTGGACCACGCGTGCAGCTCGGCATACCGCAGCGAGAGGGACATGGGCGGTCAGCATACGAACATATGTTCGATTTGTCAATCGGCCGTATTTGTCTACCAAGAATGCGGCGCAGTGCTCCATCCATAGCGCGTCTCCCGCGCTTGGATGGTGGTGAAGCGCCGCTTCGCCCCGCTAGGGGCGACTCATGTGACGCCGCTTTCCACTCCGGCCTGACCCTCGACATACTGCTTGAGAACCGATAACGGAGCGCCGCCGCAACTTACCACGCAATACGATCGACTCCAGAAAACCGGCTTCCAATAGACCTTGCGCAGTTGGGCGGCGAACTCTTTGCGTATTAGCCGCGATGACACGGTTTTGAAATTGTTCACGATTACGGATGGCGCGACTTTTGGATTCACCGAGAGCAAAAGGTGAACATGATCGGGTTCGCCGTTAAACTCCAAGAGATCGCAGCCCCAGCGAGCCGCGAGGTTGCGGAATATTGCCCCTAGCCGGGCGAGAATGGCGGCGTCGATGCACCGTCGCCGGTATTTCGTAACGAGAACTAAGTGGAGATGCAAGCTGAAAACACAGTGATACAGGGACTTCAACTCTTGCTTGGCCGCCATAACGAAGCTAGAATATACACTATGGAGCCCGTCTCCCGCAAGGTTGTTTACCGCATGTACCCAACGCGCCCTCAAGAAGCGGCGCTATTAAACATGCTTGGCTTGCACCAGCGGCTCTATAACGCTGCTCTGGAGCAACGAATCACAGCCTGGAGACAAACTCGCACAAATGTCGGATTCGTTCAACAGTGTGCTGGGCTCACCGAATTGCGCGCCGCCGACGAATCGTACGCCGCCCTCAACGCGCAATCTTCGCAAGTGACGCTCAAACGGCTCGATCTCGCATTTGCCTCATTCTTTCACCGGGTAAGAAGCGGCGAGACCCCGGGCTTTCCGCGCTTTAAGGCGTTCGATCGTTTTTCGGGCTGGGGCTATAAATCGCACGGCGATGGCTTCAAATTCACGTCTGGGAACGGGAAGGTTTCGCGACTGAAAGACGGCGCGCGGCAGCGGCACGGACGTCTGCGCTTATCAGGTATCGGAGAGATCAAAGTTCGCGGACGGGCGCGCACAATGGGTGAGATTGCGACCTGCGAAATTCAACACAAGGCCGGTCGCTGGTACGCCTCGATGACCGTAAAATGTCTCCCAAAACGAGAGGGCGGCACGGCGGCGGTCGGCTTGGATTGGGGAGTCGAGACGTTCGCCACGCTCGCTCATGAAGACGGCAGCTTCGAAGCCGTCGCGAATCCCCGGTTTTTCAAGAAGCACCGCGAGTCAGTCGAACGCGCCCAGAAACATCTCGAAACGACGCCCAAGACCTCTCCGCATCGCAAAGCGGCAAAGCTTGCACTCGGACGCGCCAAGGGCCGTGAAGCGAGCCAGCGGCGTGATTTTCTGCACCAGACATCGGCTGCGATCATCGCGCGCGTCGCGCTTCTTGCCACGGAGAAGCTGGACATTTCGCACATGGTCAAATCCGCGAAAGGAACGATCGAAGAACCAGGAAAGAACGTCGCCCAAAAGGCGGGGTTGAATCGCGAGATTCTCGCCACCTCGCCCGCGTCATACCACTCGATGTTGCGATACAAGGCGGAAGAAGCCGGGTCGCTGTATGTCGAAACGCCCACCCGAACCCTCAAACCGTCGCAGCGATGCTCGACCTGCTGGAAAGTTGCTAAGAAGACGCTTTCCGAACGCATGCATCATTGCGACTGCGGATGTATCCTCACGCGCGATCAGAACGGCGCGCGAGTGAACTTGCGGTGGACGCTGAGCAATCTTGGCCAGGAACTGGCCCGAAACGCCATCCCATACCCGCTTGCGGGTTGGGTGGCGTAGTTCATGATGACGAAGCATACGAACAAGCCCGTACACGCTCGATTTACGCGTGCGCTGCGAGTTGCGCATCTTGTATTGCGCCACGGGGAAGGTGCCGGACCGAGCGTTGGGCACGGTCGCGATGCCGTCGCTGTTGCACGAGTTGATCGAACGGGCTACGCAGCGCGGCTATCTCGATCCCGCGCACGATCGCGACGCACGTCTGCTCGCGGTGATGCACGACGAACTCGCAGCGTTGACGGATGCTAAGACGGCCTTCACGGCCTTCGCGCCGTCATCGAACGCGCGCCTCATCGCCGCGGTGGTCGCGCTGGTATCAGGCGCATCCGTCACCGAAACCGCCCTCGCATGCGGCTATTCGTCGTTGAGCGCCTTCATCAACGCCTACCGTACGCTACTCGGCACCACGCCCGGCCGCATGCGGCTTTAGGGGAGGAAGTGGGTGTCGGTTGGGTCTTGGGGTGGGGTCTTGATGGCGATTGCGCGTAGGTTGCCGCTGACGATCGTGGCGCCGGCGTGCGCCGTGCCTTTGGGGATCACGATCAAATCGCCGGCATGCACGTCCTGGATCTTGTCGCCGAGCCAGAACTTCCCGCTGCCTTCGATGATGTATTGAATCTCGTTGGCGTCGGCGTGGAAGTGTTTGGGGATGGTGCCTTCCTGAACCGCGACCGTCGAGCCGTCGGCGCTCACGAGGACCTTCGAGCGTAACGCCGTGCCCGGCCGGATCGGGCCGATCTCGTCGTCGCTCAAGGCACCGACGTCGATGATCTGCGGGGTGAGCGGCAGCGCTGCCGCCTGGGCGACGGGGACGACGTGCGCGCACACGAATCCCGCCAGGAATGCGAGCGCAACGACCGGGACCAGCACGGCGAGACGGCGAGCAAGACGACGCATGAGCACCTCCGGGGGCGGCCTTTCGGACCTCGAGGCCGCACGCCTGCTCGCGGAAAGCGGCCCTCGCGCGCGCGAAATGATCGAGCACCGTGCGCGCGTAAACGCAGGCTGATGGAAGAGGTCCATCCCCGCGATTTCGTGGGCTACGGTGAACGGCCGCCCGACCCGCGCTGGCCGGGCGGCGCGCGGATCGCCGTGCAGATCGTCATGAATTATGAGGAAGGCTCCGAGTACGCGATCGGTGAGGGCGACCCGGTCTCGGAGATGTATCTCACCGAAGTCCCCGGCGCGACCGTCGGTCCGGGCAAACGCGATCTGATCGTCGAGTCGGTCTACGAATACGGCAGCCGGGCCGGCTTCTGGCGGCTCATGCGGATGTTCGGCGATCGGAAGATCCCGATCACCGTGTTCGGTGCGGCGCTGGCGCTGGAACGCAATCCGGCCGCCGCCGCTGCGATCCGCGCGGCGGGCTATGAAGTCTGCTCGCACGGCTGGCGCTGGATCGGCTTTCAAGACATGGCCGAAGAGGAAGAGCGGGCGCAGATGCGCCGCGCGATCGCCTCGATCGAACGCACGACCGGGACGCGTCCCTACGGCTGGTACTGCCGCTACGCGCCTTCGATCAACACCCGCAGGCTCGTCGTCGAAGAGGGTGGCTTTCTCTACGATTCGGACGCCTACAACGACGATCTGCCGTATTGGACGCGCGTCGGCGGTAAGCCGCATTTGGTCATCCCGTACACGCTGGATAACAACGACATGAAATTCTCGGTCGCGCCGGGCTTCACGTCGGGCGACGGCTTCTACCACTATCTCAAAGACGCGTTCAACGTGCTCTACCGCGAAGGGAAAACGCAACCGAAGATGATGTCCGTGGGCCTGCACACGCGCCTTGCCGGCCGCCCCGGCCGGGCCGCCGCGCTCGAACGATTTCTCGATTATCTCCTCTCGTTCGAGGACGTGTGGATCTGCCGCCGCATCGACATCGCACATCATTGGATCGCGAATTTCCCGGCGGCCGCCCGGTGAGGGATCTGGGCTTCGCGCTCCCCAAGGCCGAACTGCATCTGCACATCGAGGGGACGTTCGAGCCGAACATGATCTTCGAGTTCGCCGAACGGAACCGGATCGCGCTCCCGTACGAAACGCTCGACGAGCTGCATCACGCATACAAGTTCACGAACCTGCAGTCGTTTCTGGACCTCTATTACGCGGCGATGGCGGTGCTGCGAACGGAGCAAGATTTCACCGAACTCGCCGAGGCCTATCTCGCACGCGCGAAAGAACAGGGCGTCGTCCACGTCGAGATGTTCTTCGATCCGCAAGCGCACACGGCGCGCGGCGTGCCGTTCGCGACCGTGATCGACGGCCTCTGGTCCGCCGTGCGCCGAAGCGAACAACTCTTCGGCATCACGAGCAAACTCATCATGTGTTTCTTGCGCGATCAGAGCGTCGAGTCCGCGCTCGAAACGCTCGAGCAAGCGCGTCCCTACGGCGAGCGCATCGTGGCCGTCGGCCTGGACTCGGCCGAAGTCGGCTATCCGCCCTCGAAGTTCACCGAGGTGTTCGCGCGCGCCCGCGCCGAGGGTTGGAAAACCGTCGCGCACGCGGGCGAGGAAGGGCCGCCCGCCTATATCTGGGAGGCGCTCGACCTGCTGCACGTCTCGCGGGTCGACCACGGCGTGCGCTGCCTGGAAGATCCGCTGCTCGTCACGCGCTTGCGCGACGAACGGATGCCGCTCACGGTCTGCCCGCTCTCGAACGTGAAGCTGCACGTGTTCAAGGATCTGCGCGATCACACGCTGGGCCGGATGCTCGACTCGGGTTTGCTCGCGACCGTCAACTCCGACGATCCCGCCTACTTCGGCGGCTACGTCGGCGAGAATTTCCGCGCCGTCGCGGACGCGCTCTCGCTGCATCCGGAGCAACTGATCACGCTGGCGCGCAACTCGTTCGAGGCCTCGTTCATCAGCCGCGAAGAACGCGCGGCCTATCTCGCGCGCGTCGACGCGGTCGCCGCCGCGGTTCGATGAACGTCGTCGAGCGGCTCGCCGAACTGGCGACCATCGGCGCGACCCCCAGCGGCATCGACCGCGCGCTTTTCAGCGCGGCCGAGCACGCGGCGCGCGAGCGATTCGCGAGTTGGGCGCGTGCGGATTGTTTCGCGGTCGAACAGGATCGCGCCGGGAACGTCTTCGTGCGGCTGGCCGGACGCGAGGCGCTCCCGCCCGTGCAGTGCGGTTCCCATCTCGACACGGTCAAGTACGGCGGCGCGTACGACGGCGCGTACGGCGTGGTCGGCGGCTTGGAGGCGCTGCGGTTGATCGCGGCGCGCGCCGAACGCCCGCGTCATCCGATCGAAGTCGTGGCCTGGGCGGGCGAAGAAGGCAGCCGGTTCCCGGTCGGCACGCTCGGTAGTTCCGTCTACGCGGGGATCACGCCCTATGCGCAGGCGGAGGCGCTCGTCGCGGATGACGGCGAGCGGTTCGCCGATGCGTTCGCCGGACCGCACGGCAAGTTGGCCGGCGTTCCGGTGCGCGACGGCTTTCCGGCGCCGGCCGTGTATCTCGAACTGCACATCGAACAGGGTCCGGTCATGGAGCGTGCCGGCGCGCGCTTGGGGGTCGTCACGGCGATCGCCGGACAGCGGCGCTATGCGGTCACGATCGCGGGCGTCGCGGGCCACGCCGGGACGATCCCGATGGCGCTGCGCAGCGATGCGCTGGCCGCCGCCGCTGAACTGGTGCTGGCGGTTGAAGCGGCGGCGCGGGCGCAGGAAGACTCGGTCGCGACCGTCGGCCGGCTCGTGGTCGAGCCGAATCAGACGAACATCGTCCCCGGCGCGGTGCGGCTGCGTATCGACGCGCGCTCGGTCGATGATGCCCGCATCGATGCGATGGAACGCGCCGTCGGCGAAGCCGCCGAGCGCATCGGCCAGGCGCGGCGCGTGCGCGTGACGATCGAGCCGCTCGAAGGCCGGCGCGCCACGCCGATGACGCCCGCGCTTCGTGCCATGTTACGCAGCGTGTGCGACGCGCTCGATCCGGCGGCCATCGCGCTGCCCAGCGGCGCCGGTCACGACGCGATGTGCCTCGCGCAGATCGCGCCCGCCGCGATGATCTTCGTGCCGAGTATCGGCGGGGAAAGCCATGTCGGGACGGAACGGACCGCCCCGGCCGACCTCGAACTCGGGGTCGAAGCGCTGGCGGCAGCGCTGCTCGCGGTCGACCGCGACCCCGCCCTCACCCTGTCCTAGAGGAAACCCATGCAGTTCTTCATCTGCGGCTCTGCGCTGCGCGGCCAACCCGATCACGGCAATCTCGGCGGCGCGACGTTCGTGCGCGAGGCCAAGACCAAACCGATCTATCGCTTGCATTCGGTTCGCGATCAGCATCCGGGGATCTACGAAGTGTCCGAGGGCGGCGTTTCGATCGCCGGTGAGATCTACGCGATGAGCGACGAGCAGCACGCGGCGCTGCTGGCTTCCGAGCCGCCGGACCTCTACGAGGCGCCGATCCAGCTTGAGGACGGCACCAGCGTGGCCGCGATGATCTATCCGCGCAAGCTCATCGAAGAACGCGGTTTCGAGGACATTTCGCACTTCGGCGGTTGGGCCGCGTTTAAAGCCGCCAAGCACTCATAAATCGTGCCCGGTATGCCGTATTATCTGGAAGATTATGCTGTCGGCCTCGAGACATCGTTTGGGACCTACCTCGTGAGTGCAGAAGAGATCATGGAGTTCGGGCGGCGCTGGGACCCGCAGCCGTTTCACGTCGATCCGGTCGCCGCGGCGCGCTCGCCGTTCGGCGGCTTGATTGCGAGCGGCTGGCATACGTGCGGGATGGCGATGAAGTTGATCGTCGATCACGGCGGCGTTTCCGCCGAGAGCAGCATGGGCGGCGCCGGGTTGCGCAAGCTGAGCTGGGATGCTCCGGTGCGGCCGGGCGATGAGTTGCGCGTCGTCGTGCGCGTGCTCGAGAACCGGCCTTCGGCGACCAAACTCGATCGCGGGACGATCGTGCTCGAGGTCGACGCGTTCAATCAGGACAACCGGCGCGTGCTCAACTTCGAGTTGGTGGGGATGATCCGGAGGCGGCCCGCATGAAGCCCGTTCGCATCGGTGTGCTCGGCGCCGGAACGGTCGGCGGCGGCACGCTGCGCGTGCTCGCGCGCAACCGCGAGGAGATCGCGCGGCGCGCCGGCCGTTCGATCGAAGTTGCCTGGATCGCGGTGCGCGACGTTGCCAAAGCGCGCGCGGTCGCCGGCACGATTCCGCTCCGCACGGACACGCTCGCCGCGGTCGCCGATCCCAGCATCGACATCGTGGTCGAGGTGATCGGCGGGACGACGGTTGCTAAGGACGCCGTACTCGCGGCGATCGCCCACGGCAAGCACGTCGTCACCGCCAACAAAGCACTACTCGCGCTGCACGGCAATGAGATCTTCGCCGCGGCCCGCGCGAACAACGTCATGGTCGCCTTCGAGGGCGCGGTTTCCGGTTGCATTCCCACGATCAAGGTGCTGCGCGAGGGGTTGGCCGCCAATCGCATCGAGTGGATCGCCGGTATCGTCAACGGCACGAGCAATTTCATTCTGTCCGAGATGCGGGCCAAGGGATTGCCGTTCGCCGAGGCCCTCGCGCAGGCGCAGCGCCTGGGCTATGCCGAGGCCGATCCCACCTTCGACATCGGCGGGATCGACGCCGCGCACAAGATCACGTTACTCTCGGCGATCGGCTTCGGCATCCCCGTGCAATTCGACAAGGCCTATATCGAAGGCATCGCCGACCTCAGCGACGTTGATATCACGTATGCCGAGGAACTCGGCTATCGCATCAAACTGCTCGGCATCGCGCGGCACGCGGAACTCGGCATCGAACTGCGCGTCCATCCGACGCTCATTCCGGCCGACCGCATCATCGCCAGCGTCGATGGCGCGATGAACGCGATCTTGATTAAAGGCGACGCGGCCGGCGTGACGATGTACTACGGCGCCGGTGCCGGGGCCGAACCGACGGCGTCCGCCGTCATCGCGGACATCATGGAGATCACCCGCCTGATGGCCTCCGAGCCGGAGGAGCGCGTGCCCTATCTCGCCTTCCAACCCGATGCGCTCAGCGACATCCCGATCGTCCCGATGGCTGAGGTGCAGACGTTGTATTACTTGCGTGTGCGCGTGCGCGACGAGGTCGGCGTGCTGGCCGATCTCGCCCGGCTGCTCGCCGACGCCGGCATCTCGATCGACGCGATGCTGCAAAAAGGCGCGCACGGCGAGGCTACCGAGACCGACATCGTCGTCCTCACCCACCAAACCAGCGAGGGTCAATTCGACGCCGCACTCGCCCGCATCCTCAAACTCCCCGCCGTCCTCCCCGCCTACGCCCGCCTGCGCCGCGAAGATCTGAGCTAACCCGGCGCGCCGGGACGGGGGATATCCCCGGCGGGCGAAGGGCCTCGCGTGATTGGGTCAAACCCATCCGCTCGATGAGTTCGGCTTTGAGGAACGGCTGTTTCGGTGCATTGTCCGCTCGCGTTAGCCGAGCCGGGACGAAATGAAGCGTAGGTTTTGGACACGCTGGGCGCTGTTCAGCGGCGCGCGCGTAGCCTTCGCGCTCGCGTTGTGCCTGGCCGCCGAGGCCGCGGCCGACTGCATTGCGAGTGATCCGCTCGCCAGAATCGCCGGTTCTTTGCAGTATCTCGGCTACAGTATTTTCGTGGTCGGGTTTCCGGCCGGAATCGTGGCCACACTTTCGATCTTCGTCCCGGAACTCGCGCGCCGCAAAAGGCTCTTGCAAGTTCTGTGGTTCTTGGTACTGATTCTGTGGCCGCTACTCGTCGGCTTCATCGGCTACCGCAAAATGGCATGCTACCGCTGGTAGCAACACCCGCCACTCGCGCCACCTGAGTCGCCACTCATCCTGAGCCGCCACTCATCCTTCGCCGCCACATTCGAAACTGGATGACGTTCGAATTAGGCGAGGATTTCCGTGCCGGCGCGGCGCCGGTCCAGGTCGGTGACGTTGCTGAAGAGCGGCGACGAGATGAGTAGATCGGCGGTTGCGCGATTGCAAGCGATCGGCACGTTGTAGAGCACCGACAACCGTAAGAGCGCCTTTACATCGACGTTGTGTGGTTGCGTCGTGAGCGGATCCCAGAAGAAGACGATTGCGTCAAGTTTGTGTTCGACGAGCATCGCGCCGACTTGCGCGTCGCCGCCGAGCGGTCCCGAGAGCAGCAATTCGATGTCGAGTCCGGTCGCTTGCGCGATCTTCTCGCCGGTGGTTCCGGTTGCGACCAGGCCACAGCCGCGGAGCGTGCCGCGATTGAAATGTGCCCATTCGGTCAGGTCGTCTTTGCGCGCGTCGTGGGCGATTAGCGCCACGCGCGGTGCGTGTCGTGAGCGCTCCATGTCTGCATCCTAACCCGCATCCGGAGAATATGCGAGCGCATCCACGCGCGGCCGCGGCGAAGGAAACTTCGCTCCCCGCGATTTTCCTAGAGAAATCGGTCGCAGGCGGCGCTAGCTTCCGCGATACGTCGAGTAACCGTACGGAGCGAGCAACAGTGGTACGTGATAGCGTTCCCGCGATCCGTCCAACACGATGCGAACCGTGATTTCATCGTAAAATGCGGGCGTCGCACCGAAGTAAGCAGCGACATGAAAGACGACCTCGTATGTGCCGGGCGCGAGGCCGCTTCCGAGTTGTGCGCCGGTCCGGCCGTCGGCATCGGTGGTCGCTACGCCGGCGACGGCGCGTTGCGCACCGTCGATACGAAAGAGCGTGACGGCGACGCCGGCGGCGGGCACGCCGCGCGCCGTATCGAGGACGTGTGACGAAAGTGTTGCGTTCATGGTCCGGGTGCTCCAGCGGCGATCCAGGCGCCGAGCGTCGCACGCTCCGCGTCGGTCATGTTGGTGAGGTTGCCGATCGGCATCGCGTGCGAATCGACGGCCATCGCTTTGGTGCGGGCGGCGTTCGCGACGATGTGCTCGGGCGTGTCGAGCAGCAGGCCGCCCGGCGCCGTCGTATATCCCGCGAACGTCGGGTGCGCGGAATGACACACGGCGCAGCGTTCCGCCACGATCGGCGCGACCTGTGTGTAGCCAACGGCCGTCGCACCGGCCGGCGCGCGCGGCGCGAGCGCTACGGCGGTCCCGATGATGAGCACCGCCGCGACGGCGAGCAGCGCCGGCACGTAGCGATGCTTGTGGGTGAAGAGATAGAACTGCCGCACGCAAACCGACGCAATTCCCAGCGTTGCGAGCACGAGCCAGCCGTACGGGCTGCCGTAGGTCATCGGGAAGTGGTTGCTGATCATGATGAACAGCACCGGCAGCGTGAAGTACGTGTTGTGGACCGAACGCGTCTTGCCCAGCAGCCCTGGGCGGGGATCGGGCGTGCCGCCGGCGCGCAGCGTCGCGACCATCTTGCGCTGGCCCGGGATGATCCAGAAGAAGACGTTGAACACCATGATCGTGCCGATGACCGCGCCGACGTGGATGTATGCTGCGCGTGCGGAAAACACGCGGAAGAACGCGTAGTCGGCGAGCAGGAGCAACACGATCACCCCGGCCCACAGAATGCGGGGCTGCTTCTCGAAGATGCGACAGAGCGCGTCGTAGACGAACCAGCACACGAGCAGCGAGCCGATACTGATCCCGATCGCGACCGGGACGGAGAGCGCGAGCACGCTGGGATCGATCAGATAGCTTTGCGCGCCGACCCAGTAGACGATCGCGAGCAAACCCATCCCGGTGATCCACGTCGAATAGGCTTCCCAATAGAACCAGTGCAGGTGGTTCGAGAGCGGCTCGTTCCGCGGGCCCGTCAGGTACTTCTGGTTGTGATAGAACCCGCCGCCGTGCACGCCCCACAGATCGCCGAACATCCCATTCGCCTTGTCCTCAGCGCGCTTCGCCGGCTCCAAACTATTATCGAGCCAGACAAAGTAAAACGACGCCCCGATCCAAGCAATCCCCGCGGTAAAGTGAAACCACCGTACCAGCAAGTTCAGCCAATCAAAAACATAAGCGCTCACCCCCGCCACCGCCCGATTTTCTCATGCCCATCCTTCGACGGGCTCAGGATGACAGTATCGCGCGCCGACACGTATACGCTCACAGGTATCCCGTGTCGTCGGAAGACGCAGCCGTTCATGCCGCGAGCCGCCCCCCAGCGAAAATCGCGAGCCGCCCCCCAGCGAAAATCGCAAGCCGCCCCCCAGCGAAAATCGCGAGCCGCCCCCCAGCGAAAATCGCAAGCCGCCCCCCAGCGAAAATCGCGAGCCGCCCCCCAGCGAAAATCGCAAGCCGCCCCCCAGGGAAAATCGCGAGCCGCCGCCCCCCAGCGAAAATCGCAAGCCGCCCCCCAGCGAAAATCGCAAGCCGCCCCCCAGCGAAAATCGCGAGCCGCCACGGTGTCATCCTGAGCCCGTCGAAGGATGGGCGTGCCACCGACTTCCTCATGCCCATCCTTCGACGGGCTCAGGATGACATTGCCGCGCGCCGTCTTGCGTGCGCTCACGGGCGGATGGTGTCGGCGAGGCGGAGGCGGGCGATCTTGGCGATCTCGCCGAGGGCGGTGGCGATCTCGGCGGGGCGTTCGTTGCGCACGCGCGTCTGCAGTCCGGCGATGATCGCGGCCGTCTTGTTCTGGCGCACGCAGATCACAAACGGAAAGCCGAACCGCGCTCGATACGCGGCGTTCAATTCGGTGAACATCGCGATCTCTTCGGGGTCGAGGCGGTCGAGCCCGGCCGAGGCTTGCTCGGTTTGCGACGCGGGCGTGAGCGTCCCGGCCAAGGCCGCGCGGCCGACCAGATCGGGATGCGCCGCGATCAGCGCCACGCGCTCTTCGAGCGGCGCCTCGGCGACGGCCATGCACATCGCGCGGTGCAACTCGTCGACCCCGGCGAAGGGCCGGCGTCCGGCGGCTGCGGCGGCGACCCAGGGTGAGTGCTCGAAGATATGCCCCAGCGTCGCGACGAAGCGCGCCTCGTCGGCGGCGTTGAGTTCGGCGATGGTCACGGTTTGCATGGGGAGGTCGGTATTTCCACGCTGTTGGTGCGCGATGCGGCGCTGCTCGCCACGTTCGATGATGCGGGTCGCGAACTCCCGGGTGCCTCGCTGTTCGTTCGTGACGGCGTCATCGAAGCGATCGGCCCGGCAGCCGAACTGCCCGCCCAAGCCGATCGGATCATCGACGCGAGCGCGCTCGTCGTCTTGCCCGGCCTGATCAACACGCACCATCACTTCTATCAGACGCTCACGCGCAACGTTCCGGCGGCGCAGGACGCCAAGCTCTTCGACTGGCTGACGACGCTCTATCCGATTTGGGCACGGATGGATGCCGAGGCGATCCGCGTCGCGACGGCCGTCGCGATCGCGGAACTGATGCTCTCGGGCTGCACGACCGCGAGCGACCACACGTACCTCTGGCCGAACGGCGCGCGGGTCGACGATCAGATCGAAATCGCGCGCACGATGGGCTTCCGGTTCCACGCCGCGCGCGGCTCGATGTCGATCGGGCGGAGCAAAGGCGGGCTGCCGCCCGATTCCATCGTCGAAGACGAAGACGCGATCTTGGCGGACTGCGAGCGCGTGATCGGCGCCTATCACGACCCGGCACGCTATGCGATGACGCGGATCGTGCTCGCGCCGTGCTCGCCGTTCTCCGTCTCCGATACGCTCATGCGCGAGAGCGTCGTGCTGGCGCGCAAGCACGGCGTCCATTCGCATACGCACCTCGCCGAGACGCGCGACGAGGAAGCCTTCTGCCTCGAACGCTACGGCCGCCGGCCGGTGGAACTCGCGGAGGACCTCGGCTGGGTAGGCGACGACGTTTGGCACGCGCATATGGTCTGGCCGTCGGCCGATGAAGTCGGCCGCCTCGGGCGCACGCGCTCGGGCGTGGCGCATTGTCCCACCTCGAACATGCGGCTCGGCTCCGGGGTCGCGCCGCTGCGCGCGCTGGTCGACGCCGGCGCACGCGTGGGCCTCGGCGTCGACGGCTCAGCTTCGAACGACGGCTCGCATCTGCTCGCGGAGGCGCGTCAGGCGCTGTATCTCGCCCGCGTCCGGGAAGCGCCCGCCGCCTTCACCGCGCGCGAGATCCTACGCATCGCGACGCGCGGCGGCGCGGCGGTGCTTGGCCGCGACGACGTTGGCTTTCTTGCGCCCGGCATGGCGGCCGATTTCATCGGCCTGCGCATAGACACGCTGCCGATGGCCGGCGCCGCGGTCCACGATCCGCTTGCGGCGATCGTGTTCACGCAGCCGGCAACGGTCGACCTGAACGTGATCGCGGGCAGGGTCCGCGTGTTGGGCGGCGCACTCGAAGCCATGGACATCGAGACGCTCGTCGCTACCCACAATCGGATCGCGCGCCGCCTGCTTGCCGGCTGATGACCCAAGCGCAAACGTTGGTCAGGGCGCTCAACGCGCTCACCAAGAGCTCGCAGTTCAACTACTCAAAGGCGCGCGCCGCCGCGCGCCAAGACGGCCACGTCGACTGGCCCAAGACCAAAGCCCACAACGAGGACTTCAATCCCGAGGTCGACGGCTGCGAGAGCTTCGTCATGCAAGACGGCAGCATCGCCGAATGGCTCTCCGGCTCGTTCACCTACGCCGCCCGCTAAGGATTCCCCGAAAGAGCAGTGATCGTCGCCTTTGTCATCCTGAGCGGAGGTTCGCAGAGCGAACCGCAGTCGAAGGACCGCCGCGATCGAGCCAACCGGTCGCCGTCCTTCGACTTCGCGCCTTCGGCGCTTCGCTCAGGATGACCAAAAAAAATCGACGCCACTTTTGCAACAATGAGATTCATGAAGCATCGCCGGTGAGAGATACGCCTCGAACGGTGCATCGAGAGCGAGGCTCCTCCAACCCTCCAGCAATGCGGTTAGGAAGCAACCTATTCCTCAGGCGAGAAAAGTTCGCCGAGATCAATGCGCAGATCGTCCACGATCGGCGCGGTCTCGGGTGGCCGGAAGGTTCGTGGTTCGCGATACTGCTCGTAGATCGTGAGCGATTCCGTTTGCGGATCGACGACGACGACACGCGGCTTGCCATAGGACCGGTAGAGGTCGATCTTCTCTTGAACATGGCGCCCCTGATCGTCGGGTGAGAGAATCTCGATGGCGATGTCCGGAGCGATCGTCCGGCTGTTCCGCGTCCTCTTCGGGCTGCTCGGGAAGCCGATCGTAGGACACGAAGGCGACGTCCGGCACGAGCGAGGAACTCGGTGCGCCCGCGCGCTCAATGAAATAGAACCGCCATTCTATCCCGATGCGACCGCGTTCGCGGCCCCATGCATCGAGCAGCATCGCCAACTGATACTGCAAGCGGGCGTGAGTGTACTCCCCGCCCATTTTCCGCCGATATTCGCCGCGGTAGAGTTCGATCGCGGGTTTGACTTCGGGGATCGCGAAGTCGCGTATCGTTTCCAAAAGTGTACCCTAGCGGGCGGGTTCGAGGAGGGCGCGGGCTTCGGCGGCGACGGCTTCGCGTGCTTCGCCGATTGCGCGCAGCACGCGCTCGGGCGTGAACGGGAGGTCGGAACACCACGCGCCGGTGGCGTCGTGGATCGCGGCGGCGACGGCGGGAGCGAAGGGGACGAGCGGCATCTCGGACATGCCGCGCGCGCCGTACGGACCGTTGGGGTCGGCAAGCTCCATGATGACCGGGAAGATTTCGGTCGGCACGTCGAGCGTGGTCGGAAGCAAGTAGGTGCTGAAGTGCGGCGTGAGGATCTTGCCCTCGCGCACGAGGAAGTTCTCGGTGAGTGCGTAGCCGACGGCTTGCGCGATGCAGCCTTCGATCTGCCCTTCGACTTGTTGGCGATTGATCGCGCGGCCGACGTCGTGAACGCTGATCACACGCAGCACGCGCACGAGCCCGGTGTGGGTGTCGACTTCGACTTCCACCGCCTGCGCGGTGTACCCGTAGCAGTAGTTCGGAACGCCGTCGCCGGTTTCGAGATCGAGCGGCGTCGTGCTCGGCGGGCGATATTGGACGGTCGCCTCCGCCGGGCGTTCGCCGCGCTCGAAGGCGCGCCGCGCGGCTTGTGCAGCGTCGTGCACCGCGCGGCCGCCCATCAGCGTCATCCGCGAAGCCGACGCCGAACCGGCGTTGGGAGATTCCGCGGTGCTCTCCGCGGCCAGACCCACGGCGCTCAGCGGCAACGCCAACGCCTCCGCGGCGATCTGGCGCAGGATGAGGTGCGAGCCTTGCCCCACGTCGGCGGCGCCGCAGCGTACCAGCGCGCGTTCGATGCGATCCGTGCCGATGATCTCGACCGTGGCCGTCGCCTGTTCGGGGAAGCCGAACGAATAGCCGACGTTCTTGATCCCCGCCGCGATGCCGAAGCCGTGCCGGAAACGCGCGCCGGGTTCGGGTCGAATACCGGCGCCGAAGCGCGCGTGCATCTCTTCGACGCAGCGCTCGAAGACCGGCAACGCCGACACGCCGTGCGGCAACGGGTGCCCCGTCGCTTCGGCATCGCCTTCGCGATAGAGGTTCTTGCGCCGCACGTCGGCGGGGTCTAGGCCCAGCGCGTGCGCGATGCGCGCGATCATCGACTCGGCCGCGAAATGCGCCTGTGGCGTGCCGAACCCGCGGAACGCGCCGCTCGGGACGTTGTTCGTGTAGACGACGATGCCGTCGGTCGCCACGTTCGGCACGCGATAGGGACCTTGGGCGAAGATCGTCGCGCACTTGAGCACTTCGATGCTCGTCGATGCGTACGCGCCGCCGTCGGCGAGCGTGCGCGTCTTCACCGCAACGATCGTGCCGTCGCGCTTCGCGCCCCAGGTCGTCGTGATCTTGAAGGGGTGACGCTTGTGGTGTCCGATGATCGATTCGTCGCGCTTCCAAACCATCGCGACCGGCCGGCGGAGCTTCCACGCGGCGATGGTGAGCAACGCCTGCACGCCGAGGTCTTCGCGTCCGCCGAACGCGCCGCCGATCGTGGGATAGCGCACGACCACATCGTCTTCGCAGAGCCCGACGAGCTTGGCGAGTTGGCGCCGGTCTTCGTGCAGCCACTGTCCCGCGCAGGCGACGACCAGCGCCTGGCCGTCCCAGTAGGCGACGCCCGCGTCGGGCTGGAGATAGGCGTGTTCTTGCCAACTCGTGGTGAACGTGCCCTCGAGCACGAGATCGGCCTCGGCGAGCGCCGCGTCGACGTTGCCCTTGCGGACCTTCTGGTGCAGCAGCACGTTCGAGCGGCCGGCGTGAATCTGCGGCGCGCCCGGTTCGAGCGCGGCCTCCGCGTCGCCGACGATCGGAAGATCCTCGTAGGTGACGGCGACGAGCGCCGCCGCTCTGCGCGCGGTGGCGTCGTCGTGCGCGACGACCAGCGCGACGCGGTCGCCGTAGGAACGTACGACCTCGGAGCACAAGACTTCCTGATCGTCTTCGATCAGTCCGTAGCGGTTGTACGGGATGTCGCCGGCGGTGATGACGTTGACCACGCCGGGCAGCGCGCGCGCGAGGCGCGTGTCGATCTCGATGATCCGGGCGTGGGCGCGCTGCGCGAACACGGTCGCCAAGCGCAGCATCGCGGGATCGATCAGATCGGCGGGATAGCGCGCGTTCCCGCGGACTTTGTCGGCTGCGTCGGGCCGGGCGAGCGATCTCCCGATCAGCGTCATACGGGCACGCCGCCGGGCATCGGCTCGTGCGCCGCCATCGTTTGCGCGGCGGACTCCATCGCCTCGAGAATCTTGCGATAGCCCGTGCACCGACAGATATTCCCGCTGATCGCCGCCTGCTGTTCGTCGAGCGTGGGCGAGTCGCGTTCCTCGAGCAGCTTCGCCCCGGCCATGAGCATGCCGGGGATGCAGAAGCCGCATTGCACGGCACCGTGATCGATGTAGGCTTGCTGTAAGGGATGCAGCACCGATCCATGCGCGAGACCTTCGATCGTGACGATCGTCGAGCCGTGCGCTTGCGAGGCGGGGACCAAGCACGACATTACCGCCGCGCCGTCGAGCCACACCGTGCACGCCCCGCACTCGCCCTCGCCGCAGCCTTCCTTCGCGCCCAGCAAACCGGCGTTCTCACGCAACGCGTCGAGCAAATTCTTGTCCTGCGCGCCGGTCAGCCTCGTCGATTCGCCGTTGATCGTCACGACGATCGTGCCGTCGAACGGCAGCGCCGCCGGCGCGGGCGACGCGGTTTGCAAGAGCACCGGGGCGTCGGGATAGCCCGCGGCTTCGCGGCCGTCCGCCAGCCGTTCGAGCCCCTCGGCGATCAGCGCCGCAAGCGTGGCGAGCCGGTAGTCCGCCGAGCCGCGCAGATCGTCGATCGGTGCCGCGTCGCTCCCGGCCAAGAGCCCGGCCTGCGTGCGGGTCGCCGCGTCGAGTTGCTTCCCGATCAGAAACGCTTCGACGGTGCGGGCGCGGATGACGGTCGGCGCGAGGCAGCCCAGCGCGATCCGCGCATCGGCGACGCTGCCGTCGCGCGCGAACGTCAGCACGAGCGCGATGTCGATCACCGAGATGGCCTGCGCGCGACGCAGACCGAGTTTGAGGAAGATGCCGCGGCGGTCGCCGCCCAGCGCCCGAAAGCGAATCTCGCGCAGCAGTTCGTCGGGCGCGAGGTCGGTCGTGCGGAAGCCGCGGTAGAAATCCGCGAGCTGCAACGTTCGCTCGCCGTCGATGGAGGCCAGGGTCAGTTCCGCGTCGAGCGCGAGCAGCGGCGCGATCGTGTCGTTGGCCGGTGAGGCCGTCACGAGATTGCCCGCGATCGTCCCGCGCGCGCGAATCTGCGGAGCGCCGACCTCGATGCAGGCCTGCGCAAGCGGCAACGCAGCCGAGCGTGCGAACGGCGCCGCCAGGAGATCGTTATGGGTCGCAAGCCCGCCCAGCGCGACGATTTCCCCGTCGAGCCGCACGTAGGCCAGCGAGCGTACCGCGGAGAGGTCGATCAGCGTCTGTGTCGGTTTGACGCCGCGCTGCAACTCGACCAGCACGTCGGTCCCGCCTGCGACGAGTCGCGCGTTCCGGCCCTCGCGGGCCAGCGCTTCGAGCGCGGCCTCGAGCGATAGTGGCCGGATCACGTTCCTCCACAAGAGTGACATTCGAGGTAATTCGCCTCTTGGACGGAGGGCTCTTGCGCGCGTCCTCTGAATCGCGCTAGCCTTATGGCCCATCGGCCCGTATCGGACGATGGGGCCAACCATTGTTGAAGGGGGCACTTGGAGCAAGCGCAACTCGGCCCGCCAATCGCGAAAGACCTCACGCGCCTGGACGTGATGATCGAGGCCAACCGATGTCTCGATTGTTACGACGCGCCGTGTACGCGCGCGTGTCCCACCTCGATCGACGTCCCCGCCTTCATCAAGAAGATCGCCACCGGCAACCTGCTCGGCAGCGCACGCACGATCATGGAGGCCAACCCGCTGGGTGCGAGCTGCGCGCGCGTTTGCCCGACCGAAGAACTGTGCGAGGGCGCCTGCGTCTACGCGGCCGACGCCTCCCCGATCCGGATCGGCGATCTGCAGCGCTACGCGACGGATTGGCTGCGCGCGAGCGGTCGCGAACTCTTCGCGCCGGGACCGGCCAGTGGGAAATCGGTGGCCGTGGTCGGCGGCGGACCAGCCGGCCTTTCCGCCGCGCGCGAGTTGGCGCGCGCGGGCCACGCGGTGACGATCTTCGAGCGTCGCGCGCAAGCCGGTGGGCTCAACACCTACGGCATCGTCCCCTTCCGCCTGCCTACCGATATTGCGCTGTGGGAAGTCGGCGAGGTCGAACGCCTGGGCGTCACCATTCGGACCGGTGTCGAAATCGGGCGCGACATCGAACCCGCCGCGCTCTTGCGTGATTTCGATGCGGTCGTGCTGGCCATCGGGATGGGCAGCGTGCCGCAACTCGGGATTCCCGGTGAAGAGTTGGAAGGTGTCTACGACGCGCTCGACGTCATCGAACGTGCGAAGCACGGCGAACCCGTTGCACTCGGCCCGCGCGTCGCGGTCATCGGCGCCGGAAACACCGCGATCGACGCGGCGACCGTCTCCGGACGACTCGGGGCGACGGAGGTTACGATGTGGTATCGTCGCGGACCCAGCGAGATGACGGCCTATCCGTTCGAGGTGCAGTTCGCGAAGAGCGAAGCGGTCGCGTTCCGGTTTCATCGCTTGCCGGTGCGAATCGAAGGCAACGGTCGCGTGAGCGCGCTGGTCGTCGCGGCCACGCACATGGTGGACGGCAGGCCGCGCCCGGTCCCCGGCACGGAAGAAACGGTTCCGGTCGATACGGTGATCCGCGCGATCGGACAAGCGAAATTGGCCGCGCTCTACACGAGCTTCGGCGTCGAACACGAGCACGGCATCGCGGTGATCGATGAATCGCTGCGCACGAGCAATCCGCGCGTGTACGCGGCGGGCGACTGTCTCTTCGGCGGCGGCGCGATCGACGCGATGGTCGTCTCTGCCGCCCAAGCCGGCAAAGACGTGGCCTACTCGATCGACGCTGCGTTGCGCGCCCAGTAAAGGAGAACCCGTGGCGAATCTTGCGATCGACTGTGCCGGCATCCGCTCTCCCAATCCGTTCTGGCTCGCGTCGGCTCCGCCGACGAACAGCGGGTACCAGGTGATGCGCGCGTTCAAGGCCGGCTGGGGCGGCGCGGTCTGGAAGACGCTCGGCGATCCGATCGTGAACGTCAGCTCGCGTTTCGCGGGCCTCGACTACAAGAACAGCAAGATGATCGGGATGAACAACATCGAGTTGATCACCGATCGTCCGCTCGAGGTGAACCTGCGCGAGATCGAAGAGTGCAAGGCCGCCTATCCCGATCGCGCGATCGTCGCCTCGCTGATGATGGAGATGAAGCGCGACCGCTGGCACGAGCTGGTGGAAACGGTGCAGGCCTCGGGCGTCGACGGCTTCGAGTTGAACTTCGGCTGTCCGCATGGAATGTCGGAGCGCGGGATGGGCGCGGCGGTCGGTCAGGATCCCGAACTCGTCGAGTTGTGCACCAAGTGGGTCGTCGAAGTGGCCAAGGTTCCGGTCATCGTCAAGCTCACGCCCAACATCACGGACATCCGGCAGACCGCGCGCGCGGCGAAGCGCGGCGGCGCGCACGCCGTGAGCATGATCAACACGATCAACAGCCTCATCGGCGTCGATATCGATAGCTGGGACCCGATCCCCAACGTCGATCACCTGGGCGCCCACGGCGGCTACTGCGGGCCGGCCGTCAAGCCGATCGCGCTCAACATGGTCGCCGACTGCGCGCGCGATCCGTTGGTGAATCTGCCGATCAGCGGGATCGGAGGGATCGAGACCTGGCGGGACGTGGTCGAGTTCATGCTGATGGGCTCCACCAGCATCCAAGTCTGCACGGCGGTCATGCACCACGGCTTCAAGATCGTCGAAGACATGATCGACGGTCTCAATGCCTATCTCGACGAGCGCGGCTTGGCCTCGGCGATGGACCTGGTCGGCAAGAGCGTGCCGAAGTTCGTGAATTGGAACGATCTGAACCTCGACTACGCGGTCGTGGCGCGGATCGATCAAAACGCGTGCATCCACTGCAACAAGTGCTACATCGCGTGCGAGGACGCGGCGCACCAGTGCATCGATCGGGTAGCGGGCACGCACGGCGCGGAACTCGACCTCGTAGTGGACGAGGAACATTGTGTCGGCTGCAATCTGTGCAGCATGGTTTGTCCGGTCCAAGACTGCATCGCGATGGTCCGCGTCGACGACGGCGAGTCGACCTCGACGTGGCGCCAGCGCGAACTCACGGCAAAGTAGGAGGCCCATCATCGGAACCTTGATTCGCGGCGGGACGGTCGTCACGGCGACCGACGTAACGAAGGCCGACGTGCTCATGGAGGGCGGCGTGATCGCAGCGCTCGGCGAGAAACTCGCTCCGGCGGGTCACGACGTCGTCGACGCGAGTGGCACATACGTGTTCCCGGGCAGCATCGATCCGCACACCCACCTCGACATGCCCTTCGGCGGCACGGTCACGGCCGACGACTTTGCGACCGGCACCGTCGCGGCGGCGCTGGGCGGGACGACGACGATCGTCGATTTCGCGCTGCACACCAAGGGCGACTCGCTTGCCAACGCGCTTGCGACCTGGAAAAAGAAGGCCGCGGGCAAGGCTGCGATCGACTACGCCTTCCACCTCACGATCGCCGACGGCCGCGACGAGACCATCAACGAGATCCCGACGATGATCGAGCGCGAGGGCGTCAACTCGTTCAAGGTCTTCATGGCCTACAAGCACGTCCTGCAGGTCGACGACGAGACGATCTTCCGCGCCATGCAGGCGGCGAAGAAGTTCGGCGGCCTCATTCAAGTGCACGCCGAGAACGGCGACGTGATCGAGGTAACCACGAAGGACGCGCTCGACGCCGGCCACACCGAGCCGAAGTGGCACGCGCTGACCCGGCCGGTGGAGCTCGAAGGCGAAGCGACCAACCGCGCGATCCGCATGGCGGAGGTTTCGGGGGCACCGCTCTACGTGGTGCACGTCTCGAGCGCGCTGGCCGCCGACATGATCTCCGACGGCCGCAAGCGCGGTCTGCCGATCTACGGCGAGACCTGTCCGCAGTATCTCGTCTGCTCGGAAGACGACTACGACCGCCCGGACTTCGCGGGCGCGAACTACGTCATGTCACCGCCGCTGCGGCCGAAGTGGAACCAGCGCGTGCTGCTCGGTAAACTCAAGAACTCCGAGCTGCACACCTTCGGCTCGGATCACTGTTCGTTCAACAACTGCGGACAGAAAGAACTCGGCAAAAACGATTTCTCGAAGATCCCCAACGGCGCGCCGACCATCGAAGACCGCTTCACGATCCTCTGGCATTTCGGCGTCAACGCCGGGGTCATCGGGATCAACCAATTCGTCGCGCTCGCGTCGACCAATGCCGCGAAGCTGTTCGGGCTTTTCCCGCGCAAGGGCACGATCGCGGTCGGCACCGATGCGGACGTGGTGATCTGGGATCCCGCCGTCGAGCGCACGCTCTCGGCCAAGAGCCATCACATGAACGTCGACAACAGCATCTTCGAGGGGATGAAGGTCAAGGGCAAGGCCCGCCACGTCTTCTCGCGCGGCCGCAAGATCGTCGAAGACGGCACCTTCACCGGCACCGCCGGCGCCGGCTCGTTCGTAAAATCAGCCCCCTTCTTCCCCGTCAACCTGTGAGCAGCACATATGCGAAATGGTGCACCAGCGTGTCCGGTGCGGGCGCGTTCATCAATTCGGATCCGTTTTTTTCTCGTCACCTTGTGAGTTGCACATGAGCGAAATCGTCACGATCGGCCTGATCCAGACCCATCACGAACTCGACGGCGAGGCGCCGGTCGCGGAACACAAGCGCGTCGCGATCGAGAAGCACCTCAAATTGATTCGCGAGGCCGCGGCGCGCGGCGCGAAGATCGTTTGCTTGCAAGAGATCTTCTACGGTCCGTACTTCTGCACGGAACAGAATCCGAAGTGGTACGATTCGACCGAGTCGATTCCGGACGGGCCGACGACCAGGTTGATGCAAGACCTCGCGCGCGAGCTGGGGATCGTGCTCGTCGTCCCGATGTTCGAGGTGACGATCGCCGGCGTCTACTACAACACGGCCGCGGTGATCGACGCCGACGGCAGGTATCTGGGCAAGTATCGCAAGCATCATATCCCGCAGGTCGGCGCGGGGCCGGCCGGCTGCGGCTTCTGGGAGAAGTTCTACTTCAAGCCCGGCAACGAAGGCTATCCGGTCTTCGACACGGCGTTTGCGAAGGTCGGCGTCTACATCTGTTACGATCGCCACTTCCCCGAGGGCGCGCGTCTGCTCGGCCTCGGCGGCGCGGAGATCGTCTTCAATCCCTCCGCCACGGTCGCCGGGCTCTCCGAATATCTCTGGAAGCTCGAGCAGCCCGCACACGCCGTCGCCAACGGCTACTATCTCGGAGCGATCAACCGCGTCGGCGTCGAGTCCCCTTGGAACATGGGCGAGTTCTACGGCCAATCCTACCTCGTCGATCCGCGCGGCCAATTCGTCGCCGTCGCCAGCCGCGACAAGGACGAAGTCGTCATCGGAGAGATGGACCGCCGCGTGATCCAAGAAGTCCGCAACACCTGGCAGTTCTACCGCGACCGCCGCCCCGAAACATACGGCGCCATGGTCGAAGTCTGATGCCCCCATCCCGCAGCCTCGTCATCGCGCCCCGCGCAACGTTATCGTCAGCGGTCGCCCTATCACGATTACAGGGTTGTCGCTTGCGACGACGCTGGGGCGGTTCGTGACAGTGTCGCGTCTTACGGCTAATGGATTGTCGTGTGCGATGGCTCGCGGTGAGGTGGCGTTGGGGTGATTAGTCAGGAGCAGCGCGGGGATGTGATCGTGCTTACGCCGGCCGCGATTGCGGATGTGTCGGGGAACGGGTCGCTGTGGAATGAGGACTTGCGGCCCTGCACGCTCGCCGAGCACAACTGGGGTGGTGGGAAGTTCGCGACGCTGTGGATCGGGATGTGCCTGTGCATCCCGACGTATTCGCTCGCCAGCGGGATGATCGCGCTGGGGATGAACTGGCTCGAAGCGGTGCTGACGATCTTCACGGGCAGCGTCGTCGTGCTCATCCCGATCCTGCTGGTCTCGCACGCCGGCACGCGCTACGGCTTTCCGTATCCGGTGTTCGCGCGGTTGTGGTTCGGCACGCGCGGTGCGCACTTGCCGGCACTCGCGCGCGCGATCATCGCGGCCGGCTGGTTCGGCATCAACGCCTGGTTCGGCGGGCTCGCGCTCGACGCGATCCTCTCCGCGCTCTCCGGCTGGTCCGGCGTGCCCGGCCATCTCTGGATCGCCTTCGGGCTCTTCTGGCTCGCGAACGTCGCGATCGCCGCACGCGGTCCGCAAGCGATCGGGAGGCTCGCGCAAGTCGCCGCACCGACCGTCGCGCTCGGTGCGCTAGCCCTCTTGGCCTGGGCGCTCACCACCTCCGGCGGCTTCGGTCCGCTGCTCGCGGCGCCCGCGAAACTCCACGGCGCCGCATTCTGGGCGGCGTTCTTCCCCTCGGTCATCGGTGTGGTCGCGTTCTGGGCGACGCTGGCCCTCAACATCCCCGATTTCACCCGCTACGCCCGCACGCAGCGCGGCCAACTGCTGGGCCAAGTCTTCTCGATGCCGTGGGCGATGGCGATCTTCGCGTTCGTCGGGATCGCGGTCACGTCGGCAACCGTCGCGATCTTCGGTACCGCGCTCTGGAACCCGGTCGAGCTACTGGTGAAGTTCCCCGCTCCGGTCGTCGTGATCGGCGGCGCGATCGTGCTGCTCTCGTCGATCACGATCAACGTCGGCGCGAACGTGGTCGCTCCGGCGCGCGCGTTCGAGAACCTCTGGCCCGCGCGAATCACGTTCGCGCTCGGCGCGCTGTTCACCGGGATCCTCGCGCTCGCGATGCAGCCGTGGTACGTCCTCTCCGAGTTCTCGAACTATATCTTCGGCTGGCTCGGCACCTACGGCGCGCTGCTCGGCCCGATCGACGGGATCGCGATCGCCGATTACTGGCTCGTGCGCAAACTGCAGATCGACTTGCGCGAACTCTACACGCCGCAGGGCCGCTACGACTATGCGGGTGGCTTCAACTTGCGCGCGTTCGCCGCGGTCGTCTTCGGTTGGGCCGTGGCGCTCGCCGGGCTCGTGTTCCCTGCGCTGCACTTCTTGTGGACCGGCGGCTGGCTCTTCGGCCTGGCGGGCGGGCTCATCGCCTATACGCTGCTCATGAAAGCCGACACCTCGCGCCTCGACGCGACCACGTTCGCCGCCATCACCGAGACATAGATGCACCTCACCGACGTTGAACGCGACAAATTGCTGCTGAGTTATGCCGCCGAGCTTGCGCAGCGCCGCCGCGCGCGTGGCGTGAAGCTCAACTATCCCGAAGCGGTCGCCGTGCTCTGCTCGTTCGTGCTCGAAGGCGCGCGCGACGGCGAGTCGGTTTCCGATCTGATGGCGCGCGGCCGCGAAGTCCTCACCCGCGACGACGTGATGGACGGCATCCCCGAACTGCTCACCGAGGTTCAGGTGGAGGCGACCTTCCCCGACGGCACCAAGCTCGTGACGATCCACGAGCCGATCCCGTGACGCCGGGCGAAATCTTCCCCGCCGAGGGCACGATCGAACTGCGCGCCGGCCGCGCGCGGACGACCGTGCAGGTCGCAAACACCGGCGACCGCCCGATCCAAGTCGGCTCTCACGCCCACTTCTACGAAGTCAACGACGCGCTCGCGTTCGACCGCGCCGCCGCCTACGGCATGTGTCTCGACATCCCCGCCGGCACCGCCATCCGCTTCGAACCCGGCATCGACCGCCCCGTCCCCCTCGTCGCCATCGGCGGCGAACACCGCATCGCCGGCCCACGCGGCCTCCCAAAACCATGACCCCCACTATACTGGCGAGCCCCACTATACTGGCGAGCCCCACTATACTGGCGAGCCCCACTATACTGGCGAGCCCCACTATACTGGCGAGCCCCACTATACTGGCGAGCCCCACTATACTGGCGAGCCCCACTGTACTGGCGAGCCCCACTATACTGGCGAGCCCCACTGTACTGGCGAGCCCCACTATACTGGCGAGCCCCACTGTACTGGCGAGCCCCACTATACTGGCGAGCCCCACTGTACTGGCGAGCCCCACTGTACTGGCGAGCCCCAATGTCATCCTGAGCCTGTCGAAGGATGGAGCCGCCACGCAGGGTTGTCTCATGCCCATCCTTCGACAGGCTCAGGATGACATTGGGGCTCGCCGTTCCATTGGGGCGGGCTGGGATGACGTGGGGGTGGGGCGGTGAAGATCGATCGGGCGGCTTATGCGCGGTTGTATGGGCCTACTACTGGGGATCGGGTGCGGTTGGCGGATACGAATCTCATTGTTGAGATCGAACGCGATTTTGCGTCGTATGGGGACGAGGTTGTGTTCGGCGGGGGGAAAGTTATTCGCGATGGGATGGGGCAGCATCCGACCGCGGTGCGCGATGAAGGCGTGCTGGATACGGTGATCACGAACGCCGTCGTGATCGATGCGAGTGGGATCTACAAGGCCGACGTTGGGCTGAAGGACGGGCGCATTGCGGGGATCGGCAAGGCTGGGAATCCGTGGCTGCAAGACGGGGTGACGGCGGGGATGATCGTGGGTGCGTCGACCGAGGCGATCGCGGGGGAAGGGATGATCCTCACCGCGGGTGCGATCGATGCGCACGTGCACTTCATCTGCCCGCAGCAAGTCGACGCGGCGATCTCCTCGGGCGTCACGACGATGCTCGGCGGCGGGACGGGACCGGCGTCGGGAACGAACGCCACGACCTGCACGCCCGGCGCCTGGCATCTCGCGCAGATGATCGCGGCCTCCGATGCGCTGCCGGTGAACATCGGCTTCCTCGGCAAAGGCAACGCCTCCGGGACGGAAGCGCTCTCGGAACAAATCGCGGCCGGCGCGATCGGACTCAAGCTGCACGAGGACTGGGGCACGACGCCGGTCGCGATCGACACGGCGCTGCGCGTCGCCGACGCGCACGACGTGCAGGTCGCGATCCACACCGATACCCTCAACGAGATGGGCTTCGTCGAAGAGACGATCCGGGCGATCGCCGGGCGCACGATCCACACCTACCACACCGAAGGCGCCGGCGGCGGCCACGCGCCGGACATCATCCGGATCGCGGGCGAGTCGTACGTGCTGCCGTCGTCGACCAACCCGACGCGACCGTACACGGTGAACACGCTGGCCGAGCATCTCGACATGCTGATGGTCTGCCACCACCTCGATCCGGGGATCCCCGAAGACGTTGCATTCGCCGATTCGCGCATCCGCGGCGAGACGATCGCGGCCGAAGACATCCTGCACGACCTGGGCGCGCTCAGCATGATCTCGTCGGATTCGCAAGCGATGGGGCGGGTCGGCGAGGTGATCACGCGCACCTGGCAGACCGCGCACAAGATGAAAGAGCAGCGCGGCGCGCTGCCCGGCGAAAAATCGGGCAACGACAACGAGCGCGTGAAACGCTACGTCGCCAAGTACACGATCAACCCAGCGATCGCGCACGGGATGTCGCACGAGATCGGTTCGGTCGAGGTGGGCAAGCTCGCCGACCTGGTGCTCTGGAATCCGGCGTTCTTCGGCTTCCGGCCGGAACTCGTCATCAAGGGCGGCACGATCGCGTGGGCCGCGATGGGCGATCCCGCGGCCTCGATCCCCACGCCGCAGCCCTCACGCATGCGCCCCATGTGGGGCGCCTACGGCAGCGCGCCGCAATCCGGCTCGCTCACCTTCGTCTCGCAGCTCGCGCTCGACTTCGGGCTCGCAAAGCGTTCGACGCTTGGCCGTGCGCGCGTCGCCGTGCGCGGCTGCCGCACGATCGGCAAGCGCGACATGGTGCGCAACGACGCGCTCCCTAAGATCGAGGTCGATCCGCGCACCTACGAAGTCCACGCCGACGGCGAACTGCTCACCTGCGAACCGGCCCGCGTGCTCCCGCTCGCACAGCGGTACGCGCTGTTCTGAGCCGTCGAAGAATGAGCACGGTCGAAGAATGAGCCTTACCGTGAAGCGCGAGGTGTTGGGCAACCTGGCGGACTACCCGCTCGACGGCCGCGTGTTGGAAGGCGTGGCGATTCGCAGCGACGATTGCGCGAAGCGCGTCGTTCGCTTGGAGACCAGCGTCGGCGAGATCGGTTTGCGATTCGAGGGGGAAGCGCGGCTGCGCGACGGGGACGTCGTGCACGCCGACGAGCAGCGCGTGATCGCGGTGCGCGTGAGCGCGGACGACGTGCTCGTGTTCCGGCCGCCGACGATCGCGGCGGCGATCGAGTTGGCGCATGCGCTGGGCAACCGCCATCTGCCGATCCGGCGCGAGGGCGATGCGATCGTCGTGCGCTACGATCCGCTGCTGGCCGCGCTCGGCGAGGCGACCGGAGTCCCCGCCGTCCGCGAAGCGCGGGTCGTTGCGCAACCGTTTCTGCACGGGCACGCGCCGCATACCCATGAGTGACCTCGCGGCGCTCCTGCAGCTCGCCGACGCGGCTTTCCCGGCCGGCGGCTTCGGTCATTCGTTCGGTTTGGAGACGGCGATCGTCGAAGAGCGGGTGACCGGCGCGAGCGCGCTGCACGAGTGGATCGCGACGTACCTCGTCGCGGGCTGCGCGCCGCTCGATGGCGGCGCGCTCGTGCTCGCGGATGCCCAGCCGGAGGCGCTCGTCGCGCTCGACGTGCGCGTGACGGCGGCCCAGCCCAACCCGGAGATCCGGCGCGCGAACGCCCACCTGGCTCGCGCGACGCTCGAGGTGTTCGCCGCGCTCGAACTCGCGCCGGTCCGCACCTCCGCCTACGCCACGGCGATCGCACGCGAAGCGGCCGCCGGCGTCCACGCCCTCGCCGCCGGGATCGGCTACCGCGCAATCGGCGCGCCGCTGCGCACCGCCCTCGAAGCGCACGCGACCCTGATCGTCGCCTCGCTCGCGTCGGTCGCTGCGCGCGCCGTGCCGCTGGGGCAACGGACCGTCGCCGTCGTGCGCTGGCGGCTGCGCGACGCGATCGACGCGTTCGTGGAACGGGCGCTCGCGGTGCGCTCGATCGACGACCTCGGCTCGAGCGCGCTGACCTGCGAACTCGACGGGCTGCGCCATCGCACCCTCCCCGCGCGGTTGTTCGCCTCATGAGCGCGGTGCGCGTCGGGATCGGCGGCCCGGTCGGCGCGGGGAAGACCTCGCTCGTCGAACAGCTTGCGCGCGCGCTCGGCGCCCGCATCGATATGGCGGTCGTCACCAACGATATCTACACCCAAGAGGACGCCCAGATTCTCGTGCGCAGCGGCTGCCTGCCCTCCGAGCGGATCGTCGGCGTCGAGACCGGCGGCTGCCCGCACACCGCGATCCGCGAAGACGCCTCGATGAATCTGCAGGCCATCGCCGATCTCGAACGCCGCTTCCCCGGTCTGCAACTCGTCATCGTGGAGAGCGGCGGCGACAACCTCGCCGCGACGTTCAGCCCGGAGCTGGCCGACGTGACGATCTACGTGATCGACGTCGCCGGCGGCGACAAGATCCCGGCCAAGGGCGGCCCGGGGATCACGCGCGCGGATTTGCTGGTCATCAACAAGATCGATCTCGCGCCGTACGTCGGTGCCAACCTGGAACGGATGCGGCGCGACGCGGCGGCGGCGCGCGCGGAGCGCCCGTTCGTCTTCACCGATTTGCGCGCCGGGACGAACGTGGCCGACGTGGTGCGCTTCGTCGAACGCGCCGCACTCTTGGACGCCGTCCCATAGCGCTCGCCGGGCGGCTCGAACTGCGCGCCGTGCGGCGCGGTGCGCGTACGGTGATCGAGCGCGTGCGCTACGACGGCGTCGCGCGCTGCAGCCGCACCTTCGCGCGCGACGGCGCGGCGCTCGTGATGCTCTCCAACCTCGGACCGGGGGTGGTACGCGGCGACCGGCTCGAATTGACCGGAACCGTGTGCGGCGGCGCGCATCTGATCGTGACCGAGCAAACCGCGACTCGCGTGCTCGGCGGCAGCGCGCCCTCGACGTTCGCCGCGAACTGGACCGTCGAACCCGGCGCGACCCTCGACCTGCGTGCCGAGCCCGTCGTCGCCCACCACCGCGGCGAGCACGAGATCGTCACCGAAATCGACTGCGCGCCCGACGCCTGCGTGATCCTGCGCGACCTCGCGAGCGTCGCCGGCGATGCGCGGCTACGGCTGCGAACGCTCGTGCGGGTCGACGGCCGCGACCGCTTCTACGACGCGCTCGAACTCGGCGCCGCGGCCCCGCCCGCCGTCGGCACGTTCGTCGTCATCGGGCGCGCGCTCGCCCCCGAGCCGTTCGATGCGCTCGCGCAGGCGGCGACGGACGTGCGCATCGGGATCGGGACGCTCCCCGAGGGGCTGTTCGCGCGGGTGCTCGGACCCGCCGTCTGGCCCGTGAGCGAAGCACTCGCCGCGCTGCGCGCGACGTTCAGTTCGGCAGCGACAACAGTCCTCGCATCACGCTGACGGCGCTTCCCGCGACGGTGATGCGACCGATATCCCCCGGCGGCAAACCGCCGACGTAGACGTCGGCCGTACCCGGGCGGTGGACGTGCATCCCCTGCGCGACGCGGAACTGCGTTTCGGTGACGATGCCGTAACGCGCGACGTAGCCGGCCATCCCGCCGGTCGCCGAGCCGGTAAACGGATCCTCGATCACGCCGCCGCCGAAATCGGCGAAGTGCCGCGCGTGCAGCGCGAACTCATCGCCGGCGCGCGCGAAGAGATGAACGCTGAAGTAGTCGCGTTCGCGCGGGAAGAGCCCGCGATGATCGACGGCGACCCGGTCGAGCGCTTCGAGCGAAGTCAGCGCGATCATCAACTGCGGCGTCCCGGTCGAGACGACTTGCGGGAGCACGACCGGGTGGAGATCGCTTTTCTCCAGCCCGAGCGCCCGCGCGATCCGGCCGCGCTTGTAGGTGGTGCCGAAGACCGGCGGCGGCTGGGACATCGCGTAGCTGACGGCCGGTCCGGTGCGCACGATGCGCACGGGGATCAGTCCGGCGGGCATCCGCAGCGTGATGTCGTCCCGGTCGGCCGCGATGCGCCCGCTTTCGCGCAGCGCGTGGGTCGTCGCGATCGTCGGGTGACCGGCCAGCGGAATCTCGCCGCCCGGTGTGAAGAAGCGGACGTTGAAGTCCGCTCCCTCGCTCCCGGCGAACACGTACGCGGTCTCCGAGAGGTTGGTCTCGCGCGCGATCGCCAGCATCCGGTCGTCGTCCAGGTCGCGCGCCTCGAGCACGACGGCGCAGGCGTTGCCGGCCAGCGGTGTCGTCGTGAACGCGTCGACCCAAACGACGTCGTAGGTCATTTTCCGCCGGCGCTCAGTTCGTCCGCCAGGCGATCGGCGTGGTAGATGGCGCGAACCGCTTCGAGCAGGCCGCTCGAAGCGACCCCGATCGCGCGGTTCTGGCTGCCGTCGTAGCCGTAGTCGCCGCCCAGCGAGTGGATGTTGCCGTCGAAGATCAAGCCGACGATCTGGCCCTTGCCGTTGATGACCGGACTGCCGGAATTTCCGCCGATGACGTTGGCCGTCATCGTGAAGTCCAGCGGCGTGTCGCCCTTCACCGTCGACTGGGCGTCCAACCACGACTTGGGCAGCGCATACGGCGGCGCCCCGGTCGCGTGCGCGAAGGCGCCGGCGATCGTGGTGAACGGGCCGATCGTGGTGCCGTTCTCCGGAAAGCCTTTCACGCTGCCGTACGAGATCCGCAGCGTAAAGGTCGCATCGGGATATGTGGACAGTCCGTGCAGCGCGAAATCGGCGCGCGCTACGAGTTCTTCGTTCTTGGTCAGCGGTGCGTCGACGTCGTCCTCATACTGCTTGCGCGTCGCGCGCGCGATCGCATCGACGCGCTTCATCAGCACGATCGCCGGATCGGTCGAGGCATCGATGGCCGCTTGGCCGCCGTCGTAGAGGGCCTTGCGAACGGCTGGGTCGGCGAGTTTGCTGCCGCCGGTGACCGCGTCGGCGACTTGCTGCGGCGATCGATCGCCCAGCAGCGCCTTGACGTACGGATCGTCGGCACCGAGATACTCGCGCAGCTTGGTGAGGTTCCACGCCAGCGTCAGGTTCTCGAGTTCGGGATACACGGGGATCGGCGCGGACAAGCGCGCTTGAAGCCCCGGGAGCGCCGCATCGGCGTATTCACGGAGCCGCTCGGCGCTGGGTTTCGGGCGTTCGGCCGCCGCGCGCACGAGCGAACGTGCGGGGCCCAGATAGGCACCCGGCGCACCGAGGCGCTCGCGGTTGGTCTGGATCGTTCCGAGAGCCTTCGCGCGGTCCTCGGCTTTGGCGATCGCGTCCCACGCCGCCCCGTAGGCTGCGCGCAGCTTGGGATCGCGGTCGATCGCGGCGCGCTCAGCTCGTTCGGCAGCGACCTTTTGCGCGAAGAAGACGGGATCGAGCAGCGCGTCCTGACGGCCCTGAATGGCTTTGAGCGAGTTCTCGATACCCAGCAGCGAGTTGTTCGCGATGCGTTCGTGTTCGGGGCTCTCCTGCGAGAACCGGGTGAGCAGGCCGCGCTCTTCGGCGAGAAAGCGCAGCGAACGCGGGTTGGCGCGATCGCGCAGCGCCACGAGTTCGGCGACGGTGAGCAGCCGCGACGTCGAGCCGGGGTTGCCGGGGACGAAGATCAATTCGCCGGCTTTCGCGCCGGCCGGGCTCCACGGAAAATAGCCCGGCGAAACCAGCGGCTTGCCGTTGTCGTAGACGCGTAGAAACGCGCAGTCGAGGTCGAAGCGCGGGAAGTTGAAGTTGTCGGGGTCGCCGCCGAAGGCCGCTGACGACTCCTCGGGAGCGAACACCAACCGCACGTCGGTGTATTTGTGATACGTGTAGAGATCGTAGATGCCGCCGCGATAGAGCGAGACGACCTGGCACTGCGTGCTCGCATCGGTCTGACACGCCGACTCGAGTTTGCTGAAGATCGCACGCTGGCGCGCGTTGTAGTCGGCGTTTCCGCTGGCACCCGCCAGCGCCGCGCTGACCGTCTTGGTGACGTCGTGGATCGAGAGCAAGCTCACGATCTGGAAGCCGGGGCACTTCGCTTCGTCGGCCGGGGTTTTCGCGAAGAACCCGCCCGCGATGTAGTCGTTCTGCGGCGTCGAGAGATTTTGGATGCAGCCCCGTGCGCAGTGATGGTTGCTCATCACCAGGCCACTGGGGCTCACGAACGAGCCCGAGCAGCCGGGGAGCCGGACCGATGCCGTGCGCACCTGCGTCAGGAACGCCGCCGTCGTCGTGTAGCCGTAGGCGGCTTTCACCTTCGCTACCGGGAAGTTATCGAGGGTCCACATCCCCTCGTCGGCGTGCGCGCCGAACGGCGTGACCAGCAAAGCGACCGAAAAGCACGCTGCGAGAAAACGTTTCATCCCGCCGCACTTCCGCGCCCCACCGCGAAATCATGCGAGACCCGAACGGCCGCTACCAAGGGACGAGCAGCCGGAGAATGGCGCGCCGCGGTGCGCCCCACTGGGTCGTGTTGAAGCCGTTGTTGACTTTGATCAGGTAGCGCTTGTCGAGCAGGTTGTCGACGGTGAACTCGTAGCCGGCGTGCTTGCCGGAGGGCAGCCTGCCGAGCGCGACGTTCTCCTCGAAGTGCGCCGGAAGCCGCCCACCGGTGCCGTCGAGGAACGCGACGGGGAAGCCCGAGCCGTACTGCGTCTCGAGCGTGACGAAGCTCTTCAAGTCGCGCGCGAAGCGGCGCGTGACGTGCGCGTCGCCGAAGTAGGTCTGGTCGTGATCCTCCGGCTGAAGGGTCAGATCGGCGACGTCCGGCGGCGCGAAGAGGAACGTTCCGCCGGAGACCCCGCCCGCCAGCGAGCGCGAGTACGTGAACGAGACGCCGACGTCGGTCGCCGCCGAAGACTGCTCGTAGCCTCCTTCGATCCCGCGGGCGACGCCGATCGCGCTGTTGTAGACGGCGAACAGCGGCGTGTTCGCGAGATTCGTCGTGTCGAGGACGTTGACGACGGTGCGGTCGAAGGCGCTCACCGTCGCGCGCCGGCCGGCACCGAAATCGTGCGCGATGCCGGCCTCGAGCAGCGTGTCGCGTTCGGGCTGCAGATCGTAGACGGGATCGGCGGTCGCCGAGGTGCTCGTGATGACCGCCTCGCGCCGGGTATCTTCCAGGCCCGGCGCGGCGTAGTAGCGCCCGATGAAGGCGTGCGCGATCGTCCCGGGCGCGATGGTTTGGTCGATCTCGAAGCGTGGGCTGAGCTGAGCGCCCGAGACATACCCGGTGCTGTGGTCGTAGCGCAAGCCCGGCTTGATCGCCAGCTCCGGGTTCGGCGCCCAGACGTCTTCGATGTAGGCCGACGTCTCGCTGCCGCGCTGCGCCGAAACGTCGGTGAACGGACCGGCGCCCGGTCCATTGGGGTTCTCGGCCGGCGCAAACGCGATCGCGACATTCGAATCGAAGTTTTCTTGCTGCACGTCGACGCCGGCGGTCAGCGTATGCTTCCCGATCGTGCGGCCCACCGATGCGCGCAGCCCGACGTACGCCGCGGCGCGATCTTGGAAGAGGCCGTTCGCGGGACAGTCGTAGCCGCTCCCGACGTTCACCGCGCACGACTGCGGTGTCGTCGCCGTTCCGAGGATGGAGCCTTGCGTGTCGGCAGCGAGGTCGCCGTCGTAGGCGACGCGGTTGTAGCGCGTCCACGGGACGATCCGGAAATACCCGTTGCCGTCGGCATCGCTGTGGGTGAACGAGAGCGCGAGGAACCGATCGTACTCGCGCTGGACGTTGTCTTGGTTGGGCAGCGACACCGCGCCGGCGTTGAGGTTGTTGGGATCGGCGTTGATCGGGATCTGGTAGGTCGCGTATTGGTTGGCGAAGTCGAGCGCCAGCGTATCGCGTGAATCCAGCGCGAAGCCGATGCGCAGAAACTGGTTCGCGGTGGAGGACGCGTCGTGGATCGCGTTCTCGGCCGGCGTGTCCAAGCCGCGATCGCTCGCCACGTTGTCGACCGCAAACGAGATCTGCGCGCGGCCGATGGCGAATTGCTTGTAGAGCTGGGCTTCCTGGGCGCCTTGCTCGCCGGCGCCCAGCACGAGCACGCCCGGCGGCGGCGGCTCGACGAACGAGAGGCTCTGAACGTTGACGACCGCGCCCATCCGCTGCCCGCCGAACTCGGCCGGGAACGCGCCGGTGAAGACTTCGATCGCGCGCAACTCGCGCGGATCGATCAAGTTGGCGAAGTTCGAGCTGGTCGACGACGGCAACGGCGCGCCGTCGAGTTCGTAGGTGATCCCGTGGTAGCCGTGGACGACCGGTTCATCGTAGGAGAAGCGCACGACGCCCGGCAGCGTCTCGATGACGCGGCCGATGCTGGTGTTGACCGGCAGCGTCGCGATTTGCGCCGCGGTGATCGTGCTGACCGCGATCGGGCTGCCGTGAACGCCCGTCGTCGTGACGCTCGTTTTGCCGATGACGCGCACCGCGGACAACGTGACGTTGATGACGCTGCCCGTCGCGACGTTGATGTTCGCATCCGCGGAGCCATCGGGCGTGCGCGCGTGCAGCGTGTATGCTCCGAACGGAACGCGCGGGAACGCGAAGCGCCCGGCGGCATCGGTGGTGGTGTCGAGCGAGGCGCTGGGGCCGGTGAGCGTCACGACGACGCCGGGGACCGGCTTGTGGTCGGCGCGGACGAGCGTTCCGCGAACGACGCCGACGATATCGGCACGAGCCGGCGCGAAGGGGAAGAGCAGCGCAAGTGCGCACGCGAGCGCAGCCAAAACGGCGCGCGTCAATCGAGCCATGGTTCCTCACGAAAAGCGACGGGGGACGAAAGACGGGTGGGTCTAGCGTCCCGGCGGAGGAGCCCGGCCGAAGCGTCGTGCGACGCGTTCGGGTTCGACATGGAGCGGACGGCGCGCAACCGCAAGCGCGAGTTGCGGGCGCGGTTGGGCCGCGAGCAAGGCGACGAGCGCGCAAACCGCGCGAGCCACGAACGTCGCGAGCAGCGCGCACGACAGCCGCAAGCCGGCGGCGGCGAGCGCGGCGACGGCCGCCAGCACGATGGTCGCAAAGCCGAGTTCGATCCCGTGGCCCTCGAGCGATTCGATACCGTAATACGTGAACGCCGCGACGGCGAAGACGAGCGCCGAATGCGGCAAGAGGCGCGCGATGCGGGCCCGCGCCAGCGTTCCGGTCGGCGTCGTCGTGCCCGCGACCAGGAAGCGGTGCAGCAGCACCAGTGCAATCGTCAGTGCACCGACGGTTGCAAGCGTGACGATCGCTTCGTTGGCCTCGCCACCGAATTCGTGGTCATCGCCGAAGCGAACGAGGTGGGTCACGATCGCGGTCACAAGCCCGAATGGCAACGTGATCGCGACGCGCCGCATGAACGAGAGCATCGAGGCCGCAGGTGTTCGCGAGCGCTAGTCGTAGCTCCCACGCAGGTTCCACGTGCCGGCTTCGTGGCCGAGGCGCACCAGCGCGCCGTCTTCCAAGAGTACGTCGTACTCGTCGCGCACGAGGTGTGCTCCCTCGCCGATGGCTTCGGCCCACCACTGCGTGTCGACGCGCCAGGGGCCCGCGACGTTGAGCACGGCGTGCGAGTCGACGGATTGCGGGACGCCGCGCGCTACGGTGACCTCGGTCGCGCGCGGCGCGTGCGGGCGGTATTGCAGCGTCGCCGTGAGCGGCAGCGCGGGCGCCGGCGCGGTGCTGAAATCGCCGAGCGCAAACGGCTCGAACGCGAAGCGTTCCTCGAAGCGCGCGTCGTCGACCAGCCGCGCGCGCACGGCGACGCCGTCGCCGACCGCCGCATCGAGCCGGGCGAGCGCGATGCCGAGCGCCTCCGGGTCGGGATCGCTGCCGGAGAACAGCGCGATCTGAATGCCGCCGTCTTCGAGCGCCTCCGCGACCAGCCGCGCGCCGGTGACCGGCGTGCGCAGCCGGACGCCCTCGATGCGCGCCCGCAGCAACTCGAAGAGCGTCGTGGGTTGCGCCGTCGGTTGCGCGACGCGCGTTGCGATCTCGACGATCTCGCCGTCTTCGCATTCGAGTGCGAGCACGAGCCGGCCGCAGCGTTTGCCCGCCGCGATCAGATCGTCGACGATCTTTCCGACGAGCGCGCGCAAGGCGAAGAGCAGCGCTTCTTCGCTGGCCGCGGTGCCTTCGCCGTAGAGCGTGCGATCGATGCGCGTTGCGCGCGCGCGCGGCCGCAGCGGTTGCGGATCGATCCCGCGCGCGCAGTCGTGCCAACCCGCGGCGTCGGGACCGAAGCGCCGCACGAACGGGCCGTGCGGCAACGCCGCGAGGTCGCCCAACGTGCGCACGCCGAGCACGTGCAACCGGTCGAGCGTGCCGTCATCGATTTCCAGAAGCGTCAGCGGTAACGGTGCGAGCAGCGCGGCGGCCGCGGCGGCTTCGCACACGCCGCCCGGGCGGGTGCGTGCGACCGCGCGCGCGACGAACCGGTTCGGCCCCAGGCCCAGCGCGAACGGCAGCGCGAATTCGCTCAGCGCCGCGCGCGTCGCCGCGAGCCAGCCGTTCGCCCCGCCGGCGATCCCGTGCATCTCCAGATACGCGCAGCCCGGGGCGTCGTCATCGACGAGCGGTGAGACGCGGTCGAGCGCATCGAGCATCGCATCCCAGAGGTCGCGTTCGCACGCCGGCACGAGCACGCAGAGGATGGGCACTACAGCAGGCGGGGTCCCCAGCCGGCGAAGGTCGGGCTCGAGGGCGGGCGCTGGATGATCGGGCGTTCGCCGCGCACGGGGCGGGCTGGGCTGGCGAGAGACATCTGGGTCATGGTGGGCTCCTCAGCGATCCGGGTTCACCATCAACTACGGAATTAATAACAGAAAGTTTCGTGCCCCGCGCGCCGTACGCTGCCGGTCGGTCGCGTCCCCTGAGAACGTAAATACTTCGCAAGCAGCCTTGACCTCGGCTGTGGATATCCTATAATAAGCCTTCCCAAGAGGGATCACGCAGTTCTGGAGGTCAGCGGATGAAATCGATTGGATCGATGCTCCGCTCGCTGATCCGGCTCGCGACCGATATGTTCGATCGCCCCGAATCGGTGAGCGATCGTATCACGAGTAAATACATCGGACTCTTGTAACGTCCGGTCGCGCAACGCCGCAGGCGCCGGGCGCGACTCGAATCCTAAACAGGTGAAGCGCGCCGTCCCCCCGGGGGCGGCGTGTTTGTGTTTACGCACCGTCGCGCGCACGTCGTAGCCGGCGAGTTCGCAGAGGTGCCCCGAGGGGCCGTTCCAGCGCACGCGTTCGAGCGCGGTCTCGAGCCGCAGCGAGGCGAAGTAGCGCAGCTCGCTCGAGGCCTCGACCCCGAGCACGACGAGCAGGGCATTGGCCCGATGGGCCAGGCTCGCCAGGCGCGTCCAGGTGGCCGAACTGCCGCGCCCGCCGGGGAGCGCCGGGACGACGACCACCCCGAACGCCCCCGAGCGCAGAAGGATGTCGGCCGCCCGCGCCGCCGCCGGCGGCTCGCGCACCGGGACGATCAGGAGGCGTTCGAGCCGCACGCCCGCCGCCGCCAGCGACGGCGGAAAGAGCCCCTCGCCGACCACCGCCCCCAGGCCCGTGGCCGTCGCGACGGCCAGCAGCCGCGCCGCCACCGCCGTGCGCCCGGAGCTGGGCGCGCCCTCGAGCGTGGCGATCGTGCCGCGGGTGAAGCCGCCGTGGAGCGCCCGGTCGAGTTCCGGGATCCCGCTGCGCACGACCGTCTCGTCGGCCTGGGTGAACGCGGCCGCCGAGGCTTCCCGGAAGCGGTGGTCGAGGCGGTGCCGGAGGTCGTCGAACGCGGGCGAGGCAGCCATGGGAGAGTCAGTGTATCGAACATGTGTTCGATACGTCAAGCCGGGATGGGATGGGTTTCGCTCCCCCGCGGCGCATGACAGCAGCCTCGCATGACGTCTCCCATCGCCGATTCGGCGGCCTTGACGGTCGCCCCGATCGAGTTCCTCGATCGCACCCTGCCCAACGGACTCCGCGTTCTGCTCGTCGAGGACCATCGCGTTCCCTCGGTCTCCGTCAACGTCGGCTACCGGGTCGGCGGGAAGGACGATCCGCCGGGCCGCTCGGGCTTCGCGCACCTCTTCGAGCACCTGATGTTCAAGGGCACCGCCAATACGGGTGCCGAGACGATCGACCGCCTGACCGAAGACGTTGGCGGCTACAACAACGCCTTCACGACCGAAGACATCACGAACTACTACGATGTCGTGCCGGCGCATTTTTGCGAGACGATCTTATGGGCCGAAGCCGACCGGCTCGCGGGGCTGGTCGTCAACGACGAAAATTTCCACACCGAACGCGACGTGGTGATCGGCGAGTACGATCAGCGCATCCTCGCCGAGCCCTACGGCATGCTCGACGAGTTGGTCAACCGCGAAGCGTACGCCGTGCATCCCTACCGGCTCGGCGTGATCGGCGATCCCGCCAACCTGCGCGCCGCGACGCTGGCCGACGTTGTCGCCTTTCACGACGTCTACTACCGGCCCGACAACGCGGTGCTGGTGGTCGTGGGCGACATCGATCCGGTACTGACGAACGAGTGGATCGATCGCTATTTCGGTCCGATCGCGCGCTCGCCGGTGCCGATCCCGCGCGTGACCGCCGTCGAGCCGCCGCAGACCGCGGAGCGCACGCACCTCTACCGCGCCGCGAACGTGCCGCTGCCCGCGCTCGAATACGCCTACCATATCCCGGCGGCGAACGCACCCGACGCGCCGGCGCTCGACGTGCTCGAAACGGTGCTGGGCATGGGCCGCAGCTCGCGGTTGTACCGCGCGCTCGTCTACGGAAAGCAACTCGCGTCGCTGGCATATGCGAACGCCGATCTGCGCCAGCAGGCCGGCCTCTTCGGCGTGCGCATCGTCGTGGCGGCCGGCAAGCAACTCGCCGACGCCCGCGCCGCGCTCGATGCGGAACTCGCGCGACTGGTCGACGAACCGGTCGGCGCAGACGAACTCACGCGCGTGAAGACGCAGATCGCGAGCGCCGTCATCCGCAGCCGGCAGACCTACAACGGCACGGCGCTCGCGTTCGTGCGCGCCGCCGTGGAGCGCGACGATCCGGCGGCGGTCAACGCCGACCTGGACCGCTACTTCGCCGTGACCGCCGCCGACCTGCAGCGCGTGGCGCGCGCGTATCTGCGTGCGGAGAACCGCACCGTCGTCGAGTACCTGCCCGCATGAGTGCCGTGAGAACCACGCCGCCGCCGCCCGGTCCCGTGCGGCGGGCGGAGTTGCCCGCCGCCGTGGAGCGCACGCTGCCCAACGGCCTGCGCGTGATCGCGTTCGAGCAGCGCACCGGCCCCAAGGCGCGCGGCACGCCGCTGATCGCGGCGCAGCTCATCTCGACGCTGGGCTCGGCGGCCGAAGACGAAGCGCGCGCCGGGGCGGCATCGCTCTGCGCCGCGTTGCTCACGCACGGCACGGCGACGCTCGACGCGACCGCGTTCGCGCAAGCCGTCGATGCGCTCGGGGCGCGGATCGACGCCAGCGCCGGGGCCGATGCCACCGTCGTGAGCGTCAGCGCGACGACGCCGGCCTTCGCCGCCGCGTTCGCGCTCATGCGCGATGCCGTGTTCGCACCGGCGTTCGCGGCCGGCGAATTCGAGCGCCTGCGCACCAAAGCCATCGGGGATCTCGCGCTCACCTACAGTAATCCCAGCGCCCTCGCGCGCCTGGTGACGAATCGGGTCGCGTACGGCGGGGCGCCGTACGGTCATCCGATCTCGGGCACGAAGACGACGCTCGCCGGGCTCACGCGCGAAGACATCGTCGCGTATGCGAATCGCACGCTGCGGCCCGAACGCGCGATCCTGGTCATCGGCGGCGACATCGCCGTCGACGCCGCGTTCGCGCTGGCGGAGCGCACCTTCGGCCCGTGGCAGCCCGCGCCGCCCTCGGCGAACGGCGTTCGCGCCGGTGCGCCCCCGCCGCCGCGGGCGCACGTGACGATCGTCGACAAACCCGATGCGGGCCGCACGGCGCTCATCGCGGGGCGCCTCGCCGTCGCCCGCACCGACCCCGATTTTCTGCCGGCGACCGTCGCGACGGCGGTACTTTCGGGCTACTCCGGCCGGCTCAACCGGGAGATCCGCGTGAAGCGCGGCCTCTCGTACGGCGCGGGCGCGCAGCTCATCGCGCGGCGCGACTCCGGGCTCTTCTTGGCTTCGACGCTCATCGATCACACCAAGGTCGATGAAGCGACGACGGTCGTGTTGGAGACCCTCGAAGCGCTCGCGGCCGGCGCGCCCGACGCGGTGGAATTGGAACGCCGCAAGGCGACGCTGATCGGCGGCTTCTATCGCGGGATCGAAACGACCGACGGCATCGTCGGCACGCTCGGCGAGTACGCGCTCTACAGCTTACCGCTGCGCGACCTCGACGACTACGTCCCCCACATCGAGGCGACCAGCGCGGAAGCCGTGCGCGCCGCCACCGCCGCCTACTTCGCGCACGACGCGTTCGTGGTGCTGGTCGGCAACGAGTCCATCTTCGGCGACGCCATCCGCGCCGCCCACCCCCACGTCGACGTGGTTCCCTTCAGCGAACTCGATCTCGCGAGTGCGGATTTGCGGTAGGGAGTCCGCTCTCGCCGGATATCGTAGGGGCGAATCGCCACTCCGTCCGCGGGGACCTCGTCGCCAAAATTCTCACTCGGCTGAATCTTGGCTACGTATTCGCGGTGGCCTTCCTGCCGCGCGCCGCGACGCTGGATTCGTGGAGTCGGTAAGATTTGCCGCGCAACTCGATGAGATGGCTATGGTGCCATCACTGGACGGTCGTGATCTCTTCTGTCTGCGAGAGGCATAGCATGAACATTCGTAACATCGATCGCATCCTATTGTTCTGCGAGGATGGCGCTGGGCGCGTCCTGACGCTCGAAGAGTTGCGTACGAAATACGGCCTCGAGCCCGATGGAACGAACTTCTACTACGGGCTCAATTCCGCCAATCTAGCGACCTACACGCAGACCGGGAAGGCGTTCAACGCCTCGCACCGCGCGTTCTTCGACGCTTTGATCGCATCGACGAAGGCGAGCGCCAGCGACGGGAAGACCCTCGTCCTCGGGCTGGAACCGCTTGAGGCTCCAAGCCCGTATGCTTTCATCGAGTCTCATTTGAATCTCGTGCGTCAACTCGCCACGGATTTGGCCGGCGCGCAGAACACCGTGAGGGAGAGCGGGAAGCGATTGACCGTCGCGATCCGATTCGGTTCCGAGATGAACGACCGCGCCCAGGTGCAAGGCGGCAATCCGACCGGGTTTCGTTCGGCGTTCGCCGCTGTCCGCCAAGTCTTCGCTGAGGTCGCCCCGTCGATTCTCTTCTCGTTCTCGCCCGGGATCCGCGCCGACTTGCCGGAGGCGGACATCGGTGCCTACTGGCCCGGCGACGCACTCGTCGACATCATCGGCGGGACATGGTACGTCGGTGCGCCGGCGCAGCGCGCCGCCTCGTTTGCGAACCTGCGCGCCTATCTGCTCCATCGAACCGGCGCGGGCAAGCCGTTCGCTTTCTCCGAGGTCGGCGGCCACGGGCCGGACGACGCTGGAAACGACGCGGTACTCGAGGACATGCTCCACGAGCTCGAATCGATGCAGATTCAGAACGTCTCGTTCAAATACGCCACGCTCTTTCTCCAAGGCGTTTGGGGAACTGACGCAACGCTCGCGTTCCTCCGACCGCCGGACGGTCCGAACCTCGCCTAAGCGAATGTGGCTACACCGGAGGCAACGGGTTGCTGTACGAGAACCAATCGGAAAACCGTTGGCGTACGGTCTTCGTGGCGAGCGCCGGAACGTTTCGGTCAAAGACGATGAGCTCGTCCGCCAAAAGAAAAGCCCGCGGTTGCGGGCTTTTTGAATCGCAGAGCGCTTCTACGGCGTCGTCGGTGGGATAGAAGATGTCTCGTCGAAGCACTGCTTCCAAGCCGCGTCCATTTGGCCCGGGGTTAGCAATCCGTCGAGATTCGGTCCGAATGCGGGCGTGTCGCCGGGGTAAATTAGCTGCTCACGGGTCGCTTAGCAGGAGTATGCGTACATACGTTCGTATCATAATTCCTGTGAAGCTGAAGACCTGGGCTGAGCGCGAGGGCGTCCATTACCTGACCGCTTATCGCTGGTTCCGCGAGGGGACGCTGCCCGTCCCGGCACGGCAAACGCAAAGCGGCACGATCCTCGTCGATGTCGCCCCGGATCAGCCCACGCGCGCGGTCGTGTATGCGCGCGTGAGCAGCCACGATCAACGTGCCGACCTCGAGCGTCAGATCGCGCGTCTCACCGCCTGGGCCACGCAATCCGGGATCGCGGTCGGGTCGGTGGTGAGCGAAGTTGGATCGGGGATGAACGGCCGCCGCGTGAAGTTTCGGCGGCTCCTTTCCGATGCGTCGCTCTCACCGATTATCGTCGAGCATCGCGACCGCCTGGCGCGTTTCGGTGTGGAGTATCTCGAGTCGGCACTCGCTGCGCAAGGCCGCCGGATCGTCGTCGTCGATCCTGGCGAGCAGAACGTCGATCTCGTACGCGACATGATCGAGGTCCTCACGAGCTTCTGCGCTCGGTTGTACGGCGCGCGTGGCGCTCGGAATCGAGCGTTACGTGCGGTGACCTCTGCGAAGAGAGAGCCGCCGGCGTGAGGACGTTTCAAGGGCGCCCGTCTCTGAGTACGGTAGATGCGGCTGCCCTCGACGCGTACGGCGATCTCTTCGGCCGCACGCTACGGACGCTGCATGCTCGCCGCGCCGCGAAGCAGCGTGACGATAAGCCTGGCATGATGCGCGAGTTCGGCCTGACGGCGCGGCAGTTCAACGCCGTTCGCGTCTCGCTCGATGGGATGCACGCCTCGTTTCGGGAGCGGCTGCCCGAACTCGTCGACGACGTTGCACGGCGTCTGAAGTCGACGAAGAGGCGCTCGGCGCGCGCGGAGGATCCGGCGGAGCGGCATCATCTCGCGCGGCGCGCGTTCCGGCTGACGACGCGGCTTGCGCGACTCCGTGCCGATGCGCAGGCCGGTACGATCCGGATCGCGTTTGGCTCGAAACGGCTCTTCCGTGCCCAGAACGACCTCGCCGGCAACGGCTATGCCGGCCACGAGGCGTGGCTTGAGGCCTGGCGCACGGCGCGTTCGAAGACCTTCTTCGTGTTGGGCTCTCGGGATGAATCGTGTGGGAATCAAGGCTGCTCGGCAACGGCTCTGGGCAGCGGCATCTTCCGGCTCCGTTTGCGGCTTCCCAATCGTCTTGTTGCCGACTATGGGAAATATGTCGTAACGACGGTGCAGATCGCGTATGGCGCGGCGCATATCGAGCACGCCCTCGCCATGAAACAGGCGATCTCGTACCGTTTCAAACGTGACGAGAAAGGCTGGCGAGTCTTCATCTCCACTGCGGAGATTGCGGTCGAGCCGGCCTCCGACCGGCGCACCGGCACCCTCGGAGTCGATCTGAATGCCGATCATCTTGCGCTCGCGCTGACCGACCGCTTCGGCAATCTGATCGCCTCCGAGCGGGTAGCGATGGTCACCTATGGTTGCAGTGCGGAACAGGCCGCAGCCAAGATCGGTGATGCGGTCAGGCACGCCGTCGCCGTCGCCGTTTCCGCCCGCGTGCCGCTGGTGATCGAGCGATTGGACTTTTCCAAGAAGAAGGCGGCGATGCGCGAGCAGGGAGCGCGTTATGCGCGGATGCTTTCAGCGCTCTCGTATTCCAGGATCAAGCAGACGATCTGCGCCCGAGCGCACGATGCCGGAATCGCGGTGCTCCCCATGAATCCGGCGTACACGAGCGTCATCGGCCGTCAGAAGTTTTCCCGGCGCTATGGGATCAGCGGGCACATGGGTGCCGCACTTGCGGTCGCTCGCCGGGCCAGAGGTTTCTCCGAACGCGTGAGCCGCCACGGCCAGGTCGCCTTCGATGTGCCTGTAAGGACGCGTCAGAAGCACGTGTGGTCGTCTTGGGCTCTGATCGCGAAACGAGAAAGAGCGGAGCATGCAGCTCGGCGGCAGTCGCAACGCACCAAGCGCGGCGATCCTCCCAACGCGTCCACGGCGACCTCGCCGGCGACTGCGTCGGGAGCGACCTACCTGTCGTCTACCGGCGGGATTCCGGTACGCGAATCCGTCACCAGCACTGTTCGGGTGACGTCCGTTGCATGATATACATGCTAACGGTTTCAGGAACGGTTACTCGCTCACGTTACACTCAGGTTACCAGAGCCGCATTCCGGCCGTAAACTTACGAATTTGTACCGGTGAACATCCGCACGAGCGCCGGATCCGGCTCGATGGACGCGCCGCAATGCGGACACTGCTGGCGCTTCATCGCCCAAGCGAAGGCGATAAGCGGAGCGGCCACTGCCGCGCACACCATGGTCACGAAGACGATCGCCATTTCCGTCCCTCCGAAGCGAGCAATTTTCCGAGGTCCGGCCGGTCGCGAGCTTTGTTTCGTCTAAACAAGGGCCACGAGCACGATGGCGGCTGCTACCCGTACGGAGGGATCTCATCCTGCATTCGGCGTCACCGCTGTAGATGTTTCAATCCACACCGTCCTCGACGGGCGGTGAGAGGGCGCGGGATCGCGCAAGCGGATCTGTTTAGATGACGTTTCAATCCACACCGTCCTCGACGGGCGGTGAGAGAGGAGACGCGCGCGAAGATCAGCGCGTCGCTCAACGCGGTGTTTCAATCCACACCGTCCTCGACGGGCGGTGAGAGGCCGAGAAACAGCCTCAGAGGGCCGCACTCCCTGAGAACGTTTCAATCCACACCGTCCTCGACGGGCGGTGAGAGATGGGATGACGGCGCTCAACACCGTCATCGCCGGGACGTTTCAATCCACACCGTCCTCGACGGGCGGTGAGAGGCAAGTACGCCGCGATAGCAGGCGGGTAGAGGTCCTTGTTTCAATCCACACCGTCCTCGACGGGCGGTGAGAGTCGCAGGAGCAAGTTGGCTGGCAGGTCACGCAGCACGTTTCAATCCACACCGTCCTCGACGGGCGGTGAGAGCAAAGCCAACCTTTCTCGCAAGCTGCGCCGTTTGGCGCTGTTTCAATCCACACCGTCCTCGACGGGCGGTGAGAGCCGACACTTCCGCCTGAACGAGCGCACAGCAACGCGTTTCAATCCACACCGTCCTCGACGGGCGGTGAGAGTCGAACATCCTGCCGACGAATTTGCACACAACCGAGTTTCAATCCACACCGTCCTCGACGGGCGGTGAGAGTCGGCGGATCGTGGCCGTGCCGTCTTTTTGAGGTGACGGGTTTCAATCCACACCGTCCTCGACGGGCGGTGAGAGGACCTCATAGTGTCGGCAACGATCGTCAATACCTCGTTTCAATCCACACCGTCCTCGACGGGCGGTGAGAGCCACAAGCGGCGCTCGCGCATCCGCGCTTCACGTTGTTTCAATCCACACCGTCCTCGACGGGCGGTGAGAGCTGCTCTACACGGCCGGCGCAGGGGCCTCGCTAATGGGTTTCAATCCACACCGTCCTCGACGGGCGGTGAGAGTTGGAGAGCCGGATCGGCCCGCCCTCGGTATCGGGGTTTCAATCCACACCGTCCTCGACGGGCGGTGAGAGCGCGATGCCCGCAAGTGGCCCACCGGATACGATATTGAGTTTCAATCCACACCGTCCTCGACGGGCGGTGAGAGGCGCTTGTCGCTAGGCACTTAATAGTTCCCGCTATAGTTTCAATCCACACCGTCCTCGACGGGCGGTGAGAGCGCTAATTCTTCGGCAACGTGATTCGCTGCGAGCGCGTTTCAATCCACACCGTCCTCGACGGGCGGTGAGAGTGCAGCAGGGGGTGACGGTGAGTTTCAATCCACACCGTCCTCGACGGGCGGTGAGAGGTTGATCGCACCTTTCATCTTCGCGTTCTGCAAATTGTTTCAATCCACACCGTCCTCGACGGGCGGTGAGAGTCGTTGCAGTAAAACACCGTGAGTAAGTGCGCGGTATGTTTCAATCCACACCGTCCTCGACGGGCGGTGAGAGGTACTCGCCGACAATCAACGCAGCCGATGCCCTCAAGTTTCAATCCACACCGTCCTCGACGGGCGGTGAGAGAAAGAAATCCGTTCGAGCGTGTCCTCCCTAGCGGAGTTTCAATCCACACCGTCCTCGACGGGCGGTGAGAGGCGAACCATGAAGGCCGCGAACTCGCCGAGGTTGGCGTTTCAATCCACACCGTCCTCGACGGGCGGTGAGAGTTGATGCGCGCACTTTGACCGTAGTCGGGTTGATCCCGTTTCAATCCACACCGTCCTCGACGGGCGGTGAGAGCGAATACGGTCGATGACTGGGATACCCACGAGCAAGGTTTCAATCCACACCGTCCTCGACGGGCGGTGAGAGGCGTGATACCGGACGAACCGGGCGTGATGGAGTCGAGGTTTCAATCCACACCGTCCTCGACGGGCGGTGAGAGGCGATCGCCGCATATAACGCCGGGCAAACGAATGTCGAGTTTCAATCCACACCGTCCTCGACGGGCGGTGAGAGACGCGGAACGCCGAGGACGAGCGCACGCGCAACTTCCCGTTTCAATCCACACCGTCCTCGACGGGCGGTGAGAGGGCGGCTTACCGTGCGAGTGAAGCGCGTGGAGTCGTTTCAATCCACACCGTCCTCGACGGGCGGTGAGAGGCGGCTTCTAAGCGACGATACTCGGCTTGGGTATCCAGTTTCAATCCACACCGTCCTCGACGGGCGGTGAGAGTCTCTTATCTATCTCAATCGAGCAGGTGGTGATGCTGTTTCAATCCACACCGTCCTCGACGGGCGGTGAGAGGTGGCCCATCTTGACGAGCGCGTCACGGGCTTCATCGTTTCAATCCACACCGTCCTCGACGGGCGGTGAGAGGATTCTGCGCTGCGATTAGGAGCGAAATGACGATCCCGTTTCAATCCACACCGTCCTCCCTCGGCGGGCAGTTCAAAATGTACCGGGCTTGGGCAGTTGAAAATGTACCAGCCCGAGCGTAGTGATTATTGTCGCAGGGGTTAGCTACGCCGAAGCTTTTGCCTTCCGGCCTCGCGCTGCGAGGCTGTGCTCATGCAGCCGATAGCTCTTGCCGCGAATCTCGATGAGGTGGCTGTGGTGCATCAGCCGATCGAGAAAAGCCGCAACCGCTGGCGTGTCACCAAAGAGTTTCGGCCAATCCTCGATCGGGCGATTCGACGTCAAGATCGTTGAAGCTCGTTCGTAGCGGCGCATGATGATTTCAAGTAAGTCTTCCGCGGCGTTCGCTGGCAGTTGGCGCATTCCCAAATCGTCGATTATGAGCAGCGGTATCTCGCTGTACGTAGCGATGGCCGCCGCCCGCTCGCCGGTCGCGCCCGCGAGCAGCAGATCTTCGAAGAGTACGTGCGCTTCTCGATAAAGCACGCGGAAACCGGCCACAATGGCAGCCATGCCGATCGCCTGCGCGATGTGGCTCTTGCCGACGCCGGCGTTTCCGAGCAGCAGAACGTCCTCACGCTGTTCAATGAATCGTCCGCTAGCGAGTTCGAAGATCAGCGCTCGATCAAGTGAGTTGAACTTCCAATCGAACGTGTCGAGCGTTCTGATGTCTCGGAATTCGGCTGCTTTGATCCGCCGATCCAGCAGGCGGTCACGTCGCTTCTCCAACTCGTCGTGTACGAGAAGGCTAAGAAAATCAACCGGGCCAAGCTTTTCGGCTCGAGCTTGCTGCGCTCGTAGCGAAACGGCCTTGGCCATGCCGCCCAAGCGCAGTTGCCGAAGCGCTCGGTCCAGTTCGTCGCTCGTCATAGGAGTGCTCCTTGGGTTACGGTTGCGAAGTGAGTCGTGTAGGTTGCGATCTCGGCAATGATGCGGTGTTCGGTTTTTAGTTTGAGCGGTTGTGCATGGTGCTGCAGATATGCGCGAACGAAGCGTAGGCTCGAAAGGCCGGATGTGTTGGCGAACGCGCAAGCCGCGTCAACAGCGGCGGCCTCGTAGCGCCGCAAGAGATCGAGCACGCCGTAGAGGGCGCGCAGGGCGGTTGCGCCGCGGTCCTCGACGAGCTTGCGGGCAAACGCGTCGCACCCGGGTCCCGCACCGGCGATCTTGCTAACGAGCCGATCCACCTGCACCGGAGTCTGCTTAGGCCGATGCGCGTCGCTCGTTCGGCGTTGCCCTCGATGAAGAGCGATCGGATGTTCGAAAACGCACTCGTGGCTCTTGGCGTCGACGATGCGGAGCCAGATGGCCGGCGACAATTATCTTGGCCGGTCGACGACAACTATCTTGGCCGGTTGAGGGCCTGAGCCGGAAGGTCCCTGGGAGGAGCCGCGTGGCTTTGACGTAGGTCGAAGGCATGCGGAATGCCCGGCAAAAGGATCACCGACCACCAAGTGCTCAAGTACAAAGCCCACCGCCAAACGCGCGTGCAGGCGGCCGCCGCCGCGAAGGCGGGCATCAGCGAGCGAAGCGCTCGCCGAATCGACAGCCTCGAATCGCTGCCGTCCCAGCGCCCGCCGCGTCAATGGCGTACTCGCCCGGATCCGCTGGCGGAGGTCTGGGAATCTGAACTTTTGCCGCTGCTTCAGGCCAACCCTCAACTCAACGCCGTCACTCTCCTCGAAGAGCTTCAGCGCCGCCGCCCAGGCGAATACGGGCCAGGTGCGCTTCGCACGCTCCAACGCCGAATGCGGCAGTGGCGCGCGGCTCACGGCCGCGAACGGGAGGTGTTCTTCGTGCAGGAGCATCCGCCGGGTCGCCAAGGTCTTTCTGATTTCACCGACGCCGGCGAGCTCGGCGTCACGATCGACGGCGTGCCTTTTCCGCATCGGCTCTATCAGTTTGCGCTGGCGCATTCGGGCTGGCGGTCGAGTTGCATCGTCGACGGCGGCGAGAGCTTTCAGGCGCTCTCCGCGGGGCTACAAGATGCGCTCTGGCGCCTGGGCGGGGCACCGGAGGAGCACCGAACCGACAGCCTCTCAGCTGCATTCAAGAATCTTTGCGACCTTGAGAAGCGCGAGTGGACCGAGCGCTATGCCTCGCTGTGCGCGCATTACGGGATGCGCCCAAGTCGAAACAATCCCGGCGAATCGCACGAGAACGGCAGCATCGAATCTCGTCATGGTTCGCTCAAGACGGCGCTGCGACAAGCATTGCTCTTACGTGGCTACAGCAATTTCGACGATCGCGCTGCGTACGAAGCGTTCGTGCAGACGATCGTGCAACGGCTCAACGTGCGCGTGGAGAAACGGCTCGCAGTCGAACGCACGATGTTGCGCCCCTTGCCGGTGCGCCGGACCGCTGAGTTCGATGAGTTCCCGACACGAGTCAGCAAGTACGGCATCTTTACCGTCAGGGGTTCGAAGTACAGCGCGCCAAGCCGGCTCATCGGCTACCGATTGATGGTGCGCGAGTATGCCGAGCACGTCGAATGCTGGCTTGGCGGCCAACGCGTGTTCGAGTGCCCGCGAGCCACGCGCCGCCACGGCCACAACCACGCGCGCCAGATCGACTATCGGCACCTCGTCGAGGGCCTCAAACGCAAGCCGGGAGCATTCGCGCGCTGGGTGTTGCGCGACGAGGCCTTCCCGCGGGCGATCTATCGGCAGACCTGGGCGAACCTCAGCGCGCAGCTGCCGGAACGCCAAGCGTGTAAGATCATCGTCGGTCTGCTCGCGCTTGCGGCCGACGGGCACGAGGCCGCGCTCGCGATCGAACTGGAGCAGTTGCACGCCGGCGGCGAGCTCCCCGATCTCGAGGCTCTCACCCAACAGCTCGCGCCACGCCAAAGCGAGATCCCCGCCGTTGCGGTACTGCTGCCGGAGCTGACATCGTACGATGCGCTCATCGAGGTGGCGTCATGAGCGCAACAGGAAAGCTCAACGCTGACGGCCGCCTCGGCGTGATGCTGACGGAGTTACGGCTGCCGACGATCAAACGATTCGCCGCCGAACTCTGCGATCAATCCGACGGCGAAGGCTGGCCCGCACGTCAGCTCCTCGAACAACTCTTTGAACACGAGATGACCGAACGCGAAATGCGACGATTCGAACGGCACCGGGCTGCATCCGGTCTAAGCTCCGACAAGCGCCTCTCGAGTTTCGACTTCTCGACCGTTCCAGCGATCTCGCGAGCGCGTATCATGGCATTGGCCGAAGGCCATGAATGGCTCGATCGCGGCGTCAATCTCTTGGCCTTTGGCGCGCCCGGCAGCGGCAAGAGTCACCTGCTTAGCGGCATCGGCCATGCGCTCATCGACGCCGGCCGACGCGTGCTTTTCACTCGATGCAGTGACCTGGTACAGCGCCTTCAGGCGGCTCGACGCGATCTCCGTTTGCCGCAAGAACTCGCAAAGCTCGATCGCTTCGACCTCTTAATCCTGGACGACCTGAGCTACGTGCGGCGCGACCAAGCGGAAACCTCGGTGCTCTTCGAACTCATCGCTGAACGTTATGAACGCAAGAGCATCGGAATCACGGCCAACACGCCGTTCTCGCAATGGGGCGAGGTCTTCGTCGACCCCGCGATGACCCTAGCCGCAATCGATCGACTCGTTCACCACGCAACGATCCTGGAAATGAACGCGGCGAGCTACCGCCGGCGCGCCGCGCAGGAAACGCAGACACGTCACGCGCGCGCGAAAAATGAACCCGCGGCGGCTGTGGACAGCGTGGATGAGCTTCTCAAGCCAGACGCTACGACAGGCGAGGGGCTCATCCACCCTGCCCACAGCACTGCTGCTACGACAATTTCAGGGAAGAACGACGACGGAAAGGAGGGGATGCAGCCCGTATCGGAAAGCCGGGGCCGTATACTGCAACCTCCTCCCAAGCGGCCACGATAGTTGACGCCGGGCGGTCAGGATAGTTGTCGCCGCGCAGCCAGAGCCTGCCGACGTGAACGACGACTTTGTGGCCGACGTAGCGTGGTGGAGCGGAGTAGTATGCACCGTCGACTTCAACGTGGCCGTCGAAATGCACGCTTCGCTCGCAAACGCGATAGTACTCGAACCGGGTCGTCGGCAGCGGCGTTAAGAACGGCTGCTCCTCGTCGAACATCGCCGCCACTTGACGCTTCGTGGTACCGTGGATGCGCGTGGCCGCCCAGCGCTCGTTCCAGCGCGCCAGAAACGTGTTCTGTTCGTCGATGCTCTCGAACCGCCGTCCCTTCAAAGCCGTCTTCTGAGTATGACCGACAGCTGATTCAACTTTGCCCTTGAGATCCGGTGCGTATGGCCGGCACGGAAGCGGTACGACGCCGTAGTGATCGAGCATCTTGGAGTAGAGCGCGTTGAGCTGCGGATCGTAGACGTCTCGGTTTGATGACGCCTTCTTTGAGATTATCGAGCCGGATCGTGTGCGGCGCGCCGCCGAAGTACGCAAATGCTTCTTCGTGTAAGCGGCACCAAGTCTCCGTTGACGATCGCCAAACGACTTTGCGAAACGTGTGCCGGCTGTTGCTCAAGGTCATGACGAACAGCCGTGGCCGGCGGTACTTCCCAGTGCGCGGATCTCGCGTGAGCGCGCCTTCGCCGTAGTCGACTTGCGCTTCTTGCCCGGGATCAGTCTCGAAGCGACAACTGACCTTGGGTTCCTTTCGGCGCAGCTTGCGAGCCAGCCGTTTCACGGCGTCGTAAGAGCCGCTGTAGCCGTGGTGCTCGACGAGATCTTCGAAGATCGCCTTGGCGTTGCGCCCCTTGGCCACCTCGGCGGCGATGAAGGCGCGAAACGGCTCCGCGCTGCTGCGCGTGGCCGCCGCCGAGTCGGTGGCCACTTCGGGCTCGGTGGCCGGTTTTGGGTCGGTGGGCACTTCGGCCGGGGTGGTACATTTTGAGTCGGCGGCCACTTCGGTCGGGGTGGTACATTTTGAGGGCAACAGCCCGGCTTCGCGCCGAATGCGCCGCACCGTCGCCCGGTGGTAGCCCGCCTCGCGAGAGATGCGCCGGTCGCTCCAGCCGCGGCCCAGCAGGCCCAAGATCGCGTTCTCGTCGGTCATGCTCAACTTGTTCACGGCGTCGACTATGCGGCGCCGATCTGGCATGCCCGGGTCGGATCAGCAGGGGTGGTACATTTTCAAGTGCCCACCGACCCCTGGTACATTTTCAAGTGCCCGCAGGTGGTACATTTTGGGTGCCCGCCGAGGCCTCGACGGGCGGTGAGAGTCGCCTGGCGCCGGTGCAGGCAATTCACCGAGGACGCGTTTCAATCCACACCGTCCTCGACGGGCGGTGAGAGTCATGTTACTCGCGGAGATGGGCGCGAAGGTGCGGTTTCAATCCACACCGTCCTCGACGGGCGGTGAGAGGCGGGTCACCTGGGGGAAACATCGGGCGCAAATCGACGTTTCAATCCACACCGTCCTCGACGGGCGGTGAGAGGTCGCTTCTCCGTGTTTGCGCGGCTGGGTCGGCACCTTGTTTCAATCCACACCGTCCTCGACGGGCGGTGAGAGCCGACTTCTCATATGGCTCTCGCGTTCCCCAATGATCGTTTCAATCCACACCGTCCTCGACGGGCGGTGAGAGGGCGCATTACTCGGCTCATCAGGCGCTCGGGCAAGAGTTTCAATCCACACCGTCCTCGACGGGCGGTGAGAGGCGAACACGCTCGCAGCGCTCGCGCCGATCGTAGAGTTTCAATCCACACCGTCCTCGACGGGCGGTGAGAGCCGGGACGAGGCGATTCGCGAGCGCTTCGTACTCCGCGTTTCAATCCACACCGTCCTCGACGGGCGGTGAGAGTCATCGCTGTGCGATGCGTTATCACGGCAGCGGCGAAGTTTCAATCCACACCGTCCTCGACGGGCGGTGAGAGTTCCAGAGCCCGGCCGTCTTTGCCATCGCGACGGAGTTTCAATCCACACCGTCCTCGACGGGCGGTGAGAGGGCGCAGCGAATGGACCTCGATCCGAAGGGCACGGCGTTGCCCTTTTCGAGCGCTGGCCCATCGAGACGCGGCCTTGTGGCTTAAAGCGCTGTGTGACGCGCAAAAACCACGCCACAGCTTGATCGAGCGCCCCTGAAGGCCGCTCACGCCACCCGACCGCTCGACACTGCGCCATTTCGGTTCCCTATCGGATCGACAGGCTCACTCCGTCGGGAAGTTCCTCCTCCTTGCAAAGGACGTCATAGTCCGAGAAAGCCCGGACTGGCGTCTCCGGATCCGTCCGCTTCTTCACCTGGATCAAGTCGAAGAGCGAATGCGCCGGCGCTCGTCCCAACCTGTCCTCGTGACGGAAGATATACAAGCCGCGCGTAGTCATGAGACCGCGCGCTGCCGAGCGGTCATGTTCGAACATCATAACCAGGGCTTCCCAGAGTGTGTCGAGATCTTGCTGATCGAAGCCAGTCTGTTCGGCCAACGGCGCGGAAACGAAGCCGTAGGCGCGGTAGAGGCCGTACGGGACCAAATGCTTACGGCCCATCTCTGTCTGGCTTTGGGTCGTCGCAGCTTTTTCCGGCTGCGTGAAGGCAACCCGCGTAAGCGAGATCTCCATTGGAACGATCGGATCTGCTGAGCGGCCGAAGGTGAGCTGGACCGGGCCTCGCACCTGTCCTGCGTTCTTCCCCGTCGAGAGCACCGCTCCGAAGGCGCGGACGTCCCAGAACGTGCTGCACATAAAATCCCGTGCCGTGTCGCGTTGTGCTCTGGTCGCTCCGCTCTTTCCGAGCGTCACGCCTTCGTAGGCGCGATCGATTTCGTTGTTCAGGATCCCGCCGTGCTTGACGAAGATGTCGTAACCTGGCTTGCCCGGATAACGCAACAGGACGTAATCTCGGATCTTTCGCTTCAGCGCGCCGTCGGTCACGAGTCCGTTCATCGTCTCCGGGTCCAGCCGCGGCATGTTGCCAGCGTCCGGATCGCCGTTCGGATTGCCGTTCTCAACGTCGAACAGCAGGACGAAATCGTAGCGAACATCGATTGCCATGCTACTGTCCCTCCGCGACCGCGGGAACCGGTGTGGGGTTTACAGAGTCTGCGCCCGTCTTAAAAAACGACTGACGTTGGTGGTAGTAGCCGAGGGCGAACAGCCCGCGCTCCTCCAGGGACAGGACTTTCGGAAAGTTCCTCATCGAACCTAAGATTTCTCCAATAAGGCGATTGTGGTAGGTGTCGTTAATCTTGCTAATGTGGTTCTGTGCGTTTCCGAGCAGCGTGCCAAAGACGGTCGCCGGAGCGCTACTAGCGGATCCGTAGTAGCGGTCCACGACACCGGCATTCGGTGCGACGGCTCGACGCTGAAGATGGTCGAGCACGGCGAGAAGGCGTCCGCACCGATAGCTCGGTCGTTCGGACGCCGGATCAAGGTCAGGCATGAGATCTCCATATGAGCGACCCGGCAAGCGCCGGAGGACAGCTTTTATCAGAGAAAGACGGGCGGCCGCGACATATCGGTCATGGTCGCCGAAGTTACGGTCTGCGTTGAGCCGCTCGAGCGCGAGCTCGAGTAGCGCAAGAGGATACGGCGTTCCATACAGGGCGGCATGGACAAGTTCCGCAGCGTGCTGCTCCGGTGCTTCGCCTCCGGGGCGCGCGAGGCCGTCGAGCAGCCGACGGATACTCGGTGGTGCGGGTGCGTCGACGAGTTGCAGATCGAGGAAGTGTGCCTTGAGGGCCTCGAGGGCGGCGTTGATTGTTCGCTCGTGCCAGCTGCGCACTGAGATGCGAGCATCTGCGCCGCCGAGCACGAGGGCGTAGAAGCGTGCTGAGTCCGGATCAGTTGCGGCGAGTCGTCCCCACTGTGGTGAAGCGAAAATTCGATTGACAATCTCCGTATCGCCGTTCAGAAGGCCGTCGAAGAGAGGATCGGCTTCAGCGGTGCCGGCTCGGGTCCAGAAGACGACGACGGTTCGTTTTCCTAGCCTGAGGGCGTGGCCTGACTTGGGTAGCATGAACGCTGCGAGGGCCGCCCCGTAGGCCGCTGCGCAGCTCTCGCAGGACGATGCCAGGTCCCCTTGTTCGAGGCCGAACGACGTGAACGATGCCGCATTGAACGAGACGAGGCTTGCACCGCTTGACTTGGTTTTCGGGACACCCTTGATCGCGGGATGCAGGCGGGCGACAGGGCCAGGACTCCCGCAGATGAGGCATTTTTGGGCAGCCCCGTCGCCTGAAGCTGCTACGATCGCACGGACTTTTGCGTTCGCGGGATCGTGCAACGCAAGCCGCTCCGGTTCAAGCACGAAGCCAAACTTATCGTTTGACGCGTAGGCAAGGCTTTTGACTATGTTGTGATACTCGCCGCCGTCATGGCGTTCCAGAAACCGCATTGCTGCGGAAGCCGCGCGATCCTGCGTTGCATGTACCACGCTGCGGAGCGATTCGCGGAAGGCTGCCGCGCAGAGCGCGTCGCGGTTTGGATTGTCGCCGATACCGAAGATGTACTTGGCATTGTCCACGAGCGGCTGCGCAGAGATTTTGACGGTGCGTTTTGGGGGGTCTGGTGCGAGGAAGCGCATCGGGCGTCCAGGCTTTCCCGACGCATCGGTCTGTACGGTGTCTTCGATATTCAGGAGGGTCCCGTCATCACGAATCCGGACCAGCCACCGAATCTCCTGGCTCGAGTAGCCCGCGACCTCGATTAGTTGGTGGTCGTTGGCATAGCGAACGAGCTCTTCAAGGATCATGCGGTTTTCGCAAGCCAGCTTGGCGTAGGTACTCGTAGGATCCCGTTCTCCAGACGAGCTGCGAAAAAATGCGGCCGATTCGGATTTCCGTATTCGATATCGTGGAGCATCTGTCCGATGTCTCGTGTGTCCCCTATTGGCGGCTCCCCGTCGTCGGGGCCGAAGTTGGCGGCGAACTCGCGCAATCCAAAACTTGGTTGGTGATAAGACTGTCCGCGCCTGACCCGGCGCGTGAGCATGTCGACGAACTTTGCGATGGTCTCTCCAGGCCCGGCCCGAGGCGTGAGCTGCGGACTGACTTCGACCACGTAAGCGACGTCGCGCAACGCCAGAGTGTGACGCTGCGCGCGGCGCTCATCCGCCAGAAATGCTGTCATTCGTCCTGCGGCGGCTTGCGCGGCCAGGTGTTCAGCAGGAGCACGGTCGGTGACTTCGTTGCGGTGGAAGCCAATGAAGCGGATGGGGCGGAGGACTTCGATTCTGCGCACGATCCAGAAGATGGCAGGGCGCCAGAGGATCGCTTCGATCGCGCCGCGTGCTGCGGAAGGGGTCATCACCTCGTAGCTAACGCGCTCGGCTTTGAATTCTGGGCGCGTGAAGCATGCATAATCGCCCCAGAGCTTGACACGAATGGTGGGTGTCACGGTAGATCTCCGTTTCTGGTAGTGCTCGCGCCGGCTCCGGCCGGCTGCGACAGAAGGACGAGGCCGAGATTTCGATCGTATTGGGCGTACTGGGCGTCGGATCGCAAGACGTTGACGAGCTCTCCGATTCGGTCCAGGTCGTTGGCCTCGAACAGCTTTGCATGATCTGATCGCGGGACCGCAACAATGTACGGCTGGACCTGGCGTAGTGCCTGACGTTCCCCGTGTCCGCTGGTGAGTGCGTGTTCCAGGTGCGCAGCCGCGGCAGCAGCTCCTGGGTAGGGGACGATGATCGGCACCGTGCGATCGGGGATGAGCTCGAAAGCGTTGCCAACCGTCTCGTATCGGAAGCCGGCACGATGGCGCTGGATATCCTCCGCGTCCAGGTTGCCGTTGGAATACAGGCGGTCAAAATACTCGGTAAAGAGCGTTGGGTCTGCGAGGGAGAGTCCACCCCGCAGGCGGAGCACGGTTTTTGAGATGTCGGTGGCGGAGCGCTGGGCCGGCGGCGGCGCGCTCGTCGCGCAAAAAACCTCGAAACGGCCTCGGCGCGGTGCGCCCGAGGCGTCTTGCAGGCGCCCTTCACGGTTGCACCGGCCAGCGGCCTGCGCGATCGCGTCGAGTGGTCCGAAGGCCCGCAACACGAGTGGAAAGTCCAAGTCGACTCCAGCCTCTACGACTTGCGTCGAGACGAGTCGGCATCGCAGGCCGGCCGAGAGGCGCTTGCGCACGGAACGCATGACGCCTTGCCGATGTGCGCCGCACATCGCGGCGGAGAGGTGGAAGGCGTCCGGGATCAGGGACGCAAGCTCTTGCGCGTCCGCACGGCGGTGCGTGATAAGCAGGAAGTGCTCTTCATCCGTCAGGCGCGCTGCGAGCTCGGCGTTTGGGATCGGTTGATCCCAGCTAGCGGGCAAGACAATCTCGACGCGATCGAGCGCGCTGAACAGCGAAGGCGGATCGCTGACGATTTCGGTTACCTCGCTTCCGAGCCGGCTCGCGAGTGCGGGTTGGGTCGCGGTCGAGATGACGATCGACGCCCCGTAATGTCCGACAAGCTCCTGGAGCCCGTCGAGGATGGGGGTGAGGAACTGCGGGGGAAGCGTTTGCGCTTCATCGAGGACGATGACCGAGCGGCACAGTGCGTGCAGCTTTCGGGCTCGAGACGGTCGGTGCGTGAAGAGCGTCTCGAGTAGCTGAACGTTGGTTGTGACGATGATCGGTGCGTCCCAATTCTCGCATGCGCGCCGGTTGGCGTCCGTATCGTGTTGAGGCTCGATAGCGCTGTGATGTTCGACGACGGCGTCCGCGCCGAAGAGTTTCCGGTAGACCGAGGCGGTCTGCTCGATGATACTCGTGTAGGGGATCGCGACGATGACTCGCTCAAGGCCGTGGTTGAGGGCGTGCTCGAGGCCAAAGGTCAGCCCCGCGAGGGTCTTTCCGCCACCGGTCGGGACCGTGAGGGAGAAGATGCCCGGGGGACGAGCCGCGGCTGCAAGACAATCGCGGCGGACCTCCGCGCGCACCGCATTGATCGTAGTGGGAGGCGCCAGACGCGCTAGGCGATCCAGCTCCGCCTCGAGGAGCTCTCGCAGGGTTGATAGCGATGCGCGGCGCCGTTCGCGCCCGACCGCGCTCGCGGGCGAGCAGAACGCCTCGGTATCGAGGCGGTCGGCGTCGACCAGCGCCGAGAACACCATGCGCCCAAGGAACTCGGCGGTCTCCCTGCGTTGAGATGCCCAGGCGGGCATCGTCGCTACTGGCGCGCTTAGGATGGCGGCCGGGATCGATGCGGCGAGGGCAGCGTCGAGACGATCCCGCTTACGCGCGACACGGTCCTGAAGGTCATGAATGTTCGCGAGACCCGAATGGTGACCGGCAATCGCGAAGGCCGCGAGTCGATGGCCTATGGAGGCCCCGAGGTCCTGCGCTCTTTGCCAAGCGAGGACGGCGCCGGCGCTGGAGTGGTCGACGCGGCCAGCGCGCTCGTTCGAAGCATCGGCGTCGTGTCTCAGGTACGCTTGGAAGTCGGCGGCATACTTGCCGAGATCGTGCCATCGGCCCGCGATCTCGCCCAGGTCGCCGGCTCCGAACGCCGCGCAGATCACCTGCGCGCGGAACCCGACCGCGCGCAGATGATCCTCCAGCCGATGCCAGGCAGATGGCGGCTGCCCCATCGCGGTATGCGCAAAGGGGCCGATTTCGCTGGCGTCCGGCGAGACAACAACACCCTCGGCCTCGCTCAATCGAATAGCCTCACACATATCCTTAGCGTACTACCGGTTTGTGCCATCCGTGTGGCATCCAAGCATCCAAGGCTTGCCAAAACGGAGGATCGTGAAATCCCGCCGGGCTCGGCCGCTGCCGGCGGCGGCGAGGCAGTGTGATAGCAAAGCGACCCCGGCGAGACGCCGGGGTCTCGAGCTTTCCACGAGCGCCTGCGTCGAATACGGTCGCGGCGTCCTCCGCGCCGACGAAGCGATCCAGGTGGGTTCCCTCGTGGCGCTCGTTCGCTGGCGGCGCGCCCGTCGACCTCTACGTGATGCCCCCACCCTTCGCTGTCCGATTGCAACCGTCAAGCCGGCCAGGCGTCCGCGGTTACCCCACCTCATACTGATCGAGGCCAGGCGAGCTCGTGCGATCGTACTCGTCAAAGTGTGGATGATCAGAGGCCGTTCAAGACTCGGATCCAGGGCTCGCGGGCTGAGCGCGCGCTGGCGATCTAATCCCCCATTAGCTCGGACTCACAAGATGTGGACGCCAATGCAAGTCAGCCGCGTCCTTGAAACCCGCGAGCGTCACGCCGAAGCGCTAGCTCGAACCTTTGCAACGCCAATCGGTGATCCGAACCGACCAGCCGTTTTGGCTGAATTTGCTGAGGCTAGCGACGGGCGCGACGACGCGATGAACCCTTTCTGATTTGGGTCTCGCGTCTAATCCCTGGACCGCGTAATGATGCTGTAGCTGCCTGGCAAGACGATGCCTAGCTCATCGCCTTCGGCAGTGATCGCATCTCGTGCGGTTTGAAGCAACTGTCCTTCCAGATCAAAATACGACATCACGGGGAAATAGCTCAGGAATTCGCGTGATGCATTTGCATCGAGCGGGTCGTAATCGAGGGCGATGATTGTGGCGACGTTGCGCTTTGACTCGTTTCGTGACGCAATTTCCGCTGCGCCAAGCGCTATCCATTCGTGAAAGTGCCGCGCTTGATTAGCGAACGCCCGAATGGCAGCGTTGAGCCTAACGCCGGTGCGTGTCTCGGCTCCGAGAGTGAGCAAGCTCGGTGCCCTCGTGTTGATCTCCCGCATCTCTTGCTCGAGGCGGCGAATCGCATAGTCCACGATAAGCATAAAAGACCAGGCTGCATCCTGAGCCGTCGCCTCTGCCGCATGTTGCGCATCCTCAAGTGTGCGGATCAGTTCCTCGGAGCCGTTGGGATCCTCGCCTTGCTGTGACCGCGCGAGTTCTGCCTGACGATGATACCCGGCAGCCTCCAGACCGCTATTTTTCGTTGCGTAATAAAGCGTCTGGAGAAGGTCACGTCGAGCCCGAATGGATGAAGCGTAGTGCCCAGCAGCGCGCCCGTAACTCACCGCACTACCACTGGTTTCGCAGGCATTGTCGTCGCGCCGCATTGCTCATTTATGGCATTTCGCTGATGATTACGTCCAAAGCCATTTGAACTCATGCGTCTTTTTGCCTTCGACCATCCCGGTGTGATGCTCGGTATTCGGCCGTGAGTCTCGAAACGGGCGGCATCGATCCAACGGCCGAGCCGAGCGGTACGGGTTGCGTCGAATGTCTGGCTACGAATGCGTGGTGGTTCCATCTTCGCCGCTGCGCCGAATGCGGGCACATCGGCTGCTGCGACAACTCGCCCAACCAGCACGCCACGAAACACCATCGGATATCGGGCCACCCGGTCATCACCAGCTTCGAGCCCGGCGAGAGCTGGTTCTACGATTACCGCACCGGCGAGTTCATCACAGGGCCGAGCTTGCCGCCTCCGCACGCCCATCCGTCGAACCAGCCGGCACCCGGACCAGCCGGCCGCGTGCCCCGCAACTGGCAAGATCTTCTGCACCAATAGCGCGCTAAGGAGTTTGGTGCGATCGTGCTCGGTGCGGCGCGGCGTAGGACAGGGCCTCGCGATCCCAGCCGGCGGCTCCGACGCACTGCGCGTAGATCGCATCGAGGAAGGCACGCAGCTCGGCCGCCGGGTCGACGGCGTGGCGAACGGCGTCGTAGGGCAGCACCCACTCTCGGATCTTCTCCGACCACGTTGCGGAGGCCGGCGCGATCGGCAGGCTCTCGGCGCCGGGCGGCTGTGGAAAAATGTAGCCATAGAAGTACGGCTTGGTATTCTCGTCGCCGTAATAAAGGCCGGCGTTCATCAACTCGGCGTCGAGATCGTACTTCATGATATAGCCGCGGTCGAGCGGCGGCGCGACGTGCTTGCCGTTGAAGAGCAGCAGCGCGACGTCGAGCGCGCCCCACCAGACCTGAATGCCGGTACGGCCGAAGAAATGCGCCCGCCACGCATCGAAAACGCCCGCGGTCGCGGTGGCGGCGTGAAACCAGCGTAGGACGGCGTGCGGATCGTACGTTGCGGGGCGGCGATCCTCGTTCAGCGGGGTGGTGTCGGGAAGCTCCTGGGGGATCGGCGAGATCGTGCACCGGACGTCGAGCGCCACGAGCGCCGCCTGCAGCTCCGCGTAAATCTCGGCCACGGTGGACGCGGGCACGAGGGCGATGCACCGCGCCTCGCCGGTGCTCCGCTCGAGAATCAACTCGGATGAGAACACATCGAGCGACGCTTCGACTGAAGTGCCGTGCCACGGCATCGGCCCCGTCGTAACGCCGCGTGCCGTCAACAGGAGCGCGGTAAACATCCAGTTCGGCTGCGACGGCGAAAGCGCAACGCGCAGCTTCCCGAGCATCTGCAGGTACAGATGGAGGCACCTTTTCGTCGGCCCCCACGCAGCCACATCAACATCCGGCCAAAGAACGTTATCCGTCATAGGTTACGTCCGGAGAGGTCCATGAGCGCGTGCAGCGATTCCGACGTCGCGCAACAGGTGGGCGTTCAGGGGTCCGCTGTCCGCGACGCCGGGGACCGTGGCGTAGAAAGCTTCCGGCGCGACGAACAGCCACGCCGCGACGGCGAAGCAGAACGCGCCCGACGCGGCGAACAGGCCGCGGTCGACGGCGTTCACTGGCCGGCGAGCGTTGCCGGGATTCGGCGCAGCTTGTCCGGATTGCGCGTCACGTAGACCGCGACGATGCGGCCGTCGGCGACGTTGAGCGCGAGCGTTTGAATGACCTGGTCGCCTGCCGAGATGATGAAGCCGGGCGCGGCGTTGATGATCGCCGGCTCGAACCGGAGTCCGGGCGGAGCCTTGCGGCTCAGACCCAGCAACAACCGGCCGACGTGATCCGTACCCCGCACCGGCACCATCGCGGCGGGGACTTGCCCGCCCGAGTCGCTGATGAAGACGACGTCTTCGGCGAGCAGCCGTTGGAGCGCGGGCAGATCGTCGTTGAGAATCGCGCCGGCGAACTCGTCGCGCAGGCGCAGCGCGTCGCTGGGCGTGCCGCCTTGCCGGGCGCGTGGTTCGCGAACGTGCGCGCGGGCGCGCGACGCGAGTTGCCGGACGGAGGCTTCGCTGCGGCCCAGCGTCCTGGCGACTTCGGCGAAGGGCACGTCCATCACGTCGTGCAGCAGAAACGCCGCGCGTTCGAGCGCGGTGAGGCGTTCGAGCGCGAGTAGCATCGCGAACGAGACGTTGTCGGCGAGCAGCGCAGCGCCTTCGGGATCGTCGCCGGACGGCGCGACCAGCGGCTCGGGCAGCCACGGGCCGACGTAGACTTCGCGCCGCGCGCGGGCGGAGCGCAAACGGTCGATGCACAGCCGCGTCACGGTCGCGCGCAGAAACGCGCGGTCGTCGTCGACGGCCGTCGTCGCAAGCGCGGCGCTCCAGCGCAGGAACGCATCCTGCACCGCGTCCTCCGCCTCCGCATACTCACCGAGCATGCGGTACGCATGGCGCACCAGCAGGGCGCGGTGCGACTCGAATCGGGCGGCGTCGGTGCTCACGCCGGTAGCGCTTCGCCTCGCGGAAACTCCGCCCCGTTTACGCGCACGCGGGTGCACGCCCGCGCGTAGCCCGCCGCGTACTTGAACGTCGGAAACGCCTGCGCCGCCACGAGCGCGTACGCCAGCGAGACGACTCCCCGGCGCCCCCAGCGCGCCAAGATTGCGCTGCGGATCTCATCCGCGTTCTCATGCGCGAGCGTTGCGCGCGCGAGGTCGTAACCCAGCCGTTCATCCGGCCCGAGCGCGTCCCGATCCGACGCCACCAGCGTGCGCAGCAGCGCGGGGTCGACGCCGTCGGCTTCCGCCATCGACACGACCAACTGCGCGCACGGGCCGCAGTCGGCGGCCAGCGACGCTGTCACCTTCGCGGCGTAGTAGACCGAGGCCGGAACGCCGCGCCGGTAGCGCGACACTTTGCCCAGCGCGTCGAGCGGCAAAATCGCTCCCAGCCCGGCCTCGACCAGGATCTCACGCATATACGAACCGTCATACCCCCAACGGCGCTCGAACGCATCGATCGCCCGCTTCACGAAAAACGAAACCATGTCACAACCTCCGAACACAGGACGTTGCAGCACCCGCCAACGTGACAGATGATTAGTCCGGTGGAGGCTCCCACAGCTCGATCGCGTTGCGCTCCGGGTCATGCACCCGCGCGAAGCGGCCGGTTTCCGGCGTGTCCCAGCTTGGATCGGTCAGCACCTCAATGCCCGCGCGGCGCAAATCCGCGAGCAGCGAATCCAGATCATCCACTCGCAGGTTGATCATGAACTGCTTGTCGGCGGCGAAATAATCCGTATCCGCGGCGAACGGCATGAACACCGTAGGCCCGGCCTGCTGCTGCCAGGTTGCCTCGCCGGGGGCGGTAAGGCCGAAATGGGTCCGGTACCACGCGGCCAGCGCCTGCGGATCGCGCGCCCTGAAGAAAAAGCCGCCAATGCCGGTTACGGCCATAGTTCGTTGCCTCCTAGATTTTCAACAGTACTTTGCCGGTGGTTTTGCGGGCGGCGAGGTCGATTTGGGCTTGGGCGGCTTGGGCGAGCGGGTAGGTGGCGCCGATGCGCACGTCGAGCCGGCCGGAGAGCGCTGCGGCGAAGAGTTCTTGCGCGCGCCAGTCGAGTTCGCCCGGAATGTCCACGTAGTCGTTCAGCGTCGGGCGGGTGAGAAACAGCGAGCCGCTCATCAAGCGGATCGGATCGAACGGCGGCACGGGGCCGCTGGAGCCACCGTAGAGCACGAGCACGCCGCGCGGGCGTACGAGCGTGAGGCTGGCGTCGAACGTGTCCTTGCCGACCGAATCGTAGACGGCCGCGTATTTCGCGCCGCCCGCGAGCCGGAGGGCCTCCGGACCGAACGCGGTCTGGGTGTAGTCGATCGCGTGATCGGCGCCGGCGCTGCGTGCGAGCGCGACCTTCTCCGGTGAACCGGCGGTCGCGACGACCGTCGCGCCGCGCGCCTTGGCGAGCTGGATCAGGAGCCGTCCGACGCCGCCGGCACCGGCGTGGATCAGCACCCACTCGCCGGGCTGAATCGGATGGGTGCTCGTCGCGAGATAGTGCGCCGTCAACCCCTGCAGCGTCAGCGCGCAGGCGGTGTCGTCGTCGATCTCGTGCGGTAGCTTGATAGCGCCCTTGGCCGCGACGACGGCGAACTCGGCGTAACCGCCGGGGCGCGAGTCGTCGCAGTACGAGACGCGGTCCCCCACCGCGAAGCCGCCGACGCCCGGACCGACGGCATCGATCGTGCCGGCGCCCTCGCGGCCCGGCACATGGGGCAGTGGGCGCGCGTAGCGTCCGCTGCGGATATAGATGTCGATGAAGTTTACGCCGGCCACGGTTTGCCGGACGCGGACTTCGCCCGGTCCGGGTTCGGGGACCGGCAGATCGACGAGTTCGAGGACTTCGGGGCCGCCGACGGCGGCGAATTGGATCGCTTTCACGCCTTCGTCAACCACGGCGCGTCACGCACGGTTTCTCCGCCCGGCCGTACCGGCGGCGGCCGGACGGGCTAGCCCGCGGCGCGGATGTACGACTCGAAGTTCGCGGCGTCGAGCGGACGGCTGAAGAGGTAGCCTTGCGCGCACTCGCAGCCCAGCGCGCGCAGCACGTCGATCTGTTCCTGGGTCTCGATGCCTTCGGCGATCACGCGTTTGCCGAGGTTGCGCGACACGTTGACGACGGCCTCGACGATCGCGCGATCGGTCGACTCGTGAATGTCGATGATGAACGAACGGTCGATCTTCACCGTGTCGGCGGGGATGCGCTTGAGATACGACAGCGACGAGTAACCCGTGCCGAAATCGTCGATAGCGAAGCGCACGCCGAGCTGGCGCAGTTGCGTGATTGCCTCAAACGATTCGTCGTTGGTGTCGACGAACGCCGTCTCCGTGATCTCGAGTTCGAGGCGCTGCGGGGAAAGGCGCGCGGCGATCAATATCTCCGCGAGCCGCGATACGAAGCCGCGCTCGGAGAGTTGGCGCGGCGAAATATTCACGGCGAGCGAGCCCACGTCGAGGCCGGCCCGCAGCCACGTTCCCATGCGCTCGCAGGCTTGGCGCAAAACGGACTCTCCGAGTTCGCGAATGATCCCGATCTCTTCGGCAACATGTACGAATTCCGCCGGACCGGCAACGATCTCGCCGTCACGATACCAGCGCGCGAGCGCCTCGACCCCGACCGTCTTGCCGTCGGAGACGTTGACGATCGGCTGATAGGCGACGGTGACCTCGTGCTTTTCGATCGCGATCCGTAGCGCGTTGCCCAGCGCGAGTTGCTTCATCGACGTTTCGTGGAGTTGCGGCGTGAAGAACTGGAAGTCGTTCCCGCCCCGTTCCTTGGCCTGATACATCGCGGCGTCGGCGGCGCGCAACAAATCGTCCGGCGTCGCGGCGTCGTGCGGATAGACCGCGATACCGATGCTCGCCGCGATGAACTGCGCGCCCACGGAAAGCTCGAAGGGGCGCATGAACTCGCGCCGGATACGCTGTGCGAGTTCGGAGGCGCGGTCGCTGTTCTCGAGGTTTTCGAGGACGACGACCATTTCGTCGCCGCCCGGGCGAGCGACCATATCGCCGTTGCGCACGACGCGGGCGATCCGTTTCGCGGTCGCGACCAGGAGTTCGTCTCCGACGACGTGACCGAACGTGTCGTTGATATACTTGAAGCGATCCAGATCGAGGAACAACACGGCGCAGCTTGCCGAACTGCTCTTCGCGCGCGTGACCGCGCGCTCGAGCCGCTCTTGCAGGAGCGTGCGATTGGGGAGATCGGTCAGCGGATCGTGATGTGCGAGATAGGCCATCCGCTCTTCGGCCTCTTTGCGCTCCGTGATATCGAGCACCGTTCCGACGCACCGGACGGCGTGTCCGTCGGCGTCGAAATAGAAGGCGCCCTGCTCGCGGACCGACCGGGTCGTGCCGTCGGCGCGGATCAGGCGATGCTCCACATCGTAGGGCCGGCGCTTGTGTTCGGCGGCTTCGATTTCGGTCCGCACGCGATCCGCGTCTTCGGGATGATCGTAGCGATAGAGCCGCCGCTCGACGTTGGGATCGTCCGGCGCTTCGCCGACGATGCGATACAGTTCGGGCGACCAGTAGACGACACCCGAACGCAGGTCCATCGACCAACTGCCACAGTGCGCGATCGCTTGCGCGGCGTCGAGTTCGCTGTTGCGCCGTTCCAACGCTTGGCGGCTTTCGTGTTGTTCGGTGACGTTGAGCGCGACTCCGATCACGCCGGTCACCAAGTCCCCGTCGCGAATCGGTTCGACGATGGCCTCGAAATAGCGGTCGTGCCACCAGCCCTCGAAGCGCACGCGTTCGCCGAGCAACGCGGCTGCATGCGCGGCCGGAACGCGGCTGGGCCGGCCCGTGGAGTCGGTCGTAAAGACCTCGGAAACGCTCCGGCCCAGGCCTTGCCGCTGACCGAATTTCATCGGCGCGAGTGCGGAGCCGACGATCGAGGTGAAGAGCAGATTGCTGTCGGTCGTCCACATGATCGCCCGGAGCTGGTCGAAGACCAGTTGGAGTTGCGACTCGCGTTGCTTCAGCGAGCGCTGCTCTGCTAGCGATTCGGTCTGATCGAGGATCATCACCAAGCGGGCCGGACGTCCCCTCGAATTCGATGTACGCCGACTCGACACGCACGAAAAATTCGTGGCCGTCGGCCCGGCAGTGGCGATGCGGGCCGCTGCGGCGATTCTCATGGGTGGCGCGCGCCTCCGCCGCCGCTTCGGCGAGTTCGGCGGCGGAGTCGAGCGGCCGGATGAGCGCCAGCGTCGAGGTGAGGAACGTGTCCCGCGAATAGCCGTAGAGGTCGGTTGCGGCATCGTTGACTGCCAGAAAAGCAAGCGTCTCCAGATCGAAGACCCACATCGGCCGGGGATGGCGAGCGAAGAGGAAATCGAGCTTCCCGACGGTGAGTTCGAGCATGGACCCGGTACCTTCGGTGCGCGGGTCATCGCGCACCCGCTGATGGGCCGTTCAGTCTCCCTACGACGCGCGAGGTGTGGTCCCGGTCACAATTCGCGTCCCCGACCACTTCTCGAACGGCTGGATCCGGCCGAACACGCGGAAAATTCCGTACGGAAGGGTGAGCCAGAACACGATATAGCGCCATGCTGCCCGGCCGATGCCGATCGGCTCGAGTCGCGTACCGACGACGCGCATGTCGAGGATCATCATCCCAAACGTCTGCCCGGCGATTCCGACGAGCAAGATGATGTAAACGAGTAACGTCAGGTTCTGAAAGAACGACGCATCTTGCAGCGGGTTCAGAATGTGCCCGTGGAAATGAACGGGTAGCGCGCTTGCGGCATGCGTTGCGGCGGCGTGAGTGGGCGCGGGGCTCGGCGTCGCGGAGTCGGACGGCGCCAGGACCTTGCGGGCGATGGCGACGGCGTGTTCTGCGTCGGCCGTATCGGCGGCGTCGTTCGCTGCGTTGTCGTTGATCTTCACCTGGACCAGGTTATTGGGAAACACGGTCGCAATCAGCACGAGGTCGATAGCGAACGCGCCGAGGCGGCGGAAGAAGCCGGCATAGTTCTTGCGCCCAATCGTGACCGCCGAGAACACAACCGGCTCGTGCTTGGCGGCAGCGAATTCGGCGCTCCAATACGCGTAGAGCGGATCGCGCGCGAACGCCCGCATCGCCGCGATTCGATTGGTGGCGTAGGGTGTGCCCGCGATCCATTCACCGATCTGCAACGTGCGTTCGGCCCTGATCTCCTGATACTGCTCGGCGAAGGCGGGCAAGTTCATCTTGCGCCCCAGCACGTGAAAGGTCGACACGGCGACGGCGGAGAGCGCCGCATCGAGCGATTCGCAGCACAACAGGCCGAAGCGATCCGCGGTGTACTCGATCCGGCGCAGCCACGCGCCGAACACGATCGCGATGAGCGCGTTCTCGCGTCCGTTGACGCTCAAGAGCGACGTAATGCGGGTATGCCCGCTGCCGATGTGTCCGAGTTCGCGTCCGACCAGGAAGCGGATCTCGTCGGGGGTGAGATGGTCGATCCACTGCGCCGAGATGATGATCGAGTACGGTTCGCCCGTCCCGACGCCGACCACGGGCACGAACGGATCGTCACGCACGAACACCTGCGGCGTCGCGATCCGAAGTTTGCGCGCGCACTCTTCGACGATCTCATGGACGTGACCGAACTGTCCGGCATGCACGCGGATACTGCCGCCGAGCAGCCGGCCGCGCGAGAGCGTCACGTAGAGCATCGCGACGATGACGAGGAAGGCGACTTCCTTGACCGGCGTGACGCTCTGCAAGAAGTACCCGACCAGCGGGGTCAGCGTGGCCAGCACGATCAGCGAAACGGCCAGTAGTTGCCACTCGCGGCGCATCCGGAGCGAACCTTCGCCGCGGAACGGGTCGGCCCGTCGTACCGGAACGGTCGGGTTCGCGGTTAGCGTCATCCCGCTCAATTCGCGTTTTGCGGAAAACCCCTTGACGGCTTGAATTAGTGTGCTATTGTACTAATACACTAATACATTGAGGAGTAACCGTGTGGGGGTTTCCTTCACCATCGATCCGCGGAGCGGGGTGCCGATCTACGCGCAGCTCGTCGAGCAAGTGAAACGATCCGTGGCGATCGGAGCGCTGGCCGCGGGCGAGCGCCTGCCCACCGTCAAGGCCTTGGCCGTCGACCTGACGGTCAATCCGAACACCGTCGCCCGCGCCTATCGCGACCTCGAACGGGAGGGCGTGATCGAAACGAGCCCCGGCCGCGGATCCTTCGTCAGCGGCGATGCCCCCGCGACCCGGCGCGCGGTGGCCGACGTGAGCGGCGCCTCCTTCGAGGCGGCGGTCCGCGAGGCGAAAGCGATCGGCCTCTCGCGCGCTGAGGTCGCGACGATCGTCGAGCGCTTGCTGGAACGCTGGTTCGGTTCGGAGGCTTCGTCATGAACCCGATCGAGGTGCGGAACCTCCGCAAAACCTACGGCTCGTTCGCTGCCGTCGCCGACCTCTCGCTCAGCGTTCCGGCCGGCTCGGTGTGCGGGCTGCTCGGACCCAACGGCGCCGGAAAATCGACGGCGTTCAAGTGCCTCACGGGGCTCGCGCGAGCGAGCGGCGGATCGATCGAGATCGCCGGCGGCCCGCCGCGTCCCGCGATGTTCGCCCAGGTCGCCTTCGTCCCCGAACGCAGCGCGCTCTACGGTCACCTCACCGTCGGCGACCACCTCACGATCGCGCGCGGCTCGTTTCCCAAGTACGACGAGCGCCGTGCGCGCAAGATGCTCGAGATCTTCTCGCTCGATGCGAAAAAGCGCGTGAAGAAACTCTCCAAGGGTCAGCAAACCGCTCTCGGCCTCGCGCTCGCCTTCGCGATGTGCCCCACGATCATGATCCTGGACGAACCCGCGAGCGGGCTCGACCCGATCCACCAGCGCGCCGTGCTCGACCTCATCATCGAAGCGGCCGCGAACGGCTCCGCGATCCTCTTCTCCTCGCACAACGTCGGCCAAGTCGAACGCGCCGCCGACCGCATCGCCATCATCAAGGGCGGCCGCCTCGTGCTCGACGGCGAGCTCGACGAGTTGCGCGAACGCGAGAAGATCGTCGAGGCCGTGTTCGCAAGCGTGCCCGCCGAGGGCGCCTTCGTGGCCGACGGGCGCATCCGCGCCGTCGAACGGCGCGGCAACATCCTGCGCCTGCACACGCTGCTCGATACCGAGCACATCGTCGCCGACCTCGAACGCGCCGGAGCGACCTCCGTCACGGTCCGCCCGCAAGACCTCGAGTCGCTCTTTTTCGCCGCGGTCGAACAACCGCGCCCCGTCACCCTGGAGGCCGACTAACCATGTTCTACGCTCCGTATCGCCGCACGCGCAAGGCGGTGTCGGTGTACCTCATCATCGTGGCCGGGTGCGTGCTCAGCACCGTCGCGATCCTCCTCTTCACGCACCCTCACATCGAAGGCGCGGGGACGGGCCACGGGCACGAGCAAAGCATCTTTGGCGCCGCGCTGAGTGCGCTCGCCTACTGCGTGGCCGGCCTAGCCACGGCGCTCGGCCTCAATCTGGCGGCCGACGGCGACGGGCACCTGGAGTTCGTCTTGACGCGCCCGGTTTCGCGCGAACGGTATGCCGTCGTCACCGCGCTGATCGACGTCTGCGGCATGCTGATCGCGTACCTGATCTCGATCCCGATCGTGCTCGTCTTGATCGCGACCATCGCGAGCCGTACGATGCAGGCCGTTGACCCGCCGTCGCTCGGCCAGCTCGGCGAAGCCGTATTGGCGCTGGGGTTTCCGCTCCTCATCTACGCGTGGGTCCTCGCGTTGAGCGCGGCGCGCAAGAGCGGTCGTGGCCTGGTCGCGGGGCTGATCTGGCCGGGGATGCTGCTTGTCGCGGCGATCGGGACGGCGCCGATCCCGATCCGGCCGCAACTCCTGTGGCTCAACGAGCACTTCAATCCGATCGTCATGTACACGCAAACCAACGGCATACTGCTGGCGCCGCAAGTCGCGGCCGGCGGCTTCATCCTCGCCATCGCGCTGATCGCGATCGCGGTCGGCCAGTGGCACCGCCTCGAAGCCTAACCCGACGAAGCCCGTTGCCGGCGGCGACTCATTTGGCGAGGAAGCCGCTGGGGTGGGCTTGCTGGACGTAACTGAGCGCGCCGCCCTTGACGGTGTAGAAGTAGAGGTTCGGATCGGTCGGATCGCCGGTTCCGCCGAACCGGAACGGTCCGACGACGGTGTCGACGTTTTGACCGGTGGTCATGCCTTGGAGAATCGTGTTGCGCGCCGTTGCGCCGGTGCGGTGGGCCGTGGCGATGATCACCTGGGCCGCTGCGTACGCGAAGGCGGTGAGCGGGATGAAGGGGCCGTACCGGCGCTGGTAATCGCTGACGACGCGATACGCGCTCGGTGCGAGCGCGAGATACGGCATCGACGTCGAGACGATGATGCCCTCGGCGGGTGCAGCGTACTTCGCGACGAGCGCGCCGTCGAAGAAGCCCTGTGAGGCCGAGAGCGAGCCTTTGTACCCCCGGTCGCGCAAGAGCGGTAAGACCGGACCCATGTCGCCGACGTTTCCGGCGAGCAGCAGATGATCGGGATTCGCCTTGATGACCGCGTCGACGGCACCGGCGTAGTCGGGATTTTGGATCCCGAAGATCGTCGCTTCGTTTGGGATCTTGAGCGCATTGAGCCCCGCGGCGTAGCCGTTGACGACGTCCGGTCCGTAGTCACCGTCCTGAGTGAGCGCGAGCGCATGTTTGGGAGCGTAGCGCTTCGCGACGAACCGCGCGTGGATCAGGCCCTCGTCGAAGTCGCGCGTCGGCAAGCGCACGAAATTGTGATAGTTCTGTTCGGTGATCGCATCGTCGGTCGAGGCGGGGACGACCAGCGGCATCCCGGACTCGGCGTAGGTGCGTAAGCAGGCCGTCGTCACCGCGCCGGAGAGGTGTCCGATCACCGCGACGAGCGTTTGATCCGCCAGCGCGAAGCCGGCGGCGACGATTCCACTCGCCGGCGAGTTCTGATCGTCGAACACGCGCACGGCATAGTATTTGTCGAGCGCCAAGCGCGTTTGGTTGGCGTCGTCGACCGCGGCCCGGACGCCGCGCACGACGGCGTCGCCGAGCGGGCGCGCGTCGCCCGATTGCGGCACGACCACGCCGATCCCCAGCGACAGCGCGTAGCTGGGCGGCTGGAAGAGCGGCGCGGCGAACGCCGTGGTCATGCCGCCCAGGAAGTTGCCGCGATCGATCATCGGGGGACGAAAGCGAGTACGGTCGTGCCGAGAAAGACGATCGAAAAGATCATATTGGTCAGGAAGATCCGGTCGTTCATGACGAAGACGTTGTTCGCGATCAAGATCAGGCGGCGTTCGTAGACGACCAGCAGCGCCGCCAGCACGACCCCCAGATAGTAGACCGGCGTGGCGTGTGCGAGCACGCCCGCAGCCCAGAGCGCGACGGTCATCGCGATGTGCAGCGCGAGCGCCAGCGTTCGTCCGTTGCCCTCGCCGAAGGTGACCGGGATCGACTTGAGGCCGTTCTTCACGTCGAACCCGTAGTCCATCAATGCGTAGAGGATGTCGAATCCAGCCACCCAGACGGTGACCGCGACGAAGAGCAGCAGCGCGGGCAACGTCACCGTCCCCGTGACGGCGATGAAGGCCCCCAGCGGCGCGCACGCGTCGACCGCTCCGAGCACGAAGTGCACCAGCCACGTGAAGCGCTTGCACAACGGATAAGCCACGATTCCCAGGGCCGCCAGCGGTAAGAGCATCAGGCACAGCGGGTTGAGCATCGCGGCGCTGAGCACCAGCAGCGCGATGCCCAGCACGATCGCCCAGACCATCACGCGAGGGTCGAGCGTGCCGTTCGCCAGCGCCCGGCGCGCGGTCCGCGGGTTGGCCGCATCGATCTTGCGATCGAAGTACCGGTTGGCGGCCATCGCCGCCGTGCGCGCCCCGATCACGGCTAGCGTGATCCAGATGAATTGCCAGAGCGTCGGAAAACCACGCGCACCCATCACGGCACCGACGTATGCAAACGGCAGCGCGAACAGCGTGTGCTCGATGCGAATGTCGCGCAGAAAGAGGCGAACCGCGTTCACGCGGGCGGTTCCGGTTTCGCGGGCGAGGCGAGCAAACGCCTCAGCCGCCGCGGACCCTGGCCGGAATATTCGTCCGCGACGCCGAGCTGCACGAGATCGCCGATGCCGTATTCGCGCCAGCGCGCGGTCACCTGGTCGCGCGTCACGGCGTCCATCAGAATCTCGGGCGGCCACTCGCGGGCGTAACCTTCGTCGGCCGTCTTGCGCGTCGCGTCGATGCCGAGCTTGTGCCCGACCGACATGCGGAACGAATCGCTGTGATCCAGGTCGTCGACCGGCCCCGGCATGACGACCAGGTCGCGCGCCGGATCGACGTTGTTGAGCGCGTTCCAGACGACGCCGCGCACGTCGTGAACGTCGACGTCGTGATCGACCACCAGGATCGCGCGGGTGAGCATCATCATGTGCCCGATCCCCCACAGCGCGTTCATCACTTTCTTGGCCTGCCCCGGATACGATTTCTTGACCGCGACGATGACCAGGTTGTGAAAGCCGCCTTCGACCGGCAAGTTGTAGTCGACGATCTCGGGGACGACCATCTGCAGGAGCGGCAGGAAGATGCGCTCCGTCGCTTTGCCCAGCCAGGCATCTTCCATCGGCGGTTTGCCGACGACCGTGGCGCCGTAGAGCGGCGCGCTGCGGCGCGTGAGGCACTGCAGATGGAAGGTCGGATAGCGATCGGCCAGGCTGTAGACGCCGGTGTGGTCGCCGAAGGGGCCTTCGACGCGCAGGTCCGTGTTGTCGACGTAGCCTTCGAGCACGAACTCGGCGCTGGCCGGAACGAGCATGTCGATCGTCTTGCACTTGACCAGCGCCACCGGCGCGCCGCGCAAGAAGCCGGCCAGCGCCATTTCGTCGATGATCGGCGGGAGCGGCGCGGTGGCCGCGTAGGTGATCGCGGGATCGGCGCCGATCGCGATCGCGACCGGGATGCGATCGCCCCACTTCTCGGCATGCGCGCGGCCGTGTTTGTGTTTCTGCCAATGCATCCCGGTCGTGCGCTCGTCGTAGACTTGCACGCGGTACATGCCGACGTTCTGCCGCCGCGTTTCGGGATCGCGCGTGAACACGAGCGGCAAGGTGATGAACGGACCGCCGTCTAGCGGCCAGGTCGTGAGGACCGGCAAGGTCCGCAGATCGGGTTCGGTCTCGACCACGTCCTGAGCGTGCGCGTTCGGAACGGTCTTGGGGATCGCGTTGCGCAGCGAGCCGAGCGAGAACAGCTTTCCGAGCTTGCCCAGCGCCGAGTCGGGCAGCGAGAAGTCGATCGCGTCGCGCACCCGCTGCTCGACTTCGCCCAGCGTCCGCGCGCCCAGCGCGAGCGCCATCCGGCGTTCCGATCCGAACTGGTTGGTCAGCACGGGATAACTCGAGCCGCGCACGTTCGTGAAGAGCAGGGCCGGGCCGCCCGCCTTGACGACGCGATCGGTGATCTCGGAGATTTCGAGATACGGGTCGACCGGCGCGGTCACGGTTACGAGCTCGCCCGCATCTCGAAGCGTGCGCGCGAATGCGCTCAGCGACTCGTAGGCCATTCCGAGGAAGTTAGACGACGCAATCACAAACCCCCGGCACGACCAACGTCTCACGATGGTTCTGCCGAAAGGAGCCCCCCGCGTGCCGCAGTTCTTGGTGATCGCCGAACGCAACCTTCGCGACTTTCCCGAGAGCGCGTTCGCGCCGCTGCTCGAACCGGAGGCCGAGGCGGTCCGCCGCGGCTATGCCGCCGGCATCGTGCGCCGGGCCTGGGGGCGCAAGGACAAACCCGGCGCGATCGTCCTCATCGAGGTCGAGTCGCCGGCGGCCGCGGAGGCCTACGTGGCGTCGCTCCCGCTCCGCCAGGCGGGGATGCTCGACGCGCAGATCGTCGAGCTGTCCCCGTATCGTGGCTTCGGCCCGAGGGCCTCGTAGCGGCTACCAGGTCTTGGGCGTGTAGCCGGGGCGGGCGCCGATCGTCTGGCCGCCGAGCGTCGTTTCGGCGGCCTTGACCCACGGCGCGGTCGGCGGGCCGTCGGATTGCGGGGCTTCGAGCGTGCTCACGATCTCGAACATGAACTGCGTTTTCGCGAAGGTCTTCGACGAGACGATCGCGCCGGAGAACACGTCCTGCTGGAGTTGATGGTCGCTCGCGCGGTAGGTCGCCTTGTTGGGTTTGTACGCGTTGAACGAACTGCCGGAGAACGCCGCGACCAACTTCTCCGCGCTCGTCGTGCCGGCGTCGTTGATGCGTGCGATCGTCGACTCGAGCCCGACGTAGCCGTAATAGTGACGCCACGAAATCGGCCCGGGAATGTCGCGTTGCAGCCGTTTGGTGAGTTTCTGAGCATCGTCGCAACACAAGGGCGACCACGAGACCGGGAACGTCGCGCCGACGAGCGTGTCGAGCGCGATCGCCTTATAGTAGAAGTCTTCGAGATTGATCCCGCCGAGCTTGAGTTTCTTGTTGAGACCGAAATCGACGTATTGCTTCGCACAGTTGGCCGCATCTTGGCCGGAGAGACACATCATCAGCACGTCGGCGTCGCTGTTGCGGACCTTCGTGAGCGCCGACGAGAAGTCGCTGGTGCCCAGTGCCAGCACGTCGTGGCCGACCTCGGTGCCGCCCGCGCGCTGCAGAATCGCCGAGAGTTCGTTGTAGCCGTCCTTCCCGAACGCGTAGTCGGCCTGGATGAAGTACCACTTCTTGCCTTGCGCGAGCACGCGTTGCGCGAGCGGGCCGTAGAGCATCCGTCCGCTGGGTGAGAAACGGAACGTGGCTTTCCCGGCCTTGGCGCCGGTGATCGACGAATCGAGCGGTCCCAGTGCGAGATCGAAGACGCCCAGATCCAGACACTTCGCGTTGAGCGCGAGGCCGGCGCCCGAGGACGTGCCCCCGAAGATGACGTTGACGTTCTCTTGTGAGACGAGCCGCTGCACTTCGGTCGTCGCCACCGCGGGCTTCGAGGTGTCGTCGCCGAACGCGAATTCGTAGTTGACGCGGCCCCTTTTATTTGCATCCGCGAGCGCGAGCAACGCGCCCACTTTGTGATACCCGGCGATGTCGGAGAAGACGCCGCTGAACGAATCGAGGAACCCGATCTTCACCGTCGCAGCGTTCCCCGCCGCAAGCGCGAAGCGTGGAGCGGCCACCAGAGCGCCGGCGGCGGCGCTGGTCGCAAGAAAATTCTTCCGTTTCATAGACAGACTCCGTTTCGTAAGTGTGCTGCGGTTTTGGGGTGTGAGTTGGTGAAGTACGCGCGATAGGTGGAGAGAACGCGGTTGAACGCGTGCGTGTTAGAGGGGGGCGCCGTCGCGCACGCGCTCGCCGGCAAATTCCCGGAGCGCCTTTTTCCAGACCTTCCCGGTCGGCGTCGCGGGCAATTCGTCGAGCACGAGCAAGTGCTCGGGCCATTTGTATTTTGCGAGGCCGCGCGCGTCGAGATGCGCGGCGACTTCGGCGAGCGTGAGCGTCGCGCCGGAATGCAGCGAGACGCACAAACAGCCCTTCTCGCCCAAGCGCTCGTCGGGGACGCAGACGACTGCCGCTTGGCGGATCGCGCTCAGCGCGCCGAGATGCGCTTCGACCTCGTACGCACTGATCTTGAAGCCGCCGCGATTGATCAGGTCTTTCTCGCGGCCTTCGTACCAGAAGCGGCCGGCGGCATCGCGCTTCGCGAGGTCGCCGGTGCGCAGCCAGCCGTCGCTGGTGATGGTCGCATCGGTGGTCGCCGGGTCGCGATAGTAGCCGCGAAACATGTCGGCGCGGCGGTACCAGAGTTCGCCGGTCTCGCCCGGCGCCGCCTCGCTGCCGTCGGCGGCGACGATGCGCGCCTCGGCGCCGGGCAGCGGATTGCCGAGCAGCTTGGGTTCGAGGCGCATGCCGGCCGAGGTGATCCCGCCGCCGATCTCCGACATCCCCCAATGCACGACGAGATTCTCACAGAGGACGGTGCGGGCGCGGTCGGCGAGTTCGGCGCCGATCGGCGCGCCCGCGGTGCGAACTTCGCGTAAACACAAGACCCGCGAGCGGTCGCGCTCGCGCGCTTCGACCAAGTCGGCGAGTTGCGTCGGGACCAGCCACGCCATCGTCGCGCGCTCGCGTTCGGCGATCTCGAGGTAACTCTCGGCCGAATTCGCCTTGAGCGGCAGCAGCGTCGCGGCGCGGACGAGCGTGACGTGCACGCCGAGCAGGCCGAAGAGATGGGTGTAGCCGCTGCCGATGGCGAGGCGATCCTCGGACGTCACGCCGACGCTCTCCGCAAAGGCGACCGCGTTCGAGAGCAGCCCGTCGTGCGCGTGCATGCACAACTTGGGCTTGAGCGATTCGGTCCCGCTGGTCGGCGTCAGGCACAGCGGATGGTCGGGGCCGACCTCGGCGCGCACGGAGGCCGAACCCGTCGACCCAAGGATGGCGAAGGCGTCGCCGGGTGCGTCGATGTCGACGGTCACGGACACGGCGAGCAGCGGGAGGTTCGAGCGGATCGCCGCCAGCTTCGCTTCGCCCGCCCCGCGCGGGACGAACACGGCGCGTGCCCCGGCGTAGTCGAGGTAGGTCTGGAGTTCGCGTTCGCGATACGGCATGTGCAGCGGCAGCATCACCGCGCCGATCTCCGCCAGTGCCAGATGGGCGGCCAGGTACTGCCACGAGTTCGGCAAGTGGACGCCGACCACGTCGCCGTCGCCCAGGCCCGCCGCCCGCAGCCTTTCGGCCAGCGCCGCCGTCGACCGGGCCAGCTCGCCCCAGGTGATGGTGCAGCCGTCCTGGATCGCGGCGGGGTGGTCCGCTCGCTCGGCGACGGCGCGCGCCAGCGCCAAAGGCGCCGTCAGCCCGCGTAAAACGTGGCTGCCGCCGGTCGCTGACGGTCGACGCAGGTACGCCGTGGAATCCATCGGTGCGCAAAAAATAGCATGATTATCGTTGCTCGTCAAATAATTGACCATATCAATGAATGCCATGGAGAGCCGGCTCGAGAGCTTGCTGGGCTACCGCCTCCGGCGGGCGCAATTGTCCGCCTTTCACACCTTCGCGCAGGCCGTCGGCGAGCTGGGCCTCACGCCGATGCTCTATGGCGTGCTGGTGGTGCTCGACGAGCGGCCCGGCGTGAGCCAGACCGAACTTGCCGCCGCGCTCGGCGCCGATCCTTCGACGATGGTCCGGCTGCTCGACCAACTCGAGAAGCGCGAGTGGGTCCGGCGGGCCTCCTCGCCCAAGGACCGGCGCTCGACGTTGCCGGCGCTCACCCTTGCCGGGCGTACGCTGCTGCGCGAAGCGACGCCGCTGGTGGTCGCGAGCGACGAGCGGATCGCGACCCGGCTCACCCCCGCGCAACGCGCGACGCTGCTGGAACTGTTGGGCGAATTGCAAACGCCGGCAGGAGAGGATGAAGCATGACCACTTCGAGTACGAACGCAAAACGCACGCTGGCCTTCACCTTGAACGGCCGGCCGCACCTGGAACTCGTCGCCGATCACGTCCTGCTGCTCGAATACCTGCGTGAGGCGCTCGGCCTGACCGGCACCAAGCAAGGCTGCGACGGCGGCGAATGCGGCGCGTGCACCGTGCTCATCGACGACCGCCCGCGGCTCTCATGCCTCACCCGCGCGACGGAGTGCGAGGGGCGGCGCGTCGAGACGATCGAGTCGCTGGCGCACAACGGCCGGCTGAGTCGCTTGCAGGACGGCTTCCACCGGATGCTGGGCACCCAGTGCGGCTACTGCACGCCGGGGATGATCATGGCGGCCGAAGCGCTCTTGCGGCGCACGCCGCATCCCACCGAAGACCAGATCCGCACGGCGCTCTCCGGGAATATCTGTCGTTGCACCGGCTACGTGAAGATCATCGAATCGGTTCAAGCTGCGGCGGAGGTGGAGTGATGGCGGTTACGACAGACGTGCACACGACCGCGGGGACGCGCACGCCGCTGGTCGACGGCGTCGACAAAGTCACCGGGCGCGCGCTCTACACGGCCGATCTTCCCAAGAACGGGGCGTTCATCGCGAAGATCTTCCGCAGCAACTACAGCCACGCGCGGATCGTCTCGCTCGATGTGTCGCAGGCCCGCGCGCTGCCCGGCGTGCAGGCCGTGGTCACCGGCGATGATTGTCCCGAAACCTACGGTGTGTTGCCGATCGCGATGAACGAATATCCGATGGCGCGCGGGCGCGTGCGGTATCGCGGTGAGCCGGTCGCCGCCGTCGCCGCGGTCGACGAAGCCACCGCCATCCGTGCGCTGGCGCTGATCCGGCTCGAAGTCGAAGAACTTCCCGCGTACTACACGGCCGCCCAGGCGCGCGCCGGCGAGCAACTGCTGCACGACAACAAGCCCGGCAACCTCGAGCGCGAGGTCCATCACACGTTCGGTGACGTTGAGGCCGGCTTTGCGCAAGCGGATCTGGTTCGCGAGCGCACCTATCGCTGCGCCGAAGTGAACCAGGCGCACATGGAACTCAACGCGTCGCTGGCCGACTACGATCCCGAGCGCGATTATCTGACGCTCTGGACCTCGACCCAGGTGCCGTACTACGTGCACTTGATGGTGGCGCGCACGCTGGGGATGGAAGAGCGCCGGATCCGGGTCATCAAGCCGTTCATCGGCGGCGGCTTCGGCGCGCGCACCGAGACGTTGAACTTCGAGTTGATCTGCTGTCTGCTCGCGCGCGCCGCCCGCGGGCGGGTCGCGCTGCAACTCACGCGCGAAGAAACGTTCCTCACCCACCGCGGCCGCCCCGACACCGACGTGAAGCTCAAGCTGGGCCTCGCACGCGACGGCCGGTTGACGGCCTGCGAATGCGAAGTGATCCAACGCGGTGGCGCGTACGCGGGCTATGGGATCGTCACGATCCTCTACGCCGGCGCGCTGATCCACGCGCTCTACGATATCCCCAACGTCAAGTACGACGGGTATCGCGTGTACGCCAACTTACCGCCGTGCGGCGCGATGCGCGGGCACGGTACGGTCGACGTGCGCCACGCCTTCGAGGCGCTGCTCGACACGATGGCGAGCGAACTCGGGCTCGATCCGTTCGCGGTCCGGCGCGCGAACCTGCTGCACGCGCCGGCCGAGACGCTCAACGGTTTGCGCGTCGAGAGTTACGGTCTCGCCGAGTGCCTCGATCTCGTTGAAAAAGCCAGCGGCTGGCGTGAACGGCGCGGCAAGTTGCCGCCCGGGCACGGCCTGGGGATGGCTTGTTCGCACTACGTGAGCGGTTCGGCCAAGCCCGTGCATTGGACCGGCGAGCCGCACGCGACCGTCAACCTGCGGCTGGATTTCGACGGCGGGATCACGCTGCTCACCGGCGCCGCGGAGATCGGCCAAGGCTCGAGCACGGTGATGGCGCAACTCGCCGCCGACGTCTTGAGCGTGCCGCTCGACCGCGTGCGGGTGATCGCCTCCGATAGCCTGCTCACGCCCAAGGATAACGGCTCGTATTCGTCGCGCGTGACCGTCATGGTCGGCAACGCGACGGTCGACGCGGCGCGCGCGTTGCGCGCCAAGCTCGTCGAGGCCGCGGCACGCAAACTCGACGCGCCGGCCGGCGAGATCACCTGCGCCGGCGAGTCGTTCCGGCGCGCGGACGGCACGGGCGAGGTGCTCTCGTTCGACGACGTGGTCGGCTTGGCGCTGGCGGTCGACGGACCGATCACGGCCAAAGGGACGTTCAGTTGTCCGCCGGCGTTCCAAGGCGGCAAACATCGCGGCGGCGCGGTCGGTTCGACGATGAGCTTCAGCTATGCCGCGCAGGTCGTCGAAGTCGCGGTCGACGCCGAGACCGGGATGGTCTCGGTCGAAAAGGTCTGGGTCGCGCACGACTGCGGTTTTGCGATCAACCCGCTCGCGGTCGAAGGCCAGGTCCAGGGTTCGGTCTGGATGGGGATGGGCCAGGCGTTCAGCGAGGAGACGCGTTACGAACGCGGGATGCCGGTGCTGGGCAGCATGCTCGGCTACCGCGTGCCCACGATCGTCGAGTCCCCGCCGATCGAAGTGCACATCGTCGAGAGCCTCGATCCCAACGGACCTTTCGGCGCCAAAGAAGCCGGCGAAGGATCGCTCTCGTCGTTCTTGCCGGCGTTCGCCAACGCGATCGCCGATGCGATCGGCGTGCGTGTCGACGAGTTGCCGATCACGCCCGATCGCTTGTTGCACGAGATCACCAAGCACGAACAGGCCGCGCGCAAACGCGCCGCCGCGCCGGAGTTGGTCGGATGAGCGGACTGCTGCTCCCCGAATTCGCGGTTGCGACGCCGCGCTCGCTCGAGGAAGCGCTGACGGCGCGCCGGGCGGACTCCTCCAGCCGCTTCATCGCGGGCGGCACCGACCTCGTGCCGAACCTACGGCTCGGCCTGGGTGCACCGCAGACCCTGATCGACCTGCGCGGCATCCCCGAACTGCGCCGCATCGCGTTTTCGTCCGCCGGGCTCGTAATCGGCGCGGCGGTCACGCTCGCGGAACTGGTCGAGAACGATACGCTGGGGATTGCGTATCCCGCGCTGGTCGCCGCCGCCGCCGCGGTATCCGCCCCGGCCCTGCGTGAAGCCGGAACGCTCGGCGGCAACCTCGCGCTCGACACGCGCTGCTTGTTCTACAACAAGAGCCAGTGGTGGCGCGAAGCCAACGACTTCTGCTTGAAATACGAAGGCACGCGGTGCCATGTCGCGCCGGGCGGATCGCGGTGTTACGCCGCGTATAGCGGTGACCTCGCTGCGGCTCTGCTCGCGTACGACGCGGAGGTCGAGGTCGCGGGCGCGAACGGCGTGCGCCGCCTGCCGCTCACCGAACTCTTCGAGGACGACGGCATGGCGCACATGCGCTTGCTCGCGGACGAACTGATCGTCGCGGTCCATCTGCCGCCGCACCCCTGGCCGGCCGGCTACGCGAAATCGCGGCAGCGCGGTGCGATCGACTTTCCGCTCGCCGGCGTCGCCGTGGCGCTGCTGACCGAGGACGGCATCGTGCGCGGCTTGCGCGTCGGGTTGACCGGTGTCGGGTCGCGGCCGATTCTGCTCGAGGACGCGGACTCGTTCGTCGGGGCGCGGTTCGACGACGCCGCGCTCGAACGGCTCGGCAAGAGCGTCCAGAAGGCCGTCTCGCCGATGCGGACCACCACGATCACGCCGCACTACCGGCGCCGCGTGATCGGCGCGCTGGCAACCCGCCTCGTCAAGGAACTGCTGAACCCCCGATAAGCGCACGGCCGCTGCATGATCCCGGTAACATCTTAGATAATGGTTGTCGTCGATGGACGGCAACGAGAGCGGGCTCGGTAGCCTGCTCGGCTATCAGCTCCGCCGAGCGCAGCTACGCGCCTTTCAGAAATTCGCTCAGGCCACCGGGGGGCTGGGCCTCACGCCGATGCTCTACGGCGTCTTGATCGTGCTCGACCACCGACCCGGCGTAACGCAAACCGAGGTTGCCGGTGTGCTCGGCGCCGACCCGTCGACGATGGTCCGGATGGTCGACCAGCTCGAGAAGCGCGGCTGGGTCAGACGCGAACACTCGGCGCTCGACCGCCGCTCGTCGCTGCCCATCCTCACGGACGCCGGGCGTTCGCTCGTTCGTGAAGTCACGCCGCTGGTCGTCGAGAGCGACCAGCGCATCACGACGCAGCTCACTCCCGCCGAACGCGAGACGTTATTGGGTCTGTTGCAAAAACTCGCCTGACGCGCTACGGCGTGGTGAGTTCGCGCATCGGGATGAAGCCGGCGTTCCGCCAGTCGCTGCTGCGCGAACGAACGAAGGCGACGAAGCGCGAAGCGACGATCGACGGCGCACCGGCGGTCACCGCGTGTTCGTAGGCGATGAGTTGATAGCGGTGGGCGGCGATCGCCTGGGCGTCGGGTGACGAGCCGTCGAGTTGCACGACGCGCACGCCGCTCAGGTCGCCGGCGAACGGCAACGCGACGACGCCGATGCTGCCCGGAATCGTACGCACGTCGCTGACGACGGATGCGGAGGCTTCTTCCAACTCATCCGACGGCCGCCGCTTCGCGTCGAGTCCGAAGGTGCGATCGACCAGGCGCTGCACGGCGCTGCCGCGCGGGCGTTCGACGGTCGCGATCGGGATTGCCGCCCCGCCGAAGTCCGACCACGACGAGGCGGCGTGATCGAAGATCGCCGTGAGATTCGCCGCGGCGAGACCCGTTACGCCGGTTGAGGGACTCACGATCACGGCGAACGGCACGCCGGCGATCTTCGTGTCGACGAAATCGGCGTCGACCAAGACCGAGTCGCTCAAGGCGACGTCGATCGTGCCGGCCTTGAGGGCCGCCGCCGCGGCGTTCGAGGAGATCTCGCTGATCTCGACGTGCCGGGAAAACGCCGTTTGATAACTCGCGACGAGCGTTCGCACGATCGGGATGAGCGCTTGCGGCGCGCTCACGTGAAGGACGTCATCGTCGGCTGCGCGTGCCGGAATTGCAAGCGCGCAGCAGACGGCGGTGAAGACGAGAGCGCGACGGATCATCGGCGCGGTTTTCGCGTCGTCCCGGTGCAGTTCCGGTTCGGGGCGGGAGACGAAAAAAAAGCGAGGCCTTGGCGGCCTCGCTTCGTTTCGTTCGCGCGTTATGCGCGGTTAGTCGCGCCGTGGGCGGCCGCGACCGCGGTCGCCACCCCCACCGCCGCCGCCACCGCGGCCGTTGCCACCGGGGCGCGGTCCGCGCGGGACGTAATCGTCCTCGGGCGGGGCGTCGCCCTCGGCACTGCCGCCGAGCAGCGCCTTGCGGGAGAGATTGATCCGGCCCTGGCTGTCGATCTCCATGACCTTGACCATGATCTGGTCGCCGGTCTTGACCACGTCCTCGACCTTCTCGACCCGCTGCGGCGCGAGCTGCGAGATGTGGACGAGGCCTTCCTTCCCGGGCAGGAACGCGACGAACGCACCGAAGTTCATCAGACGCGTCACGGTGCCGAGGTAGGTCTCGCCGACCTTGACTTCTTTGGTCAGCGCTTCGACCATGGCTTTCGCCTTCTCGGCGCCCTCGCCGTCGGGCGAAGCGATGAACACGCGGCCGTCGTTCTCGATGTCGATCTTGACGCCGGTGTCGGCGATGATCTTGTTGATGATCTTGCCGCCGGGGCCGATCACGTCTTTGATCTTGTCCGGATTAATCGAGAGCACGAGCATGCGCGGTGCGAACTGCGAGAGTTCCTTGTTCGGCTCGGCGATCGTCTCTTTGAGTTTATCGATGATGAAGAGCCGCGACTTCTTCGCTTCGGCCATCGCCTCGCGCATGATGTCGATCGTGATCCCTTGGACCTTGATGTCCATCTGGATCGCGGTGATGCCTTTGCTGGTGCCGGCGACCTTGAAGTCCATCTCGCCGAGCGAATCTTCCAGCCCCTGGATGTCGGTGAGGATGGCGTGCTTCTTGCCGTGCAGGATGAGGCCCATCGCGACGCCCGCGACATGACCCGAGATCGGTACGCCCGCGTCCATGAGCGCGAGGGTCGAACCGCAGACCGACGCCATCGACGACGAACCGTTCGATTCGAGCACTTCGCTGATGAGGCGCAGCGTGTAGGGGAAGTCCTCTTCGGCCGGCAGCACCGGCACGAGCGCGCGCTCGGCCAAGTGACCGTGACCGATTTCGCGGCGGCCCGGGGCGCGCATCGGGCGCGTCTCACCGACCGAGTACGGCGGGAAGTTGTAGTAGTGCATGTAGCGCTTGTTCGGAATCGCCATGATGCCGTCGAGGCGCTGCTCGTCCGAGATCGAACCGAGCGTCGCGGCGGTGAACACCTGCGTCTGGCCACGCGTGAACACGGCCGAACCGTGAACCCGCGGCACGTAGTGCGTCTTGGACCAGATCGGCCGGATTTCGTTCGGCTTGCGGCCGTCGGGACGAATCTTTTCGTCGACGACCATCACGCGCAGTTCCTCTTCTTCCAGGTGCTTGATGAGCTTGGAGAAGTCTTTGTCCGCCGGGTCCTCGAGCTTCGCCCGAATCGCCGTGTCTTTCGCGGTGAGACGTTCGATCGCGACCTCGCGCGAGAGCTGTCCGATAGCCTTTTCGCGTTCGCTCTTTTCGACGACGCGCATGGCCTTGGCGATGTCCTTCTTGAACTTCGTTTCGACCCAGGCTTTGAACTTGGGATCGATCTCCGTCGCTACGAAGGTCTGCTTCTTCTTGCCGACCTTCTTGACGAGTTGATCGATGGCTTTGGTGATCTTCTTGATCTCGCCGTGGGCGAACTCGACGGCGCCGAGAAGTTCTTCCTCGGTGATCTCGTTGCCGCCGCCTTCGACCATCATCACCGCATCATTCGTACCCGCGACGACGACGTTGAGGCCGCCGGTTTCGTATTGCGGCAAGGTCGGATTGACGATGAAGTTGTGGTCTTCGTCGCGGCCGACGCGGACTGCGGCGACGGCTTTGGGAAACGGAATGTCGCTCAGGGCGAGGGCGGCGCCCGCGGCGCAGACCGCGAGCACGTCGGCATCGAGTTCGGGATCGATCGACAAGACGGTCGTGATCAGTTGAACGTCGTTCTTGTAGCCTTCGGGAAAGAGCGGGCGAATCGGACGATCGATCTGCCGTGCGCTGAGGATGCCGTGTTCGGACGGGCGTCCTTCGCGTTTGATGTACCCACCCGGTATCTTGCCGGCAGCGTACATTTTTTCTTCGAACTCACAGGTGAGCGGGAAGAAGTCGATGCCCTCACGGGGCTTATCGGAGGCGGTGGCGGCGGCGAGGACCACGTTCTGGTCGCCGTAGCGCACGAGGGCGCTACCGTTTGCCTGCTTCGCCAACTCGCCGGTCTCGATGATGAGGGGACGGCCCCCGATCTCGAGAGAGACGGATTCTGGCACGTATTCTCCTAGGGTTACTTCTTACGGTACTTGTTCTCTTGATGATGAACGGTGAAGGATTCGGGCGGTCTCGCCGAATGGCCTCGTCGATGCGCCCGCTTCACCGGCTCTTGCTCCTGGTTGCCGTCTGCGGAGTGACCGTAGCTGCCGGGTCTGCCCCGGGGACGCGCGGGATGGTTGCCACCGAACAGTCGGACGCCACGACGGTCGGGCTGGACGTGCTCCGGCACGGCGGCAACGCGATCGACGCGGCGGTTGCCGCCGGCTATGCGCTGGCCGTCACGGACCCGTGCTGCGGCAACCTCGGCGGCGGCGGCTTCATGACGATTCACCTGAAGGACGGCCGCGACACGTTCATCGATTTTCGCGAGCGCGCCCCGCTGCGCGCCACGCGCGATCTGTATCTCGACGCGCAGGGGAACGTCGTCCCGGGCCGCAGCACGCGCGGCTATCTCGCCGTCGCCGTGCCCGGCACGGTCGCGGGCCTGGAGAAGGCCCGTGCCGCGTACGGGACGATGGCCGCGGCCGATCTGATCGAGCCGGCCTTCGAGCTTGCGCGCGACGGCTTCCGGTTGAGTGCCGATGACGCAGCCGTGTTCGCCGACGCCACGGCTGAACTCGCGCAGACGCCCCAAACCCGGGCCATCTTTACGCGTGGCGGAGCGCCGCTGCGCGCGGGGACGCGGTGGGCGCAATCCGATCTCGCCGCGACGCTGCAAGCGCTCATGCGCGATGGTCCGCTGTCGTTCTATCACGGTCCGATCGCGCAGCGCATCGTCGCGGCGAGCAGCGCCGGCGGCGGCATCCTCTCGCTCGAAGACCTTGCGAGCTACACGGCGGTCGAACGCGATCCTGTGACCTGCCGGTATCGCGATTATCGCATCGTCTCGGCGCCGCCACCCAGCTCCGGCGGTGTGACCTTGTGCGAGATCCTCGGCATCATCCAGAGCGTGCCGTTCGCGGCGCTCGGCGCGGCATCGGCCGACGGCGTGCACGAGGTGATCGAAGCGGAGCGGCTGGCTTTCATCGACCGCAACACCTATCTCGGCGATCCCGACTTCGTGCGCGATCCGATCTCGGAACTGCTCGCGCCCGCCTATATCGCGAAGCAACGTGCGCGCATCGGCGAACGGGCGCTGCGTTCGGCCGATCTCGCGCCGGGTCTGGGCCCGCGCGAGGGCAAGCACACCACGCACTATTCGATCGCCGACCGCTTCGGCAACGCCGTTTCCGTGACGTACACGATCAACGACGATTTCGGCGCCTACGTCGTCGCACCGTACACGGGCTTCTTGCTCAACGACGAGATGGACGATTTCACCAGCAAGCCCGGCGTGCCGAACATGTTCGGTCTGGTGCAGGGCGCGGCCAACGAGATCGCGCCGGGCAAACGGCCGCTGTCGTCGATGACGCCGACGATCGCGCTGCGCAACGGGCGCGTCGCGATCGTCGCCGGCGCGCCCGGCGGCCCGACGATCATCACCACCGTGCTGCAGGTCTTGATGAACGTCATCGACTTCGGGATGAGCGCGCAGGCCGCCGTCGACGCGCCGCGCTATCACGAACAGTGGCAGCCCGAAGCCGTCGCCGTCGAACCCAAGACGTTCTCGCCCGCGCTGCAGGCCGAACTCAAAGCGCTCGGTTACACGTTTCGCGACGGCGACGACTTCGGTGCGGCCGAAGCGATCGTCATCGACCCCGACACGGGCGTGATGACCGGCGGCAGCGACTATCGCCGCCCCGGCGGCGCCGCTCAAGGATATTGAAGCGGCACCATCCGGCGTTTCGGCTTAGCGGCGCAGCCCTAGGTCGCCGATGAGTTTGCGGTAGCGATCCAGATCGGTGCTCTGGAGGTAGCTGAGCAAACGGCGGCGCTGGCCGACTTGCATCAGCAAGCCGCGGCGGCTGTGGTGGTCCTTTTTGTGGACCTTGAGATGCTCGGTGAGCTGGTTGATCGACGCGGTCAGGACCGCGATCTGGACATCGGCCGAACCGGTGTCGTTCGGGCCGCGGCCGTATTTGGCGGCGAGCTCCGACTTTTGTTCTTTGGTCAGGGGCATGCGGGGGTGGACTCCTCGTTCAAGGACGGACTCGCTCGTCTCCAGGCCACACGGGTCCGGGACGGCGACCGACGGATCATAGCAGAGGCCCGAAGGCATGTCTATGCTTTTGCGTGGCCGTTCGCCAAGCGCGAGCCGGATCGCTGCCTGCCGCCGAGCAAGGCCTCTCCGGCATCCACGCGAAGCTGCGCGGTCGTGTCCGATGAATTCGTCCCGGTTGCAGAGGTCCGCGACATCGCGCCCGGTACGGGATCGGCGGTCGTCGTCGGCGATCGCGAGATCGCCCTCTTCAACGTCGCCGGAACGTTTTATGCCATCGACAACACGTGCCCGCATCAGGGTGGACCGCTTGCCGAAGGCTGGATCGAAGGCGACGTCGTGACCTGTCCCTGGCACGCCTGGACCTTTCGCATGAAAGACGGCACGATGACCCTCGGCGACTTCGCTCGCGTCGACGCGTTCGACGTGCGCGTCGAGAACGACGTCGTTGCGGTGTGCCGCACGCCGCGTCCCGAGTCCTGATGTTTGGAATGCGCGTCCTTGCCGGAGCGGCCGTCCTCGTTGCCGCGGCCGCGTTGCCGGTGGCCGCGCAACTGATCGCGCGGCCACCCAACGGGACCTACACCTACAAGATCGTCCACCGCGGGAAGCAACTCGCCACCTCGCAGATCGAGTGGTCGGCCGACGCCAATGCGATCATGATGACCGAGACCGCGAACATCGGGACGACCCGCTACTTCACGCAAACGACCTTCGATCCGGCCTCGATGCACGAGCGCTCGTACAAGGGCGGGACGGCCGAGGGCGGTCAGGCGAATGCGGTCATCGACGACGACACGGTCACGCTCACGTTCGAGGGCGACGCGCGCTCGTTTCGCCTGTTGAAAGACACGGCATCGATCATGATCGATGATGCGCTCGTCGGATTCTCGGCTGCGCTCCCCGCCGTTGCACGTGCCGATACCGCAAACGGGGTCACGGCCCTGGTGACCGCCCTTCCGGAAGCGGTCAAGGCGACGATCTCGCCGCTTGCACGATCGGTGCCGGCCGGAGTACCGCCCGGCGACGCGGGCATCAACGTCATCCTCTTGAACGTGTCGGCGAACTTGTGGTTCGACAAGACGACGCTCGTGCTCGATCGCCTCGAAGATACGACGCGCGGCATCACCTTCGAGCGCGTTATTCCCTGAGGGCCGGAACGCTCAGCCGGCGAGGGCGTGGATCAACTCTGCGATCGTGCGCGAACCGGTCGCGAACTGCGCGATGCGCAGGGTGGTGATCAGTTCCTCGGCGAGCGCATCGGTAGCGGCTTGTGATTCGTGCGCGGCGTGGAGGAACGGCAGCGCGAGCCCGCACACGTTGGCTCCGAGCGCGAGCGCTTTCGCGCAATCGACGCCGGTCCGAATCCCGCCGCTCGCGATGAGCGCAACCGAAGGCAGCGCGGCCCGCACTTCCGCAACCGCGCGCGCGGTCGAGGTGCCCCAATCGCCGAACGCTTCCGCGATGCGTTCGCGCGCCGGATCGTCGGCCCGGCGGCCCTCGACGAGCGCCCACGACGTGCCGCCCGCTCCAGCTACGTCGATCGCGACCACGCCGGCTTCGAGCAGCCGCGCGGCGGTGCTCGGCGCCATGCCGGAGCCGACGCCTTTCGCGAGCACCGGTACGTCGAGAGCGCTGCACAGCGCGGTGATCTTGGGCAGGAGTCCGCGGAAGTTCGTATCGCCGCCGCGCTGGATTGCTTCTTGCAACGGGTTGAGGTGCAGATAGAGCGCGTCCGCGCCGCTGCGCGCGACCAGATCGGCGATGTTGCGCGGCGTCACGCTGTAGTTCAATTGCACCGCCCCGATGTTGGCGATGATGAAGGCATCCGGGGCGACGTTGCGCACGGCGAAGGTCTGGGCGAGTTCGGGGGCTTCGATCATCGCGCGCGCGCTGCCCAGCGCGAACGCGATTCCGAACCGTTGTGCGGTCGTCGCGAGCCGGCGGTTGATCTCGCCCGCGCGTTCGGTGCCGCCGGTCATCGACGAGATCAGCAGCGGCGCGCGCAGCCGGTGACCCAGGAACGTGGTTGCCGTTTCGACGTCTTCGAGCGCGAATTCCGGGAGCGCCTCATGACGCAGGCGGACGCCGCTCCAGCCGGCGTCCAGCCGCGAGGCGACATCTTCACTCAGGCAGATATCCAAGTGGCGTGATTTGCGCCCCGGGGTGTCCATACGCCCGGCTTCCCCTCCAAGTGGTCCGGTCCTGGAACGCGGAAAAGGGCCGCATGACGACCGCCTACGACGGCGCGCTTGGTACGGCGGGGGGGCCCGCCTTCGGTGCCGCCCTCGCCGAACTCGCCGCGAGCAAAGACCTCGACCCGGCCGGCCTGGCCCACGCAGCCGGCCTCGCCCCCGCCTTGGTCGCCGGGCTGATCGCCGGCCACGAGCGCGCCGCGGTCCCGGCGCTGGCGCGCCTGGCCAAAGCGCTGCGGCTGCGGGCCGTCGAGTTCATGCAGAAAACCAACCTGCTCTCGCTCGAGGTGTATGCCGGCGGCTTGGACCCGCTCTACTTTCTCCCCGACGGCGCGATCCGGCACGACGCTCGCATCTACATGCGCGAGATCAACCCCCGCCATGCCGTCCCCGAATCCGACATGACCCGCCGGAATCCGACCCTCAACGTGCTCGCCGAGGACGGGGTCCTCGACTCGCTCGGCAAGCTCGAGGTCGAGCTTACGTACTTGCTGCGCGCCGCGGTCCAAGCGACCGGGGGCGTGCTCTGAACGGAAGGCTCCCGGGTGGAGGGGGCGTATCTGCGCGGGATGGATATCGAAGGGAAGCGAGTCGCCGCGCTCGTCGGCGACGGATTTGAAGAATCGGAATTGCTCGAACCGCGCCGCGCGCTCGAGGAAGCGGGTGCCGTCGTGACGATCGTCGGCGTGGACGACAAGTCGTTACAGAAGATCCGCGGAAAGAAAGGCCTCGACGAAGGCCAGAGCGTGAAGGCTGAGGAGCTGGTCGCCGACGTGACGGCCGAAGACTTCGACGCGCTCTTGATCCCGGGCGGTCAATCGCCCGATCACATCCGCACGAACAAAGACGTGCAGCGGTTCGTCAAGGAATTCGACGCGTCGAAGAAGCCGATATTCGTGATCTGCCACGGCCCGCAGATCCTCATCTCGGCGCAACTCACGCGCGGTCGCACGCTCACGGGTTACGCGGCCATCGCCGACGACATCCGCAACGCCGGCGGCCTCTACCGCGATCAGCCCGTCGTCAGCGACGGCAACTGGATCACCTCACGCAACCCCGGGGATCTCGCGATGTTCAATCGCGCGATCATCGAAAAACTCGCCTCCACCACCACCGCCCCCGTCTAAGCCCCCCGCAAAAGCGCGGAAACGAAAACCGCATCGAAAGAGAAGATCGGCACCATGCAGGCGCCGATCTTCTCTTTTCGGCGCAACGATCCGCGCGCCAACCAATCAGTATCGTGCCACGAAGTGTGCCTGCCACTCTGTCATCCTGAGCCCCGTCGAAGGATGGGCGCGCCACGCACCGTTCTCTCATGCCCATCCTTCGACGGGGCTCAGGATGACATGTTGGCACGCTCACGGGTTGGCACGCTCACGGGTTGGCACGCTCACGTGTTGGCACGCATCGTGGCGTTGCGTGGTGGCGTTGTAGGGTAGCGGGGGTTAGGGGACGGGGTCGAGGCGGGGGTTGGGGCGTTCGGGGCGGCCGACTTTGTGACACTCTTGCCATTCGCCGTCCGCGGTGACGGCGACGATGTCGGCGGTGAAATCGTAGCTGCCGGCACCGTCGAAGAAAGCACTGCCGACCGCGTAGGCGTCCACCGGGACATGCTCGCGCTCGAACGCGGCGATCTTCTCGGCGTGGAAGCCGCCGCTCGCGACGATGCGCACGTGGTGGTAGCCTTCGGCGTTGAGTCCGGCGCGCACGTTATGGACGAGTTGCGGGATGACGCCGGTCGGCTTGAAAGTGCCCATCTGCGGCACGATCGAGGCGTCGACCAAGGTCCCCGAGGTGTCGAGCCGCACGCCCCAAAGGCGATCGCCCAACGCGCGCGCGACGCGGATCGACGTCCCGACGCAATCGTTGTCGAAGTCGACCAGGGAGATCACCTTGACGCTGGGGTCGACGAACTGCGCGAACTTCTGCGTCGCGAGCACCGTGTCGCCACCGTAGGCGGCGATGAGCGAGTGCGGCACGGTGCCCATCCCGCGCGAACCCCACCATTCGGCGTTGGCGTCGGTCGAGACGCCGAGCGCTCCCGAGATATACGCCGCGTACCCGTCGCCCGTTTGCACCAGATGATGATCGTAGCGCGCCGGAAAGAAGAGCACTTCCTTGCCGCCGGCGGCGTCGACGATCGCGCGCGCATTGGTCGCGATGCGCGTGCGGCGCGAGAGCACGCCGAGATACGCGGTTTCGAGATGGGCGAAGGTCGCGTAGTCGCCTTCGATCGTCATCACCGTCTCGTACGAGCCGATCCGGTCGCCGTCGTAGAGCGCCCGGACCACGAGATCGTCCCAGCCTTCGATCCAAGACCCTTCGGAAGCGCGTCCGGAGCAGAGCTTGAGGATCGCGATCGCTTCGTCGATCCCGCAGAGCACGGCGTTCTCGGCGCGCTGGAAGACCTGCATCCGCACCCGCGGATGGAAGCCGTCCGCGCGCAAGATATCGCGCGCGCGATTGAAGTAGGTGTCGGCGTAGTAGCCGTCACGCATCTTCTCGACCGGCAGGTTGAGGATCGCGGGGTCGAGACGCCGCTTGGTCCGCCGCATGGCGGTCGCTTCGGTCTCGCGGGGCCGATCCCCACGGGGCCCGCCGGGCGCCGCGCCTAACCTCCTAGGCATGGCCGAGCTGTCCAACGCCGCGATCGCGGCGGCGCTGCGGGAGATCCGCACGCTCATGGAATTCGCGGGCGAGCCGTTTTTCAAGTTCATGGCGTACGAACGGGCCGCCGAGACGATCGATAACGCGCCCCCGGTCGGCGCGCTGATCGCCGACGACCGGCTGCGCGAGCTGCCAGGGATCGGGAAGTCGATCGCCGCCCGGATCGTGGAGCTGGCCCACACGGGCACCGACCCCTATCTGGAAGAGCTGCGCGCCATCTTTCCCTCGACGCTCGTGGAACTGCTCGGCGTGCAAGGCGTCGGCATGAAGACCGCGCAGATGCTCTTCACCCAACTCGGCATCGCCTCGCTCGCCCAGCTCGAAGCAGCCCTGGCGAACGGTTCGCTCGCCGGGTTGCCGCGCCTGGGCCCCAAGTCCCTCGAGAACATGAAGCGCGGCGTGCTCGCGTACAAAGGCCGGCAGCACCGCACGCCGATCGGCCGCGCGCTTCCGATTGCGCTCGAACTCATCGCATACATCGGCGAGCGCAGCGATGCCGCCGATCTCACCTACGCCGGAAGTTTGCGGCGCCAGGAGCCAACGGTCGGCGACATCGATCTGCTGTGCACCTCGCAGAACGCGGCCCCGATCATCGAAGCCTTCGTCGCGTTTCCGCGAGCCGAGGCCGTGCTCGCCGAGGGCGCGACCAAGGCCAGCATCTGGCTGTCCGGCGGGTTGCAAGTCGATCTGCGCGTGCTCGCGGCGCCGGTGTTCGGCAACCTCCTCCAGCATTTCACCGGCAGCCGCGAGCACAACATCCAGTTGCGCGAACTGGCGGTGCGCAAGGGATTGCGCGTGAGCGAGAACGGGATCGTCGATCTGGCGACCGGCGACACGATTCGCTGCCGCACCGAAGCGGAAGTCTATGCGGCGCTGGGGCTGGCCTACATTCCGCCGGAACTGCGCCTGGGGATCGGCGAGATCGAAGCGGCGCGTGACGGCACGTTACCCGAGGTCGTCGAACTCGCGGACCTTCGCGGTGACTTCCACATGCATTGCACCTGGAGCGACGGACGCAACAACCTCGAGGCGATGATCGCCGCGGCGGCCGCGCGCGGCTACGAGTATCACTCGATCAGCGATCATTCGTGGGGACGCGGCGCGTGGGGGCTCGACCCCGACGATCTGGCGGCGCAGCGGACGCGCGTGCGCGAACTCGGCGAGCGCTACGGAATCCGGACGCTCTGCTCGTCGGAGGTCGATATCCTGCCCGACGGATCGCTCGATTATCCCGACGAGATCCTGGCCCAACTCGACATCGTGGTCGCGAGCGTCCACTCCGCGTTCAACCTCTCGCGCGAGGCAATGACGGCCCGCCTGATTCGGGCTTGCGAGAACCCCTACGTGACGATCATCGGGCATCCGACGGGACGCAACGTCGAGGGCTTCCCGGGCTATGATTTCGACCACGATGCGGTCTTCGCGGCCGCGGCACGGACGGGCACGGCGCTCGAAATCGACGGCCAGCCCAACCGGCTCGATCTGCCCTCTAACCTTGCCCGGCGAGCGCGCGAGTTCGGGGTGACGTTCACCTGCGACTCGGACGCGCATGCATGCGAGCACTTGGTGAACGTCGCGTTCGCGGTCGGCCAGGCGCGCCGCGCATGGCTGCGGGCCGCCGATATCCTCAACACACGGGACTTAGCCGGGGTCAATCGCTTCATCGAGGCGAAGCGTATGAGTTCGGATGTTTTCCGTCGCACCGATCCCCGACAATGAGGCCGCTCGCTTAGCGGCGCTCGAAGACTATCAACTCCTCGACACTCCACCCGAGGACGTCTTCGACGCATTCGCTCGTTTGGCGGCGAACGTCTGCGGCGTTCCGATCGCGCTGATCTCGCTCGTCGACCGCGAACGCTTGTTTTTCAAGGCGAATCTCGGGTTGGGCGAGCTGACCCAAACGTCGCGCGAGCACGCCTTTTGCGCCTACGCCATCCTCCAGGACGGCCTGTTCGAGGTCCCCGACGCGACTTTGGACGAGCGCTTTCGCGAGAGTCCCCTGGTCACGGGAGAGCCGTCGATCCGTTTCTACGCCGGCGTGCCGCTGGTCGTCCCGACCGGCGAGGTGCTGGGGACGCTCTGCGTCATGGACGTCAAACCGCATCACCTGACGATCGAGCAACGGACCGGACTGCGCTCGATCGCCGACGCCATCCTCGACCAGTTCGAGTCGCGGCGCGCGCTGCTGCGGCTCTTCGATAGCTCGCGCGCGGAGTTGTACCACCTCGACGTCGCCGACCGGCGGCTGATCTTCGCGAGCGAAGCGGCGCGCACCAACCTCGGCTATACGCTCGCCGAACTACGCGCGATCGCCTTACCGGATTTGCTGCCGGAGATGGCGATCGAGGATCGCTTCGACGGGTACATGGAACGGCTGCGGTCGGATCCCAAGCAGCGCTTCAGTTTGCGCACGACCGCGCGGCGAAAAAACGGAACGACGTATCCGATCGAGTTACGCATCGAACTCGTGCAGGCGCGCCGCCGCGAGCTGGCGCTCGCGTTCGGTACCGACCTCACCAGCCAAACGGAAGCCAGCGAACGGATCAGCTTGCTCTCGACCGCGATCGAACGGGCCCAGGACGCCGTGCTCATCACGTCTCCGTCTCCCGACCGGATCGCCCCGCCCACGATCATCTATGCGAACGACGCGTTCTTGCGGCAGAAAGGCGTCAAGCTCGAAGACGTCGTCGGCCGGCCGGCCGATCTGTTCTTCGGCCCGAAGACGAACCGTCCCATGCTCCGGTCGTTCTACCAACAACTCCTCGACGGAAAGAGCGCGAGCACCCAGTACATCAGCTACCGCAGCGACGGGACCGAATATCATACCGAAATCTCAGCCCAACCGATCGTCAACGCGGATGGCGAGGTCGCGAATCTCGTGATCATCGCGCGCGACATCACGGACAGCGTGATGCGCGGGATGACCCTCGAGCTGCAAAACGAACGCTTGACTGCGCTGACGTCGATCGCGCGCGGCATCTTCAGTGCGCTCGATCCGCGTGCGCTCGTCGAAGCCTTGCTGGTCGGGATTCGCCAACTGACCGGTGGCGAGGGGCGTTTGATCGCGGTTCGGGCCGACGGAGCGCTCGTGGAAACCGACGATCTCAACCTTCTCCCCGACGCGCCGGACGTTGCCGATCCGTTCTTGCGGACCGCGCTCAACGCGCCGATCAGCGTGGTGGACGAGGACAACCGGCGGCTCGCCATCGCCGTGCTCGGCGGCGCCGGGCGGGCCGTGTTCGTGCTCGACGTGCACGCGACCGAACACGCTTTCATTGCGGCCGATGTGTTCGCGTTCGGGCTGCTCGCCCAGTATGTCGCCGTGGCCGCGCGCAACGTGGAAATCTACCGCGAACTCGCGACGCGCCGCGCCTCGGTCATCGAACTCAATCAGGTCAAGAACGATTTGATCGCGATGCTGGCGCACGATTTCAAAGGACCGCTGACGACCATCGTCGGCTTCGCCGACGTGCTCGCCGAGGACGAACGCTTCGACGAAGAGTCGCGGCAGTTCCTCAACATGATCTCGTCGAGCGCGATGCGCCTGGCGGGCCTCGCGACCGATACGCTCGCCCTGTCGCGACTCGATCAGAACGATTTCAACCTGCACGTCGATCCGGTCGACCTCGAATTGCTGGTGCGCGACGTTGCGCGCGTGTTCAGCGTTACCCGCACGATCGATATCCGGGCCGACGCCAAGTCGCACGTGGTCAACGGCGATCCCGGCCGGTTGCGCCAGGTGTTCGAGAACATCATCGGCAACGCGATCAAGTATTCGCCGGGCGGCGAAGCCGTCGAGGTGAACGTGCGCGCCGTCGGCGACGGCGTCGAGGTCGCCGTGCGCGATCGCGGCATCGGCATCCCCGAGGCCGATCAGCGCAAGCTCTTCGGCCGCTTCGCGCGCGCGTCGAACGCGCGCGAACTCGGCATCGGCGGCACGGGCTTCGGCCTCTATCTGGCCAAGCGGATCGTCGATCTTCACGGCGGCCGGATCGACATAAAGACGCGCATTGGCCTAGGCTCGACGTTTCGCATCTACGTGCCCACGACGCCGGCGCCGCAGCGCGACGTGAGCCGTCGCGTGATCTTGCTCGACGCCGACGGTGATGCGCGCTCCTACGTCGCGCACACGCTCCGCGAAGACGGCCTCGCGGTTACGGTCGTCACCACGGAAGAGGAAGTCTTCGGCGCGCTCGACTCCGCGGCGTTCGACGCGGCCGTGGTCGACGTCGATCTGCTGAGCACCGATGAGGTGGCGTTCATCGAACGCATCGCCGGGCGCACGGCCCTCGTGCGGCTCGGGGCCTCGGGGAAACCTGCCGAGAGCGGCTGGAGCGCCACCCTCGGCAAGCCGTTCCTGATCAAGGACTTGCGTGACGCCGTCGACGGTGCGATTCGGCGTCACGCCCGGTCCTAAAGGCGCGCCGGCTTACGCGATCGCCGCGGTCGTCAACCGCGTGCGCTCCGGCTTCTTGGTGATGAACGGCAGGATGATCGCGACGAGCAACATGATCGCCATCGGGATCAGCGCGCCGGAATAGGATCCGGTGGCGTCCTTGACGCGGCCGGCGATGTAGGGCCCGACCAGGCCGGCTAAGCCCCACGCGGTGAGGATCGTGCCGTAGTTCTGGCCGAGGTACTTGGTCCCGAAGAAGTCCGCATTGAACGACGGCATGACCGCGAAGCCGCCGCCGTAGCACGCCAGGATGATCGCAAAAGCGATCAGCACGAACGGGATCGTATGCAAGCCCGGCAGCAGGAAGAACACCACGACCTGCACTCCGTAGATGAGCGCGTAGGCGTTGTTCCGGCCGAGCCGGTCCGAGACCGAGCCCCAGAAGAACCGGCCGAGCGCGTTGAAGACCGCGACGAACGCGTAGGCGCTGATGGCCGCACCGGACAAAGCCTTCACTTGGGCGGGATCGGTGACGCCGAAGGAGATCAACTCGCGGATGATCGGCACGGCGTTCGATACGATGAGGATGCCCGCCGTCACGTTCAAGAAGAGCATGAGCCAGAGCAGCCACATCTGGGGCGTCCGGGCGGCTTCGCCGGGCGTGAACGAACCTTCGGACGAAACGCGCTTGGCGGTGGCGCCGGCGACGGCATAGCCGTCGGGCGGATTGCGCAAGAGCGTGGCACACGCGCCGCCGATGATCACGAACGCGATCCCCGACCAGAGAAAGACGCTGGTGATCGAGCCGATCTCATCCGCCGTGAGCGGGGGCACGACCGCGACGGGGACCGCAGGCGCGACGGCTGCCGCGGCCGCGGCCGCGGCAGCGGCTTTGGCGGTGAGGAATTGCGAGGCATGCGCCGAGGTCGCCGAAAAGCCGGCGATCGCCTTGAGGATGAACCCGTACACGAAGGCGCCCAGACCGAAGCCCATGACGACCATCCCCGAAGCCAGGCCGCGCTTATCGGGAAACCACTTGGTCACCATGGCGAGCGGCGTGATGTAGGCCATCCCGTTGCCGAAGCCCCCGATCACGCCATAGGTCACGTCCCACCACCACAAGTCGTGGGGTCCCAGTGCCGCGAGCAGGTTTCCGACGCCCCACAGCACGACGCCGACGATCGTGACGTTGCGCGGACCGACGTGGTCCTGCCAACGGCCGCCGACGACGGCCCCGATGCCGAGCGAGAAGATGGCGATCCCGAAGATGAGGGACACCGAGGTGGCATCCCAGCCGAATGCCGCCCGGAGCGGCGTCGTAAAGTTGCTCCAGGCGTAGGCCGTGCCGAGTACCATCATTACGATGACACCCGCCCAGGCTACGGCCCAGCGATTTGCTGGCGCAGCGGCGCTTGTTGACATTGCGGACTCCTTGCCGTCAGTAAGGTGACGTTGTCGTCATGGCAGTGATGAGGGACGAGGAAAGGCGATTCCGTCCGGCGCTTGCCGAGGAGAAGCCCATTTGCGCGCCGTCCACTCGCCTCCTACCATATTAGACGCGGAGTTCGTTCGCGGGGACTACAAGCCGACGGTTTTCCCCGCGAAACCGGCTGCGTCGAAGTAGCGGGTCTTGCCGACGGCCTGGTATCTCAGAACCGTGATCCGGCCCGCCGGATCGGCCTCCGACCGCAGCACGGCACTCGTGAAGGGCGGAACCGTTCCGCCGCGGAGCGCCTCGCTGATGACCCGGCCGACCAGCGTACCCTTTTCGGGGATGGTCAGGTGCAGGATGGCGGCCAGCGTCATGCCGACGTCGGCATTGGAGACCGGGGCCGGATCGCTGAAGCCGTGCTTGAAGTCCGGTCCGATCGCGGCCATGAAGTTTGCCGTGTCGGCGCGGCTGAAGGTGCCGTGCATCCCTTGGCCCTGCTGCAGCACCGTATCCGCGACTTCGGCCGTGCAGCGCAGCGCGTTCGCACAGCCGGTGGAGAACGAGCGGAAGTTCACCGCGATCGCCGGCGTCGGTGTGACCGCCGCGCCGATCAGGTTGATCGCCGAGAGCGGCAGCGTGCCGGGGAATCTGCCGAGCCGCCGGTCCACGAAGAGCCCGCTGACATAGTCCTGCGCGAGTAGCGCGGCGACGACTTTGGGTGCGAGTTCCCGGGCATTGTCCTGCGGCAGGTAGACGAGGTCCGAGCCGCCGTTGGCCGCGACCACGACGTTGGGCCTCGTGCTGTCGAAGCCGATCAAGCCGTCGCCCGAGACGGGATGTTTGCCCTCGAGATCGGGATGGACGACGGCGTCGTTGTTGTCGGGATCCGAGACGGGCATGCCGAGCGCTTTGCCGAGATCGAGCGCGAGAAAGCCCGGCGGCAGCCAGCCCGCCGGCACGTCCGGGTACGTGTAGCCCAAGGACGGCGAGGTTCTCGAATCCTTCGCGATCGTCGAGAAACCGTGATCGGCGGCGATCACGATGTCGGTCGTGCCCGCGAGGCCGAGTGCCGCGAGCGTCGCGCGGATTGCCCGCAGATCGTTGTCGGCGTTTTTGATCGCCGCAAATGACGTGGGGCCGTTGATCCCCGGCGTCAGCGAGCCGAGGCTATCCCCTTGATTATGTTGTGAGCCGTCGGGATCGCGCGACCAGAACACGAGGGCAAAGGGCTTCCCCTTGGCTTTGAGTGCCGGCAGGACGACCTGGGTGGCGACCGCCGTGAAATAGTCTTGTTGCGTTTGGTTGGGAACGGTCGTTCCGGCACGGCTCGCGTCGCCGCGGTCGCCGTTGTCACCGCGCGTCGGTGCGGCGTCGAGGCCGGTCACGGCCTTGATCTGCGCGGCGATCGCCGGATCGACCGGCAGGCCGCCCGGCCGCCCCGTTTGGTCGTCGATGATGATCGTGCCGGTGCCGTCGCGCGCGGTCACGTCTTGGATGGCGACCGGCCCGACTTTCCCGACCGCCGCGGTGCCGTAGCCCGCCAAACGAGCGGCGGCGAGTACGCTCACCTCGTCGAGATAGTTTCCGGTCGTGCCTTCGCCTTTGTCGATCTCGCCCAGGACCGCGTCGTTCTCGAGGAACGGCGTGAACGAATACTTCGCACTGAGCACCTTGAAGCCGGCGTAGATCGTGTTCGAAAAGTCGCCGGTGTCGCCCAGAAAGTGACCGGTCGCGAACGCCGAGGCATTGGCGGTGGTGAAGGTCGGAAAGATCGCATGCGGGTTGGCGAAGTCGACGCCGTCGCGGCGGACCTGCGCCATCGCAGGCGCCAGCGCCGGGTCGACGATCGCCGCGCGCAGGCCGTCGGGGACGAAGAGGATGACGTTGTGCGGGGCGACCGGCTGCGCGCGCACGGAACGCGGCGCGGCGACGGGCGCAGCAAGGGCGAGGGCAAGCGCGCAGACGACCGCCGCGCGAACAAAACGGATGAGCATGGCAGCCGCGAACGTATCACGCGGATGTTAAGGAAAGTCTAAGCGGCGGAGCGTTAGTCGTCGCCGCCGGTCTTCGTGAACAGGCCGACGTGCGGTTCGGGCTCGGCGCCGCGCACGGCGTGCCAGAGAATGTCGTTGAGGATGCCGTCGGGCACGGCGTCTTCGTGCGAGAAATCGAGCCGGGCGCTCTGTGTGGCGCCGTAGGCGGTCTTGGGGTTCTTCGTGTCGACGTTGTAGGTCTCGGCGAGCGCGTCGAACGCGGTGAGATCCGGCGTCGCCGTGAAGGCGTCGTAGAGCGGCAGCGCGCCGGCGTCGTACGTCGAGAGCGGCGGCATGCCGAGCACGATCTCGATCGTGCGCAGGACGCTGGCGGTCGTGTAGTGCGCGTGATGGAGGCCGGCTTTGGCGTACGGCGAGGCGAGATAGAACGTCGAACGTTGCTCGTCGACGTGATCGGCACCGTTTTGGGCGTCGTCTTCGAGGATGAAGATCGCGGTCGAATCCCAGTCGCGGCTGTGCGAGACGGTATCGACCAGCAGCCCGACTGCCCGGTCGTTATCGGCGACCATCCCCTGCGGTGTCACGGAACCGGCCCGCGTGCCCTCGGTGTGATCGCGTGGAAAGCGCACGATTTCCAGGGCCGGTAGCGTCCGGTTCGCCTCGTAGCGGTCGAACTCGCGCTTCCACTCCGCGAACCGGACCACGTCGGGGATCTTGAGATCGAAGGTCGGGAAGCGCGTGTCGGTGACGCCCTGCAGGTTGCGATGCGTGGTCGAAACCGGCACGCCGTCGACCGGGCCGGCGGTGACGAATTCGCCGTAGTTCCGCAGCGAGACATGGGCGCGTGCTGCGTCGTCCCAGAGATAGCCGGCGTGCGCGGTCGAGGCCTCGGCGCCGTCCTCGAAGTCGTAGTACGGCCGGCGCTCCGCGTAGGTCGAGGGCCACATCTTTTCGAGATAGTCGTTCGCGAAGGCCCCCAGCGCCCAGTTGTGCCCGTCGGCGCTGACGTGCGCGTTGGTGTAGAAGCGATCGAAGACGCCGAAGCGCGCGACGAGCGCGTGTTGGTTCGGAGTGATCGCCGCACCGAACATGACGAGTTTCGGATCGCCGTCGGCGCCGGCGACGTCACCGAGGACCTGATCGTACGAACGGTTTTCTTTGACGATGTAGATGATGTGGCGGAGCGGACCGCTGGGGCGAACCACCGGATCGTCGTGTGCGATGGCGTGTTGGGCGAGTTCGCGCACGGTCGCCGTACCCGCGCGCAAGGCGTCGTCCGTGGGGATCGGCTCGCGGCGAATCGAGCCGGTGAGATTGCCCGCGACGTAGTCCGACCGGTCCGTCGCGTCGGGGACATACCGCGGATTGGGATGGCCGCTCTCGCCCTTTCCGTCGGCGATGAAGAGGCTGCCGCCGGCTTCGTCGAGCGCGATCGCCGTGGGATACCAGCCCGTCGGCAGCGCGCCGATCGGCTGCAATCCGCCGGCGGTGATCCCGTAGACGGCGATCGCATTCGCGGCGCCGCACGACACGTAGAGACGGCCGTTCGCGACCGCGAGCGCATTGGGCGATTCACCGAAGCTGCCGCTGCGGATCGGAAGCGGGAAGCGCCGCACGGTTTCGCGCGGCAGCGAAATCACGGCCACGTCGTCGTCGTCGCTGTCGGCGACGAACAGCAGCTCACCGCGGCGCACGAGCGCATCGGGGTGCCGGCCGACGGCGATCGCCCTGCGAATCGTCCCGTGCGCAACATCGAGCGCCTGCACCAGCGCCCGGGCGCGCAGGGCCACGTAGAGCGTGCGCCCGTCCGCGCTGTAGGCGAGCGCGGCCGGATGGCGGCCGACGGCGATGCGTTTGCGAATCGTCCCGCTCGCCGCATCGACGAGAGCGACTTCGTTCGCGAGGTCGCCGGCCACGGCAAGGGTCGCACGGTCCGGCGAGCGGGCGACCGCGGCCGGGAAGAACGGCAACGGAAAACTGATCGTGCGGTCGACCGCGCCGTCGAAGGTCACATGCGCGATCTGCTCGCCGAAGCTCTGCGTCGCGGCGATCCACACACCGGACTCGTCGGGAAAAAGACTCCCGTAGGCATTCGGCAGGTCGAGCGTGCGCTGCGTCGCGAGCGTCCGCGCGTCCAGCATCCGCAGCGCGGGCTTGCCGTAGCCGGTCTCGAGCACGAAGAGATGCGCGCGATCCGGCGAGAGCGCCAGGCCCGTGGGCAACGTGCCGACGGTCGCGACCGGACCGCCCGGCGGCGCGATCCGCCACGCGTTCGGCAACTCGACGAGCGCGACGCCCGCCGCCGCGACCGTGCCCAGGCAAGCGGCCGCCAAAGCCGCGCCGGCGGCCAGCCGCTTCATCTCATTGCGTGCGGGCTGAGAGGGCGGTGCGCGCGATCAGCGGCGTCAGCAGCAGTACGAGCACGAGCGTGATGAACGCGAAGATCGGATGCACGTATTCGAGTTCACCGTGATCGATGTAGCGGCACAGGGCGTTGGTGAAGCACATCGCCATGCACAGCAGTCCGTAGCCCAACTGCAGCCGCATATTCGGGTCGATCTGCGAACCGAAGAGGGAGCGCCGGTGCTCGGGAAGCCACCACCACAAGACCGGATACGCGAGCGCGAACGAGATTGCCGCGGTTACGGTGCCCCAAATGAGGTCGAAGTCGCGCGAGCCTTCCAAGAACATCGCCGCGTCGTTCGCGCCGTTAGACCGGCGCTCCCGCGGCTGCGGCGACGGCCCCGATCGCCGCCGCTCCGGCCACGACGACCCAAGGCGGCGATTTCCAAACCACGATCAGCGTGAAGGCTCCCAACGCGATCGCCACGCGCCATACGTCATGCGCCATCGACACGATGAGCGGCGAATACAAGACCGCGCCGAGCAAGCCGACCACGGCCGCGCCCGCACCGCGCAGCGCGCCGACCGCGACGCGATCGGTCCGCAGGCGGTTCCAGACCGGCGCCAGCGCGAAGACGAGCAGAAACGAGGGTGCGAAGATCAGCAGCGTGGCGACGACGGCGCCCGCAACGCCGCGCAGCGGTGAGAAATTCGCGACGCCGAGAAACGTCGCGAACGAATTGAGCGGTCCCGGAACGGCTTGCACGGCGCCGTACCCCGCATAGAAATCGTGCGCGCCGATCAGCCCCTCGCCGACGAGCGACTGCAAGAGCGGCAGAATGATGTGACCGCCGCCGAACACGAGCGTCCCCGCCCGCACGATCGTCGCACAGAACGCGCCGGCTTCGCCGCGACCCGCGAAGCTCGCAGCCCCGATCACGATGAGGCCGAACGCGACCCCGCAGCCCAGCGCGACCCCAGCCGGAATCGCGAGCGGTAAGGCGCTCGATGCAATCCGCGACGTGCGGTGCAAAACCAGCGCGCCGGCCAGCGCGCCGGCCAGGATCGGCACCCACTGCAGTCCCGGTACGGCTTGCAGCGCGAGCGCAAGGATCATCGCGGCCAGGGCCACGGTCTGCGTCTCCCGGTCCGGGCACTGCGCTTGCGCCATGAGCAGCACCGCTTGCGCGACGACCGCCGTCGCCGCGGCCGTGAGCCCCGCGAGCAATCCGATGTACCACGCGGGCTCGCTGCCGCCGCCTTCGATCGCGCGCAGCGCGAAACCGGCGAGCGCCATCGCGATGGCCGAGGGCAGGGTGAATCCGAGCCACGCGACCAGCGCGCCGCGCCATCCGGCGCGCAGCGTTCCGACGATCATCCCCACCTGGCTCGAGGTGGGTCCCGGCAGGATCGAGCAAAAAGCGACGATCTGGGTGAACGCTTCGCCGTCGAGCCAGCCACGGCGTTCGACGAACTCGCGCCGGAAGTAGCCGAGATGCGCGAGCGGGCCGCCGAACGACGTCGATCCCAGGCGCAAAAACGTCAGGAAGAGATCGCGCATCGCGTGCCCACTTCGCCGCCCGCGGTGGCGAACGCTGCGGCGTTTAAGGTTGCGGAGGTTCCGGTGCCGGCGTCGCCTCGGCGTCGGGCGGCGCGGCGCTCGCGCCGGGCGCGTTCGAGGTCCACATCTGCACGTCGGGCGCGACGGCCGGCGCGCCGCGCGCGCGCCACGACGCGAGCGGGGCGAGCGCTTCGTATGCGAGCAGGGAGACGCCGCGAATGAAACGGCGGCCGGCTTCGAGCGACGAGAGATGGGTCGTCATCACCGAGATGATGTACGGCTCGTCCCCGGCGTAGACGATGCCGACGTCGTTGAGCGTGTCGTGCAGCGTGCCGGTCTTGTGCGCGATCGTCGTTCCGGGCGGCAACGGCTCCGGTAACAGGCTGTTGTGGCGCTGCCCGCTGAGGATTTGGATCATCGCCCGCGACGACCACTCATCGACCAAGGTCTCGCGCACCATGTCGGCGAGCAGGTTGGTCATGTCTTGCGGGCTCGAGCGCAGCGAACGGATGTCGCCCGCGGAGCGGATGTAGTCGCCGACGACGGTTTGCCGCAATCCGAGCGCCCGCATCGTCATGTTGATGTGCGCGCGCCCGACGAGCCGGATGAGCATGTTGGTCGCCGTGTTGTCGCTCTCGGTGATCATCAGCGTGAGCAGCCGTGAAACCGCGTACTGCGAACCGCCCCGCGCGCCGGCGAGATCGCCCGAGCCCCAGTCCCGGTCGCCGGAGAGGAGCGTCAGCCGGCGGTTGAGGTCGAACGCGCCTTGCGCCATCTGACGGAAGACCTCGACCATCACCGGGATCTTGATCGTCGAGGCGGCCGGCATGTTCGCGCCCGGGTTGATCCCCGTCGAGAGACCGGTCTGAACGTCCTCGACCATCACGCCGACGTTGCCCGGCGCGCGCGCCGAGAGCGCCGAAAGATGCCGCTGCAAATCGGCTAGCGGACCGGAGGCCGCGCGAGCCGGGAGAGCGGAACCGCCTGCAAACGCGCAGAGGGTGGCGAGGGCTACGAGCAGTCGCAGCGGACGCATTCAGGACATCATGGGGGCAACGGCACGATCCGTCAACGTGCCGGGGCTGGCCAAATGGGAAGCGAGCGCGTCGATCCGTTCGCTCTCAGCGAAGGTAGGGGACGCCGTCCGCCGCCGGCGCGCGGACGCGACCGGCGAACCCGGCCAGCGCGAGGAGCGCCGCGAGATAGGGAAGCGCCTGCATGAGTTCGCTCGGGACACCGGAGCGCTGGAGCGTGTACTGCAAGGCGGCGAAGAAGCCGAAAAAGAGCGCCGCGCCGGTCGCACCGATGGGATTCCAGCGGCCGAAGATCACCGCCGCGAGCGCGATGTAGCCGCGCCCGGCGGTCATGCCGTCGGAGTAGAGATCCAGCTCACCCAGCGCGAGATACACGCCGCCGAGCGCGGCGATCGCACCGCCGGTGACCACCGCCCAGAAACGCGTGACCAGCGCATCGACGCCGGCGGTTTCCGCGGCGCGCGGATTTTCACCGCACGCCCGCACGCGCAAGCCCCATGGTGTGCGGAACAAGAACGCCCATTCGAGCCCGGCGAGCGCGAAGGCGAGCGCGATCAAGACCCAACTGCCGATCGGTCCCAGACTCGGGACCTCGTGCGACGCGCCGGGTTGATGGTAGATGACGACCAGGCCGTACGCGGCACCGCCCAGCGCGACGAAATTCAAGCCCGTCCCGGCGACGATCTGATCGACGCCCAGCCGCGTCGCCGCAAACGCCAGGATGGAGGCCAAGAGCGCGCCGGCGACGATGCCGGCCAGCGCGCCGAGCACGGGGTTGCCGGTCGCTCCCGAGATCACGACCGAGGTGAACGCGCCGGCCACGAGGCCGCCTTCGAGACCGATGTTGACGACGCCCGAGCGCTCGCAGAGCACACCGCCCAGCGCCGCATAGATCAGCGGCGTCGCTTTGATGAGCATCAGCACGATGAGCGCGAGCGTGGCCGCGATCATGCGTTTCTCCGCGAAGCGACGACGCGCCGTCCGGCCAGCGCGACGATGACGAGTCCTTCGACCAGCGAGACGACGTTGCGCGGGACGTTGGCCATCGCCTGCATCGCGATCCCGCCGCTCTGCAAGATGCCGAACGCGAACGAGGCGATGCAGATGCCGATCGGATCGAGGTTGCCGACCAGCGCGACGGCGATGCCGATGAAGCCGTAGCCGGGCGAGAGCCCGGTGTTGAAGCGATGGAGCATCCCCATCACGATCGTCGCGCCGCCCAGCCCCGCGATCGCACCGGAGGTCGCCATCGCGACGAACGCGGTGCGGGCCAGGTCGATGCCGGCCCGCCGCGCCGCCTCCGGTGCTTCGCCGGCCGCGCGCAGTTCGTATCCGAACACCGTGCGCATGAACACCCAGCGCAGCACCAGCGCCAGCGCGAGCGCGAGCGGCAACGCGATCGTCAGCCGTGAGTCCGGAAAGATACTCGGCAGTTGGGCCGCGAGCGGGAGCGAGGCCGTTTCGGAAGCGGTGGCCCCGGCCTGCTTGAACGGTCCGCCGATGAGATAGGTGGCGAGCAGCAGCGCGACGACGTTGAGCATCAAGGTCGCGATCACTTCGTTGGCGCCGAAGCGCGCGCGGAAGAACCCGGCCACGCCGCCCCAGCAGCCGCCGGCGAACGCGCCCGCGGCCAGCGTGAGCGGGATCGCGAGGATCGCCGGCAGCGGCACGATCACGCCGACGACCCCGGCGGCCATCCCGCCCAAGATCAGTTGACCCTCCGCCCCGATGTTGAATAGGCCGGCCCGGAACGCGAACGCGATGCCGAGCGCCGGGAAGAGCAGCGCCGTCGTTTGGACGAGCGTCTCGGCGATCTCGGAGGGGTTGCCGAGTGCGCCGTCGAGCAGTTGGCCGAAACCGTCGATCGGGTTCGCGCCCGCCACGATCATCGCCAGGCCGCCGGCGACGACAACGACGACCAGCGCGATGAGGACGTTGCGCAGCCCGCGGTTCATGCGCCCCCCGCCATCAAGGCGCCGATGCGGCTACGATCGAGATCCGCGCGCACGAACGAGCCCGCGACCCGGCCGGCGAAGAACACGATCACCCGATCCGCGACCGCGAAGATCTCATCAAGCTCGAACGAGATCAAGAGGACGGCCGCGCCCGCGTTGCGCGCTTCGATCAAGCGTGACTGCACGAGCGTCGCGGCCCCGATGTCGATGCCGCGCGTCGGTTGGTAGGCCACGACGAGTTTGGGTTCGCCGGCGAGCGCGCGCCCGACGACGATCTTCTGCTGGTTGCCGCCCGAGAGACCGTCGACGATCGCGTTCGGATTGGGCGGCCGCACGTCGAAGCGTTCGATCGCCTCGCGCGCGTAGCGGTCCGCGACGGCGCGATCGATGGTCGCGCCGCGCCGCAGCGGCGGGTGTTGCTGCCGGCCCAGGATCGCGTTGTCGCGCACGTTCCAGTCGAGCACGAGCGCTTCGTGCCGGCGGTCCTGCGGGATCACGCGCACGCCGCGCTCGATGCGCGCCGCCGGGCCAAGCGCGGGTCCCAGCACCGTGCCGTCGAGTTCGATCGTGCCTTCGTATGGTAAGACCCCGGCCAGCGCGTCGGCCAGCGCCGATTGCCCGTTGCCTTCGACGCCGGCGATGCCGACGATCTCGCCGGCATCGACCGTGAGCGAGACGCGCTCGGTCCGGCTGCTGCCGCTGCCGGCGGACAGCTCGCGCACCGCTAGGCGCGGCTGCGGCGTCGTCCGCGCGCGGGCCGCGAGCTGGGGAAGTTCACCGCCGACCATCGCGCGCGCTATCTCGGTGGCGTCGGTGCGGTTGGTCTCGAAGCGCGCCACCACCGCGCCCGCCCGCATGACCGTCACGCGCTGCGAATACGCGGTCACCTCGGCGAGTTTGTGGGTGACCACCAGCACCGCGGCGCCGCCGTCGGCCAAGCGCCGGATGGTGGCGAAGAACGCGTCGATCTCGGCCGGCGCGAGTGCCGCCGTCGGCTCGTCGAGCAGCAGAATCTGCGGCTCGCGCGAGAGTTCGCGCAGCAGCTCGACGCGTTGCTTGATCCCGACCGGCAGCGTTTCGACGATCGCATCGGGATCGATCTCGAGGCCGTGCCGCTCGGCGAGCGCGCGTACGCGTTCGCGTGCGCGCTCGCGGTCGATCACGAAGCCCCGCCGCGGCTCGCGGTGCAAGAGCACGTTCTCCCACACCCGCAAGCGCTCGATCAGTTGAAAATGCTGGTGCACGAGACCAACCGGTCCACTCGCTTCGACCGTCCCCGCGTCGGGGATCACCGAGCCGTAAGCGATCGCGGCCAGCGTCGACTTCCCGGCGCCGTTCTCGCCGACCAGCGCGTGGATCTCACCGGCGCGCACGTCGAGATCCACGCCGGCGACGGCGAGCGTGGGACCGAACTGCTTGCGGATGCCCCGCAGCGTTAAGGAAGCGGTACCGGTTTGAATGTCGCCAACTCTTCTCGGGTGGCCGGCGCAACGATCGCGCCGTTCTCGAGCATCGTTTCGAGCACGTGCAGCTTCGCGATGCGGTCCGGCGTCATGACGTCACGGGTGTAGCGGAAGGTCGTCAAGCCGACCCCGTCCTCTTTGAGACCCAGCACGATGTGACCGTTCGACAAGTGGTGCGCGGCCGCGCGCTTGGCGAGTAAGAAAATCCCCCGGTCGACGTGCTTGACCATCGAAGTGAGAATCTTCCCCGGCACGAGCGCGTCCTGATCGGAGTCGACGCCGATCACGTAGTCGCCGCTCCGGGCCTTGACTTGATCGATCGCGCCGACGCCGCCCTTGCCGGCGGCCGCGAAGATGATGTCCGCGCCTTGATCGTAGAGCACCCCGGCAAGTTCCTTTCCGGCCGCGACGTTGTCGAAGCTGCCGATGTACTTCACCGCAACCTTGATGTTCGGATCGATCTCGCGGGCGCCGGCCGCATAGCCGGCCTCGAACTTGCGCAAGAGCGGGATGTCGATGCCCCCGAGAAACCCGATCTCATGCGTCTTGCTGACCATCGCCGCGGCGGCTCCGGCCAAGAACGATCCCTGCTCTTCCCGGAACGTGACGGACGTAACGTTCGGCAGGTCGACGACGGCGTCGATGATCCCGTAGCGGTGCGCGGAGAACCGGCTCGCGACGTCGGTGAGGTCCTTCGCCATCAAGAATCCGATGGCGAAGATCATGTCGTAGCCCTTGTTCGAGAGCACGATCAGATTGGGTTGATAGTCGGCGGCGGAACGCGACTGCACGACCGTGATCGCCGCGTGCAGTTCGTGCTTGGCCGCGAGCAACCCGGCGTAGGCGGAGTCGTTGAAGGAACGGTCGCCCAGGCCGCCTACGTCGGTCACCATTCCAAGGCGCAAGCTCGCGTCGTCCGCCACCGAGTGGCCGGCGCAGCCGGCGAGAAGGGCCGCACACAAGAGCGAACTCCAGCCGGCACGAAGCGCGCGGTGCACTGCGATTCGTGGAATCGGAGCGATTCGTGGAATCGGAGCAAGCATTCCCGGGACGATACGCGTTCGCTGCGGGTTGGCCTTTCGCGCGGCGCGAAGCGTCTCCCGATGGACGCCCCTGATTTACGCACCGGTCCTCCGCGCCGCTGGAACGTTGCGGTCGACGGCATCGTCTGGTTGCCGCGCTTGATCGACAAAGCACGCGCGCACCAGGCCGGGACGCTAGGATCGTATCTGTACGGTCAATCGCCGATCGATGACGGGTTGCTCGCACGCGTGGGTCTGTCGTACCCGGAGTTCCTGCGCCTGGCGACGGCGGCGCCGAGCGATGCGGCGGTTCTGGCCGCGCTCGAAGCTCGTGTGCCGGGAGCGACGGAACGTTTGCAGCGCTGGAGCCGGCACCTGATCGCCAAGCGGGGCGCCGTGCTCGCGGTTCTCGATTGGGACGACGGCTACATCGGCGGGAAAACGGGCCAGGCTCTGCGCCCGGTCCTCAAACCCGTCGTCGACGCTGCGATGGGGCTGCTCAAAGGGGCCCGCCCGTTTCGCCCGTGACACCGCCGCCGCCGCGCCGCCCGGTCTCGCGCGGCGAGCGCCGGGTCACGTACGCCCTCAAAGTGCTGCTCGTCGTGGCCGTCTCGATCTACCTGATCGTCGGGCTGCTGCAATTCTTCGCGGCGATCCGGGCGACCGGGCTCTTGATCGTCGGCGCCGTTCTGTTCGCGTATCTGATCTATCCGGTCGTTCGGCGGCTCAACGAGCGGCTGCCGCTCATCTGGTCGATCCTCATCGTCTATACGTTCATCGCGATCGTCGGCGCCGTCGTCGTGACGGTCTTCGTGCCGCCGCTGGTCGACGAATCGCAGAAGTTCTACGCGGATATCCCCGCCCTCGCCGCGCGCGCGCAGCACGAGTTGCTCGAGCCGAGCAATCCCTGGGTCGCGAAGATCCCGCGCGACTCGCGGGTGTATCTCGCCAACCTGCCCGCGCAGTTCGGCTCGATCGTTCGAACGTACGGATTCGATGCGGCGCAGAAGACGCTCACGTTTCTGGTCTCGGCGGTCTCGATCGTCGCGACGATCGTGATCGTGCCGGTGCTCGCGGCCTACTTCTTGCTCGAAGCGAGCGCCGTGAAGCGCAACATCCTCGGACTCGTTCCCCCGACGCAGCGGTCCAAGGCCGAGGCGATCATCGACGATCTCGATGGGGTCGTGGGCGGCTTCATCCGCGGACAGTTGATCGACGGCGCGATCGTCGGCTCGATGATCGGCGTGATGCTCGCCATCCTGCACGTCCCCTACGCACTCCTGATCGGCGTCGCCGCCGGGGTGCTCAACTTCATCCCGTATGCGGGCGCGGTCGTGGGATTCGTGCCGGCGTTTCTCCTGGCGCTCTTCACCAACGGACCGACGAACGCGCTCATCGTGGCGGCCTGCTTCGTGGTCATCCAGCAGGTCGACGGGAACTTCGTCGCACCGCGCGTGCTCAGGGGCGCGGTCGGCCTCTCGCCGCTCTACATCATTCTGGCGATTCTCGTCGGGACCGAACTCTTCGGTTTGGCGGGCACGTTCTTGGCGGTTCCGCTCGCGGCGATGCTGCGCGTGCTGCGCGAGCATCTGATCCCCGCGGCCGTATCGAAGAGCGCGGCGCCGCCGGCCCTGACGCGCGAGCCGCGCAACCAGGAGCAGCCCTGATGGCCGCCCGGACCACGGTCGAGCGGGTCGACGTGATCGGCGTGCCGATGGATCTGGGTGCCGATCGCCGCGGCGTCGACATGGGACCGTCGGCGATTCGCTACGCGCGGCTCAAGGAGTCGCTCGAACATCTGGGGATCAGCGTCACCGATTACGGGAACCTCTTCGTTCCGGTCCCCGAGTCGGCTTCGATCGAAGACGCGAGTGCGAAGTATCTGCCGATCATCGCCGAGGTCTGCCGCAACCTCGCCCGGGTGGTCGAAGAGAGCGTGCGCGGCGGCCGCTTTCCGCTCGTGCTGGGCGGCGATCATTCGATCGCGATGGGAACGCTCGAGGGTGTCGGGCGCGCCCGCGGCCGTCATCCCGGCGTCATCTGGGTCGACGCCCACGGCGACATCAACGCGCCGCGGACCTCGCCGAGCGGGAACGTGCACGGCATGCCGGTGCACTTCGCGCTCGAGCAGAAGCACCTGCACCCCGACCGGCTCGTCTTCATCGGCTTGCGCGACGTGGATGCGGACGAGAAGGCCGTCATCCGCGAACTCGGCGTGCGGGCGTTCACGATGTCGGATATCGACCGGCTCGGGATGAGCCGCGTGATCGAGGAGGCGCTCGCGATCGTGGCTGGCGGACCGGATTCGCTGCACGTCAGCTTCGACATGGACGGCATCGATCCGAGCGAAGCGCCCGGGGTCGGAACGCCGGTCCGCGGCGGCATATCGTATCGCGAGGCGCACACGTTGATGGAGGCCGTGGCCGCGTCGGGCACGTTGGGGTCGCTCGAGATCACCGAGATCAACCCGATCCTGGACCGCGAGAACCAAACGGCGATCCTGGCCGTCGAGCTGATCCTCAGCGCGCTCGGCAAAACCACCCTCTGATCGCCGGCAGAAAACTCCTTAGGCGACGCGCAGCGTCTCGCTGATCGCCGATCCATCCCAAACGAGCCGCCAATCGTCGCGCTTCTCCATGTTCGTGACGGCGGCGGGCTGGAGGACGGCGACGCACTCGCCGTCCGGGCGACGAACGCTGCGGTACAGGATAGCCGCATCGCCGTTCGCTTGGATCCGTGCGCCCAGCGCTTGGGCTGCGGTGTACGTGTCAGGAGCGTAGATAGCCGCGTCGTAATCGCGCACGTCCACGACGTTGCAATCGAGAACGAATGCCCAGAGCGTGAGCAGAACCATCGTGCCGCTCGCGGCATTCGCGGCACGCAAACGGCGCGCATGGTGATAACGGACTTCAGCGGCCGCGGTGTCGGTGCTCTCGGCGCCGTAGAGGACGCCGTAACGACCGGAGGAGAAGCGGCTGGGCGCGCGGAGCAAGAACGGCAGCATGACCGCGGCCGCGTTCGCGCCCGTGTATCGCGGCAACGAGCCCAGTGCCCGGACGCCGGCGAGTGCGTCGCGCGCGAACGGATCCGTCAGCGCGAGGATCTCGAGAAGGATCTGGAGTTCGCCGGGGTTTCCGTCGACGAGCGCTGCGAGCGCCGCGGTTTCCGCCCCCGGGCGCCCGGAAAGACGCGCGGCGGGCGAAAACGGGGTCCTCACCAGCCGGCCTTCCAGCGCGCGATGTAGGTGCTCACCTCGGCGAGATCGCCGACGTTGCCGTCGAGCATGCGCCCGACGGGCTCGCGGCCGCCGAAATCTGCGTTCGCGTCGCGGACCCAGGTGTCGGCGATCGGCGACTCGCCGAAGATCGCGTGCAGGCCGCCGTAGATCGCCAGGACGTACGAGATACGCTCGACCTGATCACGGTTGAGGTCCGGCACGGTGCCGGCCTTCCAACGATCGATCGACCGCTGGGAGGCGGCAAGGAGCCTCGCGCATTCCGGGCGCCCGAGCTTCCAGCGTTCCGCGATCTTGAAGAAGGCCTTGATCGCCACCGCGTTCTTCGTGATGGGTGTCGCGACGGTCAGCGCGGAGGTCTCTCTAGCAGACTCATGACTCGATTATATCATTCTTTGAGACTTAAGTCTATCGCATTCGCTTTCCCATTGCTGCTAGGGCGCGCGCTGACCCGGTAGAGCGCGGGCCAGGCGCCGGGGATCGGCGTGAGTATTGCGCCGTCGATCGCGGTATCGTCGCTGGGGATCGGAAAAAAGTAGACCCTGTGGCTGCGCGCGAGCGCGGCGATGTCCGCGTGCGAGAGGTTGGTCACGATGAGACGCCCCCCGAGGGTTCGTTCGGCGTAGGCCGCGTAGAAGAGCGGCGTCGCGTACCACCATGGCGTCGCGATGACGGCATCCTCGGGGGTGAACTGCCGGACGCTCGCGATGATTCCATCCGCGCTGCGGTCCTCGCGCTGCTGGAGATACGCGCGAGACGGCAGCGCCGCGAGCACCGCGATGCCGGCGAGCGCGACGATCCCGCAAACCCGCAACGGCGCGGCCCTGCGCGCGAGCACGCGCGCGAGTATTGCCGCGCCGATGCCGATCGCGAGCGCCGTCACCCACAGCGCGACGAGATAATACTTTGCCGGATCGGTCTGACCGATCATCCCTGCATAGGCGACCGAGAACGGAAAGACCCCGAAGGCCGTAACCAGGAGTCCGGCTGCGATCCACGGCCGGCGATACGGCGCGGCGATCCCCAGCGCCGCGAGTGCGACCCCGGCTAGCGTGTCTTGTCGGCTGAGCGTGCGGAAAAACGTGGTCAAGTACGACGCGTACCGCTGCGGTTCGAGCATCAGGCCCAGCGACCGCGAGGCGCCGAAATCGGCGCCCGAAACGAGCCGGATGAAGCCGGCGACGGTTTGCGGATGATCGTAATCCCAAATCGGATGATACGCGAGCGCGAGCGTTGCGGTCGGATCGAGGTGCTGCGCCGTGACCATCGCGCTGCGAATCGGGAGATAGGCGTAGGCGCAGAGGCCGAGGCCGAACGCGGCGAGCGGACGGGCCGAGCTCAGCCGGGGGCCATCGGGCCGGTGCTGCGGTGAGCCGAGCGCGAGAAGCGCGACGCCCGGCAACATCCAGATCGTCGAGGGATGCGCGCCCAGCGCGAGCCCGGCGAAGAGTGCGGCCCCCGCGCGCCGGCCTTCGAGTGCGCAGGTGATGGCCGCAACGACGAGCAGCGCGGCGACGGCATCCACGCCGGCGCGCGTCGCGTGCTCGCAGACGATCTCCCCGGCCGCGAACACGAGCGCCGCGAGTGCCGCATGATACGGACCGCATCCCAAACCACGCGCGCAGCGCTGCAACAGCCAGACGCACACCGCGGTCGCGACGGCACTGAGCAGCGAGAGGCGCCACGCGATCGTGCCCACGGCGACGGCGTGTGAGAACAGCCAACCGATCATCGCGTACGTGGGGAAGCCGGTCGGATGGAAGATTCCGCCGACGTAGGGGACGGTCTGCGCCTCGGCGGTGTCCCACCACGAGACGCCCGGCGGGAGGCACCACCAGTAGAACGCCAGCGCGGCGAGCGGCGCGGCTAGCGAGCCGATGCGCTCCGCCCGATCGTCGTCCATGCGCCGGTGCGGTTTGGACTAGAGCCGGAAGGCGTCGGCGCCGCCGGGATCGGGGAACATCTTGCCGGGATTCATGATCCCCAGCGGATCGATCGTGTCTTTGATCGCGCGCATCAGCGCGAGCGTGTCCGGGCCCAGGTCGAGTTCCATGAACTGTTTCTTGAGCAGGCCGATCCCGTGTTCGCCCGAGAGCGTGCCGCCCAGCGCGACGGCGGCCTCGAAGATCTCGCGCGCCGCCGCCGCGACGCGCGCCATCTCTTCGGGATCGCGTTTGTCGCACAGGATGTTGGGGTGGAGGTTGCCGTCGCCGATGTGACCGAAGAGCGGGATCTCGAGTCCGTACGCCGCCGCGATCTCGCGCACGCGCGTGCACATCGCGACGATCGCGCGCCGCGGCACGGCGATGTCTTCGCCGAGTTTGTTCGGACGGCGCCGCGCGAGCGAGGGCGAGATCGCGCGCCGCGCGTTCCAGAGGCGCTCCGATTCGGCGGCATCGCGCGCGCGGGTGACGTCGCGCGCGCCGCAGTCACGCGCCACGCGTTCGATCGCGGCCAGCTCGCCGTCGAGGATCTCGACGTGATCGCCGTCGACGCCGAAGAGCAGCACGGCGTCGGCGTCGAGCGGCAGCCCGACCGAGACGTTCTCCTCGATGCAACGGATCGTGAGCCGGTCGATCAACTCGATCGAGGTCGGCAAGATCCCAGCGCCCAGCACGGCCGTCACCGTCGCCGCCGCATCTTCGAGCCGGTCGTAGACGGCCAGCGCCGTTCGCGCCGCTTTGGGCTTGGCGATCAGTCGCAGCGTGGACTCGACGATCGTGCCGAGCGTCCCTTCGGCACCGGTGAAGAGCGCGCGCAAGTTGTAGCCCGTGACGTTCTTGACGGCGCGTCCGCCGGTGCGCACGAGCGTGCCGTCGGGGAGGACGACCGCGAGCGCGAGCACGTAGTCGCCGGTGACGCCGTACTTGAGCCCGCGTGCGCCGCCCGCGTTCTCGGCGATGTTCCCGCCGATCGCGCTCTGTTTGAGCGACGAGGGATCGGGCGGATAGAACAGCCCCAGCTTTTCGACTTCGGCCTGCAGGTGGGCGGTGATGACGCCGGGCTCGACCACCGCGACGCGATCGACCGGATCGATCGCCAGGATGCGATTCATCCGCGCCACTCCGAGCACGATGCTCCCCTCCAGCGGCACCGCGCCGCCGGAGAGCCCGCTCCCCATCGCGCGCGGGGTCAGGGCGACGCGCTCGCGGGTCGCGAGGCGGTGGATCGCCACGACCTCGTCGATCGTCTGGGGCAGGACCACCAGCGGCGGCGTGCGGTCGTAGAACGTCCCGTCGAAGCCGTAGGCGATGAGATCTTCGGGCTGCGTGAGAAGGCCGTCGTCGCCGACGATTGAACGCAGGGCGCCGGCGAGGTCAGCCACGGCGCCTTCCCCGGATGAGAGGCGAGGCCGCCGCGTGAAAGAGGCTCCGCGGGGGAACAGGGGGGCTAGCGGGCGCCGCCATGAGCTTTCCTTCGGCCGCCGTCGACTTTGGTCCGTTCCTCTGGGAGGAACCGCGGTGGTATCGTCCTTGTGCCAAGCATACGCTTTCCGGAGGTTCTTTCGTTGGCTACCGTTACATCCGAGTACCGCCTCTCGACCGAGAGCGGCCTGAAGAAATTCGTCGCAGCGATCCTCACCAAGAGCGGCATCGCGCCGGACGATGCCGGGATCGTCGCCGACGTTCTGGTCGCCAGCGACCTGCGCGGAATCGAATCGCATGGGGTCGCGCGGCTCGAATCGTATTACGTGAGCCGCCTGCGCGGGGGGCAGATCGAGAAGACACCGGCGGTCAAGACGGTGCGCGAAACCGAGACGTCGATCCTCGTCGACGCCGGCAATGGGCTCGGCCATCCGGTCGCCAAGCGCACGATGGACGCCGTGATCGCGAAGGCCGTGAAATCCGGCGCGGCGTTCGGCGCCGTGCGCAACTCGAACCACTACGGGATCGCCGGCTACTACGCGATGCTGGGGCTCGAACACGACCTCATCGGGATGGCCTCGACCAACACGGTGCGCTACGGCGCGCCGACCTTCGGCAAGGACATCATGCTGGGCACGAACCCGCTCGCCTTCGCGATCCCGGCCAAGAACGAGCCGGCGTTCGTGCTGGACTTCGCGACCACGACCGTGCCGCGCGGCAAACTGGAAGTCTACAACCGCAAGAGCAAGCCGCTCAATCCGGGCTGGGCGATCGATGGGCAGGGCCATGAGACGACCGATCCGCAGGCGGCGCTCAAGGGCGCGCTCCTTCCGCTGGGCGGCCTCGGGGTCGACAACGGCGGCCACAAGGGCTTCGGTCTAGGACTGCTCGTCGACATCTTCTGCGGCGTGCTCTCCGGCGGGCTGTTCGGAACGGACGAACCGCAGCCCAGCGACGGTCCGGTCCCCGGCGCGATCTCGCACTGGTTCGCGGCCTTCCGCATCGACGGGTTCCGCGACGTCGACGCCTTCAAGACCGACATGGACAAAGAACTGCGCGGGTTCAAGGACTCGGCGAAGGCGCCCGGCCACGACCGCATCTACGTCGCCGGCGAGATCGAATACGAGAAGACCCTCGAGTATCGCAAGAACGGCATCCCCGTCCACATCAAAGTGTGGGACGGCCTCGAAAAACTCGCCGCCGAACTCGGCGTCCCCTTCGACATCGCCAGAACCTAGCAGCTCGCTTCGCCGCCCTCAGCGCGATCGATGCGGGCGGCGTAACATCCGCGCTTCGCGTAGTGAACCTGGAGATACGCCGTCTGGTCGCTTGCGAACAGCCGTGCGATCAGGGTTTCGAGCGCCATGTGCCGACGATAGCGCGCCGCGGCCGCGTGCGCATCCGGAATCTTGCGCTCGAATTCGGGGCCGAATTGGACCGCAAGAGGCGGGGTGCGACGAATGCCGCGCGGCGCTAGTCTTGGTGCATGATGAGCTTCTCCCGCAGCCCGTTCCCAGCGGCCTTCGCCGACGATGAGGCGCGCTGGTCGGCACTCCTCGCGCGCGGTGCCGCCGACGGCGCGTTCGTGTACGGCGTGACGACGACCGGCATCGCCTGTCGCTCGACCTGTGCGTCGCGCCGTCCGCTGCGCGCGAACACGCGCTTCTTCGCTTCGTTCGAGGAAGCGCAGGCCGGCGGATTTCGCGCCTGCCGCCGTTGCCGGCCGGATACGGGCGACCATCCGCAGGCCGCACAACGCGGGCTGGTCGATCGCCTCTGCCGGCTCATCGATTCGGCCGAGGTTCCGCCGTCGCTCGCCGAACTCGCGCGCGAGGCCGGGATGAGTCCGTATCATCTCCATCGTGTATTTCGCGCCGCCGTCGGCGTCACGCCGAAGGGGTATGCCGCGGCGCGGCGTCGCGAGCGGCTCCACACGGCGCTTCCCGCCGCCGCCAGCGTCACGGCCGCGGCATACGACGCCGGCTACGCCTCGGGTTCCCGGTTCTATGCGAACGCTGCAGCGGAGTTGGGGATGACGCCGATCGCGTTTCGGGCCGGCGGCGCGGGCGTGGACGTGCGCTTCACGACCGGCGTCTGCTCGCTCGGGGCGATCCTCGTCGCGGTCACCGAACGCGGCGTGTGCGCGATCGACCTCGGCGACGACGCGCAGACGCTGCAGGCGAAACTCGTCGCGCGCTTTCCGCGCGCGCGGATCGCCGCCGCGGACGCCGCGCTCGAGCGGCAACTCGCCGCCGCGATCGCGCTCGTCGACGGCGAGTCCGAGCGCCGCGCCGAACTCGCGCTCGACATCGCAGGCACCGCGTTCGCGCAGCGGGTGTGGGCGGCGTTGCGCGCGATCCCGCGCGGCGAAACGGCGACCTATGGCGAGATCGCCGCGACGATCGGCGCGCCGGGCAGCGCGCGCGCCGTTGCAAAGGCCTGCGCGTCGAACCCCCTCGCAGTCGCGATCCCCTGCCATCGCGCCGTGCGCAAAGACGGCACGCCGACCGCCTATCGCTGGGGCGCAACGAGAAAGCAAGCATTGTTACGACGCGAGCGCGGCGTAGATCCGTAGACCAAACCGCCGAGTTCTTGCAGATTTGGCGCGGTCTGCTCTCGGGCGAAACCTATTCGTTCGCGGGGAAGCATCTCTCGGTCGTCGACGGCAAGCTGCTCTTTCCGCCGGTCCAACGCCCGCATCCGCCGCTCTATTTCGGCGGCTCGTCCCGGACGGCGCGTGAGATCGCCGCCGAACAAGTCGACGTGTACCTCACCTGGGGCGAACCGCCGGCGGCCGTCGCGGAGAAGATCGCCGACGTCCGGTCGCGCGCGGCGAAACTCGGGCGCCGCGTGCGGTTCGGTATCCGGCTTCGCACGAAGCTCGAGGTCAGCCCCAACCTCTGGGCCGGCGTCGGGCTCGTCCGCGGGGGAGCGGGAACGGCGCTGGTCGGCGATCCTGCGACGGTAGCCGAACGCCTGCGCGAGTATGCGGCGCTGGGCATCGACACGATCGTCGGTTCCGGCTATCCGCACCTCGAGGAAGCGTATCGCGTCGCCGAGCTGTTGTTTCCGCACCTCGCGCTCTCGACCGCCGAGCGCATCCCGAGCGCGCCCAAAGGAACCTTCGGCGGCGGCGGCTCGATGGGCGTCGAGGCCTTTCCGCTACCGGCGAGGGCAACGCGGGGATAATCTTTCGTCCCGGGGCACGCGCGCTCGGCCTCGACGCCGGTCCGATGTTCGGGTTCGACAAAGAGAAGCTCGATGCGGCGTTCTTCCCCGACGGCCGGTTCAAGTCGATTTGGATCGCCAACCTCGGCTACGGTGACGACTCCAAACTCTTCCCGCGAAATCCGCGCTTCCGGTTCGCCGAGATCACCACGATCGTCTAGCCGCGGCTACGTGCGGATGTCGAGGACTCCGTCACAAGGCAGCCCGTCGCACAGCGCGGGGATGTAGAGCAAGGCCATTAAGCGCGCGCGAACCGCCTCGGCACTCGAGGGGTCGGCCGGTGTCGTCAACCACTGCAGCGCGGTAGCGTGTCCGTGCTCGTCGATGGTGAGGCGCAAGCGCATGCGCGCGCCGATCGTCGCCCGGATCGCGTCGTACGCGCTCGGCTCGGAAGGCGCGGGCGGGTAGGTCGCCGAGAATAGCCCCGTATCGCCGCCACCTCCGCCGGCGTTCATGGCGGGCGGGCCGCCGGTCGTCGTGGCCACCAGCACGGTGCGCGGGGCCGAGCTTGCAGCTGGCACGATGATGGTCGCCGCGCTGACCGCCGGGACGACTGGTGCGGCAACGTGCGCGGCCGGCGCACTCGTTCGCTGGTTCGAGTCGTGATGCGTTTGGAGCGTGTGCACGTGTACGACGGGGGCCCTCGCGGTGCTCGCGCGCGCGGCGACGGGTTGCCGCCTCGTTACGCCGGCGCTCGGCTGCGGACGAGCCGCCGGCGCCAGGGCGGCACGTGCCCGGAAACGCCGCTCGAGCGCGATCGGAAGCACCCGGTTTGCCTGGTCCGGCGCCACGGCCGGAACGGTCCACGGCACGAGCGCGAGCAAGGCGATCGCGCACAGGTGCACGGCGATCGAGCAAGCGATCGCGAGCCGGTTGCGCCGAGGAGCGGTGTCCAGGAGCATCATGTCGCGGTCTCCGGGCGATTCGGAACCAAGCCCAGGTGCAACCTTTTTCGGCCGGCTTCACGTCAGACCGGGCATGGGTCGATCGACGGATATGGTGCTCTATCAAGCCGAATGGTGTCCGTACTGCGCGCGCGTGCGCGAGAAGCTGACGGACCTCTTGCTCGACTACCGGACGGTGAACGTCCCACGCTCGCACGCGCAGCGCGGTGAGGTTCGGGCGGCCTCGGGCCAGACGAGCATCCCGGTGCTCGTCGACGGTGAAGTCGTCCTCGACGACGATGACGACATCATTCCGTATCTCGAAAAGAACTACGGCGCCGCCGCCGCAGCACGCTAGCGGGCGAACTTACTCGACGGCGATCTCGATGTGCCCGGCGTCCTTGCGGCGTTTGGGCAGCACGAGGATGAACGGCATCAGGGCGAAGGCGAGGATGCCCAGCGCGAACTGCGCGTCGGCGAACGACATCGCCGCCGCCTGAGCCAAGATCGCCTGGTAGAGCAATCCCACATTTCCGGAGCCGGCGTGCATGAGCGCGGAGATCGCCGGATTCGCGAGCGTCGCGTTCTCCGCCAGGGCGGCCTGATGGAAGGCGTTGCGCTGGGCGAGCAGCGTGACGAGCGCCGCGGTCGAGAACGAGCCGCCGAGTTGGAGCGCCAGGCTCTGGAATGCGGTCGCCTTGGGGATGACCTCCGGTGGCAGCGCGCTCAAGACCGCGATCGAGAGCGGCGTGAAGACCAGCGCCAGACCAAAGCCGCTCATCAGCGCCGGCGGCACGAGCGAGCCGAAGTCGCTGCCCGTCGTCGTCAGGAACGAGAGCCAGATCTGCGCGATGCCGATCGTGGAGAAGCCGATCGTCAGGAAGATGCGCGTATCGATCTTGCCCGAACCCGCGAGGCGCGCGATGAACGGCGTCATGAACAAGATCACCATCGCGCGCAAGAAGATCAGCAGGCCCGAGAGGGAGGCGGTGAAGTTGAGCAAGCCTTGGACGTACTGCGGTAAGATGACGGTCGCGCCGAAGAGTACGGAGCCGATCGCGAGTCCCATCAGCGTTCCGGCGACGATCACGCGGTATCGGAAGGCGCGCAGGTCCACGATCGGCCGCTCCGTACCCCACAGTTCCCAGAAGACGAACGCGACGAGCCCGAGTAGCGCCGTCGTGGCGAAGAAACAGATGACCGGGCTGTCGAACCAGTCGTTGCGCTGGCCTTCGTCGAGGATGTACTGCAGCGATCCCAAACCCACGGCGAGCAGTCCCAAGCCGATGCCGTCGATCGGGATCGGTTTGGGGTCGGTCGGGTTCTTCAGGCGCGTGAGCACGATGATCGCGGCGACCGTCCCCGGGACGATGTTGATGAAGAAGACGTAGTTCCACGAAACGTTGTCGGTCAGCCAGCCGCCGAGCGTCGGCCCGACCGACGGCCCGACGAGTGCGCCGATCGCGAAGATCGCTTGGCTCGTGCCCAGCATGCGCGGCGGAAAGGTGTCGCGCAGCGCGGCTTGCGCCGTGGCCACGAGGCCGCCGCCGAAGAGCCCTTGGATGACGCGCCAGAAGATCAGCGCGTTGATCGAACCCGAGAGCCCGCAGAACACCGAGGCAATCGTGAACCCGATGATCGCCACGCTGTAGTACTGACGCCGACCGAAGCGCTGCTGCAACCACGGCGTGAGCGGGATGACGATGACGGCGGAGATGATGTAGCCGGTGACGACCCAGGCGCCCTCGTCGAGGGTCGCGCCGAGGTTCCCCTGGATCACCGGCAGCGCCACGTTGACGATCGTCGTGTCGAGCGTCTGCATCAGGGTAGCGAGCATGATTCCGACCGTGATCAGGACGAGCGCACCGCCGTGTTCCACGACGTTGCGATCGTTATGCGCGAGCTGATAATTCGTACGCACGGCTTGCTGGGCCGGTTGGGTCGCGGCGGTCATCGATCTCCTTGGGGGCGCTTGCGTTCTAACCCGGCGGCCATCCGAGCCGATGCAGCACGCCGGCCTCCGTTCCTAGGCGGGACGGATGAGCGCGGCGTACAGCACGCCGGCGATGCCGGCGCCCGCCAGCGTGGCGGTCAGGTTGACGAAGTCATTCCCTACCCATCCGACGCCGCGGATACGCACGGGAGTGGCGCCGCACACGTGCGGATTGGTCTCGCACGAACGCCCGCAGGCGGTGCAGCGCCATAAGACCTGAACGGTGGCGCCGAGCAGCGAATCGATGAGGGCCCCGCCGAAGCCGCCGAGCGCGACGGCGAGTGCGAACGCCCATGCCTCACCGGGGAGCAAGGGCGCAAAGACCAGCGTCGCGACCGCGCCCAGCCAGAGGCTTCCGATGCATTCGGCGAGCGTGCCGGCGAGCGTGATGCCGCCGGAGAGACCCGTCGGAAGCGGACGCAAGGTGAGAATCGAACGCGGCGCCTGCCGCACGAGCGTGCCGATCTCGGTCCCCCAGGTGTCGGCGGTCGCCGCCGCGTAGGCGCCGCCGAATGCCGCGAGCGCGAGCGGCGCCGCGTTCCAGGCCGCGAGCGCGCACACGGTCGCGACGCCGCCGTTCGCGAGGACCTGCCAGGCGTCGCGGGGCCCGGTCTTCCCGACATCGACAAGCGCCTTCTTCTTGGGCCGCCCGATGCGCGAGAGCAGCACGGACGGGATGAAGAACGCGAACAAGACGACGGCGGCGGAGATGCCGCCGGCCGCGAAAGTGAGCGTGCCGACGACGAACGCGGCTAGGGCGCCGGAGGCGGTGAGCGCGTGGACGCGCCAGGCCCCCGCGGCGACGAGCGCCGCGGCGACCGCCCCGATCAGTGCGCTGGTTGCGTGGTCGATGTCGCGGTGGTGAGCGCGTCGACGAGCCCGTCGGCGGTGAACTCATCCGCCACGACGTTGACCGCGATGCCCGCGTCGCGAGCAGTTTTCGCCGTGATCGGACCGATGCAGGCGACCAGTTTGCCGGCTAGCGCGCTCGGCGCGTCGGCGAGGTTCGCGAGCAGGCCGCTCACCGTGCTCGAACTGGTGAAGGTGACGATGTCGGCGCGCTCGAGCTTCGCCGCGAATTCGGGATCGACGACCGGCCGCGTCGCATAGGCCGCGACGTTGTCGCAGATCCGGCCGCCGTCGCGCAGGGCGTCGGGGACGACGTCGCGCGCTTCTTGCGCGCGGAAGAGCAGCACGCGATCGCCGGCGTTCGTGCGCGCGAGCAGTCCGCTCGCGACGGCTTCGTTGACGTACGCGGCGGGCATGAAATCGACCCGGATGCCCTGCGCCCCGAGCGCTTCGCCGGTCTTTGGGCCGATCGCGGCGATCTTCGTATCGCCGAAGGCGCGCACGTCGCGCCCGCTCTCCGTCAGTCGATCGAAGAAGGCGTGGACGCCGTTGGCGCTGGTGAAGACGACCCACGCATAGTCGCGCACGCGCGCGACGGCGGCCCGGGCGGCGTCGCCGTCGTCCGGCGGGCCGATCGCGATCGTCGGTGCGAGGATCGGCTCGGCACCGAGTTCCCACAACCGCGCGGCGAACTCGCCGGCTTGGGCGGCGGGCCGCGTCACGAGCACGCGCTTGCCGAAGAGCGCACCGCGGTCGAACCAGCGGATCGTTTCGCGTTCGGCCACAACGTCGCCGACGACGACGATCGCCGGCGCGGCGAATTTCGTGCGTTCCACTTCGGCCACGATCGTGTCGAGCGTTGCGACGAGGGTCTCTTGGGTGGGCTTGGTGCCTTCGCGCACGATGGCGACGGGCTTATCGCCGGGCATGCCGTGTTTGCGCAACTCGCCGACGATCCCGGCGAGATTTCCCATCGCCATGAGGAAGACGACCGTTTGCGAGGGGTTGGCGAGCTTCGCGAAGTCGAGCGTCGATTCGCCTTTGAGCGGGTTCTCGTGGCCGGTCGAAATCGAGAACGAGGTGTTGTGGTCGCGATGGGTGATCGGGATGCCGGCGTAGGCCGGCGCCGCGATCGCGGACGTGATCCCCGGGACGATCTCGAACGCGACCCCGGCCTCGCGCAGCGCTTGCGCTTCTTCGCCGCCACGGGCGAAGACGAACACGTCGCCGCCCTTGAGACGCACGACCTTGCGGCCCTGCTTGCCGAGATCCACGATCAGCGCGGTGATCTCGTCCTGGGTCAGCGTGTGCGCGCCGGCCTTTTTCCCGACGTAGATCTTCTCGCAATCCGGCGGCGCGAGCCCGACGATCGCCGCCGAGGCGAGATAGTCGTACACGAGCACGTCGCACTGCGCGAGCGCGCGCGCGCCCTTCAACGTCAAGAGGCCGGGATCGCCGGGCCCGGCGCCGACCAGCCAGACTTTCCCAGCCCTCAAACCAGAATTTCCTCGGGCGTCGCGATCACCGTGGCGAGTTCGTCACCCAGCCGCGTGCGCAGATCGAAGAGTTCGTCGAGAATCAAGGCGTGCGAGAGCGCCTCGGCGCGGTTCTCGGCGGCCTTGTCGCGAATCCGCGTCACGGCGGTGTGCAGGAGCCGCGAGATGATCGTGAGCGACGAACCCGTGATGAGCATGCGCTCGCGTTCCGTGAGGTCCGGGCAGCGCGCGAAGAGCCGTTCGATCTCGGCGGCCCGGATCGTCTCGGCCTTCTGGGTGAGCGACGCGATCACCGGAACCGCGACCCGCGATTGATACCACTGGACGAAGCGCTGGGAATGTTCGACGATGATCTCTTCCACCAGCGGAATCGCTGCCTTGCGCGCTTCCAGCGTGCGATCGACCACGCCGTGTAGCGCGTCGATGTCGGCGACGCGCACGTTGGGGATCCGGCTCACCTCGGGATCGGCGTCGCGCGGAACCGCGATGTCGACGATGAAGAGCGGCTGTGCCGGGCGCGCGAGCATCGCCTCGGCGACGTTCCCCGGCGTGAGGATGAAATGCGAGGCGCCGGTCGAGGTCACGACGACGTTGGCGTCGCGCAACGCGTCGACCAGACCCGGGAACTCGACGGCCTTGCCGAACCCGAGTTCGGCGACCAGCTCGCGCGCCCGCGCCGCGGTGCGATTCGCGACGCGCACTTCGCGCGCGCCCGCATCCCGCAGGCGCCGCGCCGCCAGCGAGCCCATCTTGCCCGCGCCGATGACGAGGACGGATTTGCCGATGAGGTTTCCGACGTGCTGCTCTGCGAAGGTCACGGCGGCGGTTGCGACCGAGACGGAGTTCTCACCGATCGCGGTCTGCGTGCGGGCGGCTTTCCCCGCGTTGAGGGCTTCCCGGAAGAGGGTGTGCAGCGTCTTGCCAAGCGACCGGGCGCGCTGCGCCTGGATGTAGGCGTCTTTGACCTGGCCGAGGATCTCCGCCTCGCCGATCAGCATCGAATCGAGTCCGGTCGCGACGCGGAAGAGATGGTCGATCGACTGGCTGCCGAGCAGCGTGTAGAGGTACGATTCGAGATCGTCGACCGCCCCGTGGCGGAAGTTCGCGAGAAACGCTTTGATCTGCGCGACGCCGGTTTCGTAGTCGTCGACCTCGGCGTAGATTTCGAGCCGGTTACAGGTGCCGAGCATCAACGCTTCGCGAACGGATTCGTAATCGCGCAGCGCGATCAGCGAATCGCCCATGATGTGGGTCGGGAACGCGTGGCTTTCGCGCACGTCGACGGGGGCGCTTCGGTGGTTGAGACCTATACAGACTAACGGCACGGGATCCTCGAAATGTTCGGCTCGGGCCTACGCCCGGGCTCCGGTCAGTACGTCGGCCAAGGCCGCGTCGGCCGCAGTAAGCGTACGGTCGATATCATCTATGGTATGTGACGTTGAGAGAAAACCTGCTTCGAATTGGGCCGGGGCCAGGTACACGCCGCGTTCGAGCATCGCGTGGAAAAAGCGGCCGTAGAGCGCCGTATCCGCGGTCTTCGCCGAGGCGAGGTCGCGCACCGGGCCCGCCGTGAAGAAAAACCCGAACATCGAGCCGGCTTGGCCCGTCGTATGAGCGACCCCATGCTTGGTCATGACGGCGTCCAATCCGTGGACCAGGCGTGCGGTGAGGGCCTCGAGCTTCGGATAGGCGTCTTCCCCCAGCGCCCGCAGCGTCGCGATCCCGGCGGCCATTGCCAGCGGGTTCCCGCTCAGGGTGCCGGCCTGGAAAACGTCGCCGTCGGGGGTGAGGTGGTCCATGATCTCCGCCCGGCCGCCGAACGCGCCGACCGGCAGGCCGCCGCCGATCACCTTGCCCAGAGTGGTGAGGTCGGGCAGGATCCCGGTTTTCGCCTGGACGCCGCCGCGGCTGACCCGCCAACCGGTCATGACCTCGTCGAAGATCAGCAGCGCGCCGTGCGCGCGGGTGACCTCGCGCAGCCCTTCGAGAAACCCGGGCTCGGGGAGCACGAGGCCCATGTTGCCGACGACCGGCTCGACGATGATCGCCGCGATCTGCTCCGGGTTGGCGGCGAACGCCGCCCGCACCGCGGCCAGATCGTTGTAGTCGACGACGACCGTGTCGCGTGCCACGCCCGCCGTGACCCCGGCCGAATTCGGCTTGCCGTTGGTGAGCGCGCTCGAACCGGCGGCGATCAAGAACGGGTCGGCCGAGCCGTGATAGCAGCCGGCGAACTTGATGAACTTCTCGCGGCCGGTGTAGCCGCGCGCGAGCCGGATCGCGTTCGCGGTCGCCTCGGTCCCGCTCGAACAAAAGCGGACTTTTTCGATCGAGGGCACGTCGCGCACGACGAGTTCGGCGAGTTCGGATTCCGCTTCGGTCGGCGTCCCGTACGATGTGCCGCGCGTCGCGCAATCCGCGATCGCCGCGACGACGGCGGGATGCGCGTGGCCGAGCACGAGCGGTCCCCACGAGAGCACGTAGTCGATATAGGTGTTGCCGTCGATGTCGCTGATCGCCGGTCCGCTCCCGGAGCGCATGAAGACCGGCGTTCCACCGACCGCGCGAAACGCGCGCACCGTCGAGTTGACGCCGCCGGGGATGCTGCGCTTCGCGCGCGTGAAGGCCGCCTCGGAGTTGGGCCGGCTCATGCGAAGCTCGCGCGCACGTGCGAATAGTCGTCGGGAGTGTTGACGCTGGCGAAGACGGCCGGATCGTCAACGTCGATGTAGCGCGTCTGCAGGCGCTCGATCACCGCGCGCGGCGCCCCGTTCCCCGAGCGCAGCAGCGGCAGGCCTTCGCGCAGGAACGCGTCCCGGTCGTAGAGCGCGGCGAGCGGTTCGATCCCCTGCGCGTGGCGCGGGACGAGCGCCTCGTCGCCGTCTCGATACGACCCCGCGACGAACTCGACGAACGACGCGGTGAGGTGCGGCGCGTCGCCGGCGACCACGAACGCGAAGCGCTCGCGCATCTCGCTCATCGTCGAGAGGATGCCGGCCAGCGGCCCGCGCGCCGGCCAGCGGTCGACGATCATCGGGCACGGTAACTGCGCCTCGGTCGCGGGCGAAAACGAGCCGTTGCACGAGATGTACGTCGGGCGCCCGCCGCTGATGTTCCGGTACACGCGCACGAGCATCGGTAGTTCGCCGGTGGCGAGTTCGAGTTTGCCGGGCAGGCGGCTGGCCTGACCTCCGGCGAGGATGATGATGCCGTAGTCGATCACGCGCGCGTCCGCCTCAGATAGTCCTTCGCGAAGTAGGTGATGATGATGTCGGCACCCGCGCGGGCGAACCCGCCGAGCATTTCATCGACGGTGCGTTCCTCGTCGATCCAGCCGTTGGCCGCCGCGGCCTTGACCATCGAATACTCGCCGCTCACGTTGTAGCACGCCACCGGCAACTCGATCTGCTCGCGCGTCTGACGAATCACGTCCATGTACGCGAGCGCCGGCTTGACCATGATGATGTCGGCCCCTTCTTCGACGTCGAGCCGCACTTCGCGAGCCGCCTCGCGCACGTTGGCCGAGTCCATCTGGTAGGTACGGCGATCGCCGAACGAGGGCGCGGAATCGGCCGCCTCGCGGAACGGGCCGTAGAACGCCGAGGCGTATTTCGCCGCGTACGACATCAGCACGACATCGGTGTGCCCGTCCTCATCGAGCGCCTCGCGCAACACGCCGATGCGGCCGTCCATCATATCCGAGGGCGCGATCATGTCGATGCCGGCCTCGGCATAGGTCAGCCCCGTGCGGCGCAGCAGCTCGAGGGTGCGGTCGTTGTCGACATCGCCGTCCGCGTCGAGGATCCCGCAGTGGCCGTGGTCGGTGTATTCGCAATTGCACAGGTCGGCGATGACGATCAACTGCGGCAGGGCGGCTTTGATCGCGCGCGTCGCACTCTGCACGACCCCGTCGGGGTCGTAGTTCCCCGTCGCGAAGGCGTCCTTGCTCTCGGGCAAGCCGAAGAGCAGGACGGCGCGCACGCCGAGCGCCTCGAGCGCGCGGCACTCCTCGACGACCGTGTCGACCGAAAAGCGATTGATGCCGGGCATCGAGCCGATCGGCTGGACGATCCCGCGGCCGGCGACGACGAAGAGCGGCTGCACGAGCCCGTCGCGGTTGACGCGCGTCTCGCGCACCATCGCGCGCAGGGCCGGACTCGAGCGCAAGCGGCGCGGCCGTTCACGCAGGGCAAGGCGTTGGGCGACGAGGTTCATGCTCCGTTCTCCAGGACGTAACGCGTGACGGTTTGGACGAACGCCCCGACTTCGGCCGACGGGGCGATGATATCCGGCGGGAAGCCGGCCGCACCGGCGCTGGCCGACGAGGCGGGTCCCATCGCCGCGACGACCGGCCGCGCTCCAGTGTCCCGCAAGGTCCCGAGGTAGTCGGTGATCGCTGCCACCGAGCCCGAGGACGGGAAGAGGATCGCCGTCGGGACTCGGCTCCCGAGTGCTTCATGAGCGGCGTCCGAATCGACCGCCTCGACCACTTCGGCACCGGCTTCGCGCAGTGCCGGGGCGATGCGGCTGGCGCGCTCCTGGGTGCGGGGAAGCAGAAACAACCGCCCGCTGAGCGGGCCGTCGTACGGGGCCGGTGCGACGACCGCGCCCGCCGCGGCGAGGATCTCCGCACCGCCCCGGCTCAGCAGATCCTGCGCGAGTTCATCAGCGAGCGCTTCGGCCTCCTCGACTGAGGCGATCTGCGCGAGCCGTTCGCCGCGCAGCACGCGCGAGCCGTCGGGCGCGGCGATCGCGGCGGAGATGAAGAACTCCCGATTCGCGACGGTGGCGTGCGCGCCGGCGGGGGCTTGGCAGCCGCCGCGCAGCGCCCGCAAGAACGCCCGCTCCGCCCGCACGGCGACGCTGGTCTCGGGATGGTTGAGGATGGCGGCGATCCGTCCGGCGAGCGGGTCGCCGAGCCGGGTCTCGATGCCCAGTGCGCCTTGGCCGACCGCCGGGACGAGCTGGGCCGGCTCGAACGGCACCGTGTAGGTTGCCCGCACGCCCAGCCGCCGCATTCCGGCGCTGGCGAGCACGATCGCGTCGTACGCGCCGTCGCGCAGTTTGCGCAGTCGCGTATCGACGTTGCCGCGCACGTCGTCGTAGACGAGGTCCGGGCGCAGGGCCCGCAGTTGCGCGCGCCGGCGCGGCGACGAGGTTCCGACCCGTGCGCCCGAAGGCAACGCGTCGAACGTCGCGTAGCGCTCGCTGCAGAACGCGTCGCGCGGATCCTCGCGCTGCGTGATCGCGGCCAGCATCATGTCGTCGGGCAGCGTCGTCGGCAAATCTTTGCACGAGTGGACGGCGTAGTCGGCGCGCCGCTCGCGCAGCGCCGACTCGAGTTCCTTGACGAACACGCTGTCGGTGCCGATCGCCGCCAGCGAACGGTCTTGTACCATATCCCCTTTGGTCGTGATCGTCGAGAGCGTCGAAACCAGGCCGCCGGCGGCGAGCTTGGCGGTCATCATGCGGGTTTGCGTGAGCGCCAACTGGCTGGCGCGCGTCGCGCAGATCAGCGTGCGCGGGTCGGCGGGTTTGACCGCGAGGACGGTGTCCGCGGTGCGCTCGACCTCGTGTTCGATCGCGCCGGCGGCCATCGCGGCCAAATCGTCGATATCGCGCTCGGCAAAGTTCTTCATGATCGCCGCGCGGTGTTCCAACGGGACGACGGCTTGCACACGCTCGCGGACCAGCCCCAGGGTCTTCGCCGCCCGCGCGTAGCGCGCGTCGAGCGTGATCGCGAGTTCGTCGCGCACGCGCTTGGTGAAGCTCGGCGAGAGCCCGGAGGAATCGACGGTGATCGTCAGCGGGCCGGAGCGGTAGACCGCCGGGGTCGCGAAGTCGCCGCGCTCGGCATGCGCGGCGTCGGCCACCAGCGCGCCGGCAGTGCGCGCGTCCGCGACCACGTCGGCGTTCACGCCTTCGTCGTTCGTCGCCGCGAAAACGAGCGCGCAGCCGGCCGCATCGCCGGTGGCGTACGGACGCTCGATCCAGCGGATCGTGCGGGCGTCGGCCAGGGCGGCGAGGTCGGGCGTGGCCCGCGGGCTGATCAGGGTGATGTCTGCGCCGGCGTCGAGGAGGCCCCGAACTTTGCGCTCGGCGACGGGTCCGCCGCCGACGACAAGCGCGCGGCGGCCCCGTACCGTAAGGATGATGGGGTACATCGACGGGAATCCTTCGCTGCAAGGCCAGGGACTCCGCGCGGCGAGCGACTAAAGCGCGGCGTAATGACGCTCCCACGGGCTCCGATGCGCGCGGCGCTACTCGGCGCGCTCTTTGCCGCGCTGGTGACCCTGCCGGGGCTGGGCGGCGGGACGCTTTGGGATAACAGCGAGACGGCCTACGGCGAGGTCGCGCGTGAGATCGTGCTCAGCCACGATTGGGTCGTCATGCAACTCAACGGGACGCCGTGGTTCGTCCAACCGCCGCTCTACTTTTGGATCGGGGCGCTCTTCGCAAAGCTTTTCGGCGTCTGCGCGTTCGCGTTTCGGTTGCCCTCGGCGCTGGCGACGATCTTCATGGGCGGTGCCGTCGGCTATGCGACCGCGCGGATCGCCGGAACCCGCAGCGGCATCGCGGCCGCGATCGTGCTCTCGACGAGCCTGATGCAGGCCATCGTCGGGCGGCTTGCGATCATGGACGCGCTGCTCGACCTCTTCATCGCGGCGGCGATCCTGTGGTGGTATCGCGCCCTCGAACCCGCGCGCGGACCGGATGCCCTCGAGGCGGGGAAACGCTCGACGGCCTTTCTGCTCGGCTCGAGTGCGATCGGACTCGGGATCCTCGCGAAGGGACCGGTCGCACCGGTTCTCGTCGCGCTCGTCGTCGGCGGCTGGTTGCTGTGGGAGACACGTGCGGGCCGCCGGGTCGTGTACCCGCAGTTCGCTACCGCCGCCGGCGGCCTCGCCGTGATCTTCGCGATTGCCGTGCCGTGGTTCGTCCTGTTGGCAACTCGCGTCGGCGGGCACGCGATCTTCGAGTTGATCGGTCACTATACGATCGGCCGGTACACCGGCGTGATCGAAAATCAGCGCGGCGCGTGGTGGTACTACGTCCCGGTGCTGATCCTGGGGTTCTTTCCCTGGATCGCGTTTCTGCCGGTCGGCTTCGTACGCGCGGCCCAGCGTGCGCAGCGCGACGGCGGATCGTTTGCTCGCCTGGCTGTCGCGTGGGCGGTCCTGCCGATCGTCTTCTTCAGCTTCGCGCAGACGAAGTTGCCCAACTACATCGCGCTGGAGTTCTCGGCGCTGGCTATCATCGTCGCGCTGTGGTTCGATCAGATCGAATCCGGTGAGGATCGGCTCGCGGCGACGGTCTCGGCGGCCGTCGTGCCGCTGACGGTCGGCTGCATCGCGTTCGCGGTCGCGGTCTTCTCGCAGAACAACAAGCTGCCGATCGCGGCGGTCGCGCCGCAACTGATCACGCTGGCTGCGGGGATGATCGTGGGCTCGATCGCGACCGTCATCGTCATCGCGCGTCCGGCCTGGCGCGCGGCGGCGCCCTACGTGCTGGGCATCACGAGTCTCGTCCTCGTGCTGTTCATCGCCTTCGTCGCCGAGCCGGCGGCGGAGGCGTTCAAACCGATCCCGCACTTCGCGCAGATCATCGAAGCGGATCGAAAGCCGGGCGACGTGGTGGCCATCCGCGGCGTCTCGGGCTTCAACGCACTCGTGTTCTACACCGAACCCGGGGTCAAGAACGTGGACGCCGACGATCCGCAGAGCCTCGTCTCGACCATCTGCCCCTCGGGCACCGTGTACCTGGTCACGTCCACGCGCGACCTCGACGCGGTCCGCGCGCAAGTCGCAGCGCTGCAGCGCACGGTAACGGTTCTCGATAGCTTGCCGCGCCAAGCCCTGGTGCGCATCGCAGGGCCCGACTGCCCACACGACTAGGAGGCGTTCACGCCGCCCGCCATCACGCTTGCGTCGGGCTCGAATCCCGCGTGCCGAAGATGCGGGTCGCCAGCGACTTCCCGTAGGCTTGCGATGGAAGCTCCACAGCGTGATGGAGCACCAGCGCAAGCGCGACCGCAGCCGTGAACCCGGCCAGCGTTGCGAAAATCGCGTTTTGGCGCGCACCGATCAAGGCGCTCATCACCGAAAACCCCACCAGGGCGTGGACGAGGTAGAGCGGGTAGCTGATCGATGCGAAGAACCCCGCCGCTCGAAGATCGCGCACCGACCGGCGGAGCAGATACATCCCGCCGAAGACGAGCAGAGCCCACGCGTAGTTGAGTGTTACGTCGGGAAACCCGGCGCGAAAAAACGTCAGGGGCCAGCACACGACGAAGGCGGCGAAGAGCGCGATGACTGACGCTGCGGCCCGCGCGTCGCCGATCAGCCGGCGTGCGTGATAGCTGAAGACCACGCCGATCAGCATGTACAGCAGGTAGAGCGCGTTGCTCTCGAAGATGCGAAGCGCGTTCCCCAGGAACGGGGCGAGCAGGAAGATCGCGCGTGAGTACGCGCTCACGAAGAGGATCACCGCGGCGACGGCAAACAGCGTGAGCAGGCTTCCGCGGCGAATCAAGGGGGCGAGCGCGGCGATCAGCAGATAGAACTTCAATTCGATCGTCAGCGTCCAGTTGACCAGATCGATGCTTGGAACGTTGACGATGTCGGTGATCAAGAGCAGGTTGGCCAAGATCAGCCGCGGGTGCACGATGGCGGGCTGGTGCCAAAGGGCGGCGCTCAGCGCGACGACTCCGAGTTCGATCGCTAGCGCAACCATGTACGCCGGATAGATGCGGAAAGCGCGCGCGAGCAGAAAGCCTGCGCGCGTCTGGCGCTCGAGCGAGATCGGAATCACGAAGCCGCTGATCAAGAAGAAGAGCGCGACACCGAAAGGGCCGAGGTTGTATCCCCGACCTGCGGCCAGTACGGTGAACGGAGGTGCGGCGCCGCTAACGGCAGCCGAGCAGATCGATGCCGCCACGAGCTGCGGTTCGGTCCAATAGACCCCCGCTAGATGATTGACCACCACGCAGAGGGAGGCGACACCACGCAGTTGGTTAGCAAAGGCGAAACGCTTCCCCATTTTCCGGCGCGAGGCCGGGATTACTTCTTGACTGCGGCTACGTCCGCTGTTGTGACGGTCGAGCCTTTGTTGCCCCAGGCGTTTCTGATGTAGCTCGTGACCGAGGCGATCTCGGCGTTGGTCAGGTTGCCCTGCCAGGCCGGCATCAGCCCGTTGTAGCTCGCGCTGCCGACTTTTATCGGGCCGTTTAGCCCGTAGCTGATCGCGTGGATGACGAGCTTCGGGTCCCCGGTGACGTACGCGTTCCCGGCGAGATTCGGGAAGATCGTCGGCTGGCCCTGACCGGTCGCACCATGGCAGCCGGCGCAACTCGAATCGTAGACCTTCTTGCCGGCCGCGAGCACGGCGGGGCTGGCGCTGCCTGCGGCACCACCGCCGGCTGCCGTCGCGCCGCTCGCGCCTCCGGTCGCGGTCGCCGTCGTGGTCGCGGTCGCGGCGACGGCGGCCTTGATGGGGTTGCCCGAGCTGTCGATCAAGCCGTGCGCGAGTTGTCCCTCCTCGACATTATATTGGCCGACGAACGAAAAACCGATCGCCCCGAGCATCACGAGTGCCGTGAGTCCCAGCACCCAGGGCCGGCGCGTGAGCTTGCGCGACGGATTCTTGTCGATGAACGGCAGCAGGATCAGCACGAGGACGAGCAGCCCCGGGCCGACGATCGAGGCCAGCAGCGTCGCGGTTTGGACGATCGCCGGCGGGAAGGTCCCAACAACGTCGAGCAGCGCGTAAAGCGCCATGAAATACCAGGCGGGATAGGCGACGAACTGCGTGTTGTTCGGGTCGGCTTTTGCGTCGAGTACGGCCGGTGAGAAGATCGCGAGCACGACGATTACGACGAACATCGCGAACGAGACGACCGTGTCCATGAACATTTGGTCCGGCCAGAAGCGACCGGGCTTGAGCTTCGGTGCCGTATCGATCGGCGGACCGGCCGCGCCGTTCCAGCGAAAGATCAAGAGATGCATGACGACCAACCCGACGAGCAGCGCCGGCATCAGCCACACATGGAGGCCGAAGAAGCGGTTGATCGTCAGCGTGCCGATGCCGTTGCCGTCTTGCAAGAAGTTCAGGATGGCGGGGCCTAGGACCGGCGCGTTGCCGGCGATGGCGATCGCGACTTTCGAGGCCAGCAACGCGTCGAGGTCCCACGGCAAGAGGTAGCCGGTGAGCCCGAGCACGAGCGTGATGATGAACAAGATGACCCCGACGATCCATTGCAGTTCGCGCGGCTTCTTGTAGGCGCCCCAGAGCAGCACTTGCAGCAGATGCATCGCCATGAACGCGATCATCGCCGAGGCGCCCCAATAATGGAGCGAAAGTACGAGGTGCCCGAACGGCACCTTTTCCATGAGAAACTTCGTCGACTCCCACGCGGTCGTGGCCGACGGCGCGTAGTAGAAGCAGAGGAAGATGCCGGTGACGATCTGCAGGATCATCGCGAACACGGTCGCGCTGCCGAATGCGTACCAATACGAAGCGCCGCCCGGGACGTCTTCGGTGAGGAACTCGTTGAGTTGCGTCACGATTCCCGTGCGCTGGTCGAGCCAAGACAACATCGCTGGTGGCTGCTCCCTATCCGATCTTCTGAACGATCATCTTCGGTGAGTTTTCCGTGTACTCGATCCAGGTGATCTGGACTTTGCCCTGATAGTCGCGCAGCGGCAGCGGATCGAGGCCGCGTAATGCCGGGCCGGCCAAGTGCGTGCCGAACGAGTCGAACTGCGAATTGTGGCAGGGGCAGATGAACTTCTTCTGTGGCGCGATCCAAACATATTTGCAGCCGAGGTGCGGGCAGATCGGGCTGAAGACGACGAAGCCGAGGTTCACCACCGGATATGCGGGCTTCGTACCCGCCGCGAAGAGTTCCGGACGCGCGGCTTGCATCTGCGCATCCGTCGCCTTCACGCCCCAGACGAACTGGTCGCTTTCGGTCGCGCCGTAGTAGCCGTCGGTTTCGTTCAAACTGAACGCGATCTTCACCGGCTCGTTGGTCGCCTTCTTCAAGGCGTCGGCTTGTTCGGGGGTCAGTCCTGACCACACGCCGGATGCCGCATCGGTCGTCGGCAAGAGCGAGCCCAGCACGGGGATGGCGATGCCGACCCCAATGAGGCCGCCGAGCGCGATCACGGCGTTTGCCATGAAGGTACGCCGGCTCTGTTCCTCCGGGGTTCCATCGTCCTTGTACGACTCTGCGTGGCCCATCGTTCTCCTCGGTCGAAAAAAGAGCAGTCGGAAATCCGCCTTCGGGATCCCCCCTGCACGACTCGCGTAAGTTAGTAGCAGCGGGGGCTGGTTTCCTACGGCAATCGCCAGGAGTTCGACGAATCAAATGGCCGGCTGGTCCCACTCGCGAGCCTGCTGCGCGGCGGGACGGCACACCATTTCCCTTGGGTTCCCACCCAAGTCGACCACGCCGGTCTCCAGGCCCGGGACCGGATCATCCTCCCCCGGACGCCCTGGCCGGGTGCCTGGAGCATGGACTGACCATCGCGACGGCGCCTGCCGCCCGGCGCGCGGCTCGTCGCCGCTGGAAACGGGTACACTGGCGGGGTGAACGATCAACAACTCCACCAGCACATCGAACAACTCGTCGCCGAGGAACATGCGCTCTTCGAGCGCGGCAGCACTCTGGGCGCCGACGACCGCAAGCGGCTGGGCGACATCAACGTGCAGCTCGACCGGTTATGGGATCTTTTGCGCCAGCGCCGCGCGCGCGAAGAGTTCGACCAGGACACGGGTGACACGGCCGAACGCCCCGCGGCGGTCGTCGAGCACTATCTCCAGTAAGGCTTCAGGACGAACAGCTCACGCCGACCGGTGGGACGTTGTCCGGGCGGGGTTGCGCATAGACATCGTGGCCGGGGCGTTCGTCGAAGGGGTGCGTGAGGATCTCGTGCAGGCGGCCCAACTCGGCGAAGTCGCCGGCCTGGGCGTCCTCGATGGCACGCTGGGCCAGGTGATTGCGTAGGACGTAGAGCGGGTTAACCGCGTGCATCGCCGCCCGGCGCCGGCCGGGCGAGCGCGGGTCGGCGGCGATGCGCTCGCGATAGCGCGCGTGCCACGCGTCCCAGGCCGTTTGGGCCGGCGCGAACAGGCGCCCGAGCGTTTCCTCATCGCCCTCGCCGAGCGCGCGGAAAACGCCCGGATAATCGGCGCCCGCCGCGTCGAGCACGTCGAGCAGTTCGCCGACGAGTTGCGGGTCGTGCTCGCTCGTCCCCGCGAGGCCGAGTTTCTCGCGCATGCGCGCAACGTACGCTTCGCCGTAGCGTTCGGCGAAGGTCGCGATGACCGCCTGGAGCCCCTCGGGCGGCGTCAGCGGCACGAGCGTGCGGGCGAACGCCAGGCAATTCCAGCGCCAGACCGCCGGCTGCATCGCGAACGAATAGCGGCCGCCTTCGTCGCTGTGGTTGCAGATGTGCGCGGAGTCGAAGGCCTCCATGAAGCCATAGGGGCCGTAGTCCAGCGTGAGCCCGAGGATCGAGCAGTTGTCGGTGTTCATCACGCCGTGCATGAAACCGGCGGCTTGCCAAGCTGCGGCGAGGTCGATGGTGCGCGCGACGACCTGCGCGAAGAACTGCGCGTAGCGATCCGGTGCTTCCGCGGCTGCGGGGAAGTAGCGGTCGATCGTGTAGTCGGCTAGCGTACGCAGGGCGTCCGTCTCGTTGCGGTGTGCGAAATACTCGAACGTTCCGAAACGCACGAAGGACGGCGCGACGCGGATGAGCAGCGCGGCCGACTCGACGCCCTCGCGCACGACGGGTTCGGTGCTCGCGGTCATCGCGAGCGCGCGCGTCGTTGGGATACCGAGCGCGTGCATCGCCTCGCTGCAGAGATACTCGCGAATCGTCGACCGGACGACCGCACGACCGTCGCCGAAGCGCGAGAACGCGGTGCGGCCCGATCCCTTGAGGGCGATCTCGTACCCGCTGCCGTCGGGCGCGACGACCTCACCGAGCAGGATCGCGCGGCCGTCCCCGAGTTGCGGGACGAACACGCCGAACTGGTGGCCGGCATACACGGTGGAGACCGGCTGCATTCCGTGCAGCAGCGCGTTGCCGCTCGCCAGGGCGAGAAACTCGGCGCGCTCTGCCTGGGCGGGGTCGAGTCCGATCAGCGCCGCGACGTTGGGCGCAAAGGCAGCCAACACCGGATCCGGCAGCCCTTCGGGTGCCCGCTCCTCGGAGAAGCGCTCGCCGAGTTGCGCGTAGCGGTTGTCGAACCGCAGCGCTTCCAGACTGCCCGGCGTGGCGATCGTCTCCATGCACGCTTGGACCCGTCAACGAAAAGATTCGTGGCAAATGGCATGGCCCGGCCTGGAGCTGGGAAAAGCCTTGCCTATGCGTGCGCTTCTTGCCGGCTTCGTGTTGGCCCTCATCGTCGTCGCGGCCGGTGCCTACGCCGTGGTCGCCAGCGGTTCGATCTCGGCGCGCGGCGACGTAGCCCCGAACTCGCTCGAAAAATGGGCCGCCCGCACGTCGTTGCGCGCGACCATCGCGCGCGAGATGCCGGTCGAGCCGTATCCCTATGCTTCGAGCGAGGCCGGCATCATCGAGGGCGCCGGCCTCTACGCCGCACACTGCTCGATCTGCCACGGCAACGCCGAAGGGAAGCCGTCGGTGATCGCCAGCGGCTTCGCAATCAAGGCGCCGCAGTTCGCCAAACGCGGCGTCAGCGACGATCCGGCCGGCAAGATCTACTGGCAGATCGAGCACGGCATCCACTGGACGGCGATGCCGGCGTTCGGCGGACGGCTGACGGAAGCGCAGATTTGGAACGTCGCCTTCTTCTTGAAGAACGGCTTCGAGAAGCTGCCGCCGGCAGCCGATGCCGCCTGGCGCAAGCCCTTGCCCGAACCGCCGGCCGCCGCCGCACCACCGCAGCGCGTGAGCGCCGCTACGAAAGACCGAGCGCCACTTTGATCGGCAGGTGCGCGAGCACACGCGGGTCGATTGCGCCGGCCGCCATCATCCCGCCGACGATCGCTCCGAAGACCCCCGGCGTCACGACGTCCTGCCCGGCGAAATAGAGCCCCGCGATCGGCGTGCGCGGACCCAAGTGCGGCGACAAGAACCGCCGCGGGGTCACTTCGATGCCGTAGATCGCGCCGCGCGGAGCGCTGTTGTACGCGGCAACGGTCGCGGGCGTCGACAGCTCGTGGTAGGCGATGAGCGGTGCGAGCTTCGGGAAATACCGCGCAAACTGCGCCAGCAGCTTCTCCTCCAGCACGGTTTTCTTTTGCGCGTATTCCTCCTGCGCTGCCGCGTCTCGCTTTTTTCCGATCCAGCGGGTGAACGCATCGGCGCTCGTCATCACGATGATGTCTGCGCTGTGCTTGGAACGCGGTCCGGGATCGTGTTTGGGATCGTGCAAGGTCGTGAACGAGACGAACATCATCGGCGCATCGCCGGGTGCGAACGGATCGACCCAGAGGTTGGCGTTTTGATCCCAGGTCTCGTAGAACCAGTGATTGTAGACCGTCGCACCGTTCGCCGCGACGTCCCCTTCGAGTCCCAGATGCAGCACGACCGCGCTGTGCGAGGGCGCGAACGAGAGGATCTCCTTCGCCCACGCGGAGTGGCGGAGGGATTCCGGGAGCAGCCGTCCGACCGTGTTCAAGACGCCGACGTTGGAGATGACACGCGGCGAACGATAGGTCCGGCCGTCGGCCGTTTTCACGCCGGCAGCGGCGCCGTGTTCGACGAGGATTTCTTCAACGCGCGCGTCGACGAGGGCCCGGCCGCCGGCGCGTTCGATCACGGGAACCATGCGCTGCAGAAGCGTCGCGGCGCCGCCGACCGGGTAGTACGCACCTTTGGAGAAGCTGCGCGTGACCTTCGCCTGCATCCCGAAACTTGCCGCGGCAGGAATCGCGCCGTAGTCGCACCATTGCGCGCCAAGCACGGCGCGTAGACGCGGGTCGCCGATCGAGCGCTCGAGCATATCGTGGACGGTGATCCCGCACCAGCGATCGATCGAGCGCCGGTGAAAGGCGGCATAGAACGGCGCGAGCGCGCGCGGAAGCCCGCGCAAGATGAACGACGCGATGAATGCGTTTGCGGCGGGCTTGAGCATGCGGAAGTACGCATCGATCTGCGCGCTCGAATCCGGGAATTTCCGCTTGAGGCTTTCTTGCCAAGCCGCTTCGGGCTTGATGAGGCCGATCTCGAAGCCGTCGGGTAAATGCACGTAATCGTACGTCTCCCCGTAGTCGAACGCTTCGACGGGCCCGTCGCAGAGCCAGGCCAGGGTCCCGACGGCATCCAGTCCCGGCCCTAGCTCGCTGAGGTAATGCAGCCCGACATCCCAAGTGTAGCCGTTCCGGGAAAACGTATTCGTCGATCCGCCCAGCGCGTGTTGCTGTTCGAGGACGAGAACACGCCGGTTCAGTTTCGCGAGAGCCGTCGCGGACGCCAAACCGCCGATACCGGAACCGACGACGATCGCGTCCCAGCGGGTCGCCGTCAGGTCAGCAGGAAGCGCGCTCGATGAAAAAGCGGCCATAACAGGGGGCGCTTCAGGTTCGCTCTTCAAAGGCCTTGCACGCGTCGCGAGCCTTTCGCGCCTGCGACGAACGTCATTGCGCGGCAAGGCTTTCTCCGCGTAAAGGCCGTTTGCGGTCCGGCCGTCCCGCCGTCCCTCGCGCGGCCCGTGCCGCGCGGTGGAGAGGAGGACAGGATTCGCGGTTCGACCAATTTTCGTCCGATGAAGCCGAACGTTTTCGTTCGATTCTCCGCTCTACGCCGACCCGCTGCGGTGCCCTGCGATCGCGCAGCCGGCCGGCGGATCGAAGCGTTGCGGTCTGATTAGGTAGCGCCCGTGCTTGTGCTCAATTTGGTCCGCGCCGTGGTCATTCTCATCGGGTTCGCTTTGTTTGCCTACTCATGGCGTTTGGAGCGTTTCCAATGGGGTGGGGAAGGCCACGATCCGATCCGCGACGCGAACGCGTTTTCCTTACGGCTGGGCGGTGCGGTTCTGATCATCGTCACGCTCATGACGTGGGTGATCGCGTACGGACCGGTCGACTTCACCCGTCCGTTCAACGGGCATTAGCAGGCCCGCTAGGCCCGGGTGCCTCCTGCGGCTGCTGCTCGCGGTCGAGCGCACGTCGTAAGTCGGCCGCCTCGTCGATTCGTTTCTGCGCTCCTCCGGGCGTCGTATGGGTGTGGATGTGGGTTGCGCCGTCGCGTTCGATGGCCGCGGCGGCTGTTTCGTCCAAGATGATGCCGGCCAGGTCTTCACACTCGCCGACGTAGACCGCGCGCCAACGCCCGTTGACCTGTCTTGCGTAGATGTAGTTGCCGGGTGCGCTTTGCATCGGCCGCTCGAGAGGATAGATCCAGTAGCCGTAGCGCGCTCCGGACGCGCCTTTCCAGAAGATGTCCGGCAGGATCGGGACATGCATTGACGTTGGTCCTCGTGCTTAGCTGGGGAAGGTTCTCTTTGCCACCCGCGGCTGCGCTTTGGGGCGCAGGGCGATGAAGACGGCGGCGATGAGCGTGTCGATGCCGAGGAAGCCGAGAAACTGCGCTTGCGTCGCGGTGCGAGTGACGAACGTGTCGTTGAATCCGATGACGATGCCGAGTACCTGCTCTGCGACCGCGACCCAAACGAGCGCGGCGTAGCGGACGGGATCGCTCGCGGCGAGCAGATAGGCCAGTCCGAGCAGGAGCATCGTCATGCCGTACTGCTGGCTCATGGCCAGGACATCGGAGTTCCAACCGAACTTCGGGATCCAGCCGACCATGCGTGCGCCGAAGGCGGGCGCGAACATCGCCAGGCCGGCATTGGCGAGTTCCCAGACGCCCCAGAACACGAACGCGGCGCGCAAGGGGAGGCCGGCTTTCACGCCGGCGATCCGTTGCGGAAGACTTCGGCGAGCCGTTCGACATCGAGGATGACGATGGACGAGGCGTTGCGGTGTCCGTCGATGATTCCCAGTTCTCGGAGTTCGGAAAGTTTTCTGGTAACGGTGACGCGGTTGGCACCGATCATCTCGGCGAGTCGTTTGTGGGTGAGTGGCTGGTTGACGCGCCGCACGCTGCGTCCGTGGATGGTGGCCGATTCGGAGAGTTGAAAGAGCGCGCGGCAGAGTCGTAGGTCGACGCTCTTGTTGAGCAGGTCTTCGATGAGCAGATGCGATTCGTTCAAGCGTCGTCCGAAGCTGGCGGCGAACTCGGCGATGGCCTGGGGCGATGCGGCGAGCACTTCGCCCAGGGTCTTCTCCGAGAAGACCAGCAGGACGGTGTCCTGCATCGCCGCGCCGCCCAGGCTCACGGGGGTGTTCTCGGGTCCGACGCAGCGCACGAAGAGTTCGTCTGCGCCCAGGATGGAGAGGGTGAGCGACCGTCCGTCGGCGTGGGTGGCGTAGAGCCGTAAGAGTCCGCTCTCGATGAAGAAGAAGCGGGAGTCCGGTTCGCGGGTAGCCGGGAGATGCTCGCCCTTGCGCAAGAGGATGGTGGCGTGCGGCTTGCGGCGGACCGCCCGTTCGATGGCGTCGCGCTTATCGGGTGTGGGGAGCATGAGCTTGGGGCGCGGGGCCTTGGCCTCGGTGCGCACGGAACTGTAGCCCTCGAGGATGGCGGTGGAGACGAGGGTGCGCAGTTCGACGAGTTCCCGGAAGACGGGGATGGGCGGGACGCCCAGGGTGTTGGCGACGGCCAGTTCGATGAGGTTGGTCATCTCGATGGTGCGCCGCGCGGCGTCGGGGTAGGAGACGCCGGTGATGGACTGGATCTTCCCGGCGGTGCGAGCCGATTCGAGCAGCCGGTCGTAGCGCGAGGTGTAGGCCGCCTCGACCATGGTCTCCCACGAGCGATAGCCCTGGTTGACGTACTCGGCCTGGGGTTGGGTGTTGAACTCGGTTTGGCTGCGTTCGGTCCAGCGCGCCGCATACCACTCGGCACTCTCCCGCAGCATCTTCGCGAGCTCTCTGGACACTTACACAGCGCCTTCCAAACGGTCGGTACAGTCTTCGTAGATGGATTTGAGGCGGGCGATGGTGTCCTCGTCGGTACTCCACAGACCGCGGCCGTTGGCTTCGAGCAATCGGCCGGAGATGTTCTTCATCGCCCCGGGGTTGAGAGCTTGCAAGCGCGCGCGCATCGTTTCGTCCAGGGCGAAGGTTTGCGCCGCGTCGTTCCAGACCCAATCGTCGACCGCGGATGAAACGGCGTCCCAACCCAGCATGTACGTGAAGCGGTTGCTGATCTCCGCCGCGCCGGAGTTGCCGTGCTCGAGCATCCCCTCGTACCAGCGCGGGTTGAGCAGCTTGGTGCGGTATTCGGTGCGCAGCACCTGGTCCACGTCGCGGATGGTCGTCTCGGCGGTGAACGTCTCGACGTAGTTGAGTTTGACCCCCGCGCCCGTCTTGGCGCGCTTCTTGGCGGCCATATAGAGCGTGCCGGAGGACGAGAAGTAATGGTCGATGTCGGAGATGCCGAACTCGATCGAGTCGATCTCTTGCACCACCCGCCCGACGGTGCCCAGCAGCCGGTCGAGGATCTGCGGCACGGGCTGCCCTTGGCGGCCGTTGCCGTAGGCGTAGGAATTGCGGCGCAGGTAGACGGCTTCCAAATCATCGGGGTTCTGCCAGGCCGAGTCGTCGACCATGTCGTCGACGTAGGTGCCGTAGGATCCGGGGGCTTGGGTGAGCACCCGGGCGCTGGCATCCTCGAACGAACTGCCGGCGGCGACTTCCGCCGCGACATGCTGCTTGATGAAGTTCTGCTCGACGGGCTCTTCGGCCGAAGCCGCCGCGCGGATGACGTGGTCCAGGTGATCCATCACCACCTCGAAGGTGTCGCGAAAGACCGGGCTGAGGTTGAGCAGCACGTCGATTCGCGGCCGGCCCAACTCTGCGAGCGGGACCAACTCGTAGCCGCTGATCTTGCCCTGACCGTCGAACGCGGGGCGCGCGCCGATGAAGTGCAAGACCGTGGCGACCGCTTCACCCTTGGTCTTGATCGTGTCCAGCCCCCAGAGCACTTGCGCGATCGTCTCGGGATACACTCCGCCGCTCTCTTCGAGGTGGCGGGCAACGATGCTCGCGCCGATCTGCGAGCCGCGCAGGAAAGCGGCCTCCGAGGGGATCCGCCACGGATCGATCGCGTGCAGGTTGCGCCCGGTGGGCATGACGCTGGCGCCGTCGCGGATCAAGTCCCCGCCCGGGCCGGGCGCGATGAACCCGCCGGCCAGCGCGTGCACGATCGCATCGAGTTCGCAGCGGTTGTCACCCAGCGCGTCTTTGAGCGCCCGGCCGAACTCCACCGGCTCGCGCAACCGTTCCGCGGTCGCGGGCTCCACGTGTGCGTGCAGCGCCGTGCCGAACGCCGCCGGCGGCGCTTCGTGCGCAAACACCGCCCGCTGCACGAACTCTTCGCACACCCGGTCGACGTGCTGGCGCAACTCCAGCGCCGCGGCGTCGCCCTTGCGCGCTTGCGCCGAGAGCTGCGCGTAGCTCCAGCCGCCACCCGGCGCCAGCGCTTCGATCGCTAGGCTGGCCACCGAACTGCCGTTCCCGTGCGCCTTGAGCGCCTCGGTCACCAGCGTCACCTGCTGTGCGAGCGGGGCGGCTTCACCGAACACGTGCAGCGTGCCGGTGATCAAGCGCTCTTGCAACTCGTGCAAGTATGCGTAGAGCCGGCTCGCGTAGGTCGCAAACTCCTCGCCCGCCAGGCGCGGGCAGTCCGTGTCGATGTTCGCCAGCGACACCCGCTGCGCGATCGCCTCCTCGAGCGACGGATCGACCGCGGCCTCGACCGAGCCGGCAGCCCGTAACCGCTCGCGGTAATCGGAGAGCAAGTCGTTGAGCTGCAGCAACTCTTTGTACAACCCCGCCCGCGAGAGCGGCGGGACCGCGTGCGAGATCATCGTCGCGTAGCCGCGCCGCTTCGCCAAATTCGCTTCGCTGGGATTGTTCGAGGGATACAGATACAGATGCGGCAGTTCCCCCAAGAGCGCGTCGGGCCAACATTCGCTCGTCAGACCCAACTGCAGCCCCGGCAGCCACTCCGCCGACCCGTGCATCCCGACGTGGATCAGCGCGTCGGCGGCGAACACCCGCGAGACATACCGGTAGAACGCCAAGTACTGATACGGCGGCACGTTCTCTTTGTCGAAGAGCAGCCGCATCGGGTCGCCTTCCAAGTAATACCGCGGCTGCACGCTCACGTACACGTTGCCGAATTGCAACCCGCCCACGAATACCGCATCGCGACCCAGCGCGCCGAGTTCCCCCGGAAACGCGTTCCAGCGCGCCTCCAAACGCTCGCGCTCCCGCGCCGTCGTCAGCTCCCGGAATTGCGCCCGCGTCACCACCCGCGCCGCGCCGCCCGTTACCGCTTGATGCGAGTCGGTCGCCGCGTCCAGCGCCGCCAACAACTCCTCGCGCGTCGCCGGCAACTCGCCAACGTCGTACCCCTCGGAACGCAGCCGCCGCAAGATCCCCAAAATGCTCGAGGGAACGTCCAAGAGCGCCGCGGTCGCCTTCTTCCCGGCGCCGGGCGGGAAATCGTACGCCACCACCGCGATCCGTTTCGCCGCATTCGGCTTGTGACGTAAGCGCACCCAACGCAACGTCAGATCGCACAACCGGTTCAATCGATCGGGGTCCGCGACGAAGCGCCCGTCTTTGAGCGCCCCGAGCACCACCGGCGTGATCGCCCCGTCCATCTCCGGCACCGAGTACAAGATCGCCGACTGCATCGGGCCCACCCCGTGCTCGTGCCAATCCTCATAGTCTTGCGCGTAGAGCGGCTGCGTCACGATGTACGGCGCGTCGATCGACGAGAGAATTTCCTTCGAGATCGCCGCCGATTGACCGGGCTTCACCGACCCGGCCGGACCGCCCACGAGCGCAAAACCAATCGTGCTCACCAGCGCGTCGAGCTGCTCTTTGGCCAGCCAGTCGCGCACCGCGACATGCGACTCGATCCCGGCGACGAACACCGGGTACACGTAGAGCTTGCGCGACTCGAACGCCCGCACCACCGCGTCGATGTACCCGCGATCCTGCAACAAATGCTTGCGGAAGAACAACAACCCGACCGTCCCTTGCGCGCTCGCTGCCTTCCCGCGCCGGTCGCGCCAGCGGCGGAACGACTTCACGTCCTTGAACAGATCCGGAGCGTCGGGATGGTACAGCCCCATCAGCGGCACGTCCGAGGGCGGAGCCACCGCCGCCGTGCCACCGAAATACTCCCGCAGGATGAACCGGAACATGTTCACGATGTTCGCGGCTTCCGGCTGATTCCAATAGATGTTGACCTGCATCCAATTCTTGAAATCGTGCATCCGCTCGGGGATGAACCGCAGCATCACCCGCGTGTACTTCATCAACTTGGTGAAACCGTAGAGCGTGTCTTCCTCGCGACCGCCCACCAGCATCCGGGCGACCTTCTTCATCCCCTCCGGCATCCCGGTCTTGCCGGCCATCGTGTACGCGCCGACCTTCGTCAACTGCATCACTTCGGGCATCGACTCGAACGCGAACACCGTCTTCGCACGCGACTGCAGCACCTGCTCGCGCAGCCAATCCGTCTCGGACTTGAAGTTCAACATCGTCATGAACACGCAGTCCGCATCGCGGATCGCCGCCGCCGCCTCCGGAGACTGCTTCTGCAAGTCGAACTCCGTCAAACGCGTCAACTTCGCGCTGGGCTCCAACTGCTCGCGTACTTCCCGCCAGAGCGCTTCGTTGTAGTGCTCTATGCCCAAGACGGCGACAATGTGCGGGGTGGTGGCCATGCTAGAGATGCCTCACGAGAGTTTTTCGATTTCGCGTTGGATGCGTTCGTCCGAATCGGTGGTTTCGAGCGGATCTCGGCGCAGTCGGTGGCGGAGTGCCATGAGTGCGACGGCGCGCACGTCGGCGATGGTGGCGTGTTTGCGGCGGTGGTAGGCGGCGTGGGCGCAGGCGGCGCGGGTGATGGTCAACTCGCCGCGGTGTCCGTCGATTTGCAAATCGGCGCAGAGCGTGGCGACGGCGAGCAAGACGTCGTCGGGCATGGTGACGGCCGGAGCGCGTTTGCGGGCGCCGGCGATGCGGGTGGTCCAGTCGTGCTGGTGTGTTTGCCAGTCGCCGGTGAAGGCGTGGGGATCGGCGTCGAAGGCGCGGCGGCGTTTGACGATTTCGACGCGCAGTTCCGGCTCGAGGACGGTGGTGATGCGCACGTTGAGCCCGAACCGGTCGAGCAGTTGCGGTCGCAGATCGCCTTCTTCGGGATTGCCCGATCCGACCAGGACGAATCGCGCCGGATGGGCGACGCTAATGCCTTCGCGCTCGACGACGTTGCGGCCGCTGGCGGCGACGTCCAAGAGCAGATCGACGAGGTGATCTTCGAGCAGATTGACTTCGTCGATGTAGAGGAATCCGCGGTGGGCGCGCGCGAGGAGTCCGGGCTCGAATCGTTTCTTGCCGTGCGCGAGGGCTTGTTCGATGTCGATGGTTCCGCAGATGCGGTCTTCGGTCGCGCCCAGCGGCAGGTCGACGACGGGGACGGGAATTTTCTCGGTTTTCGACTCCGGATGCGGCTGGTCGAGTTCCTCGGGGGTGCGGTTGCCGGGATCACCGGCGACGCGCACGATGCTTGGGAGGATGTCGGCGAGCGCGCGCACGGCGGTGCTCTTGGCGGTGCCGCGGTGTCCCATGATCATGACGCCGCCGACGCGCGGATCGATGACGTTGAGGATGAGCGCGAGCTTCATCTCGTCTTGCCCGACGATCGCGCTGAACGGGTAACTCGGCGCCGCGGTCTGCGCTTTCGCCGGCGCGGTGGTCTCTTCGGTGGTTGCGACGTGCAGATCAGCCGGGGCTTGATGAGCGGAAGGGAGGCTGTTGATCTGCTGCACGGACATAAAGAGCGCCTCGGTGGCCGACGAAGGGAGGTAGCCGAAATTACACCATCGCGCGCCGCTCGCAGCCGTGACTTGCGACACAGCGTCTGGTGACGCGACGGGGCGACGACGCTACTGCAGCGTCGGATGCCCGGTGGAGGTGTTCCGGCGGCGTTCGGACGCGGAGCGCGTAGCGTTCAGGCGGGAGTTATCTGCGTCGTCTGCGGTGTTGCGGTTGTGGAGCTTGTTCTCTGACGAGGACCATGGAACGTCGTGCGCTGCGGTGTTTGAGGACGTACTGGGTGACGTTGATGATGTAGGCGAGGTAGCAGACCATGAGGACGGCGACGTTGGCTGCGAGGTTGTTGGGCTGGTGGTAGTAGACGATGAGATAGCCGATTTGGAAGAGCGCGACGACGTACGTGAGGAGGTCCTCGAAGAAGAACTGGGGTGCGAACCACCAGAATCCGTAGACGTCTTTTTCCCAGAGGGAGCCGGTGATGACGGCGCCTGCCATGAGGGAGATTTTGAGCAACGCTGAGGCGTGCACGACGCTGAACGGGACGTATCCGGCGAAGAATGCGGCGATGAGCAGGACGCTGATGGCGCAGACGGCGAGTTGTCCCAGGGCAAAGGGGAGGTGGAGTTTGGTCCAGATGGTGGCTTCGCGTCGCTGTGCGATGGCCCGCTCGCTGTAGTCCAAGCCGCTCTGCCTCCGTGCGCTGGTGGTGTGGGTGCGACGATTGTAGCTTGTTGTGTGGGTGGTGGAATGTTGCCCCGGCTACAACGGTTCAGCCGCCGAGCGGGACGGGTTTGAAGGCGGCGAGTGCTTGTGGTGTGGTCGGCACGGTGATGGCGTGGTCGACGATCGCGCGCGAGACGGCGGTGAGTTGGGCGCGGTCGTGGGTGGTGAGGTGCGTTCGTGCCAGGGGTGAGTCGGTGAGTCCGATGGCGCCGTCGGCGAGTCCGAGTTGGATTTGTCCGCTGACGGGTTTTTGCGAGACGGTATCTTGGCAGATGCGTAAGACGGCCACGTCGATGCGTTTGACCAAGCTGGAGAGGACTTTTCCCGGAGCCAGGGCGCTCTGATCGGTGTTGGCGCCGATGAGCCAGGCGTTGTTGTGGTGTTTGACTTCGTCGAAGGCGCCGAGGCCGGCGGTGCTTGCGGCGACGAAGATGACGTTGGCGTGGCGGTTGAAGAGGTCGCGCGCGGCCTTGGCTCCGGCGTCTTTATCGCCGAGCGCCTGGAGGTTGGTGACCAAGACATTGGCGTGGGGATTGATTTCCTTGGCGCCCGCGGCGAAGGCGTCTTCGATGCCGGCGAGGTGCTTGGCCGGTCCGCCGCCGAGGAAGGCGACGGTATTGGTTTTCGAGGCGATGGCGGCGAGCGCGCCGGCGAGGAAGGCTCCGTCTTGCTCTTTGAAGGTGACCGAGGTGACGTTTGGGACATCGGCGACGGCGTCGATGATGGCGAAGTTGCGTTTCGGCCAGCGCCTGGCGACGGCGACGACGTCGCTGGCCATATCGAACCCGATGGCGATGGTCTGATCGGTGTTCTTGGTGGCCATGAGGGTGAGGTTGGAGAAGTAGTCGGTGCTGGTGTGCGACTCGAGCAGATCGACTTTGAAGGGCATCTGCTTGGCGTCGTCGTTGAGCGCGGCGTAGGCCTGGTCGTTGAAGGACCGGTCGCCGAGTCCGCCCGCGTCGGTGACCAGGCCGATGGTCGGCCGTGAGTCGACGGGTCCGGGAGCCTTCTTGGCGCATCCGGCAAGCGGAAGCGCGATCGCAAGCGCGGCGGCGAGGATGGCTGTGGAGAAGCTGGAGCGCACGGGCAGGTCTACCCTAAGGGAGCGTGCTCTCCTCCGGTGGTTCTCGGTTGGGTGGTGTTGGGCGGTGGTAGCGCAGGCTACACGGTGTGGCGGTGCGGCTGTGCTAATCTGCTTTCAGGAGCTGTCTCGCAGAACTCCGGCGGTGCCGTTAGGCGTAGAGGCGCCGGCGGCTCCTCTTCACGAGAAAGGAACGGTTGCGCAGAATGAGTTTGTCCACAGTTAAGCAGGCGCTGGCGCGTGGTCTCGGTGTGATGGGAGCAGCAGCTTTCGGGTTGTTCGCGTTCCTGGCAGTACACGGGATGGCGCTGGCGACGGATCTCGATGGGAACAAAGAGACCATTGGGAAGCCCTACTATTACGGCGGTTACCCTGGGCCCCCGACGTGGTTCTGGATCATTGCGTTTAGCTGCATCGTGAGCGCGGTGGTCGTGTTCGTCGCGGACGCCAGCGTTCGCAACGCCAAGCGTTAATCGTCGCTCAGTATCGAATCGCCTGAGTATGGGGGGTACGTAGCAATGAGCTCGTTGTCCGGTCGTATGCGGGCGGTGTTGCGTGGTCTTGGGTTGCCGGCGCTGTGTGCCGGGATCGTCATGGCCACGCAGGCGGCGGCGTTGGCTGCCGCCGATACGTCGGTACCGAATCCGTATTATTACGGGAGCTACCCTGGTCCGCCGACGTGGTTTTGGATCTTGGTGTTCCCCGGCATACTCGCGGCGTTGGCCTTTCCGCTGTTCAACGGTTGGATCAACAACGCGTATCGGGACGCCAACGCCAAGCTGCGCAACCAGAAGCGAGGCTGACTCCGCCCGAGCGGCAGCAGCGGGGGCCTGGCGGCTCCCACCGGTTCCGTGTATCGAGTAGCGTGATCCATGCCCCGGGGCGTACCGCCACGGGGCATGTGTCTGTGCGTCTGTGCGTTTGGACACGGCCTGGGTGTGGGCGCGGGCGCAAAATGGTTTGGCCGGTGGGTTTGGGTAGTTGATCCCTCCGGTGGAAGGCGGTTGGTTCTGAGCGAGGCGACGCTCTCCAAGAGCATCCGAGTCCTGTGGCGCTTGGCCGCCGGGGAGCACTGGCGTTTGTGCGCCGCGGGAGCGCTGGGCGCGCTCAGCGCGCTCTTGGCGCTGGTTCCGGCTGGGATCGTGTACGTGATCGCGCTCAACGTGGTGGGTCCGGGGGCGCAGGGGGTGCTGATCCGCCCGTTCGTGCTGTGGGCGGTGGTCTCGGTGGAGGCCCGGTTCGGGCTGTTGTTCTTCAGCCGGATCTTGGCCCGGGTGGCGGCGGTGGGGGTTGGCTACGGTCTTCGGCTGCGCATCTCGCAGACGCTTGGGAAGGTGCCGCTGGGGTTTTTCAACGTGCACCCCAGCGGCGGTCTCAAGCAGACGGTGATCGAGGAAGTGGACGGGGTGCAGGCCTTCTTCGCGGACGACTTCATCGAGGTGGTCTCGGCGCTGGTGATACCGCTAGCGATCGTGGTTGGGATGTTCGTGGTGGACTGGCGGCTGGCGCTGGGGTCGCTGGTGAGTTATCCGCTGGCGGTGGTGGTGCAGCGGCGGCTGGTGGAGCGTTCGGCGGCGGAGCGTGCGGCGTACGAGCAGGCGCGCGACCGGGTGAACGCGTCGACGGCGGAGTTCACCCGGGCGATCGTGTTGCACAAATCGTTCGGGCAGTCGCACGAGTCGGTGCGGGTGCTGGAGTCGGCGATCGCGGGGTACGAAGCGGCGGCGAGCGCGCAGGTGTCGGCGACGGCGCTGCCGGCGAGCGTGGCGCGCACGCTGACCAGCAGCAACCTGGTGGTAGTGATCCCGCTGGCGCTGCTCTTGCACGGGGCGGGCTGGGCGGGGCTCGCGGTGGTGGTGTTCTTCGGGCTGTTCAACCTGCGGCTCTCCGGGGCGCTCTTGGCGCTCTCGAAGCTGACCGCGACGGTGGTGTCCGCGGGCGGGAGTGCGCAGCGGGTGTCGGCGCTGGTGGATGCGCCGCGGCTAGCCGATCGCGGGACGCTCGAGACGCCCTTGGAGAGCTCGATCGGGTTTAGCCGGGTGAGCTTCCGGTACGCCGCGGACGGCTCCGGCCGCGAGGCGCTGCACGAGGTGACGCTCTCGGTTCCGGCCGGGCGGGTGACGGCGGTGGTAGGTCTGTCGGGAGCCGGGAAGACGACCTTGGCGCGCTTGGCGGCGCGCTTCTGGGACGCCGGGTCGGGTGAAGTGTCGGTGGGCGGTCAGGCGGTTGGGGAGTACCGCTTAGAGCGGTTGATGGACTCGATCGCGTTCGTGTTCCAGGAGACGTACTTGCTGGACGAGACGATCGCGGAGAATATCCGGATGGGCCGGCGCGAGGTGAGCGACGCTCGGGTGGTAGCCGCGGCGACGGCTGCCCGGGCGCATGGGTTCATCACGGCGCTGCCTGCGGGGTACCAGACCGTGGTCGGCCGCAACGGGATGCGCCTCTCGCAAGGAGAGCGTCAGCGGCTGCAGATCGCCCGGGCGCTGCTCAAGGAGGCGCCGATCCTGATTTTAGATGAAGCCACCGCCTCGACCGACCCGGAGAACGAGGCGTTGATCCAAGATGCGCTGGCGGCGCTCGCGCGTGAGAAGACGGTGCTGGTGATCGCGCACCGGCTCTCGACGGTAGTGGACGCCGACGCGATCGTGCTGCTGGATGCCGGCCGGGTGGTGGCTCAGGGGACCCACACGCAACTGCTCGAGCAGAGCGCGGCGTACCGCGAGCTGTGGCACGACTACACCACCTCCTTCAACTGGACGATCGCCGCAGGCGACGCGGCGGGAGCGGCCCGATGAGCAGCGCGGCGAGCGGCCCGATGAGTACCAGCGCGATCGTGTTCGACCGGAGTGACCGCGAGCTGCGCTCGGGCCTAGCGTATACCTTGCTCGCCGGGTTGTTCGCGGCGCTGCCGATCCCGATCGTATACTTGGCGCTGGTGGCGGCCTTCCGCAACCGGGCGACCCCGGCGGGGGCGCTGCTCGTGGCGCTGGCTTTGGCGCTGGTGCTCGGGGCGCAAGCGGCCTTGGGGGCCCGGGCCACCCGGGCAACGCGTCTGGCGATCGTGCGGCTGAGCTGCGCCTTGCGCAGCCGGGTGGCGCGCCATCTGCGTACCCTGCCGCTGAACTTCTTCACCCAGGCCGACCCTGACGAGGCGGTGGCCAAAACCACTCAGGACCTGACCCAGGTCGAAGACGTGCTGACCCAGGGGGTGGACGATCTGGCGGGTGGCCTGGCGCAAGTCGGGTTCGTGCTGGTGTTCTTGTTCGCGATCGATTGGCGGATGGCGCTCGCGGCGGTGGCGGTCTTGCCGCTGGCCCTGCCGGTACTCTTCATGGCGCAGGGGGCCGCCTCGGTCTACGCTCCGCGCCTGCTCGAGACGCGGACCGAAGCGATGCTGCGGATCCTGGAATACGTCGAGTCGATGCCGCTCTTGCGCGCTTTCAACTTGGCCGGAGAGCGGTTCGTGCGGCTGACCCGGGCGCTGACCCTGCTCAAGCAGCGCTCGTTCTCCACGGTGGTGGCCCCGGCCCCGACCGCGTTCATCGCCTGGTTCTTCTTCGAGTTGAGCTTCCCGGCGATCTTGCTCACCGGCGCCTACCTGGCCGCGGGCGGGGCCCTGCGCGTGAGCACCGAGCTGGTCTTTTTGGTGGTGAGCATCCGGCTCTACCAGCCGCTCTTCGAGGCGACCGACGCGTACCTGCGGCTCAAGGCCGTGCGTCCGGCGTTGGCCCGGATCGGCGCGATCCTGGCCACCCCGACCTTGCCCGAGCCGGCCGCCGGAGCGTTCCCCGAGCGCTTCGACATCAGCTTCCAGGACGTGAGCTTCGCGCACGGGGACAACCCGGTGCTGCAGGGGGTGAGCTGCCACATCCCCGAGCACAGCGTCACGGCCCTGGTCGGCCCATCGGGTGCCGGCAAGACCACCATGGCCGGCTTGATCGCCCGCTTCTGGGACCCGGCCGCCGGCCGGGTCTGTATCGGCGGGGTGGACCTGCGCCAGATGCGCGCCTCAGACGTGCAGCGCTGCGTGGCGATCGTCTTCCAGGAGGCCTATCTCTTCCGCGATTCGGTCCGCAACAACATCCTGGTCGGCCAGCCCGACGCCTCGCCGGCCCAAGTCGAAGCCGCCGCCCGCGCCGCCCGCTGCCACGACTTCATCCTAGCCCTCCCGCAGGGCTACGACACGGTCATCGGCGAGGGCGGCGCCACCCTCTCGGTGGGCGAGCGCCAGCGGATCGCGATCGCCCGGGCGATCCTCAAAGACGCCCCGATCGTCATCCTCGACGAGGCCACCGCCAGCGTCGACCCGATCACCGAAGCCCAGATCCACCGCGCCCTCGAAACCCTGGTCGCCCGCAAAACCGTCATCGTCGTGACCCACCGCCTCTCCACCATCCGCCACGCCCACCGCATCCTCGTCCTCGAAGCCGGCCACTTAGTCGAAAGCGGCCCCCACGACACCCTCATCGCCCACACCAGCGTCTACGCCCGCCTCTGGCACGAACGAGAACGAGCCCGCCACTGGCGCCTGGAAGTCTAGCCTGGGCCCCGCGCCGCAGGCGTGGGGGGCGCGGAGCGTGAGCGCAGCGCCTTCCAAAGTAACACGGGCTACAACCCGGGGGGGTGGCTGGGTGCTAGACTCGTTTGGAGCCGCAGTGCGGCCAGCTTGAGAACGGGGGAATGAATCCGTGGCAGCTTTGGAAGATCCGATCGTCTACGAGGAACGTAACGACCTCGTTCCCGAGGTGTATCGGGATTTGTTTAACAACGCGGACTGGATCGTGCACCGCTTTACGGTCTATGGCGTGTGGGTGTATATGCTCACCGCGATCGCGTGCCACACGAGTCTGTGGTGGGGCCGTCCCTGGTAGGGATTCGGTCGTTCAGTCGTTGGTTTAGGGCTTGATTCTCGGCGCAGTTGGCGTGGAGCTCGCTGGCCGGATGTTGTTGTTGTAGTTGTTGTTTGCAGGAGGACTTCATGGCCAATTATGTGCGTCGGCCGTACAATCCGTATAATCTTCGCGCCACGATTGGCGCCTCGCTGGTTGCCGCGACGTTCGTCGCGTTCGTGATTCACTTTGTGTGCTTGGCTTCGCCTCGCCTCAACGTGTGGCAGCCGGTCAATGCTGACGGTTCTGCGCCGACGCAGGCCGAGCTGCAGCCCGCTCCGGTCGCCCCGGCACCCGGCGCTAAGTAATCACTCCTATCCGGAGGCCGCTAGCGCGGGTCGAGTCGTAACGCCAACGCTCGCCCTCGGTCGACAGCGCCCGAGGGCGATGCCTCACTAGGGGATTGGCAAAATGGCAACAGATTTTGAGTCGGTCGAGACCTATTATCGCAAGCCTGGGAAGACGATCTTAGATCGGACGATTTTCGGGGGCGATCTGTTCGACACGTGGGTCGGACGGTTTTACGTTGGGATATGGGGCTACATCTCGCTAGCCGGCGTGCTCGCTGCGCTGGCGGCGGTGTTCCTCTCGGCGCACGGGTCGGGTGATTTCCGCTCGTGGCAGTCGGGTGACTACGATCTGTTGCGCGGCGCGGTGAATTCTCCGACCCGTCAATTCGGGCTCGGGGTAGCGCCGTTCTACGAGGGCGGAGCCTGGCAGCTCACGGTGATCTTCGCCACGATCGCGTTTGTGGGCTGGGCGCTGCGCGAGGTGGACATCTGCCGCAAGCTGGAGATGGGCTACCACGTGCCGGTGATGTTTGCCACGGCGATCTCGGCGTGGCTCTCGGTGCAGTTCATCCGGCCGATCTTGATGGGCTGCTGGTGCGAGGGGATGGACCTGGGGTTCACGGCGCACTTGACCTGGACGTTCGAACTACGGCTGGCGTTTTTTCAACTGGTACATGAACCCGTGGCACGATCTGGCGCTGACGGGGTTCTTCCTTGGGGCGATGTTCCTCTCGATGCACGGCAGTGCGATCTTGGGGACGTTCAACACGGATAAGAATCCGAAAGTGGAGATGTTGCGCGAGGACAATTTCTGGCGCGACTACGTGGGCTACTCGATCGGCGAGTACGGGATTCACCGGCTGTTGTACTACTGGGGTCTGTTCACGCTGATCAATTGCGATCTGATGGACATCACCGCCGGCCCGCTGGTGAAGGACTACATCGCGATCTGGCAATGGCATCTGCCGTGGATCCACAACCTGCCGTGGATGCAATAGGGGAGTAGGAAATGGCAACGTACATCGACCCATATGGGATCGCGGTCGGGCCGCGCGGACCGCTGCCGCCCAAGCCGATCGAATATGCCGAGCCCAGCCCCTACGATCATAACGATCCGATGGGGATCCGGATCGGCAAAGCCTTCCGGATCCCGTTCCTCCAGGAGAAGCTCCTGGTGGACTCCCAGTTCGGCACGGTCTGGATTGGGACATGGGGGATGTTCTCGGTCGCGTTCTTCTTCGCCGGGCTCACGATGTGGGCCGGGGCGTGCTTGGCGCAAGTGCACGGCCATCTCGAACTGTTCTTCCAGTACTTCGCGAACGTCCAAGTGCTGCCGCCCGACGGTGGTCTGGGCTACGCGCCGACGCTGGAAAGCGGCGGCTGGTGGCAGTGGTGCGTCGGTCTGCTGGCGCTCTCCGTGCTGTGCTGGCTGGGCCGCTGCTGGGAACACTGCAAGCGTCATGGCTGGCGGCCGTGGCTGTTCTTCGGCTTCTTGATCCCGATCATGTGGATGGGCGCGGTGTACTTCTTCCATCCGGTGATGATGGGCACGTGGGCGGAAGCGCCGCAACTCGGCTGGTACGGCGATCTGGACTGGGCCAACAACTTCAGCATCCGCTGGGGGAACTTCTACTACAACCCCTTCCACCAGTGGGCGATCGCGAGTTTGTTCGGTAGCTCGCTCTTGATCGGTGCGCATGCCGGGACGATCTTGTCGACCGCCTCGGAAGGCAGCCACCACGAAGTGGCCGAGATCAAAGAGCTGCACTCCGGCTCGTACAAAGCGATGTTGTTCTGGAAGTGGACGATGGGCTTCAACGCGACGCCGAAATCGATCCATGTGTGGCTGTGGGCGTTCCCGGCAGCCTTGGGGACGGCGTGCTTCTGCGGGATCATGGCGTGCGGGGTGTTCACGGACAACTGGTACGTCTGGGGCGTCGATCACGGCACGGTCAAGCAGTATGGCCCGATCTCACGCGACCAGATCTTGCGCCGCCCGCTGGCGGTGCCGATCGAAATCGATCAACCGGGGATTGCGCGTCCGTAAGGAGCGCGAGAGGGTATCATGAACTTTCGGCGCCTCTTAGGCCCACTCGTCATCGTTGCAGTGCTCGTCTTCGCCGGGCTGTGTCAGCCGCTCTTGGAGCGCGCTCGCGCGGATTCGGGACCGCCCGGACCCAACACCACCCGACCGGACGAAGGGGTCAGCGACCGCAACGCCACCTCGTTCCAACAGCGCCCGACGACGGTGGTCGGCAAAGGCGCGCGCACGTTCGTGCCCAGCCAGCAGTACACCACCTCGGTCACGCCCTTCTTGGGCACCCCCTACGGCGGGCCGATCCCAGCGGATCAGGCCAAAGGCGTCGGACCGGTCGATCAGGCCGCCCCGCTCAATTACGCCACCCAGCCCAAGAGCGTGCCGCACAACTACGTCGGCGGCCAGCTCTACAACGTGCAAGTGCTCAAGAAGTACGACTACGCCGGCGTGCTCAACCAGATGAACTACTTCACCCAAGCGCTGGGCGTGCAGTGCCAGTACTGCCATAACCTCACCAACTACGCCTACGATACGCCGACCAAACTGCTGGCGCGCAACATGATCCAGGGCACGGTCGCGATCAATACCGCCTGGGTGCTCAAAGACAAGTCCGACGTGCCCAGCCAAGCCATCACCGGCGCGGTCGGCTGCGCGACCTGCCACCGCGGCTCCGCGCGCCTGGATGTCCACTACAACATCACCCCGGTGCAGTACGTCCAGTACCGCTACAAAACCACCAAGCAGCTCGGCTACGTCTACAACGCCATGTACGGCGTCGCCCGGTCGCTGGGCGTGAACTGCCTGTTCTGCCACAACACCGCCGACTTCATCACCCTGCGCTACTACCCGACCAACAAGATGGCCCTGCGCATGTTCTACATGGTCGACGACGTGAACCACAAGTACTTCCCCTCAACGGTCAAAGCCGTCACCTGCTACACCTGCCACCAAGGCGCCAAGTGGCCCTCGGCACTGGTCAAAGCGCCCGACGACCAAACACCCATCCAAGCCGTCCCGCTCAACTACGCCAACCACTACAACCCCGGCGATCCGGTCGAGATGAACGGCTACGTCAAACAACATCAGCCGCTCAACGGCTGGGACACCCTCTACCCCGATCGCTTCTGGGGCTCCATGGGCGTCCCGGGCTAACCACCCAACCCCGCCTCAAACACACACCGGGCCGGTCCGCAAGGAACCGGCCCGCGTGCTGTCAAGACTTAGCCGTGCCGCGCAAACAACTCCTCATCTTCGCCCTCATCACCGTCGTCGCGGTCGCCGCCGGGCTGCTCACCGGAGTGGTCAGCGTCTACCTGCGCGGCCTCTTCGAGCACTGGGTCCAACACCTCTAGATGAAGCCCAGGCTACAACCTCACCCCGCCCCGCTGGGCTACACTCTTGCTGGAGTAGTGTTGGCTCACGCCCCTACCGGCTTCGGGCACGCCCGGACGTGGCCGCTAGGGTGACTGCACAAGGAGTACCGCATGGCCGTTTTCGCTGAACTCACGATCCCGATCTTGGCAGTCCCGGAGCCCGAGACGCGCTGGCTCGCCATCGCCAAGAAAATCGCCGAGGATGCCGCCGGATCCACCGCCGTCGACCTCGAGAACAAGATCCTCAACTTCAAAATCATCTTCCCGGGGAACCTCACCTCCCTGGTCGCCAAACTCGCCGACCGCAACATCCAAGTCGGCAACGTCCGCGTCGTTATCTCCGACTTCACCTATACCGCCGGGGACGTTGACCCGGCCGAAATCGTCGCCGAACTCGAAGCCTATCCCGGCATCGGCAACGTCGCGTTCGACGGCAAACGGCTCGAGGCCACCATCGTCCCGGCGACCACCAAACTCCACGCCATCTACCGCCTGCTCATCGAACACGGCATCCTCATCAAAACCCCCGTCGCCGTCTAACCCAACACCACTCCATAACACACCCTCCCCGGCTACACTCCACGCCGGGGAGCGCGGTCGTGCGCTAGTCGCACGTTCATGCCGGCGGAACTCGGCGCAGGTGCTTCGCTCGCTCGGTCGGCGTTGCGGCTAAGGAAACGCTAAGAATGGCAAGCCGCCGCAGAGTGCAGAACTGAAGTCCGCGCCACCAACGATTCACGACCGAAGCCGGACCGGTTGTTGACAGGTGTCAGTGACGGCCTAAGGATCCCCACTTTCGACGGTGTAAGAATCCCCACCCCATAACGAACAGAGCCCTCCAATCTGCCTGCAAGCCGATAGGAGGGCCATCCAATCGTAAGGGGATTGTGGATGCAAATCAAGATACAGGATGCCCAGGGCGTGCCGCTGATGTCGGCGCAGCTTGGGGATCCGCAGGTCGATCGAGCCGGCGCGGGTTTCCCAGAGCCGATCCCGGTAGCCGTTGCGGCTGTTGTTGCGCTCGTCGGTCCTCTCGCCGTACCCGGCGCCACAGCGCTGCTCGATCTCGAAATCCATCAAACGCTGCACGACGTGGGTCAGGAGCTCGCGGACGACGTTGTCGTTGGCCCCCTTCTCAACGAGCTCGGCGAGTGCGATACTAGGCTTGGCCATCGTGGTTCCCTTTCGTGAAAGTTGCTGTGCAAAAACAACCTTCGCCGAGAGCCACGATGGCCGCTCCCTATCCTACGGGACCGGCCTCTTCATACACCAAGGGCTGGGACACGATCGGCATGCCCGGGTCGGATCAGCAGGGGTGGTACATTTTCAAGTGCCCACCGACCCCTGGTACATTTTCAAGTGCCCGCAGGTGGTACATTTTGGGTGCCCGCCGAGGCAAGGGCTGGGACACGATCCGATCCTGACCGCCGTGATATGGGGCGCGGTGCGAAGCAGTTCATCGATGTGAGACTGATAGGGATCGAGCAGGTGCGCTCGCGACCGCGCCATGCGCCGCGGCGGCTGATCGCTGCGCGCGTATTTCCGGACTGTATTAGGCGCGATTTGAAGGTCGCGGGCGACGACTTTGATCTTCTCGCCGTCGCGCTGACAACGAAGGCGAATGGACTCCCAGATTTTCAAGCGAATCACCCCTGTTAGCGTCCCTCTTGTCGGCCGGTGGTAGTGTACCGGTACCTTCGAGAGGGACGCCCTGCTTTATGTGCTCAGGGGTTCAAATCTCCGATCCCGCCAGGGGTTCAAATCTATCGTCCCGTTTCCACTGGTGCTGGGTTACTCGGGCAAGATGTTCGCGGCGTTCGCGACGTGCATGGACGAGTTGGTCCTTCAGAGGTGGTTCCGGGTAATCGGACAGTCGGATAAGTGATGAGTCTGCTCGCTGCTGGTCGAAGAAACGGCCAGCGAAGAGGAGCAGTCCATGAGACGACCCCGTCGGAACCACTCAGCAGTCTTCAAGGCGAAGGTGGCCGTCGCCGCACTTAAAGGCGACAAGACGTTAGCTGAACTTGCTGAGCGATTTGATGTGCACCCCAATCAAATCACGCAGTGGAAATCGCAGCTGCTCGAACGGGCTGCGGGCGTCTTCGAGACTGCCGGCGAGAAGAGCGCAGCGGAGGGACCGAACATCAAGGACCTCCATGCGAAGATTGGCCAGTTGGCACTCGAGAACGATTTTTTATCCGGCGCGCTCGATCGCATCGGCGATTCGAGCGGAAAGCGATGATCGAACACGGCGTCAAACTGCCGGTCATTCGCCAGGCCGAGATGTTGGGGCTCGCGCGCTCATCGGTGTACTATGACGCGGCTCCCGTGCCAGACCGCGATCTGGCGATGATGCGGCGGATCGATGAATTGCATCTGGAGCGTCCCTTTTTGGGAGCTCGGATGCTGCGCCTGTTCTTGCAGCGTGAAGGCTTTGTGGTCGGCCGGCGACACGTCGGAACGCTGATGCGTCGGATGGGCATCGAAGCGTTGTACCGCAAGCGAAATACGAGCAAGAAGCATCCCGATCATCAGGTCTTTCCGTATCTGCTCCGCAACGTCGTCATCGATCGGCCCAATCACGTGTGGGCGGCGGATATCACGTACATTCCGATGCGCCGCGGATTCATCTATCTCTTCGCAATTCTCGACTGGGCAACGCGTAAGGTGCTCGCGTGGTCCGTTTCGATTAGCCTTACGCCCGACTTCTGCGTCGCGACACTCGAAGCCGCGCTGGCCGAGCATGGCTGCCCCGAGATCTTCAACACCGATCAAGGTTCGCAGTTCACGAGCAACGCCTTCGTCGACGTGTTTACGGAGATCGCTACGAAGTTGAGCATGGATGGCAAAGGCTGCTGGCGCGATAACGTCTTCGTCGAACGGTTTTGGCGATCGATCAAGTACGAAGAAGTCTATCTCCACGCGTACGAGACGGTTGCCGACGCGCGGTTAGGGATCGCCGCCTACATCGACTTCTACAATCGCGAACGTCCCCACTCGAGTCTCGACAAGCAAACGCCGGATGAGGCATACTACAAGCAGCCTGCGTTGCAGGCGGCATAATCGCAGACATCATCCACTTATGTTTGCTGATCCGGTGTCCAGCAAAACGGAGCCGCCTCTTTCAGCGGATGCACGTCGCGGCGTTCTGCTATTTCGGCGGCGTTCCGATGCAAGTGCTCTACGACAACATGCGCACGGTCACGATCGGTCGCGATGAGCACTTCAAGCCGATTCTGCAACCGGACTTCGCCGATTTTTCAGCGCTCTACGGTTTCGAGGCGAAATGCGCCCAGCCGTATCGCGCAAAAACCAAAGGAAAGGTAGAGCGCGCAATCGTCGCCTCGGTCGCAGCGCCGTAAGCGCAACACACACCGGGCCGGTTCCTTGCGGACCGGCCCGGTGTGTGTGAGAGGCGGGGTTGGGTGGTTAGCCCGGGACGCCCATGGAGCCCCAGAAGCGATCGGGGTAGAGGGTGTCCCAGCCGTTGAGCGGCTGATGTTGTTTGACGTAGCCGTTCATCTCGACCGGATCGCCGGGGTTGTAGTGGTTGGCGTAGTTGAGCGGGACGGCTTGGATGGGTGTTTGGTCGTCGGGCGCTTTGACGAGTGCCGAGGGCCACTTGGCGCCTTGGTGGCAGGTGTAGCAGGTGACGGCTTTGACCGTTGAGGGGAAGTACTTGTGGTTCACGTCGTCGACCATGTAGAACATGCGCAGGGCCATCTTGTTGGTCGGGTAGTAGCGCAGGGTGATGAAGTCGGCGGTGTTGTGGCAGAACAGGCAGTTCACGCCCAGCGACCGGGCGACGCCGTACATGGCGTTGTAGACGTAGCCGAGCTGCTTGGTGGTTTTGTAGCGGTACTGGACGTACTGCACCGGGGTGATGTTGTAGTGGACATCCAGGCGCGCGGAGCCGCGGTGGCAGGTCGCGCAGCCGACCGCGCCGGTGATGGCTTGGCTGGGCACGTCGGACTTGTCTTTGAGCACCCAGGCGGTATTGATCGCGACCGTGCCCTGGATCATGTTGCGCGCCAGCAGTTTGGTCGGCGTATCGTAGGCGTAGTTGGTGAGGTTATGGCAGTACTGGCACTGCACGCCCAGCGCTTGGGTGAAGTAGTTCATCTGGTTGAGCACGCCGGCGTAGTCGTACTTCTTGAGCACTTGCACGTTGTAGAGCTGGCCGCCGACGTAGTTGTGCGGCACGCTCTTGGGCTGGGTGGCGTAATTGAGCGGGGCGGCCTGATCGACCGGTCCGACGCCTTTGGCCTGATCCGCTGGGATCGGCCCGCCGTAGGGGGTGCCCAAGAAGGGCGTGACCGAGGTGGTGTACTGCTGGCTGGGCACGAACGTGCGCGCGCCTTTGCCGACCACCGTCGTCGGGCGCTGTTGGAACGAGGTGGCGTTGCGGTCGCTGACCCCTTCGTCCGGGCGGGTGGTGTTGGGTCCGGGCGGTCCCGAATCCGCGCGTGCGCGCTCCAAGAGCGGCTGACACAGCCCGGCGAAGACGAGCACTGCAACGATGACGAGTGGGCCTAAGAGGCGCCGAAAGTTCATGATACCCTCTCGCGCTCCTTACGGACGCGCAATCCCCGGTTGATCGATTTCGATCGGCACCGCCAGCGGGCGGCGCAAGATCTGGTCGCGTGAGATCGGGCCATACTGCTTGACCGTGCCGTGATCGACGCCCCAGACGTACCAGTTGTCCGTGAACACCCCGCACGCCATGATCCCGCAGAAGCACGCCGTCCCCAGTGCTGCCGGGAACGCCCACAGCCACACATGGATCGATTTCGGCGTCGCGTTGAAGCCCATCGTCCACTTCCAGAACAACATCGCTTTGTACGAGCCGGAGTGCAGCTCTTTGATCTCGGCCACTTCGTGGTGGCTGCCTTCCGAGGCGGTCGACAAGATCGTCCCGGCATGCGCACCGATCAAGAGCGAGCTACCGAACAAACTCGCGATCGCCCACTGGTGGAAGGGGTTGTAGTAGAAGTTCCCCCAGCGGATGCTGAAGTTGTTGGCCCAGTCCAGATCGCCGTACCAGCCGAGTTGCGGCGCTTCCGCCCACGTGCCCATCATCACCGGATGGAAGAAGTACACCGCGCCCATCCACATGATCGGGATCAAGAAGCCGAAGAACAGCCACGGCCGCCAGCCATGACGCTTGCAGTGTTCCCAGCAGCGGCCCAGCCAGCACAGCACGGAGAGCGCCAGCAGACCGACGCACCACTGCCACCAGCCGCCGCTTTCCAGCGTCGGCGCGTAGCCCAGACCACCGTCGGGCGGCAGCACTTGGACGTTCGCGAAGTACTGGAAGAACAGTTCGAGATGGCCGTGCACTTGCGCCAAGCACGCCCCGGCCCACATCGTGAGCCCGGCGAAGAAGAACGCGACCGAGAACATCCCCCATGTCCCAATCCAGACCGTGCCGAACTGGGAGTCCACCAGGAGCTTCTCCTGGAGGAACGGGATCCGGAAGGCTTTGCCGATCCGGATCCCCATCGGATCGTTATGATCGTAGGGGCTGGGCTCGGCATATTCGATCGGCTTGGGCGGCAGCGGCCCACGCGGCCCGACCGCGATCCCATATGGGTCGATGTACGTTGCCATTTCCTACTCCCCTATTGCATCCACGGCAGGTTGTGAATCCACGGCAGATGCCATTGCCAGATCGCGATGTAGTCCTTCACCAGCGGGCCGGCGGTGATGTCCATCAGATCGCAATTGATCAGCGTGAACAGACCCCAGTAGTACAACAGCCGGTGAATCCCGTACTCGCCGATCGAGTAGCCCACGTAGTCGCGCCAGAAATTGTCCTCGCGCAACATCTCCACTTTCGGATTCTTATCCGTGTTGAACGTCCCCAAGATCGCACTGCCGTGCATCGAGAGGAACATCGCCCCAAGGAAGAACCCCGTCAGCGCCAGATCGTGCCACGGGTTCATGTACCAGTTGAAAAAACGCCAGCCGTAGTTCGAACGTCCAGGTCAAGTGCGCCGTGAACCCCAGGTCCATCCCCTCGCACCAGCAGCCCATCAAGATCGGCCGGATGAACTGCACCGAGAGCCACGCCGAGATCGCCGTGGCAAACATCACCGGCACGTGGTAGCCCATCTCCAGCTTGCGGCAGATGTCCACCTCGCGCAGCGCCCAGCCCACAAACGCGATCGTGGCGAAGATCACCGTGAGCTGCCAGGCTCCGCCCTCGTAGAACGGCGCTACCCCGAGCCCGAATTGACGGGTCGGAGAATTCACCGCGCCGCGCAACAGATCGTAGTCACCCGACTGCCACGAGCGGAAATCACCCGACCCGTGCGCCGAGAGGAACACCGCCGCCAGCGCAGCGAGCACGCCGGCTAGCGAGATGTAGCCCCATATCCCAACGTAAAACCGTCCGACCCACGTGTCGAACAGATCGCCCCCGAAAATCGTCCGATCTAAGATCGTCTTCCCAGGCTTGCGATAATAGGTCTCGACCGACTCAAAATCTGTTGCCATTTTGCCAATCCCCTAGTGAGGCATCGCCCTCGGGCGCTGTCGACCGAGGGCGAGCGTTGGCGTTACGACTCGACCCGCGCTAGCGGCCTCCGGATAGGAGTGATTACTTAGCGCCGGGTGCCGGGGCGACCGGAGCGGGCTGCAGCTCGGCCTGCGTCGGCGCAGAACCGTCAGCATTGACCGGCTGCCACACGTTGAGGCGAGGCGAAGCCAAGCACACAAAGTGAATCACGAACGCGACGAACGTCGCGGCAACCAGCGAGGCGCCAATCGTGGCGCGAAGATTATACGGATTGTACGGCCGACGCACATAATTGGCCATGAAGTCCTCCTGCAAACAACAACTACAACAACAACATCCGGCCAGCGAGCTCCACGCCAACTGCGCCGAGAATCAAGCCTTAAACCAACGACTGAACGACCGAATCCCTACCAGGGACGGCCCCACCACAGACTCGTGTGGCACGCGATCGCGGTGAGCATATACACCCACACGCCATAGACCGTAAAGCGGTGCACGATCCAGTCCGCGTTGTTAAACAAATCCCGATACACCTCGGGAACGAGGTCGTTACGTTCCTCGTAGACGATCGGATCTTCCAAAGCTGCCACGGATTCATTCCCCCGTTCTCAAGCTGGCCGCACTGCGGCTCCAAACGAGTCTAGCACCCGCCCCCCTCCCCGGGTTGTAGCACCCGTTACCAGAGTCGTAGGAGTCGCCGGCGGCGCATGTTTGGTGGATTTCCGGGGTGCCGGCGGCGCCGGGAAAACCGCAGATTCGGTCAGCCCTTCCGCCCCGGACTAGACCCGGGGTGCCTGCTCGACCGGGAACCGGGTCCCGGACCGGATGTGTAGTCCCCGCTACAGCGCCTCGGTGCTATCCTGAATGAGTACAGAGAGGGAGACTCCATGGAAGCCACTTTTGGGACCACACTGATCTTCACGCTCCTCATCGTGGGAACGATCATCGCCTCGCCCATCCTGGCGTTTATTCCTTGGCCATGGATCGACCCGGAGGACGCGCTCTAGCCGCGACTTCCCTCGCCGAGAAGAAGCGATTCGTCGAGCCGGGCACGCGGGTTCACCGCGGTGCCCGGCTCTTCTCGTTTTTCCGCCCCCGCGGGCTCCCGGTGATGGGCTAGGCCGGGACGGCGCTCGCTGCCAGCAGTTCGTCGTAGTGGGCGAGGGTGCGCGCGATGTTGGTCGCCGGGTCGAATTCGGCGGCCGCGGCGGCGCTTTGGGCGGCAGCGCCTTGCCAAGCTTCGTCGATCCCGGCCCACGCGTCGCGGATGCCGGCGGCGAAACCGTCCGCGTCCGGCGAGACCAGCCAGCCGGTCTGACGCTCCCCGAGGTAGTCGGCGAGCGCGCCGCGATTGGTCGCAACGATCGGGACCCCGGTCACGAGCGCCTCGAGAAACGCGCGCGGGTGCGGATCCCGGTCGCGCGGGACCACCAGGAGATCGATCCCGGCAAAGAGTTCGGTGAGTTTGACGTCGCCCAAGAGCCGGATCGAATCCATGACCCCGTAGCCGTGGGCCTCGGAGCGGACCTTTGAGATCAGCGTCCCGCTTCCGGCGAGCCAGAGCTGGGCGTCGGGGTACTCGGGCTTGATCTTCGCGAACGCCGCGAGCGCGGTCTCCCAGGCCGCGTCCGGTCCCAGCGGACCGGCGAACCCCAGGATCGGTCCCGGGCGTCCCTTCGGGCGCATCGCATGGGAGGGGACCGCGTGCACGCACGGCGGGATCACGTCGATCAGGTCCGGCGCGACGTTGAGGTACTCTTGAATGTCCTTGGCGAGCGTCGGGTGTGCGCAGATGATCTTTCCGGGTCGCTCGAAGAGCAGCGGCAGGCGCTGCTTGACGAACTTCTTCGGGAGGTCGACGCCCATCACGGGGATCGGGTCCTCCAAACTCACGAGCGTCCGCTTCGCCATCATCCGCGAAACCGAGCCGAGTCCGGCGGCCGCCGCGGTGAAACCGAACGCATGGATCATATCGGGGTCGTAGCTCTTGACGGTCTTGCGCAGTGCGTCGATGGCCCACAGCATCGTCAGCAGGCCGACCGGTTTCCAGGACTTTGCGGACAACCCCGAGGCGCGTAGCGCCTTTGCGTCGCGATCCGGGGCGAAGATTTCGACGTCATAGCGCTTCATCGCCGCCGATGCGATCTCGAGCGAATTCCGGCGCATCGATTCGCTGAAGGCGGAGAAGAGGATCAGCAGCCGCGGACGGTTCGGCATCGAACGCTCTTAGGGACCTTTCTCGAGCTTCGGGTCGAGCGCGATCGCTTTGTAGTAGTCCTTGCGCGCGCCCGCCTCGTCGCCGCGCAGATGCAGCGCGATGGCGCGATTGTAGTAAGCGTGCGCGTACCTCGGATTGAGGGCGATCGCCTTGGTATAATCGGCGATCGCCTGCCCTTCGTCGGCCTTGTGGTGATAGGCGATGCCGCGATTGTTATACGCTTGCGCGGAATTGGGATTGAGTTTGAGCGCGTGATTGTAGTCGGCGATCGCCGCATCGAAGTTGCCCAGATCGCTGCGCACGATGCCGCGGTCGTTGTACGCCTGCGCGAAGTCGGGCTTGGTCCGGATCGCCCGGTCGTAGTCGGCCGCAGCGCGCTCGAAGTCGCCTTTGTCGTCGAAGGCGTTGCCGCGCAGATCGTAGGCCGTAGCTAAGGCCGTCTTATCGAGGCCTCCGAGGGTGATCGCTCGCGTGAGAAGCTGGATGGCTTTGTCCAACTGATCGTTGGCTCGCTCTGCGATCGCTGCCTTGATGTCGGCATACCCGTCGGCATACGCCGGCGCGGCTGACCCGAGTAGCGCGAGTGTCGACAACACGATCAGGAACCTGCGGATCACGATCTCCCCCCGAAAACGCGGCGTGTCTAGCGGCCCCAGCGGGGGCACGAGGTGCGTTTCCTTGCTTGGCGAGAGGGCCCCTGGGGCGGCTGTAGCTCGACGCGCCCGCTTTCTCGTATGGGCGAAGCAGCACGGCGGCTGCGGGAGCGTTTGCGCCGATCGGGGAGTCAAAGGCAGCATGGCCAGCGCTACGATGAACATCGCACTCTTCGGCGCGACCGGCGGCGTCGGTTCCCTGCTGCTGCGTCGCGCGGCCTCGAACGGCGATTCGATCCGGTTGCTCTTGCGCGACCGCAGGAAGTTCGCGGCCGATCTGGACGGCGCGCATGTCGACGTTGTCACCGGCGACGTCCACGATTCCGCAAACGTCGCTGCGACGATCGAAGGCAGCGACGTCGTGTTCTCGGCGCTGGGCGCGCGCAGCCTCGGGGCGACGACGCTCTACTCGGCCGGCGGTGGGAACATCGTGACCGCGATGGAGCGCGCCGGTCCGCGCCGGTTGATCGTCGTCACCTCGGGCGGCGCCGAACGCGAACCAAACGCGTCGTTCGCGACCCGCATCGCATTCGGGGCCATCCTGCGCAACGTGCTCGCCGACATGCGCCGCTGGGAAGATCGGATCACGCGCAGCAGTCTGGCGTGGACGATCGTTCGCCCGACCGGGCTGCTCGACACGCCGGGGACCGGGACCTACCGTACCGCCGACCGCTTCATGCCCAAGGGCGCCGCGTCGATTTCGCGGGCCGATGTTGCCGACTTCCTGTACCGTGCGGCAAGCGACGACTCAACGATCGGAAAGATCGTCTCCCTTTCGGGGGCGGTATGAGCCGTGCCGGCGCTAGGGCGCGATCTTCGCGATCGACTTGGTCTCGAAATCGAGAATCTGCTGATCGTAGGCGACGGCGTCGAGATGCTTGAGCGATTCGTCGTGCCAGTCTTTCTCGCAGGCTTTCACGTCGGCTTGCGTTCTGATGTTCGCGTAGCCGGCCGCGCGACCGCTCTTGCAAAGCGGAACCTGTGCCTCGGCGCCGGCCGCCAGCGCATGCGCTCGGGCGATCCGTGCTTCGAGCGTGGAGGGCAACGGCAGATACCCGGGCAGGGGTTCCGAGACCGGGTAGCCTTGCTTTGCGCGGGCCTGCTCCGCCCGGTCGACGAGGTCGTGGAGGTGTTTCATATTCGGCCCGGGCTCGTCGCCGGTGGGGTAACGCGGGTACACCTGCTCGCTCTCGGGGACGACTTTCGCGTAGGCGAGGTCCGTTTCGCCGGCCTTGATCAGCGACTGGTTGACCGCGATCGCCCAACGCTGATCGGCGCTGTAGCCGGCCGGCCGGCGCTCACTGGCCAGGATCATGAGCCGTCCCCGCGCTTCGTCGATTTCCCGCTGCGCCGTAATCGTGCGTGGTGCGCCGAACGCGAACGCGCCGCGCATGTAGAACTGGTCGGCCAGCACCGAAACGATCACGAAATACAGCACGCTCCCGCCCAGCATCAGGGTCCACGCTTTCGCGCGCTGCGGATCTTCACGACGCACGAACGAGATCGCGAGCAGACCGATGACCGTGGTTCCGGCGACGAGCGTGATCGTTGCGAGCAGACCGAATTTCGCGCCGATTCCGTGCCGGAAGATCGCAAGTTCGATCGAAGCCAGCGCGCCGCCGATGACGACCGCGATCGCAACGGCGACGATCTGCAGCACGAACGGGTCGGCCTTGCGTTTCCCGCCGGGGCCGTCGACGTCAGAGTGCACGCTTCCGTAAGACATCGCGGAAGGTTGCTGGCGTCCGGCGCGCCGTTCCTGCTCGCGCTGCGGCGCGGAAGTTGCCGGTCCGGCACCGAATCGAGGTCTCGTGCTCCAAGCCCAAGATAGCGTGCGACTTCCCTCGGGGGGAGCGCTCCATATTCGCAATGCAACCGCCTCAGGGAGCGCCCCGCCGATCCTCTTCGTGCACGGCGTCGGCGGTGCGGCCTGGTCTTGGGGACCGCAGATTGCGGCGCTCGGGGACGAGTTCGCGTGTTTTGTCTGGGAAGGACGCGGGCACGGCGCCGCCCCGCGCGTCGCCGACGCGGGGCTCGGCGATTACTATCGCGACGCACTCGAAGCCCTGCGGTACGTCTTCGAGACCACGGGCAAACCGGTGCTCGTCGTGGGACATTCGATGGGCGGGTTGATCGCGCTTGCGCTGGCCTGCGAGCAAAGCGCCGCCGTGCGCGGGCTCTTTCTCATCGATCCGGTCTATTCCGACGGCAACGGCGACCGCCACGTCATGCTCCCCAAACCGTTGATCGCACTGGTGCGGCTCGCGATCGCGCCGATCGCCGCTTCATACATGCGCGACGGCCGGGTCTCACGCGCGATCTCCCGCTGGATGTTCACCCTCGCGTTCGACGATCGTGCGGCGATGGAACGCGCCTGGGTCTTGCAGCGCACGCAAGTGCCGGTCGAATATCCGCAGATGCTCTACCAGGCGTTCGAAGGCGTCTCGAATTTTCCGTTTCATCCGTTCGCGGACGTTGTGACCGTCCCCACGTATCTCGTCGAAGCGGCCTCCTCGCGCGGGCCCAAGCGCGCGCGCTTCCGCGGACTCGCGGCGCGGCTGCGCGCGCGGCTCGGCGACGACGCGACGTACGAAGTGATCGCCGGCGGCCACTATCTCCAACTCGACCGGCCGCGCGAGATCAACGAACGCATCGCGACGTTCGCGCGCGCGCTGGGCCGCACGATCGCCGAACAGGCGGCTAGCGCGTGATCTCGTCCCGCCCGGCGGCGGCGGCTTTGGCCTCGTGTTCGCGGATCGATTGCTCGATCGCGTTTTCGCGCAGCATTCGTTTGTAGGTCGATCGCCGCTCGTTCTGGACGTCCCAGGCGTACGCTGCGAACCCCGCCGCGACCAGGCCGAGCACCCAAAACACCTGCACCACCAAGCCTGCGAGCCCCAGCACGGCGACGCCCGCGAGCCAGAGCCACATCTTTTTCGCTTCGGCCGCCCACTCGCTGCGGACTTCCTCGACGCTCTTGTGCACGTCGGGGTACATCTCTTCCAGGCCCTGCATCGGCTCCGCCGCAGCGTCTTTCGTGCCCGTCTGCGCGGCATCCCAGCCGGGTCGCTCGGAGTTCGTCACGTCATCTCCCGGCGGAGAAACGGGCCACGACCGCTTCGACGAGCGGACCGTCGACGTCGGTCCCACGTTCGCGCGCGAGCGACTCCGCTTCAGCGCGAAGTTTCTTGTTCACGGAGACGCGCACGAAGAACGGGACGCGCTTGAGCGCCGTGTCGGCGAGCGCCTTGGCTTCATCGGTCCAGGTGATGATGCTGTTGCGCCCCTTGCCGCTCTCGCTGACGATCTCCGAGGCGCTCGCGAGCATCGCTTTGGTCGTCGAGTCGGCGCGCTGCGGCGGCACGGCCGAGGTCGGGAGGTTCGCAAAGAGCGTGTCGAAGAGCGCTTCGCAGACGACCTGCAGGAGCCATACGGCGCCCGCGTACCCCATGTGCGGCGTGCCGGTCGCGCGCCGCACGACGGCGCCCGGGAACGAGACCTGCACGTAGAGCGACGGCAGCTTTTCCTGTTTGATGATCATGCGCTCGTTAATCGAGCCGAAGACGATCATCGGGCTCGGGCTCGCGTTGCAGAGCGCAGCGCGCACTTCCGGGCTCGCCATCTTCTGGGGACCCGCCCGGTAAGCGCTCAGGCTGATCGGTAAGCCCAGTTCCCCGCCGAGATACGCTTCCAGCCCGTCCTTGTAGGTGGGCGGAGCGATGATCGCGATCGGCATATCGGCGAAGAAGTCGCTGTGCGTCGAACGCCAGATATCTTGCCAGGCCGCGAGCGTCGTCTTTTTTTCTTGCTTGATGAACGCTTCGGCTTGGGCTTCGAGCCCGAGCGTCGCGCCGAGCCCGCGCAGGAACGCCGTCGTCCGCTCGAGCCCGAACGGGGCATAAAACGTCGGTAAGCCGACTTCGCGCGCCAGAGATTTCCCGTACTCCTGGTACATCACGATGGTCGCGTCGGCGTCGGCGAGATGCGGCGTGTCGTAGCTGCAGGACTCGAATGGAAAGACGAGGTTCAGGCCGGCGCCGATCCCTTCGACCAGCCGTTTGATCTCGGCCAGATCGCTGTACGAATTGAAGTTCCCGTAGGTCGGGCCGATGATGTTGACCGACGGCTTCGTGCTCTTCTGGTGCGCCGGTACGCCGGCGGGCCGAACGAAATGCTCGCGGTGTTCCCAGAGAAAGAGCAGCGCCCGGTCGCGTGCCTTCCAATCGTCGTCGTCGAGCGAGTGCGCGTCGAAGAACAGGGTCGAACCCTTCACGTCGTCATAGGCGGTCGTCCAGGTCGCACCGATCAGTTCGGAGACGGGCGTGGTGACGATGAAGACCTGACGGCCCTCGCCCGCAGCGCGCTCGACCTTCTCTTTGAGCGCGTCGAGCGTCCCCGAGATCGAGACTTCGTGTTCGCTGAGTTCCGAGCAAGTCACGTTCTGCAAGTACGGGATGCAGTCGGTGTAGTTGATGACGGCGACTGCCGGCATCACATGGCAGCCGACGGGCCCGTCGAGCACGACGTGACCGTCGCGCAACGCGGCGAAGACCTGCATCGCGCCGGTATCGCCGCCCGCATGATCGAGGTCGGTGACGCGGTTCCCGATCGGCGAGTTGACGATGTCGGAGGGGAGTTCCTTGTTCTGGAAGTTGGCTCGGACTTGACGCGCCACGTTAGTCGCTCCCGCCGTGCGCGAGCACGACTTGGGTCAGATCGATCGTGCCGGGCGCGACGCCGGGCACCGGGCGGGCGTCGATCTCGGCTGCGCCCTCCTCGCCGAAGAAGCGCGCGATGCGCTCGTACTTGTCCTTGCGGCGGTAGGTCTGCATCACGAGTTGCAAGATGTCCGATGCGCCTTGCGCGAGCATGAGCGAACGCGTCGCGAGCGCGTTCGTGTCGTAGATCGCCGGGATGCCGAGCTTTTTTGCATACGCGCAGATGGTCGTCGTCGTTCCGACCACCAGATCGTAGGGGTGTTCGGTGAGGGCGACGATCTCGGCGTCGTAGTTCGCCTTGTAGAGCACGGCGCAGCCGTGATCGCGCAGCCAGGCCTCTTCTTCGCGCGCCAACGGGTTCGTGTTCACCGCGGTCGCGAGGTAAGGCACCTTCGCGCCCGCCTCGATCAGCAAACGCACCAGCATGAACTCGTGTCCGTCGTAGCCGGCCACCAGCATCGTCAGGCCGTTGAGCGGATAGTCGGCCATCGCGGCTTTGACGGCGTCGCGCTCTTCGCTCGCGACCGCTTCGACCGTCGCCGGATCGAGCGCGAGCGCCTCGCCGACGGCTTTGATCCAGTTGTAGGTGCCGTCGACGCCGACCGGAGCGCCGTCGACGAACGGCAGCCCCTGTTTCATCTTCATCCGCTGCACGCTCTCGCTGTAGAACGGATGCAGCGGGGCGTTGAGCGCTCCGTCGACCATCGCCACGTAGTCGGCCCAACGCGGACCCGGCACGTGCGTGTTGACGTGCGTGCCGATCTTGCGCAGCACTTCGTCGATCTTGATCGGGTCGCTCGGAAAGACTTCGCCGATCAGATTGACGCCGGCGCGCGCCTTGCGCTGCGGAGGCAAGCGCCAGGTGAGGGCGTCGACGACGATGTCCTTCGCCTTGGCGTGCGTGTGGACGCTGTACGCCGGCAACGGGACGTAGATGATCTCGGTGTTCCCGATTTGCTTGGGCAAGAGATCGAACGGCAGTCCGACCGTATCCGAGACGCACAGCGAGAGGATCGGAATGATCGCGGGCTGGTGTTTCTGCGCCATCTCTTGCACCATGTCGCGCAACTCGTCGAACATCGTTCCGCGGGCCCAGATCTCCGAGCTCACGCCGGGCGAGAAGATCGGCCGGTTCGCGACGTAGAAATGCGCGACGAACGTGTGCCCGTAGAGACAGCCGTCGCCGCTGGAGATCACGATCGGCATCGCGTCTTCCATGCGCAGGACGTTGCGGATCGCCCCGAAGGCGGGGCACATGGACGACGGCTGCTTACTCATGCTCGATTTCCCCTCCGACCCAACCGAACTCAGAGCGCTCGTTTCCGAGGGCTCCCCTTAGCGTACACACCCGCGCCCGCCGGCAACGGTGACATTCGGCACAGCCGGTCAGGCGCCAGCGCGGCCCGAATCGAGCACGAGGTCGACCGCCGCCCGGGCGGAGCGGAGCGCCCCTTCGACACTGGCCGGGAAGCCGTGGTTCGTGTAGCACCCGGCCAGGTAGAGATTCGGTATGGGGGTTCGCGCGCCCGGCCGTAGCCGTTCCGTCCCGGGCGCCGCACGGTAGACGCTGCGCGGGATCCGGACCAGCTTCGCCTTTACCACGTGGTCGCGGGAAGCCAGCGGGTAGAGCTTGACCAGATCCGCGAGCACGCGCGCGACGATCGTCTCGTCGTCGAGCGCGATCAGGTCGTCGGCGGGGGCGACGCAGGCTTCCAGGAACGATCCCTCGCGCCACGCGTAGCCGGGCGAGGCTTGCCCCAAGTCGGCATGGACCGGTACGAGCGTCCCGGGCGCGAACATCAGGTTGGTGAACGGCGCGACCGGCCGGTCGAACCAGAAGTGCCCGTTGATGACCGGGCTGCCGGTGAGCTTCGTGAGGCCATGGACGAGCGGGTCGCGCAGCATCTCGGCCGGGAGCAGTTGCGCGGCGTTGTGCACCGGGACGGCCAGGATCACGTCATCGGCCTCGAGCGTGCGGCCGTCGGCGGTTCGCACGCCCGTGCAGCGGCCGCCGGAAAAGAGCAGTTCGACCGCTCCGGCCCGCAGTTCGACGCGCTGGCCGCGCGCGCGCAAGTATGCAACGGTCGGATCGATGAACCGCTCGGCCGGCGGGCCGTCGAGAAAGCCGGCGCGTGAGGCCTCCTTGCCGGAGGCGAAGTAGGCCATGACTCGCAGGATCGCCTCGGCCGAGATCTGATCGACCGGCGTGAAGTTGAGCGCGAGCGCCATCGGGGCGAAGAACGTCCGCAGCATGTGCTCGCTCATCCCGCGCGAGCGGTGCCAGGCCGCGAAGGTGAGGTCGTCTTGGCGTTCGGCGTACGCGTGGTCGCCGAGGATCGCCGGAAGCGTCCCGTACGCGAAGCGCAGCTTCTCGATCGAATTGAAGATGTAGCGCAATTTGAGGACGGCGCCCACGCCGTTGAGCGGCGCCGGCAGATCGGCGAACTGGAACTCCTCGAAGACGGCCGCTCCGCCGTTCCAGCGCGGGCTGTAGCCGGGCGTGAAGGCCCAGGTCAGCGTGTGCGGCCGCCAGAGGACGTTGTTCACGATCCCCACGTCGACGAGCAACTGGTGCAGCATCGCGTAGCCGCCGAAAAATGCGTGTAACCCGCTTTCGATCACGTCGCCGTCGCGGTCGCGCCAGGAGGAGAGCTTGCCGCCCGCCACCGGCCGCCGCTCGATCACCAGAGCCGTGCGGCCGGCGTCGGCGAGGTACTTGGCCGCGCCGAGCCCAGCCGGACCGGCGCCGATGACGAGTACGTCCGGCCGCTCCGTTTCGAGGGTCACGACGCAGCTAGACTTTGTAGGAGTGCAGGCCGCTGATCCAGATGTTCACGCCGAGATAGCAGAAGACGATCGAGGCGAAGCCGACCACGTTGATCCAGGCGCACCGGATGCCGCGCCAGCCGTTGCGCGTGTGCAAGTGCATATAGAGCGCGTAGACGATCCACGACGCGAGCGCGGCGGTCTCTTTGGGATCCCACTGCCAATAGGCGCCCCAGGCTTCCTTGGCCCACATCGCGCCCGTGATGATGCCCAGGCTGAGCAGCGGCAGGCCGACCGCGATGATCCGGTAGGTGAGGATGTCGAGCTTCGAGAGCGACGGCAGCCCCATCAGCCACTGCGCGAGCGTATCGCCGCGGGCCGCGGCCGCTTCGGTGTTGGGCGTATCGACGCGCTTGATGCCTAGTTCCGTGCGCGTGAAAGCACTGGCCGAGGGCTGCGCGAGCGAGACGTCGACACCCAGGCCGGCGGCGCGAGCACGTACGGTCCCCGATCCGAAGCGCTGCTCGAAGGCGTACTTGATGATGTAGAGCGCCGCGATCGCGAACGCGACCATGAACGTCGCATAGGCCGAGATCACCAGCGGCACGTGAATCTTGATCCAGTAGGACTGCAGCGCGGGCACGGCGGGCATGTAGCCTTCGTTCCAATTCGTCCCGTACGCGAGCGCGATCGCGGCGATGGCGAGGACGCCGCTGCCGGCGAACCAGAGATCGTATTTGAACGCGAACGCGCAGAAAATGAGCACGCCCATCGCCGCGAAGAGCGACAGCGATCCGTAAAGGTTGGTCAGCGGCCAGACGCCGGTCATCCACCAGCGCGTGCCGAGTTCGGCGAACCCCGCAACGCCGCCGAGCACGGCGAGCACCGCGCCGATGCGCTTGTACCACACCGAACGCGTGAGCAGGTAGCCGAGTAACACCAGCGTGCCGCCCGCGAGCGACGCGATCGCGACCTCGAGTAAGATCTGGTCGACGAGTTGGCGGTGCGGATCGAGCATCGTGAGCCTCCTCTAGGTGGGGACGGGTTCCCGGCGCAGCGCGTTCACCAGCGCGGCAAACCGCTCCTCATAGATATCATAGCCCTTGACCGTTGTAGCCGCGATACCAACTTGGACGGACCCGTCGGCCTCCGGCTGGGTCCGGACGTAGAGCCGGGCCGGAAGAAAATAGAACGAGATGCAGAGGCCCGCCAACAGCACGAAGGCCCCGATCCCCACGATCGGGATGCCCGGGTCGTGGCGGTACTGGAAGCCGGAATACAGGACGTAGCGCGTTGCCCCCAGGCGGAAGCCGTCGCCCAGATCCAGGCTGGTGCCCAGCGGAATCAGGGCACGGCCGATCAACTGATCGCCCTCGTAGGCGTTGATCGCGACCCCGGGGTCGTTGGGCCGCGGGTCGGGCGCGGCGCCGCCGGTCTTGCGGTCGATCGTGCCGATGAACTGCGTGTATTGGATCGCGTGCGTGTCGTCGAGTTGAAACGCCTCGCCTTCCCGCAGCGGCTCGGGCGGGGACGCCGGGAGCGGCTTTCCGTCCTTGGTCAGCGTGAAGGCGATCGCGAACCCGTAGGTCGCTTGATAGTAGAGCGTGCCGTCCACGTCGATCGGGTGGTTGACCCGGACGATCTCGTGGTGCGGGACGCCGTCTTTTCCGGTCACGGTTACGTGCGAAACGTAGTCGATGGGCTGATAGGTGATCCCGGTCTTGGTCTGGATCGGATCGATCCGGTAGCCGAACGAATCAAGCCGGATCGTCGTGCCGTTCTCGGGGATCGTGCGGGTGCTGCCGGAGACGACCGCGGTCGTGCCCGAGTAGCCGCGTGCCCAGTAGATCGTCGTACCGGTCGCGATCAGGATGAAACCGATGTGTGCGACGAGCACGCCCCGCCGTGCCCAGTTGTGCTTGTCGACGAACGTCCACTCGTCGCCGCCGAACTCGCGTTTGCGAACGGTCCAGCCTTGGGCGGCGAAGAACTCCGCGATCCGGGCGCGCACCGTCGGCTCGTCGCCTGGGATGTTCACGAACGCGTGCAACGGCATCAATTCGATTTTCACCGGGCGCAGCGCCGGCATGCGCCGCGGGATCACGCTGCGGAACGTGGCGAAGGTCATCGTCGAGACGATCAGGGCGATCATCCCGACGTATGCGGTCGAGTGATAGATGTTGTCGAGATGGAGTCGCAGCACCAGGCGCGCGAGCGGTGCGGGGTAGCTGGTGAAATAGACGGTCGGATCTTTCTGCTGATCCACGATCACTCCGATCGTCGTCATCACGCCCCAGATCGCGAGCAACAGCATCCCGAACCAGAAGTCCGACAGGACGTTCGCGAGATCGCCCAGCGTCGCGCGCAGGAAGTTCCCTTTCGGGGCCGGTTCGGTTACGGTCGCCATGCGTACCTCAGGCGGCGTCTTTCTTCCACGAACGTTCGAGCAAGAGGATGATCCAGATCGAAGCTTCGTAGAGCACGTACATCGGCGTCGCCAGCATCAGCATCGTCACCGGTGAGGCATCCGGCGCGGCGAGCCCGCCGAGCAGCAGAATGCCCATCGCGGCGTAGCGGCGGTATTTGCGCAACATGCCGACGTTGATCAGCCCGATGCGAGCCAGCAGCACCATCACGACCGGCGTCTGGAAGATCACCGCGAACGCGAGCAGCAAGATCAACACCAGGTTCATCGTGGATTCGATTCCGAAGGTCGTCTGGGCGACTTGGTCGGTGATCGCCAAGAGCGCGCGCGTGACGCGCGGCAAGACCAGGAAGTGCGCGAACGCGATACCGGCTAATCCCAAGAAGAGCGACGGCGCGACGTAGGCGTAGACCAGCCGGCGCGTCTTGGGATGAAACACGGGAACGACGAACATCCATACTTCGTAGAGGATGACCGGCAGGCCGAGCACGATCGCGCCGTAGATCGAAAACTTGAACTCGGTGAGGATGACGTTGGCCGGCCCGAACGCATGCAGCGGCGTGTTCGGGAAGTAGAGATGCGTCAGCCACGGGATCGCGTACTGCGAGGGCCAGAACAAGACGATCGCCAGCGCGCCGACCGTGGCCACCGCGACCATGAGCCGGTTCCGAAGCTCCCGCAGGTGCTCCGTGAACGGCATTTCCTTCTGATCCCAATCCGGTTCCGGCTCGCGCGCGTCGACCGGCGGGCGCTCCGCGAGCATTGAAGACTACGTGTGGCTCGTCGTCGTGGGGCTCGCCGGGGTCCCGTCTTGCGAGGCATGCGCGGCTTGCTCTTCCGCGCGTTTGCGCGCGTCCTCGCGGACTTTTTCGGCAGCGATATCGGCCTCGGCTTGCCCGACCATGAATTCCTTCTTGGCTTGACCGGCGCTGCGCGCGAGTTTCGGCAGCTTGTCCGCGCCGAAGAGCAGAATCGCGGCGCCGACGACGAGCGCGATCTCCAGCGGGTTTCCGAAAAAGGCCAGGAGGGGGGTGAGGTGAGCTTCCATCGATGTTCCTTCCGGTAGCGCTCTACCGAATGCTTACGCCAGCAGGGCGTCCGCGATTGCGAAAAATTCAGCGCGGGCGGGGATGTTCCCGAGCGGCGCTAGCGCTGCCTTCGCGCGTCCCACGTACTCGGCTACGGCCGCCCGGGTCGTCGCCAAACCGCCGTGGCGCTCGATTCCGGCGACGACCCCGGCAAGGCGCTCGGGCGATTCGTCGCCGCCATCATAGTAACGTTCGAGGTCGGCCCGGAAATCCCGATCGGCCCCGCTCAGGGCGAAAATGACCGGAATTGTCATCTTCTTCTCACGCAGGTCGTTTCCGACCGGCTTGCCGATGCTTGCTTCGTCCGCGGTCAGATCGAGCAGGTCGTCCTGCATCTGGAACGCGATGCCGTAGGCGAAGCCGAACGCGCGAACCGCGCCGACGATCTCCGGCGGCGCCCCGCCCGCGAGCGCCCCGCAGGCAGCCGAGGCCGCGAACAGGGTGGCGGTCTTCTTGCCGGCGATCTCGACGTAAGCTTCGACGCTCAGGTCGAGGTTGCCGAGCGCGCGCAGTTGGAGCACCTCGCCGTCGGTGATGTCGGCCAAGGTGGCGCTTAAGATATGCGGGATCGGGTGCGCGTAGTCGGCCGTGACGTTTTTGAAGATCCAGGCGAAGAGATAGTCGCCCGCCAGGACGCTGATGCGGTTGCCGAAGTCGACTGCGGTCGCGTTCACGCCGCGCCGCAACTGGGCGTTGTCGACCACGTCGTCGTGGATGAGCGTTGCGACATGGATGAGTTCCATGAACGCGGCGAGCGGGAGGTGCGCTTCGGGATCCGCGCCGGCCGTTTGCGCCCCGAGCAGCGTAAAGCGCGGGCGAATCCGCTTGCCGCCGGCCGCGAGCATCCGGTTCACGGCCTCGGTGATGAGTTCGTTGCCGGTCGTAAAGCGGGTGCGGAAGAAATCCTCGATCAGCGCGTAGAGATCGCGCCGCGGGGCTTGGTGCTGGATCACGGCGCCGTACCCACGTGAATCGCGATCGCGCCGCCCGCCAGCCGCAGGAAGCGCACGTGCTGAAAGCCGGCGCTGCGGAAGCGATCGGCCAAGCCGTCGGCGTCCGGAAAATTCGTCAGCGAGTTTGGCAGGTAGGTGTAGGCCGCCCGCGATCCGCCGACCAAACCGCCGATCAACGGCACGAGGCCGTAGAAATAGAGATTGAACGCGCGCCGGAACAGCGGGTTCGGCGCCTTCGAGACGTTGAGGTTCACGAAGCGGGCGCCGGGCTTGAGCACGCGGCGAACCTCGCGCAGGGTGTCGACGATGTCCACGACGTTGCGCATCGAAAAGCCCATCGTCGCACCGTCGAACGTCGCGTCGGCGAACGCTAGCGCCATCACGTCGGCTTCGACGAATTCGGCTTGGCCGCGCGGATCTTCGCGCCGGGCGCGCTCGCGTGCGCCCGCGAGCATCGGGGCACAAAAATCCGCGCCGGTGATGCGAAACTTCGGTTGCGTGCGCGCCAGGTGAAAGACCAGATCGCCCGTCCCGCAACAGAGATCCAGGATCCGGCCGTCGGGCGGCGCGGCAAGCTCCGCGACGGCACGGCGCCGCCAGGCCTCGTCCACGCCGGCGGTCAGCAGTTTGTTGGTCGCGTCGTAACGCGGGGCGATGGCCGCGAACATCTCGCGGACGTAGAGGGCTTTATCCATGTCGTCGGTGCGACCGGGGAGGTTCGCCGCGGTCCCGCTGCTTTCTTTGACCGGGCTTCGTCGTGATCGGTGCCCTGCCATGATCGCTCTCACCGATGCCCCCGGCTTCCTGCGCTCCACCGCTGCGGCGCGCTCGATCGCCCTCTGCGCCTACCACCTCGCCCCCGACGGTCCGGTACGGGCAGCCCTGATCGAGGCCGCCCGGCGCGGGGCGGACGTGGAGGTTCGCTTGGAAGCGGTGCCCTTCGGAAGTCAGGGCGGGCAGCAGGGCGCCGAGAATGCGGCGACGGTCGCGGCGGTCCGCGCGGCGAGTGGGCATGCCGAGTTGGTTGGGTATGCGGGCGCGACCCCCTGGCACATGAAGGCCGCCCTGGTCGACGGAACGGCCTATCTCGACGACCGCAACTGGGCCGCCGATGGCCGGGAGACCATCCTGCGCGACGATGATCCTGACGATGTGGCGGCCGTGCGCCAAACGCTGGCCGGGGCGCCGGGGCGCGACGGGCATCTGCGCTGCACCAAGCACGAGGCCATCGAATTGGAGAGCGAGGTCATTCGCGGCGCCGCGGCGGCCCCGGTCGCGGTGGAAACCGAATCGTTCGGCTTGGGCGCGATCTATGCCGACCTGTTGCATCGCGCGCAAGCCGGCGAACCGGCGCGGCTGCTGGTCTCCTCACTCGAACTCGCCGAAGCCGGCGCCGGGCGCGAAGCGCATGCGCTGGGGCGCCTGGCGGCGGCGGGCGTCGACGTGCGGGTCGTCGATACCGACGAAAAAATCGCCCTCGCCGGCGATCGCGCCTGGGTCGGTTCGGCAAACGCAACGTATGCAAACGGGCCGGCCGGAGCGCAGATCGACTGGGGGCTCGCGACGCGCGTTCCGACTTTAGTCGATGGCCTGCGCGCGGCGTTCGAGCGCAACTGGAATGCCGCGGCGCCATTCGCGAACAGAATGTTCCGCTTGTCTGCTTATTGAAGAAAGAATCCTTCGGCTGACTCCGTCCGCAACGGACGAAAGGAACCAGTATCATGAAGCGCACGCAGGTCTTGCGCACCCTCGGGGGGTTGGCAGCAGTCAGCGCCGGCGCGATCCCGTTGCGCATCATGGCCGCTGCGCCACGCAAAATCATCCTCCGCATCGTTGCCGGCAAGAACGGCATCGTCGGGCCCGATCACCTGAAACACGTCGCGTTCGTGCCGGCGAATTTCACCGTCGCGGCGGGTGTGCCGGTTACGGTCACGGTCATCAACGAAAGCGTCGAGCACCACTCGATCACCTGCTCGGCGATCCCGCTCGATCAAGCGATCGCGCCGGCCAGGCGCAACAAGGACGGCACGATCACCCCGGTGACGACGAAGTTCACGTTCACGGCGCGGCCCGGCACGTGGCGCTGGTATTGTAAAGAACCGTGCGACATGGACCAACACATGTGGTCGATGACCCCCGGCGAAACCGGCCGCGGCCAAGAAGGCTACATGGCCGGCCACATAACCGCTGTGTAGGGCAATGTCACCGCGGTCCAGCGGCAATGTCACCGCGGTGTACCGTGTGCTCCATCCAACGACTGGCACATTGCCGTAGCTGGCGATTCGATAGCGCTCCCGGAGCGAGAGCGGTTAGAAGTGGTGGGCTAGGGGGCTGGCTTCTAGGCCGTTCAGGATGAACTGGACGGCGAGGGCGGCGAGGATGATGCCGAGCAGGCGGGTGACGACGTGGATGCCGGTCGTGCCGACGAGTCGCAGGAGCAGCGACGAACCGCGCATGCAAAGCCACGTCACCGCGAGCGCGCCGGCGTAAGCCGCGGCGACGATCGCGAGCCGCAACGGATCGCCGTGCGTGAGGCTGACCAGGAGAAGCACCGTAGCGATCGTGCCGGGCCCGGCGATCATCGGGACCGCGAGCGGAAACACGGCCGGGTTCTCGAGCAGTTGCGCTTCGCGCTCTTCTTCGTCGGTCGCTTTGGTCGTCGGGCGGCGGGCGAAGAGCATGTCGATCGCGATGAGCAACAACAAGATTCCGCCCGCGATGGTGAAGGCGGGCAACGTGATCCCCAGATACGTGAGGATCGCGCGGCCGAGCAGACCCATGAAGAGCATGATGCCGGCCGCGATGAAGATCGACTTGTCGATGATCGCGCGCCGCGCCGCGGGCGTCGAGGTCGCCGTAACCGAGATGCTCAGCGGGATCATCCCGACCGGATCGATGATCGTGAAGGCCGTCGCGAACGCGGTCGCGGCGAAGCGCCAATCCATCAGCCGGTCAAACCGAACAGCGCGCGCGCGTTGCGACTCGTCGTTGCGACGATCGCGTCGAGCGGCCGCGCGAGCACGCGCGCGAGCGTTGCGGCCGTGTCGGCGACGTACGCCGGTTCGTTGCGTTGGCCGCGATGGGGAATCGGCGCCAAGTACGGGCAGTCCGTTTCGAGCACCAGCTGATCGAGACCGACCGCGCGCACCGCGTCGCGCAAGGGCTCGGCCGTCTTGAACGTGAGCACGCCGCCGATCCCCAGGCGCAGCCCGAATTCCGAGACGAACGTTTGGGCTTGCACCGCGTCGCCGGTGAAGCAGTGAATCACGCCGCGTTGCCGCGCCGCATCCCAGCGTTCGCGTAAGATCGCGATGAAGTCTTCGTACGCGTCGCGCTGGTGAAAGACAACCGGCAGCGCGCGTTCGCGCGCGTAGTCGAGCTGGGCACGCAGCACGCGCGCTTGCGCGTCGCGCGGGCTGTGGTCGTAATAGTAGTCGAGCCCGGTTTCGCCGATCGCGACGACGCGTTCGCCGCCCCGCGCGCGCAAGGCGTCGAAGGCGGTCGTGATGTCGGCCGGCGCCGTCCTTGCCTCGTGGGGATGGATACCGATCGTCGCGAGCAGATCGTAGGTCTCAGCGACCTCCAAGGCCCGGCCGCTATCGTCGAGATCGCAGCCAACCGTCACGATGCGTTCGACGCCCGCACTCCTCGCCCGGGCGAGGACCGCCGCGCGGTCGTCGTCGTAGCCCCGATCGTGAACATGGGCGTGCGTGTCGAACATGACGAAGCCGTCGTTCAAGCCCACTGATGATCTCCACTTCTTGGCGTCCGCGTACGCGGCGCGTCCTGATCGCCGCCCTGATCCTCTCCGTGCTCATCCATTTTCTTGGTGGAGCGCTGGCCGACTACGCGCGCCGTATCCCCATCGTTGCCCATTTTCTGCATCAGGTACCCAAGGCGCAGAAGAGCGACGAGTTCGTGGCGACCTCTGATGTGATCCACCTGGAGAAGCGTACGGTCCCGCGGCCCACTCGGCCGAACCGGCCGCAGCCTCAGCCGCAACGCCCAAGTCCGCGGCAACCGCTGGTGCGGCCGGCGATCCCGGCCCTGCCGCAGCCGAAGATCGAGCCGGATAGGCCGGTTGCACGTGCCGAGACGCCGCGCCCGGTGGAAACCGCACGGCCCGAACTCTCGCATAACGTGAAAAAGCCCGCGCCGGCGATGCCGATCGTCAAATCCGGCGGCGTGCCGGATGCCTCACCGGTGCCCCACGCGGAGCAAGCGCAACGCCAGGCCCAGCGTCAGCCGCGCAATCAACTCTCGCCCCAGCAGATTGCGATGCTGGAATCGCAGTTTGCAAAGACCATTCAAGCGACGCGTCAGGATCTGCCCTCAGCGGTCGAATCGGCGAAACAGCCGGTCGGCGGGCCGAAGCGGTATCCGATGAACTTCCAGGGCATCCATGACGGATTGCGGCGTGGTCAGGGCTACATGGATCCGGTACGCGCACCGCTGCGGCTGCCGGGCGGCTACGTCAGTTACGTGGTGCATTACATCTATATGTATCCCGACGGGCACATCGAGGAAGACGTGATCCCGTGGCCGTTCATCTATCCGATCAATGACGATCCGTTCGCGCGCCACGATCGGTTCATCAACATGCAGGTGCCGCCGCCGGACTTTCGTCCCGACCGTCCGCTCAAACCGCAAGAAGAATCTGCGTACGAGTACGAGCAGACGATCCAGCAGACGCTCAACAAGTAGGAACGGCCGCGTCGATGCGCGGGAAGAGGGCGTCGCCGGGATTGGTCTGTGTGTTCGCAGCCAGTCCGCCCCATTGGAGATGCTCGCGCCAGTCGACGCTCGGCGTGCCTTCGAGGCCGAGTTGCAGCCACATCGCGGTTGCCTTTTCCGGCATGAACGGGTGGACGAGGATCGCGAGCCAGCGGAGTCCTTCGCAGAGATCGTAGAGCAGCGCGTCGAGCGCATCCCCCAGGCCCTGCTTGTGTAATTCCCAGGGCTTCTTTTCGTCGATTTCGCGGTTGAGCGCGGTGATCAGCTCCCAGGTTGCATCGAGCGCTTCGCGAAACCGCAAGGCGATGAGGTGATCGTAGACGGTCGTGCCCAAATCGGCGAACCGTTCGCCGAGCGCCGATTCTCTCGACGCCGGCACGAGATCGTTGCGATACTTCGAGAGCATCGCGAGCGAACGGCGCAACAGGTTGCCCAGATCGTTGCCGAGATCGGCGTTGTGACGGATGCGCAGCTTTTCTTCGGAGACGGTGAAATCGCTGCCGAACGGTGCTTCGCGCAAGAGAAAGTAGCGAATCGAATCGGCCCCGTAGCGCTGCGCGAGCGCGAACGGGTCGAAGGCGTTGCCCAGGCTCTTGGACATCTTCTGTCCGTCGGAGAGGATCCAGCCGTGCGCGAATACGCGCTTGGGCGGCTCGAGGCCGAGCGCCCACAGCATCGCGGGCCAGATGATCGTGTGGAAACGCGCGATCTCTTTGCCGATCAGTTGCACGCTGGCGGGCCACAGCGTCGCGAAGCGCTCCGGGTCGTCGAGCCAGCCGGCGGCGGTGATGTAGTTGAGCAGCGCGTCGAACCAGACGTACATCACGCCGCCGGGCAACGGGATGCCCCAGTCGAAACTGGCCCGCGAGATCGACAGGTCGTCGAGCCCGCCTTCGAGCGTCGCCATCATCTCGTTGTAGACCGCTTGGGGGCGGCAGAATTCGGGATTTTCCTCGAAGAACGCGATCAGGCGGTCGCGATAGGCGGAAAGGCGGAAGAACCAATCTTCCTCGGCCAGCCATTCGACGGGCCGGCGGCATTCGGGATTCGGACAGCGGCCTTCGACGAGTTTCGCCTCGGGCCAGAAGGTCTCGTCGTTGGTGCAGTACCAGCCTTCGTAGGTGCCCGCGTACACGGCGCCAGTCGCGACGAGCCGCTCGAAGACGGCTTGGCAAGCGCGGATATGGCGCGGGTCGGTCGTGCGGATAAAGTCGTCGAAGTTCGCATCGAACGCCGGCGCGAGGCCGCGCCAGCGCGGCGCGAGCGAATCGACGTAGGCCTGCGGCGTCATACCCGCGGCGGCCGCGGCGTTGGCGACCTTTTGTCCGTGTTCGTCCGTGCCGGTTAGGCTGAACGCGGGACCGTTCGCGCGCGCGGCGCGCACCAGCACGTCGGCCGCGATCGTCGTGTATGCGTGGCCGATGTGCGGGTTGCCGCTGATGTAATAGATCGGGGTCGTGACGTAGAACGCGCGGGGCATCCGGGCTCGCTTCACGCTGGCGGCTGCGACGGACCTGCGCGCCGCCGCTCGGAGACGCGCGCGTAGAGATGGCGGCGTTCGCCAAGGCCGCGCTCGGTGAGCGTCTTGGCGATCGCCGACGTCGTGGCGCCGGTCGCCACCAGCGCATCGATCGCGGCATCGACGTTGACAATTGTCGCAGGTTCAGGTGCAGGTACGGCGCCGGCGGCGTCCAGCACGAAGGCGATCTCGCCGCGGACCGGATCGGCGAGCGCGGCCGCGACGGCCGCGGGCGTGCCCACGACCTGCTGTTCGTGCAGCTTGGTGAATTCGCGCAGCAAGAAGACGCGCGCGCCGGGTGCGAGGGTTTCGAGATCGGCGAGCGCCGCGCGGATGCGATGCGGCGCTTCGTACCAGACCGAGGGCTCGCCGCGTTCGAGCGCCCGGCGAAACGCGGCGCGCCGCTCACCGCCGGCTCGCGGCGCGAACCCCTCGAACGAGAAGCGGCGCATGTCGAAGCCCGAGAGGACCGCGGCGCAGGCGAACGCCGTCGGACCGGGCAGCACGTCGACCGGGATACCGGCCGCGCGCGCGGCCACCACGAGCGCGGTCCCCGGATCGCTGATCCCTGGCATCCCGGCGTCGGTCACGACCGCGACGAGTCCGGCGCGCGCGCGCTCGAGGATCGCCGGGGTCGCGGTCGCGGCGTTGTGCTCGTGGTAGGTCCAGACCTCGCGGCCGGGGAGGTCGTAGGCGGAAAGCAAGCGCTTCGCCACGCGCGAGTCCTCGGCCACGATCAGCGTCGCATCGCGCAGCGCGTCGAGCGCGCGCAGCGTGATATCGCGGAGGTTGCCCAGCGGCGTCGGCACGAACACGAACCCCATGCCGAGCGATTCGTCGCCGGCCCCGCAAACGATTGCCCCTCAGGCGGCTGCTGAGGCGGCGGGACCGATTTTGAACGAGCGATAGCCGATCGCGAGCGCGACGATTGCGCCGCCGAGCGGGAGAAAGCCGACCGCGTGGACGTTCTGCGAGAGCACGCTCGTCGCCGCGAGCGGGGCGACGATGAAGGCCGCGTTGCCGATCGAGTCGTTGACGCCGAAGAGCGTGCCGCGCAGGCCCGCCGGCGCGGTGCGTGAGATCAGCGCGGAGAGACTCGGCCGGATCAGGGCGCCGGAGAGCGCCCAGACGACGGCCATGGAAAACAGCGCGGCAACGGTTCCGATGACGGGGACGGCGGCGTAGGCGGCGATCGAGATCGCGAAGCCGGCGATCGCCACGCGCCCCTCACCAAAGCGGTCGGTGATGCGGCCGATCAGGAAGCCTTGGACGATGATCCCGACGATGCTCGTGACGACGAAGATCGAACTCGATTGCGAAGGCCCGAAGCCCAGCACGCGTTCCACGAAGAGCGCGAAAATCGAGATCCAACAGTAGAAGGCGAACGAAAACGCGGCCTGCGCGGCGAGCAGCGTCCCGAGCCCGGGTGTTTGCAACGCGACCCGGATCTGCGCCAGGCTCGCGCCCGTCGAGACCGGCTGGCGCGATTCCGGCAGCAAGAAGATCGTCAGCAAAACGGTGCACACCGCTAGCCCGGCGCCGGCGAGCAGCGGAACGTGATACCCGTAGCGCACCAGCACGCCGGCGACCGCGGGGCCGATCAAGAAGCCCAGACCGAACGTCGCGCCGACCAGGCCGAACGCGCGCGAGCGTTCTTCGGGCGTCGTCACATCGCTGACATAGGCTTGCGTAACGCCCAAGCCCCCGCCGCCGATCCCTTCGATCGCGCGCGCCAGGAAGATCACCCAGAGCGCGTTGGCAAACGCGAGCGTCGTGAAGCCCACGACCGCCGCCGACTGCGCGATCAACAGCACGCCTTTGCGGCCGATGCGATCGCTGATCCGGCCCCACAACGGCGAAAATACCAGCGCGAACGCCGCGACAGTCGAATAGATGGCGCCCACCGCGAGCGGCGAGGCGCCGAAGTGTTCCGCATAATACGGCAGGATCGGGATCAGCATCGTGAAGCCGAGGACGTTGACGAGCGTGATCCCCAGGATCGGGATGAGGGCCTTGTTCACGCGCTCAGGTGCGCAACACGTTGACGATTTGCGCGAGGCTCGGCGGACGGCCGTACATCAAGAGGCCGACGCGATAGATCTTGCCGGCCAGCCAGACGATGGCGACCGTCGCGATCAGGTTGATCCCGATCGCCAGCAGCACTTGCCAGAGCGGGACCGTAACCACCACCATGCGCGTGAACATCACGAAGGGCGTCAGAAGCGGAATCTGCGAGGCGATGACGACGCCCGTCGCGTTGGGGAAATTGAGCGCCCATTGCGCGAGCAAGAACCCGCCGACGACGGGCAGCACCAGCGGCCCGGCCACGCTGCCGAGGTCTTCGGTGCGGCTGATCAGCGACGCGGCGGCCGCGTACATCGTCGCGTATTGGAAAAACCCGAGCAAGAAGAAGATCACGAACGCCACGATGACGCCGGTCGGCAAGTCGATCGCGCCGAAACCGATGCCGGCGCCGGCGGAGAGGTGCTCGCGGGCGCCGCCGGTCGGTCCGCCGATCGCCGAGACGATCCCCGCGCCGGTCGCCCAGCCGACGGCGAGCCAGACCAGCAACTGGATCATGCCGGTGCTCACGGCCGCCAAGATCTTCCCGGCCAAGAGCTGCGACGACGAAGTGGTTGCGACCAGCAACTCGGCGATGCGGCTGGTCTTCTCCTCTGCCACCGACGTCATGACGCCTTGCGAGTTCAGAATGATCGCGAGATAGAGCAAGAGGACCAGGATGTAGGCGAAGCCGCGGGCCGAGTTCGCGCTGGCCTCGTTGCGAAATTTCGTGTCGAGCGAGCGCACGTCGACTTTGACGTTGAGCAGCGGCGAAATGGCAGCAGCGTCGGTGTGGACGGCGAGCGCGACGTTGAGCGGGATGAGGTCGTCGTGCAGCGCCGAGGTCCGGAATCCGCCGGCGTCTTTGGCGTAGGCCGTCACGTCGAGCCCGTTCGCTCCACGCCGCAGAACCACGATCGCGGCGGCCCCGTCGTACTTCTTCAGGTCCTCGAGGGTCGGCGGCCGCACCGGCGGCGGCAGGCTTGCGGGGACCTCGAAATCCTTCGCGACGAGTGTTTTCGCCGTCGCAACGAGCGCTGGATCGCCGGCCAGCACGATCGAGTGGGCGGAGTTGACCACCGCACGCGAGAGAAATGCGGGCAACGCCGAGAGCAACAGGATCATCGCCGCGCCGAGGATCGTGCCGATGAGAAACGGCCGCGACTTGATGCGGCGCACGAACTCCGCCTCGTAGATGACGCCGAAGTCGTTCACACGTGCTCCCCGATCGCCCGCAGGTAGATGTCGTTCAAGGACGGTTCGAGGCGCTCGAAGCGGGTGAGATCGCCGGCGCCGACGAGGTCGCGCGCGAGTGCCGGCAGATCGACGTCGCGCGGGACCTCGTAGGTCAACGTTCCGTTCTGGCTCGGCCGAGCGCGGGTTCCGGGCCAGCGTTCGAGGACCGCTTTGAGCGCGGGCGAGGCCGGCTCGACGAGCACCGTACGAGTCGGCCACGCGCGGCGCAGTTCCTCGAGCGAGCCGTTCGCACGCACTTGGCCCGCGGCGATGATGCAGAAATCGGTACAGAGGTGCTCGATCTGATACATCTGGTGGCTGGAGAGCACCAGCGTGACGCCTTTGCTCTGCAGATGGCGCAGCGCGCTCAGGAGCACCTCGGCATTGACGGGATCGAGCCCGGAAAACGGTTCGTCGAGGATCAAGAACTCCGGCTCGTGCACGGCGGCGCAGGCGACCTGCACCTTCTGTTGGTTGCCCTTCGAGAGCTCAGCGCACGGTCGATCGGCATACTCACCGATCCCCAGTCGCTCGATCCACTCGTGGACGCGCCCGTCGAGCACGGGATCGCGTAATCCGTGGAGCTTGCCGAAGTAGGCGATCTGCTCGCGGACCTTGAGCTTCCCGTAGATGCCGCGCTCTTCGGGCAGATAGCCGAAATGGCGGCGCGTTGCGCCGTCGATCGGCTGCCCCTTCCAGGCGATCGTTCCGCCGTCCGGGACCAGGATGTTGAGGATCATCCGCATGATCGTGGTTTTGCCCGCACCGTTGGGCCCGAGCAGTCCGAACGTCGTGCCGCTCGGAATCGTGAAGCTCACCCCGCGAACGGCCTGTACCGGACCAAAACTGCGACGGACGTTGCTGAGCTGGAGCATCGCGACGGAGTTCCCCCCGGGATACGTACGGAACCTCCGCGACCGCGGCGGGTAATCGGGACTCCCGGAGCGGAAGGGGTCGGCATGCTTGGTTTCGACTTGACCCATCGCGTGAGCATCGTCACCGGTGGCGCGCGCGGGATCGGCCGCGCCTGTGCGGAGGCGTTGGCGCAAGCCGGTGCGTCGATCGCGTTGCTCGACGTGGACGTTCGCGACGCGCAAACGACTGCGCAAAACATCGCCGCCGCGCAGGGCGTCACGGCGCGCGGCTACGCGTGCGACGTGCGCGACGCGGCGGCGCTGCGGACCGTCGTGGAGACGGTCGCGGGCGATTTCGGCGGGGTCGACCATTTGGTCAACAATGCGGGCGTGCAGTACGTCTCGCCGATCGCCGAGTTTCCTGGGGACAAATACGAGTTGGTGCGCGGGGTCGATCTCGACGGCGTGTTCTACGCGACGCAGGCGGTCTGGCCGCACCTCGTGCATCGCGGCGGGGGACGCATCGTCAACATCGCGAGCGTCCAAGGCCTGATCGGCTCGCCGTTCAAGGCCGCCTATTGCGCGGCGAAGCACGGCGTCGTCGGCTTGACCAAAGTGACCGCGATCGAAGGCGCGGCGCTGGGCATCACCGTCAACGCCATCTGTCCCGGTGCGGTGATGACGGATCTCGTGCGCAATCAAGCCGCCGGCCTGGCGCAGTCGTTCGGCGGCGGGATCAGCGAGGAAGAAGCGCTCGAACGCGCCTTCCTCGAGGCGATGCCGACGCGACGCTTCATCGAACCGGCCGAGGTCGGCGCTCTGTGCGCGTACTTGTGTAGCGACTTCGCCAAATCGATCACCGGTGCCCCGATCTCGATCGACGGCGGTTGGTCGGCGCACTGAGCGTGACTACCGTGGGAGTCGTCTCCGACACCCACCTGCCGCGCTTCGGGCGCGAACTGCCGCGGGCGCTCGTCGAGGGGCTGCGCGCCGCGAGGGTCTCGCGCATCCTGCACTGCGGCGATTTCACCGAGCCGCTGGCCGTCGAACTGCTCGAAGCGATCGCGCCGCTGGATGCGGTCGCCGGGAACAACGACGGCGAGGCGCTCTGGAACCGCTTCGGTCGCAAGAAGATCGTCGAGATCGACGGTGTCGCGATCGGCCTCGTGCACGGTGACGGCACGCGTTCGGCGGCCGTCCAGGCGCTCGGATCTTTTTCCGGCGAGCGCGTCGACGCGATCTGCTTCGGACACAGTCATGCGCCGCTGATCGAGCGCCACGAAGGCATCCTGTTGCTCAATCCCGGCTCGCCGACGGAACGGCGGCGCAGCCCGCGTTTTTCGTATGCCGTGCTGCGCATCTCCGGCGGCACCGCGCAGGCGGAGCTATGCTACTTCGACGATCGCCGGGCCTAGCGCGATCGCGGGGCGACGTGCCGGTCAACGCTTCGATGCCGTGCGCGGGGTGACGACCGAAGCGCTGATCTTTCTCGGCGAACTCGATCCCGAAGCGGTCGGCCCGGCGCTCGAGTTTGCGACGCACTACGAACCGACGCCGGTCGATGAGGCGAACGCGCTGCTCGATGCGCTCACGCGCACGCCCGAGCGCACGACCTTCGTCGATCTGGGCTCGGGGATGGGGCGGGTGGTGCTGCTGGCGGCCGAGCGGCCGTACCGCCAAGTCGTCGGCGTCGAGATCTCGCCGGCGTTGCACGAAGTCGCCAAGGAGAATCGGTCGCGCTATCCGTCCGGGCGGCTGCGTTGCCGCGATATTCGCCTCGTGCGGGGCGACGCCGGCAGCTTCGTGTTTCCGCAGGGCGACCTCGCCGTTTATCTCTACAATCCGTTCCGGGCCCCGGTCGTCGAGGCCGTCGTGGCGCGGCTTGCCGCGCATCGCGGCGCCGTCGCGCTCGCGTACCACACGCCGCTCGAACGCGCCGCGATCGATGCCGTGCCGGCCTTCGAGCCGGTGGCCGCCTTCGCGTTCGGAGCCGTCTGGCGGAAGCCGGCCGCGGTGCGCGAAGCGTAGCGTGATGGAACCGCTCGATCTCACGAAAGCGCCCCCGCGCGGTCCGCGGGAGACGATCGCCGGCCTCTACTTTCTCCCGCGCACGATCGATAAGCTCCGCGGCGAACTCCCCGGCGGCAAACTCGGCAACTACCTCACCGACTACGACCGCGGCTTCAGTTCGTACGTGCTCCACAAAGCCGGAATCACGTTCGCCGAGCTGCGCGCGGTCGTCGCCGCAGCGCCTGATGAAGAGTCGGTCGCCGCGTGGCTGCGCGCCCGCGTCGACCCGCAACTCGGCCCCAAACTCAACGCCCGGCTCGAGAACTTACGCATCGACGCGATGACGCCCGACGACCGCGCGCTCTTCTTCGATCGGCACCCGGCGCTGGCCGGCCGGGCCCCCGAGTCTCTCCTCGATGCGCTCGAAGCCGACGACGCCGTGCTCGCCGGCTAGAGCGTTGAGACGTTGAGGACGACTTTGATCGCGCTGCGGTCGTCCATCGCGGCGTAGCCTTGGGGTGAGCCCTCGAGCGGCAAGCGGAGCGTGAACACCGGTGAGGGGTCGAGCGTGCCGTTCGCGACGTTGCGCATCAACTCGTCGATGTAGGCGTGCGCCGGCGCGACCGCGCCGCCGATCGTGATGTTCTCGCTGAAGAGGCGGCGGGCGTCGAAGGTCTGCGTGCCGATCGGGATGCCGAGAAAACTGACGTAGCCGCCGGGACGCGCGAGCGCGACCGCGAGGTCGAGCGTCGGCTGGCCGCCGACGGCCTCGACGACCGAGCCGGGTCCGCCCTTGGTGAGTTCGGTGACCTTCGCTTGGACCTCGGGATCGCGCGAGTCGAAGAGGTCGGTCGCGCCGAAGGCGCGCGCCTGGTCGAGGCGCGCCGGATTGTGGCCGATCGCGATGATCCGGGCGGCGCCCAGCCGCTTCGCGGCGAGCACCGCGCACAGCCCGACGGCGCCGTCGCCGATGACCGCGACGCTGCCGCCGGCATGGACCCGTGCCCGCACGCAGCCGTGATGGCCGGTCGACATGACGTTGGTGAGCGCAAGCGCTGCCGTTCGCTTGCGCGGATCGTGCGCGACCGCGTCGGGGATCGCGCTGAGCGTCGCGTCGGTGTACGGAACGCGCACGAATTGGCCCTGCCCACCGTCGTTCTCGCCGCCCCAGTAACCGGCGTGGTCGCACGACGTGTAGACGCCTTCCTGACAGAATGCGCACGTGCCGTCACTGAAGTTGAACGGCGCGGCGACGAAGTCACCCGTTTTGAAGCGCCGCACGGCCGAGCCGCCGGCTTCGACGACGCCGATGAATTCGTGTCCGATGCGCCCGCCGGGCGTCGCGCTGGACAGACCCCGGTACGACCAGAGGTCTGAACCGCAGATCGCTGCGTTGACGACGCGGACGATGACGTCGGTCGAGTCCACGATGCGCGGATCGGCAACGGTCTCGACGCGCACGTCGCCTTTGCCGTGGAAAACAGTTGCTTTCATCACGTCCGTAAACCCGCGCGAACTGCGACGATTTGCGCCCGCCGGACGCCTAGATCGACCACTCCCGGGCGTTCCAGAAATCGCTGACCGCGGGCGTGGGCCGGAAGCCGTGCAGGTCGGTGTCGTAGGCGTCGACGTTGGCGCGCCAGACGATCGTTTGAAAGGGGACGAGCGCCTGGACGCGGCGCTGCAGTGCGGCGTAGATCGGTTTGCGCGCCGCGCGCTCGTACTGCGCGGCACCGGCGGCTTGGAGGCGGCCGATCTCGGCGTCGCGGACGCCGGAGTAGTTTGCGCCGCCCGGCGGCACGCGATCGGGACCGATCGTCTCGGTGTCGTCGGGATCCGGAACTTTGTCGAAGGCGTAGAGGCCGATATCGAAGCGGCCGCTCGCGAAGATCCCGCCCGCGGCGTACGACGAGAAGAGCAGGCTGGCCGGTGCGTTGTGCACGCTCACCTCCATCCCGATCTCGCGCAGGTTTTGCTGGACGAGCACTTCCGCGTTGGCGCGCGTGATGATGCCGGTGACGGTCGCCATTTCGACCTCGAGCCGTTTGCCGTCGCGAACGCGGATGCCGTCGGGGCCCGGCTGCCAACCGGCGGCGTCGAGCAAGGCGCGGGCTTTCGCGGGGTCGAGCGGATAGCGCGTGACCGACGGATCGCAGGCCCACGAACCGGGGAACGCGTCCCCCACGCCCGGTAGATCGACGTTGAGGTAGATGCGCGTCGAGAGCGTGTTCCAATCGATCGCGTACGCGGCGGCTTGCCGCACGCGAACGTCGTCGAACGGGGCGCGGCGTGCGTTGAACGTCAGTTGCTCGAATTGATACGACGGGACGGCGGCGACGCGGACGCCGTCGAGCGCGCGCAGCGCACGCACCTGCCCTTCGGGCGCGCCCCAGTAGAGATCGATCGCGTGGGTTTGCAGCGCCACGAAGAGCGAGTTCTCGTTCGGGATGATCGCATAGCGGATGCGCGCCAGCTTGGGCCTCGGACCCCAGTAGTTCGCGTTCGCCCGGAACTCGATTCCGACGCCCGGCGTATAGCGCTCGACTACGAACGGTCCGCTGCCGATCGGCTGCCGGTTGTAGGCGAGCTGGTTGAGGCTTTTCTCGTGTGCCAGAAGATGGCTGGGCAAAATGGAGCCTTGGTTTCCGCAGCGCATGAAGTTGGCCACGAACGGCGCGGAGGGGGCGCGCAAGCGTACCACGACCGTATGCGGGTCCGGCGCCGTGACGCTCTGCGCGAGATCGTTCGGAAAGCGAAACGGCGCGTTGTTGGCGGGATCGAGCACGGCGTGCCAACTGAACACGACGTCGCTCGCCGTGAGCGGCACGCCGTCGGAGAAGCGCGCCTCGGGCCGCAGATGATAGACGATCGTCTTGCCGTCGGCGCTGATCCCGCCGTTGGCACGGCTCGGGACCGCGGTCGCGACGTTGGGGACCGCTTCGCCGCGGTCGTCGTAGCGGATGAGTCCCGAGAACACGAGTTGATCGATGTCGGTGACCCCGGCCTGGCCGGAGAGGACCGGGTCGAGCGTATCGATGTCGCGCACGACCCCGATTCGCAACTCGCCAGGGTGCGTCCAGGGGTGGCGCGTAGGAGCGTCCGCCGCTGCCGATGCGATCGGCGCGCCGGCGATGAGCACGGCGAGCGCGATGACCGGCGCGCGCACGGCTAGGGCTTGATGGGCGCGGGTTTGCTCGCTTTCCCACGACGCCGGCGGTTGCGGTTTCCGCCGAAGCCTCCGGGGGGTTTGGGGCGGTTCGGCTTCTTGGGGTTTCCGGGCGCTCGCGGCGCCGCGACCGGCATGCCCGGGCGGGCCGGAATTTGCGTGTAGCCGGAGAGCATCTCATCGACGCGGGCGTACGCCGAGCCGAGCGCGCCGGGCAGCGATGACGACACTTCGATGACGCGCTCGGGCAGATCTTCGGTCGAATACAAGGTCACGAACTTGTCGCCGTCGCGCTTCACGTCGATGAAGGAGCGCTCGTAGCGGATCGACTTGCCGTCGACGTTGAGCATCCGGCGCGCGAACGATTCGGCATCCTCGTGCGGCGCGATGCGGCGTGCTTCGGTGACCCACTGCTCGTAGAGCTTGTCGAAATTGGCGATCGGGCGGCCCTTGCGATCCACGGCGACGCGCCGCGAGGGCAGTTCCATCCGCCAGTGGTCGTTGGGGTCGATCGGCGCGAAGGTCGGCTTGATCTCGACCGGCTTCGCAAACGCGTCGATCTCGGCGAGCGCGGTGAGGATGTCGTCGGCGCTGCGGATCTTGGCGGCGCGCTTGGGATCGCGGCGCAGGAGTTCCTCGAATTTTTCGGCGACTTGCGCGGTCATGTGGCCTTGCGCGTCGATCTGCGGGGGCAGGCCGTAGAGCGAAGCCAGGGTGACGAGCTCGTGGCGATGGGCCTGGTCGACGAGGTCGATGATGATGGCGGCGGGCTTGGTCGACTTCTCGATCAGTTCGCGGCGGGTGAGCGCGGAGGCCGTCTTCGAGAGGGCGTTGGCGATCTCGTCGACCGGGCGCAGCGCACGCCCGGTGATCTGCGTGTAGAGCGTCGTCGACTTGGTCGGGCGAGCGTTGAGGATCACCTGGACCGAGGGGACGTCGAAGCCTTCGAGATAGAGGCCGCAGTTGACGAGGACGCTCGTCTTCCCGCTCTTGAAGTCGCGCACGATCCGCTCGCGCTCATCGCGCGGGGTCTCGCCGCTGGCCCACTCCGCCTTCACGTCCCGGGCGACGAATTCTTCGGCGACATCGCGGGCGTGCTCGACGGAGGCCGTGAACACCAGCGCCTTCATCCCCGCGGTGTGTTGCTTGTAGGCGGCGACGACACGAGCGTTGCGGTCGACGGTGTTGACCGCCGCGGCCAGCGCCCCGATCACGAAGTCGCCGCCGCGGGAAGCGACACTGTCGAGATCGGTGACGGTGGCCACTGCATAGGACTTGACGGGGACGAGGTAGCCCGCGTCGATCGCCTTGCGGGTATCCATCTCGTAGACGATCTTCTCGAAGACGTCGATCAGCCGGACGCCGTCGCCGCGGTTGGGCGTTGCGGTGAAGCCCATGATCATCGCGTCGCTGCGCGCGACCCGGATCGCGTCGACGATCGCGCGATACGAGGGGGCAGCCGCGTGGTGGGCTTCGTCGATGACGAACAGGGCGATCCGGCGGCCGAACCGCTTCATGAACTCTTCGAGCCGTTTTTCGCCGAGCGTCTGGACGGTGGCGACGACGATGCCGGACTCATCGTCCGCCCGGCGCTCCGCTTTCTCGACCCCGATCTTGATGTCGGGATTCTCGGCGTGCATCTTCTCGACGATCTGCTCGATAAGCTCGTCGCGATGCGCGACGACCAGCGTCACGTCGCCCGGCCGGATCGAAAGCAATTTCGGCAGCGTCGCAATGATCACCGTCTTTCCAAGGCCCGTGGCCAGGGAGACGAGTTGCGTGCGCACGCCGCGCGCGCGATGCTCGAGGATCGCCCGCTGCGCTTCCACTTGGTAGGGACGCAGATGCGGAGCCGCCGGTTGAGGAACCGCAGCCAGTTGCGCTCGGCGGCGTCGCGGCTCGCTAGGAACCGACGACGTCGCGTTTTGCATTTCCATGACGCCCATCACGTACGGAGCCGCCTCGTCGTAACCGGCGGGGCGGTTGGATACTACCGGGTCGAGGCGCTCGCGCGCACTACAAGAGCCGGTGTCATCACTATTATACCAGGCGATGCAATGGCCCCCCGGGCAGCCGGCGTGAGGCGGGGCGGGGAACGCAAACGTAAGGAAGCTGACGGCACAACCAAGACCGGCATGCTAGCGTTGTTCGTATCATGAACCGCTCGCACACGATCGCCCTCGCCGGCTTGCTGGCTTTGCTTGCAACGGGACCGGCCGGTGCCTCGCCGGTCGCCAAGACCGAGCAGATCGTCCTTGCCGGGGGCTGCTTCTGGGGCATGGAAGCGGTCTTCGGCCGGCTCCGCGGAGTACTCAACGTCATCCCCGGCTACACCGGGGGCAACGCCGCGACCGCCCACTACGAACTCGTCAGCACCGGCATGACCGGGCACGCGGAATCCGTCGAAATTACCTTCGATCCAAGCGTCATCACGCTGCGGCAACTGCTCGACGTCGATTTCACCGTCGCTATGGACCCGACCGAGAAGGACTATCAGGGACCGGACCACGGCTCCCAATACCGCTCGGCAATCTTCTACGAGAACCCGGCTCAGGCGGCAGTGGCCGAGGCGACCATCGCCGACTACGCGCGGCGCCACGTCTTCGCGGCTCCGATCGTGACCCAAACCGTTCCCTTGCAGAAGTTCTTTCCGGCGGAAGCTTACCATCGCAACTACGTGGCGCTCCACCCGGATAACCCCTATGTTGCTCAGGAGGACTTGCCCAAGCTTGCCTTGCTGCTCCAGCGCTATCCGAAGCTGGTCGCGGCGCGCTGACCGGTTAACCGGATAGCGCGCCGCCACGGCCGTCTGTTAGGCGGATGTCGAATGCGCCCGGCGGTTGCCCGGACGTATCCTTGGGGTCACACCACGTATCCCGGGGGACTTCAACATTGCTGTTCGCTGATGCGAATCCATATCTCGCCGCACCATCCTACCTCAATGCCGGCGATACCGCTTGGCAGCTAACGGCGGCGACGCTCGTCGGGATTCAGAGTATCCCCGGGCTTGCGATTCTCTATGGCGGCCTCGTCAAGAAGAAATGGGCGCTCAACTCGGCGGTCATGTGCTTCTATGCATTCTCTGCCGTGCTGCTCTGCTGGGTGCTCTGGGGCTACAACATGGCGTTCGGCGCTCCGGCGATCCTAGGCCCGGGTATTCTGGGCGCCATCGTCGGTATTCCGCACCCCGCCATCGGCGCGGGCGCGCTGCTCGATCAGGCGAACATCCCGCTTGCATCGGGGAACATGCCGCCGCTGCACTTCCCCGGCTCGGCGATGATCTATTTCCAATTCGTCTTCGCCGGGATCGCGCCGATCCTGATCGCCGGGTCGGTCCTCGGGCGCATGAACTTCAAGGCCTGGATGCTCTTCGTCCCGCTCTGGAGTTCGCTCGTGTATACGGTCGGAGCGTTCATGCTATGGGGCGGCGGTTGGCTCGCGAACATGCCGGCTTGGTTTCCGGTCATCGGCGGCGTCGGTGCAGCCGACTACTCGGGCGGGTACGTCATCCATCTCGCAGCCGGTGTCTCGGGTTTCGTCGCCGCGGCGATGGTCGGGCCGCGCCTGCTGGAAGACCGGCGTGAGTTTGATCCCAACAACTTGATTATGGCGCTGGCCGGCGCCGGGCTCCTGTGGCTGGGGTGGAACGGCTTCAACGGCGGCGACCCCTACTTCGCGAACGCCGACGCCGGCGCCGCCGTCCTCAACACGAACATCGCCACGGCGACCTCGCTGCTGTGCTGGCTGATTCTCGACATGTTCGCGGTCGGCAAACCGTCGGCGGTTTCGATGATCAACGGCATGATCGCCGGCCTCGTGGCGATCACCCCGGCAGCCGGTTATGTCGACGGCCTGGGTGCGATCCTCATCGGTCTGGCCGCGGGCTTGATCCCGTGGTTCACGCTCAACAAAATCGGCCAGTGGTCGGTGCTCAAGAAAGTCGACGATACGTTCGGCGTGCTGCACACCCACGGTGTCGCCGGTCTCGTCGGCGGCCTGATGGTCGGCCTCGTCGCCAACCCGGCGATGGTCGAATACCTCACCAGCGATCCGAAGGGCTCGGTCGTGAACGTCACGGGCTTGTTCTACGGCAATCCCAAGCAGCTCTTGAGCCAGGCCTTCGCGGCTGCGGTGATCATCGTCTGGAACATCATCGGGACGTTCGTAGTGCTCAAGATCATCTCGTTCATCGTTCCGCTACGCGCCAGCGACGGTGAAGTCGAGGCGGGCGATCTCGCGATCCACGGTATCGATCCGATGCCGGTGATCCTGCCGCCGTCCGTCAACGGAGCAAAGACGCCGACTCCGGTCCACTAGCGGCCCCGCGGCCGAAACCCTCAGGGATGCGCGCGAGAAGCCTCGCGCGCATCCCTTTTTCACGCCGCCCGGGCCCGGCGGGCGAATCCGCGGATTGGAATGGTCTGAGAAATCGCTTGCCTTGGCACCTATCGATGCCGAAGCGCGTTGTGTCCGATAGCATGTATTCAACACGGCATTATCGGGGGAGAATTCAGACCATGCATGTACGCACTGCCACGATCGCGGCGATTGTTTCGCTCTTGACCGCGGGTCCCGCGCTCGCGCAAACGCAAAGCTATCAGCAGCCCGCGCCCCCGTCCGCGCAGTCCGGGGCCACCGTCCCTTCGGGGACGATCCTGACCGGAACGATCTCGACCGAGCTGAACTCGAAGACGGCGAATCCCGGGGATACGTTCACGCTCAACAACGTATCGACGGCGAACGGCGACGGCACGGTCGTCAACGGGACGATCTACGGTCACGTAGTCAGCGTGCAGCGTGCCGGGCAGGGCAAACAGCCGGAGATTCAACTTGCCTTCGACCGGATCGTAACCCCGGACGGTCGCAGCCAGTACATCAGCGGTACCGTACAATCGATGCAGCAGAATACGAACAGCAACGCAAAGCGTGAAATTCTCGGCGCGGTGATCGGCGACATCGTCGGCAACTATATCGGCAAGCACGTTGGTACGGATCTCGGCGGCCTCATCGGCGCCGGCGGCGGCTACCTGTATGCCAAGAACTACAAAGAGAATGTGACGGTGCCGCAAGGCGCGAGCCTCTCGATCATGGTGACGCCGGCACGTCAGCAGCAATCACAATAGGGTTTCCGCCTATCTTACGGCCATGAAGATTGCTCGCGCCCAATTTCCGGCGGAACAAGCGGACGACGGCCGCTTCTTGCGTCAGGAGGATGCCTTTCGCGGTTGGGTGCGCGCCGACGGGAGCGGTCCGTTTCCGCTCGAGCCCGGCCGCTATCAGCTCTACGTTTCGCTGGCCTGCCCATGGGCGCACCGCACGATCATCGTGCGCCGCTTGCGGGGCCTCGAAGCCGCGGTCGGGATGACCGTGGTCGATCCGATTCGCGACGAACGCGGCTGGCGCATGGAGAGCGATCCCGTCGGCGGCTTTTCTTTTTTGAGCGAAGCCTACGAGGCGACCCAGCCGGGCTATGCGCATCGCGTAACGGTGCCGGTGCTGTGGGACACGCAGACGCGCCGCATCGTGTCGAATTCCGACGACGACGTCATGCGGATGTTCGAGACCGAGTTCACGCCGCTGGCGACGGCGTGGCCGAATCTGTATCCGGCGGAGTTCGCCGCCGAGATCGACGCGCTCAACGTGACGATCTACGAGGCGATAAACGACGGGGTCTACCGGGCGGGCTTCGCGACCTCCCAACGGGCATACGAAGCAGCCGCGTATCGGCTCTTCGCGGCCCTCGATGAACTCGAGCGGCGGCTCGCCGCGCGCCGGTATCTGTTCGGGGCGGTCCCGGTAGAAACCGATTGGCGGCTGTTCGTGACGCTCATCCGCTTCGATGCCGTGTATGTCGGCCATTTCAAATGCAACCTGCGCCGCATCGTCGACTACCCGAATCTTTGGGGGTATCTCCGGGACCTCTACCAGGTGCCGGGGGTAGCCGAGACGGTGAATTTCGACCACATCAAGCGGCACTATTACCTGACGCACCCCGACATCAACCCGACGGGAATCGTGCCCATCGGTCCGCTGCTCGATCTCACCTCCGCGCATGGCCGGGCCGTTTTGGGGTAGGGGGTACGGGGAGGAACCGAGCATGCCCGAGATCGTTCTAAGGTTCCCCTGCGATAGTGAGGGAATGTCATCTATGATCGCGTCATCCTTCCGGCGTTTCGCGCGAGCGAGCGCCGCCGTTCTCCTGGGCGTCTCCCTTTGCGGCGCCATCCCGGTACTCGCCCAAGATCAGCCGGCAGCCGGGGCGCAGCGCGGTGCCCAGGCCGGGCGCATGATGGGCCAGGTCCTGCTGCGCGTTACGCCGCCGTTGAACGACAAGCAGAAGGCCCGGATCCGCGAACTTCGTGCGGAGATGCTCAAGCAGAACGAGAACCTCACGGATCGCGAACAGCGCCGGGCCAACATAAAGGCGTTTTACGATAAGATCGACGGTGTGCTCACGCCGCCGCAACGCGTCGACTTCAAGAAAAAAATGGACGCAGCGCGAGCCAAATATCGCGCCGAGCATCCGGAAGCGTTCGCCAGCCCGCCGGGGTCTCACTAGGGCTCGATGCGGGTGACTCGCGCGGCTTTCGCGCTGGCGATGGCCGCCGTCGTCTTCGCAGCATGTTCCAAGGGGGGAGCCGGAAGTGGGCGTACACGCATGCAGTCCTCGCCCAACCCGGTTCCGACCGCCGCCGCCAAACAGACGACGCTCCATGGCACGAGCACGATCTCCGGCGTGATTTCGCCGTACCAAAACGTCGCGCTCACGAGTGCCCTCTCGGAGCCGGCCGACTCGGTTCCGGTACTCGAGGGCGATCACGTTCGCAAGGGTCAGGTGATCGCCGTACTCGACACGGCCGATCTGCGCGCCCAACTCGCGCAAGCGCAGGCAACCGTGGTTGCCGACCAGCGAACCGCCGAGTCCAATGATGCCAAGGTCGTGCAAGCGCAGTACACGGCGACGCTCAATATCGGAACCGGCGTCGATAACGTCAGCGTCGCCCGGGCCACGCTGGCGGCTGCGAAGACGACGCTTGCCAACGATACGGTGAACCTCCAGCGCGACCAGGCGCTGGTCGAGAACGGCTACGTCGCACAACAGGCGGTCGATCAGCAGCAGGCGCTCGTGAACAACGATGCGGCCGCGGTGCGTTCGGCGCAGGCGGCCTTGCAGACCGCGATCACCAGCCAGCGGGTCAACGGTGACGCGCGGGCCGGCTTGCAGCAATCGACGATTCAATCGGTGCTCGCGGACGCGCGTGCCGCGCACGCCGCCGTCGACCAAGCGAAGGCGACGGTCCTGCAGTACCAGACGATGATCGCGAAGGCGACGATCGTCTCGCCGGTCGACGGTGTCATCGTCAACCGCAACCTGAACCCCGGCGAATATCCGGGTTCGCGCACGATCTTCACGATCCAAGAACTGGACCAGGTCTACGCGCAACTGAATGCGTCGAGTTCGGATACGTTCGCGATCCCGGTCGGCGGTTCGGTGTCGTTGACCGTCTCCGGCGCGGGGACGCAAACGTATACCGGAAAGGTCGTCGCGGTACTGGGACAGGTGTCGCCCGGCTCGACGAACTTTACCGTTCAAGTGCTGATCAAGAACGCGAACGGAAAACTGCAGGCGGGCCTGCCGGTTACCGCGCGGATCGCGCTGCCGTCGGTCAGCGGCGTCGGCATTCCGACGACGGCTTTTTTGGACGATACGCACACGACGGTCATGGAAGCCGACGACGAGCTCACCGACGTCGTCGCAAAAACCGTCAAAGTGCATGAAATCGCCTCCGACGGAACCACGTCGATCGTCACGGGGCTCAGGGCCGGCGATGCAGTCGTCTCGAACGGGCAACTGGGTCTGACCGACGGGCAATCCCTCGCGCAGAATTAGCCGATGCGCCGCCTGACGCAACTCTTCGTCAACCGGCCGCCGCTGGTGTTCGTGATGCTGGCGCTCGTGGCGCTGCTCGGCGGCTTCGCCATGGCCACGCTCGTTCAACAGAACTTGCCCAACGTCGACTTTCCGACGATCAGCGTGAGCGCGTCGTATCCCGGCGCTTCGCCATCGGAGCTACGAGACGCGGTCGTGCGACCGCTCGAAGATGCGATCGCCGGCGCGCCCGGTCTCGATCACATCAACACGTCGATCCAACAGAATCAGGCGCAAATTTCCGCGACGTTCTCGCTCGATACCGATAAGACGACCGACCTCGTCGAGATCCAGGACCGCGTGCAGATCGCAGCGGCGTCGCTACCGGCTGACCTTTCCGCGCCCACGGTGCGTTCGTTCGATCCCTCGCAGATCACGGTCACGACGCTGTCGGTCTCGTCGCGCTCGCTTTCGCTGCAGGGGCTCTCGGCGATCGTTACCGACAAGATCGTTCCGGCGCTCGAACAGGCCGGGGGGATATCAAACGTCAACACAGGCGGGACGGTAACGCCGGCGCTCGAGGTCGAGATCGATCCCGCGAAATTGGCCGGGTTCGGCTTCACGGCGAACGACGTGGCAAGCGCGATTCAGCAAAACAACGTCCGCGCGCCGGGCGGGCTCGTATACGGCGGAAATCGCGAGACGTTGATCGACGTGCGCGGCGACATTACAACGCCCGCAACGGTCGCAAGCCTCGTACTGGCCGGCTCGACGGCGCAATTGCTCGGCGCGACTTCGCCGTCGGGTACGGTGACGCAGCGGTACACCGGTACGAGCGGCTCGCTCAACCAGGCGCTCAAACTCGGGGCGGGGCAAGTGAGCGGCGCCGCGGGATCGGCGACCAATCCTTGGTCGACCTCGGCCCGCCTGCCGCGCATCGGCGACGTGGCGACGGTCGTCGACTCGTATGAAGCCAAGCGGGTGAGTTCGTACGTCGGCACCGGGTTCGCAATCTCGCTGAGCGCGCAGAAAGCCGCCGGGGCGAGCGAAGTGCAAGCGTCCGACGCCGTCCTCGCGGCCCTACCTGCACTGGAAGCCCAGTACCCGGAAATCCAGTTCAAAGTGCTCAACGTTCAGGCGGATTTCACCAGGCAGCAGTTGTGGAACGTCGTCCAAACGCTGCTCGAAGCAATCGCCTTCACCGGCATCGCGATGCTGTTTTTTCTGCGTTCCTGGCGCAACGCGCTGGTCGTGATGATCGCGATCCCGGCTTCGCTACTGGTGACGCTCTTCGCGATGAAGTTGCTCAATTTTACGCTCGACACGGTCTCGTTGCTTGCGATGACCCTCATCATCGGGATTCTGGTCGACGATTCTATCGTCGTGCTGGAGAATGTCGAACGTCACTTCGAGGATGGTGAGGCGCCGCGTACGGCCGCGATCTTGGGCCGCGCCGAAATCGGTCCGGCCGCGGTCGTCATCACGCTCGTCGACGTGGTCGTGTTCTTACCAATCGCGTTCTTACCCGGCCAAGTCGGCCGTTTCTTGAGCGAGTTCGGCGTCTGCGTGACCGTCGCTACGCTGACGTCGCTGGCGGTCTCGTTCACCATCACTCCCGCGCTAGCCGGCAATTGGTCGCTGCTCGGCAAATGGCGTCCGTGGCGCATTATCGACGCCTTCACGCACCAGTTCGAGCGGCTACGGCGTTTTTATAGCGAACGTACGCTTGCGTGGTCGTTGCGGCACGGCGTCGTCATCGCGGCCGTCTGCGCCGTGCTCACCGCTGCGGCGCTCGCGCTAATCCCGCTCAACGTGGTCGGGTTCGAGTTCATTCCGGCGGTCGATCGCGGGCAGATCTTTGTGCAGGTGCAGTTCCCCACGGGGTCGCCCCTGGCCGCCACGGATGCAGCCATTCGTAAACTCGATGCAGCCTTCGCCGAAATCGCCGACGTGCAGCGCACGACCTCGACCGCCGGAAGCTATCAAGCGGGGTTCGGCGGCGGCATCAACCTTGGTTCGAACGGTCAGGTCACCGTCTTTCTCAAGGACGCGCGCCAGCACTCGACGGCCGAGGTCGCGCGAATGATGACGGCGATCGGGCACAAGCTCGTGCCGGACGCGAAGGTGATCGCCATTCCCGCGACCGGCACACGCGGCGGAAACGCGCAACCGATCGACTTGACGCTCTCGACGACGCGCGGCGAGCCTGATGCGTACGTGGCGCCCGTTCTCGAAGCGCTCTCGGAGACGCCGGGTGCGCTCAACGCGAATAGCTCCGCGCTTCAGACTTCACCGCAGTTCGATATCGAGTTCGATCGCGACCGCGCGCGCGCGCTCAACGTGAATATCGGGACCGCCGCGCAGGCGATCCACGCGGCGTTCGGCGGCCTGGCGGTGACCCAATTCGATACGACCAACGGGATCAAGTACGTGCAGATCACCTATCCGATGTCGTATCAGACCAGTCTTCATTCGCTCACGAATATCGCGCTCCGCGCCAATAACGGGTCGATCGTGCATCTCGGCGACATCGCCATTCTCAAAAACGATCCGCAACAGGCGTTGCTCACGCGCGTCAATCGCCAAACGGTCGTTCACATCGGTGCCAACCTGCAACCGGGCGCCACGCAAACGATCGTCGTCGCTGCGTTCACGAAACGCCTCGCGGCCTTGCACTTGCCCTCGTTCGTGCACGTGTCGGCCGCCGCCGGCGGCAATCAAGCGAGCGTCGTCCAAACGGCCAGCGGCCTGGGCATCTCGCTACTGCTCTCGATGCTGCTGGTGTTTCTCCTGATGATCGCCCTCTACGATGCGTACAAGGCACCGTTCATCATCATGTTTTCGATCCCGGTCGCGGCGTTCGGTGCGCTCGGCGCGCTGGCGCTCACCCATCAGACGCTCAACATGTACTCCCTGATCGGGGTCGTGATGCTCGTCGGGCTCGTGAGCAAGAACGGTATCCTGCTGGTTGATTTCGCGCACGAAAAGGTCTTGCTCGGCATGGACAAGGTCTCGGCGATCAAGCAAGCTGCTCGCATCCGCTTCCGGCCGATCTTGATGACCACGACCTCGATGATCGCCGGCATGTTGCCGCTCGCGCTCGCGCTCGATCCGGGCTCGACCGCGAAACGGTCGCTCGGAACGGTCGTCATCGGCGGTTTGACGAGTTCACTCATCCTCACGCTGCTGCTCATCCCGGTCGTCTACATGTGGATCGCGCCGGGGCCACCGAAGCAACTCGCTTCGGGCGAGCCCGGCTCGGAACGCGGTTCCGGACCGGAACGCGGTTCCGGCCGCGACGGTGCCGCTGCCGCGTTGGAGTCGCGTTGATATGTGGCTGACCCGCGTTTTCGTCCATCGCCCGACGCTCGTGACGGTCTTCCTGGCCCTCGTGCTGCTGGGCGGTTCCATCGCGGCCGCGGGACTCGTGCAGCAGCAGTTTCCGAGCACGGACGTGCCCTCGATTCAAGTCCTGGTAAGCTATCCCGGCGCGTCGACGACCGAGATGCGCGACGCGATCGTACGGCCGCTCGAAGACCAGCTCGCGGGTGCGCCGCTGCTCGACCACCTCGAAACCTCGATTCAGCCGGGTTCTGCGTCGATCGTCGCCGTTTTTCAACTCTCGTCGAATTCCAACGACGACCTCGTGCAAGTCCAGGGCCGCGTGCAGAACGCGCAGCACTCGCTGCCCAACGACGTGCAAACCCCGCAGATCTCGCTCTACGACCCGAGCGAAGCCGTGGTGGTATCGCTCGTCCTGCGTTCGAGTGCGCTCTCGGTCGGGGATCTCTCGTCGCTCACGATCAATAAGATCGCCCCGGAACTCGAACAGATCCAGGGCGTCTCGTTCGTCCAAGAGAACGGCATCGTGACGCCGTCGATCCAAATCAACGTCGATCCGGGGAAACTCTCTGCTTCCGGTTACACGCTCCCGGACGTCGTGAGCGCCGTCACCAACAATAACGTGCGCGCACCCGGCGGCATTCTCTACTCGCCCAACCGTGAGACCAATCTCGACGTGCGAGGCGACATTCAAGATGTGCCGACCGTGGCCGGCTTGCTGATCGGTTCGACGGGGACGGCCCCGGCGGGAGCCGACGCCTGGACGACCGCAACACGGCTTTTTCGTATCGGGGACGTGGCCGACGTAACGGACACCTTCGAGACGCAACGCGTCTTCGCATACTCGCAGGGCCAACCAGCCGTCGTGCTCGACATTCAGAAGAGCGCCGGAGTCAGCGAAGTGACCACGTCGAATGCTGTGGTCAGCGCGCTGCCGGGCTTGCGTCGCGAATATCCGGATGTCGAATTCTCCGTGCTTGACGTGCAATCGACCTATACGGAGCAACAACTCCAAAGCGTGATCCGCACGTTGATCGAAGCCGTGATCTTCACCGGCATCGTCATGCTGTTCTTCCTGCGTTCGTGGCGCAATGCGATCGTCGTCATGATCGCGATCCCGTCGTCGTTGCTCGTGACACTCGGAGCGATGAAGCTTGCCCACTTCACGCTCGATACGGTATCGCTCTTGGCGATGACGCTCATCATCGGCATCCTGGTCGACGATTCGATCGTCGTGCTTGAAAACGTGGAGCGTCATTTTCGTGCCGGCGAAGGACCGCAGGATGCGTCGATCAATGGCCGCAGTGAAATCGGCCTTGCGGCGATCGTCATCACGCTCGTCGACGTTGTCGTCTTTCTGCCGATTTCGTTTTTGCCTGGCTCCGTCGGTTTGTTCTTGCGCGAGTTCGGCCTCGTGGTCACCGTTGCGACGCTGACGTTGCTTTTCGTCTCGTTCACGGTAACGCCGTCGCTTGCCGGGCGCTGGGCGCTGCTCTCACGGTGGAAACCTTGGCGACCGATCGACGCCTTCACCGGCGGCTTCGAGCGACTGCGGCACTGGTACGCCGAGCGCGCGTTCCCGTGGGCGCTGCAGCGCGGCCGCGCGGTCACCGTCGTATCATTCGCGTCGCTGGTGATCGCGCTACTCCTCATTCCGCTGGGCCTGGTCGGATTTGAGTACATTCCACCGGTGGATCGCGGCGAACTCTACGTCACGGTGACCTATCCGAGCGGCACGCCGCTCGAAACCACGCGTCTGGGCATACTCGCGATCGAACGGACCATCGACCGCTCGCCGGACGTGAAGGCCGAATCTGCGACAGCCGGCGCATATCTGGGCCAACTCACCGGCTTCATCGGGAACGGGGCGATCGGGCAACTCGACGTCTATTTGAAGGACAACCGCAGCCATTCAACCGCGTCTTTGGCCGATGAATTCCAGCGCGCGGCGGCCAAACTGGTGCCGGGGGCGACGGTCATCGCGGTGCCCGCGACCGATATGCAGGGTGGGAACTCGCAGCCGATCGATGAGGTGATCTCCAGCCTCGACGGCAATCCCGACCCCTACGCTGCGAAAGTCCAGGCCGCGCTCGCCAAGACCTCGGGTGCGATCGACGTGACGACGTTGTCGGCACAACTCGCACCGCAGGTCAACGTCGAATTCAATCGCGATCGGGCGCGCGCCCTCGATACGAGCATCGGAACGGCGTCGACGGCGGTGCGCGCCGCCTTCGGCGGCGATCTGGCGACCCAGTTCACCGGCTCGGACGGTCTAAAGAACGTACTCGTCACCTATCCGATCGGTGCCCAGACGTTGCTTGCGGCCGTCGAAGCGATTCCGATCAAATCCAGCAACGGATCGATCGTCCGGGTTGGCGATATCGCGCATCTGGTGGAAGGCCCGGCACCGCCGCTCATCATGCGCATCAACCGTCAAAACGTCGTCTATATCGGCGCAAACCTGGCCCCCGGGGCGGCGCTCTCGAACGTGCAACGCGCTTTTCAGCGCAATCTGGACGCGCTCCACTTGCCCTCCACCGTCAAGGTCGCTGCGGCGGCCGGCGGCAACGAACAATCGGTCTCGGACACCGTCGTCGGGATGAGCATCGCGCTTTGCCTGTCGATCGTGCTCGTCTATTTGCTGATGGTCGCGCTCTACAACAGCTACCGCACGCCGTTCATCATCATGTTCGCGGTGCCGGTGGCAGTCGTCGGCGCGCTCGGTTCGCTGGCCCTCACTCATCAAACGCTCAACCTGTTCTCGCTGATCGGCTCCGTGCTGTTGATCGGCCTGGTGACGAAGAACGGCATCCTGCTCGTCGACTTCGCGAACCAGCGTCAGCGCCAAGGTCTCGATCGCATCGCGGCGATGCGCGAGGCGGCGTCCGAGCGTTTTCGGCCGATCATCATGACGACGATGGCGATGATCGCCGGGATGCTGCCGTTGGCACTGGTGCTGGATCCCGGCGCGCAAGCAGCGCGCTCGCTCGGCACGGTGGTCATCGGCGGGCTCTCCAGCTCCCTCTTGCTGACGCTGTTGCTCGTCCCGATCGTCTACATCGCGCTGGCCCCGAGGTTCGGGCCCCAGGCCGACGATTCGTCGCGGAACCTGCCCGCGTCGCCGGCGCTCAGCGACGCGCCCCTGGCTTAGCCGGCCTCCGAACGGCGGCCGTCGGCGACCGATCGGAACCGGTCGGCGAACGCCTCCGGTTGGAGCAGCGTCTGCGCGCTCAACCGCGAGAGGTGGGGTTCAGTGAAGTCCTCGGCCTCGAGCCTGGTCATGTACGAGCGCGCGACTTGGTAGGACTCCGTGGTTACGTCGACCAGGCGTACGCGCACGCGGCCGGTCGACGGATCGCGCAGTTCATCGAGGGTCACGGGCGTCACCCGCCCGCCCGAGAGCGCGATCAACGCGCCGCTGCCCCCGCCCAGCAAATAACGCACCGCACCGTAGCCGAGCGTGCGCGTATACTCTACGTCGAATGGCACCGGTTTGGCGCACCGCAGTTCGTACCCGATGTCCTTGGTGACGACGGTGGTGTCGAGTTCGAGCGAGACCAGCCGCTCGCGCACGGCCTCGCGCAGGACCATTCCGAACGGAATGTCGGCGATCCGGACGTGACCGTAAGAATCGCGCGCGGCTCCGGCGAGCGACGCGAGTTCCGCGGGATCCAGCCGTTCGACGATCCCTTCGGCGATCACGGCGACGCCGTCGTCATGGCCCGCTGCGCGGCGCTTGATGATCGCGCCGACGATCACGTCGACGACGTCGCTCAGCGCGATCGCCGGCCGATCGGCGAACTCCTCAGGGATCACGGCGAGCGTCGCGCCGGCTGCTTTGCAAATGCCCAGTGCGAGCGCGCCGGACTTGCGGCCCATGGTGATCGCGAGGTACCAGCGCGACGCCGTGCGCGCGTCTTCCAGGAGGTTCTCGACGATCGTCGTGCCGACGCTGCGCGCCGTCTCGAAGCCGAAGGTCGGCGCGTTGTCCGGCAACGGCAGATCGTTGTCGATCGTCTTGGGAACGGTCGCTACGCCGATGCGTCCCTTCGTGTGGGCCGCGATCTGCGCCGCACCGTAGGTGGTGTCGTCGCCCCCGATCGCGATCAGATAGCGCACGCCGAGTTGCATCAGCGATCGGATGCAGCGCTCGAGGGTCGCTTCGTCCTTGCCGGGATTGGTGCGAGACGTGCGCAGGATCGATCCGCCCGTCGGGTGGACGAGCGACACCCGATCGATCGTGAGATCGACGGTTTGCGTCGTGTCGCCCAGCGCGATATGGCGATAACCGTCGTAGAGGCCGATCACGTTCAAGCCGCTGTTGACGGCTTCGATCGTCGCCGAGGCGATCACGCCGTTGATTCCGGGAGCGGGGCCGCCACCGACCAGGATGGCAAGGGTTTCATCAGTCATCGGAGAGCCTCGTGCCGCCGGTCATGAGATGGTCAGCGGGCGGTAGCGGATGCGGTGCGGGCGAGCGGCGTCTTCACCGAGCCGCTCGCGTTTGTTTGCTTCGTACTCGTGATAGTTGCCCTCGAAGAAAAACACCCGGGAGTCGCCCTCGAAGCTCAGGATATGGGTCGCGATGCGGTCAAGGAACCAGCGGTCGTGGCTCACCACCAGGATCGTGCCGGCAAACTCGCCGAGCGCGTCTTCGAGCGCGCGCAGCGTTTCCACGTCGAGATCGTTCGAGGGTTCGTCGAGCAGCAGCACGTTCGCGCCGGTGACCAGCGTCTTGGCCAGATGCAAGCGCCCGCGTTCGCCGCCCGAGAGCGAGCCGACCGGCTTCTGCTGGTCGGCCCCCTTGAAGTTGAAGCGGCCGAGGTACGCGCGCGAGGGCATCTCGAAGCGGCCGACCATGAGGATGTCGCGCCCGCCGCTGACGTTGTCGAAGACGGTCTTCGTATCGTCGAGCGATTCGCGTGATTGATCGACCACGGCGAGTTTGACGCTGGATCCGATCTCGATCGTCCCGGCGTCGGGTTGCTCTTTGCCCATGATCATCCGGAAGAGCGTCGACTTTCCGGCGCCGTTGGGCCCGATGATGCCGACGATCGCGCCGGCCGGGATCTTGAACGACACGTCGTCCATCAGCAGCCGGTCGCCGTAAGCCTTGCGGACATGGGAGAAGTCGATCACCCGGTCGCCGAGCCGATCGGCCACCGGGATGAAGATCTCTTGCGTTTCGTTGCGCTTCTGATAGTCGTAGCTGGAAAGCTCCTCGAAGCGCGCGAGACGGCCCTTGTTCTTCGCCTGCTGCGCCTTGGTGCCGGAGCGCACCCATTCGAGTTCGCGTTTGAGCGCTTTTTGGCGCGCCGATTCGGTGGCTTCTTCTTGGGCGAGCCGGGCTTGCTTCTGGTCGAGCCAGGAGCTGTAATTGCCCTTCCAGGGAATACCGCGGCCGCGATCGAGTTCGAGGATCCATTCGGCCGCATTATCGAGAAAATAGCGGTCGTGGGTCACGGCGACGACCGTGCCCGGGAAGCGCAGCAAGAACTGCTCGAGCCATTCGACGCTCTCGGCATCGAGATGATTCGTCGGCTCGTCGAGCAGTAGCATGTCGGGCTTCGAGAGCAACAGGCGGCAGAGCGCGACGCGGCGCTTTTCCCCGCCGGAGAGCGGTCCGATCTGGGCGTCCCAGGGCGGCAGGCGCAGCGCGTCGGCGGCGATTTCGAGTTGCTGATCGAGGTCGTCGCCGGCCGCGGCGATGACCGCTTCGAGTTTGGTCTGCTCGTGGGCGAGCGCATCGAAGTCGGCGTCGGGTTCGCCGTAGGCCGCGTAGACCTCGTCGAGGCGTTTGCGCGCGGCGAACAGTTCGCCGAGTCCTTCCTCGACGACTTCGCGCACCGTGTGTCCCGGATCGAGCTTCGGCTCTTGCGGCAGATAGCCGATCGTGATATTCGGCATCGGCGTCGCCGTGCCGTCGAATTCGGTATCGACCGCCGCCATGATCCGGAGCAGCGACGACTTCCCCGAACCGTTGAGCCCGAGGACGCCGATCTTCGCGCCCGGGAAAAAACTCAGCGAGATATCCTTGAGGATCTGGCGCTTGGGCGGAATCGTCTTTCCGACCCGATGCATTTGATAGACGTATTCCGGCACGTTCTTCCGGTTCGCGCCGCAGGGTCCCGGTTCTTGTAACTCAGCGCTTCTCGATCAGCAGCGGCTGCGAGATGAGGCCGAAGCGGCCGCCGCCGTCCGCGAGCCAGCCCTCCGTGTGGCCGACGCCGTGCGCGGTCAGGCGCGTGCGCGCGTTGAGATACACCCACTCGCCCTGCGGATAGCGATCGAGCGTCACGCTCAGACCCGGTGGGATCGAATAGTACTCGGCCAGCGGCAACTCGACGCTGATCCCGTTGGCGGAATCGGCGACGACGAGCACGCGCGAGAGCGGGTCCAGCGGGACGCCGGCGACCAGCGGAACGCGCACGCGCGACCACCCGTCGGCCGGGCCGTAGTCGCGCAGGCTGCCGTTGACGAACCGCAATTCCAGCGCGTTGCCGTAGCCCCAATCGTCGCGCATCCCATGGAAGAAGCGTTGTGGTTGCGCTGCCGGCAGCGGCGGCGGCGGTTCGGCCGCTGCTTGCGCGGGCAAGGCGATCTCCGCGACGCGGATGCGCCAGAAGCGGCCGATGAGATAGTCGCGGCCGTCGTCTATCCCGGAGAGCACGGCCTCGCTCAGTTCGACGCGCGCGCCCGGACGCACGATGCGCGTGCGGACGCGCAGCGGGATGCGCGGGATCGTGCCGAGGAAATCGATCGTTGCGCGCGCGACGATGGCGTCCTCGCGCGGGTGGTTCCGGTTCACGGCATAGGCCAACAGTGCCGTCGGCGGCCCGCCGTGCTGCGCGCGATCGTCCCACGGACTCGAGGTCGCGAGCGTCGGCGCGAACACGTCGCCGTCGGCTTCATAGAACGACGCGAACGCGAGTTGACGAGGCTGTTCCATGCGTGCGAGCATACCAGGCTCCGGCGTAGGAAGCGAGCGGCCTGCCATGGAGGCAGCCCAAGGAGCCCACGCCTTCCGTGCGCAATCAGGAGTGGTCGTTTGGGCGCAGGGAAGCTGGTGAGAATCCAGCACGGTCGCGCCACTGTCAGCGGGGAGCTGCCGTCGATCACTGCCGCAAGGCGGGAAGGTTACGGCGCAGAGCAACGATCCGCGAAGTCAGGATACCGGACCCAAACGTCGTGTGACCCCTCACCTCGCGAAAAAGGTAGGACCCGAGATGGTTGGAATCCGCACGGGCGCCGCGTTAGCGTTGCTGTCCGCATGCTTTCTCCTTACGGACGGTGCCGCGTGCGCCGATCCGGCGCCGCAACCGACGGCGACCCCGCTCACCGAGATCGGCCGCGTCACGACTGCCGGGCGCCACGAAGAGTCGATCGACCACACCACGCGCACGGCCTTCGTCGTGACGCAGGCGCAAATGCAAGCGCGCGGCGACCGCACGATCGCCGATGCGGTCCAGGACGTACCGGGCGTGGAGATTTACCGGTACGGTGCGTTCGGCTCGCAAACGACCATCTTTATCCGCGGCGCCGCGACGACGAACGTGCTGGTCTTGCTCGACGGCGTGCCGCTCTCCCCGGCCTCGAGCGAGGAGATCGATCTCAGTTCGCTGTCGACATCCGGCGTGCGGTCGGTCGAGATCGTCGAGGGTACGGGCTCGACCTTATACGGATCGAGTGCCGTCGGCGGGGTGATCAACATCCTCACGTCGGTTCCGCGCGGCGCGTATCTCGAGGTTGCCGACGGTTCGCTGGGCGATTCCGACTTGCGCGCCGGGATCGGCAACGGCAAGCTCGGGGTTTCGTTCGAGCGTCACATCGCGAGCAACGAGTTCGCCTATCCGGCGCTGCCGCAGCCCGGCGGGACGCCGATCCCGGCGGGCACGCGCAGCAACGCCGACACCGAACTGACGGCGGCGCGTATCTCGTACGACGCGGACCTGGGCCGGGAATTCAGTGCGCGTCTGCGGCTCGGAACCGAGCAGCAGCATCTTGGCGCGCCCGGCTCGTTGACCTACGGAGCCGACGACTTCTCGCGCGAGAACACGTCGCGCGCCGACGCGCACCTCGACATCTCGCACACGACACCGCACTCGAGCACCACGCTGACGCTCTCCGGCTCGCGCCAGAATCTGGATTATGTCGATCCGTCCGCCTACGTCTCGCCGGCGCTGACGGGGATCGAAAACCCCACGCTCGACGGTCGCGCGCAGGTCTCGCTCGAGCAGATCGTCTCCGCCGGCGACTCGACCTTCGTCGGCGGGATCGATCTCGCGCGCGAATCGGCAGTGTTGGCGAACATCGCCACCTACGATGCGAATTTCAATTACCTCGGGAACGAGACGACCGGCGTCCGTCAGTCGCAGAACGCGCTCTACGCGCAAGAGCAGTACGCCTACGCGAACGGCGTGCGCTGGAGTGCCGGTCTGCGCGCGGAGAACGACGCGCCGCTCGGCGGCGCGATCACCCCGAGCCTGGGCGTCGCCGTTCCGCTCGCGCCGGGTCTGCGCGTCGTCGCGAACGCCGGCACGTCGTTCCGCGCGCCGACGATCGTCGATCGCTACTATCCCGGGTACGCGAATCCCGGCCTCACACCCGAACGCTCGAAAGACGCCGACCTCAGCTTGCAGAGCAGCGCGCTGCTGGGCGGCGCGTCGATCGGATTCTTCGCCCGCGATACCTCCGACCTGATCCAACTCGACTCGAACTTCGTCCCGCAGAACGTCGCGCGGGCGTCGGTTCGCGGGATCCTCGCGACGCTGCGCACGCGCCCGTACCACGGCTACGTGTCGACGCTCTCGGTCACCGATACGTACAAGGCGCAGAATCTCTCCCCCGGCGCGACCCAAACGCGCTTGCTCTTCGCACCGGTCATCGTCACGAAGCTCGGCCTCGAACGCGGCTTCGGAAACGGCGCGTTCGCCTACGGCGCGCAGGCGAACGTCTTCGGCCCGCACCAAGAGGGCACGGGATACAACAACGACGGGCAGACGACGGTCGACGCCTACCTGCGCGAACGCCTGCACCGCGACGCGGTGCTCTCGCTGCGCGTCAACAATCTCGGCAACGAGCGCTACCAGCCGGTGCTCGGCTATCCTGCTGTCGGTCGAACCTTCGTGGTGGAACTCTCGACGCGATGATCGCGTTCGCGCTCGCCGTCGCCGCGGCGGTGCGCGTCGTTTCGCTCGCACCGGCGCTGACCGAAGATCTCTTCGCGATCGGCGCCGGTCCGTCGGTCGTCGGTGTCGATGCCTTCTCGAACCGGCCGCCGGCGGCGCGCCGCCTGCCCCGTATCGGCGCGATGCGTTCGATCAACGGCGAAGCCGTCGCCGGCCTTGCGCCGACGCTCGTAGTCGGCATCCCGTATCAAGCGCCGAATCTGCGCGACCTGGCCCGCCTCGGCGTGCGGACCCAGAGCCTAGCCGTCGATACCCTGGCCGACGATTTTGCCGCGATCGCGACGCTCGGGCGGCTCACCGGCCACCAGCGGGATGCGGCGCGGTTGCTGGCGAGCCTGCAGCGCCGGCTCGATGCGGCGTCGCGCGCGACGCGCGGCTTACCGCAGCCGCGTGCGTTCGTCGTGTTCGGCGCCGGGCCGATCTACACGGCGAGCGCAAAGTCGTATGTCGGCGACCTGTTGCGCATCGCTCACGTCGCCAACGTCGCGGCGAACATCGACGCCGCATTTCCGAACGTCTCGGCGGAGACGCTGGAGGCCGACGACCCGGACGTGCTGATCGTCGAGCAAGGCGTCGTGCTGCCGGCGGCACCGCCCTGGTCGGAGCTGCGCGCCGTTCGAGAACATCGTATCGTCACGATCCAAGAAGACGACTTGGACCGCGCCGGCCCGCGCGTCGCCGACGTTGTCGACGCCTTGATTCGCAAGATCGCACCATTTCGGCAACGGACCGCGAAGAGTTCGGGCGGCGGGGGCTCGAAGCGTTGATGCCGTCATGAGCGAAAGCCTCGCTACCGCCCGCCGGCTCATCGTCAAGATCGGCTCGGCGCTGCTCGTCGACCAGGCGACGGGCGAGATCCGGCGCGATTGGCTCGCCGCGCTTGCCGAAGACATCGCGCGCTGCCGCGCACGCGGCCAGGACGTGCTGCTGATCTCCTCGGGCGCGATCGCCGTCGGGCGGCGTCACCTCGGGCTCGCCGGCGGGGCGCTCAAGCTCGAGGAGAAGCAGGCTGCGGCGGCGACCGGGCAGATCCGCCTCGCACACGCCTATCTCGAAGCGCTCGCGCGCCATGGCATCACGGTGGCGCAGATTCTGCTCACGCCCGAGGACACCGAGGAGCGTCAGCGCCATCTGAACGCCCGGGCTACGATCGAGCAGCTCTTGGCGCTGGGCGCCGTGCCGGTGATCAACGAAAACGACACGGTCGCGACCGCCGAGATCCGCTTCGGCGACAACGATCGTCTCGCCGCCCGCGTCGCGCAGATGATCAGCGCCGACACGCTCGTGCTGCTTTCCGATATCGACGGGCTCTACACGGCCGATCCGCGCCGCGATCCGTCGGCCCGGCATCTTCCGGAGGTTCGCGCGCTCACGCCGGAGATCGAAGCGATGGCCGGCCAGGCTCCGCCCGGCTATAGTTCCGGCGGCATGGTGACGAAGCTCGCCGCGGCGCGCATCGCGATGGCGGCGGGCTGCCGCATGGTGATCGCGCGCGGCAAGGCGTTGCACCCGCTGGCTGCGATCGAGGCGGGAGCGCCCGTCACCTGGTTTCTCCCCGACACGGGACCCCGGACCGCGCGGAAGCGGTGGATCGCCGGCGCGGTCAACGTCACGGGCGTCCTCGTCGTCGACGACGGCGCCGTCGCCGCGCTCGCGCACGGCGCGAGCCTCCTGCCTGCCGGGGTGGTCGCGGTGGAAGGCGGCTTCGAGCTGGGCGACCCGGTCATCGTTCGCAGCCGCGATGGGCGCGAACTGGCGCGCGGGCTCGCGGGCTACTCGAGCACCGAAGCACGGGCGATCGCCGGACACAAGAGCCGCGAGATCGAGGGCATCCTCGGCTACCCCGGCCGGGATGAGATCATCCACCGCGAAGACTTGGTCGTGAACGGGAACCAGCTATGACGATGCTCGCTATTGAATCGGCGGACCTCGCGGCCGAGATGCAAGCGATCGCGCTGGCCGCGCGGCAGGCGGCAGGCATACTGGCGCGCGCGGAACCGGCCCGTAAGACCGCGGCGCTGCGCGCCGCCGCGGCGGCCGTGCGCGTGGCGCAGCGTGCGATCTTGGCCGCCAACGCGGCGGACATGGCCGAAGCCGAGCAGCACTCGCTCTCCGCCGCGCTCCTCGATCGCCTGCGGCTCGACGAGACTCGCATCGAGGCGATGGCCGAAGGGCTCGAAACCGTCGCGGAACTCCCCGATCCGATCGGCACGGAGCTGGCCCGCTGGTCAAGGCCCAACGGCCTCGACATCGCGCGGGTGCGCATCCCGATCGGCGTCATCGGCATCATCTATGAATCGCGGCCGAACGTGACCGCCGATGCGGCCGGTCTCTGCCTGCGGGCCGGGAACGCGGTGATCTTGCGCTGCGGTTCGGAGAGCTTCCGGTCTTCGCGGGCGATCGAAGCGTGCTTGCGCGAAGGGATCGCCGCGGCCGGGCTCCCCGCGGCGGCCGTGCAACTCGTGCCGACGCGCGACCGGGCCGCGGTCGGGATGATGCTCGGCATGACCGGCCTCATCGACGTGATCGTGCCGCGCGGCGGCCGTTCGCTGATCGAACGGGTGCAGCGCGAAAGTCGCATCCCGGTCATCGCGCATCTCGAAGGGCTCTGCCACACCTATATCGACCGCGCCGCCGATCCGGTCAAGGCCCGGCGCATCGCGTTCAACGCCAAGATGCGGCGCACCGGCGTTTGCGGCGCGACCGAGACCCTGCTGATCGACCGCGCCGTCGCGGCACGCGACCTGCCGCCGATCCTCGCCGACTTGCATGCCGCGGGTTGCGAAATTCGCGGCGACGCCGAGACCCGCGCGCTCGACCCGCTCGCGTTCGCGGCCGGCGAGGCTGATTGGACGACGGAATATCTCGATGCGATCCTCGCGGTCCGCATCGTCGACGGCGTCTCCGACGCGATCGCCCACATCAACCACTACGGCTCGCATCACACCGATGCGATCGTCACCGAAGACGACGCCGCGGCCGAACTCTTCCTCGCCGAAGTCGAGAGCGCGATCGTGCTCGTGAACGCCTCGACCCAGTTTGCCGACGGCGGCGAGTTCGGCATGGGCGCCGAGATCGGCATCTCGACGGGACGGCTGCCGCCGCGCGGGCCGGTCGGTGCCGACGGGCTGACCAGCTACAAGTACGTCGTGCGCGGTACCGGCCAGATCCGTCCCTAGGCGCGCCGGCTCGTCGAACTGGCGCATGCGGCCGGTGCCAAAGTCCTGGTCGACGTCGCGCGCAGCGTTCGTCTCTAAGCCGCGCTCGCTACGCGCGTTCGGGCGGCACCGCGTAGGTGATCACGGCGCCGTCCGGTTCGTGCCGCACGGCGATCGGAATGCCGTAGACGCGTGCGAGCAGCGCCTCGTCGAGGACCGTCGCGGGCGTGTCGCATGCGAGCAGCGTGCGTTCGCCCAGCAGCGCGATGCGGTCGGCGAACGCCGCCGCGACGTTGAGATCGTGGAGCACGACGACCACCGCGCCGCCGTCGGCGACGAGCCGGCGCGCGAGGCCAAGCGTGTGAAACGTGTGCTTCACGTCGAGATGGCTGGTGGGTTCGTCGAGCAGGAAGACGCGCGCGTGCTGGGCGACCGCCATCGCGATCCAAACGCGCTGCCGTTCGCCGCTGGAGAGTTCGGCGAACGGACGCTCGCGCAGCGACTGCAGTTCGGTGCGCTCGATCGCATCGTCGACGGCGCGGCGATCTTCGTCGCTCGTCGACCAGCGCCACCAGGGACGATACGGGAGCCGTCCGCCCGCGACGACTTCGTCGACGAGCATCCCCTCCGGCGGCGGTCCCTCGGCTTCGATCAGCGCGATGTGCCGGCTGCGCTCGCGCGCCGAGAGCTGGTTCACGGCGCGGCCCGCGACGGAGATCCGGCCGGCGTCGAGCGGGTGCAGCCCGGCGATCGCGCGCAACAGTGTCGACTTGCCGGCGCCGTTGGGCCCGACGAGCGCGAGCACTTCACCGGCGCGCACGGTGAACGAAATATCCTCGAGGATGCGGCAGCCGCCGTAGTCCAAGGCGACGCCCGCGACGTTGATCATGCGGTGCGCCGTCGGAACGCGAGATAGATGAAGACCGGCACGCCGAACATCGAGAGCAAGACGCCCAGCGGCAATTCGAGCGGCGGCGCGACCGAGCGCGCGAGCGTATCGGCCAGGATGACGAAGATCGCGCCGAGCAAGATGCTGGTGACGAGTGAAAGGCGCGCATCGCTTCCGACCAGCCGCCGGACGACGTGCGGCACGATCAACCCGACGAAGCCGACGATCCCCGAAACGCTCACGGCGGCTGCGGTGAGCAGTGAGGCGGCCGCGACGATGCCCCACTGCGCGCGGTCGACGTCGACGCCGAGCGCTCGTGCTCGCGCTTCACCGAAGCGCAGCCCGTTCAACGTCGGCGCCAGCGCGAGCGCGAGTACGGTCCCGGCGAGCGCGTAGAGCGCGGCGATGCGCAGGTCGCTCCAGCCGTGTCCAGCGAGACTCCCGCCAAGCCACGCCAGGATACTCAACGACGTGCTCGCACGCGGCGAGAGCATGATGATCAGCGTGACGATCCCCGCGAAGAGTGCGGAGAGCGAGATGCCGGCGAGGATCAACCGTTCGGTGGAGATTCCCGAACCGCTGCGCGCCAGCGCGGCAACCAGGACGGCGGTGAAGAGCGCGGCGACGAACGCGATGAACGGCAGGCTCGCGCTCGCGGCACCGGCCGCGATTCCGATCGCGATCGCACAGGCGGCACCGGCGCTCGTGCCGGTCAGGTACGGATCGACCAGCGGGTTGCGTAGCATCGTCTGCAGGAGCATGCCGGCCAGGCCCAGCGAGCCCCCGACGAGCCCCGCGATCGCCACGCGCGGGATGCGGATCTCCCACAGAATGCGCCCCGCCTCGGTCGAGAGATCGGGATGGGCGAGTTGCGCGACGACCGTGGCGAACGGAAACGCGACGGCCCCGACGGACACGCCGACCAGCACGGCCACCATCGCCGCGAAGAGGGCCCCCGCGAGGGCGAGCTGTGCGGAGCGGAAGCGGGCCGTTCGCGATTCGGTTGATTGGATGATGGGCTACCGCTTCGCGATCTACGGCTCGTTTTCGAGCGTCGCGGCGTCGACCCCGAGTTCGGCGCAGGTGACGAAGAGTTCCCCGCGCGACCTGACGTTGAGGGCGCGGAAGATGCTGCGCGTCTGGTTCTTCACGGTCTGGAGTGCCTTGTCGTTCGCCGCCGCGATTTGTGCGGCGGACTTTCCCTCGAGAATCCCGGCGAGAATGCGGCGTTCCGTCGAGCTGAGCTGTGAGATGCCCCGTTCCTCACGCCGGCGGTTGGCGCGAATCGTCGCGGCCATGAAGCCCTTGCGCAGTTGGCGCGTCTCTCGCTGGGCGATCTCGAGATACTCCGAATTGCCGGCGAGCCGGTACAGGTCGAGCGCCGTCTGCGCCGCCCGAAACCGGTAGCCGATCGCGAGCCAGATCGCGAGCGCTTCAGCGAGCAATTTGATCGCGCGGTCGCGCCGGGTGTGACCTAGCGTCAGGCCGTGGGCGACGAGCCGCATCGCCCGAAACCGCCGGTCGTCCTTCTCGAAGGCATAGTGTGCCTGCGCGGGCGGCAGCCGTTCGAATGCCCTGAATTCCTCGAGCGGGATCGGCAGGTTGAGGCGGGCCGATTCGATCGCCCACAACAGGAACGCCGCGCGTTCGTCGCCGTTCGTGCTTTCCCAATCGATCGAGCGCGCCAGTTCCGATGCGAGGCCGATATGCTGGCGGGCGGCGAACAGTTCGTTGGTCGTCCGGTAGAGCGCGGCGAGGTTGGTGAGCCCGATGACGCGGCACGGTGAGCCGTCCCCGGCGCTGGCATTCGCCGTCGTGAAGGCACGCCAAGCGGCTTCGGTTTGACCGGCGAGCAGCGCCAGCCAGCCGGCCATATCGTAGGCGTGAAACCGGCCTTCGGCGAGATCGTCGGTCCACGCGATCGAATCGAGCGCGGCGCGCGTCTCGCCCAGCGCATCGGTATCGAGCCGTTCGATGGCCAAACTCGTCGCAGCGTTGACGAGGTTCAGACGTAAGCGCTGATCTTGGTGCTTCGCGGACGCCAACGTCGCAAGCGCCTGCCGGAACGAGCGCGCCGCGTCGCCGTACTTCTCTTCGGACGTATTGATGAAACCCAGCAGTTCCTGGGCTCGTGCCAGCACGATATCGTCGGCCCGTCCGATCGCTTTGACCGCCAGCGCACGGCTCTGCGCCAAGTCGCGTTCGACCCACGCAAGAAATGCTTGCTGTAGCAGAATCTCTGCAGCGATCGTTCGATGGACCACCGCAACCTGGGCGGCGCGGGCGAGCACGGCACGCGCATCCGCAAGCGCACCGAGCCGGGTGAGCGCTGCGCCTTGAAGCATGAGCGAAGTGGCGAGCCGGTCGCCGTCGAGTACGCTGCCCGCCGAACGGGCGGCCTCGAGAGATTCCTGGTGGCGGCCGGCGCGTTGTTCTGCCCGGGCCCGCAGCAGCGCGGCGTCGGCGAGTTCGGCTTTCCCGCGCGGTGAGGCCGCATCGAGCAGCGCCAGCGTCTCCCGGTAATCTCCGCGAAACCAGGCACTCTCCGCGCCGTGATAGCTCACGGCGAACGTCGTTCTTGCGCGAAGCGGGCGGCTCACGAACTGCACGTTTGACTCCTCGCGAGCCCGAGTCATTCCAAGACCAGCGAGCGAACGGGGCTCGCCCTACTCTCGCCGGCGTGAGAAGTCCCCCACGGTGGCTGTTTATAGTACAAAAGTACTATCTTTTAGGTGGCGACTCCGTCGCCCGGCTTGCCAAATCTGGCGGCCGCCTGAAAGAAGGTCAACATGCTGGCGTCGAGCCTTGCTGCCGTATTGGCAGCAGTGAGTCTTTTGCTATTCCCCGCGTCGGGGACCGTGCACGCCGACGGGACGCCGCCGCAGTGCGGCTTCTATGGTGGTAGTCCGACGATCGTCTGCCCATAGCCGAACCGGCGCGCGCGCGCGTCGATCTGAACATCGCCGCAAAAAGAAGGAGCGTTGCTTGCAGTAATGTACTTCGACGGTACTGAAGTACCAGGTACAACGTGCGTGCCGGGCGCACGAGACGCAAGAGCCCTGGGTTTGGGCCAGGGCTCTCGGTCTTCGCGTAGCAGGGTGCCTGCTACCGGGTGTGGGCGAAGTTGCAGCGGCTCGTTGATGCTGCGCCGGGCGACCCACGTGTCGGATTCTCCTCGATTGCGGGCGCGCTGTCAAGCGCGTCTGTTTCGTTACGCGGGACCGCGACGGTGTGGATTCGTCGAAAGTTGGGAACGCTGGTGAGCGAAAGAGGAGGACTGCACGTTGTTCGAACGCCGATTTGCTCCCGTGGTCTTTGCGACGTTGGCCGCCGTCGTTCTCGCGAGCGGCATCGTGCGCGCTGAAGGCGTTGCGCGCATTGAGCAAAGCGACGGATCCGCGAGGGTCTATCACCACGTCAACATCCGGCTCATGGGGCAGACGCTTTGGATCCGTAGCGGCGATGGAAAGGGTGTGCTCGAGGTAGCGAGCGGCGCTTGTTCGTTTGCCGGCTCGCTCGAACGCTGCCTGCCCTTCCGGGCGACGCTTCATCAGCACGGGACCTCGCATCCAATCGTCCTCCAACACGGAACGGTCTACTTGAATCTCAGCGCTGACGTCCGCCACTTGCCGCATTCTTCCGAGGAGTTGAGGCCGCGTCAGGTGCTGGTGCACTTGCAAAGCGCCCGTGGAACCTATGTCTCGGTGAAGGGAACGCTGGACGAAGTCAAATGAACACCACATTCTGGCGCTCGACCTGTGCGTTGACTCTGATGATCGCGCTGCCTGCGGCAGCGCTCGCGCAGCGTGCAGGGAACGCGAATCGTCCGGCCGCTCAGGCCCCGCGCCCCGCGCCGGTCCAACGGGCGGCTTCACCGGTCCAGCGCGCGGCTTCATCGGTCCAGCGTGCGGCGGCACCGGTCCAACGAGCGACTGCTCCGAACCCCGGCGGTTTCAATCTCAACCATGACGTCACCGCCCCGGCGCAGCAGCGCACGGCCCCACTGCGGGGCGCCTCGCCGGCATACGCGCACGCGCCGAACGGAAATGCGGGCGGAGGGTCGGGCACCCGGCGGTTCCACGGTCCCGAGATTCGCAATAGCCGCGCGCCGGGCGGCTCGTACGGTTGGAATCACGGCGTCGCCTGGCAGCCCGCTCCGATCTACTGGGGCGGGGGATTCTGGGGTTCGTACGCGCTGGCGGCGCTCGCGAGTTCGATCGCCTACGGCGCGTACCTCGACAACCAAGATCAGCAGGCGTATCCGTCCTTTCAGGTCGCGCCGGACAGTCCGGGCGCTGATCTGCTCCAAGACTACGGACTGCAGCAGACGCCGTGCGGCCCACCGGGTTTGGTCGTCATCTGGGGACCCGACAACAGCGTGATCTGCGCCTTTCCCAACGACTCGGTCGGACCGGGGAACTACCAGGTCGATCCAGCTACGTTCACGCTGGTCTCTGCATCGCAATAGCAGCGTTCTTGCGGGCAGGGATGCCGACCGTAGAGTCGTACAAGCGTTCTCAGCGATGACTGGGTTTGTTTCTTGTTGTGCATGTTCGCCCTGTACTGCTCCTGCGGGAGAGCCGGTGAGTTTCGTGCGCGCCTAAGAGTTCATCGAAAGAAGAACGTGCATGCCCTCTACCGAGCGTAGAGGGCTTTTTTTTGCATCATTCGCGAAGTACGCGGACCTCTTCGCGCAGCAAGGCGGCTTCAATATCCCGGCGACGGCAACCCTCGGGCTCGCCTTGAAAGTCGATCCGCAATCGGTCGTCGCTCTCGACGCCGAAGAGATCTGGTACGCGCAGATCGCCTCGGTGGCGAATCCGTTTGCCAACTTGGTTTCCGGCATCACGCCGCCGGGCAACCCGTCGTACTTGCTCGGCGGCAGCAATGGTCCCGGATTTGGTTGGCGCGACACGACGTTCTATAAGCTTGGTTACCAGACCGAGGTCTCGCCTCACCTGACGCTGCGCGCCGGACTGGCTTACGGAGTGCAGCCGATCCCGTCCTCGGAGGTCTTGTTCAACATTCTCGCACCAGCGGTAACCGAGTGGCATTATTCGGTCGGTGCGTCGGTGAAAGTGTCCAAGCAGAGCGAGCTGAGTGTTGCCGCCGTCGTTGTGCCGGCGGTAACGCAGAGCGGTCCGAATCCACTCGAAGCGCCCGGGCAGCAACGCATTACGATCGGGATGAATCAGTTTGAAGTGGACGCCGGCTACTCGAGGAGGTACTAAACGATGCCGGATGCGTTTACCGAATCGCCTGCCGATTGCACGTCGTTGATCCCGCTCGCGATCGTCCGCCTCAACCGCGCGACGATCTTGCTGGGAGTCATCCTGGCCTTCGTGCTGCACGCACCGCTCATTACGACGGCGCTGTTCGTGATCATCGGCCTCGCCGCAGCGTTCGGAAGGCGCGCCAGCCTCATCTATCAGATCGGTAAGCGCGTGTTCGCCGCCTCGGAACTCGATCCGGGCGGCGAGGACCCGCGCCTGATGCGCTTCAATAATTCGATCGCCGCGACGCTGCTGGGCGCAGCGCAGATTTCGTTCCTTCTCCACGCGCCGGTCGCCGGCTGGATCTTCGCCGCCATCGTTGCGCTGGCGGCGGCGGTCGCGCTGGCCGGCTTTTGCTTCGGTTGCTACCTGTTCTATCAGTTCAAGTTGAACCGGTACCGGTTTTTCGAATCCACCGGCCGCTGATGCGCCCCGGCTCCGAACGGGCGCTCGGCGGGGTCCAAGGGCCCGGCGGCGCGCCGGTCGCGGAGTAGGGGAGCAAGATTCGTCCTTCGCGTGAGATAATGCGCGGGTATGGCTCACCTCCCGACGATCATCCAAGGCGGCATGGGCGCAGGCGTCTCCTCGTGGCGCCTGGCGCGCGCCGTGGCGGAATGCGGCCAGCTCGGGGTCGTCTCCGGCACGGCGCTCGACCAGATCCTGGCGCGCCGGCTGCAGGACGGTGATCCGGGCGGCCACATGCGCCGGGCGCTCGAAGCGTTCCCGTTCCCCGCCATGGCGGAGCGAGTCCGCCAAGCATATTTCATCCCGGGCGGCAAGCGGGCCAAGGACCCCTACAAGGTCTCGCAACTGCCCGCCAAAGAGAGCCCGCGCGAACTGCAAGAGCTGATGGTGGTCGCGAACTTCGTCGAGGTGTATCTCGCTCGCGAAGGACACGATAATCCGGTCGGGATCAACTATCTGGAGAAGATCCAGATGCCGCATCTGCCCTCGATCTACGGCGCGCTGTTGGCGGGCGTCGGCTACGTGCTGGTCGGGGCGGGGATCCCGGTCAAGTTTCCCGACGCGATCGATCGGCTGTCGCGCCACGAACCGGCATCGTATCCGCTGCACGTCATCGGAGCGCAAGAAGGCGACGACAACCTGATGACGTTCGTCCCGCGCGAGTACATGGAGTGCGATCTCCCGCCGCTCGCGCGGCCGCGATTCTTGGCGATCATCGCCTCGAACGTGCTGGCGATGTCGCTCATGAAGCGGTTGCCGGGTCAGGTCGACGGCTTCGTGATCGAAGGACCGACGGCCGGTGGACACAACGCGCCGCCGCGCGGCAAACCCGAATACGACGAAAACGGGGAAGTGAAATACGGCGAACGCGACGTTGTCGACCTGAAGAAGATCCGGGAACTCGGCCTGCCGTTTTGGCTGGCCGGCGGCTACGGTACGGCGGAAAAAGTCCGCGCGGCACTGGCCGACGGCGCCGCCGGCGTGCAGGTCGGAACCATCTTCGCGTTCTGTGCCGAGTCCGGCTTGCGGCCGGATTACAAACGGGAGATCATCGAGCAAGTCCTCGCCGGAGAAGCCCACGTGCGGACCGATTCGCTCGCCTCGCCGACCAACTTTCCCTTCAAGGTCGTGAGCTTGGAGGGGACGGTTTCGGAAGAAGACGTGTACCTCGCGCGCCCGCGTATTTGCGATCTGGGCTTCTTGCGCGACGCCTACCGGACGGCGGACGGGTCGATCGACTACCGATGTTCGGCAGAGCCGGTGAACGTCTACGTCAAGAAAGGCGGCAAACCCGAAGACACGGCCGGCAGGAAGTGCATCTGCAATGGACTGCTGGCAACGATCGGCGAGCCGCAGCAGCGCAAAGGCAACATCGAGGAAAAGGGCATCGTGACGTCCGGCAACGATCTGCCCGAAATCGCGCGTTTCGTTCGTCCGGGCCGGTTCGAGTACCACGCTGCCGACGTGATCGCCGACCTCCTGGGAATGCCGTCGGCGCTGTCGTGTGAGGCCGTCGCCTCGACGACGGCGTAGTCGAGCAGGCGCCGGCCGATGGGCCGTCTCACTCTAGGTTCGTGGGACTCTTAGACGGCAAGATCGCGCTCGTCACCGGCGTCGCGAATCGGTGGTCGATCGCAACGGGGATCGCACGCTCGCTGCACGCGCATGGTGCTCAGCTCTGCTTCACCTATCAAGGTGAGCGCGTGCGCGATGAAGTGGAGAAGCTCGCCGCCGAACTCGGCAACGCGCCTTCCTACCCCTGCGACGTCACCTCGGACGAGGCGCTCGCCGAGCTGGCCGGCTGCGTGCGGCGCGATCTGGGCCGGTTGGATGTTCTCGTGCACTCGATCGCCTACACGAGAAAAGTAGATCTCGACGGCAAGGTCTACGAAACGTCGCGCGACGGGTTTGCAATCGCGCTCGATGTTTCGTCGTTCTCGCTCATCGCGCTCACCAAGGCGTTCGTCGATGTGCTCGCCGACGGGTCGAGCGTCATCGCGTTGACGTATCTCGGTTCGACGGCGATCGTCCCGCGCTACAATCTCGCCGGCATCGCGAAGGCGGCGCTCGAATCGATCGTCCGCTATCTCGCGTACGATCTGGGCGAGCGCGGCATCCGCGTCAATGCCATCTCGGCGGGTCCCATCTCGACCGCCAGCTCCCGTCAGATCAGGGGGTTCAAGGCGATCCTCGACCACGTCGCCGCGACCTCACCGCTGCGGCACAACGTCAGCCCCGAAGACGTCGGCAATGCGGCCGTCTACCTCGCCTCCGACCTCTCGCGTTCGGTTACCGCCGACGTGCACTTCGTCGACGCCGGCTTCCACGCGGTCGGGCTGGGCTGAGAATGTAGCCCGACCGGGTCGCGGTTCCGGCCGCCCGACGGGAGGCGGGACCCGCCGCGGAAAATGCGTCCTCAGAGCCGGGGCGTTTCAACAGACGCTCTTTTCCGAGCTTCCCAGGAAGCGTGCGAGGGTCACATGAGCGACGACTCCGTCAAATACGTGCTGAGCGAAGACCGCATCCCCAAGGCCTGGTACAACCTGGTCGCCGACCTGCCGGTGCCGCCGCCCCCGGTGCTGCATCCGGGGACAGGCGGACCGATCGGCCCGGACGATCTCGCGCCGCTCTTCCCGATGGCGCTCATCGCCCAGGAGGTCTCGACCGAGCGTTGGATCGAGATCCCGGGTCCGGTGCGCGAGATCTATCGCATGTGGCGCCCCTCGCCGCTCGTTCGCGCGCGCCGGCTCGAAAAGGCGCTGGACACGCCGGCGAAGATCTTCTTCAAGTACGAAGGCGTGAGCCCGGCCGGCAGCCACAAGCCGAACACGGCGGTCGCCCAGGCGTTCTACAACAAAGAAGCCGGCGTCAAGCGGCTGACCACGGAGACCGGCGCCGGCCAATGGGGCTCGTCACTCGCATTCGCCGGACAACTGTTCGGGCTCGAGGTCGACGTGTTCATGGTCAAGGTGAGCTACGGCCAGAAGCCGTACCGCCGCGCCCTGATGGAGACCTACGGCGCGCGCTGCGTCGCGAGCCCGTCTACCGAGACGGCCTCCGGGCGCGCGATCCTCGAACGCTTCCCCGATTCGACCGGGTCGCTGGGGATCGCGATCTCCGAAGCGGTCGAGATAGCGGCGCAGCACGAGGATACGAAATACTCGCTCGGCTCGGTCCTCAACCACGTGTTGCTGCATCAAACGATCATCGGGCAAGAGGCGATGCTGCAGTTCGCCGATGCCGATGCCGAGCCCGACATCATCATCGGCTGTGCCGGCGGCGGCAGCAACTTCGCCGGCCTGGCCTTCCCGTATCTGCGCGAGAAGATCGCCGGGCGCACGAAAGCGCGCGTCATCGCGGTCGAGCCCGCCGCGTGTCCGACGCTGACCCGCGGTACGTATGCGTACGACTTCGGCGATACCGGGCATTTGACGCCGCTCGTGAAGATGCACACGCTCGGCTCGTCGTTCATTCCGCCGGGCTTCCATGCCGGCGGCCTGCGCTATCACGGCATGGCGCCGCTCGTCAGCCACGTCAAAGAACTCGGCTTGATCGAAGCGCGCGCGTACAACCAGACCGAGTGCTTCGCCGCCGGCGTGCAATTGGCGCGCTGCGAGGGCATCGTTCCGGCCCCGGAATCGACGCACGCGATCAAGGCGGCGATCGACGAGGCGTTGCGTTGCAAGGCGGAAGGCCGGGCAGAGACGATCCTCTTCAACCTCTCAGGTCACGGGCATTTCGACATGCAGGCGTATACCGATTACTTTGCCGGCAAGCTGCAAGACGTCGCGTTCGAGCAAACCGCGCTCGACGATGCGCTCAGTCAACTGCCGGCGGTGGCCGCCGCCGTCTAGGCCTCGGAAGGACCGTCTCTGAGAGACTTTTGCAGGTGTAGGGCCGGCGCTTCTGCGGTAGCGTAGCCCTGTACGATGTTCGTCTGAGGGAGAAGTTCGTTCCATGGGCGGTTCTGGAAGCGGCGGTCCCGGTCAAGCCGGGGCGGCGGGTCACATCGGCGAGCACGCGCCGGCTGAAGAATTCGAGGATCTCTACGAGCTCGATGAATTCGAGAAGGACGTGCAAGCCGACATCGACGCGGGGAAGACCAAGACGTTCGTGCTCGGCAGGGACGGCAGAGACCACGAGCTCGACCTCCACAAAATCCACGTGGAAGAACTGCTCAAGCACGCCCACGACTGAGGTCCGATAGGAACCTGGTCCCAAGGTGCCCGGTCGAAAGGAACTCGACCCGGCGAGCGGCTAGACCCGGGCATGTTCGAGGGCTTTTCGGCCGCGACGGTCGACGTTTCCGACACGCGCGTTCACGTGCGCGTCGGCGGGGCGGGACCGCCGCTCTTGTTGCTGCACGGGTACCCGCAGTCGCACGCCATGTGGCACCGGATCGCGCCGCACCTCGCGCGTGAGTTCACGGTCGTTGCAACCGACTTGCGCGGCTACGGCGACAGCGCGAAGCCGGTCGCGCCGAGCGATCCGGGGCGGTTCGCCAAGCGCATCATGGCGCGCGACCAGCTCGCGGTGATGAAGCACCTCGGGTTCGAGCGCTTCTCCGTCGCCGGTCACGACCGGGGCGGGCGCGTCGCCTATCGGATGGCGCTCGATCACCCGGAGTGCGTGCGCAAAATTGCCGTGCTCGACATCGTGCCGACGGCCGAGGTGTGGTTGCGCGCCGACCGTCGCTTTGCGCTGGGGTATTGGCACTGGGGCTTTCTCGCGCAGCCGTACGATCTGCCCGAACGGCTGCTCGCCGGGGATCCGGAGGCGGTGTTCCGGCGCGCGCCGCTCGCGCTCTTCGCGCCGGAGGCGCTGGCGGAATACCGGCGCGCGTTGGCAGAGCCCGGCGCGATCCACGCGATGTGCCAAGACTATCGCGCCGGCGCGACGGTCGACTTCGACGACGACCTGGCCGATCGCGGAAAGCGCCGGATCGCCGCGCCGCTGCTGGCCCTGTGGGGCGAGCGCAGCCCCGTGAACGCCTGGTACGACGTGCTTGCGATCTGGCGCGACTGGGCGGACGACGTGCGCGGCCAAGCGATCGATTCCGGGCATTACCTCGCCGAAGAGAACCCCGCCGCGACCTATGCGGCCTTGCACGCCTTCTTCACAAGCTGAACCTGGCACGGTCACGCTCGCGGCCGCAGCCGGAAACGCCATCGCCTACACCGGCGCAACCGTCGTTCCCACAACGGGCAACTCGCCCTCGTCAGGAAACGTCTACGACAACGGCAACGCCACGTTCGTGAGCAGTGCTCCGGCCGTCGGCACGATTACGGGCACGGCGGTTGCCACGTTCACGACGCTCGCAGCGGGCCTTCTCACGGTCTCCGGCGTCAATCCAACGGGAATCTACACCTACCAGGTGACCTGCGTCGGCGGCGCAACCGGGACGTTCGGCATCACCATGGCCGGCGCGGCGAGCGCTTCCGGTGCCGTCTCGCCGGCGGAACTCGCTGGCCTCACCCCCGCCGTCGCGTACCCCGCGAGCGGCGTCACGGTCAGTGGAACCGCACCCGGCTTCACCTGCACCGCCGGCAACATCAGCTCGACGGGCGGCACGCTCCCGATCAACTAACCGAGCCGCGGCCGGCCGATAAACTCCCGCGAGCGCCGGCGCAAGCCCGCGCTCGTGGCTGCCACAGTGTTATGCTTTTCCCCGATGGAGGAGCGTGACATGACCGGTGACACGTCAAACGGAAACGAAGCCTACGTTTGCCCGGCGTGCCGGCATCGGTTGCGACGAGATGCGGGCGTACTCCGGTGTCCGACCTGTTATCAAGCGTATCCGGTCGCAGACGGTATCCCCGACTTCCTGCGAGAGAATCTTGCTCGAAGCGCGGACCCCGTTCTCAGGAGAATGCGTGTCATCGACCGGATGGCGAGTATCTACGAATCGCGGTTGTGGTATCCGGTCGTGCTCCGGCTCTTCGGCGGATCGCAAAGTCCCTCGCTTGAGGGCTTGATCGAGATCGCGTCGGCGGACATGCAGAGGATCAGCGGCCGCGTGCTCGATGTCGCCTGCGGCCCCGGTACGTTCAGCCGGCATGTGGCCTCGTCGTCAAGGGAAGTGTTCGGGATCGATGTTTCCCTGGGAATGCTGCGCCAAGGCGCACGCTACACGGCAAAGGAAGGCATTCGCAACGTGCATTTCGCATGCGCGAGAGTGGAGCGGCTTCCCTTCGAGGACGCCACATTCGACGCCACGCTCTGCTGCGGATCGCTGCATCTGTTTGCAGATACGGTAATTGCGCTGCGCGAGATGGCTCGCGTCATGAAATCCGGCGCGACGCTGTCCGTGTTCACGTTCGGCGCGGGTGACGGCGGCATCTTGAAGTTTCGCCGCGTGCGTGAATGGTACCGCAGGGATCAGGGCCTTCATGTCTTCGAGCCGGCAGACCTGAAAGGGTACCTAACCGCCGCGGGCTTCACGGATTTCCAGCCCAAACGCTGGGGTTCCGTGTTGACGTTCAGCGCACGCAAACAGGCGGAATGACGCAGTGGCGAGCTGGATACGGCGCCGGCCGCGGCGCTCCGCCGGGGTGAATGTATCGGCGATGAAGGGCACATCCCGGGCCGAGCAGCCAACATGATCGGTCGTCTCTTCGTCGTGCTGCGAATCTCTGCGGCACTTGTGTTTCCGCTGTCGATGGCGGCATGTTCGACCAAAGTGTCGACCGCGTCCGTGACCGACATGAAAGTCCTAACCTCGGCGGCGGGTCCGATCCTCGTCAGTTCCGGGGGCGTCGGCATCGCGGACGGTCAGATCGTCACCGTGAGTGCGGCGACGATTCCGCGTACGAGCACGATCGTTGTGACCCAAGCAAACTGCGGGGGGCCGTTGAGCGTCAGCACATCACCGGCGGTTGCGGTGACGGCAGTTCCCGCGACACTGCCTTGCGTCTCCGGCTCGGTCAACGCCCAGGTTGTCCTCACCGTTCTCAGCTACGGCGTTTCACAAATAAGCGTCGTGGCGGCCGGCGAGTCGTTCGCGTACTCTCTCTCAGTCGTTCGCTGAAAATCAAATAGCCACAACGCGGGAATCTGAAGGAGTTCAGATGGCCAAGACCAGCTTCACATCGGTGGACGAGTACATTGCTTCGCAGCCCGAGGCCGTACAGCGCACGCTCGAGCTCGTCCGGAGCGCGATACGCAACGCCGTGCCGGAAGCCGAGGAGCGGATTTCGTACGACATGCCCTCGTATAAGCTGCACGGCGAAAGCCTCTGCCAATTCGCCGGCTGGAAACAGCACTACTCGCTGTATTTTTCTAGTCAGGGCGTGGTTGCGGCCTTCAATGACGAACTTGCCGCGTACGACGTCAAGAAGGGGACGATCAGCTTCCCGCTCGCCAAGCCCGTTCCGGTGAAGCTCATCGAACGCATCGCGAAATTCCGAGCGAATCAAATCGCCGAGCGCGAGCGCGAACGGACCCGCCGACGGGCGTAAGCAGCCGGAAGCCCGCGGCACAGGGGCCGGCGAAAACGGTGGCGCGCGCCAGTTCCCTATGCGGGCGGTTTCGGCGGCCGGATGGGCTCGGCGATCGTCGCGTCGAGCGCGAGTACGATCTTGCCGTGAGCCTTGCGACGTGCGAGTTCGGTATAGGCATCGTGCAGCGCTGCAAAGGGATAGATCGCCGTCAGCGGCATCACGATCTCGCCCCAGGCGATCAGGTTCGCGACCGACGCGAGGGTCTCGCCGGATGCAGCCGATGCGGAGCCGTCCGTCTTGACGCCAAACTGCTGCGCACCTGCGAAATCGATGATGGTGTTGATGCGCTCGCGGGCGACGCCGAGCGTGACGGCGAGTTCGACGTAACCGCCGCCGAACAAGTCGATAAACGCGCCGATTCCGTCCGGAGCACGTGCCCGTAGCCGTTCCGCGAGGCCGTCGCCGTAGGCTACCGGTTCGACCCCCACGGAGCGCAGGAACTCCGCACGCTCATCGCTTGCGATGCCGATCACGCGAGCGCCGGCGCGCCGCGCGAGTTGGACCGCGAGGGAGCCCACGCCGCCGGCCGCGCCGCTGATCGCCACCACGTCGCCCGGCTTCAACGAGACGGCGCGCACCGCGCCGACGGCGGTCGTCGCGACGACGAAGAGACTTCCGGCGCGGAACCAGTCGAGTGACGGTGGCTTGCCGATCAGTTGCGACGGGCTGCTTGCGACGTACTCGGCCTGCGCGGCGCGGCCATGCGACCAGCCGAGCACTTCGTCACCCGGTGCGAACCCCGTGACTTGCGCGCCGACCGCATCGATGCGCCCAGCGAAGTCGGTGCCTTGGCCGAAGGGAAAGTCCATCGGAAACATATCCCGGAGAAAACCTTCGCGAATCGAGATCTCGCCCGGGTTCGTGCCTGCGGCAACCACCCGCACGACCACTTCATCCGGCTTCGGAACCGGTTTCGCGACGTTGACGATCCGAAGCTGATCGAGTCCACCGTACGCTGAGAGTTGAACGGCTTTCGGCATATGCAGACGACGATTCTTCCGCTCGCGAAGACGCTCCCTCACAGAACGTGGACACTGTCCGATGCTACAATAGTCGCACCGCGCCGATACGCGACGGTTGTCGTAAGCGACAATAGTCGCAACCAACGGTGCTCTCGCCGAGCGCGCAAGACAGAACGCGCGCCGCATGTCGCGTGAGGTGGTTGCGCGCCGTCGTCAGACGGCGGTAGACTGTGGCCTGAGCGGGGCTCCAAGTCAGGTTGTGCCGCGGGCAATCCGTTCACGTGCGCGCGTCGACGGTCCGATAGACATCGAAAACGCTGCAGCCCTGGGGAGATGTGTTGGTCAGTCAAGTGAATTTCGACGAGAACGTGGTGGAGCGGAGTACGAAGTCTACGGCCGAGCCCGCCGTCGACGGCCTGCGCTCCGTCAACCTCGCGGGCGCGACGTTGCGTCGCGCCGATTTTCGCGGCGCCGACCTCGACCACGCCGACTTGAGCGATGCCGATTTGCGCGATTCCGACCTGCGCGATGCGAACCTGAGCGGCGCCGACCTGCGGCGTGCCGATCTGCGCGGTGCCGACCTGCGCAACGCCTACTTACGCTACGCGCATCTCTACGGTGCCGACTTCACCGGCGCGCAGCTCGGCGAGGCCGATTTGACCTACGCGAAATACGACAAGACGACGATCTGCCCGGACCTGCCTGCCGCAAGGAGTCGCGTTCCCAGCGAGGCTTGAGCGTTCTCGGGAAGGAGTTGGCGCGCAAGCGCTCCTGAGCACGCAGTCGCCGGCAGTTCACGCGCCGGCGCGGATCATTTCAGCGTGACATCGAGGATGACGTCGGCGCTCCCTCCGATCGCCGGGTCGATGCGTGTGACCGACATGCCGAAGGCGTGACGATCGACGTGCCCGACTGCGTGATAGGACCGGTGCGCCGCGTCGCCGACTACCGTCACCTCGAGGTGCTCGGGTTGCGAGACGCCGTGTATCGTCAGCATCCCGTCCACGCCGAAGGCTGCCGGACCGTGTGGCGTGACCAGCGTGCTCGTAAACGTCCACTCCGGGAAGCGTGCGACGTCGAAGAAATCGCTGCTGTGCAGCGCATTGGTTTGGTCGCGGTCGCCGGTCGTGAGCTTGGTCGCATCGAGGACAGCGCTCGCCGAGAGCGCGGTCGGCGAATCCTCATCGAACGTGAGCGTGCCGCTGAGGATGGGTACCGTGCCGGTGACGTGCTGGAAGAACAAAAATGCGATCGAGAAGCGGACCGTCGACTTGGCGGGATCGATCGCGCGGTGCACGCTCGAGTCCGAGTCGACGCGCGCCGGCGGCGTCTGCGCGAACGAAAGCGCGAACGAAAGCGCAAACAAGAGCGCGAACGAAAGGGCGAACGAAAGCGCGAAACGCGCGGCGCGGCGCATCAGTAAGCGATCATGAATTGCAGGTTCATCGTGTTCCTCGTTTGCGGGACATGCTCGATCACGTCTTCTATCGTCAGGCGCGTGTTCTCGGTCGGCCCCCATCCCAGCGTGAAGACGCCGTCGCGCGTGAGCCCGCTGGGATCGCTGGTTCCCTCGTAGCGGCCGAGCACGTAGAGCCGCCCGTTGAACGCGTAGCGCAACTGCGTGAACCCTCCGCTCGAGGCGCAGCCGCTGAAGCCGGAAGCGCCGCAGTTCGAGTCCCAGCCGGCCTGCAAGACCGACTCGCTCGAGAGGTGTCCCCACTGACCGTTCAGCCCGTAGCCCGTCCGTTGAAAACGGTCCAACTGCCCAGTGGCGACGAGCGGCCGCGTCCCCTGGTAGTTGTGGACCGTTAGCGTGACGGGTCCCACCGTTTCTTGCACGATCCCCATCACGTCGGTTCCCGTCGAAGAGAGACCGCTCTGACGGTCGTGACCTGGGCCGGCAAAGAGCCGCACGTTCAAGCCGCGCAACGGGTCGCCGGCGCCCACCTGCACGCCGATCTTCGGGTCTTTGAAAGTGAACGGGTTGGCGCCGACGGTCTGCACGTACGGCGTGTAATCTTGATACGATTCGCGGAAGGTTTCGGGATCGACCGGAAGCGGAAGCGTGAACGAGCCCGCCTGCGCGTAGACGGGGATGCGGGCCGTCCACGGGTTGACGCGGTCGATGACCCAGGCATCGCGCGTCAGCCCCCGTTCACCGCCGTCGACCGCGTACTGCTCGACGAAATAGCTTGCGCGCGTTCCAATCGCGCCCGCGGTGAACAACTCGATCTCGTCGACGACCGCCTTGGGGAGCCCGGCCCCGTTCGGGCCGTTGCCCTGGTTGTCGCTCGAGTCGAGCAAGTTCACCTTGGTCGAGAACGGAAACGCCGGCCCCGGCTGCACGCCCGGGATCCGGTAGCCATAGGCCATGAAAGCTGCGCCGAACGCGTTGAGGTGCGGGATCACCGAATGGCACTTTTCACACGTGACGCCGTACTGATGGGCGAAGAGCGGGATCGCGGACGCCGGCTCCGGCGATCGGAGCGCGAAAAGGGCGAACGGAAGCGCGACCACCGCACGCCACGTCCACGATCCGATCCGACACACTGGCTTGCTGACTCCTCCTCATCTCGCGCCCGCTCATCGTGCGCTTTCGTCCACCGCCGTCTGACCCACTCGATCTTCAAAAATGGCCGAAAAGACTTGTGCTGGCAGCCGCTGGGGCGATGTCAATTCGGGTCCAAGGGTAGCGTAAGCAGATAGGCGAGGATGTCCTCGATATCTTTGTCGCTGAGGGCGACCGGCGAGAAGCGCGGCATCCCGCCGTAGCGCTCGATGCCGTTGCGTACGATCTTGTGAAGATCCTCGGGGTTCGCGTTGTCTTTTCCGATCCATGGGCCGATGAAGCCGTGGGCCTTCAAGCCATGGCAAACCGAGCAGAGCATCTTGAAGGTCTTCTGCCCGCGTACGGCGTCGCCGGCGGGCGCGGGAGTGCCCGCCGGCGCGGGCTCGGGTGCGCCGAAGGCACTCGGCGCTGAGGCCGTCAGCGAGACGGCACCGAGGAATGCAGCCAATAGCAACGCGCGTGTCATCGAGCGTTTCATCGGCGGTCACGCAGCGGCGAGTCGATCCAGAGCGACAAGTTCCATAACGGCGTCTGGTTCTGTGCGATGGTGCTCGTTGCGTAGAGCCGGATGAAAGGCCCGAACCGGTACGAGAGGCCGACGTTGCCCGCGCTCACGCTCCCGGTGGGCGTTACGATACCGGTCGAACCGACCGGAGCGAGCGTGTTGTTCGTATGGAAGTACGTGAGGTTGAGCAGGCCCCTGTTGTCCGAGATCATCTGGTAGACCGAAGCGATCTCGGCGCTGCCCGATGTCTTTCCGGCCGGTGCGCCGAGCGCCACGACGGGCCCCGGAGCGGCATAGTAGCCGGGATTGGCGTCCGAAGCCGTCAGATACTGGACGAGGAACCCCGGCGAATTCGCGCGCGGATCCTTGAGAACGTAGGGACCAAGAAGGGTGAATCTATCCTGGTTCCAGCCGGGCGTAAGCGAGCCGTTCCAACCGACCGTCCCGGTCTCACCGATGAACCCCACCTCGGTAGGCCTTGAGGGATGAGCGTACGCGAGTTTCCATTGGAAGCTCCGTTCGGAGGTCGGCGAGAAGTTGAAGGAGCCGGGGATCCCCGAGGGGCTGTTGTTTCCGAGATAGGCGAGTTCGACCACAACCGGGATCTCGCCGTGAACGTAGTTCAGCTTGGTTCCCCAGCGATCGTCGATATTGCCCGCATAGTCGTGTTGCCCGATGAAGAAGTCCGGCGGCGAGCTGCTGGGGTTCACGTCGCGTAACGGAATGCTGTTCGCGTTGTCGATCACTTGGATCGCCCCCACCTTACCGACCTCGAGATGGAGGTAACCGGGGCCAGGGTGCTCGGATTCATGGGGTCCAAGAGCGATGCCGTTGTATGCCAGCCAGATCTGCCCCAATTCCCCGGGCTGCCCGTTCGCGACGATGTCCTGCTCGACTTTATACGTGAAGGCTCGGCCGGCCGACCCGATAGCCCAGAGCGCAGCGCCACTGAAGAAGCCGCCCGGCGCCCAAGTGGAGGTCGACGAGGACTTCTGGTACGAGTAGCTCGTCCCCGTGTCTTCGATGAAGATGGGAAGAGCATGCCGGAGGGTCTCTGGATCGAGCGCGGATTGTGCCGTCCGCTGCACGTAGCGCCCGAAGGCGTTGAGGATGGGCACCTGCGTGTGGCACGTCGTACATTGGCAGCCGTAGGCTTGGGCGAATACCGGCGTGGCCGATGCGATTCGAGTGCCGCCGGGGGCCACCAACGAAAGCAGGACGGCCATCAGCCCGAAGAACGCCGCTAAGAAGATCGGCCGCTGTTTTAACATAGCAAACTCCCAATCAGTGTATGAGTGACGGTCATTGAGTGTAGAGTGACGGTCGTTGCGTGTGTGAGTGAGGGTCGTTGTGTAAGTGACGGTCGTTGCAGTGTTTCTTTGCGCGCGACGCCCCGGCACGCGGCGCTCTCGTAGAGCGACGTGCAGGGGCGTCCAAATCCGGCGCATTCGCCCAACGCTGCCGGCGGCTACGGATCAGCCGATCGAGGCCTCATTCGAGCTAGCTGCCTCTGCCGAGAGCACAACCGGCAAGGACTCCGTAGCTCGCGCGACCGGCGCGGGGCGCGCGGGCGCCTTCTTTGCCGTGGCGCGCGGTAATCGCGCCCATGCCGTCAACCACGATACGATGATGAGCGAGCCGAAAACAACCGCTATCGTGAGGATTTGGTTGTGGTCCTGCGCGACGTAGGCCGGGTGGTCCGCAGCATCCGCGACGGGCTTGGGCAGCGAGAAGATGTAGAACATGATGCTCGCGAAGCCCAGCACCATCGCGCTGTAGGGTGCCAGCGTTCGCATGACGTGGCCTTTTGCATCGAAGTAGTGGTGAGCTATCCGATAAACCGCATGCAGCGATAGCGCGGTGCCTACGATGATCAGCCCGATCTGCACGTCGCGAATGACCGAACCGAGCAGGATTGCGCGCGGAGCGTCTCCCGATTCGATCCCGAACAGACCGAGCGCGGAGTAGATGAGAGCCCGCGCGTTCCCCAGCAGGTCGGGGCACGTGTTCGACACGACCAAGGCCATATCCAACGGGATCAAGGCGAAGCCGAATCTCGTGAGATTGGACGTCCAGGATTCCTTGTTGACGAACTGCGCAACCATGGACATCAACGTCAGCACGACGCCGGGGATGTTGACGACGACTAAGAAGAGCAACGTGAAGGCGACGGGATACGGCGTGTGCGTCATGTTCTGGACCCATTGCAGTGCCGCTGCCCAAATCGGATGGCCGAAATCGTCCGTGTTCTTGATCAGCACGATGCCCATGACCACGATCGCCAAGAACGCCTCGTCCAACGTCGGGTCGGTTTTCCGGTCGTGGATGGAGAAGATTTCCTTCGAGGGCGGCCGTAACCGAACTTGGATCGAGCCGTTGGGGCAACTCTTCACGCAGTTCCCGCAAAGATTGCAATTGACGCTGTTTTCCATCTTGCGGGGAAACTCGAAGACGGGGCAGGGTGCCGTGGTTGCGGTGCCGTTGAAACAGGCGGCACCTGATTTGCACGTCGCGCAGACTTCGGGTGTAGCTCTGAGTTCCACCATGCCGTTGCGGGCGTAGTTTCCGGCCAAGCCGCCCAGGAAGCACAGGTGCCGGCACCACGTACGGCGTTGCCAGAGCGCCCCCGAAACAACGACGCCCGTGATCAGGATGAGCATCAACCCGCCGGTGAGCAGCGGGCTACTGAAGATCCCGAAGAGGTGGTCGGCCCAGGTGATGAAGATGAACAAAGCGTCGATGAACCAGATGCCGTAGTTCTTGATGAGTTTTGGAACGGGCTTGTTCCGGCCGAATGCCTTTTGTACTACGTCGTTGATCAAGCCGAAGGGGCAGATCGCGCACCAAAACCGGCCGGTCAGCAGAAACGTTATCGGCAGCAGCGGCCACCACAGAATCCAGGTGTAAAGGCTGCCCAGGTTATATTCGGCGTCACGTGGGCCGGTCAAGAGCTGCCAGGTGATGACGACGAAGACCCAGATGGTGATGGCCTGCGGAACAGCCGGGAAGAACTTGCTCTTCACGACGTTCTTGATAACGTTGTTTTTCAGCAGGTTGAAACTCATGAATGCTCCCCGTTCCTACTCGTAAGGGTGAAAGAGACTCCCGAGGGAACTCGGGCATTGATGCGCGCCTGGTAGGCGGCGAAAGGCCTTGCCTGGGCGCGAGCGTCACGGCGTGCGGTGCCGATGGGATCGGTGCGCGGCGGTGTGGGGCCCCTGCGAGTTTTGTCGGCGACATCAGTCTTGCAGCCGGTTAGATTGTGCGTATGCCGCGCATCGATCAGCCAGCAGTCGAAGGTGAGCCAATCGCCGTGAGTTTCTTTTCGTCCGGCGCGACGTTGGTCGATTGGGTCCAAAGCGTAGCCTTTCGTAGTGCGCCGCGCGACGAAGTGATCTGAGACTTTAAAAACGGCGCATTAAACTAAGCGTGCTCGCGGCGACAAATTAAGATTCCCGCGGCACCGGTGTCCCGAAAAAATTTCGGGCGCGGTGGCACAAGGGTCGCTCTGTCGCGGCCTACAGCACGTTTTTGATTGGTCGATGGCCCCGTTGGGCCGTGATCTCTGGGTGAAAAGCTCGGAACGACTTACCCTGGGGAAAATAGGCGGCGGCGCATTCCGCAGGGTGCTTACTATCCCGCCGTCGTTGGGACATCATACGGTACGTGCCGGGGCCTGAGTCAAGCCGAAATGATAAATTTTTTGTGCTTAGGGATAACGAATGTAACTTAATTTCACCGATGCGGAAATGCTGATGCAAAGGTGAGCTCGCACCTGGCGGTTTCTGGGGGAGTCGGCGGCAGTGACGGTCTTTGCCGGCGGCGAGCAACCGTGCTTCGCCTGCATCGTCGATGAAAGCTCGCGCAACCGGTTGGCGCGCAACATGACGACATTGTTCTCGTTCGTGTCGTCGCCGGAGTCCCCGAGTGAGAGGAGTCGCTGCAACGTGGCGGACCGGCTATACGACCCGATGTCCGAATGCCGCGCCGATTCCGGCCGTCACGCCCATAGCCAAAGCTCCCCAGAACGTGACCCGGATCGTTGCCTTGAGTATCGGTGCGCCCCCCACTTTTGCGGCGACCGCCCCGAGCAACGCCAGAAACACGAGGGACGCGATGCAGACCGACGCGATCAGCGTTTGAGTCGGCGCCGTAACGACCAGCAGAAGCGGCAATGCGGCCCCGATCGAAAACGAGCCCGCCGACGCGAGCGCCGCTTGAACGGGCCTCGCAGATGTTGCCGCAGATATGCCCAGTTCGTCGCGCTCGTGCGCACCAAGCGCATCGCGTTCGGTGAGTTGCGCCGCGACTCGGTGCGCCAGATCGGGATCGAGGCCGCGCTGCGCATCTATCCCGGCCAGTTCTTCCAGTTCACTGGCGGGGTCGTCGTGCAGTTCCCGGCGTTCGCGCGAGATATCGGCTCGTTCAGAATCGGCTTGCGAGCTGACCGAGACGTACTCGCCGGCCGCCATTGACATCGCGCCGGCAACGAGCCCGGATACGCCGGCGATAAGGTTGCTCGCGTGCGTTCCCGCTGCGTCCATCCACGCCCCGATCGTCGCCGACGATGAGCCGGCTTGATAAGAGGGGTCCCTAACGGTTATACTAAAAGTATGAAAACCGCGGTTTCCATCCCTGACGACGTTTATTTGCGGGCCGAGCAGCTTGCCGAGCAAACGAACCGCTCGAGAAGTCGACTGTATAGTGACGCACTTGGCGAGTATCTCGCGCGACATGGGACCGATGCGGTGACCACGGGTATGAACGAGGCCCTTGCCGGCATCGACCAGAGCCCCGACGCGTTCTTGACTGCGGCGAATCGGTCAGTCCTCGCCAAGTCCGAGTGGTGATCGCTCAGGGCGACGTGTGGTGGGCCGAGTTGGCCGAACCCCGCGGCTCAGAACCCGGCTTTTGCCGGCCGGTCGTTGTCGTTCAAGGGGACCCGCTCAATCGCAGCCGGATCGCAACGATCGTCTGCGTGGCGATCACTAGCAACCTCAAGTGGGCGATCGCTCCCGGAAACGTTCTGCTACCGGCCAGTCTTGGGGGTCTGCCCAAAGATTCCGTGGCGAACGTTTCGCAGATCGTGACCCTCGATCGCTCCATCTTTTCCGAACGCGTTGCTCGCCTGCCGGAGGCGCTGCTGCAACTCGTCCTTGCGGGAATTGACGTTGTTCTCGGACGGTGATCCGTCGCATAAGCTCGCTAAGAACCTCGCGGCCGGTATATTCTGACCAGAGTCGACAAGTGTCGAAACCGGAAAGACTGCAGAATTGGAAAGCTACCACCTACGTGGTCGCAGTGACACGCGAGTATTCGGTCAAAACGTTGGTAGCCAATCAGGGCGTGTGCATCGTAGCATTGTCGCTGGCGGCTGATCGGCGAGCGAGATCGCTCCACACAGGTCCGTTCGTAAAACGTCCGCGCCGACGTGGTGCCATGCCTCGATCGTCGCTGGCGCCGGATGGCCGAACGTGTTATGCCGGCCGACCGAAATCACTGCGATCTGAGGATGGACAGCGGCGACGAACGCGGGTGTCGAAGCGTAGCGCGATCCATGGTGACCGACTTTGACGGCGTCTGCGTGGAGGTCGTCGCCGGCTGCTAGGAGGCGAGCTTCGCTCGCTTCGCCGGCGTCGCCCATGAAGAGCTCTCCGAATCCGTTTGCGCGCAACATGACGACGATGCTGTTCTCGTTCACGTCGTCGCCGGTATCGGCAAGAAACGGCAGCGAAGGCGCAAGCACGTCGAGAGCAACGCCGTCGCCGGACGCCCAGCACATGCCACGGCGCGCCAGCACGATCGGCACGCCATGCGCACGTGCCGACGCAATGCAATCCCGGTAAGCGCGCCCACCGTACGGCTGCCCCGAATCGAAGATCATCCCCACCGGCATCGCCTCGATGATGGGCTGGCAGCCGCCGACGTGATCGCCGTGGGGATGCGTGAGGACGAGGAGGTCGATGCGCCGGATGGCGGCACGGTGCAAGTAGGGGACGACGATGCGTTCGGCGGCGGCTTCGGCCGGGGAGCGGCCGTCGACGTTGGATCCGCGTTCGAGGACGCCGCCGGCGTCGATCATGATGATGTGGTCGCCGGGCGTGCGGATCGCGATGGCGTCTCCTTGACCCACGTCGAGTATCGTGATCTCTAGGCCGTGCGGCGCGTGCACGTTTGCCGCGATGAACGTCAGGACGCAGGCGGCGAGGCCGATGAGCAGCGCGATGCGGCGTTTGTAGCGAGCAGCGAACCAGGCAGCGAGCATCAAGCCGTCGTACGCGCAGATCGACCAGGCCGGCGGCGGCGCGATCGTGAGCCGCGCCAGCGGCAGCGACGCGATCCCGTGCACGATGGCCAGCACGATTCCGAGCAGCGCACGCTCGCCGCGCGCGGCGAGCGGGCCGAGGACGGGAGCGCAGGACGAGAGAACGGCGAGCGCACCGCCGGGGATCACCAGACCCATGAGCGGCACGACGAGGGCGTTGGCGAGTATCGCGAACGGCGCGACGACGAAGAAGAGCGCCGCGGTGAGCGGCCACACGCCGATCTGGGTCGAGATCGTCAGGGCCAGTGCCTCGGCCACCGGCTCGGGCAGGCGGTCACGCAAGAGACGCGCGATCGGCCCGGCGAAGAGCACGATCGCGACGATGCACGAAAACGATAACGCGAACGACGCGCTGCAGACCGAGACCGGCCAGGTCGCCGCCACGACGATCGCCGCGAGCGCGACGGTGTTGATCGACGTCGCTCGCGCCCCCGCGGCGCGCGCGACCAGCACGATTGCGATCATCGCCGCGGCCCGCTGCGAGGGCAGATGCCAGCCGCTGAACCACGCGTACGCGTACACCAGCGGAATCGTTCCGAGTGCCGCCGCGATGCGCGGCATGCCGGCCAGCGCGAAGAGCGCGCTCAGCAGCGCCGCGACGATGCCCAGGTGTAAGCCGGCGGTAACGAGCACGTGGATCGTCCCCGTCGCCTGGAAATCCGCGCGAACGGCTTCCGGCAACGAACCGCGCTCGCCCCACAAGGCACCCGCGAGCACGGAGGCCGCGGGTTCGGGGACGATGCGATGCACGATGTGCGAGGCGCGTTCGCGCGCCAGCGGCATCCACACGCGCGGATCGTGCAGGTCCGGGCCGCGCCGCGCCAGCACCGCGGAGATCGCGATCTCGCCGGCGACGCCTTCGTCGAGGCCGATCTCGCGCGGTGAGGGTTCACCGGGATTCCGCGGCTCGTCGAGCGGCTCGATCCGCCCGCGCACGAGAAGCCGTTCCCCGGCCCGCACGGGAACGGGCGCGTGCGCGCGCAGCACGGGACCGCCGTCGAGCGCGAACGGAAAGCTGCGCTCGTTTCCGCCCGTGCGAACGTCGCCGACGATCGTGCCCCAATACCGGGCCGTGTGACTTTCCGGGACCGTCGCGGCGAAGCGCGCGTGCAAGCAGGCGAGCACGCAGAGAAACAGGATCGCCGGGAGCACGAGCGGCGCGCGCGACACGCCGTTCCTTCACGCCGGCGCAGGGTTCGGCAAGCCCAGCTCCCCTCGGCGAGGGGGGCTCGCGGGAGCGGCGAACCTGGCCGGGCCATGCGTATTGCCGTCACCGGCGGAGCCGGATTCATCGGATCGCACATCGTCGATGCGTTCCTCGCCGCCGGACACGACGTGCTCGTCATCGACAGCCTCTGGTCGCATGGCGGCGGGCGCCGCGAAAACGTCTCCGACCTGGCGACGTTCGTGCACCTGGACGTTCGCGACGAAGCGCTCAAGAGCGTTTTCGGGAAGTTCAAACCCGAGCTGGTCTGCCATCACGCCGCGCAACACAGCGTGGCGATCGGCGCGCGCGATCCCAAATACGACGCGCAAGTCAACGTGATCGGCATGCTCAACGTCCTCGAAGCGGCCGTCGCGTGCGGCGCGAAGAAAGTAACGTTCGCGTCGAGTGCGGCCACCTACGGCGACGTCGAGCGCGTCCCGGTCGACGAGAACACGCCGCAGCGGCCGATCTCACCCTACGGCATCACCAAGATGGTGACCGAACACTATCTGCGCTTCTTCAAAGCCGAGCACGGGCTCGACTTCACGGCGCTGCGCTACGGAAACGTCTACGGCCCGCGCCAAGATCCCAACGGCGAGGCGGGCGTGATCGCGATCTTCATCGCGAAGTTTCTGAACCATCAGGGCGTGCGCATCGACTGGGACGGCGAGCAGACGCGCGACTACGTCTATGTCGGCGACGTGGTTGCGGCCAACCTTGCGGCGCTCACCAAAGGGTCGGGCGAGATCTACGTGATCGGCGCCGGCAAGGAGACCTCCGTCAACGCGATCCACGCCGCACTTGCGCTTGCGACGGGATTCGATGCGCCGATCACCCGGGCACCCAAGCGCCCGGGGGACGCGCGCCGGATTTTCTTCAACCCCGCCAAGGCGAAGCGAGAACTCGGCTGGGCGGCCGAAGTCCCGCTGGTCGCAGGCATGGAGCGCACGGTCGAGTACTTCCGCGAGCGCGAACGCGCGGGCGCTTCGTGATGGTCGTGGTCTTGGGCGAGCGTCCGTAGGACGCCGCTATCCGGCGACGATGTTCAGCAGCTTGTCGGGGACGAAGATCCGTTTGCGCACCGTCTTGCCGTCGAGTTGCGTCTGCACCGTGGACTCGGCGACGGCGAGCGCGAAGGCGGCGTCCTCGCCGATCCCGGGCTCGGTCTCGATGCGGGCGCGAACTTTGCCGTTGACCTGCACGACGAACGTGATCCGTTCGACGGCCAACGCGCTTGCATCCGGGTCCGGCCAGCGTTCGCGGTGCACCGAGGTCGTGTAGCCCAGACGCGACCACAATTCGTCGGCGATATGCGGTGCGAACGGGGCCAGCAGCACCGGCACGATGTGGACCGTATAGAGCACGGCCGGATCGTAGGCGAGCGCCGGGTCGCGCGTCGCGGCCGTCAGCAGGTTGATCAACTCGTCGAAGCGCGCGGTCGTCGTGTTGTAGTGGAAGCGGCGGGTCGCGGTTTCGTCGGCGCCGGATTTCAGCGCGATGTGCACCGCCCGGACGAGAGCGCGCTGCGCTTCACCGCGCATCTCGGGCAGCCGGTCGAGCGGGACCGTCTTCGCCGCGGCCGTCAGCGGTTCGCACGCGCGCCAAACGCGGTCGATGAAGCGCACTCGGCCCTTGATCCCCTCGTCGGTCCACTCCAGCGAATCTTCCGGCGGTGCCGCCTTGAGCAAGAACAGACGCATCGCGTCGACCCCATGCGTGTCGACCGTCTCGTCGATCCCCACGACGTTGCCGCGCGACTTCGACATCTTCTCGCCGTTGCGCAGCAGCGTGCCTTGGTTGAAGAGCCGCGTGAACGGTTCGTCGACGCCGCTGAGGTAGCCCGCATCGATCATGAACTTGTAGAAGAACCGCGCGTAGAGCAAGTGCATGACGGCATGCTCTGCGCCGCCGATGTACTGGTCGACCGGCATCCATGCGGCCGCCTTCTGCGCATCAAACGCGGCGTTTGCATTCTGCGGGTCGAGGTAGCGCACGTAGTACCACGATGAATCGACGAACGTATCCATCGTGTCGGGATCGCGCCGCGCGGGCTTCCCGCAGCGCGGGCAGGTCGTCGCCATGAAGGCCTCGTCGCGTGCCAGCGGCGAGCCCTGGCCGGTGATGGCGAGGTTCGCGGGAAGGAGGACCGGCAACCGATCGTCGGGGACTGCGACTTCGCCGTGGTCGGGGCAGTAGACGATCGGAATCGGCGTGCCCCAGTAGCGCTGGCGCGAGATGAGCCAATCGCGGAACCGGTAGTTGACGGTCCGCCTCCCGCGGCCCAGCGCTTCCAGCTTCGCCGTGATCGCGTCGCGCGCGCGCGCGGAGGTCAGACCGCTGAACTCCTCGGATGCCAGCAGCTTGCCGTCGTCGACGAACGCTTCGGCCAGCGGCGCCTGGAGCGAACCATCGAGGGTCGTGATCACCTGCGCGGTCGGCAACCCGTGTTTCCGCGCGAAATCGAAGTCACGCTCGTCGTGCGCGGGCACGCCCATGACCGCGCCGGTTCCGTACTCCGCCAGCACGTAGTTGGTCAGCCAGATCGGCACCCGTTCGCGCGAGAGCGGGTTGATCGCGTAGGCACCCGAGAAGATCCCGGTCTTCTCCATCAACTGCGTGCGCTCGAGTTCGGATTTCGAGCGCAGCGAATTCGCAAACGCCTCGATCTTCGGGCGCGCCTCGGGCAGCGTCGCGAGAATCTGTTCGACGACCGGGTGCTCGGGCGCGAGCGCGAGGAACGTCACGCCGAAGAGCGTGTCGACGCGCGTGGTGAAGACGTTGATCCTTGCCGGACTCTCTTCCAGGTCGAAGGAGAACGTCGTGCCCTCGCTGCGCCCGATCCAATTGCGCTGCATCGTCTTGATGCGTTCGGGCCAGCCCGCGAGCGTCTCGATCCCGGCCAAGAGACGCTCCGCGTACGAGGTGATGTTGAGGAACCATTGCGAAAGGTTGCGCCGTTCCACGACGCTGCCGCAGCGCCAGCAGGTTCCCTCGACGACTTGTTCGTTCGCGAGCACCGTCTGATCGACCGGGCACCAGTTCACCGGCGCCTCGCGCTTGTACGCGAGCCCCTTTTCGTACATGCGCAAGAAGAACCACTGGTTCCACTTGTAATACGCCGGGTCGCAGGTCGCGAATTCGCGCCGCCAATCGTAGCTCGTTCCCATGAGCTTGATCTGGCGTTCCATGTTCGCGATGTTCGAGCGGGTCCAGGTCTCGGGCGCGATGCCGCGCTGGATGGCGGCGTTCTCCGCGGGTAGGCCGAAGGCGTCCCAGCCCATCGGGTGGACCACGTTGTAACCGCGCATGCGCGTCATGCGCGCGACGGCGTCGCCGAGGGTGTAGTTCTTCGCGTGTCCGACGTGCAGATCGCCCGACGGGTACGGCAGCATCTCGAGGACGTAAAATTTGGGCCGCGGATCGTCGTCGTCGGCGTGATAGAGTCCGTCGCGTTCCCAGCGGTCTTGCCAAGCGCGTTCGACGGTGCGGAAATCGTACGTTGCGGGTCGCTCCTCGAGCATGCTCTCTCTTACCGTGCCTGGGCTCTTGGCGCCTCGTCCCGTCGTCGTGAACCTCGTCCCGTGAAGACATACTTCGAGAGCGCATGGGCGCGGCGCTTGCTCGCCGGCGCGGCGGTTGCCGGTGCGCTGGCCGTGGCGGCGATGGTGCTCCATCCGCCGCTCGCACCGGTCGCGCCCGTGCGCATCTCCAGCGGTGATACGGAGCGGGCGCTCTCCGCAACGGATCGGCCGGCGCGTGGGCGATCCCGAGCCGGCGCCGCGGTCGTCGTCTATGTCGCGGGCGCGGTTGTGAAACCGGGCGTGTACGCGCTCGCAAGTTCGGCGCGCGTCGTCGACGCGCTCGCGCGCGCCGGCGGCACGACTGCCGATGCCGATCTCGTGCGCGTGAATCTCGCGGCGCACCTCGCCGACGGCGAAGAAGTCACCGTTCTCAAACGCGGCGAAGCGGTGCCCGCCGCGCGCCGTTCGGCGGTTCCGCGCCGGTCGAGCGCGCGCAAGCAACGGACGGCGAGCGGCGATGCAAGTGATCCGCCGCTCGACCTCAACAGTGCCGGCGCCGATGAACTGGCCGGCCTTCCGGGGCTGGGTCCCGCGCTAGCGGCGCGCATCGTCCTCTTTCGCGAGGTCAATGGCCCCTTCGAATCGGTCGACGAACTCGCCGACGTCTCCGGGATGACCCCCGCCCACCTCGACGCCCTCAGCCCCTACCTAAGCGTCCGTTAACCCCGACCTGAACCGCTCGAACACGAGCCGGTCACCCGATGAACACGCTTTACCAGCCGCCGCCGCCCGAGTCTCCGCCGCCGCCGCCGCCGAAGTCGCCGCCGCCGCCCCAGCCGCCGCCGGAATCGCCGCCCCAGCCGCCGCCGGAACTCGAATCACCCCAGCCGCCGCCGGCCGCGTTGCCCATGTCGGCCTGACCGGGATCGCTCTGCCAGCCGCTCGCGTCTTGGCCGCCGGCCGCGCCGCCGACGTCGGCGACGCCGGGCTGCTGCTCGATGATCGTCTCACGGTTGCCGCCGAACATCTCGTTGCCGAGCCACGCGCCCCCGAGCCCGCCGAGCAGGCCGCTCCAGAAGCCGCCGCCCCCGCCGTAGCCGTATCCGGGACCGTACCCGCCGCCGTAGCCCGGGCCACCACCGTATCCGGGTCCGGGGCCGCCACCGTAGCCGGGCGGATACATCCGCGGGCCGCTCATCGCGCGGAAGATGCCGCGCACCACGAAGAAGATGACCGCCAAGACGATCAGCCACCAGATAAAGCCCATGTGGAACCCTCCTGTAGTACTGCGCGCGACCTGCGTCGTCGTCGCGGGTAGAGAGGTGGTCGCGCGTTGCCGCAGCGCGCCTTCGTGGCTGCGATATTGGTTGATGATGAGGTTGACGGCCGTCGTCACGCCGCCGTCGAAATCACCCTGCCGGAAGGCCGGCTGCATCGCCTGGACGATCGTCTGAAACGAACCTGCCGGGAAGAACGCGCGCGACGCGGCGTCCGGCACGATCTCGATCTTCTTGTCGGCTTTCGCGATGTAGAGCAGCACGCCGTTGACGTGCTGCTGCGCGAAGATGCGCTCGGCCGCGCCGGCTACGGTCGCACCGTCGAGCGAGGGCTCCGTGTCGACGACGACTTCTTTGTGCGTTTGCGCGTAGAAATCGCCAATCGTCACGTTGAGCTGCGAGACCGTCGGCGCGCCGAGCAGGTTCGCGTTGTCGAAGACGTAGGAATCGCGCGCAAAGGCCGGCGCGACGGCCGCGCCGATGGCCAGGGTTAGGGCGGCGAACGCCGCAAGGGGTTTCATGGGTTGGGGAGATCCTCCGTACGCAGATACCCGCCGCGTTCGGCCGGGTTTCGTCCCTGGGGTGCTAGTGGATCGCGATCAGGGCGATGGCGCCCACGGACCCCAACACGAAGATCGCCAGCAAGGCCCACACGAACGTGCGCATCCAGAAATTCCGAATTCGCGCGCGACGGCTCGGCGAGGGGTGACCCTTCATGACGATTGTACCCGCGCCTCGCTTGTCTTCCCCCACAACCGTTCGAGATTGTAGAAGGCGCGCTGTTCGGGGGTGAAGACGTGGACGACCACGGTTCCGAGGTCGATGAGGATCCACTCGCCGTCGTTGTAGCCCTCGGTCCGGGCCACAGGGAGGCCGGCTGCGCGCACGTTCTGGGCAATCGCGTCGGCGATCGAGCGCGTCTGGATCTTCGAGCGGCCCGTGGCGATCACGAACGCATCGGCGACGATCGTGCGTCCGTCGAGGTCGATCACGGTGATGTCGTCGGCTTTTTTTTCTTCCGCGGCGGCGCGGACGAGGTCGATCAGGTCAGGCAGAGCGTTCCTCCGGGTGGCGTCCAGGGCGCGCAGGGCGGCGAAAGTTTGCGGGGCGACGTCAGCGTCCTTGGCGCGCTGGTAGGCGATGCTCGATTCAAGCACACGCCGCAGGGCGCCGTCGAGGTCGCGCCGGGCCAAAGCCAGGATCTCCGTCCGTTCGGGGTAGTCACGCCCCGCCTCCAAGGCATCGGCCAAATACAGGATCGTATCCAGCCGCGACATCCGGGCATCGGCGAGCGTATGCTTGCGGATCGCCGAGAGCACCGCCTCGTCGTCGATCCCGAACTCCTCGCGAGCCAGCTCGGCACCCAAACGCGAGTGCAGCACGATCGGGTTCGCGCGCTCGAACGAGTCGATCGGCATGTGCCGCGATTCGCAATCGGCGATCAGCCTCGCCATCGAGTACAGCCGCGCGAGATCGTGCAGCAGTCCGGCGAGCCGGGCGCGCTGGGCGTCCTCGCCGTGGTCAAAAGCCAGTCGCGCGGCCAGTCGCGCGACCCGCAGCGTATGCGCGCTGCGCGCGTACTGATTGAGCTGGGCGCGCACGTCGCGCGCGATCTCGACGAAACGCAGCCCGTCGATCACTGCGCATGAACCTCGCGGTAGTAGGTCGAGGCGATCTCCCGGCCGCCGAGTTTCGCCGGGGTGAACTTGTCGTCGAGGAGTCCGTTCGCGATCCGATCGTCGAACGCGGCCACGCCGCTGGGCGCGAGCACGTTCACGGCTTTCACGACGCCGTGGCGATCGACCGAATAGGCGATGAGAGCCGCCGGTCCCGGACCCCCGTCGGTGATCGCGCTGCGGTTGAGGATCGCCGCATGGAACGGGACGGATTTCGCGATGTCGTCGGCTTTGACGTAGCCGAGCCGCGCGATCGCGCCGCGGCTTCCGTACGCGACGCTCCTGAGCGTCTGCGTCTTGGAGTCGAAGATGAGGACCAGTTCGCGGCCGTTCTCGGGCTCGTACGTGCGTGTCGTGGCATCGGAGAACTGCGCGCTCGCGGCGAGTTGCGCATCGGCTTGGTCCGCCGTATACGTGCCGGTGATGAAGGCGTGCGGCTTGCCGTCGAGCTGGGCCGCTATCGGCGTCGCGGGCGGCGGTGTGAACACGACCGCGTCGACGATGCCGTCGTCATCGACGTAGGCATCGATCGCACCGCGCGCATTGCTCCAGGAAATGCGATTTCCATTGTCTTGGGAACGCGCCGCGGCCGGTTTGCCGGCGCTCTGCAAGGCAGCCGGCAGCGGCGTGCCCAGTGCGATACCGCCGATCACCGTTTCGGCGCGCGCGGCCAGCGGGGACGCGAGCACCAGGGATGCGCCGAGCGCGGCGGCGGTACGCCTCACACGCGGCCGCTCGCGATGTCCTGCGCTAGCGTGTCGCGCAGCACGCGCAGTCGCGCCGCGTAAAGCGGTCCCTTGAGGTTCCCGGCCCACATCACCAGTGCGTTTTCGTTGTTGTCGCTGTAGTACCCGCGGCGTGTCGAGACGACCGTGAAGCCGTACTTGCGATAGAGTTTCTGCGCGATCTCGTTCGACTCGCGCACTTCGAGCGTGATCCACGATGCGCCGCTCGCGATCGCTTCGGTCAAAAGATGAATCAGGAGTTCTTCGCCGAGTTTCTTGCCGCGCTGCGTGGGATGAACCGCGATCGTCGTGATATGCGAATCCTCGAGGATCACCCAAATCCCGCCGTAGGCAACGATGTGCCCGTCGAGCCGGCCGACGAAGTAGTGCGCCAGGCGATTGTCGCGGATCTCGCTTGCGAACGCGTTGGCGGGCCATGACGATACGAACGAAAGGGTCTCGATCTCGAGCACGCTGGGCAGATCGCCGGCCGCCATTTTGGCGATCTCGAGCCGGCCGAGCGGCGCCGAATCGGCGGCGGGGCGAATGACGGTGGCCATCAGCGTTCGGAGCCGGCGGCGAGCGCCGGAGCCGTGACGGCCGGCTGCTCGCCGTAATCCGGCGCGAGCGAGTGCGGCGAGGGACTGGGGTCGGCTCGCACCGCCAGCTCGGCGATCGCGACGGCGGAAACCTCCGCTCGGGGCTGGAGCACGCACACGGTTCTAGCGCGTTCGGCGATGGCCGGAAGCACGTCCTCCGTCGCGCCGACGATTGTCAGCGGTACCTCGAGGGCTGCGAGTGCCAAATCGTCGAGCACGCGGGCCACGGGACCGCACGCGGTCCGGGTACCGGCCGTCGTGCGCAGACGGGCGCAGATGACCCCTTTCCGGCCGCTGACGACGGTCAGGACCGGTTCCGGGGCATCATCCGGCTCCAGCGCATCATACGAGGAGATTCCGACAAGTGGCCGGTTCGACCCGTAGGCGAGGCTCTTGGCGTAGGAGAGCACGATGCGCAACCCCGTGAACGAGCCCGGGCCGGTTCCGACCGCGATCCGGTCGAGGTCGCTCAGGCCGAGCCCGGCCTCCGCGAGCAATCCGGCGACGCGCCCCAAGCCCGCTTCCAGAGCGTCCGGAGCTGGCGAGGAGACCACCCGGACCTCGTTACCCAGCCGGAGCGCCGTCGAAAACCCGCCCAGCGCCCCATCGAGCGCCAGGATTTTCACGTCTCGATCGTCCGCGGCCCCATGCCGCTCCCGGCGATGGTAAGCGTCCGGGCATGGGGCGGTAGCAAGCCTGGGGCGTGCTCCGGCCATTCGACCAGCGTAATCCGGTCCGGGGCGAAGGCATCCTCGAGCCCCAGGTGCGGAAGTTCGGCCGGGTCCTCCAGCCGGTAGAGGTCGAGGTGCTCGACGGGCGGCGTCCCGTCGTAGCGCTGCCGAAAGACGAACGTCGGCGAGGAGACGGCGCTGTCCGAACCGTGCAGCGCACGGACGAGGGCGCGCACGAGCGTCGTTTTGCCGGCGCCGAGCGGGCCGCGCAGACCGAGTACGTCGCCGGGAGCCAAGCTCGCGGCGAGCGCTATCGCAAACACGTCCAGCGAGCGCTCGTCGGGGAGTGTCACGGCCATCCTTAGATGATACACCTCGTACCAACGCGAAACTTTGTGCTCGTGTTCATTCGAATCAGCGACGTTATCGTCGGGATCGTTGCCGGGGCGGTGTGCTCCGTGTTCGCGGCGGCCTTCGAGGCCGGAATCCTTGCGCTGCGATTCTTTTCCGTCGGCCACATCGGCGGCGGGATCGGCAGCAAGATCGCGCTGATCGGCCTCCTGGGTGCCTTCGGGGGCGGAATCGTCGGCGTGATCGTGGGTTCGCTCGTCAAGCCGCGCGAACGGGACGTGGTGCGCTGATATGAACGGGAATCCTCTCGTGGCCGATCACTTGGCCGAGATCGAAACGCGGTTCGAGGCCCACCGCGCCGCGCTGGAGACGCTGGCCGAACAGGCCCACGAGTCGATCGCAAGCGGTACGGCCGCGCTCGAGACGGCCTTGCCGAAGCCCAAGCCGAAGCCGAAGCTCGACCTATCGAGCGTTCCCGACGAGACGCAACCGCCGTATCAGACGACGCGCCCGGCGCCTCCATCGGCGGTCTTCGACGTCCCGAACGTCTCCGAAGGGTCGCTCGACGCCGGTGCGCCGGCGCCGCTGCTGCCCGCGTCACTCGAGGAGATCGACCTCGACGACGACGGGATTCCGCTCTGGCAGGACTAGCCGCGATCCTCGGACGTTTTTTGAATTCGGGTTCGCGAGGCGAATCCGCCCATATGTTTCGATAGGACCACTCTTTGCACAACGATCGTATCTCCGCAATCAACGTCGAAGACGAGATGCGGGAGAGCTACCTCTCGTATGCCATGTCCGTCATCGCGTCGCGCGCGCTTCCCGACGTGCGCGACGGCCTCAAGCCCGTCCAACGCCGCATCCTCTACGCGATGCGCGAGATGGGGATGACGCCCGAGAAGCAGCATCGCAAGTGCGCCGGTGTCATCGGCGAGGTCCTCAAGAGCTACCATCCGCACGGCGACCAATCGGTCTACGACGCGCTGGTGCGCATGGCGCAAGATTTCACGCTTCGTTATCCGCTCATCGACGGTCACGGCAACTTCGGCTCGATCAACCCCGATCCGCCGGCGGCCTACCGGTATACGGAAGCGCGGCTCGCGCGTCCGGCGATGGACATGCTCGCCGACATCGACAAAGAGACGGTCGATTTCATCCCCAACTTCGACAACCAGGGCGAAGAGCCGGTCGTGTTGCCGGGCCGGTTGCCGCAGTTGCTGGTCAACGGGTCGAGCGGCATCGCCGTCGGCATGGCGACGAACATCCCGCCGCACAATCTCTCCGCGATTTGCGACGCCGTCGTCGCGCTCATCGACGACGAGAACGCGACCGACGACGAGATCATCGACATCGTCCAAGGGCCCGACTTTCCGACCGGCGGCGTGTTGGCGGGGAAAGAAGCGATCCGCCAGGCCTATAAGACCGGGCGCGGTTCGGTGGCGCTGCGCGGTAAGGCCGAGATCGTCGAAGAGAAGGGCAAGTTCAAGATCGTCATCACGGAAGTGCCGTTCCAGGTGTCGGTCAACCGCATCGTCGAGGCGATCTCCGACGCACACAGCGAGAAGCGCATCGTCGGCATCACGCGGCTCGACGATCTCTCGAATCGCAACGGCATGCAGATCGTTGTCGAGCTGCACCGCTCCGCGACCCCGAACGTCGTCTTGAACCAGCTCTACAAGCAGACGCCGCTCCAGTCGAGTTTCGCGTTCAACATGCTGGCGCTGGTGCCGGTCAAGCGTGACGACGGTACGTTCATGAAGACGGCTGACGGAGCAACGCGGCTCGAGCCGCAGGTCCTCTCGCTGCTCCAAATCCTCAAGCACTTCATCGAGCACCGCCGGGATGTCATCCGCCGGCGCTCGGAATACGAACGAACCAAAGCCCGCGAGCGTGCCCACCTCTTGCTGGGCTTCCTCGTTGCGCTCGACGCCATCGACCGGATCATCACGCTCATCCGTGAAAGCGATACGGTCGAGGTCGCGCGCGAGCGCCTCGCGGCGGAGCCCTTCGTGCTCTCGGATGCCTTCCGGCGCATCGCGGGCAGCGACGTCGACGAACAGATCGAGAACGGGGAGTTCCGCCTCTCGACGACTCAGGCGGCGGCGATCGTCGACATGCGCCTGCGCACCCTCGTCGGCCTCGAACGGCAGAAAATCGAAGACGAACACGGCCAGCTCATGAAACTGATCGCGGAACTCACCGAGCTACTCGGCGACCCGAAGAAGATGCTCGGCGTCGTCAAGAGCGAGACGCTCGACCTCAAGCGGCGGCTCGGCGACGAACGCAAGACCGCGATCGAAGCGCTCGAGGGCGAACTGGCGATCGAAGACATCATCGCGGACACCGAAGTGGTCGTCACCTCGACGGTCGGAGGCTACATCAAGCGCGTCTCCGTCGATACCTTCCGCCAGCAGAATCGCGGCGGCCGCGGCGTCATCGGGATCGCGAATCTCAAGAAAGAAGACGTCGTCCAAAACTTCTTCGTCGCGACGACGCACCAACACGTCCTGTTCTTCACGAACAAGGGTCGCGCGTATCGGCTCCGGGCCTACGAGATCCCGGATACGACGCGCCAGGCGCGCGGTACGGCGCTGGTCAACCTGCTCACGCTCCCGCCGGGTGAGAACGTGACGGCGGTATTCCCGATCAGCGACTTCACGACCGAAGGCTACCTCGTGATGGTGACGCGCCAGGGCGTCATCAAGAAGACGAAACTCGAAGAGTTCTCCAACGTGCGCCGCAACGGGCTCAACGCCATCGGCCTCGATGACGACGACGAACTGTTGGCGGTCGACCTCTCCGACGGCACGCGCGACATCATCCTCGCCACGCACGACGGCATGGCCGTGCACTTCAACGAGAAGGACGTCCGTCCGATGGGCCGCAACGCGCGCGGCGTCCGCGCGATCACGCTCGCTCCCGGCGACTCGGTCGTCGCGATGGACGTGGTCGAGGACGATCGCCGCGAAGTGCTCATCGTCACGTCGCAGGCGTTCGGGAAGCGCACGCCGATCGAAGACTACCGCCACACCCAGCGCGGCGGGAAAGGCGTCAAGGCGTTCGCCAAAGAGAAAGAGATCGGCTTCGTCGTCGATCAGATCCTCGTCAAATCGGAAGACGAGTTGCTGCTCATCACGAGCGGCAACCAAGTCATCCGCATCCCGGTCGATCAAATTCGCCGCGCCGGCCGTTCGACCAAGGGCGTCCGTCTGCAAAAACTCGCCGAAGGCGACGAAGTCATCGCGATCGCCAACCTCGGCCAAGTCACCAAGCGCGTCAGCGACATCACCGGCGAGGACCTCACCCCGCCATAAGGAACGCGATCCGTAAGACCCGCGATCCGTCGATGGGCCGTTGCCGCGGCGACGCGATCGACTGGAACCGCGATCTGCCACCGTCCAAAACCGAGAGCCGCCACGATGTCATCCTGAGCCCGTCGAAGGATGGGCCCGCCACCAACGCCGCGGGGACGCGATCGGGAAATCGCCCCCCCGCGCGTGCCGTCAGTTGTGTATGACCTGTGCCACCATGGCGATGAGGTCGGCGGCCGGAATCAGGATAAGCTCAGGATGACATGGTGGTGGGACGCGGTTTCGGAATGGTATTTTTCAAGGCAGAGAGCCCATATAGAAATCGAGAAACGCTCTTTTAGTGGCGCAGCGAGAGCAAGCCGATGATGATCTCGCTTGCGATCAGGACGATCACGATGATCTCCAGGAACTCGCTGCGCGCGTACTGCGCCTCGTCCTGGAAGACGCGATAGATCTCCGAGACCGAACGCAGTTTCGTGTCGATTTGGCGTTGCCAATCCGCCAGGCCGAGGCGGCCGGCGACGGCCCGGTAGAGGCGCGCGTAGTACGCGTCACCGATGATCTTGAGGGCGTTCGAGGTGCGGTCGGTCAGTTCGAGGATGTCGACGAGCAGGAAACGCAGTTGCTCGGCGCGCTTGGCGGAACGGTCGCGCAGGAAGCGCCGGGTCGTGCGACCGGGCTCGAGCGCGTAGATCGCGTCGAGTTCGGCGTCGAGCCGCGCGTCGTAGGTGCGGAACTCGACGAGTTGCGAGTTCGCGAACTCCAGGATATCCTCGACCGCTTCGGAGCCGTCGGAGCGGTCGTAGACGAAGGCCGCATCCCACTGCACCGCGACGAAGTCGTCGTTGAAATACGAGGCGGATTGGCGCAGCGCTTCGGCTTCCTCGCCGGCGACCAGCGGCCGGTCCTCGAAGAGCAAAAGCCGGGCCACCTGCCCCGCATACTCACCGGTGAGCTGCTTCGCCTCGACCGGCTGCGCGAAGCGGTCCACTTCGAGGATGAAATAGTCTTCGAGGAGGGCCGGATGCCGCTCGTCCAGCGCACCGGCGATTTCCGTAAGGACGGCGTCGAGCACGATGCGGGCTGCCGTCTCCAGCCGCGGGTTGCGGCGCAGGTCGCGGGTGAGCGTCGCAAAGTGCGAGAATTCGCCGGCGAAGGGGACGCTCAAGCGAATCGAGATCACGCCGAAGTCGAAGATCTTCGCGCGCACCGTGGCGCCGACGTCCTCGAGATCCGGCAGCCGTACGATCAGCGGCGGCACCGGATATTGGATAAAATCGGAGGATGCTTCGCGCCGCAACTGGAGGGGCGCGCGGGCAACGCCTTCGCCGCCGACCGTGCGTAGCCGGGCGAGGTCGATCGTGTCCGCTATGTCATAGACAAAGAACGCGCGGAACGCTGCTTTTTCCAGATCGGGGAGCGTCGGCGGTTCCATTCCCGCTTTTGTTCGCGGGAGGACAGGCGTAGGCCGCTGGGCCTACGCCTGCAGAGACTTATGCCGGCTGAAGCATCGTGCGGCGAATTTTTTCGACCGCTTGGTCCGCGCTGAGATCGGTGAGGTCGACGAAATCCCGGTCGAAGCGATAGACCAGGCGTTTGTCGCGTTCACCGACAACTTCGACGAAACCGCGAATTTCGGACTGGGCCGGCGGTGCGGGCGTCGTCTCGTCCTCATCCGTTGTGGGGATGAAGCCTTCACGCTTGAGCGCTTCCATGAGACGGCGATGGGCTGTTTGGACGGCGAGACTGTTCACGTGGACTCCTTATGTCGAACGATGACCCTCTCTGTTTATACGTTCGTCCAACGCGTTTGTAAAGGGGGCACCCTCGCAAGTCCGCTAGTTGTGTAATCGGCCCGCGATTTAAGCGTTATCCGATATATCGTTAGGCCAAACGGTACAGGAGCGTTCCGGCGAGTGGTCGGTGAGACGCGCCGGCCGGCCCGCAGCCGGATACGCAGATCGCTAGTCGAGCGGGATGCCGGCGCCGGCGATCGCGGTGGAGAGTGTCGCTTCGGTTCGAACGGCGGCGACGAAGGCGGCCAAGATGCGCCCGGTGACACCCCAAACGTGCAGCCCCTGCCAATCGAAGAGCCAGCTCTCGATGGCGACGCCGCCCAGCCGTTCCACGCCCTTGTGCACGCCGCCGGGAGCGAGCAGCGCGGCGAGCGGCGGCGTGAAGACGGCGATCGTCTCGTCGCCGTCCGGCACGGGCGGGGCACCCGGTGCGACGATCCCGACGAACGGCGTGATGATGAACGGGTTCACCCGGCCGGGGACGTCCGCGAGCCGCCCGACGAGCCGGACCCGTTCGGCTGCGATCCCTGTTTCCTCGGCCAATTCGCGCAGCGCCGTGCGTTCGATATCGTCGTGATCGACCGGATCGAGGCCGCCGCCCGGGAAGGCGATTTGGCCGGGGTGATGGCGCAGGTGCGCCGAGCGCTCGATGAAGATGACCGGGTGTGGCGCTTGCGCTCCGATCGTGATGACGACGGCCGCGCGCCGGCGTCTCAGCGTGCGGCCGGCGACGGGGACGCGACGGCGGGCAGGCCGGCCGGCTGAATGAAATCGCCGATCTGCGGCATCACGAAGCCCGGTGCGCGCGAATTGAAGGTCGCCTCGATCTCGCGCCGCGTGACGTTGGTGATCACGAGTTCGACCAGCGGTCGCGCAACGCCGTCCTTGTTGGCGAAAACCTGAACGACTTGCGAGGGAAACAGCGTGTACCCGCCCGGGGTGAAGAACACCGTCGCACCGTCGATGCGCGTGATGCGGGCCAGGCCGGAGACGACCGCCCCGCCCCGCGCGCCGGCCGCACCCGGCGTGCCCGGCGTTTCCGGCGCGCCGGCTCGGTCCAGCGAGAGTTTTCCGAGACGGTCGCGCACCGTGCGACCCCACATTTCGCTGACGTTCGGTTCGAAGTCGCCGGCTTGCGCTTGCGAAAGCGGCTGGCTCTCGAAGCGAATCGTGCGCTCCGGCGCCGGCACGCCGGTGACGCAGTTGAGCGCAGACACCCGCGCCATGGCGTACTTCCGATCCGGATCTTGCGCGAAGCCCGGCAACCGCGGCGCGAGGTCGAAGCTCGCGGTCACGGCATACACGGCTTTGGCCGCTTTGCAATCCGCGAGTGTCGGCGAGCCGGTTCCCGCGAAGTGGATGATCTTTGTCGCGAAGACGTACTCGTCGACGAGTTTCTGCCAGAGTTCGGGGGGCATCGTCCGACGCGCGTTCTCACTGACGGTGGTGGCGACGAGGACCGTCACGGGTACGGGACCCCGTCCGGCAGCGAGGACGGGAGCGGCGCTGGCGGCCAGGGCGGCCAGGAGCAGAGCGAGTGGTCGGCGCATGGCCACCCCATTCGGCCCGAAACCGCCGAACACCATGCCGGGTCCCAGCAGGCGGAGGTTCTTCATCAACTCATGAGCGCTTTACCCGAAGTTTCACTGGCTTCTTTCGCCGCCGACGTCCTCAATTCGGACAAACCCGTCTTGGTCGATTTCTGGGCCCCGTGGTGCGGTCCGTGTAAAATGCTGGGCCCGGTGATCGAGAAGATAGCTGGAAAATTGGGCGGCGACATCACGTTCGTCAAGCTGAACACCGACGAGAACCCGAGCCTCGCGGGCGACTACCATGTCTCCGGCATCCCGTGCTTGATCCTCTTCAAGGGTGGCCAAGCCGTCGACCGGATCGTCGGATTCGTCCCCGAAGGCCAGATCACGTCGATGCTTCAGAAACATCTCGCCGCAGCCTAGGCATTCGCCCGAACCTCCGCGGCCTGCCGGCCGTCCATCGGCTCCTCGGCGAACCACGCATCGCGCGGTTCGCCGTTCTTTTTGGGAGCGGGATCGTCAAGGCGCACGCGACGGAGTTGCTCGACGGTCTGCGCGCCAGCGGTGACGTGCCGGACGGCGAGGCGATCGTCGGCGCCCTCTGCACGCGCCTCGCGCATGAAGAGCACGCAGGGCTCGTTCCGGTGCTCAACGGCACCGGGATCGTGCTGCACACCAACCTCGGTCGCGCGCCGCTCGCCGCCGAAGCGCTGGCCGCGATGAACGCGGTCGCCGGCGGCTACTCGAATCTGGAATTCGATCTCGAGGCGGGTGAGCGCGGCTCGCGCTACGCGCGCGTGTCGACGCTGCTGCGGGCCGTCAGCGGTGCTCAGGACGCGCTCGTCGTCAACAACTGCGCGGCCGCCGTGCTCCTGATCCTCGATACGTTTGCGCGCGGACGCGAAGTCATCGTCGCGCGCAATCAACTGATCGAGATCGGGGGCGGCTTCCGGTTGCCGGACGTGCTGGCGCGCAGCGGCGCGCGGCTCGTCGAAGTCGGCGCGACCAACAAGGTCTATCTACGCGACGTCGAGCGCGCGCTCTCGCCCGATACGGCGCTGCTGCTGCGCAGCCACCCCTCGAACTACCGCATCGAAGGCTTCACGGCCGAGGTTGCGCCGAACGAGTTGGCGGCGCTGGGCAAGCGCGCCGGCGTGGTAACGGCGGAAGACCTCGGCACCGGAGCGCTGGCCGATCTCACGGAGTACGGACTGCCGCACGAACGCACCGTGCGCGAGGCGGTCGCGGACGGGATCGATCTGGTCGCCTTCTCCGGCGACAAATTGCTCGGCGGTCCGCAAGCCGGGATCATCGTGGGGCGCACGGCCGCGATCGCGCGCCTGCGTGCAAACCCGTTGCTGCGCGCGCTGCGGGTCGACAAGGCGACGCTCGCGGCGCTCGCCGTCACGCTGCGCCTGTCGCTCTCGCCGGAAGGCCGGGCGCAGATCCCGCTGCACGCGATGTTGGGAGCGTCGATCGCCACCCTGCGCGCGCGTGGCGAACGGTTGACCGCGCGCTTGCGCGGGCACGGGCTCGACGTGCGCGTCGAGGCGACGGTCGGGTACGCGGGCGGCGGCACCCTGCCGCTCGCCGAGCTGCCGTCGATCGCGCTGGGCGTGCGTCCGCCGGCCGGCGATGCCAACGCGCTCGCGGCGCGGTACCGCAACGCGGCCCCGCCGCTCATCGCGCGTTGCGAGGGCGATCGCGTGCTGATCGATCTGCGGACGATTCCGCCGGAGCGCGACGACGAACTCGGCCGGCTGCTCGCCACGGCGTAACATGCACATCATCGGCACGGCCGGTCATGTCGACCACGGCAAATCGTCGCTCGTGCGTACGCTTACCGGGGTCGATCCCGATCGCTGGATAGAAGAGCGCGTGCGCGGCATGACGCTCGATCTCGGCTTCGCGCCGCTGCGTTTCCCCGACGGTATCGAAGCGGGGATCGTCGACGTGCCGGGGCACGAGCGCTTCTTGCACAACATGCTCGCCGGTGCGGCGGGGATGGAACTCTTGCTGCTCGTCGTCGCCGCGAACGAAGGGCCGGCCGCGCAGACGCTCGAGCACCTCGCCATCCTCGGGTACCTCAACGTGCGCCGGACGATCGTCGTGCTGAGCAAGATCGACCTCGTCGACGAGGAGGAGCGCACGCTCGCGCGCGCGCTCGTAAGCGATGCGATTCGCGATACGGTCGCCGCCGGCGCGCCGATCGTCGGCGTCTCGACGCGCACCGGCGAGGGGATCGAGCAGTTGCGCGCGGAGATCCATGCCGCGTTGGTCGCACTGCCGCCGCGCGCCCCGGAGGCGCCGCCGTTCTTGCCGATCGATCGCGTCTTCGCGCTGCCGGGTCACGGCACGATCGTTACCGGCACGCTGATGCAAGGCCGCATCGCAGCCGGCGAGACGCTCGTGCTGCAGCCCAGCGGGCGCGAAGTTCGGGTGCGCTCGCTGCAGGTTTTCGGCGCGAAGCACGACGCCGTGTCGGGCGGGATGCGGGTGGCGGCCAATCTGCCGGGGGTCGAGGTTGCCGACATCGCGCGCGGCGAGGTGCTCGCGGCACCCGAGTTCGGCGCAACGGCGAGCGTGCACGTGCGCTTCCGGGCGCTCGCGGGGACGCTCGCGACGTTGCGCCGCCGCACGCCGGTGCGGGCCTATTTCGGCAGCGCCGAGATCCTCGGTACGCTCGCGCTCGACGATCGGGACGCTGCGGGCGGTGAGACCGGCGCGACGCTCTTCCTGCGCAAGCCGACGGTGACGTTTGCCGGGCAGACGTTCGTCGTGCGGCGGCTCTCGCCCAAAACGCTACTCGGCGGCGGCACGGTAGACGCGGCGGGCGCTGAGCCGGCGGCTGCGGACGATTTGCGCGATGCGCCCGATTTCACCGCGATCCTGAGCGCGCTCCGCGCCGGGGGTCTGCAACCCAAGACCCCGGCCGAGCTGGCCGCTGCCGCCAACGTGCGCGAGGCGCGCGCTGCGGTTGTGCTCGACGAACTGGTCGCCGGTGGTCGCGTCGTGCTCGTGCAGCGGCCCGCCGCCTACGTCGATGTCGACGCCGCTGCGGCGCTGTTCGCGCGGATCGAAGTGTCCATGCGCGCCCGGCAACACGAGCATCCGTGGGCGCTCGGCGTCACCTCGCTTGCGCTCGCGCGTGAGTCGGCCGTACCCGAGCCGCTGCTCCTGCGCCTGCTGGGCGCCCTGGTCGAAGACGGGCGCCTCGCGCATCGCGCCGGGTACTACGCGACGCTCGATTTCGCGCCGTCGCTCAGCGCCGAGCAGCGCGCGTTCTTCGAGCGGTTTGCGCCCGTCGATCCGGGCCAGCCGGCCGTCCCGGCGTCGCTCGACGTGCTGGTGAGCGAGATGCGGCGCGCGAAGATTCCCGGACTCTCGCAGGCGTTCGACACGCTCGTCGCGACCGGCGCGCTCGTGAAGGTCGGCGGCGACGTCTATCGCGGGACGCAGATCGCCGAGATTCGCGCGCGACTGGAAGCGGCGCTGCGGCGCGAGAAGCAAATCACGGTCGCCGGCTTTCGCGATGCGATCGGCTCGTCGCGCAAGTACGCGGTACCGCTCATGGAATGGTTCGACGCGAGCGGCGTGACGCTGCGCACCGGCGATCTGCGCGTCTTGCGCGCGCCGGCGCCGAACTCGAGCTAGGGTGGCGACCTGGGCGGCCGTCGGCCGGATCGCCAAGGGGACGACGCAATTCGATCCTAGCGGAGTCGAATGGGGCTACGGACTGCGCTGCGCTACCGGGGTCGCGATCCCGCTGATCACGGCGCTCGCGCTGGGCTATCCGCTCTCGGGTGTCTCGGTGGCGATCGGCGCGCTCATCGTGGGCTTCGCCTCGCGGCAGGGATACTATCGCACGCGCGCCGCGACGATGCTCGCGACCGCGGCGATGCTCGCGGTCTCCGCCTTCGTCGGCAGCCTCACCGGCGCCGTGCCGTGGCTCGACGTGCTGATCGCGTTCGGCTGGGCGCTCGCGTTCGGCACCATCGCGTCGCTCGGACCCTCGGCGAACACGGTCGGCCTGAACGCCGTCGTCGTGCTCGTCCTCTTCGGGCAGTTCGGCTACACGCCGTTGCAAGCGCTCGAGCAGGCCGGCCTGGTGTTCGCGGGCGGGGCGTTTCAAACGCTCTTGCTGGTCGCCGTCTGGCCGTTCGGACGCTTCACCGCCGAGCGAAAATTGCTGTCCCGGGCGTATGCGGGGTTGGCGGACTATGCGGCGCATCTGCCGTCGATCGCGCTGGCCGCGCCCGATCCGGCCACGCTCTCGAGCGTCGAGCAGTTGCTCACCGATCCGCCGCCGTTCGCGCGCCGCGGCGAGATCGCGGCGTTCGAGAATCTGCTCACGGACGCCGAGCGCATCCGGGGCCAACTCGCGACGATCGCAACCGACCGGTACGTGCTCGAAAACGCCGGTGGGACCGAGGGCGTCGCGGCGATCGGCGCGCTCGGAGCGACGGCCCACGATCTGCTGCGCGAGATCACCGAAGCCTTGCGCGACGGGCGCGCGCCGGCCGAGATGGCCGCCACCTTTCACACCCTCGATCTCGCGGTCGATGCGCTCGACGGACACGCGCTGGCGGATGCGCGCGCGCTGGCGGGTGGCTTGCGGGCTGCGGTGCAGTCCGCGCGCTTTCCGGTCCAGGGCGTCGCCGGCATGGTCGCGCCGGCGAATCCGCCGCTCTTCGATCGCGATGCGATCGCCGACACCTGGGCGACGCTGCGGGCCAACTCCTCGATTCGGTCGGAGAGCGGACGCCACGCGCTCCGCTTGGCCGTCACGGTCGCCGTCGCCGTGTTGCTGGCGCATGTGCTGCCGATCCAACGCGGGTACTGGATCGCGATGACGGCGGCGATCGTCTTGCGGCCCGATTTCGGCGCGACGTTCTCGCGCGGCGCGGCGCGTCTGGCCGGCACGTTCTTGGGCGCGCTGCTGGCCGGCGGGATCGCGTTCGCTTTGCATCCGGGACCGATGGTCCATCTCGCGCTGGTGATCTTCTTCGCGTGGTTCGGTTACACGATCTTCGCGGCCAGTTACGCGGCGTTCAGCCTCGCGATCACAGCCTATGTCATCTTCTTGCTCGCCTACGGCGGTTTGCCCGAACATACGGCGACCGTGGACCGGCTGATCGCGACCGCGATCGGCGGGGCGCTCGCGATGATCGCCTACGTCGTGTTCCCTTCGTGGGGCCGAACGCTCGCGCCCGACCGCCTGGCCGCCTCGTTCGCGGCGCAGCGGCGCTACGCCGGCCTCGTGTTCGACGCGTACCGCGATCCGGCTGCACGCAACGATCGCGCGCTCCACGACGCGCAACTCACGGCCTGGCGCGAACGAACCAATGCCGAAGCCGCGGTCGATCGGCTGTTGGCTGAACCGGTGCGGCCGCACGCGCTCACGGTGCGCGCGGCGCTGGGAACCGTCGCCGCCAGCCGCCGCTTCGGACTCGCGTCGCTGGGCCTGCACGCGCGCATCCCGGCGGCGGCGGTGAAACCGGCCGAACCGCTCGCGGAGATGGCCGGCGCCATCGACGCGGCGCTCGCGCAGATCGTCGCCGCGCTCCAGGCGCGCTCGTATTCGTTTGCGTTCCCGGAACTGCGCGCGATTCAGGTTCGCCTGCGCAACGCGCTGGTCGCCCATCCCTCGGGCGTGGCGACCGCGTTGATCGCCGAGACCGACTTGATGGTCGACGCGCTCAACACGATCGCCTACGTCCTCGAACGCGTCGACCGGCGCGCCTAGGCGCCGTCGTGCACGCGCCGAACGACCGCAGCGTGAATCTCAAAGCGAAGCTCGCCGCGGGCCGGCCGATCCTCGGGCTCTCGATTCTGTTCCACGGCTAGGCGCGGGCTTCCAGGCGGCGGCCGAGCGACCCGAGGCCGAAGTTCACCGTGAAATAGATCAGCGCGATCAGTGCGAAGACGGGGATCGGTTGGAACGGCGGTTGCGAGAAGACGATCTGGCCGCGTCGGGTGAGTTCGAGGATCCCGATGACGGCGGTCAGCGACGTGTCCTTGAGCAGCGTGACGAACTGCGCGACGAGCGCCGGCATCATCTGGCGCAGCGCGATCGGCAGCACGATGAGGCGCATCGTCTGCGCGCCGCGCAGGCCGCTCGCCGCGGCGGCCTCGCGAATCCCGCGCGGCACGGCGAGGATCCCGGCGCGTACGATCTCCGCAACCAGCGCCGCCGTGAACGCCGACATCGCGATCGCGCCCGCGGCGAACGGAGAGAGTTTGATCCCGATGAGGCCCGGCAGCGCGAAATACGAGAAGAAGATCACCAGCAGCACCGGCAGCGCGCGCATCCCTTCGATGTAGATCGTCGCAAGCCAGCGCAGCGGCGCGAACGGCGAGAGCCGCGCGAGCGCGAGCAGAATGCCGGCGACGAGGCTGATCGCGATCGCGAGTCCGGCGAGTTCGAGTGTCGTGCCCAATCCGCCGGCCAAGAACAGCAGCGTCGCCGGTGCGAACAGCCAGCTCACCGTGCGAGCCGCCGTTCGAGCACGTTCACGCCCAGCGCCGTCGGCAAGGTGAGGATCAGATAGCCGATCGCGGCGCCTGCGAACATCGGCACGTAGTCGAACGTGCGGGCGCCGATCTGATTGGCCGTGCCGAGCAGGTCGAGCACCGAGACCGTGCTCACCAGCGACGAGTTCTTGATCAGGTTGAGCACGGTGTTGCCCAGCGGCGGGATCGTCTTCGCGAGCGCTTGCGGCAAGACAACGAGGCGCATCGCCGTCGTGTAGGACATCCCGCTCGCCAGCGCCGCTTCGAGTTGACCGCGCGCGACGCCGGCGATCCCGCTACGGATCGCCTCCGCGACGAACGCCGAGCTATAAATCCCCAGCGCAACGACGCCGCAGGTGAACGCGTCGAGCCGGATCGGGAAGAGCGGCAGCGTCGGGAGCGCGAAAAACAGGAAGAAGAGCTGCACGAGCAACGGGATGTTGCGCAACACCTCGACGTAGGCCGTGGCCGCGGCGCGCAGCGGCGGGCTCGGGGCGACGCGCGCGACCGCGATCAGCACGCCGAGCGCGAGTGCCAGCGCCAGCGCGAGGAGCGAGACCTCGAGCGTCACCAGCAGTCCCTGCGCGAGCGCGCCGGTGCTCGCGGCAAGAACGGACCAATCCATAGATCAGCCGGGCTTCTGATCCTGCCACTTGGCCGCCGCGGTAGCGGCCGGCATGCCGAAGACCGCCTCGATCGCGGGCGGAACCGCGCCGTGGAACCACTTCTGGTGCAGGCGATCGTACTCGCCGCTCTTCTTGATGTCGGCGAACGCCGCGTCGATGGCGTTTTGCAACGACGTGTTGCCCAGACGGATGCCCGCGCCGTACGGCTCGAACGTGAACAGCCCACCGACGACGGCGAGATTCGCGGGGTCCTGCGCGGCATAGCCCTGCAGGATCGTATTGTCGGTGGTGACGGCGTCGACGCGTCCGCCGCGCAGACCGGTCAGGCATTCGGGATACGTCTCGAAGGTCACGACGTTCGCTTTGGGAACCAGCCGCCGGATCGTCTGCTCGGGCGTCGAGCCCTGCACGCTGCAGACCGTCTTGCCGTCGAGATCGCGATACGAATGGATCGGCGAGCCGGATTTCACGAGCAGCGCTTGGCCCGCGCGATAGTACACGTTCGAGAAGTCGATCCGCTTGAGCCGGTCGGGCGTGATCGTCGCCGTCGCGAGGAAGAAATCGATCGAACCGTTCTGCACGAGCGGAACGCGGTTGTCGGACTTGACGATCGTGAACTCGATCTTGTCCGGAGATCCGAGCAGACGCTGCGCGATCGCGCGCGCCAGATCGACCTCGAAGCCGACCGGTTGGTTCGCGGCCAGGTCGATCGAGCTGAATCCCGGAGCATCCCCGCGGACGCCGACGTGGAGAACGCCGCGCTGCTTGATCGCCGCCAGCGTGTTGTCGTCGGCCGCCCGCGCCGGCGGTGCAGCGAACGAGCCGAACGCGGCCAGCGCGCCGAGGGCGGCGGCGAGAACGGCGCGGCGGGTCAGCGTCATCGAATGGGCTCCTTCATTCACGGCAGTGCGCCACGGCGGCGCGGGCGGTTCGATGGTGTGCGGCTCTCAGTGGGCGAGAACCTTCGAGAGAAACGCTTGCGCGCGCGGGTTGGCGGGCTGCGCGAAAAAGGTCGCCGGCGGGGCGATCTCCTCGATCCGGCCCTCGTTCATGAACACGATGCGGTCACCGACTTCGCGGGCGAAGCCCATCTCGTGGGTAACCACGACCATCGTGATACCCGTGTGCGCGAGCGCCTTGATCACGTCGAGCACCTCGGCGATCGCTTCGGGGTCGAGCGCCGAGGTCGGCTCGTCGAAGAGCAAGATCTTCGGCTGCATCGCCAGCGCCCGGGCGATCGCGACGCGCTGCTGCTGGCCGCCGGAGAGCTGAGCCGGCAGGGCCGCGGCCTTGTCCGGCAGCCCGACCCGTTCGAGCAGCGCGCGCGCTTCGCGCTCGGCCTGCTCGCGCGGCGTGTGGCGCACGGTGATCGGCGCCAGCGTGATGTTCTGCAGCGCGGTCTTGTGCGGGTAGAGGTGGAACGCCTGAAAGACCATCCCGACGTCGCGCCGGATCGCGGCGAGGTTCCGGGCCTTGGGATCGAGCACGATCCCGTCGATCGTGACCGCGCCGCGGTCGATCGTTTCCAGCCCGTTGATGCAGCGAATCAGCGTGCTCTTGCCGGAACCCGACGGCCCGATGACGACTACGACCTCGCCAGGCTCGATGGTTAGGTCGATCGCTTTGAGGACATGATTCGAGCCGAACCATTTGTCGACGCTGCTGAAGGCGATGGCCGCGGGCATGCCGGGCGCTTCGCCGCCCGCCCGGCGCAACCGTCTCAGCCGCCGGCCGGGTTTTGAGGATGCCAATGAACGTTGAACGTATGACCCAGCGCGTTCAGGAGGCGCTCAACGCCGCCTACACGCGGGCGCTCACCGAGCGCAACACCCAGACGAACCCCGAGCATCTGCTGGCCGCCATCCTCGATCAGCCGGAGGGGATCGCGGCGCCGATCCTGACCAAGGCCGGGCTCGATCCCGCGACCCTCGAGCGCGAACTCCCCCGCGCCATCGGCGCCCTGCCGCGCTTCTCCGGGACCAGTGAGAACGGGACCGTCACGGTCGCCCCCGCGTTGACCCGCCTGTTGGCGAAGGCCGACGAGGAAGCCAAGGCGCTCGGTGACGACTACGTTTCGGTCGAGCACCTGTTGCTCGCGATGACCGACGATAGCGGCGCGGTCGGCGGGCTCTTCCGCCGTCACGGCGTGACGCGCGACAAGCTACTCGCGGCGCTGCGCGAGGTGCGCGGCAACCAGCGCGTGAGCTCGCAGAACCCCGAAGGCACCTATCAAACGCTCGAGCGCTACGGCCGTGATTTGACGAGGGCGGCGCAGCAGGGCAAACTCGATCCGGTCATCGGCCGCGACGAGGAGATCCGCCGCGTCGTTCAAGTGCTCTCGCGGCGCACGAAAAACAACCCCGTGCTGATCGGGGAACCCGGCGTCGGCAAGACGGCCATCGTCGAAGGGCTCGCGCAGCGCATCATCCGCGGCGACGTGCCGGAAGGGCTCAAGAACAAGAAGATCATCTCGCTCGATATGGGCGCGCTCATCGCGGGCGCCAAGTATCGCGGCGAATTCGAGGAGCGCCTCAAGGCCGTCCTCAAGGAAGTGCTCAGCTCGAACGGCGCGGTGCTGCTCTTCGTCGACGAACTGCACACCGTGGTCGGCGCCGGCAAGGCTGAGGGTTCGATGGACGCGGGGAACCTGCTCAAGCCGATGCTTGCGCGCGGCGAACTGCACATGATCGGCGCGACGACGCTGGACGAGTACCGCAAGCACATCGAAAAGGACGCCGCGCTCGAACGGCGCTTCCAACCCGTCCAGGTCGACCAGCCCTCCGTGGAGGACACGATCTCGATTCTGCGCGGGCTGCGCGAACGCTACGAGACGCATCACGGCGTGCGCATCAAGGACTCGGCGCTGGTCGCGGCCGCCGTGCTCTCGAACCGCTACATCACGGACCGCTTCCTGCCCGACAAGGCGATCGACCTCGTCGATGAAGCCGCCGCGAAGCTGCGCACCGAGATCGACTCGATGCCCACCGAGATCGACGAAGCGGCCCGGCGCATCATGCAGCTCGAGATCGAGCGCGAAGCACTGCGCAAGGAGACGGATTCCGCCTCGAAGGCGCGGTTGGAGAAGCTCGAAGCCGAGCTTGCCGGACTCAGCGAGGAGACGAGCGCGCTCACGGCACGCTGGCAAGCCGAGAAAGACTCGGTCCAGGTGCTGCGCGACCTGCGCGCGCGGATCGAGGCGACCAAGATCGAGGTCGAGCAGGCCTCACAGACGGCGGACTACGCAAAGGCCTCGGAACTGAAATACGGCCGGCTCGCCGATCTCGAACGGCAACTGCACGACAAGGAAGCGGCGCTCGGCTCGAACGATCGCCGGCTGCTCAAAGAAGAAGTCGACGAAGCGGACATCGCCGGCATCGTCGGGCGCTGGACCGGGATCCCGGTGAGCAAACTGCTCGAAGGCGAGGTACAGAAACTCCTCAACCTCGAGGCCGAACTGCACAAGCGGGTCATCGGTCAGGACGAAGCCGTCACGCTGGTGGCCGAGGCGATCGTGCGCGCGCGCTCGGGCTTGGGCGATCCCAACCGGCCGTTGGGCTCGTTTCTGTTCCTGGGTCCGACGGGCGTCGGCAAGACCGAACTCGCGCGCGCGCTGGCGTCGTTTCTGTTCGACGACGAACGCGCGATGATCCGCATTGACATGTCGGAGTATCAGGAGCGGCACACCGTCGCGCGGCTGCTCGGCGCACCGCCCGGCTACGTCGGGTACGACGAAGGCGGCCAGCTCACGGAGGCCGTCCGGCGCCGGCCGTTCTCGGTGGTCCTCTTCGACGAGATCGAAAAGGCGCACGCCGACGTGTTCAACGTATTCTTGCAGATCCTCGACGACGGCCGGCTGACCGACGGTCAGGGCCGCACGATCGATTTCAAGAACACGATCGTGATCATGACCTCGAACATCGGCAGCCACCGCATCCTCGACTCCCGCGCCGACGATCCGGCGGAGTACGCGGTGATGCGCGCGACGGTGCTCGACGAACTGCGCCAGCACTTTCGGCCGGAGTTCCTCAACCGCATCGACGAGATCGTGGTCTTCCACGCGCTCACCGAAGAGGAACTCAAGTCGATCGTCGAGATCCAGATCGATCGCGTGCGCGCGCGGCTGGTCGACCGGCGCATCGGCTTGGAGATCTCCGATGAGGCGAAGGCGTTTCTGGTGCGCACCGGCTACGAACCGGCGTACGGTGCGCGGCCGCTCAAGCGCGCCGTGCAGCGGGAGATCGAAACGCCGCTCGGTCGCAAGATCCTGGCGGGCGACATTCGCGACGGCGACACCGTGCGGATCGGCTTCGAGCGCGACCGGGGCGAGCTCACGTTCGCTTCGGTCGAGCCGCTGCCGGCGATGCCGGCGTTCTCTTAGTGCTCCCTAAGATGCATATGAGGTAAGCCTAAAAAAGAAAACTCCATGAAGACATGGCATGAAAAGTGAGTGCGTTCCGTTACCACTTCAGCCCGTCTTTTTTTAAGGAGTTTCGTTTCGTGAGCGATCGTCTTTCGCGTAAATCCGTCCTCATCAATTTGCTCGGCCTGCCGCTCGCGGCGGCTGCCATCGCGAGCGTCGCGACGCAGGCCGATGCAGCCCAGTCGCCGCCTTCAGCCGTCCAATATGTCAAGAAATCGCCCAACCCCAAGAAGTACTGTAAAGACTGTCGATTCTACGTTGGGAGCGCGACCAAGACCGGGAAATGCACCGTCGTTTCGGGCCCGATCGAACCCAAAGGCACCTGCGTCATTTGGGCCGCGAAGGCCTAAGCAACCCGTAGCAGCCGCGCGTTCCGGGAGGGTCCGCACACACCCGGCCGGGATCGCGCGGCATGCAGGTTCCCCTGTTCCGCGCGAACGGAGCCCCGCCGCTTAGACGGTGGCTTTTTCGCGCTTGCGCTGGCGGATGCGCTCGGTTTCGTCGAGGACGCGTTTGCGGATGCGGATCGACTTGGGCGTGACCTCGACGAGTTCGTCGTCCTCGATGAACTCGATCGCCCGCTCGAGTGAGAGCTCTTCGGCCGGCGCGAGCTTGACGTTCTCATCGGAGCCGGAGGCGCGCATGTTGGTGAGTTTCTTGGCGCGCACGACGTTGATCGCCACGTCCTTGTCGTCGTTGGCGCGGCCGACGATCATGCCTTCGTAGACTTCGACGCCGGGATCGACGAAGAAGCGGCCGCGCTGATCGAGCCCCGCCATCGCGTAGGCCGTGGTCGTGCCGGTATCGCTGGCCACCAGCGCACCGTTCGAGCGGCCCGGGATCTCGCCCGCGAGCGGCTGGTGATCGTAATAGGTGTGCGACATGACGGCCGTGCCGCGCGAGAGCGTCAGCAATTCGCCGCGCAGACCGAAGATGGCGCGGGTCGGCATCGTGTATTCGAGCCGCCGTGATTCGCCGACCGTGAACATGTTCGACATGATCGCGCGCCGTTTACCCAGCGCCTCGATGACCGGCCCCGAGTATTCTTCCTGCACGTCGACGACGACGTACTCGACGGGCTCGAGCCGCACGCCGTTCTTCTCGGTGATGATGACCTGCGGTTTGGAGACGGCCAACTCGTAGCCTTCGCGGCGCATCGTCTCGATGAGGATCGAGAGATGGAGTTCGCCGCGGCCGCGGACCTCGAAGGTGTCGGCCGACTCGGTGTCCGAGACGCGCAGCGCGACGTTGGACTCGAGTTCGCGCATCAGGCGCTCGCGAATCTGGCGCGAGGTCAGATACTTGCCTTCCCGGCCGCAGAACGGTGAGGCGTTGACCATGAAGAACATCGAGACCGTCGGCTCGTCGACCGCGACGGCGTTGATGCCCTCGGGGGCGCTCGCGTCGGCGATCGTGTCGCCGATGTTGAGTCCTTCGATCCCCGAGACGCAGACGATGTCGCCGGCCGTCGCTTCCTCGGTATCGATTCGCTCGAGACCTTGGAAGGTGAGCAACTTCGTGAGCCGCAGCCCGCTCTCGACCGTTCCGTCGCGCGCGACCTTGGCGATCGGCGCGTTGAGCTTGGCGCTGCCGCGGAAGACGCGGCCGATCCCGATGCGACCCACATAGCGATTGTGATCGATCGCCGAGACCAGCATTTGGAACGGGCCGTCCTCGGCCGGTGCTTCGGGGATGAAGTTGGCGATCGTCTCGAAGAGCGGTTCGAGATCGCCATTCTCGGAGTCTAGCGTATACTTCGCGATCCCGGCGCGGCCGTTCGTGTAGACGATCGGGAAGTCGGCTTGTTCGTCCGAGGCCCCGAGTTCGATGAAGAGGTCGAAGACCTCGTTGACGACTTCGGCGGCGCGTGCGTCTTTGCGGTCGATCTTGTTGATCACCACGATCGCCCGCAGGTCCAGTTCGAGGGCCTTGCGCAGCACGAAGCGCGTCTGCGGCATCACGCCCTCCGCCGCGTCGACCAGCAAGAGGACGCCCTGGACCATCTGCAGCACGCGCTCGACCTCGCCGCCGAAGTCGGCGTGGCCGGGGGTGTCGACGATGTTGAATTTTCGCGTGCCGTGGATGACGGCCGTGTTCTTGGCCAGGATGGTGATGCCGCGCTCGCGCTCGAGCGGGTTCGAGTCCATGACCCGGACGTCATGATGCTGACCCTCGCGGAAGACGCCGCTCTGCTGGAGCATGGCATCCACCAGGGTGGTCTTTCCGTGGTCGACATGGGCGATGATTGCGACGTTACGCAGGTCGGCTCGGGTTCTCACGACCCCCTAGTCTAGCATATCCGCAAAGCGAAGTCAGCGGCCGAAGCGGCGTTGCCTCGCGGCGAAGGAGGCCAGCGCCGCCTCGAACGCCGCCGCGTCGAAGTCCGGCCAAGGGGTCGCCGTGGACATGAGTTCCGTGTACGCGCACTGATACAAAAGAAAATTCGAGAGCCGCAGGTCGCCGCCGGTGCGCAGCAGCAGGTCGGGATCGGGCTGGCCCGCGGTGTGAAGGCGCGCGGCGATCGCCGCATCGTCGATGGCCTCCGGATCGAGCGCGCCGCTGCGGACATCCGCCGCCAGGGCCCGCACGGCATCGGCGAGTTCGGTGCGCGCGCTGTAGTCGATCGCCAGGTTCAGGTTCAATCCGGAGCATGCGGCCGTGCGCACTTCGAGGTCGGCGAGTGAGCGCACGACCGGTTCGGGCAGGCGGTCGCGCCGGCCCAGGATCCGCACGCGCACGTTCTCGCGCGCGAGCGCGCTTGCTTCATGGCGTGCGAAGTGTGCGGCGAGTTCCATGAGCGAGCCCACCTCGCCGAGCGGCCGCTGCCAGTTCTCCTCGGAGAACGCATAGGCGGTCAACACGCCGACGCCCATGCGGCCCGCTGCGCCGACCACGGCGCGCAGGGCCACGACACCACGCCGATGCCCTTCGATCGCCGGTAAGCCGCGGCCGGTCGCCCAGCGGCGATTGCCGTCCATGATGATCGCGACGTGGTGCGGCACGACGCTCGGAACGGCGGCGCGATCGAGACGCTGTTGCATCAGGATTGCTTGGCGAGCCGTTTGAAGGGCGCGTTCTTCGCGGTCGATTGCACCGCACGCACGACCGATTCCAGCTCGTCGACGTAGGCTAGAAAACGCTTGCGCCCGTCGGCCGTGATGCGCACGATCGTCGCCGGCCGGCCGTTGCTGCCGCGCACGCGTTCGAGCGTCACGACCTCGACTTCGGCCAGCGCGTGCAAATGCCGGTTGAGATTCCCGTCCGTCAACCCGCATGCGTCTTGCAGATCGGTGAAACGCATGCCGTCCTTGTGCGCGACCAGGCAACTGCACACGGCGAGCCGCCCGCGCTCGTGGAAGATGCGTTCGAGCCCGCTATAGGCGAACGGCGCGTCAGCCTTCGGCTGCATGAAGCACCTCGTCGTAGGCGATCAGCGCGCCGATGGCGAGCTGCCCGAAACCGAAGGTCACCGGCATTACCCACCAGCGCAGCGCCGCGATGTCGTGTCCGAAGAGCAACGTCGCGCCGGCGGCGGCGAACAGGCCCGCGACGGCCAGCACGCCGCGCGGCACCATGGCGCGCGAGGCGAGCAGACCCAGCGCGTAACACACGCACCAGGTGCCGGGGAGCAAGCCCACCAGGTCGCGCTGAAGGAACGCGAACGTAAAAACGCCCCCGGCGACGATCGAGGGTGCCATCGTCATGCCGACGGTGCGCAGTTCGCTCCGCGCGCGGCTGCTCCAATGGCGCATGAGCCAGACCAGAATGGCTCCGTAGTTGGTCGCCAGTGCAAAGACCAGCACGCCGATCCAGAGCGTGACGTAGCGGGAAACCTCGCCCGGCGTCGTGGGGTACGGCAAGCAGAAGAGCTGGTAGGCCCCCGCCAGGATCGCTGCCAGCCCGCTTGCGGCGGCTGCGCCGCCCGAGAGGCCGCGAAAGCGCTGAACGGCGGCAAGACGGCTGCGGACTTCGGCCAGATCGGCGAGCGCTTGCGACACTTCCATTAAATACTCTGTATCACAAAGTACACGCCGGCGCAAGGGCCGATCGGTGCCCAGCGAAAGGGGTGCCTTATGAATCCGGGGCGTCCAAGCCGGATGGATCGGCTCGCTGAGGGCAAGGCGCGGCGCAAGGCGGTCCCGCGCACGACCTGCGCCGCATGGGAGCCCGCGCCCGGCCGCGATCCACTGGTCCCGATCGACGCCGTCCGGGCCGGCCGGCTCCCGCACTTGCTCTCGCTGCGCGCGGAGCGCATGGTCGCTTCGCCGTTCGCCTTCTACCGCGGCGGGGCAGCGCTCATGGCGAGCGACCTTGCGACGCTGCCGGTCAGCGGGATCACGGTGCAGGCCTGCGGCGACGCCCATCTGCTCAATTTCGGCGGCTTCGCAACGCCGGAGCGCAACTTCATTTTCGACATCAACGATTTCGACGAGACCCTGGCCGGGCCGTGGGAGTGGGACGTGTTGCGGCTGGCCGCCAGCATCGTGCTGGGTGGGCGCGAGCGTGGTTTTCCCAAGAGGGTCATCCGCGCGGCGTTGCTCGCGTCGATCCGCCGCTACCGTTTGGAAATGGCCGGCTACGCGGCGCGCGCGCCGCTCGAGGTCTGGTACGAGCGCTTCGATGAATCGCGCTTACTCGGCGAGTCGCCCACGAAGGACGATCGCGACCGGCGCGACGCCTACGTGCGCAGAGCGCAACTGCACTCGCAAGATGCGGTGCTCGCGAAACTCACGACGGGGACGGGCTGGGACCGGCGCTTCGTCGACGATCCGCCGACGATCTTCCATGCGGACCGCAACGACGAGGTCGATTTGCCGGCCGTGTTCGCCGCGTATCCGCAAGGCCTCTTGCCGGAGACCGCGGTGCTCTTCGCCCGCTACGCCCTGATCGATACCGCGGTCAAAGTCGTCGGGGTCGGCAGCGTCGGGACCCGTTGCGGCGTCGGCCTGTTCACCGACGGCGACGATCACTGGTTGGTACTGCAAATCAAAGAAGCGCCGCGTTCGGCCCTCGAGCCGTATCTCGCGCCGAGCCCGTATCGCAATCAGGGCCAGCGGGTCGTTCGCGGCCAGCGTCTCGTCCAGTTCGCAAGTGACATCTTCCTGGGCTGGAGCACGTCGGGCGATCACGATTTCTACGTGCGCCAATTCCGCGACATGAAGACCTCCGTCGACCTCGCCGCGCTCGACGAAGCGCCCTACGCGTATTACGTCGAGTACTGCGCCCGCGCGCTCGCGATGGGGCATGCCCGCTCCGGCGACCCCGCTGCGATCGCCGGCTATCTCGGTGCGAGCGACGTGTTCGACCAAGCGGTCCTGGTGTTCGCCGAGCGCTACGCCGATCTCACCGAGCGCGACCACGCGCTCTTCGCGCAGCGCGAGAAGGCCGAAGCCGCGAAGCCCGCGCCCGCCGAACCCGCTGCGAGGATCGCGGCGCTGGGCGAGTGACGATTGTCATCCCGGAATGCTGACGCTTGCGCATGGTGCGCGTTCGCGTAAGCGGCGTACGATCGGTGCATGATGACGATTGCACTCTTCGCCCTCCTCGCCGCGCTGCAGACGGAACCGTCGAGCGCACCTTCGTGTGCACCCGCGGCCGCCTTCGCGGGCACGATCTGTACGCCGGCGGCTGCGGGAAAGCATCCCGCGATCCTGTTGCTCGGCGGATCGGAGGGCGGCGACGCGATGAGCCGCTCCGCTCCCGTCTTCGCGCAGGCGGGATATGTCGCTGTTTCGGTCGCGTATTTCGGCGCGCCGGGCTTGCCGCAAAGTTTGCAAGAGATTCCGGTCGAAACGGTCGGCAACGCGCTCGCGACCGTCGAAAAACGAGCCGATGTCGATCCGCAGCGCATCGCGATCATGGGTATCTCCAAAGGCGGCGAACTCGCGCTGCTCGCAGCCTCAACGTATCCCGAGATCCGTGCCGTCGTCGCCGATGTCCCGAGCCCGTTCGCGTGGGAGGGGATCGCCTCCAGCCCCGGACCCACCCGCTCGTCATCCTGGACCGTTGGCGGAAAGCAGGTCCCCTACGTCCCCTACGCACCCGCGATGGGCGAGGTGTTCGGCAAGGCTTTCTCCACGCACACACCGGTGGATATGCGCCCCGCGTACGACGTGTCGATGCAAGATCGCGCCGCGGTCGACGCCGCATTCTTCCACCTCGAGAAGATCAACGGGCCGGTCTTGTTTCTCAGCGCGGGCGACGATCAAATCTGGGATTCGGCGGCGCAATCGCAACTCGGCCTTGCCTATCTCAAGAAGCTGCATCACCCGTTCGACGATCGATCGCAGTCGTATCCGGTGGCCGGGCACTTGTTCATCTTCGCGACGCTCGAGCATCCGCTCGTCGACAATCCGTTCGCGGGAATGACGTTCGTGCTCGGCGGTACGCCCCAAGCCAACGTGGCTGCCGCCGCCGACGCTTGGCCGCGCCTGTTGGCCTTCCTCGAATCGGCGCTGCGCGCGCGCTAGCTCCAACCCCCCGCGAAAATCAAAACTCGCGAAGGCGCCGCACCCGCTCCCGCGTAAGACCGCGCGACGCATGGGAGCGTACGGGTCTGGTGGCTCGCGCGGTCTTCAAAACCGTAGAGGCCTTCGCAAGGGGGCTGGTAGGTTCGATTCCTACACGCTCCCGCCACGGTGACTAGTACGAATGGGGGGTCGTTGCGTGAATCAGCGCCGGTTGGTACTCGCCGCAGCGGTTACCGTCGCCGTTCTGGTAGCGCCGCAGTGCGCATACGGTGATCCACCGGCCCCGAAGCCTGCATGCGAGCGACCTGCGCGGCTCGAATTTCGTAGGAGCGAGCCTCCACCGGGTCAACTTCTCCCACAGCGATCTTCGCGGCGCGATTTTCGGCGGTGCCGGGGTCGAGCAGGCCGATCTCTCCGGCGCGCGCCTCGACGGTGCGAGCCTGGTCCTCGCGGTTCTGCGTGGCGCTAGTCTGAGCCGCGCGGTAATCGGCGATGCGGCGATCCGCGCCCGAATTCCGTACAGCGGGAGCCACCCGGTGCAGTGCGCCGACTTGCACGGGGCGAACTTGCGCGGCACGGACTTCAGGCACGCGCGGTTCTGCACGCAGCAATCCTACGGCGATTATCGCCACTGCCGCGTCATCACCCGGCGCGAGCTAACGACCCTCGCCAACGCCGACCTGACGGGTGCACGAGCCCCGAACTAAGGCGGCCGGGGTCGCGTTCGCTCGAAGGTGCTCCGGCTGAAAATGAATCGCGGGGTCGGCTAAGAACATTCGGCGGACGGCGATTCGCCGTGTGCGCGAAACGAGCAGGAGGAAACGGAGATGGCCGATCTTGAGAGCCAAACGCAGAGTGCCGCATTGCGAATTCTGGGCCGGCTTTACGCACACGAGGTCGCTGGGATCATCCGGTATCTCCACTACTCGTTCCTGATCATGGGCCATAACCGGATCCCCATCCAGAAGTGGTTGCGCGAACAAGCCGATGAAGGGATCGCGCACAGCGTCCTCGTCGGCGAGAAAATCACGTCGCTCGGGGGAGCGATCCCCGTCATCGTGGCGAATTCCGGCGAGTCGCACGCGCGCACGCTCGACGAAATCCTGGCGGAAGCGCTCGAATTCGAGGAGCAGGCACTGAAACTCTATCGCGAACTCGCTACGGAGGCGGCGGCGACGGACGACATCGCGCTCGAGGAGTTGGCGCGGCAGCAGATCTTCAGTGAGCAGGACCACGCGGACGCGGTTCGCAAGATGCTGCGCCGCCCGGCCTGAGGTTCTGGTGCCGCCGAACCGGCAGTTGTTGCCGCCTCCGATTTAGCCCGAAGTCGTTTGCGCCGTGGTTTGGTCTTGGGGGATGTAGCGTTCGGTGTGGATACGGTCGTCGCGGGCGTGGAGCGCGCGTGCGGCGGCGCCGCAGTCTTCGACGAAGCCGGGGTTGCCGGCGATGAAGACGCTGTACTCGGATAGGTCCGGGTAGAGCGCGGGCAAGATCGCGGGGATGCGTCCGTGGAGCGTTGCGCCGGACTCTTGGGTCAGCGTCGGGCGGAAACGGAAGTTGCGATTGCGCGTTTCCCAATAGGCCATCAGCCCTGCGTTGTAGATGTCGGCGCTCGTGCGGGCGGAGAAGAGCAACGTCACCGGTCGCCGATAACCGCGCCGCAGCGCCGCTTCGGTGAGCGCGAGGATCGGCGCGAGCCCGGAGCCGGCGGCCATGCACAGCACGGGCGTGTCGACCGACGGATCGCCGATGAACGTGCCGTACGGTCCGCTCACGTCGACGCGATCGCCGGGCCGCAGCGTGTCGTGGACCCAACCGCTGGTCACGCCGCCCACGATGCGCGAGATCTGCAGGAGAATCTCGCCCTCCGCGCGCGGCGCCGACGCCAGCGAGAAGTTCCGCGGCGCGATCGTGTGTTCGCGGTCGCAGAGCTGCACGTATTGCCCGGGCCAGTAGCGCATCGGTTCGCGCAACGGTCGCAGCGCGAGTTCAGTGATCGCCGGCGTGCGCGCGAGCTTGTCGATCACCACGAACGGCATGTGTTCGCGCGGCGGGAACAGCCGCGGCTTCGCGTCCTTCGTGCCGTATTCGATCGTCAGCACGTCGGAGAGCGGTTTCGCCATGCACATCAATCCGAAGCCGTTCGCGCGATCCGCCGCCGAGAGCGCCATATCCAGCACCACGCCCTGATCGAAGGCGCCGTCGAGCACCTTCGTCCTGCATTCGCCGCAGGCACCAGCGCGGCAATTGTTCGGCAGCGCATAGCCCGCTTTTTCGAGTGCGGCCAGCACCGTGTCGCCGGGCCCGCACTCGACGGCTTGCCCCGACGGATGAAGCAGGATCGTGCTCACGCTAGAAAACCGGGATGATCTCCGACATGTCGATGTCGCGAATCTCTTCGCCCGTGATCCCGACTTCGGGGATCGCCGGGAACGGAATCTCGTAGCGATCGAGGGCGCCCTTGAGATTGAGCATCGCGTTGCGCCAGTTCTCTTTTTTCGACTCGTAGCTCGGGATACCAAAGCCCGCCGCCCGCGCCACGGCTTCGCTGCGGCGCTGGACGTTCGATGAAATCGGCCGGCAGATCCCAGAACTCCATCGGCGGCTCGAACAGCACGGCCGAGAGGAACAGATAGCCGGCCCGGATTTGCTTGGTGATGAGCGAGCGATCCTCGAAGGCAAGCTTTGGATAGTCGCGTTCCATCAGCGACAGGCAGATCGCCATGTGACGCCCTTCGTCACGCCCGATATTGCGGAACGCCTCCTGGAACACGGGTTCGGTCGATTCCGCGGCCATTTCGTGAAAGATCGTCGCCGCCGCGATCTCGCCCATCAGGAACGAACTGAACAGCACGGCCAGACTGTATTTCGGGACGGCCTTCTTGTAGCCGTTCCAGTAGCGGCTTCCATTGTAATAGAGCCACTTGGCGTTGCGCTGTGTCTTGCGGCCGAGTTCGGTCTTCGGCGTATGTTCGAGCGGGCCGGGGGAACCGAGCAAGTGTGTGATCGCAAGTCCGCAGGTCTGCTCGTGGTTCTGTTCGTCGCGCGTGACCGAGAAGAAACATCGCCGCACGGGATCCTCTTCGTGCGCTTCGTACGTCTTGATCAACGCAGACGCGAACACCGGCGGCGCCGAGGCGTCGAACACCGAGAGGAGGGTCCACCAGTAGGCGATCGCTTCGCGTTCCTCCCACGTGTAGCGCGAGACATCGAAGGTCTCCCACGGCAGCTTGGCCGGGTCCCACACTTCACGCTGCGCGGCGGTCCAGATTTCCTCGAGCTTCTTTGTGTGGCTCTCCCAATGCAACGGAAAGATATTGGGCTGGTCGATGGCCGGCGGCAGGTCCATGCTCCCGGCGAGTTTCTTAGAATCGTGCATACGAAAATGAACCTCTCAAGCGTATCTTTCGCATGCTAGATGTTCGATGTGGGCGGACCCGTGACCGCCGCGCGAAGGACCTGTGAAGACTCGCAGCCGTTTCCTTGGGCGTCTTGCTCAGTGGTCGATGAAGCGGGATGCCTCGCCCATGGTGGGTTCCAAGTCCAGCGCTTCGCGAGCGTATTTCCGGTGCTGGGTTTGTCCGTCGACGAGGACGTGCACGGTGATCTCGTGGCGCGCGACGTTGCTGACGACGCCGGCGAGGTCTTCACCGGGGATGAGGACGTGATCGCCGATCTTCAAGAGGTGTCCCGTGGGTTGTTTGGACATCGTCTCAACCACCTTCAGAAAGAACGGACTTCATCATGATTTTTCCCACGAACGGACCACATGATAGCGGCGCGTGCCCTTCGCGGGTACGGTCGTGCGGCGCGTGAGAAAGAAACTGTGCGTCGAAGTGTCGTCGCGCAGCAGGGCCGTGCCCAGGATTTCGTCGTTGGTATCCGCCAGCGCGTCCGCTGCCGGTTTGATCTCGCTCTCGAACGCGTCGAAGGTGAGCACGTCCGTGGAGCCGACGGAGAACGTCGGATCGCCGCTCGTCGCGGTGCAATGACACAGGACCAGCTTGCTCGCTTCGGCCTTGTCGGTGCGAGCTAGGTGCTGCTCGTGTTGATCCCATGCGCTCTGTAACTCACGAAACTCGTCGTGGCCGGAAACGCCTAGGAACGCGATGACGCGGTGACCGTCACGCGAGGCGATCAAGAAGGACGGCGCCACATGATGTTTCTGGCGGAACAACTCGATCCGCGTCTCGACGGCGGAGATGACCGCCTCCTGGCGGTCGGGCCGGGCGGTGAATTCCGCGATCGCGATCCAGGTTTTTCCGGCGAGAATCTCGACGTTGGGGCCGCGTTGCCGGTGATCGACGTTCGTATGCGGGTGGACGCGCGTTGGTGCCGTCCCTTGGTCGTAGCGGTGCATAGCCCACGCCTTTCCGGGTTTCGCCCACGGCGAACCCCTCGCCAGTGGGGACCGTACCCGAAAAAGCGGACTCTTACTCGCCGCGGGAAGGCGGTCGAGGAGGGCCCGGACTCGCGCGGTGAAGGTGGTGCCATGAAGCAGGCTCTGATCGCGGCCTTCGTGGTCTGCGCGGTGACCGCGACCGCGCCGCCTACCCGGGCCCAACAGGCTCCCCCGCCACCGGCGCCGACGCCCACGCCGGCGAATCGGGCCATGGCGTATTACTTGGTACAGAACGGCCGCATCATCAGCACGCCGTTCAGCAACGACTCGGCGTGCCACAAGGCGTTGGTCGAACTCCAGCGCGGACTGCGGCCGGGGACCGAGACCGTCTTCTGCGCGCACCGGCGACCGTAGCGTCGCAGGGCGCGAGCGCCGCGGCGGTATGATCGACGTTCATACGCATCTTCACCCGCCGCGGCTCTTCGCGGCGATTCGCCGCTGGTTTGCCGACCGCTCGCCCTGGCCGATCGATCACCCCAGCGAACCCGCCGAGATCGCGCGCGTCATCCTCGAGAACGGGGTCGAGGAGTTTGCCTTTTGCAGCTACGCGCACAAGCCCGGGATCGCGCGCGATCTGAACGAGTGGCTGGCGCAGACGGCCCGCGACCTCGGCCCCCGTACCCATGCGCTCTGCACCGTGCATCTCGACGACGCGAGCGCACTCGATGATGCCCGCGCGGCGCTTGACGACGGCTGCATCGGGTTGAAGATTCACGAGGACGTGCAGCGCCTGCAGATCGACGATACCCGGTTCATGCCGATCCTCGCGTTGCTCGCCGAGCGCGAAGGGTTCGTGCTCGTTCACGCAGGCCACATCCCGTGGAGCGACGAGACCAACGATGCCCCACGCCGGATCGCCGGCGTCTTGGACCGGCATCCGACGTTGCGTGTGACGGTGGCGCACCTCGGAACACCGGACACGCGCGCATACTTTGCGCTGCATGCCACGTATCCGCATCTATTCACGGATACGACGATGGCGCTCGTCCACGAAGACTTCTCGCCGAAGGTCGGACCGGCCGACCTCGAAGCGGCGCACGGCATGATCCTCTATGGAAGCGACTACCCGAACATCCCCTATCCCTACGAACGCGAGCGCGAGACCATCGAAGCACTCGGCCTGAGCACCGCGGCGCGCCGGGCGATCTTCCACGAGAACGCGCTGCGGCTCAGTCCGGCATTCGGCCGGGTCCGCTGAACGCGCCGGCGGTCAGAAAGCGTGCGTGCGGGGCAAGCCTTGCGCGTCGAGCGGCGTCCCCACGAGGAGCGCCGTGAACTCGCCATAGCTGCGAACGCCGCTCGCCACGCGATTCGCGCGCAGGTAGGTGTCGTACGCCTTCCACTGCAGCGCGTACACGCGGGGATCGTAATGCTGCAGAAAGCGCGCCTGCGCGCTACGTTGGTCGTCCTGCACGAGCCTGGAGAGCCGGTACGCCTGCACGACGTCGCGCGGGAAGTAGTCGTAGGTCCAGATGAGCCCGGAATAGTGGATCAGCGGATCGTGCGACCGCAAGCAGGTTAGCGCGGCGATCAGGTTCGCGTCTCCTTCGGCCGTGAAGCCCGCGACGTGGCCCCATTCATGCGCGAGCGCGAACGGCCGCTCGAACGGCAGAAACTCCGAGTTGAGGATCGTCTCGTACGCGAAGGGGTCGAACATCCCGCCGATCCCGGCGATCGCGAACCAGCGATCGAGCAAGAGCGAGGTCTTGGGTTCGCTCACCCGGACCGGATACGTGTCGCCCAGCCGCGCGACCACGGGTTGAAAATCGCGTTCCAGCGTCGCCTCGTCGACCTGCGGGGCGCGCTGCATCTCGGCGTGCGCGGCCGGTGCCGTCGCGTTGAGGCCGGCGACGAGCGTGCGGGCGTAGGCGGCAACCGCGGCGTCGGTGACGCGGGTGCGCTCGTAGTCGACGCGCCCGGCGATCGGGACGCGGCGGTAGTTGAGTCCCCACGCACCCTGAAACCAGACGGCGAGCGCCGCCGCGAGGCCGAGCGTTCCCGCCAGGATCGGCACCGTCGCGCGCCGGCCGCGCGCGCGCGCTCGACTGATGACGAACGCCAGCCAGCCCCCGGCGACACCTACGATCAACACGTCCCCGGCGGCGAACGGCAGGCGATCGATCAGCGGCACGAACGTCGTCGCGAGCGCCGCGTAGATGTCGTTCGCATACCCGCGCTCGATCCAACCGCGGTCGATCGGCGCGCTCCACAGGACGACCGCCGCCGCCACGAGCAGCAGCAGCGGCACGAGCGCGCCGCGAACGCGGATCACGGAAAGAGGTAGGTCGCGAACGCGCCGCTCTCGACGAAGCCCAGGCGTTCGTAGAGCGCGATCGCGTCGGTGTTGAAATCGTTCACGTAAAGCGAGAGCGTTTTATTGGTCGCCAGCAGCCGCCGCGCGATCGACCCCAGCGCCAAGGTCGCGTAGCCGCGGCCGCGCGACTCGGGCGGCACCCAGACCCCTTGAAGCTGCGCCGTGTGGCGCGAGCGTGCGCCGATGCTGCACTGAAAGCGTAGCTCGCCGTCAACCGACCACAGCCACCACAACCCCGCATCGATCGCGTTGCGCACGCCCGAGAGAAACGCCGCCCGCGCGAGGCGCGGATCATAGCCGAGTTCACCGATCATCATTTGCGCCGAATGTTCGGCGATCTGCTCGGTATCGTCGGGCCGCGCCGCGCGCACATCCACATCGCCCGTGATCCGAAGGTCGCGTCCCGCCAGCACGTAGAGCGGCTGATAGTCGCGCACGATCACCGGCGGGCGATGCCATTCTCGCACGCGTTGCCAGAGCCGGTCCACGGCCGCTACCGGACCCACGAAGCTGCGCAGCCCGGTATGGCGGCGTGTCTCGATCGCAAACGCATCGACGGTCGGGTCGTCGTCGGCGGCCAGGACGAGTTGCGTCCCGAAGTATACGACACCGGTGACGTGATGGCGCCGGTCGCGGCTGAGAAAGAGTTCGTCGGGCGCGCCGACGCCATGGCCGCCCTCGAGCACCCATTGGAGAAAGACGTTTTCGTAGGGGTGACGTTCGACGTACGCGATGGCCTCGCGGCGCGACGTACGCGTGAGGGCTTCGAGCAGGGGCGGTCCTTATGAGAGCGGTTGAATGAACGTGGGTTTGGACGTTGGCGCCTTGCTCCCGCCTTCGGGCTCGACGCTGAGCGCGACGGCAGCAAGCGAACTTGCGTTTGCCGGCAAGAGGATGACCGCCGAACCGGAGGAGTCCGGCACGAAGGTTACGCTCGGTGCCGTGGACTTCGCACCTTTGGCCAGCGTCCAAGCCTGGTAGACCTTGCCCTTGGGCGGCGGGGGGAGCGCGTGTAGCGTGAAGTAGACGTGGTCGCCCCGCGCCACCACCTCACCGCCCGGCACGACGTAACGCCGCGCGTCGCCGGCGCCGAGATCGGCCAGCATCGAACGCTCGCTTTCGTATGCGCGCTGACTTTCGGCGACGCGCGACTGCAACTGTCCGTTCTGGCGCTGCGCATTGGCGAGATCGCTGCGCAGCCCGATGTCCTGGACCGTCGTGACCAAGGCGAAAACGATCGCCGCCGCGGCCGCGAGGCCGGCCGCCCACGCCGCCGCGTTGACCCCGGAGCGCACCGGCGCCGCCGGCCCGACCGCGGCCAGCAGCCGCTTCTTCATGCGCGCCGAGCGCAGCGAGTCGACCGGCTCTTCGGCGATCAATCCGACCGCGTCGGCGGCCGGGCGCAACGCATCGTACTCGGCGCGGCAGGCTTCGCAGGTCGCCAGGTGGGCGGTGACGATGCGCAGTTCGCTCGCAGGCAGCGATCCCAGTGCCGCGACCGCGACGAGGTCGAGCATCGCCTCGTGCCCGGGCGAGTCGCTCATCGTGACACCTTGCCTTGCAGCTCGGTTCGTAAGCGCCCCAGCCCCGTGCGAATCCGCGTCTTGATCGTTCCCAGCGGGATGCCCGTGCGCTTGGCGATCTCTTCGTGCGTGATGCCGCCGAAAAAGCCCAACTCGATCGCCGCGCGCTGCTCCGCGGGCAGGGTCGCAAGCGCCAGGCGGACGCGTTCCGCGTTGAGACGAGCAAAGACGGCGTCGTCGAGCGCGCCGGGTTCGGCAATATCGGCCGGGATCTCGCTCTCGTCGCGCAGCGCGCGGCTGCGCAGCACGTCCAGCGCGCGGTTCCGGGTCACGCGGGCGATCCACGCGCCGAAGTTGCCGTACCGGAACGCTTCCGGAGAACTCCAGACTTTCATGAACACGGATTGCACCAGATCCTCGGCCATCGTTGCGTCGGCGAGCATGCGCAGAGCGATCCCGAAGACGAGCCGGTGGTACGCATCATAAAGACGCTCGAATGCGGCGCTGTCCCGCGCGCGCACGCGTTCCATGAGCCGGGTGCCGTCTTCCATCGGTGCGTGGTTCGCGTCCTTCCATGGTCCCCCCCGGTATGAGAACGTATCCGGGAGGCCGCCGGATGGAGTCGAATCGCAAAGAAATCCGATGAAGCCGAAAACCGTCGCGTGAACTCGGTCGCCGCCGGCGCCTTCTCCTTCGTAGGCTTGCTTGGGTTTGCCCTGGTCGTCGGGCTGCTGGCGGAACGCGTGCGCATCCCGGCGGCGGTGGCGCTGGTGGTGATCGGTGCGCTGGTCGGCGTGATCAAACCGTTCACGCTGCCGTTTTCGTTCGGGCCGACGCTGCTCTTCGTGTTCTTGCCGCCGCTCATCTTCGAGGCCGCGTGGAACCTCTCGCCGGCGGCCCTGCGCACGATGGCGCGGCCGATCCTCACCTTGGCGATCCCGGGCGTTCTGATCACGAGCCTGGTCATCGCGGGCGTGATCGTTGCCACCGGCGCGTTGCCTTTCGATCTCGCGTTCCTGCTCGGGGCGATCCTCTCGGCGACCGATCCGGTCGCGGTCATCGCGGTCTTTCGGCGGCTGCGGGTCCCCGTCGAACTAGCGACGCTCGTCGAAGGCGAGTCACTGCTCAACGACGGCGTCGCGATTGCGCTCTTCAGCGTCGCGTTGAAATTCGCCGATCCGGCGTTGCCGAATCCGTCGGTCCCCATCGAACTCGCACACGCCGCGCTGGGGGTGATCGCGGCAACCGGGATCGGCATCGCGGCGGCGATCGGCATGGGCGCGATCATTCGCTTCGCGCAAACCGGCGCAGCCGAACTCACCGGGACGATCGTGCTCGCCTACGGGTCGTACACGATCGCCGCGGGTCTCGATCTCTCCGGCGTGTTTGCAACGGCGGCCGCCGGGATCACGCTGCGCCGGATCGCGGACCGGGTCGTGACGGCACAGAGCGCCGAGGAAGTCGACCGCTTCTGGGATGCGCTGGCCTACGTGTTCAACGCGTTCGTGTTCTTGGCCACGGGTCTGGCCATCCAAGCGGATCGGATCTTCCACGAACCGTATCTCGTCGGCGTCGCGATCGTCGCGGTGCTGGCATCGCGCGGCGTGCTCGCGTATTTCGTGCTGCCGCTTTTTCCGCGCATGCGCGCGCAGCACGGCTCGCGTACGACGACCTTCGTGGCCGGCATTCGCGGCGGGCTCGCCCTGGCGCTGGCCCTGGATCTGCCGGCCACCGTCCCGCATCGTGCAGAACTCATCGACGCGGTGTTCGCCGTCGTGTTCGTGACACTGGCGATCCAAGGGATCGCCATCGAGCCCGTCCTGCGCCGGCTGGGCTTCGGCGATGCCGGCGCCGCGCCATAGCGACTACGGGAGCTGGTGGGGCGGGCCTTCGCCGTCTTCGTAAAATCCGCGGGGCGGCGGCGGGTCGGGCATGATCGGTCCGTCGTCCTCATTGCGGTAGCGCGGGATGCGCAGTTCGGGCAAATCGGCCGCAGCCGGATGGTTGATGCGCCGGCGCGGCCGCAACGGTTGCGGCGGATCCGGCAGATCGATCCGCGGCATCGGCATGATCTCGGGCGGCGGCGGTGAGCTGCGCTGCACCGGTGGCGTGAGTTCGGTGGGTGGAGGGCGGCGTGGAAGCGATGACGACGGTTTCGCGACCGGGATACTGCCGGGCGGCGGCGCAGGCGTCTCGACCGCGCGTAGCGTGGGCCGCGGCGCGGCCGCCTCGATCTTCGTTTCGCCGATCTCATCGTTGCGCGGGAGACGCAGGTCATCGCGGTCGTATTTCATCAAGCCGCGCACGATGAAGGCGTTGGCGAGCCGGCGCAGTCCCGGCAACGGCACGTCCTTGATCGGGACCAGCGAGAACTCGTCTTTCACGACGTTGCAGGTCGCGGCCGACGCCACGATCGCCGCCTTCAAATCGAGCGTCGCTTCCTGGAGTCGCGCGGCATAGAGCGTCTCGGGTCCGACGACGGTGAACTCGCGGCGGTCGTTGTAGCCGGCGTCGCCGGCGATCACCTGGCCCGAGTTGACCCCGATGCCGACGCGGAACGAGCGGCGTCCCTGCGCCGTCCAGCGCTGGCCCATCGCGTCGACGAGCCGCACGATGTCGAGCGCCGCACGCAGCGCGTGTTCTTCTTGGAACGGGTCTTCGATCGGCACGCCGAAGACGCCGATGATGCCGTCGCTGAGGAACTTGTCGATCATGCCGCGGTTCTTCTGGATCGACGTTCCGGCGAGCGCGAAGAATTCGTTGAGATAGCGCAGCGTCTCTTCGGGTGAGAGCGATTCGGTAAAACCGGCGAAGTTCTCGATGCGGCAGACCAGGACCGTCGCATACATCGAACGCCCGGTCGCCAGGCGCGGATCTTTGCGCCGTAGCAACTCGTCGACGATCGCCGGCGGGACGTAGCGCGAGAAGAGCGTGCGAACGCGTTCGACCTCGCTGCGCTCGCGGCGAACTCGCGCGAGCACGAAGAGGAGGCCGATGACCAGGCCGACAAGCGCCAACACGCCCAACACCGCGAACATAGAATGTTTCCGTGCGCCGCCGTAGGCCTGGTGTCCTATGGATACTGTGTCATTTCTTCGCGAAGCGGGAGCATGCCCTCGACGCTCCGCTCGTTCGCTTCCGTCCCCGCGACCGCCGGCGGTCGCACGATTGCGTTGACGTTGCGCAGGATCACGGCAAGCGCGGCGAGCGCGAGCGCGAGCCACCCGGCGCCGAGCACCGGCTCGCCGAGAACGAGGTTCCCGATGCCGAAGAGCGTGCCGTACACGAGCGCGAGCGCCGCGACCCAATCGATGAGCGCGATGCCCAGTTGGTCGGCGTGTTCGTTCCCGCCGGCCCGGGCCGCGAACCGCCGCCAGCCGCCGCCGGCCGGTCGAACGCGGACGAAAAAACGCCAAAGAGTCGCGTCGTTCTCGGGCTTGGTGACGAACGTAACGATCAGCCAGGTCGCGGTCGTACACACGACGGTGACGAGCAACCGCTTGGCGGTCGCGTTGGGATCGTCGCCCGGGAACACATCGAACAGATAAAGCGCCGAACCGACGGTCGCCGACGCCGCCAGCGCGGCGATCTCGCTCCACGCGCTCATCCGCCACCAGTACCAGCGCAGGATCATCACCGGGCCGACGCCCGCCGTCAGCGTGAGCATGTACTTCCACGCATCGCCCACCGACGTCATGAACTGGGTCACGATCGCGGCGAGGATCACGCAAACGACCGTCATCCAGCGCGAGACGGTGACGTAGTGTGCCTCCGAGTCGCGTGGGCGGAAGAACCGCCGGTAGAGATCGTTGGTGAAATACGACGCGCCGAGGTTGAGGTGCGTGCCGATCGTCGACATATAGGCGGCCAGGAAGCCGGCCATCATCAAGCCGCGTAGCCAAGCGGGCAGATAGTCGATCAGCGTCTGCACGTAGCCGAGTTCGGGGTCGGGCTTGCCGCCCGGGCCGGCTACGCCGTGCGGGTAGAGAACCAGCGCGCAGAGCGCGACGAGAATCCAGGGCCAGGGCCGCAGCCCGTAGTGTGCGACGTTGAAGAACAGCGTCGCGAAGACGGAGTCCCGTTCGGAACGCGCCGCGAAGATGCGCTGCGCGATATAGCTGCCGCCGCCGGGTTCCGCACCGGGGTAGGACGATGCCCACCACGTGACGCCGATGAAGACCAGGAACGTCGTGAGCGGCATCCAGGCCGACTCGTTGCCGGGGAAAAACGCCAGCACCGAGGCACCGCCGTGGGCCGCATCGAGCACGCCGAGCTTGGCGCGCAGCGTTCCGATACCGCCGACCGCGGCGACGGCGGCGACCGCGAGCACGACCGCCATGGTCATCTTCACCACGAACTGCAAGAGATCGGTCACCAGCACCGACCAGAAACCACCGATCGTGACGTAGATCGCCGTCAACGCCAGGCACACCAGGATCGCCGGACCCTTGTCGACGTGCAGCGTGAGCGTGAGAATCTTGGCCATCGCGAGGTTGACCCAGCCCATGACGATCGTGTTGACGAGCACGCCCTGAAAGACGGCGCGTACGGCGCGCAGCGCGCTCGCGGCGGTTCCGCCGTAGCGCAATTCGATGAACTCGACGTTGGTCAGCACGCCCGAGCGGCGCCACAGCGCGGCGAAGAAAAACACGGTCAGGCAGCCGCTCGCGGCCATGTTCCACCACAGCCAATTCCCGGCGATCCCGTTGTCGTGGACGAAGCCCGTGACCGCCAGTGGTGTGTCGACGGCGAAGGTCGTGGCTACCATCGAAGTGCCCGCCAGCCACCACGGCGCGGCGCGGCCCGAGAGGAAGTACTCACCGACGTTCTTGCCCGTGCGCCGGGCGTAGAAGATCCCGATGCCGAGATTGATCGCGAAGAACCCGACGATGATGGTCCAGTCGATCGCGGTGAGCGCCATGGCCGCCGGTTCGGCTCCGTCTCGGTGCGACCTTCGCCGCAGGCGCCGCGAACGAACGCGCCGCAGTTCCGTCGCGTGTTTGCCGTTCTGTTGGCGGCCGTTCTCCCCGCACTGGTCCCGCAGCCCGGCGTGTTCGAGCAGCAGGCATGTCCCGGCGGCGGATTGCCGCTCGCCGCGCCGCTGCGCGCGGCCGCCTCGTTCGATCCCGGCGGGCGCGAGCTTCTCAGCCGGCGCTGGCGGGCGCTGGGCATCGCGGCTCCGGTCGTCGCGGCGAACCCGAACCTGCGCGTCACGTCCCGCGTATCCGGCGACGATGCGGCGTATACGCTCGAACGTCGATGCGAACGGCGCGCGCATCGCCGGGGCGAACGCGGAAGGGACCTTCGACGGCCTCGCCACGCTCGCGCAGCTTCCGGTTCGAGTAAACGGTGCGTGGCGGCTGCCGTGCGTGCACATCGTAGATCGGCCCGCGCTGCGGTGGCGGATCGTCTCAGATGATATCTCACGCGGGCCGTTTCCCACGCGCGCGTACTTCGAGCATCGCATCCGCCAACTCGCGGCGCTCAAGATCAACGGCTACTCGCCGTACTTGGAAGGCGTGTTCGCCGATCCGGCGCATCCGTATGTCGCGGCGCCGAGTGTGCTCTGGGCCGCCGATCTCGCGCACCTGGCCGCCTATGCCGCGCGCTTTCACGTTGCGTTGATCCCCGAGCAGCAGACCTTCGCGCACATGCACGCCGCGCTGCAATACGAAGCGCTCGCGCCGCTGGCGGAGACACCGCACGGCTATCTGCTCGCCAACAGCGACCTCGCCACCTACGCCTATCTCGAGCCGCTGCTGCGGCGCGAGGAAGCGGCCGCGGGGAACGTGCCGTTTTTTCACCTCGGCGTCGACGAGCCGGTCGATCTGGGACGCGGGCGCACGGCGCGCACGCCGCAGGTCGTCGCCGATCACATCCGGCGCGTCGCCGCCGTCGTCGCGCGACCCGGGACGCGGCCGGTGATCTGGGATGATGCGATCCAAGCAAATCCGGCGATCCTCGCGCTGATCCCGCACGACATCGTGATCGCCACGTTCCACTACGGCGCCGAACCGTCGTTCGCGAGATATATCGCGACCGTCGCGGGTGCGGGGTTCGATCAGTTCGTCTCCCCCGGGGCGAACAACTGGAACGAGATCTATCCCGACCTCGACGTTGCCTACGCGAACGAAGGGCAGTTTCTGGCGGACGGCAAGGCGGCGCGCGTGCTCGGGATGTTGGCGACGGTTTGGCACGACGACGGCGAGTCGTTGTACGAGGCGACCTGGGCGCCGCTGGCGTTCGCCGCCGCGAGCGCGTGGCAAACCACGCCGGTGGATCGCGCGCAGTGGCACCGGCAGTTCGCGCGCGCCTTCTTCGGCAGCGACGATTCGGGCTTCGCCCGCGACCTCGACGCGCTGGCGGCGATTCGCACGCTGCTCCACGCGAAGCCCGCGAGTGATTCGAGCGACTATCTGTTCTGGGCCGATCCGTTCGACGCGGCGATCGGCGCGCGCACGCCCGCTGCGGACGTGCGCGCGATCCGCCTCGCGGCGGAGGCGGTGATCGCCCAGCTCGACGATGCCGGCGCGCCGCCGCTCAACGCCGCGGCGGCGCGCGTGATGCGGCTCGCCGCGCAACGCTACGACGATCTCGGCCGGCGCTTCCAAATCGGCGCGGAGGTGCGGGCGCTCTACGCCGACGCGCGATCTCACGCGAGCACCGGCGACGACGCGATCGTCTATCGCGATCTCAATCAAGCCAAGTACCTGTGCTGGGAACTGCGCGACGAGTTGACGGCGCTCGAACCCGCCTATCGAGCGGCCTGGGCGGCGGAGAGCACGCCGCCGGGCTTGGATCGCGTGCTGGTGCGCTACCGGCTCGCCGAGGCCCGCGCGCAGGCGCTGGCGGGCCGGCTCGATGCAGCGCAGCGCGAGGACTATCTGCGCGGACACGCGCTGCCGCCGTTCGACGAGGTGCTCGCATCGGCGCGGTGAGCGGGCTCGCGATCGTCGCGCTCTTTCTCTTGCTCGCCGCGGCGATGATCGCGCGCCGGCTGCCGGCGCTGCTCGCGATTCCGATCCTCGCGCTGGGCATCGCGGCGCTCGCCGGCGCCGGCTGGAGCGGAATCGGCAACGTGCTCGGCACCGGCTCCGTGCTGCTCGCACCGACGATCGTGACCCTCGTGTTCGGTGCGTGGCTCAGTCGCGTCGTGCTTTCCACGGGGATCGCGGAGACGATCGTCGGCGCGTCCGCGGAGTTCGGCGGTGACCGGCCGATGGTCGTCGCGCTCGTGCTCTGTGCGGCGGTCGCGCTCTTGTTCACCTCGGTGACCGGGCTTGGCGCGATCATCATGATCGGGACGATCGTCTTGCCGGTGATGATGACCGTCGGCGTGCCGCGCACGACGGCCGCCACGCTGTTCCTGATGGCGTTCGGAATCGGCTACATCTTCAACCTCGCGCAGTGGACGTTCTACCGGCAACTCTTCGGGGTCGATCAGAGCGCCTTCGGCGCCTACGTGTGGGTGCTGGCGGCGATCAACGTTGCGGTGCTGATCGTGTACGCGGCCGTCCGCGCGCGCGCCATGCGCGACTACGCCGCCTTCTCGGTCGCCGGGCCGCCCCAGGCGAAGCGGCGCGTCTCACCGTTCGCGCTCGTCACGCCGGTTCTGCCGCTGCTGCTCTACAAGGCCGCGGGGCTCGACGCGCTCGCGTCGTTCGCGCTCGCGGCGCTCTACGGGACGCTGGTCACCAAGCCGCGCGATGCGGTCCAGACGCTCGTGGCGGCGCTGATCCGCGGCGTCGAAGACGTCGCGCCGGCGCTCGTCTTGATGATCGGCATCGGGATGTTGCTCGCGGCGGCGAGGTTGCCGGCCGTGCAGGCCGCGGTCGCGCCGCTGGTCGCCGCGGCCGCGCCGCGTTCGCCGCTCGCCTACGTGCTGGTGTTCGGGATCCTCAGCCCGCTCGCGCTCTATCGCGGCCCGCTCAACATCTACGGCGTCGGCGTCGGGGTGTTCACCGTGCTCGCGACGATGCACGTGCTCCCGGCGCTGGCGCTGGTCGCGGCGGTGATGGCCGTCGTCCAAGTGCAGAATGTCTGCGATCCCACCAACACGCAGAACGTCTGGGTGGCGAACTTCACCGGCGTGGGCGTAGCGACGATCACCCGGCTCACGCTGCCCTATCAAGCGGCGGTCGCGACGCTCGCCACGGTCGCGGTCGTCGTCTTCGGTCCCGTGCTCTTCGGTCAGCCGGTCTTTGCACTCGCGCGGCCGGCGGCCGCCGCGGATTGGCCGGGATTGTTCGCGCCCGCCGAGGCCGCGAACGTCGTCGGCGTGCTCGCCCAGGATCCGCGCGCGCAGACGCTGACGCCGTACGTCGAGCACACGCTGGCAGCCTGGCCGGGGATTCGCACGCAACTCGTCGCGGGCGATCCGGCCGCCACGGATTGCGCGCGCAAATCCTATAGCGCGGTGCTGCGCATCTCGGTCACGCCGCTCGTCGATGGGCCGGCGGACGTCGGCCTCGAGTTGCTGGACTGTGCCGGCTGGAGCGTCGATCAATGGCACGAGCAAGGCCGCGATCTGCCGAAGCTCTCGCTCGATGCGCTGTTCCGCGTTCGCACGTGGATGGGCGAACGCCCCGCGCTCGCGCGCGAACTCTTCAGCCGCGGTCTGGCCTACGATTCCGCGCGCGACGGCGCGACGTATTTCTACCTCCTCTACAAGCCCGCCGACGGGTACATGCGCGCGCTGGTGCGGCCGGGCGGTCCGGCCTGGGTCGCCGGACTGCGCAGCGGCGATATCGTGGACACGATCGACGGCCGGCACTGGTGGGAGTACGGCACGTATCAAACCCAACTCAAAGCGTACGACGGAAAACCGCACGCGTTCGGCATCTACCGGGGCGGTCCCAGCGGCACGCCGCACGCCGTCACACTGGGCGCGCCGTTCGCGGGTTGAGCGCGGCAGTTTTGCCGTCGGGGACCGCGAAGGGACGAACATGCTCGCACCGCACGCTGCCGAAGTCGTGGGCTGGGTCCGCGACCATCGCGACCGCTTCCTCGACGAACTCAAACTTTGGATCGCCGTCCCCTCGGTGTCGGCCGATCCGGCGCACCATCCCGACGTGCGGCGCTCTGCCGAAGCGGTCGTCGCGCGGATGAAGGTCGCGGGCCTCACCGAGGCCGAGGTGCTGGAAACCGACGGTCTGCCGGTCGCCTACGGGTCGTGGCTGCACGCGAAGGGTGGCCCGACGATCCTCATCTACGGCCACCACGACGTGCAGCCCGCCGATCCCGAAGCGTTGTGGACCACGCCGCCGTTCACCGGCACGGTCCGCGAGGGCAAGATCTTCGGCCGCGGCGCGGTCGACGACAAGGGTCAGGTGCTCATGCACTTAGCCGCGATCGAAGCGCACATGACCGTCAATAAACGGCTGCCGCTCAACATCAAGGTCGTGATCGAAGGCGAAGAAGAGATCGGCTCACCGAACTTCGAGTCGTTCCTGGCCCGCAATCGCGAGCGGCTGGCCTGCGACGTGGCCGTGATCTCCGATACGGCGGTGTTCGCCGAAGACGTGCCGTCGCTGACGACTTCCCTGCGCGGCCTCGTGCACTGGGAGATCACGGTCCACGGGCCCGCGAGCGACCTGCATTCAGGCTACTATGGCGGCGTCGTCAAGAACCCGCTCGAAGCGCTGGCGCAGATTCTCGCCGCGCTCAAGGATCAACACGGTCGCGTCGCCGTGCCGGGATTTTACGACGGCGTGCGCGAGCTTTCGCTCGCGGAGCGCGCGGACATCGCGTTGCTGCCGTTCGATCCGGCGAAAGAGGCGAGCGCCTTGGGCGTCCCCGAACTCGTCGGCGAGAGCGCGCGCCTGCCGCTCGAACGGATGTGGATGCGCCCGACGCTCGAGATCAACGGCATGTACGGCGGCTATCAAGGTCCGGGCTCCAAGACCATCATCCCGTCGTTCGCGCGCGCCAAGCTCTCGGCGCGGCTCGTACCGCACCAGGAACCCGAAGCCGTCAAACGGGCGGTGACGACCTTCATCAAACGCATCGCGCCGCGCGGCGTGCGCGTCGAAATCGAAGCGCACGGCGACGTGCGCGCGGTTGAAACCTCGCGCACGCATCCGGCCGTCGCCGCTGCCGCGCGCGCGATGGAGGCCGGTTTCGGCAAGCCGCCCGTCTTCATCGGCACCGGCGGCACGATCGGCCCGGTCTCGTCGTTCGATCGCATCCTGCACTTGCCGCAAGTGCTGATCGGCGTCGGCCTCCCCGACGACGCGATCCACGCGCCGAACGAAAAGTTCGACCTCGGCCAGTTCTACGGCGGGATCGAGACGATGACGTATCTCTACGACGAACTGGCGCGCGCACTGCGCGCGCCGTGAAACCCGTCGACCGATTTTCCGGTCGCGCCGGGGCCTATCGCGCCGGCCGCCCGTCCTATCCCGACGCGGTGCTCGAAGCGCTCTTCGCCGGGCTCGGCGATCCGCAGGACGTCGTCGCGGTCGACCTCGGCGCGGGGACGGGGATCTCGTCGCGGTTGCTCGCGGCGTTCGGTGCCCGGGTCTACGCGGTCGAGCCGAACGCGCCGATGCGCGCCGCGGCCGAGCCGGACGCGCGCGTCACGTTCGTCGACGCGACCGCCGAAGCGACCGGTCTCGTTTCCGCCGGCGCCGATCTCGTGACGGCGTTTCAAGCCTTTCACTGGTTCGATTCGCCGGCAGCGCTCGCTGAGATGCGGCGCTTGCTGCGAGCCGGCGGCCGCGCGGCGGTCATTTACAACGAGCGCGATGAATCAGACCCCGTGACCCGCGCGTACGGCGACATCGTGCGGCGGTACGCGACCAGCGATGTCGAGAATCAGCGCGCGCGCGCGCCGCTCGACTTCGCGGCGTTCGGCGGCTGGCGGGAGACGCGCTCGCTGGTGTTTTCCAACACGCAGGCGATGGATCGCGCCAAGGTGATCGCCCGCGCGGCCAGCACGTCGTATCTCCCGAGCGCCGGACCCGCTGCCGCCGCTCTACACGACGCCCTCGGCTCGTTCATCGCGCTGCACTCGATCGACGGTTGCGTAACGATGCGCCTCCAGACGCACGTTACGATCGGCGAAGTCTAATCGTGTACGCCGGCGCGATCGAGAGCATCGAGCGCCTTCCGGTACGTTTCGAGCAGAGCGCGCTCGTTCGAGGTGAGATCGCCAAGATCGATGTTGAGCCCGGACACGGCGTAGTAGGCGTTGTTCCCGTCGACCGGCACGAAATGCAAGTCGGCGATGAGGCGATCCACGTAGAGGTTGACGCGCCCCTGCAAGCCGTAGCTGATCACGAGCACTCTGAGCGTGCCGAAGTCGACGTTGCGCAAGAGCCCCGTCGACTGCGCAACGTCCCAGGAGGTCGAGGCGCCGGCAAACGGTCCGAACCCGTTCGGGTCCGCGCTGCGCCACGTGTTCCAGAATTGGTCGAAGCTTGCAAAATGGACGCGATTGGAACGATCTTGAAGCGCCCCGAACGCCGCCGAAACCGCCGCATGGTGCCGGAGGCGTGGCTCGAGTACGGCGCGATTGGTCTCGATCTCTTGCCGGATCGCCACGAGCGCGGCCCGCGTGTCCTTTTTGGTTTGAGCGTCTTGCCGCCACTCGTTGACGGCGGTGGCGAGAACGATGGCCAAAACGATCGAGACGAATTCGATCAGCGCTTCGGAGGCATCGATGCGTAGGCGCCAACCGCGGCGCTCGTCTTCCATCGAGGATTCGTTCTGAGCGTCCAGGCCGGCAGCCTCCGCGTGGGGATCGACGTCGGCGGCACGTTTACCGACGTGGTCGCCGTCGACGCGGCGTCGCGCCGGCTCATCGCGGCGGTGAAGGTGCCGACGACGCACGCTCATCCCGACGGGGTTGCGGCCGGGATCGTCGCCGGGCTCGAGCAGCTCTTGCGCGAGCATGCGATCGATCCGGCGTCGATCGCGTTCATCGCGCATTCGACGACGCAAGCGACCAACGCATTACTCGAAGGCGATCTCGCGCGCGTCGCGGTCGTGCGCGCCGGCGGGCCGTTTGCGCGCTGGTCGATGCGCTTCGCACCGGTTCCGCTGGGCGGCGGCACCGATTTCACGCCGGTCTTCATCGATGCGAACCGTGAGGGCGCGCAGGCGATCGTCGCGCGCGCCGTCGCTGCCGGTTGCGAGGCGCTCGCGGTCTCGGCGCCGTTCTCGGTCGACGATCCGGCGCGCGAGACGGCGATCGTCGTAGCCGCTCGAGCCGCCGGTTTGCCGGCGACCGGCGGCGCCGACGTCTCGACGATGTACGGTTTGCGCGCGCGCACGCGGACGGCAGCGCTCAACGCTGCGATCTTGCCGCGGATGCTGCGTACCTCGCGCGTTACGAAAGCGGCGGTGGAAGCGGCGCGCATCCCCGCGCCGCTGATGATCATGCGCAGCGACGGCGGGGTGATGGACGTGGCCGAGGTCGAACGCCGCCCGATCCTCACGATGCTCAGCGGTCCGGCGGCCGGGATCGCGGGCGCGCTGTTCCACGAAAATGTCACGGACGGCATCTTCATCGAAGTCGGCGGCACGAGTTCGGATTGCTCGGTGATTCGGCACGGCCGGCCGCAGGTGCGGCCGGCGCGCATCGGCGGCCATCGCACCCTCTTGCGCACGCTCGACGTGCGCACGCTGGGCGTCGCGGGCGGCAGCGTCGTGCGGCTCGCCGGCGCGCGAGTCGCCGCCGTCGGCCCGCGCAGCGCCCATATCGCCGGCGCCCGCTACGCTGCGTTCACTCCGCGCGAAACGATCGCGGCTAGCGAGGTTGCGCGCGACGGTGACTTCGCCGCGCTGATCGCCCCCGACGGGACGCGCATCGCGATCACGCCGACCTGCGCGGCCAACGCCCTCGAAACGATCCCGCCGGGCGCCTTCGCGCACGGCGATGCGCGGGCCGCGCAACTGGCGCTCGAAAAAATCGCCCTCGCCTGCGGCACGACGGGCGACGCGCTCGCGCGCTCGATCCTCGACACCGCGACCGCAATACTGGCTCGCACGATCGACGAACTGATCGCGGATTACGGGTTGGATCGCGCGACGGTCGTGCTCGTAGGTGGCGGCGGCGGTGCGGCCGCGCTCGTCCCGTACGCCGCGCAGTCGCTCGGCTTCGCGTTTCGCCTGGCGCGCGACGCGGAGGTGATCTCGCCGCTCGGCGTTGCGCTCGCGCTCGTTCGCGACGTTGTCGAGCGCACGGTCGTGGATCCGACGCCCGAGGATCTCGTCCGCATCCGCCGCGAGGCGATCGAGGCGGCGATCGCGTCCGGCGCGGCACCGGATCGCGTCGAAGTGACGGTCGATATCGATCGCACGCGCAACCGCGTGCGCGCCGTCGCGTCGGGCGCGACCGCGCTCGTCGAAGGTGCGGCCCGCGCGACCATCGCGAGCGAGGACGAGCGCTCGGCCACGGCCGCGGAGCATCTCCGCGAACCGGTCCGGCTCGCCGCGCAGGCCGGCGGAACGGCGATCTATTCCGGTGCGCACGCCGCCTGCGTCGTCGACGAACGCGGCGTCGTGCGCGCGATCGTGCCGGACGCCCACGTCATGTCCACCACGGTGGCAACCAGCGGTACGTCGCTCGCGGACGCCTACGAGCATTGGACGCGCTACGGCGACGTCGGCCGCGCGCTGCCGGACGTGCGTCTCATCTACGGTTCGCGCATCGCCGACTTCAGCGGCGTCGCCGAAGCGGATCAAGCACTCGCGCTGGCGCGCGAAGAACTCGCCGGCCTCGCCCCCGAAACCCCGCTCGCCCTCTTGGTGGTAGCGCGCTCCGCCTAGCTCGCCGTGGGCGCCGCCGCGCCGATGCGGCGTGGTTCGGTCAACCAGAGCAGAAACGCCGCGAGTGGCATGCCGGCGCCGAGGGCGACGACGGCGGGCCAGCCGCCGTGAGTGTAAAGCGTTCCGGTGAGCCACGAGCCGAGTGCGCCGCCCAGGAAGAACGTTGAGATGTAGAGCGTGTTGAGGCGGCTGCGTTCGGCGGGGTTGAGGGCGTAGATCGCGTGCTGGCCGAGGATGAGCGTCGTCTGCACGGCGAGATCGATCAGGATTGCGCCGAGCACGAGCAGCAGCAGCGACGTTTGGAAGAGCGTCAACGCGAACGATGCGCTCGCGAGCAGCAGCGCCGCGCCGGTCGCGATGCGGCTGTGTCCCGCATCTCCCAGACGGCCGGAGATCGGTGCGAACAGCGCGCCCAGGGCTCCGGCTAGCGCGAACGCGCCGATCCAAGCCGTGTTCAAGCTGAACGGCGGCGCGCTCAGCAGAAACGTGATGCCGGTCCAAAAGACGCTGAACGAGCCGAACATCGCGAACTGATAGACCGCGCGGCGGCGCAGCACCGGCTCTTTTCGATAGATGCGCACCATCGAGCGCAAGATATCGGCATAGCGTGCCTTCGTGTCCGGCCGGCGTTCGGGGATGACACGCGCGAGGACGGCGATCAGCAGCGCGATCAGTCCTGCCGATACGAGGTAGACCCCGCGCCAGCCGATCGCGGTCGAGAGCAAACCCGCGACCGCGCGGGCGAGCAAGATGCCGATGAGCAGACCGCTCATCACCTGTCCCACGATGCGCCCGCGCTTCTCCGGCGGCGCGAAATGCGACGCGAGCGGCACGAGAATCTGTGCCACGACCGAGGTGACGCCGATGGCGAACGACGCCGCGAGAAACACGCCGATCGTCGGGGAGAGCATGGCGCCGGTCAATGCGACGAGCGTTCCGCACAAGACGAGCAGGATCAAGCGCCGGTTCTCGACCAGGTCGCCGAGCGGGGCCAAGAACAGTAGCCCCGCCGCATAACCGAGCTGCGTCAGCGTAACGATGAGTCCGGCCGTCGCCTCGCCGATCCCGAACGTCGCGCCGATCGTGACGAGCAACGGCTGCGCGTAGTAGATGTTCGCGACGGCCAGCCCGCACGCGACGGCGAAGATGACGATCTGCGTCTTGGTGAGAAAGCCCCCGGAACGCATACTCCCGCTCGAACCGTTCCTGAAACCGTTAGCATGTATATCATGCAACGGACGTCACCCGAACAGTGCTGGTGACGGATTCGCGTACCGGAATCCCGCCGGTAGACGACAGGTAGGTCGCTCCCGACGCAGTCGCCGGCGAGGTCGCCGTGGACGCGTTGGGAGGATCGCCGCGCTTGGTGCGTTGCGACTGCCGCCGAGCTGCATGCTCCGCTCTTTCTCGTTTCGCGATCAGAGCCCAAGACGACCACACGTGCTTCTGACGCGTCCTTACAGGCACATCGAAGGCGACCTGGCCGTGGCGGCTCACGCGTTCGGAGAAACCTCTGGCCCGGCGAGCGACCGCAAGTGCGGCACCCATGTGCCCGCTGATCCCATAGCGCCGGGAAAACTTCTGACGGCCGATGACGCTCGTGTACGCCGGATTCATGGGGAGCACCGCGATTCCGGCATCGTGCGCTCGGGCGCAGATCGTCTGCTTGATCCTGGAATACGAGAGCGCTGAAAGCATCCGCGCATAACGCGCTCCCTGCTCGCGCATCGCCGCCTTCTTCTTGGAAAAGTCCAATCGCTCGATCACCAGCGGCACGCGGGCGGAAACGGCGACGGCGACGGCGTGCCTGACCGCATCACCGATCTTGGCTGCGGCCTGTTCCGCACTGCAACCATAGGTGACCATCGCTACCCGCTCGGAGGCGATCAGATTGCCGAAGCGGTCGGTCAGCGCGAGCGCAAGATGATCGGCATTCAGATCGACTCCGAGGGTGCCGGTGCGCCGGTCGGAGGCCGGCTCGACCGCAATCTCCGCAGTGGAGATGAAGACTCGCCAGCCTTTCTCGTCACGTTTGAAACGGTACGAGATCGCCTGTTTCATGGCGAGGGCGTGCTCGATATGCGCCGCGCCATACGCGATCTGCACCGTCGTTACGACATATTTCCCATAGTCGGCAACAAGACGATTGGGAAGCCGCAAACGGAGCCGGAAGATGCCGCTGCCCAGAGCCGTTGCCGAGCAGCCTTGATTCCCACGCGATTCATCCCGAGAGCCCAACACGAAGAAGGTCTTCGAACGCGCCGTGCGCCAGGCCTCAAGCCACGCCTCGTGGCCGGCATAGCCGTTGCCGGCGAGGTCGTTCTGGGCACGGAAGAGCCGTTTCGAGCCAAACGCGATCCGGATCGTACCGGCCTGCGCATCGGCACGGAGTCGCGCAAGCCGCGTCGTCAGCCGGAACGCGCGCCGCGCGAGATGATGCCGCTCCGCCGGATCCTCCGCGCGCGCCGAGCGCCTCTTCGTCGACTTCAGACGCCGTGCGACGTTGTCGACGAGTTCGGGCAGCCGCTCCCGAAACGAGGCGTGCATCCCATCGAGCGAGACGCGAACGGCGTTGAACTGCCGCGCCGTCAGGCCGAACTCGCGCATCATGCCAGGCTTATCGTCACGCTGCTTCGCGGCGCGGCGAGCATGCAGCGTCCGTAGCGTGCGGCCGAAGAGATCGCCGTACGCGTCGAGGGCAGCCGCATCTACCGTACTCAGAGACGGGCGCCCTTGAAACGTCCTCACGCCGGCGGCTCTCTCTTCGCAGAGGTCACCGCACGTAACGCTCGATTCCGAGCGCCACGCGCGATCCAACTTCGCTCACCACCGACCCGACCGCGATCCCGGATTGGGTGGCCCAGGTGGTGAGACGCGCGATCTGACGCTCGAGGTCGGCACGTTGATCGTGGCTGCTCACGCGCGCATACCGCGCGCGTGGGCTGATCCGGGGCGACATCGACGAGGATCGTGCCGCTTTGCGTTTGCCGTGCCGGGACGGGCAGCGTCCCCTCGCGGAACCAGCGATAAGCGGTCAGGTAATGGACGCCCTCGCGCTCAGCCCAGGCCTTCAGCTTCACAGGAATTATGATACGAACGTATGTACGCATACTCCTGCTAAGCGACCCGTGAGCAGCTAATTTACCCCCACCACGCCCCGCGGTTGCACCCCCGCCGGCCGCGGTCATCTCACGCCCATCCTTCGACAGGCTCAGGATGACATGAACTCACGCCGACCTGGGCTTAAGAAGAGCGAAGTTGTTCTGAAGTTGCGAAGGTGGTGGCGCCGGTGCCGAGGGCGCGGAGTTTCGCGTAGGCGATGGAGCGGTTCATCGGGGCCATGCCGCAGTTCGTCGAGGCGATGAGGCGTTCGGCCGGGATGTAGCGGACGGCGAGTTCGAGGGTCGCGCGCACCTCGGCGGCGGTTTCGATCCGGTCGTTCGCCACGTCGATGCAGCCGACGGCGACATCCTTATCGAGCAGTCCGGCGAGCACGTGCGGCGGGACATGCGAGCCGGCGAGTTCGATCGAGACTTCGTGCACGCACGAGCGCGAGATGAACGGAAAGATGTGGGCGTACTGATCCCACTGATCGCCGAGTTCTGCTTTCCACTTACGGTTGGCGTCGATCCCGTAGCCGTAACACACGTGCAGCGCGCGGCGCACCTCGATCCCCGCGAAGGCCGCATCGACGGCGTCGATCCCCCAGGCGTCGACCTCGTCGAAAAAGACGTTGAACGCCGGTTCGTCGAGCTGGATCACGTCGACCCCCGCGGCCACGAGATCACGCATCTCTTCGTTGAGGACGCGCGCGAACGCGAACGCCGCCGTCTTACGGTCGCCGTAGTGCGCGTCGTAGAGCGTGTCGACGATCGTCATCGGACCCGGCAGCGTGAACTTGAGCGGGCCGGCCGCGAACGCGCGCGCGGCGCGCGCTTCGGCGGCGTGCACCGGCCGCGGGCGCGCCACGTCACCGGCGATCGTCGGACAATCCGCTTCGTAGCGGCCGTCGCGAATCCAGCGCCGCTGCTTGTGCTCCGCGTCGATCCCGGTGAGCCCTTCGAGAAACCCGTGCACGAAGTGGACGCGCGATTGCTCGCCATCACTCACGCACTCGATCCCGGCCTGCGCTTGTTCGGCGATCGCGAGGATCGTGGCGTCGCGTTGACCTTCGGCGAGCGCGTCGCCGGTCAGGCGCCACCGCGGCCACAATTTCTCCGTTTCGGAGAGCCAGCCGGGCTTGGGCAGGCTGCCGGCGACGGTGCTGCGGTAGGGCCTCACCGGGTTCCGATGTAGAGGCCGCGCGTGAAGAGGTCGGTGCGTTCTTCGCGCACGCGCAAGCCGGCCGCGACGAAGGCCTCCCGGTACTGCGCTTCGGTGAAGAGCCGCAGCGCATGGGTTTCGGCGAACGACGACAAACCGGTGACTTCCCCGACCAGATACTGATAGCGCACGACCGAGGTCGTGCCGTAGCGTTCGTTCGTGCTCATGCGTGCGATCTTGAGGTCGGGCTGGTCGACGAAGACCGCGTCGAGGTGGTCGTCGCGCCATTGCGCGGGCGTGAACCACGGCTCGACGACGACCATCCCGCCGGGCTCGAGAACCTCGGCGAAGCGCTTGATCGTCGCGCGCAGCTCTTTCTCGTCGGCCACGTAGCCGATCGAACTGAACAGACACTGCACGATCGTCACCCGGCCCTCGATCGTGAAATCTTGCATGCGGGCCGTGTGCAGCGGGACGCCGGGCAGCCGTTCGCGGGCGATCGCGATCATCCCGGGATCCGCGTCGAGCCCTTCGACCGCGAAGTAGCCGCGCAATTCGCTCAAATGCATCCCCGTGCCGCAGGCGACGTTGAGCAACCGTGAGCCGGGCTTGGCGATGCTGCGATAGGCCGCCCGCAGCCAGGCGGCTTCCGCCGCATAGTCCTTCCCGCGTGCCGCGTAGATCGCGTCATAGAACGAGGCGGTCTTGGTGAACATGCCGCCATCTTGGCTAGATCGACGGCAATCCTTCGCGAAGGGGTCGGCATGAAGGCCGAGCGCTCTGAGGTCCTCGTGGTCGGGGGCGGCAACGCCGGCTGCGCGGCGGCACTGGCCGCGGCGCGCCATGGGGCGCGTACGCTGCTGGTCGAGCGCTACGGGTTCCTGGGAGGTACGGCGACCGCGGCGATGGTCGGCCCGTGGATGACCTTCCATTCGGGCGAGGACCGGATCGTCGGCGGCATCGCGCAAGAGATCGTCGAGCGGCTCGTCGCGCGCGGCGCCTCGCCGGGTCATATCCACGATGCCAGCGACTACGTGCCGACGATCACGCCGTTCGACCCCGAGGTCCACAAGGCGCTGCTTTTCGAGATGATGCGCGAGGCGAAGGTCGATCTGCTGCTGCACGCCTACGTTGTCGAGACCTTGCTCGACCCGCACGGCGTCGTCACCGGCGCGCGCTTCGCGACCGTCGGCGGGCTGCGCGACTACCGGGCGGACGTGACGATCGATGCGACGGCGGACGCCGTCGTCGCGGCCGGCGCGGGCGCCGCCGTGGTGCAAGGCGACGAGCACGGGCGAGTCCAGCCGGCGAGCCTGATGTTCCGCTTGAGCCACGTCGATCTCACGGCCGTCGCGCAGTACGTGCGCGCCAACCCCGCCGAGTTGCGCAGCTCGCTCAAACGTCACGAACGCACGCCCGAGGCGCTGAGCGCGGTCGCCGGCCTGTATTCGCTCTGGAACGCCGCGCGCGAGAACGGCGAAATCGACGTGCCTCGCGAACTGGTTTCGTTCTTCGCCTCACCGTATCCCGACGAAGTGACCGTGAACATGACGCGCGTGACCAACATCGATCCGCTCGATCCCGATGATCTGACCCGCGCGGAAGTGGAAGGCCGCGGCCAAGCGATGCAACTGCTGACCTTTTTTCGCGCGCACGTCCCGGGGTTCGCGAACGCGCGCATCGCCGCGACCGCGACCCAGATCGGGATCCGCGAATCGCGCCGCATCGTCGGCGAATACACGTTGACGGCCGACGACGTCATCGGGGCGCGCACGTTCCCCGATGCGATCGCGCGCAGCGCCTATCCGATCGACCTCCACAACCCGGCGGGCGCCGGTACGACGACCCGCCGCTTACCCCCAGGGGCGAGTTACGAGATCCCCTACCGGTGTCTGGTTCCGCGCGACGTGAACGGCTTGATCGTCGCGGGACGCTGCATCTCGACGACCCACGAAGCGCTCGCCTCCACCCGCCTGACGCCGACCGTGATGACGCTCGGCCAAGCCGCGGGGACGGCGGCGGCCCAAGCGGTTCGCGAGGGCGTCGCGCTGCGCGCGGTCGACACGGATCGCCTGCGCGCGCAGTTGATCGCCGACGGCGTCGATCTGCGGCGGGTCGCGCCGCTGAGCGCCGGCAATGTCTAGCGCGCGCGAGGCGGCGGCGCGCGCCGGCGTGAGCGTCGAGATCGCCGGTTTGGGCGATTGGGGTCGCGCGCGCTTGATCGCCGAATACGATCCCAACGGTCCGGTGATCCGCATCGACGCGCGCGAACTCGCGGCGGCGAGCGATCCGCACCTTCTCGAGGAGCTGGCCATCGCGCACGAACTCTACCACCACTTCGAACGCACCGCCGGCGTACCACGCCTGCGCTCGCGCCGCGCGCGCGAAGCGGCGGCTGACGCGTATGCGCGCGCCTTCGTGGAACGCTAGATGTACGTCGCGGGAATCGACGGCGGCCAGACCTCGACGACGGCCGTCGTGCTCGACGAACACGCCGTCGTGGTCGGTCGCGGCAGCGCCGGCCCCAGCGACCACGTCGACGAACCCGCCGATTCGCGCCGCTGCGCCGCGGCCCTCGAAGGCGCGCTCGCGCGTGCCGTCGAGGCAGCTCGCTTGCCGGCCGACACGCGCTTCGGGGCGATCGTGGCGGGCATCTCGGGATACGACGGCGCGCTCTACGGGGTCGCGCCGGCGTTGCCTTCGGCGAACGTCCGCTACCTTCACGACGCGCCGATCGCCTTGGCCGGCGCGATCGGCCGCCGGCCCGGCGTCGTCGTGATCGCCGGCACCGGCTCGGTCGCGTACGGCGAGGATGCCTCGGGTACAAGCGCTCGAGTCGGGGGCTGGGGGTATCTCTTCGGCGACGCCGGCAGCGGGTTTGCGCTGGCGCGCGATGCGCTCGCCCTGGCGATGACCGAATCGGACCGCGGGGTGACGAGCGCGCTCGGGGCGGCGGCCTGTGCGTTTTTCGACGTTGCGAGCCTGCGCGATTTGGTGCACGCGTACACGACGCGAGCGCTCTCCCGCCCGCAACTTGCGAGCTTCGCGCGCGTAGTCGTCGACGCCGCGCGGCTCGGATCGCCCGAAGCGAGCGCCCTCGTCGACGGCGCGGCGAACGCGCTCGCGCTGCATGCCTCCTGGGTCATCGAGCGGCTCAAGTTGGCCGAGGAGCCGGTTCCGGTTGCCTTTACGGGCGGGCTGGTGGCGGTCGGCGACCTGCGCGCGCGCGCGACCGCCCGCTTGGCCAAACTCGCCCCCTTCGCCCTGGCGGTCGAGCCGCGCCACGAGCCCGCCGTCGGCGCGGCCCTGCTCGCGCTCGCCGATGCGGCCGCAACCCGGCCGGGATGATCGACCGCCTGCGGGGAGTCATCGTCTCCGTCCAAGCGCCGGGCTCGCTGCTCGATACCCCGGCGACCATCGCCCTGCTGGCGCGAGTGGCCGAAGCGAACGGGGCTTCGGCCGTGCGGGTTGCGGGCGGTGCGACGATCGGAGCCGTCAGGCGTGCCGTTACGATCCCGGTCATCGGTCTGGTGAAGCGCGCGTACGACGGCTTTTCTCCTTACATCACGCCGACGGCGCGCGAGGTCGCCGAAGTCTGCGCTGCCGGCGCCGACATCGTCGCCTTCGACGCGACGGCGCGCCCGCGGCCGGGCGGAGCCGGCGTCGAGGAACTGATCGATCGCATTCTCGCTCACGGCGTGCTTGCGATGGCCGATTGCTCGAGCGGTGCCGACGGAGTGCGCGCAGCGGCGGCCGGGGCGGCCCTGGTTGCGACGACGCTTTGCGGGTATACCGCCGAAACGGCCGGCAGGGCGCTGCCGGCACTCGACGTCCTGCAGGAACTCGCGCACAGCGGCGCCGCGGCAATTGCGGAAGGAGGCATTGGAACGCCTGCTGACGTTTCCGCCGCGTTCGCCGGCGGGGCATATGCGGTCGTGGTCGGGACCGCTATCACGAATTTGGACCTCCTCGTCAAGCGCTTTGTCGCGGCTAAGCCGACGTAAGTCAATGCACGTAAAAATGCGTATCTCGTATTATGAAAAGTTATGGCCACATGGGGCGGAGAAGAGCCGCGGTGGATGGTTAAGCGAGGGCGTTCTTGTCGCAATCGGCACGGCCGAAGGCCGTAAGTCTGGGACCGGGCTTCTGGCCCGTGACGTTCCTGCTCGCGATCGTTTCCGTCGCGGCGGGCATCTTTTGGATCAAAATTCCGGAGCCGTTGGGCTTGCCCGAGGTGGCGGACCCGGCCGGCCAAGTCGACACCCTGTTCCGCTTCATGGCGGTCATCGGTTCGTTCATCATGATCTACGTCGTCGGCTACATCGTATACTTTGCGATCGCATTCCGGCGCCCGAAGAACGCTCCGGCGAACCACATCGGCATCCAGATCCACGACGCGCCGGTGCTCGAATTCTGGTGGACGGTCATTCCCGCGGTCGTCGTTACGGCACTCGCGATCGCGTCGGTGCAAATCCTGAGCGGCATCAACAATACCGAAGGCGACGTGCTGACGATGGAAGCGATCGGTTATCAATTCGGCTTCGCGTTCCGGTATCCGAAGCTGGCGGAGCCGGTTCCCGACGTGATGCACGTCCCGGTCAACACGCCGATCACGATGCACGTCACCTCGCGTGACGTCATTCACGGGTTTTGGGTACCCGAAGTACGGTTGAAGATGGATATGGTGCCGGGTCTGGTCAATACGATGCGTTTCACGCCGACCCGCATCGGAACGTATCGCATCATCTGCACGGAATACTGCGGCGCATTGCACGGGAAGATGGTCGCCAAACTGGTCATCGATTCGCAGCAAGATTTCGCGAAGTGGTACAACGCGCAGGGTGGCACCGGGACCGGCGGCGGCGGGGGTGCCGGCGGTGCCGCGGTCGTGCTCTCGAGCGGCAACGTGCAAGCCGGGCAGGTGCTCTTCGGGCAGAAATGTTCGGCCTGCCATTCGACCGGACCGTTCGCGCAAAAGATCGTCGGTCCCGGACTGGCGAATATGTTCGATGATGCGGCGCATCCCAAACTCGTCGACGGCAACGCGCCGACACCGAAAAACGTGGCCAGAATCCTCAAGAACGGCTATCAAGGCGATCTCGGCGTGATGCCGAGCTCGCAAGCCAATGCGATCAGCAATGCCGATATCGCGAACCTCGTCGCGTACCTCGTCAGTCTATCGAAACACTAATGGAGCGCTCATGGCAGCCGTAAGAACGACGACGACGGTCGCACCGCATGCGGTTCTCGACCACATTCACCCCGCACCAGAGAGCTTCATCCGCAAGTACATCTTCTCGATCGACCACAAGGTCATCGGCGTGCAGTACATGATCACGGGGCTGATCTTCTTCGTGTTCGCCGGGTTGCTCGCAGAACTAATCCGCGTGCAGCTCATGCACAGCGACGGCCGCTTCGTCTCGCCCGAGACCTACAACGAAATCTACTCGATGCACGGCTCGGCGATGGTCTGGATGGTCATCATTCCGCTCGTGACCGGCGGGTTCGGCAATTTCGTGATGCCCTTGCAGATCGGCGCGCGCGATGTCGCCTTTCCGTGGCTGAACTTGGCCGCGTTCTGGATGTTCCCCATCGCAGGGCTCTTGCTGTTCGCGTCGTTCTTGCCGCAGGTCGGCGGCGCGCCGGACGCCGGTTGGACGGAGTATCCACCCGTCTCCCTGCAGGGACCCGGGGGAACGACGATCTGGTGCGTCGCGATCTTCCTGATCGGCGTTTCCTCGACGCTCACCGGGATCAATTTCATCGTAACGATCGTCAAGATGCGCGCCCCCGGGATGACCTTCACTCGCATGCCGCTCTTCGTCTGGGCGCAGCTCTCGACGGCGGGTCTCTCGATGGTCGCGACGACGGCGCTGGCCGGAGCGTTGCTGGCGCTCTTCCTGGAACGGGTTTTCGGCGTGCCGTTCTACGATCCGCGCCACGGCGGTTCGCCGATCCTGTGGCAACACATGTTTTGGTTCTACTCGCATCCGGCCGTCTACATCATGATTCTACCGGCCTTCGGAATCATCTCCGAAGTGCTGCCCACCTTCGCGCGCAAACCGATCTTCGGCTACAAAATGATCGCGTTCTCGTCGGTCGCGATCGCGTTGGTCGGCTTCATGGTCTGGGCGCACCACATGTTCACCAGCGGTCTCGTGCCCTGGCTGCAGTTGCCGTTCATGATTCTCACGATGATCGTCGCGATCCCCACCGGGATCAAGATTTTTTCGTGGATGGCGACGCTGTGGGGCGGCTCGATCGAACTCTCACCGGCGATGCTTTTCGCGATTGGTTTCTTGATCACGTTCACGTTCGGCGGCGTCACCGGCGTCTTCTTGGCGGCCGTGCCGACCGATCTCCATCTCCACGGCACGTACTTCGTCGTCGCGCACTTCCACTACGTACTCTACGGCGGCTCGGTCTTCGGCATCTTCGCGGGCATCTATTACTGGTGGCCGAAGATGACCGGCCGTTTGATGAACGAGACGCTCGGCAAGTGGCACTTTTGGTTGACGTTCATCTCGTTCAATTGCACGTTCTTGCCGATGCACTGGCTCGGGCTCCAAGGCATGCCGCGGCGTGTCGGGGTCTACGCCGATACGCACGATGCGGTGTTCTGGAACGACGTTGCTTCGATCTCTTCGTTCGTTCTCGCGGCGGCGACCCTGCTGCTGTTCGCGAACATGGCCTATAGCCTCCGGCGTGGTAAGAAGGCCGGTCCGAATCCGTGGGGCGCGCGGACGCTCGAATGGATGATCTCCTCGCCGCCGCCGTATTACAACTTCAAGAAGATTCCGGCGGTGCTCGCGACACCGTACGATTTCGGCAACCCGTTACCGTACATTGGTCTCGAGCGGACCCCCGGCGCGGAAGCGCCGGCCATCACCTCGACGCCGGCGCCCGCGCCGGCCCGCTGAGGCACGATCGTGGCCGTTACGACCGTAAAGCCGGATCCGCACGGGAGTTCGGTTCACGACGAGGTCCTCTACCAGGAGACGCGCGACATGCGTCTGCTGGGTTTCGTCTTGTTCCTGGTTTCGGACGTTGTGCTGTTCTCGGCGTTCATCTTCGCGTATCTCTACCTGCGCGACACCATCGGTCCGGTCTGGCCGCCGGTGATCGACGGCAAGCAACTGCCGCGGCTCGACACGGCATTCGCGGCCGTGAACTCGGTCGTGCTGTTCGGGTCCGGCGTTACGATGCACTATGCGATGGAGTCGTGGAAACACGGCAAGCGCGGGCCCTTCAACGGCTGGATTCTCGGCACGATCCTCCTGGGCACGCTCTTCCTGGGCGGTCAGGCGTACGAATACGCGCACGCGCAAATCGGCGGCTGGAGCGGCAGCATCTTCGGCGCCTCGTTTTTCACGCTGACGGGGATGCATGGGTTCCACGTCTTCGCCGGCGTGGTTTTCCTGCTCGTCCTTTGGTGGCAATCGAACCGCGGCGTCTACGATCAAACCCACTACTTCGGCCTGACCGCCGGCACCCTGTACTGGCACTTCGTCGACGTCATCTGGGTCGCCCTATTCTTCTTGTTTTATTTGTTTTGAAGGCGCGTGAAAGAAGCAAATATGGAATCGCTTGCATTGCCTGAGAGAATCTTTGCCGGGATCGGGGCGCTGCTCGTCGGCGTCTCTGCGCTCGTGGCGCTCAAGAACGATTGGAAGACGACGGGGCTCGACAACAACGTCACGAAGTTGCTGCTGGGCTTGATGGCCTTCGGGTGCGTGCTCGTGCTCGTCGCGGCCTTCGGCCTGCTTCCCCGCGGTGGAGGTGCGTGAGCCATGTATGATATCAAGGACGAACGTGGCGTTCCGGTTTCGGCCGGCATTCCGCCGATCGTGCGCTGGTCGGCGATCATCGGTGTCCTGATCATCATCCTGATTCTCGGACTGTGCGTCGCGTCGAGCCATTACCACCATGTCTGGCCCGCCAAGAACACGGTCGACATCAAGCTCGACTGACGATCCTTGGTGCGCATGAAGAGAGCGGCGCCGATCGCGTGGCTGCTGGCGGCCGTTCTGGCCGCGTCGCTCTTGCCCGCAGCGCCGGCGGCTGCGGCCGAACGCTTGCACGGGGTCGTACTCGGGGTGACGCCCCAGAGCGGTGAGGTCATCGTCCGGCACGACCCATTCGGCGGAATGCCGTCGATGACCATGACGTTTCGCATCGCGCCCAAGAGTCAGGCGGCCGAACTCCAGGCCGGCGCCGTCATCGACGCCACGGTCGATCGCTCGACGGAACCGTGGACGCTCTCGGGGGTCACGTCGTCGAGCGCGCAGGGGCTCACCGCGCAGCCGGTTCTCCGGCACGTAACGCCGCTACGGCTCGGCGACGCCGTTCCCGACGTGCCGTTCCTCGATCAGCGCAACACGCCGTTCGTGATGAGTTCGCTGCGCGGCAGCGACGTCGTGCTGGCGTTCATCTACACGCGCTGTCAGGACCCGCGCATGTGTCCGTTGATCTCGGCGCAGTTCCATCGCTTGCAAGAACTCACCGCCAAGCGGAAGGTGCACCTCGTGGAGGTGACGCTCGATCCCACGTACGACCGCCCGCCGGTGCTCGCGCGCTACGGCAGGATGTTCGGGGCCGACCCGCGCCGCTGGACGCTCGCGGTCGGCGACGCGGAGCAAACGCTGGACTTCGCGGCAAAGTTCGGCGTGACGGCGTTCCCCGACCCGGCCGTCGGCATCATCCACTCGGAGGACACCGTCCTGATCGATTCGGACGGCCGGATCGCGGAGATGATCACCGAGAACTCCTGGTCGCCCGAAGAACTGGTCGCGCAGCTCGACGCGATGAACGGCCGCGCATCGAATCCCATCGTCCGGTTCGATCTGTGGCTCTCGCGCGAGGCCGTGGCGATGTGCGGGAACAGCGTGGCCGGCTTCTCGGGACTCACCGATCTGCTCATCGTCGTGCTGATCTTCGCGGCGGGCGGCTATCTCTGCTGGCGGCTCATACGCGTGTTCCGCAGCGCGAGCTGAACCGGTGCCGGTTGCGCCCGCGCTCAGCGCGCGGCGAGGCGTTCCTGGGTGCGCGACTGGAGCGCGAACGTACCGGCTGCGGCGACCAGGGCGATGATCGTGAAGGCGTCGTAGGCGAGGCGGTAGCCGAAGACGTCGTGGGCCTGCGCCCCGACGATTCCGCCGGCGAGCGACGCGCCGAGGATCTGGCCGATGATGAGAAAGATCGAGAGAATGCCGACGGCCGTGGCCCGTTCGTCCGCGCTCACGCGGCTCGTGATGATGTAGCGCGTCGGCGCGCCGAGCAGAGCACCGAAGCCCGTGCCCGCCACGATCATCGCCACGATCGTCAGCCACGTCGAATCGAGACCGAATGAGAAGAGCGCGAGCCCGGCGGCCGTCGCAACGGCGCCCACCGTCAAGACTGCGCGGCTGCCGAAGGCGTCGAGCGCGCGCCCCGCACCCGGGATGACGACGACGAACATGAACGCGCCGAGCGCCGCGATGAGGCCGGCGGCCGCGTAGCTGAGATGCTGTGAGGCGACGACCGCGGCCGGGACGAAGAAGAGCGAGCCTTCGAGTGCGCCGATCAGGACTTCGAGCCCGTAGGTCACGACGAGTTGGCGATCGGTGAACAGCCGCGGCCGGATGACCGGCTCGACCGCGCGGCGTTCGATGAAGACGAACACCGTCAAGCAGACGGCGGCACAGACACTCTCGATCGCGGCGACCGGGCGCGTGATGTGCGTGAGCGCGACCATGAGCGCGAGCAGGCCGAGTCCAAGCGAGACGAGTCCTCCGACGTTGAGCGGACCGCGCACGTTGCCCGCGCCCGCCGGTACGGTCTTGCGCGCCATTACGATCACGACGATTGCGAGCGGGATGTTCGCGACGAAGATCCAGTGCCAAGACAAGAAGTGGGTCAGCAAGCCGCCGATCGTGGGCCCGATCACGGCCGCGAGTCCCCAGGTGGCGGCGACGATCCCCAGCGCCGCGCCGCGCCGGTCGGCCGGCACGCGATCGCCGATCGCCGCGGTCGCGACCGGGAAGATCCCGCCCGCACCTATCGCTTGGATCGCGCGTGCGGCAAGGAACACACCGAACGTCGGCGCGAGAATCGCGATCAGCGAACCGATCCCGAAGATCGCGACGCAAAGGATGTAGATCGGCCGGCGGCCGTTGCGATCCGCCAGCTTCGACATGATGGGGATGCTGACGACGTTGGCGAGCAGATACAGCGTAAAAATCCACGACGTCTCGCGCGTTCCGACCCCGAACGCGTGTGCCAATGCCGGCAACGCCGGCGCGAGGACACCCAAATCGAGCGCACCCGCGAACACGCCGAGCCCCAGCGTGAGCAGCAGAGGGAGCGTCGAGCGATCGAGCTTGTGTCCGGCGACGGTGGTTTGCGCCGGGGTCACTTCGGGGGCGCCGGGCGCGGGGGTCAGCGTTTCCATCAGAGGCTCAGATGCGCGAACGACGGCCAGCGGATCGCCTGGTCCGCGATCATCGCGAGGCACATCAGCGCCAGATACACGAGCGAAAATTTGAAGAGGGCGCGCGGCGCGTGCGTGGTCTCGTCGCCGAAGAGGCGCCACGCGTCGCGCAGGAAGATCGCCCCGAGCACGGCCGCCGCGCCGAAGAAGACGGGCCCCAGGATATGCAGCGGATAGAGCGCCAGCGACATCGCGACCATCAGCACCGAATAGCCCAGGATCTCGCGCTTGGTTCGAGCGACGCCGTAGACGTTGGGGAACATCGGGATGTTCGCTTTGTCGTAGTCGGTTTCGGTCATGAGCGCGAGGGCCCAGAAGTGCGGCGGCGTCCAGAGAAAGACCAGTGCGAAGAGTCCGAGCGCCGGCCAACCGACGCTATGCGTCACCGCAGCCCAGCCGACCAGCGGCGGCACCGCGCCGGCCGCGCCGCCGATGACGATGTTGAGCGGCGTCGCGCGCTTGAGCCACATCGTGTAGACCAAGACGTAGAAGAGGTTGCCGCCCAGCGACAGCCATGCCGCCAGCGGATTCACGAGCAGATAGAAGATCGCGAACGACGCGCCGCCGAGTATGGTCGCGTATGCCAGCGCCGCGCGAACGCCGACGCGGCCGGCGGCCACCGGGCGGTGGGCGGTGCGCCGCATCATCCCGTCGATGTCGCGATCCCAGACGCAGTTGAACACCCCGCCCGAAGCCGACGCCAGCGCGCCGCCGAGCAGCGTCCAGATCGTCAGCGCCAGCGGCGGCAAGCCGCGCTGGGCCATCAGCATCGCCGTATACGCCGTGACGAGCAGCAGCACGATGATCCGCGGCTTCGTCAACTCCAGGTAGTTGTCGACCGTCGCGCGCCAGCCCGGAGCCGTGACCGGCACCTGCCCGTCGACCCGCGAGAGCGCGCTGCTCGCCGCCATCAGTTCGTCACCGTGCTACCGATGCGACGCGCCGGCTTCGACGCGCGCGCGAGCGTGCCGTCGAGCGCGGCGATCGTGAGGGCCACCGTATAGGCGATGAAGGTCGTCACGGCGTTCGCTGCGTGCGCTTCGCGCAAGGCCGTCGGCAGGGCCCAAGCGACGTTCGCGACGCCGAGCGCGATCTGCAGCACGACCAGCGCGTAGGCGACGGCCGCCGCGTTGCGCACGCGGGGCGGGGCGGCAAACGCCGACCACGCGGCCGCGATGGTCGCGAGCACGAAGAAGAGTCCGGCGGCGAACCGGTGCAGCATCTGCGCCAGCTCGCCCGGCGTGACCCCGAACCAACTGCCCTCACAGGCGGGGAACGTCAGGCAGGCTAGGCCGTTCCCGGACGAACTCACGAACGCGCCCGCACACATCGTCGCGAACGATGCGACCAGCGTTTCCGCCAAGAGCGCAAAGAGACCCGTCTGCGTGCCCGGCGCGGTTCCCACCGCCGGCTGCCGGATCGCGAGCGTCGCCAGGGCCGTGAGGCCGGCCAAGAAGAGCATCGCCGTCGCCCAGTGCCAGACGACCGAGGGCGGGTTGTTGGCCAAGAAAACCGTCGCCCCGCCGAGCAAGACTTGGAGGATGAAGGTCGCTGCAATGAAGCCCAGCACGGGACGCACGAAGGCGACCCGGTTCCGGGCTTGCCAGCCGCTCCAGAGCGCGCCGACCACGAGAAAGCCTTCGACGAAGGCGACCAGCCGGTGCGACCACTCGAGCACGACCCCGCCGCTCAGGGCAGGGATCAACGCTCCGTGACAGAGCGGCCAGTCCGGGCAGGTTAGGCCGGCACCGTTGATCCGGACCCAACTGCCGAGCACGGCCAACGCGTACGCCGCGAGGGTAGCAGCGAGCGCTAGGGCGCGAAACATCACGCTCAAGGCTACTGAAGTCGGAACGTTTCGGCAACGACGTTGGTCAACAACCCGTAGTCGCGCCAAGGCCGTGATCCGCGGCGATCCCTTCGTCGGAAAGAATCAGCTTGGAGCGTTCGACGATATCCGCGGCGACCGTCTTGAAGGCTTGGTCGTAGTCGGCTTGCTTCGCCGTTGCCGTTTGTTCGATGACCGGATCGGGGGTGCGCCCGGTGGCGTCGGCGGTCGTCCCCGTCCCGGCGTACATCGCGTTCTGGTTCTGAACCGACTCGCGGCCTTGCTGGATGACGATCAGGCGTTGCGTATCGATCGCGATCATCCGTTGCCGGTAGAGTGCGCCGCCGATGGCATCGGCAAACTGCCGAAGTTCGGTCTTGCGCGGTTCTGGGGAATCGGCCGCCAACTGACGCAAGCGGCGAACCTCTCCTTCACCCGCTAGCGCCGTCTCGCGCAGCTTCGACACCGCGTTTTCGATTGCGTTGATCACCTTGCGCTTTGCGAGGTCGGTCGCATCGGCGATGTTCGCGGTCGCCAGTTGCACGGCGAGCGAGCGGACTGCGGCATCGTTGGCGAGCGCGTCGTCGATGGCGCTGTTGGCGTGGACCACGATCGTCGAGCAGACGCTCGTCCGCACACGGCCGATCTGTTTGAGCGGGGTCGGCGACGCATCGGCCGCCGGCGGAGACGGGTCGGATCCGGCTCCGAGCAAGGCGCCGCTTGCTAGCGCAAGGCCCGCTGAAACCAGCAGCGTTCGCATGGTCTGCGGCGACTTCCGTCGGCGGCGCGGGGTATCCTCGATGGCGGCCGTCGAAAGCCGCGAGTCGATGCGCGTTTTCCGCCTTTTTCTCACCCTCGCGCTGGTCATCGTTCTCACGGGTTGCCGAGAAGTTCGCATCCAGACCTTTCGCAGCGGCACCACGACCGTGCTCGGCGCGCCGCAAATCATCGTTTTCCGCGATGCGGACGTTTTGCAGAAGTTCGGGATCAAAGCGCCGGTACGGTTCACCAAAGAATTCGGTGTCTTGTTGTTGATGGGACCTCACAAGGAGACGGGTTGGAGCCAATTGATCGAGTCGATCCGAGCCAACAGCGACCGCGTGCGCATCGTGGCGTTCGAGCGGGCACCCCTTGACGGCGGCGAGCCGACCCGCGACTATCGGACCTATACCCTTTGGATCGTGCCGAACTCCGTCTACCGCGTCGGGTCGGTGGTCGACGTCGTCACCCCCTCGGGCGATCTGATCGCCTCGACGACCCTGCGTTAAGGCCCTCGCCGGAATGGACGATACCGACTGAGATGACCGTAACTGCCCTCCCGCGTTTCGACGCGACGCTGACGCGCTTGGGCGTCGTTCTCGCGCCCGACGGCAGTCCTGCCGAAATCGAGGGTGTGCTCAACCCTGCCGCCACGCGGGACCGCGACGGCCGGTTGGTTCTCTATCCGCGCTGCGTCGCCGCCGGGAACGTCTCGCGCATCGGCCGGGCCATCGGCCAAGCGATCGGCGACGTAGAGACGTTTACCCGCGACGGCTTCGCGCTCGAACCGACGGCGGAGTACGAGATTCGACCGCCGACCCGCGGCGGCATGGGGTGCGAAGACGCGCGCGTGACGTTCGTGCCGGTCCTCGATCGCTATCTGATGGCCTACTGCGCGTTCGGCCCGCTTGGACCACGGATCGCGATCGCCGTCTCGCCCGACGCGCACACCTGGGAACGTCTGGGACTGGCGGATTTCTCGGCACCGGGACTGCCGGCCGGGGACGACAAGGACGGGGCGTTCTTTCCGGAGCCCGTCTATTCGCCGGCCGGCGTGCTCTCGATTGCGTTCTATCACCGGCCCATGCTGCATATCTCGACGGTCGACGGGCGTAGTGCGATCCCGACGATTCTCGCGATGGCGCCGTCCGAGCGCGAATCGACGCGCATCGCCTACGTGCCGCTCGAAGCCGTGTTGCGCGACGTGCGCAACGTGCTGCAGGTCGCGGAGAGCGCGCTGGTACTCTCGCCCGAGGGCCCGTGGGGCCGGATCAAGACGGGTGGCGGTACGCCGCCGGTCCGGATCGAAGAAGGTTGGCTCTCGATGTTTCACGGCGTCGATGCGATCGATGTCGACGGCCGGTATTTCACCTCGTATAGCGCGGGATTTGTCGTGCACGATCTTCACCGGCCGCACCACGTTCGCTATCGTTCGCACGCTCCGGTACTGATACCCGAGGGCCGTGAGGAACTGCACGGCGTCGTCAACAACGTCGTCTTCCCGACGGCGATCGACGTGATCGGCGAACGCCGGTACGACGTTTTCTACGGGATGGCGGATGCGCGCATCGGACGCGTGCGGCTCGAACTGGCGCCGGCGAGTAGCGCCGCTGACGAAACCGCCGCATAGTGAAGTCGCCGCCCCTGTGGCGGTTCTTGCTCGTCTCGGCGATCATCGTGACCGTGGCCGGGAGCGTGCTCTTCGCACGGCGGCAACTCGGCGTGGACATTCGCGTCTCGGCAACGCCGGCGGGGTCGCCGACCCCGACCCTCGAGCACCGGAGCGCAGGAGCAGATGAACCACAGCCGGCCCAGACGTTCACCGCGTCGGCGCCTTGGATCATGAGCGCCCTGCCCGGTTGTTTCGTCGAGAGCGAACGCGCGACCGGCCGGCTGGGCGCGATGCGAAACAAATTCCCGGCTGCGGATGCCCGCATCCAACCCGGCGCGGCCTTCGTTTCCGGCGAGTGCCACGTCGAGGTGCTCGGCGATGCGGTCATCGTGGAGCGCGGCACCGATCGAATGCGCGCGCCGCATGCGAGGCTCTATCGCGTCGCCGGGCGCCTCGTGTTGGTGACCATCGCAAACGGAACAGCGGACATTCGAACGTACTGACTAGATCGGCACCGGTAGCGCCCGGCGCGGGACGGGTACGATCGCGAGGAAGAGCGCGAACGCAAGGATCAGTGCGGCGCAGATTCCCGGCGGCGTGAGCGATTCGCCGAGCACGACGTAGGCTCCGATCAAGCCGAAGAGCAGTGATCCGTAGGAGGAAACGATGCTCGCGATCGCCGCACCGAGAGTGCGAAGCGCGAACGTCTGCGCGGCCTGCGCATAGACGGTCAAGCCCGCGATCATCACGCCGAAGAACCACCCGATGACACTGGGGTTCATGACCAGAGGCTGCAACACGGCAGCGCCGCGTCCGAGCCCCAGACCAATTGCGAGCAGGAGGCCTATCCCCAGCGATCCGTAGAGCCCGGTGACGAACAACGGCCGGTAGGTGTTCGCGCGGCCGAGGAGGCGCAGCCCGACGGACAGGCCGGCGAGGCAGAGGTCCATCACCAAGATGCAGGCATCGCCGTGTAGCGACGAGCCGGCCGCCGAACGCGTCGTCGTCAGCAGCACGGCTCCCGCGATGCCCAGACCCAGCGCGGCGAAGCGCAACGGCGCGATGCGTTCGTGCAGCACGATCGCGCCGAGCACGGCCGTCATCGGCGGCGAGAGCGCGAAGAGCAGCACGATGTGCGCCGCGCTCGTTTCGTGCGCGCCGAAGGCGAAGATGCCGATCGAGCCCGGGCCGATGAAGAGGCCGAGGATGGCGAAGAGAGGCCAATCGTCGCGCCGCACGCCGTACCGTGGGTAGTAGAGGATCGTTAACGCGAGAAAGATCGGAAGCGACCAGGCACTTCGCGCGACGACCAGGCCCAAGGCGTCGAAGTGCGCCGAATCCGGGCGAAAGAGCACCTTAGACGCAATCGCGTTGAGCCCCCAGAAGACCGCGGCGAGCGCGAGCGCGAGAAAGGCAAAGATGCGCGCGCCGGGCGGCGAAGATCGAGCGATCATGGACTTACGCGAGGAGGTCGCGCAGCGCCGGACGTTTGCGATCATCTCGCATCCGGACGCCGGCAAGACGACGTTGACCGAGAAGCTTTTGCTCTACGGCGGAGCGATCAATTCCGCGGGCCAAGTCGCCGCGCGCCGGAAAGCGCGCGCCGCTACGTCGGACTGGATGGAACTCGAACGGGAACGCGGGATCTCGATCACCTCGACCGTCCTGCAATTCCCTTACCACGGTTGTACGCTCAATCTCCTGGACACGCCGGGTCACCAAGATTTCGGCGAGGACACGTACCGCACGCTCCTGGCTGCCGACAGCGCCGTCATGTTGCTCGATGCGGCTAAGGGCGTAGAACCGCAGACGCGCAAATTGTTTGCGATCTGCCGCGCGCGCCGCATCCCGCTCTTCACGTTCATCAACAAGCTGGACCGGCCGGCACTCGATCCGCTGGCCCTGCTCGACGAACTCGAGAACGTGCTCGGCATCGGTGCCTACCCGATCAACTGGCCACTTGGCAACGGGCCCTCGTTCCGCGGCGTCTACGACCGCACGACGCGTGAGGTGCATACGTTCGAGCGCACCGAACACGGGGCGAAAAAGGCCCCGGTTTCGGTGTCCGACGTCCACGATCCGAAGATCGCGGCGCTGGTCGATGAGGGGACCTATCGTGAATTCATCGACCAGCTCGAGTTGCTCGAAGGTGCGGGCTCGGCGTTCGACCGGGACGCGATGTTGCGCGGCGATGCGACGCCGGTCTTCTTCGGCAGCGCCGTGACGAATTTCGGCGTGGAACTGTTCCTCGACGAATTCGTGAAATTGGCGCCACCGCCGGCGCCGCGCGTCGACCTGGCGCACGAATCGATCGATCCGAGTTCGCCGGTCTTCTCGGCCTTCGTCTTCAAGATCCAAGCCAACATGGATCCGCGCCATCGCGACCGGATCGCGTTCGCGCGCATCTGCTCGGGGAAATTCGAGCGCGACATGACCGTACGCAACATGCGCAGTGGCAAAGACGTGCGCCTGACGCGCGCGATGAAGCTCTTCGCGAGCGACCGCGAGTCCGTCGACGAGGCGTACGCGGGCGACGTGGTCGGCCTGGCCAATCCGGGCTCGTTCGCGATCGGCGACAGTCTGTGCGCCGGTGGGGACATCGTCTACGATCGTATCCCGGCGTTCGAGCCGGAACATTTCGCCCTGGTGCGCAGTACGGACACGGGGGCCTACAAATCGTTCCAGAAGGGCATTGCCCAACTGCGTGAAGAGGGCGCGATTCAAGTGATGTATGCGTATGGACAAACCCGCACCGAACCCATCCTCGCCGCCGTCGGAGAACTGCAGTTCGAGGTCGTCAAATACCGGCTCGAAGCGGAGTACAACGTGAAGACCATCTTTTCGACCCTGCCGTACGGCCTGGCCCGCCGGGTGAGTCCTTCGACGAGTGAAGGATTGGCGGCCGCGCAACTGCCCTCGAACGCCAAGCTCGTCGTCGACTGGGACGGCAACCCGCTCGCGCTCTTCGAGAGCGAGTGGAGCATGAAGCTCGCGCAAGACTGGAACCCGGCGTTGAGCTTCGCCCCGTTCGCCCAGCGCGAACTCGCCGCGGAAGCCGCCGCTTCGTGATGGCCGCCCAACGCCCCGGGGCGACGAGCAACCCGCGCCAACTCTTGATCGTCGCGCTCGTCGTAGTGCTGGCCTTCCTCGCGTTTCGCGGCCTGTTCTTCCATGAAAACAAGTACGAGAAGCTGGCTCGAGAAGTAACCGTCGCGCTCCAGAACAACGATCTCGCGACCGTCGAGAAGTACCAGAACGCGGAGACGGCGACGATGCTCAATCGCGGGATCGTCGGTCGGGCCGCCGACAAGCTCGCACCGCTCGGAAAGATCAAGAGCGTCAAGGAAGTGACCCCCGCCGGGGCTCCGCCCCGCGGTCATGAGTTTACGGTCACGTTCGAGCATGGCGTCGCGGACGAAAAGATGCGCGTCGACCCGCAAGACAAGATCGTCTCATTCAACTACGAACTCACGAAGGGGTCGTAACGGTCGACTTCGACGACGTTCGTGCCGCCGCCGCCCGGCTAGCGGGCGTCGCGCACCGCACGCCGGTCCTCACCTCGCGCACGCTCGATGCGCGCACGGCGGCACGGGTCTTCCTCAAGGCCGAGAGTTTTCAGCGGATGGGTGCCTTCAAGTTTCGTGGCGCCTACAACCGCCTCGCGCAGTTGACGAACGAGGAGAAACGCCGCGGCGTGGTCGCGTTCTCGAGCGGCAATCACGCGCAGGGCGTCGCGCTCGCCGCGCAGTTGCTGGGCGTCGCGGCCACGATCGTCATGCCCGAGGATGCCCCGCCGGCGAAGCTCGCCGCGACGCGCGCCTACGGCGCCGAGGTCGTCACCTACGACCGCTCGACCGGCGATCGCGCCGCACTCGCCGAACGCATCGCCGGCGAGCGCGACGCCGTCGTCGTCCCGCCCTACGACGACGAGCGCATCATCGCGGGCCAGGGGACGGCCGCGCTCGAGCTGATCGCAGAGACCGGGCCGCTGGACCTGCTCGCCGTACCGCTCGGCGGCGGCGGCCTGCTGGCGGGCTCCATCGTGGCCGCACCCGCGAGCGCCGTCTACGGTGTCGAACCGGAGGCGGGCGACGATTGGGCCCGCTCCTGGCGGGCGGGCGAACGGGTGACGATCCCCGTGCCGCAGACGATCGCCGACGGCCAGCAGACGCAGGCCCCGGGGATCGTGACCTGGCCGATCGTGCGCGCAAGCGGCGCCGGAGTCGTTACGGTCAGCGACGACGAATTGCTCGCCGCCATGCGATTTGCATTCGAGCGGTTGAAGATCGTGCTGGAACCGAGCGGCGCCTGCGCGCTCGCTGCCGTACTCTTCGGCAAGCTCGACGTGGCCGGTAAGCGCGTGGGAGTGATCTTGAGCGGCGGGAACGCGGATCCGCGGATCTTCGGCCGCGCGCTCGCGCAGGCCGTCGAGCCGGCGTGAGATGATCGTATCTCCGGGCGGCGCCCAGACCAGCGTCGCGCTGGACCTCTTCGACGCGGTCGACTCGTACAAGATCGGCGGGCACTTCCTGCAGTATCCGCCGGGCACGCAATACGTCTGGTCGTACCTCGAGTCGCGCGGCGGCGCCTTCGCGTTCACGCGCTTCTTCGGACTGCAGGAACTCATCCGGCGCTATCTGCTACAGCCTTTGACGCGCGAGCGCGTCGAGCAGATCGTGCCGGTCATGGCGGCCCACGGCGTGCCGTTCAATCGCGCCGGCTTCCTGGCGATTGTCGAGCGGCACGGTGGCCGGCTCCCCGTGCGAATCGAAGCCGTCCCCGAAGGCAGCGATATTCCGACCGGAAACGTCGTGCTGCAGGTCGTCAACACGGATCCCGCCGCATTCTGGTTGCCGTCGTATCTCGAGACGCTGCTCATGCACGTTTGGTACACGACGACGGTCTGCACGCTCAGCGCGAGCGCGCGAGCGGCCATCCTTGCCGCGCTCGAGCGCAGTTGCGACGATCCGTTCGCCAACATCGATTTCCGGCTGCACGATTTCGGCGCGCGCGGCGTATCGGACATGTATGCCGGCGCGCGCGGCGGCCTCGCGCATCTGGTGAATTTCCTCGGGACGGATACGGTACCGGCGCTCTGCTGGGCGCGCGCGTACTATCACGAAGCGATGGCCGGATTTTCGATTCCTGCGATGGAGCACGCCACGGTCACGACCTGGGGCCGCGACGGCGAAGCGGCGGCGTTTCGCAACATGCTCGAACGGTGCGGCGGTCCGGGCAAGACGATCGCCATGGTCATCGATTCGTACGACGCCGAATACGCCGTCGACCAGATCATCGGCGTCGAGTTGCGCGACGCGATTCTTGCCAGCGGGTCGACGGTCGTGGTGCGGCCGGATTCCGGCGATCCGCGTGTGATCGTCCCGGCGCTGCTGCAAGCGCTCGCGAAGCGTTTCGGCGCGACCACGAATCGCAAGGGCTACCGGGTGCTCGATCCGGCGGTGCGGCTCATCCAAGGTGACGGGATGGACCTGCCCGCGATCCGCGCGCTCTTCGAGGTCGTGCTCGCCGCCGGTTTCTCGGCCGAGAACGTGGCCGTCGGGATGGGCGGCGGGCTCTTGCAGAAGGTCAACCGCGACACGCAGCGCTGGGCGATGAAGGTCTCCGCCGTGCAGATCGACGGCGTCTGGTCGGACGTGTACAAGGATCCCAAAGACGATCCCGACAAGCGCTCGAAACGCGGCCGGCTCGCGCTGGTTCGCACGGCCCGAGGCGTCGAGACGATTCGCCTCGAGGCGCTCGGCGCGCGAGAAAATCTCTTGCGACCGGTGTACGAGAACGGCGTTCTGCTCGTCGACGAGTCGCTAGCTGAGATTCGCGCGCGGGCGCGTCAGGGTGACGCGCGGCCCATCGAGTAGAATTGGGCGTTGGGGCGCATGTCGAGCGTCCCGGCCATGCGGTTGGAGAACCCGAAGAACCCCGCGATCGCCGCGATGTCCCAGATGTCGTCGTCCGAGAAGCCGCTCGCGCGCAGTGCTGCGATCTCGTCATCGCCGGCTGCGTAGCCGCGCTCGTTGACCCGTGAGGCGAAGCCGAGGATCGCACGCAGGCGGGGCGTGAGGTCGGCGGTGCGCCAATTGATCGCGATCTGATCCGCAAGCCGCTCGTCCTTGCCCAGGATCCGCAGCGCGGCACCGTGCGCGGTCACGCAGTACTGGCACACGTTCTCGGCCGAGACGGCGACGACGATCGCCTCGCGTTCGGCGCGCGAAAGGCCGCTCGGGGCTTTCATGAGCAGATCGTGATACTGCATGAACGCGCGAAAATGCTCGGGGCGTCTTGCATATGCGAGAAAGACGTTGGGGATGAAGCCGAGTTTGGCATGCGCCTCGTCGATGACGGAGCGCACGTCGGGCGGCAACGCAGCGAGTTCCGGAATCCCGAAGCGCGAGGCCGGCTCGCGCTTCGGGGGCGGATCGCTACGTTGCGCCGTGTTCGACTTTGAGGTTTCCGCAGGCAACGTACGTCTTGATGTCGCTGGTCGATTTGTGGATGTTGATCGCATACGCGCCCGAGGTGAGATCGCCCAGCGAGACGTTCGGCACCGTCGTCTCGGAGAATCCGTCCACGAGCGTGCGGAGCGGGTAGGTGGGCTTCGGGTCGAGCTTATCGCACGTGCCCTTGTGGATGTGGACCGGTTGCGGCACGCCGGCCGGCGCACCGCTGACGCGAACGCGCACGATGACGTTATCGCCGCTTTGGAGCAACGTCGCCGTGCCGTTTTCGCCGGACCCGTTCTGAGCGCTGAGCTTGAACTGGGTCGGTGTCGTGGCGGCTTGTGCGACGCCGGCGATACCGATGCTCGCGGCAAGCGCGAGCGCGACCGAGAGAGAACGTTTCATGAGGCCTCCGTTTCTAATCCCTGCCCGTTCGACCCCCATGGTCGAAGATTCCGCTCGCGCTACGGCGTCGTGCTGCTACGTGCATCGGCGATCGCCGCCTCGGCGGCGCGCCGCCCCGGAAAGCCCGAGACGCAGCCGCCGGGATGCGTGCCCGAACCGCACAGATACAACCCCGCGACGCCGGTGCGAACCGGGAAGCGGTGCTCGTATATCTGGTCCGGCAACAACTCGCCGTGGAAAATCTGTCCGCCCGGCAGTCCGATCAGCGCCTCGAGATCGGGAGCCGCGAGCATCTGGCGATCCTCGATGAGCGTGGGAAGATTGGGGGTGTACTGTGCAAGCGTCGCAACGATGCGGTCGGCGACGAGCGCCCGGTCTTCACTCGTCCACGTCCGATCGGCCCGGTCGTAGGGGAAATATTGCGCGAAGATCGACATCACGTGCTTCCCGGGCGGCGCGAGTTCGGGCTCGGTCGGCGTTTGCATGAAGCACTCGAGCATCGGCTCGCGCGAGAAACCGGTGCGCGTATCGTCGAACGCGCGCTGGAGATAGTCGATCGACGGCGCGACGTGGATCGTCGCGCGATGGTGCGGGGCCAGCGTCGCGCTCGGGCGCGCGGTGAAATTCGGCAAGCCGCCGAGCGCGAGGTTGAGTTTGAACGCCATCCCGTTCGCGCGCCAGTTCTGCGCCCGGCGGCGCAGCGGCGGCGGGGCGTCGGCCGCGTCGAGCAACCGCAGGAAGAGCGTTTGCGGCGCGGCACCGACGAGAATCGCGCCGGCCTCGATTCGCTCGCCGCTGCTGAGTTCGAGCGTGTGTGCCCGGCCGTCATTCACGCCGATGTGCGCGACCTCCGCGCCGGTGCGCAGGGTCGCGCCCACCGCGCGCGCCGCCGACGCGAGGGCGCTTGCGAGCGCCCCCATCCCGCCGCGCACGAAGCCCCAAGCGCCTTGCGCGCCAAGCGCACGCCCCGCGTAGTGATGTGCCAGCACGTAGGCGGTGCCGGGGTCGCACGGGCCGGCAGCCGTTCCGATCAGTCCGTCCGTGGCGAGCGTCGCTTGCAGCACGGGCGCGCGCACGTACCGTTCGACGAGCGCCGCGGCCGAGCCCAAAAGCGTGGCTTGCGTCGCCTCGTCGAAGGCGGCGAGTGAAGGCGCCGGGTCGTCGAAGGAGTCGAAGAGCAGCGAACCTAGCCGCTTCGCCTCCCGGTCGAAAGCGGCGAGTCCGGCAACGTCGGCCGGCTCGAACGCTGCGACCTCCCGCGCGTTGGCTGCGTCGTCCGCACGGAGCAAGAGCGAGCGGCCGTCCGCCAGCGGAGTGAACGATGCCGGGTCCTTGCGATACACGGCCAAGCCGTGCGCGCGCAAGTCGAGGTCGGCGATGATGCGCGGATCGAGCAGGCTGCACACGTAAGCGGCGACCGAGACGCGGTAGCCGGGCCAAACCTCGGCCGTCAACGTCGCACCGCCCAGCACGTCGCGCTGCTCGAGCAGGATCGTCCGCAGTCCGGCCCGCGCGCAATAAGCCGCGGCGACGAGACCATTGTGCCCGCCCCCGGCGACCGCAACGTCGTAGCGCTGGGCGTTCACGTCCTCAGCGTTTTTTCTTCTTCGCGAACGCGCGCGGGTTTGGCCTGAAGGGTGCGCCGACGGCGTACTTGCCGCTGCGCGGCAGGGAATCGTCTACGTCGTCGCAACCGATCGGCGTAAAGTCGTCGCAGTCGTGCGGGCGTGCTTCGTAGATGCCGCAATAGTACTTTCCTGAACGCGGGCCTTTGAGAAAGACGCACTTGTCGCTGATGTCGTCGCCGACTTTGCGCAGCCAGCCGACCACATACCCGTCGGCCGACTCACGTTCGTTGACGTACTCGCGCATCACGTCTTGGTAGGTGAGACCGAGATGGTCGGCGATGCGCTGCACGTCATCACGATTGACAAAGGGCTCGTAGCCGCTGCAGCATTCCGCGCAGCCCGGCGGGCACGCGACGTTCTCCGGTAGATCGTAGAGGTGCTTGCGCGCGACTTCGACGACTCGACGGATCGCCGCGACCATCTCGGGATCGTCGTTGTATTTGTAGACCCATTCCCGCATCGTGATCTCATTTACGTTGTAGCGCCGTTTGACGGACTCGTTGTATTGGATCGTGACGTGTTCGTCGGTGATCTCGATTTCTTTGACGTGCCGCAGCGGCTCGAGGTCGAGCTTCTCGAGCGTCGTCGGTTGGCCGGTCCGGCGCGTGAACGAACGCAGATTGCGAAGCTCGCGATGGGTGATGAGATCGATGGACTCTTGCATACGAGTTCCTTCGCGTCGAAGCCGCACCCCCCCGGCCCGCTTCTTCACGAGAGGGGCGTTCGCGGCTAGGCAAATGCAGCAACCGGGCGAAGGTAGCCCGGCATGAAGCAACGGGTAGTGGTGAGCGCGCTAGCCGGCGGCGCGGCGGTTCTCGGGTTGTTCGGTCCGGTTCGAGCCGACGACGGGCCGGCGATCTACGCAAAGATCAAGGCCGCGGAGGCCGCGCAGACGTTGTACGTCATGACGAGCACGGTTCTTGCGGGCGGTTCGTCGATCACCGCGGTCCAGACGATCGTCCGGCCGCCCGGGGGTGAGCCGGCGCTGAAGCAAACCACGGCGGCGGGGACGTTCACGATCGATATGTACTTCGTCCATTCGACGATCTACGTGTCCTTGAACGGCGGCCCGTGGCAGAAGCGCGCGGTCGATCCGCAAGCTTTCGAGAAACAGATGTCGCCGTTTGCGGCGCCGGGCGTCCCCGAGGTCACGGTGCTGCCCGATCGTCAAGTCGGATCGACGGCCTACGGTGCGCTGCGGATCGTGGTCAATAATCCGGGCGCGGGACCGGCGGTGTCCGTGCCGGGTAAGGCGACCGAAGAATGCACTTATGACAAGACCACGTTTTTGCTCCGCGAATGCGATTTGGGCCAGATCACGGCCACATTCGACAAATACAGCGACCCCGCGAATGCGGTGGTGCTGCCGCCCGATACGGCAAACGCGACGCCGCTGACGATCCCGATCCCCGGGTTGCCTCCGCCGGCGAGCGCCTCGCCCGCTCCGGCCGCGTCCGCCGCGCCGAAGTAGGAGCACGGATGGCGCTGGCGATCGGGGTCGATCTCGGCGGCTCGCATGTGATGGCGACCGTCGTCGACGAGCAGGGCGAGCTTTCCAAGAAGCACGAGATGGACCTCGAGGATCACACGCCGGCGGTCGTGTTCGACAACATCGCCAAGGTCGTCAACGAAGCGCTGGCGGATGTGAAGGGCGCACCGGTGAGCGGCATCGGCATCGGGTCGCCCGGCAACATCGATCCGGCCAGCGGTACGATTCGCTATTCACCGAATTTCGGCTGGACCGACGTGCCGCTGGGCGAAACGCTACGCGCGCGGTTCAAGTACCCCGTCTTCGTCGCGAACGACGCGCGTTGCGCGACGCTGGGCGAGTACGTGCACGGCGCCGGCCGCGGCACCAAGAACTTCGTCTTACTTACGCTGGGCACCGGCATCGGCGGCGGCATCGTCGCCGGCGGCCGGCTGCTGCGCGGCAATCACATGGGCGCCGGCGAGATCGGGCACCATCAAATCCGCCCGCGGGACGGCTTCATCTGCGGGTGCGGCAAGACCGGTTGCCTCGAAGCCCAGGCGTCGGGGACTGGACTCATTCGGCACGCCTTGGCGGTCGCGCCGTCGTTCCCGCGTTCGGCGCTGCTCGATCTGCCGCGCGAACGGCTCGGCTCCAAGGCGATCCGCAAGGCCGCGCAAGCCGGCGACGCCCATGCGAAGGCCGCCTGGAACAACTGGATCGCCGATCTCGCCATCGGGCTCGCCAACGTGATCGCGTTCGTCAATCCGGAAGTGATCGCGCTCGGCGGGGGCGTATCGAGCGCCGGCGCGTTCATGCTCGACGCGCTGCGGCCGCAGGTCGAAGAGCTGACGACGATGGTGCCGCGCGGAACGACCCGCTTGGCGACGGCGATGCTGGGGAACGATGCCGGGGCCGTCGGCGCCGCGACGATGGCGCTCCGAGGCGGCCTCTTCGCCGAAGCCCCGGCGCCGGTCTCGGCGTAATCGCCGCGGCTCAGACTGCGGCGGAAACGGGCTCCCGCGCCACGACCGAGCCGCTCAGCGCCGCTTCGGCGATCAGTTCCGCGATGCGGCGCGAGCTGCCGCGCGGCGCGATGTCCTTTTGGCGTTCGCGCATCGCGCCCAGGCGCTCTTGGTTGTGCACGATGCGCCGGACCGATTGCACGACCTCCGCGGCGGTCAGCGCGACGACGCCGATCCGATTGGAGCGCACGTAGTCGAGGTTGCCGCGCTCCTGACCGGGGACGAAATCATAGACGACGACGGGGACTTCGGCGATCGAAGCCTCTGCGATCGCGCCCGGCCCGGCTTTGGTGACCAGCAGATCAGAGGCTTTCATGAGCGATGGTACGTCGTTGCGGAAGCCAAGCACGGTCATCGGCGTCGGCAGCCCCGGCGCGAGTTCTTCCAGTTTCGTTTTGAGGGCGGCGTTCCGTCCGGTGACGACGACCAGATGAAAGGGGAGGCGCGATTTCGCCAGGGCCAGGGTCGTGGGGAGCAGCTTGCCGCCGCCTTCGCCGCCGGCCATGAGCAAGGCGACCGGGCGGTCCAGCGGCAGCCCGAGCTGCTTGCGAATCTCGGCCTTGGTTTCGGTTACGTCCTCGAACTTCGGATGAACGGGGTGGCCGAGCAGGCGCAGGCGTTCCGGCGGGACGCCGCGTTCGATCGCGCGCTGGTAGACCTCGCGCGCGGGGACGACCGTCATGTCGGCTTCCGGCAAGAGCCAGCCCTCGTGGACGCGGCCGAGGTCGGTGATGACCGTGATGAGCGGGACTTTGGTCATCCCGGCGTCGCTGCGGGCCCGCAGGGCCGCGTGGTTGAGCAGCGGATGGACGGAGACGATCACGTCCGGCCGGTACAGCAGGAACGAGTCGCGCAGCCGCTCGCGATAGAGCGGCTCGCAGAACCGGACGATGGTCCGGTAGCGCCGGCGGCCGTTGGTCGCGTGGTAGAGCGCCCCGTAGATCGGCGGCGCGTAGCGGAGAGCGGCGCTGTAGGCCGGCCCCAGTTGGGAGAGCGGGAACGTGCAGTGCGTGGCGATGTCGTCGATCCGCCACTCAAAGCGGGTCTCTGCGTCGATCTCGTCGAGCGCGGCACCGATGGCTTGAGCGCCGCTCCGGTGGCCCCCACCGGTGTCCGAGATGAGGAACAGGACTCGTTTGGTCATCCGGTCTCCACGGGATTAACCGCGGCCGATTCCCGTCGACACCGCGGTCTTGCGCTTGATGGTTCGGATCGCGCCCCGCCGACGGGGTGCCCGGCGTGGGCCCAAGGCTCGCAAGACCGCTATGGTCCGACGCGCCGGAGCATCGTAAAAGCGAAAAATATCGCCGAACTCGATTTCGGGGTTTCGGTGATGGCCGTCATGGTCCTCGGGGAGTACCATCCCGAGCAGGCGAGTGATCGCTCGGATGCTCTTCGGGGTCTGCCAACCCAGCTCGGTCGTGTGCCGCCACCAGACGTGAAGCTGTCCGAGCAGCAGGCCGAAAACCGCTCCGCCGATCGAAAGCCGAAAACAAAGTGCCGCGATGATGAGGTATGGGACGGCGCCCAGAAATCCGTCGAGCAGCACTTCGGGGCTACGGGAAAGGACCGCGTGATCCCAGTACGACCGCCGCCGGTCGTGATGCGTGCGCAGGTGCAGTTTTCCCCAGACGTGCTGCGGCACGTGATAGAAAAAGGTCGAGCCGAAGTCACCTACGACGAGTACGATCAGCGTCGCGACGGCAAAAGTGACGAGCGGCGACCCCAACACGATCGAGTTCACACGGAGTCCTTAGCTTTTTTCAAGCAGAGAGGCCTTACGGCGGATTGTTTTCGAGCGGTCGAAACCCTCTATACCCGCCGCCGGTCGAGGCCATTCGCGGGGCTGGGCTCCGGCTCGATGCGTTGCGCGGCAGTTGCCTGGTCCTTTCTACCGCGCGCGCCACCGGGCGTTTCAACCCGCACCTTTCTCCGATGGATTCGCTGAGCCTCGCCGTTCTCACCCGTGACGCGCGGATCGCGAAGCGCCTGCGTCCTTGCATGTCATCCATTCACGCTCGCGAACGCGTACGAAGCTAGTCGAAGGCGCGGGCGAGGAAGGCTTGCACGCGGTCCCAGGCGTCGGCGATCTCGCGCGTCGCGCTGGTGTCGAGATCTTCACGGAAGAACGAGTGACCGACGTTTGCGTAGATCTCGACCTCGAAGCGTTTGCGCGCGGCGTCGAGCCGCGTCTTGATGCGATCGATGTCCTCGTGGGTGATGAGTTCGTCGCGTCCGCCGAAGATCAGGAGCAGCGGCGCTCGAATCTGATCGGCGTCGCGAATCGGTGCGTCCGCGCCGTCCGGCAAGCTCTTCGCGATCGACTGTCCGTAGAACGCGATCGCGGCGGAGATGCCGGGGAGCGACGCCGACATGAACGCGGCTGAACCGCCGATCCCGAACCCCCAGGTGGCCACCTTGTTGTGGTCGGCAAAGGGTTGCGCGTTGATCCAGTCGCGCGTCGCACCGATATCGGCCAAGACGTTGGCCGACCGAAACCCCTCGGCGGCGGTCTTGCCGCGGAAGTAATCGATCGCGACGCCGACGTATCCGGCGCTTGCGACGAGATCGGTCATGCGTTGTATCTCGGAATCGTATCCGTAGACGCCTTCGAGCACGATGACGGCGGGATGCTCGCCCCGGTCCGGGCGTGCAACGTAGGCTGGCATCGGGCCGGCGGGCGAGCCGATCGTGATTTCACCCCTGATCATGGACGCGGGCTCCTTACGTGAAGTGCTCCTTGAGAAACGCTTGGACGAGGTCCCACGCATCGGCGACGTCCTCACTCGATTGCAACGTCGCCGACGAATCGCGGAAGAACGCGTGGCCTTGGTTGGGATAAACCTGAACTTGGAACCGTTTCCCTGCCGCCGTGAGCGCTTGGCGTATCTTCTCGACCGCTTCGGCCGGGATGTAGGTGTCCTGGCCCCCGAAGACCAGCAGCAGGGGCGTCTGAATCTGGGCCGCTTCGTCGATCGGCGCCGGCTCGCCGTCCGGCAGCGGCCCCGCGATGTTGCCGCCGTAGAAGGCGATCGCCGCGCTCAGGCCGCCGAGCGTCGCCGTGACGAACGCGACCGTTCCGCCGAAGCAGAAGCCCCAGGTCGCGACATGATTGAAGCGCACGAAGTCTTGCGCGTTGAGCCACTCGAGCGCCGCCTTGACATCGGCCCGGAGAGACGCCTTGGTGACCGCGCCGGCGGCCGCGAATCCGTTCTGGAGGCCTTGCTCGTTATAGGGTTCGTTGAGGTCGGGGTGGGTGCGGTGGTAGTAGTTGATCGCCAGACCCACGTAGCCGGCGGCGGCGACGAGGTCGGTGATGCGCTTGACCTCGGTATTGACCCCGAAGATTTCTTGGAGGACGATCACCGCGGGGCGGGGTTCGTCCCCGTCGGGACGAGCCAGATACGACGGCATCGGGCTCCCGTCGACGGTGATGGTGACGGCCTGAGAATGCAAGAATCCCTCCTATGTAATCAGTTGCAGCAAAGCGGGTAAGGATTTTTCCGATGAGCTGGACGACCTCTCCGCAGACCTGGGAGCGCTTCGCGCTCCATCGCGTTCCCGCTGCCACCCATACGGCTACCTTCGCCGAGGACGTACGCGCCGGATTCTCCGCGCGACCGTATCAATTGGCCGCGAAGTACTTCTACGATGATCTCGGCTCGTGTCTGTTCGAGGCGATCACCCGCTTGCCCGAATACTATCTGACGCGCGTCGAGCGCGATTTGTTGCTCAGCTATGGGGGGCAGATCGTCGATTCGTTCGACGGTCCGCTCGAACTTGTCGAACTCGGTTCGGGCAGCGCCGCCAAGACGCGGCTCATCATCGACGCGATCTTCGCCCGCCAGCGCGACCTCGTTTTCCATCCGATCGACATCTCGGCCGACGCGCTCACCGAGTCGTCGCTGGCGCTGGTGGGTGTCTACGAACGGTTGCGGATCAGCGCGTATGCGAGCGACTACTTCACGCTCTTGGGCGAGCATCGCTTGGAGACCCGTGAACGCGTGCTCGCGCTCTATCTCGGCTCCAACATCGGGAACTTCGAGCCCGCCGAAGCGCGGCGGCTACTCGCGCTCTTGGCCGGCTCGCTGCGGCCGGGGGACGGTCTGTTGATCGGCTACGATCTCAAGAAGGACGCCTCGATCCTCGAACTTGCCTACGACGACCCGACCGGCGTGACCGCAGCGTTCAACAAGAACCTGCTCGCGCGCATGAACCGCGAACTCGCGGCCGGCTTCGATCTCGGTGCCTTCCGCTTTCAGGCGATCTACGATCGCGAGCGCGGAGCGGTCGATTCGTTCCTGATCAGCGAACGCGCGCAGCGCGTCGTCATCGAGGGCTCGGACATCAGCGTTCCGTTCGAGGCCGGCGAGCGCATCCACACCGAGTCGTCGTTCAAGTTCACCTCCGAAGAGATCGTCGCCCTCGCGCAGCAGTCGGGATACGAAGAGCGAACCACCTTCACCGACGCCGCCGCCCGCTACGCGCTCACCCTCTTTACCGTCCGCTGAACCTACGTGGTATGCACATCAGAATATACGACCTGCGCGCAGGCGGTCAACGCTCGAAGGCGCGAATCGAGGCGCTGTTCTCACGGTTCCGTCACGACGCGCTCGCCGGCTCGCAAGGCTAGGTCGACGAGAATGGCCAGGAGGGCGGCGGCGAGGGCGCCGGCGATGATGCGGTCGGCGTCGTCGGTGTGGATGCCCTCGAAGAGCAGCACGCCGAGTCCGCCGGCGTCGATCCAGGCGCCGAGCGTGGCGAGGGCGATCAGGGTTACGGCCGCGACGCGAACGCCGCCGATGAGCACGGGGAGCGCTGCGGGTAATTCGACGCGCATCAGTGACTGCCAGGGCGTGAAGCCCAGGCCGCGCGCGGCTTCGCGCATGGCCGGATCGACGGTGTGCAAGCCGGTAACGACGCTGCGCACGAGGATCATCTGCGCGTAGACGACGAGCGCGATCACGGCAGTGGTGAAGCCCAGGCCGATCGTGACCACGAGGACCGCCAAGAGCGCCAGACTCGGAATCGTATAGAGCACGCCGGTCGTCCCGACGATCCACGCACCGAGCCGGGGCCGCCGCGCGGCGACGACGCCGAGCGGCAGCGCGATGGCGATCGCGATGACGAGCGACACGGTCACGAGTACGACGTGCTGCCACGTATAGCGCCCGATGACCTCGAGATGCGTGAGGATGTAGTGCAGCGCGCTCATGGGTCGCCGGCGGATCCCAGCAGCGGCCGTTCTTCGGCGAGGCGGCGCGACTGCGCGTCGATGCCGACGAGCCGGCGGACGAAATCGTTTGCCGGCGCGGCGAGCAATGTGTCCGGGGTGGCGAGTTGGACGATGCGCCCGGCCTCCATGACGCCGATGCGATCCGCGAGCCGCAGCGCTTCGTCGACGTTGTGCGTGACGAACACGATCGTGGTGCCGAGTTCGCGGTGGACGCGGGCGATCTCGGTTTGAAGCGAGGCGCGCACGATCGCATCGACGGCGGCGAACGGTTCGTCCATCAGCAGCACGCGTGGCTCGGCGGCGAGCGCACGGGCAACGCCGACGCGCTGGGCCTCGCCGCCGGAGAGTTCGCGCGGCTTGCGCGCGCGGTAGCGCGCGGGGTCCAGTGACACGAGCATCAGCAAGTCGTCGACGCGGCGCGCGATGCGCGCGGGCTCCCAGCCGAGCAGGTCCGGCACGACGGCGATGTTCTCGGCGACGGTATAGTGCGGGAAGAGGCCCACCGCTTGGATGACGTAGCCGATGCCGCGCCGCAACGCGACCGGATCGGCGGCGCGCGCGTCTGCGCCGTCGACGCGGATCGTGCCGGCCGTCGGTTCGACGATCCGGTTGATCGTGCGCACGAGCGTGCTCTTGCCGCAGCCCGACGGGCCGAGCAAGACGATGAACTCACCGGCCTCGATCGTGAGGTCGACGCCGGCGACCGCGTCGCTCGCCGCGCCCGGATAGCGCACGCGCACGCCCGCGAGCGCGACCGCTGCGCCGCGGCCGGCGGGCGCCGGATCAGCCACGGTGCACCCGGGTAAGGAAGTCACGCGCCACGTCTTCGGGTTCCCGCTTGTCCGGGCCGTCGACTTGCAGGTTCAGCGCGCGCATGGCCTCGGTCGTGATCTTCGCGGAGAGCGCATCCAGCGCGGGCGCGATCTGCGGATGGCGGGCGAGGGCGGCGGGGCGCGCGACCGGGGCGCAGTTGTCGGCCGGGAACAGATATTTGTCGTCGGTCAGCAAGACGAGCTGATCCGCAACGATGGCGCCGTCGGTCGAGAACGCGACGACCACGTCGACGTTGCCGTGCCGCAGCGCGGCGTATTTCAAGCCGAAATCCACCAGACGCACGGCTTTGAATTGGAAACCGCCGTAGGTCTTCTGCAAACCGGGCAGACCGTCGGCGCGTTTGACGAACTCCGGCACGGCGCCGATCCGTAGTTCCGGCGCCCGCGCGGCGAGATCGCTCAGCGTGCGCAGGCCGAATTGTTTCGCGATTGCTTGGGTCGTCGCGATGGCTTGCGTGTCGCTCATCGGCGTGCGCGCGAGCCAGCGCAAATCGTAGCGCCGCGCGTACTCGCGCCGCACCGTCGCGAACGCGCGTGCTTCGTCGCCGTCGGTGGGCAGGTGCAGGATGTCCACCAGGCCCGTGCCGGTGTACTCGGGATAGAGATCGATCCCGCCGCGCCGCAGCGCCGCCAGCGCGATGTTGCTGCCGCCCAGCGATAGCCGGCGTTCGACACGCAGCCCCGCGCGTTCGAGCGTCTGCGCGTAGAGTTCGCCGATGATGAGCGCCTCGGTGAAGTCCTTCGATCCGACCGCAACCGCCGCACCCCGCCCGCACGCCGCCAGCGGCACCGCGGCCAGCCATCCCAGCGCAACCCGCCTCGCAACCCGCCGCGTCATGCGGGGGCCTCCGCGGTGCCGGTGCTCAGGCGGCGTTCGACGAGGGCCAGCAGGCGGTCGACGAGGAGCGCCAGCGCGGCGACGCTTCCGGCTCCCAGCGCGAGTTCGCCGAGGTCGTTCGTCGCCAGGCCGTCGATGATGTAGTCGCCGAGGCCGCCCGCGCCGATGAACGAGGCCAGGGTCGCCGAGGCGATCACCTCGACGGCGGCCGTCCGAACGCCCACGGCGACGACCGGCAGCGCCAGCGGCCAGCGAACGCGCCGGCCGGCCTGCCGGGCCGTCATGCCGCTCCCGGCGGCCGCCTCGAGCAGGGTCCCCGGCACGGTGCGCAGGCCGACCTCCGCGCTGATGACGATCGGGGGCAACGCGAGGACCACGAGGGCCAGCAGCGCCGGCGCGAAGCCCAGTCCGAGGATGGGCAGGGCCAGCGCGAGGATGGCAAGTGAGGGGACGACCCGCAGACCGCCCGCCAGCGCAAGGGCCAGCGCGCGGCCCGCCGGGCGGTCGACGATCGCGCCCGCCAGGGGAATCCCCAGCAGCATGGCGAGGCCGAGCGCCGAGGCGGCCAGGCGCGCGTGCGCGGCGAGGTGCGCGATGAAGTCGGCGCTCACGAAGCGAAGGAGTTCAGACAATGATCGCAAGTTCGCAGACCGAGGCCGCGCTCCGTTCCGTGCCCTCGGGTGCGGCACTTGCGCTCGACGACCCGTCGCTCTATATCAGTCGCGAACTCACCTGGCTGGAATTCAACGACCGGGTGCTCGAAGAAGCGCTCGACGAGCGTAACCCGCTGCTCGAGCGGCTGAAATTCATCGCGATCTACGGGACCAACCTCGACGAATATTTCATGATCCGCGTCGCGGGTCTGAAGCAGCAGGTCGAGGCCGAAGTCCACAAACGCTCGGACGACGGCAAGCTCCCCGAGGAACAACTCATCGGGATTTGGGACCGGCTGCGGGTCTCGCTCGAACGTGCCGCGACCTGCCTCGAAGACCAGATTCTGCCCGCGCTCGAGCGGCACGGGATCCGCATCCTGCCCTACGAGCAGCTCGATACCGCGACCCGGCTGGCGCTGCAGAACACCTTCGACGAGCGCGTCTTTCCGGTGCTCACGCCGCTGGCGATCGACAAGGGTCATCCCTTCCCGTACATCTCTAATCTCTCGCTTTCGCTGGCGGTCGAACTCGAGGACCCGCAAGCCGATGGGGACCCGTCCGCGGCGTACCTCGCGCGCGTCAAGGTTCCGCAGAGTCTGCCTCGCTTCGTCCCGATCGAATCCGCCCCCGCCGGGCAGCGCTGGTTCGTCAAGCTCGAGGACCTGATCGCGAACAATCTCGCGGCACTCTTCCCGGGGATGCGCGTTCGGGCCGCCTACGGCTTCCGGGTGACGCGCGACGCCGACCTCGATCTGCAAGAGGACGAAGCCGACGATCTGCTGCGGGCGATCGAATCGGAGCTGCGCAAGCGCCGCTTCGGCGAGCCGGTGCGGCTCGAAGTCGAAGCCGGGATCCCCGACGCGCTGCGCGAGCGGCTGCTCGAGGCGCTCGGGCTGGGCGAGGGCGATTGCTACGCGATCGACGCGATGCTCGGGACCTCGGATCTGTGGCAACTGGTGAACATCGACGAGCCCGGCCTACACGATCCGCCCTTCACGCCGTCGATTCCGAAGCGGCTGATCGGGCAGACCGATATGTTCGCCGTGATCCGCGAAGGCGATCTGCTGCTGCAGCACCCCTACGAATCGTTCGATCCGGTGGTGCAGTTCGTGCAGCAGGCCGCCAACGACCCAGCCGTGCTCGCGATCAAACAGACGTTATACCGCACGTCGGGCAACTCGCCGGTCATCGGCGCGCTCATCGACGCGGCCGAGAACGGCAAGCAAGTCGCGGCGCTGATCGAACTCAAGGCGCGGTTCGATGAGGAGAACAACATCCATTGGGCGCGCAATCTGGAACGCGTCGGCGCGCACGTCATCTACGGAGTCGCCGGGCTCAAGACGCACGCCAAGGTGATTCTCGTGGTGCGCAACGAGCCCGAAGGCATCCGCCGCTACATGCACTTCGGCACCGGTAACTACAACGACCGTACCGCGAAGATCTACACCGACTTGAGCCTCTTCACGTGCCGCCCCGAACTCGGCAGCGACGTGACGCAGTTGTTCAACTCGCTCACCGGCTTCTCGAAAACCGACTCCTATGAAGAGCTGCTCGTCGCGCCGATCGGTTTGCGGCCGGGCTTCGAGGGGCTGATCGACCGCGAGACCGAGCACGCGCGTGCCGGGCGACCATGCGGTATCACCGCGAAACTCAACGCGATCACCGACGCGGGGATCGTGCGGGCGCTGTACCGGGCCTCGCAAGCCGGCGTGCCGATCGAGCTCATCGTGCGCGGCATGTGCGTGCTGCGCCCGGGCATCCCGGGGATCTCCGAGACGATCCGCGTGCGCAGCATCGTGGGCCGCTTCCTCGAACATTCGCGCGTCTACGTGTTCACCAACGGCGGCGAGCGCGAAATCTACTTCGGCAGCGCCGATTGGATGGGCCGCAATTTGGACCGCCGCGTCGAGACGATCGTCCCCGTGCTCGATCCCGAGATCGGCGACTTCCTCTGCGACGATATCCTCGCCGTCATGTTGCGCGACAACGTCAAGACCCGGGTCCTCAACTCCGACGGCTCCTACCAACGCCGCCACGTCCTCCCGGGCGAATCCCGCGTCGACTCCCAAACCATCTTCTTAGAACTCTACCAAACCGTCTAGTCCCCGCGCTGTCATCGTGCGCCCCCCCAATGCCTCTTGCCGCGGAGTAGCGCGGGTCAGCTGATGTCGGCGGGGGTGAGGCCGGTGGCGCGGAGGATGGCTTTCCATTCGCGGACGCTGACGGGTTGGACGGAGAGGCGTTGGCCGCGGCGCAGGAGCGGCATGTCGACGAGGTCGTCCATCGTGCGCAGTTCGTCGAGCGGCACGAAGCGCGGGGCGGTGGCGACGTAGGCGACGTTGACGCACCACCACTTGGGATTGTCTTTGCGCGAGCTTCCGTCGTGATAGTCACTCCTGGGATCGAACTGCGTTGAATCGGGATGCGCGGCCGCGGCGACGCGCAAGACGCCGGCGATCCCCGGCGGCGTGCAACTGGAGTGATAGAAGAAGCCGAGGTCGCCGACGGTCATCTCTTTCATCAGATTGCGAGCCTGAAAGTTGCGCACCCCGGACCACTCCTCGGTTCCGACGCGGGCCAGATCCGCGATGCCGAACGCATCGGGTTCGCTCTTGAAGAGCCAGTATTTCATGGGGCGTAGTGTAGCAAAAAAAGACGCCCGCCGTTCTGCAACGGCGGGCGTTCGCGGTATGGGTTTGGCGCCGGGGCGTGCCGCCCCGGCGAGCGCAACGGGCGCGACTCTCCGAGAAGAGCGCGCCCGCGCAGCTAGGTTCTACTGGACTACAGTTGGAAGTTGAACGAAAGGCGGAACGTGCGCGGCGAAAGCGCCTGAAGCGGCGTTGCGACGGCGGTATTCGCCTTCCCGGTAGTCGGGTTGATCGCACCGGCGTATGTGAGCGTACCGTTGGAGAGGTAGACTCCCGGTTCGATGTTCCCCTGGTTGCCCAGCGTTCGTCCCAAGACGTTGCCGACGTTCGTGTTCGTGAGATTCTGCACGGAGAGTTGCAGCGTCACGTTCTTGTTGACCACCGGCACCGCGATCGAGGAGTCGAAGAGGGTGTAGGACGGTCCATACGTGGAGTTGTCTTGGCCTTCCCAATCAACGCCAAGCTCGGCGAAGAATCCGCTTGGATGCCGGAAGAACACCTGGTCGTAGCTCTTGAAGAACGGTATGCCGAATATCTGGACTTGGTTGATATTGTAGTTGACGTTATTCGGTGCCGTGTTCCCCGAGTAGAGCGACAGCGGGAGTTGATCGTAGTACGTGCGGTTGAGCGAACCGGTCAGATAGTAGCCGAACCCGGCGGGAGGGTTTTTGAGCAGTTGAAGCTCGAGCCCGTAGGAGCGCTCGAGCGGCCCGTTCGTATAGTTCGTTTGGAAGTAATTGTTCGCCACGATTCCAGGAACCGGTGCGAGCGTGGTCGTCTGCGACAAGAAAACGTTGTGGATCGTAATGTCGTATACGTCTGCCGAGATGACTCCGCCATCGGGGAGGCGATGATCGGCGCCGAAATCGTACGCAACGACGGTTTCCGGCTTGAGGTTGTAGTTTGGTATCGAGTTGGTGTAGTTCTGCCCGTTCGCCGCGTTCGGTAGCGTGATCGAGCCGAACCCAGAGACGAGCGCCGGGTAGGGCTGCGTGATCGACGACCCGCCGTTCGCGCGTAGACTCGTTCGCGCATCGACGCGCCATTCCAGGCCGATATGCGGATCGTAGTGGGTGTAGTTCGTGTTTTGTCCGATGAGCGAAACGGGAGACGCCGCGGCGGATCCGAGCGTGGCATAGTGTTGCAATACGGCCGGATCCTCGATCTGCGCGTTGAGGCGGTAGTTCTCGAGGTAGTTTCCAAGCGCGACTCGGAAGGACGGCGTCACTTGGAAGATCCCCGAGAGCGAGAGGTCGAGATACTGCTCGACGGTCGGCGGGGTGCCGATCGGCGAGCGCGGGTAGAGATTGTAGGCGAGAGCCGTGCTCCCAGGTGCGTTCTGCGCGGTCGAGCAGCCTTGCTCGTCGGGGTAGAGTGTCGACGTGCTCGGCAGGAACACGCTCCCGCCGTTCACGGAGCCGATGACGTATTGGCAGCCGGGGGCGGGCGGCGTCGTGTCGCTGCTTTGCGACTGTGCGTAGTCTCGCCGCGAGTCGGCTGAGAAGGTATAGGTGTTGTCACCCACCGGGTGGATGTAGGTGAACGTGTAGCCGCTCAGGCGGTCGAGTTCGGGCTGCGAGAACGGCGTGCTGAAGCCGTATTGCCCGTTGTTCTGGATTCCGGTCGGGGTCGTAAAGCAGGTGAAGGGCGGGGTGGGCGAGCATGTGCCGCCGTTCGGCGCCGTCGCGGTCGTGCCGAAGACGGGTGTTTGCGTTGCGCCGCCGATGTAGGCGGGCGAGGTCGGCCGGAGATTCGCACTGAAGCACGGACCGGCCGCGCCGCCGCTGGCCGCGACCGGGACTCCCGGCGAACCGGGTGCGTAGAACTGCACTTGGCAGTTGGCGACGTTCGTCACGGCGTACCAGCCGCCGCCGTTGCCGGGGTACTGATTCTCTGCCGCGCCGCTGATGAAGCGGTTGATGAGGTGCGTGTAGGGCCGCAGGAGGATCGTGTCGTTGTGGATGCTCGTGCGGAACTCGGCCGAGAACTGCGGCTCGTTGTTCTGGATGAACGAGTTAGGAAACCACGTATAGCCGTTGACGATGTTGCCGGCGCCGCCGAAGGTGTACGGGGCCGAGAAGGTCGCAGAAGCCGGACACGCAGCGGCGGTGAATTGGTATGCGCCGGCCGCTTGACAGTATGCCAGCGTTTGCGGCCCGTTGTAGGTGCCGTAGGAGCCGCCTTGCGGCTGATACTGCCCTTGCAGGCCGAGATACTCGAGCGTCACGGAGGTCGTGTCGGTGAAGCGATAGCGCAACTTCACGAGTTCGCCCTCGAGCGAGTACCGATTGGAGAAATCGCCGGTCCATTGGTCGAGCGCGGTGAACGCCTGAGGTTGGTTGGTGCCGAGCGGCACGGCCGACGACGTGGCGGTGTTAGTGCGATCGGCCGTGTTTCCGTCGTAGGGACCGTTGTAGCCCGAAAAGGCCTTCTGCAAGATGAGGCTCAGGCGATCGTTTTTCAGGAAGTTCTTATCGACGAAGAGGCTGTACTGCGTTCCGCCGTACTGATCGAACCCGGTCGAAAGGCCGGCGCTGTCCTTTGCGGTGAAGTCGCGCGTCCGTAAGTTGACGGTGCCGACCGCCGATTCACCGGCGATTGAGCCGTTGATCCCAGCGCCTTTGACTACGTCGACGGCCTGGAAGATCGAGGCGGCGGCGTAGTTGGTATTCCACTGGCCCGAGATTCCGGAACTCACGGCATGACCGTCGATGGTCACGCGCGTTTGCAGCGGGAAACCGTGCACGGCGAAGCTCGTGTTCGGCGTCGACGAAAACGACGTCGTGGCGGTCACGCCGGGAAGGTCGGCGACGAGCGAGGTGAGGTTGTTGTTCTGCCGCGCCGCAATCTCGAATGACGGCAGAGTGGAGATCGCCGACTCCGAGCCGTTGAGGGGCGCACGATTCACCGTCGTTGACGTGCTGCCGATGACACGCAGCGACGAGAGGTTGGCCTCGTTGAGCGTATAGCTCAAGGTGAGCGTCTCGCCGGCGACGACCGGGGTGTCGTCGTTGGTCGCGACCTGAAACCCCGCCTTGGTGACGGCGATGCGGTACAGGCCGGGGAGAACGGAGACCGAGAACGATCCGTCCGGGCCGGTGGTCGCGGTGTAGCGGTTGCCCGCCCCCTCGACGGTCACGGCTGCGCCGGAGAGGTTGTTGCCGCGTTGATCGTGGACTCGGCCGACGATCTTGGCCGACGCTGCTGCTGCTTGTGCGACGATCGGGCTGGTAGTCGTAGCCGCGCTAACGGGTCCTACGAAACAGCCGATCGCGAGCAGAAGAGCGAGCGCCGCACGAGAAGTGATTCGCACGAGAACTCCTTACGAGGGAGAAATGGAATAACGTGGGCGGCACAATGCCACCCACCCGGCCGTAGCCTACGCCACCAGCCTTATCCCGGTATTAACACGGAGGCAAAGGGAGACCCTTGCTCGTCGTGGGGAGGAATCAAGGGAATCCCATGACACGGTGGGCCACGTAGTGGCAGGAACGCCCTGCCCTTTGGGGGGGTCTCCAACCGTTGAGACAGGGCATAGGTGAATCTATGCGAACATACGTTCGATGGCCCTCGGAAAGTGGGCTCGGCGTCAGGGGATCGCCTCCTGTACGGCGTGGCGCTGGGTGCGCACGAAGCGGATGCCGCGCGCAGGTGATTGCTCCCCAGAGCGTCCCGGCGGTTAGCCCCTGACGAGCGGCTCCAAGACGGCGCGTTGCGCGTCGCTCCAGGGGGCGGAGCGTTCGTGTTTGATGCACACGATCGCGACACGCGCGATCGTGCGCACGTCGCTGCCGCCCTCGGAAGTGATGGCGTGCTCGAGGATCGCGCTCGATCGGCCGAGCTTGGCGATCGTCGAATGGATGCGTAACGGCTCGTCGTAGAAGCAGGGGCTCAGGAAGCGGATCGTGATCTCGGCGGCGTTGTGATTGAAGGCCAGTGCGCTGCGCGATTCGCGATCGGGGTCGCCCAGCGAGGCCAGGAAATCGAGCCGCCCGCTCTCCACGTACGCCGTGTAGAAGACGTTGCTCACGTGACCGAGCGCGTCGGTCTCGAAGAAGCGTGGCCGGAACGCCTGCGACCACGAACAAGAGCGAAGCCACTCGGCTTCGCCCCCGGCTTCGTAGAGGTGGAGCAACTAGGAGAGCTGGATTGCCGGCGCGACGCCGCGTTCCGAAAAGGTCTTCTCGAGCAGGGCCTGCAGTTCGCCCTTTTCGGCCATCGGCTCGAGGATATCCGTGTCGCCGTAGAACTGGCCGCCGATGAACACCTTGGGCAGCGTCTGCCAGTCGGTCAGCGCCGAGAGCGCCTCGCGCTTGGGCATGTTCTCGAGGACGTTGACGACCTCGAACGGATAGCCGAAGTGGTTGAAAAACTGAATGGTCTCGAGCGTGAAGCCGCAGCGCGGCGCGTCCTTCGTCCCTTTGCCGTAGACGAGGATCGGGTTGGCGGCAATCTCTTGTTCGATTTCGGTGCGCAGGGGGCTCGGGTCGGACATCTAGTTCTCCAGAAGCTCGGTGCGGATGGCGAGGGCGTGGATGCGGCCGTCGGCGCGGGCCGGGGCCAGCGCTTTCTCGACCGCGCGGTGGCGGTCGAGCGGCGAGAGCGCCGCAAAGCCGCTCGCGCGTACCAACACATCGAAGTGGTCCATGGTGCCGGTGCGGTCCCAGAGCTGCACCTGGGCGTCGGGGAAGGCACTCCGGATCATCCCGGTCAGCGTGGCCTCGTCGATCATCGTCTCCCAGGCTACGACCCGAGGGGCCGCGACCCCCTTCCATAGGAGGATGCTCAGGAGGATGTTCGCCGGCCGGTTCTTGGTCGTTGACTTTTGCGGGAACGTGCCGCTATCGTCGGCGCATGACGAAAAAAACAGCGCTTCTCGTTCTCGCAGCCGCCTTGCTCGGCGCGGGACCGGCGGTCGTCGACCTCCACGGGACCTTCGTCCGCTACGACCGCCATGCCGGTTTGCTCGTGGTTCACCACCTCGCCCAGGCAGCGATGGAAATGGAGATGACGATGGCGGTGAAGCTGCGCGATCCGCATGCGGCGGCGCGCTTGCGCCCGGGCCAACCCATCCGGCTGCACTGCGATGCGCGGCCGAACCCGTGGGTCTGCGACCTGGTTCGTTAGCTACTGATGCGCTTGGGTTCGCTGCGAGTGGACTCGAGCAGGGCGCGCAGTTCCCGGATCGTCTCGGGAAGTTGAGGCGCGCCGGCCAGGAAGGCGCGGGTGGCGCCGGCCGCGAGCACGATGCTCGCGATGCCCAGGAGGACGGCGGGAATCCCGCGCGCCTCGATCGGACCGACGTGCAGCGTCGAGGCGCGCATGATCTTGGCCGGATTGAGCGTGAAATCGAACGGCATGGTTCGAAGCGGGTGCGCTGCGTTGCTCTGCGAATCCTCGCGCATGACCGAGACTTTCACCTGGAACGTCCCACCCCGGTTCAACTTTCCGCGTGACGTGATCGACCCGCTCGCAGCCGAGCAGCGCCGCGGCCTGCTGTTCGTCGATGCGGCCGGCAAGCGAACGGACTTCAGCTTCGCCGAGATATCGGAGGCCTCACAACGGTGGGCCGCGGCGCTGCGCGACCAAGGGGTCTCGGCGGGCGATCGCGTGATCATCGTGCTGCCGAAAACGCCGCAGTGGCTCTTCGCGATGCTCGGCCTCTTGCGTCTCGGCGCGGTCGCCGTGCCCGGTGCGGAACAACTCCGCGCCAAAGATCTGCTCTTCCGCGCCAATCACAGCGGCGCTACGACGGTGATCGCGCCGCTCGCGAACGCGGCAGAAGTCGACCTGATTCGGCCGGACGCACCGGGCGTCTTACGCTATCTGCTCGTCGGCGGCGAACGCGCCGGCTGGACGCCGATCGAACCGCTGGTCGCGGCGGCGGCCCCGTTCGCCGGCACGCCGACCGCGGCGGCCGACCTGGCGTACATCGTCTACACCTCCGGCACGACCAAAGATCCCAAGGGCGTCGTCCACAACGTCGCCTACACGTACGCGAAGCGCATGCAGGCCGCGGTGTGGTTCGATTGCAAGCCCGACGACCTGGTGTGGTGTACCGCCGGGACGGGCTGGGCGAAGTCGCTCTGGAACGTGCTGCTCGGACCCTGGTCGTGCGGTTCGTGCATCGTGTTGCACGAGGGCGGGTTCGTTCCCGAGCAGCGGATGGATTTGATTCGCGATCTCGGCGTGACCGTGTTGTGCCAAGCGCCGACCGAATACCGGCTCGAAGCGAAGTTGGCCGAGCTGGGGACGCGCTGGAAGCTCCCCAAGTTGCGCCACTGCGTCTCGGCCGGCGAGCCGCTCAATCCCGAGGTGCTGCAACTCTGGAAGAGCGCGTTCGGGCTGACGATCCTCGACGGCTACGGCCAAACCGAGAACTCGCTGCTCGTCGCCAACCGGCCGGGCATGGACGTGCGCCCGGGTTCGATGGGCAAGCCCACGCCGGGCCACGACGTTGCGGTGGTCGACGCCGAAGGCAAGCCGTGCGAACCGGGCGAGGTCGGCGATATCGCGCTGCGCGGCGCCCCGCCGACGCTCTTCGGCGGCTACTACAAGAACGAAGAAGAGACGCGCAACTCGTATCGCGGCGAATGGTATCTCACCGGCGACCGCGCGCAGATCGACGATGACGGCTATTTCTGGTTCGTGGGCCGCTCCGACGACGTGATCTCCTCGGGCGCGTATCGCATCGGACCCTTCGAGGTCGAGAGCGCGCTGCTCGAACATCCCGCCGTCGCCGAATCCGCCGTCGTCGGTTCACCCGATGCCGATCGCGGCAACGTCGTGAAGGCCTTCATCGTGCTGCGCCCCGGCTTCGAACCCTCCGCTGCGCTCGCCAAAGAACTCCAAGAGCACTGCAAGCGCGTGACCGCACCGTACAAGTATCCGCGCGAGATCGAGTTCCTCGCCGAACTCCCCAAGACGCGTTCGGGCAAGATCCGCCGCGTCGAGCTGCGTCAATCCGAACTCCACAAGAAAGGCGCCACCGCCGCCAGCGGCTTCGTCTAACCCGCATGGAACCGAAGACCGGATTCTTCGCGCTGCGTCCGCTGCATGTAGACTTGGGCGACGTGGTCGTTCAGGTCGTTGCCGTCGCGCTGGGCGTCGTGCTCGGGTTCGGCGTCACGGCTTGGAACGAGCAGGCTCACCAGCGCGCCCTGCTGCGGGAGACCGTCGGCAACATCGTCGCCGAACTCAAGTCGAATCAGACCGGCATGCACGGCGTCACGGGCGAGCACGCGAAGGCCGAGTTGGTCTTCGATCGGCTCTTAGCGCATGCGAAAGCCACGCATTCGGTCGCATTCGCCGATGCTGCGAAAGCCCTGCGCGAGAGCGGCGCCGTTCGCATGAACATCCCCTTGGCGATCGCGTGGCAGATCGCGCAGAGCGATCAGGGGCTGACCCTGTTCCCCTATGAGGACCGCTACGATCTCGCCTGGGTCTATCAACTCCAGGCGTATTACTTGGAATCTGAGCAGCGCTACCAGAACACGCTGTTATCGCTCAGCGAATCGCCCAGCGGAAATTATTACTTTCAGGTCTTGAATCTCTCGAACCAATTGCACACCGTCGTGTCGGCGGAACGTCAACTCGACGCCCTGTATACTCAGGCCGCGGCCCGCGCTCGAACCGAGTTCAACGTTTAAGGCGAGCGAACATGGTGTTGCCGGCGCGCGGGCACGCGACGGCAACACCGGTCATGGGTTTGGGTTAGGCGCCTTCGAGGGCTTGGCGCAGGTCCTCGATGATGTCGTCGCCGCTCTCGATGCCGACCGAGAGGCGGATCGTGTCGTCGCTGACGCCCGAGGAGATCTGCTCTTCGAGGGTGAGTTGCTGGTGGGTGGTCGAGGCCGGGTGGATCACCAGCGACTTGGCGTCGCCGACGTTGGCGAGCAAGCTGAAGAGCTTGAGCCGGTCGATGAACGCGCGCGCCTCGGTCGCACCGCCTTTGATCCCGAAGGTCAGGATCGCGCTTGCGCCGCGGGGCAAGTACTTCTTGGCTTTCTCGTAGGATGGATTGCGCGGCAGACCGGGATAGTGCACCCACACGACGCCGGGATGCTGATCGAGGAACTCGGCGACGCGCTGGGCGTTCTGCGAGTGGCGCTCGATGCGCAGCGCGAGCGTCTCGAGCCCTTGCAGGAGCAGCCAGGCGTTGAACGGCGAGAGCGCCGCGCCGATGTCGCGCAAGAGCTGCACGCGGGCCTTGATGATGTAGGCCAGGTTGCCGAAGGTCTCGACGTACTTGACGCCGTGGTAGGACGAGTCGGCTTCGGTGAGGCCGGGGAAGCGTCCGCCGGCGGCCCAATCGAATTTCCCGGAGTCGACGATCACGCCGCCGATGGTGGTGCCGTGGCCGCCGATGAACTTGGTCGCCGAGTGGACGACGACGTCCGCGCCGTACTCGATGGGCCGCAGCAGGTACGGGGTCGGCAGGGTGTTGTCGACGATGAGCGGGAGGTGTGCCTCGTGGGCTACCTTGGCGACGGCCTCGACGTCGAGCACGTCGATCTTCGGGTTGCCGATCGTTTCGGCGAAGATCGCTTTGGTGTTCGGCCGGATCGCGCGGCGATAGTTCTCGACGTCGCCCGGTTCGACCAGCGTGACTTCGATGCCCAGCCGCGGCAGGGTGTGGGTGAAGGCGTTGTACGTGCCGCCGTAGAGCGAGGCCGAGCTGACGATGTGATCGCCGGTTCCGGCGATGTTGAGGATGGAGTACACCACCGCGGCTTGTCCGCTGGCGACGGCTAGCGCAGCGACGCCGCCTTCGAGCGCGGCGACGCGCTGCTCGAGCACGTCGTTGGTAGGATTGTTGATCCGCGTGTAGATGTTGCCGAACTCTTGCAGCGCGAACAGGCGTGCGGCTTGATCGGTATCGTCGAAGCGGTAGGACGTAGTTTGGTAGATCGGGACGGCGCGCGATTTGGTCACCGGGTCGCCGCCGTGGCCGCCATGGATGGCGATGGTCTCGAAGCCTTGCTGATGTTCTAGCGTGCTGCTCATCGTGGCCCTTTCACGATAGGAGGGTGAGTGGCAAAAGAAAACGGCCCTCGCCGGAAGTGGCGAGGGCCGGGTATTCGATCGGGTTGCGTCGACGCAACGACCGGCTACACCGTCCCTCGCAAGGAACAGCAGCACATGGTCATCGTCGCGATCGTGGCGCAATCCATGGCCGGACCGTACCAGAATCGTCTGGCAACCGTCAAGGTGCCGGGGCGGATTCGTCACGGCCCTCCGCGTAGGCGACGGTATGAAAGCCGTACGACTCAACGAACTCGGCGGGCCGGAGAAGCTCCACGTCGAGACCTTGCCCGATCCCACGCCCGGTGCCGGTGAGATCGCCGTCAAGATCCACCGGGCCGCCTTCAATCGGCGCGACATCTTCATCACCCAGGGTCTTTATCCGGGGATCGAGTTGCCGCGCACGCTCGGCTCCGACGGTGCGGGCGTTGTGGCGGCCCTCGGCGCGGGCGTGGCCGGCCCGGCGCCCGGGACGCCGGTCGTCATCGACCCGATGCTCGGTTGGGGCGCTGACTCGCACCTCTGGACCGGCCAGGGGAGCATCCTCGGGATGCCGCACGACGGCACGTTCGCGGAGTACTGCGTCGTGCCGGCCGGCAACGTCTTTGCAAAGCCTCCGCACCTGAGCGACGACGAAGCCGCGGCGATCCCGCTGGCCGGCTTGACGGCCTACCGGGCGCTGGTGACCCGCGGCCGCTGCTCGGCGGAGGACGTCGTGCTGATCACCGGGATCGGCGGCGGCGTGCAGACCTTCGTGCTGCTCTTCGCCAAGCACATCGGCGCGAAGGCGATCGTCACTTCATCCAGCGATGAAAAACTCGCGCGCGCGAAAGCGCTCGGCGCGGACGTCGCGATCAACTATAAGCAGGCCGAGAACTGGTCGAAGGATGTGCGCGCCGCATCCGGCGGCGGCCCGTCGCTCGTCGTCGATTCCGTCGGCGGCGAGACGTTCGCGAAGTGCCTGAACGTCGCGCGCCCGGGTGCGCGCGTGGTCACCTACGGGGGGACGACCGGCGACGCCAAGGTGCGCATGTTCGACATCTTTTGGAAGCACCTCGACATCATGGGGACCTCGATGGGCAGCCCGGAGGATTTTGCCGGGATGCTCGCGCTCTTCGCGACCGGCCTCAGACCGGCGGTCGACGAAGTCGTGCCGATGGAAGAGGCCGCCGCCGCCGCCCAGCGCGTCCTCAACTCCGAACAGTTCGGCAAAGTCGTGCTCGCGATCGGCTGAGCGCCGTTCAGGAGACCAGCGAGAAGCGAACGAGCGGCTCGGGGGCCAGCCCGAAGCCGAGTTCGGCCCGGATCACCGCGAGTTCGGCCGGCGAGCCGAAGCCGCGCAGTTGCGGGTTGAGCAGGTGGTCTTCGTCGGCGGTGAGCGGGCGCGTCAGCCGTTCGCCGGCGACCCGCCCCTCGCGCGCGAGCGCGACCAGGTACGCGAGCACTTGGCGCGCCGCCGCCGGCCACAACTCGTGCGAGACCTCGGCGTAGATGTCGGCGACGATCTCGGGGATCGTCGCCGGTCCTTCGCCCAAGATCTCGAGGATTTGGTTTTCGCGCTCGCGGCGGTGTTCGATGTATTCGCGCAGCTTGCTCCGGGGCGAACGAATGGTCGGGCCGTGTCCCCCGTGGATGGCCAGCGCGATGTCGCCGTAGGTGTCGAAGATGCGCTGCAGCGTTGCTTGATAGGCGCGCATGTCGCCCGACGGCGGTGCGACGACGACCGTGCCGCGCCCGACCACCACGTCGCCGGTGAACAGCGCCCGTTCCTTCTCGGCCCAAAAAACGAGGTGATCCTGGGCATGACCGGGTGCGTGCATCACGGTGATCGCTTCGTCTTCGAATGACAACCGGACCCCGTCTTCGAGATCGCGGTCGTGCGGGAACTTCGCTTTGGGGTGGGCCATCACCGGCGCGCCGGTTTCGCGCCGCAGCGCAAGCGCGCCGGGCGCATGATCGGGATGGCCGTGCGTCACGAGGATCGCCGCGTAGCGCGCCTTCGCGTCGTGCGCCGCTTGCACGAACGACGCGATGTGGACGGGATCGTCGATCCCCGGATCGATCGCGATCAACGCGCCGGGACCGGCCTCGAGAATATAGCCGTTGGTCCCGTCGAGCGTCATTGGGGAGGGGTTGGGAGCGACGAGTTTGGTTACCACGCGTTCTCCACGCCGGGCGGCAGCGAGAAGATCGTCCCGTCGGTGACGTGGGGGGTTACCGTCACGATGGCTTTCGCCCGCGCGAACGCGACCAGCGCATCGACCGTCTCGAACGAGGCGATCCGCGCCAGATGTTTTATCGTCGGATACACGATCGCGAACTCGTCGCGCGCGCTCGCGTCGAGCGCATCTCGCGGGCGAACCCAGAGGCCGTCGGAGGTCTCGAACGAATCCGCTTCGGCGACTTGGTCCGCCGGCATCCGCGCCACGAAGAAGCGCGCGTCGAAGCGGCGCACCTCGACCACCGGCGGCGTGATCCAGCGTGAGAAGTAGTTCAAGGCCTCGGCCGCGATGCCCGTGTCCAAGTCGTCGAGGATCTGCTCGAACGTCCGCTCGCCTGCCAAGAGCTGCGCGCGCGCCTGCCGGAGCGTTGCGGGTTCGAGCGCTTTGGAAGCGAGCAAGACGCCGGCCTCCTCGAATGTCTCGCGAGCCGCGGCGAAGACGAATGACGGGTCGACTGCCGGTGTCTCTCCGTCGATCCGCTCGCGGGCCGAAGGCGAGCGGTCGATCGCATCCACTCGCCCGCCGGGAAAGACATAGGCGTGCGGCATGAAGGCGCTGCGCGCGCTGCGCTTGAGCATGAAGACTTCGAGGCCGCTGGAACCGTCGCGCGCGACGATCACGGTTGCCGCGGGCTGCGGTTCGATCACGAATCCCGCGCTTCGACGAAGGCACCGGCGAGCCCCAGGCGGTCGCCGTGGCGTACCGGAGCTCCCGCAATCCAAGGTCGCCGGGCCGCCGTTTGTAGAGTCGTGTCGGCGAGCAAACAGCAACGCCGAAAGCACCTGCCCGGAGGAAAAATGAACAAGACTATCTCGGCCGTGGTGGCCGCGCTCGCGCTGACCGCGCTCGGGGCGGCTCCCGCGTTCGCCCAAAGCGCGATGTCGTCCGCTATGAGCATGAAAGACCCGATGGTCGGCGGCGCGCCGATGTCCCCCGCGAAGAACATCGTGCAGAACGCGGTGAACTCCAAAGATCACACGACGCTGGTCGCGCTCGTGAAGAAGGCCGGCCTCGTCGAAACCCTCGAAGGCCCGGGTCCGTTCACGGTGTTCGCGCCGACGAACGAAGCGTTCGCAAAGATCCCCAAAGCGACGCTCGAAGCCGTCGGGAACGATCCGACAACGCTCAAGAGCATCCTCACCTACCACGTCGTCGCCGGCAAGTGGGATTCGCGAGCGATCGCCGATGCGATCAAGGCCGGTGGCGGCAAGGCCACGCTCAAGACGGTCGACGGTGAGCCGCTCGTCGCGGACATGGAAGACGGACGGCTGGTCCTCACCGACGCCAAGGGCGGCAAAGCGACGGTGACGATCCCCGACGTGTACCAGTCCAACGGCGTCATTCACGTCGTCAACTCCGTCCTGATGCCCTGACAAAGACGGCGTTCCAAGAAGAAATAAACGAGACCCGGCCATCCGGCCGGGTCTCGTCTACTTTTCTCTTGTCGAAGTCGACCGGATGTGGTCGGCTACGACGAATCGTCCTTCGGCGGATCTTGCGGGCTCATCAGTTTGAGACCACCCTCCTCAATTTCGACACATTTTCATGCGCTTCGTTGTGACGATTCGGTTCACCGGAACGGCGGCGCAATTAGCCGATCCGGTGCGTCCTACCCAGGTGGATCTTGCGGTGACAATCCGCCCTCCTCTGGGGTCGAAAGTGATGTACCTTCGCGAGGTCCGCCCATAGTACACCCCGGTAGCCGCGCGGGGCAATAGGGGGAAATCACACCTAGGGAATTCCCCGAACCGGCCATGCGTGAAGGCGTCGAGCGGCCTGCCGCAAAGTCCGAATTCCGTGAGTCCGCGTGCGAAACTCTGGCTTGCGCGGCTCGAGGCCGTCGCGATTCTGCTGGCTTCGTTTGCGCTCGCTGCGTACGTGGTCGCGCGCAAGAAAGCGGTCGCGGCCCTGCTTGCTTCACTCGGCGTTTTTGCCATCCCACTCGCCGTCGCGATCTTCGCCGTCGTCGCCTCGGCGCCGTTCTCGGTCACCGATGCGCTGGCGGTCATGAACGGCGTCTTGTTCGGACCGCTCTGGGGCTCGATCGTCAATGCGCTCGGCATCGTGCTGGCCGCCATCATCGGTTATCTCGTCGCGTTGCGGACCTCGAAGTTGCTCGACTTGGACGCTCAATTGAAGCGTTTGCCGGCGTGGGCGCGCCGCTTCAAGCCGGGCTCGCCGATGTTCCTGATCACGGTGCGCATCATCCCGGGCCTGGGCGGCACGATCGCGACCCAAACCGCCGCGGCGCTGCGCGTTCCGATCTTCCGGCAAATCTATACGATGTCGGCGATCGCGATCCCGATCTGCACGGCGCTGGCGATCGGCGGCGACGCGCTCTCGAACTACGTCAGTGACCACATCTACGCGCCGACGCGCGCGTTTGCCGAACGTCATCATATCCGCCTTCCTCACCGGCCAAAAGGGATCCGCTTGCATATTTTTTCACGACCGACACCCGAGCCGAGAATCCATCCATGAGCGACGTCGTCCTCGTCGAAACTCCCCAAGCGCTGGCCGCCACCTGTGCGCGAGTGCGCGCTTCGCAGCGCGTGGGACTTGACACGGAGTTTCACAACGAGCGCTCGTTCGTCGCGCACCTGATGGTCGTTCAACTCGCCTTCGAAGACGGCGTCGCGATCGTCGACCCGCTCGCATTCAAGGACTTGCGCCCGCTCAGCGATGCCCTGGGCGAGGTCGAGGTCGTCGGTCACGCGCTCTCCTCGGATTTGAAGATCTTCGCGGAACTTTTCGGCGCGGTGCCCAAATCGGCGTACGACACGCAAGTGGCCGCCGCGTTCTGCGGTTATGGACTAACGATCTCGCTGCTGGATCTCGTGCGCGATCTCGCCGGCGTGACGCTGCGCAAGTCCCAAACCGTCAGCGACTGGTCGACCCGGCCGCTCTCGCCCAAGCAGGTCGAGTATCTCGTCGACGACGTGCGCTATCTGTTCCCGCTCGCCGACGCGCTCGACGCCAAGCTCGCGGAACGGGGCCGCTCGGCCTGGGCGCGCGAAGAGATGGCACCGCTGGTCGATCTGCGCTCGTACACCAGCGACAAGAGCCGGCTCTATCTGCGCATCGGCGGGAACGCGCGCATGAGCCGGCGTGAACTGGGCATCCTCAACGAACTCGCCGCTTTGCGCGAACGGATCGCACGCGAGCGCAACACGCCGCTCAAGTACGTCTTCCCCGACGACGTGATGACGGGTCTGGTCTCGCTGCGTCCGCGGTCGGTTGAGGAACTGGGTCAACTGCGCCGGCTCGACGCGGGCGTGAAACGGCTCGCCGGCCGCGCGATCGTCGAAGCGATCGAACGCGGTGAAGCCCTCCCCGAGGATTCCCTCCCCCCGCGCGCCCAGCGCCCGCTCGGACCGCAGCGCGAGGCGCTCGTTGCGACAATGGCCGTGCTGGTGAACGCGGTCGCCGCTGAAAACGACTTGCCCACGACGCTCCTGATGCCGCGCAGCGCGCTCGAGCGCGTCGCGCGTGAAGCGCCGCCCTCGCTCGGGGGGATGGAAGCGTTGCTCGGTCTCGCGCCGTGGCGCAACGGTCTCGTGCTCGAACCGCTCTGGGAGTTGCTGACCGGCGAACGCGTGGTGCGCGTCCTCGGTTACCGCGAGGGGCTGCCGCGCACGACGTTCGACCGGCTCGACGCCTAGCCCAACGCGAGGGCCCGTTCGCGGGCCGCCGAAACGGGCGACGTTGTGCAAACGAATCATCCGAACAGTTTCGGCGCCCGCGACACCCTGAGCGCCGGCGATCGAACGTACACGTATTTTCGCCTCGACGCGCTCGCTGCGGCCGGCTACGACATCGCGACGTTGCCCTATTCGATGAAGATCCTGCTCGAGAACCTGGTGCGGTTCGAGGACGGCCGCTCGGTGAGAAAAGCCGACATCGAGGCGATCGCGGGCTGGAATCCGGCCGCGCCCGCGACGAACGAAATCGCTTATCGGCCGGCGCGCGTGCTCTTGCAGGATTTCACCGGCGTGCCGTGCGTCGTCGATCTGGCCGCGATGCGTGATGCCCTCGCGAAGATGGGCGGTGACCCGCGGCGGATCAACCCCCTGCAGCCCGTCGAACTCGTGATCGACCACTCGGTGCAAGTCGACGCTTTCGGCACGCCGGATGCGTTCGAGAAGAACGCCGATCTCGAATTCGCGCGCAACGGCGAGCGCTACGCGTTTCTGAAGTGGGGGCAGAACGCGTTCGCGAACTATCGCGCCGTGCCGCCCGACACCGGGATCGTGCACCAGGTCAATATCGAGTTTCTCGCGCGCGTCGTGTTCGGTGCGGGCGGAGCGGGCGAGCCGGCGCCCGCCGGCGAGCAACTCGCCTATCCCGACACCGTCGTCGGCACCGATTCGCATACCACGATGGCCAACGGTCTGGGCATCGTCGCGTGGGGCGTCGGCGGCATCGAAGCGGAGGCGGCGATGCTCGGCCAGCCGGTCACGATGCTCGTCCCCGAGGTCATCGGAGTCAAGCTCACCGGCACGCTCGCCGAGGGCATCACCGCGACCGATCTGGCCCTGCACGTCACCCAACTCTTGCGCAAACGTGGCGTCGTCGGGAAATTCGTCGAGTTCTACGGACCCGGTCTTGCAAATCTCAGCGTCGCGGATCGCACGACGGTCGGCAACATGTCGCCGGAATACGGCTCGACGATCGCGATCTTCCCGATCGACGAGCAAACCTTGGCCTATCTGCGCCTGACCGGCCGCAGCAGCGAACAGATCGCGCTCGTCGAGGCGTACGCCAAGGCGCAGGGCTTGTTTCGCACCGATGCGGCGCCCGAACCACGCTTCACCGACACGCTCGCGCTCGATCTGGGCACCATCGAACCGAACCTCGCCGGGCCGCGCCGGCCGCAAGATCGCGTCCCGCTCAAAGACGTGAAGTCGACCTTTGCGGTCGCGCTCGAGGAATGGCAGACCGCGCGCGGTCCCGTTCCGGCGGCGCAACTCGATCGCTTCGAGGGCGAAGGCGGCGGCACGGCGGTCGCCGCGCAACCGCGCACCGAACTTGCCGACGGTGCCGTGGTCATCGCCGCGATCACATCGTGCACGAACACCTCGAACCCAGCGGTGCTCATCGGCGCGGGATTGCTCGCGAAGGCGGCGGTCGAGAAGGGCCTGGCGACCAAGCCCTGGGTCAAGACGTTGCTTGCGCCAGGCTCGAAAGTCGTCACCGATTACCTGCTCAAGGCCGGCTTGACGCCGTATCTGGACAAGCTCGGCTTCAACCTCGTCGGATACGGCTGCACGACGTGCATCGGTAATAGCGGCCCGCTTTCCGAAGAGGTCGCACACGCGGTCGCCGAGCACGACATGATCGTCGCCGCCGTGCTCTCGGGAAACCGGAACTTCGAGGGCCGCATCCATCCGCAGGTGCGCGCGAATTATCTGGCGTCGCCGCCGCTGGTCGTCGCGTACGCGCTCGCGGGCCGGATGGACGTCGACCTCACGACCGAACCGCTCGGCCGCAGCTCCGACGGCCACGACGTGTTCCTCAAAGACATCTGGCCGACCAACGCGCAGATCCAAACCGCGATCGGCGCCGCCGTCGACGAGGCGGCGTTCCGCTCGCGCTATGCGGATGTCTTCGAGGGCGACCGGCGCTGGTCGTCGATGGCCGTGCCGGCCGGCGAGCGCTACGCCTGGGATCCGAAGAGCGAATACGTCAAACGCGCGCCGTATTTCGACGACATGCCGGCGCAACCGGTGCCGGTGAAGGACATTACGGGCGCGCGCGTGCTCGCCGTCCTCGGGGACTCGGTCACGACCGATCATATCTCGCCCGCCGGCAACATCGCCAGGATTTCGCCCGCAGCGAAGTACTTGATCGCCAAGGGCATTGACCCGGCCGACTTCAACAGCTACGGTGCGCGCCGCGGCAATCACGAAGTGATGGTCCGCGGGACGTTTGCCAACGTGCGCCTGCGCAACCAACTCGTGCCCGGAGTCGAAGGCGGCGTGACGCGCTATCTGCCGGCGAACGAACAAACCTCGATCTTCGAGGCCTCGGAGAGGTATCGTGCCGATGGGACGCCGCTCATCGTGCTGGCCGGCAGAGAATACGGCTCGGGGTCGTCACGTGATTGGGCGGCCAAGGGCCCCATGCTGCTCGGCGTTCGCGCGGTGATCGCCGAATCGTTCGAGCGCATCCATCGCTCCAACCTGATCGGGATGGGGATTCTGCCGCTCGAATACGCCGCGGGACAGACGCGCGCGTCGCTGGGTCTCACCGGCGAGGAGACCTTCGCGATCGAAGGGATCGCGGCGAAACTCGAACCGCGCATGTTCGTGCACGTCTCGACCACCGGTGCCGGGAAAGCGACGGCGTTCGAGGCGTTGGTGCGCATCGACACGCCCGACGAGGCGGAGTATTACCGCCACGGCGGTATCCTGCAGTACGTCTTGCGGTACGTCGCAGCGCGGTAAGCGCTGCGGCGCCCTTAGGCCTTGGCGCGCGTTTGGTGCTCCAGCCACGTGGCGAGTTGAGCGCCGTCGCGAGCGCGACGGGGAACGGTGGCGCGGCACTCACCGCCGTCGTCGAGGTGAGGCGGAAGTCGGCGCCCTGCGCCGGGATGGCGATGTCGTGAACGACGTACGTCGCCGGGTCATACCAGAAGGTCTCGCGCAGGCCGGCGGTACACTAGCGCTCTCGTTCACGAGGATCGTGCCGGACGGCGTCCCGCGAACGGCCACGACGAACGTGCCGAACGTCGTGCCGGCAACCGTGAGTTCGTATGCGTAGGTCGCGTCGGGCGGACGCGGCGGCAGCGTTCCCGGGCCGCTCGTGACCGTCGCAAGGGCCGCCGCTCGCAAGGAAACGGCGAACACCGATGCGGCGAGCACCGGAAATAATCGAACGTTCATCGCTGAAGAACTCCACCCGAGAACGAGGTCCGGGCGCGGCTTGGCGCGCTTCGCGAGGTTGTCCTCCCTTGAAAAAAGAGTCGCCCGTCCCGCGTGCGGCGCGATGCAGGGCGGCTTCTTCTGCGGCCGGAAGCGCGCCATGAGATGACCGCGTTGCCCAAACATATTGCCATCCTCTCGTTCGAGGGACCGGACCGGTATTCGTCGATCGGCGGGCTCGGCACGCGGGTCACGGCACTGGCGCGCGCGCTCGGCGCGGCAGGTCACGACGTGCAGTTGTTCTTCGTCGGCGATCCGGCGCTCAAGCCGGCCGAGCCGTTTGCGCCCAACGTGACGCTGCGCCGCTGGTGCGGCTGGATCTCCGCCCATCATCCGCGCAACGCGTACGACGGCGAAAGCGAGAAGATCGCCGACATCAACTCGAGCCTGCCCGGCTGGATCGTTGAAAACGTCGTCGCCCCGGCTGCGGCGGCCGGTGAACGCGTGCTCGTCTTGGCCGAAGAGTGGCAGATGGCCCAGGCCACGATCCTGATCGATCATCTTCTGCGGACGCGCGACCTGCGGCGCAGCGCGACCATCCTCTGGAACGCCAACAACACGTACGGGTTCAACCGCATCGATTGGCACGCGCTCGCGGCGGCGGCGGCGATCACCGCGGTCTCCAAATACATGAAGTTCGAGCTTATGAAAATCGGCGTCCCCGGGCTGGTTGTCCCCAACGGGATCGACCCCGGGTTACTGAACGGCCCGGACCCCGTCTACGTCGATGAGTTCAAGAAGGCGTTCGGCGGGAAGCCGACGCTCCTCAAAGTCGGCCGTTTCGATCCCGACAAGAACTGGCTGCAAGCAATCGACGCGCTCGCCGAACTGCGCAAGAGCGGGGTTCCTGCCCGCCTGATCGTGCGCGGCGGGAAGGAACCCTACGGCGAGGTGGTCTTCGGCCGTGCGCGCGAACTCGGGCTGATGGTCGAACGGATGCAATACGAGGGCAGCGACGGCCACCGGCTCGCGGCGGCGCTGGCCTATATCGACGCGCCGGTCGTGCACGTCCGGGCCTTTCTGGACGAGCCGACACTCTGCGCGCTGTATGCGGCCTGCGACGTGGTGCTCGCGAATAGCGGCAAGGAGCCCTTTGGTCTGGTCGGGCTCGAAGTGATGGCCGCCGGCGGCATCGTTGTCACCGGATCCACCGGCGAAGAATACGCCGAGCCGTTCGTGAACGCGATCGTCTGCGACACCGCCGACGGGCGCGAACTCGCCGCATACCTGGGCGCGCTCTTGGGCAACCGCGATCTGCAGGACGAGTTGCGGCAAGAAGGCGCAGCGACCGCGGCCCGCTACACGTGGGCGCACGTTCTCGAATCGCTGGAGCGCAAAGTCGCCTACGTCGACGCCGTGTACGGGACCTGACAGAGAGCTTAGTGCGGATATCTTGGATGACCTCCGCCGTTTGAATCGGCCGGACCGTCTCTTCGCCCTGCTCGAGGTTCTGTACGTTCAAGTGGACCGAAAAGACGGCGCCAACTGCGCAGAGTTATTGCAGTCGCTGTGGCCCGATTTTGAAGGAGGCCTTTCCCGCGAAAACCGCAGATTAATCACTAACGCATTCCGATTAGCCGGCTTTGTAAGCGATACACCTGATAAGAATCGGCCGACGACTACCATGCGCCTCTACCGAGGTTCGACACCGAGTCGTCGCAGCGGACTCTCGTGGACTGAAAGCCTTGAGCGCGCGCGCTGGTTTGCCAACCGTCAACACTTGTTAACAGGTGGCAAGGCGGCGTTTGTCTATGAGATTGATGCAGAGCCCATAGGGTGTTGATGGCGTACTTCGGCGACCGGAATGAAGACGAATGGGTCGTCGACCCGAGATACCTTAGGAGAATCCGCCGCTTGGCATAAGCAAACAAACGCACAGGTTCGGGGATCCACATACAGCCGTCGTGCTTGCCCAGGCGAGGCCCTCGACACCCGGTGGCTTTCCGATCAATGGTCCGGATCGTTTGGAGAGACCCCAATACGCCGGCAGATTTACTGCCCTAGAGATTGATACGTCGCAGCGCAGTTCTTAACGAAGTCAACGGCTCCGGTCTCGTCATTGTGCTTCATAAAGTCCGCTAATCGCTGGGACCCTTCTTTCTCTAGTCGATCAACTTTAGCAGCATCCATTGACTGCGAATATTGCTGCACCGCAGCTGCGGGAACAAATCGCCCTAGCGAAATGTTGTCATTCTTAAGCTTCTGTGCAGAATTGTTTAGAAAGTTCATGGTTGCCACCATATTTGGATCGGGGCGTCCCCGAAGCTGCGGTGGAGTGCTTTCGATAAGCGCTTCCATTGATGCCAAGGAGACGATGGCGTTTTGAAATCCGTAACAACGGATGATGTCCGCATGCTTTGTATCCGCCGAGGCGCTACAAGCGGCGATGGAAATGCCCGCGACGAGAAGTGCCGCAAGCCGGCATGCGGGCTGAACCAGCAGACGCTGAAATACTGTCCTGCGACCGAACCTTGCACGACAGTGAAGTCGACTATCGGCCGGAATCATAAAGTACCGTCGGACCTTGGCTGATCGTTACACGGCGCGGCGCGATTTGACAGGTGACATTGTCATTGTTAAGCGTTGGCGGACTACACGACGTCAGAGTCGCGATGATTGTAAGCATTGCGTTGCCTTGGGCGATTACTCGCTCCGCAAGCGCCGCTGCCGCCGGGAACTTCATAGGAACGGTCCCATTTGGAACCATGAACTGGGATTCCCCATATGGCTCTCCTTTTCGAGTCAGGGTCGCCCGAATCCGGCCGCTCTCGGGCGGTCGGGTGGGCGCGAAGCGGGTTTTCCGGGGGCGCAAGCCGCGCATAGTGCCAGAGCGGGTGAAAACGGCAATTTTCAGAGTCATCAGGGCATAAATCTCCCGTCTTTATCGCCGGCGATGGTCGCTCGACCAGGACGTTCATGGTGCGGTTAGCGGCGGTGACCGCAGGGCAGATATCCGGTTGAGGATCTCGGCGAACAGGGTACGCGGGATCGCGACTTCGGCCATCTGAAACGTGACGTAGCGCCCATGGATGACGACCCTTGCGCCGATCTTGATCAGCTTCTCACGCAACGACGTGAGCGACCAATTCGCAATCGCCTCCGGCGTCGCAAGCGTGCGCAGAAAGTTCCCGAGGTTGTATGCGAGCGCATGAAGCTGCAGACGAACGGCGTTTGCGCTGAACGTGCGACACGAAAGCCGCGTCCATTTGATCGCACCCTTGCCTTCCTTGATCCATTGCTCCGCGGTGCCGCGCTTGTTGTAAAACGCGACCACGTTCTTGCTCATGATCGTCAAGTTCGTGATGATAAAGCCGACCCGGGGCAAGAGTTCCCCCGGATGCCACTCTACTTTGGCAATGACGCGTCGCGGACGGGACCAACTCTTTGCTCCGTAGCGAAAACTCCGATAGAATCGCAAGACGTAGTGCGGTGGGCGACCGACCGGTCGTGTGAGTAGATCTGCAATCCGCGCTTGGAGAACCTGATTAGCCGGCAGCCGGATTGCATACTCGATTCCCGACGACTCGAGGTACTCGTACATGCTGGGTTGCGCGAAGGCCGCATCGCCGCGAAAGGCGATGGTGTTGCCAGTACGCTGGTAGCGCGCGACGACGGGCTTGAGGACGCCTTCCCAGCCATCGGCGCTGTGGACGTTTCCAGGGCGAAGTACGCTGCGCTCCAAGTCGCCATGCTGGTTGAAGAGAAAAGAGCGGATGGTAACAGGTGCAGCCGAAGTGTCCGTTCCAAACGCTGTTTTCTTGCTCGCCATGCGTCGGGCTGACGCTCGAATCCAAATCGAGCACGATGCGATCGCCGCGACGATGTTTGGCAACACGGTCGATCCATTGACCGGAGAGATCGGTAAGTGCTGCGAGGTTTTCCGATTGCGCCAGCCAGCGCGTCTCGAATCGGCCCATCTGGCTCGGTGATGCACCATGGCCTTTCGCGGCCTTACCGCCGATGATCCAGCGCATCGCGGGATCGTGCCGGAGCCGTTCGGCGTCGTTCACGTCTTCAAACCCGGCGAGCCGTCCGAAGACGGATTGACGAAGCATGCCGACCAACGCGTGCCGGCCGTTCTTGCCCGTGCGTGAGTCGGCAAGCCGATCGCTCGCCGATTCGCTTAATCCCAATGCGTCATCGAGTTCGCGATACGCAAGCAGACCTGCATCCGAAGTAACGACGGAACCCCGGAAGTGAATCATCACGCGCCGTTCAAAAGCCAGCCGCAAGACGCCGTTTTTTGCTTCACCCGTCGGGTTCATGAATTCGACCGCGTGTCATCAGCGTGAATCACTTGTCAATTATAGCAAGGTCGCTCGTCGACTACATCAAATTGGCCGTATCATCCGGTGAATGCGGGCTTAGACGCCGGCGATTAAGCGGACGCGGTGGGCGATCTCGTCCGCGTACCGGGCGGCTTCGTCGTGGCTGGGGCCCTCGGCGAAGACGTTGACCGAGGCTTCTGAGGCGTCGGGGAGCACGAGCACCCAGCCGCCGGGACGCGGCATGCGCAGGCCGTCGAGCGTCTCGACGCTGCCGTTTCCGCTGCCGGCAGCCTCGTCGTGCAGCGAGCGCATCACTTCACCCTTGCGATCCCACGGCACGAACACGATCCGGCTGTCGACGTGCCAGGCGGGGAGCAAGTCGACGAGTTCGCTGAGTTTTCGGTCCTCGGCCGCGAGCAGCTCCATCACCTTGACGGCGCCGTACAGGCCGTCGAACGCCGGTTGGAACTCCGGGAAGATCATCTCGTAGTGCGCGCCGCCGACGAAGTCGATCGATTTGCCGTCCGTTTCGGCGAGCGCCATGAGCGCGCGGCGGTCGCTGCGCGCGCGCACGAGCTCCGCACCGTAGTCGTTGGCGATCGCTTCGACGGCCGTCGGCACGGTCAGCGGCATCGCGATGCGGGCACCCTTTTTCGAGCGCGCGACCAAGAGGGTCATCAGCGCCATCAGTTTGTTACGGCCGATGATGCGGCCGGTGTCGTCGACCAGCGCGAACGTTTCGCTGTCGGCGTCGATGAGAATGCCGAAACTCGTCGCTAGCGAGCGGACGACCGAGACGAGTTCCTGCAGATGCCGTTCGCGGTCGACCCGGAACGTGCGCACCTTGCCGGCATCGAAATACGCGCTGAGCGCGATCTGTTCGACGCCAAGTTGCCCGAGAATCTGCGGGAGCACGATCGACGCGTTGCCGTAGCCGTAGTCGACGACGACGCGGAACTTTGCGGCGGCGAGCCGCTTGTCGTCCTGCAACGCTTCGATGAACGCGCCGCTGTAACGCTCGAGCGCGCGAGAGGGGAAATCGAGCGTGCCGACCTCGTCCATCGGCGTGCGGCGGAAGTCCTCGCGGAAGAAGATGTTCTCGATCTTGCGTTCGGCCGTTTTGTCGACGGTGATACCGGTGCTGTCGAAGAACTCGAAGATGATCTCGTTGGGATCGTCCGAGGCGACCCGGACGTGCACGCCGCCGTCGCCGCCCACGCGCGTCGCGTAGCGCGCCAGCGGCAGCGGATACGAGCGCAAATCCATCACGTGGATGCCGACAGACAAGAGTCCCGAGATGACGCAGCGGTTCATCACCCGCGCGGCCGGATGCGTGTCGCGGCTGGTCATCACGACCTGCCCGGGTTTGAGCGACGAGCCGAACGCCTGCCCGAGTTTGAGCGCGAATTCCGGCGTAATCTCGAGGTTCGCGAGGCCGCGGATTCCGACCGAGCCGAACAGCGACCCCGGCCACTTCTGCCCGTAGATCAGCGACATCGAGACGATCGAACCCGAGGTGACCCACTTGTCGGGCCAGAGTTTCAAGTTCGCTTGGATGAGCGCGCCCGAACCGATCGTGCAGCCGCGGCCGATGACGCTCGATTCGCGGATCTGGGCGCGCTTCTCGATCGTGTTGCGATCGGCAACGGTGCAATCGTCGAGCGTCGCTTCTTCGCCGATGTAGGTGTCTTCCCAGATGACGCTGCGCTGGATGCGCGCGTTCGAGGCGATCATGACGTTGTCGCCGATGACGGCCGGTCCGATGAGGTGAGCGCCGGCCGCGATCGAGCAGCCGCTGCCGATCACGAGCGGTCCCTCCAACTGGGCCGCCGGATCGATCTTCGTCTCTTCCCCGACGAAGATGCGCGTCCCGATTTCCTGGCCGGTGATGGTCGCATTCGCGGCGCCGGTCACGGCATCGTAGTTCGCCTGTTGATACGCCTCGAGACTGCCGATGTCGGTCCAGTAGGCGTTCGCGACCCATCCGGAGATCGTCAGCCCGTCGCGCAGGATCTCCGGGAAGATGTCCTTCGAGAAATCGTAGATGCGCTGGCGCTCCATGCGCCGCAGGATCGAGGGCTCGAGCACGTAGATGCCGGTGTTGATCGTGTCGGAGAAAACCTCGCCCCACGACGGCTTCTCCAGGAAGCGTGTGATCCTGCCGTCGTGGTCCGTCACGACCACGCCGTATTCGAGCGGGTTCGTGACGCGTTGCAGGGCGATCGTCGCCGCGGCCTTCGTTTCGCGGTGATGGGCAACAAGCGCGGTCAAGTCCAAGTCGGTGAGCGCATCGCCCGACACGACCAACAGCGTCTCGTCGCCGAGCAAATGCTCGGCCATCTTGACCGCACCCGCGGTCCCCAGCGGCGTGTCTTCAACGACGTAGTTCATCGTCACGCCGAAAGCCGAACCGTCGCCGAAGTACGTTTCGATTTCGTCCGCGAGGTAGTGCAGCGTTGCGACGACCTCGGTGATGCCGTGTTTGCGGAGCAGTTCGACGATGTGCTCCATGACGGGTTTGTTGGCGACGGGTGCGAGCGGCTTGGGCAAACGCGATGTCAAGGGGCGTAGACGCGACCCTTCTCCCCCAGCCATCACGACGGCTTTCATGATCCTGTTCTTCCCTGTTCGAACCCGGAGTGTATCTGCGCCGGGGAACTTCGCGGACGCTCAGCCGCGAGCATGCCGGTCAGGGCGGCGAAACGCCGGTCGGTTGCGATCTGTGCCATGTCGAGCGTGAGCTTGCGGCGCCAGTTCGGGTATTGCGTCGAAGTTCCCGGCACGTTGACGGGGTCCAGCTCTCCGAGCGCGTCGTCGAGTTGGAGCATCACGATGCGGGCGCGCGAACGGGCCAGGTAACGATGTGCCGCAAGCACGACGTCCTCGAGCGCCGGCTCCGCACCGATGGCGAGATCGCCGGATCCGATCAACGCCGCGATCAGGCGGCGGCGGTCGGCTTCGCGGGCGATGCGTTCGCCTGCGACCGCGCCCACCGGCAGGAATCCCAGACCCGCGCGAACGTCGATGTCGCCGCCCGCGTACCACTGCGCGAACGGCGGGAGGTCGTGCGTGCCGCTGGCCGCGAGCGCCTTTTCCGGATACTGCTCGGGCGGGATGAACGCGCCGTCGCCGTCACGCTCGAAGAAGAGAATCCGGTACGAGAGGATGTCGGCGGCGGCCATTCGTTCCCGGAATCCGTCCGGGACCGTGCCCAGGTCTTCGCCGACTACGACGCACCGCGCGCGGCAGCTTTCGAGCGCGACGATTGCGGTCAGGTCGGCGAGCGGGTAGGCGATATAGGCTCCGTCGGCGGGGACGGCGCCGCGCGGGATCCAGAAGAGCCGTGCCAGCGACATCACGTGGTCGATGCGCAGCGCCCCCGCGTCCGCCATGTTCGCGCGCAGGAGTTCGGCGAAGGTCCGATAGCCGTCGCCCACGAGCGCGTTTGGATCGAGCGGCGGCAGGTTCCAGTCCTGGCCGACGACGTTGAGCGCGTCCGGCGGCGCTCCGATGCTCGCGCTGCGTACGTAGGCCGGCCCTTCGGCCCACACGTCGGCGCCGCCGGCATCGACGCCGACTGCGAGATCGCGATAGAGTCGCACGCCCTGTGCCGCGCCTGCTTCGGCTGCCGCGTGGAGTTGGCGGGCGGCGCACCACTGAAGGTAGATCGCATAGCGGACCTCGAGCCGTTCCGCGTCGGCGAACGTCTGCACGGCGGCGGAGTTCGCCTCACGGTAGGGTGCCGGCCAGCCGCTGGGGTCGCGACCCAGCCGAGCCACGAGCGTCTCGAAGACGGCAAAGCGTTCGAGTGCGCTCCCGCCGTTGCGCACGAACGCGGCGAACTCCCGATCGCCGGGCCGTTCGCGCTCGAAAACGGCGAAGCAGCGGCGCAACATGAGGTCCTTCGCCGCCGCAACGGCGACATAGTCGACGTAGTGCGTTGCGCGCAGATCGGCCAGCGTCGCTTGAAATGACGATTCCGCAATCGCTGCGGCGACCTCGGCCGCCGCGGCTTCCGGCAGGGCGGCAACGTCGATCGCAAGCCAATTGAGAAAGCGCCGCGAGGTCGGTGCATACGGACTCGCCGCATCGGGATCGCCGCGGTGGCCGGCGTGGAGCGGGTTCAGTCCCACGTAGCGCGCGCCGGCGGCGGCGGCCAGGTCCACGACCGCGTGCAGGTCGCCGAAATCCCCGATCCCCCAATTGCGCGGCGAACGCAACGTGTAGAGTTGCACGGCGAGCCCCCAGACGCGTTCGCCGGGTGCGTAGGCCCGTGGGGGAGCGACGATCAGCGCGGCTTCGGCGCGGCCGTACGCTCCGCAATCGAGCGCGATTCGGTGATAGCCTTCGGCGAGCGGACCCAGCGCGACGCGGCGGCGATCGATGGTCAGTCCGTCGCGCTCGAAGCTGCCGACCACGGGAGCCTCGCGTAACTCGGCCGCGCCGCGCCGCACCTGCCCCTGCTCGGTAGTGAGAACCCACTGCACGCGCTCGGTCCAGCTCGCGCTGGGGAGGGTCGTCACGATGGCGGGCTGGTCGTCCGCCGAGATCACGATGGCCGGCGGAATCGGCGCCTCGGCCGGCGCGCTCGCCGCGAGGACGGCTGCGAATTGCGCGCGCGTGGCGCCCGGGACGACGCGCTCCCGCCCGAGCGCGTCGACATAGCGTTCGCCGATCATGCGGGGTGGCCGGCCAGCACCGCGAGCGAGCGCGAGACGAGCCGATAGGTCGCAAGCGGCCCGCCCGGCGCGTGCGGCTCCACCGCCGGGCCTTCGTCGGCGGTGTCGAGCGTAAGCGTCCAGGCAATGTGTTTTGCGTCGGGCAGATGGAAGTCGACGTCGACGTCCGCGGCGTTGAAGAGGATCGCCAGCATCGGCTGGGCGCCGAAGAACGCTCCGATCGTGCGCAGTCGCCCGTGCCAGTCTTCCGCACGCATCTCGTGGCCCGAATCGTGGAACCACATGATGTCCTTATACGGCGAATGCGGTAGCGGCGTGCCGCGAAAGAAGGCGTCACGACGAAACGCGGGGTGATTCGCGCGCAGCCGCACGAGCGTGCGGACGAAATCGGTCAAGGCGCGTTCGCTCCGCGTGCGCCCGTTCCAATCGAGCCACGAGATCTCGTTGTCTTGCGCGTAGGCGTTGTTGTTGCCGCGCTGCGTCCGGCCGAATTCGTCGCCGGCCGACATCAGCGGAACGCCGAGCGAGAGAAAGAGCGAGGCGAGCAGATTGCGCTTCTGCCGGTCGCGCAGCGCGAGGACGGCGGGATCGTCACTCGGACCTTCGACGCCGCAATTCCAGCTCTCGTTGCCGTCCGTCCCGTCGCGATTGTTTTCCAAATTGGCATCGTTGTGCTTGTGATTGTACGACACGAGATCGGTGAGCGTGAATCCGTCGTGAGAGGTGATGAAATTGATGCTCGACCGGGGACGGCGGCCGTGCCGCTCGTAGAGATCGCTCGATCCGGCGAGCCGGGAAGCGAGTTCGGGCAAGACCGTGTCGGCGCCGCGCCAAAAGCGCCGCAGCGTGTCGCGGTAGCGGCCGTTCCACTCCGACCAGCCCGGCGGGAAATTCCCGACCTGATACCCACCGGGTGCCAGGTCCCACGGTTCGGCGATCAGCTTGACGCGCGAGAGCACCGGGTCTTGCGCGATCGCTTTGAAGAACGCGGCATTTGGCGTGTAGCCGTCGCCTTCGCGCCCGAGCGTCGTCGCGAGATCGAAGCGGAAACCGTCGACGTGCATCACGTCGACCCAATAGCGAAGCGAGTCCATGACGAACTGGAGGACGCGCGGGTGGCGCAGATCGACGCTATTGCCGCAGCCCGTCCAATCGTCGTAATAGCGCCGGTCCGGAGCGAGCCGGTAGTACGAGGCGTTGTCGATGCCGCGCAGGGAGAGCGTTGGGCCGTTCTCGCTGCCTTCCGCCGTGTGATTGTAGACGACGTTGAGCACGACTTCGAGCCCGGCTTCATGGAAATGCTTCACCATCGTCTTGAACTCGCCCGGACCGCCGCTGCGATAGCGCTGCTCCGGCGTGAAGTAGCCGATGGTGTTGTAGCCCCAATAATTGCGCAGCCGCCGCTCGACGAGAAACCGCTCGTCGATGAAGGCGTGCACGGGTAGCAACTCGACGGTCGTGATGCCGAGCCCAACCAGATAGCGCAGGACGGCCGGGGAGGCCAGCCCCGCGAACGTGCCGCGCAGCCCCGGCGCCACTTCGGGATGCGCAAGCGTGAAGCCGCGCGCGTGCAACTCGTACATGACCGTGCGATCCCAGGGGACGTTGGGGCGGCGGTCGTCGCCCCACGTGAACGCCGTGTCGACGACCACGCCCTTGGGCATCCCCGAAGCGTTGTCGCGCCGGTCGAACGAAAGATCGCCCCGCGGGTTGCCTACGCGGTAGCCGAAATGCGCGTCGCTCCAGCGCAGCGCGCCGTGAAGCTCTTTGGCGTACGGATCGATCAGCAGCTTGTGCTGATTGAAGCGATGCCCGGCGGCCGGATCGTACGGGCCGTAGACGCGGTAGCCGTAGAGCGTCCCCGGCCGCGCATCGGCGAGGTAGCCGTGCCAGACCTGGTCGGTATACTCGGGCAGCGTATAGCGGCCGATTTCACGCCGGCCGCGCGCGTCGAAGGTGCAGAGATCGACCCGCTCCGCATGGGCGGAGAACAGCGCGAAGTTGACGCCCTTGCCGTCCCAGGTCGCACCGAGCGGGTACGGGAGCCCCGCTTCGATACGTGGTGCGCCATGCGTCAATTCGGCCGGCCTGCCGGCTTGGGTTGTAGCCAGAGCGCCCCGAGCGCGGGCACGGCGAGCACGAGCGATTGCGGCCGGCCGTGCGCCCCGACCGGGTGCGTGTCCGCGCCGCCCAGGTTGCCTTCGTTGTGCCCGCCGTAGAGCGCGGCGTCGGTGTTGAGCACTTCGAGAAACCGTCCGCTGCGCGAAACGCCGATACGGTAGTCGTCGATCCGGCGCCCTGAGAAGTTGTAGACCGCGACGAACGGCTGGGTGCGGTCGTCTCCGAAGCGTTCGAAGGCGACGACGCCGTTCTGACGGTCGTCGAACACGATCCACGAAAATCCGTCGCTGAGGGCGTCGTGTTCGTGCAGCGCCGGGACCTCGCGGTAGAGCCGGTTCAGGTCGCCGACCAGGAGTGCGATCCCGGCGCGTTCGGGCTCGTTCGCCTGATGCCAATCGAGCGACGCGAGCGCGTTCCATTCCGCTTCTTGCGCGAACTCCGCGCCGGAGAAGAGCAGCTTCTTGCCGGGGTGCGCGTACATGAGGGCGTAGAGCAATCGCAGGTTCGCGAAGCGCTCGAACGTTCCGCCGGGCATGCGCCCGATGAGCGAACGTTTGAGGTGCACGACTTCATCGTGTGAGAGCGGCAGCACGAAATTCTCGCTGAACGCGTACACCAGACCAAACGAGATCTCGTCAAGATGATAGCCGCGGTAGAGCGGATCGCGCCCGAAAAACGTCAGCGTATCGTGCATCCAGCCCATGTTCCACTTGTAGCCGAAACCCAGCCCACCCGCGTACACGGGAGTCGACACGCCGGGAAAGGCGGTCGACTCTTCGGCAATCGTGATCGCGCCCGGCACCTCGCCGTAGACCGTTTGGTTGAGATGTCTCAGAAAGGCGGTCGCTTCGAGGTTTTCGTTCCCGCCGGCGGTGTTGGGGATCCATTCGCCGTGCTCGCGGCTGTAGTCGCGATAGATGATCGAGGATACGGCATCGACCCGCAAGCCGTCGATGTGGAACTCCCGCAGCCAAAAGAGCGCGCTGTTGATGAGGATCTCGGCGACCTCGGTGCGGCCCAGATTGTAGACCAGCGTGCCCCATTCGCGATGATAGCCGACGCGCGGATCCGCGTGTTCGTAGAGGTGCGTGCCGTCGAACCAGGCGAGGCCGTGTGCGTCGGTCGGAAAATGGCCGGGAACCCAATCGAGGATCACGCCGAGTCCCGCACGATGGGCGGCGTCGACGAACGCCGCGAAGTCGGCCGGCGATCCGAACCGGCTGGTCGGTGCGAACAGTCCCGTCGCCTGGTAGCCCCAGGACCCGTCCAGCGGGTGTTCGGTGACCGGGAGCAGCTCGAGGTGCGTGAAGCCCAGCGACGCGGCGTGCGGCACGAGCTTCTCGGCGAGTTCGCGATAGGTCAGGAAGCGATTCCCTTCCTCGGGTTTGCGCTGCCACGAACCGAAGTGGACTTCGTAGATCGCGATCGGGGCGCGGCGATCTTGGCGCGCGCTGCGCCCGGTCATCCAGGCCGCGTCGTCCCAAACGTGCGCGCGGTCGGTGACCACGATCGAGGCGTTGGCCGGCCGGAATTCGCTCGCGCGCGCAAACGGGTCGGCTTTGAGCGGCAGCAGCGTGCCCTCGCGGTCCTCGAGTTCGTACTTGTAGCGCGAACCGTCGGGGACGCCTGGGACGAAGCGTTCCCAGACGCCGCATTCGCGCCGGAGATAGAGCGGATCCCGGCGGCCGTCCCAGGCGTTGAAATCGCCGACGACGCTGACGCGGCGCGCGTTGGGCGCCCAGACGGCAAACGCGACGCCGTCGACGCCGTCGTGCCGCACCGGATGCGCGCCGAAGAGGTCGTAGAGCCGCCGGTGCGTCCCTTCCGCGAAGAGATAGGCGTCCGTCTCACCGAGGATCGGGACGTGCGCGGAATCCGGCCCGGAACTCATATCAGCAGGCGCGCGAGTGAGGGCAATCCCTCCGCATAGGTGGGATGGATGTGGACCGAGCGTTCCAGCGTGCGCCATGTTCCGGCGGCTTCCATGTGAGCGATGAAGACGTGTACCAACTCACCTGCCTCATACCCTACGAGCGTGGCCCCCAAAATCGCATCGGTATTCGTATCGACCACCAACCGGTAGAATCCGTTCGTCTCGTTCCATTCGACCGCGCGCGCGACGTCCCCGAGCGGGAGGGTGACGGCACGCGCGTCGCGCCCGGTGGCGAGGGCCGCCTCGAGGGTCAGGCCGGCGCGACCGACTTGGGGCTCGGTGAACGTCGTGTAGCCCAGGACGCGGTCCGCTCGCGTGCGCGAACGATCGCCGTGCAGAATCGCCTTTATGCGGCGATAATCTTCCCAGGCCACGTGCGTGAATTGCGGCTGGCCGGCGCAATCACCGATCGCGTAAACGTTCGGCAGGCTGGTCGCGAAGCGATCGTCGATCGCGACGTATCCGCGCCGGTCGAGTTTCAGCCCGGCGTCGACGGCGCCCGGCGGGATATTCGGCGTGCGGCCCGTCGCGACGAGCAGCGCTTCGGCCTCCAATACCACGGCATCGGCCAGCGTGACCGCGAAGATGCCGTCCGCGTGGCGCACGCGTTGAACCTGCGCCGGCATCTGCAGCGCGATGCCGTCGTTGCGCAGGGCCAACTCGAGCGCGGCGCTCGCATCCGGTTCTTCGTTCGGCAGAACGCGCTCGACGTTGTTGACGATCGTCACGGCGCTACCGCAGCGCGCGAGGCCCTGGCCCAATTCGAGTCCGACGTAGCCGCCGCCGATAACGATCGTACGCGCCGGTAGCGATGTTTGCTCGAAGAAATTCTCGTTCGTGAGATACGGAGTACCGGCCAGGCCGGGGATCGGCGGATGCGCTGCCGACCCGCCGGTGTCGAGCACGATGGCGTCCGCTTCGTAGCGTTCGCCGCCGGCGAGCAGCGCGTGCGGCCCGGCAAAGGCCGCTTCGGCGCGAACTAGCGTGATGTTCGCGACGTCGAGCCGCGCTTCGCTGCCCGAGCGCCAGGTCGCGATGACGCCGCGAACGCGTTCCATGACGGCCGGAAAATCGACTCGCACGTCGGCATGGACGCCGATCGCGGCGGCACGGCGCGCGCGACCGGCAGCGTGAGCCGAGGCCAGGAACGCCTTCGAGGGCGTACAGCCGACGTTGATACAGCAGCCGCCGACCGCGCCGCGCTCGAAGATGACGACGCGCTTTCCGGCAGCCGCGTAGTCGTACGCCAGCGGTTTCCCGCCTTGACCCGTTCCGACGACCGCGAGGTCGAAGCGCGCCACGTTCCCTCCGTTCAAGTCTGCACCTAGTGGCCCGTGAGCGAGGAGATCGGCACGTCGAAATCCCACGCGAGCGGCGGATGTTCGGGACCCGCATATTCCGCGACCTGTTGGATCAATTTCGCGACCAGCGCCGTCCAGCCGGTTTGGTGCGAGGCACCGAGTCCGGCGCCCGTATCGCCGTGGAAGTACTCGTAGAAGGGGACGAGATCGCGCCAGTGCGGGTCGTTCTGAAAGTTCGGCTGCCCGTCGAAGACCGCCCGGCGGCCCTGCTCGTCGCGGCGGAAGATCGAGATCAAGCGCTGCGCGAGTTCGATCGAGATATCCCACAGCGTCAGCATGCGCCCCGAGCCGGTCGGAAACTCGACGCGATAGCCGTCGCCGAGATAGAAGTGGAAGCGCTGCAGCGATTCGATCAAGAGATAGTTCAGCGGAAGCCAGACCGGCCCGCGCCAATTCGAGTTGCCGCCGAACGTCCCGGTGCTCGATTCGGCCGGCTCGTAGTCGACCCGGAACGTCGCGCCGCCGACGCTCAGCACGTACGGGTGTTCGGCATGATATTTCGAGAGCGAGCGCAGCCCGAACTCGCTCAAGAACTCGTTCTCGTCGAAGAAACGGCGCAAGACGCGGCGCAGGCGCTCGGGAGAGACGATCGCCATCAGGCGCCGTTCCTCGAAACCCGTGCGTTCGAGGTGCGCGATGTTCTCGGTTAGCTCCGGCCGGTTTGCGATGAACCATTCGATGCGCTTGCGCAAGCGCGGCAGCTTGTCGAGGGTCGAACTCGTGATCGTCTCGACCGCGAAGAGCGGGACCAGGCCGACCATCGAGCGGACCTTGAGCGCGATGCGTTCGCCCGTGGGCAGGAAGAGCTGATCGTAGTAGAACGCGTCGGCGTCGTCCCAGAGGCCCTCGTCATCGCTGCGCAGCGAGTTCATCGCGTCCGCGATGTAGAGGAAGTGCTCGAAGAACTTTGAGGCCAGGTCTTCGTAGACGCGGTCGTGCTTGGCGAGTTCGATCGCGATGGCGAGCATGTTGAGCGAGTAGACGCCCATCCACGACGTGCCGTCGGCTTGCGCGAGATACCCGCCGGTCGGAAGCCGCGCGCTTCGATCGAACACGCCGATGTTGTCCAGGCCGAGGAACCCGCCTTGGAAGATGTTCTTGCCGGCTACATCCTTGCGGTTCACCCACCAGGTGAAGTTCAAGAGCAATTTCGTAAAGACGCGTTCCAAGAATACGATATCTCCGGCCCCGTAGTGCTTCGCTTCGATCTTGTAGATGCGATAGGCCGCCCAGGCTTGAACCGGCGGGTTGACGTTGTCGAAGGCCCATTCGTAGGCGGGGATCTGTCCGTTGGGATGCATGTACCATTCGCGCGTGAGCGTGAGCAACTGCGTCTTGGCGAAATCGGGGTCGACCATCGCGAGCGGAATGATGTGAAAGGCCAGATCCCAGGCCGCGTACCACGGATACTCCCACGTGTCGGGCATCGAGAGAACGTCGTCGTTGTAGAGGTGGATCCAGTTGGCATTGCGGCCGCGCAAACGCTCGGCGGGCGGCGGCGGCATGAGCGGATCGCCCAGCAGCCAGTCGCGGATGACGTAGTTGTAGAATTGCTTCGACCAGAGCAGCCCGGCGAAGGCTTGGCGCTGCACGCGCCGTTCGTCCGCGCTCGACTGGCCGGGACTGACCGCCGCGTAGAACGCGTCGGCCTCGGCGGCCCGCTCGTCGAACGTCCGGTCGAAGTCGCCGTCGATGCGCGAAGCGCGCGGATCGTTCGTCAGGCGCAGGCGAATCGTCGCGCTCGCGCCCGGCGCGAGCGTCAGAGCGTAGTGGAGCGCGACCTTCGTTCCGGTACGCGCATCGTTCACGGCCCGTTCCTCGCCGTGAACGATGTAGCGGTCGATGCCGTCCTTGGTGTAGTACTCCCGGTTGGCCGCGCCGAACGCCGCCTCGTAGTTGGTCTCGTTGTCGGTGAACAGGATCTCTTTGGCGCGGTCGTCGTGAAAGAGCCAATAGCGGCCAAGCGTCGCGTGGCTGGCGATTAGCGCGGTCGAACACTCGGGTGCGTCGGCGATGTTCGGCTTGGGGATGCCCGCTTGCCACGACCACTCGTTGCGGAACCAGAGCTGCGGCAAGAGGTGCAGCGGCGCGCTCTGTGGTCCGCGATTCGTCACGCTGATCCGCACGAGCAGATCGTCGACGTCTCGCTTGGCATACTCGACGACCACGTCGAAGTAGGCGTCGCCCTCGAAGATGCCGGTGTCGATCAACTCGTATTCCGGATCGCTCCGGGTGCGTTTGCGCGCCTCGTCGAGCAGCGCCTCGTAGGGGTAGCGGCGCTGCGGATATTTGTAGAGCGCCTTCATGTACGCGTGCGAGGGCACGTTGTCGAGGTAGTACCAGTATTCTTTGACGTCCTCGCCGTGATTGCCCTGATTGCCGGTCAGGCCGAAGAAGCGTTCCTTGAGGATCGGATCGTTTTCGTTCCAGAACGCGGGCGCGAAGCACAGCCGCTGATGGTTGTCGCTGACGCCCAGGATTCCGTCCTCGCCCCAGCGGAACGCGCGCACGCGCGCTTGCTCAAAGGGGAAATACTCCCAAGCGCTGCCCGTGGGGCTGTAGTCCTCGCGAACCGTGCCCCATTGCCGGTCGCTCAGATACGGCCCCCAGCGGCGCCAGTGATGGGTTCGGCGCTCGGCCGCGACGACGCGCTCGCGCTCCGGATTGCTCTCCATGCCCCGGTCCTCATCCCGAGCCGACGACCAGGTTTCCTTTCGCCGCTTGCCACAACGGTGGCCTGATGAAAGCCGGCCGAATCGGACGCGCCACGTGCGGCGAACTCGACAGTGCGTCGCGCCGCGAGTGGCTCGTGACCAACGGCCGCGGCGGCTATGCGATGGGCACGCTCGCCGGCATGCTGACGCGCCGCTACCATGGACTGCTTGTCGCTGCGCTTGCGCCGCCGGTCGATCGGCGGCTTGTCGTGGCCGCCTGCGAACTCGATGTGACCTACGACGCCGCACGGTACGCGCTCGCGACCAACGCCTGGGCTTCGGGAGCGATCGCACCCCAAGGTTACCGGCTGATCGAATCGTTCGCGCTCGTCAGTGGCCTGCCGACCTGGACCTACGCCTGCGGCGACGCGCTGCTCGAAGTGACGATCGCGATGCCCGACGGCCTCGATGCGACGGCTCTGGGATTGCGCGTCGTGCGCGCTCGCGGGCCGCTCGACGTGTGCGCGCGCGTGCTCTTCGCCGACCGCGATCATCACGGCGGACCACTTCCCGATCCCCGCGCATTCGTCGTCGCGCTGCGCGAGGGCGGTGCCGAAATCGATCTGCCGTGGTCGCAGCGCCGCGTGCTCGTGCACGCGCCCGGCGCGAACGCGAGCATCGCCGCCGAACGCTATGCGGACTTCGCGCTCGCGCGCGAAGCCGAACGCGGTTTGACGGCAACCGACGACTACGCGCATCTGCTCACGCTCGAAACGCGGCTCGCGCCCGGGGCGGCGGGCGGCTTCGTCTTCTCACTCGATCCCGCAGCGAGCGGCGATGCACAGGCCATCATCGCGCAGCGCCGCGCCCGCGATGGGGTGCTCGAACCGCTCGCGCGCGCCGCCCATGCGTTCATCGTGCGGCGCGGCGACGGCGGGCGCACGGTGATCGCCGGCTATCCGTGGTTCGCCGACTGGGGCCGCGACACGATGATCTCGCTCCCCGGGTTGACGCTGGCCACCGGCCGCGCGCCGGTCGCGGCGGAGATTCTGCGTACGTTCGCCGCGTTCGTCGACGGCGGTATGTTGCCCAATCGGTTCCCCGACGACGGTTTGCCGGCGGAATACAACACCGTCGACGCCGCGCTGTGGTTCATCGACGCCGTTCGCGCGTACGTCGGCGCGACCGGCGACGAGGTGTTGCTGCGCGAACTCTTCCCGGTGCTCGAGGAGATCGTCACGAGCTACCGCGATGGCACGCGCTACGGGATCGGTACGGACAACGACGGCCTCGTCCACGCCGGCGTGCCCGGCATGCAACTCACCTGGATGGACGCCAAGCTCGGCGATCGGGTGGTGACGCCGCGCATCGGCAAACCGGTCGAGATCAACGCCTTGTGGTACGCCGGTTTGCGAGCGATGGAGGGCTTCGCCAAACGGCTCGGCGAGCCGCTCGATCCCTACCGCGCGCTCGCCGATCGCGTGGCGGTGAGCTTCGACCGCTTTTGGAATCCGGCGCGCGAGTACTGCTTCGACGTCGTCGACGGACCCGGGGGAGACGATCCCGCCGTGCGTCCCAACGCGCTTTTCGCGGTGGGTCTGCACGTGAGCCCGCTGGCGTACGTGCGGGCGAAAGCCGTGGTCGACGGCGCTTCGCGCGCGCTGCTCACCTCGCATGGGTTGCGCACGCTCGCGCCGGACGATCCCGACTACCACGGCCACTACGGCGGCGATCAGCCGTCGCGCGATGCCGCGTACCATCAGGGCACCGTTTGGCCGTGGCTCATCGGCCCGTTCGTGCGCGCTCACCTGCGCGTCTATCGCGACCCCGAACGCGCCCGTTCGTTCCTGCGGCCGCTGTTCGACGAATTGAACGGCTACGCGATCGGCACGCTGGCGGAGATCTTCGAGGGCGACCCGCCGCATGCGCCGCGCGGGTGCATCGCGCAGGCGTGGAGCGTCGCCCAGCTCATCGAAGCGCGCGACGCCGTCGAGCGCTTCGGGAGCAACGCCGAACCGACGACTTTTTCAAAAATGTGCCAGGGGTAGGAGCGCGGGTCTGTGTGGAAGTTCCGGCGCCCCGACCCGCCGCCGCGAGGAACGAAGCTGTGATTACTGCCGATCTCTTGCGCGAACTCCCGCTCTTCGCGCCGTTTACCGACGGCGAGTGTGAAGAGATCGCGCACAAGGCCGCCGACCTGCGCGTGCTCCCCGGTGAGTATCTCGTCCAGGAGGGTGAAGAGCCGTCCTTCTACCAAGAATGCGGCGCAGTGCTCCATCCATAGCGCGTCTCCCGCGCTTGGATGGTGGTGAAGCGCCGCTTCGCCCCGCTAGGGGCGACTCATGTGACGCCGCTTTCCACTCCGGCCTGACCCTCGACATACTGCTTGAGAACCGATAACGGAGCGCCGCCGCAACTTACCACGCAATACGATCGACTCCAGAAAACCGGCTTCCAATAGACCTTGCGCAGTTGGGCGGCGAACTCTTTGCGTATTAGCCGCGATGACACGGTTTTGAAATTGTTCACGATTACCGATGGCGCGACTTTTGGATTCACCGAGAGCAAAAGGTGAACATGATCGGGTTCGCCGTTAAACTCCAAGAGATCGCAGCCCCAGCGAGCCGCGAGGTTGCGGAATATTGCTCCTAGCCGGGCGAGAATGGCGGCGTCGATGCACCGTCGCCGGTATTTTGTAACGAGAACTAAGTGGAGATGCAAGCTGAAAACACAGTGATACAGGGCCTTCAACTCTTGCTTGGCCGCCATAACGAAGCTAGAATATACACTATGGAGCCCGTCTCCCGCAAGGTTGTTTACCGCATGTACCCAACGCGCCCTCAAGAAGCGGCGCTATTAAACATGCTTGGCTTGCACCAGCGGCTCTATAACGCTGCTCTGGAGCAACGAATCACAGCCTGGAGACAAACTCGCACAAATGTCGGATTCGTTCAACAGTGTGCTGGGCTCACCGAATTGCGCGCCGCCGACGAATCGTACGCCGCCCTCAACGCGCAATCTTCGCAAGTGACGCTCAAACGGCTCGATCTCGCATTTGCCTCATTCTTTCACCGGGTAAGAAGCGGCGAGACCCCGGGCTTTCCGCGCTTTAAGGCGTTCGATCGTTTTTCGGGCTGGGGCTATAAATCGCACGGCGATGGCTTCAAATTCACGTCTGGGAACGGGAAGGTTTCGCGACTGAAAGACGGCGCGCGGCAGCGGCACGGACGTTTGCGCTTATCAGGTATCGGAGAGATCAAAGTTCGCGGACGGGCGCGCACAATGGGTGAGATTGCGACCTGCGAAATTCAACACAAGACCGGTCGCTGGTACGCCTCGATGACCGTAAAATGTCTCCCAAAACGAGAGGGCGGCACGGCGGCGGTCGGCCTGGATTGGGGAGTCGAGACGTTCGCCACGCTCGCTCATGAAGACGGCAGCTTCGAAGCCGTCGCGAATCCCCGGTTTTTCAAGAAGCACCGCGAGTCAGTCGAACGCGCCCAGAAACATCTCGAAACGACGCCCAAGACCTCTCCGCATCGCAAAGCGGCAAAGCTTGCACTCGGACGCGCCAAGGACCGTGAAGCGAGCCAGCGGCGTGATTTTCTGCACCAGACATCGGCTGCGATCATCGCGCGCGTCGCGCTTCTTGCCACGGAGAAGCTGGACATTTCGCACATGGTCAAATCCGCGAAAGGAACGATCGAAGAACCAGGAAAGAACGTCGCCCAAAAGGCGGGGTTGAATCGCGAGATTCTCGCCACCTCGCCCGCGTCATACCACTCGATGTTGCGATACAAGGCGGAAGAAGCCGGGTCGCTGTATGTCGAAACGCCCACCCGAACCCTCAAACCGTCGCAGCGATGCTCGACCTGCTGGAAAGTTGCTAAGAAGACGCTTTCCGAACGCATGCATCATTGCGACTGCGGATGTATCCTCACGCGCGATCAGAACGGCGCGCGAGTGAACTTGCGGTGGACGCTGAGCAATCTTGGCCAGGAACTGGCCCGAAACGCCATCCCATACCCGCTTGCGGGTTGGGTGGCGTAGTTCATGTGCTCACCGGCCTTTACGCCAGGCCGTGGACCTTGGAGCGCGATCCATATTTGCTGGAAACGACGGTCCCCGGGATCTTCGCCGTCGGCGACGTCCGCCACAATTCCGTGAAGCGCGTCGCGTCGGCGGTCGGCGAGGGCAGCATGGCGATCGCCTTCGCGCACCAATACCTCGCCGGCTGAATCACCCCGGCCGGCGTGCTTTCCTTGACAAAGCGAACCCCGGCGCGTAGGGTCAGGGATACGCTACGGGAGCTCGGTGAGACCGGGCTGAGAGGGCGAACCGCAGAGTCGCCGACCGTCAACCTGATCCGGGTAATGCCGGCGAAGGGAGTCGCCCGCCGCGCGCCCTGCGTTCCGGGAGCAAGACTGTGGCGAAGATGATCCCCCCGACCAACGACGTGCTCGCGCGCGAGCCCTTTCCCGGTTCGCGCAAAGTCTACGCGACCGGTTCGCTGCCGTCGATCCGCGTGCCGATGCGCGCGATCGCGTTGACCACGGGTGAGACGCACACCGTCTACGATACGAGCGGTCCCTACACCGATCCCGACGTTGCGCTCGACGTGCGCGCGGGGATCGCACCGCTGCGCCAGGGCTGGATCGCCGGCCGCGGCGACACGGTCGAACTCGAACGGCCGTCCTCGGTCTATCGCGTCGCGCGCGAATCGATGGCCGAACTCGACGCCTTGCGCTTCGTCGCGCAGCGCAAGGCGCGCGCCGCCAAGCCCGGCGCCAACGTGTCGCAGATGCGGTACGCCCGGCGCGGCGAGATCACGCCCGAGATGGAGTTCATCGCGATCCGCGAGCACTGTTCGCCCGAGAAGGTGCGTGACGAAGTGGCGCGCGGGCGCGCGGTGATCCCGGCCAACATCAATCATCCCGAGAGCGAGCCGATGATCATCGGCCGCAATTTCCTGGTGAAGATTAACGCCAACATCGGCAACTCGGCGATCGGCTCGTCGATCGAGGAAGAAGTCGAAAAGATGGCGTGGGCGACGCACTGGGGCGCCGATACCGTCATGGATCTCTCGACCGGCAAGAACATCCACGAGACGCGCGAGTGGATCTTGCGCAACTCACCGGTGCCGATCGGGACGGTCCCGATCTATCAGGCGCTCGAGAAAGTCGGCGGCAAAGCGGAGGACCTGAGCTGGGAGATCTACCGCGATACGTTGATCGAGCAGGCCGAACAGGGCGTCGACTACTTCACCGTTCACGCGGGCGTGCGCTTGCGGTATATCCCGCTGACCGCGAAGCGGACGACCGGGATCGTGTCGCGCGGCGGCTCGATCCTCGCCAAATGGTGCCTCGCCCACCACGCCGAGAACTTCCTCTACACGCACTTCGAGGAAATCTGCGAGATCATGAAGGCCTACGACGTGACCTTCTCGCTGGGCGACGGTTTGCGGCCCGGATGCCTCGCGGACGCCAATGACGAGGCGCAGTTCGGCGAACTCGAGACGTTGGGCGAACTCACCACGATCGCTTGGAAGCACGACGTGCAGACGATGATCGAAGGCCCCGGGCACGTGCCGATGCACCTCATCAAAGAGAACATGGACAAGCAACTGGCGCTGTGTCACGAAGCCCCGTTCTATACGCTTGGACCGCTGACCACCGACATCGCGCCGGGCTACGACCATATCACCAGCGCCATCGGCGCCGCGATGATCGGCTGGTACGGCACCGCGATGCTCTGCTACGTGACGCCCAAAGAACACCTGGGCCTCCCCGACAAGCAAGACGTGAAAGACGGCGTGATCGCCTACAAGATCGCCGCGCACGCCGCCGACGTGGCTAAGGGCCATCCCGGTGCTCGCCATTGGGACGACGTGCTCTCCAAGGCGCGCTTCGAGTTCCGTTGGGAAGACCAGTTCCGGCTCGCGCTCGATCCCCTGACGGCGGAGCGCTTCCACGACGAGATGCTGCCGGCGAGCGGCGCGAAAGTCGCGCATTTCTGCTCGATGTGCGGCCCGCATTTCTGTTCGATGAAGATCACGCAGGACGTGCGCGAATTCGCCGAACGCGGGATGGCGGAAAAATCCGCCGAGTTCAAGGCCGCCGGCGGCGAACTCTATGTCGAGGAGAAGCCGATACCCGTCGCGTAGGCCAACGCGATGAAGTTCTGGTGGTTTGGGGCGTCGCTCGCGTTTGCGGCGGCGCTCGCGGCTTGTTCGGGGAACATCGGCGGCGGCTCGTCGACGCTGCCCGGCAGCGGCGCCTCGCCGATCTCCCAGGTTGCGCAACCGACCGCCACGCCGACACCGCTGGTCGCGAACAACATCGTCACCTACGGAGACCCCAAGATCGCCGGCCCGCAACCGTTGCCGACGATCCAGGGGTACGGCGGCACGATCACGTTCGCGGCCCCCGCGGCGACGCCGAAAGGCGGCCAGAGCCCGGTTGCGATCGGCATCACGGCCGGCATCGTTGCGCCGACCGACGCGCCCGTCTTCGATCCGGCCGCCGAGACGCGCAAGAAGAACTTTCTCGCGGGGCTCAAGCGAACCGACAAAAGCGCACCCGTGCCGCTGTTTTACATCTCGCTCGTCGCGACGAGCGACGTGACGTTGCACGAGTATCCGCAACTGGCGATCGACGTACCGCGCGACATCGTGCTGAAGTACCGGGAGGGCAGCTTCGGCCTGGCGCTGTTCGATCCGGCGAAGAAGACGAAGCGCTACGACCTGGCCGTCGCCGAGCGCGATTCGAGTTCGCCCGCACCGGCTACGGCCGCCTCGCGTGCGCCCTCGCCGGTTCCCTCGGCCTCGCCGACGGCGCCGCCGACCCTCCAGCCGGGGCAGTCGCCGACGCCGCTCCCTTCACCGAAGCCGAGCGCCACGCCGACCTTACCGCCTCAGCGTATCGCCTTCACCGGGACCGCCGTAGACCTAGAACTCGTCGCCAACCGGCCGGTCGTCTTCGCCCTGTACGCCATCCCGGTACCCAAGCCGTCACCCTCGCCGAGTCCGAAACCGCGGCCGAGTGGTTCTCCCTCAGCCTCACCCGTCGCGAGCGCATCTCCCACGGTTTCTCCGGCACCAGCCGCGAGCGGGTCCGCCGGAGTCTCGCCGGCGCCGAGCGGAACCTAGCGGATTTAGCGGCCGGAGCCGAGTGCGGAGATGTGCGCCAGGACGAAGTCGTCGTCCGAGGGTGCAGCCGGCGGTGGGATCGGCAGGTCTGAATCCGTCGCGAAACGGCGCGCGAGCGACCGGCGTGAGGGCTTCGTCGCCCAGGCGCGTCCGACGCGTGCATCGAGATCTTGCCAGACGCGCAGCACTTTCACGACATAGTGCTGGGTTTCGCCGTACGGCGGTACGCCGCCGTAGCGCTTGATCGCGTTGGGCCCGGCGTTGTAGCCGGCGATCGCGAGCCGAGAGCTGTCGTGCCAGGTGGCGAAGCGGTTGAGCAGCGAGCGTAGGTAACTCGCCGTGCCGCGCAGGTTCTGGCCCCAGTCGCGCGGGTTGACGTTGAGATTCCGTGCCGTAAGCGGCATGAGTTGACCGAGTCCTCGCGCTCCCACACGTGAGACGGCATCGGCGGACCAATGCGATTCGACGGTCACGATCGCGACCAAGAGGCGCGGATCGATGTTGGCGCGGCGTGCATTTGAGAGAACCGAGTTGCCGTACGCCTCGCTCGCCGCAACCGAAAGATGCGGATTGATCGAGCGCAGAATCGTCGCGACGTCCGGATGCGTATCTTGGGCGAGGGCCGGAGTCGCCCAGAGGGCGCATGCAGCAAACACCGCCGCGATAGAACGCGGCATGGTATGGAACATGACAGTCCTTTGCGTCCGGGTGTCAAGTGACCCTGCTTACATTTGTCGCAGGTCAAGGTTCCTTAACCGCTGTCGTGGGGAGGAACGCGGCTGCCGTGGGGATGCGGTGCGAGGCTGCGCGGTGCCGCGTGAGCACCGCGCGGCCTCGCCGCTGCGGGTTAGGCTCCGGCCTGCGCCGGGACCGCCTGAATGAGTCTGAGTTGCACGATGGAGCCCTTGCGGACGACGACGTTGCTCTTCAAACTCGAGGCCAGCGCGAAGCCGCCGGCTGCTCCGGCTAACGTGCCGCCGCCATGGCCGGTTTTCTTCGAGACGATGTGGCCCGTTACGGCACCGCCGATCACGAGTGCGGTGTCGCGGAAGAGATGACTCTTCGGCGCGAATTCTTTGAGCGACGTGACGTGCGCGTCGATCGGAAGGAGCGTTCCGTCGGGTGTGCGGACGTTGTCGAGGATGATGCTCAGCGAAGCCTTGTGCGTCGCGGACGCGGGCACGACGTTCTCAACGTGTCCATCGATGACGTTGCCTTTGAGGGCGGTATGATGCCAGAACGTGTCGCGCGCAAGCAGCGTGAACCGTTCGCCGTCGTGGAGCTTGCCGGTGTCGAGCGTTTGCTGCAGTTCACCCTCGACCAGTGCGCCCCGGGGCGCAAGTGACGTTGTTTGCGCTACCGCGACCCCGCACGTGAGCGCGGTCGCGATGATGAGTGCGGGGATGCGTTTCATGAAGTCTCCGTTTGGGACGTGTTGCGAAATCGGCCGCTTCTGGGCGCGCCGATCGCTGTCTTCTACCGGGCGCCGCGCGCCGGGTTACATCGCGGAATGCAACCCCGACGGCTTCACGTCGGGGTTCTTGTCCGCGAACGCGCCGGCGGGGTTGGGTTTCACCCACACGATCAGGTCCCAGATCGTCGGGAAGAGGAAGAGCGACTGCACGTCGGCCGGGCTCTTGACCCGGCCCAGCTTGATCAGCGTCGCCGTCGAGGGGTTTTGCAGATCGCCGCCCGCCGCGGTCCATTGCGCGGCGCTGACCCACTGATCGTAGCGCGGCTTCCCGCCGGCCAGCGCGACGTAGTGGACGTGGGCGTCGAATTCGGCCCAGCGCCCGGGATCGATCCCCCAGAGGCTCGGGCGTGCCGCCGAGGTTTTCAGAACTGAGAAATCGGCACCCAGCAGGTTGCCGTTGACGTCGTACCAGAGCTGGCTGGGGTGCTGGGCGTCGGTCGAGTTCCATTGCTTGTTCGCGTAGCTGATCGCGCCGCTGTCGTCTTCGTTCGTGTAGCGAACGTAGCCGGCTCGCTCGGCGTCGGCAGCGTGCGGGAAGCGCTGCCTCAGATCGACCTGGATGACCGCGACGAATTGCTTTTCGGGCAGGCTGAGCGGTCCGGTGAAGGTCGGGCCGGTATCGGCCGAAGCGATGGTGCCCAGTGAGACCAGCAGCGCGCACCCCAGCGCGAGTCGGCGAAAAAGGCGCATGGCAACCTCCGGCGGGGCAATTTCCAGAAACAGTAGGACGCCCGAGCGCCGAGCCCTTTATTCTAGAATGTCGCCCCGGTCCGCAGCAGCAACTGTTCCGCGATCGGCCCGAGCGCGTCGGCGGGGACGAACGTCAGGGCGGTGACGATGAGCGCCGTCGCGGCCAGGAGCCCGCCGAAGAGCGGCGTCGTGGTGTCGATTGTCCCGCTCGACGCGGTCGTATTGCGGACCTTGGCGACGAGCCCGCCGGCGAGTGCCAGGATGACGATCATCGTTCCGAATCGTCCGAGCAGCATCACGGCGCCGGTGAGGATGTCGTAGAAATCCGTTTGCACGTTCAGGCCGCCCATCGAACTGCCGTTGTTGGCCGAGACCGACGTGAAGGCGTAGAGGATCTCGGTGAAACCGTGCGGGCCCGCGTTGCCGGTCGCCGAGAGCCCGGGGGCCAGCGCGAGTGCCGTCGGGACGAGCATCGTCGCTGCGGGGATCAGCGCAGCGATCACCACGAGCGTGATTTCGCGCTGTTCGATCTTCTTGCCCAAGTATTCCGGCGTCCGCCCGACCATCAACCCGGCGATGAACACGGTGAGGATCGCGAGCAGGATCATTCCGTAGAGCCCGCTGCCCACACCGCCGAAGATGACCTCGCCGATCTGCATGTTGAGGAGCGCGATCAAGCCCGAGAGCGGCATGAGCGAATCGTAGGCGAGGTTTGCGGCGCCGCTCGAGGTGCCGGTCGCGACGGCGGTTGATAACGCGGCCGACCGCGTGAGATCGACCCAGAAGTTTCCCAGCGTCGCATGGCTCGAGCGCGTGAAGCCGCGGATCGCCGCGATCGCGACGGCCAGGCCGACCGCAGCAGCCACGAAGTTCTGCCAGCCCAGCGACATCTGGGAGAGATAGCTCAGCGCCGATTCACCCGAATACGCCTGCCAGTTCGTGGTCGTCATGAAACTGATCGCGACGTTGAGTGCGAGCAGCGGCGGAAGGCTCGCGAAGTGTTGCGGATTGAGCGGTAACGCGAATTGGACGAGCAGGATCAGCAGCAGCGCCAGCGCGGATACGCCGCTGAAAATGACCGCTGCGGCGAGATATTCGCGCCAGCCCATCTCGTGCTGCTCGTCGATGCGGCACATCCGGTACACGAGGCGCTCGAATCGTCCCCCGATCCGGCGCGCGGCCGGATCCGGCCCTTCGAAAACGGCGGCCATATATCCACCCAGCGCCGGGGTGACGAGCGTCAAGACGCCGAGAAAGACCACCAACTCGAGCCATGCGGCCATGCAGCACGGACTGTATCGAATGGCGGCCGGCGGCACCACCCGTCGACCGGACGAACCTTTCGGCTCAGGGGGGATCCCGGCTTCAGAAGCGTTTCTTGGTGTCGATGAGGATCGTGACGGGACCGTCGTTGACGAGCGCGACGGCCATGTCGGCCCCGAAGCGGCCGGTCTCGACCTGCAGGCCGCTCGCGCGCAGTCGCGCGATGACGGCTTCGTATCGGGCGTTCGCTTCGTCGCCGCGAGCGGCCGAAATGAACGACGGACGGCGTCCTTTGCGCGTGTCTCCCAGCAGTGTGAACTGCGAGATGACCAGGAACGCGCCCCCCGTTTCGCTGACGGAGCGATTCATCGCGCCGGTCCCGTCCGCGAAGATGCGCAAGCCGGCGAGTTTGTCGGCCATCTGCACCACGTCGGCGTCGGTGTCGTCGACGGCGACCCCGAGCAGGACCACCAGGCCGCGTTCGATTGCACCGGCGACGGTGCCGTCGATCGTGACCGCAGCGCTCGTGACGCGTTGCACGACGGCTCGCATCGTGGGGCTGATTCGATTCAAACGCCCGCGTTCATGCCGCATCGCCGCTGGCATGGCACAGCACGCGCGAGGGCAAAGGGGCCCCGCATGTACGTTCCGCCGCATTTCCGCCAGGCCGATCCAAGCGCCGTTCGTGCAGCGATTCGCGCCGCGCGGCTCGGCACGCTCGTGACCCGGCACGACGGTGAATTTCTCGCAAGCCACGTGCCGATGCTGCTCGAAGACGAACCCGCGCCGCACGGCCGGTTGATCGCGCATCTCGCGCGCGCCAATTCGCAGTGGTCCGCGATCGGGGCGGAGACCGATGCGCTGGTGATGTTCATGGGCCCCGATGCCTACGTGAGCCCCTCGCTCTACCCGACCAAACGCGAGCACGGCAAAGTCGTTCCCACGTGGAACTACGTTGCGGTTCACGTTCATGGCCGCGTGCGCGTCATCGAAGAGCGCGACGCGCTCTACGCGATCGTCACGCGGCTCACGCGGGCCCACGAGGCCGAGCGTGCGGAACCGTGGGCCGTCACGGACGCGCCCGAATCGTATATCGAGAACCAGCTCCGCGCCATCGTCGGGATCGAGATCTCGATCGAGCGGCTCGAAGCGAAGTGGAAGCTGAGCCAAAACCGTGAGGCACGCGATTACGCCGGCGTGCGCGAGGGCTTGGCGAACTCCGCCGATCCGGCCGATCGGGCGCTCGCGCGGGCGATGGCGGACGAAGAGCGCCGGTCCCGCGCTTGACCGGCGCCGGCGGAAAGGCATTTCGGCTGCTGCGCGAACGGCTCGCTCCGATATGACGACCATCGACCAGGCTCGCCGGTCCGGGAGCGCGTCCCGGATCGAGCTGACCGCGCGCGGCGTGATCTTGGGCGGCTTGATCACGCTGGTCTTCACCGCGGCCAACGTCTACCTGGGGCTGAAAGTCGGCCTCACGTTCGCCTCGTCGATCCCGGCGGCGGTGATCTCGATGGCCGTGTTGCGGTTTTTCCGCACCGCGACGATCTGGGAGAACAATATCGTGCAGACCGTCGCTTCGGCGGCGGGCACGCTCTCGTCGATCATCTTCGTCTTGCCGGGGCTCGTGATGGTCGGTTGGTGGACGCACTTCCCGTTTTGGGAATCGTTCGGGGTCTGCGTGGTCGGCGGGATCCTCGGGGTGATGTACAGCGTACCGTTGCGGCGCGCGATGGTGACCGAAAGCGATCTGCCGTATCCCGAGGGCGTCGCCGCCGCCGAAGTGCTCAAAGTCGGCGTCGGGGTTCCGGGGAGCGTGCCCAGTGCCGCCGCGCTCGCCGAGAACAAAGCCGGTTTGCTCGTGCTCGTCTGGGGTTCGGTCGTCAGCGCCGCGTTCGCGGCGATCGTCGCGACGAAGGTCTTTGCCGAAGAGATCGCCGGTTACGTGCGCATCGGCAACGCGGCCACCGGGCTGAGCACGGGTCTTTCGCTCGCGCTGATCGGCGTGGGCCATCTCGTCGGCATTTCGGTCGCGGTCGCGATGGCCGGCGGGATCGTACTCGCGTGGGGCGTCGCGACGCCGATCCTGACCGCGCTTCATCCGCAAGCCGGCGACGCGGCGGCATTCGCAACCGGCGTCTGGCGCCATCAAGTGCGCTTCATGGGCGCCGGCGCGATCGGCGTGGCGGCGATCTGGTCGCTCGGGCGGCTCACGGGGCCCGTCGTGCGCGGCGTGCTCTCGTCGCTGGCGGCGTCGCGCGTACGCCGATCCGGCAACGCCGCTACGCTCGCGATCACGGAGCAAGACATCCCCTTTCCACAAGTGCTGATCGTCAGTGCGCTCTGCGTCATCCCGCTGGCGGTGCTGCTCGGTGCCTTTCTCGCCGGCGGCCCGATCGTGTCGGCGGCACCGGCGCTCGTTGCCGGAGCGATCGCCTACATCATCGTCGCGGGACTCGTCGTTGCGGCGGTATGTGGATACATGGCCGGGCTGATCGGTTCGTCGAATTCGCCGGTTTCGGGGCTGGCGATCCTCACGGTCCTCGGTGCGGCGCTGCTCTTGCTGGCCGTTGCGCGTCCGGCCGATACGCTGGCCGCAAATGCGCTCATCGCGTATGCGCTGCTCGTGACCGCGATCGTACTCTGCGTCGCGACGATCTCGAACGACAACCTGCAAGATCTCAAAACTGGCCAACTCGTCGATGCGACGCCGTGGAAACAGCAGGTGGCACTCGTCGCGGGCGTATTCTTCGGCGCGCTCGTCATCCCGTTCGTGCTCGACTTGCTCAACGCGGGCTTCGGCTTCGCCGGTTCGCCGATCGTCAATCCCGGCGCGCATCCGTTACCCGCGCCGCAGGCCACGCTGATCTCGGCGCTCGCTAAAGGCGTGATCGGCGGCCAGCTCGATTGGGGACTGCTCGGGATCGGCGCGCTCGGCGGGCTCGGAATCGTCGCGATCGACGAGCTGTTGCGCAAGACGTCACGGTTTCGTTTCCCGCCGCTGGCCGTCGGATTGGGCATCTACTTGCCGACCTCGACGACCATCTTGATCGTCTTCGGAGCGCTGGCCGGGAAATGGTACGACATCTGGTCCGCGACCAAACCGAACGGTGAGGTCGCGCGGCGTTTGGGCGTGCTCTTGGCGTCGGGCTTGATCGTCGGCGAATCGCTCTTCGGCGTGCTGCTTGCGGGGATCATCGTTGCGGATAAGGGCGTCGCCGAGCCGCTCGCAGTCGTCGGCGATTCGTTTGCGACCGCGGCGACGTGGATCGGTGCGCTTGCGTTCATCGCGGTGGTCGTCGGACTCTATCGTTGGACGGGAGCGCTCGCGCAGAGCGCACGGCGCTGACGTGACGCGACGAAAAAAAAGCAAGCCCCGCCGGCGGCAGAGCTCGCTTCGATTCAGAACGTTCGCCGAAGATTAGAACGTGATCGGGACCGTGTTGGGCGAACTGTGATTCGTCGTGTTGCCTTCGTTCGTCTTGCCCGTGGTGAGCGCTTCACGCCAGGTCGGAGCGAATTCCGGAATCCCGTTGTAGTGGCCCGCGCGGTGCGAGAGTTCGCGCCAGAACGCGGTGGGATTCACGACCGTCGCGACTTCCGGCACGCCGCTGAGCGAGCTGCCGTTCTTGCCGTACCCGTTGGGTGCTCCCTGGTTGCTTGCCAGTGCCAACGCAGCCGGCGAACTGCCTTGCGCCCGGCTCACCGCCGGAAGCAGAACGGCTAGCGAGCCGAGTCCTACGATCATCGCTCCGCTGATGGCGAGCGTACGAATTATCCCTGGGTTGCGGCCTTCCATTCGCTGTCTCCTCAGACAAGGATCACTGTAGGCAGGCGCTTCTCTAAAACGTCGTCCGTCCCTCGTCCTTCGACAGGTTCAGGATGACAACTTCGAGAGGCTCGATGTGAGCGGCTCGGTTGATGAGGTCAAGTATCCTAAAATGTCTGCGCGGAATCGCGTTCGAGCGGGAGGCTGCGGAGGCGACGGCCGGTGAGCGCGCAGACGGCGTTGGCGACGGCGGGCGCGACCGGCGGGACGCCGCATTCCCCGGCGCCGGCGGGGTCCGCCCGGCTTGCGATGATGTCGACGTTGATCTGCGGCATCTCCACGATCGTCAGCAACGGAAAATCGCGAAACCCGGTCTGCACGACGCCGCCGTGCTCGATCGTGATCGCGGATTTGAGGGCCGCGGTGAGGCCGAACGCGATCGCCCCTTCCATCTGTGCCCGGACCGTATCGGGATTGACGGCGAAGCCGCAGTCGACCGCGCAGACGATCCGATGAACCGCGATCCCGCCGTCGGCTCGCAGCGCGACCTCCGCTATTTGGGCGCACCAGGCCCCATGGGTGAAGTACACCGCGACCCCCTGCGCGTGCCGGGGGCTCGGCGCACCCCAGTTCGCCGTGGCTGCGGCGCGTTCGAGGACGGCTCGATGCCGCGGCGACGATCCCAAGAGCCGTAGGCGAAAATCGACCGGGTCCGCGTTCGCCGCCCGCGCGAGCTCGTCGATGAAGCCTTCGATGGCGAACGCGTTCTGCGATGCGCCGACCGAGCGCCAATAGCCGGTCGGGACTCCGGGATCGTCCTCGACGAATTCGATCCGGAGATTCGGGATGTCGTAGGGGATGTCGATGCCGTCGGAGGCGAGTTTCGGGCCGGCGATGCGCACGTCCAGGCCCGCCGGAGCGTTCGCCGCGTCCAATGCCGCCCGGAGCTTCACCAGACTCGCCGGGCGGAAGTGGTCGTGCTGGATGTCGTCGGAACGCGCCCAGACCAGGCCGATCGGCGAGCCGGTGCGCTTCGCGATCTGCACGGCCTCGGTGACGAAATCCGGCGTGGAGCGGCGCCCGAACCCGCCGCCCAGGAACGTCGTGTGGATGTCGACCGCGTCGAGCGGCAAACCGGACGCGCGCGCCGCAGCCGCTTGCGCCATCGTTTGGCCTTGGGTCGGGACCCAAACCTCGCAGCGCCCGTCGCTGATGCGAACCGTGCAATTGATCGGCTCGATCGGCGCGTGCGCGACGTACGGCGTTGCGTATTCGGCCTCGAGCACCGTTGCCGCATCGCCGAGCGCGCGAAGCGCGTCGCCGCGCTCGCGTTCGACCGTTCCCGGCCGCTCGAGCGCCGCGCGCAAGCGCGTGTGGATCTGCGCGCTCGAGAGATCGGCGTCGCCGCCGCGCCAGGAAACGTGCACGGCTTCACGGCCGCGAAAGGCCGACCACAGATCGTCCGCCACGATCGCGACGCCGTCACCGATGGCGAACACGTCGCGCACGCCCGCGATCGCTCGGGCTGCCGCCGCGTCGATGTGGGCCGGCTCGGCACCGAAGCGCGGCGGCAAGAGCATCGTCGCGGCCAGCAGACCCGGGAGCGTGACGTCCATCCCGAAGACGCTCCGGCCCGCGATGTGCGCGGGGATCTCGAGCCGCGCCGCCGGTTTCCCCAGGATGCGCAGGTGCGCGAAATCCGTTAGCTGCGGCGCTTCGATCGGCGGGAGCGCAGCGGCTGCGGCGGCCAATTCGCCGTACCCGCAACACCGGTTCCCGCTCGGGTCGACGACGGTTCCGTCCTGCGCGCGGCAGGCGGCGGGCTCGACGTTCCAACGCGTTGCGGCCGCGGCGATCAACCGCTCGCGCGCATCGGCGCCGGCGCGCCGCATGCGTAGCCACGCATTGCGAACGCTCATGCTGCCGACCGTGATCTGCATCCCGATGACCGGGTTGTCGTAGGCATGATCGACGGGCGCGAATACCGTGCGCACGCGCTCGAGCGGGACGCACAACTCCTCGGCGACGAGCATCGCCAGCGCCGTATTCACGCCTTGACCCATCTCCGAGCGTTCGATGGTGACCACGACCGTGCCGTCGGCCCGAATCGTCACCCAGGGATTGAAGCAGAATGCTCGAGCATCCGATTCGACCGGCGGCGGCGGCAGAGCGGCCGCGGCGAACGGCGCGTCGTCCCAGCGTTGCTCGGCCGCGTGGTGGACCGCCGCACGAACGCGCGCGTAGGTGCCGCACCGGCAGAGCACGTGCGCGAGCGCCGCGTCGATCGCGGCATCGCTCGGCCGGGGATTCGCTTCGAGGAGCGCCACGGTCGCGACGATCATCGCGGGCTGGCAATACCCGCACTGCGGCACTTGGCCGGCGAGCCACGCCCGTAGCACCGGATGAGCGGGGTTGCGGACGATGCCTTCGATCGTGAGGACGTCCGAACCGGCCGCCTCGGCGACCGTCACCGTGCACGATTGGACGGCCTTCCCGTTCAAGGCGACGGTGCAGGCGCCGCAGCCGCCGTGCCCGCAGCCGAATTTCGTCCCCTTCAGTCCGAGCCGGTCGCGCAAGTACCACAGGAGCGGCCGCTGCGCGTCCGACTCGGCGGCTTGGCGGGCTCGGCCGTTCACGTTCAGCGCGAGCACCCGGCTACCGGCGAGTGCCGGGCTCACTTCGCTGCTCCCTCGATCACGACGTTCGAGAAATCGATCGTGCGCACGAGCAAGACGCCTTCGTAGCCGGAGAGATGCACCGGGAAGTGCGTCGCCCGCGAGAGATCGATGATCTCGAGCGTCAATCCGCTGTTGGCTGCGGGGTTCGCCGGGATCAGTCGAACTTCGTCGGTAGCCAGTCCGTCGATCGTCGGACCGTCGGTCTGCGCGACGGCTCCCGCGGTTTCGAAGCCGTGGTCGAGAATCGAGCCGAAGCTCAGTTGATCGATCGACGAACCGCGAATCGTCGTCGCCTGGGGATCGTGCAGCGAGAACGTCCGCTTGAACAGTGCGAGTAAACCCGAGCCGCGATGCGCGATCACCGTGGTCCCGCCGCCCCATTCCAGCGTTACGCCGCTGTTGGGTCCTTCTACGACGTGCATCGTCGCGCTCATCGGTTTGCGAAAATCATAGTCGAACACCACCTGCTGGGTCTGGAGACCCGCCTGTTCGAAAATCGCGATCCGTGCACGGTACGCGGCGATGATCGGCCATGCTTCTGAAAACGCCTCCCAGGCCGGTGGGAACGTGCGTGGCGCGGCCGTCCCGGGCAGCGGTAGTGCACCGTCGAACGAGCGCGCGACCGTTTGCACAGCGGCAATCGCCGTCAGCAGGAGGAGTGCGGCGCACGCAACGCGCCGCGCGATCGCCCGGGAAAGTCTCACGGTGCTGCTTCACGTACCCAACAATGCGGGCCGCCGCACCCGCGCCGATCAGGTCGTGGCGGTCCGGCCGGTTTCGGGAGTAGGCCGGCTGCGGAGCACGGCGACGGCGAGCGCCAGAACGAACAGGAGCGCCGGCGGGACGACCGTCGCCGTTTGGCCGTGCACGAGGTGCGAAACGACGGCGCCGCCCATGACGCAAGCGAGAATACCGGCTGCGACGGATGCGAAGCGCGGCACGAGCACCAGAATCGAGCAGCCGAACTCGATCGCACCGGTGAGCGTCATGAACCAGAGCGGGTAGCCGAAACTTCGGAACTGCTCGACCCAGATGGGCTGAGCCGCGAGCTTCGATGCGCCCGCGCCGATGAAAGCAAACGTGAGCAGGACGGTATAGACCCACGTGATGATCGCGCGCACGGGAACCTCGCAGGGAGCGACGAGTGGACTGATCGTTTGACGCCGCGGGCGGCGGGGAATGCAGAGAAGCGACTCGGAACCGCGGCAACGCCGGCGGCTTCTCAGCGCCGCATACCTATGACTTCACGTTCACGTCTCTCGCACGTTCTCGCACGCACGAGCCGCACGGTTCTCGCGCTCACGCTTCTGTGGAGCACGCTCTCCGGCCGGATGGCTCGGGCCGAATCCGTGTTTCCGGTTGCCTCGGGACACAACCTCAACGGCGGTGCGGTCGCGATTCCGCGCGATCTGAAGGGCAGCACGAATCTCGTGTACGTCGCGTTTTTGCCCGACCAGCAGGCAGCGGTCGATTCTTGGCAGCCGTTCGCGGCGGAGATGACCCGGCGCTATCCGGATTTCCACGCCTATCAACTGCCGATCATCTCGAACGGCTATACGTTCTTTCGCGGGTACCTCGACTCGATCATGCGCGGCGCGATTCCGGATACGGCAGCGAGAGCGTCGACGATCACGCTCTTCGTCGATAAGCGCGCGTTCGACCGCGCCTTGGGGATCGCGTCCGAGCGCGAGATCTCGGTCTTTCTGATCACGCCGCGCGGCGAAATCCTCTGGCGTACGACGGGCGCGTTCGACGCTTCGCATCCCCCGGACATCGCGGGACTCGTCGCCCGGGCTTCGCCGGCGCGCTGAGGTCCGGCGGCCGGCAACGAATCGGCGCCGGCGTTCAAGGATCGCCGTTGGGCATCGGAACAAAGCCGCTGCGATGGCAGAACAAACGGTTCGCCGGCCGCGGATCGGAATTACCGCGGACGACGGCGACATGGACGAGTACCTCCGGGCCGTCGAGCGTGCCGGGGGCGATCCGCAGGTGCTGGCACCGGATGTCGATCGCGTGCTCGACGACGTGCGGGAGTTCGCCGGCATCGTCTTTTCCGGTGGAGCCGATCTCGATCCCCGGCACTACGGCGAAGCGGCGCATGCGCATACCCGTTTAGAATCGCCGGCGCGCGACGACTACGAGTTGGCGCTCGCGCGCGCGGTCGTCGAGCGGAGTCTGCCCACGCTGGCCATCTGTCGCGGACTGCAGGTCGCGAACGTCGCGTTCGGGGGAACGCTCCACCAGCACGTTCCGGACGTCGCCGGCGAGCGTATCCCGCACCGCGTGCGGTTGCCGGACGGCAGCACGGATCGCCGGCCGATCGCCGAGCACATCCTCGACGTCGAGCCCGACTCGCGCCTCGCGCGGTTGGTCGGCCCGGCGCTGGTGACCGGCTCGCGCCACCATCAGGCGATCGCCCGGGTCGCAGAGCCGTTTTTCGCCGTCGCCCGGTCCCGAGACGGCCTCATCGAAGCGTTGGAACTCACCGGCGCGTCGTGGTTCTGGCTCGGCGTCCAGTGGCATCCAGAATCGACGCTCGACGCCGACGCGGGCGCGAGCCTCGCGCTCTTTCGCGCGTTGATCGCGGCGGCCGCCGCCGGCCCGGCGTGACCTATTCGAAGCGAAGCGCGTCGATCGGATTGAGCTGCGAGGCTTTGAGCGCCGGATAGTACCCGAAAAACGCGCCGACGAGCGCCGAGAAGAAGACGGCGATCAACACGGCTTCCGGTGAGATGACGGTCGGCCAGTTGGCGAAGATCGCGATGAGATAGGTCCCGGCAAAGCCGACGAGCACGCCGATGGCGCCGCCGGAGAGCGAGAGCCCGACCGATTCGATCAGGAACTGTGAGAGAATCGCAAACGGCGGCGCGCCGACCGCCATGCGCAGGCCGATCTCGCGCGTCCGCTCGGTGACGGAGACGAGCATGATGTTCATGATGCCGATTCCGCCCACGACGAGCGAGACGGCCGCCACGCTGGCGAGCAGATATTCCATCACGGTCGCCGTCGCCGACGCGGCGCTCGCGATGTCGGCGAGATTGCGCACCATGAAGTCGTCTTGCCCGCCGACGATGCTGTGGCGGGTTTCGAGCAAGGTCGTGATCGCTGTTTGAACGGCGCTCGTGTTCGACTGGTCGTCGCCCGAAACCATGAGTTCGTTGACGAACGTGCCGCCCGTCAGACGTTGCAGGGCGGAACTATAGGGGATGACGACGGTGTCGTCTTGGTCTTGCCCGACGCCGCTCTGACCGCGTGCGGATAGCGTCCCCACGATCGTGAAAGGCACGTTCTTGATGAGCAGCGTCTTGCCGATCGGGTCGGTCGCCGGGAAGAGCTTGCTGACGACGGTCTGACCCAGGACGCAGACTTTGGCGGCCGACGTGACGTCGGCATCGGAGAAGAACGTTCCCTCGGCGAGCGTCCATTGCCGCACATACGTGTACGTCGGCGCGACGCCGCTGACCGACGTCTGCCAGTTCAGCCCGCCTCCGACGATCTGCGTGCGGACGGTGACGACCGGCGTGACCGCAGCCACGTTCGGGAGCGCGGCGATCGCGACTCCGTCTTGTGGCGTCAGGGTCGATGCTCCGCCGCTCCCGGTTCGTGCGCCGCTTTGCGTTACGCTGCCCGGCAAGACGATGATGAGATTGCTGCCCAGGCTGTTGATTTGCTGTTGAACCGAGGCCCGTGCGCCCGCGCCGATGGCGACCGTCACGATGACGGCGCCCACGCCGATCACCACGCCCAGCATCGTCAGTAACGAGCGCGCGCGATTGCGCACGAGCGCGGTGAACGCGGTACGCAGGGTCGATTTCAGGTTCATGCCGGGACCACGCTTCGGCTCCGCTCGTCCGAGACGACGGCTCCGTCGCGAAACGTCACCAAGCGATCGGCATGCGCGGCGATCCCCGGATCGTGCGTGACCAGCAGGATCGTAATGCCTTGCTCCGCGTTGAGGCGGCGGAAGAGTTTCAAGACGTCTTCCGAGGCTTTACTGTCGAGCGCGCCGGTCGGTTCGTCGGCGAGGATGAGGCTGGGGTTGTTCACGATCGCGCGCGCGATTGCGACCCGCTGCTGTTGGCCGCCCGAGAGTTGGTTTGGTTCGCTGGCGAGCCGATCCGAGAGCGCGACGACGCCGAGTGCCGCGGCCGCGCGGCGGCGGCGTTCGGCGTCGGGAACGCCGGCGTAAAGCAGCGGCAACTCCACGTTTTCGACGGCCGACGTTCGCGCGAGCAAGTTGTAGGCCTGAAAGACGAAGCCGAGCTTCCGGCTGCGCAAGGCCGCGAGCGCAACGCGGCTGAGCGTGCCCACCGCGACGCCGTCGAGTTCGTACACGCCCGAGGTCGGCGAGTCGAGCAACCCGACGATGTGCATGAACGTTGATTTCCCCGAGCCCGACGGACCGGTCACCGCAACGAACTCACCGGTCTCGATCGTAAGCGACACGCGGGCGAGCGCATGCACCACCTGATCGCCCATCACGTAGTCTTTTTGCAAGTCGATGGTGCGAACGACCGGGATGCTCAATGGACGGCCCGTGCGGCGCCGCCGCCCGACCCTGACTGGCCGAATGCCGACGTGGCGGCTTTCGCCGTCGACGCGGCGTGCGGCGCGACGCCCGAGGTATCACCGGTAACGACGGCGTCGGTGAGGAGCAGCGTCCCGGCCACGGGCTTCACGGCAGCCTGGGAGGCGGCCGTCAAGGTGATCTGGACCGGCACCGATAGCAGCTGTCCCGCACGCACGACGAACACGTGCCCCGTCGATCCGGCGGGGACCGCCGCAGCGCCGGCGCCCATCGTCGCGCCGTACTGAGATCCGCTCGCCGCGCGTGTCTTGGCGGCCGGTGCCGGGAGATGGTAGCGCGCCGCGATCGCGGCCGGCGGTTGCCACGTGAGTGCGTCGACGGGGACGATGAAGGCATTGGTCGCGACCTGTGCCTGCACGAACGCGTTGGCGGTCATTCCCGGCCGCAGCAATCCGTTCTTGTTGTCCACGATGACGACGGTGTCGTAGGTGACGACGTTGCTCACGACGGTGGGATTCTGGCGCACTTGCGTGACCTTCCCCGAGAACGTCGTGGTGGGGTACGCGAGTACGGAGAAGGTCACCGGTGCGCCGGCTTTCACGGAACCGATGTCGGGCTCGCCGACGGCCAGATCGACTTCCATTTTCGTCAGATCGCGCGCGATCGTGAACAGCGTCGGGGTGCTGAAACTCGCCGCCACGGTCTGGCCGAGCGAGACGTTGCGTCCGATGACGGTGCCGTTCACCGGCGAGGTGATCGTCGCGTGCGCGAGGTTGTATTGGGCCGTCTTCACCTGGGCTGCCTGGATGCCGATCGCGGCGGCTTGCGCCTGAGCCGTGCCGGCCGAGGCCAGCGCGTCGGCGCCGGCCACGACGTTTTGGGCAGCCTGCGACTGGCTCTGCGCGACCGCTTGATTCGTTTGCCCGGCGCTCGCGACCGCCTGAGAACGCGCCTGCGTCAGCGACGCCTGGGCTCCGACCAGGAGCGACTGATCCGCGTCGAGGTTTGCGCGATCGGCATCGACGACGTTTTGCGCGACATAACCTTGACCCAGGAGGCTCGTGTCGCGTGCGATGGTCTGCTGCGCCAGCACGAGCGCGGACTGAGCTTTGGTGACGTTCGACTGAGCGGCCGCGATCGCATAGTTCTGCGCGGCCGCGTTCGCTTGGGCAACGCCGATATTCGCCACGGCAGCGCTGGCCGTCGCGCGCTGAACCGTAACTCCCGCCTGCGCCGCCGTGGCGGAAGCGCTCGCTTCGCGTGCATTCGCTTCGGTCTGAGCGAGCTGCGCCTGCGCCTGATCGAGCGCCGCCTGGAGCGAGGTCGGGTCGATCTCCGCCAGCACTTGGCCGGTGTGCACGACGCTATTGTAATCGACGTTGATCGCCGAGATGGTTCCCGAGACTTGCGTGCCGATGAGGATCGTATCTTGCGGGTTGACCGTCCCCGACGCGGTGATCGTGCGAACCAGCGTTCCCTGCTGGACGGGTGTCGTGACCAGGTTGATCGATGCCGGCGCAAGGACTCGCCATAGGACGAGCGCCACGATGATCGCGACGATCGCGGCCGCGGCCACGATGAGCCGCCCGCGCGTGAATGGGTGCCGAGCCGGCTTGAGCGCCGGGACCCCGGCGGTCGCCCCGTTCGTGGGCGGCGGTACGGTTGGCGCGAAGGCCATCTGGGGCACGTCCTTACCGGGGAAAAGCCCAGCGTTTGCATGTACCCGAACAAAGCAGGCGCCAATCGGTCGCGGCGGCCGCAGGAGAAAGGCTCCCCGGGCTTCCATGCTAGCTCGACGCTCGTGGTAAGGAAACGGGAGCAGCAGAATGACGGCGATTTCTGAGGGCACGCATTTTCGGGCCTGTAACCTCTGCGAGGCGATTTGCGGCCTTGCCGTCACGGTGGAGGGCGGCCGGATCGTCGACTTGCGCGGCGACCCGCTCGACCCGCTCTCGGCGGGCGCGATCTGCCCGAAAGGATCGGCGCTGATCGACTTGCACGCCGATCCGGATCGCCTCAAGCGACCCGTGCGGCGGGCCGGCACGCGGTGGATCCCGCTGGAATGGGATGAGGCCTACGATCTGGTCGCCGCGCGGCTGCGCGAGGTCGAGCGAGCGCACGGCGACGATGCGATCGGCGTCTATCTCGGCAATCCCAGCGTGCACAACAGCGGGACGCTCTTGAGCCTGGGCGGCTTCCTGCGGGCGTTCAAAACGCGCAATCGGTTCAGCGCCACGAGCGTCGACCAGCTTCCGCACCATGTCGCCGCCGTCGAGATGTTCGGGCATCCGTTCTTCATCCCGGTCCCCGACGTGGACCGGACGGACTATTTTTTCGTGCTGGGCGCGAATCCAGTGGTTTCGAATGGCAGTTTGATGACCGCGCCGGGGATCGCTGCTCGCCTCCGGGCGTTGCGCGCGCGCGGCGGGCGGCTCGTCGTGGTCGATCCGCGCCGCACGGAGACCGCCCGGGTCGCCGACGAGCATCTCTTCGTGCGCCCCGGAACCGACGCGCTCTTCTTGCTCGCCTTGATCGCGACCATCATCGCCGACGGGAACGCCACGCTCGGACGCTTGGCGGAACACACCGCCGGCTTTGCGGCGCTGTGCGAAGCGGCGCTCGCGTTTCCGGCCGAGCGTGTCGCCGCGCGCGTCGGAATCGATGCGGGGACGATCCGGCGCATCGCGCGCGAGTTCGCCGCCGCCGAACGCGCCGTCGCTTACGGTCGCATCGGCCTTTCCACGCAAGCCTTCGGCGGTCTCTGCCAGTGGCTGACCGTCGCGCTGTGCGCGATCACCGGCAACCTCGACGAGCCGGGTGGGATGATGTGGCCGCGTCCGGCGTTCGATCTGCTGCTCGGTGCGAAGAAAGGTGCCGTGTACAGCGGCCGCTGGCGCTCGCGCGTGCGCGGCTTGGCGGAGTTCAACGGCGAGCTGCCGGTCGCGACGATGGCTGACGAAATGCTCGAGCCGGGTGCGGGCCAGGTGCGGGCGCTCGTAACCGTCGCCGGCAATCCCGTGCTCTCCACCCCGGCCGGCGCACGGCTCGACGATGCGCTCGCGAAACTCGATTTCATGGTGAGCATCGATCCCTACATCAACGCGACCACGCGGCATGCCGACGTCATCCTGCCGCCCGCGACCGGGCTCGAGGTCGAACACTACGACGTGATCTTCCATCATTTCGCCGTGCGCAACACCGCGCGCCTGAGCGAGCCGCTCTTCGCGCTCGAGCCCGAACAGCGTTACGATTGGCAGATCTTCGCGGGCTTGAGCGAACGGCTCACCGGCAAGACGCTCGATTCGCCGCGCGAGCGCCTCGACGCCGGACTGCGAGCGGGTCCGTATGCAACGAGCATCGACGAGTTGCGCGCGAACCCGCACGGCATCGACTACGGCGCGCTCGCGCCGTGCTTGCCGGAACGGTTGCTGACGGCCGACGGGCTCATCCGGCTTGCACCGCAAGCGTATCTCGCGGACCTCGCCCGACTCGCCGCGACGCTCGACGCACCGGTCCCGGAACTCGTGCTGGTCGGACGCCGCCAACTGCGCGGCAACAATTCCTGGATGCACAACGCCCCGCGCCTGATGCGCGGCCCCGATCGTTGCACGCTGCTCGTCGAAACCGGCGATGCGGCCGCGCGCGGCATCGCGAGCGGTGACCTCGTCGAGGTCACGAGCAACGCGGGCAGCGTGAGCGTCGCTGTCGAGACGACCGCCGATCTCATGCCCGGAGTGGTCAGCTTACCCCACGGCTTCGGTCACGGTCGCGACGGCGTTCGCCTGGGCGTCGCCCGTGAGAATCCCGGCGCCAGCTACAATGACCTCAGCGACGCCGCGCTCCTCGACGACCTCACCGGCAACGCCGCTTTGTGCGGCATCCCGGTCAGCGTCCGGCCCTTGCGGGAGACCGCCGATGCCGCCGGGTGATGCGCCCGGCTCCTAGCCGGAGGTCTCACGGTGGCGCCGGTCTGCGAAGCGCAGTGCTGCGCGAGCCTTCGCCTTGGCTGCCCAGATTTCGCGATCGTGCGGTTCGGCGTTTGTTACGAGCGATTCGAGCAGCTCGCGAGCGGTTGCGGTCACGTCAGCGACGGCTCGGTTGAACGCGGCCTCGTTCGCCAGCGAAGGCCGGCTGAAGCCGGAAATCTTGCGGACGAACTGAAGCGACGCCGCCCGGATTTCGTCGTCACTCGCCGGTGGCTCGAAATTGAAGAGCGTTCGAATGTTGCGGCACATGGGATCAGTATACGGGTTCTCCACCCGGAGCGAGCGACTGCCGCACGAGGAGCCACCGGATCGTTCCCGTGGACCCCGGCGGTCGGTTAGAGAGTAAGCAATCAATCTATAAATTGTTCTGCTTTTCAAGACAATCGTGGTTTACTACGGGGGCACTTCAAGTCTGGAGGACAGCGCCCGTGTGAGCTTGCTCGGCGAGCGCATCGTGGTGGCGACGGGCATCCCGGTCTTCCATATTGACGAGCGGGACGGCGCCGCGTATCTGCCCGGCGCGCCCGCGATGCGTGTCGTCGAGAACGCGATCGACACGGAGACGCCGGTGACCGGGCTGCCGCTCGAGCACCGCGACTACGGTGCGCGGATGAATGCGATCCTCGCGCGTCTGCGCACCACGCCGAGGAACGAAGGCTCGGCCTAGACTTCACTCCTCATACATGGCGCACCGGGCGCTTCCGAGGAGGCGCGAGATCGCAACCCGATTGCTCGCGACGAACGCATATGCCCGCATTTCGAGGTCGAGGAGCGGCCGAATGGCCCGTGCGATGCGGATGAGGACGCGCATCGCGCGACGACGTTCCAAGACGGCATTGATCGCGAGGGCGCCGCGTAGGACACGACTGTTCTCGTCCACGACGTGGACCGCGAGCCGGCACGCGGAGCGGCTCATACCCAACTGTTCCAGCTCGCGATCGCTCAGGTTCTGAAACGGGATGAACCCCCATGACACGCTGGACGGGTGTTGCGCGAGCCGGCCGACGAACCAGGTGCAGAAGCCGCGTGTCACCGGCATTCGGCAGCGGTGTCGCAAGACACGGCGACTCCGGCACCAGAGCAGCGCTCACCGCAGCGTCGCTCCCATCAGCCGGCGTGGAGCGCCCGTAAGACGAGTTGCGGTAGCAGTCCGACGCCGAATCCGGCGATGCTCGCGAGCAGCGGGCCTTTCCCGAACACGCGTCTGAACGCGATATAATACAAGCAACAGACCCAGATGTTGAACGGGTCGATGACGCCGAGTACGCTCTCCATCTTTGCGGAAAGATGCGGCACGAGCATCGCGACGCTCGGCATCGCGCGCGGCACATAGGCGGAGGACACGAACGACTGCGCACCGCGTAGCTCGACGATGATCCCCAGGCACAGCGTGCTCAGACCCAGCTTCACGAAGGCAATTTCGTTGACGACCAGCCACGATTCGCGCCATGCTGACGCCGTTTTGCCGCGCAGGAGGCTCACGAGGATGAACGAGAGCAGGAGGCCGCCGATCATCAGAGCGATCATCGAGATCGGCGCGGCGATCGCGTACACGATCGTCACGGGGGGCTACATGCTCGTACTGATGAGGTGCAGGCGCACCGGGACGATGAGCCCGGCCCCGGCGGCGACGAGCAACGCGGTCGCGAGAAAGAAACGCAGCCAGCGTCGATCGTCGGCCGGCGTTTCGAGCGCCTTGACGGGCTCGACGATGATATCGAGGACATCCGAAACCACGCGTGGGGATTTCGACGCAACGGATTTCATTGAGCAACTCCCTCCGAGTCGCGCGAACCCGCGTCGCGCACAGAAGCATACGCGGTTGTTTCGATCCGGCGTTGCGTCGCGCGCGTTCCGCGCAGCGCCGCGTTTCGGACGAGGAATCGGCCGCCGATCGTGAACGGGAGCCCCGCTCCGGCGCACTCGACGTGCACGTGCAGATGCGGCTCGGTCGAATTCCCCGAGTTCCCGATTTCGCCCAACAGCCGGCCCGCCGCAACGGGCTCTCCCGGGCTGACCGTGACGGTCCCGCGCTTGAGATGCGCGAGCATCACGTCCGCACCGCTCTGCGGCTCACGAATGATGACATGATTCCCGAACGGATGCGCGCGCCGGTCTGCGGCCGCGACACCGGCATCGTCCAATCCATCCACTGCGGCGACCACCGTGCCTGCGAGCGGACTGACGACGCGTGAAATACGCGTACGGGAAGCCGGGTCACGCACGAGATCGACGGCGAACCGCTGCCGCTCCGACTGATGATGATGGTTGAGCAAACGATCGTTCCCGCCCTGGACGACCGTAAAGGATCCGTCGAACACCGGCGGCGTGAGATCCAGCGTCGGGCCCGGCGGCGCGTGCCTCGCCTTCATCGCTACCGTTATCGTGAACGTCAACCACGCGGCGGAGACGAGCGCCTCGACGACACCGAACGGATCCGCTCCCCGGCGTCCGATCGTAACGATCGCCGCAAAGCGATCTGCACCGATCGCAACCGGCAACGTGGCGGCGACGATCAGCCAGCCGATGCGCCCCCGCGAACCGAGGACGAGTCCGAGCGGCACGAAGACCGCGACGAACGCCAGGTAGGCAGCGTAGAACGCGACCTCGCCGATCAGCACCCAGGCATCTCCGGCCGGCGACGTCGCCAGCTGCCCGAGAAACACGGCCGGCGAGAGGGTGACGAGCGCAAGCGAGATGCGCGCGGAGAAACCGCGTGTCACGATACGGACTCCTGCGCTCGGGTACGAGCGACGCTCAGCCTCGCTTGGACGAACGCACGTGCGCGCGTCCAGCCGGTCGTCACGACGTTCCCAAGTTTTAGATACGCGCGGTCATCGATCATGATGAGCTCGCAACTCAGCATCGTCAGCGAGAACCAGACGAGTCCCATGAAGTACGCGATGCCGACGTGAAACGCGCACGCTCCGGCGATCCACGGATATTTCAGCGTCCGGTTCCAGATCATGAAGGGGAAGCCGATCTGCAAAGGCAGCGTCACGCGCCTCTCGAGGAACACCCATTTGCTACACCCGTCCTGGCGCCGAGTCTAGCGGGTAAACTGTTTCATGTCAACGGATTCGCATCGCATCGCCCCGTCGTGACCTGGAATCCCGATACCCGGCCTCCGCTAATGTGGGGAGGCGAGAAATACTCACCGACGGGCCTTGCCAAACTAATCGTTCGTGAAGCGACCGGCCGTGAACCACGGACACTGCGCGGACCGGACTGGTGGACATACCAGGGGATGTCGCTCGTCGATATGGCTCGGGGGTATTTTTAGAGCCGGAACTCACGTCATTCCGGCCACTCTTCCCTCCATTCGGCGGCGAAGCGTGCAACGGCATCGGGGTCGTCGCGGAATCGCGGATCGCTCTCGGCGTCGGCGATGACCTTCTCGACGAATTGCCGGGCGGTCCCACCGGCGATGTAGTACTCGACGGCATCGGGCCGGAAGTATTTCTTGCCGTTGCCGAATTCGATGTAGTGGATCTTCTTGGCTTCGACGAGTTGGCTAACTTTGTAGGGCGAGAGCCGGAGCATCTTCGCGACTTCCCGGATCGTGAGCGGCCGTTTGCGTTCGGTTTCCGGTTCGGGCTCCCGGGCTCGCGAATTCCGTGAGACGACCTTCGCCGGTGTTGCCGGACGATGGCGTTCATGGTGGACGGGAGTCGGTCGCGGGGAAGGTTCGGGGACGCTGCCCTTTTCGAGGATTTCCTGGATGACGGCGCGGCTGTACCGGCGGACCCCGCCGATGCGCATGCTTAGGATCTTGCCGTAGACGCTCGCGACGCTGACGTTCAAGATCTCGGCGACTTCCTTGGCGGTGTAGACCGATTTGGTTAGAGCCGGCGGCTCGACCGTCGGAGCCGGTTCAAGGTCGGGCCTGACGCGCTCGTGGACGGTGTAGTCGGCGATTTCGGGCTGGGGACCGTACCGATCCGGACCGAGTGCGAGGAGGGAAGAACAGCGCCGAGCGCCGCGTCTGGGCTGATGGCCCGGACGGTGTAGGAGAGCCGAATATCAACGACCCAGTCTTTGTCATCGAGCATTGCCGTCGCATCGGCGCGGGCTCCGTTTGACCGATCCAGCCATCACAGCAACGAAGAAGTGCCTTCAGCTGCTGGACGTGCAACGCTGGCACGAGCCTTTCTGGTACCTTCGGCGTAGCAATCCCGTGCGCCGGGTCTTCGCAATAGCCGTTCGTTGCAAACCAACGAAAGAACGTCCGTAGCCGGACCGCCGCCGCAAACAAGGTGGCACGAGAAACCTCGTGACGTTCGGCTAAGAAAGCCCTGACGTTGCTCTGCGTTGCTGAGAGCATCGGAATTTTGCGGGCGTCGCACCATCGCTGAAACGGGCGGAGTTGGTATCGATACGCGTCGAGGGTCGCTTCCGTACACCCGGCCAGACGCCGGTCGAGCAGAAACGTGCTTAGCGGATCGGCCGGAGCCTCCGGTGATGAACCCTTATGTCTGCGCAAGATGTGCCCCCTTACTCGGTTACGGGGCTGACCGAGGGTGACGCCGCAAATGCTCCTGAAATGCAGAAACGACGCGGTTTCCCGCGCCGTCTTCCAGACCATGGTGGAGATGAGGAGACTCGAACTCCTGACCCCTTACATGCGAAGCAAAACGAGCACAAAAAGCGAGAAGACAAAGAAGCCCCGCAGCTCCGGGAAAAACCAATAGCCGCAAGGGCTTTTTCGCGGTTTGAGTTTCCAAGGGTTTCCGCCGTTTTCCACCCTTTTCCGCCGAAATGGTCGTCAAATGGTCGTCAAAAACCATCGACCGACCAGCGAGGCTTTGCCACGCGGCAGCGCCTTGACGCTCGGCGCGATCCAGAGCACTATGGCGTTACAGCACCATGACCCAAAGGGCATTCACCGCCGATGAACGCGCGCACCCAAATCCATCTCAGCGATCAGCAGCGCCAGGCGCTGAAGTTGCTTTTGGCCGCAAGCGACCAGTCGGTGTCGGATCTGGTGCGCCAAGCCGTGGACCGGCTGCTCTCCGATGAGCTCGCCGGCGACGACTGGGGAGCGCGACTTGACGCCCTGTTGGAGCGCATCAGGTCGCAGATACCGGAACCGACAACGGCTGAGATTGCTGAGGCGCTGCGTCGCTCGCGTCTTAAGCGAAAGTTCCCCGCTTAGCCGTAGCGTGCCCAGTTAGAGCGCCGCGGCTGTCATCTAACACCCGTTTGAGGGTCATTCTATGGGCAAATATCAGGGCCTGATTGACAGTGGAGCGGGAACGGTGTACTGTCACTAAGAACCGCCATGCAATCGCCAATCTTACCCGAAACAGGGCCTAGGCGACAGTTCCATCGGCCCATTCCGCCGCGCCTGGCCGCTGTCGTCGAATACCTCGAGCTCTTCCAGCCTGGAATCCTCACCCTCAGCGATCTTGAGGGATACTTGCGCGAGCTCGGCATGGACGATCTCCCGGCCAACGTCGCGCGGGACCTCCAGAAGCTCGGTTGGCTGCTTCCTCTTCGCACTCGTGGCCGTTGGGAATTCGCACCCGGCGCCCGAGCCGGGGCGCTGCCCTCGGGGGACCCATTCATTGAACTGCGAGCGACCCTTCAACGACGCGAGCTTCCCGTCGCTTTGGCCTACGACTCCGCGGCCTGGCTTCAGGGGCTCAGCGCACGTCAACCGCAAACCCAGGTGCTCGCGACCTATCCCAAGCACAAGCTTCCGCTCGCGTTGAGCGCCTTCCGTATCACTCGCATCTGGGGCGTCCTCGAGCCCGAATGGAAAGACAACCTTCCGGTGTGGCGCGTCGCGACGCTCCTTGCCAAGATGGCGGTCGTTCCGCATTACTACCGCGATTGGCCGAACGTCGCGGAATGGCTGGAAGAGGGGTTCAAACGCGCCGACGCTGCCGATCTCGAACGGGAGCTTGACGGCGCGCCTGATCCGGCGCGCATTCGACTTGCCTATCTCGCCGACCGCGCGAACTTCAAGCACCTCGCGCAGGATCTAATGCAAAAGGCACGCCGCGATACCGGCCTCGTCTATCTTGGTAGAGATCGCGCCCGCAGTCGCTTCATCAAAGAATACAACCTGATCGACTCGCTGCTGGTGCCCAGCGTGAAAGCGTGATCACCGAAGGCTTGTTGCTCCGGCACTGCCAGGGGCAGCGCATGTTTCGCGACGGCGCGCTGATCGACATCGCGCAAGATCATGCCTTGCATCTTCTGCACGATGCCGGCCTGTTCGATCTCGGCCTCGTGTTCAAGGGCGGCACGGCGCTACGGAAATTCCGCCTTGGAATGGCCGGCCGCTTCTCGACGGACCTTGATTTCGCCGTTGGGGAGCGAGGATTGGCAGAGCTCCTGTTTGAGCGTTTGCACGATGCCTCGGTCGACGGCTTCACGTTCACGGTGGAGCAACTCGTGCCGGCGCGACGCGCGCTGTTGCGCATCGAATCCGCGTTCGGTTCGCCAACTATCCCGGCGCGCATCGACATCACGCATGAGTTGCCGTGGTTGCCGCCGGATCTCATCAATCCAATTGCGATGCCGGTCCATCGCGCGTACGGGATTCCGCTGCGCCCAACGGCGATCATCCGCCTCGAGGAGTTACTAGCAGAGAAGCTCGCGCGTTATCGCCGCGATAGCCTGGCACGCGATCTCTACGACCTCGCCTGGTTCAGCACGCGCGCGTTTGACGAAGCGCTCGTACGCCGCCTGGCGATACTGAAGATCTGGCGTGACATTAACGTCGACGGCCTTGGTCGGGGGCCGATCGATCCCGGGGAAATCCTTCGCCCGCGGGCACGCACTGAGTTTCAGGAAGAGGCGATTGGTTTTCTCACGTCACCAATCGCCATCGACGAATGGATTGCGGCCGTACGCAGACGCTACGTGTTTTTGCGCGACGTTGACGATGTGGAGCAGGGGCTTCTTGCGGCGAATCCGCGGGATGCGTGGACGGTACAAGCCCTCATCGCCGGATATCGGTAGAGGTTGAGTCGTGGAGTTTAGACGAGTCTTCGCACTGGAAGCGCTTCCAACACCGGACATGCCGGACGGCGGATCGCAGCCGAAAAGCTGGCTCCTTTGCGAAGATGACGCGGGTCGCAAGGATCGCTACATCGTGAAGTGGCCCGACGATCTCGACGGTACAAAGCACGACGGGGCGCGCAGCAAGGAGTTCTTCAACGAGCTATTTGGGTTAGCTATGTGCGAATCGGTCGGGCTACCCGTGGCGCACGGCGCGATCGTCCGGGTTCGGTCGCCTATCGGCACGGTCGCGGCCGGCGACTGGTTCGGCACGGTCTTTGAGGACGATTTTGAAGCGATCTCGCCGCAGGGTGTCGTTCCCGATTTTTCGGTTGTCGTGGGCCGAATAGGCGAAATTGCATATCGGTTGATGGCGCTGGACGAATTCATCTTGAACGTCGACCGTAAGGGTGGCGATTTACTCGTCCCCAAAGCCGGTGTGTCGACGATGCGACCCTTTTTGCCGATCGATCACGGAAACGTCCTATCGGGTTCTCATTGGACACCGGACAGTCTGATATCGGCTCGGTGTGCCGTGCCGCCTTACGCGGACAGCAGACGCGTGTTCTACGGCGTTTCCGATGCGGAACGGGCAAACGCGGCCGCGGTCAAGATTTTGCGACACGTCGACCAGGCAAAGGCCATCGTCGACGAGCTGGGTGAGCTATGCAGCCTGACGAATCAGGAGGCTCGCTCTCTCCATCTGTTATTGAATTGCAGAGCGGCCGATCTGGAGCATCGCGTGAGGAACGCCGTCGCCCAGGCCGAGAAACATAAAGCGGACGCATAAACGTCCGCTGCCCTAATCGGCGCGCGTCGGCCCACGGGATTTCGGCGACGTCTTGCGTGACTTGGAGGCTCCGCCGGAAGTATCATCACCGATCCGTATGCATTGGCAACGGCGCGGCAATGTCTAGGCGGTAGACATGCGCCATGAGACTGTTCCAAAACGACGTTCAGCTGGCGGAGGCCTTGCGGACCCTGAGCGAGACGGGCTTGATCGACATCGTCGCCGGCGACGATGGCAAGCCTCGCTTCCAGCTAACTGCCGCCGTGCCAAGGGCGCCGTGAGGCGCCCTGCACCCCGTCAGGGCGGATCGAGGCGGTAGCCGACCCGCGCGACGGTATGGAGCATCGCTGCGTTCTCGCCGAGCTGCAGACGCAGACGCCGAACGTGCACATCGACGGTCCGATCGGATTCGATGCTCTCCATCGTAGCGTGATCCCAGGCCAGCTCGAGAAGCTGGGCGCGACTGAGTGCGCGTCCTGCGTTGCGAGCAAGGGCGGCTAGTAGTTCCAGCTCACGTGGCTTGAGGTCGAGTGCACGACCGTTCAATGCGGCCTCCCTGCGGCCAAGATCAACGGCCAACGGTCCGACGTGGACGACCTCGCGGTCGTCACTTACCACCGTCGAGATGCGCGCTGCGCGCATCGCCTGGACTACCTCCGCCGCGATCGCCGCGGCCAATTCGCGAATCGTGCCTGTATCGAGCGTGAAACCCATCGTCGCTGTCTCCTTCCGGCCTGTCGCCGGGTGGCTGTGATGGGTGCGCAAGAAGCCGGAAGCGGACGGTGGGGCAAGGACGAAGCGAAGTGGAGAGGCGCATGCCGCTCCTTGCGCTGCCGGCGGCTTCCGGCTAGCATCCGTCAGTCAATCAGCGCACGGTGACAAGCCGCAAGGAGCAGCGAGATACAGCAGCACGATCCGGGCTGCGCTTTGTTCATGGCATACAGGAACATGGGCGAGCTCCATCGCGGAGCTAGTAATCTTCCGTTGCTGCGCATGCTAGAATTAGCGCATGGCTGATTTGCCACCGCCCGGGATGATGCACACCTTCTATGGCGAGCCCGGCACCAACGAAGTCCGCAATCAGGTTACGATTGCTATGAACGTCGCGGGTTCGGCAAGAAAGTTATTCAAGATACTCTTTCGTAACGCATCGCCAGATATTTATGTGGCGTTACCGTACCTAAAGGTGAACCACTTTCGTTGCGGTCTAGTAAAGGCGACCGGCGAAGTTCCGTATGAGTTCACAGATGGTGTCGCCCTCCACGATGTAAGCGTCCCCGTAAAGCTCTCCTATCACGAAAGCGGTCAGGTGCACCTAAAGGCAACCTCCGAGGACGTTGCAGCCCGACTGCCGCTTACTACCGTGCAATCGGTGCCAATCGCCAACCTGAACGGCGATCATATCTTTACGATCGAGTTTGACGGTATTCCTCAGTTTGCCGAAGCTAATGCTAAGGATCGCCATCGACCCGGATTTTTCGCATATGACGTTCCTGCTGATGTGCAGCGCATCAAAGTCACGGCGTTTGCGGGATTCGCTGAGGATCTCGTTATGGGTCAGCATATCGCGGTAAATGGCGTCAAGCTCAAGGCCACTGCAGTGCTTGCATTCCGACGCGCCCAATATGAAGCACCGCTTTACGTTGGCCTTTACATGCAATATGGCCCATCGCTTCAAACAGAGCGTCGAGGGGCTACTTACGAACTGCTACTCGGTGGCTTTACTGGAGGGCAAGACGCAGCCGAATACATCTTCATGCACGCTCGCACTTAGTAAGTTTCTGTTATCGAGCGCGCTGGAACAGTGCGTCAGACGATGTCCTCTTATCGGTCACAATTTTCTGAACGGTGCGAAAGCGCTAGAACTTCAGGAGAATCGTCGAGGTGGTGAGGCGCGTGCTTCGTGCAAGGGCTGTCAGAATTCATCTGTTACAAAGATTTCGTCTTCGCTCGCCATGCGATCATCGCAATATGTTGGCCCAATGTTGCAGGAGCGGCACTCCGATGCAGATGGTTGGCGCGCTGGTGGCACAGGGTTTACAGTCAGCGCGACGAGGCGAATCCCCGCCGACCGGACTTTCGTCAGACCACTGCGGTCTACGTCCACAACCTGGTCCTTGTAAACCAACCTGGCCTGCGCGGTGCGATTGCCGTTCATTTCCGCGAGCCAAATATAGATCAGGGCTTGAACGTGATCGGATTCGCGTCGGATGCCGGTCTTACACTCCTCAATCCATAGACTACCGTCTTGCTCGTAAACGATATCAGCCTTACCCTTTACTGTCGCAGTCTTGCCATTGACCGTGAAGCTTTGCTCTACGCGTGGCCGTAAACCCATCTCGCGAAGCTTGCGTACGCGCCAGTCAACGAGTAAATTCGAATCACCCCGACTCACGGTTAGCGTGGCCTGACTTCTGGGGCGAAAGAGGCGGCTCCGTTTTGCTGGACACCGGATCAGCAAACATAAGTGGATGATGTCTGCGATTATGCCGCCTGCAACGCAGGCTGCTTGTAGTATGCCTCATCCGGCGTTTGCTTGTCGAGACTCGAGTGGGGACGTTCGCGATTGTAGAAGTCGATGTAGGCGGCGATCCCTAACCGCGCGTCGGCAACCGTCTCGTACGCGTGGAGATAGACTTCTTCGTACTTGATCGATCGCCAAAACCGTTCGACGAAGACGTTATCGCGCCAGCAGCCTTTGCCATCCATGCTCAACTTCGTAGCGATCTCCGTAAACACGTCGACGAAGGCGTTGCTCGTGAACTGCGAACCTTGATCGGTGTTGAAGATCTCGGGGCAGCCATGCTCGGCCAGCGCGGCTTCGAGTGTCGCGACGCAGAAGTCGGGCGTAAGGCTAATCGAAACGGACCACGCGAGCACCTTACGCGTTGCCCAGTCGAGAATTGCGAAGAGATAGATGAATCCGCGGCGCATCGGAATGTACGTGATATCCGCCGCCCACACGTGATTGGGCCGATCGATGACGACGTTGCGGAGCAGATACGGAAAGACCTGATGATCGGGATGCTTCTTGCTCGTATTTCGCTTGCGGTACAACGCTTCGATGCCCATCCGACGCATCAGCGTTCCGACGTGTCGCCGGCCGACCACAAAGCCTTCACGCTGCAAGAACAGGCGCAGCATCCGAGCTCCCAAAAAGGGACGCTCCAGATGCAATTCATCGATCCGCCGCATCATCGCCAGATCGCGGTCTGGCACGGGAGCCGCGTCATAGTACACCGATGAGCGCGCGAGCCCCAACATCTCGGCCTGGCGAATGACCGGCAGTTTGACGCCGTGTTCGATCATCGCTTTCCGCTCGAATCGCCGATGCGATCGAGCGCGCCGGATAAAAAATCGTTCTCGAGTGCCAACTGGCCAATCTTCGCATGGAGGTCCTTGATGTTCGGTCCCTCCGCTGCGCTCTTCTCGCCGGCAGTCTCGAAGACGCCCGCAGCCCGTTCGAGCAGCTGCGATTTCCACTGCGTGATTTGATTGGGGTGCACATCAAATCGCTCAGCAAGTTCAGCTAACGTCTTGTCGCCTTTAAGTGCGGCGACGGCCACCTTCGCCTTGAAGACTGCTGAGTGGTTCCGACGGGGTCGTCTCATGGACTGCTCCTCTTCGCTGGCCGTTTCTTCGACCAGCAGCGAGCAGACTCATCACTTATCCGACTGTCCGATTACCCGGAACCACCTCTGAAGTCAGGGAGCGAGTAAGCTACGTGGCAAGGCGAAACAAAGAAACGAATGCCCTAGAAAGTTGGATAACCATAGTCAACGCGTACAACAACCAAATCCCACACAATAACGTAGCCAGCGCAACGGAGCCGATCTTGCGAGTAACGTTGTCCGAATGTTTTCGCGCGAGCTTCGAGGGAAGTACAAAGACGTTAGCGGTGCCGAACATGTCGCGAATGGCCCAGTAGCCGTCGAAGCGGAACACCGGATTCGCATTGTTCACGATCGAAAAGCCGATCATCAGGATCGCGTACCAGTAGAACATCTCGTGGCTAACGACTAACGCAACCGTTAGCGGAACTACTGCGATACTTTCGAAGTAGGAGCCAGCGACATCAACAAGGAGGCGCCTCCAGCGCCCAAGCCGCCAAGCGTCGCTCACGTCGCTATAAAAAGCCGGAAAGATCAGATACATCGTAAAGCCTATAGAACCAGGCTTTGCCCCAGCGAATCTTAGCGCGCTGGCGTGCCCGATCTCATGCATGGAATACGCCAGAAACGTTAGGACATAAGCCAGTGCCACGTCCCCGATAGGCCCGAGTGCCGATGCGTGGGCGAGCCGAGAGCTATTGAACGCTGTCGCTGCCGCAACGAGAACAGTGGCTAGAAGTACGGGCCAGACGAGTGGTTGGAACAGTCCCTGACAGAATTCAGCAACGCGCCCTACGAGCGATGGCGACGCGAGCGGCACTCGAAACCAAAAGCCGGCTCCCCCGACAGGACGAGTAGTTCGGTGCTCAGTGGAGAATCGTTTCAGGAGTTCGGCAACACGGCTCGTCGGCGGCGCTCCGGTGGGCGCTTGCTCCAAGTAGAATGATAACAGGTCATAGATGTTTTCGGGCACGGAGAAGTGGCGGCCTTCGGGCGTAGACACCACAAACTCGGGCTCTTCGCCAACGTGACGAGCGAGGCGGATGGGCTGGTCATCGATTGCCTTCACGGTGATTCCCATTGCAAGAGTGCACGTAACATAAGAGCGAGTGTCAAGGTCTTGCTGCCATAACGAATCTCACGAGGCCGTTCTCGCTGGTTCGAGACCGGGATGTGCATTTTGATAAAGTCAGTAGATGGTTCGTCACCAATATGAGACCGCAGCCAATCGAGCCCTTCCGCAACGGCCGAAGACACATCCCCATGAGCTCGCAAACAATGAAGCGCCAGTAGAGCGAGGCTCGTGGAAAGTGCATCAGGCTGGTCACCTTCCAAAGTCCAGCCACCGTTTTCGCACTGAGCCTCGATAATTGCATTAAGAGCTCGTTTCGACGCAAACGTGGCCACTATCGATTCGGGAAGTCGGCCAAGGGCGCGCGCAACAGCATATGTCCCGTAGTAAGGACCCACGTACCAGGTGGAAAACCAAAACCCGGCAGCGTCCTGCTTACCTGCGAAATACTCAGCACTGTCACTAAAGTGCGCTTGCCAAAGATTCAGGTCGTAATCGTACAGCGCATCCATGAGATTCGCGACGACCTCTACATCGTCGCCATTTCCCCAAGCCGTCTCGATCGCCCGACGCTGGCTCAGGTGCACTGGTTCTGACGAATAACTGGGAACGATCCAGGTTTCGAGTCGAGGAGCTTGCGAGCCCGCAAAGACCGTCTCGAGGTTCGTTCGTATGGAGGCATCTATATGTGCCTCTAGTTCGCGTCGTTCGCGAACTCGATTGACCAGCCGAATGATTTCGGCAAGATCATCCGTGTCTGCCGGCAGTTCCGGCAAGTCTGGAAAATACTTCCAGACGCGACCGAGTACGGGATCCACATCGGCGGCGTTCAGGAGCAAAGTGGATTCTTGATCAATGAGCGTTTCTAAGCCCGGCGATGGCCCAAAACGCGAGTTTACCTGTATGAGAGCATCGAGGACAAGTAGCCGCTGGAACAAATCGCCGCGCTTGAGCTCGTCTTGGCCTGTGAATCCGGCGCTAGACGGAAATAGCATGAGATGCCGCAGTTCTCCGAAGCCAGTGCTCCACGCCGATCGAAGTCGATTCACAAGCAAATTGACAATTGGCGACGCGCCGGCAAGCGCAGGGAGAGGAGCCGTAGCAACGATCTGACGAGACCAAGCCACCTGTGATTTTCGAGCAGCAACTATGCGCTCAAGGAAATTCTCGAATGCGAGCAAGCGCGTTCCGATAAACTCCGCCCAGCGAAACAGACCTTCCTCTCGCGCAAATCCCGCAGCCTGCCGCGCATACTCGATTGCCGACGAAGCCACGTTCTCGGCCGCCCCGTCGAAAAATATTCGTCGCGAAGCACCTTTCAAGTCGATATCACCGGAAAGGACGTCAACGAGAATGTTATTTTGAACATTGAGATTGGTTGGCTTCCGCCGCTCGATATCGACCCTCCAATCATGGACGTCATCCATGAGCTGTAGCGCTGTGCAGAACGCATCCATCGCAAGTTCCAGCTTTGGAAGCCTTTGAGGCTCTTCCGCAAGTGCTGCAAGCGCCGCCATGACGCCGCAGTGGATACGGTTCCGATCGCGGACCGCTGCGGACACAGTGTCGACTCCCGCAAGCCAAGGATTCGCGACAAAACGACGTTCGGCATGAACGCCACGAAGATGGTCGGAATAGTATCCCTCGTACTGCTGCCAAAACGGGTCGTCGTCGGCGAAGATGCGATTTAGGGCGCGAAGTGCTTTGTACTGAAGCGCGATGATTCCATGAACAAGGTCCCCCGGAGCTTCGTCGGTTACATCATGGTCTACGATTTTGTCGGCTACGATCAGGGACCGTGCAACGCACTGCGTTGCGACCCCAAGTGAGGCGACGACCTGCGGCTTTACCGCGGGAAAGCCCTCATGAAGAACTTCCGCTAAGCTAGCGTACCAGTCATTTTCCGGAAGAAAGCCGTTTGCTGCGCCAGTTGGCCACCGGGATGATCCACCCGGCTCGCATTCGAGTAACATGCTCATCGCACACATATCGAGCTATGATCCAACTCCAAAGCTAAAATCGTGGAGAGTGTATTCGAGGGTTCCGGCCTCGCGCATTAACAAGAGATGACCGCTAGCCTCGATGCTAATCTTGGTGATCAGCCAAGAGCCTAGTACGGGCGAAAACTCGAAACGTGCCGAGCCACCGCCGCCAAGGAAGAAACCGCGCTTGCCGCCGCCCATTACAACGGACCTAATCAAGTACGTCTGAGGATCGACGTAGAGGTCCGTAACCGGATGAGCGTCTTGATTGCCGTCCAGAGGTGTAAGGCGCAAGTGAATTGCCGGCGTGCCGCCCACGTCCTCAGCGCCTACATTTTCAATTCGGTACGCCGTGCTTGCAAAGGTCCGCACGCTACCAATCACTTTCATGAGGTCAAGCGGACCATTTTCGGCTTCGGGGCTAGAAAGAGCGGGATTCACATTTGCGTCCGCCCCGGTTTGCACTAGTGCGCGGATCTCGGGCGCGAATGGGAAGGGGGCACAAGTCAGAAACGGTTTACCTTGCACACTCAAAACACCAAGACCGCTAGTGCTATCGTACGTTACCTGCCCCGTATTTGAACGTTCGTTCTTGGCGATCGAAACTGTGCTTCCAAGGAAAGCGTGCTTCCCGTCCGTCGCGCAATTCAACGATATCGTGATATTGTGCACGACATAACTTAGGTCATACGTCATCGAACGCGGCATGGTCACTTTTCGCATCGCGCTCAGCGCCAGCGAATAAACCTGGGGTCCCGAAAGTGCGTCGTCTGCTCGGGCACTCGCTCCGTACGATGCCACTGCGATGCACAAGGAAATGACTGTAATCGCAAGTGGTTTCTTTGCGATCGACCTTATCATTTTCATCCTTCCACGAGGGCGCGCAGCGCAGCCGCCGGATTCCGGCGGCTGCGCGGGGGCGGCATTCTCAGAAAGTTCCTGTTACGCTTCCACCCACGGTGCAGGATCCGCCGCCCGTCGGGCAAGTGACGCTTCCGCCTGCGCTCCATTGGATGAGTTCCAGACGAGCATCGAGTTCGGTGATGCGCTCCATCTCGGTCGAATCGAGTTCTTGGATATCGTTGTTCACGCTGAATGTTCTCCTATGCAAAAGGCATACAGTGAGAAGGGTTGAGGTAAATTGTGATCCTTCGTCCAACCGTCGAGGGTCGAACCGGCCTCCAGCTTGTCGAAGGAGTGACGTGCGCGAAACCAGAGGGACCACTCGCATTGGGCGTCGCCCGAAATGAGTTTCGTAAGCCACGTGACCCAAATAAAGGGCTCGTCGCGGGCCTCCGCTGGCCGATATCTAGGACCCAAAGCTAGACCCTCCGTCCTGAAATGCCACCCTGTTGGCATTGCGATTCGGTATTTCTAACACAATGGAGGCATGGCTCACGCCGGGCTATGCTCTTTCCGGCCTGCCCGGCCACCGACCTTGAGGGACATATGGACCCATTGGATGTCGACTCCCTAGAACGACAGATCTTCGGAGACGCTCAGCTCATCTGGCAACATTTTCACGTAACCTCGGACGATCAACCCGGCGAAGTCTCGCCCGTCGCCATACCCGACTCCGGTCGAGGAAAGAGTGGACGCCGACGCGCACGGCTCGCGCGTTCTGGCGTTTCTGATAAGCTCTTGGGAGCCGCTCGCGGAGACTAGGAATCCGCGGCGTAAGACGCATCCAAGACGACGTTGACCATTTCTGAGATTCTATAGTCGTTGAGCGCCCCGCTGGCCATCTTTCCCGCTCGGCTAGCAGCGACGCCGTCAATAAGGCCTCGCCTCCGGTCAGCCCCGGCCACTGGGCCTTGTTTCTCATCGCTAACGCGTTAAGGTCGAGTGTCCATAGACTATTTGCAGAGGCCTTGCAGGATGCGTCCTTGTAGTGAGCTCGAAGACGTGTGCCGACCCATTTCCATGCCAACAGCGCCGCCGGCACTGCGCATTGAAACCTGCGCGCAGCCGAGCATCGCCCCGTTTTCGGCTTCTGACCCGTTGGCCTCGGCGGGCAGTTCAAAATGTACCGGGCTTGGGCAGTTGAAAATGTACCAGCCCGAGCGTAGTGATTATTGTCGCAGGGGTTAGCTACGCCGAAGCTTTTGCCTTCCGGCCTCGCGCTGCGAGGCTGTGCTCATGCAGCCGATAGCTCTTGCCGCGAATCTCGATGAGGTGGCTGTGGTGCATCAGCCGATCGAGAAAAGCCGCAACCGCTGGCGTGTCACCAAAGAGTTTCGGCCAATCCTCGATCGGGCGATTCGACGTCAAGATCGTACTCTATCGCGAGCGTAAGTTGCTCTTCAATCCGTGCGCGCTCGTTCGAGCCCCGAGGTACGAGCCCGAAGAGAAGATCGTGTTGGATCGCGATCAAGCCATGCGACTGATCGCGAAAGCCGAAGGACAGGTGCTCGTCCTCATCGTGATGGCCGCGACCCTCGGTCTGCGCGAAGGCGAGCTCTTCGGGCTGTTGTGGAATTGCGTCGACCTCAAGGCCGGGACCGTGACGATCGTTCGGCAGTTGGCCGAGGATCTGGATGGCAACCTCGTGCTGAGTCCGTTGAAGACGAAGGCCTCTCGCCGCACCCTGGAGCTCCCGAAGCTTGCGCGCAAGGCGCTCCAGCTCTTACGGGAGACGCGGCGGGGTGAACCCGGCAACGCGTTCGTCTTTGTGGACGGTGAGGGCAAGCCGCTGCGCAAGAGCAACTTCATTCGCCGCGACTTCAAGCCGCTGTTGGTCAAGGCCAAGTTGCCGGAGGTGGCCTTCCATTCGCTGCGGCATTCGTCGAACTCGTTCCTCATCGAAGAGGGTGCCGACCCCTTACTCGTGGCGAAGCGCAACGGTCACTCGAGCACCCGCATGGTGCTCGATCGGTACGGCCACCTCTTCGAGGGTGCCCGCCGGCAGGCCGCGCTGACGATGGACCGCGTGTTTGCGAAAGCGACCATTGGTCGTCAAATGGTCGTCAAACCGCTCGATGCGGGTGGACAAAAACAAACGCCGATTTCAAAAAACCTTTTGAAATCAGCGTTCCAAGTGGTGGAGATGAGGAGACTCGAACTCCTGACCCCTTACATGCGAAGCAAGTGCTCTACCAACTGAGCTACATCCCCATGGGCCGACCGCGATTATACGGAAACGCGCGGGCGCTGTCAAAGAGAAGTGGCGATGTTTCTCGCTCGCTTTACGCTCCTCGTGGTATTCGTGCTCGCCGGCTGTGGCGGAGGCGGCACGGGGAGGGTCCCCGGCGGCGTCCGGGTGCTGGCGACGACCAGCACGCTTGCGTCGCTGGCGGTCGGGGTACTCGGCGATCCGGCTCGGGTCCGCAGCCTGGTCCCCGTGGGTGCCTCGCCGGAGGACTACCAGCCGGCACCCCAAGACATCGAGGCCGTCCACGACGCGGACGTGCTGCTGGAGAACGGCGCGAACCTCGAAACCTGGCTTGACGGGACGATCCAGAACGCGCGCAATCCGCATCTGCAGTTGGTCGTGCTCAGCGCGGGCCTGCCCGTACGCGACGGGAACCCGCATCTCTGGATGGACCCGGTTTTCGCGCGCGCCTACGTGCGCAAGGTCCGTGACGCGCTCGTGCAGGCCGATCCCGCCAATGCCGCGACCTATCGCGCCAACGCCGCGGCCTACGACGCGAAACTCCGCGCGCTCGTGCTGCGCACGCAGCGGAAGATCGCGACGATCCCAAGCGCGCAGCGGGTGATGATCGTCTTCCACAACGCCTTCGACTACTACGATGCGCGCTTCGGGTTGACGACGCTGGGCGTCGTGGAGATCAATCCCGGCGCGGATCCGAGCCCACAACATCTCGCGCAGATCGTCGAACTGGCGCGCGCGAATCACGTCCGGGCCGTCTTCGCGGAGCCCGAATACAGCCCCAAATTGATCCAAGCGCTCGCCGAGAGCGCCGGGATCAAGACCATCTCGAACCTGTACGATGATTCGGTGGGCACCGATCCGAAGGTCGACACCTACATCGGCATGATCGATTACGACACGGACACCATCGTGGGGGCGCTCAAATAACGGTCCTCGAGATTCACGACCTCGTCGTGCGCTACGAACGCGTCACCGCGCTCGACGGCGTCACCCTCTCGCTCGAATCCGGCACGGCACTGGGGATCGTGGGCCCGAACGGGAGCGGGAAATCGACGCTGCTCAAAACGATCGCCGGACTGATCGCGCCGGCCTCGGGGAGCGTCTGCGTGTTCGGCAAGCGCCCGCGCGATCTGCGCCCGGGGACGATCGGCTACGTGCCGCAGATCGAAACCGTCGATTGGAGCTTCCCCGCCAACGTGCGCGACGTTGTCGCGATGGGACGCTTCCCGCGCATCCCGCGCTTCGTGCCGTTCCGGAACGTCGATCGCGAAGCGGTCGCGCGCTCGCTCGCCGCACTCGATCTGACCCCGCTTGCCGAGCGGCATATCTCCCAGCTTTCGGGCGGTCAGCAGCAGCGCGCGTTTCTGGCGCGGGCGATCGCGCAGGAGCCCGAGATTCTGCTCTTGGACGAACCGACGACCGGCGTCGATGCGGCGACCGAGGAAGCGCTGCGGCGCGTCGTGCGGGGGCTGGTCGCCGGCGGCATGCCGGTGATCATGACGACGCACGATCTCGACCGCGCGGCCGAGTGGTTCGACCGGCTCGCCGTCGTCGACCGCCGCATCCTCGCCGACGGTAAACCGGATGCGGTGCTCGACTCGGGCGCATACGCCGGGATTCGCGAGCACACGCACGTCCATGGTCACGCCCGGTCTACGGATCACCACTAGATGGATGCGCTGCTGGCCCCGTTCGCCTACGAGTTCATGCAGCGCGCCTTCGTCGCAGCGCTCATCGTCGGGCTCCTCTGTTCGACGATGGGCACCTACGTCGTGTTGCGCAAACTCTCGTTCATCGGCGACGGCATCGCGCACGCCTCGTTCGCCGGGATCGTCATCGCCTATCTACGCAACGTGAACTACGCCGTCGGTGCGGCACTCGTCGCGGTGGTCACGGCACTGGGGATCGGTTTCGTGCACCGGCGCGCCAAGGTCTCGCTCGACACCTCGATCGGCGTGCTGTTCACCGGCGCCTTTGCGCTCGGTGTCTTCCTCATGAGCCGCTCAACGCGCACCACCATCGACTTGCAGAGTTTTCTCTTCGGCGACATCTTGGGCGTTTCGCGAACGGACCTCGCGATCATCATCGCACTCTCGATCGTCGTCGCCTTCGTCGTGGCCGCGCTCTGGCGTCCGCTGCTCTTCACTTCGTTCGATCCGACGGGCGCGGAGGCTGCCGGCATTCGCGCACCGCAGGTCGACGACATCCTCCTGGTGATGCTCGCGCTGACCATCGTCGTTTCGCTGCAGTCGGTCGGCATCGTGCTCGTCGCCGCGCTCTTGGTTACGCCGGCGGCGGCCGCGGCGCAGCTCACGCGCCGGTTCGTGCCGATGATGCTCCTCTCGGCGGCCTTCGGCGTGGTCTCGTCGGTCGGCGGCCTGTATCTCTCGTATTCGCTGCGCGCGTCCAGCGGCGCGACCATCGTGCTGCTCGCGACGCTGCTGTTTTTCGTCGCCCTGGCTATAGGGTCAGCGCAGCGACGGCCGCGCGCTCTTTGAGCGACCCGATCCCGGTTACGGCGTCGAACCCCGCGCGCACGCTGCAGCCCGTGGGCTGAACGCCGGGACAGCCGTTGACCGCGTGCGGCGCCGGCGGGACGATCCCGCGATAGCCCTTTGGGAGCCGGTCGCGAAGCGGGCGAAGCGTGTTGTCGAGATAGCCGCGATCGTTTTCGCGTGCGACGTCGCGGAACGCGCCGGGCGCGGTCTTTGCCAGCACGTAGAGATCGCTCGCCGTTAGGAGCCGATGGGCGCGCGGAACCAGGGAGTTGATCGCCGCCAATTCCGCAGCGACGATTGCCGCGCTTTCGCTCGTCCCGCCGATTCCGCCCAGGCCATAGCCGTGCCAGAAGATGCGCAGGTGTCCGCCCGCATCGGCGGAGAGATCCGGCACGATGCGGTTCTTCACGAACGCCGGCGAGAACTCGAACGCGCTCGCGGCATCTTGCCACGCCGGGCGCGGTTCATTCGAGATGCCGCCGCCGGTGGCGTGGTCGCCGTCGTTCCACGGCGCTTCGTCGGCTACGCCGTCGCGGTCGCCGAGTTGCGTGCCGCCGACGCAGATGACGTAGGTCGAGACGCACGGGTAGACCACGCCCGGCGGGTCGGCGTCGGTGAAGCGGTAGCCGTAGGCGCCGTCGTCGCCCGCCGGAACGACCAGCGGGATGCCGCGCACGACCGCTTCGAGCATCGGGATCGACGGCGGCCCGTAATCGGCCGCGATCGTGCCCGGCGTCGGGCCGACCGCGAACGGAAACACGATCGCCGTCGGCGCGTCCGGATTCGCGAGCGCGCGCGCGAGCGCAATCGTCCCGTCGTTGCCGGGCGTGCAGACGTTGTCGTATTGCAACAGGATCGTCGCGAGCGGCGCCATGGTGAGCGCCGTATCGGCGTCGAGGCCGGCTTCCTGGCCGCGATCGTCGCGCCCGCAGTCCTTCGAGGGGGTCTTGAACGTATGTGATTCCTCGATCACGCGTGCGGCGCTCGCACCCGGCGGCGCACCTTCGGCTGCGAGAAACGCGGACACGTCGCGCACGTCGAAGTGGTCGCTCGCGTCCTCGATGAGGGTGATGCGCTCGTTGAACCCGCCGCTCGGGACGGCATCGACATGCGAGCGAAACTCGACCGGCGTGTACCAGCTTCCGCGAAAGAGCGTGAACGACGGGCGCTGGACGTCCGCGAGGCGCGGTGTGGTCGCGATAACGGCGCCGTGGACGTCGCGCACGTCCGGGAGCGGTACGGTGAGCGGACCCGCCGGTGCGATCCCCATGCGACCCGGACCCGCGTACGCGATGAACGGCGTGCGGAACACGCGCGTGGCGATGCCCACGTTGATGATGCCGCCGCCGACGAGCGAATCGGGCGAGACGAAGATATCGGCTGCGCCTATGCTCTTGAGGAAGGCGAGCAGCGCGATGCCGTCTCGGCCGTCGCGGCCGAAGCGCTGGGCAAACGCTTGCGCGGAAAGTGTCTGGCGATGCTGGGGATTGGCTGGGTCGAGCATCGCGGCTGCGAGCGCGTCGAGATCGCCGCGCGGTTTGAGTTCGATGACGATCCGCAGCTCCGCGTCGTTCGGCGCCGGTCCGGTCTCGTGGAGGCCGGCGAGTAAGCCGGTAGGGACGGTCACGCGCGTGCTCGTCGACTCGGTCGCCGCTCCTAGGATGAAAAGGGCTGATGCGAGCGCAACTACACCCCTCAGTATCGGTCGCCGGCTGGACATGAGCCGGTTCTTCGCGTCCCACATGGTGAAACGATGCAACGCCGCAGCTTTCTTCGAGCTCTGATCGCCACGGTCGGGGTCACCGAGCTGGTCCACCTGCCGCCCGCGCACGCGGCGGGGATCGATGAGCTCGCGCTGGGGAACGAAGTCTTCGCGCAGTTGCGCGAGGACGGGGAGATGTTCTTCGATTCGACCTACTACGAGCACCTCAACGAGGTCGGGTCGATCATCGCCGAGACGGCCCGTCCCCGGTACCCGTATCCGATCCGCTACTACATCGTGCGCGGCGATTCGGCGAACGCGTTTGCGGTGCCGGGCGGCAACATCTACGTCAACGAAGCGCTGCTCAAACTCACGAAAAATCGCGACGAACTAGCGGGCGTCCTCGCTCACGAAACGGGCCACATGGTCTTGCACCATGTCGCCAAGCGCATTGCGAACCAGAACAAAGCCAACGTACTGGGCAGCGCGATCCAGATCGTGGGCGCCATCTTCGGCGGCTGGGTCGGCGCGGACGCGGCCGGCTATCTCAGCAGCGTCGGCGCCGCGAGTCAGGACGCACATCTCTCGCAGCATATCGAGGCCCAGGCGGATGAGGAGGGCGCGCGCATCATCGCCGCCAGCAAGCAATTCAATCCGTATGGCCTCATCTGGTTCTTCGAGATCATGAGCGCGACGTACGGCCCCGGGCAAAAGGGCTGGCTGATGGATCATCCCCTCGACCAGGCGCGCATCGACGATCTTCGCAACCTCATCACGAACGATCCGGCGCTCTTCGGCATGTGGAAAGATACGCAGCAAAAGGATCAGGTCTACTGGTAGGACACGTCCGGGTCGTACGCACGCAGGTACGCCAGCGTCTGCCGATCGATCGTACCGTCGTCGCGGCAGCGGTTCTCCAAGTTCTCGACGTGCATGAACGCCGTTAGCGCGCCGGCCGCCTCCGAATCGTAAGAGGGTGTGGGTGCCGCGAGCGCCCGCACGCGGACCAACTGGCGAACGATCTCCGCGCCCAGCGCGCCGTCGATGGGATAGACGTCCTGCGGCTCAGGCGGGAAGAAATAGAGCTTGTGCAACTCGAGGATGCGCGCCAACTCGTCGATCGGGCGCGGGTGATCGTCGACGCGCAGATCGACGTAGCGATCGTTGAAGCCCGCATAGCCGCCCTGCGGTTTCTCGATGACGAGCGCCGCGCTCTGCTGCCCGCGTTTGTCCCCGCCTTGCGCTTGCGCCGCGGCCAGCGCCGTGACCAGCCGGTCGGCGAGCGCTCCGCTCGAGGTGAGAAACGCATCCGCCATCGCGGCGTAGACCGCGGGCGACGCGAGGCAGTTGCCCTGGACGGCAAAGCCGTCGCCGGCGATGCCGCCGGCCGTGGCGATACAGCGCGATCCGGTGAAGCTCGCAGAGCGCCCGAGCATGTCGACGATCCCGGCCTGGCGGTCTTCGCGCCCGGCGTCGTCGGCGAGCAAGGTGCGCAGCACGTCCTCCGGCGCTGCGCCGCCCGCGAGCAGAGCGAGTCCACGTGGACCGTAGGTCGTATTGCAAAACGCCTGGGTCGCGATCGCTCCGACGTCGGCGCGAGCGTAGGGCACGGCGGCACCGACGCTCAGAAACTTCGATTGTACGGCGACGCCGATCTCGCCCGCGGCGCGGTCGACGGCGACGATCGAGAACGTGGACGGCAGAAGCTCAGGCATGCGTGCAGCTTGGCGCGCACGCGGAGTTTTCCCGGTGCGCGAGAACGCTGCGCGGCGATGGAGAACTACGGCACGCGCGTCACGGTCGTCGAGCCGCACGGGCTCGAGGTGATCGGGCCGAGCGAACGCCACGGACGGCCCTTCGACCTGTTCTCCCTGTGGTTCGCCGCCAATGCCGAGACCGCGACCTTCGCGGTCGGAATTCTCACGATCGCGCTGTACGGCACGAGCTATCGGGGCGCAGCACTGGGGATCGTGATCGGCAACGTACTCGCGTATTCGGTGGTGGCGTTGCTCTCGCAACTCGGGCCGCGCTACGGCCGCCCGCAGATGATGATCTCGCGGCGGGTGTTCGGCGCCACCGGAAACACCGTGCCGGCGGTGCTCTCGTTTCTGGCCGGCGTCGGCTGGTTCGCGATCAGTTCGATGCTCGGTTCGCAAGCGCTCGCGCTCGTACTTCACGTGGATTACTACGTGGCGCTGGCGATCGCGCTGGTCACCCAGATCGTCATCGCCGTCTACGGGCACAACATGATCCACTTCTTCGAGAAGTTCGCCGGGATCGCGTTGACGCTCGGGTTCTTCGTGCTGAGCATCGCGATCTTCAGCCGCGCACAACTCGCGGCACCGTTCGACGCGCACGCCCCGTATGCGGGCGGCGGAGAGTTCGCGGGGATCGTGTATTCGGCCGCGCTGGCGTTCTCGTATGCCGTCGGGTGGGGGCCGAGCGCGTCGGACTATTCGCGCTATCTGCCGCTCGACACGTCGCGACGCGCGATCTTCGGCTGGGCGTTTCTGGGCGGCTTTCTCCCCTCGACGGCGCTCGAACTCGCCGGCGCGGCGGCGGTCACCGCAACGATCGCTCCGGGCTTGGCCGACGCGACGCCGGCGCAACTCATCCAAACGCTGTTCGGTTCCGGCGCCCTCGCTCGCGTCGGGCTCGTGACCGTGGTGTTCGGCACGCTCAGCGCGAACTGTCTCAATCTCTACTCCGGCGCGATGAGCGCACTGACCGCTTGGGATCCGCGCCGCCGCCCGAGCCTTGCGTTACGCGCCGGGCTGTTCTTTTTTGCGCTCACGGCGCTGGTGGCTACGCTCGCGCGCGCGAGCGATCCCGCCGCAGCCTCGCTCGGCTCGGCGACGATCCTGGCGGCCGCGCTGGCCGTCGGTATCCTCAGTGCGCTGGTCGTGCGCTACACGCTCGTGCGTTGGCAGGCGGCGCTCGGAATCGGAATCGTCGGCGGAGCGCTCGCGCTCGCCGGTGCCGATCCGGCCGGCACGGCGCACCTCTACTCGAGTTTTCTGGAGGTGCTTTCGTTGTGGGCAGCGCCGTGGGCCGCCGTCGTGCTCGTGCGTCATCGGATCGAGGCGACGGAACGCACGGGCCGCATGGCGACCCTCGCCTGGTGCGGCGGGATCGCCGCATCGCTCGTGTTTTCGCAGCAAGCCTGGTTCACGGGACCGCTGGCCCAGCGCTTCCCCGCGCTCGGCGATATCTCGTATTTCGTCGGGTTCGCGGTCGCCTACGTGCTCGCGCACGTCCTCTGAGAACTCAGCCTCCTTCGTCGTCATCCGGGACGCGAGAGATCTGGATCGCGAAATGATAGGCGAAATGCGTTATCGCCTCGATCCGCAGCCCGGTTCGCGCGATCCGGGCGAGCGCTTCGCTTTCGGTATGCGCGTGGTCGCGGCGCGGTCCGATGGTGCGCTCGATGCCGGCGTCCCAATCGACGATGAGCGCGCGCCCGCCCGGAGCGAGCATCGAGCCGATCGTCGCGATATCGTCGTCGTCGATCTCGTGGAGCACGTTGATTGCCATGACCCGGTCGACCGTGCCGCGCAACGCCTCGAGTGCGTGCGTCGTCACGGTCGCCGTCGCGATCGTCGCGGCCTGGGGTTTGCTGCGAAGCAATTCGAGCATCGCCGGCTGAACGTCGAGCGCCACGATGCGCACGTCAGGGCGGCGGAGGGTGAGTTCGATCGCGTAGGTTCCCGTACCGGCCCCGAAGTCGACGACGAACGCGGAGTCCGGAGCGTCGAGAAGCGCGAAGACGTTGTCCGGCGGCAAGTACTCGAAGCGCGCCGGGTCGTCGAGCGCCGCTGCCCGTTCGGGGTTCATCGGCTTCTCTTGCTTGCGCCCGGTCCGCGACCCGTTCGGGGGACTCTCCCGCGTTTCCATCGGTCCATCATAGGTGGATGGCCGCGAGACTTGCACTAGGGTTCTGTCTAACTCCGTCGCTCGTTTCCCGCCAATGGGCCAATCGCGGCAAGCGCGACGGCGCGGTATCTTAAGCCGGTATTATGGCGCTCTTCTCCAGGCGCGTCAGCTTTCGTCAGCGGCTTTCACGACGCGGAAGCCGGTGCCGTCGGTCTGCAGGTAACCGGCGTTCGCGAGCGCCGCGAGTACCTCGTCGGTGACGGCACGTTCGTGTTTGTTGGGCATCCCGGCCCAACGCATCGCGACCTCGCCGGGATCGAGCGCGGCTCCCGGCACGAGCAATTCGCGCACGAATCCCTCGCGCAGCTTCAGCCGCTCCATGCGCGCGCGCAGCGGTGCGAGTACGCCGGCGAATCCGGCTTGGGTTGCCGTGCCGTTCGCCGCCGGCGCCAGGACCGGCTTGTCGGGCACGAGCAAGATCGGCGGCGGATCCATCCCGCCGACGATCCCCGGCGCACGGCTGAGCACGGCTTCGGTCAGACCCGCAAACGTCTGCGCGAGCGCGACCGCGAACGCTTGCCAGGGCACGACGTTGAGTTCGCCGGCTCGCTGCGGCACGGCGGCCAGGATCTTTTTCGCGACCAGCGCCGGCGAGACCAGGAGGCGCGCGGGAGCGCCCGGCATCCCCGCGCGCTGCATGAAGGGCGTGTCGACCGCGCCGGGATCGACGTAGGTCACCGCGATTCCGAGCCCTCGCACTTCGCGGCGCAGGATCGCGGTCGCCGATCGCGTCGCGGCTTTGGCCGGCGGATACGCGCCCAGACCGCCGACGGGGATGCGCGCGACCCCCGAACCGATCATGAACACATGCCCGTGCGCTTCGCGTAGCGCGGCGAGGGCTTCGCGAACCAGCGCCAGCGGCCCGACGACATGCGTGCCGAACTGACGCTGCAACTCCACGTTCGATTGGACGCTGATCGCTCCGGCCGAGACGAATCCGGCGTTGTTGACGAGCACGTCGAGGCTGCCGAAGCGGGCCAGCACACGGGCGATGAGGCCGCGCGCGTTGCCGGGATCGCTGATGTCGACCGCTTCGATCGCGATCGAGCCGCCCGCAGCGCCGATCTGGGCGGCGAGCGATTCGAGCGCGTCGCGCTTGCGGCCGACGGCGTAAACCGCGTAGCCGGCGCGTGCGGCGAGCAGGGCCAGTTCGCGTCCGATCCCCGACGAGGCGCCGGTGACGAGCATCGTTTTCAGCGCGCGTACTCCCGGAAGCGGGCGTATGCGTCGCCCGTCGTGCGCGGGAGATCGGCATAATACGCAGGCTCGAACATCACTGGATCGGCGCTTTCGCGGACGCTCCGGCCCTCCTTTGCGATACTGGCCAGCGTTCGCGCAACGGGTTTCGGCGAGCCGTCCGCGCGGATGATCCCGAACGAGCGCTCGTGCGGCGCGCGATCGAACGGCGGCTCGGAATGCAACGCGTCGGCGTAATCCGCCCAGCACCACCAATAGGCGCCGAGCCGCCCGTCTGCGTGAAGCCGATCGATCACCGCTTGCGCGTAGTGCTCCATCTCCTGCTCGGTGAGGCACGCATACGGCGCTAGTTCCGCGGAGGCGACCGCCGGGAGCGGCGGATCGCCGGGCAGCGGGACGCGTTCGTAGGGTGAAACGAGCCCCGGCGGACACGTCGGGTTTCCGAACTCGGTGAAGAGCACGGGCTTGCGCGTGAACGATCCGGTGAGCTGCGCGAGAAACGGCACGACGTCGGGATCGAGCCGGTCGCGTGCGAACTCGCTGTACACCGAGTATCCGTGCATGGTCGCAAAGGCCCACGGCTCGGCGATCGACGACGGGCGAATGTTGCGGTCGCGGGTGAGATCTTCGCCGTGCAGCCCGCCGGTGACCGGGAAGCCCGACGCGCGTTCGAGATCGTCGGTGAGGAATTTGCTCCATTCGGCCGCGTCACGGGCCGATGCGGGTTCGCGCAGGTTGCTGAACTCGTTGCCGAGATCCCACGCGACGACCGCGGGATGGTCGCGCAACGCGCGGCCGGCTTCGCGTGCGTGCAGACGCTGCGCGGCGAGCAGCGCCCCGGTGTAGAAATCGCCGATCCCGTGCGGCGATTCACCCAGCTCCGTGATCGTGCGAAACCGTCCCGCAACGGTCGCCCGATCGAGCGTCCACGAAGGCAGCCAGTTGACGCCGCTCATGTGGCCGCTGAAGAGCGTCGGCATCGCGCGCAGGCCGCGTTCGCCGATCGCATCGGTGAGCGTGACGAGGTGCTGCAGCATCTTGCGGTCGATGCGGCCTGGGACGGGCTGGAAATCGGCCCAACGCAGAAAGAAGCGGATCGCATCGAAACCGAATGCCGCGATCCGCCCGAGGTCTTCGCTGATCTCGCCGAGATCGAATCGTTCCCACATCGCCATCGCCGTCCGGCGCGGCCAATAGTTTATCCCCAGACTGAAGCGCACGTGTACTCGTACCGCGAGGGCGCTCGCGCGATCCTCCCGAAGGCCGCCGCAATGAGCGAAAAGCCGCTGGTCGGGATCATCATGGGTTCGACCTCCGATCTCGAAACGATGCGCGCCGCCGCGACGACGCTGCAAGAACTCGGCGTCCCCTTCGAGCTGAAGGTCGTCTCGGCGCACCGCACGCCCGACCTGATGTTTCGCTATGCCGCCGAGGCTGCCGGGCGCGGTCTGCGGGTGATCATCGCCGGCGCCGGCGGCGCGGCGCACTTACCCGGGATGGTCGCAACCAAGACGGCGCTGCCGGTCATCGGCGTGCCGGTCGAATCGAAGGCGCTCAAAGGGCTCGACTCGCTGCTCTCGATCGTGCAGATGCCCGGCGGCGTGCCGGTGGCGGCGATGGCGATCGGCAACGCGGCGAACGCCGCCTTCTACGCCGCGCGCATCCTGGCGCTCGGTGATCCGGCGCTCGCCGAGCGCTTGCGCGAGCGCACCGAACGCATCGCCCGCGAGGTCGAGGCGACCGTTCTTTGATCCGCACGATCGGGATTCTCGGCGGCGGCCAGCTCGGGCGTATGCTGACGCTCGAAGCGAAGCGGATGGGCTACCGGGTCGTGACGCTCGAACCGTCGACCGGCTCACCGGCCGGGCAAATCGCCGACGAGCAGATCGTCGCGGCGTACGACGATCTGCGCTTCATCGGCGAACTCGGCGCGCGCAGCGACGTCGTGACGTACGAGTTCGAGAACATCCCGCTGGCTTCGGTCCAAGCGCTCGAAGCCGACCGGCGGTTGGTGCGGCCGAGCAGCGCCGTCTTGCGCATCACCCAAGAACGCCTGTTGGAGAAGCAATTCTTGCGCGACTGCGGCGTGGCGACGGCTGATTTCGCAGCGGTGCGCTCCGCCGCGGAACTGGACGCCGCGATCGCGCGGATCGGGTTTCCGGCCGTGCTCAAGACGACGACGGGCGGGTACGACGGCAAGGGCCAATGGGTCGTGCGCGACCGCGAACAGGCCGCGGCAGCGCTCGAGGACGCGGGCGGCAGAGCGCTGATCTACGAACAGTTCGTGCCGTTCGAGAAGGAACTCTCGATCATCTGCGCGCGCAACGCCAGCGGCGAGATCGTGACCTTCCCGGTGGCCGAGAACCAGCACGATCGCGGCGTGCTCGCCATCACCATCGTGCCGGCTCGGATCGCGGATGAGGTCGCGCAGCGCGTGCGCGAATCGGCGCAGACGATCGCCAAGGCGCTCGATATCGTCGGCGCGTTCGCGATCGAGTATTTCCTCGCCGGCGAACAACTGCTCGTCAACGAGATCGCGCCGCGTGTCCACAACTCGGGCCACTACTCGCTCGAAGCCACCACGATCTCCCAGTACGAAGCGCACGTGCGCGCGATCTGCGATCTGCCGCTCGTCGCGCCGCGCATGCTGGCGCCGGCGATCGTGATGGTCAACATCCTGGGCACCGGCGAAGGCGATGACCTCGGCGGAACGGCCGACCTCTTACGCGATCCCGACGTCGCGCTCCACCTCTACGGCAAGGCGCACGCTGCGCTGCGCCGCAAGATGGGCCACTTCACCGTGCTCGGTGCGACCCCCGACGAAGCCCTCTCGAAAGCCCAGCGCGGCCGCGCGTTGCTGCGCTGGATCGACAACCGCGCGACCACGCCGCGTTAGAGCGGGAGCGCCGGCGTGAAGTCGAGGTTCTTTACCAGAAAGGCGTAGAGATCGGCGACCTGCGCGATCCGCTTCTCCGTCGTCAACCCGGCGAAGTGCCCTTCGTTGGTCTCGACCCGCAAGAGGATCGGCGCCTCGCCGGCTTGTGCGTGCTGCAGCGCCGCCGCAAACTTGAACGAGTGCGCGGGATAGACGCGGTCGTCGTGATCCGCCGTCTCGAGGAGGGTCGGCGGGTAGTGCGTTCCGTCTTTGACGTGGTGAAGGGGCGAGTACGCATAGAGCGTTTGGAACTGCGCGGCCGCGGCGTCGCCCGCGCCGTATTCGGGGATCCACGCCTTGCCGACCGTGAAGCGCTGGTAGCGCAGCATGTCGTAAAGCCCTTGTTCGCCGATCGCGGCGCCGAAGAGTTCCGGACGCTGGGTCAGCACGGCGCCCACCAGGAGTCCGCCGTTGGAACCACCGTCGATCGCGAGCCGGGGGGTCGAGGTGATCTTGGCGTCGATCAGCATCTGCGCCGCCGCGATGAAGTCGTCGAAAACGTGCTGTTTGTTGGCCAGCCTGCCCGCGTCGTGCCAGGCGTCGCCGTACTCGCTCCCGCCGCGCAGGGTCGCGACCGCGTAGACGCCGCCCATCTCCAGCCACAGCGCGTTCTGCGACGAGAAAGAGGGGGTCAAGGGGATGTTGAATCCGCCGTAGCCGTAGAGGATCGCCGGCGTGCTGCCGTCGAGCACGAGATCCTTGCGGTGCGTAACGAAGACGGGGATGCGCGTGCCGTCTTTGGATGTCGCGAAGCGCTGCTCCGTTACGTACGGCGCCGGGTCGAAGGCGACCGCCGCGCGATTGTAGACCGTCGAGATGCCGCTTCGCGTGTCGTAACGAAAGGTGACGCTCGGGTAGGCGAACGAGGTGTAGGCATAGTAGCCGATGCGGTCCGTGCGCCGCACCGTGGCGGGGACGCCGGCGCTGCCGATGCCGGGCAGAGCGATGTTCCCCAGCGTGCGGCCGGTGAGATCCGCGATCTCGACCACCGAGTGCGCGTCGTGAAGATACTCGAGGTAGAAGCGATCGCCGATGAGGCTGATCCCGTCGAGCTTCTCCGCCGTCTGCGGGATGAGGTCGTGCAGGGCGTGCGACGGGTCGCTCAGGTCCAGCGTCACGACGCGCAAACGCGGTGCGGCTTGGTTCGTTTGAAGGTAGAGGCGCGTCCCGTCGTGGCCGATCGGCGAGTAGGAGATGTTCGGGTCGAGCGGCAGCAGCGGCCGGAAGGCGGAATCCGGCTCGTCGCGCCGCTTCCATGCGAGGCTGTTCCCGTCTCCCTTACTGCGCGATAAGAAGTAGTAGCTCTCGTCGTCGAACGTGTCGACCGAGACGAACTCGTCGGGGTGCGCGGTCGAGGCAGCGACGAGCCGGTCGGCTCGCTGCGGGGTGCCGAGGCGGTGAAACCAGAGCTTATGCACGCCCAGCGCCGAGAGCGTCTTGTTCCCCGCGCGCGGCTGGTCATAGCCCGCGTAGTAGAAGCCCAGGTTCCCGACCCAGGTCGCGCCCGAATACTTCGACCACGCGATGCTCTCCGGAAGGTCGTTGCCGCTCGGCACGGCTTTCACGTGCCAGGTCTGCCAATCGGCACCGCCGGTCGCCGTAGCGTACGCGAAGAGCGTGCCGTCGTGCGAGAAGCTGATGCCGGTGACTTGGATCGAACCGTCCTTCGAGAGCGTGTTCGGATCGAAGAAGACGCGCTCGGGCCCGGACTCCGAATCCCGGACGTAGAGCACGAACTGCGTCTGCAGTCCGCTGTTTCGATAGATGAACCAATGCTTGCCGTAGCGGAAGGGCGTGCCGTTCTTCGGATAGTTGTAGAGCTTGCGGAAAGCGGCCGCGATTCCGGCGCGTTGCGGGATCGCGTCGAGATAGCCGCGGGTCAGGGCGTTCTCCGCGCGCACCCACGCCGTCGTCTGCGGAGCATCGAGACTCTCCAGCCAGCGGTACGGGTCGGCGACCGTCGTTCCGAAGTACGTGTCGGTGGCGTCGCCGCGCGGCGCGTCGGGATAGGTCAGCGCCGTACCCGCGGCGAGCAGAGCGATGAACGCCAGCGACGTGAATCTCACGCCGCGGGCTTCCAGAGGAGATCGAGTTGTTCGGCGGCGGCTCGAAGCGCTGCGTCCTTGGTCGCGAGCCGAATTCCACGGCGAACGGCGAGTTCGAGGTATGCGGCATCGTATGCCGTGAGCGCGAACCGGCGCGCGAGTTGGAGCTCCGCGCCGAACGTTACCTCGGTTGACGAGGGATCGACCGAAAGCGGCAATGCGGCGAGCGAGCGAAGGATGTGGCTCGTCGTGTCCTCGGAGATTCGGCCTCGCTTTTCTGCGTTGCGCAGCACGTTCTGCACTTCCCAACGCCAGAGGGCCGGCACGAGCGCGCGCTCACGTAACACGTACCGGCCGGCAGCGACCGATTCCGCGTCACGTTCGTCTGGGAATGACCATGCGATGGCGATCGATGCGTCGATGACGATCGACATTATCCCCGACGACCCTCCTCGATCAGCCCTCGAAGGTCGACACCGAGCGGCTTGTCCATGGCGAGCAACGCTGCGAACGCATCGTCCGGCGTGAGCGCTTCCGCAGGGGGTGCGATCGGCTCGAGGCGGGCGACCGGGCGTCCGTTTTTGGTGATGATGATGGTCTCACCGGCCTCGGCTTCAGCGAGGAGGCGCGAGAAGTGGGTCTTCCCTTCGAATGCTCCGACGGTCTTCACAAAACTAGTCTATCAGACTAGTTTATTTTGTCAAGAAGCCGGGTCGTCATTCCGGCCGGCGAACCGGACGGGCGCGGGGGGAGATCGGTAAACGCCATCGGGCGATCCCACCAATCGTGCGCGCGCCAAGCGAGCCGCTCGGCCGACGGTGCGGGCGGAAGCCGCTGCGCGAGCGCGACGCGGTAGGCGCCGAGATAACGCTCGATCATCCGCTCGATCGAAAACGTCGTCTCGACCCGCGCGCGCGACGCGCGCCGGTCGAGCGCTGCGAGTTTCGGTACGGCCGCGACGGCCTCGTCGACCGTTCCGCAGAGATATCCGGTGCTGCCGTCGACGACGATCTCCGGGAGCGAGCCCATCCGTGCGCCGAGTACCGGCGTGCCGCAGGCCATCGCTTCGATGAGCGCGAGTCCGAAGCGCTCGGGGCGCGTCGTCATGTGCACGAGCGCCAGCGCGCCGCCGAGCAACTCGTCGCGCGCCGTCCCCTTGACGTGACCGAGGAATTGCACGCGGTCGCCGTCGATGTGCGGCGCGATCAGCTCGTCGAAGTATGCGGCGTCTTGCGGAATCGCCGCGAGCTTGAGTCGCACGCCCGCGCGCCGTGCGATCTCGATCGCCAAATGCGCCCCTTTTTCGGGATGGAAGCGGCCCAGAAAGACCAGATAGTCGCCGGGCCGGTCGACGAAGGTCCACGCCGCCGGATCGATGCCGTTGTAGGTGGTCGCGAGATAGTCGAGCCCCGGATCGCGATCGGAGTCGCTGATCGAGCAGTAGAAGCTGCGGACGGCGCCGGCGTAGTATGCACCGAGGATCGGCGGCGAGGAGAAACCGTGGATCGTGGTGAGCAGCGGCGGTGCCGTCGTTGCGAGCGCGTAGGTGAGCGGCTTCCAATCGAAGTTGTTGTGGATCAGGTCGAACTCGTCCGCGCGGGCGAACAGCGAGCCGATGTGCAAGGCGGTTGCGACCTCGCCGTTCTGGGCCGGATCTTCTTCCAAACCGGCGGGAACCACCGCCGCGAGCCGGCCGGGTGAACGCGAGTTTCCGGTTGCGAAGAGCGTCACGTCGAGCCCGCGCGCGTGCAAGCCGGAGGCGATGTTGTATGCGATCTGCTCCCAGGGGCCGTAGCCCGGCGGTGGCGTCGGCCACGAGATCGGCGCCAGGATCGCGACGCGCGTGCCGCGCAGGTCGTCGAGGTGCATGCCGGGCGGTTCCACGGATGTTTTCGTAAGGCCGCTTACGGTCGATCCGGCGCCGCCGTGATAGGCTCTCCCTATGGATGAACCCGCTGCGGCCGATGCCGCGCTAGCGACCGAGCGCAACAAGGTCTGGTACCTCCAACAGAACCGGCTGTTCTCGAACGCGGTCGACGGAAGTCTCGAGGCGAACGCGCATCTCTTCCGGATCGTCACTTATCCGCGCAAGACGGCGCTCTTCGATCAGGGCGATCCGACGCGGCTGATCTACTTCCTCAAACGCGGAAACGTGCGCCTCGCCCGGCTGACCGAAGACGGCCGCGAAGTCACCGTCGCGATCCTCGGGCCGGGCGATCTCTTCGGCGAAGAGACCCTGTTTGAGAACGGTCCGCGCACGACGCTCGCGATCGCGCTCGACGACGTGCTCGTGTGCATGGTCCGCGCCGAGGACCTCTTCGCGATGATCTCGAGCGATCCGTCGCTCGCGCTCAACGTGGCGAAGATCTTGAGCGAGCGGGTCGGCGAGTTGCATGCGACGATGGAAGATCTGGCGTACGCGAAGGTCGGCGAACGGCTCATGCATCTCTTGCGCCGCCTCGCCGGCGAACACGGCGCGCGCGAGTCGCGCGGCACGCGCATCACGATCCGCCTCACCCACGCCGACCTCGCTTCGCTGGTCGGCAGCACGCGCGAGACGGTCTCGGCCGAACTGGCGCTGCTCGCGCGGACGGGTCGCATCCTCGCCGACGGTCGCACCATCATCCTCCCCGACATCGAAAGGGCTCCGGTATGAAATTCGCGCTATTCGCCGCCGCGCTCGCCGTACTCGGCATCGCGCCGGCCGCGGCGGCCGGCGGCGCGAGCGATCTGGCTCCCGTGCTCGGCGCGCACGACTGGATCAACGGTCCGGTGCGCGCGGCGCAGACCGGCGGCAAGGTCGTGCTCGTCGACGTGTTCACGGTAGGCTGCATCAACTGCCGGCACGTCACGCCGGAACTCAAGAAACTCCATGCGTCGGTACCCGAGTCGCGACTCGAAATCATCGGCGTGCACGCGCCCGAGACGCCGTACGAACGCAATCGCGCGAACGTGATCTCCGAACTCACCCGGCAGGGCATCGTGTGGCCCGTCGCCGTCGACAACGGCTTTACGATCTGGAACGCCTACGGCACGGACGCCTGGCCGACGCAGTACCTCTTCGACAAGCACGGCCGGCTGCGCAAGACCTTCGTCGGCGAGGGCTACGACGCCCAGATCGACGCAGCGGTGCGGGCACTCCTAGCCGAGCGCTAACGGGCCGAGCGAAAAAAGAAACGACCGCCGGGGAGTCCCTCACGGCGGTCGTCGTCGTTCGGGTTTCTCGCGCCGTTATTTCGGGGCGGGGGTCGCCTTCATGGCGCCGGACTTCATCGCCGGAGCTTTCTTCATGGCTTTGGGAGCCGGCGTCGCCTTCATGGTCGCGCCCTTCATGGCGGGTGCCTTCTTCATGGCCTTGGGGGCCGGGGTGGCCTTCATGGCGCTGGCTTTCATCGCTGACGGGGCTGGGGAACTCTGAGCCATGGCAACCCCCGTCAGCGTGGTACACATCAGGGCGATCGAGAGAATCGTGCGCATCGGTGTGGTTCCTTTCAAAGCATGGGATGAGAACGTCAAGGAGCGCTCTAACCAGAACGCTAGCATGACACTGCGCACCGTGCCGTGAGGATTCCTACAACCGCGCCGAGCCGGCGGTGGCGCTGCCCCGGGCCTCGGCGGCTTCGAGGGCGCGATAGGCGCGCGAGACGATCCGCCCTTCGAGGATCGTGCCGATGAAGCGTGAGGCGGCGCGAACCTGGGCCAGATCGACGCCGGTTTCGATCCCCATCCCGTGCAGCAGGTAGAGCAGATCCTCGGTCGCGACGTTGCCGGTGGCCCCGGGTGCGAATGGGCAGCCGCCCAAACCGCCCGCCGATGAATCGAAGATGTGGACGCCGGCGCGGAGCGCCGCGAGCGTGTTCGCCAGTGCCGTCCCGCGCGTATCGTGGAAATGCAGGCCGAGCCGGTCGAACGGCACGCGGCCTTCGAGCGCCGCGACGATCTCGTCGACCTGGTTCGGCGTTCCGACCCCGATCGTGTCGGCGATCGAGAGTTCGTCGACGCCGAGTTCGAGCAGCCGTTCCGCGGTCCGCACGACGGCGGCGACCGGCACGTCGCCCTCGAACGGGCAACCGAACGCGGTCGAGACCGACGCCCGAACCCACAGGCCGTATCCTTTGGCGCGCGCGACGACGCGGCCGAACGTCACGAGCGACTCGTCGATCGTCATGCCGATGTTGCGTTGCGCGAACGAGTTCGACGCCGCCGTGAAGACCGCGATCGAATCGACACCGGCCGCCAGCGCGCGATCGAGCCCGCGGTCGTTGGGGACGAGGCAGATGTACCTCCGGCCCGGCACTTTGCGAAAGCCCGCGTACACCGCTTCGGCGTCGGCCAGTTGCGGGACGGCCTTGGGATTCACGAACGAGGTGACTTCGAGATCGCGAAAGCCGGCCGCGACGAGCAGGTCGATGTAGCGCACCTTGTCGGCGGCCGCGACGGCGACCGGTTCGTTTTGCAGCCCGTCACGTGGCCCGACCTCGCAGATCGTGACGTGCTTGGGAACCGGATAGCTGCTCATCGGATGGGCTCCTCTCGCCGGGAACGGACGGCTCTCATGCACCGATCACGATCAGCGTCGTCCCGCCGGCCACCGCATCGCCGGCCTGCACGCGAACCTCGTTCACGGTGCCGGCCAGCGGGGCTTCGATGCGGTGTTCCATCTTCATCGCTTCGAGCACGACCAAGAGCGTGCGCGCGCCGACGGCCTGACCCTCCCGGACGTTGACGCTCACGATCTTGCCGGGCATCGGTGAGGTCACGGTCCCCGAGCCCAGGGCCGCAGCCGCATGATGCTCGGGATCGGGATCGGGCGGCGCGGCGAAGCGCAGCGCGTAGCTCCGGCCGTCGTACGCGAGTTCCGCGCCCTGGGCGCTGGAGGCGAAGTCGCCGCCGAACGCGCGATCGCCCCAGACGACCTCGACGTGCTCGCCGTGCACGCTCACGCCGATCGTCGCGCTCAGATCGCCGGCGATCGTCCAGCCCGCGCCGGTGCGATCGGCGTGGACCCGCAGCGGCGTGCTGCCGATCGTCAGCTCGATCGGCACGCCGATCCCGGCCCCGCGCCAATTCCGCTCGCTCGCCAAGACGCCGGCGACCGCGAGCAGGCGGGCCTCTTCCGGCGGCTCCGCGTCGAGCCGTAAGAACACGGCGCGTTCGATCAGGAAGCGCGTCGTCGTCGCCCCGCGCGCGTACGCCTCGTCGGCGACGATGGCGCGCAGGAGCGGCAGGTTCGTCGTGACGCCCGAAACGCGCGTCCCGGCGAGCGCGGCCTGCATACGCACGATGGCTGCGGCGCGGTCCCCGCCCCACACGATGATCTTGGCGATCATCGAATCGTAGAAGACCGAGATCTCGCTGCCGTCGCGCACGCCCGTATCGACCCGCACGCCGGGTTCCTGCGCGACGGAGAAGCGATCGATGCGGCCGATCGACGGCAGATAGTCGTGAGCCGGATCCTCCGCGTTCAAACGCGCTTCGATCGCCCAACCGCGCGGCACGAGGGTCGCCTGCCGCAGCGCGGTCGCCTCTCCGCTTGCGATGCGCAGTTGCTCGTGAACGAGGTCGACGCCGTAGACCAGTTCGGTGACGGGATGCTCGACTTGCAGCCGGGCGTTCATCTCCAAGAAGTAGAAGCGGCCGTCGTCGTCGAGCATGAACTCGGCCGTTCCGGCGTTCGTGTAGCGGACCGATTCCGCGGCCGCAACCGCCGCCGCGCCCATCCGCGCGCGCAACTCCGCATCGAGCGCCACCGACGGTGCTTCCTCGATCACTTTTTGATGCCGGCGCTGAATCGAGCACTCGCGCTCGCCGAGGTAGAGCGTCGTCCCGTGCGAATCGGCCAGAATCTGGAACTCGATGTGACGCGGATTGCGCAGGTAGCGCTCGAGCAGCACCGTGTCGTCGTCGAACGATGCGCGCGCCTCGCGCTTGGCCGATGCCAGCGCCTCCTCGAAGGTCGCGAGATCCTCGACCACGCGCATCCCGCGCCCGCCGCCGCCGGCGCTCGCTTTGATGACCAGCGGCGTCCCGATACGCTCGGCTTCAGCGCGCAGGCGCTGCGGCGAGCGATCGTCGCCGTCGTAGCCGGGGACGACCGGCACGCCGGCCTCGCGCACCCGGCGCTTCGACTCGATCTTGCTGCCCATCGCGGCGATCGCGTCCGGCGTGGGCCCGACGAAGATGAGGCCCGCGTCGACCACGGCTTGCGCGAACGGCGCGCGTTCGGAGAGAAAGCCGTAGCCCGGATGGACGGCGTCCGCGCCCAGCGTTTTTGCCGCGGCGACGATTGCGGCGGCGTCGAGATACGACTCTGCCGCCGGCGGCGGCCCGATACGCACGTCGGCATCGAGGAACGAGCGGAACATCGCGCCGTCGTCGGCATCGGAATAGACGCCGACGGGGACGATGCCCATCTCGCGCGCCGCGCGTGCGATGCGAACCGCGATCTCACCGCGGTTGGCGATCAAGAGGCGCCGGATCACGACTCCGTCCAGCTCGCCGCACGGCGCTCGAGAAACGCGCGCAGACCCTCCTGGCCCTCGGGCGACGTGCGCTGCTTGGCGATCGCGCGCGCGGTCAGCGAGAGCGTCTCATCGTAGCCGGCTTCGGACACGTCGGCGATGATGCGCTTCGCGGCGGAGGCGGCGTGCGGACCCGCCGTCTTCAGCTCCGCGACGATCGCGTCGATGCGTGCATCGAGTTCGTCATCGGGGACGACTTCGTGAACCAGGCCGATGCGTTCGGCGCGCGCCGCGCCGAACCGTTCGCCGCTCAGAAAGAGTGCGCGCGCGTGCGAGACGCCGATCTTCGCGATCACGAACGGCGAGATGACGGCGGGGAGAATCCCGAGTTTGGTCTCCGTGAAGCCGAACAGCGTCCGGGGAGCCGCGACGACGATGTCGCAGACGGCGCACAGGCCCGCGCCGCCGCCCAGCGCCGCGCCGTGCACGCGTGCGATCACCGGTTTGGGGCAGCGGTCGATCGTGCGGAACATCGCCGACATGCGCTCCGCGTCGCGCAGGTTGTCCGCTTCACTCAGCTCGAGCGCGCCGCGCATCCAGTTCACGTCCGCGCCGCCGCAAAAGGTCTTCCCGGCGCCATCCAGGACGATCGCGCGCACGTTGTCTTCACGTCCGAGTTCGCCGAACGTTTCGTCGAGCCGGGCGATGAGTTCGGCGTTGAAGGCGTTGCGCACGTCGGGCCGGTTCAGGGTGATGCGTACGAGCGAGCCGGTACGTGCGAGGCGCAGGATGGGTTCGGACACGCCGGGCCTTTCCGTAAGCACGCTTACCGGCCCCGCCGGGAATCTGGGGTAGAATGCAGGTCATGAAAGGCAAGGTCGTCTATCGCCACTCGGTCGCGGCGCGCGTCACCCATTGGCTGTGGTCGCTGGCGATGCTGGTGCTCGTGATGAGCGGGTTGCAGATTTTCAACGCGGCGCCGTATCTGGACGCCTCCGACAAGAGCGATCCGGCCCGGCGCGTGCTCGCCTTCGACGCGCACCGCGACCCGGTCTCCGGTTTCGGCGTCGGAACCACGACGATCTTCGGCCGCACGTTCACGACGACCGATTCCCTGGGGTACACGGACGATGGCTCCGGCGGCCGCGCGGCGCGGGCCTTTCCCGGCTGGGTGACGCTGCCGGGGCCGCAGGATCTGGCGGGCGGCCGGCGTTGGCATTTCTTTTTCGGCTGGGTGCTGACGCTCTCGCTCGTGACCTACGTCATCGCCGGCGTGCTGCGCAAAGACCTACGCGAATTGATCTTACGGCCGTCCGATTTGCCCAAGCTCTGGCCGATGCAACTCTATTATTTGCGGTTGCGCAAGGCGCCGCCGCCGCACGGGACCTACAATCCGCTGCAGAAGGCCGCCTACACCGTCGTGCTGTTCGGCTTCATCCCGCTGATCATCTTGAGCGGGCTGGCGCTCTCGCCGGGCATCGATGCGATCGCGCAGCCGATCACGGCGCTCTTCGGCGGCCGGCAGTTCGCGCGGCTGTGGCACTTCACGTTGATGTCGGTCCTCATCGCGTACTTCGTCGTTCATATGGTGCTCGTGTTCTCGACCAGGCCGCTCAACAATCTGCGTTCGATGATCACCGGCTGGTACACGTTGGGGAAAGGCGACGGGGTGGGCGTGTGAAACGGCGCCTGTTCGTCGCCTCGTCGCTGGCCGCGCTCGGCCTGACCGGCTGCAGCCAGATCAAAGGCACGCTCAGCGACGCGAGCGGGCCGATGGGGAAGGTGCTGACTTCGGTCGACGGTCTCAACCACGCGCTGATCGGCACCCGCGGCCGCGCCCGCGAATACAACGAACGGGACATCGACCGCAGCTTTCGCGTCAACGGGCTGGATACGCCGGCCGATTCCGGCTACACGGGCCTCGTGCGAGGTGACTTCCGTTCGTTCAAACTCGTCGTCGACGGGCTGGTCGAGCGGCCGCAACAGTTTGCGCTCGCACACTTGCGCGCGCTCCCGCTCCAGACGCAGATCACGCGGCATGATTGCGTCGAGGGCTGGAGCGCGATCGGCAAATGGCGCGGCGTCCCGCTGGCCACGATCCTCGCGCTGGCTCAACCAAAACCGGGCGCTCGCTATGTCGTATTCTCGTGCTTCGATCGGGACGAGAGCGGCACGCAATTCTACGAGTCGCTCGACCTGCACGAAGCTGCCCACCCGCAAACGCTGTTGGCGCTCGATCTCAACGATGCGCCGCTCGATCCCGATCACGGCGCGCCGGTGCGGCTGAGGATTCCGACCCAGCTCGGCTACAAGAGCGCCAAATGGGTTCGCCAGATCACGCTGGCTTCGAGCTTCGCGGCGATCGGCGGCGGCAACGGCGGCTACTGGGAAGACCAGGGGTACGCTTGGTACGCGGGGATTTAGGCTCAACGAACCCAATCGGGCCGCCGAAGACCCCAATATGATCGCCACATCTCACACGCGAGCCGTCTACAGCGCTCTCAAGCTCTTCGCGTACCCGGACCATCTGGATGCACGGTCTGGGGGCGCCGTGCGCGCGCCGGTCCACGTGCGGATCAAGCCGATCAACGCCTGCAACCACCGCTGCTGGTTTTGTGCGTACCGCCGCGACGATCTGCAACTCGGCAGCGACATGGATCTCAAGGACCGCATCCCCGCGGCGAAGATGGATGAGATCGTCGACGACCTCATCGCGATGGGCGTTCGCGCGGTGACCTTTTCCGGCGGCGGCGAGCCGCTGCTCTATCCCGGCATCGCGGGGGTCGTCGAGCGGCTCGCGCAGGGCGGGATCGCGATCGGTTGCCTCACCAACGGCGCGTACCTCACCGGCGAGGTCGCCGATGCCTTCGCTCGCTACGGAACCTGGATCCGCGTCTCGACCGACGCCTGGGACGGCCCGAGTCTGGCGCGCTCGCGCGACGTCAAACTCGACGAGTTCGACCGGATCGCGGAAAACATGCGCCGCTTCGCGCACCGCTCGGCGTGTTCGCTCGGCGTGAACTTCATCATCAACCGCGATAACGCCGCCCACATCCTCGAGTTCTGCGCGTTCGCAAAGGCGCTCGGCGTCGAGCACGTCAAGCTCAGCGCGTGCGTCGTCGCAAACGACGGTGCCGAGAACAACGCGTATCACGAAACCTTCGCCGTCGAGGTGCGCGAGCAGATCGAGCGCGCGAAGGCGGAGCTTCAGGACGACGGCTTCCGGATCGTCGATCACTATCACGGTTCGGAGTTGCGCTTCGACAAACCGTATGCGTCGTGCCCGATGCTCGAATACTTGACGGTCATCGGTGCCGACTGCACGGTCTACACCTGTCAGGACAAAGCGTACACGCCGCTGGGCACCCTGGGCTCGATCCGGGAGCGCTCGCTGCGCGAGTTCTGGTTCTCCGACGAGAACGCGAAGCGTCTGGCCGAACTCGACCCCAGCCGGGACTGCCGGCACCACTGCGTCTCGCACGCCAAGAACCTCTTGCTCCACGAATACCGCGAACTCGACGCCGGCCACATCTCCTTCGTCTAGTCCTTGGCCTGCCGCGTGCAGTTGTCGACCCAGTGCGCGGGTTTGCCGCCCAGAATGAAGTCGAAGGTAAGCGCGTACCGATCCGGCGTCAATCGATCGTAGCGCACGTTCTGCGTCAGGTCGGGATAGTGCGACTGCATCGTGACGTGATTCGGGTCCGAAGCGGGGCCGGTGATCACCGACATGCTGCCGTCGGGTTCCAGGTCGACGATGCGCCAGAGGTGTTGTTTCGCATCGTAGGTTTCCAGGTCGAGGCTTTGGCTCGCGCCCGAGCGGTTGACACCGCGAAGCCAACGCGATCCCGCCAAGCGCGACCAGGTCGTAACGTACGTGGTCGTCTTCCCGTCCGCCACCGAACTGCAGGTCCAGGTCCCCGACATCCTCGCTACGTGCACGTCAAACGGGTCGGCAGCGCGCGCCGGGGCAGCCGAAAGCAAGAGCAGGATCGGCAAGCAAAGCACCGAGCCCGAGCGTCGATCGTTCATCGTTCTCCTTTACGAAAGAGCTTCAAGCAGACTAGGCAATCTCATCGTTGCTTAGAGTCCCAGGGCCAGCGAGTCGGCGCGGGGGTCGGCGCCGCCGGCGAGCGTGCCGCGCTCGTGGTCGATCGCGATCGCGTGGGCGTGGCCCATTGCGTTTTCATAGGGCCCGAGCGGGATGACGGCGTGCCCCTTGCGTTCCAAGCTCGCGAGCACGGCCGGATCGAAGCGCGATTCCACGATGACCGCTTCGCCGGTCGGCAGGTCGGGGCGCTCGGTCAGCGTGTGGCGGCCGTAGATCCAGCGCGGCTGGTCGACGGCGGCCTGCACGTCGAAGCCGCGATCGTAATAGTGGTGCAGCACCTGGAGTTGGATCTGCGGTTGCCCGTCGCCGCCCATGTTTCCGAACACGAGTTCCGGCTTGCCGTCGCGTAAGAACATCGGCGGCGAGAGTGTGTGCAGCGGTCGCTTTCCGCCTGCGTAGACGTTGGGATGGCCGGGCGCGGTCGAAAAGTACGCGCCGCGGTTCTGGAGGAACACGCCCGTGCCGGGGGCGATGAGCCCCGAGCCGAAGTTCATGTAGAGGCTCTCGATGAGCGAGACGGCCATGCCGTTCTCGTCGACCGCGCAAACGAAGATCGTGCCGCCGTGGGCCGGCGTGAACGCGGCGCTGCGCACGCGCTCGGGATCCAGCTCGGCGCGCAAGCTCGCGATCTGCTGCGGGCTCAGCAATTCGTCGAGCCCGGCGTCGCCGAAATCGGGATCGCAAAACGAGGCGTCGCGAATCTCGAGCGTGCGCTTCATGGCCTCGATGCCGAGATGATGCCAAAAGGGTTCGCCGGCCGCGCGGTCGCCGGCCAGCATCCCGCAGCCGAGCAGGAGGCACGCGCCTTGCGAGTTCGGCGGGTGCGCGAGCAGTTCGCCGCCGTTCCACGCCAGCCGCACCGGCGTGGTCGGCTGGGTGCGGTGCGCGGCGAGGTCGTCGAGCGTCATCCGGTTGCCGCCGGCGCGCAGCGTGCGGACGATGCTCTCGGCCGTCGGTCCGGTGTAGAAGGCATCGGCGCCACCGCGCCGGATGCGCCCGAGCGTGGCGGCGAGATCGGGATTGCGCAGCCGGTCGCCCGCGCGCGGCAAGCCCGCCGCGAAGAAGACGCGTTGCGATTCGGCGTCGGCCCGGAGCAGTGCCTCGTTGAGGGCGAAGTACTTCGCGACGACGTCCGTTGCCGCGAAGCCGTCACGCGCGTACGCTTCGGCCGGCGCGAGCAGTTCGTCGAGCCCGCGCGTGCCATGCGCGCGCGCGACGTCCTCCCACGACCGCACGGCCCCCGGCACGGTGACGCTGAGCGCACCGCGCTGCGGCAGGACGCCGCCCGGCAGATCGTCGAGCGAGGCGGAGCGCGGCGTCCGCCCCGAAGCGTTGTAGGAAACGGCGCCGCCGTGCTTGGGATCGCAGACGATCCAAAACGCGTCGCCGCCCAGGCCGCAACTCGCGGGATAGACGACCGCGAGCACGGCGTTGGCCGCGATCGCCGCGTCGACGGCGTTTCCGCCGCGGCGCAACACGCCGGCACCGGCCGCCGTCGCGAGATCGTGCGGCGTGGCGATCATCGCGCGCGTCGAGCGCGCGATCGCGCGTGAGGGTCTCACTTCACTTCCATCTCCCCGGCACCTCATGGGCCCGACGAGACGGGATTCAGCCGGCGAGCGCTAGCGCCTGGTCGAAGCCCATCGGGCCGAGGGGAAGGGCCGGTGCTCCCCCATCCCCTAGCTCGAAGACGAAGGCTTTGACGAGACCGTCGAGCCGGGTCGCCTGGTCGCGCAGCGCCTGTGCGGTCGCGTCGATCTCTTGCACGCCGGCCGCGAGTTCGCTCGCGGAGAGGGCCGCCTGCTGCGCCGCCGCCGATTGCTGCTCGGCGGTCTCCGCGATCGGGACCATGGTCTTGGTCACATCCTGCGTCGTGAGGCGCATCTCGCTCGCGGCAGCGGCGTTCTCCCCGATGGCGGACGAGACGCTGTTGACGTTGTCGGTGAGCGTCGCCGACGCTTCGCGCATGACGCCGGCGCGCGCTGCGAGTTCGTCGGCGACCCGGGTCGTTGCGGCGATCGCGCCGTCGACGGCGCTGAGCGATTGCGACGCGCGCTCGGCGAGTGCGAGCCCGGTTCCCACCGAGCTGGACGAGATGCGCATCGCATCCGCGGCGGCGACGGTTTCCTTACGGATGGCCGACAGAATGGCGGAGATCTCGCGGGTGGCGAGCGACGAACGCTCGGCGAGCTTCCGGACTTCGTCGGCGACGACGGCGAAACCGCGGCCGTGCTCACCGGCGCGAGCCGCTTCGATCGCGGCGTTGAGGGCCAGCAGGTTCGTCTGGTCGGCGATCTCTTCGATCGTGCGCACGATCTCTTCGACGGCGGTCGAGCGTTCTTCGAGCGTGACCATCGCCGTCGCGGCGCGTTCGGAGACTTCGCGCAGCCGGACCATGGCATCGCGGGTCGAGCCGACGGCCTCGTTGCCGGCCGCGGCCTCGGCGGTGGTTTCGCGCGCCGAGGCCACCAGCGACGTGCCGTGGCTGGAGACCGAACTGATCTCCTGGTCGAGCTGCTCGACGGCGGTGACCGCGGCTTGCAACCGGATCGACGAATCGTTGGCCGCGTCGGCGATCTGTTCGGAGGCGCGCGCCAGCTCTTCGATCGCCGCGCCCGCCTGGGCGATGCGGCCGGCTTGGTCGCGCGCTCCGACCGCGACGCGATCGACGGCTTGCGCGATCTCTTCGACGGCAACGCTGGCCTGATTGGAAGCCGCCGAGGCCTGGTCGCTCGCGATCGCGAGCCCACGCGAGGTGATCGCGACGTTGCTGATGAGTTCGCGAAGTTTCGCCAAGCCCATGGTCAACTCACGCGAGATCGTGCTGAACCCGTTCGCGAGCCCGTTGTACGTGTCGACGAGTTCCCCGATCTCGTCGCCGCCGGCCCCGATGATGGGGTGCGCGCTGCTCTGGAAATCCGCGCAGAGATTCCCCTCAGCCAGACGATTGAGCGCAGCCGACAAGTTCGCAAAGTCATCACGTGCCATCAGTGCGAGCGCATGCGAGACCGCGGCGAGCCGCGAGCGGATGCCGCGTGAGAAGAGGAAACCGCCCAGGACCGTGGCGATGAGCGTGGCTCCGGTGATTGCGAAGATGAGCACTTCGAGTTCTCGCTCGACGGCATCCAGACGCGCCGCCGCCCGGGCGGCAGCTTCGCCCGGGTTTTTGACCGGGGCGCTCGCGTGCGCGCGGTACGTCGTCTGCGCGTTGAGGTCGTTCTTGGCCGCGTCCAAATGGTGGAAGCCGACTCCCACGACGATCGCGACCGCGGCCAAGGCCACCAGCGGAATGGCAAAAACGAGCGCGAGTTGAGCGCCGATCCGTAGCTTCATGTTCTCATTGTCGGCCGGAGCGGTCCCTCGCTCCATCGCCGCGCTCGGCTACTCGGGTTCGACGCTACATTCGAAAGAGTCCCCACGACGGGCGTTCCGGCGCGCGATAGCGGGCGGCGTGCAAGCCCAGCGTAAGCACCCGGCGGGTGTCCAGCGGATCGATGACGCCGTCGTCCCAGAGCCGTGCCGTGGAATAGTAGGGGCTGCCCTCGACTTCGTATTTCGCGAGGATCGGAGCTTTGAGCGCGGCCTGCTCCGCGGCATCGAGCGGCGCCTTGTCGCCTTCCATGCGGACCGCGAGCAGCACGGAGGCGGCTTGTTCGCCGCCCATCACCGAGATGCGGGCGTTGGGCCACATCCAGAGCTGCCGCGGCGAGTACGCGCGACCGCACATGCCGTAGTTGCCGGCGCCGAAGCTGCCGCCGATCACGACGGTGAACTTCGGCACGCGGGCGGTCGCAACGGCGGTGACGAGCTTGGCTCCGTCCTTGGCGATGCCGCGGTTCTCGTATTCCTTGCCGACCATGAAACCGGTGATGTTCTGCAAGAAGACCAGCGGCGTGCCGCGCGCTCCGCACAGCTCGATGAAGTGCGCGCCTTTGAGCGCCGATTCCGAGAACAGGATGCCGTTGTTGGCGATGACGCCGACCGGGTGGCCCTCGAGATGGGCGAAACCGCACACCAGCGTGGTTCCGTAGCGCGCCTTGAACTCGAAAAACTCGGAATCGTCGACGATGCGCGCGATGACCTCGCGCACGTCGTAGCTCTGGCGCTTGTCGGCGGGTACGATGCCGTACAGACCGTGGGGATCGCGGGCCGGCGGCCGGGGCTCCCGCATCGGCCAGGGATCGAACGGCCGGCGATTGGTGTTGGCGACGATCCGGCGCACGAGCCCGAGCGCGTGCTCGTCGTCGAGGGCGTAATGATCGGCCACGCCGGAGATGCGCGTGTGCACGTCCGCTCCGCCCAGCTCCTCGGCCGAAACGACTTCGCCCGTCGCCGCCTGCACGAGCGGCGGTCCGCCGAGAAAAATCGTCCCGTTGTCCTTGACGATGATCGACTCGTCGGCCATCGCTGGGACGTAGGCGCCGCCCGCGGTGCAGGATCCCATCACGGCGGCGATCTGCGGAATCCCCTGCGCCGACATGTTGGCTTGGTTGTAGAAGATGCGCCCGAAGTGATCGCGATCGGGAAACACGTCGGCTTGCAGCGGCAAGAACGCGCCGCCCGAATCGACCAGATAGACGCACGCGAGGCCGTTCTGCTCGGCGATCTCCTGCGCGCGCAGATGTTTCTTCACCGTCATCGGAAGGTAGGTGCCGCCTTTGACCGTGGCGTCGTTGGCGATGATGACGCAGGTGACGCCCGAGATCGTGCCCAGGCCGGTGACGATCCCTGCGGAGGGGGCCGCGTCGTCGTAGAGGCCGTGCGCGGCGAGCGCCGAGAATTCCAGGAACGCCGATCCCGGGTCCACCAAGCGGTCGATCCGGTCGTGTGCGGTGAGCTTTCCGCGTTTGCGATGCCGTTCGACCGCCGCCGGCCCGCCGCCGCCGTGGGCGCGCGCCAGCGCACGGCGTAATTCGTCGACCAGCGCGCTCATCGCCGCGCGGTTGCGCGCGAAGTCCTCGGATCGCTCGTCGATGCGGCTCGGTAGGACGCTCATCCCAAGCGCGATTATTCGTGTTCCACGGGACTTCCCGGTCTGAAGCAGACGTTAGAATGCGCGGTGCGGGCTATCCGGTTTGGTCCCGCTGCCCGTACGATGAGTGGATGAACGCCTCGACCGTCGTCGCCTCGCCGTCTCCCGCGCTCTATCGCCCGGCCGGCGCCCTCGATACGAGCACGGCGCTCGCGCCCTACGCGGGCCCTTGGAATCAGCGGCTGGCCGCGCATCTCTTGCGCCGGGCGGGCTTCGGCGGCTCGCCGGTCGAGGTCGCGCGGGTGGCCTCGGGTTCGATGCACGCCGCCGTCGACGCCCTCGCCGGTTTCGATGCCGGCACCGAGCCGGCGGGTCCGCCGTTGGCCGGCGAGCAGTACTCGCGCGAAGATCTGCTTGCGCTGCGGCAGGCGCAGCAGACGCGGGACACCGATCGGATCGTTGCCTTGCGCAAACAGTTCAATCAAACGCGCAATGCGAATCGGCAAGCGGCGATGCTGTGGTGGCTCGACCGGATGATCTCGACGCCGGCGCCGCTGCAAGAGAAACTGACGCTGTTCTGGCACGGTCACTTCACGAGTTCGTGGGAGAAGGGGACCACGACGCAGGCACTCGTCGATCAGAACCAGCTCTTCCGCCGCAACGCGCTCGGCAACATCCGCGAGCTGACGCTCGCGGTCTCCAAAGACGTTGCGATGTTGCGCTACCTCGATAACGCGCTTAACGTGAAGGCGCATCCCAACGAGAATTACGCGCGCGAGCTGATGGAGCTTTTTACGCTGGGGATCGGCAACTACACGGAGGCCGACGTACGCGAATCAGCGCGAGCCTTTACCGGTTGGACGATCGACCGCCGCAGCGGCACGTTCACCGTCGACGCCGCACACCACGATGACGGCCGCAAGACGTTCCTCGGTCAATCCGGCACCTTCGACGGCGCGGCGATCGTCTCGATCATCTTCGCGCAACCGGCCTGCGCGCGCTGGTTCGCAACGAAGCTGCTCGGGTTCTTCGTCTATAGCGATCCGGAACCGGGCTTGGTCGAGGCCGTCGCCGAGCTGTTGCGCGCGAAGGACTACGACCTGGCGCCGGTGCTGTCGACGCTCTTGCGCAGCAACGTGTTCTATAGCGAGCGCGCCTATCGTGCGCTGGTCAAGAGCCCGGTCGAGTTCGTCGCGGGCGCGTACCAACTGCTCGGGCTCACCGAGGCCAAGCCGATCGCGCTGGCGGCGCTGCGCCGCATGGGCCAGATACTGTTCTCTCCGCCCAACGTCAAGGGCTGGGACGGCGGCGCCGCATGGCTGAACAGCCAGACTCTGCTCACGCGCGAGAACTTCGCCTCGGGGCTGGTCAACCAGGCGAGCGGTGGCTGGCTCGGCGACGCCATGACCGGGTTGCAGGCGGCGCAGGTCGCGCGCACGATGGCAGCCACGATCCTCATCGGCGATGTCGCGCCACAGTCGCTGGCGCAACTCGTCGCCTATCTGAACGGAAGCGGCGTGTCGGCGCAGGCCTCCCTGTCAGCGGAGAACGTGGACGAACGGGTCCGCGGTGCCGCCTACCTCACCATGGCGATGCCCGCCTACCAGCTTTCGTAGGATCAGGATACATGAAGCGTTCCGGTTTTCTCATCGGCTCACTGGGCGGGCTCGCCGTCGTCGGCAGCGCGGACGGTCTCTTCGCGCAGGCGCTCGCCCGAACGCCGCGGCCCGGATTCGCCGGCACGGACGATCGCGTGCTCGTGATCGTCAATTTCCAGGGCGGAAACGACGGGCTCAACACCATCGTGCCGTTCGCCGATCCGGCGTATTACCGCTACCGGCCGACGCTCGCGGTCGCGCCCGCTGACGTCCTGCGCATCGACGATCGCATCGGCTTCAACCCGGCGCTCAGGCCGCTCGAGGCGCTGTACGGTCGCGGCAAGATCGCGATCGTTCAGGGCGTCGGCTATCCCGACCCGGTACTCTCGCATTTCCGCGGGACCGAGATCTGGCAAACCGCGGCGCCGGATTCGTTTCCCTCGACGGGCTGGCTCGGGCGCTATCTCGACGCCGCCGGCCTTCCCAAAGAGGATCTCTTCAACGCCGTAGCGCTCGCGAACGTGCTGCCCGAGCTGCTCGTGAGCGAACGCGTCGACGTTCCGGCGATCCAGCAACTGCAGGGCTACGGTCTTGCGAGCGACCGCAGCGGCGCCGCTCGCGAGGCTTTTCGGGCGTTCGTCCGCGACCAGCGCGTGCCGTTCTCTTCGCCGTATTTGGCGCGCGTGGCCGAGATCGAGGATCACGCCCAACGCGGATCGGAAGAACTTCCGCGGCTCGTCGCCGGCTACGCGACCGATGCCCCCTATCCGGCGACGCCGCTGGGGCGCAGCCTCGCGCTCGCCGCGCAGATCATCGGCAGCAAACTCGGGACGCGCGTCCTCTACGTCACGCTGGGTTCGTTCGATACGCATACGACGCAGCGGGTCACGCAGGACCGGTTGCTGGCCGATTTTGCGAACGGCATGAGCGCGTTCTACGCCGACCTCGCGGCGCACGGAAACGACGGCCGGGTTCTGACGATGACCTTCTCCGAGTTCGGCCGGCGGGTCGAGGAAAATGCCAGTCGCGGGACCGACCACGGAACGGCGGCCCCGGTGTTCCTGATCGGGGGCGGCGTCGCGGGCGGCGTGTACGGCGAACATCCCTCGCTGGACGACCTCGCCGCCGGTAATTTGCGGTTCGGCACCGACTTTCGTCGCATCTATGCGACCGTCATCGAGCGCTGGCTGGGGCGCTCCACGACCGGGATCATCGCCGGCAGCTTCCCGGCCATCGGGGCGCTCGGATAAAACCAGGGCAACCTTCGATTGCTTCGCGAAGTCCCCGGCGGTATGCGGTCTCTTTTTCGGGGAGCGCTCGCGATCGCGGCCACCGTCGCGCTCTTGGGGAGCGCGCCGGGCGACGAAGCCTCGGAACTCATAGCGAACTCGGCGGCGCGGATGGCGCCCCTCCATTCGTATACGTTCCAGATCCACGTCGATTTTGCGCTCAAGACGTTCCCGTACATCAGATTTCACCTCGACGGCGACGGCTCGTTTGTGAAGCCGGATCTGCTGTCGATTCATTTCCGTCATGTGCCGTGGTTCGGGAAAGGCTTTGAGAATATCAGCCTCGACCCGCTCGAACCGTCGACCTGGAAAGAGACCTACGATTTCACCGGCGTTCAACGGATCGGCGACCGGCTGCACTTGGAAATGAAAGACCGCACGACCGGCCATCTCAAGAACGTCAACGCCGAACTCGACGAGGACGGCCTGCGCCGCGTGCAGTGGAATTATCTCAACGGCGGCTGGATCGCCGTCGAGGTCAACCCGGTGCACGTCGATGGGTTCCCGCTGCCCAAGACTGAAAACGCCGAGATAAAATTGCCCGGCTACCACGTCGAGGCGCACGCGACGTTCGAGGACTACAAGCTCGAAACCGATACGTCCGCCCATGGCGGCGGCTGAGTCGCCACAGCCCGGCGTTCGTTTCCACGTCGCGCTCAACGCGCTGTGGATCGCGGTTCAATTCGAGGACGGCGCGCTGCTGGCGATCATCATCCCGGCGCTCTTGCTGCGCATCGATCCGGCGGGTCATGTCTGGGCGCTGGCGACGCTCACAACGTTTGCGGCGGTCGCGGCCGCCATCGTGCCGCCGATCGCCGGCGCCTTCTCGGATCGCGCGCAACGCCGCGGCGGCGATCGCCGCTTCCAAACCGGCGTGGCGCTGCTCGTCAACGCGCTTGCCATCGCGGGGCTGATCTTCGCGACAGAAACCTGGCAGGTGGGCCTCGGCCTCGTCGTCGCGACGATCGCCTTGACCGCCTCGACGACCATTTACCAAGCGCTCCTGCCCGAACTCGTGCCGCGCGCTTCCTGGGGCACGGCGACGGGCGTGCGCGGTGCGCTCACGTTGCTCGGTACCGTCGCGGGGCTCGCGATCGCGGGGTTCCTCCCTGCGCCGCTCGCGCTCGCGATCACGGCGCTGGTCATCCTGGTCGGCTCGCTGACGCTGGGGATCGTCCCCGCGCGGGGGCACGAACATGCGGAGCATGCCAAAGTGCGCGACCGGCACGACCTCGTCGTGACCGTGGTCGCGCGCGGTTTCATCATCCTGGGCATGGCGCTGCTCAACACCTACGTGCTGTATTTCTTCACCGACGTGCTCGGCGTGCACGACGCGTCGTTGCAGACGGGACTCGTCGCCGGCTCGGCGCTCGTCGGCGCGATTTTTTCGAGCATCCTGGCCGGCGTGCTCTCCGACCGTTTCGATCGCCGGTTCGTCGTCGCCGCAGCCGGGGTTCCGATGACGCTCGCCGCGACCGGTTTCGCGGCGTTCCCCGATCTGCACTTGGTGTTCTTTTACGCGATTCTGTTCGGGCTGGGTTTCGGGGCGGTGTTCTCGGTCGGCTGGGCGTTGGCGCTCGATGCGATCCCCGAACTCGGCGACGTGGCCCGGGACCTGGGGATCTGGGCCACCGTTTCCAATCTGCCGATGGTGGTCGCACCGTTCATCGGCGCGTTCTTGCTCTCGCATGCAGCCAACGAACACATCGGTTTCCGGAGTTTGTTCGCGTGCTCGGGGGTCTGCTTCGCGCTCGGTTCGCTGACCGTGCTGCGCGTCGGCGCGCGTCCGCTCGCGCCGTGGTACGGCTCGTCGATCGTGCTGGTGAGCCGGATCGTTCGAGCGCCGATCCTCGCGCGGCATATCCGGATCCGCCAGTGGGGCCGGCTCCCGTTCCGGCGCGGAGCGACCATCCTCGTCGCGAACCACCAGCACGAGGACGAAGGCGAAACGATCGTCACCCGCGGACTCCTGGGCGGCCCGTGGCTTCGCCCGCTGTTCACGGTATCGTCGCGGCGTATGTACGAGCCGGGATTCTTCGCCGAACGCTTCCCGGCGCTTGCGCCGATCATGTGGCACCTCAACGCCGGCTTCTTGTTTCGGGCGATGGGGATGTTGCCGGTGGAGAACCAACTTTCGTCGCGTCCGCTACGCAGTCTCGCCCGCCGGCTCGAAGCCGTCCACGGCGACTTACCGCTCGAGGAAGTGCTCGCGCCCGGCGTCGCCGCGCGCTTGCCGGATGCCCCGCAGCGCTTGAGCGACCTGCACTCGCGGCGCTACGCAAAAGCCGCCCACCAGATGATGAAGCTCGCGCAGTTGCGGGAACCGTACCGGCGCGAGATGCTCGACGCCACGCGCGCCCAAATCGAGCACGACGTAGCGGACATCGTGCGCATCGTGCGCGCCGGAGCGACGTTCTACATCAATCCGGAAGGCACGTACAGCCTTGATGGGCGCATGCATCCGCTCAAGGGGCTACTCACGCACGTCGCGCCGTATGCGACCGTGATGCTTGCGGCGGTGGCCTACGATCCGTTCTGCAACGGGCGGCTCGGGATGCTCTACCGGATCCTGCTGCCCGAGGACCCCGCCGACATCGCGCATTCGCTCGCTGCCGCGCGTCCGGTGACCGCGAGCGCGCTCTTCGCGGCCGATCTCGTCCACGCGGAGCAGTTCACCGAAGATCAGGCCGCCGGCGCGTTCCTCGCACGCTTGCGCGGCTTGCCGCCCGGGGCGTTCGTCGATCCCGAAGTCGTCGCCGCGCCGGAACGCGCCGCCCGCGCGATCCTCACCGAATGCGTGCGGCGCGGTATCGTCGTCGCCGAGGGAGCCGCTTACCGGCGCGGCGCGCCGCAGGGCGATGCGCGCTTTCCCGGGGTGACGGATATGGTCGCGTATCAAGCCGCGTTTCTCGAAGAGACGGTCACGGCCTGGGCGATTCTCTCGGCCGGGCGCGCCGCATGAAGCGGGTCGTCGTCAACGCCGACGATTTCGGGCTGGCGATCCCGGTGAACGAGGCGGTCGAACGCGCGCACCGCCGCGGCATCGTGACGACCGCGAGTTTGATGGTCGCCGAACCCGCAGCGGAGGATGCCGTCGACCGGGCGCGCGCAGTGGGCACGCTGCGCGTCGGCTTGCACGTCGTGCTCGTCCACGGGCGTCCGGCGGCCCCTGCGGCGTCGATCCCCGATCTGCTCGAACCGGATGGAATGTTCTCGAAGGATCTTGCAGCGACCGGCGTGCGTTATTTTTTCAAGCCCGGCATCCGGCGCCAACTCGAGACCGAGGTGCGGGCGCAGTTCGCGCGCTTCGCCGCGACCGGCTTAGCACTCGATCATGTCAACGCGCAGTGCCACTACCACCTGCACCCGACGGTGCTTGGGATCATCTTGCGCGTTGCGCGCGACTACGGCCGGCCGCCGATGCGCGTGCCGTACGAGCCGTTCTGGCCGTCGTGGCGTGCGAATCGCGACCGGCTTGGCCTGCGGTTCGCCAACGGCGTGCTGCTGGCGCCCTGGGTCGCGCTCATGCGCGCCCGGCTGCGGGCGGCCGGCGTGGCGAGCAACGACTGCGTGTTCGGCATCTCCGACGTCGGCCGGATGACGGTGGAGCGCGTCGAGCGCTTCGCGCGCGAACTCCCCGAGGGCACCTCCGAACTGTTCTTCCACATCGCGACCGGTGCATGGGACGGCATGGCCGACGATCTGCGCGGCTACGCGCTCGCCGCCGAATTGGAAGCCGTCACGAGCCCGGCGGTCGCCGCCGCGCTCGAAGCGCGGGGGGTGCAACGGATCGCGTACGGAGCCCTGCGCGATGCTTCGTAAGGCGGCCTTCGGCGCGACGGCGCTCGCGGCGTGCGTCGCGAGCGGGTACACCGCGTTTGCGACGCTGCGGGCGTTGAACTTCGCGGCGCGCCGGCGGCAGGCGCCACTCGAGCAGCCGTCGATCGCGGCGCTGCGGCCGCTGCACGGTGCCGAACCACGGCTGGCCGAACACTTGCACGCGCTGTGCGCGCAGGATTACGGTCCGTTCACGGCCAGCTTCTGCGTGCGCTCGCTCGACGACGAGGCCTTGCCGATCGCGCAGGCGGTGGTTGCCGAATGGCCCGGGATCGCGCAGGTCGCGATCGGCGACGATCGCGCGCGGCGCAATCCCAAAGTTCGCACGCTGGCCGGTTGCGAGCGCGAAGCGCGCGGCGAGATCGTCGTGGTCGCCGACGCCGACATCGGCGTCGAGCGCAGCTACCTGCAAGCGATTGCCGCGGCGTTCGACGATCCGGCGGTCGGCGCGGTAACGGCGCTCTATCGCGGCGAACCGCTTGGCGGGCTCGTCGCCGAACTCGGCGCGATGGGCATCGAAGAACAGTTCGCGCCCAGCGTGTTGGTCGCCGGCGCGATCGAACCGCTCCGATACTGCTTCGGCGCGACGATGGCCGTGCGGCACGATCTGCTCGAGGCGATCGGCGGCTTCGCGGCGCTGGACGAACTCGCCGACGATCACGCGCTGGGCCGGCTCGTGAGCGAACGCGGTCGGCGCATCGTCCTCGCGGATACGATCGTGACCACGACGGTGGCGGAGACGACGCTCGGCGCGCTGTGGGATCACGAAGTGCGCTGGGCACGCACCACGCGTGCGCTGCGCCCGGGGTCCTATCTCGGGCTCTGCGTCGGCTACCCGATCTCGTTCGCGCTGCTCGCGCTGGTGCTGGCCCGGCGCCGCCTCCCCGCCTTGGGGCTCGTTGCAATGGCGCTGGGCATGCGCTTCGCGCTGCATGCTGCCGCGCGCCGCGCGCTCGGCGTCGACCGCCCGTCGCGCTGGTGGCTCGTTCCGGCGCGCGATCTGTTCGGCCTCACCGTCTGGGTGGCCGGAATCCGCGGACGAACCGTTCGCTGGCGCGACGTGCTCGTCGAACTCGATCCGCGGTGAACGCGCTGTTTCTCGTGCCGCGCGGCGCGGAGGCTGCTGCGGTCCGGCGGGCCGGCGCGCGTGTCGTCGCCTTGCCCGCCGGACCGCGGGCAGCCGATGCGCTGCCCGACGTGCTCGTCGGCGAACGCATCATCGTAGCCGGCCTCTGCGGCGCCCTGGCATCGCTCCTCCCGGAGACGGTCGTCGTCTACGAAGCCGTGGTCGACGACGGGCGCTGGTATTCGTGCGATCCCACGTTGGCCGCCTCGCTCACGGGCGCGCTGCGCGCGATCGGCTACACCTCGCCGTACATCGTGACCTCGGCGAGCGAGAAACGGAAACTCGCGCTGCGCACCGGCGCAAAGGTCGTCGATATGGAGGGCGCGTCGCTCGCCGCCGCGCTCGTCGCGCGCGGCATCCGGTTTGCGATGGTCCGTGTCGTCAGCGACGATGCGCGCCACGACCTTCCGCCGCTGAGGAAAGCCATCGACGCGAGCGGAACCTTGCGCCCCGAGCGCGTCGCGCTGGCGTTCGCGCGCAACCCGTTCGCCGCCGTGCGCTTCGCGCGCGACAGCATGCGCGCCCTGGCCGCACTCGAACGCGTTGCCCGCACCATCATAGCAGCCCCCGGATAAAAAAACCGTTCTCTTTTTTAGAGGCGAATATCGCATCGCCGATACTACTCGTTCCCACTTCTAAGCCGCTGGTTTCACGTCGCGATAACTCGCGGCGTCAGCGCCTTCGGCTCCATGGGCTGACCCGCCCCACATCTGTTCCCGCATTCCCCGGATGACTTTGCAGTTTGGTTGAGCACTTCGACGCGATTTGCCTTATAATTAGCGTATGGGCGACGATCTTGACGGGCCAAAAGCGACGAACCCGACGGGTGAAGCGAAGAACGAGGTTCTGCACCTCGATTTCGACCGTCGCGTTATGGTTCAGTTTTGTGGATCCGTCGTCACCTCTGATGCAGGTCTGCTCGCCTATCGCGAACTCGATGATGTACTCGGCTTGAGCGATCTTGCCGGCGAACTACTTGCCGACGGACGAACCGGGAAGAACGGCCGTCATGCCCTGGTCGGCATGTTGCGGCAGTCGGTTTTCGGCCGGCTCGCCGGTTACGAGGACGTGAACGATGCCGACCGGTTGCGCCACGATCCAGCGATGCGTTGGATCGTCGGTGGCAAATCGGCGAAAGGTCGTGCCGCTTCACCAAGTCAGATGGGCCGTTTTGAAACGCAATGGCTCGCAGCATCGGCGAATCTTTCCGCTCTTGCAAACCTGTCCGGAAACTGGATCGATCGTGCACGACGCGACGAACCGGATAGCGAGATCGTGCTGGATATGGACTCGAGCGTGAGTCCGACCCATGGCGAGCAAGAGCAAAGCGTCTGGAACGGCCATTTCGGCTGTACCTGTTACCATCCGCTCTTCGTGTTCAACCAATTCGGCGACCTCGAACGATGCGCGCTTCGGGCGGGCAACGTTCACAGTGCCAATAACTGGGAGGCGGTCCTCAAGCCCGTCGTCGCTCGCTACAAGGGAAAGACTTCCCGGATTTGCTTCCGTGGCGACGCGGCCTTTGCGATGCCAAGCATGTACGAGTACCTGGAGTCGGAGGGAATCGAATACGCGATCCGCTTGCCGGCCAACCAGATATTGCAAAACGAGATCGCTCATTTGCTTCGCCGACCCGTGGGTCGGCCGCCGCACTACGTGCAGCGCCTGTACTCGACGTTCCGCTATCAAGCCGGGAGCTGGAGCACAGCGCGCCGTGTCGTCGCCAAGGTCGAGTGGCATCCGGGCGAACTCTTTCCGCGGGTCGGCTTCATCGTGACGAATCTGACGCGACGCCCAAAGAACGTCGTTGCGTTCTACAATCAGCGCGGAACCGCAGAGCAGCACATCAAGGAGGGCAAAGGTGCGATCAAATGGACGCGGCTATCGTGCCGCACGTTCGCCGCAAATGCTGTTCGGCTTCAGCTTCATGCACTGGCCTACAATCTCGGGAACTTCCTACGATCGCTCGTGACGCCGGCCGTTATCGCGGACTGGACACTCACGAGTTTGCGCGAGAAGCTGATCAAGATCGGCGCGAAGGTCGTCAGCCACGGGCGCTACGTTACGTTCCAAATGGCCGAGGTCGCAATCCCACGCGACGTCTTCGCGGAACTGCTGCAGCGGATCGCCGCGCTACGCCTGCGGTCGGCGCCCGCACCGACGTGGAACATGCTTCGGTGATTCGATCGAGGAACCACCGCGGGAGAATTGTGCCCAAATGAGCAGATTCTCGGGCATTTCGGTCGCGCATTGCCGAAGCGTCGGTCCAGAAGCCACGAACGCCGTCGCCGGAAGGCCCACCCCGTGCGGATTTAGCCGGAGGGAGGTAACCGGGCGGCGAATTGCCCAGCCATATGGGGAATCCCGGCCTATCCAAAACTCAACGAAGAACTCGCCCGACGCATCCTCGATACAAGGCGGATGCCTACTGTCCGAGATCCAGACAGGCTATAAGGTCAGCCGATTCAGTCTCGTCGCACGAGATCGCATTCAAAGCGGGCTATCGACAGCGACATTTCTCATGCAGAGCGGCATCGAAGGCGGTAGTATGCACACGGCGCAGTTTACCTTGCGCCAATGTCGCACGCTCGTCGCCTACCGCCCGTCGCAGCACGCGCCGGAGTGGGGCGGCAATTGGTTTCTGCTGGACGACTGCGCTGTATCGCCGGAAGATATCGCATCCCGTACGCTCGAGCGATTCAGCAAGCTGCGGCGGCCGTACGCGTTCGGAGTGACGCGCTCGGTGATCGACAACTTCATCGCTGCGGGACTGCGTACTCGATTCACGCCGAAGGCCGCCGAGCGGGAACCGCAGCCGGAAGTCATGTCGCTTCTCGACGCCGGCGCCAACGCAGACGCTGACTGCTCGCGGCTAGCGAGCGGTGCTCACGACAGCGTACGATAGCTTCTCGCGTCGGCTACGTCGCATCGTTCTGGGGAGCGCTAGCACGGCATAAATCAGCCAAGAAAATTGTCGGAAGGGGCCTGTCGGGCTAATGGTGAGTAAATGCTACGGCGACGGTGTTCGAAGACTAGCGCCAAGACAAGGTCGACATCTCTGACATTCGGCGGTCAGTTCCACTTCCAATCTTCGGTACGGAGTAGCCATTAGTTGCCGGCACCTACGAATAGTGACGCCAAGGATGTCCATCCGAATCTGCGGCCCGATCCCGCCCGCGTGCACCGATGGCGTGACGATGTCGAACATCTGCGTGACGAAATCATGACGCTCGTGATGTTTCAAGACGACTTCGCCAAATTCGAGAGAATAATCCGTGGCAACACGCGCATCATACGGGCTGCGAGCCCATTCCCCGTCCGTGTCAAACAGTGGTATATCGACTCGCAGGTCATGCGTATCCGCCGAATTCTCGAGGGAAAGACCGAGCGGAACGACGTGCGCTCGCTGCGACTTCTGCTTGAGGACATGCGGCGCGCCTGCGCGGCATTTACTCGCAACAGCATCGAAGAACTATTTGACGCTGAAGGGGCGCCGGACTACAACGCCGAGATGCGCGATTTTCTCGTGTCTTCGATGTGGAGCAATGTGGGCGACGTTGTCAGGAATGAGGACCGACTCTACGCGAAGCAAATCAAGGGCCACCTGACAGCTCTTGAGGAGGCATCGCGAGGAGTCGTCAACTATGCGGATAAAATCGTCGCGCACGATACCGTTACCGGCGTCGCCGATGCGGACCGACCAACGTTTACCGAAATAGCGGCCTGCATCGACGTCATAGAGGAGATCGCGAAGCATTATATAGCGGCGCTAACCGGCGCTGGATACTCCTCGCTTTTGCCTGTCGCCCAATACGATGAGTTTGACGTCTTTCGATTCGCCTGGCTACCGGGCGACATTGAGAATGGGCGTGCATGAAGATCCAGTTCTCGGCCGCAGACGGCACACAAGACCATGCATTTTCAATGGACCTGGAGCCTACGCAGTTTCGCGGCGGGCGTTCTGCCTTCGGTGCGTATGTGCTTGTGATCGGCCTGGTAGAATATAACCCGGCGAAGGCGCGGCCGCTCCAGATTGGTGGTGCTCTTTCCTGGCCCGGCGATGGCGGATTCGGTCTCGTCATTCCTCACCAGCCCGCAAGCGGCGGAACTACGGCGCTAATGGCGCCGATCTCCGACGCGCAGCTCGCGAGCATCGAGGAGCGGCGAGCGGGCGGTGAACCGACCTTCGAGATCACGTTGACGTTGCTGGCGGAACGCGCCGACGGCCTCACCGCTTCGTACAAGTCTTCTTGGGCGCCGCAGGCGCTTTCGGTGCCACGGGACCGCTGGAATGACGTGCTCGCGGCTTGCGGCTACGGGCGCGTTCATATTGTAGAACTTCCCGTCCCGCCTGACGTGAATGACGCCTGGTTGCGCTCCGCGCAGATGCTCGCGCGGGCCTCGGCAGAGTTTGACAATGGTCGCTACGGCGAAGCCATGGGAAATTCGCGGAACAGCCTTCAAGAACTCGTCGCGGTGCTCGAGCGGAACCTAGCGATTGAGCCCGCCACGACGGCTTTTGCACCGCGTGTAAAGGCAGTTGGCGCCGAACTGTCGCGCCGCCATCGTCGCCATGGCGGCGATCCATATCAGGTTCTTGCGTCCGTCATCGGGGCCGTATTCGACTTTGCTTCCGAGCCCGTCCATCGAGGGTACGACGTCCCGAATCGCGACGATGCCATGTTCGCCCTTTCGCTTGCGAGCGCTCTACATGCGTTCCTCGCTCGGCGCCCGATCACGAGCCTTCTGAGCGACGCAGAAGTGATGACCGAAAGCGACGAAACAGAATGCTAGGTGTTCGACTTTCGTCGCGGCTCGACTCGGACTATCTTCGCTGGCCATTTGAATTTCTAGGGAGACGGTAAGTGGAAATGGACTTCAGGAACGCAGCCCCTCGCGTGTCCCGGGAAATCGACGGCAAAGGGCGGACGGTTCGCGAATTGTTAGCCAATCGCAAGTACTCGATCGACTACTACCAAAGAGAGTACAAGTGGCAACAGAAGCAAGTTGCGGAGCTTATCGAAGATTTAGCCGACAAATTTCTCGATAGCCACGAGGAAGGCGATGAACGTAGCGCTGTAGCCGACTACGGACGATACTTCCTTGGCTCCGTAATTGTTAGTGACAAAGATGGTCACAAATTCATTATCGACGGGCAGCAACGCCTCACCACGCTTACATTACTGCTGATTTACCTTCATCATCGCCTCCCCGACGCGGAGCAGAAGGGCCAAATCGCCGAGCTCATTTTTTCGCAAAAATTTGGTAAGCGGTCGTTTAATTTAGATATTCCGGAACGCACATCATGTATGGAAGCCCTATACAAAGGCGAGGACTATGCACCGATCGATGCACCGGAATCAGTGACAAATATTTTGTCACGCTATTCGGACATCGAAGACGTGTTTCCAGATGAGATTAGGGGAGCACCGCTGCCGTATTTTGTAGACTGGCTTATTGAAAATGTTCATTTGGTGGAGATTACCGCCTACTCCGATGCAGAGGCCTACACAATCTTCGAAACGATGAACGATCGCGGCTTGTCGCTTACACCGGCAGACATGCTTAAAGGATACTTGCTCGCAAATATTACAGATGCCGACCGCAGAACACAGGCCAGCAAGGCGTGGAAAGAGCGGGTCCAGGCACTTTCTGATATTGCTAAAGACGAGGACGCTGACGGCATCAAATCGTGGCTCAGGAGCCAATATGCGGAGAGCATTCGAGAGCGCAAGCGAGCGGCAGCGCCTCAAGATTTTGATCTTATCGGCACCGAATTTCATCGCTGGGTTCGCGATCACGAACAAAGCCTTGGACTGACGGGAAGCGCCGAGTTCGGGCGCTTTATCGAGCGAGATTTTGTATATTACGCTATATGGTACGAGCGCTTGCGACTTGCCGCTGAAACGCTTACGCCCGGCTTGGAATGCGTCCGCTTCAACGCTCAGCACAATTTCACACTCCAATACGCAGTTCTTCTTGCGCCATTGAACGTTGAGGACGACGAGGCTACGGCAAGGCGCAAAATCCGTATCGTAGCGTCCTTCCTTGATATTTTGATAAATCGACGTATTTGGAACTGGCGCGCGATTGACTATTCGACTATGCAGTACGCAATGTTCTTGGTTATGCGCGACATTCGGAACAAGAGTGCATCAGAGTTAGTCGAAATTTTGCGCGCGAAGCTTGACTCCGAATCTGAGACCTTTTCGACGAATGATGGCTTTCGATTGCACGGGACCAACGGGCGGCAGATCCATCGAGTGCTTGCTCGAATGATCGACTTCGTCGAGACCCGATCAGGATTGGCGTCGAATTACGAACAGTACGCGCAACGTGGCCGTAAAGGCTATGAGATCGAACATATCTGGGCTAACCACCCAGAACTGCATACAGACGAATTCGCTCACCCGAGTGAATTTCTTGAATACCGCAATCGGATCGGGGGGCTGCTGTTACTCCCGAAGACATTCAATGCGAGCTTTGGCGACCTGCCATATGCGGAGAAGCGTCGGCACTACCTCGGGCAAGGTGGGAACTTACTCGCGCGTAGTCTGCATGAAGACGCCTACGATCATAATCCCGGATTCATGCGATTCGTCGCGGAGACCGCGCTGCCGTTTCGCCCCCTTCCTGAATTCAAGAAGGCTGATTTGGATACAAGGCAAGGACTGTATCAGGAGTTGGCAACTTTAATATGGAATCCGGAGCGGCTTGCTACGGAAGCCGCAGTCTAATGGGTACCTGCACCTAGCTCGAGCCAACCAGCAACGCCCTCACCCGCGTGAGATATGATTGCGTCGGTTCGCCGTGGGTCACCAGCGGCCACTTACGGGCTGTGCGACGTGATCGAGCGCGTCACGGGAGCGGGATGATTTTCGTGACCTCGTCGGCGGTGAAGAAGCGCACCCCGATGTCGCTCTCGGCTGTGCCGAGCTGCTTCGCCATCCGGTAGCGTCCGTCAACGGTGCGCGCGAGCACACCGGTCAGCTGAGAACCGCCGGCGAGGTGGAAGACGCCGGCCTTTCCGACGAAGGCAGCGAGTTGAATGTCATTCATGCGGTCGTCAACCTCCGGAGGCGCATGCAGACTGTTGTAGATATGTTGCTACATTCGCTACGCGGATGCAATCTCGTGAGCGCTCAGCGTGGGGCCGGGGCGAACGTGCGTCCTTTCCAGACGCCGCCTGTGCCTTGGGTGTGGCGGCGGGCGGAATCGAGCGTCATCCCCGTGTAGAGCAGTGCGGCCAGCGGCAAGAGTGGGGCGACGAGCGGATGCGTGCGATAGCGGCGCAGCATCGGCGCGTACGCCAGCGTCATGAGCGTCCAGGAAAAGACGCCGGCGGCGGCTGTCGCCGGCCGGCGCGTCGCGATTCCGGCGACCGCGGCGGCGGGGGGAACCAGATAGAGCAGGGTCATCCCGAGCACCGTTCCGGCCAGGAGGACGGGTGAATAGCGCAATTGCGTGTAGGCCGTGCGCGCGACCATCGACCACACGCCGCCGAGCGTCGCGTACGGGCGAATGCTCTGCGATTCGTCGCTGAGTTCGAGCCGTAGCGCGCCGCCGCTCTCTTTCACCGCGCGGGCGAAGGCGACGTTGTCGATGAGCGCATCCTTGATCCGCGCGACGCCGCCGATGCGTTCGAGCGCCTCGGCCCGTAACAAGAGACAGCCGCCGGCGGCCGCCGCCGTTTTGCGCCGCCGGTCGTTGACCCAGCGAAACGGATAGAGCTTCATGAAGAAGAACACGAACGCCGGGATCAGCAGCCGCTCCGCCGGCGTGCGGCACGCCAATTGCACCATCAGCGAGACCAGGTCGCGGTTTTCGTCTTCCGCGGTCGTGACGAGTTTGGCCAGCACGTCGGGGCCGTGCAGCACGTCCGCGTCGGTGAACCACCAGTAGGCCGGTGCGGAACCGCGCGACCGGATGGCCTCAACGCCTTGCTCGAGTGCCCACACCTTGCCGGTCCAGCCTTCGGGCCGCGGCGCCCCCGCGAGCACCTCCGCGCCGGATGCCGCGGCGACGGCGCCGGTGCCGTCGGTGCTGCGGTCGTCGACCAGCAGCACCGAGAACGTGCCGGGATAGCGCTGCGCGCGCAGGGCCGCGAGCGTCTGCGGCAGGACGTTGGCTTCGTCGCGCGCGGGGACGACCGCGCACACGCCGGGTAACGTCCGGTTCGATCCGGGCGAGCGGAGGCCGCCGCTCCGCGCATGCCAAAATGAGCCCCGTGCGACGACCAATCCGAACCACGTTGCGGCGCCTATCCAGGCCGCCCCTCGAAGCATGAGCATCGAGGTTCGGTCTTCGGACGATGCGCGGGTCGACCCCGCCAACGTCACCGATGCGGTCGCGCGCGCGACCGAGGCGGCGTTTGCGCTCCAACGGCCGGACGGCGCGTGGTGGGCGGAATTGCAATCGAACGTCACCATGACGGCCGAGCTGATCCTGTTGCATCGCATCTGGGGCACGTTCGAGCGCGTGCCGCGGGTCGACGCCGAACGGTATTTTCGCGGCGAGCAACGCGCGCACGGCGGCTGGGAGCTGGCCTACGCCGACGGCGGCGAGTTGAGCGTGACGATCGAGGCGTATCTCGGACTGCGCATGCTCGGCGTGCCGGCCGAGGATCCGGCGCTGGTTCGCGCGCGCACGTTCATCCTGGCCCGCGGCGGGATCACCAAGGCGCGCATCTTCACGAAATTCCATCTCGCACTGGTCGGCGCCTACGAGTGGGACGGTCTGCCGTCGCTGCCGCCATGGCTGATGCTCTTGCCGGGGCGCGGCCCGTTCTCGATCTACGATCTCTCGAGTTGGTCGCGCGGCAGCACGGTCCCGTTGATGATCGTGTTCGATCGCAAACCCGTCTTCGGTCCGGCGCTCTCACTCGACGAACTCTATGCCGAAGGCCGTGAGTCCGCGCGTTTCGTGTTGCCCGACGCCGGCGAAGATGCGCTCGCGCAGGCGTTCAATGCGTTCGACGGGGTCCTGCGCTGGATGGAGCGCAACGACGTGGTCCCATTCCGAGCAGCCGGATTGCGTGCCGCGGAGCGCTGGACGGTCGAACGTCAGGAAGCGACCGGCGATTGGGCCGGGATCATCCCCGCGATGCTCAATGCGATGCTCGCGCTGCGGGCGCTCGACTATGACGTGGACGATCCGGTGGTCGTGCGCGGCTTTGCGGCACTCGACGGATTTACGATTACCGGCGGCGGGGCGTATCGCGTGCAGCCCTGCGTCTCGCCGGTGTGGGATACGGCGATCGCGATGCGCTCGCTGGTCGATGCGGGCGTGCCGCGCAACGATCCGCGCCTGGTGCGCGCCGCGTCGTGGCTCTTGGAAAAGCAGATCGTCAACCGCTACGGTGATTGGGCGGTGAAGAACCGCACGGGCAAGCCGGGCGGCTGGGCCTTCGAGTTCGAGAATGCCTGGTACCCCGATGTCGACGATTCGGCGATGGTGGTGATGGCGCTCGCGGCGGTCGATCACCCGCAGCCGCAGCGCGTGCGCGCAGCGATCGAACGCGGCGCGCAGTGGATCGCGACGATGCAGTGCGCGACCGGCGGCTGGGCGGCGTTCGACATCGACAACGACAAAGCGTGGCTCAACCGGATCCCCTACGGCGATCTCAAAGCGATGATCGATCCGAATACCGCCAACGTCACGGCGCGCGTGCTCGAGATGCTCGCGCGCGCGGAACTGGGCTTCGAGCAAGTGCAATTCGCGCGCGGCCTCGCGTACCTGCTCGCCGAACAAGAAGCCGACGGCGCGTGGTTCGGACGCTGGGGCGTGAACTACGTCTACGGCACAAGCGGTGCGCTTGCCGCGCTCGGGCCGACGCCCGGCGGACGCGCGATCGATCGCGCCGTCGTGCGCGGCGCGGTTTGGCTCAAGCACGTGCAGAACGCCGACGGCGGCTGGGGCGAAACCACGGATTCGTATCGCGATCCCGCACTGCGCGGCCAAGGGCCGTCGACCGCGAGCCAAACGGCCTGGGGGCTCATCGGCTTGCTCGCGGCGGTGGAGCGACTGCCCGAGATCTGCGCCGCCTTCGAGCCGGCGATCGAACGCGGCGTCGCCTTTCTGCTGCGCACCCAACGGTCCGACGGCACCTGGGACGAACCGGAGTTTACCGGCACCGGCTTCCCGGGCCACTTCTATCTCCGCTACCACCAATACCGGTTGCATTTTCCGCTCTCGGCCTTGGGACGGTACGCGCGCTACACGAGCGCGTAGGCCGAACGCGGCGCGCGAGCGCTCTCATTTCGGGGAAGGGATTCCGGCTCGAACGGCCGATGCTCGTACGGTAGTTCGGCAACGCGATCTGCTTCGGCGGGCCCGGTTTCGGAGCGCGCCGGTGCTCACGCGCTTTCCTGGGAAATTGATGAGAACATGACCGCACCGGCGGTGCCGCTCGACGCGACCAGCGAGCGACGACTCCGCCTCCTCTTGCCGCGGGTGTCCCGCACGTTCGCGCTCGGGATCAAATTGCTCCCCGTGCGCTTGGAACGCCCGGTGCGAATCGGCTATCTGCTCTGCCGGATCGCGGACACGATCGAAGATGATCTCGAACTCGACGCAGGCCGCAAGGCCGAGCTGCTGGCCCGCTTCGTCGCCGCCTTCGACGATCGCGGCACGCGCTTCGACGTGATGGCCGCGGAACTCACCGGCCTCGAGGATCACCGCGCGCTCGTCGCCGCGGGTTCTGAGGTGTTCGGCGGTTACCGGGCACTCGATCCGGCGAGTCAGGCGATCCTGCGGCGCTGGGTGCGCGAGATGGTCAGCGGGATGTCGCACTTCGTCACGCTGTATCCGCGTGGCTTGCGGCTCGCCTCGATCGCCGAGTTTCGCTCCTATTGTTACTTTGTCGCCGGAACGGTCGGGCATTTGCTCACCGAACTCTGGCATGCCCATTCGCGCGCGGTGACCGAGCGCGTGATGGAACGGCTTCTGCTGGATTGTGAAGCGTTCGGCGAGGCGCTGCAAACCGTGAACATCCTCAAAGACATCGCCTGGGACGCCGAACAAGAAAACGCGATCTACGTGCCGGCCGATCTGCTCGCCTCGCGCGGCAGCAGTCAAGAACATCTCTTGGCGAAGACGCAGCGCGCGGCCAATCGATCCGCGCTGCAACCGCTCATCGAACTCGCGCGCAGCGATCTCGAACGGGCCCTCGCCTACATCGAGCGGATTCCGCTAGCCGCGCCGCGCGTGCGCGTGTTCTGTTCGCTGCCGGTGCTCTTCGCCGTCGCGACGCTGCGCGAACTCGAACACTCTGAGGCCATGCTCGAACCGGGCGGCGGCGTGAAGATCTCGCGCCGCGAGGTCAAGGCGATCATGCTCGCCGCGCCGCCGGCGACGGTAACCAACACGAGCCTCCGGCTGCTCGTCGCGCGCGTCCGCCGGCGCGAGTACCGGTTACCGGCGCCGTAGGGCGATGCGGACGGCGTTCGTCACCGGCGGCTCCGGCTTCGTCGGCGCGAACCTCGTGCGCGCGCTCTTGGCCGAGGGTTGGAGCGTGCGGGCCCTGGTGCGCGGCGCAGCGCCGAATTTGGCGGGCTTGCCGGTCGAACTCGTCCCGGGCGATCTGTTTGCGCCCGCGCTCGCCGGCGCGCTGCACGGCTGCGATGCGCTCTTTCACGTCGCCGCGCTCTACTCGCTCGCGCGGCGCGACGCCGCGGCCGTCATGCACGCGAACGTTGCCGGCACGCACGCGGTGCTGACCGCGGCGAAGGCCGCCGGCGTCACGCGCGTCGTGCACACGAGTTCGGTCGCGGCGATCGGCGTGCGCGCCGGCGGTTCGCCCGCGGATGAGTCGTACCAAAGCCCCCCGCAGGCGCTGGTCGGCGCGTACAAGCGCTCGAAATACTTTGCCGAGGAAGCCGTCCGCGCGGCGGTTCGCGGCGGGCTCGATGTGGTGATCGTGAACCCGTCGACCCCGATCGGCCCGTGGGACCGCAAACCCACCCCGACCGGCGAGATCGTGGTGCGCTTCGGAACGGGCCGGATGCCCGCGTACGTCGAGACCGGGCTCAACGTCGTCGACGTGCGGGACGTGGCGCGCGGGCATCTCCTGGCCTACGAACGCGGCAAGCCGGGCGAGCGCTACATCCTGGGCCACGAGAACCTGACGCTCCGGGCCCTGCTCGAACGGCTCGCGCCGCTGGTCGGCCGGCCCGCTCCCCGGATGCGCGTCCCCCACGCCGTTGCCCTGGCCTACGCCCTGGCCGCGCAATCCGTCGCCTGGGTCCGGGGAGTCCAACCGGAGGTCGAAGTCGAGGCCGTGCGGATGAGCCGGCAGCGAATGTTCTATGCTAGCGCGAAAGCAACGCACGACCTCGGCTACGTGCCCGGCCCGCTCGCCCCCGCCCTCGCCGACGCCGTCACCTGGTTTCGCGAACACGGCATGCTCACGCCACAGTAGGGAGTCCGGTTTGTCCATCTCGCTCAAACAAGCAGTCGCCGTCGGTTCGTACGTGGTGCGCCAGCGCATTGCGGGCAACAAACGCTATCCGCTCGTGCTGATGCTCGAGCCGCTCTTCCGCTGCAACCTCGCGTGCAACGGCTGCGGCAAGATCCAGCATCCGATCGACGTGCTGCGTGCCCACCTCACCCCCGAGCAGTGTTTTGCGGCGGTCGAGGAGTGCGGTGCGCCCGTCGTCTCCATCCCCGGCGGTGAGCCGCTCTTGCATCCGCAGATCGACGAGATCGTGGCCGGTCTCGTGGCGCGCAAAAAGTTCGTCTACTTGTGCACGAACGCCATCAAGCTCGAAGCGAGCCTGGACAAATTCCATCCCTCGCCGTACTTTTCGTTCAGCGTCCACCTCGACGGACCCAAGGAGGTGCACGATGCGGCCGTCGCGCGGCCGGGCATCTTCGAGGTTGCCGTCAAGGCGATCCGGGCGGCGAAGGCGCGCGGCTTCCGGGTGACGACCAACACGACGATCTTCGACGGCGCCGATCCCAAGGTGTTCGAGGCCTTTTTCGACTTCCTCACCGACGATCTCAAGATCGACGGCATGATGATCTCGCCGGGGTATCGCTACGAGAAAGCGCCCGATCAGGATCACTTCCTCGCTCGCGCGCAGACGACGCAGCTCTTCCGCGCGATGCTCGAACCGTGGAAGTCCGGCAAGAAGAAGTGGCAGTTCAACGCCAGCCCGTTCTTCATGGATTTCCTCACCGGCGAGCGCGACTACGATTGCACGCCGTGGGGCATGCCCTCGTACAGCCTCTTCGGCTGGCAGAAGCCGTGCTATCTGCTCGGCGAGGGCTACGCCAAGTCATATCGGGAGTTGCTCGAGACGACCCCGTGGGAGAACTACGGCCACGCCAGCGGGAACGCGAAGTGTGTCGATTGCATGGTGCACTCCGGTTTCGAGGCGACCGCCGCAGCCGATGCGATGCGTCCCGCGAACGTGCTTCGCGCGATCGGCAGCGTCGTCGGGCAATGACCGCAACCGCGCCTCCGCTCGACGGCTTCGAGGCCTTCCTCGATGCCGCGTTGCGAAAGCGCCTCGATGACTCCGGGGTCGCGGCGATGATCGCCGACCACTTCGGGCTCGACGATCCGAGTGCGCGGCGCGGGAAGCGGCTGCGCCCGCGCATCTTGCTCGCCGTCGCGCAGGCCGAAGGCGCCTCGCCCGGCGATGCCTACGGCGCCGCGGCGGCCGTCGAGATGCTGCACAACTTCTCGCTGATCCATGACGACATCGAGGATCGCGACGAGTTGCGCCACGGGCGCCCGACCCTCTGGACGAAGTATGGCGTCGCCGCGTCGATCGAAGCCGGCAACGCGCTGTGCAGTTTGACGTATTTGACCTTGCTCGATTCGGCCCGCGACCGGCCCGCGCTCGCGCTCGCGCTCGAACGCGCGCTGCTGCGCGCTCACCATGCCATGTGCGCGGGGCAGTCGCACGATATCGAATTCGAGACGACCGACGTCGTGTCGTTCGAGCGCTACGCCGCGATGATCGAGGGCAAGACGGCGGCACTCTTCTCCGCCTCGTGCGAACTCGGCGCGCTCGCCGCGGGCGCATCGGACGAGCGCGCGGCGAGTTACGGCCGGATCGGCCGGGCCTACGGCCTCGCGTTCCAGATCCGCGACGACGTGCTGGGCATTTGGGGGCTGAGCGACGAGACGGGCAAACCGAGCGGCGCGGACATCCGGCGCCGCAAATGGTCCTTCCCCGTCACCTGGGCGCTCGACGGACCACCCTCGGCCGACCGGGAGCGAATCGCTCGCGCCTACGCCGCGAAGTGCGCGATCGACGAAGCCGACGTGCAGCCGATCGTGGCCGCGCTCGAACGCCTGGGCGCCCGCCAGGCGGCCGATGAAACGAGTTCGCGGTACGTCGACGAGGCCGACGCGATCATCGCCGAGCACCGCCTCGACGCCGGTGGCGCCGTCACCGCGATCTTTCGCACGACCTTGCGCCGCCTCTCGTAGGGCGAGCACGCCTGGCGGGAGGGGCGCACCTAGGTGCGAAACGCCGGTAGTCCCGTTCATGAAATCGCCCGTCGACCACGGCGCTCCGCCGCGCGGGACGCCCAAGAACTACCTCGTCGCGTGGCTGCTGGTGGTGCTCAGGCGCTCGCCGCTGCACGGCTACGAGATCGTCAAGGATCTGCGCGACGAGTTCGGGATCGCCGTCGATTCGGGGACGGTCTATCGCACGCTGCGAGCGCTCGAAGCCGATGCGCTGATCCGCTCCCACTGGGATCCGCACGATCATGGTCCGGCGCGCCGGGTCTACGAATTGACCGAGGCCGGGCTGCTGGCGCTGGGGCGCTGGAGTGAGGCGCTGCGCGGCTACCGCTCGAATCTGGATGCGTTCTTCCGCGTCTTCGACGGCGCGCTCGCGCCGTCCGGAACGCCATGATCACCGTCCGGTTCCTTGGGACGGGCGGGGCACGCTTCGTCGTCGCGCGCCAAATTCGCGCGTCGGGTGGGATGTGGATGCGCTTCGGCGAGACCCAAATTCACGTCGATCCGGGGCCGGGGGCGCTCGTGCGGGCGCTCTCGCTGGTGCCGCCGTGCGAGCCGGCGAAGCTCGACGCGATCGTGCTCTCGCACAAGCACCTCGATCACGCAAACGACGTCAACGTGATGGCTGAAGCGATGTCGCAGGGCGGCTGGAAGAAGCGCGGCATCATCTTCGCGCCGCAAGACGCGTTCGAGGGCGAGCCGGTCGTGTTCCCCTACGTTCGCGGCTACGTCGGCGGCTGCACCTATTTGGAAGAGTGCAGCGGCCCCTACACGGCCGGGGAAGTCGAGTTCGCGACCTCGATCGCACACCGCCACGGTGTCCAGACCTACGGGCTCCACTTTCGCCACGCCGGCGCGACCTTGTCGTACCTGCCCTGCGGCCGGCTCTTTCCGCAGTTGATCGACGATTATCGCTGTCACGAGCCCGATGTCCTGATCGTCAACGTGCTGCGGTTTCGCGACACGATGGACGTCGATCACTTCACATTCGACGATGCGCGCGAGTTGTTGGCAGGCGTCCGGCCGAAGACCGCGATCCTCTCACACTTCGGCACGACCATGCTCGAACGGGACCCCAACCGGCTCGCGCGCGAACTCGAAGACGACCTCGGGCTGCGCGTCTACGCGGCTCGCGACGGCTGGACGTATGAACACGAATACACCTGAGATCGAGGTCGCGCAGCCCGGTGCCCTGGATGCTTTCTGGCAGCGGGTCGACCGTGAGTGGCGTTCGGAATTGTGGAACTTCCGCGTCGTGTGGCACGAGCAGCTCCACGATCTGGCGATCGCCGAAGGCGGCGAAACGGTCGCGGCGTTGCGGCTACGGGTTGCGGCCTCGCTCGGGCACATCGTCGCGCTTTACGTCGTGCCGCAGCGGCGCAGGTGCGGTCTGGGCCGCGCGCTCGTGAGCCGGGCCGACGGGATCGCGAACTACTTCAATTGCCACAAGATGAGCGTCGAGGTGTTCGACAAGCACGCGGCTCAGGTGTTTTTCGAGCGCTGCGACTACAAGACCGAAGCCGTCTTACCGCAGCACACGTTCAAGCTCGACGTTGCGGTGATGCGCAAATTCCTCTTGTGATCAGCGCTCCGGCCGCGCGCGGTGCGGAACGTAGGTCCGGCGCTGGACCAGGATCGTCCGCGCGATCGGCCGCCACTCGGTCGTAAGCGGTTGGTGCGCGGCGATCGCGCCGTCGTAGAAGAAGACGTTGCCGCGCGCGGAGGATGCGTTGACGAGCGGGCCGCCGCCGCCGACGATCGCGTTCGCCTGGGCCGGAACCGGCGCGTCGACCGCGACGTTGCCGTTGAAACTCGAATACACCCGTCCCTCTGCGCTGCGGCCGGCGAACTGCACGGGTGCGGCGCTTCCCAAGGCGATGTTCCCATTCTCGCTGGCGAAGCGGGCGAGCCCGGCATGGAAGGTCCCGTCGTCGTAGACGATCTGTCCGAAGTAGGTCTGGACGTTGATTTGTTTGCTCGTGCAGCGCTCGAACACGAAGCTGCCCCCGTTGGAGCGGGCCCGCAGGCGGTCGAAAGTCGAGTCGATGGCGTAGGTGTGGCCGCCGATCACTTGCAGAAACATCGCACCGCGCACGTTGTCGAGAAAGACTTGCGAGTTCTCGCCGAAGATCAGCGCCGTACCGCGATAGTTCGCAAGCGAGATCGACCCGTGCGCTTCGCGCACGAAGACGGCACCCGTCGAGCTTGGGATCGTCACCGTCAGGCGCATGGGTTCGCCGGGGGGCGCGAAAGCGTCGCTAGTCCGCGCTTGCAGAAAATTCACGGCGTCATGAAGGCCGGGCGCGAGGGTGTCGATCGGAAAGTCCTCGGGCGGCAGGTCGACGGTGCGGAGCGGTTCGTCCGGCCGATTCACGCGGATCGTGCGTTTGGGCACCGCGTAGCTGCCGCTCGCGTTGTAGGCGCGCTTCGACATCGCAAGCTGTTCGCCGTCGTCCCAATCGGCGGCGACGACGTTGCGGTCCCAGGTCCTGACCGTGACGGCGGCGTCGGTGACGCGAATGATGACGATCGCCTGGTCGGTGACATCGTAGGAAACATGTCCCGCCGCTCCGGCGACCGCCGGCGCCATCCAGCAAACCAGCGTGAAAAAGGCGCTCGCGGCTAACGACCGCAGGGCGCCCAAGCGGGGGAAGTGCACATACCGATGATACGGCGGTTCGGGCCGCCCATCATTGGGATTCGATGACACTCGGTGCAGCGGCCGGTAGCGCTACGGTAAAGACGGAGCCACCCTCCGGCCCGGCGGTGGCCGAGACCGTGCCGCCGTGGATCCGCGCGATGCTGCGCACGATGGCTAGGCCCAGGCCCGTTCCCTCGATCGCGCGCGAGTGCGACGCATCGGAGCGAAAGAAACGATCGAAGAGCCGGTCGGCGAGTTCGGGGTCGATCCCAACCCCCGTGTCGGCGACCGCAACGATGACGCGATCACCCTCGCCGTGGAGCCGTACTTCGATCGTGCCGGTTTCGGTGAATTTGATCGCATTGTCGACCAGGTTGCCGATCATCTGGCGCAGCAGCCCCAGGTCGCCGATCACCCGGTCGTTCCCCGGCCCGCGTTGCTCGATCAGCGTGAGGCCCTTCGTGCCGGCCCGTTCGCGCGCGTGGGCGACGACCTCGCTGACGATCGGTCCGAGCGCCACGGCCGACGTGGGGATGTCGTCACCCGACTCGGCCTTTGCCAGCAGTAGCATCCCGCTGACCATCGTGGCGAGTTGCGCGCTCTCGGCCGCGATCGCGTTCAGGCTTTCGCGCCGGATGCCTTCGTCGCGATCGCCCCAGCGCTGCAGCATCTGGGCGTTGGCGTTGATGACGGTGAGCGGCGTCTTGAGTTCGTGGGAGGCGTCGGAGATGAACTGGCGCTCGCGCGCAAAGGCTTCTTGCAAACGCGCGAGCATCGCGTTGAACGCATCGGCCAGCCGGCCGACCTCGTCCCGGCGGGTGGTCGCGATGCGGCGGTCGAGGCGATCGGAGCCGATCTCGGACATCGCCTCGGTGAGCCGCACGATCGGCTCGAGCGCCGCCGAGGCGACGGCGTAAGCGATCCCCAGCGCAATGCCCCCCCCCAGCGTCGTCACGATGATGATGATCGTCCGCGCGCGCTGCACGAGTTTGCGGACGTTGTCGAGCCGTTCCGCGACGTGCGCGATCGCGATCGGCGTTCCGCCGCTCACCAGCAATCGATCGAGCACCAGCACCTGCGCGCCGTCGGCGGTCGTGACGATTTCGTAGGTCCGGTCGGTGTTCGCGAAGGCCGTCTGCGGCGGTAGGATGAGAGCCCCCATGTTGCTCGATTTGTTGATCGGGTAGCCGGCCAGCGAATCGATCTGCACGTAGGTCGAAGGCCCGGCCCAGTGATCGAGGTAGGTCCGGTCGCCGAGCGTCGTCAGCAGCGGCTCGGGCTCGCTGAAGCCGAGATCGCTTTGCGCGATCTGCCGGACGATCTGGTCGCTCGTCGCGGTGACCCGTAACTTCGCCTGGTCGAGCAGGATCTGCCGGAACGCGAAGTTCAAGGCAACCGCTGCGACGACGATCATCGCCACGATGAGCGCCCCGTAATAGAGAGCGATCCGCGTCCGTAACGAGTTCACCGCGCTGCAGCGCTCGTGCTAGTCTTTTAAGGCGTAACCGACGCCGCGCACCGTCTGGATCAGTTTGTCGTCGAAGCCGTCGTCGACCTTGCCGCGCAGGTAGCGGATGTAAACGTCGATGAGGTTTGAGTCGCCGAGAAAATCGCTTCCCCAGACTCCGTTGAAGAGCTGGTCGCGCGTGTGCACCTTGTTACGGTGTAAGAGAAGGTATTCGAGCAGCGCGTACTCTTTGGCCGTCAACTGAATCGCTTTGCCGCCGCGCACGACCTCATGCCGGTCGCGGTCCATGGTCAGGTCTTTGACGGCGAGCACGTTCTCGGCGGGGTGCTTCTCGCGCAAGCGTGCGCGCACGCGTGCCAGCAGTTCCTCGATCGAGAACGGCTTGACGAGATAGTCGTCCGCGCCGGCATCGAGCCCGGCGACCCGATCGGGGATTCGGTCCTTCGCCGTGAGCATGATGATCGGGACCTTGCTCTTGGCGCGCACGCGAGTCGCTACTTCCATGCCGTCTAGTTTGGGTAACATAAGATCGAGGATCACCAGGTCGGGTTCTTTGAGCGCGCGTTCCAACCCGGTCAAGCCGTCACGCGCCGTCTCGACCTCATACCCTTCGTGCTTGAGTTCGAGTTCGAGCACTCGAGATATCTGGGCGTCGTCCTCGACGATTAAAACCTTGTACGGGCGTTCACCGTTCACGCGTTAACGATCGGAGATTCGACCGCGGACCGGAACGAGCGAGAGCTGCGAGATCCAGATGGTCGACGATATCCCCAACGCGACCCAAAGCCAGGTCTCCATCGGTACGCGCGACCCGAAGGTCGCGACGAAGTTCGTGAACGCAAGACCGATGCGCCCGGCAGCGTTCGGGACGCCGGTCATCACCAAGATCGACAGCCACACCATGAGCGCCAGCGCCGTGCCGAGCCCCCAGACTTCCCAGGTCTTGAAGATCATGCGCGGACGATAGACCGTCGCACTGAGAATCCGGCGGCGCAAGTCAGCCGGCGGCTCCTCCAGCGGGAGCGCGAACAGGGCTCGTTCCAGCTCGTCTTCGGTCATGGTCGGCCTCTTTCAACAGTCGTGTCGCCGAGTGCTTTTCTCAACAGCTCTTTGGCACGAAAAAGATGCGTTTTCACCGTCCCCATCGGCAATCCGAGAACGGTTGCGATCTCCTCGTATTGCTTCCCTTGCAAGTGGAACAGGGTGATGACGGTGCGGTATTTTTCCGGCAGGGCTTCGATCGCCGCCCGCAAGCGCTGGGCGTCGTCGCTTGCTTCCGCCAAGGCTTCGGGACCGGCCGAGGGGTCGGCCCGATCGGGGAGTTCGGCGTCGGAGTAGCGCTTGCGCCGCGCCAGCCGGTCGCAGCAGGCGTGGTAGGCGATGCTGAAGATCCACGTCGAGAACTTCGCCCCCGGGCGAAACGTCCGCAGCGCCCGGTAGGCCTTCATGAAGGCCTCTTGGGTCGCGTCCTTGGCTTCTTCGACGTCGTGTAACGTGCGATACGCAAGGTGGTAGACCGCGCGTTCGTAGCGCTCGACGAGCGTCCCGAATGCGTCGCCGTTGCCGGCGATCGCCGCAGCGATCAGTTCGTCGTCGGCGCGAGCCGGCGCTTCCACGCTACGCTCGGGGCGCGGTCGAGGCGTTCGGCCCGGGCGCTCCCGGACCGGGGACAACAGCGCGACTGCCACGATGGCCCATGTACGCGCGGGCGGGGGCTATGTTTCGGCGCCGCGCTCGAAACATCGGCTCCCACGGCTCGTACATGGGGCAGTTTACTCGCTGAGGACTTTCCCCCCATGATCCTGCCACTGTCGCGTCCCATTCCGTTCCCGGACCGCCGTGTCCCGGCTATCGGGCCGCGTCCGGTCGCGACGTTCCCCGGCTGGGGTCCAAAGATCTAAGCCGTGGACTCGCGTCGTTTGACGACCGTCGCGGCCCTCGCGGCGGTCGAACTGGTGATCCTGGGGTTGATCTTCGCGTCGTTCGGCAGTCTGGGCTTCCATCACACGAGCCGGGCCGAGGCGGCCGGCGGGAGCGGGAGCCACGGCCCCTTCGACGTCCACACGACGATCGCCACGTCGCTGACGCCGCGCGTGCGGATCGACGACGACGACGCCCACCTGTTCATCAAGACCGCATCCGTTCCATCGGTTCGGGTCGACGAGGTCACGACCACCAGTGGCCATGTCTGGGGCATCACGCAGTTGCGGGTCGAGCGGATGAGCGACGGCAGCGTGTTCATCGGCCGCAGCGAAGTCTACCACGGCCGGATGCATCGCGAGATCACGGTGACCGTGCCGGCTGCGACCACGCTCGAAGTGACCCATGCCGATTCGGTGACGCTGGCCGGCTTGCGCGGGTCTGCGACGATCACCGGCAGCAACGATGATCCGATCGACGTGAGCGACCACACCGGATCGCTCGACGTCAAAAACGGCGACGGACGCGTGACGCTCTCGCATGTCAGGGGCGATCGCGTCGCGATCAACAACAGCGACGGGAACGTCGATCTGAACGACGTGAACGCCGTGCTGTTACAGGTTCGTACCGGCGACGGGCATATTTCGGCGAACGGCGTCGTCACCGGCGGCGGGTCGATTCAATCCGGTGACGGCCGCGTCTCGCTGACCTTCGATCCGGGGACCAACGTGACCGTCGGCGTGAAATCCGACGCGTCCGTAACGGCCGTTCCGCCGCTTGCGGTGCAGAGCATCGCGGATGACAAAGGGAACACGGGCGAGCATCAAGTCCGCATCGGCAGCGGTGCGGGGCGGCTCGACGTTCAGACCGGCGACGGCAGCGTGACGATCGCCGTCGCAGGCGGAGCCTGAGCACATGGAAGGCACACTCGCGATTTTGTGCATCTTCGGTTTACCGGTGATCGCGTTCATCATCGTTCGGATACTCAAGTACAATGAGCGTATGGAGATGATCCGCATGGGCTATTCCTGGGGCTGGCCGCTGGATCCGCAGCGCGGCGCACCCGTACCGCCGGGCCCCGCGCGGGCGTCCGTGATTCCGCATGGAACCGCCGATGCGGCGAACGACGGATCGTTCCGGTACCTGCGGGCCGTCACGCCGGCCGACCGGTTCGAGCTGCGGAAGAGCGACGCAGACCAGACGCCCGCAAGGGGAGGGAGCTAGACCATGAACGATGCCACGGGCCCACTCGCGATCCTCTGCATTTTCGGACTGCCGATCTGCGCGTACATCGTCGGAAAAGTGCTCAAGCATCGCGAGCGCATCGAGTTGATCCGGCGCGGCTACGCGCCGCCGCCCGACGGCGACTGGAAGCGTGCCGCACGGCAAATGGGTGGTCCCGTCGGCGGTCCGATGCCGCCAACGCCGCCGCCACCGTACGCCGGCCCCGCGCCCGGGATGTACGATCTCCGCGGGCCGCAGAGCCAGCTCAACAAGGGCATCATGATCGCCCTCATCGGCCTCGCGATCACGATCGGGCTGAGCTTCATCGGCATCGACGACAGCGGCCCGTTCGGGACGCCCGGATTCCACCCGAGCCCGGCGCTGCTGGGCGGGCTGATCCCGATGTTCGTCGGGGTCGCACAGATCATCTCGGCCGTGCTCGGCGGCGCACAGATCGGCTTCCCCGGTCCCGGCGGGTATCCGCCGCCGGGTCAAGGCCAACCCGGTCCGTTCACGCAGCCCGGCGCGCGGCGTCCCTATGGCCCGCCGCCTCCGCCCCCGCCGCGCCCGAACCCCGCCGACGAACTCCCGCCCCCCGGGAGCCCGCTTGATCGCCGCTGACGCGGCGAATCGCTAGCGCGGGACCACGAAAAAGCCGGGCGCCTGAGCGCCCGGCTTCGTCTTCTCTTATCCGAGGGAGCGAGTTGCCGTTAGCGGCAACTCACCAAGGCCATAGCCCAGCCTGCGGCGGTCCGAGTGCGGACGAGATATCCTTGTTCCGTGCGGTCATAAACGTGGTAGCCCGCTCGAAGCGCGTCGGCTAACGTTTTGAAGACCAGGACTCCGGCCATCTCGATTCTCCTTTCCGGTGCGTTCACCGGGATACTCAGCCAACGCGGCGCAGCGCTGGAATGGTTCACACTCTCATTATCGGTTCATCGAGGTCGAAGGCTCACTCGAAAAGCGGTAATACCGACTTTTTACGTGAACGGGGTGCCTGCCATGACCGAATCCGGCGCCGCGCGGCTCGTAGTTGCCCTTGATGTGCCCGGAATCGACCACGCTCAAGCACTGGTCGATCGACTTGCTCCCTTGGGCGTCACGTTCAAGGTCGGCTACCAGGCCTTTTACGGCTACGGTGAGGCGATTCTGGCGCGCGTGCGCGAGCGCGGCGCCGGGTATATGCTCGATCTGAAGCTGCACGACATCCCCAACACGGTGCATGCCGCCGTGCGTGCGCTCGTCGCCCCGGGCTGCCGGCTGTTCACCGTCCATGCACTCGGCGGCTCGGCGATGCTCGCAGCGGCCGTCGAGGCGGCCGGCGAGCGCGCCGCAGAGCTAGGCATCGAACCGCCCTTGATCCTCGCGGTCACGATCCTCACGAGCATCGCGAGCGAGGACTTGCGCGAACTCGGCCTGACCGGCGGCCCGGGCGAGAATGCGATCCGTCTGGCGGCGATCGCCCGCGACGCGCGCTGCGACGGGGTCGTGTGTAGCGCCGGTGAGGCTGCCGACCTCAAGTCATTCTTCGGCCACGAACTCATCGCGCTCACGCCGGGGATTCGCCCGGCCGGGGCCGCGCACGGCGATCAGGTGCGGGTTGCGACCCCAGCGGCGGCGCGCGAAGCCGGCGCCGACTACATCGTGGTCGGCCGCCCGATCGTCGAAGACGACGATCCCGTGGGTGCCGCGCGGGCGATCCTCGCGGAGTTCGGCGGCGTGCGGGCGTGAATCTGCTCGGCGAACTCGAAGCGCGCGGGGCGATTCTCGACGGCCACTTCCGGCTCTCGTCGGGGCGTCACTCGAATCGCTTCGTGCAGAAGTTCCGGATTCTCGAAGATCCGCGGCTCGTTGAACGCGTCGCGGCGGCGATCGTCGCCGAGTTGAAACCGCCGGCGCCGACGATCGTCGTGAGCGCCGCCGTCGGCGGCATCGTGCTGGGTTACGAATGTGCCCGCCGGCTCGGGACGCTCGGCATCTTCGTCGAGAAAGAGAACGGCGTGCCGGCGCTGCGGCGCAACTTCACGCTCTCGCCCGAAGACCGGGTGCTGGTCGTTGAAGACGTGGTCACGACCGGCGGCTCGGTGCGGGAAGTACTCGAGGTCGTGCGCGCGCGGGGGGCCGCCGTCAGCGCGCTCGGGATCATCGTGCGCCGCGCGACGGTCGACTTCGGCGTGCCGACGGTCGCCCTGCTCGATCTGCCGATCGAATCGTACGCCCCCGGCTCTTGTCCGCAGTGCGCGGCGGGCGAGCAACTCAGCGAACCCGGTTCGCGGTTTCTACGGGCGTGAAATCTCTCGACGCGCTCGTTCGGCCGGCGGTCCGCACGCAAAAGCCCTACTCTCCCGGCACGACGGTGCAGCAGGCGAAAGCGCGCTTCGGGCTGCGCAACGTGGTGAAGCTCTCCTCGAACGAAAACCCGCTGGGCGCTTCGCCGCGCGCGATGGCGGCACTGGCGACGATCCCCAACGCGAACATCTACGTCGACGACGATCACACGGAGCTGCGCACGCGCCTGGGCGAACGCGCCGGAGTCACAAAGGATCACGTGATCCTCGGCCACGGCTCGAACGACGTGTTCATGACCCTCTTCGCCACGTTCGTCGGCCCCGGCGACGAAGTCGTGCATGCCGAACCGACGTTTTCGCTGTTCGCCAAGGACACGGCTCTCTTCGACGGCATCTCGATCCGCGTGCCGCTGCGCGACGGCGTCCACGATCTCGAGGCGATGCTCCGTTCCGTCGGCCCGCGCACGAAGCTGGTCGTCGTTTGCGATCCCAACAATCCGACCGGAACGAAGGTCGATCCCCAGGCCTTCGCGGCGTTCGCCGCCGCGCTGCCGCCCGACGTGCTGCTGGTGATCGATCAGGCCTATCGCGAGTATATGCCCGAGCCCGCGGTCGAGGGGATGGACTACGTGAAGAGCCGCCCGCGCACGATCGTGCTGCGCACGATGTCCAAACTCTACGGGTTGGCCTCGCTGCGCTTCGGCTACGCGGTTGCCGATCCCGAAGTGGTCGAGTATCTGCAGCGCGTGCGGTTGCCGTTCAACGTCTCGCGTCCGGCCGCGATCGCGGCGCTCGCGGCGCTCGACGACCTCGACTTCGTGCAGCGGACGCTCGATACGAACGAGCGCGGGAAGGCGTATCTGGGGTCCGAATTCACGCGCCTCGGGTTGTTCTACTATCCGACGGCTGCGAACTTTTTTGCCGTACGCGTTCCGGTGAGCGCGACCCAGGCCTACGAAGCGCTCTTGGAACGGGGCGTCGTCGTGCGCTCGGGTGACGGCCTGGGCCTGCCCAACTTCCTGCGCATCACGGTTGGAACGCAGCGCGAGAACGAGCTGCTGATCGAAGCGCTCGAGGCGCTCGTCCCGAGTTGGCCGAGCGCTCCGCTCGCGGTCTAGTCCGCGTCACGCAGTGATTGCGATTCGCCGCGGCGACGCGCACGATCGCGCGTTCGTCCTCGACCTCGGCAAACGCGTCGTCGCAACCAGCATCTCGGTGGTTCGGCCGGCGTCGTTGCTCTCGGCCGAAGATGCGTTCGAGCGGTTGGTGAGTTTCGCGCTGGCCCGCCGCCACGAGCTGCTGATCGCGCACGCGGACCAGCAGCGGCTGGGATTCCTGATCTTGCTGCTCGACCTGCCCGACGAGGTGACGAACGTCGAGCAAGCGTTCGTGGCCTACATGGCGGTCGAGCCGGCCGAACAGGGCCGCGGGGTCGGGCTCGCGCTCATCAGCGGCGCCGAAGACTTGGCACGCGCCTTCGGCCTGCCGTATCTCTCGCTGATGGTGACCGAAGACAACGGTGTCGCACAGCGGCTCTACGCGCGGGCGGGTCTGGTGACGGAACGCCGAATGCTGACCAAACCCTTATGAGCCCAGCGTTCGTTCGCCGCCTCACCATCGCGGTCATCATCGTGGGCGTGCTCGTCGCGCTGGGAATCTTCGTGGCGCGGATCCCCCGGACGATGACGATCTTCCTGATCGCGGCCTTCATCGCGTTCGGCGCGACGCCGCTCGTCCGCCGGCTCGAGGCCAGGCTGCCGCGGGCCGCCGCGATCAGCATCGTCTACATCGCGCTGCTCGGGTTCTTCGTGATCCTCGCGCTGGTTGTCGTACCGGTCACCTACGCGCAGCTCATGGCGCTCGTAATCCACGCGCCCGACTATTTCAAGACCGCACAGGAGGCGTTCGCGGGGACCGACGCCGTGCTCGAGCGCACGCTCGGGGGTCGCATCGAGCTGCCGACGCTCGCGCAGCTCCAGGGCGACGTCGGCGGCCGCGTTTCGGACGCGATTACCGGCGCGTTTGCAGCGATCGGGACGCTGGCGCTCGCGACGGCCAACGTGCTCTTCATCAGCATCACCGCACTCGTGCTCTCCGTTTTTTTCGTGGCGCGCGGGCCGGCGCTGGGACCCTCGCTGCTCGAGTTCATTCCGCCGCGCCGCCGGCCGGAAGTCGCCGCGTTGTTCGCGGAGATCACCCAGATCTTCGGCCACTTCGTCGCGGGGCAGGCGTTCTTGTGCGTGGTGGTCGGCGTTGCCGTTTGGGTGGCGCTCGTCCCGAGTCATTTTACGTTCGCGCTGCTCGTCGCCGTGATCTGCGGCCTCGGGTATGCCGTACCGTTCGTGGGCATGATCGCCGCGCAAGTCATCGCTGCGGCGCTGGCGATTCCGCAAGGACCGACGATGGTGATCTACGTGACCGTCGCGATCTTCCTGATCGCACGCATCGCCGACAACGTTCTGGTGCCGAAGGTCATGTCCGGCCAAGTCGGCGTCTCGCCGATCGGTGTGATGTTCGCCGTGTTCGCCGGCGGCGAACTTTTCGGCCTCCCCGGGTTGATTCTCGGCATCCCGGCCGCGGCGCTGATCAAAGTGCTCTTCAAGTACTTCGTGCAGCCCTACGTGGTTCGGATGCAGCTCGCCGGAAGCGAGCCCGCCGAGGTCGTCGAAGTCGTCCACGAGCAGATCCACACGCAACCCGACGGGACGGTCGACATCGTCCAAGAGAAACGGAGCGACGTGCGCCAGAAGCCCGAATCGGCCGCCTGAGCGGTTCTACCGCGCATCACTCACGAGCCGGCGCTCATCGCCGTCGCAATCGCGGTCGTACTCGTCTCGCGCGCGGTGCTCGTCAGCCTCGTCCTGCGGGATGCCCGTTCCCGCGTGACCGCATTCCTCGCGGGGATGCGAGGCGCGCTGCCCCTCGCGCTAGCGCTTGCTCTTCCCGCCGAGCTCCCGCACCGCGCGGAGATCATCGACGCAGTTTTCGCGACCGTGTTCGTCACGCTGGTATTGCAGGGACTGCCGCTCGAGCCTGTCGTACGACGACTCTATCCGTCGGATCGGACGAAGGCCGTAGCGGCGGCTGCGAACACGCCGTAGGGCCCGCTCGCTGCCGCCGCGATATCGTGCAATGCATGGAAGGCCCGACTCGGCAGCGTACGACGCCGGAGCCGCGCACCAAACCGATCGCAATCAGAAAGGCGCCGGACCGTGATCAAACTGTTGAGTGGATTCAGCGAGAACGTCGTCGCAATCGCATGCGAGGGTCGCGTGACCCGCAAGGACTATGACGACGTGCTGGTGCCTGCAGTGATTGCGGCGCTGAAAGGGCACGAGAAAGTACGGCTGTACTACGAGACCACTCCGCAGTTCGCGGCCATCGAGGCGGGAGCGATGTGGGAAGATTTCCGCATCGGTATGGAGCATCTTACGCGCTGGGAGCGCATCGCCGTCGTCACCGACGTTGAGTGGATCAGATACGCCGTCTACGCTTTCGGCTTCTTGTTCCCCGGCATCGTGCGCGTCTTCAGCTACGGCGAAGCGAGCATCGCGCGCGCATGGATCGTCGCGGCAAAGGCGTAGCTGCTCCGCCCGTTTACTTCGAGCGAGGTCGCCATACTAACGTTTGCCCTCGACGCCGCCTCTGAACGCCTCTCTGGTCTACGCCTGCAACCGCTGCCGCGGATTGCCGCGAAGTCCCGCGAAGCACCCGTTGGGCTCCGCCTCGGAGCTATCCAACGAGGCCTTACGTGTTAGTAACGTAGGCGTACGCGATCTCTTGTTGTATGCCATGACGCAGGAGAGAAGCGGCATCGCTGCCGCTACCCTGCGAAAGGCGGGTTGACCCGCGACTTTTTGACGCTCGCCCACGAGAACGAGCCGTGCTTAGAAGAGGGCAGATACGGGAATCGCGACGCCGAGAACCTCGAAGCTTTCGCCTTCGTGATAGTCGCGGCGCTCGGGGCCATACGATTCGACTTTGCGCTCTGGAATGTTGACGATCCAGGCCGGGATTCCAGCTGCGATGTAGAGAGGAATCTTCACGTTGCGGTCGTCGAGGTAAGTGGTATCAGCAACTTCGATCGCGGCGAGCGTGTCGATCGCTTCGGTTGTCGTTTCGTAGCGTTTGTTGCGAACGACGGCGACGTCGACTTCGGGGGCGTGGGGGCCCTTCCAGCCTGCGACGGCGATCGGGTCCTGGACCTGGATGGCGTAGATATTCCAGTCAAGGGCGCGAGCAAGATACTCGATCAGCACCCGAACCGCGTTGACGTGGGGCGGATTGCGCGGGGACACTTCGTAGATGACTCCATCGACGAGTTCGGTTTGGCCCGGGACTCCCGAAGCCATGTATTCCTCAACACTGAAGCGGTGTGGCCGAGAAGCGGTAAGGGCGAGCATCTTGCCTCCTATTTTCGGTCCGACCAAACTCGCACCTTTGGTGGCTCCATCGTATAGACCGCTAGACCGCGGCCAGTCAGAAACGTCGAGAGCCCCGAATTCCCCGCGTGCGCGGCGACAACTATCCTGACCGCCCGGCGTCAACTATCGTGGCCGCTTGGGAGGAGGTTGCAGTATACGGCCCCGGCTTTCCGATACGGGCTGCATCCCCTCCTTTTCGTCGTCGTTCTTCCCTGAAATTGTCGTAGCAGCAGTGCTGTGGGCAGGGTGGATGAGCCCCTCGCCTGTCGTAGCGTCTGGCTTGAGAAGCTCATCCACGCTGTCCACAGCCGCCGCGGGTTCATTTTTCGCGCGCGCGTGACGTGTCTGCGTTTCCTGCGCGGCGCGCCGGCGGTAGCTCGCCGCGTTCATTTCCAGGATCGTTGCATGGTGAACGAGTCGATCGATTGCGGCTAGGGTCATCGCGGGGTCGACGAAGACCTCGCCCAATTGCGAGAACGGCGTGTTGGTCGTGATTCCGATGCTCTTGCATTCATAACGTTCAGCGATGCTCTCGAAGAGCACCGAGGTTTCCGCTTGATCGCGCCGCACGTAGCTCAGGTCGTCCAGGATTAAGTCGAGATAAACCGCCCGTCATCTCCTTGCTGACTTGCGAGATACCGGCGAGTCGCTCGACAATCATGTCCGCCTCGGCAGGCGGACATGCATTGCGCGCGGCTTCAGCAAACGCGAGCAAAGCCAAGGCGGAGCCGCCCAACTTCGCCGTCCCGCGATGGGCGAGACAAAGAGCGTCGGCGTCGAAGGGTGAGGCGCGAAGAAACGTCTGCAGATACGCAAGCGCTCGCGCGGATGACGCACGCAACGACCCGTCATCAAAGGGCGAATCGACAAGGCGCCACAGCACCATCGTCGTGCCCGCATGGCGCAGCATATGGTATTTTCTCGACACCAATCCGGTCATGATGTCCATATCGTAATCAAATCGGCCGGCAAGATCGAGGTGACGTGAAAGATAGCCGAGCCCGTCGCGAATCGCCGTGCGCATTCGCCGGCCGCTCGCGTGCTGCCGTCGGATCGCAGCGCGCCCCGCCGCGGTCTGGCTCAATGTGACCATTTCAGGAACGTTTCGTCGCCCCAATTACGAATGTGATAACGTTGGAGTCGACGCCGCCGTAGGCCATTGAGATACGATAAATCCCGGGCGCGCCGAAACGATAGCCCCAGTCCTGCAGCGGACGCATTGGAAACAGGATACTCCCGCCGGGCGGCAAGCGCCCGCCCCGGCGGGGCAGGCGAACTTTATCAAAATTGAACGAAGTTCGTATGCGGACTTGCGATATGAAGCGCCAGTTCAGAGACCGGCGCACTCGTATCGAGCGCGAGCGAATTTCGGCTGTGATTGGTAATGGATACGCGAACGGGAATCGGTTCCCCAATCCGGTAGAGCGACTTTGCCGTCGCTAAGTGGACTGAGAATGGCCCGATGCGGTGACTAAATCGCCCATCGCATACCGAACAGGTGCGAGCCGACAACGATAGCGGCATGGTGAACGAGATCCCAATCAGCGCGGCTACGAGCGAACGCGCGAACGCCGCACGATGGCCGCGGCTCGTTGACGGTATCATCGCGAAACCCCTCTCAGCAGCCCGGCAGCGTCGCGGATCCCACTCCCTCAGTCGTGATCCCGCTCGACGAAATGATGCCCATCGAAATCCCCACACTACCACTGCCGGCAATATACACCGATACATTATGCGACGACCCGGGGACCTGATTATAGAACGGCACACACGTAGTCGTCGTCCCATTGTAAAAGGGGAATCCCTCGAACGTCAAGCCGACGCGGCCGTCGGCCAGCGTGCGGATCGCCGTCAGCGCGGCGTTCGCGATCACGCGCTCGGGCGGCAGCGTCGCCACGATCGCCAGCGGCAGGCGCTGATTGCCGCCGCGGATATGGAACCGGTTATCCGAGGGACCCACGACCTACATCTGGGCGGGTGCGCTGACGCCGCATAGCGCGAGCGCGTGCGCGAGCACCGTGCGCGTCGCACTCGCGAGCGCGAGCCGCGCGACGGCGAGTTCGCGATCGGATTCGACGATCGGGAGAATCGGGCAGCGGTCGTAGAACGGGTGGAAGTCCGCCGCGACGTCGCGTGCGTACTTCGCTAGGCGGTGCGGCGCGCGGGCGCGGGCGACGCCCTCGACGACGGCCCCGAATTCCGACAGCCGTCGCGCGAGCGCGAGTTCGGCGGGCTCGACGAGCCGGGCGAGGGCCCCGCCCACCGCTAGGGCGTTTGGGCTGATGGCCTCGAGCAGCGTCGCGTCACGGTCGCCGGCGCGCCGGATCAGCGAGGCGATGCGCGCATGGCCGTACTGCACGTAGAACACCGGATTGTCGTTCGACTGCTCTCTAGCGAGCTGCAGGTCGAAGGTCAACGGCTGATCGGTCGAGAGCATCACGAAGAAGAAGCGCGCGGCGTCGACACCGACCTCGTCGAGAATCTCGGCGAGCGTCACGATCGTGCCGGCGCGCTTGGACATCGAAATGATCTCGTCGCCGCGTTTGAGCGTGATCTGTTGCGCGATGATGACCTCGATCGCGCCCGGGCGCGCGTAGGCCTGGGCGAGCGCGTCGAGCCGCGCGATGTAGCCATGATGATCGGGTCCGAGGATGTCGATTACGTGGTCGGCGCGATTGAGCTTGTCGTAGTGGTAGGCGACGTTGTTGGCGTAGTAGGTCGGCCGTCCGTCGGCGCGCACGACGACGCGGTCCTCGTCATCGCCGGTCTGCGTCGTGCGCACCCAGAGCGCGCCGTCTTTTTCGTAGGTCAGGCCGAGGTCCCGCAAGCGGTCGATCCCGGCCCGAATCGCGCCGTTGTCGTGCAGCGCGCGTTCGCTCTGCCAAAGATCGAAATGCGCGCCGAAGCGCGCGGCGACCGCCTGTTGCTCGGCGACGTTGTAGTCGCGCCCGAATTGGCCGAAGTACGGCAGCCAGGCGGCTTCGTCGGCCGTGCGCCAGCGCTCGCCGTCCTGTGTGCGAATCGCCTGCGCGATCGGGATGAGGTAGTCGCCGGGATAGCCGTCTTCGGGGAACGGGAAGTCCGGCTCCCAGAGCCGGCGGTAGCGCGCGTAGAGCGAGCGCGCCAGCGTGTCGAGTTGCGCGCCGGCGTCGTTGATGATCCATTCGGTGAAGACGTCGTAGCCGGCGAAGCGCATCGCCTTCGCCAGCGTATCCCCGATCGAGAGCGTGCGCCCTTGCACGACGACCAGCGGGCCGGTGGGGTTCGCGCTACCGAATTCGAGCGCGACGCGTTCGCCGCGCGCCACGCCGCGTCCGTACTCGTCGCCTTCGCGCAGGATCGTACCGATCGTCCGTTGCCAGAACGCCGGCGCGAGCCGCAAGTTGATGAAGCCCGCGGTCGGCGTCGCTTCCGCAACGGTCGCGCGCACGCCGTCGTCGGTCAGCGCGCGCTCGACGATCGCGCCGGCGATCGCCGGTGGGGCCGCCTTCGCCGCCTTCGCGAGGCCGAACGCGACGTTGGTCGCGATGTCGCCGAATTCGGCCCGGCGCGGGGCCTCGAAGGTGACCCGCGGTTCGCTCTGCGGATAGAGCGCGCGTGCGGCGGCGGAGAAACGGGCGGCGAGTTCGTCGAGGGTCAGCAGGTCGGTGGTCGGCGGCACGGAGTCGCCTTCGCCGCCGTCGCCCAAGCGCCCTCAGTGGTGATAGGGCTCGCCGCGCGCGATCTTCGCCGCGCGATAGAGTTGTTCGAGCACGAGCGCGCGCGCCCACTCGTGCAGGAACGTCAGCCGTGAAAGCGACCAGCGCACGTTCGCGCGCGCACGCACGGCCGCCGAGGCGCCGTAGGTTCCGGCGATGATGAACGTCAGTGCCGAGACGCCGTCGACGGCGTAGCGTTCGATCCGCTCGGACAACTCGATGCTGGAGAACTCCGTGCCCTCGCGGTCGAGCAGCCAGACGACGTTGGAGGGTGCGAGCACGCGCAGGATCGCTGCGCCTTCGCTCGCCGTCGAACGCTCCGGCTGCGCGCCGTCCGCGGCCCGGATCTCGATCTCTTCGAGCCGATGGTAGGGCCCCAGGCGCGTCCGGAAATCGGCGACCGCCGCCGCCAGATACGGCTCCCGCAGCTTCCCGACGGCGATGAGGCGCACGTGCATGTGCGAAGCTTGGCGCTAGACGCGTGCGAAGCCGCCTGGAGCGCGGGTGACCCGGCCGGCGGATTCGAGTTCGGCCAGCGCCGGCAGCAGCAGCGCCGGCGCCAGGCCCAGGGTCGCGGCCAGCGTTTCGGCATCGCGTTCGCCGCCGGCGAGCGCGCGCAGGACGCGCCGGACCACCGGCGGGTCGTCGTCACGGTCGGCGGCGGACGGCGCACGCGCCGGCGGGGTGAGCGGGAGCGGGAGCGCGGCGAGCACGTCGGCGACGTCGCGGGCGAGGATGGCGCCGTCGCGGATCAAGGCATGGCAGCCGGCTACCTTGGGGCGGTCGACGTCGCCGGGAAAGGCGAGCACGGGGATCGAGCGATCCGCGGCCCACGAGGCCGTGTTCAACGCGCCGCTGCGCGCGGCGGCCTCGACCACGACGACCACGTCGGCCAGGGCCGCGACGATCCCGTTGCGCTGTAGGAATTGGTGCGGCCGGGCCGGTTCGCCGGGCGCGTAGGGCGTCACGACCGCACCACCTCCCAGGATCATCCGGTCGGCCAGCTCGCGATTGCGGCTCGGGAAGAAGCAGCCGTGCCCGCCGCCGAGCACGCCCAGCGTCGGCGCGCCCGCCGCCAGGGCCCCGGCGTGGGCCGCGCCGTCGATCCCCAGCGCCAAGCCCGAGATGACGCAGACGCCCGCGGCGCCCAGGTCCCGGCCCAGGCCGTGGGCGAGCCGCCGGCCGCCCTCGCTGGGCGCGCGCGTGCCGACCACGGCGACCGTCGGCGCCGCCAGGGCCGCGAGGCTACCCGCAACCCAGAGCCCCTCCAGGGCCAGTCCGGCGAGCCGTCCGAAGGCAGCCGCCTCGAGTTCCCGGCGAGGGATGAAGCGGCGGGCGAGCGGGTCCATGCTCGTCGTTCACGCGGCATCCGGGGGCGGCTAGCCCAGGAAAAGCCCGCATGCGTGGGAATAGGAGCGGCGATTCCCGGGGGGTCCTTTCCCCGGCAAAAGGAGAAGCGAGAACGATGGCAGCCCAGGCGTACTGCGTGAAGTGTAAATCGAAGCGCGATATGGTAGACGCGGTGCAAATTACGATGAAGAACGGCCGGCCCGCGACGGAAGGCAAGTGCCCGGTGTGCGGCACCAAGATGTTCAAGATCGGCGCAACTTCCTAACCAGGGGCGATCCCCGAGCGTTCGTGAGGGTCCGTCCCGGGTGGGGCGGGCCTTTGTGTTCAGGCCAGGTTGTGGCCTATACTGAGCGGGTGCCACGAGATATGGGGGTTGGGCCGCCCGCGTGATCTGCCCCACCTGCCGCAACGGCGACACGCGCGTGGTCGATTCGCGCGACGACGAAAGCGTGGTCCGGCGGCGGCGCGAGTGCTTGACCTGCAAGCATCGCTTTACCACCTACGAGCGGATCGAAGCGCCGCGCGTGTTCGTCGTGAAGAAGGACGGCCGCCGCGAGCAGTACGACCGCGACAAGATCCTCTCGGGCCTGCGGCGCGCCTGCGAGAAGCGCCCCATCTCCGAAGCGCAGATGGAGGATATGGTCGGCGGGATCGAACGCGAGCTTTTCGCGCGCGGCGAGAACGAGGTGCCGGGTTCGCTGATCGGCGAGAAGGTGATGGAGGCGCTCAAGCGCATCGACCCGGTCGCCTACATTCGCTTCGCGAGCGTCTACCGCCAGTTTCGTGACGTGGAGAGTTTTCAAGCCGAACTCGCGGAACTGCTCGCCAAGTAATGGAACCGCTCGTGACGGTGCTCCGTTTGCCGGAGGGCAGCGGTTTGCCGCTCCCGGCCTACATGAGCGCCGGGGCCGCCGGTGCCGACGTAGTGGCCGCGCTCGAGGCGCCGCTCACGCTGGCGCCCGGGGAGCGGGCCCTGGTTCCGACGGGCTTTGCGCTCGAAGTGCCACCGGGCTGGGAAGTACAGGTGCGGCCGCGCAGCGGTCTGGCGCTCAAGCACGGGGTCACGGTCCTCAACGCGCCCGGGACGATCGATTCGGATTACCGCGGCCCCGTGGGCGTGCTGCTGGCAAACTTCGGAGCCGAGGCGTTCACCATCGCGCGCGGCGACCGCATCGCGCAGCTCATCGTCGCGCCCGTTGCCCACGCGACCTTCGGCGAGACGGCGACGCTGGCGGGCAGCGACCGCGGTGCGGGTGGGTTCGGTTCCACCGGCTTGCGGTAACGTAGGGTTGCATGAACGTCTACGTGGTCGGGAAGGGCGCGGTCGGTTCGTTCTTGGGCGAGCAACTGCGTTCGATCGGCAACGAGGTCACCTACGCGCCGCGCGATCTCGCCGCGGTCGAACCGCAGGACGTCGATCTGGCGATCGTCGCGGCGAAATCCTACGACACGCCGGGTGCGATCGAGACCTTGCGCCGCGCGTTGCGCGATCCGTCGAAGACGACGATCGTCACCCCGCAGAACGGCGTCGGCAACGAGGAACTCCTCGCCGCTGCCTTCGGTGCGGGGCGCATCGTCGCGTGCGCGCTGACCGTGCCCGTCGGGCTCACCGACGACGGCCGGCCGGTCGCGGCCAACGGCGGCGCGATCGTCTTCGCACCGGTCGATCCGGCGAGCCCGCACAACTGGGTGCTGGCCGCGTTCGGGGCGACCGGAATGGCGGTCTCGGCCGTGCCCGACTACCGCGCCCTCAAGTGGTCCAAACTCGCGCTCAACATCGTTGCCAACGCCTCGTGCGCGATCCTCAACGTCTTGCCCGAACGGCTCGTGCACATGAGCGACGTGTTCGCGCTGGAGATCCGCGCCGTGCGCGAGGTGCGCGACGTGATGAAGGCGCGCCGCATCGCCGCGATCGACCTGCCGCGCTATCCGGTGCGGGCGCTCTTCGCGGCGGTGAGCCTGCCGGTTCCGCTCGCGCGCGTGCTGCTTGCCGGGCGTGTGGCCGGCGCCCGCGGGCGCAAGCCGCCGTCGCTGCTGCTCGACCTGCGCGCGGGAAAGCGTCAAACCGAAGTGGCGGTGCTCAACGGTGCCGTCGCGGAAGCCGCGCGGGAAGCGGGGATCGCGGCGCCGGTCAACACGACGTTGGCCCGGGTCGTCTGCGACATCGCCGAGATGCCGCACCTCTGGGCGAAGTACCGCGAACGCCCCGCCGCGCTCGAAGCCGAGGTTCAAGCCGAGCGGGCCCGGAACCCACGCTCCACCGCCCCCGCTTAGCGAGGCTCTGATGCGTCATCCCAACGTCCCTGAATCGCTCGATAGCTGGTCGATCCTGCACCGCATGTACCGCTTCGACCGCCGCCGGTACGAGGCGCTCGACCCGGCTCGCCAGGCCGAGATCGAACGCGAGGCCGTTGCCGCTTTCACCCGCATCGCCGATGCGCCCGAGAGCGATGTGGGCTTGGCCCAGATCCTCGGACACAAGGCCGATCTGATGGTCACGGCCTACGCGAAGTCGTTCGATGCGCTGGGCGAGATCGAAGCGGCGCTCGACGGGCTGGCGCTGCGCGAGTTCCTCGAACCGCTCGGCTCGTACGTCTCGGTGCTCGAACTCGGGCTCTACGAGGCGACCGGGAAGATCCACGCCGATCTGCGCGAGCGCGGCCTCAAGCCGCATTCCGATGAATGGACGGCCGCTTTCGACGCCGCGCTCGAAGAGCAGGCGAAGTCGCCGCGCAACGCCGCCCGGCTGTGGGCGAAGATCCCGCCGCGCCGCTACGTGTGCTTCTATCCGATGGACAAGAAGCGCGGCGAGACCGTCAACTGGTATATGCTGCCCTACGAAGAGCGGGCGGCGCTGATGCTCGATCACGGCAAGATCGGGCGGTCGTTTCACGGCCTGGTGACGCAGGTGATCTCCGGTTCGATCGGGTTCGATGATTGGGAGTGGGGCGTCGATCTCTACGCCGACGACCCGTTGGTATTTAAGAAGCTCGTGTACGAGATGCGTTTCGATGAAGCCAGCGCGCGCTATGCGGCCTTCGGTCCGTTCGTCACGGGGATGCAGTTCTCGCTCGCCGAGCTGCCGCGTTTCCTGCGCGCGGACGGCTCTCCGCGTTTGATCGCGCGCGAACTCACCGGCAGCGCTCGCTAGCCGCGCTCGTGAGCAAATCCGCGGCGTTGCTCGCGTCGTGTGCGCTCGCCCGGCCCGCGCCGGGCGGCTGCGGTTGGTGCGGTGCGGGGCTGCCGCCACGTCGCCGGACCTGGTGCAGCGATGCCTGCGCGGACGCCTTTTGGACCAATCACTGGTGGTCGCTCGCGCGCAGCGCGGCGAAGCGGCGCGATCGATATCGGTGCCGGCGCTGCGGCGAACGCGCGCCGGTTCGTCCCTCGCGCGTGCGGTTCCCGACGGAACGCGGCTACCGCGAGGCGCTGCGGAGCTGGCGTGCGGCGCGCAAGACCGGACGCGTCGAGGTGAACCATCGCGTGCCGTGTCGCGGCCGCCATCGCACGCTGGGCTGCGATCATCATCTGGAGAATCTCGAGACGCTGTGCCTGGCGTGTCACCGGCTCGAAACATCGGCCGACGCGCGCACGCGGCTCGCACGCGGTGCGGCGTGATCGCCCGCCTGCGCGCGAGCGCCATCCGCGAGCGCAAGGGCAAGCGCTTCGCGACGATCACGGCCTACGATGCGGCGTTCGCACGGCTCGCCGAAGCCGCCGGGATCGACGTGTTGCTCGTCGGCGACTCGCTCGGCAACGTGGTTCTGGGGTACCCGGCGACGACGTTGGTGACGATGGAAGACATGGAACGTCACACCGGCGCGGTCGTGCGCGGCTCCGAGCGCGCGCACGTCGTCGCCGATCTCCCGTTCATGGCCTACGAGGCCGACGCCGCCGACGCGGTTCGCAGTGCCGGGCGTCTGGTGCGTGCCGGCGCGTCGTCGGTGAAACTCGAGGGGGGCGCGGCACGCGCGCCGCGCATCGCGGCGATCGTCGCCGCCGGCATCCCCGTCGTCGGGCACATCGGCGTCCTGCCGCAGACCGCCGCGCTCGATTCAGGGTTCAAACGCCACGACGACCGCGGCAAATTACTGGCCGACGCGCATGCGGTTGCCGCGGCCGGGGCATTCGCGCTGGTGTTGGAGATGGTGGCGCCCGAGATCGCCGCGGAGATCACCGCGGCCCTCAGCATTCCGACCATCGGGATCGGGAGCGGTCCGGAGTGCGATGCGCAGATCCTGGTCCTCTACGATCTGCTCGGGCTCAGCGCACGGGCGCCGTCGTTCGTGCGCCCCTACGCGCAGCTCGCGCAAACCGTGACCTCGGCGCTGCGCGCGTATGCCGGTGACGTTGAGGCCGGGCGTTACCCTTAGCGGGTGAATTGAGCGATCAGCGCGGCGTGCTGTGGAAACGCGGCGCGCAGCGCCGTCGGTGAGTCGAGGAAGAAGTCGGCGAACTCGAAGCCCGGAGCGACATCGCAGCCGACCAGGGCGTAGCCGCCCGGCACCGGGACATGCGAGGCGAAATGCGCGCCCGCCGGTATCGCGGCTTGCCAGGGGCCTTGTGGGCCAATGACCCGCCGTTCGTGGGAACCCGCGGCATCGATGATCTCGATTGCCAGCGAATCGCCACGATAGAAGTGCCATACTTCATCCGAGGATAAGCGGTGAAATGCAGAAAACGTATCATCCGTGAGCAGAAAATGAATCGTCGTCAGGGCGCTGCGGGTCGTTCCGCGGCGGGTCGTGACGCGGTCCGCGCTCCGGTACCCTTCGCGGTACCAGCCGCCCTCGGGATGAGACGTCAGTTGCAACGCCGCGATCAAGCGCTGCGCTTCTGGATGCACGAGGTTCCACTTTTTGCGCGTCCGAGAGAGTACCTATGATGAGGCCATGAGCGCGCCCCGAAGCGGGTCGGCCGCAGCGGCCCTGGATGATGCGGATCTGCGCATGCTCGCCGGCGAGTTCCAATCCGCGCCGGACCTCTTCGACGGGCTGACCGAGAGCATCGCGCTCTACCGGCGCGACGGTACGATCGTCACCGGAAACCTGACGGCCAAGCGCTTGATCGGTCGCAGCGCACGCGAACTCGTCGGGCAGCATTTTTCGGTCCACATCGCGCCCCAGGAAGTCGACCGCGTCGCCGCCTTGTATGCGCGCCTGCTCGCCGATGAGGAACCGATCTCGTTCGAGACCCAGTTCATCCATGCGAACGGCTCGCTGATCGACGTTGAAGCCAAATTGCTACCCGCGCGCTCCCGTGGCAGACTCGTCGGAATTTTGGGCATCGCGACCGACGTGACCGTGCAGCGCCAGGTCGTGCGCGCGATGGAGCGCGCGCAGCAGCAGTTCCGCTCGCTCTTCGAACTGCATCCGGATGCGATCACGATGACCGATCGCGAGGGCAAGTACGTGCGGGTCAACCGCGTCACGGAAGCGTTGACCGGCTATCTGCAGGACGAACTGATCGGGGAGACGGCGGAGAAGCTGTTCGTGCCGGAGTCGTTGCCGAACCTCGAGCGCGCGCGCAGCCGCGTGATGCAGGGCGAGCCGGCCGAGTTCACCGCCACGACGCGGAACAAGGACGGCACGCACAAGCATATCGAGGTCACGTCGATCCCGATCGTGGTCGACGGCGAAGTCGACGGCATGTTCTGTGTCTCCCGCGACGTGACCGAGCGGCTCAAGTCGCAAGCCGATTTTGCCAAGCTCGCGACGCGCATCCATCAGCTCTACCTGCTCGCCGCCGCCACCGGTGCCTCACCGGAAGAACAAATCGGAGATGCGCTACGGCTCGGTATGGCGCAACTCGGCTTCGATTGGGCCTATGTCGCGCAAGTTCAGGAAGACTTCACGACGATCCGCTACAGCGAAGGCGCCGCAGGGCGGTTCCCGGTCGGTCACACCCAAGCGCGCGACCGCACGCTCGCGCACGAGGCGCTCAGGCACGACGGACCGTTCGTCGTCCCCGACGTGGCGGCTTCGGAGTGGGCCCAGCACCCGGCCCCGATAGCCAACGATTGGGGGTCCTACGTCGCGAACCGGATCCGGCTGGGTGACACCACTTACGGGGTCGTCTTGTTCGCGAGCCGCGAGCCGCACGCGGTGCTCGGCGACTTCGACCGCGACTACGTCGAGGCGATCGCGCGACTCGCAGCCTTTGCCATCGAACGGGCGCTGCAGAGCGAGCAGTTGCGCGGCATGGCCTTCTTCGATGGGCTCACCGGGCTGCCCAACCGCGTGCTGCTCCAAGACCGCCTCGAGCAGCTCATCAATCTCGCGCGCCGCCACAAACGCGCGTTCGCCGTCCACTTCATCGATTTCGACAACTTCAAGCCGGTCAACGACCGCTACGGTCACGCGGTCGGCGACAAGCTGATCGTCGCGATGAGCCGGCGCCTGAGCGAAGGCCTGCGCGAAAGTGATACCCTGGCCCGCTTCGGCGGCGACGAATTCGTGATCATCCAACCGGAGATCACCGACGCCGAAGCTGCGACCGAGCTTGCCATGCGGCTGATCGAGTCGGTCCGTCAACCCTTCACGATTAACGGCAACAAGATCGAAATCACGCTCAGCGTCGGCATCGCCATGTTCCCCCAGGACGGCACGACCGTGAACAAACTGCTCAACAGCGCCGACGCGGCGCTCTACAGCATCAAGAACAGCGGCCGGAACAACGTCGCCCTCTACGAGTCATCGATGAAACCGAAGGCGCACTAGCAGGCCTGCTCGCAGGCGCCGCCGGGTCAGGCGGGTGCGCGCGTCCCGGAGACTTTTGAGCCCGGAATGCCGCCGGCTTTCGCCGTGCCGTGCAACGTGTCGCCCTCGACCGTGACGTTGAAGGTCATGGTCAGCGGAAAGGGTTTCGTGATCTTCTGCTGCCAGGTCAGATGATTTCCATCGACCTTGAAGTCCTCGAAGGGTGCAGAACTGCCGCCTTCGCTCGCCGACCCTTGCGGCTGACCGCCGCCGGTGCCGGCGATCGTGAAAACGACCTCCCGCTTCCCAATCGGCGTCGCCACGACAACGTTCCAAGTTCCATCGCTACTCATAGCACTACCGTTCCGCGACCGAGTTCCGCGGCTCCTAGTGTGCCGGGCGAAGGCCACCGGTAATCGACCCGGCGATTTTCCGTATTGCTAGAAGGTCGCCTTGAGCCAAGCTAGGGCCTTGTCCGCGGCCTCCTTCGTAGCGGTCGCCGCATTTTGCATTGCATCCCTGGCGGCAACGGCAGCCTTCCGGGTGGCGTTGATATCGTGGTTGGCCGCTTGCCCAGCGGCCTGATCGGCCTTCTGAGCGGCATCCTGCGCGGCGACGGAAGCTCTTTGCGCAGCCTGTTCGGTCGCCAAAGCGGCCCGTTTCGCATCCCCAGTCGCCGTCTTCGCCGCGTCACCGGTCTTCTGTAGCGCCTGCTTTGCAAACCGGTCGGCCTCGTGCGCAGCCCGCTGGGCCGCGCCGAGCGCTTTCTGCGAGGGTTCACTGACGGCTTGCTCAGCCTTTTGCAGTGCCAGTTTCGCCGCTTGTGCCGCCCTCTGCGTCGCCGCCTTAGCGTCCGCGGCCAACTTGTTTGCGCCGACTGCAGCATTGTGGCTGGGCGGCGTAGCCGCGCTAACCGTCGCGGCGCCGGCGACCTGGCCCCCATACACGTTCGTGCCAAACACGAGTGCTGATAGAGCGAGCCATTTTTGTAGATTCATTGCATCGCTTCTTACCCATAAATTCGCGTTGAACATGTCGGCACGATAACATTCCAGATTCATCGTTACTCAGGGTCCAACCGTTCCGCGACCAGGTTCTGCTGCTCCCGCCTTATCGTTCGCGCGAACGTTTAGGCGGCGCTGGGGCGTTGGGTGCGTTCGGCGAGGCGGTACTGGAGGGCTTCGGCGATGTGCTCGCGGCGGATCGTCTCGCAGTTCGCCAGGTCGGCGATCGTTCTGGCGACGCGGATGACCCGGTCGAAGGCGCGGGCGCTGATCGTTCCGCGCGTCATGGCTCCCTGGAGGATTATCAGCGAATCGGCATCGAGCGGGCAGAGCGATCGCAGATCGGCTGCGCTCATCGCTGCGTTGCAGGCGATGTCGCGCTCGGCGAACCGGCGCGTTTGCGCTGCACGCGCGCGTTCGACCCGAGCACGAATCACGCCGGATGGTTCTTCGGGTTTGGCTGCGGTATAGGCCTCGAACGGCACGCGGCCGACGGTGATGTGCAAGTCGATGCGGTCGAGGAGCGGGCCGGAGAGTTTCCCCAGGTATTTGGCGATGGCGGCATCGTCGCAGCGGCAATCGTGCGTGCGCGAGCCGTGGTAACCGCACGGACAGGGGTTCATCGAAGCGATCAGCGTGAAGCGCGCCGGATAGGTGACGGTCGCGGCCGTACGCGCGATCGTGATCGCGCCGTCTTCGAGCGGCTGGCGCAGCACTTCGAGCGCGGCGCGCGAAAACTCTGCGATCTCATCGAGGTAGAGGACGCCGTGCTGGGCCAGCGAGATTTCGCCCGGGCGAGGGATCTTGCCGCCGCCGGCCAGCGCGATCGCGCTCGTCGTATGGTGCGGGGAGCGAAAGGGGCGCGTGTGCGCGATGCCGTCGGCTGCGCGGTCGTCGGCGATGCTGGCGATTTTCGTCACGTCGAGCGCTTCGTCGAGCGTCATCGGCGGCAGAATCGAGGGCAACCGCTGCGCGAGCATCGTCTTTCCGCAACCGGGCGGGCCGACGAGCACGGCGTGGTGACCGCCGGCCGCGGCGATCTCCAGCGCGCGCTTGGCTACCGACTGCCCGCGCACGTCGGCGAAATCGAGTTGTTTCTTCGCCGGCCGGGGTGCGGCGTTGCCGCGCCGGTAGCGGAATTTGTCCCCGTGGCCGAGCGCCACCGCTACCGCGTCGCTGAGGGTTTCAATGGCGTAGACGTTGAGGTCCGCGATGAGCGCGGCTTCGGCCCCGTTGTGAACCGGCACGATGAGCCGCGAGAATCCCGCGTTGCGCGCCGCCATCGCGGTCGGCAACGTCCCGCGCACCGCACGCAGTCCGCCGTCGAGCGCGAGTTCGCCGATCACGCAGGTGCCGTGCAACCGCCCCGGCGCGATCTGCTCGTCGGTTGCGAGCAATGCCAACGCGATCGGCAGATCGAAACGCGGTCCTTCCTTGCGGATATCCGCGGGCGCCATGTTGACGAGCAATCGACCCGGCGGAAAGCCGAAGCCGGAGTTGATGATGGCCGCGCGCACGCGGTCGCGAGCTTCGTTGAGCGCACGATCGGGCAGCCCGATGATCGTAAATCCCGGCGTCCCCGGCGAGGCATCGGCCTCGATGCGCACGATCACGGCGTCGATCCCGACCAGGACCGCCGAATGCGAAGCCACCAGCACACTCGCCGGTCACGACGAAGGGATCGCGAAACAAGTGCGTTTTGCCGCTGCGACTTCGGTGGGAGTCTCAGCGCTCGCCGCTCAACGGCGACGTAAGCAAGAACTCATGGGCCGCCTGTCGACGGAAATCGAATTGCGAATGCCGAATCGACGGCGGACGCTGAAAAAGATGCGGGGGACAGCACGGGGCTTCCGACATGGCCTCATCACCGATCCTCGCGATCACGGGCGCGACAGGCGCTTTAGGCGGTAGAGTCGCCGCAAGACTCGACCGCGCTTCCGTCCGTCAGCGCCTGATCCTTCGGGATCCGGCCCGGGCGCCACAGCTTCGCAACATCGAAGTCGCCGTGTCGCGGGGGTATGACGACGCCTCGGCGATGACGGCGGCCATGCGCGGCTGCGAGAGCGCATGGTTGAGCTACCGCGGGCGAGGAGCCCGCTCACGTCGCAGGACGCGGCGTGAGGGCGAACCCAACGAAAGCGCTGAAGGTCACCTCGCTTTTGCAGACGTCGGCTTCGATCAACCCGGGGAATGCTCGGCACCGCCGAGGACGAGTCGAGTGGGCGGGAACGGCCATCGAGCACGACGAGGTCGTCAGTCGCGTGGAAGTTCGCGAATTTCGATGGTACCGCCGGCCTCATATACCGGGTTTCCGGCGATCAATGTTCGCGCATCGTCGAAATCAGTCGCTTCCACGCGGATGAATCCCCCGAGATGGCTCGTTATCGAGTGTGCTGTTCCCGATTTCCGCACGCAGGTTCCGCCGCTGATCCGGCTCCCTCCTTGGAGAACGCCCTTCGCCTGCAATTGAGCGAGGTACGGTCCCCAGTCGGCGACTGCATCCGGCGCGTCGTCATGCATGAGAAATATGAAATCCGCCATCGATGTGGTTCTCCAAGCGCTCTAGGTTCACCGACGTATGAAGCAGACGTATGATGCAAAGGAAGAGAAGACTGAGCCAGGATTCCTGGGGCTCCGATCTGTTTGCTACGACGTTCGTTCGCCAAGATTCGTATCCTACTCACGCACCGTGCTCTGCCGTTACGCGCCCAGCGCGATCGAACGTAAAAGCGCCGTGTAAACGATCAAGCCGAAGCCGGCGAGCAGTGTAAAGAAACCGGACGCGAGATGGCCGAGCCACGAGAGCAGTGCCGCTAGCGAAAGCCGCGACACGGTCCCCGACATCCGGCGCCTTAAAGAAACCGGACGGCCGTTATGGCGATGTCGTCCGCGCGCTTTCCCAGACAGAACGCCTGCACTTCGTCCATTATGCTCTTCACGATCTCGGTTGCCGTCAGGAGACGCTTCGCCACGGCCACCGCTACGAAGCGGTCCATACCGAAAAACTCGCCGTCGGCGTTTCGCGCTTCGGTTACACCATCGGTTGCGCCGACGAAAAGCGTGCCGGCCGGCAGGTCGACGAAGGCCTGTTTGAAGAGGTGATGTTGGTCGTCGAAGACGCCGATCAGCGGAGCCGTGGGCTGAAGTATTCGCGAGCGGCCGTCGGGGAAGATCACCAGCACCGGCTCGTGTCCGGCATTCGTGTCCGGCATTCGTGTACGTCATCAGCCGTCTGGTCGGATCGACGATTCCGAAGAACACGCTAGCAAACGAGTCGCCTTTCTCGAACGCATTGTTCTCGAGATACAGGCGATCCATCGCGCGAAGAAGATCGTGTCCCAGCCCTTGGTGTATGAAGAGGCCGGTCCCGTAGGATAGGGAGCGGCCATCGTGGCTCTCGGCGAAGGTTGTTTTTGCACAGCAACTTTCACGAAAGGGAACCACGATGGCCAAGCCTAGTATCGCACTCGCCGAGCTCGTTGAGAAGGGGGCCAACGACGACGTCGTCCGCGAGCTCCTGACCCACGTCGTGCAGCGTTTGATGGATTTCGAGATCGAGCAGCGCTGTGGCGCCGGGTACGGCGAGAGGACCGACGAGCGCAACAACAGCCGCAACGGCTACCGGGATCGGCTCTGGGAAACCCGCGCCGGCTCGATCGACCTGCGGATCCCCAAGCTGCGCCGCGGAAGCTATTTTCCCGGCTTCCTGGAGCCCCGCAGGACGGCTGAGAAGGCACTGGTAGCCGTCATCCAGGAGGCCTATATCCAGGGCGTGTCTACCCGTTCGGTCGACGAGCTGGTCAAGGCGATGGGCATGTCCGGAATCTCCAAGAGCCAGGTTTCTCGGCTCTGCGGTGAGATCGACGAGCGCGTCGGCGCGTTCTTGAACCGGCCGATCGAGGGCGACTGGCCGTACTTGTGGATCGACGCCACGTACGTGAAGGTTCGCCAGGCCGGCCGCATCGTTTCCGTCGCCGTGATAATAGCCATCGGCGTCAACACCGACGGCGTGCGCGAAGTTTTAGGGCTTGCAGTTGGCCCGAGCGAAGCGGAGCCGTTCTGGACCGACTTCCTTCGCAGCCTCAGCCAGCGCGGATTACGCGGCGTCAAGCTCGTCATTTCCGACTCTCATCTGGGCCTCAAAGCCGCCATTGCCAAGGTTTTCAAGGCCACCTGGCAGCGGTGCCGTGTGCACTTCATGCGCAACGCTCTGGCCTACGCCGGTAAGGGCCAGCGGCAGATGGTCCTCGCGCTGATCAACACGGTTTTCGCGCAAGAAACACCCGATGCCGCGAAGGCCCAGTGGGACATCGTCGCGACTCAACTGCGCGCGAAATTTCCGAAACTTGCCGACATGATCTCCGACGCGAAGTTCGACGTGCTGGCGTACATGGATTTTCCCAAGGCTCACCGCACGCAGATCGCGACCACCAACCCCCTTGAGCGCCTTAACGCCGAGATCAAGCGGCGAACCGACGTTGTCGGCATCTTCCCAAACGACCCCTCGATCGTGCGACTCGTCGGCGCCCTGCTCTTGGAGCAGAACGACGAGTGGCAGTTGCAACGCCGGTACATGCAACTCGAAGGACTCAAGGTCGTGAGCGATAACCCTCTTCATCGCATCTCAGCGGTCGTAAATAGCTGAGAACGGCACCTCGCCGGAGCCGCTCTCGTACACCACGCCCTGGGACACGATCGCGAAGAACCCGTTCCGGCGTCAATCCTTCGGACGAGTACGCCCGCAAGCCGAATTTGATCAGCGCCGCGTTCACCGCGGCATGGGGTCCCTTTCCGGATATGTCGGCGATGGAACAAGCGAGCGAGTCGTTGTCGTAAAGAAAGAGATCGACGATATCGCCGCCCGTCGGCCCCAGCGCCAACTGATAACTCACCGCGTACGAGATCCCGGAAATGACGATGTCGTTTTGGGCGAACAGGTGCTCGACGAGGACCTTTGCCGCCTCTTCCGTCGTCGCTTCGGGGAGAGTCCCATCGCGTACGATCACTCTCACGGTGCCGCCGTCTCGTGGCCGCTCGGAGGAGGTCGGTGTCGTTTCGATGCCGCGACTCTTTGTTGCGTAGGCCTTCCTCAGGCTGTCGGACTCGCGTCGTGTGCCGGCCATGACAACTCTCCTAATGACGGCCAACGAGCCGCGAGCAGGGGCACGTATAGTCTGCGGAGCGTACCCCGTCCGTGCGATTTCCGACAAAGGAGGCCGCCTGGCCTGTGGGCCGTCAACCCGTCTCTCTTAGGGGTTGATGAACGCCTTTTCGAGCTGCTTTTGGAGATCGTCGCCTTCGGCGGCGTCCACGGCGGCGTAGTGCATGAGCGTTCGCGTGAGCCCTTTGTGTCGGGGGCACTTGCAGATCGCGACCCAGGCGGCGACGTTCTTCGATGAAAACGAGGCGGCGGCTTTGGAGCGTCCGTCGGAGTCGGCCGTTTCGTCACCCTTCGAGGCGATGCTCCACTCGATCGAGTCGCCTTGCCCCTGTTGCTTGTCGGAGATCGTGGCTTCGTCGGGCTTGTAGCCCGATTTGTTCCACTTCGGCTTGTACTTTACTTTGACGTTCGCGCCTTTGATCGGAATCTCGATCTCGATCTCGACGTTCGAGTCTTCTTGGCCCGTAACGTTGGCCGCCGCCACGACTTTGTAGTTGAGGAACCCTTCGGCGGCCGTAGCGCAGTTCGATTTTGCCGACGACTTGCCGCCGTACGCTTCCGACGTGGCCGATGCTTCGGCGGAGACTTTCGTCCGCGCAATCGCGTAGAACCACGCTTTCCCCTTACACTCCGGACACGGGTTCACGTGCGTGATCTGGTACTCTTCGCCGCCGGCGGCGCTGACCGGAGCGGTCGCATCGCTGAAGCCTTCGTTGGTCGATCCGCTCCCCCGGATGTCACTGCCGTTGACGTATTTGTACGTCGTGCACGATGCGCCGATGGTCTGCTTGTTAACCAGCTTCGGGTCGTTGGCGCTGACGATCTCTGTGAACCGGCACTTGCAGGTGACGCCGTCGTCCGGATCGGACGGGGGCGCGCCGCCGGTCTTGCCGCCCTTCTCTTCGGGGGGCTTGTCAGACGGCTTCTCTTGTGTCTTCCCGTCCTTGCCCTCCGCCGGTTTCTCTTGTGACTTACCACCGCCGTCCTTACCACCGCCGTCCTTGCCGCCGGGAGACGTCTCCGCACCACCGCCGCCAACTCCAGCCTCCTCATTCGCCAAGATCGTCGGGTGAGGACCGGCGATCGTCGGCGCGTCTTGCGCTTTCAGCGACGTCTCTTGCTCGGTGAAGGTGGCAACCGGTTGCAGATCGGCAGCCGGGTTCGCCGGCGCTTTCGCTTCCGAAAGGTGGAGCCGGAGCGCCGACTCGAGCAGTCCACGAAGCACGTCTTGTTCCACAGTACGCTCCTTCGGAAAGGCGTCGCCCCCACGGGCCGGCTCTTGGTTATGTTAGTAAAGTTAGCAACCCCTCCTACGGACGTAGTGGCGGCCAATCGGCCCGACTTGCTCGGGCTGGCGAAGCGTCGTTCCGCCGGGGCCATCGCACGGCGCCGCGTTACCGGTGCCTGGCGCTGCGGATCCGCCGCCGGGCGGGGGACAATCGAGCGCGGTTCTCGCGGCAGTAGAATTCCCAATCAGGCATGCCCTTGACCTAAAATCGGTATTGTGGTACGTGAATACCTGTATAGACCCGCAGTGTACGGTGTTTCAGCCGGGGGCAGGCGGTGCGCAGAGGATGGAGGGGTATGTCCGGGTCGCCGTATCGGTGGAGGTTCACGGGCGGTGGTGCCCCGATGGTCCGCGAGACCGTGGACGTCCCAGCGCCCGGGCCGGGCCAGGTCGTGGTCGAGATCGCCGGCTGCGGCGTCTGCCACACCGACCTCGGCTACTTCTATGACGGCGTGCGCACGAACCAGCCCCTGCCCCTGACGCTCGGACACGAGATCAGCGGCCGCGTGATCGCCGCCGGGAGCGGCGCGGAGCGCTGGCTGGGAACGGCGGTGATCGTCCCCGCGGTCATCCCGTGCGGCGCCTGCGATCTGTGCGCGCGCGGCAAGGGCACGATCTGTCCCAACCAAACGATGCCGGGCAACGATATCGAGGGCGGCTTCGCCAGCTACGTCACCGTCTCGGCGGTGGGGCTGTGCCCGGTCGATGAGGCGCGTTTGGCCGCGGTCGGGCTTTCGCTGGCCGACGTTTCCGTCGTGGCCGATGCGGTCAGCACGCCGTATCAGGCGGTGGTGCAGGCCGGCGTGAAACCCGGCACGCTCTGCGTCGTGGTCGGCGTCGGCGGCGTCGGCGGATACTGCGTGCAGATCGCCGCGGCACTGGGCGGCACGGTCGTCGCCCTCGACATCGACGCCGCGAAGCTCGCCGCGATCGCCGAACACGGCGCCGCCAAGACCATCAACCTGCGTGAGGCCGATCCCAAGACGCTGAAGAAGACGATCGCCGCGTTCGCCGTGGAGCAGGGGCTCTCGGCGCGCGAGTGGGTGATCTTCGAGTGCTCGGGCTCCGCCGCCGGACAACTCACCGCCTACGGGCTGCTGGTGCACGGCGCCACGCTCGCCGTCGTGGGATTCACGATGGACAAGATCGAGATCCGGCTCTCCAACCTGATGGCGTTTCACGCCCGCGCGCTGGGCAACTGGGGCTGTCCGCCGGATCTCTACCCGCACGCGTTGGAACTCGTCTACGGCGCCAAGATATCCTTGGCGCCGTTTGTCGCGCAGCGCCCGCTCGACGAGATCAATACGGTCTTCGAAGACGTGCACGCCCGCAAGCTGACGCGGCGCGCGATTCTCATCCCCTAACGACTACCCGTTCATTCGAGAGGCGACCATGACTGCGGATACGGCAACGATTACGAAAACCACGGCCCCCGAGCATCTGAGCGACCACAATCTCGTGCCGCACCAGGTCGTCCCGGGCGTCCTCTTCGAGAAGCGCCCCGCCAAGACGCCCGACGGCACCGTGGTCGCGGGGCTCTACAACGCGTGGATCACGCTCGACAACCCCAAGCAATTCAACTCCTACACCACCGAGATGGTGAAGGGCGTCATCCTAGCCTTCCGCGCCGCCTCGAACGCGCGCGACGTGGTCGCCGTCGTGTTCACCGGCACCGGCGACAAGGCGTTCTGCACCGGCGGCAACACCAAGGAATACGCCGAGTACTACGCCGGCAATCCGCAAGAATATCGCCAGTACATGCGGCTCTTCAACGACATGGTCTCGGCGATTCTGGGTTGCGACAAACCGGTGATCGCGCGGGTGAACGGGATGCGCATCGGCGGCGGTCAGGAGATCGGCATGGCCTGCGACTTCAGCGTCGCGCAGGACCTGGCGCGCTTCGGCCAGGCCGGCCCCAAGCACGGCTCGGCACCGATCGGCGGCTCGACCGACTTCCTGCCGCTCTTGATCGGCAGCGAACTCGCGATGGTCTCCGGCACGCTGTGCGAACCGTGGTCGGCCCACAAGTGCGTGCGCCTGGGTATGATCAGCGACATCGTTCCGGCGCTGCGCGTCGAGGGCAAATACGTCGCCAATCCGCTGGTGATCACGGACCGCTATCTCGACGAATACGGCCGCATCGTCCACGGCGAGCCCAAGACGGGCGACGAACTCGCGGCCGGCAAGGAACTCCTCAAGCGCGGCACGGTCGATCTCGCGCTGCTCGACGAGAAGGTCGACGAGATCTGCGCGAAGATCCTGCTCACCTTCCCCGACTGCTTCACCAAGACGCTCGAGGAACTGCGCAAGCCCAAACTCAACGCTTGGAACGCGAACAAAGAAGGCAGCCGCGCGTGGCTGGCGATCAACATGATGACCGAAGCGCGCGCCGGGTTCCGCGCCTTCAACGAAGGCACGAAAGAAGATCGCGAGATCGACTTCGTCGCCCTGCGCCAGGCGCTCGCCGTCGGCACGCCGTGGAGCGACGAACTCACCGAGAGCCTGCTGCCCGCGGCGAGGCACGGGAAATGAGCGCGGTGCCGCTGACCGTCCGGCGCGAGCGCGACGGCAAATTGCTGCGGCTGCGGCTCGCGCGTCCCAAAGCGAACATCATCGACGCCGAGATGATCGCCGCGCTCGATGCCGCGCTCGAGGCCAACCTCACCGACCACGCGCTGCTCGGCGTGCTGATCGATCACGAAGGGCCGCACTTCAGCTTCGGCGCGAGCGTCCAAGAGCATCTGCCCGGTCAGTTTCCGCAGATGCTGCGCTCGTTCTTCGGGCTCATCCGGCGCATGATCGAGGCCGACGTTCCGATTCTCGCCGCCGTGCGCGGTCAATGCCTGGGCGGCGGGATGGAAGTCGCGATCGCGAGCAACCTGATCTTTGCGGCGCCGGATGCAAAGTTCGGCCAGCCGGAGATTCAACTCGGCGTCTTCGCGCCGCCGGCGTCCGCGATCTTGCCCGAACGTATCCCGCGCGGCGCAGCCGAAAGCGTCCTCTTCTCCGGCAAACCGATCGACGGCAACGAAGCCTATCGGCTGGGTTTGGTTCACGCCGTGAGCGCCGATCCCGAGGCCGCGGCGCTGGCCTATTTCGACGAATCGCTCGCGCCGCACAGCCCGGCCGCGTTGCGTTTCGCCGTTCGCGCGGCGCGCCTCGACTACGTCGAGCGCGTCACCGCCAAGTTTGCCCGCCTCGAAGCGCTGTATGTCACCGAACTGATGTCCACCCGGGACGCACTCGAAGGCCTGACCGCCTTCGTTGAAAAGCGCCCGGCGATCTGGGAGGGTCGTTGAGCCATGCCATCTACCACTGAAATCGTCGAGCGCTGCCAGTCGTTGTTCGAGGATCTGGACTTTACCGCGGCGCGCGCCTGGAAGGCGGCCAAGCCGGGCCGCAAAGTCGTCGGCTTCTTGCCGGTCTACGTGCCGCTGGAGTTGATTCATGCGGCCGGATGCCTGCCGCTAGGCACCTTCGGAGGCGGCGACCAGATGGAAGTCATCCACGGCGATGCCTACTATCAGAGCTACATCTGCCGCATCCCGCGCTCGACGATCGAACTCGGCGTCACCGGGAAACTCGACTTCGTCGACGCGATGATCTTCCCGTTCGTGTGCGACGTCATCCGCAATCTCTCCGGCATCTGGAAGATGATGTTCCCCAATGTCTGGACGAAGTTCTTCGACACCCCGCAGAACTTCGATCCCGAGATCGGCGGGGTCTACTACACGCACGAACTGCAGGAACTGCGCGAAGGTCTCGAGACCCTCGTCGGGCACAAAATCACCGACGACGATCTGCGCGCCTCGATCGTGCTCTACAACGAGAACCGGCGCTTGGTCCGCGAAGTCTACGCGTTCCGGGCGAGCCGGCCGTGGCTCGCACCGACGTCCGAGGTCTATCTGCTGATGCGCGCGGGCCTGATGATGGACGTGAGCGAGCACAACCAGATGCTGCGTGACTATATGACGGCGGCGGCCGCCGAGGACCGTCCCAAGCGCGACAACGTGCGCGTCGCGGTCTACGGTTCGTTCTGCGAGCAGCCGCCGCTCAAGCTGATCAAATCGATCGAACTGGCGGGCTGCTACGTCGTCGAGGACGACTACTCGCTGGTCAACCGTTTCCTCACCAGCGACGTGCCGACGCTCGGCGATCCGATCCAGGCACTCGCGCTGACCTACCTCTCGGCGTCGGTCGAGACGTCGTGCAAGTACGTTCCGAAAGAAGAAGACAAAGGCAAGTTCCACATCCAGCGCGTCAAGGAGACGAACGCCGAAGGCGTCATCTACGCCTCGCCCAGTTTCTGCGATCCCGCGCTGCTGGACCGGCCGATGATCTGCCATCGCCTGGCGGAAGCCAACATCCCCTACATCGCCTTCAAGTACGCCGAGAACACCGGCCAAATGCAGCCCATCCGCGAACAGGCCGGCACCTTCGCGGATTCCATCAGATTGTGGAGCTAATGCCATGACGACCGTCGTGAAAGAGCAGTCGATGCTGCTGCAAAAGGAGATGATCGCCAAGAACTACGACGCGATCACCTCGAAACACGAAACCGGCCGCAAGGTCTCATCGACCTTCGTTCCCGGCAACCTCAACGAGTTGCTGATGTGCTTCGACATCGTCAACAATCTCCCGGAGATCAACGCCATCCAGAACGGGATGCGCAAGATGTCCGGCGACATGATCATGGAGGCCGAGAAGCACGGCCATTCCGAGGATGTCTGCACCTACGTCAAAGCCGACATCGGCCAGATGAGCCGCGGCAATATGGCGCCCAACGGCAAGCCGTTCCCCGATCCGGACGTGCTCATGCTCTCCTATACGGGTTGCTACACGTTCATGAAGTGGTTCGAGTTGCTGCGCGAAGAGTACAAATGCCCGACGCTCATGCTGCACGTCCCCTATACGGGTGACGGCGTCGTCACCACGAACATGCGCGACTACATCGTCAAGCAGCTCAAAGAAGTGGTCATCCCGGGGCTCGAGGCGGTCTCGGGGGTCAAGTTCGACATCGACCGGCTGCGCGAATACCTGCGCAACTCCGCCAAGGCCGAGGATGGCCTGGTATGGGTGCTCGAGCAGGGCAAGGTCAAACCCTCGCCGATCGACGCGTATTTCGGCGGCGTCTACTACATCGGCCCGATCTTCACCGCGTTCCGCGGCACGCCCGAGGCGACCGCCTACTACGACATGCTGCGCGAGGAAGTCCAAGCGCGCATCGATGCCAAACAGGGGCCGGTGACGCCCGACGGCACGCCGTTCAACGATCAGAAGTATCGCCTGGTCGTCGAAGGGCCGCCCAACTGGACGAACTTCCGCGAGTTCTGGAAGATGTTCTACGACGAAGGCGCGGTCGTTGTGGCGTCGAGCTACACCAAGGTCGGCGGGATGTACGACCTCGGCTTCCGGCACGACCCCGACAATCCGCTGGAAACGCTGGCCGACTATTGCTTGGGCTGTTACACCAATCGCAGCCTCCCGACGCGCGTCGACATCCTCGCGAAGTACGTCGAGGATTTCCAGGCCGATGGCCTCTTGACCAACTCGATCAAGAGCTGCAACAGCTTCTCGGCCGGCCAGTTGATGATGATGAAAGAAGTCGAGAAGCGCACCGGCAAGCCGGGCGCCTTCATCGAGACCGACTTGGTCGATCCGCGGTACTTCTCGGCGGCCAACATCAAGAACCGGTTGGAGAGCTATTTCCAGATGATCGAACAGAAGCGCCGGGGCTGAGGGAGAGACGACCATGCGTTGCTTTATCGGAATCGACCTCGGCTCCACGACGACCAAGGCGGTCGTCCTAGACGAGAACTTTGCCGTTCTCGGCCGGGGCATCACCAACTCGCGTTCCAACTACGACACGGCTGCGGCTGTCTCCAAGCAAGAGGCGCTCGTCGACACGCGCCTCACGCTCTTCCGCCGCGGTCTCAGTGCCGTCGACGGCGTGGCCGACAAGGTCGACACGATCCTGGCCGACCTCGAGTGCAACTTCCGCCACGTCCAATTCCTCGAACAACTCGACGACCTGGAGCGGACCTGCTTCTCGAACGTCGTCGGGCTGCGCTTCTACGGGCGCGAACGGGCGATGGCCGATGCGCTCGCCGAGATCTTCCGCCAACTGCGCGAGCGGGCCGGGAAGCTGTTCGTCTCCGGCGCCAAGCGCAAGTCCGACTTTTTCCGCGATCTCGCCGGGGCCGACTTCATGCAGGTCGGTGCGGCCGTCGCGCGCGAGGCCGACTTGCCGTTCGATCTGATCCTCAACGTGTACGACAAGTCGATCATCGACGTCGAGAACCGGCCGCCGGCCGGCGACATGGAACGCAAGTTCCTCGATGCCCTCGAAAAAGGGAGCTTCGGCGCGGAAACCGCCGCGAGCGTCATCCAGCCGGTCAAGGACGCGCTCGCGATCCCGCTGGAAGAGACCTACGTGGTGGGCACCGGCTACGGCCGCGTCCGCCTGCCGTTCCCCAAGGAACATATCCGCTCGGAGATCCTCTGCCACGGGTTGGGCGCGCACTTGATGTATCCCGAGACGCGCACGGTGCTCGACATCGGCGGCCAGGATACCAAGGGCATCCAGGTCGACGCGCACGGCATCGTCGAGAACTTTCAGATGAACGACCGCTGCGCCGCCGGGTGCGGCCGGTATCTGGGCTACATCGCGGACGAGATGAACATGGGCCTGCACGAACTGGGGCCGCTCGCGATGCAGTCGGAGAAGACGGTGCGCATCAACTCGACCTGCACGGTCTTCGCCGGTGCCGAATTGCGCGACCGCCTCGCGCTGGGTGAGAAGCGCGAGGACATCCTGGCCGGTCTGCATCGCGCGATCGTCCTGCGCGCCATGTCGATCCTCTCGCGGGCCGGCGGCGTCAAGGATCAGTTCACGTTCACCGGCGGCGTCGCGAAAAACCAAGCCGCGGTCCGCGAACTGCGCAAGCTCATCAAAGAGAACTACGGCGACGTCACGATCAACATCAATCCCGATTCGATCTACACCGGAGCGCTCGGCGGAGCCACCTTCGCCGCCCGCGCCGTGCTGAACTAGGAGAGCGCCATGTCAGAGATCATCAGCGCCGGCATCGACATCGGCGCAGGCTGCGTCAAAGCCGTCATCTTCCGCGGCAACGAGTGGCTGGCAAAGGAAGCCACGCGCATCCGCCAGCGCGACCCGTTCGCCCTGGCCGCGGAGACCTACGATCATATCCTGAAGTCCGCCGGGCTCGAAAAGGAAGACATCGCCTACGTCGCCTCGACCGGCGACGCCGAGAGCCTGAAATTCGCCACCGGCCATTTCTACTCGATGACCACCCACGGGCGCGGCGCGATCTACCTCTGCCCCGAGGCGCGGGCCGTGCTGGACGTCGGCGCGCTCAACGCCCGGGCCATCAAGGTGGACGAAGGCGGCAAGGTGCTCAGCTACAAGATGACCAGCCAGTGCGCGTCGGGTTCGGGTCAATTCCTCGAGAACATCGCGCGCTATCTGGGGATCGCCAACGACGAGATCGGCACGCTCTCGCTGCAGGCCGATAACCCCGAAAAGGTGTCGTCGATCTGCGCGGTGCTCGGTGAGACCGACGTGATCAACATGGTCTCGCGCGGCATCTCCGCCCCCAACATCCTCAAGGGCATCCACGAATCGATGGCGCTGCGCCTGGCCAAGCTTCTCAAATCGATCGGCGCCGGCGACGGTGTCGTCATGGTCACCGGCGGGTTCGCCGCCGATGTCGGCTTGATGGCCGCGATCAACGAAGCGATGGCCAAAGAGAAGCTCAACCAATCGGCGCAGAGCCACGCCGATTCGATCTTCGCCGGAGCCATCGGTGCCGCGATCTGGGGCGCCTTCCGCTACAACAAACTCCGCCAACTCGAATTGCAGAAGGCATCCTAGGCCGCACCCCATCATGCCCCTCACCCACCCCGGCGACTTCGCCGGGAAAGCAGCGCTCGTGACGGGCGGCGCCCGCGGCATCGGCCGTGCCATCGCCGCTCGTCTCCTGGCGGGCGGCGCGGACGTTTACATCTTCGATCGCGCAGCATCCGATGTGCCGGATGGCGCCGTACTCAGTGATGTCGACGTCGGTGATTCCCGGGCCGTCGCAGCGGCCGTGGCGGACCTTCCGCACGCGCCGGTGTTGTTGGTCAACAACGCCGGGATCACCAAGGATCGCTCGCTGCTGAAGATGAGCGATGAGGAGTGGCAGGCGGTTCTGCAGGTCAACCTCACGGGCGCCTTCAACCTGATCCGCGCGACCGCCCCGGCGATGGTCGCGGCGGGCTACGGGCGCATCGTCAACCTCACCTCTATCAACGGTCTGCGCGGCAAGTTCGGCCAGGCCAACTACGCCGCGTCGAAAGCCGGCTTGATCGGCCTCACCAAGACCGCCGCGCGCGAACTCGGCCCCAAAGGCATCACCGTGAACGCCGTCGCGCCCGGCATGGTCCTCACCGACATGGCCTTACAACTGCCGCCCGAGTTCCGCCAAAAAGCCCTCGACGAAAGCGTCCTCAAAACGCTCCCCGAGCCCGACGACATCGCCGCCGCCGTCCTTTTCCTGCTCTCCGATCAAGCCCGCACGATCACCGGCCACGTCCTAAAAGTCGACTCCGGCCAGTACATCTAAGGCAACGCCGCCACGACAACGCGCTACGGCAACGCTACAACGGCAACGCTAGTCGAGAAAGAAGTGACGGACCGTCTAACCGTGAGCCGCCGCCTTTGTCAGGATGACATGGTGGCGGCTCAGGATGACGGGATTACCGGCGCAGGATCACATCAGAGGCGTTAGCGGAGATCACGCGAGGTCGTAGCGATCGAGGTTCATCACCTTGTGCCATGCGGCCACGAAGTCACGCACGAACGCCTGCTGCGAGTCGCTGCTCGCGTAGACTTCCGCGAGCGCTCTGAGTTGGGAATTCGATCCGAAGACGAGATCAACGACGGTGCCGGTCCACTTGAGCTTGCCGGTCGCCCGATCGCGCCCCTCGAACACGCCTTCCGATGTGGCAGACTTCTGCCACGTCGTGTTCATGTCGAGGAGGTTCACGAAGACCTCATTGGTCAACGTCTCGGGGCGCGTCGTGAACACCCCGTGTTCGGACTGCCCGACGTTTGCATTCAGGGCGCGCAGACCACCGACCAAGACGGTCATCTCGGGAGCGGTCAGCGTCAGCAGGTTCGCCCGATCCACCAGCAGCTCAGCCGCGAATTCCTCGTGCCCCTTGCGAAGGTAGTTGCGGAACCCATCGGCGATCGGCTCGAGTACGGCGAACGAGTGCACGTCGGTCTGCTCCTGCGAAGCGTCCGTGCGACCGGGCGAGAAAGGAACCGTGACGTCGTGGCCGGCCTTCTTTGCGGCTGCCTCGACGGCTGCGCAGCCGCCCAGCACGATCAAATCGGCAAGTGAGACCGTCTTCCCATCGGACTGCGCGTCGTTGAAGGCCTTCTGGATCGTCTCCAGCTTCTGAAGGACCGTCGCCAGTTGGGCCGGCTGGTTGACGACCCAATCCTTTTGCGGCGCAAGGCGAATGCGCGCCCCGTTCGCGCCACCGCGTTTATCGCTGCCGCGGAACGAAGCCGCCGACGCCCAGGCCGTCGCGACGAGCGGGGAGATGGATAGCCCGGATGCGAGGATGGCGGTCTTCAGGGCCGCGATGTCCCGATCGTCGATCAATGCATGATTCACTGCGGGAATGGGGTCTTGCCACAGCAGCGGTTCGGTAGGGACGAGCGGGCCAAGATAGCGCGAAATAGGCCCCATGTCGCGGTGCGTGAGCTTGAACCACGCCTTGGCGAACGCGTCGGCAAGCTCGTCGGGATGTTCGTGGAAACGCTGCGAGATTTTCGCGTAGATCGGGTCCACCCGCAGCGCGATGTCCGTCGTCAACATGGTGGGCGCGTGCCTCTTCGACGGATCGTGAGCGTCGGGCACGGTCCCCGCTGCTACGGCGCTCTTGGGCGTCCACTGGTGAGCGCCGGCGGGACTCTTCGTCAGTTCCCACTCATAGGCGAAGAGATTTTCCAGGTAGTTGTTGTCCCACTGCCGCGGGTTGGTGGTCCAGGCGCCTTCGAGTCCGCTGGTAATCGTAGCGTCGCCGTTGCCGCGGCCGAAGGTATTCTTCCAGCCCAGGCCCTGCTCTTCGATGGGCGCAGCCTCGGGCTCGGGACCGACATACGCTTTCGGATCGGCGGCGCCGTGCGTTTTGCCGAACGTATGTCCGCCGGCAATGAGCGCGACGGTTTCCTCATCGTTCATCGCCATGCGAGCGAACGTCTCACGAATATCCCGGGCCGAGGCGAGCGGATCCGGCTTTCCATTAGGCCCTTCCGGATTGACGTAGATGAGCCCCATTTGAACGGCGGCGAGCGGATTGTCGAGCTGACGGTCGCCGCGGTAGCGCTCGTCTCCCAGCCATGTCCTCTCCGGACCCCAAGAGATCTCTTCCGGCTCCCAAACGTCCTCGCGCCCGCCACCGAAACCGAAGGTCCGCAGACCCATCGAGTCCAGAGCGACGTTGCCCGCGAGAACCATCAGGTCGGCCCAGGAGAGTTTCACGCCGTACTTTTGCTTGATCGGCCAGAGCAAACGGCGCGCCTTGTCGAGGTTCGCGTTGTCGGGCCAGCTATTGAGGGGCGCAAAACGCTGGGTACCGGAGCCCGCGCCGCCGCGGCCGTCAGCGATACGGTACGTGCCTGCGCTATGCCAAGCCATACGGATGAAGAACGGCCCATAGTGGCCGTAGTCCGCCGGCCACCAGTCCTGCGATGCCGTCATGACGGCATGGAGGTCTTTGATCACGGCATGAAGGTCGAGGCTCTTGAACTCCTGGGCATAGTTGAACGCCTTGCCCAGCGGATTGGACAGGGGACAATGCTGGTGCAAGACCTTCAGGTTCAGTTGATTGGGCCACCAGTCGGCGTTCGTTGGCCCCCCGGCCGCCGAGTACTTGCAAGCGCCGTTCGAGACCGGGCCCTCTGAATCGATTGACAAGGGACTCTCCTTTTTGGCGAAGGACGCCACTGACGCTCAGCCCACTTGCCTATTCGACCGCAAGCGGGCGAAACCGCGATTCCTCAAACGGCTGGTCCGTTCGCCGTCCGATTATCTCCCTCCGGCCGGCGAGGGCCGTGCCGCGTGTTTCGCCTACGGCGGAGCGGCGGGGGCGCTTCACAAGTCGTGCGGTTTCAAGAGTGGCGGCTCGGGGTTCACATGGTGGTGATTTGGTTTGCGCGGTGGCGGCTCGCGTGTTTTCGGTGACGTATTAGGTGCGGTTGTGCGCGGAGTGGAAAGTCTTGCGATGGCTCCCTTGCATGTCGTGTCGTGTCTGAAGTACGTTTCTTTCATGGATGCGACAAAGGTCGGAATGCGAAACGGCCGTTCTGCATTCGTAGCCCGCTGTCGACGAGGTTGGAAACCATGACGAATCGCCGCTCCGCCGCGCGCATCGAGGGCCGATGAAGGCCGAACTCGTGCCGGGGGTGACGTTCACGCGGCAGATCCGGGTGGACCGGCCGCGGACGATCGATTTCATGGGCGATGAAGGGCGCGTCTATTCGACGCCCTCGCTGGTGAACGACATCGAGATGACCTGCTACGAAGGGCTGCTCGAGTACCTCGATGCGGGCGAAAGCTCGGTGGGCACGCATGTCGAGCTGGACCATCTGGCGGCGACGCTGCTCGACATGAACGTCACGATCGACGTGCGGGTCGCCGAGGTCAAAGGGCGGCTCGTCACCTTCGAGGTGACCGCCCGTGACACGCTCGACGAGATCGGACGCGGCAAGCACGTGCGCTTCGTCGTCGACGTCGTCAAGACCGTGGAGCGCCTCAAAGCCAAGGCCGCGCGCGCCTCCGCGACGGCCGGGAGTGCCTCATGACCGCGACCGCGACGCCGGCCAGGACGCGCGTGCCGACGTATTGTTACCAATGCGTAGCGGGACCCGATCTCTTGACTGTGCAAGTCGAAGGCGGCGTCGCGCTTTCGGTCGAGCCGAACTTCGCAGCCGAACCGATCCATCCCGGGAACGGGAAAGTGTGCGTGAAGGCCTACGGTCTGGTGCAGAAGGCCTACAACCCGAGCCGCATCCTGCAGCCGATGAAGCGCACCAATCCCAAGAAGGGGCGCAACGAAGATCCCGGCTTCGTGCCGATCTCGTGGGACGAAGCGCTGGACCTGGTCGCCGGGAAACTCAAGGAAATCCGTGCGACCGGATTGCTCGATGCATCCGGTTACCCGCGCGTTGCCGCGAGCTTCGGCGGCGGCGGGACGCCGCAGAATTATATGGGGACGTTCCCGGCGTTTCTCGCCGCCTGGGGCCCGATCGACATGGGGCTCGGCAGCGGCCAGGGCGTCAAGTGCTTCCACGCCGAGCATCTCTACGGCGAGTTCTGGCACCGCGCGTTCACCGTCTCGCCCGACACGCCGCGCTGCCGCTATTTGATCTCGATCGGTAGCAACACCGACGCCTCCGGCGGCGTCGCCGCGGTCCGGCGCCACGCCGACGCGCGCGGGCGCGGCATGAAGCGCGTTCAGGTCGAGCCGCATCTCTCCGTCACCGGCGCGTGCTCGGCGGAGTGGGTCCCGATCAAACCCAAGACCGACGCCGCGTTTCTCTATTCGCTCTTGCACGTGATGCTGCACGAGCATCCGCGCGCCGCGCTCGACCTCGCTTTTTTGCGCGACCGCACGGCGTCGCCGTATCTCGTCGGACCCAACGGCTACTACTTGCGCGATCCGCAAACGCGCAAGCCGCTGCTCTGGGACCGGCTGCGCAACGCCGCCGTGACCTACGATGTGACCGGCACCGAGCCCGCGCTCGAAGGCGGCTACGACGTTGAAGCGATCGAGACCGGACCCGACGGCGACGTGCTCGCGCAAGGCCCGCTGCACGGCGAGACCGGCTTCACCAAACTCGTCGCGCACGTGCAGCCGTATTCGCCCGAATGGGCCGCGGCGATCTGCGATATCCCGGCCGCCACGATCCGCCGGCTCGCGGGCGAGTATCTCGCCGAGGCGTGCATCGGCCAGACGATCGTGATCGACGGCGTCACGCTGCCGTTCCGCCCGGTCGGGATCACGCTGGGCAAGACGGTGAACAACGGCTGGGGCGCCTACGAATGTTGTTGGGCGCGGACCGTCGCGCTCACCCTGGTCGGCGCGCTCGAAGTCCCCGGCGGCACGCTCGGCACGACCGTGCGCCTGAACCGCCCGATGTCCGACCGCCTCGGCAGCGTCATCCCCGGCCAAGACGGCTTCATGCACCAGCCGCTGAACTCGACCGCGAAGGACACCTGGACGCCGAGCTCGCCGATCCGCAACGCCTACAAAGCGCTGATCCCGCTGGTTGCGAGCGGGCCCTGGAGTCAGGCCCTCGGCCCGACGCAACTCGCGTGGATGTTCCTCGACGACACGCCCAACGGCATCCCCGCCGTGACGCCGCCCGACCTGTGGTTCGTCTACCGGACCAACCCCGCGATCTCGTTCTGGGATTCGGACGGCCTGGTGAAAAAGATGTCCAAGTTCCCGTTCATCGTCGCGTTCGCGTACACGCCCGACGAGACGAACCACTTGGCCGACGTGCTGCTGCCCGAAGCGGTCGACATCGAGAGCTGGCAACTCATTCGCGTCGGCGGCACCAAGTACGTCGAGCAATTCTGGGAGCACGAGGGCGTCGCGTTGCGCCAAGCGGCGATCAAACCGCCCGGCGAGGTGCGCGACTTCACCGACATCGCGACCGACCTCGCGCGCCGCACCGGCCTGCTCGAAGCCTATACGAAGGCGATCAACAAAGGCGCGGCCGGCGTCCCGCTCAAGGGCGAGCACTACGATTTCTCGCTCGACACGTCGACCACGCACGAAGTCGAGGAGATCTGGGATGCGGTCTGCCGCGCGGCGAGCGCCGACCTGACGGACGGCGCGTCGACCGAGGGTCTGGAGTGGTACAAGGAACACGGCTTCCGCACCAAGCCGTTCTCGAAGTTGGCCTGGTATCTCACGCCCGAGCTCGAGCGCCAGAATTTGCGCTACGAGATGCCCTATCAAGAGCGGCTGATGCGCGTCGGCCGCGAACTGGGCCGGCGGCTGCACGAGCACGACATGACCTGGTGGGACACGCAACTCGCGGAATACCAGGCCTTGCCGGTCTGGAAAGACTTCCCGAAGATCTGGGAGACCTCGCTCGTCGCGGCCGGCGGGAAGCTCGAAGACTTTCCGCTCTGGCTGATCACCGCGAAGAGCATGCAGTACGTTTGCGGCGGCAACGCGGACATCCAGATCATGCGTGAGGTCTCGCAGAACGTCGCCGGACACCGCGGCGTCATTCTCAATCCGCAGACCGCCGCGAAGTACGGCATCGCCGACGGCGATCTCGTCGAGGTGAGCACGCCGATCCGCGCCACGCGCGGCCGCGCCGAGGTGCGCAACGGCATCCGGCCCGACACGTTGCTGATCATCGGCCAGTTCGAGCACTGGGCGCAGCCGCACGCCAAGACGTTCGAGATGCCCAGCGTCAACGGGCTCGTCCCGATGTCGCTGCCGTTGACCGACGCAACCGGTTCGGGCGCGGATCTCGTGCGCGTCTCGCTCAAACGGATCGGAGGACAGGCATGACCCGCTGGGCGATGGTCGCAGACCTCGGCCGCTGCGTCGGGTGTCAAACCTGCACGGCCGCCTGCAAGCACGCGAACGCCACGCCGCCCGGCGTGCAGTGGCGGCGCGTCCTGGACATGGAGTCGGGCGAATACCCGAACGTGCGGCGCGCGTTCGTGCCGGTCGGCTGCATGCACTGCGACGATCCGCCGTGCATGAGCGTCTGCCCGACGACCGCGACGCGCAAGCGCGACGACGGCATCGTCACGATCGACTACGATCTGTGCATCGGCTGCGGCTTCTGTATCGTCGCTTGCCCCTACCAAGCGCGCTTCAAGACCGATCACGCGAGCTTCGCGTACGGCGAGACCCCGAACGCGACCGAAGCGGCGCGTTTCGACCCGCGCCGGATCGGCGTCGCGACCAAGTGCACGTTCTGCGTCGACAAGATCGACGCGGGCCTGGAGCAGGGCCTGACGCCGGGCGTCGATCCGGAAGCGACCCCGGCGTGCGTGAACGATTGCATCGCGGGCGCGCTGCACTTCGGCGACATCAACGATCCGCAGAGCAACGTCTCGCAGATGCTGGCCGAGAATCCGCATTTCGAGATGCACGCGGAACTCGACCTCGGCCCCGCGATCTATTATCTCTTCGATACGCCGGCCGCCGCGCTGGAAGAACATCCGCAAGCCCGCGACGAGCGGCACCTGAGCGCAAACGGTACATCGAACGGCACGTCGAACGGGGCCGCACACAACGGCGCCGCCCACGACGTTGACGTGAGCGCGCCGGTCCTCGAGGGCGTCTCATGACGATGAACCGCATCGCGCCGTGGGGGCAAACCGCGTGGGATTGGCGCGCCGCGGGCAACTTCATCGGCGGCGGCACCGGCACGGGCCTCGCGATCTGCGCCGCCGCGGCAAGCGTGGCGGGTTTCGGCGTACCGCGAATCGCCTTTCTCGTCGCGGCGCTGTTCATCGCGGCGGGTCTGGGCTGCGTCGCGCTCGAGATCGGGCGCCCGCTGCGCTTCTTGCGGGTCGTCGCGCATCCGCAAACGTCCTGGATGTCGCGCGAAGCGCTCGTCGCGCCACTGCTGCTGCTCGCGCTGGTCGCGACGGCGTGGCTGGGGCGTAGCGAACTCGCCGCGCTCGCGGGCCTGCTCGGCGCCGCGATGCTGTACTGCCAAGCGCGCATGCTCGAGACGTCGAAAGGCATCCCGGCGTGGCGCGAGCCGCTCATCGTCCCGCTCATCGTGACGACCGGGCTCGCCGAAGGCGCGGGCGCGTTCGCAGCCCTCGTCCCCGGGGCGAACGTCGTTTTCGCGGCGCTGCTGCTGATCGCGCTCGTCGCCGCGCGCGCCGTCGCGTGGCGCGCGTACCGCAACGTCTTCACGCATCGCCCAGCGCCGCTGGGCACGCTCAAGGCGCTCGCGCAAGTGGATCGGCCGATGCTCGTGCTCGGCACGCTGTTGCCGGTCGCGTTCGCCGCGGCGGCGCTGGGCGTGGCGCTGATCCTGGCGGCCCCCGGGTACGCAACGCTCCCGGCCGCGGCGGCCGGCGCCTGCGCGCTCGCAGGCGGGTGGCTGTGCAAGTTCGTGCTCGTCACGCGCGCCGGTTTCACGCAAGCCTTCGCGCTGCCGAATTTCCCCGTCCGCGGCGCGGGCGTGGGCGGCCCCGGGGCCCGTCCCGGCTGGGGTTAGCCCGCCTCACTCACATCGACCACTGGAGCGTTCCCATGCTCACGACCCGCACCCGACCGGCCGGCGACTCGTTCATGCTCTCTCCCGAAGCGGAAACGCTCCCGCGTGAAGCGTTGACGGCGTTGCAGCTACCGCTGCTGCGCCGCACGCTCGAGCACGCCTACCGCAACGTGCCGCACTACCGGCGCAGCTTCGACGCCGCCGGCGTCGCGCCGGGCGATCTGCGCACACACGCGGATCTGCTCCGGTTTCCGTTCGCGGTGAAGACGGATCTGCGCGACAACTATCCCTTCGGGATGTTCGCGCTGCCGCGCACGCAACTGCTGCGCTTGCACGCGTCCTCCGGAACCACCGGCAAGGCCACGGTGGTCGGCTACAGCCCCAACGACTTGGCGACCTTTGCCTTTCTGATGGCGCGCTCGCTGGCGAGCGCCGGCGCGCGCCCGGGCGATATCGTCCACAACGCCTACGGCTACGGGCTGTTCACCGGCGGGTTGGGCGCGCACGACGGCGCGCAACGGCTCGGCTGCACGGTCGTGCCGGCTTCGAGCGGCGGCACCGAACGGCAGGTGATCCTGATGCGCGACTTCGGCGCCGACGTGCTCTCGTGCACGCCCTCCTACGCGCTGAACATCGCGGAGATCGCGGAGCAAATGGGGATCGATCTGCGCGGCGGGCCCTTGCGCGTCGGCTTGTTCGGCGCCGAACCGTGGAGCGAATCGCTGCGTCGCGAACTCGAAACGCGTCTGGGGATCCGGGCGGTCGATATCTACGGCCTCTCGGAGATCATGGGGCCAGGCGTCGCCTGCGAGTGCGAGGCGCAAGACGGGCTGCACGGCTGGGAAGATCACTTCCTCTTCGAGGTCATCGATCCCGAGACGCTCGAGCCGCGCGCAATGGGCGAGACCGGCGAACTCGTGATCACGACGCTGACCAAAGAAGCGCTGCCGATGATCCGCTACCGCACGCGCGATATCACGCGCTTGACCGACGAGCCCTGCGCGTGCGGCCGCACGCACGTGCGCATCCGCCGGATCACCGGCCGCAGCGACGACATGCTGATCGTGCGCGGGGTCAATCTGTACCCCTCGCAGATCGAGAGCGTGCTGATCGGCTTCCCGCACGTCGCGCCGTACTATCAACTCGTGCTCGAACGCGAAGGCGCGCTCGACCAGCTCACGCTCGAAGTCGAAGTCGACGCCGCGACCGCGCAGCGGCAGCATCCCGAGATCGCGCGCGCCATCAGACATCACGTGAAATCGCTGCTCTCGCTGACCTGCCGGGTCGTCATCAAACGTCCCGGCGAGGTCCCGCGTTCGCAAGGCAAAGCCGTGCGCGTGCGCGACCTGCGCCCCAAGATCGCGCCCGAGGCGTGAGGCGGCTAGGACTTGCGCCCGTTCTCCGTGCGTTTGACCAGCTTGAGCATCGTGTCGATGCTGATCGACGAGAGGGTGGCTTGCGCCGTATCGTCGATCTCGTCGAGCACTAGGCGCAGGGCGTGCGCCTCGGATGTGGCGCCGTCGGCCTCCCGCTCGGCGTTCTGCAGCGTTCCCATCGGCTCGAAGATGCGAATGACGTTGAGCAGGTTGGTGCGTTTGGCGTTGCCTGCGAACCGGTAGCCGCCGCCGACCCCGCGGGCTGCTTCGACGAGTCCCTCGCGCCCCAGCCGGCGCAGGACCTTCGCCAGATGGTTGGGCGAGATGCCGTATTTCACCGCGATCTCCGCAACCGACATCTGCCGTTGGGGCTCGGACGCGAGTTCGAGCACCGCGAAAAGAGCGTGCCGTGATGCCATCTGTAACCTCATTCGTCGAGGTCTTTCTCGAGTTCGGTGAAGGGGCCGGCCATCATGCCTTGGCTGCGGAAGAACGACAGAATCAATTGGTCGCTGCGGGCCAACATCGTGCGGACCTTGTTCACCTTCGCCTTGCGGAAGCCGTCACAAACGGCCTCGAACAGCGCGGAGCCGACCCCTTCCAGACGCTGGTCCGGATCGACCGCGATCGCGAAGACCCAACCGCAAGGCGGCGAGCCGAATTCCCAGGCGCGAACCTCGCCGATGATGAATCCCAGCAGCCCGTCGCCGGGGCCGATCGCGACCAGGAAGAAATTCGTGCGGCTGCGTCGCCCGTGCGTCTCGAACTCCTCGCGCCAGTAGTCGGGTTTGGGCACGTTCGTCATGCGCGTGTCGAGCGCGATGATCGGCTCGATGTCGTCTCGCGTCGCGGGCCTGATCGTGAAACCGGACGCCGGGTCGAGGCGGCTCTTCAAGTGAAACGTCCGTCGGTGTAGGAGGAGAACGTCAATGCAAACGCCCTGGGTTCAGATCGGAACGGGAAGCGAGATTACATTCTCTTCCGGATTCAACGTCGCGCTTCCGTTCATCGACCGGCATCTGAGCGAGAATCGGGGCGACAAGGTCGCGATTCGCAGCCGTTCCGGCGCCGTCACCTATGCGGAACTCGCCGCGGCCGTCAACCGCGCGGCCAACCTGCTCGTCGATTTGGGGGTCGGGCCGGGCGAACGCCTGCTGATGGTGGTCAAGGATTGCCCCGAGTTTTTCTACCTATTCTGGGGCGCGATCAAGGCCGGAATCGTGCCGGTGCCGGTCAACACGCTGCTGCGCGCAAAAGACTACGCCTACATGATCGACGACTCGATCTGCGCGGCGCTCGTGTATTCGCCGGAATATGCCGCTGAAGTCGAGCCTGCGCTCGCGGCCTCACCGCACCAGCCCGCGCTCGTGCTCGTGACCGAGGGCGGCGCGGCGAGCTTCGCGGCTCGCTTGGCGCACGCGTCCGACACGTTCACGGCGGTCCCGGCTTCGCCCGGCGATGAGTGTTTCTGGCTCTACTCGTCGGGTTCGACCGGACCGCCCAAGGGCGCCGTCCACCGGCATCGCGACATGGTGGTGACCAGTCACGACTACGGGACACAGACGCTCGGCGTGCGGGAGAGCGACATCTGCTTCTCCGCGGCTAAGTTGTTCTTCGCCTACGGCCTGGGCAACGGGATGACGTTTCCGCTCTGGGCCGGTGCGACCAGCATCTTGCTTGATTCCCGGCCCACGCCCGAGAGCACGTTTGAGACGATCGAGACGTTCAAGCCGACGCTGTTTTTCGGCGTGCCGACGCTCTACGCCGCGCAGTTGGACGCGCTGGAAAAAACCACGCCGGACCTGTCCTCGATTCGGCTCTGCGTCTCGGCGGGCGAAGCCTTGCCGGGCGATATCCTGCGCCGCTGGCACGAGCGAACCGGGCTGTTGATCCTCGACGGCATCGGTTCGACGGAAGCCCTGCACATCTTCATCTCGAACCGGGCAGGCGATTACAAGCCGGGTTCGAGCGGCAAACTCGTGCCGGGCTACGAGGCGAAGATCCTCGATGAAGCCGGTCGCGAAGCGCCGGCCGGCGAGCAGGGCCGATTGGTCATCCGCGGTCAGTCGACGGCAAAATATTACTGGCGCAACCCGGAAAAAACGGCGAGCACGATGCTCGGCGAGTGGCTCGATACCGGGGACACCTACTACCGCGATGCGGACGGCTATTTCTACTTCTGCGGCCGATCCGATGACATGTTGAAAGTCGGCGGCATCTGGTGCTCGCCCTTCGAGATCGAAGCGACGCTGATCCAGCATCCGGACGTGCTCGAAGCGGCCGTCGTCGGGCGTGCCGATGCGCAACTCTTGCTCAAACCCGAGGCCTGGATCGTGCTGCGCGAAGGGGTCCAGCCCAGCGCGGCTTTGGAAGAGGATTTGTTACGCCTGTGTAAAGCCAAAATGGCACCGTACAAGTACCCGCGCGACTTTCACTTCGTCTCGCAGTTGCCCAAGACGGCGACCGGAAAGATCCAGCGCTTCCAGTTGCGCGCGCTCGAGGATGAAGCGTCACCGGCTTAGGGCAACCTGTGACGGTGTCCACACCCTGCACAGCCAAAGGTCGTGGCATTGTGGAAAAGCCCGGTAAACCGGGGCCGAGCGTGCGCCCGGATACACTCGCCGTACATGCCGGGCGCTTCCCCGCCATCGAAAATACGCCGTCCAGCCCCCCACTCTATCAGGCCTCTTCGTATGAGTTTTCCGATTTGGACGAAGTGGAGGCGATCTACGGCGGAACGCGGCCGGGGGCAATTTACGGGCGCTACGGTGGGCCAAACGCGCTCCATTTCGAGTCAGCGATCGCGGAATTGGAATCCGCGGAGACGGCGGCCGGCGCCGCAAGCGGAATGGCAGCGATCGGGGCCGTGCTTGCTACCACGCTCAGACCCGGGCAGCCGCTCATCGTCGCCCGCGAACTCTACGGCGGCACGGTCACACTTCTTGAGAATGACTTTCAAGAACGTGGAAATACCACGACGCCGGTCGATGTCGTAGGCGGCCTCAGCGCGGTTGAAGAGGCCTTTGGGCGCGTTTCCGCCCCCGTTTTGTTTGTCGAGGCGGTCTCCAATCCGCTCGTCCATGTCGCTGACCTGCCGGCGCTGGCGCAGATCGCTCACGCCCGCGGCGCGGTCCTGATCGTGGACGCGACCTTCCTCACCCCGGCGCTGGGGAAGCCGCTGGAGCTCGGCGCCGACCTCGTCGTCCACAGTGTCGGCAAGTATCTGGGCGGCCATGGCGACGTTCGGGGCCGGGGTCGTGGCCGGCGACCGGGCGCGCGTCGAACGCATCCGGTCGTATTTGGTCCGCAACGGCGCAACGATCCCGCACTTCGAGGCCTGGCTCGCCTTGCGCGGTGTCCGGACGCTGGCGCTGCGGATGGCGCGCCACGCGGCCAACGCGGCCGCCGTCGCCGGCTATCTGGCCGGGGTTCCGGCGGTCGCGCGCGTGTACCACCCGAGCCGGCCGGATCATCCGCAGCACGCGCTCGCGCGGCACCACTATCCGGGCGGCACCGGCGGGATCGTCGCCTTCGACCTCCACGGCGACCGCGAGACCGTCGCCCGCTTCGTGCACGGCCTGAGTACGATCGCGATCGTCCACAGTCTGGGCGAAGTGGCCACGACCATCTCCTATCCGGCGGTCGGTTCGCACCGCGCGCTGAGCGCCCAGGCACGCGCCGCGCTCGGCGTGACCGACACGACGCTGCGACTGTCGTGCGGCATCGAAGATGCCCGGGACATCATCGCGGACCTCGAGCGCGCTTTCGCAGGGCTTTCGCAAGGCGTTCCCGCATCGGAACTCCCCGTATGAAGAAATCCGTCGCATTCGCTTGCGCGCTCGCCGTCGCCGCCGCCGCGTGCTCGAAGACATCGACGTTGGATTCGAGCAGCTCCGCCTCGAGTGCGCCCGATACCGCGGGCAAGAAAGTCATCGGGGTCTCGATTCAGAACCGCGAGGCGCAGTTCTACCAGGACATGGAGGCCGGACTCAAGAGCGAGGCAGCCAAGTTCGGCTATACCGTCAACGTCGTGGACGCGAGCCGGGATAACGCCAAACAGCAGAGCCAAGTCGAAGACTTCATCTCGCAGAAGGTCGCGGCGATCGTGCTCACGCCCTACGATTCGCAAGCCATCGGCGCGGCGATCGTCGAGGCGAACACCGCCGGGATCCCGGTCTTCACCGCCGACATCGCAAACACGTCGAAAGAAGGCAAGGTCGTCTCGCATATCGCCAGTGACAACGTGCAGGGCGGCGGCGAAGCCGGCAAGCTCATGTGCGCCGCGGTCGGCAAGACCGGCACGGTCGCGATCATCGACGAACCGGAAGTCACCAGCGTCCAGGATCGCGTCAAGGGCTTCCGCGCCGCGCTCGCGGCGGGTTGCCCCGGCGTGAAGGTCGTCGCCGACATCGACGGCGGCGGCGAACGCGCGAAGGCCTCGTCCTCGATGGAAGACATCCTGCAGTCGCACAAGGGGCTGAGCGGCGTCTTTGGGATCAACGACGACTCCGCGCTCGGCGCGGCCAAGGCGGTTCAAGCCGCCGGCCTGCAGGGCAAGGTCGCGGTGGTCGGCTACGACGCGACGCCCGAAGCGCAGACCGCGATCAAAAACGGCGTGATGTACGGCGACGCGATTCAGCACCCCGGGCAGATCGGGATCCAGACGATCGATGCGATCGATCGTTCCTTCAACGGCAAGACGCCGCCCGCGAAGATCAGCGTGCCGGTGGGTACCTTCACGAAGGCGAACGCCAAGTAGCGCATGTCGCTCCTCACCATGACGGGGATCGTGAAGACGTTCCCCGGCGTGAAAGCACTCGACGGGGTCTCGTTCGCGGTCGAGCGCGGGGAAGTCCACGCGCTCGTCGGTGAGAACGGCGCGGGCAAGTCGACGCTGATGAAAATCCTCGCCGGCGCCTACATCGCCGACGCGGGCACGATCGCGGTCGACGATCGGCCGGTGGTCATCGATGGGCCGCGCGCGGCCGAATCCCTGGGGATCGGGATGATCTATCAAGAGTTCAACCTGGTCCCGGATCTCGGCGCGATCGACAACATCATGCTCGGGATCGAACCGTTGCGCGGTATCCTGCTCGACGTGAAAGCGGCTCAAACCGCCGCCGCGCACGAGATCGCGGAACTCGGCATCCTGTTGCCGCTCGACTGTCCGGCGCGACGGCTCTCCGTCGCGCAGCAGCAGATGGTCGAGATCGCGAAGTGCCTGGTGCGCAAGGCACGGCTGATCGTGATGGACGAGCCGACCGCGGCGCTGACCGATCGCGAAACCCACGCCCTCTTCGCGCTCATCGGCACGCTCAAAGCGCAGGGCGTTTCGTTCGTCTATATCTCACATCGGCTCGAAGAATTGCCGCGCATCGCCGACCGTATCACGGTCCTGCGCGACGGGCGCGCGATCGAGACGCGACCGCTCGCCCAGATGCCGCAAGACGACCTGATCCGCCTCATGGTCGGCCGTCCGCTCGACGCGCACTTCCCCGATTTGCCGCCCGTCCCCGCCGAGGCTCCGGTCATGCTCGACGTGCGCGACCTGCACGCCGCGACCCACGTCAACGGCGTCTCATTCGCGGTCCGCGCCGGCGAGATCGTCGGCCTCGCCGGCCTGGTCGGCGCCGGCCGCACGGAGATCGTGCGCGCCATCGCGGGTGCCGACCTTCCGACGGCGGGTGAGGTGTTCGTCGAGGGCAAGCGCGTCGCCGTGCACGGTCCCCACTCGACGATCGAGGCGGGCATCGCGTTCATCACGGAGGATCGCAAGGCGCAAGGCCTCGTCTTGGGGATGACCGTGCGCGAGAACACGACGCTCGCGCACCTCGACGAACTCTCGCGCGGTCCGTTCGTCGATCGGCTGGCCGAGCGTGCGATCACGGCCAAGGAAATCGCTGAATTGAATATCCGGACACCGAGCGGCGAGCAACTCGTGAAGAACCTCTCGGGCGGAAATCAGCAGAAGGTCGTGCTCGCCAAGTGGCTGATCGGCCGGGCGCGCGTCTTCTTGTTCGACGAACCGACCCGGGGCGTCGACGTCGGCGCCAAGGCTGAGATCTACGTGCTGATGCTGGAGTTGCTCGCCCGCGGTGCGGCCATTGTGATGGTCTCCAGCGAGTTGCCCGAGGTCCTCGGGATGTCGCACCGGGTGCTGGTCGTCCGGGACGGCCTCATTCGCGCGGAGTTCGCGCGCGGCGCGGCGACCAGCGAGAAGATCATCGCCGTTGCGGCCGGAGCCGCCGCCTGATGACCCAATCGCCGCCTCCGGTCGCCGAAGTGACGGCCGTGCTCGACGCGCGCGCCGGCGACGCGCGGCACAAGGCGCAGCGCGGGCAGTGGTTTCGCCTCGGCCTCGCGATCGCCGGCTTCGTCGCGCTCGTGATCGTCGTCAACGCCTACACTCACGGTGATTTTCTGACGGTCGGCAACGTCCGCAACGTCCTGCGCCAGATCACGTTCAACTGCGTAAGCGCGGTCGGCGAGACGTTCGTCATCATCACCGCGGGAATCGATCTCTCGGTCGGCTCGATCATGGGGCTGGCGGGCGTTGTGATGGCGCTCTTCGCCAACGCCGTGCCGCTCGACAACGGGCCGCTCTTGGTGACGGTGACGGCGGTCGTCGGGCTCGCGGTCGGCGCGCTCGCCGGGTACATCAACGCCGTCCCGGTCGTGCGCTTGAATCTCCCGCCGTTCATCACCACGCTCGCGATGATGCAGATCGCGCGCGGCCTGGCCTTCATCCTAGCGCACGGCCAGCCGATTCCGCTCGCCACGAGCGCCTTCAACGGACTCGGCACCGGCGAACTCTTTGGCCAGATCCCGTACGCGATCGTGTTGATGCTCGTCGTGGTGGCGGTGTTCTCGGTCGTCCTGACGCGCACGCGCTTCGGGCGCTACACCTTCGCGCTGGGCGGAAACGAAGAGGCAGCCCGGCTCGCCGGGATCAACACCCGGCGCACCAAGACGCTGGTCTATGTGATCAGCGGCGCGCTCGCGGCGCTGGCCGGGCTGCTGCTGATGTCGCGCTTCAGCTCCGGCTCGCCGCAGACGGGGCTGGGCTACGAACTCTCCGTGATCGCGGCGGTCGTCGTGGGCGGCACGAGCCTGATGGGCGGCCGCGGTGCGATCGTCGGCACGTTCTTCGGCGCGCTCCTCATCGGCGTGCTCAACAACGTCATGAACCTGCTCAACATCGAGTCCTATACCCAGCAGATCGTGCTGGGCGCCGTGATCCTGCTGGCCGTGATCGTCGACGAACTGCGCAAACGCTTCCTGGCGCGCTGATCCCGCAACCGCTCTCCCGCGGCCGGCGTCGATGAAGGTAACATTTCTGCAAACTCGCGAGGAGGCGTTCATGCGCAACACCATCGTCGGCTGGATTCTCTCCGGCTTGCTCGCCGCGGGGTTTCTGCTCGCGGGCGTTCCCAAACTCTTGTCGGCGCCGATGGTCGTTCAGGAATTCGGACTGCTGGGTTACCCCCTGTGGTTCATGACGCTCACCGGCGTGCTCGAGGTTCTCGGCGCGATCCTGGTCCTGATCCCACGCACGGCGTTCGCCGGCGCGCTGCTCTTCGTGTGCATCATGCTCGGAGCGCTTTACTCGCACCTCACGCACGGCCAAGCCGCGATGATCGGCGCACCGCTCGTGTTTCTGGCCGTCTCGCTCGCGCTCGCCTACGTGCGCCGCCCATCCGCGGCCGCAGCCTGACCTCCGAGCAGCCCGGTCAGGTCTTGCGCTGCAAGACCCCGACGTGGTTCCCTTCCGGATCGGCCAGCCACGCGAACACGCCCGTCGGGATGGGAATCGGCGGGACGATCGTCTTTCCGCCGAGCGATTCGGCCTTGGTCAAGTACGCGGCGACATCGCTGACCTCCACGTAAAAGAGCGTGTAGTTCTGCGGTTCGTGGCCCAGCGCGATGATGTGACCGGCGATCCCTTCGGGCGAGCCTGCCGCGATGTCCGAGGATACCCCCGTGTCCGTGATCGACCAACCGAACAATTCGCGATAGAAGTGGGTCGTGGCGCCGCGGTCCCGGCAGCCGATCTCGAAATGGACGACCGGGTTCCCCATAGCTGAGTTCACCTTTCCGCGGACTGCGTCGCTGGGATGGCCGACGGCGGTTTGGGCTACGGCGATCCCGGGCTGACCCGAGAGTGCGACCGCCGGCCCGGCGGTCGACAGCGCGACGAAGTGAGAACGCTTCATGAGCTACGCCCTTTCGTGGAGACGCAACGTGGCCGGGAGGTTCTTTCGCGCGCCACCCACCCCTTTTCGCCCGACGGTAGTCGCTACTCGGCCGCCGTTCATCGCCCGCAGGGCCACCAGGCGGCCATCATCACGCCGAACACGATGAGCGTGCGCCGCCCGCGTACTCGACGACCGAGACGGGAGTGTGACTAAACGGCAAGGTGCGTGGCTTCCCAATCGAAGCGGTGCAGGCGCAGGGCGGTGGCCAGGCACCAGAAGAGCCACGCGAGTATCCACGCGCAGGGCACCGCGTACAGCCCCATGTGCAGGTGGGTGACGCCCACGTAGACGCCGGGGATCACGAAGCCCGCGGCGATGATGCCGGCGATCATCGAGAAACGCGTGTCGCCGGCTGCCCGGATGCGCGCGATCCCAAGCATGGCGTAGCCTTTGAGCGGCAGCGAGAGCATGTGCAACGCGATCGGTGCGAACGCGATGCTCGCGAGCGCCGGCGAGAGCGTGATCGCCGCGGCGATCGGCCACGACGCTGCGGCGACGATGACGGCTGTGAACCCGGAGAGCCGTACCCCGTAGCCGATCGCGCGGCGATCGAAATCGCGCGCGCCGGCCGGATCGCGCGCGCCGAAGAGCTGACCGATGACCGTTTGCGCCGCCATGCCCAGGCTGCCGGGGATGGCCCAGGTCAGGTCCGAGACGATCATCAGCGCACGAAAGGCGGCCACCGTTTCGGCGCCCAGCGGCGCGAGCATCGCGACGATCGCGATGTCCGGCGCCATGACCAGGAACAGGTAGACGGCTTCGGGCACCCCCAGCAGCGTCGAGCGGAGTACGAGCGGCCAATCGACCAGCGGTGCCGCGAAGAACTGAAACTGCGGCCGGCGCAGCGCGCGCGAGACGACGTAGCCGGCTCCGACCAGCTCCGAGACGAGCGACGAGATGCCGGCGCCCTCGATGCCCAGCGGATGCTGCGTTCCCAGACCCAGCGCGAGCACGAGCAGCAGCGGGATGTGCACGGCGTTGATGATGAGCAGCAGCTTGAACGCGAACCGCGTGTCGCCGGCCGCGGTAAAGATCGTGTACGCAACGGCTGAGAACGCGATTGGAACCAGCGATCCGATGCGCAGGAAGAGATACGCTCCGCCGGCCGCCACGGTCGGCAGCGGTCCAACCAGGGATCGAATGGCCGGCTCCGCTCCCCACCAGGCGACGGTCACGGCCGCCAGCGAGAGCAGCAGCGGCACGACGAGTGCCGAGCGTGCGATGCGCCCGAATGCGCGCAGGTCGTTCGCGCCGATCGCCTGCGCGCACAGGATGCCGGCGCCCTGCACGACCCCGTGCATCGCCAGCGCCACCGCCACGAAAATCGTCGTGGCGCCGGTGATCGCGGCCAGCGCGTCGGCACCGAAGTGCCCGATGACGATCGTGTCGACGATGCCCAGGAGCTGATCGCCGGCCAGCGCCGCTGCGACCGGCGCGGCCAGCCGCACGAGCGTCGCGCGGACGTCGCGATGGCCGGCGATCACGAACGCGGGCTAGAAGGGGAAGTCGCTTTGAGTGAGACCCGTGTTGGGCTTGGGATTGGTGACCTTCTCGCTCTTCACGAGTTGATCGCCGACGTAGCGTTCGCGGCGCACCGGGAGGTGGGTCGCGTGCGCGATGTAGAGATCGTAGCGGGTGATTCCGCCCAGCGCCGCGGGATCGGCGACTTTGAGCGAGAGTTCATCGGTCAAGATTCCGTCGACCGTCTTGTCGTCGGTCTCGGTGACCGTGCCTTTGGGATCCTTGAACATGCCGAGCATGGCGCCGAACGTTCCGGTGTCCATCGTGTCGCCGCGCAGCGAAGTCGCCCGCTTGTCGTGCAGGCTGATCTTCAAATGGATTGCGCTCAGGAACCCGCCCTGGTGGCCGGACACTTGGTCGCCGCCGATCCACACCGCGCCGCCGCCGCGCCCGGGACCATCGAGGATCTGCGTCTTCACGAAGGTCGGCCGCAGGAAGAAGTAGCGATAGGTGCGGTCTTGCACGTCCGTCCCCTGGACTTCGTGCACCACGATGTCGGCGGTGTAGTCGTTGATCTTCGCGTAGGCATCGAGGGCTTGGGCGAGTGTGTCGCCCGCCAGGGCCGGGCGAGGAAGGGCGCCGGCGACGAGCAGAGCCGTGGCGAGAGCGAGCAGCGTTTTCTTCACGCCCGTCCGCTTCCGGTCGCGGCTGCCTGCTCCTCCGCGTTCTGCAAGAGCGTCCCGTGCTGCCCGGGGACGCCGATGAGTACGTCGCACTTGGCTTGCGTGGCGATCGCCTCGATGGCGCGTCCGAGCGGTGCGTTGCTATACTTGCCCTCGCGATAGGATCCCATCACGATCAGGTGGGCGCCTTCGCGCTTGGCGAGGTCGAGCACGGCGCTGCTGATCTGCCGCGCGTGGATGATCTCGTTGCGCAGATGGACGCCGTTGTTCTGCGCGATCGCCTCGGCGGTTGCCAGCACGTCGAGCCCGGCGCGGTCGGCGTCCGGAGTGGAGGCGTTCTCCGCCAAGATGAGCGGCACTTCGATCACGTACACGGCCAGCAGTTCGGCGCTCTCGCGCCGGGCGAGCCGTGCGGCGAGCACCATCATGTGCTCGGAGTGGATGTCTTCGGAGAAGACGACGATGATCGAGCCGACCATCTTTTCGAGTTCGGCCTCGGCGCGCACGGCGGCGGCGGAAGCCTTCGTCCCCGGCGGATGGAGCATCCAGTAAATCGTCGCGATCACGGCCCCGGCGATGGCCAGCGCGATCAGCGCGCCGACCGGATGGACGGAGAGGGTCATGGGGGCGCGCCGCGCCCGTGCAGGTACTCGCGTATGCGCACGGCCGCGAGCGCGATCATCACGACCGGGAGCGCGATTCCGATGAGTTTCGCGTTCAAAGGCGCCGGGATGATCAGCACCCGCACGAGCAAGATGATCCCGAGCACGCCGAAAACGCCGCCCGAGAGCGCGCGCATCGAGTACCACTGCCGCGAATAGCGCTGCAACGCTAGGCTCCGATCCCTTCGGGTTCTTCGGCCGCGGGCACGGTTCCGGTGCGATCGCGGAGCTTCACAAGCAACTCGTCCATCATCTCCAGTTCGCCGGCGTCGCGCAGGATCCCGATCTGCTGCTCCAACCAGTCGTGCTTGCGTGAGCCCAAGATCGGGAGCTTTTTGTGGCGGCGGTAGAACAGATACCCAACCAAGCCGGCAATCAGCCAGAGCGGTCCGGCGACCCGGCCGATCTCGTGGGTGATCATCGTGAAGACCAAGATCGAGAAGATCCCCAAGAAGCCGATCACGGCGACGACCGGAAAGCGCACGCGCTCGCCGCGGAACGTCATCGGGATGTTGAACGGAATCGAGAAGCGCCGCGGCGAGAGCGGATCCTTGAGCCGCAACGCGATGAGCGCGATGAATACGAACGAATAACTCGTCGCGGCCCCGAACGCATAGAGATCGGCGAGCACGTCGATCCCGGCCTCGCCGCGGAAGAAGTGGTCGTAGAACACGCGCGCGCCCGGCGCCAGGCTCGGCAGCGCCGCGAAGATCAACACGGCACCGGCGATTCCGCAGAACGTGATGATCGACGTGGCCGGGGTGTGGAAGCGCGCGTGCACGCGCTCGAATACGGAAGGCAAGAGTTTCGACTTGCTCATCGCGTATGCGATACGCGAGGCGCCGAAGACCCCCGAGTTGCTGGAAATCAACAGCAGGATGGCGCCCAGCACGGGCACGTAGAAGGCGGCGATCGTTCCGAACAACGGCACGTTCGCCGCGAGCACGGCCACCGCGCTGCCGCTGTTCGCTTCGTTGCCCAAGAAATGGAAGAAGGTCTGGACGTGGCCGTTCGCGTCGAGCGGAACCGGATGCGCCGGGACCATGCCCAGCGCCAGATTCGAGTACGAGAGCGCGTACACGAGGATGGTCAGGATGAGCGAGATCGAGGTGCGCGGGATGATCGACGCTGGGCGCTGCGTTTCTTGCGCCGCCTGCGAGATCGATTCCAAGCCGACGAACGAGATGATGGCCAGCGAAATCCCGTTGAGCAGATGGAACGGCGGCGGCCAGTGCGCCGTCATCGAGTGGATGAGCAGTTCGGGGCGGAATGCGAAGAGGAAGCCGAAGAAGAGGATCGACGTTTCGCTGATGACGTCCAGCGCCGAGACGACGCCGTTGAACGTCGTCGATTCGCGCACGCCGATGACGTTGAGCGTACACAAGCCCGCGATGAGGCCGAACGCGACGATGAAGTGGACCCACGGATGCGGCACGACCGAGAGCACCGGGAGCAAATGCCCGAGATAGTCGACGCACGACCAGGCGAAGAGCGTGATGTCGATCGTGAAGTCGAGCAGCACGGCCCAGCCGGCGATGAAGCCGAAGATGTCGCCCAGGCCCCGCAGCACGAAATACTGGCCGCCGCCCGCGACCGGATAGGTTGCGGCAAGTTCCGTGTATGCCAGGCCGATGCAGACGTAGACGACGCCGGCGAAGAGAAACGCGATATTGGAGCCGCCGCCCGCCGCCCCGAGCACGAGGCCCAGTCCCACGAAGATGTCGGCGCCGACGTCCGAGTAGCCCCACGAGAACGAGCCCCAGGGCGTGACCGAACGCCGGAGCGTCGGCTTGACGGCGGGGCGGGACATTTAGCGGAACCGAACTCCGATACGTTGCAGAGCGTAGAGCACGCGTTCGCCTTCCTCGAGTTCCTTGATCATCCGCCGGCCGCGCAGCGTCGGGAGCGCCTCGGTGAGTACGTCGACCGCGCCGTCGATTTCCTTTCGGTCCGGCTGTTCGTCGTCGGTGTTCTTCTGCAGAACCATCGTGGCGAGCTTGAGCGCGGTCTTGGCATGTTCGAGTTCGTTGCCGGCCGTCTTGAAGGCGGTCAATGCGGCGGTGTACGCGCGGCTGGCCTCGGGATAATTGTGCTTGCGGGTCGCGAGCATCCCGGCCAGCGTTTCGGAGTAGCCTTCGTTGAGTTTGGTCGTCGAGCCGAAGGTCCGCTCGAGCACGTCGCGCACGGCGGTCTCGGCCGCCGGCGGGCCGCTCGGGCGCGAACCGGCCTGCGGGGCGGCGGCTGCCGAGCCGGGCTGCGCCGGGGCGCCGATGAGCGACTGCAGGTCGATGATGAGTTCGCGAGCGCTTTGGTAGCGACGGTCGGGATCTTTTTCCAGCAGTTTGAGGATGATGCGCTCGACCTGCATCGGCACGCCGCGGTTGATCGACCGCGGCTCCGCCGGCGGCTCGTTGACGTGCGCGAAGATTACCGCGACGAGGTCGTCGGCTTCGCTCTTGAAGGGCACCGTGCCGGTGAATATCTCGAACATCATCACGCCGACCGAATACAAATCGCTGCGCGCATCGGCGACCCGCCCCAAGAAGCGTTCGGGAGAGAGATAGGCGATCGTGCCGACGATCTCGCCGGCGTTGGTGACGCTTGACATCTCGCTCGTGCGGCGCGAAAGGCCGAAGTCCATCACCTTGATGTTCCCGTCGGGGAGGACCATGATGTTCGCCGGCTTTACGTCGCGATGCACCAGGCTTTGATCGTGCGCGTACGCTAGCGCTTCGAGCAAGTCGATGAAATAGCGGATCGCCAAGTGCATCGTCAGCTCTTCGCTCGGGATCTGAGCCAGCGTGCGACCTTGGACCAGTTCCATGACGATGTAGGAGTAGCCCTCGCTCTGACCGGCATCGTAGACGCTCACGATGTTGCGGTGGTTGAGCTTGGCCATCGACTGCGCTTCACGCAACAAGCGCTTGCGCAGGTCGTCGGAGCGGTCGGTGAGGATCTTCACCGCGATCGGCCGTTCGAGCATCGTGTCCGTCCCGCGATACACGTCGGCCATCCCGCCGCGGCCGATCAAGGCTTCGATCCGGTAGCGGTTGGCGAGCAGCCGGCCGTCGAGTTCGGTCACGCGAACGCCCCACGATAGTGCGCGACGCGACCGTCGCGCACGGTGACGACGTCGAAGCGCGCGCGGGCGCGCGGCGCGGCGAACTGCAGCCAGTCGGCCGCGAGCGCGCGCAAGGTCCGTCGTTTGCGCGCGTCGACGGCGGAGACGGCAGAGCCGAAACGCGCCGTCGAGCGCGTCTTGACCTCGACGAAAACGAACACGTCCTTATCCCTACAGATCACATCGATTTCGCCGCCGGGCAGACGCACGTTGCGTCCGACGACGACATATCCCAACTGCTCCAGGTACCCAGCGGCGATTTCTTCGCCGGAGCGGCCCAAATTGCCGCGCCGGTTCACGGGACGGGCTCCAGTCCCGGCAGGGTGAGGAGCGTTTCTTTGACGCGCCAGAAGCCTCGCCGGTGGTGGATACAGGGCCCGTGTTCCCGCAAAGCATCGATATGCCGTTGGGTCGCGTATCCCTTATGTTCGGCGAACCCGTACTGCGGATAACTGCGGTCGAGTTCGACCAGGAGCCGGTCGCGGTAGACCTTGGCCAGGATCGAGGCGGCCGCGACCGTGGCGCACTTGGCGTCGCCCTTGATGATCGGCTCCTGCGGACCGGGGAAGGCTTTGATCCGCACGGCGTCCGTCAGGAGGTACTGCGGTTGGGGAGTCAGTTGGCCGAGCGCCCGCTCCATGGCAAGCACCGAGGCCCAGTAGATGTTCAGCCGCTCGATCTCGGCGACGCTGGCCTCGCCGATCGCCCAGGCCACGGCTCGCTCGCGGATCGTGACCGCCAGTTCCTCCCGGACCTCGGGCCGCACTTGCTTCGAGTCGTTGAGCCCGCGCAGCATCAGCGGCCCGTCGGTCACCACGCAGGCCGCGACGACGGGGCCCGCCAGCGGACCGCGGCCGACCTCGTCGATGCCGCCTACGAGCAAGAAGCCCCGGGCGCGCGCCGCGTCCTCGAAGAGGTGCAGCCGGTGCAGTCGCCGGCGTTCGTTCTGACCGGCGTTGCGGCGTTTGCGCGCGGCGGCGTCGCTCATGCCGGCGTCTCGAAGGTAACGCGGCCGAACTTGCCCTCGTTGAAATCCTTGAGAAAGGCGCCGGCCGCGTTGTGCAGATCGAGCCCGCTGCCATGGCGTTTGAATCCGCGCGCCGCCGCGAACGCTTCGAGCGACGGGACGCGCAACTGCGGGCGCTCGGCGCCTGCCCAGGCGACGAACTGCGCGATGACCGCTTCGGCGTCGTAGCGCTCGCGCGGCAGCGCGCCGCAGAGCGCGAGCATCCATTGCGCCTGCGCGCCGGCGATCTTCGGCACGAGGATACCGGGTGTGTCCATCAATTCCAGGTTCGCCGCAACGCGGAACCACTGCAATTGGCGCGTGACGCCGGCCTTGTCCTCGACGCGAGCGGCCGTGCGGCGCAGCAGGCCGTTGATCAACGTCGATTTGCCGGTGTTGGGCGTGCCGACGATCATCGCGCGCGCCGTCTTGCGCCCGGCGATCGCGTCGAGCAAGGCCGCGCGAACCCGGCCGACGTCGCCTTGGCGTTTGCCGTTGATCGCCAGCGTGTGCAACCCGCGCGCTTCGTACCACGCCTGCCAGTTCACGGTCGCCGCGGCGTCGGCTAGGTCTTCGCGGTTGAGCACGATCAGACGCCGCAGGTGGGCGGCGAGTTCGTCGAGCCGGGGGTTGCCGCTGGTCAGCGGCAAGCGGGCGTCGACGACCTGAATCACCACGTCGACCAGCGCCAGACGCTCCGCCATCTTGCGCATCGAGGTGACCATGTGGCCGGGAAACCACTGGATGACCTGGGCGTCGGTCGGCATCAGGGTGCGCTGAGTCCTTGCACGGGCCAGAGCGCGACGACGGCTTGGCCGATGATGTCGTGCAGCGCGAGCGGGCCGAAGTCGCGCGAGTCGTCGGAATCGGAACGGTTGTCGCCGAGCACGTAGATCCCGTCCGCGGGCACGACCAGCGGCGGCAGCGTCTGCGGATTGCGAAAACGGACGTAGGGCTCGTCCAGCGGCGTTCCGTTGACGCTGACGACGCCTCGAGTGATCGCGATGCGATCGCCGCCCAAGCCGACGACGCGTTTGATGTAGGTTTCGGGGGTCGGGGCATCGTGGCGGAAAGCGATGATCTGCCCTCGCACGGGCTTTCCGAAGCGATAGGCGAGCGTATTGATCAGCACCACTTCGCCCGGTTGGATGCGCGGTTCCATCGAAGGCCCCGAGACCTGCGGGATGCGGACGAAGAAGGCGGCTGTGATGAGTGCGAGGACGATCACCTCTGCGATCACGCTCGCGATCTTCCGAGCTTGCGTCGCCACGTCACTTCCCTTCGCCGCAGCGGCGCGTGGTCTTTGTTCGGCCGCTGCGTCCGTTTAGCGCAAGAGACCGATACGGTTCAGCGGCCAGAACACGACGAACGCGTGGCCGGTGAACGTCGCGACCTTGCCGGCGACCTGACCCGATGCGAACGTTCCGCCGGTCTGCGCGAAGCCCCACACGTGGGAATCCTCGGAATCGTTGCGGTTATCGCCCATCATGTAGTAGTAGCCGTCCGGGATCCGGTCGGGCGCGCTCCAGGCGCTGCGCGGCGGAATGTTCGCGAAGGCTGGGTCGAGGCGCTGACCGTCGACGAAGACGCCGTAGTCCTTGATCTCCATCTCGTAGGCCGGCGGTTCGGCGATGTAGGGCTCTTTCAACGCTTGGCCGTTGCGATAGACGACGCCCTTATGGACCCGCAGTTGATCGCCGGGCGCACCGATGAGCCGCTTGATAAAGTCGGCCGACGACGGGACGGGCGGGATGAACACGATGATGTCGCCGTGCTTGGGCTTGACGAAGCGGTATTCGAATTCGTTGACCAGCAGCACGTCGTGGACTTGCAGCGTCGGGATCATCGAGCCGGACGGAATGAAGAACGTCCGCACGACGAACGTGATGAGGAAGAGCGCGATCAGCCCCGCGACGATGAACGCGTCGAGATACTCGCGGATGACCGTGCGCGTCGAAAGATCGCGCGGGGCTTCGCCCGCCGGGGAGGAGCCGGTAACGGAACCGGCCGGTGCGGCGGCCGGTCGTAAACTCAGGGCGATGCGGACGATGGCGAAGAATCCGATCAACGCCAGCAGTTCGATGGGCGTCATGCCCTTACTTGACGGCCTTCTTCTCCTTGATGCGCGCGGCCTTGCCGATCTTGTCCGAGAGATAGTACAAGCGGCTACGGCGCACGATCCCGCGTTTGGTGACCTCGATGCGGTCGACCCGCGGGCTGTGGAGCAGGAACGACTTTTCGACGCCGACGCCGTGCGAGAGGCGGCGCACCGTGACGGACTCGGCGGAACCGCCGCCCTTGCGTACGGTCACGATGCCCTCGAACATCTGGATGCGCTCTTTGCCGCCTTCGACGACCTTCGAAAACACCTTGACGGTGTCGCCGGGGCGGAAGTCGGGAACCGAAGCTTTTTCCTGTTCCTTCTGGATCAGGTCGATGACGTTCATGGCTCTTCTCGTTACGGCAAAGACAACGCCCGCCCCAAGGCGGGACAACCCGGAGAGTGTACCATAGCGCCCCGCCAACGCGCAAACGTCCAGGCGGCGTCCTCGGTTGGTCAGGCCGGGCGGTGGAGGATCTTGAAGCGGCCCGGTGGCCAGAGCAGCAGGATCGCCCGGCCGGTGAAGCTAGCTGCCGCGCCCTTGCGCATCCCGGAATAGTACGTCCCGCTGTCCTGGGCGAAGCCCCAGACATGGGAGTCCTCGGAGTCGTTCCGGTTGTCGCCCATCATGAGGTAGCAGTGCGGCGGGATGCGGTCAGGGGCCGTCCAAACGCTCCGCGGCGGGGCATTCGAGACGTTGGGATCCTGCGGCGTTCCGTCGACCACGACTTGATAGTTCTTGATCTCCAGTTCGTAGTCGGGCGGTTGCAGGATGTAGGGTTCGACGAGCGCGCGGCCGTTGCGATAGACGACCCCGTGGTGGACGCGGATCGAATCGCCCGGCATGCCGATGATGCGCTTGATGAAATCGTCGGAGCTGGGGAGCGGTGGGGGGAAAACGACGATCTCGCCGTCCTTGGGCGTACGGAAGCGGTACTCGAGTTTGTCCACGATCAGAGACGTCGTGGATTTGCAGCGTCGGCTCCATCGATGCCGACGGAATGAAGTACGGCCGGCCCAGAAACGTCACGATCCCCAGCGCGACGAGTCCGGCGACGATGAAGGCGTCGAGATACTCGCGCGCGGTCGTGCGCGACGCGCTCGAGGGGACGAGCGCGGGACGCAGCGTGATGATGGCTCGCGCGACCGCGAATGCGATCACCAGCGCGAGTAGAACGACCGGGCTCAACCGTTTTTCCGGGCGCTGGCGCGCTCGCGCGAACGTTCGCGGCGCCACAGCGCGATTGCGCGGTGATCGCCCGAGAGCAGGACGGGCGGAACGTCGACGCCGCGAAACGTCGGCGGCCGCGTGTAACTGGGATAATCGATCGCGTCGGGATCGGTAAACGACTCGGCGGCGCGCGAGGCCTCGGCGATGGCTCCGTCGAGGAGCCGCACGGTTGCATCGACGAACGCAAGCGCCGGAATTTCGCCGCCGGTCAGAACGAAATCACCCAGCGAATACGCTTCCACCGGATAGAGGTCGGCCAGACGTTCATCGATCCCCTCGTAATGGCCGCAAATCACGATCAGCCGGTCGAGCTGCGCGAACGCCGCGGCATCGCCTTGGATGAACGGTCTGCCGGCAGCCGCCGTTACGACGATCCGGCGCCGCTCGCCGGCCGGGGCGCCGGCGAGGATTCCGTCGAGCGTGCGGGCGAGCGGCTCGATTCGCAGCACCATCCCCGGGCCGCCGCCGTAGGGCCGCTCGTCGGCCCGCTGGCCGGGTTCCAAGGCCTCGATCAGATCGTGGACCTGGACGGCGGTCAGGCCGCGCTCGATGGCGCGCCCGACGATCGAGAGGCCGATGACCGGAGCAAACATTTCGGGAAAGAGCGTGACGATGTCGATGCGCAACATAGCGTTCGTGGGTATCTTCGCCCGACTGCGCCGTTTCGCTTGGAAGGGCCCTCGCACGCCCCTGGCTGCGGCGGGCGCGGCCCTCGAACGCGGCGACGGGGCCGCGGCGCTCGCCTTCGCGGAGCGCGCCCTGGCCGAAGCGAGCACGCCCGCCGGTTGCGCAGCGGCCCACAACAAACGTGGCGTCGCGCTGGTCGCCGGCGGCGACCGCGAGGGCGCGATTCTGGCCTTCCTCGCGGCGCTAGAGGCCCAACCGCAGCATGTCCCGGCGATCGTCAACGTCGGCAACCTGCTGCTCGAATCGGGGATGCTCGCCGACGCGGTGGAACACTACGAAGCGGCGCTACGGCTGGACGACCGCTACGCGCCGGCCTACCAGAACCTCGGCGTCGCGCTGCGACGCCAGGGGCGCCGCGCCGAGAGCGTACGCGCGCTGCGCACCGCGAGCCGCATCGAGGGGACGGGTAAACTGCGCCGGAAGGCGACCGAAGCATAAGCCATGGACGACGAACAGCTTCCTCTCTCGAACGAGATTCTGGCCGTGATGCGCGCTGCGGTCGCGCATGCGATCGCCTCGGAGGCCGACTTCGTCGCCCCGCCGCACCTGCTGCTCGCGCTGCTCGACGACGCCGAACTCGGTGTGGTGCTCGAGAGTCTGCTCGAACGCGACAAGATCGTCGGCGTAGCAAAGGAGAAAAAGCCGCCCCGCGTGGTCGAGATGCCCGAAGTCGCGCTCCCGGCCGGCGAAGCGCCGCCGTTCAAACGCTACGATACGCTCGCGTTTCGTTCGACCGGCGGCGTGGATTCGCGCTGGCTGGACCGCGACGCGTTCAAGGTCTTCGTCGAAGGCGCCCGGCGCGTAGAAGACGGTCCGTACAAGCCCAAACACCTCGCGCTCGGCTATGTCGCCGAAGCGCTCAAAGACGGCGATCTCTTGGCGCTGCTGGGCCGCAATGCGCAGGACGTGACGACGGCCGTTTTCGGCTTGAGCTAGATGTGCTTGGTGCCGACGAGCGTGATGTCTTCGAGGTACTCGAAGAGTTGCGGCAAGGTGATCTTTTCGAGGGCGCTCTTGTTCTTGATGCCCTCGCCGTCTTCGCCTTCGTCGCGCAGGTAACATCGGGATTCGACTCCGCCGGCGCCTTCGCTCAAAAACGAGACGGCAAAACCTTTGCCCAGCGTGTCGTCGTAGATGCGCATCGCGGCCGGGTTGAGGATCTCGATCGAGTGCGAGGCGCTGTTCGCATCGAAGATCGTGATCGTGAGATAGTCGCGGTTGACGATCTCGATCTGCCCGACGACGAAGGTGTTCTTGGCAGAGAAAAACTCATGCCCGCGCTTGTTCCGCGAGGACACCTCATAGAAGACCCGGTGCGCGACAAACCGGTTGAGGATTTTCCGCAGCGTCGCAATCGACGCCAGGGTCTCGGTCCGGTTGCCGCGAGTGTAGATGATTTTCACGCGATCCCGGGTGGCCGGGACGGGTGCCGTTGCACGGCCTCGGGAAGAAACCCTCCGCATGTTCTCCGTTGCCGACATGGCCCTGGCCGGGGCGGTGGCCCTGCTCCTCTTCGGCCCCGACCAACTGCCCTCGGTCGTCCGCAAGGCGGGCCGGGTGATGCGCGACGTCCAGAACACCTCGCAGTCGTTCATCCGGGAATTGGAACGCGCCGCCGATGACCACGAGCCGCCCAAGCCCGCGTCCCCCGCCGCGAGCAGCGAGTTGGCCACGCCCCCGATCCCGGAGATTCTCGGGCCGCTCGCCCACGAGCCGATCGCCCACGAGCCGATCGCCCACGAGCCGATCGCCCACGAGGCGCCGCCGGCGGAAGCCGGCCCGCATGGGTCTGCGCCGGCCGAACGACCGCAGGCCCGGACGCACGACTCACCCGCGGGCTAGCCGGCAACCCACGGATGCGGTGCCCCGCACCGCACCCGCCCTCAGATGTTGAAGTTCGAGCGGATCTCGTTGAGGCGCGACTCGACGAGGCCCTTCACCTGACGGTGGAGGCGTTCGCGCTGTTCGTCGGGGAGGCGTTGGTAGACGAGATAGCCGGCCGCGGAAACGAGACCTCCCAGCACGCCGACGAGGATCGTGCGCCCGGCGTCCGCCGCCGGTTCGTTGTTGGAATGAGCATTGGTCGATTTGATCTGATCCGACATGGTGCCGCCTCCGTTCGTCATCGCTTACCCAAACTCTGCAGCGTCTGTTTCGCTGAGGTAGCGGACATTCTTGGGGAACTGTTGCGCGAGTTGTGCGACGGCCAGTTCGGCCGTACCGAGGATCGCGCGCACGTCCGGGCGGTCGCGCGCCTCCGGGGCGACGACGATCCGCATGCTGCCCGCCGCGGCATCGCGGCGAGCGGGCTCAATGACGCGCGCGTACGCCAGTAATCCGAGTTCGGCGGTTTGCACGATCGTCGATGCTGCCCCGCACACGAGGTCATCCCCGGCGATGGCCGCATCCGCGTGGCCGTCCGCAAAAACAGCGGACAGCCGCTCTCGGCTGTCCCTGATGAATCGGATCGTAACCACTGGAGCGGAGTGGTTTACTGAATCGACAAGATCGTTCTCCTAGGGGAGCACGATCTTGTCGATTTTTACTTCGGCGAACGGCTGGCGATGGCCGGTCAGCTTGCGGACGCGCTTCTTGGGCTTGTACTTGAAAACCAGGATTTTTTTGTCTTTTGCCTGGCGCAGGACCGTCCCGGAAACGCTGGCGCCGGCCAGCGCGGGGGTCCCGACCGAGACATCGGTCCCATTCGAACCCAGGATCACGCGATCGAAGGTAACCGTCTCGCCGACGGCCAGATCGATCAGGTCGGTCCGGATGATGTCGCCTTCGGAGACGCGTAGCTGCTTGCCGCCGGTTTCGATGATCGCGTACATAACCACGGAACTTTAGCACGCCGCGGGTGGCGCGTCAACGCGCACGGTGGGAGTACGCACGGTGGGAGTCGAGCAAGCGAGCGAACTCCCATGAGACCGGCTCATGATGGGTACGATGGGCTCATGAGCGATGAAAAGAACGCCCTGCCCGGGGAAGTCGACGACCACCCGGATTCGGGGATGCCGCGCGAGTTGCGCACGCAAGCCGATAACGACCGGGTCCTCACCCATGAGGAAGCCCGGGCCGGCGGGATTCGCGCCGCCGAAATCGTCTACGGGGATACCGACCTGAACCCCAACGCCGACGACCAACGCGACGTTCACGCAGGAAACGCTTAGGCGCTGACCGCCGAGGCGGCGACGGCCGGGCCGTCGTCGAGCTTGAGGGTGAGGCACTTCGCCGAGCCGCCGGCTTTGTGGAACTCGGAGAGGTCGGTGCAGAAGACGCGGTAGCCGGCGTCGTGGAGGCGGGAGCGCAGGGCGCGCGAGCAATCGTGCATGACGATCGCATCGTCCACGTCGACCGCGTTGCACGCGAACGCGAGCGCGTCGTCGATGCCGACTTCGATCAAGTAGCCGGGTTCGATATTGCGCCGCAGCAGCGTCTGTGCGTGTGGTGAGAACGCGTTCATGTAGGCGAGCACGTGGCCGCTGCTCAGCGGACACAACGCCATGTCGAGGTGGGAGAAGCGGTCGTCGACGAGCAGCAGCGGTAGGACGCGGCAGCCGATGATCTCTTGTAGCTGCAGCGTCGCGGACCGCTCGCTGCGCCAGCCGTAGCCCGCATAGAGTAACGGCCGCACGCGATCGAACAGCGCGTCGCCCGCGCCCTCGAAATAGGTTTGCTGCAAATAGGTCGTCGCCAGCCCGAGACGGCTCAGGCGAGCCCGGTAGACGCTCTGCTCGCGCCGCCGTTCCGGATGCCGGAAGCTCGAGAGCACGGCTAAGTTGCCGCATACCAAGGCGGCGTTCGCGGTGAAAACGAGATCCGGCACATGTTCGTTGGGTTCGAGCGTCTCGAGCGCAACGTCGGCAGCAACGGTGAGCGTTTCGCAAAAACGCTCCCATTGGCGGACGGCATCCGGTACCGCGTCGCCCCGGTTGCGCGCCATCCACGGATTGATATCGTAGGCGATGCGGTAGTGGGTCGGCGGGCACACGAGCAGGCGTGTGACCATGTCACTATCGTATGCGCCCGAGCCGCGCGGCGCATTCGACAATCGGTTAGCGTCGAACGGCCGTTCCGCGACCGCTCGCCGGCTTGGTCAGACCTCGACGCTGACGTTGTCGCCGTCGATGCGTACCGCGTAGGTTGCAACGGGGATCACGGCCGGCAGGGTCAACGCCGCGCCCGTTCTGACGTTCGAAAAACGCCCCGTGGCGCGGGCACATGATCCGGCAGCCGTCCAGCTCGCCTTGATCGAGTTCGCCGCCGTCGTGCGTGCATACGTCTTCGATCGCGTACACCGAACCGTCCACGTTGCAAAGCAGGATGGCGACGCCGCCGGCCTCGACCTTGCGGGTCGTGCCCGGCGCGATTTGGCTGCGTTTCGCGACGACCGGCATCAGCAGTCGGGTCCCAGCGCGAGCGGGCGGATCGGCACGACGCTGAAGACGTAGCCCGGTCCGATGCGGACGTTCTTGCCGTAGCGGATCGTGTTGATGGCGGTCATCGCGAGGCCGGGTATCGGAATCGGCACATGCGACATGGCCTTCTCGACGCCCGGCGTGTTGCTTGCGAGCGCAGCGGGCAGGGTCGGGTTCATCGATACTTGCATGACGCGGCCTTTCGGTAGAACGAGGTAGCGGGGCTCGAGCGTGACCGACCCGTAGTGGTTCCCGCGACTCGCGGGCGAAACCGCGCGTACCACGCCCCAACCGAGTGTCCCTTTGGGTACGGGGATACCCATCGGCTGCGTCGGCACGACGATCACGCCCGGTTCGGTCGTCTCGAAGCGGAACGCTTGGCCGGGTTTCGCCGTCGCAGAGTCGACGGAGTCGATCATGGTTGCCGGGATCGCGCCCAAACAGTTGACCGTACCCGCTCGCGCCGGACCGCTCCCCAGCAGCATGCACGCGCAGGCAGCGGCGCCGATCAAGCGGCAGAAGACGCTCACGCCGCCCACTATACGCGCCGCCTCGCTCCTTTACCGTCTCCAACCGTGAGGTTCTCATGTCGACCCAACTCTACGATATCCCGCTCAACCGCATCGACGGTACGCCGGACTCGCTGGCAAGCTACCGCGGCAACGTGCTTTTGCTCGTGAACGTCGCGTCGCAATGCGGGCTGACGCCGCAGTACGCCGGGCTCGAATCGCTCTACGAAACCTACCGGGCTCGCGGGCTCGTGGTGGCGGGTTTCCCGGCCAACGAGTTCGGCTCCCAAGAACCGGGCACGAACGGCGAGATCGCGACGTTCTGCGAAACGCGTTTCGGCGTACGGTTTCCGATGTTCGAGAAGATCGTGGTCAAGGGCGACCAGATCCACCCGCTCTACGCGCGGTTGATCCAAACACCGCCCGGCGGCGATGTCCAATGGAACTTCGAGAAGTTTCTGATCGGGCGCGACGGCAGCATCCTCGCGCGCTTCGCGCCGACCGTCAAACCGGACGACCCGGGGCTGATCGCCGCCATCGAAACCGCGCTCGGCGAAGACTGACCCAACGGAACGAAACGCTCCGCCACCCAGTGACCTTGGCCGCGCCCGATGACCTTGGCTGCCGTCCCGGATGACCGTGGTATGGCTCCGGACGACATTGGGCACCATTCGTCGCGTGAGAGTGCATGGCTGCCCTTCACGACGCTACTTGCTGCCCGCTCCCTGCTGTCGGCTCACGAGGTAGTGACTGCCCGCTCACGAGGTAATTACTCTCCGCTGCGACCTGAGTCTCACCCGAATTACGCGGAACGTTCGATCGTTGGATACCAGGTGGCGAACGGAACCGTCGACGCTTGGTATGGTTCGTTTCGGCTAGTTAATTTTTGGAGTTTCGAACGTGAGACCCCGACCCGTATCCCTAGGTACGCAATCACAAAACCTGTCAAATAATAGTAAGTCGTCTTTATCGGCAGAACAGCTGTCGATCCTGAGTTTGGACTGTTAACTTGCCGTTAAAACAGGGTCGAGAGTGCAACGAATCCTTGCTTATCGGTCGGAGTTGTGAGAAACTTTAGTGACTTATCCCACGTTTGTAAACGCGCGAAATTGATGTGGCATTCGGGGGTTGCTCTGCCGCATAGCGCTAGTTACGGCGCCTTTGAAAGGTTGTCTGTGAAATACCGTATTGCCATCGCCGCCGTTCTTGCCCTCGGGCTCGGCGCAGCGGCCGTCCCTGCTCAGGCTGCGACCTCGAGCGCCCCGTTCTCGGTCGGCGTCACCGCGTCGGCCCTCGCCTCGATTTCAGTCAACAACGGCACGATCACGTGCGCTCCGACGGACACGTCGAGCGCGCATTTTGCCTGCTCGACGACGACCGCTACCGGTTCGCTGCGCAGTTCCGCAGCGGGTTCGGCGAGCCTGACCGTCTCGTCGCCCGCCGGACCGATCGCCGGTACCGCCGGCAACAACATCCCGATCGCTTCCGTGCAGATCACCTGCACCAGCTCGGGAACCGGTAAGAACGCGACCCCGGCTTCACTGGCAACGCTCGCGGCGCTGACGGCGAGTTCGACCACGGCGTGCGCGTCGTGGACCACGCTGCCCGTCGTCTCGAGCCTCAACGTGCTGATCGCCTTCTTCATCGACGACACGCAGGTGGCCGCCGACACCTACACGACGTTGACCGGCTTCAACGTCGTCGCAACCGCGACCTAAGCGCTAACCCGAGATGCGAAATCCTTTGGCAGCCGCGCTGGCGGCAGGCTTGTTCTCGGCTGTGCTCGTGGCCGGGGCCGTGCGCGAGGCCAAGGCCGATGTCGGCATGACGATTCAACCGCTGGTGATTCAATTCAAAGCGTTGCCGGGCGTCGAATCGTACGCCAAGGTCAACGTCGACAATACCGGGTCGGAAGTGATGCGCGTAACCGTGCAGCAGATCGACTGGCGCACGACGGTTGACGGTTCCGTCCGGATGGAGCGGGTCGGGGCTGAAGGGCCGAACTCGCTCAACCCGTACTTGAAAGTCTCCGCGCCGGGGCTGGTGCTCAACCCGGGGGAGACGCGCCAGCTCACGATCACCGCACGGCTTCCCGCCGACTTTCCTGCCAGGAGCGGATCGACCTGGGGCGGCTTCTTCATCCGCGGGGTCGCCGCCAACGGTCCGCTCGGCGCGTTCGGACCGGCCGCGACGGTGCTGGCCTACAACACCATCGGTACGCCGGGCCGGCACATGCAGTTGCTCGCGTTGCGGGTCACGCAAACCGGACCCGGCGCGGTGCGTGTGTTCGCGCGCCTGCGCAATGACGGCGCGGACTATATTCGCTCCAGTTCGCGCGTGATGCTCGAGCAAGCCGGGCACGTCGTTAACGACTCGACGCTTGGGAACAGCACGATCTTTCCGGGCGACGAGCGCGTTGCCCAGCATGACTTCAAGGATATCGCCCCGGGCGCGTATCGCCTGGAGATCACTTTTGACTACGGCGGAGACACGTTGATCCAAGGCACTACGGATTTTACGGTAAAATAGGATGAGCACGAAACGCCGTGCACTGACCGCGATCGCGGGCGCAGCGCTCTTCATCGTGCAGTGCAGCGCCCCGGCGGCTGCGGCGGCACCGAGTGTGACCGTCAGCGTCGTAACCGGCAGCCCGATCAGCTTCCTGCCGACCAATGTCACCAACGCCGCCTTTCCGGCGGTCGGGACATTGACCGCGACCATCACGGTCACGACCTCGATCACCGGCGGCGGCGGAAACATCGCGCTGCGTGCCCCGGCGTCCATGACCGGGAGCCACGGAAGCGCGCTGAATATCGGGCTGATCTCCGTGAGTTGTGCGCGCGGAACGGCCGGATCGTGGTTCGTCCCGACGGCAACGGTGGTGCTCGTCCCGGGCGGCACGTCCGCCGCCTGCGCGACCATCCCGGCCAACCAAGTCGGCAAGTCGGGCACGTTCGTCATCTCGTTCACGATCAACGACCGGTACGATGCGACGTTGCCGGTCGATGCTGACATCTGGGCTGCGACCAGCGGTTTCTCGATCGTCGCCACGGCGAACTGAGACCCGGGGGCATGAATCGACGCGGGTCGCGCGCTTTGAAGCTCGGCCTCGCGCTGCTGACCTTCGGGATGGTGCTCGCGATTCTCACCGGTGCCGTCGTCGTCGGTCAACCCGAGTTGCCGCACCCGGTAATCGTCTGGGTCGACGACCGGCCCGCCGGCTCGGTCAGGCTGCGCCCCGGCGCCGCCGGCGAACTCGTGGACCTCGGCGCACTCGCTCGCGCCCTGGGTTGGCGGCTGCAAAGCGCTGGGAAACTGATCGAACTCAGTGGTGAAGGACGCCCGCTCGAACTCACCGCCGGCTCGACGCGCGTCCGCGAAGGCCGGTTCGAGGACGCGCCCCTGAGCGTTGCGCCGTCGGTTGTCGACGGGACGGTCTATATCGCGCTCGCCGATGTCGCGGGCCTGTTTTATGTGCGCACGAAGCTCGAGGGCAATCGGCTTCGCGTTTCGACCGCGACGATCGACGCGGATGCGGTCACGGTCACCGAGGTCAAGCTCCCGCCTCAGCCATCGCCGACTCCGGCCAAAATAGCGGCACCGCCTCCGCCGGCTCCGCAGCAGCAAGCGGCGAGCATCTCGCTCGCGCTCAACGAACTCGGATCCCAGCGCTTCTTTCAGTTCGGTATCACCTCCAACGTGCCGACCCTGCGCAGCAACCTGGTGATGCTCGATTCGAATCAGTTGAGCCCGCCGTCCGGTTCGGTCACCGTCGGACCGTTAGCGCGCAACCTGACCTTCGGCACGAACACCGATCCGCTCAGCGGCATCATCTTGCGGACCGGGTCGCTGAGCGGCGTCGACGCCTACGACCGCAACTCCGGAACCGACGTCGTAGCCGGCCGCCGCAACGCGGGCCAGAATCTCGTCGGCTGGTCGCGCCGTCGCGGCACGGTTTCGGAGAGCGTGGCCATGCTCATGACGGACGGCCGCCTTGACCAGGTGCTCGCGCGGCGGACCTACGAAACGCGGCACACCTGGGGTGAGGTCGATCGTGAGCTGCTCGTCGGTACGAAGGGCGCCGGGGCCGGCATCTATGTGCGAACGAACGGACGAACGTTTTACGAGGGGACCGCCACCTTCGCGACGCGCGGGCTTCCGCTTCAGAACAACGACGCCCCGCTGCAACTCGACATCGCCCGCCGTCTGAGCCAGAACGTGACGTTGCGGGCCGGTTTCATCGCGGGTTACGCACTCAAAGCCGTGCCGTTCACGTCGATCAGCGCGCGCGACCGGGATATGACGTTCTCGGCGTCCCTGGGCGGGGGCGACTCGCAGATCGGGGCCGCCTATGTGACCAACCGGTTCAGCGGTCAACTCTTCGTGGGCGGCGGGATCGGCGGCCGCTCCACGTTTCTGTCCGCCGCCACTTCGCTCGGCCCTTTGACCGTCAACCTGCAGAGCCTCGAAACCGCGTCGAGCCGCGACACGACGCTCGAATTGCAGACGCAGGGGCGTGCCGTCAACCTGCTCGCCGGGGTCGAGGATGTCGGCTCGACCAAAATGCACGTCGGGCCGGTCGTCGGTCTCTCGGTTCCGCTCTTCTCCGGGCTTGCCGCGCAGGTCGCTTTCAATCCGACGGCCGCCGGGGATAACATTCGGGTCGGGTTGGTGGCGAGCTTCAAAGCCCGCAATCGTCCGACGATCCGCAGCGACCGGGTCGTGCTCACCGTCAGCAACGGCGAGGGAGCCGGACCGCTGACCCTCGCCGTCGACGGGGCGCCAGGCAAAACGTTTACCGGTTCCACCCTGGTCGCCGATATCACCGATGGGCCGCATGTGATCTCGGTCGAGACCGCCGACGGCAGCCGGGGTTCGCCGGACGTGCGCCTCGACGTGCACCGCGGCGCGGCGCTCACCGTTGCGCTGGTGCCGGTGCGTACCGTCCGGGGTCACGTGCGCATCGATGCGCCCGCAGCGGAGATCCCGGACTACTTCTCGCTGGCCGGCACCACGGTGCTGCTGCAACCGTGGGGTCAAATCGCGACGGTCGACGCCAACGGTTCGTTCGTCTTCTTCAACCTGGCGATCGACCCCGGATCGACGCTCGTCGTCGACCCGAACACGCTGCCGCCCGACCTCAAAATGCTGGCAGCCGTCCCCGTACCGGACAGCGGCCCGGCTGAACTCGTGCTTGTCCCGACCAAGAAGATCGAGCAGCACTACTTCCCCGCGAAGTGAGTCCTAGCCGACGGCGCCTTCCATCTCGAGTTTGATCAAGCGATTGAGTTCGACGGCATATTCCATCGGAAGCTCCTTGACGAAGAAGTCGAAGAACCCGTTGACGATCATCGCGGTCGCGTCGGCTTCGCTCAGGCCGCGGCTCATCGCGTAGAACAACTGCTCTTCGCCGATCTTCGAGACCGACGCTTCGTGCTCGACGGTGCAGCGCTGCTCGTTGACCCGCATCGTCGGCTTGGTGTCCGATGAGGAGTACTCGTCCATGATCAGCGCGTCGCACTTCACGCGGGTCTTGGCGCCGTAGGCCCCCGGGAAGACTTCGACGAGCCCGCGGTAGGTGGTCTTGCCGCCGTGTGCCGAGACCGACTTGTTGGTGACGACCGAGGTCGTGTTTGGGGCCGCGTGGATGACCTTCGCACCGGCGTCTTGATGCTGGCCTTCGCCGGCGAACGCCGCGGAGAGGATCTCGCCGCGCGCGCCCTCGCCCATCAAGTAGATCGCGGGATACTTCATCGTCAGCTTGGAGCCGATGTTGCCGTCGACCCACTCGACGGTCGCGTTCTTGTACGCGACCGCGCGCTTGGTGACGAGATTGTAGATGTTGCGGTACCAGTTCTGGATCGTCGAGTAGCGGATCGACGCGCCCTCGAGCGCGATCAGTTCCACGACCGCCGAGTGCAGCGAGGCCGACGAGAACTTCGGCGCCGTACAACCCTCGATGTAGTGCACCTTCGAGCCTTCGTCGGCGATGATCAGAGTGCGCTCGAACTGACCCATGTTTTCCGTGTTGATGCGGAAGTAGGCCTGGAGCGGCATCGCCACTTCGATACCTTTGGGAACGTAGACGAACGAACCGCCCGACCACACGGCCGAGTTCAGCGCGGCGAATTTGTTGTCGCCCGGCGGGATCACGGTCGCGAAATACTTCTTGAGGATCTCGGGATAGAGCTTGAGCGCGTTGTCCATGTCGCAGAACAGGACGCCTTGCTTCTCGAGGTCCTCGCGGACCGAGTGATAGACGACTTCCGATTCGTACTGCGCGGAGACGCCGGAAAGAAACTTGCGCTCGGCTTCTGGGATGCCCAGACGGTCGAACGTACGCTTGATGTCGTCCGGGACGTTGTCCCACGACGTTTCGGTCTGCTCGCCGGCTTTGACGAAATAGCGGATATCGTCGAAGTTGATCTGCGAAAGCAACTCGGTATCGCCCCACGCCGGCATCGGCTTGGCGCGGAACAACTCGTAGGCTTTGAGCCGGAAGGCGAGCATCCACTCGGGCTCACCCTTCATCGCCGAGATGCGCGTGACGATATCGCGCGTCAAGCCCTTGTCGGACTTGAAGACGTACTTGTCTTCGGAATCGTGGAAGCCGTGGCGGTAGTCTTCGTCCAGGGCTTGGGGAGTCGGCTTGAGATCGATGGCCATGTGCCATGTAAGCCTAGTCCTTCCCGGGGCGATGGTCAAGGATAGTGCAGGGGTTTCTGAACTATTTCTGCTTTTCGCCGGCCGGGGAGGCGCTTGATTGGGGCGCCGGGAGAAGACTCCCGCCCGCGATGAGGCCTGCGGCCGTGTGGAGGTCCTGCTTGATCGAGATCGCGGGCAGCGCCCAAACGGCCGTGTTGTTTCCCTCCGCTTCGGCCGCCAGGCTATCCGCCTGCTTGAGTGCATCCCCTAGCGGGTTGGCGGCCGGGTGTCCCGGGGTGCGCCCGAACGCCGGATCGACTTTCGGTTCGACGGCGTCAATGGTCTTGCGCGCGTTTCGCAGGTAGGACAGCGCCAGCTCTTCCTGCTGGGCGGCTTGTTCCGAAAGCCCGGCCGGCGTCGGATAGCGGGCGGTGAGCTGAGCGATCACGGCGTCGATGTCGGCCGCGATCGCGGTCAGGCGCTCGGCCGTGCTCGGGCCCTTCGCCACGGCCTGGCCGGCGAGGCACGCGACCGCGGCCGCCGCGATCAGGCTGAGCAGTCGCCGGCGCCGCCGGGGCGGTCGTTCGCGCATGGCGCTGACTCCCGCGCGACGAGGTCCCGCACCTTCGGCGCCGTAGCTGGCGCCATGCCCCGCTCGATCCTCGCCGCGCTGGATGCGCACGCCGACCGCACCCCCGACGCCCCCGCGATCGACGCCACCAGCTACGGCGAACTCCGGGCCGGCGTCGCGCGCGTCGCCCGCCGGCTGCAGGAGCGGGGACTGCGGGCGGGCGACCGGTTGATCGTCTACTCCGAGAATCGCCCCGGCTTCGTCTATGCGTATCTCGCCGCGCTGCGCTTGGGCGCGCTCGTCGTGCCGGCCAACGTGCTCTATCGCGCGGGCGAACTCGAACACGTCATCGGCGACGCGGGCGCGAGCGCCATCGCGGTCTCCCCGGCGAGCGCGCCGCATCTGCCGGCGGCGGCCGCCGCGCTCGAGCGCGTCGACCTGGCCGAACTCGAGAGCTGGTTCGCCGACGCGTCGCTTCCGGCCGATCTCGCCGGGGTCGCGCACCGGCCGGACGACGTCGCCGTCCTCATCTATACCAGCGGCACGACCGGGCGCGCCAAAGGCGCGATGCTGACCCATGGGAACTTGGCCGCGATCGCCGCACAGGTGAACGAGGCGTGGCGTTGGACCGCGGCGGACCGGCTCTTGCTCACGCTGCCGCTCTTCCACGTGCACGGACTGGGCGCGGGTCTCAACGGGACGCTCGCGGCCGGTGGATCGCTGCTGCTGCGCGAGCGTTTCGAGGCGGCCGAGGTCATCGCCGCGCTCGCGCGCGGCGAAGCGACGATGTTCTTCGGCGTGCCGACGATGTACGTGCGTTTCCTCGAGAAGGCACCGGCCGGGACGCGCTTCGAGCAGGTGCGGTTGTTCGTTTCGGGTTCGGCGGCGTTACCCGCCTCGGTTCACGAATCGTTCGAGGCGCGGTTCGGCGCCTCGATACTCGAGCGTTACGGTTCGACGGAGTTCGGCTTCGCGCTCGGCAATCGCTACGAAGGTCCGCGGTATGCGGGAACGGTCGGCTTCGCGCTGCCGCAGGTCCGCGTGCGGCTCGACGCGCCGGCGGGCGAAGCGGGCGAGATCCTGGTGAGCGGGCCCAACGTCTGCGCCGGGTATTGGAACGATCCCGAAAAGACGGCCGCCGCATTCGTCGTCGATGAGGACGGCGCGCGCTGGTTCAAGTCGGGCGATCTCGCGGCGTTCGATCCCCAGCGCGGCTATACGATCTGCGGCCGTCTCAAGGATCTGATCATCAGCGGCGGCTTCAACATCTATCCCAGCGAAGTCGAGGACGAACTGCTGCGCGTGCCCGGCGTGCGCGCGGGCGCGATCGTCGGCCGGCCGGATCCGGCGCGCGGTGAGGTGCCGGTGGCGTTCGTGGAAGCCGACGATCCGTTCGAGGCGGCGACCGTGATGGAGACGCTGCGCGAGCGCTTGGCGAGTTTCAAAGTCCCCAAGGACGTCTACCGGCTCGACGCTCTGCCGCGCAACGCGATGGGTAAAGTCGAGAAGACGCGCCTGCGAGCGATGCTCGCGGAAGGACTCGCTCCCGCCTAAAGGAGCCCCCGAGCCCAAAATTGTTGCAAATGCACTTTACAGGGGGGGGGCTGGGGGGTATCATAGCCGTCGGACTCGTCGCGACCTCGAGTAAACGCTCGGGGCAGTCGCGTTCGCTCGAGAGTATTTTTGGGGGACGGCGCGCCCAACGCGCCATCGCGGCGAAACGTTCGCGTGTAGAAGGCACGCCAACAAGAGTTCGCCGATAGGTCACGGCCGAGACGGTGTACCGCACGCAGCCGATGACGCGCCTGGAGGTGGGATTTCCCAGCCAAACCCGGAGGATCGGAATAATTGAAAGCACTTGGTACGCACATCGTGTGCGAACTGTCGGGCTGTGACCCCTCAGCTCTCACGGATGTGACGGCAGTCGAAGCCATGATGAAGGCGGCTGCTCGCTCGGCGAATGCGACGATCGTTGAATCGGCGTTTCATCGGTTTCAACCCCACGGCGTCTCGGGCGTCGTCGTGATTCAGGAATCGCATTTGTCGATTCATACCTGGCCGGAAGCGGGCTACGCCGCGATGGATTTTTACACGTGCGGCGATCATACCGATCCCTGGGCAGCATGCCAGTACGCGGCGAACGTTCTCGGCGCGAAAAGCATGCTCACCACCGAGGTCAAGCGCGGCATCGAATCGCGCAAAGGCGAGTTCACCCATGTCGTGACCGTCGACCACGAAGAGAAGCGACTGACCAAGCGCACCGCGTAGTCGTGCGGTTCCCCCAAGTCCTGACCCGCGCCGCCCCGGACCATCTGGGCGGCTTTTTTTACGACCCGCCGGACCAATGGTCCGGCGGCCTCGGTACCTAATAGCGCCCGGTCATGCCGAAAACCGAGCATTCCCAGTGGTACGTCGAGCGCTTCAGCGAGACCGAACTCCACCATCATGCGATCGACGAGCTGTACTACTCCGGCCGCACGCCGTTCCAGTCGGTGGCGGTGCTGCGCACGGCGGTCTTCGGCAAGATGCTCGTGCTCGACGGGGACACGCAGAGTTCGCAGGCGGACGAACGGATCTACCACGAGGCGCTCGTTCACCCGGCGCTCGCCGCCTCGGCGAACCGTCGCGAGGTTCTGATCCTGGGCGGCGGTGAGGGCGCGACGCTGCGTGAAGTGCTGCGGCATCCGGGCGTGGTCCGCGCGACGATGGTCGATATCGACGGCGAGGTCGTCGAACTCTCGAAACGCTACCTCCCGGAATGGTCGGCCGGCGCGTTCGACGATCCGCGCACGAGGCTCATCATCGGCGATGCGCTGACCTTCCTCAAGGAGCCGGGAACCTTCGATGCGATCGTCTCCGATCTGACCGAGCCGCTGGCGGATTCGCCGTCGTTCCCGCTCTTCAACGGCGAGGTGTTTCGCGACATCAAGGCGCGCCTGGCGCCGGGCGGCGTCTACGTACTGCAAGCCAGCACGGCCGGGTTCCACAACCTGGCGCTGCACGCGAAGATGGCGCGCTCGCTGCGCCGGTTCTTCACGCATGTCGCGAGCTTCTACACGCATATCCCCGCGTTCGACAACGACTGGGCGTTCATCGCCTGCAGCGACGCCGTTGACGTCGCGTCGCTCGATCCGGCGCGCATCGACCGCTACGTCGGCGAGTTGCGTGGCGAGAATTTCTTCTACGACGCGCAAACGCATCGTCGGCTCTTTAGCCTGCCGCTCTACTTGCGGCGCGAACTGGCACGCGAGGGAGAGGTGTTCGCATGATGGATCCCGGCGAGACCATTCGTCGCACGGCGCTCTTCGAGGCCCACCGGGCGCTGGGCGCGCGCATGGTGCCCTTCGGCGGGTTCGAGATGCCGGTCCACTATGCCGGCGGCATCCTCAAGGAGCACGACGCCGTGCGCCATGCCGCCGGGTTGTTCGACCTCTCGCACATGGCCCAATTCGAGTTGAGCGGTCCCGGGGTCGGTGCGTGGGCGGATGCGCTGACCGTGAACCACGTCGCGACGATGAAAGCGGGCGCGGCGCGCTACAACATCTTCTGTAACGAGGCCGGCGGCGCGCACGACGACGTCCTTTTCTACCGCCTCGACGACGAACGCTGGCTGCTGGTCGTCAACGCCGCGAACGCCGCCAAGATGTGGGGCCATCTCGCGGCCCGCCCCGGAGCGGGGGTGACGCTGCGCAACCGGCACGGCGAGCGCGCGCTGATCGCGATTCAAGGACCCCGCTCGGTCGCGATCCTGCGCGACTTCGTCGCGGCGGACATCGGCGCGCTGAAGTACTACGCGTGTGTCGAGACGCGGGTCAGCGACCGGCCGGCGCTCGTCGCGCGCACCGGCTACACGGGCGAAGACGGCTTCGAGGTCTTCCTCGATTCCGACGACGCGACCGACCTCTGGGACGCGCTGCTCGACGCGGGGCGCTCGCACGGCCTCGAGCCCGCGGGCCTCGGCGCGCGCGACGTGCTGCGGCTCGAAGCGGGGATGCCGCTCTACGGCCACGAGCTGACCGAAGAGATCGGACCGGTTCAGGCGCAACTCGGCTGGGCCGTGAAGTTCGCGAAGCCGGCCTTTCTGGGGAAAGACGCGCTCGCCGCACAGGTCGCTGCCGGCGACTTTTCTCGCATCGTCGGCCTCGTGCTCGACGGCCGGGTCCCGGCGCGGGCGGGCTACCCGGTGTACGTCGACGGGCATGCGGCGGGCGAAGTGAGAAGCGGGTCGACGGCCCCTTCACTGGGCGGGAAGAACATCGCCACGGCACTCGTGCCGGCGGCGGTTGCATCCCCCGGGACGCGATTGGGTGTCGAGATTCGCGGAACCATCCACGACGCGAGCGTGGTCGCATTACCATTCTATAAACGTCCGCCCGGTGAGACCTCACCGGGCTAAGAAGGGAAACACGTGGCTCAGCCCGCCGGCCTCCTTTATAGTAAAGACCATGAATGGGTCAAGCTCGACGGCGACGTCGCGACCGTCGGGATCACCGACTACGCGCAGTCGTCGCTCGGCGACATCGTCTACGTGGAATTGCCGCGCATCGGTGCGGCACTCGCGCAATTCGGGAACATCGGCGTGGTCGAATCCGTCAAAGCCGTGTCCGATCTGTTCAATCCGATCGGCGGCGAGGTCCTCGAGGTGAACGGCGATTTAGAGAGCGATCCGGCCTTGCTCAACCGCGAACCCTTTGCAGGCGGCTGGCTCTACAAAGTTCGCGTCACGGATGCCGGCGAGCGAGCGAACCTGCTCGGCCCGGACGCGTACGACGCGCTGATCGCGCAAGCCTAGGAGCACCGCACCATTTACACGCCGCATACTGCACGCGACGTCGAAGCGATGTTGCGCACGATCGGCGCGGATTCGCTCGACGAACTCGTGCGCGTCCCCGACGCCGTCGCCGTCCGCGCCCCGATCGTCACGGCCCCGCCGCTCGCCGAGTCCGAGATCGCGACCCGCTTCGCCGGCTTCGCCGCGCGCACGGCCGGGACGGCGTACGCTTCGTTCCTGGGCGCCGGAGCCTACCGGCACTACGTCCCGCCGATCGTCGGCGCCCTCGCGTCGCGCGGCGAATTTCTCACCGCCTACACGCCCTACCAGCCGGAGGTCTCGCAAGGCTATCTTCAGGCGATCTACGAGTGGCAGAGCTACATCGCGCTGCTGACCGGCCTCGACGTCGCGAACGCCTCGGTGTACGACGGTGCGACGGCGCTCGCGGAGAGCGCGATCATGGCGGTCAACGCGACCGGACGCAAGGCGCTGCTCGTTTCGCGGGCGGTGCATCCGAACTATCGCGCCGTGTTGCGGACCTATGCCGAAGGGCTCGAACTCGAGATCGACGAGCTGCCCTACGCCGCCGGCGGAACGACCGACCTCACGAACCTCGAGGCGGCCCTTGCCGAGCAACGCTACGCGGCCGTCATCGTCCAATCACCGAACTTTTTTGGGGCCATCGACGCGCTCTCGCCCGCGGCTGCCGCCGCCGTCAAGGTGACCGGGACCCTGGTGATCGGGGTCGTCGCCGAAGCGCTCTCGCTCGCCGCGCTCGCGACGCCGGCGTCGTGGGGCGCCGATATCTGCGCCGGCGAGGGACAGTCGTTCGGCGTGGCGCTCGCCTACGGCGGTCCCCACGTCGGCTTCATCGCGACGACGAGCGAACATCTGCGCCGCATCCCCGGGCGGCTGGTCGGCAAATCGCTCGACAAGCGCGGGAAGCTCGCCTACGTGCTCACGCTGCAGGCGCGCGAGCAGCATATCCGGCGCGAAAAAGCCACCTCGAACATCTGCACCAATCAGGCCCATTGCGCGCTATGCGCGACGATCTACCTCGCCGCGCTCGGAGCAACCGGGCTGCGCGACGTCGCCGCGCACAATCTCGCCCGTTCGCGCGCGCTTGCCGGCGCGCTCGCGCGGGCCGGCGCGCCGGCCCGCTTCACGGCACCGTTCTTCAACGAGTTCGTCGTGCGCGTCGGGGGTCGCGCCTCCGACGTGCTCGCGGCATTGCAGCGGCAGCAGATCCTCGGCGGTCTGGATCTGGGGCGCTTCTATCCCGAACTCTCCGATTCGCTGCTGGTCACCGCCACCGAACTCACGACCGATGCGGAGATCGCCGCGTACGCCGCCGCACTCGCAGGGATCACGGCCCATGCCGCAACGCGCGTTTGATACGCCGCTGATCTTCGAGCTGGGCCAACCGGGGCGCGCGAACCGCTACCTGCCGGCGGGTCCCGCGCTCGAGACGTTCTTGCCGGCCGCCGCGCTGCGCGACGAGTTGCCGCTGCCCGACAACAGCGAACTCAACGTCAACCGCCATTTCACCCGGCTCGCGCAGAAGACGTTCGGCATCGACCTCGCGTTTTATCCGCTGGGGTCGTGCACGATGAAGTACAACCCGCGCATCAACGAAGCGCTGGCGAATCTGCCGGCGCTGCGCGATCTGCACCCGTTCGTCCCCGACGAGCTCGCCCAAGGGGCGCTGGCGATCATGTGGGAGCTGGAGCGCAGCCTCGCGTCGCTCTTCGGCATGGCGGCGTTCTCGCTCAACCCGGCCGCCGGCGCGCACGCGGAACTCACCGCGCTGCTGATCGCCAAGGCCTATTTCCGCAAGCGCGGCGAGCCGCAGCGCCAGGTGGTGATCGTCCCCGACAGCGCGCATGGGACCAACCCCGCGTCGGCGGCGATGGTCGGCTATCAGGTGGTCTCGCTCAAGAGCGACGAACGCGGCCGCGTCTCGGTCGCGGCGATCAAAGCCGCGGTCGGCGCGAACACGGCCGTCTGCATGATGACCAATCCCAACACGCTGGGGCTCTTCGAGGATCACATCAAAGAGATCGCCGATGCGGTGCACGCCGCCGGCGGCCTCATGTACTACGATGGGGCCAACGCCAACGCGCTGATGGGCAACGCGCGCCCGGGCGACATGGGCTTCGACCTCATGCACCTCAACCTGCACAAGACGTTCTCGATTCCGCATGGCGGCGGCGGCGCGGGCGCGGGCCCCGTCGGTGTGGCCGCGCACCTGGTGCCGTTCTTGCCGGTCCCCGTGGTGCGCTGCGACGAACGCGACGCCGCGACCGGCTGGGAATCCAGCGACGGCGGGACCTTCCGGCTCGATTTCGAGCGGGCGGATGCGATCGGCACGATGCGTTCGTTCTGGTCGAACTTCGCGCACATGGTGCGCGCGCTGGCATACGTGTACGCCAACGGCGCCGACGGCCTGGCGCTGGTCTCGAAGCTCGCGGTGCTCAACGCGAATTACATCCGCGCCTCGCTCGACGACGTGATCGACATCCCGCACGACGAACTCTGCCGTCATGAGTTCGTCGCCTCGGCGCAAGCGCTCAAGCGTGAGACCGGCGTGCGCGCGCTCGACATCGCCAAAGCCTTGCTCGACCGCGGCTACCACGCGCCGACGATCTACTTTCCGCTCTTGGTCCCGGAGTGTTTGATGATCGAACCGACCGAGACCGAGTCGAAGGAGACGCTCGACGGGTTCATCGCCGCGTTTCGCGAGATCGTCGCCCAGGCGAAGTCCGATCCGCAAGCGTTGCTGGACGCGCCGGTCAACACGGTCGTCGGCCGCATCGACGAGACGCGCGCGGCGCGTCAGCCCGACCTGCGCTGGCGTCCGCCCGCGACGGGTTGAGGTCCGCCGCCAGGAATCGGTCCCGGTCTCCGAAATGTTTCGGAATGGCTCGCAAACCGTCGCGGACGCTGACCGAAGCGGAATATCGTCTCATGGACGTGCTCTGGGACATGGGTACCGCGACCGTCGCGGATATCCACGGCGCGCTCGGTGAGCCGCTGATCGCCTACACGACCGCGCTTTCGACGCTGACTATCCTCGAGCGCAAGGGCTTCGTCAAACACCGCACGCAGGGCAAGGCCAACGTCTATCGCCCGATCGTGGATCGCGAAGCCGCGCGGCGCAACGTCGTCGAATTCATGCTCTCGCGGTTCTTCAACGACTCGCCGCGCGCGTTGATGCTCAACCTCCTGCAGTCGGAGAAACTCAGCGCGGACGAAGTCCAGCGCTTGCGGCTGCTGCTCGAAGGCGAGACCGCCTGAGCGGGTCCGCGGGCCACGTTCTCCTCGCGCTCGTCAGCGGGGCCGCGGCCGGCCTGCCGCTCGCGCTCAGCGCGCAGGTCCTTTCGCGCGCGTTTCCGTCGGCGGCGATCCGCTACCGGATCGTCGCCGTCACGTTCCTCGCCGCGGCCGCGCTGCCGCCGCTGGCCTTGCTGCTCTCCGCGCGCCACGCGCCGCACGCCGACCTCGCCGCGCCGCTCGAGCGCGGCCTGCTGGTTCACGTTCCGCTGGGGGTGATGCTGGCCGCGCTGGCCGCCGTCGCATCGGTCTTGCTCGCCGACGTGGTCGCCGGGCTGTCCCACCTCCGGCGCCTCAAGGGGCGCGCGCGGATCGACGACCGCTTCGCCCGCGGAGCCCGCGGCGCGCCCGTCGCCCTCTCGGCCGACGTCCAGACGCCGACGGCGATCGGCTACCGCCATCCGCGCATCATCATTCCGGTTGCGCTCGACGGGCGGGTCGACGGCGGCGAGTTCCGCGCGATCATCGCGCACGAGAACGCCCACCTCGCGCGCTACGATGACTGGGCGAAGGCCGCTCAGACGATCGTGGTCCGCGCGCTCTGGTTCGTTCCGGCCCTGTGGCTGCTGGCGCGCCGGCTCGATCTGGAACGCGAGCTGGCCAGCGACGAGCGGGTTGCGGCTATTCTCGATCCGCGTGCCTATGCCGCCTGTCTTCTGCGATTGGCCGTCGACGTTCCCGGAAACCGCTTGGCTCCGGCGGCCTGGCGGGCCCGTTCGCAGGTCGCGATCCGGGTCGAACGCCTGTTGCGGCCCGGCCGTGCCCTCGGACGCCCGGCCGGAGCCCTGCGGTTGGCCGCGTTGGCCGCGACGTTCGCGTTGACGGTCTTGGGCGCGGGGGCGCTCGTGCCGGGCCCGGCCGGCACCGCCGTGCCGGTCGTTGCGTCCGGTGTTTCCGGCCCGAGCACCCTCCGCCGCGTGGCGGAGCCGATACGCCGCGGCGTACTCGCCCGGGCCACGGGGATCCGGCCGTCCGCACCGGCCGGCCGACCGCACCGGGCCGAGGACCGGCCGCCAGCGCGGCCGTTCACCCTGCGCACGGCGGCTGCCGCGCGGCGGGAAATCTCTGTCGCAACGCCGGTGGCCATGGTCCTGGTCGACGAGCCCGGAGCCCCGTGCCGCGACTGCGCGCTCCTGCGGCGGCCCGTGGAAGACGGTCCCGGCCGTCCGGCCGGGGAGCCCCGCACCCGCGCCCCCAGGCGGCCGGGGGTGGAGTGGTTCGTCCCGTTGTTCGACCCCTCGGCTGGGTACCCGCGGGACCCGGATCTCTCCGGGCCTTCTTGGGCGGGGTTGCTATACTAGAAAAAAGTCCCCGGCCAACTGGAACCGGGGTTTCTTCTTCGGGAAAGCGACATGCGGATCAAGTACGAAGTGTCCGCGGGGGGCCTGGTCCTCCGCCGGAACGGCGCGACCCTTGAGGCCCTGCTGATCGGACGCGGCATGCCTCGGGTCTGGTCGCTTCCGAAAGGGCACGTTGAGGCCCGCGAGACCCACGAGCAAGCGGCCCTGCGCGAAGTCCGGGAAGAGACCGGCTGTTGGGCTGAGATCCTGACCAAGCTTTCCGACATCTCCTATTGGTTCTACCTGAACCGCACCAAGCACAAGAAGTCGGTTCATTTCTACCTCATGCGCTATCTCTCGGGCGATACGGCCAATCACGACCACGAGGTCGATGAGGCGGCGTGGTTCGAGATCAAAGCAGCGAAAAAAGCGCTCAAGTACGTCAACGAAAAGCGTCTCGTCGATTTGGGCCTGGAGTGGCTCGAGAACGAGGGGACCGGACTGTTCGAGGTCGAGCCCGTCGCGGCGGTCGAAGCGGTGAGGGACTCGAGCGCGAGTTGAACCCGGTTCTGGCGAGCGATGACGCGCGGAACGCCCATGCGTGCCGCGTCCGTGTCGACGTTTTCGACGGTCCGCTGGACCTGCTCTTGAGCCTGGTCAAAGAACAGCAGCTCGATATCGCGACGGTCCCGTTAGCGAGCGTCGCCGATCAGTATTTCGCCTACATCTCGGCGATGCAAGAACTCGACGTCGAAGTGGCGGCCGACTATCTCGTCGTCGCCTCGACGCTGGTGTTCCTCAAGTCCAAAGCGCTCTTGCCGCCGATCCCCATCGAGTTCGAGGACGGCGAGGAGTCGGCCGAGGCGGTCGAAGAGCGGCTGCGCGAGCGGCTCATTGCCTACTCGAAGTTTCGCGACGCCGGTGCGGACCTGCGGGCGCGCGCGCTCGAAGCGGCCGCGTTCTACCTGCGTTCCGAAGGCGGCGATCCGACCGCCGAACTCGTGCAGCGCTATCGCATCGACGCGACCAAACTCGCGAACGCGCTTGCCGCCGCGCTGCGCGCCGCAAAGCCGGAGAAGCGCGCGATCGTTCGCGAGCGCGTCTCGCTCATCGAACAGATGGAGATCGTCGCGCGAACCATCCGTACGGCCGGCCGGGCGAGTTTCTTCGAATTGTGCGCGGGCCTCGACCGAATCGGGATCATCGTGACGTTCCTCGCCGTGCTGGAACTCGTGCGCCGCGGACGCCTGGCCGTCACGCAGAACGCCGCGTTCGACGACATCGAACTCCTACCGCCCGGGTCGGCACCGCACCTCACGGTCCCGTATGCCGATGCAAGCTGAACTCATCGAAACCGGCGCGCTCCAGCGCGCGGTCGAAGCGATCCTCTTCGTCGCCTCCGAAGCGCTCTCGATAAAACAGCTCGCGAAACTGACCGGCGCCGAAGAGGCCGAGGTCACCATTGCGCTCCAGAAGATCGACGAGTTTTTCGCCGACCGCGGCATCATCTTGCGCGAGATCGCCGGCGGCTACCGCTTGGCGAGCGCGCCGTCGGTGCGCGACGCGGTCGAGGCCTATCTGATGCCGCCCAAGGCGAATCTTTCGCCCGCCGCGCTCGAGACGCTGGCGATCGCCGCGTACCTGCAGCCGGTTACCAAGGGTGACATCGAGAACATCCGCGGGGTCAGCGCGGATTCGGTGATCGCGACGCTCGTCGATCGCCGTTTTCTGACCGAAAGCGGGCGCAAAGACGCCGCCGGCCGGCCGATTCTGTACAAGACGACGCCCGAGTTCTTGGAGACCTTCGGGTTGCGCTCGCTCGACGAATTGCCGCCGATCGATATCGAAAGCAGCAGCCAGGTCGAGTTTGCCCTCTCGATCCCGACGACGATCGTCGGCGGCGAGGCCGGTTCGGGCGAATCGTCGCCGGGTACGGAGAATCGTCCGCTGGAAGGGGAGCCGGAGCGCGCGGCCGGGCACGAACTGCGCGGTGAGGAAGAAACGTTCTGAAAAAGTCCGAGATTTGGGCGAAGATCGACCAGAATTCGCAAGAAGTGGCCATCGCCCACGAATTGATCCAACCCGGCGAGTCCTTCACGCTGACCGTCGATCAGGCCGCGGCGGTCGAGGCGATCTGCGCCGGGCTCGACGATGGTGTGTTCGAGTTCTTGCTCAAGGCCCCGACGGGCTCCGGCAAGACCGAAGTCATGATGCGCGTCGGCGTCCATACGATTCTCGAAACCGGCGGCCACATCTGCGTGATCGCGCCGACCCGCGATCTCGTGCGGCAACACGTCGCGTATTTCATGGCGCGTCTCGAGGGCACGCCGCTGGGCGTCGCGCAGGTCCACGGCGGCATGTCGCCGGGCGAACGCAAAGCGGCCGACGAGGGCATCGCGGACGGTTCGATCCGCGTCGTCGTCGGCTCGGCGATGATGCTTTCGAGCAAGCACTGGTGGGAAGTGATCGACCGCTGCGAGCTGCTCGTGATCGACGACGTCAACGCTTTCGACGAGCGCGAGCATCTCCGGTTGCTCGAAGATCTCGATTGTCCGATGCTCTTCGCCTCCGCGACACCGAGCGAACTGCGCTCGTTTCTGACCCGCATCGGTGCGATGGACCACATCGTCTCGATGAAGAAGATGCCCTTCGACGTGCTGCCGACCAAGGTGCACAAGCCCATCGGCGTCTGGGGTGAACCGCCGCCGGAACAACTCTCGCATGCCGATGCGCTCATTCGCGAGCATCTCGCACGCAAGTCGCGCATCTTCGTCATCGGCCGCACGCGCGGCGACATCCCGCGCTTGGCCGAACGGCTCGAAGCGACCTACGGGATCCCGGTACAGCAGTTGCGCGGCGACATGGCCGATACGGCCGAGCACGGCAACCGTCATCGGCGCAAAGGCGTGAAGGTCAATACGGTCGGCACGCGCGTCGAGATGATGAACGCCTTCCGCGAAGGCGCGCCGGCGATCCTGGCCGCGACCAACCTCGTGGGCAGCGGCCTGGACATTCCGGCTGCCGATTTGATCGTGCTCACCGACGCCGATGCGTTCGGGGAGTCGGAGATCGAGCAGTTGATCGGCCGCGTCGGCCGCCGCGAGCGCCCATCCGATGCGGTGCTCGTGCTGAGCACGACCTTCGAGAAGAACCCGTCCCGCGCGATGGGCGGCGGCCGCGCGCGCACGTTCATGCCGGCCGGCATGCGCGCGAACCAACTGCGCTTCACCCGCCGGCGCTGATGCGGTTCGGTCTCCACGTCCGCGTCGGCACCGGGTATGACGACGCCGTCGACTACGCGCAAAAGCTCGGCTGCACCGCGTTGCAGTTCTTCAGCGGCAATCCCAAGACATATCGCGTCGGTCCGATCGACGTGCCCGCGTTACAACGCTTCTCGCAGCGCCGCACGAGCGCCGGGATCGAACGCGCGGCCATCCACACCTCGTACTTGATCAACCTCGCGAGCGAAGACCCGCGCGCCGCAGCGAATTCGCTGCGTTTGCTCGAGAACGATCTCGCAGTCGCGGGCGCCGGCGACGTGCCGTTCGTCAACACGCACCTCGGCTCGTACGGCAAGCGCGACCGCAGCGAGGGCTTCGCGCAGGTGGTCGAGGCGCTCGAGAACGCGCTCGAGAACGTCCCGCCGGGCGTGTATCTGGTGATGGAGAATTCGGCCGGTGCGGGGCAGCTCTGTGGCGGGACGGTCGCCGAACTCGGCGCCTTCGTGCGGGCCGTCGGCCATCCGCAACTCGCGGTCTGTCTCGATACCGCGCACGCCTGGGCCGCGGGCTACCAGATCGATTCGAGCGCGGGTGTCGAGCGTTTCGTCGACGAGGTCGAGCGCGAGATCGGAACCGATCGCGTCGTGATGTTCCATTTCAACGACACGCAGATTCCGCTCGGCGGCCACCGGGATCGCCATTGGCATATCGGCGAGGGGCTCATCGGGTTCGAGGGTTTTCGCGCACTTGCGACGCATGCGGCCTGGCGCGACCGCACGGCGATTCTCGAAACTCCGGGAGAAGAGCCCGACGACGAGCGCAACATGCGAACGATTCGCGCCATATTCGAGGGCGCCGGGTAAACGCTCGTGGTCGTTCATTTCGACCTCGACGCATTTTACGCGGCCGTCGCGCAGCGCGACAACCCCGCGCTGCGCGGCAAGCCCGTGGCGGTCGCCGGTTCGAGCCGGCGCGCCGTCGTGCTGACCGCTTCCTACGAAGCGCGTCCGTTCGGCGTTCGCTCCGCCGTGCCGCTCTATCGCGCACTCGACGCCTGTCCCGAGCTGATCGTCGTCCCGCCCGATTTCGCAGCCTATCGCGCCGTTTCCGAGACGGTGTTCGGGATCTTTGCCGAGGGTACGCTGGCGGTCGAAGGGCTCTCGCTCGATGAGGCGTTCGTCGCGATTGCCGAAGAGGATGTCGCTGCGGCGGCGGCCTGGGCGAGCCTGGTGCGGGTTCGGATCAAACGCGAAGTCGGTCTCACGGTGAGCGCCGGCGTCGCTCGCGGAAAAATGGTCGCGAAGATTGCCTCGGATTCATGCAAGCCCGACGGCCTCGCCGCCGTCGCGCCCGGCACGGAAGCCGCGTATCTTGCCCCGCTGCCCGTCGGCCGCCTGTGGGGCATCGGTCCCAAGACACTCGCGCGGCTCGCCGGCACCGGGATCGAGACGATCGGCGACGTCGCCGCGCTCGACGACGCGCGCGCGTTCGCGATCTTCGGCCGCTGGGGCAAGGAGCTGCGGGAACTCGCGCGCGGCCACGACGACCGCGTCGTCGACGGCAGCCGCGAACGCAAGTCCATCTCGACCGAAGAGACTTTCGAGTACGACGTGCGCGACGAGGCGCGCGTGATCGCGCTGCTGCGCGCGCAGGCGCAAGAACTCGCCGGCGATCTTCGCAAGCGTTCGCTGCGCGGCCACACGATCGGCATCAAAGTCAAGCGTGCGGACTTTACGCTCACGGGCCGTCAAACGCACCTCAACGTCGCGACCGACGATGCCGGCACGATCTTCGCCGCCGCCCTGCATTGCTGGCACCGCTCCGCCCTGGGTGGGGAGCCCATTCGCCTGCTCGGCACGCGCGTCGCCGATCTCGTCGAGGGCGAAGCCCCGGAACTCTCCCTCTTCGTTTTGTGAGGATCACCGATGCGACGATGTGTTGCTTGGCTTACCGCTGCGATCGTGGCGCTCGCCGCCGTTCCCGTGCAAGCGGCGCCGCCGGCGGACCTTCAGTATTTTGTCGGGACTTGGCACTGCGGGAACGAGCGCTGGACGTATTCGCCGTTCGGCACGAACTGGGTGCGGATCGAATACGCGCACGGCGATACGATCGACGGCATCGCGTACGCCGGTTACGTCGCTCAACTAGACGCATACGTCTATCGTGATTTTCACGCCGACGGCTCGTATGCCGAACTCTTTTCCGCACCTCCGGCGGCCACCGGCCAGTGGAAATGGCATGGGCCGTACTACGCCGCGGGGCAAACCGGTCCGCTGAACGGTGAGATCAGCTACACCGAGACGAACGAAACTGCCTTCGCGCGTGCCTTCGCATCTCGCGAGAAGGACGGCACGTTAACGCCCCGCGGCGGCGATGTCTGCACGAAGGAGAAACTCCGCTAGACGATCGGGAGCGTCTGGTACGATCCGGCGATCACGTCGCTGGGATCGTGACCGAGCCAGTTCTTGAGGACGGTTGCGTAGACGGCGCGAAAGTCGGTGTGGAATTTGAGATCGCCGCCTTCGAGATCGGTCAGCGAGGGGTGTTCGCCGTAGATGCCGCCTTTGACGGCGCCGCCGATTACGAAGAGCGGCATCGCCGTCCCGTGGTCGGTCCCGTTCGAGGCGTTTTGGGTCACGCGCCGGCCGAATTCCGAGAACGTCATCGCCAGCACGTTCTTGTCGATACCGTGTGCGGCGAGATCGGCGTAGAACGCGCGCAGGCCGTCACCCAGGATCTTGAGAAGCCGGTCCTGTTGCACGCGCTGGTTGGCGTGGGTGTCGAAGGAACCGATCGAGACGAACACGATGCGCGTCCCGGCGTCGCTGCCGATGAGTTGCGCGGCGAGCTTGAGCTGGTTCGAGAACGCGTCGTTGGGATACGTTGCCTGCGGCGTGTAGTTCGCGATCTTGGCGCGCAGCGCGTCGCCGCCGTGATAGGCCTGCCGAGCCGTGTCGGCGATCAAGCCCAGATACGGCGACGCACCGGGCCTGGCGCCGTCGTACAGCGCACCGGCGCTGGTCTTCGCGTCCTTGATCGTATTGTAGGCGTACCCGTTGAGGGCGGCGATCGCCGGGACGTTGACGTGTTGCGCGACGAGTGCGGCGGGCAGCGTATCGCCCAGTGCGACGGCTTGAAAGAGCGATGGCGGCTTGACGTTCGGCGGATAGGTCCGATCGAGATAGCGGCCGATCCAGCCGTACTGCTGTGGACGCTCCGGCGAGGCCGTTTCCCAAATCTGGGTGGCCTCGAAATGCGAACGATTGGGGTTGGGATAGCCCACCCCTTGCACGAGTGCGACCTGCCCCTCTTTGTAGAGTTCCATCAGCCCGGCGAGCGCGGGATTGAGTCCGATGCGCTCGTCCAGCTTGAGCACCGAGTTCGGGGCGAGTCCGATGACGGGCCGCACGCGGTGGTACGAATCGTCGGCGTAGGGCACGACGGTATTGAGCCCGTCGTTGCCGCCGCTCATCTGGATGACGACCAGTACGTTGCGCGGATCGATGCTGCTGCCCAGTGCCGGGAGCGCTTGTGCCGAGGCGGCGCGCAAGAGCGAGAGCGGCATCGTACCGCCGAGTACGGCAACCCCCAGCGACGAGGACAAGAACGAGCGGCGGTTGGACATCGGGCTCCTAGCTAGTTCAACTGGTTGACGGGCAGGTTGAGCGTCAGCGCAACGGCGCCGCGGATTTTCTGTTGGTAGTTTTCGGGGCCGAACGGGGTCGCGCCCACGGCATCGGACTCCGTGAGGTAGCTGACGATCGTCCCGCGCACGTCGCTGGTGACGTCGTCTTGGAGCGACGACGCGACGATCGTCTCCACGACCCGATTCGCATCGAAACCGGCCTGCGCGACGATCGCATCCGGCTGGATGTTCGGCGCGTCGGCCTTGGGCGGCGCGAGCGCGACGAGCGCGTTGACGTAATTGAAACGCGCGAGCAAGGTGTTGGTGTTGATCCAGGCCGGACCGCCGTCCCAGCCCTTGACGCTGGGCGGGGCGAGCAGTTCCTGGCCCATCCGCTTCTGCGCGGCGGCGAGGTTCGCGGGGATCTGCGTCGCGCCGGCGTAGCGCAGCAAGCCGATCGTGAATTCGACCGGGCTCTTGGGCAACGCGCGATACGCCCGCGTGGAGTAGAAGACGTTCGAGCGCAGGATCGTTCCGAGGGTCTTGGCGATGTCGTAGCCGCTCAGCGCATAGGCCTGCGCGACGCCTTCGATGAGTTCGGGTTCGGGGTCCGAGTAGACGAAGTACTCGAGCAGCGCGCGCGAGATGAAGCGCTGGTGGACGGGCTGCGAAACGATGATCGCCACGATGTCGTCGAGCCCGAAGGGACCGGTTTGGCCCAGGAAGGTCTTGAGCCCGTCGTCGTGCAGCTTCGCGTTGTAGACGACCGTTTGCGTCTTCCCGTCGTAGGTCCAGCCGGTGAGGGCGCGGGCGGCGTTCTTGACGTCATCCTCGGTGTAGTTGCCCAAGCCCAGCGCGAAGAGTTCCATCACTTCGCGAGCGTAGTTCTCGTTGGGATGAGCCTTCGTGTTCGAGCGATTGTCGAGCCAAATCGTCATTGCCGGATCGACCGACACCGCCGCCAGCAGCGTGCGAAAGTTGCCCAACCCTTGCTGGCGGAAGAGCGCGATCTGATTTGCCATGAGCGCCGCGGGAACCTTATCGATGCTGGTCGCGAAGTGGCCGTGCCAGAAAAAGGTCATCTTTTCGACCAGCGGGCGGTTCGTGCGCAACATGCGGTCGAGCCACCAATTCTGCGTACCACTGCGCCGCACACCGAAATTTACGTTGTATAGCGTGTCCGTCGGGGGATAGGCGGGGAACGCTTCGTCGGCGTGCGGGTGCATGAGCGACATCACGGCGCCCTCCATGCCAAGCCTCTGCGTGTTTGCGACCTCGGCACTGCTGCCGCCGAAGCCCGCGCGGCGCAAGAGATGCGCGGCTTGGCGCGGCCCGAAGTGACCGCCGTACGCCGCTAACGGATCGCGATCGAGCGAGCCCGGCGGGCGGAAGCCGACTTGCGGATCGGTCGAAGTGTCGAGTCTTGTCGTCGGCATGATGGTTCAACGAGCATCATAGGCCGGACGACTCCCGGCATGTATTACAAACGGGTGAGGAAGTGCCCTCGAGAACCGCCGCGATCCGCTCGGCCAAGTCGTCCGCGAGCGGAAACTCGCTCGCATCGCCCCAGACGACCGTGCGAGCGATCGCGAGAAACCTGCGGGCGCGCAGCGGCACGTCGTCGGCGGGCTGTGCTAGCAGTCCCTCGCCGGCGGCAAAGAACTCTGCGGCCGAGCGTTGCGACGCGCAACGCACGCAGACCGTCATCGCCACCGCCTCTTCGAGCGTAATCGAACGGCAAAATGCGGAATCCGGCACGGGTTCCGCCGTAGGCATCGCCGGGAGCTGCTCGTCGGAGAGCGTCGCGCCGGCGCTTTCCTGAACCATCGGCAGCGGCGGTTGCAGGGCGCTGAGTTCGGCGAGCAACTCCGGTGCGGCGATCCCGCGGGTCGGCTTTCCGGATGCGCTCAGGGTTACCGTCTCGTCGGCACGTCCGAGCGCGACCGCGAGCGCACGCCGGTCTTCTCGCGCGAAGTTCTCGCGCAGTTTCGCGTGATGTTGATACCAGGTGAACTTGGCCGTGCGCGCGGTCGTGCCGTCACCGACGTTGTCCTTGGGGATCATGCCGTAGGTCGGGCTGAAGAGAAACGCGTCCGGCACATAATACGGCGGAAAGGAGCCGGCGCGCAGATCGACTACGAACACGTGGCGGAAACGCCGCCACTTCACGCGTGAGATCGTGGCGACGGCGACGCCCTCACCCGCGCGCAGGATCGGCCCCGGTTCGCTCGCCGCGATCCGTTCGCACGCTGCCAGTCCGCCGGCCAGGTCGCCCGGCGTGCGGCGGAGCGCGCCGTCGAGCGCCCGCGCGAACGCGTCGATGAGCGCGGCGCGGCGACGTGTGCGCGCGCGCGTTTCGTCCGGCCGCTCGGCGAAGAGTCCGGCATCGGTTGCGATGCGCACGAGCGTCTCGCCGCTCGCTGCAGCGCGCGCGAGTGCTTGCCAGCGCATCCGGCGCGCGCGAAAGTCGCTCAGCCGCTCGCGCGCGTTGGCCGGCAGATCGGCATCGCGGTCACCCCGCACAACGTTGGTTCCCAGGCGCAGGTCGCGCCTGCGGTCCCAACGGCGGCCGGTTTGCGATTCGTCGGGCGGAAGCTCGAAGAGCGCTTCTTGCGGGCTGGCCGGTTCGCCGCAGAGCACTGCAAGCGCGGCGTCGCCGAGCGCGAACGCCGGCAGTTGCAAGGCGCGCAAGAGCCAAGCGTGATGGAATGGGTCGACGGCGCTCCAGGCGACGGCCAGCGCGTCGAGCACGTCGTGCCGTTCCAACAGCGTGCCCTCGCCGTCAAGCGCGACCGCGACGTTCCGGGCTACCAGCGCTTCCTCGAACGGCGCGAGCGCGCGCAGCGAACGGTGTACGACCGCGATCTCGCCGGGCGCCACGCCCTGGGCGACGAGCGCCGTGACCAGATCGGCGACGAAGGCCGCCTCCGCTCCGAGCGTTGCGGCCCGATGCAACCGCACCACGGATCCCCCGGCGAGGGCCCGGCCGGGCTCGATCACCGCGCGCGCGACCGCCGCGATCTGAGTGGGGACGCGCCGGCTGCCCTCCAAGCGCACCGTCGTCGCGGCCGCTTTGAAGACGCGCTCCGGCCGTGCGCCCGCGAATGTCTCGGTCGCCGCGTCGGGATCGCCGGCTACGGTGACGCCGCGCAGATCGGGTCCGAAAATGCGTTGCAAGAACGTAAACTCGGCATGGTGCAAATCGTGGACGTTGTCGATCGCGGCGAACCCGAAGCGCGCGCGCACGGCGGCTGCGGTCGGCGGGTCTTCGTCAAGCAGCCGGGTCGCTTCGGCGAGCGCATCGGTTGGCGTGAGGGCGCCGTGCGCAACTTGGGCGGCGAGGTACGAGCGGTAGAGCTTCGCGATGATCTTCGCCAGATCGAGTTCGCGCCGCCGTTGGCGCTCGCGTTCCGCGTCGTCGACCGCGAGCGAAGCACGGTGCTCGTCTTTGGTCGCGGCGAGCAACGCCGGCGCCGCCAAGTTAGGCGGATTCGCGTAGAACTCGGTTGCCCCGCGCTGCGCGCGCACCAGGAATGCGTCGGGACCGATCCCGGCGTCACGGAGTTTGCGAATCAGGCGAAAGACCGCCGCCGAAAACCGATCGGGTGCGCGCAAGCCCGTGATCTCGGGATCGATGTCGGGTCCGAGATAATCGGCCCAGTCGGGACTGAACAGGGGCGCGCTCGCCCGCTCGAAGAGGTCTTCGGCCTCGAGCGGATCGATCGCGGCGAGGTCGTAGGCGAGCCCCGTGCGCGTTGCATACTCCGCCAGCAACTCGAAGGCGAGCCGATCCAGCGGTTCGCCGCGGTGCGGACCGGGCTGCGCGAATTCGCGCTCGCGCGCCGTGCCGAGCAAACCGGCGATCCGCTGCGCCAAGAGCGCGCCGGACTCGGCGTGCGCGGAACTGACGATGCTCGCTGCGATGGTGAGTCCCGGATCGGCCTCGAGCAGCGCGACATAGCGCTGCGCGAGGGCTTCGGTCTTCCCGCTCGCGGCGGGACCGGTGATGGCGATCAGCGGGACGTTGAGCGGCCCTGCGAGCCCGGCCTCGATGCCGATCATCGCGCGAACCGGTGCGCGGCCGTCAGCGGGCGTTCCCGGCAGGCCTCGCGGTACGCGCAGTACGTGCAGGCGTTGGGATCGCTGGTCGCGGGAAAGTCGCTCAGCGTTCCGCTCGCAAGCGCGTTGGCGATCCTGCCCATCGCGTCACGGGCGCGTTCGAGATCGCCGATCCAAAGCGCGCTTCCGATTTCGAGTTCGACCGGTTCGACGTTGAGCAGCGCGTCCTTGAGCGGGATCAGCGCGAGCGTCGTGACGCGGTCGCCGGCCGCGGTCCGCGCCCAGTAGTAGAACGGAAGCTGAAACTCGCGCAGCGCGATGACCTCGTCGCGATAGGCCTTCGCGTTCTGGGCGATCGTGCCGGTCTTGTAGTCGATCACCGACACGCTGCCGTCGCGGTCGTCGCGATCGACCCGATCGATATAGCCGACGAAGTCCTGGCCCTCGATCGTCAGCTCGGTCGGCAGTTCGCAGCCCACCACGGTGAACGGCGCGCGGGCCGCTCGCTCGAAGAGCCAGCGGGCGTATTTCTTCCCCGTGCGCCGCGCGCGCCGGCGTTGCAACTCCGCCTCGACGGGGACGTTGAAGCGCGTGCGGTAGCGGTCGAAGGCGGCGACGATCGCTCCGTCGATCCGGCTGACGAGTTCGCTTTGCGGTATTCCGGCGACGTTGGGATGCGCGAGGTGGAAGGTCTCGAGCGCCGCGTGAAACGCGGTTCCATAGAACGACGCCGACGAGCCTTTGTCTTCCACGGCGGCGCAGGCATAGCGGAAATACCACTTCCGCGCGCATTCCGCATATGCGTTGAGCGCGGACGCGCTGAAGTGCATCTTGCGCAGCGGCACGGGCCGGCCGGTGAGCGGGCCGCGCACCGCGGCGGGAGCCGGGACGAAGGGTGGCGCGGGCGGTCGCACAGCCGCGTCGAGTTCGGCGCCGAACTCGGCGCTCAGATCGCTGCTCGTCCAGGTGTTCGCGGGCGCGCGGGCCGCGTCGAACGCACGGGTGACGGTCGCCAGCGCGGCGACGGTCGGAGGATGATCGAGCGAAAACCCGTTTGCGATCGCGGCCATGACGGCCGTCGCGCTCGCGTTCGGTGCCGCATAGGCGTTCACGACGGCGCCGAGCGCACTTGCGAACCGGTTGGCCTGCGCGCGCGATTGCGGCCCCAGGCCAAACTTCCCCTCGCCGCCGACCGCGAGTACCGAACCGTGCTCGCCCGCGGCGACGATCAGTGCGCGGGCGTCGTCGAGCCCCACTCCCGACGCGCGCGAAACGAGCAGGCGGCGAACGTCCGCCTCCGCTTTCCCGTGTATGTAGCGCAGGATCGCATCGAGCGCGCCGAGCAGCGCCGGATCGAGTGCCGGCGGTTCGATCGGCCCCAGGTCGAACACCTCAAAGGCGATGCCGAGCTCGCCGGCTAGCCGGCGCCAGCCGAACGCCTCGTCATCGCGGGCCAGCAGCAACGCGTCGATGCTCAGCCGGTCCGCATCGTAGGGCCGGCGTTCGCCCGCGAGGGCGCGGCGCAGCGCCGCCGGCACGTCGAGCGCATCGCCGAAGGCGATCAGGGTCCGGTAGGTCCCCGCGAGCGGCTCGAACGGCGTCCCTTCCTCGCCGCGATCGATCGCCGTCAGCGCTCGGGCGGCAAACGAGGCGGAGGCGCGGATGTGCGCGGGCAAGCCGACGTTGCGGGTGGCCGCGATGCGTCGCACGATCGCGCGCCGTTCGCCGTCGGCGAGTACGCGCCGCCCGACGATCGCGGCAAGAAAGCGTGCGGGCGTGACGATCGTCCGTGGCGCCGGCGCGGCCAGCGCCATGAGCGCGGCGTCGAGTCCGGCGGCGAGGCGCCGTTCATCGACGAGGATGGGGGTCACGCAGACGTTCTTCGTTCCCGTGCAGCCGGAACCCCCAGCCCGGGCAACCGCAACTCCCAACCCGCGCAGCCGGAACCCCCGGCGCGGCGTGGAAGTCGGAACGAAGGATGAGACGATTGATCGTGGGGGTGTCGGGAGCGAGCGGAAGCGCGTACGCGCTGGCGACCCTGCGCGCGCTGCGTTCGGTCGGCGACGTGGAGACGCACCTCGTGCTCTCCGAGCAAGCCCGCCGCACGGTCGAACTCGAAACCGATTCGACCGCAGCCCAACTCGAAGAACTCGCCGACGTCGTGCACCGCGACGGCGACCTCGCGGCGTCGATTTCGAGCGGTTCGTTCAAGACGATGGGGATGCTCGTGATCCCGTGTTCGATGAAGAGCGCCTCGGGGATCGCGCACTCGTACAACGCCAATCTCCTGGTGCGCGCGGCCGACGTGTGCTTGAAAGAGCGCCGCAAACTCGTCCTGGTCGTGCGCGAGACGCCGCTGCATCTGGGCCATCTCCGCACGCTGACCGCGCTCGCCGAGATGGGCGCGATCATCCTGCCGCCCGTCCCCGGCCTCTACGCCCGTCCCAAAACCGTCGACGACATCATCCGCCACACCGTCGGCAAAGCACTCGACCAATTCGAGATCGAAAACGCTCTCTTCGCCCGCTGGACCGGCCCCTAACCAACAGGCTGCGGGGAGATCAACTGTTGGGCGAGGGCGACGTTGGTGACGCGGTCGACGTTGATGGCGATCTCGGGATGCGTGCAGCGGATCGCACCGGCGTTGGCGGCGATGAGTTCGCCGGCGCGGCGTTCGGCATCGGCGATCGCGAGCGAGCCCAGCGCGAAGCGCGCGAGCGTGCCCCAGCCGAAGACGGCTGCCAGGCGGAGCGGCGCTTTGCGCGCGGCACCGAGGCGGTCGAGCAGCGTGGCGAGTTGCGGAAGCACGCGGGGTTTGAGGATCACGGCGCCGCCGCCGCAGAACTGGCCTTCGCGCATGCGCGCCCAGGTGTGCGGGAATTGCGGATAGCGCGCTTCGTGATAGCGGCGTTCGAGGCACGTGTAGCCGAGGTCGAGATCGCGCGTGAGCCCGCTGTCGATGACCTCGTCGAGCGAGGCGCGCGTCAGCACGGGCAGATCGGAGGCGGTGACCAACAGCGCTTCGTCGGGTGGGAACCCGGCGAGTCCGCTGCGCAAGCTCTCGATCATGTGCGCGCCGTCGGGCCGCCGCTCATCGGCGAGTGCGAGCGCGCGATCGCCGCCGGTCGAGGGCGGCGCGACGACGACGATCCGCTCGATGCGCGGCACGTCGCGAACCGCCCGCAGCGTGCGCTCGACGAGCGTTGCATCACCGATGCGCACGAAGGCCTTGTTCGCCGCGCCCGGCTGGAGCGCCGAAACGCGATCCGGCCGTCCGCCGGCGAGAATGACGGCGTTCAGGGCGCGCGCCAGCCGGGCGTCGGCGCGAGCGGTACGACCTCGACATGCGTGTCCGCGGCGACGGCGAGCCGGGCCGCCAGCGCGCGCGCGCCGGTTTCGTCCGCGGCCAGCGCGAAGCACGCGCCACCCGAACCCGAGAGCATCGCGAGATCGGCCCCGGCGGCACGCAGGGCGGCCAGCGTCGCCGCAACCGGTGGATAGGCGGCGCTGACGAGCGGCTCGAAATCGTTGACTGCCGCGGCGCAGACCGCGGCAAAGTCGCCCCGTTGCACGGCCTCGAGCACGCGCAGGCTCGCGCATTCGCTGCGCGGGCGGACCGGCGGCGGATCGACTGCGCGCTGGGCCGCGAGCCGGCGATAGGCATCCGCCGTGGCGACGTGGACGGCCGGCATCGCGAGTACGAGCCACCACGCGGGGAGCGCACCCAGTGCAGTTACGCGTTCGCCGGTGCCTTCGACGAGCGCGCCGTCGCCGGCCAAGAAGAACGGAACGTCCGAACCGAGCGCGCGCGCGTCGGCGAGCCAGTCGCGCTCGCCCAGCTCGCCGAGCGCGCCGTCGATCCCGGCTCGCAGGACGGCGGCCGCATCGCTCGACCCGCCGCCCAGGCCGGCACCGGCCGGAATCCGCTTGCGCAAGCGGACATGCAGCGGCGCGTCGCTCGAACCCAGCCGCGCGAGCGCGCGCAGCACCAAGTTGTCGTGCGCGAGTGCGGGCGGATCGCATTCGAAAGCGAACGCGCCGGCGGGTTCGATCAGGAGTTCGTCGGCTAGGCCGATGGGGAGCATCACGCTGCGCAGCGCGTGGTAGCCGTCGTCGCGCCGCGCGAGAATCTCCAGGGTCAGATTGATTTTGGCGTATGCGAGCAAACGAAACCTCGGTTGAGTAAGGGTTCGCGCTCGAACCGCGAACCCTCTGTTTCGTGCGAGCCAGCTTCGACGCGCAGCGCAACGAATTCAGCGCTTACGTGCTCCCGGAAACGGAGACGCCCTTCGGGCTGACCCTCGGAAACTTCAAGACCTTCGCGTCGTCGACACCCAAGGGAAGCGTGCGCGGGCTGTGGGACGCCGATACGGATCAGATCATCTTCGGCGCCCACCAGATCGCGTATCGCGTCGACGACGGTCCGACCGTTTTCCCTCAGCAGATCGAGCGCGAGTTCACGTTTTTGCCGTACGCGCAGATCGGCGAGTTTCGCCTCGGTCCGAGCATCGACGTGACCGAGACGTTCTTCGTGCCGCACGGGCCCCGACACGATCGCCTCGTGAGCTTCGCCGTCGACGTGCACCTCCACAACGCTGGTTCCGAGCCGGCGCTCGTGTGCGTGTTCCCTTGGGCACTTCTGATCGGCCAGCGTTTCTATGGTGAACCCGAGAAGCAAGTCCGGGCGAGCGTCGAGGGTGATTTCATCCGCTCCTACGGCGAGGATTCGGGTTACGCTCGCTGGTGGGGCGGCTCGCGCAAGCCCGACGCGGTTGCGCTGGCGCTGCGCGAGTCGAGCTTGCTGCGCGGCATGGCGAGCGGCAACATCGACCATACACAGATGCTCGGTGAAGTCACGCCGAAGCTCGCCGAGTTCGTCAACCGCCGGATCTTCGGAGCGTTCGAGTACCGGATCGCGGTCGCACCCGGCGCGCGCGAGACGCTGCGGGTCGCGGTCGTCTTTCACAAGGAAGGCGATGCCCGCGCGAAACCGCCGCTCGAACAATTGCTCGCGGACGGCGATGCGTTGCCGGCGACCCAGGCATACTACGCCCGGCGGCTGGCCGACGCGCGCCTGCTCACGCCGTCGCCGGTCATCAATCGCGGTGTGGTCTGGGCGAAATGCAATATGCTGCGGGTCATCAAGGAGTATCCGCAGGGCTGGGGCTCGACGAATTCGCCGCCTTCCGACATCTTGGTCTCGCGCGACACGTCGTGGTTCGTCCACGGCTATGACTACTTTCTGCCGGAGTTCAGCCGCGCGGCGATCGAGCTGTTCAATCGCTTCCTCGAGGACAGCGGTCAGGTCGTCGAATATGTGCGCGGCGTCAACGGCTACAAGACCTCGTACGATCTCAACATCAACGACGATACGCCGCTGCACATCATCGCCATTCTCCATCACTACAACGCGACGCTCGACGATACGTGGTTGCGCGGGGTCTATCCGATGGTGGTCAAGATCGCGGATTACCTGCTCTCGCAGCGCGACGCGAACGGACTCGTCTTCTGTAAGGCCTCGGGAGTCGACATGTACGGCATCGCGTCGTGGCGCAATATCATCCCGCAATATACGCTCGACGGCGCGGTTACCGAGATCAACGCCGAAGCGTACTTCGCGCTGGAGGCCGTTGCGATGCTCGCGGCGGTCGTCGAAGACCGCTCGGGTTGGGAGCGTTTTTCGCGCGAAGCGAGCGCGCTGCGCGAGGCGATGCTGGCGAAGCTCTTCAACCGGGATGAAGACGCGTTCGTCCTCAACTACGACCAAGAAGGCAACTACCAGGACGACTTTACGGCGGACGAGATCTTCCCGGTCCTCTTCAACGTCGCCCGGCCGGCGACGCGGCGGGCGATCCTCGAGCGCCTGCTGCGCAGCGACTTCACGACGCCGGTCGGCCTGCGCACCATCTCGACCACCGACTCCTGGTACTTCCCCGCGCACGGCTTCGGCCTGCTCGGCGGCGTGTGGCCCGATCTGACGCTCTGGTTCGTCGTGGCGCTGGCGCGCAACGGCAAGCGCGACGAAGCCGTCGGCTGGCTCGAGAGCATCTATACGTCGATGGAAGCCGGCGTCACTCGGAACACCGTGCCGGGACAGTTCGGTGAGTGGTTCGACGGTGGTTCGCTGACCAATCGCGGGATGTATCTCTCGCCGTGGACGGGTGCGAAGTATCTCTGGGCGGTCGCCGAGACCGTCTGCGGCCTCGACGGCTACCGCACGAGCGGCCGGCCGCATCTGGCGCCGCTGCTCCCCGGCGGCTGGACCTGGACGGCGAGCGCCCGCGTGCATTGGGGCGGGACCCATCACACCTACGTCATCGACGCCGTGAAGGGGCGCATCGTGGGCGACATGCCGTTCGCTTCGGCCGACGAACCGTACCAGGTCTTCTACGCCGGACGCGACGTGAGCGACGAAGCAACGACCTCGCCGGTCGAGGTCGCGGCGATCGTCTTCGAGGACTCGGGGGGCGGCGTACGCGCCTTCTTGGGCAACCAGAACGACGCCGCGCGCAACGTCGCGCTCGATTTCCGTGGGATCTCGGTCCGCGAGACGCTCGCCCCCGGGGAATTGCGGGAACTCGTCCTCACCGGCGACCCTGGCCTGATCGATGCGATGCCGGTTGGGCTGGGAGTGCCGGCCACTCCATAGGACGGGCCGCACCCGCCGCGAAACGCCCGAAGCCCCGGTATGTCAAGCCGCCGCCCTCGCACGTCGCTGACCCTGGTCGGCGCCGCGCTCGTCTTGCTCATCTCGATTGCGATCGGCCAGCGTATCGGCGACCGCGGCCTTCGCGCGGGCACCGATCGCCAACCCACCGTCGTGCGCCCGCTTGCGACGCCGGTCCCGGAGCCCAGCGCGGCACCCGCCCAAGACTGGAAACGGCAACAGATCGTCAGCGTCGCCACCGACCCGGCTTTCCCGGACCCGCGGGTCGCGCGTCCGGCGACGCCGGCGCCCAGCCCGACCCCCAGACCGACCCCGCTCCCGACGGTTGCCCCATATACGTCGCCCCCGCTCCCGGTCCCCATTGTAAGCACGGCGCCGGCCGATCAACCGACCGATGCGGCCGCATCGCCCAGCCCGTAACGATTCGCGGCAGAAGGCGGTCTTGAGGGCAGTGTCTCCATTGTCCGCATTGGTTCTTGCGGTACGATAGGGGCAGAATCAGCAATCAAGGGGAGAGTCGTGGACAAGCAGATCGGAACCGTCACCGTCAAGCGCGGGCTGGCGCAGATGCTCAAGGGCGGCGTCATCATGGACGTTCAGAACGCCGAACAGGCGGTCATCGCCCAGGACGCCGGCGCGGTCGCCGTCATGGCGCTCGAACGGATCCCCTCGGTGATCCGCCGCGAAGGCGGCGTGGCGCGCACCAGCCACCCGGCGATGATCAAGCGCATCATGGATGCGGTGACGATTCCGGTGATGGCCAAAGCCCGCATCGGCCACCTGATGGAAGCGCGCCAGCTCGAAGCGCTCGGCGTCGACTATATCGACGAGTCCGAAGTGCTCACGCCCGCCGACGACAAGTATCACATCGACAAGCGGCCCTTTAGCGTGCCGTTCGTCAACGGCGCCAAGGATCTGGGCGAAGCGCTGCGCCGCATCGCCGAGGGTTCCTCGATGATCCGCAGCAAGGGTGAAGCCGGCAGCGGCAACATCGTCGAAGCCGTCCGCCACCTGCGCGCGATCAACGACGAGATCGCTCTGCTGGCGGCGGTCCCGCGCGAAGAACTGGTCAACCGCGCGCGCGAACTCGGCGCCCCGCTCGATCTCGTGCAGTACGTCGCCGAACACAAGAAGCTGCCGGTCGTGCTCTTCAGCGCCGGCGGCGTCGCGACACCGGCCGACGCCGCGTTGATGATGGCGCTCGGCGCCGAGGGCGTTTTCGTGGGCAGCGGGATCTTCGACGGCAAGGACGAGCGTCCCGAAGAAGCGCGCGCGTTCGCCAAAGCGATCGTCGATGCGACCACGCACTGGAACGATCCGCAGCGCGTGCTCGAAGCGCATCTCTCGATCCCCGAAGAAGCGAGCGCGATGCGCGGAATCGATCTGCGCACGCTCACCGAAGCGCAGTTGCTCGCGGGCCGCGGCGTCTAGCGCCCATGGCTGAGGTCATCGCCGGCGTGCTCGCGCTGCAGGGCGACGTCGTCGAACATCTGCGTGCGCTCGAAGCGAGCGGCACGCGTGCCCGCGAGGTGAAGACCGAAGCCGATCTCGCCGCCGTCGACGCACTGGTCGTGCCGGGCGGCGAGTCGACGACGGTCATCAAACTGCTCGACCGGTTCGGCCTCGCCGAGCCGATCAAAGCGCGCGTCGCGGCCGGGATGCCGTTCTGGGGAACCTGCATGGGGATGATCGTGGCCGCGCACGACGTTGCCGGGCTGGACCAGCCGACGCTCGATCTGATCGACATCACCGTGCGGCGCAACGCCTTCGGCCGCCAGATCGCCTCGGCCGAAGTGCCGCTGACGATCCCCGTGCTCGGTCCCCAGCCGTTTCCGGCGATCTTCATCCGCGCGCCGTGGATCGAACGCGCCGGGCCCGGCGTGGAGGTGCTGGCGTCCTACGACGGCCACGGCGTCTTCGTGCGGCAGCACAACGTGCTCGCCACGTCGTTCCATCCGGAACTCACCGGCGACCACCGCGTGCACGCCTATTTTACGCGGATGATCGCCGGGCGCGCGCAAGCCGCCTAGCGGAGCGGCGCTCGCCAGGCCCGAAGCCGAAGCCCATGGAGTCGGTTGAGTTCTTGATCGTCGGATGTGGACCGGCAGGCGGCGTCGCCGCGCGCGAAGCGGCCCGCGCCGGCGTGCAGACGCTCGTGCTGGAGAAGGACCCGGTCGTCGGTCAACGCCGCGTCTGCGCGGCCGGTTTGCGGCCGGCCTTCCTCGATGAATTCGATTTGCCGGCCTCGATCGTGCACTGCGATCCGATGACGATCGCGATGCACGCGGGGACGCGGCGGCACGACATCGTCTTCGGCCCGATGCACACCACGACGCGCGAAGAACTCGACGGGACGATCGCCGCGCTCGCGCGCACCGAAGGCGCCGAGATCCGCACGAACGCGCTCTTCCGTTCGATGCGCGACGACGGCGACGCGACGCTCGTGGAGTACGTGGACCCCAGCGGCGGCGAACGCCGCACGATCCGGACCAAGTATCTGTTCCTGGCGCCGGGTTCGGTCGCGCGGCTCGAGGACCAGCCGGAGTTCGCCTACGATCGCTGGAGCGCGGGGCTGGTCACCTGCCTGCAGTACCGGGTGTATCTCGAACGGCCCGCGCTCGCCGCGGCCTACGAGACGCTCGAGATGCACTACTATAGCGGCTTGTGCGCGCGTCCGGTGATGGGTTGGATGTTCCCCAAGCGCGATCACCTCTCGATTGGCCTCGGCGTCACCGCGAAGATTTCGGGCGCCGACTTGCGGCGCGAATTGGATGCGTTTCTGGCCACCGTCGAGCGGCGCTTGTTCGCGGGGATTCCGTATCGTATCCGGGTCGAGGGGAATCTGCTCTACGGCGGTGCGCCGCGCCCGCGGATCGCCACCGAGCGCGTGATGGTGGGCGGCACCGCGGCGGGCCTGGTCGACGCGACGACCGGCGAGGGGATCTACGAAGCCGCCTCGAGCGGGCGGCTCGCGGCCGCAGCCGTGGCGCAAACGCGGCGCGGACGAGCGCGCAGCGCAGGCCGCACCTACGAACGTTCGCTCAAAGGCGGGTTCTACGGCCGGCTGCGCGACCGCTACCACCTGATGAATTTCCTCGAACGCAAGCCGCGGCGGTTCGACGTGCTCTTCGAGCAACTCACCCGCACGCCGCGTTTCTCGGCGATGATCCAAAGCGATCGCGACGACTACTCGCTCGCGCAGTGGGCCTATCTCTACGCCCAGATGGCCCGGTTCACGCTCAAAGCGATCTAGGCGGCGTCTAACGGGCAAACCGCCGCTCACTCGACGGAGATTTGCCGTGGACATCGTTCGCCGGGCCGCCATCGCCGCGGCCGTCGCTTTCGCGCTCAACGCGCTGGTGCGCATCGCCGTCAAGGCGTTCGTCGACGTGCCGGAGGCGTTCGATCCGTTCACCTGGGGGCCGATCTTCTGGGCCTCGGTAATCGGCGTGACGGGCGGAGCCGTCGTCTACGCCGCGCTCAGGCGTTTTCTCGGGGCGCGTGCCGACACCGTCTTTCGCTGGGTTGCCTACTCGCTCATGGTCGTCTCGTTCATCACCCCGGTCACGCTCTTGTGGAGCACGCCGCCGCAATATCCGGGTACGACACTCCTGACGGTGACCGCGCTCGAGGTGATGCACCTGACGACGGCGGTCGCAACGGTCGTCGCGCTGACGCATGGGCGCGGCTGATCGAAACGGGCGGCGATCCGTTCGTCCCTAGGAGGTCCACCATGACGATCGCAAGCACCGAGGGCACGCTGTTTCCAACCGTCTCCGGCCACAATCTGAACGGCCGGCTCGTGGAGATCCCGCGCGATCTGGACGGACGGGTGAATCTGATCTTCATCGCGTTCACGCGCGAGCAACAGCGCGAGGTCAATTCGTGGCAGCCCTTCGTCGCGGAACTCACCGGCCGTCACGCGGGGGTGCGAGCCTACGAGTTCCCCACGCTGGCTCGACCGTACGGCCTGATGCGCGGTTTTCTCGACGGCATCATGCGCAGCGCGATCCCGGACGAGGCGACGCGCGACGCGACGGTCACGCTCTTCATCGATAAACGAGCCTTCGATCGGGCGCTGGGGATCACGTCGGAGGACACGATCGCCGTGTTCCTCGTGAAAGCGGGCGGCGAGATCCTGTGGCGCATGGCGGGGGCCTACGATCCGGTGAACGCCGCCGCCCTTGGCGCGCTCGTCGAACGCACCGCGGGCTGATCGCCGGCCTCGGCGCCGGGTGGGGAGGCGCGGGACGCGCGGCGGTACAAACCGCCCGAAGTGCGCACGTGTATGGGAGCACCGGACCGGTGAGGGACGGGACGCGGGGACTGCGGATCGCCTTCGCCATCTGGGGCAGTTGGGAAGTGATCAACGGCGCGCTCGCGACCTTCGCCTCGCAAGCCGGCGCGAACATGATCGGCTGGATCCCCAAGTTCGGCTGGAGTTCGGACGTGCTCGCGATGAGCGCGCAGTACGGGATGGGCTTGTTCCTGCTCGGGTTCGTGTATCTGCTCGCCGCGCGCGACCCGCGGCGCTACGCGCTCTTCGTGTGGGTGGCCGTCGCCGAACAGGGCCTGGGCATCCTAATCGGCTTCAACGGAACGTTCGTGATCCGGACGATCACGATTCCGCAGTTTTTCGCCCTGGTGGTCATCAACGCGGCCATCGCGGCGGTGTTCTTGCGCCTGGGCGAGGCGAGTCGCGCGTCGCGGCCCTTACGCGAGCGATCCGTTGCGGAAGACTTCGGCGAGCCGTTCGACATCGAGGATGACGATGGACGAGGCGTTGCGGTGTCCGTCGATGATGCCCAGTTCTCGGAGTTCGGAAAGTTTTCTGGTAACGGTGACGCGGTTGGCACCGATCATCTCGGCGAGTCGTTTGTGAGTGAGTGGCTGGTTGACGCGCCGCACGCTGCGTCCGTGGATGGTGGCCGATTCGGAGAGTTGAAAGAGCGCGCGGCAGAGTCGTAGGTCGACGCTCTTGTTGAGCAGGTCTTCGATGAGCAGATGCGATTCGTTCAAGCGTCGTCCGAAGCTGGCGGCGAACTCGGCGATGGCCTGGGGCGATGCGGCGAGCACTTCGCCCAGGGTCTTCTCCGAGAAGACCAGCAGGACGGTGTCCTGCATCGCCGCGCCGCCCAGGCTCACGGGGGTGTTCTCGGGTCCGACGCAGCGCACGAAGAGTTCGTCTGCGCCCAGGATGGAGAGGGTGAGCGACCGTCCGTCGGCGTGGGTGGCGTAGAGCCGTAGGAGTCCGCTCTCGATGAAGAAGAAGCGGGAGTCCGGTTCGCGGGTAGCCGGGAGATGCTCGCCCTTGCGCAAGAGGATGGTGGCGTGCGGCTTGCGGCGGACCGCCCGTTCGATGGCGTCGCGCTTATCGGGTGTGGGGAGCATGAGCTTGGGGCGCGGGGCCTTGGCCTCGGTGCGCACGGAACTGTAGCCCTCGAGGATGGCGGTGGAGACGAGGGTGCGCAGTTCGACGAGTTCCCGGAAGACGGGGATGGGCGGGACGCCCAGGGTGTTGGCGACGGCCAGTTCGATGAGGTTGGTCATCTCGATGGTGCGCCGCGCGGCGTCGGGGTAGGAGACGCCGGTGATGGACTGGATCTTCCCGGCGGTGCGAGCCGATTCGAGCAGCCGGTCGTAGCGCGAGGTGTAGGCCGCCTCGACCATGGTCTCCCACGAGCGATAGCCCTGGTTGACGTACTCGGCCTGGGGTTGGGTGTTGAACTCGGTTTGGCTGCGTTCGGTCCAGCGCGCCGCATACCACTCGGCACTCTCCCGCAGCATCTTCGCGAGCTCTCTGGACACTTACACAGCGCCTTCCAAACGGTCGGTACAGTCTTCGTAGATGGATTTGAGGCGGGCGATGGTGTCCTCGTCGGTACTCCACAGACCGCGGCCGTTGGCTTCGAGCAATCGGCCGGAGATGTTCTTCATCGCCCCGGGGTTGAGAGCTTGCAAGCGCGCGCGCATCGTTTCGTCCAGGGCGAAGGTTTGCGCCGCGTCGTTCCAGACCCAATCGTCGACCGCGGATGAAACGGCGTCCCAACCCAGCATGTACGTGAAGCGGTTGCTGATCTCCGCCGCGCCGGAGTTGCCGTGCTCGAGCATCCCCTCGTACCAGCGCGGGTTGAGCAGCTTGGTGCGGTATTCGGTGCGCAGCACCTGGTCCACGTCGCGGATGGTCGTCTCGGCGGTGAACGTCTCGACGTAGTTGAGTTTGACCCCCGCGCCCGTCTTGGCGCGCTTCTTGGCGGCCATATAGAGCGTGCCGGAGGACGAGAAGTAATGGTCGATGTCGGAGATGCCGAACTCGATCGAGTCGATCTCTTGCACCACCCGCCCGACGGTGCCCAGCAGCCGGTCGAGGATCTGCGGCACGGGTTGCCCTTGGCGGCCGTTGCCGTAGGCGTAGGAATTGCGGCGCAGGTAGACGGCTTCCAGATCATCGGGGTTCTGCCAGGCCGAGTCGTCGACCATGTCGTCGACGTAGGTGCCGTAGGATCCGGGGGCTTGGGTGAGCACCCGGGCGCTGGCATCCTCGAACGAACTGCCGGCGGCGACTTCCGCCGCGACATGCTGCTTGATGAAGTTCTGCTCGACGGGCTCCTCGGCCGAAGCCGCCGCGCGGATGACGTGGTCCAGGTGATCCATCACCACCTCGAAGGTGTCGCGGAAGACCGGGCTGAGGTTGAGCAGCACGTCGATTCGCGGCCGGCCCAACTCTGCGAGCGGGACCAACTCGTAGCCGCTGATCTTGCCCTGACCGTCGAACGCGGGGCGCGCGCCGATGAAGTGCAAGACCGTGGCGACCGCTTCACCCTTGGTCTTGATCGTGTCCAGCCCCCAGAGCACTTGCGCGATCGTCTCGGGATACACTCCGCCGCTCTCTTCGAGGTGGCGGGCAACGATGCTCGCGCCGATCTGCGAGCCGCGCAGGAAAGCGGCCTCCGAGGGGATCCGCCACGGATCGATCGCGTGCAGGTTGCGCCCGGTGGGCATGACGCTGGCGCCGTCGCGGATCAAGTCCCCGCCCGGGCCGGGCGCGATGAACCCGCCGGCCAACGCGTGCACGATCGCATCGAGTTCGCAGCGGTTGTCACCCAGCGCGTCTTTGAGCGCCCGGCCGAACTCCACCGGCTCGCGCAACCGTTCCGCGGTCGCGGGCTCCACGTGTGCGTGCAGCGCCGTGCCGAACGCCGCCGGCGGCGCTTCGTGCGCAAACACCGCCCGCTGCACGAACTCTTCGCACACCCGGTCGACGTGCTGGCGCAACTCCAGCGCCGCGGCGTCGCCCTTGCGCGCTTGCGCCGAGAGCTGCGCGTAGCTCCAGCCGCCACCCGGCGCCAGCGCTTCGATCGCTAGGCTGGCCACCGAACTGCCGTTCCCGTGCGCCTTGAGCGCCTCGGTCACCAGCGTCACCTGCTGTGCGAGCGGGGCGGCTTCACCGAACACGTGCAGCGTGCCGGTGATCAAGCGCTCTTGCAACTCGTGCAAGTATGCGTAGAGCCGGCTCGCGTAGGTCGCAAACTCCTCGCCCGCCAGGCGCGGGCAGTCCGTGTCGATGTTCGCCAGCGACACCCGCTGCGCGATCGCCTCCTCGAGCGACGGATCGACCGCGGCCTCGACCGAGCCGGCAGCCCGTAACCGCTCGCGGTAATCGGAGAGCAAGTCGTTGAGCTGCAGCAACTCTTTGTACAACCCCGCCCGCGAGAGCGGCGGGACCGCGTGCGAGATCATCGTCGCGTAGCCGCGCCGCTTCGCCAAATTCGCTTCGCTGGGATTGTTCGAGGGATACAGATACAGATGCGGCAGTTCCCCCAAGAGCGCGTCGGGCCAACATTCGCTCGTCAGACCCAACTGCAGCCCCGGCAGCCACTCCGCCGACCCGTGCATCCCGACGTGGATCAGCGCGTCGGCGGCGAACACCCGCGAGACATACCGGTAGAACGCCAAGTACTGATACGGCGGCACGTTCTCTTTGTCGAAGAGCAGCCGCATCGGGTCGCCTTCCAAGTAATACCGCGGCTGCACGCTCACGTACACGTTGCCGAACTGCAACCCGCCCACGAATACCGCATCGCGACCCAGCGCGCCGAGTTCCCCCGGAAACGCGTTCCAGCGCGCCTCCAAACGCTCGCGCTCCCGCGCCGTCGTCAGCTCCCGGAATTGCGCCCGCGTCACCACCCGCGCCGCGCCGCCCGTCACCGCTTGATGCGAGTCGGTCGCCGCGTCCAGCGCCGCCAACAACTCCTCGCGCGTCGCCGGCAACTCGCCAACGTCGTACCCCTCGGAACGCAGCCGCCGCAAGATCCCCAAAATGCTCGAGGGAACGTCCAAGAGCGCCGCGGTCGCCTTCTTCCCGGCGCCGGGCGGGAAATCGTACGCCACCACCGCGATCCGTTTCGCCGCATTCGGCTTGTGACGTAAGCGCACCCAACGCAACGTCAGATCGCACAACCGGTTCAAACGATCGGGGTCCGCGACATACCGGCCATCCTGCAACGCCCCGAGCACCACCGGCGCGATCGCTCCGTCCATCTCCGGCACCGAGTACAAGATCGCCGACTGCATCGGGCCCACCCCGTGCTCGTGCCAGTCGGCGTAGTCTTGCACGTAGAGCGGCTGCGTCACGATGTACGGCGCGTCGATCGACGAGAGAATTTCCTTCGAGATCGCCGCCGCCTGACCGGGCTTCGTCGACCCCGCCGGACCGCCCACGAGCGCAAAACCAATCGTGCTCACCAGCGCGTCGAGCTGCTCTTTGGCCAGCCAGTCGCGTACCGCGACATGCGACTCGATCCCGGTCACGAACACCGGGTACACGTAGAGCTTGCGCGACTCGAACGCCCGCACCACCGCGTCGATGTACCCGCGATCCTGCAACAAGTGCTTGCGGAAGAACAACAGCCCGACCGTCCCTTGCGCGCTCGCCGCCTTCCCGCGCCGGTCGCGCCAGCGGCGGAACGACTTCACGTCCTTGAACAGATCCGGCGCGTCGGGATGGTACAGCCCCATCAGCGGCACGTCCGAGGGCGGAGCCACCGCCGCCGTGCCGCCGAAATACTCCCGCAGGATGAACCGGAACATGTTCACGATGTTCGCGGCTTCCGGCTGATTCCAATAGAGGTTGACCTGCATCCAATTCTTGAAATCGTGCATCCGCTCGGGGATGAACCGCAGCATCACCCGCGTGTACTTCATCAACTTGGTGAAACCGTAGAGCGTGTCTTCCTCGCGACCGCCCACCAGCATCCGGGCGACCTTCTTCATCCCCTCCGGCATCCCGGTCTTGCCGGCCATCGTGTACGCGCCGACCTTCGTCAACTGCATCACTTCGGGCATCGACTCGAACGCGAACACCGTCTTCGCACGCGACTGCAGCACCTGCTCGCGCAGCCAATCCGTCTCGGACTTGAAGTTCAACATCGTCATGAACACGCAGTCCGCATCGCGGATCGCCGCCGCCGCCTCCGGAGACTGCTTCTGCAAGTCGAACTCCGTCAAACGCGTCAGCTTCGCGCTGGGCTCCAACTGCTCGCGCACCTCACGCCAGAGCGCTTCGTTGTAGTGCTCCATGCCGACGACGGCGACGATGTGCGGGGTGGTAGCCATGCTAGAGATGCCTCACGATGTCGGCTGCCTTCGCGTTGGGCAGATAGAGATAGCGCGCGCCGAGATAGTCGGCAAGGCGCGGAGCGTAGCCGCGCGAGAGGTAATCGACCTGCGTGTCGACGACGATCGCCCGGCTGCCGTCCGCCCGAATGAGCGAACAGACGCGTCGCACTTCGTCGTCGATCTCGGCTTCGCTTGCCCGCCCACCGTCCGGGCGTGGCTGGAGCGGGACGTTCCCGCGGCCGTCGGTCATCAGGACCAGGACGCACTGTTGCAGCCCGCGCGCGCGGGCTTGGCGCGCGGTCTGCCAGGCCGAGATCAGCGCCGCCGCGAGCGGCGTGGCGCCGCCGGTCGGCAGTACGTCGAGTTCGCGCTTCGCGCGCTCGACGCTCTGCGTCGGCGGGAGCAGCACGGTGGCTTCGCGCCCGCGGAACGCGATCAAGCCGATGTGGTCGCGGTGGACGTAGGCCTGCTGCAGCAGAGTCGTGACGGCACCCTTGGCTTCGCGCATGCGATTGACGGCCATCGAACCCGAGGCGTCGACGACGAACAGATAGAGCGTTCCGGCCTTCGAGCGAAAGCGCTTGATGCGGAAATCGTCGCGTTCGACGGCGAAGCGTCCGGCGGCGCCGCGCACTTTTTGGCGCGGCGCCGCGGCGATCAGCGTCGGGAAGAGCGCGAGCGCGCCGCTCTTCGGCGACCCCGGCCGTGCGCCGACGACGCGGCCGCGCTTGCCGTTCTGGGTCTCGCCGCGGCTGCCCGCCGAGCCGCGTGCGGCCTTGGCGAACGGCATGTCGAGCAAGTTCGGCGGCAAGACGACCGCGATCGAGCCGACCAGCAATTCGGCCGCGGATTCGGCCGTCTGGCTCTCGGTCTTTTCGTCTTCGTCGTCGTTCTGATCGGAATCCGGCTCGGCTTGCGGTTCCGCAGCGGCTTGCTCTTTGGGCGGCGGCTCTTTTTCCTCGGGCGGCTCGGGGGGTTGCGGAAGACGCGTCGCGCGCGGCAGCAGCACGAGTTTGACGGCCAGCGCGACATCGTCTGCGCTGACGGTGCTGCGCCCCGCGAGCGCCGCGGCCGCGAGCGCGGCGCGGGCGGCGAAGATATCGGCGCGGTTCCCTTCGACGCCCAGGCTCAGCGCGGCGAGCGAGAGGTCGAGCAGTTGTTCGTCCGCGATCGTGACGCTTGCGAGGCGTGCGCGAGCGTGGGCGACGTTTTCGCGCCAGAGAGCGATCTCGTCGGCGTCTTCCTTGGACGAAGCGAACGAAGTGGCACGGTCGCGGCTCGTTACGGTGCGCACGACGTTGACGCGCCCTTCGGGGTCGCGTTGGCCGGGCAGCCCGACGATCAGCGCCACACGGTCGAGCACATCGCGCGGCGGTTCGCCGTCGCTCGGATCGAAGCTCGCCACGAGCATGAAGCGCGCCGGCTGGAGCAGGCTGAGCCCCTCCCGTTCGATGGAGACGCTGCCGCGCGACATGACGTTGAGCAACTGGGTGACGATCGACTGATCGAGCCGGTTGAGCCCGTCGACGTAGAGGACGCCGCCGTTCGCGCGCGCGAGCACGCCGCTCTCCACGACGCGCCGCCCGGTCGTCAGCATCGCCTCGAAGTCCAGGCCGCCGAGCAGCCGGTCCTGCGTGATCCCCAGCGGCAACTCGACGAACGGTGCGCCGCTCGGGATCGCGTGAACGAGCGTGCGCGCGAGCGAACTTTTTCCCGAACCGACCGCTCCGGAGATCGCGAGGCCGCCGAGTTCGGGGTCGACCGCCAGCAAGAGGGTCGCTTCGAGTGCTGCTTCCAGTCCGACGAGTTGACTGGCCAGCATCGCTACAGCTTCTCGATTTCGCGTTGGATGCGTTCGTCCGAATCGGTGGTTTCGAGCGGATCTCGGCGCAGTCGGTGGCGGAGTGCCATGAGTGCGACGGCGCGCACGTCGGCGATGGTGGCGTGTTTGCGGCGGTGGTAGGCGGCGTGGGCGCAGGCGGCGCGGGTGATGGTCAACTCGCCGCGGTGTCCGTCGATTTGCAAATCGGCGCAGAGCGTGGCGACGGCGAGCAAGACGTTGTCGGGCATGGTGACGGCCGGAGCGCGTTTGCGGGCGCCGGCGATGCGGGTGGTCCAGTCGTGCTGGTGTGTTTGCCAGTCGCTGGTGAAGGCGTGGGGATCGGCGTCGAAGGCGCGGCGGCGTTTGACGATTTCGACGCGCAGTTCCGGCTCGAGGACGGTGGTGATGCGCACGTTGAGCCCGAACCGGTCGAGCAGTTGCGGTCGCAGATCGCCTTCTTCGGGATTGCCCGATCCGACCAGGACGAATCGCGCCGGATGGGCGACGCTAATGCCTTCGCGCTCGACGACGTTGCGGCCGCTGGCGGCGACGTCCAAGAGCAGATCGACGAGGTGATCTTCGAGCAGATTGACTTCGTCGATGTAGAGGAATCCGCGGTGGGCGCGCGCGAGGAGTCCGGGCTCGAATCGTTTCTTGCCGTGCGCGAGGGCTTGTTCGATGTCGATGGTTCCGCAGATGCGGTCTTCGGTCGCGCCCAGCGGCAGGTCGACGACGGGGACGGGAATTTTCTCGGTTTTCGACTCCGGATGCGGCTGGTCGAGTTCCTCGGGGGTGCGGTTGCCGGGATCACCGGCGACGCGCACGATGCTTGGGAGGATGTCGGCGAGCGCGCGCACGGCGGTGCTCTTGGCGGTGCCGCGGTGTCCCATGATCATGACGCCGCCGACGCGCGGATCGATGACGTTGAGGATGAGCGCGAGCTTCATCTCGTCTTGCCCGACGATCGCGCTGAACGGGTAACTCGGCGCCGGCCCGTTGGAGGCGCTCGTGGGGGACTTGCCGTTTGTCCGCACCCGCGCGTCTTGGGCCGTCGCGACGCGCAGAGCAGCCGTGGATTTTTTGGCGGAAGGGGCGCCGTTGAGCGGCTGCGCGGACATAGAAAGCCTCAGTGGCAAACGAAGAGTAGGCTGCCGAAATTACACCATCGCATGCAGCCTGCAGCCGTGACTTTTGGCACAAAAGCGGGGAAAGCCGCCCGCTTGAACGGCACGGCTAACTCGCTCGGCGCCTGCTCGGACGCGGAGCGCGTAGCGTTCAGGCGGGAGTTATCTGCGTCGTCTGCGGTGTTGCGGTTGTGGAGCTTGTTCTCTGACGAGGACCATGGAACGTCGTGCGCTGCGGTGTTTGAGGACGTACTGGGTGACGTTGATGATGTAGGCGAGGTAGCAGACCATGAGGACGGCGACGTTGGCTGCGAGGTTGTTTGGCTGGTGGTAGTAGACGATGAGATAGCCGATTTGGAAGAGCGCGACGACGTACGTGAGGAGGTCCTCGAAGAAGAACTGGGGTGCGAACCACCAGAATCCGTAGACGTTTTTTTCCCAGAGGGAGCCGGTGATGACGGCGCCTGCCATGAGGGAGATTTTGAGCAACGCTGAGGCGTGCACGACGCTGAACGGGACGTATCCGGCGAAGAATGCGGCGATGAGCAGGACGCTGACGGCGCAGACGGCGAGTTGTCCCAGGGCAAAGGGGAGGTGGAGTTTGGTCCAGATGGTGGCTTCGCGTCGCTGTGCGATGGCCCGCTCGCTGTAGTCCAAGCCGCTCTGCCTCCGTGCGCTGGTGGTGTGGGTGCGACGATTGTAGCTTGTTGGGGCGGTGGTGGAATGTTGCCCCGGCTACAACGGTTCAGCCGCCGAGCGGGACGGGTTTGAAGGCGGCGAGTGCTTGTGGTGTGGTCGGCACGGTGATGGCGTGGTCGACGATCGCGCGCGAGACGGCGGTGAGTTGGGCGCGGTCGTGGGTGGTGAGGTGCGTTCGTGCGAGGGGTGAGTCGGTGAGTCCGATGGCGCCGTCGGCGAGTCCGAGTTGGATTTGTCCGCTGACGGGTTTTTGCGAGACGGTATCTTGGCAGATGCGTAAGACGGCCACGTCGATGCGTTTGACCAAGCTGGAGAGGACTTTTCCCGGAGCCAGGGCGCTCTGATCGGTGTTGGCGCCGATGAGCCAGGCGTTGTTGTGGTGTTTGACTTCGTCGAAGGCGCCGAGGCCGGCGGTGCTGGCGGCGACGAAGATGACGTTGGCGTGGCGGTTGAAGAGGTCGCGCGCGGCCTTGGCTCCGGCGTCTTTATCGCCGAGCGCCTGGAGGTTGGTGACCAAGACATTGGCGTGGGGATTGATTTCCTTGGCGCCCGCGGCGAAGGCGTCTTCGATGCCGGCGAGGTGCTTGGCCGGTCCGCCGCCGAGGAAGGCGACGGTATGGGTTTTCGAGGCGATGGCGGCGAGCGCGCCGGCGAGGAAGGCTCCGTCTTGCTCTTTGAAGGTGACCGAGGTGACGTTTGGGACATCGGCGACGGCGTCGATGATGGCGAAGTTGCGTTTCGGCCAGCGCCTGGCGACGGCGACGACGTTGCTGGCCATATCGAACCCGATGGCGATGGTCTGATCGGTGTTCTTGGTGGCCATGAGGGTGAGGTTGGAGAAGTAGTCGGTGCTGGTGTGCGACTCGAGCAGATCGACTTTGAAGGGCATCTGCTTGGCGTCGTCGTTGAGCGCGGCGTAGGCCTGGTCGTTGAAGGACCGGTCGCCGAGTCCGCCCGCGTCGGTGACCAGGCCGATGGTCGGCCGTGAGTCGACGGGTCCGGGAGCCTTCTTGGCGCATCCGGCAAGCGGAAGCGCGATCGCAAGCGCGGCGGCGAGGATGGCTGTGGAGAAGCTGGAGCGCACGGGCAGGTCTACCCTAAGGGAGCGTGCTCTCCTCCGGTGGTTCTCGGTTGGGTGGTGTTGGGCGGTGGTAGCGCAGGCTACACGGTGTGGCGGTGCGGCTGTGCTAATCTGCTTTCAGGAGCTGTCTCGCAGAACTCCGGCGGTGCCGTTAGGCGTAGAGGCGCCGGCGGCTCCTCTTCACGAGAAAGGAACGGTTGCGCAGAATGAGTTTGTCCACAGTTAAGCAGGCGCTGGCGCGTGGTCTCGGTGTGATGGGAGCAGCAGCTTTCGGGTTGTTCGCGTTCCTGGCAGTACACGGGATGGCGCTGGCGACGGATCTCGATGGGAACAAAGAGACCATTGGGAAGCCCTACTATTACGGCGGTTACCCTGGGCCCCCGACGTGGTTCTGGATCATTGCGTTTAGCTGCATCGTGAGCGCGGTGGTCGTGTTCGTCGCGGACGCCAGCGTTCGCAACGCCAAGCGTTAATCGTCGCTCAGTATCGAATCGCCTGAGTATGGGGGGTACGTAGCAATGAGCTCGTTGTCCGGTCGTATGCGGGCGGTGTTGCGTGGTCTTGGGTTGCCGGCGCTGTGTGCCGGGATCGTCATGGCCACGCAGGCGGCGGCGTTGGCTGCCGCCGATACGTCGGTACCGAATCCGTATTATTACGGGAGCTACCCTGGTCCGCCGACGTGGTTTTGGATCTTGGTGTTCCCCGGCATACTCGCGGCGTTGGCCTTTCCGCTGTTCAACGGTTGGATCAACAACGCGTATCGGGACGCCAACGCCAAGCTGCGCAACCAGAAGCGAGGCTGACTCCGCCCGAGCGGCAGCAGCGGGGGCCTGGCGGCTCCCACCGGTTCCGTGTATCGAGTAGCGTGATCCATGCCCCGGGGCGTACCGCCACGGGGCATGTGTCTGTGCGTCTGTGCGTTTGGACACGGCCTGGGTGTGGGCGCGGGCGCAAAATGGTTTGGCCGGTGGGTTTGGGTAGTTGATCCCTCCGGTGGAAGGCGGTTGGTTCTGAGCGAGGCGACGCTCTCCAAGAGCATCCGAGTCCTGTGGCGCTTGGCCGCCGGGGAGCACTGGCGTTTGTGCGCCGCGGGAGCGCTGGGCGCGCTCAGCGCGCTCTTGGCGCTGGTTCCGGCCGCGATCGTGTACGTGATCGCGCTCAACGTGGTGGGTCCGGGGGCGCAGGGGGTGCTGATCCGCCCGTTCGTGCTGTGGGCGGTGGTCTCGGTGGAGGCCCGGTTCGGGCTGTTGTTCTTCAGCCGGATCTTGGCTCGGGTGGCGGCGGTGGGGGTTGGCTACGGTCTTCGGCTGCGCATCTCGCAGACGCTTGGGAAGGTGCCGCTGGGGTTTTTCAACGTGCACCCCAGCGGCGGTCTCAAGCAGACGGTGATCGAGGAAGTGGACGGGGTGCAAGCCTTCTTCGCGGACGACTTCATCGAGGTGGTCTCGGCGCTGGTGATACCGCTAGCGATCGTGGTGGGGATGTTCGTGGTGGACTGGCGGCTGGCGCTGGGGTCGCTGGTGAGTTATCCGCTGGCGGTGGTGGTGCAGCGGCGGCTGGTGGAGCGTTCGGCGGCGGAGCGTGCGGCGTACGAGCAGGCGCGCGACCGGGTGAACGCGTCGACGGCGGAGTTCACCCGGGCGATCGTGTTGCACAAATCGTTCGGGCAGTCGCACGAGTCGGTGCGGGTGCTGGAGTCGGCGATCGCGGGGTACGAAGCGGCGGCGAGCGCGCAGGTGTCGGCGACGGCGCTGCCGGCGAGCGTGGCGCGCACGCTGACCAGCAGCAACCTGGTGGTAGTGATCCCGCTGGCGCTGCTCTTGCACGGCGCAGGCTGGGCGGGGCTCGCGGTGGTGGTGTTCTTCGGGCTGTTCAACCTGCGGCTCTCCGGGGCGCTCTTGGCGCTCTCGAAGCTGACCGCGACGGTGGTGTCCGCGGGCGGGAGTGCGCAGCGGGTGTCGGCGCTGGTGGATGCGCCGCGGCTAGCCGATCGCGGGACGCTCGAGACGCCCTTGGAGAGCTCGATCGGGTTTAGCCGGGTGAGCTTCCGGTACGCCGCGGACGGCTCCGGCCGCGAGGCGCTGCACGAGGTGACGCTCTCGGTTCCGGCCGGGCGGGTGACGGCGGTGGTGGGTCTGTCGGGAGCCGGGAAGACGACCTTGGCGCGCTTGGCGGCGCGCTTCTGGGACGCCGGGTCGGGTGAAGTGTCGGTGGGCGGTCAGGCGGTTGGGGAGTACCGCTTAGAGCGGTTGATGGACTCGATCGCGTTCGTGTTCCAGGAGACGTACTTGCTGGACGAGACGATCGCGGAGAATATCCGGATGGGCCGGCGCGAGGTGAGCGACGCTCGGGTGGTAGCCGCGGCGACGGCTGCCCGGGCGCATGGGTTCATCACGGCGCTGCCTGCGGGGTACCAGACCGTGGTCGGCCGCAACGGGATGCGCCTCTCGCAAGGAGAGCGTCAGCGGCTGCAGATCGCCCGGGCGCTGCTCAAGGAGGCGCCGATCCTGATTTTAGATGAAGCCACCGCCTCGACCGACCCGGAGAACGAGGCGTTGATCCAAGATGCGCTGGCGGCGCTGGCGCGTGAGAAGACGGTGCTGGTGATCGCGCACCGGCTCTCGACGGTAGTGGACGCCGACGCGATCGTGCTGCTGGATGCCGGCCGGGTGGTGGCTCAGGGGACCCACACGCAACTGCTCGAGCAGAGCGCGGCGTACCGCGAGCTGTGGCACGACTACACCACCTCCTTCAACTGGACGATCGCCGCAGGCGACGCGGCGGGAGCGGCCCGATGAGCAGCGCGGCGAGCGGCCCGATGAGTACCAGCGCGATCGTGTTCGACCGGGGCGACCGCGAGCTGCGCTCGGGCCTAGCGTATACCTTGCTCGCCGGGTTGTTCGCGGCGCTGCCGATCCCGATCGTGTACTTGGCGCTGGTGGCGGCCTTCCGCAACCGGGCGACCCCGGCGGGGGCGCTGCTCGTGGCGCTGGCTCTGGCGCTGGTGCTCGGGGCGCAAGCGGCCTTGGGGGCCCGGGCCACCCGGGCAACGCGTCTGGCGATCGTGCGGCTGAGCTGCGCCTTGCGCAGCCGGGTGGCGCGCCATCTGCGTACCCTGCCGCTGAACTTCTTCACCCAGGCCGACCCCGACGAGGCGGTGGCCAAAACCACCCAGGACCTGACCCAGGTCGAAGACGTGCTGACCCAAGGGGTGGACGATCTGGCGGGTGGCCTGGCGCAAGTCGGGTTCGTGCTGGTGTTCTTGTTCGCGATCGATTGGCGGATGGCGCTCGCGGCGGTGGCGGTCTTGCCGCTGGCCCTGCCGGTGCTCTTCATGGCGCAGGGGGCCGCCTCGGTCTACGCTCCGCGCCTGCTCGAGACGCGGACCGAAGCGATGCTGCGGATCTTGGAATACGTCGAGTCGATGCCGCTCTTGCGCGCCTTCAACTTGGCCGGAGAGCGGTTCGTGCGGCTGACCCGGGCGCTGACCCTGCTCAAGCAGCGCTCGTTCTCCACGGTGGTGGCCCCGGCCCCGACCGCGTTCATCGCCTGGTTCTTCTTCGAGTTGAGCTTCCCGGCGATCTTGCTCACCGGCGCCTACCTGGCCGCGGGCGGGGCCCTGCGCGTGAGCACCGAGCTGGTCTTTTTGGTGGTGAGCATCCGGCTCTACCAGCCGCTCTTCGAGGCGACCGACGCGTACCTGCGGCTCAAGGCCGTGCGTCCGGCGTTGGCCCGGATCGGCGCGATCCTGGCCACCCCGACCTTGCCCGAGCCGGCCGCCGGAGCGTTCCCCGAGCGCTTCGACATCAGCTTCCAGGACGTGAGCTTCGCGCACGGGGACAACCCGGTGCTGCAGGGGGTGAGCTGCCACATCCCCGAGCACAGCGTCACCGCCCTGGTCGGCCCATCGGGTGCCGGCAAGACCACCATGGCCGGCTTGATCGCCCGCTTCTGGGACCCGGCCGCCGGCCGGGTCTGTATCGGCGGGGTGGACCTGCGCCAGATGCGCGCCTCAGACGTGCAGCGCTGCGTGGCGATCGTCTTCCAGGAGGCCTATCTCTTCCGCGATTCGGTCCGCAACAACATCCTGGTCGGCCAGCCCGACGCCTCGCCGGCCCAAGTCGAAGCCGCCGCCCGCGCCGCCCGCTGCCACGACTTCATCCTAGCCCTCCCGCAGGGCTACGACACGGTCATCGGCGAGGGCGGCGCCACCCTCTCGGTGGGCGAGCGCCAGCGGATCGCGATCGCCCGGGCGATCCTCAAAGACGCCCCGATCGTCATCCTCGACGAGGCCACCGCCAGCGTCGACCCGATCACCGAAGCCCAGATCCACCGCGCCCTCGAAACCCTGGTCGCCCGCAAAACCGTCATCGTCGTGACCCACCGCCTCTCCACCATCCGCCACGCCCACCGCATCCTCGTCCTCGAAGCCGGCCACTTAGTCGAAAGCGGCCCCCACGACACCCTCATCGCCCACACCAGCGTCTACGCCCGCCTCTGGCACGAACGAGAACGAGCCCGCCACTGGCGCCTGGAAGTCTAGCCTGGGCCCCGCGCCGCAGGCGTGGGGGGCGCGGAGCGTGAGCGCAGCGCCTTCCAAAGTAACACGGGCTACAACCCGGGGGGGTGGCTGGGTGCTAGACTCGTTTGGAGCCGCAGTGCGGCCAGCTTGAGAACGGGGGAATGAATCCGTGGCAGCTTTGGAAGATCCGATCGTCTACGAGGAACGTAACGACCTCGTTCCCGAGGTGTATCGGGATTTGTTTAACAACGCGGACTGGATCGTGCACCGCTTTACGGTCTATGGCGTGTGGGTGTATATGCTCACCGCGATCGCGTGCCACACGAGTCTGTGGTGGGGCCGTCCCTGGTAGGGATTCGGTCGTTCAGTCGTTGGTTTAAGGCTTGATTCTCGGCGCAGTTGGCGTGGAGCTCGCTGGCCGGATGTTGTTGTTGTAGTTGTTGTTTGCAGGAGGACTTCATGGCCAATTATGTGCGTCGGCCGTACAATCCGTATAATCTTCGCGCCACGATTGGCGCCTCGCTGGTTGCCGCGACGTTCGTCGCGTTCGTGATTCACTTTGTGTGCTTGGCTTCGCCTCGCCTCAACGTGTGGCAGCCGGTCAATGCTGACGGTTCTGCGCCGACGCAGGCCGAGCTGCAGCCCGCTCCGGTCGCCCCGGCACCCGGCGCTAAGTAATCACTCCTATCCGGAGGCCGCTAGCGCGGGTCGAGTCGTAACGCCAACGCTCGCCCTCGGTCGACAGCGCCCGAGGGCGATGCCTCACTAGGGGATTGGCAAAATGGCAACAGATTTTGAGTCGGTCGAGACCTATTATCGCAAGCCTGGGAAGACGATCTTAGATCGGACGATTTTCGGGGGCGATCTGTTCGACACGTGGGTCGGACGGTTTTACGTTGGGATATGGGGCTACATCTCGCTAGCCGGCGTGCTCGCTGCGCTGGCGGCGGTGTTCCTCTCGGCGCACGGGTCGGGTGATTTCCGCTCGTGGCAGTCGGGTGACTACGATCTGTTGCGCGGCGCGGTGAATTCTCCGACCCGTCAATTCGGGCTCGGGGTAGCGCCGTTCTACGAGGGCGGAGCCTGGCAGCTCACGGTGATCTTCGCCACGATCGCGTTTGTGGGCTGGGCGCTGCGCGAGGTGGACATCTGCCGCAAGCTGGAGATGGGCTACCACGTGCCGGTGATGTTTGCCACGGCGATCTCGGCGTGGCTCTCGGTGCAGTTCATCCGGCCGATCTTGATGGGCTGCTGGTGCGAGGGGATGGACCTGGGGTTCACGGCGCACTTGACCTGGACGTCGAACTACGGCTGGCGTTTTTTCAACTGGTACATGAACCCGTGGCACGATCTGGCGCTGACGGGGTTCTTCCTTGGGGCGATGTTCCTCTCGATGCACGGCAGTGCGATCTTGGGGACGTTCAACACGGATAAGAATCCGAAAGTGGAGATGTTGCGCGAGGACAATTTCTGGCGCGACTACGTGGGCTACTCGATCGGCGAGTACGGGATTCACCGGCTGTTGTACTACTGGGGTCTGTTCACGCTGATCAATTGCGATCTGATGGACATCACCGCCGGCCCGCTGGTGAAGGACTACATCGCGATCTGGCAATGGCATCTGCCGTGGATTCACAACCTGCCGTGGATGCAATAGGGGAGTAGGAAATGGCAACGTACATCGACCCATATGGGATCGCGGTCGGGCCGCGTGGGCCGCTGCCGCCCAAGCCGATCGAATATGCCGAGCCCAGCCCCTACGATCATAACGATCCGATGGGGATCCGGATCGGCAAAGCCTTCCGGATCCCGTTCCTCCAGGAGAAGCTCCTGGTGGACTCTCAGTTCGGCACGGTCTGGATTGGGACATGGGGGATGTTCTCGGTCGCGTTCTTCTTCGCCGGGCTCACGATGTGGGCCGGGGCGTGCTTGGCGCAAGTGCACGGCCATCTCGAACTGTTCTTCCAGTACTTCGCGAACGTCCAAGTGCTGCCGCCCGACGGTGGTCTGGGCTACGCGCCGACGCTGGAAAGCGGCGGCTGGTGGCAGTGGTGCGTCGGTCTGCTGGCGCTCTCCGTGCTGTGCTGGCTGGGCCGCTGCTGGGAACACTGCAAGCGTCATGGCTGGCGGCCGTGGCTGTTCTTCGGCTTCTTGATCCCGATCATGTGGATGGGCGCGGTGTACTTCTTCCATCCGGTGATGATGGGCACGTGGGCGGAAGCGCCGCAACTCGGCTGGTACGGCGATCTGGACTGGGCCAACAACTTCAGCATCCGCTGGGGGAACTTCTACTACAACCCCTTCCACCAGTGGGCGATCGCGAGTTTGTTCGGTAGCTCGCTCTTGATCGGTGCGCATGCCGGGACGATCTTGTCGACCGCCTCGGAAGGCAGCCACCACGAAGTGGCCGAGATCAAAGAGCTGCACTCCGGCTCGTACAAAGCGATGTTGTTCTGGAAGTGGACGATGGGCTTCAACGCGACGCCGAAATCGATCCATGTGTGGCTGTGGGCGTTCCCGGCAGCCTTGGGGACGGCGTGCTTCTGCGGGATCATGGCGTGCGGGGTGTTCACGGACAACTGGTACGTCTGGGGCGTCGATCACGGCACGGTCAAGCAGTATGGCCCGATCTCACGCGACCAGATCTTGCGCCGCCCGCTGGCGGTGCCGATCGAAATCGATCAACCGGGGATTGCGCGTCCGTAAGGAGCGCGAGAGGGTATCATGAACTTTCGGCGCCTCTTAGGCCCACTCGTCATCGTTGCAGTGCTCGTCTTCGCCGGGCTGTGTCAGCCGCTCTTGGAGCGCGCTCGCGCGGATTCGGGACCGCCCGGACCCAACACCACCCGACCGGACGAAGGGGTCAGCGACCGCAACGCCACCTCGTTCCAACAGCGCCCGACGACGGTGGTCGGCAAAGGCGCGCGCACGTTCGTGCCCAGCCAGCAGTACACCACCTCGGTCACGCCCTTCTTGGGCACCCCCTACGGCGGGCCGATCCCAGCGGATCAGGCCAAAGGCGTCGGACCGGTCGATCAGGCCGCCCCGCTCAATTACGCCACCCAGCCCAAGAGCGTGCCGCACAACTACGTCGGCGGCCAGCTCTACAACGTGCAAGTGCTCAAGAAGTACGACTACGCCGGCGTGCTCAACCAGATGAACTACTTCACCCAAGCGCTGGGCGTGCAGTGCCAGTACTGCCATAACCTCACCAACTACGCCTACGATACGCCGACCAAACTGCTGGCGCGCAACATGATCCAGGGCACGGTCGCGATCAATACCGCCTGGGTGCTCAAAGACAAGTCCGACGTCCCCAGCCAAGCCATCACCGGCGCGGTCGGCTGCGCGACCTGCCACCGCGGCTCCGCGCGCCTGGATGTCCACTACAACATCACCCCGGTGCAGTACGTCCAGTACCGCTACAAAACCACCAAGCAGCTCGGCTACGTCTACAACGCCATGTACGGCGTCGCCCGGTCGCTGGGCGTGAACTGCCTGTTCTGCCACAACACCGCCGACTTCATCACCCTGCGCTACTACCCGACCAACAAGATGGCCCTGCGCATGTTCTACATGGTCGACGACGTGAACCACAAGTACTTCCCCTCAACGGTCAAAGCCGTCACCTGCTACACCTGCCACCAAGGCGCCAAGTGGCCCTCGGCACTGGTCAAAGCGCCCGACGACCAAACACCCATCCAAGCCGTCCCGCTCAACTACGCCAACCACTACAACCCCGGCGATCCGGTCGAGATGAACGGCTACGTCAAACAACATCAGCCGCTCAACGGCTGGGACACCCTCTACCCCGATCGCTTCTGGGGCTCCATGGGCGTCCCGGGCTAACCACCCAACCCCGCCTCAAACACACACCGGGCCGGTCCGCAAGGAACCGGCCCGCGTGCTGTCAAGACTTAGCCGTGCCGCGCAAACAACTCCTCATCTTCGCCCTCATCACCGTCGTCGCGGTCGCCGCCGGGCTGCTCACCGGAGTGGTCAGCGTCTACCTGCGCGGCCTCTTCGAGCACTGGGTCCAACACCTCTAGATGAAGCCCAGGCTACAACCTCACCCCGCCCCGCTGGGCTACACTCTTGCTGGAGTAGTGTTGGCTCACGCCCCTACCGGCTTCGGGCACGCCCGGACGTGGCCGCTAGGGTGACTGCACAAGGAGTACCGCATGGCCGTTTTCGCTGAACTCACGATCCCGATCTTGGCAGTCCCGGAGCCCGAGACGCGCTGGCTCGCCATCGCCAAGAAAATCGCCGAGGATGCCGCCGGATCCACCGCCGTCGACCTCGAGAACAAGATCCTCAACTTCAAAATCATCTTCCCGGGGAACCTCACCTCCCTGGTCGCCAAACTCGCCGACCGCAACATCCAAGTCGGCAACGTCCGCGTCGTTATCTCCGACTTCACCTATACCGCCGGGGACGTTGACCCGGCCGAAATCGTCGCCGAACTCGAAGCCTATCCCGGCATCGGCAACGTCGCGTTCGACGGCAAACGGCTCGAGGCCACCATCGTCCCGGCGACCACCAAACTCCACGCCATCTACCGCCTGCTCATCGAACACGGCATCCTCATCAAAACCCCCGTCGCCGTCTAACCCAACACCACTCCATAACACACCCTCCCCGGCTACACTCCACGCCGGGGAGCGCTGGCATGCGTCACCAGCGTTGCTCGAAGCGCGCGAAGGCCGCTTCCTCGCGCCACTCCAGAGCAGCTTTTTCGCTGCTCGCGAGGAAGGTCGCACACGCGCCGTCCGGCGCGGCGAGTGCGGAGCGGCCCGCGCACGCGGGTGTCATGGCGTCGAAGCGCTCCCAGCCGACCCAGAGATCGCGGCCGGGAAGAAACGCGTGTTGCAGGCTGTCGCGCACCATACGTTTGAGGCCAAGGTAATCGACGTTGTAGCCCTGCACCGCGCGCACGAACGTCTGGGTGAGGTCGGAGCGTAAGGCGCCCTCATCGTCGGTTGCGAGCGCGACCGGAACGCCGGCGGCGAGATAGACCGGCAGCACGTCGCCTCCGACGATGCCGGGCAGCATGGCTTCATGGATCGGGATCGGGTCCTCGACGAGGATGTGCTTGCGCGCCATCTCGGCGAGCAAGCCGCGCGGATCGCGTTCGTAGAGGACGTTGATGCCGTGTCCGATCCGCTCCGCGTGGCCGATCTCGATCGAGTCGCGGATGTGGGCGGGCGATTCCATCTGCTCCGGAGGCGTGAGTCCCGGGAACAGCTCGCCCGCGTGAAAGCTCAGGTGAACCTTCGGATAGAGGCGATGGAAGAAGTCGAACATCCGCAGTTGCAACTCGAAGTCGTGCATCGGCGTGTAGTCGTCCTGCGGCTGCACCGGATTGAGCGCGACGATGCGCGAATCGGCGCTGGCCAACTCGAACCCCGCCTGGATCTGTGCGAAGACTTGTTCTTTCGGAAACGCGCGCAAGATCTGGTTCTGGAAACGCAGCGTGAGCGCGCAGCCCGCGTCGGCGCGCGGCGTACCGCAGGCCAGGATTCGGCGCATTCCGCGTTCGCCGTCGTCGAGATGCGAGCGGGCGCCGGCGACGACCGTCGCCATCCCGGCGGCATCGAGCTTCGCGCGCAGCGCGGCGAAGTCGTCGTCCCAGCCGACCTTCGCCCCGAGCGCGGCCGCTGCGCCCTGGTCGGGCGTGAGCATCGTCTCGAGATACACCTCGTGCTGCAGCGCGGCGCGATGCACGACTTCGGCCAGCTCCTCGCCCCAGTGGCCGTTGGTGACGCGATCGAACTTGTAGAACGTCTTGAAGAAGTGGACGAGTTCGCTGCGGTCATCCGCCGTCGGCACGAAGTTGCGTGCCGACAATGCGTCGATGACGAGATTGCGGTACGAATAGTCATCGATCGCGCGCCGGGCCGGAAACACGCCGCGTTCGGGCGCACACGGCGGCGCGACGATCGTAGACGTTGCGTCGATGCAATCGCCGTCCTCGACGGCATAATCGATGTAACTCTCGGCATACACGGCGCCGGTGAGGTGATGGTGAAGATCGCCGCCCTTGGGCATTTCTTCCAAGAACAGCACGAGCTTCGTGGGGTCGTGGCGGATCGCGGCGAAATAGGCGGCCGTCCGTGCCTCTGCGGAAGGTGCGGGTGCGCCGGCCGTGGTCAGGGCGAGTGCGGTCAAGAGCGCGAGCGGACGAAGCATACGGGCGACTCTCCTCGTAGGGATAGGAAAAGGCCTCGCGCCGAAGCGCGAGGCCTTTGTTCTCGGGAACGATGGTCGCGTTAGCGGCCGACGTGCCAGCGGAGCTGGAGGCGGATCGTGCGCGCCGGGGCGGAGATCGCCGTCGGCGTGTACGAGGTCTGTCCGGCGGCCGATCCCGAGACGATCGGCAAACCGGCGTTGGGGATCGCGAGGTATTGCAAGTAGTTGTTCGTGTTGAGGAGATTCTCGGCTGCGACTTGCAGTTCGAGCGTTTTGCTGACGGGACGTTTGAACGTGAAGTCCACCAGTTCCATCGGGTACTGATAATAGGTGTTGTTCTTGCCTTCGTAGTCCACGCCGAGCGCCATGTAGGTGCCGTCGTGCCAGCGATAGGTCGCCTGACCGTAGCCCTTGAGATACGGGATGCAGGTCGTGATGCCCGGATTCTGCACGCCGCTGCCGCAGAGTTGGACGTTATTGACCGGGAAGGTCGCGGCGCCCGGCGGGAGGCCGTCGGCGATCGCGCTGTCGGCCGTCAGCGAGGCGTTGTAGCCGAGCCCCGTGCGCGGCGCGTAGGTGTAGCGCAGCGTCGCGAGTTTCGACCGTAGGCGCGCCAGGTTGATCGGCGCGATGACGCCTTCGTAAGCGTTCGGTGCGATTTGGGGGACCGCGACCGTCGTCGTGAGCTGCTCGAAGACGTTGTGGATGACGTTGTTTTGCAGATCCAGGCTGAGGATCGATCCGTTCTGCATGCGCCAATCGACGCCGAGCCCTTCTTCGATCGCGACTTCCGGTTGCAGATTCGGGTTCTTCTCCGTCAGGATGCCGCCCAGTGAATAGGGCGCCGGAAGTGACGAGGCCGGATCCTCATACGTGGCGAGACCGCTGACTTGTCCGACGAATGGGAACGTCGTCGACGTGCCGTACGACGCGCGGTACGAGAGGCTGTTCGTGGGGCGGAACACGAAGGCAAGATGCGGGTCGAAACGCGCCGTGTCGGTCCGGAAACCTTGCAGGATCGCGTTGCCGAACGCATCGGTCACGGGCGTGCCGTTGGCTTGCAGTTGCGGCTTGAGCCCGATGACGGTGTACTTCGTGTCGTAAAGCCCGACGTCGATGCCGAGATTTCGCACCAGATGCAGGTCACTGGTCAGCGAGAACGTCGTGTACCGGTCATCCGAGAGCGGCACGGAGACGCCCGAGGGATCGTTGATGTATGCAAACGTGCTCTGGCCGTGGAAGTCGTAGGTGAAATTGAGCACGCTGTCGCCGAACGGATGGATGTAGGAGAACGTCGATCCGTAGAGCTTATCGATTTCGTAGGTCGCGTACGGCGAGCCGAAGCATTCCTGCTGGCCGTTGACGACGACCGACGTATTGGCCGGGCTTTGCACGTTGTAGAAGCTGTTGGCGCAGTTCTGTTCGAAGGCATTGCCGTTGGGCCCTAAGAAATAGAACGTGCCGGGCGGGATCGCCGCCCCGTTGGGATAGGTCGGCGCCGTATATCCGGGCTGGCCGGGTGCCGGTCCGTACCATTCCGCGTACGCGGGCTGATTCACATCGAGAATCACTTCGGGTTGGATGTTTCCGACGTACGGCCGAACCAGCAGCGTGTCGTTGCCGAGCGCCGTGCGCAGCGTCGCATCGAAGATCGTCTGGTTGTTGTAGACCGATGCGCCGGGGTACCACGCATAGCCGTTGACCTGCGAGCCGACCAGCGAGTTGTACGCTGGATTGTTGCAGATGAGCGGATTCGAGGCCAGGCAATTCTCGACTTTCATCGAGCCGAGCGAGGAGCCCCAGGCCGTGCCTTGCGGCGAGTAGCCGGCCCACGCACCGATGAAGCCGGTCTCGAGCGAGGTCGTCGGCGTGAAGTTATAGCGGAGCTTGAGCACCTCGCCCTTGCTGAAGAACGAGCCGCTCGAGTCTCCGCACGAGGAGATGACGCCGGCCTGAGCGGGCGTGTTGTCGTTCGCTCCGCCGTTCTCCGGCACCACGATGCAGCGCGACGTTTGGTACAACGGTCCGTTGACGGACGCGTTGCCCAAGCCGAGCACGTAGTCGAGCTTCCCGGCCGATCCGGTCGCGAGGAGGTTGGCGTATTGCGATTGGTAGTTGTCGACGCCCACGGTGAGTTGGGCCGTCGGCTGTCTTGTGAAAGCCGGCGAGAGCAAGTTCACCGTGCCGCCGACCGCGATGTTCGCAAACGGCGTCGTGTTGCCGGGACCGGATTGCGTTTCCGCGCCGCCCAGCAAGAACGACGGGAAATACTGGCTGATCCAGACGCCGTACTGACCGACGGCGATCGGATGGCCATCGATGAGGACCTGCGTTTCGTAGGGCTGTGCGCCGCCCACGATGATCGTGTTATCGGGTTGGCTGCCCATGTGCTGGACGTTGAGGTCCGGCAAATGCTGCAGCGTGTCGGTCAACTGCGGGTTCGCGAAGTCGCTGAACGCCTGGCCCGACAGGAAGCCGGTCGCTGCGGACCCGGTATTGATCGTACTACCGCCGCCGCGCTCACCGGTGGAGACGTGACCGATCGTTTGCAGCGAGCTCAGGTCGGCGGTCTGCAGGGTGATGGCGAGCGGTTGCGTCTGTCCGGCGACCAGCGCGAGTTCGTTGATCGAGGCCGGGTTGTAGCCGCCTTTGGCTACATCGACGCGGTAGACGCCTTGCGGAACGGTGAGCGAGAAGGCGCCGTTCGCATCGGTGGTGGTTGAGGCCGACTTCGGACCGCTGACGGTGATGCGGGCCTCGGGGACGGTGGCGCCGGTCGTGGAGCGGACCGTGCCGGAGAAGACGACGGTGGCGGCGGGAGCCGTTTGGGCGGCCGCCGGGGACACGAAAACCAGCGTCCCGAGAAACGCAGCGGCCAAGCCGCTACAACAGCGCTGAAGGAATGTCAAATAGGAACCCTCCCAAGAAGGGGCGACCGGCGCTCAATCGCGTCCCGGCTGCCTTAATCGTAAACAACGCGTTAAGGCGACCCTAAGGTTCCGCCCTTTCTCCAACGGAACAGGCGGCGGCCGGGCGGGTGGATTTTTGTCCAGGACCGACGAAGCGAGGCCCGTATGTCAGTGGAGCGACGGGCGCAAAGGGTCACGATCCGGCAGAGGCCGGACGATCGAACTGCGCGCTCCGGCCGCCCCCTCCGCTCGCCCCATCGACAAAGCGAGGCCTCGTGCGCCTCGCTTTCGTGCTTCTTGGGAGGCCCTCGTGTCTGAAGTCCTGGTGCTGAACTTCACGTACGAAGCGCTGAACATCACGAGTTTCCAGCGCGCGGTCAAGCTGATCTTCTCCGGCAAGGCGGAGGTCGTACACGGTCGCGACACGGTCCTCGCCTCACCGTCCTTCGAGATGAAGATGCCGTCGATCATCCGCATGCTCTACTACGTGCGGCGGCCGATGCAAAAGGTCGCGCTGACGAAGAAGAACATCCTGCTGCGAGATGACTACACGTGTCAGTATTGCGGCCTCAAAGGCGAGCGCATGATGACCGTCGATCACGTGCATCCGCGCAGCAAGGGCGGCCCGTCGACTTGGGAAAACCTGGTTTGCGCGTGCATGCGCTGCAACAACCGCAAGAACAACCGCACGCCCGAACATGCGAACATGCAGCTCAAGCGCAAACCCAAGACGCCCAAGTACATCCCCTGGATCCGCGTCAAGCGCAACACGCTCCCGGGCGAGTGGCACAAGTTCCTGTTCCTTTACAACGTCTCGATCGACGATCGGATCGAAAGCTAGGTCCGGTTACTTGACCTTTACGGCGAAGGTCAGCGTGCCTTGCCCGGTTTGCCCGCTGACGCCGATCGGATAGAGCCGGAACGTCGCCCCGCCGATGGTCGCGGTGAAACTGGTCGAGCCCGCCGTGCCCCCGGTGAACGTCGTGCCGGCCGTCGAGTCACCACACGCGCTCGCGCCGCTGCCGCAACTCGCGTTCCCCGTGCCGAGCCCGGCCGTCAACGCGAGCGTGAGACCGTTCGTGAACGTCGCCCAGTTCGGCGTGGTCGTTTGGCTCACGCCCGAGAGCGTGCCGTTGTCCGTGATCGCGAGCGACCCGGCCGCGGTCGCGACGCTCGTGAACGACGCCGTCGCAAAGATGTTGGCGGCCTCGGTCGAGCCGCCCGCGACGACGCTCCGGTAGTCGATCGTATAGCGCAGGATGCCGCCCGGGCAGACGGCGAGCGCCGGATATGCCGGGGTGACTCCGCTCGGGCACCCGCTGCTCACGACGGTGAAGGACTTCGTCAGCGCGAGCACGCCGGCGTAGAGTTCGTCGTGGACGGCGTTGTACGCCGGCACGGATTCATCGTCGTAGGCGGCGACGCTCGCGTCGTAGCGCGCGAACGCCGTCACGCTGCTCGGCGGCGTGTAGACGGTCCAGTAGACGAACGAGTGTGCCTCCGCGCGGGCTCGTTGGCAGAATTGGGCGTTCGTCGTCGAAGCCGCGGCGGAGCCGACCGTGATCCAACCATAGCCCGCCGAGCCGCCCGTGCAGTTGGCGGCCGTGACCGTCCCCCCGGCCGTGCATTTCGGGGACGACGGCGCCGTGGTCAGCACGCCGGTATTGCCGGCCGGATTGCTCGTGTCTTCGCAGAGTTGGACGGTCCAGCCGGCGGGCGCCGCCGGTGCCTGCGCGTTCAGCGTGATCACGTGCCCGGTCGCTGCGGTGTTGTTGTAGTAGACTACGTGCGGCACGTTGACCGACGGCGTCGCGGAAAACGTCAGCGTGTTGCCGATGGGCGTGCCGGGCACGGTCCCGCTGTTGATGCTGGTCAGGCCGGTCAAGGGGATGAGTGCGGGCACGAAGTCATTGTCGTCGGTCGCCGCGACGTTGCCGTCGAACGATCCGGTGTCCGCGGCGCCTTTGTAGGTCGCGTCGGTCGAGTCGTACGGACCGGTATAGAGCGTGTTCGTGCTGGTGCCCGAGCCGCATTCGGCACCCGACGCGACGCCCGGAATCGACGTGTACGCGACCGACGTGTTGACGACGCCGCTCGAGCCGGCCGTCGCGCCGTAGGTCGTGGCGAAGGTCGTGGTCGTCCCGGCGGCGCCGCCGCCGACCGATGCCGTGACCGGGCTCGAGGAAAAGACCGCGCCGCCGCCGCCGCCGCCGCCGGGGCCGTGTTGCTGCGTGATCGAGGTGTTCGGCGCGTTGGCGGTCGTCCCGGCCGCGCCGCTCGCGTACACGGTGATCCCGCTGAAACTCGAGGGCGAGGTGATGACGGCGCTCCCGCCCGCGCCGCCGCCGCCGCCGCCGTCGTTGAGCGGCGCGAGGCCGGACGTTCCGTTCGCATAGATGGCCGCGGCGGCACCGCTGGCGTTCGCGATGCGCAGCATGAGGATCCCGCCCCCCGGGCCGCCGGAACTGCCGTATTGATTGAAGGCGTTGTTGTTCGAGCCGTTGTTGTTCACGCCGGCACCGCCGCCGCCGCCCATGAAGACGCGCGTCGCGCTGGGCGTCAGTGCCGCGCCGCCGTGGCCGCCGAGGTCGGAGAAGTTGGTCGCGCTGTACGTGATCGTGCCGCTCACGTAGGGGTACTGCGGAAATTCGGGGGTCGTCCCGCTGTAGGTGGGGGTCCACGGATAGCCGCCGTTGCCGCCGGCGCCGCCGTTGCCGCCGCCCCCGCCGCCCGAGTTCTGGTCGTTGGCGGGCGGATCGGCGTCGGTTCCGCCGCCGCCTGCGTTGCCCGGCGCGCCGCGGCTTTGATCACCGCCCGGGTACCCGTTCGCCCCATGTTTGACGACCGTGGGGCTCGAGGGGGTGCCCGGCGCCGAGAAGTTCGTGTAGGAGAATGCGTAGTTCGGCGTCCCCATCACGCCTTCGCCTTTGCTGCCGTAGGCGGGCGCCGTATTCGTGCCGCCGTAGGCCAGCGAGCTGTCGACGAAATCGGCCGTGCTCCAGCCGGTCGCCGCGGCGGTCGCGACGCTCAAGCCGCCGCCCGAAAACCCGTCGCCCGAGACGTAGATGTTCGCGCCCCCGAGGTTGAGCGTCGAGGCGATGTCGAGCGCCGCGACGCCGCCGGTCGCACCGTCCCAGCGCGCCGCCGTGAAATTGCTGCCCAGCGTCGCGGTGATGTACTGCGGCACGCGCACGATCTGATACGTTTCCTGACCGCTCGTGCCGCCGGCCGCGGCTTCATGATAGGTGTTGATCAGGCCGTTCCCGGTCCCCGTGCCCTTGATCGTCACCGTCGTGCCGGCGATCGAAACCGCGGCGACGTATTCGTAGAGTCCCGCGCTGCTCAGGTTCGTGTAGCCGCTCCCGCTGGAGCCGTTGCCGTACGCGGTGGAATTGGCGGCGTTGAAGGTGCCGTCTTGCATCTGGATGACGAGCAGCAGATCGCCGGCAGCGATCGCCTTGTTCGCGCCGCCACCCGCCGTATCGGGTGTCGCGCTCGACAGTCTGATCGTCGTCGTTCCGGCAGCGAGCGTCCCGGCGATGGGCTTGAAATAGGCGTTGTAAACGCCGCCCAGCGTCCCGGCCGCGCCGTCTTTTCCCGGCGTGGCGCAGGTCGTCGCTGCCGAGGCCGGCTGCAGCGTCGCACCGAGGAACCCGCCGACCGTCGTGGTCGCGATCGCGGCGGAGAGCGCCGCGCTCGAGATGCGCCGCAACGCTCCGGCGAGCGCCATGCTACGGTCTGCCCCAGCCGAAAATCCGGCTCACGAGCGAGCTGAACGTGACGTACCATCCCTTGCGTCCGGGCTGGTCCAAGAGGGTCGAATCGACCGAGCCGGAGACGTTGTAGCCGATCGCCGCGCGGGCCGAGTTGCCGATCGTGTGGCCGGCCTCGAGCGCGGCGCTCGTCGTCCGGCTGCCGTTCGCCGCGGGAATCGAGAGCGTCCGGATTTCGACCCCGACGTTGTTGCGCCGGCCGATGTCTTGGCGGGCTCGCGCGGCGTAGAGCAGCGACTTGATCGGTGTGCCGAGAGCGGCGTCGTCTTCCATCGCGAACCGTCCGGCGAGCTCGGTCCCTGCGGCCGGCCGGAAGATTCCGTCGAACGAGTAGACATCCGGTGTCGCGCCGGTCAGCGACGAGCCGTTGGTGCGCGTGTAACCGAAGAGCGCGACGAAGCGGTCGTCGCCGAGCGGGCGATAGGCCAGCGAAGCGCGATCGTTGATCGCCGTGAGTCCGTTGCCGTAGGCACGCTGCGAGAACGCCATCGCGCCGATGTTCGGCGAAAGATGTCCGGCAAGACCGAGGTTCAAGGTCGAGCCCTCGCCGCTGCCCGAGCGGTCCTGATAACCCACCGATGCGCGCACCGTGTTACCGGGCGCGGCATAGCTGAGTTGCGTCGTCTCGACCGTAAAGCCGCCGGCGCCGCTCCCGATGCCGTTCGCGGCTTGCACCTGCTCGCTCAGCGTCAGCCGCTGTCCGATCTTGAAGTGTTCGTCGACGCCGAGCGCGTCGTAGACGTTGACCCCGGAACCCGTCTGGTTGACGATGTATTGGGAGCTGACGGTCGTTACGGGCGAGATCGCCTCCTCGATGCCGATTTGAGTCGAGTGCGTCGAGGTTCCGGTGATGCCCAGATTGGTCGTCGAGTTCGCAAACACCGATGAGGGCTGATTGCTCCACAATTCGCGGATGTAGGCGCGTCCGCGCTTGTGGAGTTCGTAACTCAGCTCCGCGTTGGTTTGCGTCGGCTGGGTCGACCCGACGTCCGACCCGCTCACGGTGAGCAGCTCTTGCAGGCTCGCGCTCACGCGGTGCGTGCCCCGATAGGCGAGGTCGGCCTCGAGTTGCGTTTGGCCGGTCGTGGCGAGCGCGACCCCGGGGGAAGCCGCCGGCGCCGGCGTCGCGCTCGCGATATGCTGGTCGTGATGGGTCACGCCGAGCGACATCGTGACCACCCGGTTCACGGGCCGCACGTAGTGCACCGCGACGTCATTCTCCGTGCCGGCCGTTCCGATTCCCATGTTGTGTGCGCCCGCGTAGGTCAGGACAGTCTGACCCTTCGCCGGCGTGCCGTGCGCCCAGTTCGCACGATAGGCCGCGACGCCGGGTGAACTGAACCCGCCGAACGGATCGTTGTAGCCGGCCGTCGTCGCTTGATAGCCGAGGTCCAAGGTATCGTGCGTCGAGTGCTCGTTGAAGGCGGTGCTCAGCGCGCTTCCGGCGCCCGGAACGATCGTATTCCCGGACAGCGCGACGGTGCCGGCGCTCGGCAAGACGCCGATGGTCGTGGCGTGCGACAGCGTGAATTTTCCGTTCTGCCACGCCCGCTCGAACGATTGCGCCGCGACCGCGAGATTCTGTCCGTTCCCGGCATCGTTGACCAGACTCGCCAGCAGCGTCGTGCGCCCATCACGGGAGAGTGCGGAGCTCATTTGGCCGCCCGTGGTCCGCGAGTCGACGCCCGGACCGAAATATTCGTAGTTCAGCGAGAGGATGTTCGGATTGAAGGTCGCGTCGTAGGGCAACGGGATGTTGATGAAGCGCAGGACGCCGGTTGCGTAGTCGATCGTATAGTCGACGTTGCGCAAGAGAGCGGCGGCGCCGATCTGTAAGCCGGTCTTGCGGTCCACGGTGATGACGGAGATCTGCTCCGAACCGACGACGATGTTCGGCTTGAGGGCCTGCGTGATCGATGCCAGGCCCGAGATCGCGACGTAGGTCGAGACGAATGCCTGCTCGTTGCGCGCGGTGAAGCCGGAAACGGTCGTGCGGCCATCGCGGCCGAGGGCCAGCGTCGCGTCCGCCCCGCTGAGTTGTTGCGAAAATCCGCCGATATCGGCCGGCCCGGCGCGCGCCGTGAAAGCGCCCCACCGCACACTGCTGCGTCCCCGGTCGATGCGCGCGTAGAGATGATCGTCCGAGTGGTACGGATCGACCACTTGCGAGGCGTCGCCGTAGGTGAGATAGGGCCGTTCGTTCGGATCGTCCTGATAGGAACCGAACGACGAGACGGGCGAAAGCCGGTTCTGCGATTCGTAGGCGACGGTGAGCGAATTCCGGCCGACCGCGCCGTTGGCGTAGAATGCGACGCGGCCGCGGCGCGCCCCGCCGCCGTCGTAGTTCCCGTCGCCGTCGATCGCTTCCGGGACGGAGCCCGCGCCCGCTTGCACGATCCCGTTGACGATCGGCTTGCGCGCCAACGGTTCGACGTAGAACGAGCGCCGTTTGTAGGCGTTGCCGACGCGGAATTCCATCTCGACGTTGCCGGCGACGGTCCCGGGGCGGACCCGCACCGCGAGATACCCGCCGACCGGGAGCGGCAGGTCCAGCGTGTGGTTGCCGCGCGAATTCGGCGAATTGTCGGGCCCGGGCGTCCCCAGGCCGTTGGGACCGGGAGCCGGCGTCGCTTGCGGCAGATCCACGAACGCGAGATCGCCGCTCAGAATCGCGACGTGGACGGTCTCGGAGGGTATCGCGGCGTGACCGTAGCGGTCCGTAGCGGTGATATTGATCGGTACCTCCGTGACGCCGTCTGCGACCAGGTGCTGCACGCTTTCGGCACGGATCGAAGCGGCGTCATCCGGCCCGTACACGACCTCGCTGACCGCCGCTCCGTGCACGTCGTTTGCGCCGACGGGTTCGGCGGTCAACGTGTTCGGCCCGGCCGTCAGCGGTACGCCGTAATAGAAGAATTGGGCCTCGTGGGTCTTGTTGTTGACGACCAGCTTCCCCAACTGGGACGCGGCGACCGGGTGTCCGTTCACGCGCAAACTGACGACCGCGCCGGGGACGGTCCCAACCACGACGGCGGTCGCCTGAATCGGGGACGCCGTATCGGCGTCCGGACTGACGAAATGGGCGACGAGATCGCCGCTCGCGGTCGGGATCAGATGCGAAAGATCGATCGGCGCTGCGCTCGCGGCCGCGTCCGGCGACTCGACCTCGGAGTGCACCGGAACCGAACCATGCACGGTCAGGTCCAGCAGCATGAGCACCACGAAGAGACTGCGGACGAGACGGCTCGCTCTCATTTTGCGGGCACGAGCGAGAACTGGACGTCGTCCATGGTGCCGTCGTCCAACACGCCGTGCAGCAATCGCTGTGTCGCATGGATCGAATTCATCGGCACGGCGGGATCGGCGAGCACGGTGTGCGGCAACGTCAGCGGATCGAGGCGCAGGACGTGCGCGCCCGGCCGCACGGATGGAAAGCTGAACTGCCCCTGGGCGTCGGTGATCGCGTAACTGCCGTCTTCGAGCACGACCCGCACGCCGGCGACGGGCGTGTCGCCGCGCGCGAAGTGGCCGCGGCCGGTGAGGTCGACGAACACGCGGCCCGTCACGACGCGCCTCGGCGAAAAGGGTCCGTCGAGGACCAGCACCGTTACGGTGGCGTTGCTCGAAGTCACGGCCGTCGTGCCGGGGATCGTTCCGGTGACCGCGACCGCGTTGGTCAAGTTCGTTCCGGGCGCGACCGAACCGAGAATTGTCGCGGCGTACGTGATTTGATGGCTCGCGCCGGTCGGTAACGTGGCGAGCGGCCACGTGAGCGTGCGGCCGCTCACGACCGGGTCGAGCACTTTGCCGTCGAAGCGCCCGCTGCCGCCGATGTAGACCATCCCTCCGGGCAACGTGTCGACGATCGTCGTCGCGCCGATCGGGTATTGCGACTGGTTCTCGAAGTTGACGTGGTACACGAGCGCGTCGCCGGCCGCCGCGGCTTGCTTGTCGATGTCCTTCGTTACCGTGATCGTGCGTTGCGGGAAGATCGGCAGGTTGCCGAACACGCCGAAGACGTTTTCGAGTGAAACGTTCTGCCTGGTCAGCGAGAACCGCCCGGCGGCCGCGAGTGGTTGATCGTCGAGTGCCGTCTGTACGACGCTGTAGAGCTGCCCTTCCACTCCGGGTGAAATGTCGAGCGCGATGCGCCGGTTGAGATAGTTCGCCGCCGCGATCGTGAGTTGATAGCGGCCGCCCTTGCCGATTTGCGCACCCGTGATGGCGAAACCGTACGCGCCGTCGGGGCCGGTAATGAATGGGTTCGCCGTGTTTCCGATCACGCTCGCGAGCGTCGAGCGCGCTTTCGAATTCGACGTTGCCGGCCCGGCGATCTTGACGATTTTTCCGTCCGGCCCGAGCAACGTCACCGTCGCGCTGCCGATGCGTGCGGTGCCGCCGTTGAAGCCGTCGAAGATCACGTCGGCTTGTCCCGCCAGCACGGTCGCCGGCGTCGTCTGGGCAGCGGCGACCCCTTGCGCCGCGACGCTTGCGACGTTGACGAACGATGAGCCCAGCGTCGCTCCCGGCGGAAGCGTCGTCTGAAACGAAGCGACGAGCGTTGCCCCCGAACCGAGCGTGGGGATCGTAAAGGCGATCGTCTGACCGGTGACGACCGCCTGGGAACCCGCCGGCACACCGTTGATCTGCGCCGAGCCGTCAACGATGGAAAGCGTCGCCGGAACCGGGTCGGAGATGACGACCCCGGTCGCCGCCGATCCGCCGGTGTTCGTCAACGAAATCGAAAACGTGACGGTTTCCCCGGGTTGGCTTTGGACCACGGTGCTCGCGTTCACCGACTTCCCGACCTGGGTGTTGCTGCCGCTGGGACCGCTCAGCGACGGACCCGTCGCACCGATGATCCACTGCTTGCCGGTATCGCGCACGATGCCGTTTGCCGTGCCGGTGACCGTCGTGTGCACCCCGAGCGTGACGGCCACGGTTTGCCCCAGCGGGAGACCCGTCGTCGCAATGGTGACTTGGACGGAGATCGACGCACCCGGGGCGACGGCCGGTGAGAGGCTGCCGTTGACCCCGGTTGCGAGCGGTCCGGCCGGCGTCATCCAGTTGACGGCGCCCACGGGAAGCGATCCGGCGGAGAGTTGATCGATTTGGTAGGCGTCGGTGATGTTCGAGTCATTGGTGATCGTAAACGTCCGGGTCACCGGGGTCCCGGCCGGCGTGCCGTCGGAGGCCGGGTTCGCGGCCGGTTGCTTCGGATTGACGACGATCGCGGAGAGGTGGTCCACGGTCGCCACGACGGGGTTCGATACCGTCGCGTAGTGCCTGGAGGCAGCGTCGGAATAGGTTGCCGATGCGATGTTGACCAGGCTGGTGCCGCCCACGGTGGCTGCGAAACACCGTGGGGCGGCTAGGCCCAGCAGCGCTCCGGCGAGCGCGAGGGCCGTGGCGACGAGGCGCAACGACCCGATCGACTATTGGACCATGACCGAGAACGTCACGGTGCCTTGGTTCCCCTGCGCTCCGGACGGGCTCAAGTAGTTGTGTGGGACGAGTTGGAATGCTCCGCCGCCGACGACATCGACGAATTTCGTCGCGCTCGCCGAGAACGTCGCCGACCCGGTGCCCCCCGCCGGGATGCCCGTGTAGTACGTGAAGCTCGAGCTCCCCGTCGAGTCGACCGGGGCCGCATTCATCTGGGCAAACGAAGCCCAGTTGGGTGTCGTCGTCTGCGAAGTCGACGACAGACTCCCGTCCTCGGTGATCGCGAGCGAACCCCCTTGCGTGACCACGGCCGAGAACGAGACGTTGGTATCGGTCGTTCCCAACACGAGGTTGCGGTAGTCGACCGTGTATTGGAGCACGCCGGTCGGGCAAACCGTGTTCGCGGCAAACGACGGCGAGACGCCGGCCGGGCAGCCGCTCGAGGTTACCGACTGCGACTTCGTCAGCGCGACGAACGCCGAGTAGAGTTCGTCGTGGGTCGAGTTGCTCTTCGTGCCGTCACCGACGCTCGTCGCGGTGATCGTGGCGTCGAAGCGATAGAAGTACGGGGCTCCGGCGGGCACGATGTACTTCACGTAGTAGTTGCTCGATGCGCCCGAGGCGATCGCGACGTTCGAGGCCGTTGATGTCGGGGTCCCGTCGGAAGCGCCGCCCAGTGCGATCGAGCAGCCGATGTCGGAATAGAGCCCGACCCTCCAGGTCGATGCCGTGCTGCCGCCGGTGGTGCTCGGGACCGCAAACGCGGTCGGCACCGTTGCGACGATGTTGAACGAGTCGGCCTTGTTTCCGCTGTTTTGTAGCGTGTTCGGGACGCAGACCGTTTGGCCGCCGGTGCCGAGCGTATTGCTCGTCGTCGGCGAACCGGCGGTCGTGCTCGTGTTCGCGACCTGATCGCCGGTGAGACCGATCGGGAAGGCCGTGAAGTCGTTGTTGTTGTTGCTCGAGACGACGCCGTCGTACGATCCGGCAGAAGCCGGCGCTCCGAGTGGACCGGTGAGCGGCGCGTAGGCCGCGAGCGCCTGATTCGAGGTCTGATTCGATGCGCCGCCGATCGAGAACAGCGTCGTGTTGTTGATCCCTTGCCCGGTCGTCGTCAGCGCGGTCGCCGAATTGGTGTCGGCCGTGCCGGCGGGGATGCCGGGCCCGAGGACGTGCTCCGTCGGCTGGTTGTCGCCGATCGCGCCGTTCGCGAGGTTGGTGACCGAGCCCGCGTTCCCGGAACCGGCGCCGGTCGGTTGCACGACGATGAAGGAGATCGTGACCGCTGCCGCCGAGGCGACGTTACTATTGCCGGGGTTGGTCGGATGGGTCGTATCCGCGCACAACTCGAAGCCCGCCGACGTGCACGTGCCGCCGTGGAGGAAGACCCCGATGTAGGAGACGCTGCCGTCGATCGGCAGCGAGCCGGTGGCCTTCGTCCAACCGCTGGAGCCCGTGGCGCTCGTCGTGTAGTACGTGTCGGCGACGACGCCCGTCGCGGCACCGTAGGTGGCGTTCGTCGTTACGGTCACGGTGCCCGAGCTGAGCGCGAGCGGCGAACCGGCGAAGGTCGGGATCTTATCGCTGATGAGCACGCCGTTGACGCTCACGCCGAGCAGCGCTTTGACCGACGCCAGATCCTTGGCCGCGAATGCCCCGCCGTTATGGGCGTAGACGGTGTAGGTGATCGCACCCGTCGTGAGGTTTTGCGACTGGTTCTTGTAGAGATCGAAGCGGGCGTCGGCGATGACGTTGTTGGTCTGCGTCGCCGCCTGCGAGACGGAGAGTTCCGCCGGCGCGCTTCCCGCGGCGGGATAGGCGACCGTCGCGTAGACCTGCGAACTCACCGTGTTGCCGGTCGTCGCACTCGTCGTCAGCGTGTAGTAGACGCCGATCGTGATGCTGCCGCCGGCAGCCGTCGCGGGGTTCGTGTTCGCAAGCCAGTAGTCGAGGGCGTTGTTCGTGCTCGTCGCGGCGAGGCTCGTGAAGTAGTACGTCGTCCCGGAAACGGTCGCGGAGTATTTGCACGGTGATGACTGTGTGCCGGCCGGCGTCGTGCACGAGGTCGCACCGTTACCGAGCGAAGCGTACGTCGAATCGGTTCCGCCGAGGACCGCGTCGGACGACCCCGTCGGCGCCGATGCGTTGCCGGAGAGTTGGAACGCACCCGACGCGTTACCGGTGTTGGTGAGCGTGAACGTGTCGGTGACCGTTTGGCCCGGCGCGTACGAGTTCGTCGATCCGGCGGTGTTCGTGAGCGTCGGAGCGTTTTGTACGGTCGCCGTGATCGTGTTCGAGGTCGTGTTGTACGTGTTGCCGGCGGCGTCCTTATAGGTTGCCGTGGCGTTGTTGGTGACTTGCGTCCCGCCTGCGGTCGTCGCCGCGCCGGTCATGACCGGGGCGAGCGCCAGCGCGAGGACGTTCCCCGCGAGAAACGCCGCGAGTGCTCGTTTGCCGCGGTGCTTCATTGAACTTCGACCTCATAGGCGAACTGGAGAGATTTTTTCGGCGCGAGCGTGCCCGAGGTCGACCACCGTATCGCTTTGTAGAGGTTCAGCGGAGCCGCAGCCGTGTGCGTGTTTCCGTCCGGGTCCTTGACGACAATCGTCGGATGCGCCGACCAGGTCTTGCCGTCGAGCGTGTACTCGACGTGCACGAAAGCCGGAACCGGCTCCGCGCGAACAAACGTCGTGCCTTCGGGAATGCGGCCGACCGGGGTGAGCCCGATCGCAGGCGCCGTCCCCAGGTTCTTCGCAACGATCGTATACTGGATCGTTTCGCCGGCTTTGACGGGCCGGTCGAGCGGGAGATAAGAGATGGTTGATCCGCTGTGCGAAATGATCGTTCCGCTCAAGTGGAGATCGACGTTCGGCGTGGCGTTTGCCGCGGTTGCTGCACAAGGCAGAAACAACGCGCACAGGAGCATAACAATGCGAAAGAGAGGTGATTTCAAGGCGACCCTCTGCAAAAAAAAGCTCGACATGCACAACTGCGCGAGCCAAATGGTACGGACGCGCAACGATGTCGCATAGCCTGGTATTACGCATGCTTACGACGCCCTGCAGACATGCAAAGCGCTCTTCGAAAAATTATCCTGTGCTTTACAATCAAGAGACGAACGAGAGACGAATGTCCCAAGCGATGGGACGTTAGTACTGCAGTTTTTTTTACGACGCGAACTCGAGCATATGGCGCATCGAACGATCGGTTTCGGCAAACCGAATATGACTTTTGCGGTAGCCGTAGCGCCGATTTGTTTGGCGCTCGCCGGTCATGAATCGCAAGCGTGATCGGTATCGCGCGCAAGCCGGCGGGCACGGTGAGGCTTGGCTCAGCCGGCGAGGAAGCGTGCGGGGGGTTGGGGAATGGGAGCGTTCGGCCTGGGGCGTGGCCACGATTTTCGGAACTGAGGTGCGCGTGCTTGGGCTGGTTTTTGCCGATAGGGAGCGTATGACGGCCTACATCACCGTGACCGATGCGGCGGGGCGGGTTCTGTTCCGCCGCGCGGCTACGGACGGGGAAGTGCGCGAAGCCGTGCGCGCCGCGGAGCATGCGGAACTCGAAGGCGAAGAGGCGATGCTACAGATCGCCGCCGAACGGGTACGGGTGGAAAGCACGGAGGCTGACCAGCCATGATCCAACGGGTTGAACGAGACACCCACCCGCTCAAGCGGCTTGGGCTCGCGCGCAAACGGGTTGCCTTCGTCCCGCTGGACGAGAGCCGCGATCCCGACCTCGCGCTGGCCTACTCGAACGGCTTTGTGACGGTCGAAATCTCGCACGACGCGCTCGACGCATTCATCGAGATGACGGGCGACGTACCGCTCCCGGTCGTCACCGATTCCGAGACCGGCGACAAGCGGACCTACGATCCCCGCAACCGCGTCCGCGTCGTCTACGACCGCGGCGCCAAGCTGCGCGAAGTCCAGACCCGGAGCCGCGACGGTCTCTACATTCGGGTGAATTTCCCCGAACGCGCCGCTTCCTAGACTAGAGTCCGAGGCGCCGGGCCAGCGCGGGCCAGAGCGGGGGGACGAGCGCGGCGATCAGGCATTTCGCGACGTTGCCGATGAGAAACGGGGTTACCCCGACGGCCACGGCCCGCAGGGGCGTGAGGTGGAGCAACGTGGCGAGCCACGCGGCGCCGATCGCGAACACGACGGCGGTCCCGAGGAAGATCGCTGCGAAGCGACCGGCGAGTGTCTTGCCGAGGCCGCGCTCGTAGAGCCAGCCGATGGCGAAGGCCGCGAACGGCAGTGCCACGAGATAGCCGCCCGTCGGGCCGGCCAGGTGCGCGATGCCGCCGGCGAAGCCGTGGAAGACGGGGAGTCCGCCGGCGCCCTCGGCGAGGTACGCCAGCATGGCAAGGACGGCTTGATTGCGGCCCAGCAGCGCCACCACGATGGGCAAGGCCAGCGTTTGGGCGGTGATCGGCACGGGCCACAGGTTGACCTGGAGCTGGGCGCTCATCGCCATCAGCCACGCGGCGCCGAGGACAACCGCACCGCGCAGGACGACCCCGCGGACGGTGAGACGGGAAGCGGTCGAAATCATCGCATTTCGGGTTCCGGCTTCCGGCGAGCACTCCTTGGTGCTATAATCGCGCCCGCTGTGATCACACGGAATGCCCCGTCGACTACCGGCGCGTACCGTCTCGATCAGACGCGCGCGCCCTATTTCCAGGTGCTGCTCGACTACGTCGACTCCGGCGTGATCCCGTTCCATACCCCCGGCCACATGCAGGGCCACGGAATGGACCGCGCCTTCCGCGACTTCGTCGGCGACAACGTCCTGTCGATCGACTTGACACAGATTCGCGGGCTCGACGATCTCCTCCAGCCCGAAGGCCCGCTAATCGAAGCGCAGGAGCTGGCGGCGGAGTGCTTCGGCGCCGAGCAAACGTTCTTTTTGATCAACGGATCGACCAGCGGCAACCAGTGCATGATGATGACCGCGCTCAACCCGGGCGAGAAGATCCTCGTGCCGCGCAACGCGCACAAGTCAGCGATGGGCGGCCTCATCATGAGCGGCGCCTGCCCGGTCTACATGCAGCCCGAGGTCGACGAGGCGCTGCACATGGACCACACCGTCACCCCCGAGATCGTGCGCGCCGCGCTCGCCGAGCATCCCGACGTCAAGGCGGTGTACGTCGTCTCGCCGACCTACTACGGTGTCGCCGCCGATCTCGAGGCCATCGCCGCGCTCGCCCACGGCCACGGCGTCCCGTTGCTCGTCGACGAGGCCTGGGGGCCGCATTTCCACTTTCACCCGGCGTTGCCGAAGTCGGCGATGCAGAGCGGCGCCGATATGTGCATCAATTCGACGCACAAAATGATCGGCTCGCTCTCGCAGACCGCCATGCTGCACGTGCAGGGCACGCGCATCCGGCGCGATCGTCTCAAGGCCGTGTACAAGCTCTTTCTCTCGACCTCGCCGAATTTGGTGCTGGTCGCTTCGCTGGACGTGGCGCGCCGCCAGATGGCACTCGAGGGCCCGGCGCTGCTCTCGCGCACGATCGAGATCGCCAACGACGCGCGCCGGCGCCTCAACGAGATCCCCGGCATCTCTTGCTTCGGCTCCGAACTCGAGGGCCGTCCCGGCGTCTTCGACCTCGACCCCACCAAGGTCACGATCACCGTCAAGGCGCTCGGCTATACGGGGTACGAGGCGGAAGAGATCCTGCGCCGCCGCTACAACGTGCAGTGCGAGTTGGCCGACCTCTTCAACGCGCTCGCGCTCTTTACGATCGGCACGACCGCCGACGCGGCGGACGAACTGGTCTATGCCGTGCGCGAACTGGCGCGCGAGGACCGGCCGGTCGATATCTTCTCGCCCTCGGGCGTGCTCGAACGGCGTATGAAGACCGGCACCTACAAGCTGCCGAAGATTCCACCGATGCGGCTCTTGCCGCGCGAGGCGTTTCTCGCGACGACGGAATTCGTGCCGTTCAAGAAGAGCGCGGGACGGATCTGCGCCGAGGTGATCACGCCCTATCCACCCGGCATTCCGGTGATCTCGCCCGGCGAAGAGATCACGCCCGAAATCATCGACTACCTCGATCTCGAAAAAAAAGCCGGCGTCCGGATGCAAGGCCCCTACGACAGCGACCTCAAGAGGATTCGCGTCGTTAGTCGGTCCTGATGGCACGAGATATCCCGACGCGAATCCTTCACGGTGCTCGGCGCCCGGGGGGCGCCTGCGCTCCGTAGCGTGGTTGGCTTGCGATCGGGGCTCGTGGCTCGTTTTTTTGGGGAGTTTGGGCGTTGGGTGTGTGTTAAGAAGTCTTCTCTGTCTGTGGAAAGGTGGGGGGCCTGGGGGGACGGAAGGGCTGGAACCATCGGGGCGCCGGATCGCGGTGGCTGCGAAAAAATGAGACAATTGAGGATGGAAGTTGGCTGTTAACGCCCACTCTTTCGGGTCGAACTGGGAGCTGACGCAGCTCCTCGATATTTTCCCCCTCCCCATCCGTACGGCGCTCCAGCGCCTGCCGAACGTCGATCGTGTGATCGAGGTCGTGCTCGATCTCGGGCGACCACCCGAAGCCCGCTTCGACGACGACTTCGTGTTCTTGAGCGAGAACGCGGTAACGCACGAAGATCTCGCACACGTCGTGTCGCGGCTCTCGCCGTTCGGCGCCGACAACCGCGCCGGCATCGAAAAAACACTCCACCGGATCAGCGCGATCAAGAACCGCACCGGGAAGATCGTCGGACTGACCTGCCGCGTCGGCCGCGCTGTCTACGGCACGATCGACATCATCCTGGACGTCATTCGCAGTGGAAAATCGACCTGTTTGCTGGGCCGCCCCGGCGTCGGCAAGACGACGATGCTGCGCGAGTGCGCGCGCGTCCTGAGCGAAGACCGCAAGCGCGTGGTCATCGTCGACACCTCGAACGAGATCGCCGGCGACGGCGACGTTCCGCATCCCGGCATCGGGCATGCGCGCCGCATGCCGGTGGCCGATCCGGCGTTGCAGCACAACGTCATGATCGAAGCGGTCGAAAATCATATGCCGCAGATCATCGTGATCGACGAGATCGGGACCGAAGCGGAGTCGCTCGCGGCCCGCACGATCGCCGAACGCGGCGTCCAGCTCATCGGCACGGCCCATGGCCAGACCCTCGAGAACCTGCTGATGAATCCCACTCTCTCGGATCTGATGGGCGGGATCAGCGCGGTCACGCTCTCCGACGAGGAAGCGCGCCGGCGCGGGACGCGCAAGACCGTCCTCGAGCGGAAGGCTCCGCCGACCTTCGACGTGCTGATCGAGATTCAGGATCGCGACCGGCTGGCGATCCACACCAACGTCGCCGACGTGGTCGACGCGCTCTTGCGCGGCTATACGCCGCAACCCGAAGTCCGTCAGCGCATGCCCGGCGGCGTCGTCTCGGTCGTTCAAGAAGCGAATCCGGAAGCCGTCGGCAGCCCGAAGATGCGACCCGGCGAGGACGACGGGCTCTTCACGAGCGCCGGCGGGGAGACGGACGAGCAAGAAGCGCCGCTGCTGATCTTTCCGTACGGCGTCTCGCGCAACAAGATCGAGCGCGCGGTCCACAACCTGCGCGTCAACGCCGCGATCGCGCGCAAATGGGACGATGCGGACGTCGTTCTCACGCTCAAGACGCTCGAGCGCAAAGAGTCCGAGCGCCTCAAGCAGATCGCGGCCGAAAACGTCCCGATCTACTCGATCAAGACCAACACCACGACCCAGATCCAAAGTGCCCTCAAGGACGTCTTCAACCTGCCCTCGCTCGATAACGAAGAGATCGCGATGCGCGAGGCCGAGGAAGCCGTCTATCAGGTGCTCTTGGATAGCCGGGCGGTCGAATTGACCCCGCAGTCATCCTATATCCGGCGCATGCAGCATCAACTCGCCGAACGCTACCGGCTCCAATCGCGCAGCACCGGGCTCGAGCCCAACCGTCGCGTGCAAATCTACAAAGTCGATTAAACCGAAGTCATTTCTCGAGGATGACGTTGCCGGTGTCTTCGACGACGAAGAGGGAGTCGTGCGCGCGGATTTCACCGGCGACGAGGTGGCGGCTGTGAATGGCAAACCGGTGTTTGCCGGCGTTTGAGCCGAGGTACTTCATGCGCAGCAACGGATTGCGGGCATCGGTCTCGGGGGCGAGCCGGCCCGCTTGGACGAGCACCTCGACGATCCGTTTTTGCACGCCCATCGGAAGCAAGCGATAGGCATCGTCACTGCCCGCAGCCGCGGCGGCGATCTCGCCCTGCGCTTTGTTCTCGGGCTCCGGAAGGTCTTTGATGAAGCGGACGACCGCGTCGTAGTCGTCCGCCGCGATGCCCTCGAAGGTCGCCGCCACCATGTGCCACTCGGTTCCGTCGCGGTTCGAGGAGTCCGAGCGCATGGTCGTGAGGCGCGCCTTGAGCCGCTTCCCGCCGATGTCCATGAGGACGTTGTAGGACGGCGTCTCGGGCTTGGTTTTCGTGGCGAACAAGAGGCCGTTCAGCGAAATCTCGACACCGACCCCGGGCACCGGTTCCTCGTTGCGCAGCCAGGCCATCGCGAATTGCACTTTCTTGCGGTCCGAAGTTCGGCGATCGGTCTTGCGATCGGACATCCACCGGAAAATCTCGTTGAGCATGAGCCTCCACAGGCGCCGTCCTCCATGGATGCCGAAAAGGCGATTGATGCTGATTACCTTCGAGGGGATCGAAGGCTCTGGCAAGTCGACCCTCATCGCGACGCTAGCCAGTGACCTACGCGAGCGCGGCGTGCCCGTCCTGGTAACGCGCGAGCCGGGCGGGACGCCGCTGGGCGATGCCGTGCGCACGATCTTTCTCGATCCCCGGATCCGGATCGATCCGCTGACCGAAGCGCTGCTGATCAACGCCGCTCGCGCCCAGCACGTCTCGGAGGTGATTGGACCGGCGCTCAAGGCCGGCCGAATCGTGCTTTGCGACCGTTTCTTCGACGCGACGATCGCCTACCAGGGCTTCGGGCGGGGACTCGACGTGGAACTCTTGCTCGAGCTGTGCTTGATCGCGACCCAGCGCATCGCCCCGGATCTGACGTTTGTGCTCGACGTCACACCTGAGATTTCCGCCGCGCGGGTCGCCGAGCGAGGTGCGAGCGACCGGCTCGAACGCGAGGGGATCGGGTTTCACCACCGGGTTCGCGAGGGCTACTTGCAACTCGCCGAACGCTTCGGCCGAATGCACGTTATCGACGCGACGCAATCGCCGGAGTCCGTCGCCGCGGCGGCCCTCATCGAACTCGAAGTGCGCCGCGTCCGTCACGCCAGCACCTTGTGAACGAGCCGATCGACGGGTCCTTCGCGGTCGCCGGCGCAACCGGACCGATCGCGTTCTTCTCGCATCTGGACAGCCGCGGACTCTCGCACGGGTACCTGTTCAGCGGTCCGGCGGGCGTCGGGAAGAAGACCTTTGCCCTGCGGCTCGCGCAATCGCTGCTCTGCCTCACGCCGAAGACCACCCTGCTCGGCTACTGCGGGCACTGCAGCGGGTGCACGCGCGTCGTCGCCGGCGTGCATCCCGATCTCTACGTCGCCGAAGGGCAGGTGAAGATCGGCGACCGTGACGGCAGCAGCTTCCATGAAGAAGAAACCACCGCGCGGGATATCGTGCGCCAGCTTTCGCTGCACTCCTATGCCGGCGGCAAGCGCATCTTCATCTTGGGAGATGCCGACTTCACGCGCGAGGCGGCCAATGCGCTGCTCAAGTTCTTCGAGGATCCGCCGGACCACGTGATCCTCATCATCACGGCCAGCGCACCGGGGCGGCTCCTAGCGACCATCCGCTCGCGCCTGGTCGAGGTACTCTTCGCGCGCCTGTCCGAACGCGAGATCGCCGAGGTGCTCGTGGCGGGCGGCACCACCGGCGCTGATGCGGCGCGCGCCGCGAGCATCGCGGACGGAAGTCTCACGCGCGCGTTCGCGGCGCTCGATCCGGAGGCCGGCGCCCTGCGCGATGCCGCCGCCGAGTGGTTCTTCGCCGCGGTCACGGGCGCGGCGACCGATTCCTCGTGGGCGACGCGCCCCGCGCTCGAAGACGGCCTGGCGACCATCAAGTCGCTGGCTCGCGACTGGCTGGCGCTCGCGGTCGCGGGCGAGGCGGCACCGCTCCTTGCGCGCGACCGCACGGCGGAATTGCGAGCGCTGCCGCCACGCCCGCCGGCGGCGCTCGTGAAGACGCTCGTCTCGATCGGCGACGCCGAGCGCATCGCGCGGACCAACGTCACGCCGGCCCTGGTCGCCGAACTCGTCCGGATGGCGCTAGCCCCCGTGCGGTGAGACGCGCCGTGTCACCAGCGCGGGCGGAAGCTGGTGTCGGCGTACACTTTCGCCACGACGAGCGCGATATAGCCTTCGCCGATCAACGTCAGCAGCGCGTTGACCAGGAGCAGCACCGGATTGAGCGCGCCGCTCACGTAGGGTGCGATCGCGAATGAGAGTTGGGGCGAGACGAACGCCTCGATTCCGACGAAGACGCCGAGCGAGACGATCGCGAGCACGAGCGCCGGGAGCGGCGCCGCGCGCACGGCTTCGAGGGACGCCTGGAGCGCCGCCCCGCCCGGCACGCCGCCGATCGCGGCCGCCGGGATCGTGTAGATCAAGAAAAAGACGACGACGGCCATGAGGGCTAGGCCGATGATGCCGATGCCCAGTAGTTGGCCGGCGAGCCCCGCGATATAGATGCAAAACGTCAGGCCGATCGTCGCGAAGATGATATCGCCGGCTTTGCGGCGGCCTTCAGCCCAACCGTCCTCGAAGGACGCGCGCTTTCTCCGCCACGCTTGGTCGCCGATGATGATCGCGACGCCGAGTCCGAAAAAGCGCAGCAGCGCCTCGATGAACGAGACGATGCCGCCGGTCATCCCGCCCAGCGGATCGCTCGCGGCCGTGGAGCCCGCCATCATCCCGAGCGCCGCCGAGATGACGGCCATCAGCAGCGGCGGGATGATGACGACCGGATTGCGCACGAGGAGTCCGAGGCCCCGGAGATAGACGGAGAGATCGAGGCCACGGGACGACGAACGCACGCGGCCGCTTATCCCCGCGCGCCTGCCAGCGCGTTCCCGCACGAGCAGGTGCGCTCGGCGGGGATCGCGTCGATCAGCGTGTAGATCGCTGCTTTCACGCGTTCGTTGTTGCTCGCGAAGATCTTCATCACTTCCGCGTGTGAAACGGGTTCGACCCCGGCTTGCCCTTCGAGTCCGACGTTGTAGTCGGTGATCAGCGAGATGTTGACGTAGCACATTTCGAGTTCGCGAGCGAGATAGCACTCGGGGTAGTTGGTCATGTTGATGACCGACCAGCCGAGCGAGGTGAACCACTTCGATTCGGCTCGCGTCGAGAAACGCGGCCCTTGGATGATCACGATGGTTCCGCCGTCGTGGGTCGTGATCCCGGTCTTGCGCAGCGCGTCGACGGCGATCGGCCGCAACTGCGAGCAGTACGGATCGGCGAAGCTGATGTGCGTGGTGATCGGCCCGTCGTAGAACGTGTCCTTGCGGCCGGTCGTGCGATCGACGACCTGGTCGCAGACGACCATGTGCCCCGGCTCCACTTCGGCCTTGAGCGAGCCCGAGGCCGTCGGACCGATGATCCGGCTGACGCCGAGTTCCTTCATCGCCCAGGCGTTGGCGCGGTAGTTGATGGCCTGCGGCGGATAGCGATGATCCTTGCCGTGGCGGGGGAGAAAGGCGACGCTCTTGCCGGCGATCTCGCCGAGCGCGATCTTATCCGAGGGCGGACCATAGGGGGTCTCGATCCAGACCTCACGCGGGTTTTCGATCAGGCTGTAAAAGCCCGAGCCACCGTAAACGCCGATGTCGGCGGTATCTTTTGCCATAACGACCGGCCGCCTTCGGCCCCGGCCGCTCGCTCCCCCTCGCCGCGGGGCGGCGACCTACGTTTCGGTGAAGTCGCTGGGCTTGAGTTCCTCGATGAACTTGCGGAACTTGGCTCCGTCGACGGCCTCTGCGCCCTTGTCGGGGACGGTCTCCTCGAGCGCGATCTTGTCGGTCACGAAAATCGGCGCATGCATGCGCAGCGCGAGGGCGATCCCGTCGGAGGGGCGCGCGTCGATCTCCTGCGTGTCGCCGTTGGTCCGCACGATCAGCTTGGCGTAGAACGTCGATTCCCGGATGTCGTGGATGACAATCTGTTCGAGCTTCGCGTTGAGCGTTTCGAGCATCGTGCGCATCAGGTCATGCGAAAGAGGCCGCGGAACGGCGGTTCCTTCGAGGGCGAGCGCAATCGCGGTCGCCTCGAAGGGGCCGATCAAGATCGGCAGGTACCGCTTGCCCTCGAGGTCCTTGAGGATGACGACGGGATCGTGCGTCAGCAAATCGATCCCGAGCTTGTCGACCTTCATTTGCCGCATGGATAGATGGGGTATCCTACGGCCCAGGAGCGATTCCTGTGGTCGCCGCAGAGGCGGAACGGAAAGCCGTCGGCGAAAGCGCGCCTGCTGTGGCTTTGTCATGTGGAATCGTCGGGCTGCCCAACGTCGGGAAGTCGACCATTTTCAACGCGCTCACGCGCTCCGCTCAAGCGCTGGCGGCGAATTACCCGTTTGCGACCATCGAGCCCAACGTAGGCGAGGTTCCGGTGCCCGACCCCCGCCTGGAGGTCCTGGCCGAACTGACCGGGACGCCGAAGATCGTCCACGCCACCATGCGCTTCGTCGACATCGCGGGCCTGGTGCGCGGGGCCTCGACCGGGCAGGGCCTGGGCAACGCGTTCCTCTCCCATATCCGGGAAACCGACGCGATCGCGATGGTCGTGCGCTGCTTCGTCGACGAGAACGTCACGCATGTCGAAGGCGCGCCCGATCCGCTGCGGGACATCGAGATCATCGGCATCGAGATGGGCTTGGCCGATCTTGCGACGCTGGGACGGCGCCAAGAGAAGCTGGCTCGCGAAGCGCGCGTGAATCCCAAACTCGCTCTCCAGGTCGACGCGCTCAAGCGGCTCGTCGCCGCGCTCGAAGAGGGCAAGCCGGCCCGCTCGTTCCCGCCCGGCTCGCTCGAGCTGGAACTCGCGCGCGAATCGTTTTTGCTGACGGCGAAGCCGATGCTCTACGTCGCCAACGTCGACGAAGCGCAGATTGAACATCCCGGCGAAATGGCGCAGGCCGTGTTCGCTCGGGCGCGCAGCGAAAATGCCCGCGCGATCGCGTTCTCCGGGAAGATCGAAGCGGAATTCGCCGGTCTTACCGAAGCGGAAGCCGCGGAGTTCCGGGCCGACTACGGCATCCGCTCCGGCGGTCTCGATCAACTCATCGTGCAGGCCTACGATCTGCTCGGCCTCATGACGTTTCTGACGACCGGCGAAAAAGAAACCCGGGCCTGGACGATCGATCGGGGCACGAAGGCGCCGCAGGCGGCCGGCAAGATCCATTCCGACATCGAGCGCGGGTTCATCCGGGCCGAGTGCATCGACTACGACGACTACGTGAAGTACAAAACCCTCGACGCGTTGCGTTCCGCGGGGAAGATCCGCAGCGAGGGCAAGGAGTACGTCATGCAGGAAGGCGACGTTGTCGAGTTCCGCTTCAACGTGTAACCGCAGCGCGCGAACCTCGCCGGCGCCGGCCCCGGCGGCCGCGGTTCGCCCGTTCCCCCCGTGCCGCCGCGTACACGGGTTCAGGGAACGGGCCGCCCTGACTAGAATGTTACCGGGCGTAGACTGTTCCGTTCGGCCAAGTTGCGGGTAGGTTTTCTCGACGTTTGTCCTAAAGGGTCGGAACGGCAATTAGGGAGGCCAAACACCGATGATGACTGCCGTGCGAGATGTGAGCGTCTTCGGGGACGCCATCAGCTACTTCAACGAGGCGGCGACGCTGCTCCACCTCGAGCCGGGGATGCGGGCGATCCTGACCCACCCCTCGCGTCAGGTGATCTTCTCGATCCCGTTTCAGCGCGATTCGGGCCAGATCGAAGTCTATACGGGCTACCGCGTGCAGTACAACTTCGCCCGCGGTCCGGCCAAGGGCGGCATTCGCTTCCACCCCGGCGTAACGCTCGACGAAGTGACGGCGCTGGCGTTCTGGATGACCTGGAAGTGCGCCGTCGTCGATCTGCCCTTCGGCGGGGGCAAGGGCGGCGTGAGCTGCGATCCGACGACGCTCTCGCAGAATGAACTCGAACGGATCACGCGCCGCTACGCTGCCGAACTCGTCGAGATCGTCGGCCCCGACAAAGACGTTCCGGCGCCCGATGTCGGCACGACGCCGCAAACGATGGCCTGGTTCATGGACACGTACTCGATGCACGTGCGCCAAAACGTGCCGGGCGTCGTGACGGGCAAGCCGGTGGAGATCGGCGGATCGCGCGGGCGCGTCGAAGCCACCGGGCGCGGTGTCACGCTCTGCGGGCTCGATGAGATGGAACGCCTGCGAATCAAGCCCAAGGGCGCCAAGATCATCGTGCAAGGATTCGGCAACGTCGGCTCGGTCGCGGCGAAGCTGTTTGCCGCCGCGGGCTGTTCGGTCGTCGGCATCTCCGATGTGACCGGAGGGTACTTCAATCCCCGGGGCATCGACGTGAGCGGCGCGATCGCGTACGCGCAGGAACATCACTCGCTCGACGGCTACCGCGGCGGCGCCAAGATGTCCAACGCCGCGCTCCTGGAACAGGAATGCGACGTGCTCGTTCCGGCGGCGCTCGAGAAGGTGCTGACGGTCGAAAATGCCGGCCGCATTCGAGCGAAACTCATCGTCGAGGGCGCGAACGGCCCGACCACGCCGGAAGCCGATCAGATCTTCCAGCGAAACGGGATCGTCGTGATCCCGGACATCATCGCCAACGCCGGCGGCGTCACCGTCTCGTACTTCGAGTGGGTCCAAGACCGCCAGGGCTATTTTTGGAAGGAATCCGTCGTCAACGAGCGGCTCAAGGACCAGCTCATCACCAACTTTCACGCTGTGCGGCTGGTCGCACAAGCGCGCAACCTGGCCTATCGGACCGCGGCCTATATGGTCGCCATCGAACGGGTCGTCGCTTCGCTCAAGATCCGCGGCGTCTACGCTTGAACATCGTCGCGGCGCGCGACTAGGCGGTGGGTTCTGGTTCGGCCTTCGCCGGCTGCAGATCGACCCAGCGTTCCGCCCAGTCGGAGATTTGGCGCAAGATCGGGTCGAGGCTCGCGCCCGATTCGGTTAGCGCGTAGGTAACCCGGACCGGACGCTCGTCGTGGACGGTGCGGGTCACGATCCCTTCGCGTTCGAGTTCCCGCAAGCGTTCGGTCAGCAGCCGGTCCGAGAGTCCGGGGACGGCGGCCAGCAGTTCATTGAAGCGATGGGGGCCGTTCATCAGAACGCGAACGATTGCGCCGATCCAGCGCCGCCCAACCAGTTCCACCGCATAGTGGAAACGGGGACAGAAGCTCGAAAGCGGCTCGCCGGCCGGTGCGGAATGGCCGGGTTCTACGGGAGTGTCGCGGATATGCGTCTGGCTCATACGGTGTGGGTCCTGTAGGCTACTTGACGTAAGTATACCATAGCATTTATACTGTTGCCAACTTACTAACAGTAGGTTAAAGCTGCTGATACACCTCGACCAGCTCCAAATCGTTCTCGGGCTCGTTCTCGGTGCCTTGATCGGTGCGGCGGGCGGACTGTTCGGCATCGGGGGCGGTCTGCTCGCGATTCCCGTGCTCGGGTTGTTCTTCGGGCTCGATCAGCAGCACGCCCAGGGGACCGCGATGGTGATGGTCGCCCCGAACGTCCTCGTCGGGCTGGTAAATTATGCGCGCCGCGTCAAACTGGACGCGCGCATCGCGCTCGCGCTGGCCGCATCGGCGGTGCCGTTGACCTATCTCGGCGCGCACATCGCAACGCATGTCGCCAGCGCGCCGCTGCGGCGCAGCTTCGCGATCTTCTTGCTCGCCATCGGCTGCGTGTTCGTGTGGCGCGCACTGCGCGGAAAACCCGTACCCGCGGCGGATGCAAAGCGTGCCCCGTGGCCGGCAGCGATCCCGATCGGCTTCGCCGGCGGCCTGCTTTCGGGAGTCTTCAGCGTCGGGGGCGCGGTGTTTGCCGTGCCCGTGCTCTCGATCGTCTTCGGGATATCGCAAGCGGCGGCCCAGGGGCTCGGGCTCGCCCTCGTCGCGCCGGGGACGCTCGTCGGCCTCTACGCGTACGTCAGCGCGGGCGACGTTGACTGGATGCTGGCGATCCCGCTTGCCGTCGCCGGGATGCTCAGTGTCTCGTACGGCGTCTCGCTGGCGCTCAAACTCCCTGAGAAGGCGCTGCGGCTACTGTTCGCCGCGCTCATCTTCGTAAGCGCCGCCGGCTTGTGGGTGAAAGCGTGAATCCCGTGCTATGGTACACGGCGAGATGACCGGCCCCACTCGAAGACGATGGTAGAGGACGCGGCGCTGGGCAGCGATCCCTGGCACGTCTGGATCCACTCGCAGCGCGACGGCGGCGACCCCGAATTCGCGCGCACGCTCGGCATGCGCATCGACGAAATTCGTGACGCGGTCATCGCCGCCGCTCACTTGCGTCCGGGGATGAAGGTCGCCGATATCGGCGCGGGCGATGGGCTGCTCGGCCTCGCGGTGCTGGCGAGTGCGGATGCTTCGATCGAGGTGACCTTCATCGAACCCTCCCCGGGCTTGCTGGCCGACATTCGCGCTTTGACGGAGAAGCAGGGGGTCGCCGCGCGCTGCCGTTTCGTTGCCGCGCGCATCGAAGCGTTGAGCGAGATCGCCGACGCCTCGTTCGACGTGGTGCTGCTGCGCGCCGTGCTCGCCTACGTTCCCGATAAGCTCGCCGCGATGCAAGCCTTCTTTCGCATCCTCAAGCCCGGTGGCCGCCTGTCGCTCGCCGATCCGCTCTTGCGTGAGCGTGCGCTGGCCGTGACGCGGATCGCACGCGGTCTAGAGAGCGCGAGCTTCGGCGAGCGCACCGCCGAGATGGAATTGATCCATCGCTGGCTCTCGCGACAATTCCCCGATACGCTCGAGGCGATTACGAGCAATTGCTTGACCAACTACACGGAACGCGAACTCGTGCGCTTCGCGCAGGCCGCCGGCTTCCTGCCGATCCACGGCCGGGCCGAACTCGACGTTCGACCGGCGAATCCGCTCGCATGGGAGACGTTTCTGCGGTTGTCCCCCTTCGCTGGCGTGCCTACGCTGGCCGAGATCCTCGAACGCGATTTCGATGCAGCCGAGCGCTCCGAGTTCGAGCGCTACATCCGCCCCGCCGTCGAACGCGGCGGTTCGGGTGAGGAGAGCGCGACGGCGTTTCTCGTCGCGGAGAAACCTCAGTTCGGGACGATGACGGCACCGGGCGCGCGCCGCAGCGAACGTGGCATGGGCGCACCGTAGCCGAAGCGCAGGACGAGGTCGGGCCGCCGCCCGCCCAAGCCGAGTGCCTCCGCGAGACGGGCCCGCACCGCTGCGACTTCTACGGCCTGATTGAGCATCGCGGTCCGCACGCCCGTCGCCGTTGCCTGCAAGGCGAAGCGTTCGTAGGCACGGCCCGCCTCGACCCAGTGCGGCTTGTCATCCGAGCCGGTTACGAATACGGCGAGTCCGGCCGAACTGCGAACGAATCGCGCGTACTTCTCGTTGTCGCTCTTCGCCGAGAGAACGAAGCGAAACATGAGGTTGCCCGACCAGCGCGGAAGCGACGGCCCTCCGGCTGCGCGAGAGAGCAGACCGTCGAGTTTCGAGGCGGCTTCGGCATCGCTGAATCGGATCCACTGCATCAACTCCGTCATGAAGGCGGGGTCGTTTATCTCCGCGCTGTTGCCCTGGAGCACGTACGCCAAGACGCGCTCGATCTGCGGCTTGCCGGTCAGCAAGAGGACGTGCACGCCGTTGCCCTGCCCGATCATCTCGAGTTGCCGCAACTGATCCGGCGCGAGAGACCGGCCGTCGTACTCGTCACGCGTGCACTGGCGAATCCGAATCGCTTCGTACAGCGGTGTGATTTCGGGTTTCACCTGTTCGAAGGTGAGGCGCACCGCTCCGTCGCCCGCCGGATCGAATTGGACGTCACTGCGCAAGCCGTGCGCGAGCGCGGCTTGCACGAGGTTCTCCGTCGCACAAACCGAGACTCACGAAGAGATGATGGTCGTCCGGGTCGACGGCCGGGCAGCGCCGAGTCAGGTCGGGGAGGATGGATATCCGGTTTTCTTCGATTTCGAATTTCCAGCACTGCGTATTGTGACGCGACGGGGCGAGCGTCGCATAGCGTACCAGTTCACGTTGCAGCTCCCGGCGCTCCGCTCTGCCGGCGTCGAACGGACGCCACGTTTCTTCGACTGCCCTCGCGTATGCGGAACTCGACGGGGAGCAAGCGGCAACCGTGGCCGTTCCGCTCACCAGCGCGGATGTCAAGAAGCCGCGCCGTGTGTTCATCATGACTGAGTTCTACCAAGAATGCGGCGCAGTGCTCCATCCATAGCGCGTCTCCCGCGCTTGGATGGTGGTGAAGCGCCGCTTCGCCCCGCTAGGGGCGACTCATGTGACGCCGCTTTCCACTCCGGCCTGACCCTCGACATACTGCTTGAGAACCGATAACGGAGCGCCGCCGCAACTTACCACGCAATACGATCGACTCCAGAAAACCGGCTTCCAATAGACCTTGCGCAGTTGGGCGGCGAACTCTTTGCGTATTAGCCGCGATGACACGGTTTTGAAATTGTTCACGATTACGGATGGCGCGACTTTTGGATTCACCGAGAGCAAAAGGTGAACATGATCGGGTTCGCCGTTAAACTCCAAGAGATCGCAGCCCCAGCGAGCCGCGAGGTTGCGGAATATTGCCCCTAGCCGGGCGAGAATGGCGGCGTCGATGCACCGTCGCCGGTATTTCGTAACGAGAACTAAGTGGAGATGCAAGCTAAAAACACAGTGATACAGGGCCTTCAACTCTTGCTTGGCCGCCATAACTAAGCTAGAATATACACTATGGAGCCCGTCTCCCGCAAGGTTGTTTACCGCATGTACCCAACGCGCCCTCAAGAAGCGGCGCTATTAAACATGCTTGGCTTGCACCAGCGGCTCTATAACGCTGCTCTGGAGCAACGAATCACAGCCTGGAGACAAACTCGCACAAATGTCGGATTCGTTCAACAGTGTGCTGGGCTCACCGAATTGCGCGCCGCCGACGAATCGTACGCCGCCCTCAACGCGCAATCTTCGCAAGTGACGCTCAAACGGCTCGATCTCGCATTTGCCTCATTCTTTCACCGGGTAAGAAGCGGCGAGACCCCGGGCTTTCCGCGCTTTAAGGCGTTCGATCGTTTTTCGGGCTGGGGCTATAAATCGCACGGCGATGGCTTCAAATTCACGTCTGGGAACGGGAAGGTTTCGCGACTGAAAGACGGCGCGCGGCAGCGGCACGGACGTTTGCGCTTATCAGGTATCGGAGAGATCAAAGTTCGCGGACGGGCGCGCACAATGGGTGAGATTGCGACCTGCGAAATTCAACACAAGGCCGGTCGCTGGTACGCCTCGATGACCGTAAAATGTCTCCCAAAACGAGAGGGCGGCACGGCGGCGGTCGGCCTGGATTGGGGAGTCGAGACGTTCGCCACGCTCGCTCATGAAGACGGCAGCTTCGAAGCCGTCGCGAATCCCCGGTTTTTCAAGAAGCACCGCGAGTCAGTCGAACGCGCCCAGAAACATCTCGAAACGACGCCCAAGACCTCTCCGCATCGCAAAGCGGCAAAGCTTGCACTTGGACGCGCCAAGGACCGTGAAGCGAGCCAGCGGCGTGATTTTCTGCACCAGACATCGGCTGCGATCATCGCGCGCGTCGCGCTTCTTGCCACGGAGAAGCTGGACATTTCGCACATGGTCAAATCCGCGAAAGGAACGATCGAAGAACCAGGAAAGAACGTCGCCCAAAAGGCGGGGTTGAATCGCGAGATTCTCGCCACCTCGCCCGCGTCATACCACTCGATGTTGCGATACAAGGCGGAAGAAGCCGGGTCGCTGTATGTCGAAACGCCCACCCGAACCCTCAAACCGTCGCAGCGATGCTCGACCTGCTGGAAAGTTGCTAAGAAGACGCTTTCCGAACGCATGCATCATTGCGACTGCGGATGTATCCTCACGCGCGATCAGAACGGCGCGCGAGTGAACTTGCGGTGGACGCTGAGCAATCTTGGCCAGGAACTGGCCCGAAACGCCATCCCATACCCACTTGCGGGTTGGGTGGCGTAGTTCATCCGAAGCGCTGGCGGTTTCACGGGGCGCCGGCGAGGCGCCGTCGCGCGCCGCCGGCGCGCAGGCGCAGCGCGCTCACGATTGCGGCGGCGCTCGCGCAGCCGCATGCGGTCCAGAGCGCGAGCGGCGTTCCGATCCGCGCCAGCTCGGCGAGATGATGCGGGTTGCCCAGGCGCGTGCTCACGATGCCGAAGACGATCGCGACCAGCGCGGCGCCGAGCGTTTGTCCGAAGAGCCGGACGGTGGCCAAGATCCCCGAGGCGCTGGCTGAATCCTTCGCCGGCGAACTGCCGAGCAGTTCCCGATTGTTCGGCGATTGGAAGAACCCGAAACCGACTCCGCAGATCGCGCCGCGCAGCACGATGTCGAGATCGGCGGGATGCGCGGGCAGCGCCGCATAGAGCCCCGTTCCCAGCGCCATGACCGTCAAGCCGATGGTCGAGAGTACTCCGGCGCTATAGCGGTCCGAGAGCCGGCCCGCGAGCGGTGCGACGATCGCGACCGCGACCGGCCACGACGTCAGCAACAGACCGCTCTCGAAGGGCGAACGGCCCAGCGCGCTCTGAAAGAAGAACGGTAGCGAAACATAGGCCAGGCCTTGCGACATATAGGTTGCGGTCGACGTGATCGTCGAGAGCGTGAAGACGGGCGAGCGGAAGAGCGAGAGCGCGAGCATCGGTTGCGCCAAGCGTCCCTGGCGCAGCCCGAAGCCGGCGAGCGCCGCGAGGCTCGCGCCGATGGTGAGCGCGATGAGCCAGCCGGGTTCGTGACGCGCGAAGCCGTCGATGCCGTAGATCAAGCCACCCAGGCCCGCCGCGCTGAGCAGCATGCTCCAGCCGTCGATCCGGGCGCCCGTCCCCGGCGTCTTGGGCAGCATCCGCAGCGAATAGAGAACGTCGAAGATGCCCAGCGGGATGTTGACGGCGAACAGCCACGGCCAGGGTAAGAAGTGGAGGATCGCCCCGCCGATCGTCGGTCCCGCCGCGGCGCTGGTCGCGACCACGACCGCGGAGATGCCCAGCGCCGTGCCGAGCTGGTTGCGCGGAAAGATCGCCCGATTGAGCGCCGGCGCGATCGCCATGATCGCCGCCGCGCCCACGCCCTGCAAGACGCGGGAAGCCACCAGCAGCGCAAACGTGTGCGAGATCGCGCACGCGAACGAACCCAGCGTGAAGAGCCCGATGCCGAACCGGTAGACGCCGGCGATCCCGCGCGCGCTGCCGATCCCCGCGAAGGCCAAGATCGTCATCGTGACGGCGATCTGAAAGCCGTTGACCACCCAGATCGACTCGGCCGCGCTCGTGTGCAGTTCGCGGGCGATGGTCGGCAGCGCCGTGTTCGCGATCGATCCGTCGAGCACCGACATCAGCGTGCCCAGCGCGACGACGCTCACCGCGAACCAGCGTTGCGGCGACGGCAGCCCGTCGCGCTCTTCGCTCACTCGACGTTAGGAAAACGCTTGTTCGGCGTGATACGAACTGCGCGAGAGTGGGCTCGAGACGACTTGCCGGAATCCCTTGGCTTCGCCTAGTTCGCGCAGGCGCGCGAACTTTTCGGGGGTCACGAACTCTGCGACGGGGAGATGGCGTTTGGTGGGCTGCAGATACTGGCCCATCGTGAAGATGTCGACGCCGGCGGCGCGCGCATCGTCCATCGTCCGTTCGATCTCGGCTTCGCCTTCGCCCAAGCCGAGCATCAGGGAGGTCTTGGTGTAGGTCACTTTGCCGCTGGCGTGCGCGTGGCCGAGGATCGCGAGCGATTGCGCGTATCCGGCGCGGCGGTCGCGCACGACGGATTGCAGGCGTTCGACGGTTTCTATGTTGTGCGCGAGCACCTCGGGCCGCGCGTCGAGTACGATGTCGAGCGAGGCCAGGTTGCCGGCGAAATCGCCGGTCAGGCACTCGACCTTCGCATCCGGCGCCTTTTTGTGGATCATGCGCACGGTGTTGGCGAAGATCGTCGCGCCGAAATCGGCCAGATCGTCTCGATCGACCGCCGTGAGCACGAGATAACGCCAACCGAGTTCGGCGACGGCTTCGGCGACGCGCTTGGGCTCGAGCCAGTCGACTTCGCCGTGCGGCGAGCCCGTCTTGACGTTGCAGAACCGGCAGCCGCGCGTGCAGGTATCGCCCAGGATCATGATCGTCGCGGTGCCGGCGCCCCAGCACTCGCCCAAGTTCGGGCACAGCGCCTCTTGGCAGACGGTGTGGAGATCGAGCCGCTTGACCTCGCTGCGGAGTTGCTCGTAGTTCGCGCCGCTGGGCAACGTGACTTTGAGCCACGGCGGTTTGCGCAGCGGCGGGGGCTTGGGCGCGAGCAGGTCGACGGTTTCCATGGTCCTATCTCAGCGACGCCGGCACGGGCGGTTCGGTTGCATCGCGGCCTTCGGTTGTGGGGACGAAGGTGAAACCGAAGGAACGCTCGACCGCGGCGAGCAGCGCATCGCGGCCTTCGGCCCAGCTCACCGTGCGGCCGAGCTGGGCGGTGAGCGAGGTGATGCCGAACTCGGGCGTGCCGCAGGGCGTGATGAGCCGGTCGTAGTCGAGTCCGGTACAGGCGTTGAGCGCGATGCCGTGCATCGAGGTCATGCGTTTGACCGCCAGGCCGATCGCGCAGATCGCTTCCCGGCCGACGTATACGCCGCGATGCTCGTTGCGATGCGTCGCGCCGGTGATCCCGAAGGTCGCGAGCGCGGCGAGCACCGCGTTCTCGAGCGCGCTCACCAGCGGCACGATCTCGCGGAAGCGCGGCAGCTTCACGATCGGGTAGAGCACAACTTGGCCCGGACCGTGGTAGGTCACGTCACCGCCGCGTTCGACCGCGTAGACCTCGAGGCCGCGTTGCGCGAGCAGTGGGCGCGGGAGTCGCAGGTTCGTTTCCTTGGCGTTGCGTCCCAGCGTGATGACCGGTTCGTGTTCGACGACGATCCAGGTCGACGGCGCGCGGTCCTCGGCGACCGCGGCGTGCAGCGTGCGCTGCAGATCCCAGACGGCCGCGTAGGGGCGCCGTCCGAGATCCAGCAGGCGCATCGTCTCCATCAAACGGGAGCGGGTTGCTTCGCGGGCTTGGGATTGGGGATGTGAATGGCTTTGCCGTGGATGAGTTCGGCCGCGTCGGCGATCGATTCGGTGAGCGTCGGATGCGGATGGATCGAGAGCCCGATGTCTTCGATCGTCGAGCCCATCTCCAGCGCGATGACCCCTTCGCCGATCAGCGATTCCGCCTGCGGCGCGACGATGTGCATCCCGAGCAGCAGATCGGTCTTGCCGTCGGCGACGAGTTTGATCAGCCCGTCGGTCTCGTTCATCGTGCGCGCGCGGCCCGAGGCGAGCAGCGGGAACTTGCCGACTTTGACGTCGTAGCCTTGCGCCTTGGCTTCCTCTTCCGAGAGGCCCACGGTCGCGACTTCGGGATCGGTGTAGACGCAGTTCGGGATCGCGACCGGATCGAAGGCCGACGACCTGTCGCCCGAGATCACCTCGGCCGCGACGACCCCTTGGCGCATCGCACGGTGCGCGAGGAGCGGCTGGCCGCTGACGTCGCCGATCGCGTAAATCCCCGGTACGCTCGTGCGGAGTTGCTGATCGACGGCGAGGAAGCCGCGCTCGTCGGTGGCAAGGCCGGCGGCGGCGAGGTTCAGCGTGTCGGTGACGGGCCGGCGGCCGACGGCGACGAGCACCATGTCGAACTCGCGTACTTCGGGTTTGTTGTTGGTCGCCTCACCGTTGATCGTCGCCCGGACCTGGTGTTCCTTAACCTTCTCGAGGCCCTCGACTTTGGTGGCGAGCGCGATTTCGACGCCTTGCTTCTTGAGGATGCGGCCCAGCGTCTTGGAGATCTCGAGGTCGGTCCCGGTGAGGATCTGCGGCAGCGCCTCGACGACGAGCACTTTGGCGCCCAGGCGCGTGAAGACGGTCGCGAACTCCAGGCCGATCACGCCGCCGCCGACGACCAGCAAGTTCTTCGGAATGCGCCCCAGTCCGACCGCGTCGTCGGAGTTGATGATCGTTTCGCCGTCGCGCGGCCAGGCCGCCACGTCGATCGGCGCGGAACCGGTCGCGATCACGATCGCGGGCGCGCTGTATTCGTCGCTCGAGCCGTCGCGTTTCTTGAGGATCAGGGTGGTCGCGTCTTTGAACGAGGCGTCGCCGTAGGCGAAGCTCACCTTGTTGGCTTTGAAGAGCGCGTTGACGCCGTCGACGTTGCCCTTGACGACCTTGCTCTTGAAAGCCACGATCGCTTCGCGGTCGATCTCGGCCTTGGGAACCTTGAGGCCGATCTCCCCGGCGCGATCGATCTGGCGCACGATCTCGCCGACGTGGAGCAGAGCCTTGGTGGGGATGCAGCCCCAGTTGAGGCAGACGCCGCCCACTTCGTCGCGGTCGAAACACACGACGTTCTTGCCGAGTTGGCCCAGCCGGATGGCCGCATGATAGCCGCCCGGCCCGGCCCCGATGACGAGTGCGTCCGCACTGATGGTTGCCACGAACGGTTCCTTTCGGGCGCGCCGCGAGACACGGCACCGGCCCTGGCCTACGACGAAAAAGAGCCAGCTAGGGTTTCGCTCCTGCCCCTATCTCATCCTGAGCCCCGTCGAAGGATGGGGATGAGACGATCGTGGCGGCTCCATCCTTCGACGGGGCTCAGGATGACAGAAGTGGCGGCTCGGTCCTTCGACAAGCTCGGGAGACGAGGCTAGAGGAGCGAGCGGCGCATGTCGGCGAGGGCGGAGGCGAGGAACGTCGTGAAGCGGGCGGCGCCGGCGCCGTCGATCACCCGGTGGTCGTAGGAGAGCGAGAGCGGGAGGATCGTGCGCGGCGCGAAGGCGGCGCCGTCCCAGACGGGCTTGATCGCGCTGCGGCAAGCGCCGAGGATCGCCACTTCGGGGGCGTTGATGATCGGGGTGAAGTAGGTGCCCCCGATCCCGCCTAGCGACGAGATCGTGAAGGTGGCACCGCTCATCTCGGCCGGACCGATCTTCCCGTCGCGCGCTTTCGCGGCGAGGGCGCTCGTCTCGCGGGCCACGTCGAGCACGCCCTTCTTGTCGGCGTCGCGGATGACCGGGACGACCAGCCCGCCGGGCGTATCGGCGGCGAAGCCGATGTGCCAGTAGTTCTTGCGCACCAACTCCTCGCCGTCGAGCGAAGAGTTGAAATTCGGGAACTTCTTGAGCGCGGCGACCGAGGCTTTGATCAAGAACGCGAGCATCGTGATCTTGACGTCGTGCTGCTCGGCGTTGATCTGTTTGCGAAACGCTTCCAGCTCGGTCACGTCGGCGTCTTCGTGTTGCGTGACGTGCGGGATCATGACCCAGTTGCGAGCGAGATTCGGGCCCGAGAGCCGTTGGATGCGCGTCAGCGGGACGCGCTCGATTGGCCCGTATTTCGCGAAGTCGACCTTTGGCCACGGCAAGAGCCCGAGGCCCGCTCCCGCAAGCGCGGGGGGGCCCGGCGCGCCCGGCGTTGCGAGCGTGCGTTTGACGAAGTTCTGCACGTCGTCACGGGTGATGCGGCCGTTGGGTCCGCTGCCGCCGACCTGCGAGAGATCGACGCCCAGCTCGCGCCCGAACCGGCGAATCATCGGGCTCGCGTGCACCGGTCCCCGCGCGTGCCCGTTGTTCGACGCGCCGTTCGGCGATGCGCCGTTGTGCGAAACGCCGTTGGGAGCAGCGCCGTTGACCGGCGGAGCTTCGACCGGCTGCGTCGCGGCGACGGGCGCGACGGCCGGCTCGCCAGCGGGTGCCGGCGCCGCCGGGGCACTCGTTCGAGCGGCCGTCGCGGCCACGGCGTCGCTGGACTCGATGCTCGCGATGACGGTTCCCTGCGAGACTTTGTCGCCGACCTTCACGTTCACGTTTGCAACCGTGCCGGCGAAGGTCGCCGGAACTTCCATCGTCGCTTTATCGGATTCCAGTTCGACCAGCGGCGCGTCTTTGTCGATGACGTCGCCGGGTTTGACGAGCACCGAGATCACCGGCACGTCGTCGAAGCCGCCCAGATCCGGGACGACCAGATCCAAACGCGCCATCAGACGCTCACCGGGCTGGACTTGCCGGGATCGAGTCCGTACTTCGCGATCGCCTCGCTCACCCGCGCGCGCTCGATCGAGCCTTCGTTTGCGAGCCGCGCGAGTGCCGCGACGGCCACGTAGCGCCGGTCCACCTCGAAGAACGAGCGCAGTTGTTTGCGCGTGTCGCTGCGGCCGAAGCCGTCGGTCCCCAGCGCATGGAAGGCCCGCTTTCCGACGTAGGGGCGGATTTGATCGACGAACGTCTTCATGTAGTCGCTGGCCGCGACGACCGGGCCGGGATGCCCCTCGAGCGCGGTCTCGAGATACGATTTCTTCGGCTCCGCTTCGGGATGGAGCAGGTTGTAGCGGTCGACTTCCAGGCCCTCGCGGCGCAGCAGCGTGAAGCTGGTCGCGCTCCAGACGTTGGCGGCGACGCCGAAATCCTCGCGCAGCAGATCGGCCGCCGCTTCCACCTCGCGCAGGATCGCGCCGGAACCCAGCAGTTGCACGCGCGGAACGTTCGGGCCGCCGGCGGCCGCGCGCAGCAAGTAGACGCCTTTGAGGATTCCCTCGTCGACGCCGTCGGGCTTGGCCGGATGATGGTAGTTTTCGTTGAGCGTCGTGATGTAGTAGAAGGCGTCTTCCTGCTCGCCGATCATGCGCCGCAACCCGTCCTGCAGAATGACCGCGATTTCGTAGGCATAGGTCGGATCGTATGGCCGGCAGTTCGGGATCGTCGAGGCGACCAGGTGACTGTGACCGTCTTCATGTTGCAGCCCCTCGCCGTTGAGCGTCGTGCGCCCCGATGTGCCGCCGATCAAGAACCCGCGCGAGCGCATGTCGCCCGCGGCCCAGATGAAATCGCCGATCCGTTGGAACCCGAACATCGAGTAGAAGATGAAGAACGGAATCGTTTGCACGCCGTGCGTCGAGTAGGCCGTCGCGGCCGCTATCCAAGACGAGACCGCACCCGCTTCGGTGATCCCCTCTTGCAGGATCTGGCCCGTCTTGTCTTCGCGGTACCACATCAACTGGTCGGCGTCTTGCGGACGATAGAGCTGGCCGCCGCCGGAGTAGATGCCGATCTGCCGGAACATCCCTTCCATGCCGAACGTGCGCGATTCGTCGGCGACGATCGGCACGATGCGCGAACCGATTTGCTTGTCGCGAACCAGCGCGCCCAGACCGCGCACGAACGCCATCGTCGTCGAGATCTCGCGTTCGCCCGAGTCTTGCAGGATCGCATCGAAGGTCGCCAGCGCCGGCACCGCGAGCGGCGGCTCGACGTTGCGCCGGCGGTGCGGCAGGCTGCCGAGTGCGGCGCTGCGTTCTTCGAGATACTTCTCTTCGGGTGAACCCGGGGCCGGCCGGATGAACGGCACCTCTTCGATCTCGGCATCGGAGAGCGGGATCGAGAAGCGGTCGCGGAACGCGCGCAGTTGCTCGACGACGAGTTTCTTCTGCTGGTGCGCGACGTTCATCCCTTCGCCCGCGCTGCCCAGGCCGTAGCCTTTCACGGTCTTGGCGAGGATGACGGTCGGCTGGCCTTCGTGTTCTACGGCGGCCTTGTAGGCGGCGTAGATCTTGTAGGGGTCGTGGCCGCCGCGATTGAGCGTCCAGACGTTGTCGTCGCTCAAGTCGGCGACCAGCGCCGCCGTTTCGGGATAGCGGCCGAAGAAGTGCTCGCGCACGTATTTTCCGTCGCGCGATTTGAAGGTCTGGTAGTCTCCGTCGACCGTCTCGTCCATGAGCTGGACGAGCTTGCCCGTCGTGTCGGCGGCGAGCAGCTTATCCCAGTGGCGGCCCCAGATCACTTTGAGGACGTTCCAGCCGGCCCCGCGGAAGACGCCTTCGAGTTCTTGGATGATCTTGCCGTTGCCGCGAACCGGCCCGTCGAGTCGCTGCAGGTTGCAGTTGACGACGAAGATCAGGTTGTCGAGACGCTCGCGTGCGGCGAGCGCGAGCCCGGCCAAGGATTCGGGTTCGTCGCTCTCGCCGTCGCCGAGAAAGACCCACACTTTGCGGCCGCTCGTGTCGGCGATCCCGCGGTCGTGGAGGTACTTCATGTAGCGCGCCGCGTAGACGCCTTGCAGCGGGCCCAGGCCCATCGAGACGGTCGCGAACTGCCAGAAGTCCGGCATCAGCCAGGAATGCGGATACGACGCTAGGCCGATCCCGTCGACTTCGCGCCGGAAGTGCTTCAACTGCTCCTCGCTGATGCGCCCTTGAAGAAACGCGCGCGCGTAGATCCCCGGCGAACTGTGGCCTTGGAAATAGACCAGATCGCCGCCGTGCGTCGCCGACGGGGCATGCCAGAAGTGGTTGAACCCGACATCGACCAGCGTCGCCGCCGAGGAGAACGTGGCGACATGACCGCCCAGGTCCGGCGCTTCCTTGTTCGCGCGCACGACCATCGCCATCGCGTTCCAGCGCACGTAATGACGCAGCCGTTCTTCGATGAGGTGTTCGCCCGGATAGGGAGCCTGCCGGTCGACCGGGATCGTGTTGATGTACGGCGTCGTCAGGCTGACCGGGATATCGACTCCGCGCGTTCGCGCTCGGGAGGTCAGCGTGCGCAGCAGTTCGCGGGCGCGACCCGGGCCTTCGGTGGCGATCACGCCGTCGAGCGCGTCGATCCATTCGAGCAGCTCTTGCGGATCGGCCTGGGCGGCCGGCGTCGCGTCGATGGGAGGGACAGAAAACGACGCGGGGGTTTCGAGCATGGGCGGCTCCGGGACGGGGGGTCGCCTCCGAGGGTAACAGGTTTGCGGTGACATTCCGCCTGCCAAGCGGCTCCAATCGGCAGTCCAATTGCGGGATTGGATCGGGATGTCTTGGAATTGGATGGGCCGTGTCCCGAACCGGTTGGTCCGACGTGGCCGTGATCCTCGATCGTGCGAGCATCGTTCCGCTCTACCGGCAGCTCTACGAACGGCTGCGCGAGCAGATCCTGACCGGCGCGTTCCCGCAGGGGACGCGGTTGCCGCCGGAGCGCGCTTTGGCCGGGCGGCTGGCGGTGAATCGTTCGACCGTGGTCCGGGCCTATCGTGAACTCGCGGCCGACGGCATTTTGGACCAGCGGGTCGGTTCGGGTTCCCGGGTCGCGCCGCTCGCGCCCGATGCCGGGCCGGAACGCTCCGGGACGGTGCCGTGGTGGGTCACGCTGCCCCCATGGCGGGTCGGTGAATTTCCGACCGTGCTCGGCGAGCTGGCCGCGGTCGACCGCGGCGCGCGCATCGCTTTCGTTCAGGGCGTCCCGCCGGCGGAGCCCTCGCCGCTGGCGGACCTCTCGGCCTCGTTCGCGCGCGTCGGCGGCGACGACGCCTACGTGCTCACCTACGGCGACAGCGAAGGCTACGGACCGCTGCGCGAGGCGATTGCCGCTCGCATGCGCGCGCGCGGCTGTGCCGTCGATGCGCGCGACGTGCTCGTGCTGACGGGCTCGACGCAAGGGATCACGCTCGTCGCGCAGTCGCTGGCCCAACCCGGCGACGAGATCATCGTCGAGGCTCCGACCTATCCCGGTGCGTTGCAGATCTTCCAGATCGCCGGCTTGCGGGCGATCCCGGTGCCGGTCGACGAGGCGGGGATGCGGGTCGATCACGTCGAGGCGATCCTGCGCACGCGCCGGCCGCGCTTCATCTACACGATGCCGGCCTTGCACAATCCGACCGGCGTCACGCTGCAGAGCGACCGGCGCGACCGCCTGATCGCGCTCGCGCGGCGCGCCGGCGTGCCGATCGTCGAAGACGACCCGTACGGGGAACTCACCGAGGGCGCTTCGGCGCCGCTGGTCGCGCGCAGCCCCGACGACGTCATCTACCTGAGCAGCTTCTCCAAGACGATCGCGCCCTCGTTGCGTCTGGGCTGGCTGTGCGCGCCGCGCACGATCTACGACCGCCTGCTGCTGCGCAAGCAGTCGATCGACATGGCCAGCAGCATGATCGTGCAGGCCAGCGTGTGCGATTACATCGCCACCGCCTACGATCTGCACGTCGCGGCGCTGCGCGACGAACTTTGGGCGCGGCGCGTGATCGCCTTCGGGGCGATCGACGAGTACTGGCCTGCCTCGACGCGCGTCGTGCGCGGCGGCGGCGGCTACTATCTCTGGGCGACGGCGCGCGAGCAGCGCGCCCGCGCGCTGCTCGACGCCTGCGAGCGCAGCGGCGTCGCGTTTCTCTTCGGCGAGCCGTTTTTCGCCCAAGGCGGCGGCGACTATCACTTCCGGCTGGCGCTCACGCCGGTCGCGCGCGGGGAGATCGTCGAGGGGATCCGCCGGATCGGGGCGGCGCTGCGCGCGTGAGGTTCCCGTCGGACCGGCTGCTGGCGTGGTACGAAGCATCGGGCCGCACGCACCTGCCGTGGCGGACGACGCGCCATCCGTACCGCGTGCTGGTGAGCGAGTTCATGCTGCAGCAGACGCAGGTCGAACGCGTCTTGCCGCTCTACGAGGCGTTCGTCGCGCGGTTTCCCGATTTTCCGGCACTGGCGAACGCCGAAGTTGCCGATGCCGTGCGTCTGTGGCGCGGCTTGGGCTATAATTCGCGCGCGATGCGCTTGCATCGCATCGCGCGCGCGGTGGTCGCGAGCGGCGGCGAATTGCCGCGCGAGCGCGCCGCGCTCGAGGCGCTGCCGGGGATCGGTCCGTACACCGCGGCGGCCGTGCGCGCGTTCGCCTTCGAGGCCGACGACGTGGCCCTCGATACGAACCTGCGGCGCGTCGTGCACCGCGTGCTCTTTGGTCTGGAGCACCCGCCCCGCGCGACCCCAAGCGAGCTGGACGCCGGTTTGCGCGCGGCGCTGCCGCCGGGCCGGGCGCACGATTGGAACTCCGCGCTCATGGACCTGGGCGCGACGATCTGCACCGCGCGCGCGCCGAAGTGCCTGGTGTGCCCGCTGCGGGACGCGTGCGCCGCCGCGCCGATCGATCCGGCGGCGCTGGCGGCCGAGAGTACCGCCCACGCGAAGAAGAAGTCGCCGCAGGCGGCGCTGCGCTTCGAGCGCACGCAACGCTACCTGCGCGGCCGCATCATCGACCGGCTGCGGGATCTGCCACCGCAGGAATCGATCGAACTCGCGCGCCTGGAGACCGACCTCGGCACCATCGTTCCCCTCGATCGCATCGGGGAGATCGCCCCGGCCGTGCGGGCACTCATCCGGGACGGGCTCGTGACCGGCGATGCGCGCGGCTACGCCCTCGCGCGGGAGTGACGGGCGGACCGGGCGGCATGGAGCGCCAAGCCTCCGCTTCGTGGCGATCCCCTTCCCCAAGCGTAGAGTTTCCCGGGCGACGGCGCTGGCCGAACTGGCGATTCTCGCGGCGACCTATCCGCGGGCCGTCACGGCACTCGAGTATCGCAATCCGTTCGAGTTGCTCGTCGCCGTGATTCTCTCGGCGCAGTGCACCGATGCGCGCGTCAACCTCACCACGCCGGCCCTGTTCGCGCGCTATCCGGATGCGGCCGCGCTCGCGAAGGCCGATATCGGCGACATCGAGCGCCTCATCAAGTCGTGCGGCTTTTTTCACACCAAGGCGAAGAACATCGTCAACGCGGCGCGCGAACTCGTGGCCCAACACGGCGGCGAGGTTCCGCGCGAGCGCGAAGCGCTCGAAGCGCTGCCGGGGGTCGGCCGCAAGACGGCCAACGTCGTGATGGCGGTCGCGTTCGCGGAGGCGGCCTTCGCGGTCGACACGCACGTGTTTCGCGTCTCGCACCGGTTGGGCCTGACGCTCGCCGCGACGCCGCGCGGCGTCGAAGAAGACGTGACCAAACTCGTCCCGCGCGAGCAGTGGCGCTTCGCGCACCATTGGCTCATCCTGCACGGCCGTGAGGTCTGCAAGGCGCCGGTCCCGCACTGCGGCGCGTGCCCGGTGACGATGTGCCCTTCGCGCGCGATCGTCGCGAAAGCACTGGCTAGAACTGCAGCGGGCCGGGTCCCTCCAGATGCGCCGGGCGCGGCAACTCGGCGTCGGCGGCCAGCACTTTCAAAATCCCGTTCCCGGTGATGCCGTCACGATAGCCGGCGTCCGTCGAGAGGATCGAGAGATTCATCATCGTTGGAACGGGCGCGCTCGGATCGAATTGATAGTCGCCCTCGAGACCGATCCCCGAGACGCGCACGAGTTGCCGTTCGCGGTCCAGATCGAGCGCGACTCGTTTGCCGCGGAAGCGTAACCGGACGCGTAGCGGTTTTTCCAAGCGAATGAAGGTGATGCCGTTCTTGCCCAGGATGCTGTTGAGACGCTTGGCGCCCACGGCGAGGACGTCCGCGAGCGCTGCGAAAGGTCCCTCGGCATCGGTGGGCGCCGCGGGATCGCCACCGGCGGTCGCGATGCCCTCGGTCGCCGAGTCGATCGCGGCGTTCAGATCGCGGCGGGCGCGAAGTCTCATCGCCATGGCGACGATCGGGTTCGGCTGTTCTTCGTCCATAGGTAGGCTCGCCGAAGGAGTTCGAGTGAAGGTTCGTCCGTACCGCTTCCTTGCGCGCGCCGTGCTCGCCGCTGCGTTCGCGTGGGCCGCATCGCCCGCGGTCGCGGCGGAGCCGCCGGTGCTCACCGTCGAGCAACTCTTCGCCCCGGAGCCGCTGATCGGGCGGCTCCCGGCGTCGATCGTCTGGTCGCCGGATGGGAACCGGTTCCTCTACACGCTACCGGGCGGACGAAGCAACGTCCCGGTGGACATGCACGTGTACGACCTGCGCACGAAGCACGACCGGATTTTCTTTCAAGCGCAAGCCAACGGCAAGGGCGCTCGCCCGACGCCCGAGTTCGTGTGGTCGCCCGATTCACGGCAGCTCGCCTATCTCGACCGTGGCGATCTCTACGTCGTCGCCGCCGACGGCACGGGGCGGCGCAAACTCGCCGGCGGCGCCGACGACCCGCAGTGGTCGCCGGATTCGCGGCGCATCGGATACGTCCACGCAAACGACGTCTACGCGATCGCGGTGAGCGGCGGAACACCATGGCGCTATTCGCGCGACGGCAGCGACGATACGGTCAACGGCGATCCCGATTGGGTGTATTCGGAAGAACTCGGCATGCGCCATGCCTTCCGCTGGGCCCCCGACGGCCGCCGCATCGCCTACCTGCACTTCGACGATCGCCCGGTGACGAAGTTCCCGATCGTCGACTTCCTCCCGGTCGACAACACGGTCGCGTACCAACGCTATCCCGAAGCCGGCGAAGCGAATCCCGTCGTTGCGCTGCGCGTCGCCGAACCGGACGGCGCGTCGCGCACGCTGTATTCGACCAAGGCCGCGGACGATTACATCGCGTCGGTCGGCTGGACGCCGCGCGGCCTGCCGGCGGCGCAACTGCTCGACCGCGCTCAAAAGCGCTGGCGCTACGTCGCCTTCGCGGGCCGCGCGCGCGAGACGCTCGTGACCGAAACCTCGCGCACGTTCGTCGACGTGCCGGCCGCGCCGGTGTGGTTCGCGCACGGCGAGCGCTTCTTGTTCGTCGGTCAACGCGACGGAGAAGATGCGCTCTACCGCGTCGATGCGCACACCGGCGCCGTCGTCCGTCTGACGCACGGCTACCATGTCTTCTCGCTCGCGGGCGTGGATGAAAAGCTCGGCATCGCGTACGTGCAGGCGGCGTATCCCACGCGCCGCCGGTCGACGCTGCTCGCGATCCCGCTGCGGCCGGGGCTCCCGCGCGCGCTCGCGAGCGGCCCCGGTTCACACACCTTTATCCTCGCCCCCGACGCACGCCGGTTCATCCGCATCGACAGCGATTTTTCGACGCCGCCCGTGTACCGGACCGGCTCGACGCTCGGCGGCGAACCCGTCGTCTTCGCGCAGGCCAAGTCGCTCGCCGCGAACAGTTTTGCGAAACCGCAGCTCTTCCAGATCGACAGCGTATTGGGGAAACTCGACGCCTGGATGATCGTGCCGCCGGGCTTCGATCCGGCAAAGCAGTATCCGGTCATCACCTACGTCTACGGCGGCCCGGCGGCGTCGACGACGCAGGATGTCTGGGGCGGCGACTATCTGTGGAGCGAACTGCTCGCGCAGCACGGCTTCATCGTCTTCAGCGTGGACGGTCCCGGCTCGCAGATCGATGAGCGCCGCGGCGTCGACCACCTCTATCACAACCTCGGGCCGGGGTCGCTGGCCGGCCAGTTGGCCGGCGCGACGTACTTGAAAACGCTGCCCTACGTCGATCCGGCCCGTTTGGGTATATGGGGTTGGAGTTTCGGCGGTTACGAGACGGCCTACGCGCTCACCCACGCGCCGGCCGTCTGGAAAACCGGCGTCGCCGTCGCGCCGGTGACCGACTGGCGCTTCTACGATTCGATCTATACGGAGCGCTACATGGGCACCCCCCGACACGAAGCGGCGTCGTACACGGCGAGTTCCGTTTTGCCGCAGGCGCGGCAACTCCGCGGGCGGCTGTTGGTTTCGCATGGGACGGGCGACGACAACGTGCACCTCGCGAACACGATCGCGCTCGCGCAGGCAGTCGTGCTGGCCGGGAAACAGATGGACCTCATGGTCTACCCGCGCAAGACCCACGGGATCAGCGGGATCGTTCAGCGCCGCCAACTCTTCAACCACATGCTGCACTACTGGGAAGATCACTTATGAGAGAATACGCGGAGCGGGCGGTCGCGGGCGGCGGGCAACCGCGCGTCCCCGATACGCCCGAACGCTCGCGGCTGGAACGCGAACGCTCGATCCGCGAGGTGATCTTCGGAGCGCAAGACGGCGCGCTGACGACGCTGGGCATCGTGACCGGCGTCGGCGCTGCCGATCCCGAGCGCTTGACGATCGTGCTCACCGGGGCCGTGGCGTTGCTGGCCGGTGCGCTCTCGATGGGCGTCGGCGAGTACCTGGGCGGCAAGAGCGAACGCGAGGTCGTGAAAAACGCGATCGCGCTCGAGAAGCAAGAGATGGCCGACAAGCCGCAGGAAGAGTTTGCCGAGCAGGTCGCTTACTATCGCCTCAAAGGGTTCACCGCCGACGAGGCGACGATGATCGTCAAGCGCTTGGCGACCAATCCCGAGGTCTGGCTGCACGAGATGATGCGCGACGAATTCGGCATCGATCCGCGCATCGCCGACGACCGCAGCTTGCGCGCGCCGTTGGTGATGGCCGGCTCGTTTACGGTCGGGGGGCTGTCCCCGCTCGTGCCCTACTTCTTTCCGCTGGCGCACCTCACGGCACTGTGGGCCGGCGTCGGTCTCGCCGCCGCGGCGCTTTTCACGATCGGCGCGCTCGCCGGCCGGCTCTCGGCGCGCAATCCCTTGGTCAAGGGCGCGGAACTCGTCGGCTTCGGGACGCTGATCTTCGCCGCGTCCTATCTAGCGGGACAGTGGCTCCCGGCGCTCTTCGGCCACCCGCCCGTGTCCGCCGGGGGATGAACTGGGAAGCGCACGGGGAGGCGCACGGCGAGGCGCCGCCGGAGGCCGTGTGGCGGGTGCTCGCCGACGGTCCGCGCTGGTTCGAATGGAACGAGGCCGTCGAGTGGTTGTGGTTCGAGGACGGGGTCCGCAGCGGGGCACTGGCGACGATGAAGCCCAAAGGGTTCCGGCAGACGGCGTTTCTCATCACGGCCGCCGCCGCGCCGCACGAACTCGCGCTGCAGATCACGGTCGGCCCGGCCGCACGCCTCGCGTTCGTCTGGACGCTTTCGCCGAAAGGCACCGGGACGCGCATCACCGAGACGGTTGCGGTGGACGGGTTCGCCGCCGGCTGGCTGTTCGCGCCGGCGGCGCGGCGCTCGGCGGCGGCGATGCCGGCTCGGCTGGCACGCCTGGCCGAACTGGCGGCCGAAAAAAATCGCGCGGCCGATACCGGCCGCGCGAAAACCACAGAATAATTTCGTTGACTGATCGGAGAGGAAGGGTTACTTCTTCTTCTTGGCGGCGGCTTTCTTCTTGGCGACTTTCTTCTTGGCGGGCATTAGACTTCACCCCCTTGCTTGCGAAAATTCGGATCGAGTCAAAGACTCAGTCCAACCACCCAACGTCGTTGGGTCCGGGATCGTTCCCGCAGCCCGGAAAGCCCCCCTCTCGGTTTGTGTTAAGATCGGCGGGAATCTGATGCCGATCGTCGAGACCCGTGATCTCAAAAAGGTCTTTCGCTCGTTCGTCCGCCGGCCCGGCATGGCGGGCGCCGTGCGCGCCCTGTTTTCGCGGCAGTACGAGGACAAGGTCGCGGTCGAGAACGTCAACCTGTCGATCGAGCCCGGCGAGTTGATCGGCTACATCGGCCCCAACGGGGCCGGCAAGTCGACGACGATCAAGATGCTCACCGGGATCCTGGTCCCGACCTCGGGCCTGATCCGCGTCGCGGGGCTCGTGCCCCACGAGCACCGCGAGCAGAACGCCGCCAACATCGGCGTCGTGTTCGGGCAGCGCTCGCAGCTCTACTGGGACCTGCCGCTGCGCGAGTCGTTCGCGTTGCTGCGCGCGATCTACGACGTGCCGCCGGAACGCTTCCGCGAGAACCTCGCGCACTTCTGCGAGATCCTCGATCTCGAGCGCTTCATGGATACGCCCGTGCGCCAGCTCTCGCTGGGCGAGCGGATGCGCGGCGATTTCGCGGCGGCGTTGCTCCACGATCCCCGCATCGTGTACCTCGACGAGCCGACGATCGGCCTCGACGTGGTCGCCAAGGAAGCGATCCGGGAGTTCATCGCCCGGATCAATCGCGAGCGCGGCACGACGGTCATCCTCACGACGCACGACCTCGCCGACGTTGAACGCCTCTCGCGGCGGATCGTGTTGATCGACCGGGGCACCATCATCTACGACGGCTCGATCGAGGCGCTGCGCGAACGCTACGGCACCTATCGCGTGCTGATCGTGAACCTGGCCGAATCCTCCGACGACCCGCACGTCGAGGGTGCGGAGATGTACCTGCGCGAGGGCCTGACCGTGCGCTACCGGTTCGACCGGCACAGAATGAGCGCTGAGGCCCTGATAAGGCGGGTCGCGGAGAAATGCCGGATCAGCGACGTCGCGATCGTCGAGCCGGATATCGAATCGATCGTGCGCCGGATCTACCTCGAAGGCTTCGACGAAACGGTCGTCGAGGAGTTCGTGCCCTGATGGGGACGAGCGTCGTTCCCGCCTCCGTGCGGCGCCATCGGTTCCGGCTCGAGCCGTATATCGCGTTCGCGCTGACCGCGATGGCGCGCGAGGCGACCTACCGCTTCGAGGTCTTTACGGCCATCGGCTCGCTCCTGGTGCGGGTCTATCTGCTCAAGACCGTCTGGACAGCGCTCTACGCGCATAACGCCGTGCCGGAAAACCTCCCGCTGCACGCGATCGTCACCTATTCGACGGTCGCGTTGCTGATGGGACTGGTGCTCGACATCGACCAGACGCGGCTGCTGCACGACAAGCTGCACGACGGGTCGATCGCGACCGATTTCATGAAGCCGATCAACGTGCCGCTGTATTTTTTCAGCGATGGGACGGGCGAGGTCTTCTTTCATGCGGTCTTGGTCGTGCCGTCGCTGCTGCTGGCGCTGTTTCTCGTGCACCTGGACGTGCCCGATCCGGCCACCCTCGCGGTGTTCTTCCTAAGTTTCCTGCTGGGCTACTTCGTCGGCTTTTGCATGAACTTCATCCTGAACTGCACGGCGTTCTGGACGCTGGAGATCAGCGCCGTTCAACTCATCGTGACCTGGGTGACCGACCTGCTCGGCGGTCAGCTCGTTCCGCTGGTGTTCTTCCCCGCCGCAATCCAATCGGTGTTGATGTTCTTGCCGTTCGCGGCGATGTTCTCGACGCCGCTGCTGATCTTCGTCGGGCGCATCCCGCCGGCACAGTGGTGGCCGGCGCTCGCCGTGCAGGCGCTCTGGCTCGTGATCTTGGCGCTGGTTTCGGTCGTCATGTGGCGCGCCGGTTCGCAACGCGTCGTCGTGCAGGGCGGCTGATGCGGCCTCGCGTGATGGCGCAGGTCTACCGCCAGTACTGGCGGGTCAACGTGCTCACGACGCTCGAGTACCGCGAGAACTTCCTGTTGTGGTTCGCGTTCACGTTCGTCTATCACGGCACGGCGATCGCCGCGCTGGCCGTCGTTCTGACGCAGTTCCCGTCGATGAACGGCTGGAGCTTTCGCGACATGGCGTTTCTCTACGCGCTCTGGATGATGAGCCACGCGCTCAACAACACGCTCTTTGCCGCGGTCGGCGACATCCCCGAGCACGTGCGCGAGGGCGAGTTCGATCGCTACCTGATCCGCCCGCTCGACCCGCTCTTCCAGACGATCACGACGCCGGGCCAGATCTTCCCCGACGAACTGATCCTAGCGCTCGCGACGTTCGTCGCGGCGACGATCTACAGCGGCGTGCGGGTCGACCTCACCTTCGTCGTCTTCGTTCCGCTCATCGTCGCCGGCGGCGCGCTGATCGACCTGGGCTTCAACCTGGCCATCTCGACGGCGGCCTTCTGGTTCATCCGCGTCGACACGATGCGCTGGCTCGTCCTGCAACTGGAGCAAGAATTCACCCGCTACCCGCTGACCATCTACACGCGCGGCGTCCGGCTGCTGCTGGCGTTCGTGTTTCCGTTTGCTTTCATGAACTTTTTTCCGGCCGCGTACTTCCTGCACAAAACGAATCTCGGCCTCGATCTGCCCCCGGCGGTGGGACTGCTCACGCCGGCCATCGGCGTCGTCTTCGCGGCGGCGGCCTACGCGTTCTGGCGCTTCGGTCTCGACCGCTACCAGGGCGTCGGCCACTAGCAGGGCCTGCTAAGCGGGCTCGGCTTCCAGGTCGTGCGGCTCCGCCGCACTCGTTTCATGGGCTCGGCGGTAGCGCTCCAGTTCGATTTCGATGAGCGCGATCGAGGCGTGGGCGACGACGCGCACCAGCAGTTCACGTTCCTCGGGATCGAGGTCGAGCCCGCTGATGTTGTGGCCGTACATCACGATCGCGCTGACGCGCCGCTCGTAGAAGATCGGCGCCGCGAACGAGAGGCGCTCGTTGGGGAAGATGTCGCGGACTTTCGCGGCGTCCTTGCCGCTGAACGTCATGACGTTGCGCGAGGCCGCGATGTTCCGGGTGAGTTCGTGATCGGCCTCGAGCCGCGCGATGCAGTCCGGCGGCCAGTTGTGCTCATCGTCGAGTACGAAATGCCCGTCGGGCCGGCGCTGGAAGAGCCCGCCGAACGAGAGGTGGAGCGCGTGTGGCGCGTCCTCGAGCAGCGCGCGATAAACGTCCTCTTCCGTTTCGGAATCGAGAATGTACCCGGCGATGAACTCGAGCGCCCGGCGCTGCGCGTGCCGATCGCGGAAGATGAACCGGTCGACGACGCGATCGAGGACCTCTTTGATACGGCCGGTCAGGGCGCCGACCCCCATCGAGAACACGATTAGGAAGCCGTACGCGAGGTCGGTGTTGTTGTAGAAGATGTAGGTGCCGACTTCTTCGACGAGCGTGACCGAGCCGATCAGACCCAGCGTCAGCGAGGTGTAGACGATGGCGCGGCTGACGACGAAATCGACGTTGAAGAAGCGCTGCTTGATGACCGCGACCCAGACGACGACGGCCGGGACGACCGTGCACGAGACGAGCACGCCGTTCACCCACGGCGGGATGAACCGCGGATAAAACGCGTCGGAACAGAGCTGCGCCACGCCCGCGAACGCGAAGGCGAGGCCGATCCACGCGGTTCGAACGCGAGCATGCCCGGCGGCGCGCAGCCACGCCATCACGAAAAAGGCGATGGTCGCGAGCGTGAGCGCATCGCCGATGCGGGTGTAGGTTGCGTGCAGCAGCGCCGCCGGTGCGCCGAGATAGTCCATCCGCCAGGCAACCTCAGCGTTCATGACGCCCAGGCCCAGCCCCAGCAGCGTCGAACCGGCCGCTACCACTCGCTCGTGTGCGGCGTCTTCGTCGCCGTCGATCAAGCAGAACGCGAAGAGCAAGAGTGCCGTGCGGCCCATCCCGCGGATCGTGTCGTCGATCAGCATCGGGATCGGGCGCCACGGGTTGGGGATGATCAGATCGAGGTACGTCGTCGGCGCGACCGTGCTCAAGCAGAAAATGAAGAACGCGAACGTCACGATCTTGGGCTTCACGAGATAGAGCATGGCGCCGAGAGCCGCGACGATGATGAACAGGACGATGCGCAGGATCGCCAGCGCCCGCGCGACGGGCGTCTCCGGGTGCGCCTTGAGGTGCAGTGTCAGCGGTTTGCCGTCGCGCACGATCGGCAAGCGGCGGTCCGGGTTGTCGTAGGTGAACGCCGTGCCGACGATCCCCGGCTTGCGGTCGAATGCCTTGATTTTCGCGACCGCGACCCGGTCGCCGATCCGGATGCGATCGGAGCCCTTGGGAACGGTCGCCGGCGCGACGACCACGACACCGTCGCCGTCGGTCGCGTAGCCGAACACATTGAGCGGATAGGCGGCGCGCACGAGGTCGGGGACGCAGCGCGCCCCCGTCAGTACCAGCAGCACGGCGACCACGGCCAGCCGCAGCCAGTACTCGCGTCCCAGCGAGACCTGGGGAAGGCCGGCGGACGCGTTCGATTGCATCACGATCCTGTCTTCCCCATATCGGGCTCAGCCGATGCTCAAGACTTGGGCGGGCTCCACTTGCCGACCATGCTGCGCGCTATCACGATGCGCTGGATCTGCTGCGTCCCTTCGTATATTTGCGTGATCTTGGCGTCGCGCATCATCCGTTCGACCGGGTACTCCGTCGAGTAGCCGAAACCGCCGAGCAATTGCACGGCGTCGGTCGTGACGCTCATCGCCACGTCGCCGCACTTGAGCTTGCACATCGCCGCCCAGGTCGTGATGTCGGGCGCGCCCTCGTCGCACTTGCGGGCGGCTTCGTAGAGCAGCAGGCGGGCCGCTTCGACTTCGGTCTTCATGTCGGCGAGCATGAACTGCAGCCCCTGTTGCTGGGAGAGCGGTTTGCCGAACGCCACGCGCTCCTTGAGGTAGTTGACGGCGTAATCGAGTGCGCCTTGGGCGATGCCGAGTGCTTGCGCGGCGATCCCGGGGCGCGACTTGTCGAGCACCTTCATCGCGATTTTGAAACCGTCGCCTTCGGGCCCGAGCAGGTTCGCCGCCGGGATGCGGCAGTTCTCGAAGACCAACTCGACGGTCGGTGAGCCGCGGATACCCATTTTCTTCTCGACTTTGCCGACCGAGAAGCCGGGCGTGCCTTTCTCGACGATGAACGCGCTGATGCCGCCGGGCCCCTTCGCCGGATCGGTCACGGCGAACACCGCGACGACGTCGGCGACGTTGCCTTGGGTGATCCAGATCTTCGTGCCGTCGAGGACCCACTCGTCGCCGTCCTTATGCGCGCGGGTGCGCATCGAACCGGCGGCGTCGGAACCCGAGCCCGCTTCGGTGAGCGCGTAGGCCGCCACCCATTCGCCGCTGGCGAACTTGGGCAGATACGTTTTCTTCTGCGCTTCGCTGCCGCCGATGATGATCGGGAGCGCGCCGAGTTCTTGTACGGCGATGATCAGCGAACTCGAGGCGCACGCCTTGGCGACTTCCTCGACGACCTTGACGTACGTCAAGAACGTGCCGCCCAACCCGCCGTATTCGGCCGGGAAGGGGATCCCTAGCAGGTCGTTCTCGGCGAAGAGCTGCTTGATGTCGGCCGGGTACTCGGCGTTCGCGTCGATCGCGGCGGCGCGCGGTTCGACGCGTTCCTTGACGAGTTGGCGGACGACATCGAGGATCATGGCCTCTTCTTCGGATGTGTCGGGGCGGGCTGGTGCGATCGCCATGGGTCGGTACTCCGGAACGGAAAGGGAAACGGTCGGAGGTTCGACAGCCCCGCGGGTGGCCCCGTCGCGGGGACCGAATGCGCCGCGCGATGAGCGTCCCTTCGTCCACCCTCGAACGCTGGGTTCCCACGCCCGAGCAGATCGAACGCGCCAATTTGACGGGCTTCCTGCGCTCGCTCGACGTGCCCGACTACGCCGCCCTGCTGGCGTACGCGAAGCGCGACCTGGACGGCTTCTACGAGCGTCTCGTGCGCCGTTTGGACCTGCGCTGGGACACGCCCTGGACGAGCGTGCGCGACAACGCGCGCGGCAAGCAGCTTGCGACCTGGTTCCCCGGGGCCGGCTTCAACGCCGCGGCCAACTGTCTCGACCGCCACGTCGACGCCGGACGCGGTGCCGACGAAGCGCTCGTGTGGGAAGGGGAAGACGGCGCAGTGCGCCGCTTCACGTTCGCGGAATTGCGCGACGCGGTTGCCCGGCTCGCCGCGACGCTGGCGCGCCTGGGCGTCGGGCATGGGGACACCGTCGGGATCTTCATGCCGCTCATCCCCGAGGCGGCGATCGGCCTGCTCGCGATCGCCTACCTCGGCGCGATCGCGGTGCCGGCGTTCTCCGGCTACGGGCCCGACGCGCTCGCCGCGCGGCTCGCCGACGCGCGCGCCAAAGTCTTACTGACGGTCAACGGCGTGACGCGGCGCGGCAAGCCGGTCGTCAGCAAATCGGTCGTCGACGATGCGCTGGGCCACGTGCCGAGCATCGAGCACGTGCTGGTGTTCGACCGCGTCCCGCTCGAGGTGCCGATGCAGCCGGGGCGCGACCGGTGGTGGCGCGAGGAAGTCGCTAAGACGGACGCGCCGGCGACCTACGCGCGGACCTCCGCCAACGACCAGCTCATGCTGCTCTATACGTCGGGCTCGACCGGCAAGCCCAAGGGCGCCAACCACGTTCATGGCGGCTTTCCCCTCAAATGCATGATCGATCAATACCTGTGCATGGACGTTTGCCCGGGCGACCGCATGCTGTGGTTCACCGACATGGGTTGGATGATGGGGCCGTTTCTGGTGTTCGGCTCGCTGGGGCTGGGGGCGTCGATCGTGCTCTACGAAGGCACGCCCGATTATCCGGCACCGGATCGGCTCTGGAAGATCTGCGAGACCCACGGCGTGACGCACCTGGGGATCGCGCCGACCGCGATCCGCTCGCTGATGGCGCACGGCGACGAGTACCCGCAGCGCCACGATCTCTCGAAGCTGCGCATCCTGGGCAGTTCCGGCGAGCCTTGGAACACCGAACCCTGGAAGTGGTTCGCGACCTACGTCGGGCGCGGCGTGGCGCCGATCATCAACTACTCCGGCGGGACGGAGATCGGCGGCGGGATCGTCGGCGCGTTTCCGACGATGCCGCTGGTTCCCAATACCTTCCACGGGCCGATCCCCGGAATGATCGCCGACATCTACGATCCGCACGAACCGCGTCCGGTACGTGGGGTGGTCGGCGAACTGGTCGTGCTCGAGCCGTGGCCGGGGATGACGCAGAGTTTTTGGGGCGGCGATGCCACGACCCACGACGACGCGCGCTATCTCGCGACCTACTGGGAACGCTTCCCCGGCGTCTGGGTGCACGGCGACTGGTGCATCGCGGAGCGCGTCGGCGACGACGAGTTCTGGTTCATCCGCGGTCGCAGCGACGACACGATCAACGTCGCGGGCAAACGCGTCGGCCCGGCGGAGTTCGAGAGCGCCGCGGTTTCGCACGCCGCCGTGAAGGAAGCGGCAGCGATCGCCGTCCCCGACGCGGTGAAGGGCGACGTTGTGGTCGTGCTCGCCGTGCTGCGGGATCGCGCCGACGAAACCGAGGCCACGCGCGCCGCGCTCTTCGCGATCGTCGACCGCATGATGGGTAAATCGCTGCGCCCCAAAGCCATCTACTTCGTCGACGATCTTCCCAAGACGCGCAATCTCAAAGTCATGCGCCGCGTCGCGCGCGCCCGTTTCCTGGGACTCGACCCCGGCGACCTCACCGCGCTCGACAACCACGCCGCGCTCGAAGCGATCGACCGGCGGCGCTAGTCACCGAGTTCACGCGCGCACTGGACGTGAAGGGACAGGGCGTGTCGGACGAGCGCTACGTGTGTCGCCTCCAGGGGTCGCTAGCGATCGTTCGAATTTGGTGAACGCATCGCATGTAGCACCATCATAAGGCTTTTGCTCAACAGGCAGGCGCGGGCCGGGGCGCCTTCAGTTGAACGAAAATCAGGCGCGCGCGGTGTCGAGCGTCAGCAGATCGATCCCGCTCGAAAGACGCCAGGTCGCGAGCGCGAGTAACGCCAGCGTGGTTATCACCGCGCACGCGCAGCCGGCGGCGATCCCCGCCGGGATCGAGCTCACGATCGCGACGGTCGTGCCGACGCTTCCCGCGATCCCGACGAGGATGAAGAGCGCCAACACCCGCACGAGCGCGAGCGGACCGCGACGGTCGATGGCATCCGGCCAGAGGCTGAAGAGCGCGAAGCCCGCCGCGACGAGGAGCGTAAAGAGACACGCCGTCACGAGGAGCGCCGCGCCGGCGATGCGCGGATCGATGCCGCCCAGAAGCGCGCCGCCGACGACGAGCGCGCCCCGGATCCACGCGGGGCCGGCTTGCGCGAGCGTCAGCATCGCCAACCGCTCGAAAAGCGTCGGCTTCGCCAGATGGAACAGCGGCCTGCGGAGTTCGCCGGCGAGCCGTTGCGCGCTGCCCACGCCGATCGCGATCAGCATGACGACGCCTACGCTGATCAGGCTCGGGAGCATGGCGGGAGCGGCGCGACCGGCGATCGCGACCGCAACGCCCAGCGCAAGCAATCCGGCGATGACGAGAACGCGGACGCGCGGCGAAGCCGAACGGCGAAACTCGACCCAGGCCTTCCAGCAGAACACAGCGAGCCCGGCGGGAACGAGTCCGACCGGTTGCCCATGTGCCGTGCGCGGACCGCGCTGGGCAGCCGGCAGATTCTCGCTCAGCGTGCTGAAAGGTGCGCGTGTGCGAAGCCGTTCGCGCAGATCGATGCGCGCCTGCGAGAGTTCGTAGAGTTGGGGAAAGGCGTTCCGCGCGGTTCGCGCGAGCAGCGCGACGGCTGCAACCGTTCCCGCCGCAAGGACGGCCAGCGCGATCGTGCTCGCTTGCAGGTCGACGAGCAGATGTCCCGGATGCCAATTCGGCAGCTCTGCCAGCAGCGCGTGGATCCGCTCGCCGAAGGGGATCGCCGCCAGGAGTGGTCGCGGGAGGGATGTGACGACGTCGCGGGCGAGAATCGCGCTGCTCAGCACGACGGTTACGCCGGCGCCGCCGATGAACGCGGCTGCGAGCGGCGGCGCGGCTAGGCGGCGCGGCAGTTGTAGGCTCGTAAAGGCGACGAGGAGGAGCGGCGCGAGCACGAGATCGAGCGCGAACTGCACCCCGCCGATGCCGCGCGGCAACACGACGACCAGAAGATAGATGCTCGAGAACGTCAGCCGGAACGCTTCGACCGCGATCGTGCGGAGTTGCAGATAGGCGATCGTGGTCGGGCGCGAGCGCGGGGAGAGCGAGACGAAGTGCGCTTCGGCCCGGCATGCGAACAGGCCGACGCGCGCGTTCGCCAGCAGCAAGGCGGCAAGCGTGATGAGCGGGGCGAGGACGATTGCATCGAGGCGTGCGATCGAGCCGCCGGTCCGGCCGTAAGGGGCGAAGAAGCGCAGCAAGAGAAACGCGGGGATCACTAGCGAGAAGAACGCCCACGGGAGCAGGCGGCTCGGCGTGCGCCAGATCGAGCGCGCTCCGTGCACGAAACCGCGCACGTCCGCGTAGGCGAGCGCCGCGAGATCGCTCACGCGCGGGTGATTTCGAGGAAGACGTCTTCGAGCGAGCCGCTTCCGAGCGCGCGAATTTCGTCGACCGTTCCGGCCGCGAGCGTGCGCCCGCGATCCAGCACGATGACCCGGTCGCACATCGACTCGGCGGCGTCGAGTTGGTGGGTGCTGATCATCAGCGCGGTGCCGTCGTCGCGCAGTTTCCGGGTGAGGTCGCGCAGCTCGCGCTGCCCGCGCGGATCGAGCCCGATGAGCGGTTCGTCGAGTAGGAGTACCGGTGTTTGGGCGAGGATCGTTGCGGCGACCAGCGTTTTCTGCCGCATCCCTTTCGAGAGTGCGTGACCGAGCGTGTCGCGTTCCGCGAGCATCCCGAACCGGTCCAAGAGTTCGCTCGCGCGCCCCTCCCAACCGGCCGGGAGACGGCACAGCCGGGCAACGAAAACGAGGTGCTCCCACACGGAGAGCATCGGGTAGACGTCCGGCGTCTCGGGGATGAGCGCGATCGTGCGGCCGCGGTCGCCGAGCAGGCGGCTGCCCGCGAAATCGATCGTGCCGGCGTCGGGCCGGACGAGGCCGCACAGGATGCCGAAGGTCGTCGACTTGCCGGCGCCGTTGGGGCCGATCAGGCCGACGATCTCGCCGCGCGCGACCTCGAAGGAGACGTCGTCGAGCGCGGTCTTCGCGCCGAAGCGCTTGGACAGCCCGCGCACGGCGAGTCCGCTCACGGCGTGGCGAGTGCTCCGTCGGGGCGCTCGCGGAACTGCTTCATGTAGAGCTTCTCGTAGGCGCCCTCGCGGGCCAGGAGCTGCATGTGCGTTCCGGATTCGACGATCCGGCCGGCTTCGACGACGTAGATGACGTCGGCGTTGAGGATGGTCGAGAGGCGATGCGCGATCACGAGGCTGGTGCGTCCCGCCATGAGTGGGATCAACGCGTCCTGTATGAGCGCTTCGTTGTGGGAATCAAGCGCGCTGGTCGCTTCGTCGAGCACCAGGATGCAGGGATCTTTGAGCAGGACGCGCGCGATCGCGAGCCGCTGGCGCTCGCCGCCGGAGAGTTTGTGCCCGCGCTCGCCCACGACGGTATCGTAGCCTTCCGGCAGGCCGGCGATGAAGTCGTGGATGTTCGCGGCACGTGCCGCAGCTTCGACTTGTGCTTGGGTCGCGTCCTCGCGCGCGTAGCGGAGATTCGCCCCGATCGTATCGTGGAAGAGGTAGGTCTCCTGGGTGACGATGCCGATGTTCTCGCGCAACGACGCTCGCGTCACGTCGCGCAGATCGTGACCGTCGATCGAGATCGAGCCGCGTTGCGGATCGTAGAAGCGCGGAACGAGTTGCGAGATCGTGGTCTTTCCGGCGCCCGAGGGGCCGACGAAAGCCGCGAGTTGCCCCGGTTCGATCGTGAAGCTGACCCCGCTCAGGGCCGGGCGATCCGGCGTGTATGAGAAGTAAACGTCGTCGAAGCGAAGCTCGCCGCGCACGCGCCCAAGCACCAGCGCACCGGACTTTTCTTCCTCGGGTTCCATATCGAGATACTCGAAGATGCGCTCGAAGACGGCGAGCGCGCTGACGATTTGAACCTGGATCCCGGCGAGGGCCGAGGCCGGCCCGTAAAGGCGCCCCAGGAAGGCGACGAACGCCACGATCGTCCCGATCGAGAGGCCTGAATTGATCGCGAGCCAGCCGCCGGCCAGCCACACCAGCGCCGGGCCGATCGTCACCATCGCGCCGATCGCCGCGATGAACCAGCGGCCGACCATGGCCAGATCGATCTCGAGTTTCATGAGATCGCCGCCCGCGCGGTAGAACCGCGCGGCCTCGAAGCCTTCGCGGACGAACGACTTGATGAGCGTGATGCCGGAGATCGAGAGCGTCTCTTGGGTGATCGACTCGATCTCGTCGCGCTTCTTGCGAGTGAGCTTGCGGACGTTGTACATCTTGCGGCCGACCGGGTAGAGCGGCACGATCATCAGCGGGATCACGGCGATCGAGACGAGCGCCAGCCGCCAGTCGAGGATGAAGATGGTGACCAGCGTCGTCACGATAGTCGCGACGTTGGTGACGATCGTGACCATCGTCCCGGTCACCACGTTGTCGACGTTGTCGACGTCGCTCGAGACGCGGTTCATGATCTCGCCCGTCTTCGTGCTGGTGAAGAAGGGCAGCGGCATGCGATGGAGGTGCGCGACAAGGCTGGTCCGGATGTCGCGCATGATGCCTTCGCCGACCAGCGAGTTCAGATAGCCCTGGTAGACGCCGACGCCGCTTGCGACCAGGGTGGAGACGACCATCCCCCCGGCGTCGATGGTCACCTCGCGCAGCGAACGGGCGGGGAGCGCGACGTTGATCAGCCACTTCGTGAAGAGCGGCGGCAACAGGCCCAGCAGCGCCACGACGACGATGCAGACGAGCACCGTCGCCTCCTCGCGCCAGTAGGGCCCGAAGAACGCGCCGATCCGGCGCCAGTTGACCTGCCGTTTGACCCGCGGCTTGTTGGGGTCGAACATCGTCGACCACATCATGTGCATGGGCCCGCTGCCGCCACCGTACATACGTTTCCCTAGGACCCGCGCACGGTTGGGGGAGTTCCAGACTGAAATGAAGGTCCTGCGCGAGAAGAGGGCCGCATGCCGGATCAACGCTTCATCATCGGCGCCGCGACCTTGCTGCTCGCGATCCTCAGCGCGCTCGTGGTTTGGCAGGTGCTCTTTTGGCTCTTCGCCCGGCTCGCGAAGCGCCAGGAGGCGGTCTGGGGGGCCGTGGTCCGCCGGCTCAAACGTCCCGCGGCGTTCATTCTGCCGCTGACCGCGGTCCTCTCGGTGCTGCCGTACCTCGACGAAACGATCATCCCGCGCGCCTACAACCTGCCGCTCGAGCATATCACGGGCTTGCTTGTCATCGCCGCGATCGGCTGGGCCGCCGTCGCGCTGATCGGCCTGTGGGCGGACATCGCGCGTACGCGTCGCTCCGAGGACCTGCGACACGACCTCCAGGCCCGCCAACTGGTGACGCGGGTGGATATTCTCTCGCGGGTCGCCGTCGGCATGACCGTCTTCATCGCGGTAGGCGCGGCGCTGTTGACCTTCCCCGAAGTCCGGGCGCTCGGCACGACGCTGCTCGCCTCGGCCGGCGTGATCGGCATCGTCGCCGGCGTCGCCGCGCGACCGATTCTCGAGAATGTCATCGCCGGTTTGCAGATCGCGTTCACGCAGCCGATCCGGCTCGACGACGTGGTCATCGTCGAGAAGCAATACGGCCGGATCGAGGAGATTCAATCGACCTACGTGGTCGTGCGCCTGTGGGACCGCCGCCGGATGGTGCTCCCGCTGACCTATTTCATCACCACGCCGTTCGAGAACTGGACGCGGCACAGCGCCGACTTGATGGGCACGGTGTTCGTTTACGCCGACTACACGTTCCCGGTCGCCGAATTGCGCGCGGCTCTCCCCGATCTGGTCAAAGACACGCCGCTCTGGGACGGCGATATCGTGAAGCTCGAAGTGACCGACGCGACTCCTCAGGCGATTCAAATGCGCGCCCTCGTGAGCGCCCGTTCGTCGTCGGATCTTTCCGATCTGCAGTCTTACGTCCGCGAGCAGATGATCGGCTGGATGCGCGACCATGCCCCCGGCGCGCTCGTGTTCAACCGCACGATCAACCTCGACGGCGATTCCGCGACTCTCGAGCAGCCCGCCGCGGTCGGGGTCCAACTCAAATCCAAATGACGGTGCCTGAATTTGACGCGGAGACACTGCTCGCGCAAGCCGCGGCGCTCGTGGACGGCGAACGCGATTGGGTCGCGAACGCAGCCAATTTCGCCGCGCTCGCCGGTACGCAGATCCCCGGTCTGAATTGGTCGGGGGTCTACGTGCTGCGCGGGAACGAACTCGTTCTCGGTCCGTTCTCCGGAAAGCCCGCGTGCGTGCGCATCGCCCTCGGCAGCGGTGTCTGCGGAACGGCCGCGCAGCGCCGCGAAACGGTCGTCGTCCCCGACGTCCACGCGTTCCCAGGCCACATCGCGTGCGACCCGGCGTCCCGTTCGGAGATCGTCGTCCCGCTACTCGACGGGGACAGACTCCTCGGCGTACTCGACGTTGACAGCCCGTTCAAAGCCCGTTTCGGCCCCGCAGAACAAGCGCTTTTCGAACAACTCGCAGCGCTCCTCGTCCGAGCCTGCGACTGGCCACAGAACCGGCTTTAACCGGTATGACTCACGAAAGAAAGAAAGGGCCCGGCTTACCGCAGCCGGGCCTTCGTCTCGTTCCCAGATGATGTGTGTTAGTAATAACCGAGGATCGGGGTCGGTGAGCTGGCGGGCGTGGTGCCGGGGTTTGGGGCGGGGCCGCTGGTCGTTTCGAGATGCCACACCGGCGTGTTGTTGGTGCTGTAGGTGGTCGACCCGTCGCCCGTGTCGGTACCCGCACTATCGCCGGCGAACGTGTAGAGCGGGTGGCCGCTGACGGTGAGTTGCGGTTGGCCGTTCGTGCCGGTGATCGAGGCCCACGGCGACGTTGGCGTGACGCCGGCCGGGACGGGAACCGCCGGCCATGCGGCGGCGCGGCCGCTGGCGATGCTGCATGTCGAACTCGTCGTGCCGACGGGGTCGTTGTCGAACACGTAGACGGCTCTAGCGCTCGCTCCGGAGCCCGAGATGAAGCCGCTGTAGCTGCCGAAGGTTTGGGTCGCCAAGGGGACGCTCGCACTCGCGCTCGGACTCGCAGCTACCTCGAAGGCGATCTCGCCGTCCCACTCGACCACCACACCTCCCTCGTCCTCGGCACCACCCGCATCGGCCCCCACCGCCTCACCACAATCGGCCTCACCACCCGTCGCTAACGCCCGTGCGCAGCGCTCCCGCGTCTCTAGCGTTGCGCGCCACTCTGTCATCCTGAGCCGTGTCGAAGGATGGAGCCGCCACCGATTATCGCACGCCCATGCTTCGACAGGCTCAGCGTGACAGATTGGCGTCGATTCCGATATGAAGTTCCGGCATTGGATTGCTGTCGGACTTGCGAAATGACAGATTGGGCTCACGTGCCGATAAGCTCGACATTGGAATGCCGTCGGCTTAGCGGCGATCGTTGCCGCCGCGATGTTCTTCCCCGGGCACTGGGGTCGCACGTCTAACGTTTAGCGTTTCCCGTTCCTGAGTCCAGCGAGTTCCTTGAACAGCTTGTGTTCTTTGTCGGTGAGTTTGTCGGGGAGTTGGCCGACGAGGCGGACGTATTCGTCTCCGAAGCCGGCGTTCTTGAGTTTGGGCATGCCTTTGCCGGAGAGGCGCAGCAGCTTGTTGTTTTGCGTGCCGGCGGGGATCGTCATCGTTACGTCGCCGCCCATCGTCGGGACGCGGACTTCGGCACCTAAGATCAAGTCGTAGATGCTCACGGGCAAGTCGACGTACAAGTCGTCGCCCTTGCGTTCGTATTTTCCGCCGCCGGTGAACTTCACGACCAAATAGAGGTCGCCGCGGCCGCCGGGTCCGGCGGAGCCTTGGCCGGCCAGGCGGATGCGTTGCCCTTCGCGGACCCCCTTGGGGATGGTCACGTCGAAGGTCTTGGTTTCGATCAGGCGTCCGGTGCCGTGGCACTGGGGACAGACGCGCTGGCGCTCGGTGCCGGTCCCGCCGCAGCGCGGACACGTGTCCTCGATCTTCAGCGAGACGGATTTCTTGCCGCCCGCGTAGGCTTCGTCCAGGGTGAGGTCGATGGTCGTTTCCAAGTCGCCGCCCTTCTCTCCGTAGGTCTTGGTGCCGGGCGTCCCGTGCCGCCCGACGCCCGAGAAGAACATGTCGAAGAAATCGGAGAAGCCGCTTGCGCCGGCACCGCCCGCTCCAGCGCCGCTGAAGCCGCTGAAGTCGAAGGTCTGGTCGCGCTGTGCTTGGCGATACGAACGCTGCTGATCGGCCTCGCGCGCCGCGCGCTGCCAATCGCTCCCGAGCAGATCGTACTTCTTGCGCCGCTCGGAATCGTTGAGCACCTCGTAGGCCTCGGTGATGTCCTTGAACTTCTCCTCGGCCTGCTTGGGATTCTCGGGATTCGCGTCCGGGTGCCACTTGCGCGCGAGCTTGCGATACGCGGACTTGATGTCTTTCTCAGCCGCGTTCTTGTCGACGCCCAGGACTTCGTAGTAGTTCTTGTAGTTCACGGAGCTTTGGCGACGATGACTTGCGCGGGGCGCAGGACGTCATCGCCGATGAGATAGAGCTTGAGCGCTTCCTCGAGGACGGTATCGTCGGCGACGCCGTCCGGCGCCGGCTGCGTCCCGATCCCTTCGGCCAGCTTCGGGTCGAAGAGCTGACCCTTGAGCGAGACCGTCTTCACGTGCTCGCTGGCCAGCACGTTCTCGAACGCGCGATGCGTCGCGAGCAGTCCACCTTTGAGGCCCTCGTTCTCGGTATCGTAGGCGAGCGCGCGTTCGAGGTTGTCGAGCACGGGCAAGAGCTTCAGGAGCACCGATCGTTTGCCGGCCAGGGAGATCTCGGCGAGCTGCCGTTCGATGCGCTTCTTGTAGTTCTCGAAGTCGGCCATCGCATAGAGGAACTTGTTGTAGTTCTCGTCGGCTTTGGCTTTGGCCGCGGCCAGTTCGGCCGCGGGGTTGTCGGCGGTCGCCGTGGCCGCGCCGGAGGCGGCGGTGTCCGAAGACACCGTCGCATTCACGTCGTCGTTCATCGAGCCTTACTTCGCTTCTTTGAACTCAGCGTCGATGACGTTGTCGCCATGAGGCGCCTGCTCCGTCGTCGCGCCGTTGCCGCTCGCACCGTTCGCGGCACCCGCGCTCGCCGCTCCGTCAGCGCCGGCGCCGGCGGCACCGGTCTTCTGGTAGAGCGCTTCGGCGAGTTTGTAGCTCGCCGCTTGGAGCGCCTCGGTCGCGGCTTTCACCTCGGCCGCCAGGCCGTTCTCGCTGACCCGCTTGAGTTCGCCGAGCGCGGCTTCCACCGTGCTCTTGAGCGTAGCTTCGGCCTTGTCGCCGATCTCCTTGAGCGACTTCTCGGTCGAGTAGATCAGCGAGTTCGCGGTGTTGCGAATCTCCGCTTCCTCTTTCTTGCGAGCGTCCTCGGCGCGCATCGCGTCGGCGTCCTTGATCATGCGGTCGACTTCGTCTTTGGAGAGATTGGTCGAGGCGGTGATCGTGATCTGCTGCTCCTTGCCGGTGCCCAGATCCTTAGCCGCGACGCTGGCGATGCCGTTGGCGTCGATGTTGAAGGTCACTTCGATCTGCGGCACGCCGCGCGGCGCGGCTGGGATGCCCTCGAGCCGGAAACGGCCGAGTTCCTTGTTGTCGTTCGCCATCTCGCGTTCGCCTTGGAGAACCCGGATGTCGACCGAGGTCTGCCCGTCGTCCGCCGTCGTGAAGACCTGCGTCTTGCGCGTCGGGATCGTCGTGTTGCGTTCGATCAGCTTGGTGTTGACGCCGCCGAGCGTCTCGAGACCCAGCGAGAGCGGGGTCACGTCGAGCAGCACGACGTCGCGGACTTCGCCCGCCAGCACGCCGGCTTGGATCGCCGCGCCGATCGCCACGACTTCGTCGGGGTTCACGGATTGGTTCAGATCCTTGCCCGTCAGCTTCTTGACGAGTTCCTGGATGACGGGCATGCGGGTCGAGCCGCCGACCATCACGACCTCGTCGATCTTCGAGACGTTGAACTTGGCATCGGCCAGCGCGCTTTTGAACGGCTGGATGCAGCGCTCGGTGAGATCGGCCGTCAACTCCTCGAACTTGGCGCGGGTGAGCGTCACGTCGAGATGCTTGGGACCGTTCTGATCGGCCGTGATGAACGGCAGATTGATGTTGGTCGTCACCATCGACGAGAGTTCGATCTTGGCTTTTTCGGCGGCTTCGGTCAGGCGCTGCATGGCCTGCTTGTCGCCGCTCAGATCGATGCCTTGCCCCTTGCGGAACTCGGCCGCGAGGAACTCGACGACGCGATGATCGTAGTCGTCGCCGCCCAGGCGCGTGTCGCCGTTGGTCGCTTTGACCTCGAAGACGCCGTCGCCGACTTCGAGGATCGAGACGTTGAACGTCCCGCCGCCGAGGTCCCAAACGAGGATCGTCTCGTTGCCCTTCTTTTCGAGGCCGTACGCGAGCGCGGCGGCAGTCGGTTCGTTGATGATGCGCAGCACTTCGAGGCCCGCGATCTTGCCCGCGTCCTTGGTCGCTTGACGCTGCGCGTCGTTGAAATACGCCGGCACCGTGATGACGGCTTTGGTGACGCGCTCGCCGAGATAGGTCGAGGCGTCGTTGACCAGCTTCTGAAGCACCATCGAGCTGATCTCTTGCGGCGTGTAATCCTTCCCGTCGATCTTGACGGCGAAGTCGGTTCCCATGTGCCGCTTGATCGAGGAGATCGTGCGGTCCGGGTTCGTCACGGCCTGCCGTTTGGCAAGCTGCCCGACGAGCCGTTCGCCGGTTTTCGTGAAGGCAACGACGGAGGGCGTCGTGCGACTGCCTTCCGCGTTGGCGATGACGGTTGGCGTTTGCCCTTCCATCACGGCGACGACGGAGTTCGTCGTGCCGAGGTCGATGCCGACCACTTTAGCCATGTAGTTGTTCTCGCTTTCCGAGCGTCGTGGACCATCCGTCGGGATCGCTCCCTCTAGCCTTGCCGCTTACCGTCACTCAAGGAGGTGTAAAAACGCCGCACCGGCGGCCCTGCGTATTGTACGCCGTCGGCGGTGCTTTGTTCCACCTCCTATGACAGAAATGCTGGCACAGTGGTTGCACGCGAACCCGTAGTTGCCCGTACCCAGAAAAAACGCGGCCCCCCGGTTGTGCCGGGGAGCCGCCGTCCCTCGCGGGCGTTCGTGGTGTTAGGGGTTGCCGTTGGGGTCCGTTTGGCCGACGGAGACCGGCTTTTCGGCGAGGGTCACGATGACCAGCTTCTCGATGCCCTGGCTCCAGACGGTCAGGGTGACCTTCGTGCCCGGTTTCAGCTTGGAGATCGTGGCGCGGAACTGATCGTCGGTCGTGGTGGGCTGGCCGTTGATCTTCTGAATCACGTCGCCTGGTTGCAGGCCGGCTTGCGCGGCGGGCGTATCGGGGCTCACCTGGGCGACGACCACGCCGTCACCTTTATAGTTGAGCTGCGAACGGATCCCGTTGTCGACCGTCTGCGGGTTGATGCCCAGGAAGCCCTGGCCCGTGCCCGTCGAATTCGCGTTGAGCGTTTGGTTGGGGCTCTTTTCCAGGATGGCGACTTCGCGGCGTACGGTGTTCACCGGGATTGCGAAGCCGATGCCCTGGGCGCCCGCGCGAACGTTGGCGGTCGACTGATTCACGCCGATGAGCCGGCCGTCGAAATCGACGAGCGGGCCGCCCGAATTTCCGGGGTTGATCGGGGCTGAGGTCTGGAGCAGGCCGCGGAATTCGCGCGCCTGACCGCTCTCGTCTTGGATCGGCTCGTTGCGGTTGAAGCCCGAGACCACGCCGACCGCGACCGACTGCTGCAGCTCGAACGGTTCGCCGATGGCGATCGCCCACTGGCCGGCTTGCACGCGGTCCGAATCTCCGTACTCGACCGGCGGCGGAAGCTTCGCATAGCCGTCGACTTTGACCAGCGCGAGATCGGCGGCGGGATCGCGCGAGAAAACGTGCGCCTTCACCTTATCGCCGTTGGCGAAAACCGCCTCGACCGACGAGGTCCCGACCGGGACGACGTGGGCGTTGGTGACGATCAAACCGTCCTTGTTGATGACGAAGCCGGAGCCCGAAGCCCGCTGGCGGATGTTGCGGTACTGCCCGCCCGGATCGCCGCCGAAGAACTGCGCGAACGGATCGACCGGCACGAATACCTTGCCGTTGATCACAACGTTGAGCGCGACGACCGACGGTTCGACGCGCTTGACCGCGTTGATGATGCGATCCTGATCCGACCCGGCGGTGCTGGGCAGCGGCGCGGCGCTCACGACGGGCGGTGTGCCGCTGGGCCCGGCGACATTGGCGAAATGCGTGCTGGCGAAGAGCATCATCGAAAAGCTGCCGACGATCGCGCCGACCAGCCCGACGACGGCGGTCCCGAAAAAGCGAGACTTCATGGCGTACGTTGACTCCTGATCACGAGGTGACTACGGGGCTCTTATACAGCGGCTTCCTGAGAAGGTAACGTCAGGGGGCTCGCCTGCCCACGATTCTCGCCAACCTTTAACGTCCGCACCCCACCCCGGGGTTGCCGAACGCCCTCGCGGGGCTGGGGCCCGGCCCGAGATAGCTCGCGTCACTTGGATCTCGGATGGGGACGAAGCTCGGGAGGCTGACGTATCGACGGCTTGTATTCGCTACACGGATCACGTTGAGCGTTATCGGCTGCTCTGCCTTTCGCGGATCCCTCGGCTACTGGGGCCTTTGGGATTCGCTTCCGGATGGACTCACTGCGTCCGAGGCGATCAGGCCGTCGCGGACGCGGATGATGCGTTTGGCGTGGGCGGCGACGTCCGCGTCGTGGGTAACCATGATGATCGTGCGGCCTTGGGCGTTGAGCTGGGCGAAGAGCGCCATCAGCTCTTCGCTGGTGGTCGAGTCGAGGTTGCCGGTCGGTTCGTCGGCCAGCAATACGGCGGGGTCGTTGACGAGCGCGCGGGCGATCGCGACGCGCTGCTGCTGGCCGCCCGAGAGTTCGGAGGGCTTGTGTTCCAGCCGGTCGCCCAGGCCGACCTCGCGCAGGCGCTGCGCGGCCGCCGCGTTGCGCTCGCGTGGCGGGATGCCGGCGTAGAAGAGCGGCAGCGCGACGTTGCGCACGGCGCTGGTGCGCGCGAGCAAATTGAAGCCCTGGAAAATGAAGCCGAGCTTCTTCAGCCGGATTGCGGCGAGTTGGTTGTCGTCGAGCGTCGAGACGTTGACGCCGTCGAGGATGTAGCGGCCGGACGTTGGCCGGTCGAGGCAGCCCAGCGTGTTCATCAGAGTCGATTTCCCGGAACCCGAGGGCCCCATGATCGCGACGTACTCGCCGGCATCGATCGTGAACGAAACGCCGCGCAGCGCGTGCACCTGGACTTCGCCTAGCGAATAGGTCTTGGTGACGTTGCGCACGTCGATCGTCGGGCGGGGGCTACTCATAGCGAAGGGCCTCGATCGGATCGAGCCGGGCGGCGCGATAGGCGGGGTAGGTGCCGAAGAGCACCGTGACGATCGTCGCGAACCCGACCGCGATCCCGGTCGCGCGCAGCCACGGGATCGGCGGCACGATCCCCGAGATCTTGACGATCCCGAACTGGTTGACGAGCCCGCCGATCAGCAGCCCGAGCACCAGGCCGATAGCGCAGCCGATCGATGAGAGCAAGAGCGCCTCGATGAAGAACTGGATGAGGATCTGGAAGCGGGTCGCGCCGATCGCTTTTCGTATTCCGATCTCGCGCGTGCGCTCGGCTACCGAGACGAGCATGATGTTGAGGATGCCGATTCCGGCGACGACTAGCGACACGGCACCGATGATCGCCACGACAAGCGTCAGGCCCGTGAAGATGCCGTCGATCGAACTTGCGAGCGTCTTGCGATCGAAGGTGCGGTATTCGACGCGCCCGTGCTTGAGATTTTGCAGATAGTCGATCATGCGGCTCTCGGTCTGGGGTAATCGTGCCACATCCTCGACTAGGAAGCGTCCGCCGAACACCGGCGCGTTCTGAACGTAGTCGCGTTCGTAGGTCGTATAGGGGATGAAGATGTCGCCCTGCACGATGTTCGGCAGGATGCCGGCCTTCGAGGCCGCCAGCACCGCGACGATCGTGCAGCGCCGCTCGCCCAGGCGCAGCGAACGGCCGAGGGCGTCGTCACCGAGGCCGAGCTTCTCGGCGGTCTCGGAAGTGACCAGGCATACGTGCGCGGCGCCCTCGATGTCTTCGTGGGTGAACGCTCTCCCCAGGCGGATCGGCGTCGTGAAGAAGCGTCCGTCCGATTCAGCCGCGATCCGCAACCGCAGATGGTGCGTTTCGTAGGACACCCGCCGGGTCGTGGAGCCGATCGGCTCGGCGACGGCGATGTTCCCCACCGCGAGCCGGGCGCGATCGATGTCGCCGACCCGAAGCATCGCGCGCGTGAAGTTGCCTTGACGCGTGTTCGGAAAGACCGAAAACGAGCGATCGCTGATGCTGCCGAGGATCCCGGTGACGGCGCCGGCCATTCCGGCGCCGAGCACCTGAATCGAGATCACGGCCATGACGCCGATGATCAACCCGGTCATCGTCAGAATCGTGCGCGTCTTGTTGGCGAACAGTACGACCAGGGCTTCGCGCAGGTACGCGGTCACGTGCGCAGCGCCACGATCGGATCGAGCCGGCTCGCGCGGTACGCCGGATACGTTCCGAACACGCACCCGACGAGCGTCGAGAAGCCCACGGCGATCGACATGATCAGGAGATACGGGATCGGCGCCGCCCCGACGAACGACTCTATGGCGTGGTAGGCGCCGAGCACGGCGAGAAATCCGGCCACCGTGCCGATGCCGCCGCCGATGAGCGAGAGCAGGATCGCTTCGAGCAAGAACTGCAGCATGATGTCGCCGTTGTTCGCGCCGATCGATTTGCGCAACCCGATTTCGCGCGTGCGCTCGGTCACCGAAACGAGCATGATGTTCATGATCCCGATGCCCGCGACGATCAGGGCAACGCCGCCGACGCTCGTCAGGCCGACGGCGATGATGTTGATCACGTTCTGGAAGATCGCAATCTGGGCGTTGTTGTCTTGGACCGTGTATTGGGCCGCCGGTCCGTGCAGGCGGCGCAGGACGGCGGTGATGTGCCTCGTGAGGGCGCTTTCCGAAACGCCCGGCTTCGCATAGAGTTGAAAGAGATCGACGGGCCCGGGCATCATCTCGTGGAATGCCGTGTAGGGAATTTCGAGAAAATCGCTGCCACCCAGCGACGTGAAGAATCCACCCTTGATGTCATCGTACACGCCGATCACCGTGAAGACCGAACCGCCGACGCGAATCTCTTGCCCGACGGCGCTCCCGGCGAAGAAACGGTTCGCCAGCGTCGTGGACATCAGGCACACGTGGGCGCCGCTCCCGAGGTCACTGTCCCGTAGTCGCCGGCCTTCGCGCAAGGTGAGCGAGTCGGGATGAAAGCCGCTCCCCGAGGCGGCCAACGAGTTGTAGGTGACTCCGTTTGCGCGGATCGTCAAGTTGCGCTGATAGGTCGGATCGATGTTGAGGATTTCGTCCGGCAACTCTTTGGCCAGGATGCGCGCGTCGCGGTAGGCGAGGGCCGCCGCGGCCGGATCGTCCTGATTGCTGTCGACGCTGACCGAGATCCCCGCATCGCCGAACGAGCCGAGGGTTTCCGCGATCCCGCCGGAAGCGGCTTTGCTGATCCCGAGCACGGCGATGATCGACGACGTGCCGATGATCATGCCCAGCATGGTGAGCAGCGAACGCGTCCGATTGCGCCAGATCGCCTCGAAGGCTTCGCCGACATAGGCGCCGAGTCGGTTCACTTCGGCTTGGCTGAGGGTCCGGGGCTGGGTGAGGCCGCGGGGGTGACGGTGACGTTGGCGACGATCGCCGGATTGCGTTCGCCGACCACGCGGTCCCCGGTGTGCAGGCCGGACGTGACGATCGTCTGCGTGTCGTTGCTCGACCCGGTGACGACCGGCGTGCGCTTCGTGAGACCGTTCGCATCGAGCGTGTAGACGTATTTTCCGGCACCGTCGGTCGCGACCGCGTCGGTCGGGACCACGATCACGCCCGCGCGGTCGGCGGTGAGGATGTCGATGTCGACCGTCATCCCGTCGCGCAAGAACGGCAACGTCTGGTCGAGGCCGATCGTGGTGATGACTTGGCGTGAGGTGTTCGAGGGGTCGTCGCTCTTTTGCGCGACGGCGCCGATGCTCACGACATGCCCGCGCAGTTTCTTGCTGCCTAGATCCTCGCCGCTGATCTCCGCGCGTTGTCCGGTGGCGACTTGGGCGATATCCTGTTCGTCGACGCGCGCGCGAACGACGAAGCCCGAATCGGAGGCGACGGTCACCAGCGCCTGACCGACCGTGACGGCATCGCCGGGCTGAAGCTGCCGCAGCGAATCACCCGGCTGATTTGCGATCGTCTGCACCGCACCGCTGAACGGTGCACGAATGGTCAGCCGCGCCACCTGATCTTGCGCGTAGCGATCGTCGGCCAGGCGTTGCGCGGCGTCGGCGCGGGCCGCTTCCACGTCGCCCGGGCTGCCGACCCCGGCGTTGGCGCGCGCGGCGACCAGCGCGGCCTGGGCTTGGCGGACGCTGTCTTGCGCGGCGCGCACGCTGTCGCGCAAGACCGACGTTCTGGCGGCCGAGTTGCGCGAAGGTCGCCTCACGCTGCGTGCGGGCCTGATCGTCGGCTACCTTGGCTTGGGCCAAGCGCGCGGCTTGCTGGTCGAGCGCGTCTTTGGAGATCGCCTTGTTGTCGTAGAGGTTTTTGTCGGCGTCGTAGATGCGCTGTGCTTCGTGCAGGTTCGTGTCGGCGTTGGCCACCGCCGCGTCGGCGTTGGCGCGTTCTTCTTGGGCCGACGAGAAGCCGTAGCCGAGGCCCGACTGGGTGCCCGCTTTTTGATCCGCGTAGGCCTGGTTGAGCCGGAAGCGCGCCGATTCGAGATTGGCCTCCGCTTGGACGACGGCCGAGGTGCCGGTGCGCTCCGTTGAGGCCGCCCGGCTCGCCGCCGAGAGATAGGCCTGATGCGCGTCGAGGGCCGCGTTCACGAGTTGCGGGTTGGTCAGCGTGACGAGCACTTGGCCGGCGACGACGTGGTCGCCGGGCCGCGCCGAGATCGCCGCGATGTTTCCGCTCACGAGTGCCGGCAGCGTCTGCGTCTGAGGACGCTGCACGGTGCCCGTCTCCGGCAGGCGCGTCGTGAACCTGCCGGGCGCGATCGTGACGATCCGCGCGCTGATCGCCTGGTGGCCGCTCTTCGCCGACACGATGACCGCGATCGCGACGATCACGACCAGCGCGCCGATGACGATGAAGAGATTGCGACGGCGGTTCATGCGTTCCTCAAATCGACGACGGCGAGCGGTTCTTGGGTCCCGATCGCGACACGTAGGTGCACGATCGCCTCGACGTACGCGACGCGCGCCGTGACGAGATCGTTTTGCGCGGAGAGGTTGGTCTGCTCGGCTTGGGTCGCGTCGGTCAGCGAGATCAGGCCGTTTTTATACTGCAACTGCGAGATGCGGGCCGACTCGGCGCCCAGCCGGGCCGCTTCTTTGCTCGTGGTGAGGTTGGCGGCGGCCGTTTGGACGCCGCGCACCGCCTGGCGCACGTCGGTTTCGACGGCGTGACGGGCGCTCGCGAGGTTGGCGACGGCCGCTTCGATCTGGGCTCGCGCGGCCCGGTGGGCGGCAGCGCGCGCACCATAGTCGATCAAGCCGATCTGGAACGTCTCGGTCGCGCCGAGTTGCCAGAAGCCGGCGTGCGAGATCACCGTCGAAAGCGGCGGCTGGCCGGCGGCGATGAGTTGCGCGTTTTGAGCCGCGAGTTGGGCGGCGGTTTGCGCGTTGGCCGTCGGTGAATTCTGGTTGCCGAACGCGCCGGTCAATTGAATCGCGGGTTTCAGATCGGTGTCGATGAGGGAATCGCCGAGTTCTGCGCTCGCGACTTGCGCTTTTGCACTCGCGATGTCGGTGCGGTTGGCGCTCGCGACCTCGATCAGCGCTTGCAGCGGCGTTTGCGGCACGGCCGGCTCCGGGATGTCGACCGGCACCGCGAAGGGCGCGTCGGGGGGTGCGCCGATCGTGGCGGCGAGCGCCTCGCGTGCCGTCGCTTCATCGGAGAGCGCGGTCGTCAGCGCGGCTTGCGCTCGCAGTTCGTCGACTTCGGCGCGCAACACGTCGACGCCGGCTGCGCGGCCGACCTTTTCGTTGATCCGTGCGTTGTCGACGAGTTGCTGCTGGTAGGCCCGGTCGAATTGGTCCAGGGTCACCGTGCCGTGGCGCGCGGCGACGGTGAAATAGGCGTTGGTGACGTCTTGTGCGATCTGGTCTTCGGCGCGGCGCAGGTCGTCGCGCGCGGCCTCCATGATGCGCTTGGCCTGTTGGGCCTGGAGCTGGTTGGACGAGCCGTTGTAGATGTTCCAGACCGTGCCGATCTGGGCGGTGTTCTGCGAGAACACGCTGGACGACGTCAACCCGTAAGCGGCCAGCGCGCCCTGCGAATTCGCGCTCTTCTGGACCTGATTCTGGAGCAGCCCGGTGACCGGCGGTAGTTCGTTCGCGCGCGCTCTCGCGAAGGCCGATTCGTCTTGGGCGAGCGTCGCTCGCCGGGTCAGGATCGTGGGACTGTGCGCGAGCGCGTAGGCGACGCAGCCGCGCAAATCCAGCGCCGCGGGCCCCAGCCGGCTTTGCGCTCGGGCCGCTATGGGCGCGAGGACGATCGCCGCGGCGAGCGCGGCGCAAACGGGCACCGTCCGCATGCTAATGCTGAAGCGCCGGGCCGATCGCTGAGACCAGTCCTTGACCCAGGAGCATGACGGCGACGGCAATGACCGCCGGCGTCGTCCCGATCCCGGCGATGACCCGTAGCCCGGCGACGAACAGCGCCGCGGCCCACAGGTTGACGAGCGTGAACGGTCCGAGGAACGCGGCCAGGACGGGCGCGCTCGAGGGAACGAAGCTTCCCAAACCCGGCACCGCGTTCTGCAGCGCGATCGTCGAATCGAAGGCGGCCGGTCCGCGCACGAGCACTACGAGCGCCGTGACCAAGTACGAGATCCCGAACCCGACGACGCCGACGTTCATGGCCAGGGCCCACAGGCGGCGGAAATTGCCCTTGCCCTTCGCGGCCGCGTTCACGGTCAACAGCACGACGGTCTGGACGAGTACGACGAGCAGGATGGCGAACGGCGCGATGACCCAGTTGAAATTTGCGAACGTGTGGGCGAACGACAAGCTCGCAGCGATCTGCGCCTGCTGCTTGTCGGACGGCAGCGACTGGACAGCGTGATTTTGCAAGAGTTGCGCCGGGAGCGACGCATCGAGCGCGTGCAGCACGGCCGGCAAGATGACGAAATTCGTCGCGATGCCGACGGCGGCCGTAAGCAGGAAGGCCCAGGCCCAGGTCGGCGCAAGCGCGAGCCGTTCGAACGCTGCCTGCGGTGCGATGATGACGTCCAGCGCCGTCAACAATCCGGAGCGCGGTTGAATTGAAGAATCTCGAGTGCTCACACGGCCTCCTTATGTCATGGAGCAATAGCCGCCTTGGTCACGGTTTGTTTCGCCTGGTTGCATCCTTTGGAACCGGAGCCGGGGTCTCGAGGAGTGCGTCGATCCCGAGTTTGTGTTCGATCACGAGCCGTGCACGGTCCAAGTCCGCCTCCCGCAGTTCGAGCAACCTGAGTCGCAGATACGACTGGGCCGAGCGCCGGACGGAGGGCGCGAAGAGCTGGCTTGCGCGGACCGGGCGGGGTGTGGGCGCGGGAAGCGCCTGCTGCGCGGCTTTTCCGGCCGGTAGGACGAAGAAGAAGAACCATGCCGCGCCGAGCGCGCCGGAATATGTTTTCATCGCACGGCCCATCACGCGGGCCGGACCCCCCGACAAGGACCCACTTTGCAAGCGAACGGCACCTACGCCGACACCCTGGTCGTCCCGAAGCCCCCCGACGAACCCTATCTGCGCATCATCCCGCTCGGCGGTTGCGGCGAGATTGGGCGCAACATGACCGTGATCGAGACCAACGACGACATCGTCGTGGTCGATTGCGGACTGATGTTCCCCGATGAAGAGATGTTCGGTGTCGACATCGTCATCAACGATTTTTCCTACCTGCGCGAGCGGATCGACAAATTCCGGGCGCTGCTGGTGACCCACGGGCATGAAGACCACATCGGCGGGATCCCCTACCTGCTACGCGAGTTTCAGGTCCCCGTCGTGGGGACGCCGCTCTCGCTCGCGCTGATCCGCGCCAAGATGCGCGAGCACAAACCGGGCGAGCTGAATTTCGTCACCGTCGAACCGGGCGACCGCGTGCGCTACGGTTCGATCGAAACGCAGTTCATCCATATCAACCACAGCCTCGCGGGCGCCTGCGCGCTCGCGCTACGGACGCCCAGCGGCATCGTGTTCCACACCGGCGACTTCAAATTCGACCAGACGCCGATCGACGGCAAGCCGGCCGATTTCGCCTCGATCGCCAAAGTCGGCGAAGAGGGCGTGCGCGTCATGCTGGCCGACTCGACGAACGCCGAACGGCCGGGGCATACGCTCTCGGAGCGCATCGTCGGTGAGGCGTTCGCGAACATCTTCGCGCGCGCCAAGGGCCGCATCATCGTCACCTCGTTCGCCTCGAACGTGCCGCGCATCCAGCAAGTGGTCGATCAAGCACAGCGCTACGGCCGCAGAGTCGCGTTTCTGGGGCGCTCGCTCTCGAACGTGGTCCACTACGCAACCGACCTCGGCTACCTCGACATCCCGCCCTCGCTGGTCATCCGGCTCGAAGAGGTCGACGATTTTCCGCCCGAGCAGGTCGTCGTGATGACGACGGGCTCGCAAGGCGAACCGATGTCGGCGCTCACGCGGCTTTCGATGCGCGATCACAAGAAACTGCGCATCGTCTCGGGCGATACGGTGGTGATCAGCGCGACCCCGATCCCCGGCAACGAGAAGAGCGTCGCCAAGACGATCAACAACCTCTATCGCCTGGGTGCGACCGTGATTCACGGTTCGATCGGCAACGCGCATGTCTCGGGTCACGCCTCGCAAGAAGAACTGCTGCTGATGCTCAACCTCGTGCGGCCGGAGTGTTTCATCCCGATCCACGGCGAGTACCGGATGCTCGTCACGCACGGCCGGTTGGCGCAATCGACCGGCGTGCCGGGCGACAACGTGTTCGTGCTCGAGAACGGCGACGTGCTCGAGTTCACCGAGAACAACGCCGGCAAAGTCGGGCGCACGTACGGCGGCAACGTCATGGTCGACGGTTCGGGGGTCGGCGACATCGGCGAAGCCGTGTTGCGCGACCGCAAGCACCTCTCCGCCGACGGGATCATGATGGTCGTCGTGACCGTCGATGCGGAGGAAGCCCGGGTCGTCGCGGGTCCCGACCTCGTATCGCGCGGCGTCTACTACTTGCCGGAGTCCGGCGGCGTGATGGACGAGCTCAAGGCGAAGTTGACGGCGATCCTCGACGCCTGTTCGGTCGAGGGCATTCGCGACGTCGGCACCGTGAAGGAACACATCCGGGCCGGTCTCTCGAAGGCCATCTTCGAGAAGTCGCGCCGCAAGCCGATCGTGATCCCGGTCGTGATGGAGGTCTGAGGCCCGGCGTCCGCCGGCGCGGGCGGACGCGGACCTATCGCGTTCGAGCCGCTGAGGAGCTTGGCGCCGCGCCGATCCCCGGGACGAGCGCGCTCCCCAGGCTGACGAACGCCAGGCCAAGGAGGGCGCCACCGATCAGGTCCGTTGGGTAGTGCGCGCCCAGCGCCAATCGCGACCAGATCACGGCGAGTCCCCAAGCGGCCAGCAGCGGCGCGAGCGTTCGGCGGAGCGCTTCCGGCAGCCGGCTGCGGTAGATGAAGTACGCCCAGAGCCCGTAGACCACCACCGCGAACATTGCGTGGCCGCTCGAATAGGCGTAGCTCGTTTCTTGGTGGAGCACCCAATACGCGGGACGCGGGCGCGCGAATACGTTCTTGAGCAGATCGCTCGATTGCCAGGCCACCACGGTGAGGATCACGGAGAAGAGTGCGCGCGTGCGCCACGCGGGCGAAAACGCGGCCAGTCCCAACACGAGGACGCCCGCGGCGACGAGCGCCGGCCACAGGCAGGACGCGGTGAAGATCCACGCGAGCTGCGGTGCGACGCCGGCCAGGGGCTCGGCGGCGCCGTCGAACGCTCCGGGCGGCACGTGCGAGACGGCGTTGCCGAGCAGCGCGTAGGCGAGCGCGCAGACCAGGCCGATGCCCAGCGCGGCGAGCCGCCCCATTAACCGAAGAGTTCCTGTTGACTCCGTCCCAGGCGCGGTGCAATCGTCTCGAGGTCGCCCAGACCGAGCAAGATGCGCCGCGGCTTGGTGCCCTCGTGCGACCCGACGACCTTGAAATCTTCGAGTTGCTTCATCAACCGGACCGCGCGCGGATGACCGATCGAAAACTGCGATTGTAACTGCGCGGTCGAAGCGTAGTTCGTCTCGATGATGAACCGCGCGGCGTCGTAACAGAGCGGATCGATCGACTTGCGGTCGCCTTCGTCGTCTTCGAGCGGGGCCACCTCGACGTTGAGCAGGTTGTCGGGGCGCGCTTGCGCGGCCCAGAAATCGACCAGCCGGGCGATCTCGCCGTTGGTCACGAGCGCACCCTGCGCGCGGATCGGCTTGGGAGCGTCGATCGGAAGGTACAGCATGTCGCCGCGGCCGAGCAGCCGTTCCGCGCCCGCCATATCGAGAATCGTGCGCGAGTCGACTTGCGAGGAGACGGCGAACGCGATGCGCGAGGGGATGTTGGCCTTGATGATCCCGGTGATGACATCGACCGAGGGTCGCTGGGTCGCGACGATGAGATGGATCCCGGTGGCGCGCGCGAGTTGCGCCAGCCGGCAGATCGTCGTTTCGACCTTCGCCGGCGCGATCAGCATCAGATCGGCGAGTTCGTCGATCACGATGACGACGTAGGGCAGCTTGTCATCGGGGAATTTCGCGTTGTACTCTTCGATCTTGCGCACGCCCGCCTTGGCGAAGCGCTCGTAGCGCCCGTCCATCTCTTTGGTCATCTCGTAGAGCGCGCCGGCGGCCAGCCGCGCGTCGGTGATGACCTCTTTGATGAGGTGCGGGATCCCGTTGTAGACGGTCAACTCGACGCGCTTGGGGTCGATCAGCAGCATCTGCACCTGATCGGGCGTCGCGCTGACCAGCAGCGAGGCGATGATGCCGTTGAGACACACCGATTTGCCCGAACCGGTCGCCCCGGCCACGAGCAAATGCGGCATCTTGCCGAGATCGCCGAACACGGCGCGTCCGGTGATGTCCTTGCCGAGCGCCATGTTGAGCGGCGGGATCGTACCGCGCTGCGGCAGCGCCTCCATGATCTCGCGAATCGCGACGATCGAAACGGTCGCGTTGGGGACCTCGATGCCGACGGCGGATTTGCCGGGGATCGGAGCTTCGATGCGGACCGAGGTGGCGGCCAGCGCGAGCGCCAGATCGTCGGAGAGGGCCGAGATGCGCGAGATCTTGACGCCGCGTTCGGGCTTGAGTTCGTAGCGCGTGATCGACGGCCCGCGTTCGATGTGCGTGACCTTCGCCCCGACGCCGAACGAGGCCAGCGTGTCTTCGAGAATCGTGGCGCGCGACGTGTCGTCGACCTTCTGCGCCTGCGGCGGATCGAAGAGGCTCAGGTCGGGGAGGCGGTACGCGCGCCGATCGGCGGCGGCCGGCTCGTATTCGCCGGCCACCGCCGGCGGTGCCGGCTCGGCTTCATCCTCGAAGGCGTCGCCTTCATCGTAGACCTCGTCCTCGTAGCCGTCATCTTCCTCGTCGTAGGCGTCGTCGTCGTCGAACAGCTCGTCGGCAACCGCATCCGCGAGCGGTGCGGCGGGCGCTTTCGGCGGGGCAAGCGGTTCTGCGACCGCGACCGCGAGCGCGGTCGAGGGGGCCGCGACCGTGCGCGCACGCGGCGGGGCGGCCTTGCTCGCCGTACTCTTGGGCTGGGGAGGCGGCCGCAGCGCGGCGAGCCGTTCGAGACCCCAGCCGATCAGTTTCTTGAGCGAGACGTTGGTGATCCAGACCGTGATCGCCAGCGCAGTTACGACCAGCACCACGATCGTTCCGGCATCGCCGAGCAGGGTGCGCAAGCCGGCGTCGAGCGCCCCGCCGACGGTGCCGCCGGCGCGGCCGTACGCCGTGTCGACGAGCAGAAAATAGCCGAGCGCCGCCGCGCCCAGCGTCGCGATCATGCGCGGGACGTTGATCTCGAGGAAGATGATTGCTCCGACGAGCGCGATCAGTAGCGGAACGAGCCCCGCCGCCGAGCCGAAGAGCGTCCGCAAGCCATGTGCGGTCGCTGTGCCGATGAGTCCGCTTCGGGCCGGCGAGAGAACCAGTGCGAGAGCGAGCAAGAGCGAGACGCCGAGCGCCGCGATCCCCGCGATCTCGAAATTCCAGCGTACCGTCGTCGTCGAGCGGCGCCGCACGCGTGCCATTAGCGTATCGATTCGTGCGGCGCCGGGTTCGCACCTCGACGCGCGCGAATGGAGCGGCATGGCGAATCCCACCATCGTCGTCCTCGAGGGCGACCAAACCGGCCAAGAACTTCTTTTGGAAGCGCTCCGGCTGCTCGATCCCGGGGTCATCGGCATCGACGTTGGCATCGAGCACTTCGATCTCTCGCTCGAGACGCGGCGCCGCACCGGCAACGCGATCGTCTACGAGGCGGCCGCGGCGATGAAGCGCGCCGGCTTCGGGCTCAAAGCCGCCACGATCACGCCGGAGGCGCGGGGCGACGTTGGTTCGCCCAATGCGATCCTGCGCAACGCGATCGACGGCAAGGTCATCGTGCGGACGGGCCGCCGCATCCCCGGCGTCCGGCCCGTGGCCGGCATCCACGCCCCGATTTCCGTCGTGCGCATGGCGGTCGGCGACGCGTACGGTGCCAAGGAATGGCGCGAGGGTTCGGGCGACGACGAGGTCGCCTTCCGGACCGAACGGATCGAGCGCGCCGTCTGCCGGGTGGTTTCCGAGTACGCGTTCGTCCACGCCCGCCGGCTCGGGGCCAAGGTGTTCGGCGGCCCCAAGTACACGGTCAGCCCGGTCTACGAAGGGATGCTCAAGGAAGAGATGGACGCGGCGGCCGCCCGTTACCCCGAGGTGACCTACGAGCCGCAGCTCATCGACGCGACCTACGCCCTGCTCATCGCCTCGGCCGGCGACGCGATGGTCATCCCGTCACTCAACCGCGATGGCGACTGCCTCTCCGACCTCGTGATGCAGCTCTTCGGCTCGATCGCGGGCGCGGAGTCGGTATTGCTCTCCTTTGATAAGCAGCTCAAGCCGGCGGTGGTCATGGCGGAGGCGCCGCACGGCACCGCGCCCCGGCTGTTCGGCAAGAACGTGGCCAACCCGATGGCCATGCACCTCGCCGTGGCGGCGCTGCTCTCGCATATGGACGACCGGCGAGCGCTCGCCGGCTCGCGGGCCGTCTACGAGTCCGTGCTCGAGACCGTCCGTTCGGGGACCGCGACGAGCGACCTCGGCGGGCATGCCTCCACGACCGAATTCACGGACGCCGTGATCGAGAAGATCAAGACCAAACTGGACGTCTGGGCCGCTATGGCCGTGAGCTAGCAGCCCGTAAGCGCGACGGCGATTCGCGGGGGAACCGCCGTTTTTTCGACCCGCGTGATCTGGCCGATGCGATCGCCGAAGTCGTCGTTGAGGTCATCGAAGAGGACGTTCATGTCGGGATCGCTGCGGTCGCGGCTGGATTTCGGGACGATCGACTTGAGTCCGGTGAAGGTGCCGTCGGCGTTGTCGGTGCCGCCCTTCGGGGTTGGCGACGGGTCGCCCGCCAAGGCCTGCTGCCCGTTCGAGGTGACCTGCGCGGTGGAGTCCCGTGTAGCGATCCGGCCTTCTTGAACGACCAGGGCGCGCACGAGGTCGGCGCCCATTTGCCGCTGCGCTCCGTTTACCACGTCGAACGCCGCGATGAGCTGCTTGAGCGCATGCGCCCGCGGGATGTCGGCGGTGTCCGACAGGTCGCGCAGCCGCTGTACCTCCGCATTCGCGGCCGCAGCGTTCGATTGCAGCGTCCGGCCGATCTTGTAGAGGTTGTTCCGGATGCGCTGCTGGGCAATCGGGTTGGAAGCGTTGAAATCCGTATTCTTGAGGACTTTGTCGAGGTCGGCCGAGGCGGCGTCGTTTTGGCCGATGCGGGCGAGCGCCTTCGACGCGGCGTCAACCATGACGCCGCACTCCGCGGTGAGGGTGCGCGTGCGGCCGATCGTTGTGAGCGGACTCGGGCTCGGGCTCGGCGGCGGTGGCAGCACGGCCGGGGCGCCTTGCGCGGCTCCGAGCACCACCACGAGCAAAAATCGGGCGAGGAACATCGTACCGGGCTTCGAGCCGCGAGCGCGGTTTGCCCTCCGCTCGGCCGCCGGCGGCCCGCGCGGCGGTAGCGCCGAAACGGGTGAATCCAAGCGAATCGACAGGAGCTTTTCTCAACAGGAGCTTAATGGAGGCTTAGCATACTCCCAGATATCGCACGCCGCGTTGTGCTCGTCCCTTGCTCGATATAGCCAGACTAGGCCGGGGTTCGCATGCGCTTCGTGTGTCCATACGAGAAGAGGATTTCCGCATGATCCAGCCCCGTAAGCTGTTTCGGGCAGTTACGCTGCTCCGAAGCCTTGCGATTGTGGCGCTTGTCTTCGTGTTCACCGCACCGACGATCACCCCGTCGTTCGCGGCGGGTGGTGTCACCGGTAGCGTTACCGGATCGGTCACCCAGGCTGACGGCAAGACGCCGTTAGCGAACGCGCAGATCACCGTCACGTCGCCATCCGTTCGGGCGAGTACGACCTCGGACGCACACGGATTTTTTACGTTCCAGCAGTTGCCGGTCGACACGTATGTCGTGACGATCGCGTCTCCTGGTTACCAATCGCTGAGCATCACCGGTTTGACGGTGCAAGGCGACCAAAACGTCACCCTCAAGCCGCAGTCGCTGGTCAAACAACTCGCGACCATCGGTCGCGTCACAAGCCGCTCGGCTTCATCGGTGGTTCAACCGAACCAAACCGTCGACCAAGTGACGATCAGCGGTGACCGCCTCACCGAGGCTTCGGGAAAAGCGTTCAATACGAATATCGCGATTCTCGCGCAGTCGATTCCGGGCGTTACGCTGACGGCCGGCGGCAACATCTCGATCCGCGGCTCGCGGACCACCGATGTCGGCTTCCAGTTCGAGGGCGTTGATTTCCGCGAACCGCAAGCCAACGCGATCGCGGCGAACTCCCTGAACGGCCTCGCCTCGTTGCAGGTCGTCGGCGGCACCGGCGATGCCTCGCAGGGGAACGTCGGCGCCGGCGTGATCAACTTCACGGTGAAGCGCGGAGCGCGCCCCGACTTCGGGTCGCTCGATCTCGAAGCGCGCGGGCCGTACTACGGCCACCAACTCGCCACAGAGTATGGGTTCGCGACGCCGGACGGCCGCATCACCGATTACTTCTCGTACGTCGGACAACGAAACGGAACGACCTGCGGACCGGTCTCTGACCCGGCAATCAACGGTTGCTTCACGACGACCTCGTTCCAGAAGCTCGACGACAGCATCAACAACTTCGTCTACCGCTTTGGACGCGACAATACCCAGTCGCTCCAGGTGCTCGCGCGATTCCGCCGCAGCGATACGCTCGGCCAACTCGGCGGCGTCTCCGGTGGTCCGCTCTCGAGCGGGTGCCCGAGCGCCAGCGCGGCCGCTGCCGCTGCCGCTTGCATCCCGTTCCAGTACTACACGAATGACCCGCGCTATCAGGCCATCGCCGCCAGCCTCGGGCTGACGGGCAGTCAGTTCGTCTCGCAGGTCCCGTTGCTTACGTCGGCCGTGCCGATCCCCGGTCAAAACGTCGTGCCGACGACCCCGCGTGACAGCGCGAACGCAAATCTGGGCTTCCTGCTCTTCACCTACAGTCGCCCGATCGGTGCCGAAACGACCTTCACCGGCCGGTATTACAACTGGCAGTCAATCAGCGTGAACGACTTCACCCACGGCGGCGTCCTTACCGAACCGTTCGTATCGAACGACGGCGGGACGACGGGCGGGTATAACTTCGATCTGACATCGCAACTCGGCGACAAGCACACCCTTGACCTCGCCGGGAAATTCGAAAACTCCCGGCCGGACCGGACCGAGCCGGACGCCTACCTTGGGCTCCTAGGCCCCAGTGGAAACGGCGACTTCGGCACGCTCAATTTCAATCAGTGGCTCAACCCGGCAAACACGGCGGCGCCGGTGTCTGCCGCCAACCCCTGCCCCGTTGCCGCGTCGGTAGACCCGACGGCCTGCTACCTATACTCGCAAGGCTTCGCCATCGGCGGCGCCTCGTTCTGGGGTCCGGGCGGCGTGGGGCGCATCCCTGTCGCCGGCGTCGGATATCGCAGCGCGGATTACCAAACCTACGGTCTTGGTATCCACGACCTGTTCGTGCTCAATGCAAAAACGCGCTTCGACTTCGGCTTCCGCGTTGATGGTGCGAACTACAAGCAGGCGACAAATCAATATGGCCAACTAGACCCCACCGGCCTGACCGGTGTTACGCCCGATAATCCGCAGGATGTCGACCCCTCAACGGTAACGGCGAAATTCCGGACCCCGAAGGTGTACTCCCCGCGGATCGCCGGGTCGTTCCAGCTCACGCCGCTCGATTCGGTTCGCCTCGGCTACGGCCGCTCGGTGAACTTCAACCCCGGCCAGGGCTTCGGCACGCCGTGGACGCTGTACGGTGCTCCGGCACAGCTCTCGCTCATTCCGGCGCTCGACAGCGCCGCGAATCCGCAATGCGGCTCCGGCGTGAACACCGCTCGCGGGGCGGCGCTGGGCCAGACCCCGACCGCCGGCGGCGCGACGGGCTTCTTCCAGTGCGCGAACTTCGCGAACCAGCTCTACTGGGCGGACGAGCAAGTCGATGCTCCCGACGTTGGTGGCTCCCTGCCGCCGACCTACAGCAACTGGGATCTCACCTACCAGCATCAGTTCAAGAACGGCTGGGGGCTTCGGCTCACCGGCTACGCTAAGCGTGGCTTCGACCTCGCTTCGCTCTCGATCTTACGCGCAGGCCCGCCGGATCCGGCGACGCTTCAGCCGTCGTACACGATCTACGGTGCAGGCAGCAATGGGCTCGAGAAGACGGCGGGTGCCGACTTCTACATCGCAACCCCCGAACGTCCGGCGGGCTTCTCGGGGTTCCTGACGCTGACGTACACAAACGCGATCAGCAACGTTCCGCCGGGCGCCGTTGGTGAAGAATCCATCGATCCGCTTTACAACGCGGCGGCGGGCGCGCTGAACGCGACGTATCGCGAGGGCTTCATCTCGCCGCTCGTCGGGCGCCTCGGGCTCACGTACAAGACCCACAACGGGTTCCGCGTCAACCCGATCATCGCGTACGATAACGGATATCCGGTCGGCGTCGGGAACACGACCCCGTTCGGCGGGAACACCGCGTATGCCGTCGGGAGCGTACCCACGCTCAACGGTCAGATCTTGTCCGTGACGGCTACGAATCTTGGCCTCGCGCAGCCATACGCCTATGGAAACGGGACGGGCTATCTCGTCACGCCAAACTACGTCGATCCCGTCAATCCGGGCAGCTACTTCAGCCCGGTCATTGCCGCCACGCGCGGAACCAATGAGGGTTCGAACACCGGTTCATTGCTCAGCAAGGCACGTGTCGGCGCCGACATTTCCTTCGAGTTCACGAAGAACCGCAACACGTTCGGACTCTACATCGCCAATATCTCGAACAACGAATTTGGCTTGGGCGCGACGAACTCCGGGAACGAACCGACTCCGAATACCCACTACCAAGCAGTGGCGAACGGTGTTGCCGGACCGCAAACCGGCACGGTCAACGGGATCATCCCGAATTCGACGAGCGTTAGCAACCTCAACCAATACAACTACGGGGTGCAACCGTTCACCGTCGCCCAAGGCGGCCGCGGCGCCTATTACATCCCCTTCACGACGAACGCGACTCCGCGTTCGTATCGTCTCTACTATCAGTTGGCATTTTAGGAAGGATCGTTCCACCAGTGAGTCTTCGTAATTCAGCGCTGGTGGCGGCGGCCGTAGTGGCTCTGGGCGGTTGCTCGACCGGCCAGACCACTACGCCGAGCGTCACATCGGTCAATCCGATTGCCGGCAGCAAACTTCAACTCGCCGTCGGCACGGCGAATATCAACGGCAGCCACGGCCTCAACGTCGTCGCTACCCTCCGTCAATCCAACGGAACGTCGATTCTCTACGACACGCCGACGCTTTCGGGTCCGTTCACGTTCGGCACGCTCGTGCCGTTCGCAACATCGCCAACCTCAGCGACGGGTGCGTCCCTGAGCCATAATGGCCCGAGCACGGCGGAAGCCGCTGCTTTGACCATCGGCTCGACCGCACCTAGCTTGACGATCCCGCCGAATCAAGCGGGCGGTCTCGTCCCGACCGCTGCCGGGACGACCTTCGGGATCAACGGGGGCCTGGCCGCGACCGGCTTTGCCCTCTCCAACTCGACGGTTAACGGCATCCTCAACACCGGGTGCGCGATCATTTGCGGTCCGGACGACGTAGCCAACGCAAACAATGGGAATATTGCGAGTTCCACGACCGTCGACCCGTTCGTTCAACCGTTCTATGCCACGGGTGCGGCAGCCGCGGCTTCCTTTACGCCGTGGCTCGGGCCGCCGGCCTTCGCCGGGCCGAACGGCCTCGGTTCGCGCGACGGCACCTATGCCTCGGGTATCAACGGCGCGGCTATCGGGCTAAGCGTCTTCAACGGCGTCGTTGCCGGCGGAGCGACCCCGTACACGCTGAGCGTCGTCATCCCGACGGGATTCAACGGCAACACGCCGACCACGGGTACCCTGACGGCGACGGCGACGTTGCCGACCCCCGGGTTCTTCATCGGCGGCGGTGCGGCGATTGCCGTCCCGGCGTTGACCTTCCCCGGAAACGGCAGCGCGACCGGAACGTACGCGTTGCCCGCCGGGGCAACCGGTGCGATCATCCAGATCGTCGACCTCGGTTCCGACGGTGCCGGCGCAGCGAACTGCTACCCGGCTCAGCTGCCGACGATCGCCGGTAACTTCCAAGTTCCGGCGTTCTACTCGGTCGTGACCACCGGCGGCGCGTTCACGCTTCCGGGCAATATCGGGCCGCGTCAGGCGAATAGCACGACGACGACTCCGACGATCTGCTCGGCGGCCCAAAACACGGCCGCGCTCGGCACGGCGACGCCCGGCGATACCGTTCGGGTCTCCGTGATCGCGTACGACTACGGTCTGCTCGCGCTCGTACCCGCGCTTTCGGGCGGGGTACAAGCACCAGCGATCCCGGCGCAAGCCGATATCGCCCTCTCGGCAGCGGCGCTCCAAGTAAGTCCCTAGAACCTCTGACGGCAACGGCCGTCGGCGAAACGCGCGAGCGGCGCCTCCTTCGGGAAGCGCCGCTCTTGTTTCTCGTAATTCGTGGCCCTCTGCCGCGACCAAAGTGCAAGAAACGTGGCGCTCGGCCGCGTAGTCTATGAGGATATGGTCATGGATCGCGCACTTACATCGATCGCGCACAAAATCGACGAAGGCATCTCGCTCTCGCACGACGACGGGATGACGCTCTTCCGCACGGCCGATATCCACACGCTCGGACGGCTCGCGAAATCCGCGAAAGAACGGAAGAGCGGGCAGAACGTGTATTACGTATTGAACCGCTACATCAACTCGACCAACGTGTGTTACGCGAACTGCACGTTCTGCTCGTTCGCGCGCGGTGAAAAGGACGACGGCGCCGTTCGTATGTCGGCGGATGAGGTGATCGCCAAGGCGCTCGAGACCGGGACGAACTTCAACCAACTGCATATCGTCGGCGGGCACGATCCGCGTCAGCTCTCGCTCGACTACTGGCTACCCGTGATGCGGCGCTTCAAAGAACTCGTGCCGCACGCGCAGCTCTCGCTGTTCACCGCCGCGGAGATCGATTATCTCGCCCGCCGGCATCGCCTGGGCGCCGACGAAATCTGCAGCCGCCTGCGTGAAGCCGGGCTCGACAACATCAACGGCGGCGGAGCCGAGGTCTTCGCGCCGCGCTTCCGGGCGCTGGTGTGCGCGAACAAGGTCGACGCCGCGCGCTGGCTCGAGATTCACGAAACGGCGCACCGGCACGGCATCGCCTCGAACGCGACGATGCTCTACGGCACGATCGAAACGCTCGAGGAGCGCGTCGAGCATCTCATCCTCTTGCGTGAGTCGCAGCACCGTTCGCCCGGCTACAATGCCTTCATCCCGCTGGCGTTCCATCCCGACGGCAACGAACTCTCGCATCTGGGCTGGACTTCGGGCCTGGACGACATCCGCATGTTCGCGGTCGCGCGCTTGATGCTCGACAACTTCGACCACATCAAGGCCTACTGGATGATCCAAGGGCTCAAAATCTGCCAGCTCGCGCTGCACTTCGGGGCCGACGATATGGACGGCACGCATGGTTCGACGGACGAGGAGCGGATCTACCACAGCGCCGGCACGCAATCCGGCCAGTACGTCGACGATCGTGAGTTCCGGCGTTTGATCGAAGAGGCCGGCTACACGCCCGTGCGGCGCAACTCGACCTACGAGACGTTTCCCCACGATTGGGCGCCGGAGGCTGCCGCGGTCCCGATCCTCGCGCATGCCTGACCGCCTGCGTTTGGGGCGCATCGCCTACACCAACGTCGCGCCGCTCGAGACGGCGTTCGATGCCGGCGTGGTCCGGCGCGACGTGGAGCTGGTCAGCGGTGTTCCCACGCAGCTCAACGCGGCGATGGACGCCGGCGATCTGGACGTGAGCCCGATGAGCGCGGCGCACTACCTTGCCCACGCGGACCGCTACGTGCGGGTCGGCAATCTCGGGATCGTCGCGCGCGGCGACGTCCTGTCGGTCGTGCTTGCTTCCCCGGTCCCGCCCTCGCTGCTGGGCGGCGCCGACATCGCCGTGGCCGGCGACTCGGCTAGCGGCCGCGCGCTCTTGCAGGCGCTGCTGCGCACGCGCTACGACGTTCGGGCGCGCTTGGTGACCGTGCCGGACGCGCTTGGCGCCGCGGTCGCGGGCCATCCGACACTGCTCATCGGGGATGCGGCGATCGACGCGACGGAGCGCCTCGCGCCGGAGGCCGTTCACGATCTCGGCCGCGCTTGGCACGATTGGACCGGCCTGCCGATGGTCTTCGCCCTATGGGCCGCGCGGCGTGAGGTCGCGGCGGCGCGCCCGGCGGACGTTGCCGCGCTTGCGCTGCGCTACGCTGAGGCGCGCGCGTGGGGGGATGCGCACCGGCCCGACGTGGTCGCCGCCGCGCAGCGGCTGCGCCCGCGCCCGGCGGCCTTCTACGAGCGCTACTTCACCGCACTCGACTACACGATCGACGTCCCCGCCGAGGCCGGGCTGGCCGCGTTCGGCCGCGTGCTGGGCAGTCCGGGGGAACTTCTCAATGTCGCTCGCTGATGCGCTCGACCGGGCGGCTGCGGGCGGCCGGCTCACCGAATCCGAGGCCGTCCGGCTCTACACGGAAGCGCCGCTCCACGAACTCGGTGCCGCGGCCCACGCCCGGCGCATGGCGCTATTCCCGACCGCCGACGTGACCTATGTGATCGACACGACGATCAACTATACGAACGTCTGCAACGTCCACTGTACGTTTTGCGCGTTCTTCCGCCCCGAGCATCATGCCGAGGGCTACACGATGTCGCACGATCAGGTGCTCGCGCGCGTGAAGTTCGCCGCCGATCAGGGCGCGACCCAGATCATGATCCAGGGCGGCGTGAACCCCGCATTGCGGATTACGTGGTTCGAGGAACTCTTCGCCCGGGTGCGGCGCGAACACCCGGACGTTGACATCCACTCGCTCTCCGTCTCCGAGATCACGGGCCTCGCCAAGATCGAGAACCTGACGCCGCGCGACGTCCTCGTGCGCTTGCGTGAAGCGGGCTTGAAATCGCTGCCCGGCGCCGGAGCCGAGATACTGGTCGAGCGCGTGCGCAAGCGGATCAGTGCGCGCAAAGTGAGACCCGACGAGTGGCTTGGCGTGATGCGCGACGCGCAACTGCTCGGGATGCCGACGACCGTGACGATGATGTTCGGTTCGATCGAAACCGAAGCCGAACGGATCGAACATCTGCGCGTGGTCCGCGATCTGCAGGACGAGACGCGCGGGTTCACGGCGTTCATTCCTTGGTACTACGTGCCGTTCAAGACGCCGCTGCGCGGTCGTGAGGCGAGCGGCCTTACCTACTTGCGCACGCTCGCGATCTCGCGCCTCTTCCTCGACAACGTGCCCCACTTGCAGGCGTCGTGGTTGACGCCGGGACTGAAGATCGGTCAGCTCGCGCTCTTCTACGGCTGCGACGACATGGGCGGAACGATCCTCGAGGAACGCGTCGTCCACGACGCCGGCGCGACCAACGAAGCAACGCGCGCGCAACTCGAAGGATTGGTGCGCGGCGCCGGTTTCACGCCCGTCATCCGCGACACGTACTGGAATCTGCGCAACGACCTGGCCTTGGCAACGGCCTAGGCAGATTCAGCGGGCGCGCGTTTTTATCGCACCCAACAGTTTTTCCAAGTAGGCGATGTACTCTTGGGCGTGGGTGAATTTCCACATCTCCAAGAGCTTCGGGTCGAGTTCGCGCGAACGTGCCCAGGCCGTCGCGTCGCCGCTCATCGCGGCTTGGAAGAGAAACGCGACGATCTCGTCGCTCGATGGATCGGTTTTCGCGGCGTCGCCGGGTTCGCTCATGTCGATGTCGTTTCGATGGTGGCTGCGCCGATCACCTCATCGTGCGCAGGATCGAAGAGCGCGACGAGTTGGCCCGGTGTGACGGCCCGCTGCGGCTGCGCGAACGCGAGCGTCAAGCGGCCATCCGCGGTGAGCCGCGCGGCGGCTGCAGCCGGCTGCGAGCGGTAGCGCGTCATCGCCGCCAGCGCCAACTCGCCGCGCGCGAAGCGTTCGGGCCGGATGAGATTCACTTCGTTCGCCACGAGCGCCGTGCAGCCGAGTTCGTCCACGCGACCGATGACGATCGTGTTGGTGGCCGCGTCGATGCGCGTCACGTAGCGCGCCTCGCCGCCGGGGACGGGCGGGAGGCCGCGGCGTTGGCCGACGGTGTAGTTCGTGATGCCGGCGTGCGCGCCGACCAACTTGCCGCCGGTCGTGCGCACCTCCCCGGGCCGGCTCACTTCGGCGGCGTAGCGCGCGAGCAGCTCGCGATAGTCGCCGCCTTCCACGAAGCAGATGTCTTGCGACTCGGCTTTGTGCGCGACGTTCAACCCTAGCCGCTCGGCGTGCGCGCGCGTCTGGTGCTTGGTGAGCGCGCCCAGCGGCAGCAGCAAGCCCTGCAACTGGCCCGCCGTGAGTTGCGCGAGCGCATAGGACTGGTCTTTACTGCTCGAACCTCGAAAGAGGTGAGGACCGTCGGCGCGCTGTTCGAGTCGCGCATAGTGACCCGTCGCGACGTACGCCGCGCCCAAGCGATCGGCGTAGCTGCGCAACGTGCCGAGCTTCACGAAGTTGTTGCACGCGACGCACGGATTGGGGGTTCGTCCGCGTGCGTATTCCTGCGCGAATCGGTCGATGACGTGCGTGCGAAACGTTTCCTCGAAGTCGAGTACGTAGTGCGGAATCCCAAGGATCGCCGCGCTGCGCCGGGCGTCGTCGAAGTCGCCGGCGCCGCAGCACGATTTGGCATGCGCCGGTTTCGTCGGCGAGTACATCTTCATCGTCACGCCGACGACGTCGTACCCGGCCTCGGCAAGCAAGCCTGCGGCAACGGCCGAATCGACCCCGCCGCTCATCGCGGCGATGACTCGCTGACCCATGGCGGCATGCATCTTCGTTGCTGACATGATACGCCCGTGAAACTCCAAGGCGGGACCAGGGGGATGCAGCCTCTAAGGAAAGCCACCTATGTCGTCGCTCGGAGAGGCCTTTCGCACCGCGCGGGAGGCGCGCGGCCTCACGTTATCCGACGTCGCCGAGAGCATTCACATTCGCTCGGTCTACTTGGCTGCTATCGAAGCCGAGGACTGGCCGTCGATCGGTGCCCCCGTCTACGCCCGCGGCTTCATCCGGACCTATGCGCGCTTCCTTGGTCTCGATCCCGAGGGAGCGGTCGCGAGCTTCGCCGAGCGGGTTCCAAGCGAAACGCCGGCCCAGATCGCGGCCGCGATGGCGGCGATCGCCGCCAACCAGCCCCACGGCCGCGGACCTTCCGTCGGCGTGGTCGCTCTGATCGTGGTTGCCCTAGCGCTGATCGGCTTTGTCGGCTACGAGTTCGTCGCACTGCGCAGCGGCCCGGTCGTTGCGGTCGCCTCGGCGCCGCCCTCGGTCGTGCCGGGCGTTTCCGCGCCGCCCACGGGCGGCGGGATCGCCTCCGCGGCACCGGATTCCGCCGCGGCGAACGGCGAGCCGCAGGCGGCCATAGCGGCGAACCCGACCCCGGCCGGGGACGCGGGCGCGACCCCCGATCCCGGCCTGTCGCCGAAGAAAACCGTCACCGGCGCGCTCGCAGCGGCCGGCGAGTCGCCCTTGCCGGGCGAAACGGCAAGTCCGGAACCCGTGGCGAAGGGCCAGATTCAGGTTCGTCTCGTCAAGCGCTCGTGGGTTCGCGTCGCCGTCGACGGGAAAACCGTGCTCGAGGGGATCTTCCCCGCCGGGACCGTGCGCACGTTCACCGGGAAGACCGCCCGCGTGCGGGCCGGCAACGCCGGCGGCGTCGACGTGCTCGTTGCCGGCCGGTCTTCCGGCGCAATGGGCCCTGCCGGCAACGTCGAGGAGCGCTCGTACATCCTCTCCCAACCGGAGTAAGCTCACCCCATGCCAGCGGATAGCTCGTTCGACGTTGTTTCACGCATCGACGCCCAGGAACTCGAGAACGCCCTCAACCAAGCGCGCAAGGAAATTGCGGGGCGTTTCGATTTCAAGCACTCGATCGCGTCGATCGAGAACACCGACAAAGACATTACGATCCTCGCCGACGACGAACTCAAACTCAAGAACGTCATCGACATCATTCAGTCCAAGTCGGTCAAGCGCGGCATCGATATCAAGGCGTTCGATTTCCAGAAAGTCGAGCCGGCGACGAAGGACGCGTTGCGCCAGAAGATCGTGCTGCGTACGGGGATCCCCAAGGACAAGTCCAAGCCGCTGATGGAAGCGATCAAGAACGCGAAGCTCAAAGTCACCGCGCAATATCAAGACGAGCAAATCCGCGTCACCGGAAAATCCCGCGACGACTTGCAGAAGATCCAAGCCATCCTAAAAGGCCTGGACTACGACCTCCCCCTACAGTTCGTAAACTACCGGTGACCCCCAAGTCCGACACAGATCAAGTCGAAAGCGTGGCGCAAGATAGTGTCATCCTGAGCCCGTCGAAGGATGGAGTTGAGGTAGTCTGTGGCGTGCCCATCCTTCGACAGGCTCAGGATGACAGAGTGGCGGGTCGTGCTGACAGAGTGGCGGGTCGTGCTGACAGAGTGGCGGGTCGTGCTGACAGAGTGGCGGGTCCCGTTGACATTGTGGCGGGTCGTGCTGACAGAGTGGCGGGTCCCGTTGACATTGTGGCGGGTCGTGCTGACAGAGTGGCGGGTCCCGTTGACAGTGTGGCGGGTCGTGCTGACAGAGTGGCGGGTCCCGTTGACATTGTGGCGGGTCGTGCTGACAGAGTGGCGGGTCCCGTTGACAGTGTGGCGGGTCGTGCTGACAGAGTGGCGGCTCCCGTTGACAGTGTGGCGGGTCGTGCTGACAGAGTGGCGGCTCCCGTTGACAGTGTGGCGGGTCGTGCTGACAGGGTGGCGGCTCCCGTTGACCGTGTGGCGGGTCGCGCTGACATGGGGGCTGGGGGGCGGCGGGTTTCGTTTGTGTCGCTGGGGTGCGCGAAGAACCTCGTGGATTCCGAGGTGATGATCGGGAAGCTCGGGGCGGCGGGTTGGGAACTGGTGCCGGAGACGGCCGATGCGGATGCGGTCGTGATCAATACCTGTGCGTTCATCGATCCCGCGAAAGCCGAATCGACCGAAGTCATCCTGGAACATGCGGCGCGGAAGACGCCCGGTCAACAGTTGATCGTGGCCGGTTGTCTCTCGCAGCGCTTCGGGGACCAATTGCAGTCACTCATCCCCGAGATCGACGGCGTGATCGGGACCGGCGCGTACGCCGGGATCGTCGAGTTGCTCGAGGACGCCCTGGCGGGGCATCATCCCGTTCGGCTGCAGTTCGATGCACCGCCCGAGCATGAGTTTCTGCCGCGGCTGATCACGACGCCTTCGGCGACGGCCTACCTGAAGATCGCCGAAGGCTGCGATCACCCGTGCACGTTCTGCATCATCCCGCAATTGCGCGGCGCCTTCCGCTCGCGCTCGACGGAGTCGATCCTCAAAGAAGCCCGGGCGCTGGTTGCCGGCGGGACGCGCGAGTTGATTCTGATCGCACAGGATAGCTCGATGTACGGCCGCGACCGCGGCGTCCGGCGCGGTGGCCTGGCTACCTTGCTCGAGCAGTTGCACGAAATCGACGGCATCGAGTGGATCCGGTTGCTCTATCTCTATCCGGCGACGATCGACGCCGAGCTGATCGATGCGATGGCGCGCTTGCCCAAAGTCTGCAAGTATCTGGACATGCCGCTCCAGCACGCGCATCCCACGGTGTTGCGTGCCATGCTACGGCCAGGCAGCGGCGAGCGCTCGCTCGAGATTCTCGAGGAATTCCGCTCGCGAATTCCGGGACTCACCATGCGCTCGACCTTCATCGTCGGTTTCCCAGGCGAGACCGAGGAACACGTTGCCTACTTAGAAGAGTGGATCGGACGCGCGCAACTCGACCGGGTCGGTTTTTTCACCTATTCGCGCGAGGAGGGGACGCCGGGCGCGGAACTTCCGGATCAGGTTCCCGCGCGCGAGAAACGCAAGCGGCTCGTGCGCTTGCGTGAAGCCCAGCGACTCGCCTCGGATCGAGCGCGCGCTCGCCGCGTCGGCGAGACGGTCCGCGTGCTCGTCGAAGAGCGCCGCCGTCTGCGCCGGACCGATCCGATCGCCGTCGCGCTCGGTGCGACCGACGTGACCGTCGGCCGCTCGATGGGCGAAGCGCCGGGGGTCGACGGCGGGATCTTCTTCGCAGCCTCCGCGGAGCCGGGGACGTTCGTGGACATCCACCTCGAGGGCTCGGGGCCGTTTGATTTCTACGGTTCGCTCGCGCCGATCGCGGTGCCGGCGTGAGCAAGCACCTCGAACCCGGTGAGCCGCGCAGCAGCGGCGATCTTCCCCGGTCCCGTAAGCGTCCGGACGGCTGGCGGCGCTGGTTCCCGTACGCGTTCCTCGCGTCGATGCTGGTCTTTGCCGCCGTGTGCGGAATCGTCGCCGCGCGTATGGTGGCGACGAAACAGAACTTCGGCGACGTGGTCGTCGGCTATTTCGTGCCCTCGCCCGAGACGATCTTCGGCAAGGACCGCATCATCGTCGGCCTCTTGGGACTCGACTACGGTTACACCGACCAGGACATCGAGACGTTGGCCAATGCGCGCACGGACAAGCTCAGCGTCTACGCGCTCGATTTTCCGACGCGCGTCGTGAAGGAGATCGCCGTGCCGCGCGATATGGAAGCGCTGATTCGCGGACACGAGAACAAAATCAACGCCGCCTATGCCTTCGGCGGCGAAAGCCTGACCGATCAGACCACCGGCGAATTCCTCGGTCTGCCCAAGAACGATAAAGGCCGGTACTTCGATCGCTACATCACTTTGCGGATCGACGCCACCAAGGATTTCATCGACGCGATCGGAGGCCTCGACGTGAACGTCGACGAGGAGATGAACTACGACGACAACTGGGGCCATCTCCACATCCACTTCCACCCCGGCCTCCAACACATGAACGGCGATCAAGCGGTTTCTTTCGCGCGTTTCCGCCACGACGCGTGCAGCGATCCCTGTCGCATCAAGCGCCAGCAGATGGTCATGCAGCTCGCGATCGAGAAACTCAAGAACGAGAAGTTCAACGACCTCACCCACATCGCGCAGCTCATCAACGTCATTCGCAAGGACGTCTATACCGACTTCAAGCCCGAAGAGATGAACAGCCTGGCTTGGCACTTCAAGAACGTCAGCCTCGCGAACGTCAAGCAGACGCAGATTCCGTTCTCGGGCGACGTCGTCACCGACTACGCGGGCGACATGCTCGTCCCGGACCAGAAGAAGAAGGCCGAAATCGTGGCGGATTTCCTAGGGCCCTATGTCGCCCAGACACCCCCGCCCGAAGCGGTGGCGGCGGCGACCGTCGCGCCGTCGACCGTTCACGTCGTCGTCCAAAACGGCAGCGGCCAAAGCGGCTTGGGAAAACGGATGGCGGACGCGCTGCGCGCGAGCGGCTACGTCGTCGACAGCGTTGGGAATGCCGACTCGTTCGGGTACGACACGACGGTGATTCGCGAGCACTCGAAGATCGCGGGAGTCGGCGAGCAGGTTCGCGCGCGGATCGCACTCAAGACGGCGACCGTCACTCCGGCGCCGCAAGCCTCCGCGAACCCTTTCCCTGAAAGCGGTGACGTGACGGTGATCGTCGGACGCGACTTCGCCGCTGCCGCGCCGGTCGCGACCGCAAAATCGGCGCAATAGTCCGCCGGGCGCTCGTCGCGCTCATCGTCCTCGCAGTCATCGGGTACGGCGGGTATCGTCTCTGGCGGCGCACCAATCCCGCGACGCCGGCGATCGTCACGCCGAGCATGGACGCGGCGCGCATCGTCTCGCGCGGCCTTGCGGCGCGTGTCGACCGCTTGCTCCACGGCAACGCTGCACCGGGCGGCGAGCGGCCCAAGCTCGTTGCGTTGACCTTCGACGACGGCCCGTATCCGGTCGACACGCCGCTGCTGCTCGACACGCTCGCCGATTTGCACGTTCGCGCGACCTTCTTCCTGATCGGGCGCGACGGCGAGCAATATCCGGCGCTCGTCCGCCGGATCGCCGCGAGCGGCAACGAGATCGCCGATCACACCCTCACCCACCCCGATCTGGACACGCTCGATGCTGCGGACGTCCGGCGCGAGATCGAGGGCGGGGCGGCTGCGCTCGGCGCCATCGTATCAGACCCGGCGCTACATCGCTACCTGCGCCCGCCCCACGGCCGCTATACGCTGGATACGCTGCGGGCCGTGCAAGCGACCGGGTACGACACGGTGCTTTGGAACGACGATCCCGGCGATTGGCGCGCGGTCGGCGCGGAGGTCATTCGCGCGCACGTCTTCCGCTTCGCGACGGCGCCCGAGATCGTGCTGCTGCACAGCGGCCGGCTCGCGACGGTCGAGGCGTTACCCGATGTCGTGGCACGGTATCGCGCTGCAGGCTATCGCTTCGTTACCGTGGGCGAGCTGCTCGCCCGCGTCTCGCCCGAAGAACTGAACCACCCGCGCAAAACCCCCTTATAAGCCGGCCCGACGGAAGCGGTTCCGCTTTCTTCACGTCGAAGCGTCGCCTACGATGATCGTCGATAGCGCCCGGCTCTTCGCGGCGTTCGCACACGATTGGGAACGGCCGACCCTCGATCTGCGAGTTGCATCGCTGGCTGCCTCGCTCGCCGCGGACGGCTGGTCCGCCGTGCGCGTCGAGCTCAGCACTCCGGGATCGTCCGCCCGGGCCGATATCGGCGACGTGCCCGTGCGGGACGGGAGTGCGGCCGGTCGCCAGCTCTTGATCAAATCGCTGGCTCGCTTCTCGCGCAACGGCGCGTTCGTCGTCCCGGCCGCCCAGCGCAAAGACCTCGGGACGATCATGCGCGACGGCAAAGAAGACGTTGTCGTCATCCCGCTGACGGCACGTCACGAGCACGTCGGCACGATCATTTGCGTGGCCCGCGTTGCCGAACCGCACGACGTCAGCGTCTTGTGCGCGTTCGCCGACGTGCTTGCGATCGCGGTCGATGCCGACCAACGCCAGCGGCGAGCCGAAGGAGATGCCGAACGCGCAGCGGTGATCGCACGCATCGGTGAGAGCATCCGCGGGTCGCTCGATCGCGAGGAGATATTGCACGCGGTGGCGCGCGACGTCCGGATCGCCTTCGCCAGCGATCGCTGCGCCATCTACGTTCGCGACGAACGGACTCCCAGCACGGCGCGTGTGATCGCGGCCGACGATCCGGGCACCATCAGCGCCGCGTTGCCCGAACGGATTCCGATCGCCGGCACGGTGCTCAACCGATGCCTGGGCTTGGGTCAGGTGGTGCGCATCGAGAGCGATGCCGGAACCGCCGATCAAGCCCAACTCGCGCCCTTCGCCGCGGCCTCGATGCTGCTCGTCCCCTTCGTGGTCGACGGCCGGATCGATGCGGGGATCGCGCTTCAATACCGTTCGGAGCACAGCTTCGACCAACGCGACTTGCTCCTGATGCGCACGATCGCGATGCACGTCGGTCTCGCGCTGGCGAACTCGCGCTTGTACGAGCGCGAACGATCGGCCCGGCGCCGCGCCGAGGAAGTCGAACGCAACGTGCGGGCGCTCAAAGACACGCGCAGCGTCAACGAGATACTGCACTCGTTGCTCGAGATCATCGCCCGCGAGTTTTCGTTGACCGGATCGGGATGGTCCGTGGACGGGGATCAACTCGTCTGCCGGGTGGTCGCCGATCGAGCCGGCGGTGCGGCGGTGATCGGCGACTCGGCAGCCGAGGCGCTGGCCGTGATCAACGCGATGTCCGATCACGATTTGATCTCGATCGCCGCCCGGGATGATGGCGCCTGGTTGAAGGTCGTCGGACCACGGGGCGGCTTCGCGCTGCCGCTGCGCGTCGAACAGCGCCTCTACGGGATGCTGGCGTTCGAGGGGACACCCCGCGATTTCGACGATCGCGAGGATCGCGAAGCGTACGCGCGTACGGTTGCCGCGCACGGTGCCCTGGCGTTGGCGAACGCGCGCGCCTTCGACTCCGAACGCCGGTTCGCGGCCGAAAGCGCGGCCCTCTCCGAAGCCGGCCGCACGGTGCTCGCGAGTAGCGAACTCGGTTCGCTCGGCGAGTCGATGGCGCACTACGCGCTCGATCTCTCGGGTGCAGACTATGCGGCGCTCTTCGTACCGCGTGACGGCTCGCTGACTCGGGTCGGCACTGCGTCGCTCGACGACCAGGGCCCGTTTCCCGAGATCGTCGCGTTCGAGGATCCGCTGGTGGAGCGAGCGATCGCCAACGGCGAGTCACTGAGCCACGCCCGCTCCGGTGCCGGCACGGCGATCGTCTCGGTGCGCTCGGCGGCTGCGGCTCAAGTCGCGGGTGTTTTTGTTTGCCGGCGTGCCGCGGGCGACGCGCGGCTGTTCGATCGTCCGGTCCTGCGATTGCTCGAATCGCTCGGGACCATCGTCGCACTGGGTCTGCGCAACGTGGAACTCTATCGCGCACTATCCGAGAACAACGAGTTCAAGGACGACTTGCTCGCGATGTTCACGCATGACTTCAAGGGCCCGCTGACCGTCATCCAAGGGTACGCGGAACTGCTGCTCGAGGACGATCTCGGCAGTGCGAAGCCCAACATCGAGACGATTCTCGCACAATCCCGCCGGCTGGCGAAACTCGCCGACGACGCCCTCATCCTCGCGCGCACGCAGGCCGCCGGGTTCTCATTGCAACGCGACTTCTGCAACCTGACGGAATTCGTCGGCGAGAGCGTGCAGGCGCACGATCCCTCCGAGACGCGGATCGACTACGTGTACCCCGAGGACGAGGACCTGACGGCCTTCATCGACCGCACGCGGATGCGGCACGTGCTCGACAACGTCATCGGCAACGCTCTCAAGTACTCGACGGCGCCCGTCCGGGTCTCGATCGAACGGCACGGCAGCGAGGCGCTGATCCGCGTCGTCGATCGCGGGATCGGGATCCCGGCGGCCGACCTGGACCGCATCTTCGTCCGCTTCGGCCGCGGCACGAACGCCCGCTCGGCGGGGATCGCGGGGACCGGGGTAGGGCTCTATGTCTCGCGTAAGATTCTGGAAGTCCACGGCGGCCGGATCACCGTCACCTCGGTCGAAAACGAAGGAAGCACCTTTGAGATTTCGCTGCCCCTGGCTCCGTCCCGGGGGATGGCGGCACAAGCCGAAGCGTCCCTAGCGCTTCCGTAGGGCGCCTGCCGGGGAACCGACCGCGACGCCGAACGGTTATGCATCAGTATGGCTTTTCTCAAGTCCCTCTTTGACGGCAACGAGCGCGAGATCGGGCGGCTGCGCCGCACCGTCGAGCGCGTCAACGCGCTGGAACCGCAAACTCAATCGCTCTCCGACGAGGCGCTGGCGGCCAAGACGGTCGAGTTCAAAGGCCGGCTCGCGCAGGGCGCGACGCTGGACGACCTGTTGCCCGAAGCGTTCGCGGTCGCTCGCGAAGCCGGGAAGCGTGCGCTGCAGATGCGCCATTTCGACGTTCAGATCATCGGCGGCGCCGTGCTGCACGAAGGCAAAGTCGCCGAGATGCGGACCGGCGAGGGCAAGACGCTGGTCGCCACGCTTGCCGCGTACCTCAACGCGCTGGCCGGCACGGGCGTTCACGTCGTCACGGTCAACGATTACCTTGCCAAGCGTGACGCCGAGTGGATGTCGCCGCTCTACCGATTCCTCGGCCTGACGGTCGGCGTGATCCAGCACGACATGGACTCGGCCGCCCGCCGCGCGGCCTACGAATCCGACATCACCTATGTGACGAACAACGAGGTCGGCTTCGACTATCTGCGTGACAACATGGCATGGCGGATCGAAGACATGGTGCAGCGCCCGCTCGTGTACGCGATCGTCGACGAAGTCGACTCGATCCTGATCGACGAAGCGCGCACGCCGCTCATCATCAGCGGACAAGGTCACGATGCGACCGAACTCTACGGGCAATTTGCAAAGGTTCTGCCGCGGCTGGTCAAGGACGAGGACTTCACGATCGATGAAAAGGCGCACGCCGTTCCGATCACGGAAAAGGGTGTGGCCAAGGTCGAGAAGATCCTCGGCGTCACCAACCTCTACGATCAACGCAACCTCGAGTTGACGCACCAGCTCAACGCGGCGCTCAAGGCGTGGCATCTGTTCCACAAGGACCAGCAATACATCGTCAAGGACGGCGAAGTCATCATCGTCGACGAGTTCACCGGGCGCCTCATGTACGGCCGCCGCTATTCCGACGGCATTCACCAGGCGATCGAAGCGAAGGAAGGCCTGGCGGTCCGCAGCGAGGACCAGACGCTCGCCACGATCACGTTCCAGAACTATTTCCGGCTCTACGAGAAGCTCGCCGGGATGACCGGTACGGCGAAGACCGAGGAGCGCGAGTTCCGCGAGATCTACGGCCTCGACGTTGTCGTCATTCCGACAAACCGTCCGATGCGGCGCTCCGACGCGCAAGACATCGTCTACCGCACCGAAAACGCGAAGTTCAACGCGGTCGTCGACGAGATCATCGCCGCTCACCAGGAAGGCCGCCCGGTGCTCGTCGGCACGCGTTCGATCGAAAAGTCGGAGCGGCTCGCCACGATGTTGCGCCGCAAAGGCGTCGAGTGCAACGTGCTCAACGCCAAGTACCACGAGCAAGAAGCGCAGATCATCAAGGACGCCGGTATCGGCGGCGCGGTGACGATCGCGACCAACATGGCCGGTCGCGGCGTCGACATCAAGCTCGGTCCCGGCGTCCCCGAACTCGGCGGCCTGCACATCATCGGGACCGAGCGCCACGAGTCGCGGCGCATCGACAATCAGTTGCGCGGCCGCTCGGGCCGTCAAGGCGATCCCGGCTCGACCCGCTTCTACATCGCGCTCGAAGACGAGCTGATGCGCCTCTTCGGCCAAGAGCGCTTGCAGAAGATGATGGACTTCGTCAAGTTCACCGATGAGACACCGATCGAGGCGGGCGTGCTCTCGAAATCGATCGAAAACGCGCAGTCGAAGGTTGAGAACCACAACTACGAGATGCGCAAGCACGTCCTCGAATACGACGACGTGATGAACAAACAGCGCGAAGTGATCTACGGCGAACGCCGGCGCGTGCTCCAGGGCGAATCGATGCGCGAGTACATGCTGGAGACGCTGCGGACGAAAGTCGATTTCGCGGTCGACACCGGTTGCCCGCCCGAAGAGCATCCCTCGGAGTGGGACCTCGAGGAAGTCCTGAACGAAGTCGAATTGATCTTCCCAGCCCGCGATCGCATCAGCGTCGAGGATCTCGAGAAGCTGGACCGCGAGGGGATGAAGGAGGCGCTCTACGCGATCGGTCTCGAGCGCTACGAGGCCAAGGAAGCCGAGGTCGGTCCGGAACTCATGCGCATGATCGAGTCGCAGTACATCATGCTGCCGATCATCGACCGCTTGTGGGTCGATCATCTCTATGTGATGGACGCGCTCAAGACGGGGATCGGCCTGCGTGGCTACGGACAGAAAGACCCGCGCGTCGAATACGAAAAAGAGGCGTATGAGATCTTCGAGGATCTCAAGAACACGATTGCCGACGAAGCGATCAAGGCCGTACTCAGCGTGCGCATCGCGCGCCAGGACGAGCCGCAGGACAGCGCCCCGCCGGACGGGTTCGTGGAAGTGACGCCGGAGCCGAGCGCATTGCCGGACCTGGGTTTCGAGCCGATTCCGGCCGGCGCGATGGTGCCGCAGGCGGTGCCTGCTCCGGCGCGGCTCGATGCGGCCGCCGCGGAGCGGCTGCTCGGCCCCGCGCCCAAGGGTCCGAGTGCGACCACGATGCACACGAATCTCAACGACGAACCCGCCAAGCCCAAGACGAACGGAGCCGAGAAGGTCGGGCGGAACGAGCCCTGTCCGTGCGGGAGCGGCAAGAAATACAAGAAGTGCCATGGGGCGGCCGCGTAGGCATGAGGTCGGCCTAGCATGAGCGATGCACAGATCGGGGCGATCGAACGAGCGCGCGAGCGCCTCACGACGCTTGCGGTGCGTCTTTGACGATGCGAAGAAGCAACGCCGGCTAATCGAACTCGAAGAACGCGCCCGCGCCGACGGCTTCTGGGATGACCCCGAGCGCGCCCAGGCGACCATGAAGCAGATCGCCGATCTGCGGGCCGAGGTCGACGCGGTGGCGCGGATCGAACGCGCGCTGCGCGACGCGCGCGAAACGCTCGAGGTGCTCGGCGACGAACCGGGTGCCGAGGCCGAAGCCGAGCGCGCGATCGCCGCCGCGAACGAGGCGCTCGACGGCCTCGAGATCGCGGCCAATTTCGATCGCCCCTACGATTCACACAACGCGATCGTCACCATCCGGGCCGGTGCCGGCGGCACCGACGCGGCCGATTGGGTCGCCATGCTCGCCCGCATGTATCTCAAATGGGCCGAACGCCACGGGTTCGCGACGCAGGTCGTCGAGGAATCGCCCGGCGACGAGGCCGGCCTGCGGTCGACGACGTTCTTCATTCGCGGCCACAACGTATACGGCATGATGGAGAGCGAACGCGGCGTGCACCGCCTGGTGCGCATCTCGCCGTTCGATCAAGCGCACCGCCGCCAAACCTCGTTCGCCGAGGTCGACATCGTTCCGGAAACGCAGGACGGCGATCCCGACGACATCGAGATCAAACCCGAGGACCTGCGTGTGGAGACATTCAAGGCTAGCGGCGCGGGCGGTCAATACGTCAACAAGACGGAGTCGGCCGTGCGCATCATTCACGTGCCCACGAAAACAATCGTGGCCTCGCAGCAGGAACGCTCGCAAATGCAGAACCGAGAAGTCGCGATGGGGATTCTGCGTGCCAAGCTCGTCCAACGCGAGCGCGAGGAACGCGAGGCCAAGTTGGCCGAGATCCGCGGGGTGCGCAAAGCCAACGAATGGGGATCGCAGATCCGTTCCTACACCCTCAATCCGTTCCAACTCGTAAAAGACCTGCGGACGCGGGTGGAGACCGCCAATACGAGCGCCGTCCTCGACGGCGATATCGACGGCTTCATCTGGCCGTATCTCCAGCGCCGCGACGAGTTCGGTGGAAGTGCCGCATGAAGTCTCGCCGGGGGTTCGCCTGATGGCGCGCGTCGACGTGATCGTCGTGTGCTGGAACGATCGGGAGAAGATCGCGACGGCCCTGGACTCAGTTTTTGCCTTGGCCGAAGTCCAGGCCGATCCGTCGTTCGCGCACGTCGTCGTTTCCGATAACGGTTCGACCGACGGCTCGCGCGAGTTCATTCGCGCCAGGTACCCGGCCGTCTCGATCGTCGAGAACGGCGCCAACCTGGGGTTCGCCGCCGCCTGCAATCGCGCGTTCGCGGTGACGTTGTCGCCGTACGTCTTCTTGCTCAACCCCGATGCCGAACTCAAGGCCGGCGCGCTCGCCGAGATCGTCGCTTTTCTCGACACGCACCCGAGTTGCGGGATAGCGGGTTCGCGCATTTACAACTATGACGGCACGGTCCAGCAGTCGGTCGGCGAGTTCGACACCTGGGTCGGAGCGTTCTTACGTTCGAGCGCCTGGGGTGAGTGGCCGGTGCTGCGCCGCTTCGCAAACGGGGCGTCGCTGCGCGATTTCGGCTACGATACGCAGCGGCGGGTCGACCTCGCGATCGGTGCGGCGTTGGCGATCCGGCGCTCGGTGATCGACGAGATCGGGCCGTTCGACGACCGCTTTTTTCTCTACCACGAAGAGGTCGATTTCGCAAAGCGCGCGGCCGAGGCCGGCTGGGAGACCTGGTTCGTGCCGGGCAGCGAGGCCGTGCACGAAGGGATGGGCAGCGCGCGCGGCCGGTACAGCGTCGAGGCGCGCAAGCAGCGGTCGCGCCGCAAGTATTGGATCAAACACCACGGCTATGCGTGGTATGCGGCGCTGAACGCGGCACTCGTCGGGCGCTACGCGCTTTACGCGGGCGTCGCCGCCGGGGCCCTGATCGCCGGCCGGCGGATCTTGTCTCGCTGATGGCGATCGCACCGGAATCGGTCGTGACGTTCGACTGCATCGAGGGATTCCGGATCGTCAAGCGTTTCGGCTACGCGCACGGCCATGCCATGCGCCCGCGCAACATGCTGCGCGCCACGTTCCGCAGCATCGGCGCCTTCATCGGCCTCGCGCCGATCGAATATCTCACCGAAGCCGAACGCGCACGCGCGGACTGTCTGACCGCGTTGATCGCCAAAGCGGAATCGCTTGGCGCCAACGGTGTGGTCGGCTTGCAATTCCAAGCCTCGGAAACCGCCGACGGCTCGACGCGCGTGCTGGCGTTCGGTGAGGCCGTCTGGTTAGAACCGCTGCCGGCGTGAGTTTGGAAGAGCGGGCGCGCCGCCAGCGCGCGCTCGAACGCGCGGCCGGAACCGTCGAAGCGTGCCGCAAGTGCGCGATCGGCGTGTCGCGGACGCGCAGCGTGTACGGCGAGGGTGACCCGTGCGCCGCGCTGATGGTGGTCGGCGAAGGTCCCGGTGAGAACGAAGACCGGCTCGGCCGGCCGTTCGTGGGCCGGGCGGGTGAGTTGCTCGACCGCATGCTCTTGGCGATCGGGCTGCCCCGCGAAGACGTCTTCATCTGCAACACGGTCAAGTGCCGGCCCACGTTCGACGACGGAACGCGGCTGCGCAACCGCGCGCCGGACCCCAGCGAACTGGGCAACTGCCGCCCCTATCTGGACGAGCAGATCGAGATCGTCCGCCCGCGGGTGATCCTCGCCGTTGGGGCACCGGCCGCGCGATCGTTCATGGGCGAGACGTTCTCGATCACCAAGCAACGCGGCATCTGGTCCATCGGTCCCCGCGAAACCCCGGTGATCGCGACCTTCCACCCGGCCTACATCCTGCGTTTGACGGGCGGCGAGATCAACGCGGTCAAGCGCCTCGTCTGGGAGGACCTCAAGAAAGTCCGCGCCCGCCTCGACGAGCCCGCCCCCGGCCCCATCGCCGAACAAGCCCCCCTCTTCGAATAGGCCCCAAGGGCCGCACGGCATCGGGCCCCGCCACGATGACATTTTCTCAGGACTCACCTAGGGTCAGTGTGACTTTGCTCGGGGCGGGGGACCGGGGGTAGGGCATGCTACAATGAGGCGTTATGCCTGCCCGGACTGCTCAGGACATCTGGATCGACGAGAAGGCGCGGCGCGCCGGCCATGAGGGCGGTGCGGCGTTTGCGGCCGCGCATGGGCTGAAGAACTATCGGCTCGAACAACTCTACCGCGGCGCGGCGCGCGAACTGCTGCCCGGCATCGCCGCCGTGACGGTGCTGCCCAAGGAGCTGCGGGCGACGCTCGCGGCCGAGGGCTTTTCGTTCGACTCGGTCGAGCCGGTCGTCGTCGAACGCTCGAACGACCGGCAGACGATCAAAGGGCTCTTCCGCTTGCATGACGGGAGCGAGGTCGAAGCGGTCTTGATGCAGCATCACGGCGAGCGCAACACGGTGTGCATCTCGAGCCAAGCAGGCTGCGCGTTCATGTGCGCGTTTTGCGCGACGGGGCAGGCGGGCTTCACGCGCCATCTCTCGGCGGCCGAGATCTTCGACCAAGCGCGCTACTTCGCGCGCCATCTCCACGAGCAAGACCGCAAGATCACCAACGTCGTGTTCATGGGGATGGGCGAACCGTTCCACAACTACGACGCGGTGATGGATGCCGTGCGCCTGCTCAACGATCCCAGAGGATTCGGTCTGGGCCACCGGCACATCACGATCTCGACGGTCGGCGTCGTGCCGCGCATCGATCAGTTCGCCGACGAGGGGGTCCAGGTCAATCTCGCGATTTCGCTGCACGCTCCGACCGACGAGATTCGTTCGCGCATCATGCCGGTGAACAAGCGCTGGCCGGTGGCCGAACTGATGGCGGCGGTCAAACGCTACATCGCCAAGACCAATCGCAAGGTCTTCTTCGAGTACGTGATGCTCGAGGGCGTCAACGACCGGCCGCGCGATGCCCAAGACCTGACGCGGCTGATGCGCGGCCCGCTCTATCACGTCAACATCATCCCTTACAACGCGACCCCCGACGCGCGTCTTGGCCCCAGCGGTGACGAGCGCATCCGGGCGTTCCAAGCGGTCCTCGAAGCAAGCGGGGTCCCGTGCACGGTGCGCCGGCCGATGGGGACCGACATCGCCGCCGCCTGCGGCCAACTGCAAGCCGAAACGCAGCCGCGCGCAAAAGCGCTCGGCTAGGGCGCGATGCGACTGACCGCGGCCGCGACGCACCTGTGCGCGCTTGCGGCGCTGGGGTATGCGGCGCGGGGCGCGCAGTTCGCGCCGTCGTGGATTCGCGTCCCCGACGTCGCCACGCTGCCCGATGCGCCGTTCGCTTCGATCGTCGTTCCGGCGCGCAACGAGGCGCGTTCGATCGAACGCTGCGTTCGTTCGCTGCTCGCGCAAACGCTGCCGCACTTCGAGGTGATCGTCGTCGACGATCGCTCGGAGGACGAAACGCCGCAGATTCTCGCCCGGCTCGCCGCGGAAAACCCACGGCTGCGGATCGTGCGCGGCGAGCCGCTGCCCGAAGGCTGGGTCGGAAAACCGTGGGCGCTCGCCCAAGGCGCAGCGCTTGCGCGCGGGACATGGTTGCTGTTCACCGACGCCGATAGCCGGCACGCGCCGCATTCGGTCAGCTCGGCGATCGCGTTCGCGCGCGAGCGCGCGGTCGATGCCGTGTCGATCGGTACCTATCAAGAACTGGGCTCGCCGGCCGAACGCGCGATCTTGCCGTCGATCCTCGCCCTCGTACTCTTCGCAACCGGAACGTTCGGCGAAATCAACGATCCCGCCCGGCCCGATAAGGCGCTCGCCAACGGGCAATATCTGCTCATTTCGCGGCCCGCGTACGATGCGCTCGGTGGGCACGCGGCCGTGCGCGATCGCATCGCCGAAGACCTCGAATTCGCGCGCCACCTCAAGGCGGACGGCCGTTTCCGGTTGCTGCTCGCCGGCGGTGAGAGCCTGGCGTCGGTTCGCATGTACACCTCGCTGCGCGAGATCTGGGACGGCTTCACCAAGAACATCTATTTCGGGGCGAACGGCGATCTCGCCAAGCTCGCCGGTGGGGTAGCGGCGGTCTCGCTCGTTTCGTGGCTGCCGCCGCTGTTGCTGGTCGAGGGACTCGTGCGGCGCCGTCCGTGGCAGGCGCTCGAAGCGGGGCTTGCGACCGCGACGACGATCGCCGCCGCAGCGCGGGCGATGCACCTGGTCCGGCTGGACCCGCGGCTCGGCTGGTTTCAACCGCTGGGCACCGCCTTCTTTGCCGCGGTAACCATTCGCTCGACGGCGCTCGTCCTGAGCGGCCGTGGCGTGGACTGGCGCGGCCGGCGCTATACGCAATACGCCGGCGGCGGCCGCGACGGGGGCGAGGCGCACGAACGCCGGTGATGTGAGACTTTTGTCGCGCGCAACCGCGGCTCGCTCGCGCGGGAAAAGCCGCGCTGCGAACCCAATCCCAAGCGGATGGAGGAGAGCACCGAACCCCGCGTTACGATGGAGGAAATCACCGCGCTCGCCAAACGGCGCGGCTTCGTCTTCCAGTCCAGCGAGATCTACGGCGGCATCGGCGGGTTTTTCGATTACGGCCCGCTGGGTGCGATCCTCAAGCGCAACGTGAAGAACGCCTGGTGGCGCGAGATCGTCGAACTGCGCGACGACGTTGTCGGTTTCGATTCCTCGATCGTCATGCATCCGAATACCTGGGTCGCCTCCGGCCACGTCGCCGCGTTTCACGATAAGCTGGTCGACTGCCGGAACTGCAAGCATCGCTTTCGCGCCGATCATCTGCCCTCGCTCGAGAAGTGTCCCGACTGCGGCATGAAAGGCACGCTCACCGAACCGCGCAATTTCAGCCTGATGATGCAGACACAGGTGGGCGCGATGGAGGACGCGGAGTCGCTCGCGTATCTGCGGCCCGAAACCGCTCAGGGCATCTTCGTCAACTTCAAGAACATCTACCAGAGCGCGCGCAAGAAGCCGCCGTTCGGAATAGCGCAGATCGGCAAGTCGTTCCGCAACGAGATCACCCCGCGCTATTTCACCTTCCGCCAGCGCGAATTCGAACAAGCCGAACTCGAGTACTTCGTCCCCGATGACGGCAACGATCTCGCCGCCTACGAGGAGTGGGTGCTGGCGCGCAAGCAGTGGTACAGCGACTACGGCGTGCGCGCCGACCGGTTGCGTTTCTACGAACTCACGGCGCAAGAGCGGCCGCACTATGCGAAGGCCGGGACGGACGTCGAGTATCTCTTCCCCTGGGGCTGGGGCGAACTCGAATCGATCGCGCACCGCGGCACCTACGACCTCGACGCCCATATGAAGCTCTCCGGCAAAGACCTGACGTTCTTCGACGAGGCCTCGAAAACGAAGTACACGCCGATCCTCATCGAGAGCTCCGCCGGAATGGACCGCACGACGCTCACGATGCTGATCGACGCCTACGAGAGCCAGACCATCGTCGACGAGAGCGGCAAGGAGTCCAGGCGCGTCGTCTTGCGCTTCCACCCGAAGATCGCGCCCGTGCAGGTCGGGGTCTTCCCGCTCGCTCGCAATAAGCCCGAACTCGTCGAACGTGCGCGGGCCGTCGAACGCGACCTGCGCTCACGCATGCGGACTCAATACGACGAAGGCAACGTCGGCCAGCTTTACCGCCGTCAGGACGAGATCGGCACCCCAGCCTGCGTCATGGTCGATTACGAAGGGCTCGCCGATGGCACGGTAACCGTGCGCGACCGCGACTCGATGCTGCAGGAGCGGGTGGGCGTCGACGCCTTGAGCGGATACCTGACCGGGCGCCTAGGGTGAGAAAAGTCCCAAAACCCAGGTTCTTTCAAGGTCTGCGCCCTATGATACGGGCGCTTTCATCCGATCGTCTCGTCCGAGGAGCTACCGTGCGTATTCGTTTGCTTGCCAGCCTTCTCACTGCCTGCGCCCTCGCCGGCTGCGGGGGTTCCGCGGCGACCTCGACCGGCGTGACCGGGAATGCCGAGGTCCGCTTTCTCCATGGCTCGCCGGACCAACCGGCAATCGACTGGGACCTTCCGGCGGGCACGGCGGTTGTCTCCGGTCAGCAGTTCAAGACGATCACCGCCTATCAGTCGATCGCCGCGGGAACGTACTCCGTGGGCGCCACGCCGCATGGCTCGACCACGTTGATCCAGCCGCCGACCGGAAACAACAACCTTTCGCTCCAGGCCAATCATCGGTATACGATCGTCCTCGGGGGCTCGGCCGCCGACCTCGACCAGCAACTCTGCATCTTCGATGAGCCCCTGTTCACCACGGCGACCGGAACGGCAGCGGTGCAATTCAACAACTGCACGCCGACTAACTCCGGTTTGGTCGGAACGGAAACCGTCGGCTACTATCCCCCGGGGACGCCGGCGTCTTCCGTGGCGCTGGGCAACGGCATCAGCTTCGCACAGAACAGCGGCATCTTCACGCTTCCTTCGAGCGCGGCGAGCGGCGTCGGATTTTACACCGGATCACCGACGGAGGGCAGCCTGCTCCCCGTGCAACTCGATTCGACCAACACGACGAACGCGCTTCCGTTCGTGAACGATCAAAACGTCTCGGTGTTCATTCTCGACGGTCCGATCGGCGGCAGCACGCTGACGCTGGTCGGCGCCCTCGACCCCAACAACTAGGCGAAGTGTTCCTTCGTTGCGTCCGATATTTCTAGGATGCAGACGAAATCCCGCAGAAGACAGCGGAGAGACGCTCGAAAGCTCAACCACTCCCGGCGTTGAGGCCGAAACCGTTGCGCGCACGGGACCACTGTACGGATCGTTCATCGGCGATTCTGCGAATAGGATCGTCGAGTGAAGATGCCGCCAGAATAGACGCGCACAAACGTCGATGCTCGAATCGGATTGATTCCGGTGCACACGCGTAGCCAGCTTCGTGAAATGCCGGGTCGTGAAATCGTCTCCGGGGACCCGAGGGTCGCATCTGCAACCGAGAGGAACGTGTTTCGCGTTCTGCACGGAATCGCAGCGGATGAGTTCGCAAGCACCTTCCTCGCTTGGAAATGTGGCTGCCGATGATGCCGTCCGGAAATCAAGCGCACAATTCACCGATCAGGCGAACGGCCGTCAGCGCTGCGTCGGCAATCGTGCTGACGTTAGCCGGTTGCATCGGTCGCTCATTCACCGAAGTGCAGCCACCCGAGAACGCGGATCAGTCTGCGAAGGCTCCGCCCGCCGCTTCGTTCGTGTGCGGGTGAACGCGAGAACCGCCTTCGGTGACGTCTGCGATGGCGGCGCGCAGGCGGACGATCGCGTCGCGTGTTTCGTCGGCGGTGATGATGAGCGGCGGGACGAAACGTAGCGTATTGCGTCCGGCGGCATTGATCAGCAGGCCGCGTTCGAGTGCGGCCGGGACGAAGGCGGAGGCCGCATAGGGTTCGCGCACCGGTAGGCCCAGCATGAGGCCGTGACCGCGCGGCGCTGCGAAATGCTCGGGCCAGTCGGCGGCGATCGCGGCGAGTTCGTCGAACAGCAGGGCGCCGATTTGCCGGACGTTGGCGTCGATATCGATGACTTCGCGGATGAGCAGATGTTCCAGCGCCGCCGCCGCGGGAACGGGTGAACCGCCGAAGGTCGTCCCGTGATCGCCCGGCTGGAGCGCGCCCGACGCGGCACCGCGGATGAGGAGCGCGCCGATCGGCAGGCCGTTCGCGAGCGACTTCGCGAGGGTGAACGCATCGGGCCGCACGTCGTAGAATTGCGAAGCGAAGAGCCGGCCGAGGCGCCCCATCCCGCATTGGATCTCATCGAAGATCAGCAGCGCGCCGCGCTCGTCGCACAGCCGCCGTGCGGCCTGCAAGAACTCCCGCGTCGCCGGGACGACGCCGCTCTCGCCTTGCACCGGTTCGACCAAGAACGCGGCGGTGCGTTCGTCGATCGCCGTTTCGAGCGCCGCGATGTCGTTGAATGGCGTCCAAGCGAAGCCGCCGGGCATTGGCCCGAAGCCTTCTTTGTACTTCGGATTATCCGTGGCTGCGAGCGAACCGAGGGTGCGTCCGTGAAACGAGCCGTGCGCTGCGAGAATCGTGGTGCGCTCCGGCTCGCCGCGCCGCCAGGCGGCTTTGCGCGCGAGCTTGATTGCCGCTTCGTTGGCTTCCGTGCCGGAATTGCAGAAGAAGACGGCGTCGAACCCGGCAAGTTCCGCGAGCCGGTCGGCCAGCGTCCCGGCCGGTTCGTGATGGTAGAGGTTGCTTGCGTGCACGAGCGTCGCCGCCTGCTCGGCGATCGCTCGCGTGATCCGCGGATGGGCATGCCCCAGCGCGCACACCGCGATCCCGGCCACGAGATCCAAATACCGGTTCCCGGACTCATCGAACAGGTAGACACCCTCGCCGCGAACGATGTTGATCTCCGCCCGCGCATAGTTCGCCAGCAGATGCGGATGCCGCGTCACGATCCGCGCACCGTGCGTTTCCACGATCCGGCTCACCGCAACCCACCTCTCGTGGCGTGCCCATCCTTCGACAAGCTCAGGATGACAGAGTGGCGGCTCCCGCTGACGGAGTGGCGGCTCCCGCTGACGGAGTGGCGGCTCCCGCTGACGGAGTGGCGGCTCCCGCTGACGGAGTGGCGGCTCCCGCTGACGGAGTGGCGGCTCCCGCTGACGGAGTGGCGGCTCCCGCTGACGGAGTGGCGGCTCCCGCTGACGGCGTGGCGGCTCCCGCCGACGGAGTGGCGGCTCGCGCCGACGGAGTGGCTCGCGCCGACGGAGTGGCGGCTCGCGCCGACGGAGTGGCGGCTCCCGCCGACGGAGTGGCGGCTCGCGCCGACGGAGTGGCGGCTCGCGCCGACGGAGTGGCTCGCGCCGACGGAGTGGCGGCTCCCGCTGACGGCGTGGCGGCTCCCGCCGACGGGGTGGCGGCTCCCGCCGACGGAGTGGCGGCTCCCGCCGACGGAGTGGCGGCTCCCGCCGACGGAGTGGCGGCTCCCGCCGACGGAGTGGCGGCTCCCGCCGACGGAGCGGCTCGCGCCGACGGAGTGGCGGCTCCCGCTGACGGAGTGGCGGCTCATCAAATCAGGGCGCGGCTCGGCATGGTGTGTTGGCGAGGCACCATGTCATGCTGAGCCTGTCGAAGCATGGGCGTGCCGCTCATGGGTGGATTACGTCCGGTAGTGTGCGTTGATGCGCACGTAGTCGGTGGAGAGGTCGCAGCCCCAGGCGACGGCGCTCGCGGTGCCGATGCCGAGTTCGAGGCGGATGTGAATCTGGTTGTGCTCGAGTAGTGCGTGTGCCTCGGCTTCGGAGAGGGCTTCGATCGCGCCGGGCTCGACCCAGACATGATCGCCCAGCCACAGCGCCCATTTCTCGGGGTCGATCCCCAGGCGCACCGAGCCGGCCGCCGCGATGATGCGGCCCCAGTTCGGATCCTCGCCGTAGAGGGCGGTCTTGACCAGCGAGCTGTTGATCACCGCGCGCGCGATCGTGCGAGCTTGCCGCTCGTCGGCCGCCCCGCTGACCGTGAAGGTGAGCGTCTTGGTGGCGCCTTCGCCGTCGCGCACCATCGCCACCGCGAGGTCGCGGCAAACGGCGGTCAGCGCGGCGGTGAACCCGGCGGGCGCGTCGCCGGTACCGGACTTCGCGAACGCGTAGCAACAATCGTTGGTCGACATGTCGCCGTCGACCGAGATCATGTTGAACGTGCCGTCGACCGCTTCGCGCAGCGCGGCTTGCAGCGCGGCCCGCGACATCGGCGCGTCGGTCGCGACGAACGCGAGCATCGTCGCCATGTCGGGCGCGATCATCCCCGAGCCTTTTGCGATCCCGCCCACGACGTAGCGCGTGTTGCCGGCGTGAAAGGCATACGAGGCGAGTTTCGGGACATGATCGGTGGTCATGATCGCTTCCGCTGCTTCGTATGCCGCCTCGTGACCCGTCGCCAGGTCCTTGACCGCGCGTTCGAGGCCCTTCGAGATGCGGTCCATCGGCAAGTACACGCCGATGACGCCGGTCGAGGAGACCGCGACCTGCGTCGGGCGAATCTTGAGCAAGGTCGCCGCTTGACGTGCGGTCGCGCGCGCGTCGCGCAGGCCGCGTTCGCCCGTGCACGCGTTCGCACAGCCGGCGTTGACGACGAGCGCTGCCATGGCTTCGCCGTCGAATTCCAGATGACCCGAGGTGACCAGCAGCGGGGCGGCCTTGATGTCGTTGGTCGTGATGACCTGCGCGCAGATGCGTGGACCGTCGAACGCGATCAGCGCGAGATCGCTCTTACGTTTCTTGATGCCGGCATGGACGCCGGCGAGCCGGACGCCGGGGACGGCCCCGAGGCCGCCGCGGACCTCGATCAAACGGGTTTCGTTCTCAGCCGACGACGGTGCGGTGAGCGCCAAGTCCGCGATCCTCCGGGATTCCGAGCATGATGTTCATGTTCTGCACCGCCTGGCCGGCGGCGCCCTTGCCGAGATTGTCGATCCCGGAGAGCAGATGGATGATCCCGGCGTCCTCGAACACGCTGAGCTGCGCGTCGTTGGTCTTCTCGAGCGCGGGCAGATAGGGCGGACGGCCGTCCTCGAACACGGTCACGAACGGGCTCGACGCGTACGCGCGCCGCAGCGTTGCCAGGATCGCGTCGCGGTCGAGCGGTGCGCTCGGGATCAGATAGACGTTGGCGAGCATCCCACGCGAAAGCGGGACGACGTGCGGCGCGAACGCGAGCGGCGCCTCGATTCCGCAGGCGTGCAGTTCCTGGACGATCTCGGGTCCATGCCGATGGCCCCCCAATCCGTAGGCCCGGACGTCACCGTCGACCTCGGCGAAGAGCGACGGGGTCTTCGGCGAGCGGCCGGCACCGGTGATCCCGCTCTTCGCGTCGATCACGACGGCAGCGATCCGCCCGGCGAACGCGCCGAGCGGTGCGAGCGCCAGCAGCGATGCCGTCGGATAGCAGCCGGGATTGGCCACCAGGCGTGCGCCGGCGATCGCGTCACGGTAGCGTTCGGGGAAGCCGTAGACCGCGCCGTGCGCCTGCGGATCGAACCGGAACGTGTCCGCGAGATCGATCACCCGCGCCCCGGCGTCGAGCAGTTGCGGCGTCGCGAACTCCGCGAGTTCACGATCGGCCGCCAGAAACACGATATCTCCGGGAGCGGTGCGCTCGAAGATCGCGCTCAGATCGTCGAAGTGTTGCGTGAGGTGCGGCAGTGATGGGAAGACATCGCACACGCGCTTCCCCGCCGCGCTCCGGCTCATCAGCGTGCCGACGCGCACGTCGGGGTGCGGGTCGAGCAGACGGATCAATTCGGCGGCTGCGTAGCCGCCGGCTCCGGCGATGTGAACGGTGGTCATGCGTCTTTCAACCGTTCGACGTCCGCCGCCGTTGCCTCGATCGCGCGCGCGACGGCCGCGGGAGCGGTGGAACCGGCCGTCTGCTTCGCCGCGACCGAGGTGCGCGCATCGATCGGCGCGTTCGGAATGCCCAGCGCTTGGGCGTCGCTGGCGTCCAGCGGGCGTTGTGCCCGCTCTGCCGCGAGGACGCGCTCGCCCACGGCGCGATGCGCGGCGCGCGCGCTCGTCCCCGCTGCGATCAGCGCGTCGGCGAGGTCGGTGGCGATGGTATAGCCCTGGCCGGCCCGCGCCGTCATCGTCGCTTCGTCGAAGGTCAGGTTATCGAGCGCACGCGAGAAGGCGTCGAGCGCCGCGAGCGCGTGCTCCGTTCCGCGAATGACCAGCGATTTGGTCTCTTGCAGATCGCGATGATACGAGAGGCCGATGCCCGTCGTCGTGCCGAGCGCGCCGGCGTACGCGCCGGTCAGGCGCGCGGCGGCCCCGCGGACCAACTCGAAGGGATCGGGGTTGCGCTTTTGAGGCATCAAGCTCGAACCGGTCGACGCGGCGTCGCCCAAGCGCGCGTAGCCGAATGCGGGGGTCGTCCAGAGCACGAACTCCTCGCTCGGCCGCGATGCCGCCGCAAGGGCGCGCGCGCAGGCGTGCAGCAGGTCGAGCGCGACATCGCGGTCGCCGACGGTGTCGAGCGCGTTGCGCGAGGGTTCGGCGAAGCCGAGTTCGCGGGCCGCTGCCGCGCGGTCGAGCGGCAGCGAGGAGCCGGCGAGCGCGGCGGAACCGAGCGGACAGGCCTGCGACGCGGCTGCGGCGACGGCGCCGAAGCGTTGCGCGGCCCGCACGAACGGTTGCGCGGCGGCATCGAGCCAGAAGGCGAGCAGCACCGGCTGCGCGGGCTGCCAGTGCGTCGTCGCGGCGATCAGCGCCCGCGATTCGAGTGCGGCCCGCGCGCGGGCGTTGAACGTTCGGGCAATCTGGGCGCAGAGCGCGCGCCCGCGCCGCGCGCGGTCGCGCGCGTAGAGGGCGAGCGTGGTGGCGACTTGATCGTTGCGGCTGCGGCCCGCGTGCAGCGATTCGCCGGAGTCGCCGGCGAGTTCGCGCACGCGCGCGTCGATCGCACCGTGGACGTCCTCGAACGCACCGGCCCGCGCGAACGCCGCGAATGCGCCGGTCTCGATCTCGGTCGCGACGGTCGCAAGCGCCGCCCGCAATGCGTCGGCTTGCGCCGGCGTAACCAGCCCGCCGCCTTGGAGCGCCGCGAGATGACCGCGCGAGCACGTCACGTCGAATGCGGCCAGGGTCAGATCGTCGGCCAGCGATGAGCCGAAGGCAAGCAAAACGGGATCGGGCGCTTCCGCGAAGCGCCCGCCCCATTGCAGTTCCTCTTCGGCGACAACGCCCTCGCCGGGCATCGGCGTCAGGTCAGGACCGGCGTCGCCCGCTGCGCCGCCTCGGCGGCTTTCGCCGCCCCGGCCGCAACCGGCAGACCCCAGATCTGGATGAACCCGCCGGCCGCATCGTGCCGGAACGTGTCGCCTTGACCGTAGGTGGCCAGCGACTCGTCGTAGAGCGCGAACGGCGAACGCGAACCGGTCACGGTCGCAAGGCCGCGCCGCAGCCGCAACCGCACGTCGCCCGTCATCCGCTGCGCGATGAACTCGTTGAACGCGTCGAGCCCCAGGCGCAGCGGTGCCGACCACAGCCCGTCGTAGATCAACTCGCCGTAGCGCTGATCGAGCCCGGCTTTGAGGCGCAGTTCGTCGCGCGTGAGGACGAGCCGTTCGAGCGCGATATGGGCTTCGATCAGCGCGACGCTGCCGGGGCACTCGTAGACTTCGCGAGACTTGAGCCCGACGACGCGATCTTCGATCATGTCGATGCGGCCGACGCCGTTGGCGCCCGCGCGTTTGTTGAGTTCCGCGACGAAGGCCGCGCCCGTTAGACCGTCCATCGAGGGAACGCCGCGCTCGAAGACGATCGTGACCTCGCTCCCGCTCGCCGGCGCGTTCTCTGCGGAAACGGTCCACGCATAGGCGTCTTCGGGCGGCGCGTTCCAGGGATTTTCGAGCACGCCCGCTTCGATCGAGCGGCCCCAAAGATTGGCGTCGACGGAGTACGGTTTGGCGGCGGTGTGCGAGACGGGCACGCCGTGCGCTTGCGCGTACGCCAGCGCGTCAGGCCGTGAGAGCGGGTTCTCGCGCAGCGGGGCGAGCGCGGTGAGCTGCGGCGCCAGCGCGCGCACGCCCACCTCGATGCGGACCTGATCGTTCCCTTTGCCTGTGCACCCATGGGAGACGGCGTTGTAGCCGTGCGCGCCGGCCGTTTCGACCAGCAGTTCGGCAATGAGCGGGCGCGAGAGCGCGGCCGAGAGCGGGTAGACGCCCTGGTAGCGCGCGTTGGCGGCCAGCGCCTTGTACGCGTATTCGGTGATGAAGCGCTCGCGGGCATCGATGAGAACCGCGTCTTTCGCGCCCAGCGCGAGCGCCTTCTGACGCACGGCCTCGAGCGCGTCTTGCGAGCCGGCCCCGGCCACCAGATCCGATTCGCCGAGGTTGGCGGTCATCGCGACGACGTCATGACCCGCTTCGATGTATTGCTTGAGGAGAACGGAGGTATCGAGCCCGCCGGAATAGGCTAAGACGATCTTCATGCTAGGTTCCTACGGAATGAGTGAGATGGCGCCGAGGTCATTCGGCGGATTGCTGGCTGCGCATGTCTTCGAAGCGCTGCATGACTTTGGGGAGATCTTCGGGCTTTTCGACGATGACGAGTACGGTGTCGTCGCCGCCGAGGGTGCCGATGACTTCGGGCCAGCCCGTGCTGTCGATGGCGGAGGCGAGCATCATCGCCGAGCCCGGTGGGGTGCGCAGCACGATCTGGTTGACGCTGCCGCGCACGCCGACCACGAGTTCCGCGACGACGCGGTGCAGGCGCGATGAGAACATCGGGCCGGCGCTGGGCTCGACATACTTGAACTGGCCGCCGGTGCCGCCCTTGAGCGGGACCTTCATTAGGCCGAGCTCCTTGATGTCGCGCGAGATCGTGGCTTGCGTGACCTCATAGCCTTGGCTTTCGAGCAAGAGCGCGAGTTCGTCTTGCGAACGCACCGGGCGTCCGGCGATCAGCGCCAGGATCGCGCGCTGGCGCTTGGTCTTGGGTGCGTTGAGCAGCGTGTCAGTCATCGCCGAGTCCCCGGATGTCCGTCATGAGTGCGAGCAAGAGTGCCTTCTGCGCGTGCAGCCGATTCTCGGCTTGATCGAAGACCACGCTCTGCGGTCCGTCGATCACCTCGGCGCTCACCTCTTCGCCGCGATGGGCCGGAAGGCAGTGCATGAAGAGCGCGTGCGAGGCGGCCGCGCCCATCAGCGCGGCATCGACGCGGTACGGCACGAGGGCGGCGGCGTTGCGCTCGACCAGCGCTTCGTCGCCCATCGAAGTCCAAACGTCGGTGTAGATGACGTTGACGTTGCGCACGGCGCGCAGCGGCGAGGTGAAGCAACGGGCCGTCACGTTGTATGGTTTGCCGAGTTCGACCAAGCGTCCCAGAAACGCATCCGTCGGGCGGTGGGTCATCGGCGCGGCGAAGGTGACCGAGATGCCGCTCATCGCCGCCGCTTCGGCTAGCGAAATCGCGACGTTGTTGCGTGCGTCGCCGAGAAACGCCAGCCGCAGCCCGGCCAGGGTTCCGAAGCGCTCCTTGATGGTCAAGATGTCGGCGAGTGCCTGGCAGGGATGGGCCGCGGCGGAGAGCCCGTTGATCGTCGGCACCGTCGCCGCGGCGGCGAACCGCTGTAGCGGCTCGTGCGCATGGGTGCGCACGACGATCGCATCGACGAAGCGCGAGAGCGAACGGGCGGCGTCCTCGGGCGTCTCGCGCGAACCGACCAGGAAGTCGGGCCCGGTGGCCGCGATGGCGTGGCCGCCGAGCTGCGTCATCCCGACCTCGAACGAGACGCGCGTCCGCAGCGAGGGCTTTTCGAAGAGCATGGCAAGCGTCTTGCCGCGCAGGAAGACATGCTGCTCGCGGCCCGAGGCCTTGAGGTACTGGGCAAGGCCGATGAGGCTCGTCAGCTCGTCGGGCGAGAGATCCAGCACCGAGAGCAGATTCCGTCCCCGCAGCCGCGCCGCCGCCGGCATCGTAATCATATTGCATAACTATACACGCGACTGTATATTTATGCAACCTGGAGAAGGGCGGGCTTCGGCGCTGAGGGCATTTTCGGGAGAACTATGCTGGTCGTTCTGAAATACGGCGGAAACGCCATGGCTGCGGCGGGGCCGGATCCGGTGCTGGACGATGTCGCGGCGTTGGTGGCGGCGGGCGACTCGGTCGTGATCGTGCATGGCGGGGGGCCGCAAATCGACGCGGCGCTCGCGGAGCGGGGGATCGCCGAGCCGCGCGTTGCCGGCTTGCGGGTAACCGGGGCCGCGGCCCGCGACGTGGTCGAAGCCGTGCTCTGCGGGAGCGTGAACAAAGCGCTGGTGCGGGCGCTAGTCGGTCGCGGCGTGCGCGCGGTCGGGATTTCCGGGCAAGACGGCGGCCTGGTCAGCGCGCCACGGATCGGCGTGATCGACGGTACGGATCTGGGGTTCGTCGGTGACGATCCGCAGGTGAACCCGGCCCTGCTCTCCGTCCTCCTGAACGGGGGGTTCGTCCCGGTCGTCGCGCCGCTGGCGCTCGATCCGATGTCGCGGGCGGCGCTCAACGTCAATGCCGACACGGTTGCCGGCGCGATCGCCGGTGCGCTCGCCGCCGACGTCTACGTGGTGATCACCAACGTGGCGGGCGTGCGGCGCGACCTGAACGATCCGGCCTCGGTGCTCGACCGGATCACGCTCGCTCAGGCGCGCGGTTTTCTCGCCGACGGGACGTTCTCGGGGGGGATGATCCCCAAGGCCCGCGCGGCGATCGCCGCCGTCGAGGCCGGTGCGAAGCGCGCGCTGATCGGCTCGGGCGTGCGCGAGGCACTCGCGGGCTCGGCGACGGCCGTCGTCCCTTAAGAATTACGTAGAAACTAATTTAATAGTTGACATACTAGGCCCGCCGACGGTATAGTCGGGTCGATGAACGTCCAAGCTCGTTCCGCAGCGGCTCTTGGAATTGTTGCACTGCTCGTGTGGTTTGCGTTTCCGCTTCGTGCGGCCGCGCAGCCCAGCGCGATCGGGGAGTTGACGATCCCCGTCGTCACGGCCCCGCTGCCGCTCGATCCGCGGCTGCCGCCCGAGACGTGGTCCGCCGTCCCGGCGGTCACGCTCGGCTGGGACGTGCAGCATCAGGCCGCGGCGACCGAAACGTCGGTCGCTCGGGTCGCGACCGACGGGAAGAACGTCTACGTGCGCTTCGATATCCGTCAGCGCGAGACGCTGCTGGCGCAGCAGCACAACAACAACGTCGGCGACGGAACCGACGACGAAGCCTGGATCGATCTCTGGCCCGGCGGCAACAAGGGATTCTCCTACCAGTTCGCCGCGACGTTCGAACGGGACGCACTTTCAGTACTCGTCCGAGAACACGGCCTACGCGCCGACCTGGGAGTCGTTCGGCGCGGCGTACGGCGGCGGGTTCGTCGTCACGATGCGCATCCCGCTCAAGATCATGCACGGTGCCGTCGGCGGCGGTTGGAAGATGCAACTCGTGCGCATCGTGCGATCCACCGGCGAGCGCCAGATCTGGTCCTACGGCGCGGGTCAGACCAACGGCGACGATGTGACGTTCGCCGGATCCTTGCGTGGACTCGGCGCCCCGAATCTCTCGCGCCCGCTCCCGCGCGTCGGTCTGTACGGCCTGGGCCAGCTCGGTTCGACCGGCTCCGGTCTCTCGACCGCGCGCTTGGGTGCCGATTATTCGATACCGGTCACGTCGACGGCGTCGTTCTACGGCACGATTCATCCGGATTACTCGAACGTCGAGGTCGACCAGTCGACGATTTCACCGACCGCCTTCGCCCGGTATTTCAACGAAGTCCGGCCCTTTTTCACGCAGGGCGCGAATTTCTATGACAGCTTCGATTGCGTCACGTGCCCCGGCATATCGCAACTCTACACGCCCTCGATCCCGACGCCGCGCGACGGGTACGCGTTCGAGGGTAAGCACGGCTTGTTCACCGGCGCGGCGTTCGACGCGATCGGCGTCGGCCGGATCGATGCGGGACAGTTGTTCAAGTACGTCACCCCGGACAACCGCGTGGATGTCACGGCGCAGCGCATCACGGATGATTGTTCGGTGCCGGGGACCACGAATTGTCCGTACGGCGCCGCGCTAGTCCACGACGACACCGCGACGACCGGGATTTCGTATAACGACCGCAAGCATATCAGCACGTACTTCAACTACGGCTCGGAGAGCGGCAGTACCGTCGCCGCCGGCAACCAGGCGCAGCGCTACGACGGCGGGTTCTTCGGCTACACCAACACCTTCGGCATCGGCGCGGCGATGCGCAAGGTCGGCTACTTCTACAATCCGGCCGACGGGCTCGTCCAGCATCCCGATATCGCCGGCTACGCTGCGTTCATCGACAAAATCTGGCTGTTCGATGCGCATTCGTTCCTCAACAGCGCCGGCGCCCAGTTCTTCGTTGACCGGTACCACAACGCGTCCGGAGCGCTCGATCAGAGCGACACCCAACTGCTGGTCGACGTGCTGACGCGGGGCCGCTGGGATTTCCAGGGATCGATCGGTTCGAGTTACCTGCTCGCGAATAACTGCCTCGATGGAAGCGGTAACTCGATCGCCGTGACGCCGGCGAACCAGACGCAGTACGCTTCCTGCCAGATCTTCACCCCGATCAACCAGCAAGGCATCGGTGTCGTCTATCACAGCGGCACGGCGAATGCGCCCGGCAACTTTCCCAACCACGGTTCGTCGTCGACGCCGACGACGATCACCTACAACACGGGCCGGTTCGGTCCGGGGCGGCTCGATGCGTGGTCCCGCGTGTCGACGATGCGCGCCGGTCTGCGCGGCACGGTCTCGCTCGAAGCCGACAACACGATCCAGTATCTCGACTCAGGCGGGACCAACAAGCAGTGGCTCGAGCGCGCGAGCTTCAGCGAAGCCGTCAATCCGGACACGTCGCTCTCGGTCGGGATGCGCCGCATCGTCGGAACGCCGCCGCTGGTCTACACCGCGGCACCCCAGAGTTGCACGACGGTCATCGTCAACCCGCCGCCGGGCACGGTCGCGCGCTGCACCGGAGCCTGGAACCTCTCGTTCGCGTTTCATCATCGCTCGCCGCACGACGAACTCTATTTCGCCTACGGCGACGCCAGTCAGCTTTCGACCTACCCCGCGTTCGTGCTGAAGTTCATCCACTACGTCGGCGCCGAAAAGGGCACCTGAGGGGCGCGAGCCGGCGTCTTACTGCTCGAAGATCAGGCGCACGCGGGTGCCTGCGCCGGTCTCGATGGCGACTTCGTGGGCGATGGAGCGCATGATATGAAAGCCGAAGCCGCGATCGTCATGCGGAGTGGGCTCGACGAAGCTTCCGCTGTCCTTGATTTCAACCGCGATGCGGCGGCCGTCGGGTGAGGCCACCGCGTGAAGCTCGATCAACTCGGCTTCGTGCGCGGCCTGCGCGGCGTAGGCATGTTCCGCGGCGTTGGCCAGCGCCTCGCCGACGGCCAGGATGATATCCTCGCGGCGTTCGTCCGGAAGTGCCAGCTTCTTCAGAAAGGCGTCCAGCGCATAGCGGATCGTCTTCGGCGTCGCGGCGGACGCCGTCCGGCTGACCCGCAGCTCATGAACGGCCGTCATGCCGGCTCGACCGGGCGTTCGCGACGCTCCGGATTGCGGGCCAGGAGCATGGCGTCTAGTGATGAGGGTTCGCTCACGAGGCCTGACGTTCCACGGCGCTGGAAATTACGCGTACGGGTACCCCGGTGCCTTCTTGCCGCATGCGGCTTTCCGGCGCGTCCCTAGCGAGGGACTCCTGCTCGGTCGGCCAAATCTGGAAGGACGGAGCGGGAGCGAGAAGACGCTCGCCAAAAGTCGTGCGTGAACTGATTGCGGATCGGGTATTCTAGAGGGGCCCGCTTGCATGGAACATTCTTTCAGCCGGAGGACCCGTTTTGACTGAGGTGCTAGCTCGTTCCCGCGCCGCGTCACCCGCGACGAAGGCCCTGTACTTCTTTGAAGAGGGGTCCGGCGACATGAAGAATCTCCTGGGCGGCAAAGGGGCCGGGCTCGCGGAGATGACCCGCGCGGGCTTGCCGGTGCCAACCGGCTTCACGATCACGACCGAGCAGTGCTTGGCCTACTACGCGGCCGGCCGGCGAATGCCGGACGGCCTGGGTGCCCAGATCCGGGCGGCGATGCGCGAACTGGAGTCGCGCACCGGCAAGGGCTTCGGCGACCCGAAGAACCCGCTGCTCGTCTCGGTGCGCAGCGGCGCGCGGGTCTCGATGCCCGGCATGATGGACACGATCCTCAATTTGGGCCTCAACGACGACACCGTCGCCGGGCTGGCCGCGTTGACGAACAACGAGCGGTTCGCCTGGGACGCCTACCGGCGCTTCATCGGGATGTTCTCGTCGGTCGTGCTGGGCATCGAGAAGGCGCACTTCGACGAGATCGTCGATCGCCACAAGGCGCGCCTGGGCGTGCAGAACGATCCGCAGATCGACGCCGCCAATTGGAAACCGATCGTCGCCGAATTCCAAGCCTTGGTCAAACGCGAGGCAAAGCGCCCGTTCCCGCAGCATGTCGGCGAACAACTCGAACTCGCGATCGAAGCGGTCTTCGATTCCTGGTATTCGAAGCGCGCGATGGACTACCGCGCCTACAACAAGCTCTCCGACGACTGGGGCACGGCCGTCAACGTGTGCACCATGGTCTTCGGCAACATGGGCGAAGACTCGGGGACGGGCGTGGCTTTCACGCGCAACCCGAACACCGGCGACCGGGAACTGTTCGGTGAGTATCTCCGCAACGCGCAGGGCGAGGACGTAGTCGCCGGCATCCGGACGCCCGAACGGATCGCGGATCTGCAGTCGATTCAGCCCGAGGTCTACGCGCAGTTCATCGCGATCGCGCGCCAACTCGAGACCCACTACAAGGATATGCAGGATCTCGAGTTCACCGTGGAACGCGGGAAGCTCTACATGCTCCAGACGCGCAGCGGGAAGCGCAGCGCCGAGGCGGCCGTGCGGATCGTGCTCGACTTCGTCGACGAAGGACTCATCGACAAAGCGGAAGCGGTGCGGCGCGTCTCTGCCGGGTCGCTCGATCAGCTCTTCCATGCGCGCATCGACCCGGCGCAGGCGTTCGAGCGCACCGCCAAGGGTCTCAACGCCTCACCCGGCGCGGCGACCGGACAGGTCGTCTTCGATGCGGATACCGCCGCTCTGCGCGGTCATGCCGGCGACGCGGTGATCCTCGTGCGCAAGGAGACGACCCCCGACGACGTACACGGCATGATCGCCGCGCGCGGGGTGCTCACGTCCAAAGGCGGCGCGACCTCGCACGCCGCGGTCGTGGCGCGCGGCATGGGTCTGCCGTGCGTGAGCGGTTGCGATTCGCTGCTGATCGACAGCCGCACGAAGGTCGCGACGCTCGACGGGAAACCGTTGCATGAAAACGACTGGATTACGATCGACGGTTCGACCGGCGACATCATCCTCGGGAAGTTCCAGTTGATCCCGCCGCCGTCGAAGCCGCCCGAGTGGCTCGCACGATTCCTCGGCTGGGCCGACGAGTTGCGCCGCATGGACGTGTGGGCGAACGCCGATACGCCCGAGGATGCGCGGCGCGCGCGCGATCTGGGAGCGACCGGGATCGGGCTCTGCCGAACCGAGCACATGTTCATGCAGTCCGAGCGGCTGCCGATCGTCCAGCAGATGATCATCTCCGACACGCCGCAAGCGCGGGCCGAGGCACTGGCCAAGCTGCTCCCCTTCCAGCGCGACGATTTCACGGGCATCCTCGAAGCGATGGCCGGCTATCATGTGTCGATTCGGCTGCTCGATCCGCCGCTGCACGAATTCTTGCCCTCGCTCGAGCAATTGCTGGTCGAGACGACCGAACTGCGGCTCACCAAGGGCGAGAGCGATCCGGTCTATCTCGAGAAGCTGCGCATTCTGCAACGCGTGCGCGTGCTGCACGAGCAGAATCCGATGCTCGGCCTGCGCGTTTGCCGGCTGGGTATCGTCTATCCGGAGATCTACGCGATGCAAGTGCGCGCGATCTTCGAGGCCGCCTGCGCCTTGCGCGAGCGCGGCGTCGACGCGCGGCCGGACGTGATGATCCCGGGCGTCGGAACGCGCGAGGAGATGCGCGTGACCTACGATGCGGTCAAGAAGATCGCCGACGAGGTCATCGCCGCTGCTGGTACCAGCGTCACCTACCGCATCGGCACGATGATCGAGTTGCCGCGTGCGTGCGTCGTGGCCGACGAACTCGCCGAGATCGCGCAGTTCTTCTCGTTCGGGACGAACGATCTCACCCAGACGACCTACGGCTATAGCCGCGACGACGCGGAGAACTCGTTCATCCCGCGCTACCTGGAGAAGAAGATCCTCAAGGACGATCCGTTCCAGGTGCTCGATCGGGTCGGCGTCGGCGGGTTGATGCGCCAGGCGATCGCCAAGGGCCGCGGCACGCGTACCGACTTGAAGATCGGCATCTGCGGCGAGCACGGCGGCGAGCCGTCATCGGTCGCCTTCTGCGACGAAATCGGCCTGGACTACGTCTCGTGCTCGCCGTTCCGCGTGCCGATCGCGCGCTTGGCCGCGGCGCAAGCCACGCTCGCGCGCTAGACTCGGCTCGCGCTCCCGGGATCAGGGCCGCCGGCCGCCTTTCTTGGTGTCCGGCGGATCTTTGATGTCCGCCACGGCATCCCAGGCCGCGGCCTGCACGCCTTCTTCGGAATCGCTGCTCTCCAGAGAAGTCAGGAAGAGTATCTGCGTGCGGTCGCGGGTCTTTCCAAGGGCCTGCACGGCCGCACCGCGAGCGCGAAAGTAAGGGTCGCTCGAGGCGAGCGCGCGCAGCCGAGGTTCGACACGGGCGCGTTGCCCGGGCAACTTCGCGAAGCTGCCCAGCGCGGCGATCGCAGCGGTGCGCACGCGTTCCGGCCGGCCGTACGCGGTGTCGGCGATGAGCGCCGGGATCGTCGCCGGATCGGCGAGCGCGCCGAGCCCGTCCAGCGCGCCGCGCACGACGATGTCTTGCGGCGAGGGCGTCGCGAGCGCGGCGAGCAATACCGAGCGCGCGTCGGCGGCCTTGGTCGCGCCGTAGCCGGCAAGTGCCGCGGCGCGAACCTGGCCGTCGCTTGCGGTCGTGAGGTGCTTGAGCGCCGCCACGAGTGCCGGATCGCCCGGATGCTCCAAGTCGCCGGTCGAGCGTGCCGCCGCGATCACGACGCGCGGGTCGGGATCGCCGAGCGCCGACCGGAGCGTCGCCGCGTCGTCGAGTGCCGTCGCCGCATCGAGTGCATCGATGCGCACGCCGTAGAAGTGGTCGTGGCTGACGGCCCGGCGCACCGCGGCGCGCGCGGCGGCGCGGTCGGGGCCGCGCGCGTGCCCGAGTTCGCCGATCGCCCAGAGCCGGTCGGGGACGCGCGGTGCGTAGGCCGCCTGATAGGCGAGATCGGCGATCGACTTCGCATCGTGCAGCGTGCGGATGACGATGTTGCCGGCGTCGAAGAGCACCAGTTTTGGTTTGCCGGCAATCCCGCCGAAGGTGAAGGTCTGGTGCGCCGCGTTCACCTCGATCGTGCGCGTCAACGTCGTTCCGGCGCTCCCGATCGTGACCGCGAGCGGCATCCGGAAGATCACGCCGCCGTGATTCTGCTGCGTGACGTCGAGGGCAAGCGTGCGGTGCGCCGCGTCATAGCGCTCCTTGACGATGTAGTTCGGGTGGCTCGCCGTGTAGAACCACTCGTCGAAGAACCACTTCAGATCACGTCCGGCCGACTTCTCGACCGCCGCCTCGAAACTGCGCGTATCGGTGTTCTGATACTGGTATTCGGCGAGGTAGTCGCGCAGCGCGTTGCGGAAGGCCGTCTCGCCGAGCAGCACGCGCAGCATGTTGAGGACCTGCGCCGGGCGCGGATACCCCGAGGAATCGAAGGTGTCCTGGGGGATGCCGTAGTTCTCGTCGACGATCGGGCGCCAGTAGCGGCGCGTCTCGCGGAAGTACGCCTGCTGCGCGTGGACCCGCTGGTAGTCGAATTCGGCTTTGCCGAACCGGTGCTCGAACCACAACTCCTGGAAGTACGTCGCGAAGCCTTCGTTGATCCAGATGTGCGCCCAATCGGCGGTGGTCACGTCGTCGCCGAACCACTGGTGCGCGAGTTCGTGCGAGACGAGTCCGTCGCAGGGCTGCTCGAGGTCGTAGCTTGCCGGATGCAACGCAAACGCCGTCTGGGTGGTCGCCGAAACGTTCTCCATCCCGCCGGCGGTAAATTCTTGCACCGTCGTCTGGGCGTATTTTTCCCACGGATACGGAGTCTGGGTGAACCTCTGGAAGAAGTCGACGATGCGCGGCGTGTTGCCGAAGCAGATGTGTCCGTAGTCCTCGAGGCCCGGATGGACGTAGAAGTCGACCGCTAAGCCGAGCAGCGATTCGTGCACCTGGGCGTAGGGCCCGGCCACGAACGAGGTGAGATAGGAACTGTGCGGATGGCCTTCGCGCCAGACGACGGCGTGCGTCCCCGCTTGGACCGGCAGTAGCCCGGCTAGCGCCGCCGGATCGCCGGCCGTCGTCGGCGCGGCCGGCTCGTCGGCGATCAGCGTGCCGTTGGAGATGAAGCGCCAGCCGGCCGGGACGACGCCGGTCACCGAGGTCGTGAACTTCATGTTGGGTTCGTCCCACGTCGGCAGCCAGCGGCGCGTGTCGATCGTCTCGCCCTGCGTCCAAATCTCCGGCGGCCGATGCGGATAGGCCGCATTCTGCCGGACGAAGGAGACGCCGCGTTGCGGGTGCGCGTGGTAGATGGCGACGATCGTATGAACCGTCGTCGCGTCGGGTTTCGGAATCGTGACGGTCAAGTGCTCGTCGTCGGAGCGGTAGAGCGCCGGCGCGCCGTCGAGCGTGACGGCTTCGTAGCTCAAGCCGACGCTGTCGAACGCGATCGACGGTGCGGCGCTCGTATCGACGACGGTGATTCGCGTGGCTGCATGGAGCGTGCCCTGCGGCGGGTCGAACGAGACCGCGACGTCCTGATTCTGGATCGCGTAGCCCGGCATGGGCCGCGGATGGGGCGCGGCTTTACCGCGACCGAACGGCCGCGGATGGATCTTGGGCGCCGCGGAGACTCCGGTCCCGAGCAGTGAGGCAACGGCGAGCGCCGCGAGCGCTCCAACGATCAGTCGCATCCGCCTGCTTACGGCCGCGCCTACGCCCGAACCTCGCAGCCTCACCGGAAGCACCGCAAGATCGGGAGAGCGCGGATGGAGCGGCTGGGCTAGCCTCGAACCATGCTGCTTGTGGAGCGACCGAATCCGGAAGCGCGTTTAGCCCGTGCGGTCGAGGCCGCGGACTTGGAGTGCGACTTTGCGATTCCGATTCTTTAGCGCGCTGCTGCTCTCGGCGTTGCTCTTGCCGGCGGCCGGCATCGAGCCGGTCCGGGCCGCCGATGCTCCGGTCGGCATCGCGCGCCTCACCGTCCCCGGCGATACCGCGTCGCGCGGTACCGCCGCGAATCGCTTGAACGTCGTCGTGTGGTACCCGGCTGCCGCCGGAACGCCCGTCCAACCGATCGTTGTCGGCCCGCCGCAGACGCCGCTCTTCGCGGAGGGCGAAGCGGCCGTCGATCCGCCGCTCGCCGTCACTGCGGCGCGCTATCCGCTGGTCGTCGTTTCGCACGGCACGGGCGGCACATCGATGGATGTCTCCTGGCTGTGCGCTGGGCTCGCGGCCGCCGGGTACATCGTCGCGTCGCTCGACCATCCGGGCAACAACGCGCTCGAAGCGCCGACCGTCGCCGGGCAGACGCTCTGGTGGATGCGGGCGAACGATCTCTCGCGGGTGATCGACGGTGTGCTCGCTTCGGCGCGCTTTGGTCCGCACATCGATCCGGCACGCATCGGCGCAGCGGGCTTCTCGCTGGGCGGGCATACGGTGCTCACGATCGCCGGCGCGCGCAGTGACCCCACGCTACTCGATGCGTACTGCGCGCGCAAGCCGGCCACGCCCGTCTGCACCGGCGAAGCGACGCCGGACCAGCCCGATGTGATCGCGCGCTCGAAGGCGCTCGCCGCGAGCGATCCGGGCTATCGCGCGGCCGCGGCGGCGAACGCGGACTCGCATCGCGATCCGCGCGTCAAGGCGGTCTTCTCGATCGCGCCGGCGCTCGGCCCGGCGATCGTCCCCGCCAGCCTCGCGGAGATCGCGATTCCGGTGGAACTCGTCGCCGGAATCGGCGATCCGATCTTGCCGGTGATCGACAACGCGATTCCGGATGCGCTCGCCATCCCCGATGCCCGGTTGGTGCTCTTGCCCAGGACGGTCGAGCACTACACGTTTCTTACCGACTGCGCCCCGGCGGGACGCGTCCGGTTGGCGCCGATTTGCCGCGACTGGGGACCGGCGCGCGTCGCGGTCCATCGCGAAACGCTCGCGCTGGCGCGCACGTTCTTCTCACGGACGCTCGCCGTGCCCTGAAGGAGAGATCGTGCGCTATAAGACTCTTGGTGATACCGGCCTGCTCGTTTCGACCCTGTGCTTGGGCACGATGACCTTTCACGGCGGCGAAGGGATGTGGAAGGGCATCGGCTCGGTGGATCAGGCCGATGCGGATACCTTCGTCAAACGCTCGCTCGACGCGGGGATCAACTTCTTCGATACGGCGGATGTGTACTCCGAGGGCGAGAGCGAAAAGACGCTCGGTCAATCGATCCGCAATCTCGGCCTCGCGCGCAAGGACGTCGTCATCGCAACCAAGGTCTTCGGGCGCGTCGGTCCCGGCCGCAACGACGTCGGCGCATCGCGCGGGCACATCATGGATGCGATCGACGCCAGCCTGCGTCGCCTGCAGACCGACTACATCGATCTCTACCAGATCCACGGCAACGACGTGATCACGCCCGTCGAAGAGACGCTGCGCGCGCTCGACGCGCTCGTGACGCAGGGAAAAGTCCGCTACATCGGCGTTTCCAATTGGCAGGCGTGGAAGATCGCCAAGGCACTGGCCATCTCCGAGTTCAAGGGTTTGGCGCGCTTCGACACCCTGCAAGCCTACTATTCGATCGCCGGTCGTGATCTCGAACGTGAGATCGTGCCGCTGCTCGAAGCCGAAAGGACCGGACTCCTCGTGTGGAGCCCGCTGGCGGGCGGCCTGCTGTCCGGAAAATTCACGCGCGACAATCAAAAACCCGAAGGCGCGCGGCGTTCGGGATTCGACTTTCCCGTCGTCGACAAAGAGCGCGCGTGGAAGATCCTCGAGGTCATCGCGCCGATCGCGGAGGCGCATGGCTGCAGCCCGGCGCGCATTGCTCTGGCGTGGCTTCTGACGCGGCCCGTCGTCACCTCGGTCATCATCGGTGCCAAGCGCATCGATCAGTTGGAAGACAACCTTGCTGCGATCGAACTTGAACTCTCGGCCGCCGAGATCGAACGACTCGACGCGATCAGCGTGCTGCCGCCGGAGTATCCCGGGTGGATGTTGCCCTTCCAGGGCGCCAGCCGGCTCGCTCCGGCTCCGCGTCCTTAAGTCAGATTGCGTTCCCCGCGCGCGGGCGCGTTGCGATCCGGGGTCCGACCGAATCGTTCCAACGAACATCAGGCTGGGCCGCATCGTTCTCCACAGCCGGGTACTTCACTTGTTCATGTTGCGTTCATTTTCATCAGGCATACTCTCTAGCGTGGTTGCGCGGGGCAAAGATGGACCTTCCCGCCCGCGAGCCTGATCGAAAACGACCGGGAGCCGGGCGGCGCCCGCTCGAAAAAATTCGAACCACATCGGGGAATTGTGAATCGGTGGAGGTCGCAAAACTGTCCTTAGCGCGCTTCGTCATTCGCAACGGAAAAGTCATCGTGTTCGTCGTTGCGGTGCTGGCGCTGCTGGGAGTGCGAGCCTACTTCACCACGCCGCAGAGCATCTTCCCCACGATGTCGTTTTCGCGGATCGTCGTCGTCGCCGAAGCCGGCGACCTACCGCCGGATCAGGTGCGCGTCGCCGTGACCCGCCCGCTCGAGCAGGCACTTCAGACCCTGCCTTCCGTCACCATGGTTCTCTCGACTTCAAGCCAAGGCTCGGCCGACTTGCAGGTCCAGTTCGATCCGCAAACCGATCCGCGTGGCGACTTGCAAGCCGTCAATGGGGCGATCGCCGAGATCCGTGCCTCGATCCCGGCGGCGACCAACATCATCGCCGTCATCGTGAATCCGAACAGTGAGCCCATTCTGTCGTATGCACTGACCTCGAAGACGCTTTCGCAAGCCGTCGTTCGTAATCTCGCACTGTTCACGCTGCTTCCTCGCCTCTATGGGGTTGAAGGCATGGGGCACGTGGCCGTTGCCGGCGGACCCGTGACGGAGTATCACGTCGATCTTGATCCGAGCGCGCTCGTCGCGGCTGGAATCGGCGCGGCCGACGTTGCAAAAGCGATCTCCGATGCCAATGCTGTTCAGGCGGTCGGGCTGTCACAGCGGTACTACCAGCGCTATGCAATCATCGTCGACTCTTCGGTTCACGACGCGAGCGCGCTCGCGCAAATCCCGGTCCCGCTAAAAAACGGCGGGTCGGTCTCGCTTGCAAGCCTTGGCCGCGTGCGGCTGGGCGTCGCCCCGTTGACCTACCAAACGTCATACGATGCGGCGCACGCGGTGTTGCTCAACGTCTACGCTCTGCCCGGCGCAGATACCGTCAAGATGGCTGCCCAGTTCCGAGCGAAGCTGGCCGATGCGCAGCGGCGGTTGCCCGCGGATGTTCAGGTGAGCGCGTTTTGGGATCAAACGACGCTCATCATCGAGTCGCAAAAGGCCCTACGCAATGCGATTTTGCTCGGCGCGATCTTGGCGATCGTCGTCATCTACGTCTTTCTCCGGAACTATCGGCTCACGCTCGTTGCCGCAGCCATGATTCCGATTGCGATGGCAATAGCGATCTTCGGCTTGCAGCAATCCGGCTTCACGCTGAACCTGATGAGCGTGGGCGGACTTGCGGTTGCCGTCGGCCTGATTATCGACGACGCAATCGTCGTGATCGAAGGCATCGAACGCTATTCGCGGGAATCGCCCGGCGCGCCGATTTTCGAACCGATTCAACGCGCGCTTAGCCGGCTCTCGGGGCCGATGGTCGCCTCGACCGCGACCACCGTCGTCGTCTTTCTGCCGCTCGCTCTGCTCACGGGCGTGACGGGGTTCTTTTTCCGGGCGCTCGCGCTCACGCTCGCGACGTCGCTCATCGTCTCACTGGTGCTGGCGATCATCCTCGCGCCCATCCTTGCGCGCCGCCTGCTGGCCGGCCACGAAGGCGACCCCAGACACCGCGATCGGATTGCTGCCGTCCTCGACCGCTACGAGCCGATCTTGCGCTGGACCCTCGCGCACCGGCCGGTCGTATTCGGAACTTCGGCCGTCGTGCTTGCGATCACCGTCCTCCTGCTCGCCAACGTACCCAGCGACTTCTTGCCTAGAATGGACGAAGGTCAGTTCGAGATCGCGTACACGCTGCCATCGGGCATCTCGCTGCCTGCAAGCGACGCGGCCGCGACCAAAATGGAGAAGATCATAATCGGCGACCCCGCCGTCGCGTCGGTCGGCCGGCTGACCGGGCTCGATTCCAACGGCTATTCGCCGACGCAAACGAATCAGGGTCTCCTGCGTGTCCGGCTCAAGCCGCCGGGAGAGCGATCGAGTTACGACGCGGTCGGAGAACGGCTGCGCCCGAATCTCGAAGGCTCGATTCCGGCTTCCCGGTTTGACTTCCATCAGATCCTCGAGGACCTGATCAACGATTTGTCCGGCACGCCTGCGCCGGTTGAAGTGATCCTCAAGGGCCCCGACCAAGCGACGTTGATTCGCCTCGCCGGCAAGCTCGTCGATAAGATCGGGGAGATTCACGGAATCGTCGATCCGAACAGCGGCGTCGTGTACGTTGGGCCGTCGCTGCGCATCGCGCCGCACGGCACGCGGCTCGCGGCCATGGGGATCACTTCCTCGGATGTCGGCGATGCGGTCTCAGCGCTCACGCAAGGCACGGTGGCCACGAATCTAGCGGGCACCCAATCGCGCGTTCCTGTCCGGGTAAGCGTCGGCGCGGGACTCACGACCGACATTGCAGCGCAGGATGTCTATGCCAAAGGATTTCCGACTGCGCTGGGCGATTTGGCGGGCCTGCACGCGGTGGGATCGCAAAGTGAAATCAACGCGATCAACGGTCAGTCGGTCATTCGATTGACTGCGAACATCGCCGGCGCAAATCTGTCGACCGTTACCGCGGGCATCAATCGGGTTCTCAGGTCGAGGCCCCTTCCCGCAGGCTACACCGCCGAGATCGGGGGGCAGGCGCTCTCGCAGAGGAGGTCTTTCTCCGAGTTTCTCAACGTGATCGCAATCGCCGTCGCGCTCGTATTCGGAGTCATGCTTGCTACGTTTCGCTCCTACCGATTGCCGTTGGTGATCTTGACGACGAGTCCGCTCGCCCTCATCGGCGTCGCGCTCGGCTTATTCATCACCCGCACGCCGCTAAACGTATCGTCGTTCATGGGCCTGCTGCTGCTCGTCGGTCTCGTCGTGAAAAACGGAATACTGTTGATCGATGTCGCGAATTCGCGCGTCCAGGCGGGCGACGGCATCGAAGACGCCTTGGCGATCGCCGGAAGGACGCGGCTTCGCCCGATCGTGATGACGACGCTTGCTGCGATTGGCGGCTTGCTGCCGCTGGCACTGGGCATCGGTCAGGGTGCAGAGATGGAGAGACCGCTCGCGATCGCCGTCATCGGGGGCCTCTCGACCGCCACGATCTTCACGCTCCTCGTGATCCCGACGCTCTATGCGACCCTGGTCGGCTATCGCCAACCCGCCATATCTGCTGGAGCGCAAGCGGCATGAAACCTGCGTTCACGTGCGGCACGATCGCGGCGATCGCTCTGATTCGCGCCGCCGTTGCGCAGCCGATCGTCCCCGATGTGCGGCCCGTCGCGTTTGCTGATCTCGCGCTGGATCGGGCGCAAACCGAGTCACTCAAACATGCGCCCGACGTGCGTGCCGCAAACGCCGTCGTCGCGGAGGATGCGGCGGGACTATCCTTAGCGCGGTCGGTCCTCGGACCGAGCCTGTTCTCGAACTACGCGCTAACGCCTCAAGCCAATCCGAACTTCGGCACCGCGCCTCAGATCGCGGCTGTCCCCGTGTCGATCAGTCAGCGTCTCACGTCGGTCGGTGTGCAGGCCACGGTCGGCGACACGCTGGCTTATGCGCCCAACGTCGCCTCGGCCGAGGCAACGCTGCGGAGCGCGCAAGCGTCGCTCGCGGCAGCGCAACGCGCGGAGCGGTCGAAAGTCATCGGTCTCTATTACGAGGCGCTCAAAGCCCTTGCGGTCGCGCGGGCACGCAATGACGCGGTCTCGGTCGCTAAGACGCAGCCTGATGCCGCCGGCATCCGCGTAAGGGCCGGCGATGCGCCGCGTCTGGATCTGGTCCGGGCGAACGTAACGCTGGCCCGCGCCGTCGCGGCCGCCGCGCTTGCCGGCGCAGCATTGGAAAATGCGGCGCAGGCGCTGCGCATTGAGACGGGACTCGCAGTCGCCCTCGACAGAACGATCGACGGTGCGCTGCCGCAGGCTCGTTTGCTCACACCCGAGGAAGCCGTTTTGATTGCGACGCGCGATAACCCCGAGTTGCAGGCGGCGCAAGCGACGACACAATCGGCACGGGCGGCGGCGGTTGCCGCGGGCCGCGCTGCGCTGCCGGCGATTAACTTGGCTGCCGGCTATGCTCGTGGTCAAGATAGCGGTCTCGAAGTGTCGGGCCCGATCGTGAACGTGGGACTCGTCTTCCCGCTGGGCGGCGGCGCTTTTGCGGGAGCCGCCCAGAAACGCGCCCTGGCGGCGCAGGCCGAAGCAAAGCAAGAAAACGTCGCGCGGCAACTGCTGCTCGACGTGTCGGCCGCCGCGCGGAATCTGTCGGCGGCACATCGAGCAACGGCGGCTTCGGTCGAAGCGCGAGCGGAGGCCCAAAGTGAATTCAACGCCATCGCTCTGGGCTACAAGAACGGCGCCTCGTCGAGTTTGGAACTGGCCGCTGCGGAAGACACGCTCAATGTGGCCGTCGTCGATGAATTGACCGCGGTCTACGACGAGTTGAAAGCGCGCGACCTTCTCAACGTTGAGCTTGGGACGTGAAACGACCGATGGTGATTTCCGTCGCGCTTGCAGTCGTTTCGGCGCTCGGAATCTGGTGGTTCGTCTCGTCGCACAAAGGCGGAGCAAAGGACGAAGCGGCGGCGCCCGCCGTCGATGTCGCGACCGTGAAGGTCGGAACGTTTACCGAACGCGTCAAAGCTCAAGGCCGGGTCGGTCCGCCGGCCGGCAGTTCCGCGCGGCTATCGTTCGCGGAGAGCGGGATCGTATCGTCCATAGATGTTCGCGTAGGAGATCGCGTTGCGGCCGGCGCACCGGTCGCACGGCTCCATGCCGAGCCGTTTGCGGCCGCGCTTGCTCAGGCGCAAGCCGACGCGTCGGCCGCCTTGGGCGCGTACGGGGGCGGTACGCTGCCCGCTGCGGCTCTCCAAAGCGCGCAGGCAAAGCTCGCGGTCGCAAGAGCGCGCCTCGACAATCTCGAAGCGCGCGGGCCGGCGGCCCAAAGCGATCAGATCGGTGCCGAAACGGCGTTCCGGCAGGCGCAACTCAAGACCGAGGCAGATCGAGCGGCCGTCGCGCGCGGTCGCGTGCTGCTCGAAGGCGGCGTCATTGCGGAAAAAGACCTGCAAGCCGCGCAAAATCAACTCGCTTCCGATGAAGGGGATGTCCGCGCCGCGCAGGCCCGCCTCGCCGCTGCCGACGCGGGATTCACGACTTCGCTCGCGTCGGCTCGGGCGGATTATTCCTCCGCGACCAACGATCTGAAGACCGCTCAGGCGCAGCGTCAGATCTTGAGTTCGCAGCGCGATTCGGCCGTCGCCCGCCTGCACGCAGCGCAAGTTGCGTACAACGCCGCGGTCTTGCGTGCTCCCGCCGACGGCGTGGTCATCGCGGTCCTCAAGCATCCGGGCGAAGCCGTGGATCCGGCGACGCCGGCCATCGAAATCGGGCCCGGCGACGCGCGTGCGGCAACGCTCAACGTGCCGGCTCAAACGGCGCAACGGATCCACGTGGGCGATCTGGCCCACCTCCGCCTTCCGCGATCCGAGGTCGAATCGAGCGGCCACGTGACCGCGGTCGTTCCCGTCGTCGATCCGCTCACGCAATCCGCAACGGTCACCGTCTCCGGCACGCCCGCGGGCGCAGTGCCTGGCGACGCGGTCGAAGCCACGATCGTTGTCGGCGTGCGAAGTGGCCCGATCGTCCCCACGACGGCCGTTGTGGAAGATCCGCAATCCGGCAAGACGTTGCTCTTCGTGCAAACGAAGGACGGCTCGTTTGCGGCGCGCGACGTTCGGGTCGACGCAAGTGACGCGTCGCTCGCGCTCATCGGCCGCGGCGTCAAGCCCGGCGAGCGCGTGGCGTCACAAGGCTCGTACGAACTCTTGGCGCCTCCGGGCGGTTGAGCCGGAATCGATGAGCACGATCGTGTGCCGCGAGGCTAGAACAGGCGGGGCTGGCCGCCGGTGGCGATGATGTCGGCGCAGATGGCGCGGGCTTGGTCGACCGGGACGCGGTCGCCGCGGACGAAGAGCTTGCGCCAGTAGGCTTTGCCCGAGAGCTTCGCGATCAGGTCGGAGGCGACGCGCGCGTCGACTTCGCGCCCCATCAGCCGCACGCGCACGGTCGGCGCGTCCTCGCTGCCGCCCAGCGGCATGCGGTGGAGCATCTGCTCCTGCGAATCGCTCCAAACGGCATCGCCGAAGCGGTCGCGCAGCGCCGCTTCGCAGGCCGTGAAGGCGCCAAGATCCCGTTCGGCGTTGAATTCGGCTGCCAGCCGGTAGATCGTGTGCCGCTCGCGCAGGGCGCGCGCTTCGTCGCTGTCCAGGTCGCGAATCGCGTCGATTACCCGAAAGTCATCCCAGGCCAGGAACTCGTCGATCGCATCGAGCTTGCGCGGATCGGGCCATAACTGCGTCAAGACGTTGCCGAGCACGCGCTCGAATGCCCGCGTCGTATGGTGAAAATAGACGGTCGCGAACATCATGTAGCGCGCCAGCACGAACGATTCGAGCGCGACCATGCCGCGGCCGTCGATCCCGAGCGCCCGGCGCCCGCCGCTCTCGAGCACGCGCAGCGATGCGAGCAGTTGCTCGACATCGTACGTGCCGAGCGCGACGCCGGTGAAGTAGGCGTCGCGCAACAGATAGTCCATGCGGTCGGCGTCGAGGTTGGGGCCACTGACGAGTTCGCGCAGCACCGGATCCGCTTCGGCCGTCCCGGTGACCAGCGCCAGCACCGCCGCCGGCTCGACCTCGAGGGCTTCGAGCGCGGCGCGCACGTCGGGCAGCGCGAGGATCGAGTGGGTCCGCGCCTCGTGCTTGACGCCCAGCACGGCTTCGCAGGCGTGTGAGAAGGGACCGTGCCCGAGATCGTGCAGCAGCAGGCTCGCGCGGAGGAGCCGGCGCCGCGCGTTGGCGGCCGGCACCTCGGCGTAGAGCGCATCGAAGGCGCGGGTCCCGATCGCGAGCGCACCGAGCGCGTGGCTGAAGCGCGAGTGCTCGGCGGAGGGGAACGCGAGGTACGCGAGGCCGAGCTGGCGCAACCGTCGCAGCCGTTGCACGACCGGCAGTTCGAGCAGCGCGACCTCTCCGCCGTCGAGTTCGATGAAGCGGTGGATCGGATCGTAGATGCGTTTTGGCTTGGGCACGGTCGCCGAAGTCGTTTGGAGCGCAGCGTCGAATCCCTTGGGCGTGCGCATCGACGACGGGGCCAAACGCGAGATCCTGGCCCGCACCAACATCGCGGAGTACATCGGGCAATTCGTCACGCTGCGTCGCACGCGCAACGATGACTTCCTGGGTCTGTGCCCGTTCCACGGCGAGAAGAGCCCGTCGTTTCACGTGCACGGCGACCGCGGCTTCTTCAAGTGCTTCGGCTGCGGCGTCGGCGGCGACCTGATCAAGTTCGTGCAACTCCACGACAACCTCACCTTCCCCGATGCGTTGCGCGTGCTCGCCAAGCGCGCCGGGGTCGAACTCGAACCGGAGAACCCCGCAACCGCCCGCGCCCGCACCGAAAAAGAAGCGATCTACCACGCGAATGAGATCGCGGCAACGTTTTACCATCGCTTGCTGGCGCTCGATCCGCGCGGGGCCGCCGCGCGCGCGTATTGCGCGCAGCGCGGGATCACCACCGAGACGATCGCGGCCTTCAAGCTCGGCTTTGCACCCGATTCATTCGAGGGGCTGGCGAACGAACTGCGCGCGAACGGCGTGTCGCCCGAGATCGCGGTGAAAGCGGGCTTGCTCAAAACCGGGCAGCGCGAACCCTACGACGCGTTCCGCAACCGCCTGATGATCCCGACCTACGCGCTCACCGGCGAAACAATCGCCTTCGGCGGGCGCGCGCTGGGTGACGATCCTCCCAAGTACCTCAACACCTCGACGACGCCGGTCTACACCAAGGGCCGCTACCTCTACGCGCTCAACCTCGCGCGCCGGGCCGCCGCCAAGGACGATTCGATCGTCGTCGTCGAGGGCTATCTCGATTGCATCGCCTTGCACGCCGCCGGCATCGCGAACACGGTCGCGGCCCTGGGCACCGCGTTCACCGCCGAACAGGCGCACGAACTGCGCAAAGCCGCCGCGCGCGTCTACCTGTGCTTCGACGCGGACCCGGCCGGCCGCGCCGCCACCGCCAAGTCGATCGACATCCTGGTCGCCGAAGGGATCCTGCCCTGGGTCGTGCAGATCCCCGACGGCAAGGATCCCGATGAGTTCGTGCGCGGGCACGGCGGGGAGGCGTTCCGCGCGCTGCTCGCCGAGGCGATGCCGGCAACGCAATTCAAACTCGACGTTCGCATCGACGATGCGGGCGCGCAGTCCGACCGCGCCGGGCTGGCGCGCTGGGCGGAAGAGACCGTGCAGACGCTCGCGCCGCGGGTCGAGTGGGACCGCTGGCGCGTGTACGTCGCGCGCCGCTTGGACCTGGCGGTCGACGATCTGCGCAAGAGCCGCTTGGTCGCTACGGCGACGCACTTCGCGCGCCGCCCCGGGGAAGCGACGCGACATGTCACGCCGGGGATGCTCGAAGCGCCGGGCTTCGAGCGCGACGTGCTGACCATCATCTGCGACGAACCGGCGCTCTTGCGCGAGTTCGCGGCCCGGATCCCCGCCGAGCGCTTCACCGACCCCGTGCTGCGCCGCGTCTACGCGACCTGCCGGGAGAAACAGCAGGAACTCCTGCAACCTTCCGACGTACTTGCGTTGTTTGCTGAAGATGACGTCGCCACGACCGTGCTTGCACGAATCGTCGGTGCGGAGCGTTCGGCTACCGTCCGATTCAAGGATAGTGACGAACGCCGGGCCCACCTGGAGGCGGTGGTGGCGCGCTTTGCGATCGCCGACCTCGAACGCCGCTACTCGGACCTCCACGCTCAGGTCAACCGGATCGTGGAAGCCGGCGAGCGCGTCCCCGCCGATCTTCGCGACGAATACGCCGCCGTCGGCAAACAGTTGAAAGGATAACCGCCCCGCCGCCCAATTCTATCCGGACACGCCCGCTTCGGCGAGCGTCATGGGAACGAGTCCATGCACGAGAGGAGGTGAGACACCGCATTATGGCACGCAAGAAAACCGCTACCGCTACCGCCGATACCCCGCAACTCCCGCTCGAAGAGCTGATCAAAAAGCTGACCGAGAAAGGGAAGAAGCGCGGGTCCCTGACCTATGAAGAGATCAACGCCGTCTTCGACAACGTCGAGGACGTCACGCCCGAACGCATCGACGAACTCTTCGAGGAAATCGCCTCGATGGGAATCGAGATCGTCGAAGAGGCCGCCAAGGAAGAGAAGCCCGAGGTCGAGGCCGAGGAGCCCGAGGCGATTCCGGCGGGTCTCGCCCTCGACGACCCGGTCCGGATGTATCTCAAGGAGATCGGCCGTGTTCCGCTGCTCTCGATGGACGACGAGAAGATGCTCGCCATGGCGATCGAGGCCGGCGAAAACGAGCTTCTCAAGAACGGGACCGCCGACAACAAGGTCGTCGTCCACGGAGAAGAATCCAAGCGCCGGCTCACCGAGGCCAATCTCCGGCTCGTCGTATCGATCGCGAAGAAGTACGTCGGCCGCGGCATGCTCTTTTTGGACCTCATCCAGGAAGGGAATCTCGGGCTGATCCGCGCGGTCGAGAAGTTCGACTATCGCAAGGGCTACAAGTTCTCGACCTACGCGACGTGGTGGATCCGCCAGGCGATCACCCGCGCGCTTGCCGACCAGGCACGCACGATCCGCATCCCGGTCCACATGGTCGAGACGATCAATCGTCTGGTCAAGATCTCGCGTCAACTCCTCCAGGAGCTGGGCCGCGATCCGACGGTCGAAGAGGTCGCCAGCGAGATGGGTCTCACCCCCGAGAAGGTGCGCGAAGTCATCAAGATCTCGCAGGAACCGATCTCGCTCGAGACGCCGATCGGCGAAGAAGAAGATTCCCATCTGGGCGATTTCATCGAGGATCAGGAGGCCGTCGCGCCGGCGGAAGCCGCTTCGGTCATGCTGCTCAAAGAGAAGATGCAAGACGTCCTCAAGAACCTGACCGAACGCGAGCGCAAGGTGCTCGTGCTGCGGTTCGGCCTCGAGGACGGTCATCAACGCACGCTCGAGGAAGTCGGTCAGGAGTTCGGCGTCACGCGCGAACGCATCCGCCAAATCGAAGCCAAGGCGCTGCGCAAGCTGCGCCATCCCAGCCGCGGAAAAGCCCTCAAAGACTACTGGTCGAGCGAGTAAAAGCCGGCGCTAGGAACCGGGGCTTGCGCTCGGACTCGGGCTCGCTGCCGGAACGGCGGAAGCCGTCGGCACCGGGCTCGGCGTGGGGCGGCCGCCTCGGGGACGGCCCTCGAACGGGGAGTACGTCCGCAGCGGGATCGGGGTGAACTCGCCTTGCGGCGTGTCGTTGGAGAGCGTGAAGGGGAGCGGGATCCGAACGCGCAGGTGCGTGCCGTCGTCGACCACCGTGGCATCGGTGCGGGCGAGGAACTCGATGCCCGGCCGGATCTCCGTGACCACGCGCTCGGCCGGGGTCACGGGCAGGTCGCCGGCGAGCGTCTTGAAGCGCGAGAAGGCGATCGTGAAGCGGGTGACGCCGTCGGCGCCGGTGGCCTTGTCGGCGACGACGAGCTGGACCGTCATGCCGGGTTCGGCGATGACCACGCCATTGCTCGAGAGGCGGTCCTTGAGATGCGCCCGGAAGGTGGAGTTCGGGGCGACCCGGCCGTCGACCGTGGAATCGCTGACGAACGTCAGCGCGGTACCGGGCGCCAAAACCGTGGTGTCGCCGCGCGCGCTCACGGAAACGCCGTGCGAAAGCACGGCGATTCCGGCGATTGCCAGCGCTATCGCGCTGCCCTGGACGACGCCGCGGCCGGTCAGGATGCTTTCTGTTCCTCCGCGGCCTTCGCGGCGTCGGCTGCGGCTTTCTTGCCTTGTTCGATCAGGGCTTTCACCTTCTGGCCGCCCTTTTGGCCGATCTGCTCGTAGAACGCCGGGCCGTAGCGATCGCGCGTCGCCTCGCCGCCCTTCTTGCCGCCCTTCTTCCCGATCTGCTCGTAAAAGGCGTGTCCGTGGGCTTTCTTCGTGGCCTGGCCGCCCTTACGGCCGATGGCTTCGTAGAACTCCGGGCCGTACTTTTTCTTGACGGTCTCTCCGCCTTTTTGTCCGGCTTCCCGGACGCTCATCCCGCCGCCGGGTTTCTTCTCTTCTGGGGTCGACATGGGGCTTTACCTCGCGTAGATGATGGGCCGGCCGCGGCCGGAGACACCGAAATGGGGATATTACTTCTCTCTATAACGTAAGCTTGCTCATGAAAGTTGATCTCAACTACGTCAAGATTTGCTCTGCAATCGCTGTGAGTTTCCTGATTCTCCTCCCAGCACCGTCGCCGGCTGCGGAAGTGCCGGGGTATCGGCGCCTGGTGGAGCTCGAATCGTCCCGTGTGTTTACTCCTGATATTCTTCGCCATCTTGCCTCGAGCGACCCGGCGCTTGCCGGTCGTGCGGCGCTGGCGCTGGGCCGCACGAAGGATCCGCGTGCGGAGGGTCCGCTGGCCGAGCGGTTTGGGGACCGCCGGGCTCCGGCCGCCGTGCGCGGGCTCGCGCTCTACGGGTGGGGGCTCTTGGCCGACCGCACGGCGCTCGATCCTGCCTTGGCTGCAGCGGCGCTGCGCGACGAAGAAGGCGCGGTCCGGGTGGCGGCGACCGATGCCGCCGGAAGAATCGTGGCCGCCAAGTCGCCCGGGTCCGTGACGCTTGCCGAGCCGCTCGAGCGCGCGATGCGGGAGGATCTCGATCCGATCGTTCGCGGCCGGGCGGCCGTCGCGCTGGCCGGCTTTGCCGATCTGCCGCAGGCGAACCAGGTCGGAAACGCCGTTTTGCATGCGTATGAGGCGGAGCGCGATCGAACCGTACGTTGGCATGAAGCGTGGACGCTCGGCCGCGCGTTCCCGAAAGCGCCGGGCGACGACCGCATCATGCAAGGATTGCACGATCCCGACGACACGATCCGCATCGAGTTTCTCGTCATCGCCGCACGTCACGGCGAGCCCGATCTTGCAAAGGCGATCGATCCGCTCGTGCACGATCCGTCCTGGCGCGTCGCGGAACAAGCGCTCGAAGCGATCAAACGGCTTGCCGGCGAGCCGCGCACCGAGCACCTGACCGCACTCCCCGAGGGTATCGTGACGCCGGCGCCGCTCCCCGACGAAACCTCGCTCCCGCTCGTCCGGCCCGCGGGCCTCGGACCGCCGCGCAAGCCCGAGCCGGCCGATGCGCAACTCGATCTCGCTCTGAACCCGGCGACCTCGCTGCTGATGACCGGACCGATGCCGGGCTTGCACCCGCGCGTGCGGATCGGGACGACGAAGGGCGCGATCGTCGTGCGTCTCTATCCCGAATGGGCGCCGCTCACGGTTGCAAATTTCCTCAACCTGGTCGACCGCGGCTTCTACGACGGCTTGCGCTGGTTCCGCATCGTGCCGGATTTCGTGGTGCAAACCGGCGATCCGCAAAACACCGGTGACGGCGACGCCGGCTATACGATCCCCGCTGAAGAGAACCCGCTCGAACAACGTGCCGGCGTGATCTCGATGGGACTCAATTACGAAAAAGACGCAGCGGTCAGAGACTCCGCCGGGACGCAGTTCTATCTCACGATGTCGCCGCAACTGCACCTCGATCGTTCGTTCACCGTCTTCGGTGAAATCGAGAGCGGCTTCAACGTGCTGGGCCGCCTCATCGAGTCCGACAAGATGACCCGCGTGGAAGAACTTCCGCCGGATTAGCGGCCCAGGATCGAGCTCAGTGCGAAGAGGGCGTTTTCTTTGCGTTCCATGACGCGGCGGTAGAAATAGCCGGCCCAGTGGCTGCCGTAGGGGACGTAGATGCGCACGCGGTAGCCGGCCGCCACGAGCGAGCGCTGGAGCGCGGGGCGCACGCCGTAGAGCATCTGGAACTCGAAGCGGTCCTTGGCGATGCCGCGTTCGGTGGCGAACGACTTGACGGCCTCGATCAGGCGCGCGTCATGGGTCGCGATGCCGGGATAGGTACCGCGCGTGAGCAGCGCTTCGGCGAGCCGCAGGTAGGCCCGGCGGATCGCCGGCATGTCTTTGAACGCTATCTCCGGCGATTCGTTGTACGCGCCCTTGCACAGGCGCACGCGCGTCTGCGTCGCGATCGCCTGCTCCACGTCCTCGGGGGTGCGCTTGAGGTAGGCCTGCAGGACGATGCCGATGTTGTCGTGGCGCGCGCGCACGCGCCGATAGACGCGCAGCGTCGCGTCGAGCACGGCGGAGCCTTCCATGTCGATGCGCACGTAGGGATCGGGGTTCGCCCGGGCCGCTTCACAAATTGCGGAGAGGTTCTCGACCGCAAAGTCCTCGTCGATGAGCAGCCCCAGCGCCGAGAGCTTCACCGAGACATTGCTCTCGACGCCGCGCGTGCGGATTTCCTCGAGCAAGTGGAAGTACTCGTCGCGCGTGTCGATCGCCGCGGCGCGGTCGGTGACGTCTTCGCCCAGGAAGTCGAGCGACGCGAAGAAGCCGGCGGCGTTGAGCGCGGCGATCGCATCCATCGCGGCGCCGGCGTTTTCGCCGGCGACGAAGCGCTTCGCTAGGAAGAAGAGGCGGCGTTGCAGCGTCGATTCCGGTGCGCGGGGTGTCTCGATGACGGCCATGGACGGGTCCGGCGTTCGGCCTTGCCGGAAAGGCCGCCTTCGCCGAACTCGCGCGCGGCTCAGCGTAGGAGTTCTCACGCTTGTCTTGTACGCCAAGGCCGTGATGCTGGGACGGGTGGGTTTTTTCTGCGCCGCGGCGCTTACGGTTGCAATCGTCGGTTGCGGAGGGTCGTCGACACCGTCGCCGGCGCCCACGCCGAGTCCGGGTCCGACCGCGACGATCCCGGCGGGACCAACGTCTGCGAACGTCGTGCTTCGTGGCGGCGGCTACACGCTGAGCTTCACGCTCCCGCCGCTTTCGGCCGGCAGTGCCTCCACGATTGCCGCGACCTTGCAAACGACGGTCCCGGCCGGAGTAACGGTGCCGCAAGCGCTGAGGAAGGTCGCCCCGGCCTCGACGCAGCGTTCGAGCGGTTCGGTGAAGCCGCAAGCGGTCGGCGTGCCGTTGACCACGCTCGTGTATCTCACCGCCGTGCCGTCCGCCACCGCGACGTTCGCGTCCGTGCCCAGTTTCACGTACACGCTTCCGACGGGAACCCAACTCGCGACGGGCTCTTCGGCGTACGTCGTCTTCTACGATCCGGCGCAGAGCGCAACCGGCTGGGTACCGGTTCTCGGACCCGGTACGCAAAACGGCCAGACCATCAGCTTCCCCGGGGTAGCGAGCAACGTCACGCTCCAAGGCGGTTCGAGCTACGTGTACGCCCTCGTGGCTCCGTCGCAAGCCGTTCCCAGCCCGAGCCCGAGTTCGTCCGCGAGCCCTGGTTCGTCTCCGTCTCCGTCGCCGTCTCCGGTCGCCGCCGCCTTCTGTCCGGCGCCCGCCGCGGGGCTCTTTCCGATGGCGATTCAGAACAATTCGGGAGTCGGCGGAACCATCACCGTCTTTGTCTACGGCCTCTACCCATCGAACACATCGACCTGGGCGTACCTCACGTCGGCAACCTCAGGAGCTATTCAAACGCTGCCCGCCTCCGGCACGCCGATCCCGGGCTTCGCTTTGCCGACGAACGGCTGCATCGATCTTCCCCCGCTCGTCAGCGGTCGCATCTTCCTGGCCCTGGGCGGCCACACGCTCGCCGGGTTCGTCTCGAATGGGCCGACCAGCGGAGTCGCTGCACCGGCTCCTTGGTCGCCGGCCGCTCCGAATAACAACGTCACTGTCGTCTACGATTTCCTCGAATACACGTGGACCAGCACGACCAGTTCGTTCAACATCGATGTCACCCAGGTTGACGCGTTCGGCATACCGGTCTCGTTCCAGGCGGTGAACTCGAGCGGCACTCCGGCAGCCGGTCCGCTTTACGGAATGAAGCCGCACGCCTTGAGTTACTTGGCGCGCGATCTCACGACGCTGGGCTCGCCCTGGACGGGTCTGATCCAAGCCACCGGAACGGCCGGCGTCTCACGGGTCATCAGCCCGCAGCATGCGGCCAACATCCCGACCGACGGGGTCACGCCCGCGCCGGGTGCCTCGTATCCGCCGGGTTCACCGACGTTCGATCCGAGCTACTACAACGCGATCATCGCGCAGATTTGGTCGACGTATCAAGGTACCAACTTCCTCGCGCTGTCCTACCCGCAGTTCCCGACGGCGTACGGGCTCGTCAACCCGGCGACCAACGTGTTCACGTTCTACGCCTCGCCCAGCACCTCGTCCGCCGTTCTCGGAGCCATCCCGTATCCTACCACGTGGGACGTTCTGAACAACGCCGGTGCGTTTGCCGCAAATGCTACGGGAACGTACGGCATCTATATCGGCCGGGCGCTCGTGGTCAGTATCGAGCGCGGAACGCTCCCGGTCCCGAACCCGCTGCCGGCGACATGGCCCACGACGATCCAGCCGTTCTGCGGCGGGAGCGACTGGGTGAACTTCTACGGTGGGGCGGCCACCGTGGGCGGCACGGTTCCCCTCAGCAGCGTCGTGACGAATTGGTATTCGGCCCTGATGCACAAGTATGGACAGCAGCCGATCGCCACCCTGCCGGGGTTGGCGTACGCGTTCCCGGATGATGACGAATGCCAGAATCCGGGGGGCAACGGGCTGTACGACCCCGATTACTCGCAGACGTACACCGCCGGCGAGCAATGGAACGTGACCCTCAATCCGTTCTGAGCGGCACGGGGTGCCGTGTGACCGGCATCCCGTCCGGTAGCCGTGGGCTCGTTCCCTTACCGCGCCCCACCGGGCCGTTCCGGTCGATCGATGGAACGCATCGAGGACCCGGTTGCTGGACGCCTAAACAGGAACTTTACGGTTGACGGACCTGCCGCATAGGCCGTCAGCACGATGAAGAGAATCGAGCCTCCTATGCCCGAGCCATGGCGCGTGCTGGTTGCGGACGACGACCCCGAAATCTGCATACTCATCAAGACGATCCTCAAGAGCGGACCGTACGAGCTGACTATTTGCAACGACGCGGAGAGCGCGCTCGTGCACATTCAGCGCGATGAGGCCTTTGACATCATCATCTGCGACTTCATGTTGCCGGGGATCTCGGGGATCGATTTGATCGTACAGGTGCGAGCCAACGATTCGACGGCTCACGTTCCGATCGTCATGATTAGCGGCCACAACAACTATGCCATGGACGCGCGCGCAAAGAACGCGGGCGCCAACGCTTTCCTCAACAAGCCGTTCACGCTTTCGCAACTGCGGTCCACGGTCGCCGGGCTTTTGCAGGGCCCGCTCTCCACTGCGTCGCCCTAGCAACGCACGATGATATCGGCGGCGCTGAAGATCGCCGTCGTTGCCCTCTCGCTCGGCTTGGACGTCTTCGCGGTCTCGGTCGGCGTCGGGATGCGCGGCGTGAGCCTCGCCATGAAGCTGCGCATCGGCGCGGCGTTCGCGACGGCCGAGATATCGATGACGCTCATCGGCGTGCTGATCGGCCAGGCGGCCGGGGCGGCGTTGGGCGCGTCGGCGGCCTACCTCGGCTTCGCGGCGCTGGTGTTCGTCGGCGCGTACATGATCTACGAAGCGCGCCAGGAGAGCGAGAGCGGCTTCGACCTCTCGCGCGGCTGGGGGCTCTTTCTAGCCGCGCTTTCGATCAGCTTGGATTCGCTGGGCATCGGGTTCTCGATCTTGTTCATCGGCGTGCCGCTGGTCGTCTCGCTGGTCTGCATCGGGATCGCCTCCGTGCTCTCGACGACGCTGGGCCTCACGCTGGGAAAGGCGCTCGGCAGCCGGGCCGAAGAATCGGCCGGCATATGGGCGGGGATCGTGCTGGTCGCGACTGGTCTGGGCTTCGGGGCGCTGCACTACCTCCACGTCGGCATGTGAGCGCGTGAACGAGGCCTTGCTCGATCTCGCACTCGACCGGGCGGCGTCCGTCGTGGTCGTCGGGACGGCCAAGAACACCGGCAAGACGGTGACCTTCAACGCGCTGCGCGCGGTCGCAGCGCGCCGCGGACTCGGCTATGGGATCACCTCGATCGGGCGCGACGGCGAGGCGTTCGATGCGCTCGACGGGCACGAAAAACCGCGCGTGCGCGTGCCCGGCGGGACCGTGCTCGCGCTGCCGAGCGAACTCGTGCCGCGCTCCCCGGCGCTCGAGATCATCGAGACCGGCGAGCCGAGCGCACTCGGGCTCATCGTCTTTGCGCGCGCGCGCCTGGCGACGACCTGCGAAATCGGCGGCCCGCCGAGTGCCCGCGCGATCCGGGCCACGATCGACCGCGTACGTGCCCTGGCCACCGGGCCGGTGTTCGTCGACGGTGCGATCGACCGCATCGCGCCGCTCGCCGGCGGTGGCGATGCCGTTATCGTCGCGACCGGCGCGGCCAGCGGAGCGACCGTCGAACGCGTCGCGGAGGTCGTTGCGGATGTCGTCGCGCGATTGCGTGTCCCCGCCTACGATCCCGCGCGTGACGGAACGATCGCGACGCGCGTCGCGGCTGCGCTCGATCCGGCCATCGCCGAGGGGCTGCTCGCAGGAGAGAGCAGGGTCGTGGTGGTCGCCGATCCGACCAAGATCACCGTGCGCGGGCGGCTGTTCGCGCGGCTCTGCGAACACGTCGTGCTGCGCTGCGAGCGCGCACTGCGCGTCGTCGCCTGCACCACGTCGTCCGTGGGACGTGACGGCGCGCTCGATCCCGTGGCCCTCGTGCGTGCGGTCGCTCGCGCGACCGCGTTGCCGGCGTTCGACGTGCTGGCCCGGCTGCGCGCATGATCGTCGATGCGTTCACCGCGGACCGGATCGGGGCTGCGTGGTTGCGTGCGGCGCTCGCCCCGGCCGGTGATTTCGGTCGCCGCGCCGAGGATGCAGCCCAGCCTTTCGGGCCCGGTGACGAAGTTGCCGCACGAGCGGCGTGCGCGCGCGTGCTGCGCCTGGCGCAAGAACTCGATCGTGACGGCGTCGGGCGTCTTCGCACGCTGCTGCGCGCGGTTCCCGATCCGCTCCCGATCCTCGCACGAGCGCGCGCTGGGGACCCGCTCGGCGACGTTGACTTCTATGAACTCGGGCGCTTCGCCGATGCGCTCGACGCCGTCGCGCGCGCCTGGACGCACGCGGGCGGCGCGCTGAGCGAGGTGCCGCCGGCGCCCGGGATCGCGCCGCTGCTCGCCGCGGGACGCAGCGGCGCCGGTTTCTACCTCGACGATGCCTTCGATCCGGTGCTCGCGCAGGCGCGCGAATCGATGATCGAAGCCGACGCACGCGTCGAACGCGAACTCGCGCGGCTCGCGGACGCTGTTGCAGGTGAACTCGGCTTCTTGCCGGAGGGCGAGGAGTTCATCGTCCTGCGCGAACGGAACGCCGGGCCGGTCCCGCACGGCGTGCGCGTCGTGCGCGAAACGCCCGCGTACCGGCTGTGCGCGCTCGAACGGGATGCGAACGCCGCCCTCGCCGAGACGGAACGCGAGGGCGAACGGCGCCTCCTCGCGGCGGCGGAAGATCATGTGCGGCGGACGCTCGCCGAAGGGATCGCGCGCGAGCGTGCCGCGATCGTTGCGGCCACCGCAGCGCTGGGCGAACTCGATCGCCTGCTCGCGCGCGTTGCCGTCGTGCACCGCTTCGGCGGCTGCGTTCCGGATTTCGTTTCGGACGGGCTCAGCGTCACGGCGGCGACGTATCCGCCGCTCGCGGATGCGCTCGCGCTCGAAGGCCGCGCGTACACGCCGCTCTCGCTCGAGCTGCGCGGCAGCGCGGTCTTGACCGGCCCGAACATGGGCGGGAAGAGCGCCGCGCTCGCGCTGTGCGGATTCCTCACGCTGTGCGTCGCGGCCGGACTACCGCCGCCGGCCGCTTCGGCTGCGTTCCCGCTCGTTCGCCGCACGACGTGGATCGGCGGCGGCGACGCCGACCGCGCACGCTTGCTCTCCGCCTTCGCAACCGAAGTCGTGCGCGCGCGTGACGCGCTTGCCGACGATGCGCGACCCGCGCTGGTGCTGGTGGACGAGTTCGCGCGCACCACCGGACCGCGCGAAGGTCGTGCCCTGCTCGTCGCGCTGGTCGCCGCGCTCGCGCACCGTTCCGGAACGCTCGCACTCGTCGCGACCCACTTCGACGGCGTTGCCGAAGCAGCCAAGGTCGCCCATCTGCGGGTCGCGGGCGCCGCGCCGTCGGCGCTCGAGGGGATCGCCGCGGGCGATTTGCACGCAGCGCTCGACGCCGTCGCCGCGGCGATGGATTACCGGATCATCCGGTCGGCTTCGGAGGCGCCCGCTCACGCGGTCGCCGCCTCCGACGCGCTCGCGCTGGCGCGCATTCTCGGCCTGCCGCCCGCGCTCACCGATCGCGCGGCCCGCGAGTACGAGCGCTGATCGAAGAAAAAAAACGCCGGCCCGCTGCGCAGCGAGCCGGCGGTGGGTGGGTTCGGTGCGCTAGCTGGCTTTCGGTGCGGGGGTGGCCGCAGCCGGTTTGGCGGCGGGCTTGGCCGCCGGTTTTGCGGCGGGCTTGGCCGCCGGTTTTACCGCAGGCTTGGCCGCCGGTTTTACCGCAGGCTTGGCCGCCGGTTTGGCGGCGGGTTTGGCGGCTGCTTTGGCGGCGGGGCTGGCGGCCGGCGCCGGGGCGGCGGATTGAGCGAACGCCGGAGCGCTGGTCATGAGCGTTGCGACTGCGAGAACCACGAGACGACGCATGAAAGATGAGTCCCTTTCGATCGAGCGAGAGAAAATGCAAATGAAAGCGATTGCGAAGCAATCACTGGAGTAACGCATGCACGACGGCCATTGTCACCGGCTTCGAGTGAAATACTAGGATCGCGCGGAAGGGCGGTCCACCGCAAGGGCGCGTCGTAGATGTCTGCGTGGACCCGCTGATCATCACCGTGGCGCCGGTCGGCGCCGAAGTCACCCCGGAGCAGACGCCGTATCTTCCGGTCACGCCGGCGCAATTGGGTGAAACGGCACGTGCGATCCGCGCGGCCGGCGCTTCGATCGTCCACGTGCATTGCCGCAACGACGACGGAACCAACACGCATGACGTCGCGCGCTTTCGCGCCGCCTCCGATGCGGTTCGCGCGAACAGCGATCTGATCGTCCAGTTCTCGACCGGCGGCGCGATCGGGATGACCCCCGAAGAACGCGTCGCGCCGCTCCAACTCCGCCCCGAGATGGCGACCCTGACCTGCGGTACGGTGAATTTCGGCGATGAAATCTTCGAGAACAGCTTTCCGATCATGCGCGCGATCCTCGCCGCGATGAAACGCTACGCGGTCGCACCCGAACTCGAGATCTTCGATCGCGGTCATCTCTCCAACGTGCAATTGCTCGAACGGTCCGGCGATCTGAGCCTGCCGCAGCATGTCGATTTCGTGCTCGGCGTCCCGGGCGGACTCGACGCCTCGGTCGGCAACCTCGTCGATTGCGTGCGGGCGCTACCGGCGGGTTGCACCTGGTCGGTCGCCGGGATCGGCCGGATGCAGTTGCCGCTGGCGGTCACGGCGATCGCGATGGGCGGCCACGTGCGCGTCGGGCTCGAGGACAACCTCTACTACGAACGCGGCCGGCTCGCGCGCAACGAGGAACTCGTAGCGCGCGTCGTGCGCGTGGCGGCTGAGCTAGGCCGGCCGATCGCGACGCCTGCCCAGGCACGGGCGATCCTGCGCCTGCCCGCGCTCGAAGGCCCTCGCTAGAGCTGCCAGGAGCGCACCTCCGGCCTCCGGAATGGGCCCCGGTTCATCCCCTGGAGGCCCGCGCTGCTCACTTTCGTCGTCCGCCGGACGCTGCAGAACATCCCGCTCCTGTTGCTGATCTCGGTGCTCATCTTCTCGATCCTCAACGCGGCCCCGGGCGGTCCGCTGACCCCGTATCTGCAAAATCCGCACATCACGCAGGCCGACATCGAGCGCCTCAAGCACAACCTGGGTTTGGACCAGCCGGCGTACATCCAATACTTCCACTGGCTGGGCAGAGTCCTGACCGGTGACTTCGGTTACTCGACCTCCAATTCGGAGCCGGTCATCAACGCGATGCTCGACCGGCTCCCGGCGACGCTGGAACTGATGGGCTCGGCCTTCGTCGTGTCGCTGGCGATCGGCGTGACCTTCGGGATTCTCTCGGCGCTCAAACCGTATTCGTTCCTCGACTACTTCGTGACCACGTTCGCGTTCTTCGGGCAATCGATGCCGGTGTTCTGGCTTGCGCTGATGTTACAACTCGCCTTCGCGGTTTATGGGATCACGGCGTTCGGCTACCATTTTGCCCTGCCGTCGGCGTCGATCTCCTCGCTGGACACCTTCGATCTGGGCGACCGGCTGGCGCATCTCGTGCTGCCGACGTTGACGCTCTCCTTGCTCTACGTCGCGCAGTGGAGCCGCTTCATGCGCTCGTCGATGCTCGAAGTGATCAAGACCGACTACATGCGCACGGCGTCGGCCAAGGGGCTCTCGCGGCGCGCGGTCATCCTCAAGCACGGGTTCAAGAACGCGCTGATTCCGCTGGTCACGGTCATCGCACTGACGTTACCGCAACTGGTGTCGGGGGCGGTCGTGACGGAGACGATCTTCGCCTGGCCGGGGATGGGCCGGCTGTTCTTCAACGCGCTCGGCGTGTTCGATTTCTCGCTCTTGATGGGCTATCTGTGCCTGGCGTCGTTCCTGGTCGTGTTCTTCAACCTGCTGGCCGATATCGCGTACGCGTGGCTCGACCCGCGAGTGAAGTACGCATGAGGCCGGGCTGATGGCGGCGACGCTTCCGTTCAACGCTCCGGTCGCCGGCGACGAAGCGGAGTTCCACGAGACACGCAACGTCGCGTGGCGGCGGTTCCGGCGGCATCGGCTGGCGATGGCCGGGGCGGTCGTCATCGCGATCATGGCGCTGGTCGCGATCTTCGCGAACCTGATCGCGCCGATGAATCCCGACGCCATCGACAACGTCAATTGGAACGGGTATCCGCTGGCGCCCGGGGTCGCCCACCATCTGCTCGGCACCGACGAAAACGGCCGTGACCTGCTTTCACGGCTGATGTTCGGCGCGCGCATCTCGCTGACGGTGGCCTGTTTCGCGGTCGTCATGGAGATCGTGATCGGCTCGATTCTCGGTGCGATCGCCGGCTACTACGGCGGCTTGGTCGATTTCTGGCTGATGCGGCTCACCGACGTTTTTCTCTCGATTCCGCTTTTGCCGTTGCTGCTCGTGCTCACCGCGATCGTCGCCGCGTCCTCGAACAAGGCGTCGCTGGGCTTTATGACGATCGTCGTCATCATCGGCGGCCTCTCCTGGCCGACCGTGGCCCGGCTCGTGCGCGCGTCGTTCCTCTCGCTACGCGAACGCGAGTTCACCGAAGCGGCCCGCGCGCTGGGCAACCGCGACGGGCGGATCATCTTCCGCCACCTCTTGCCCAACGCCATCGCGCCGATCATCGTGCAGGCGACGCTCGACATCGCCGGCGTCATCACGACCGAGTCGACGCTCTCGTTCCTGGGCTTCGGGATTCAGCCGCCGACGGCGTCCTGGGGCAACATGCTCGCCAACGCCGAATCCAACATGACGATCGCGCCCTGGGTCGCGATCTTCCCCGGTCTCTGCATCCTGATCACCGTGCTCGCCATCAACTACCTCGGCGACGGCCTGCGCGACGCCATCGACCCCAACATGCGCTAACCCCGTCACCACTCCATCGTGCCGACGCGTGCGATCATTGTGGGTTGGGGGGCGGAAGTTCGCTTATGACTCCGAGGCGCAGGCGCTGCAGCGGCCGGCGAAGGTGACGGCTTCGGTTTCGATCTGCAGGCCGTGGCGGGCGGCGATCTCGGCACGGGTCGTGGCCGGCAGGGCGTAGTCGAGGTCGGCGATCGCACCACAGGCCGTACAGCGAAAGTGAGCGTGCGGGGCGGCGGGCGGTTCGTAGATGGCCGATGCAGCGCCCGGGACGTCGAGTTTGAGCAGGTAGCCAAGCTCACTCAATCGAGCGAGCCCCCGGTGAACGGTCGCGAAGCCGATCCGTGGTTGGCGCTCGCGGGCGCGGATGTAGATATCCTGAGCCGAGACATGCGAACCCCGCCCGAGTTCGGTTACGACCTCGAGTACGACTCGGTAATTTGCGGGTAGACGGAGATCGCTTGACATGCCTTTTCGGATGGGCTACCTTACGTAAGTAGTGAGAGTGAGAATCGTTTTCACTGTAACTCACTTCCGTCTCAGATGCAAGTTTTCGGAGGAAATTTTTCGTGTTAGCGAAGGTCGGCGCTCCGGCGCCCCCGTTCAAACTCAAGAGCACCAAGGGTGCCACCAGCTCCAAGACCCTTGGCGCTGAGATCAGCCTGTCCGACTACAAGGGCAAATGGCTGATTTTCTTCTTTTATCCGCTCGATTTCACGTTCGTCTGCCCGACGGAGATCCTGGCACTCTCGGATCGGTATTCCGAGATCACGGACCTGGGCGCGGAAGTCCTGGGTGCCTCGACGGACTCGGTCCACAGCCATTTCGCCTGGATCAACACGCCGCTCGAGAAGAACGGCATCGCCGGTTTGAAGTACCCGCTCGTCGCCGACTACACGAAGGAAGTGGCGCGCGCCTACGGCGTGCTCGATGAAGAATCGGGCGTCGCGCAGCGCGGCCTGTTCATTATCGATCCGGACGGGATCCTCAAGTACGCGACCGTGACCGCGGACAACGTCGGTCGCTCGGTCGACGAGACCACTCGCGTTTTGCAAGCGCTTCAGACCGGCGGGCTATGCGCCGCCGATTGGAAGCCGGGCAAGAAGCTGCTCTCTGTCGCCTAGTGCCTCTTCGGATGAAAACGGCGCTGCCGTCGCTCGACGGTGTCGCCGATTGGATCAACGGCGGCGAACCCTCGCAGGAGGCGCTCGCCGGCCATCCGGTCCTGGTGCACTTTTGGTCGCTCTCGTGCTACCTCTGCCACAACGTCGCCGACGCCGTTTCGGGCTGGCGTGACACGTACGGCCCCAGCGGCCATAAGGTCGTTGCGATACATCAGCCGCGGGGGCCGGCGGAACTCGACGTCGCGGCCGTGAGGGCGGATGCCCTGGGCCCGATGGGCCTAACGCAACCGTGCGCGATCGACAACGAACACGAACTCGCGGGCCGCTTCGACAACGAATTCGTCCCGGCGTACTACGTTTTCGATAAGAATCACGAACTGGTGCATCGCCAAGCCGGCGACCGCGGGTTCGAACGCCTCGAAGCAAAACTCGAGGAAGTCCTCGGCCTCACGCCCGCGTGAGTTTGCGTAAGAGGAGAAACCTCTTCTCTTGCGTGGGCGAAAGGTCTCGGGTACACTCTCCAGGTTGTCCCCTCGTGCGCAAGTGGCGGAATTGGTAGACGCACTAGCTTGAGGGGCTAGCGCCTTCACCGGCGTGCTGGTTCGAGTCCAGTCTTGCGCACCATCCGACTCGCCTCGCGCAGCTCGTGCGGGGCTTTTTCGTGGCCGCACGGGTGGGATGACGCTGTCTCCTATGGAATACAGAGAACCTGCCCGGTGCCGCGGGGCGAAACAAGCCCCCCGGCCCGAGCGTAGGTTCGCCAGATGCCCTCCGAAAAGGACTCTCTGCGATGTGGCTGACCCGCTTTAGCATCCGGCGCCCGCTGATCGTGTCGATGGTGTTCATCGGCCTAGCCATCTTCGGCTACGTGTCCTATCTCAAACTCGGCCGCAGCGCGGAACCCAACGTGAACTTCCCGGTCGTAGTCGTCCAGGCGAACTACCCGGGCGCGTCGCCGACCGAGATGGAGAAGCTGGTCATCAAGCCGATCGAAGATCAGCTCGACGGCATCGAGCACCTCGATCAAATGACGGCGACGGCGCAAGAAGGCACGGCGGTCGTCGTGGTTCAGTTCCAACTCGATACGGATCTGAACTATGCCGCGATCGACGTGCAGCGGCGCGTCGACACCGCGCGCGTCTACATGCCCGCCGATCTGAATCCGCCCAGCGTCTACAAGAACGGCGCTGACCAGGCGATGCTGACCTACGCGCTCTCGTCGCAAACCATGTCCGGCCCCGCGCTGCAAGATATGGTCGCCGATCGCATCGTCCCCGAGATCAAGTCGTTCGACAATGTCTCGGGCGTCGACATCTACGGCGAACCCGGCCGCGAGATACAGGTCGATGTCGACCCGCTCAAATTGCTGGCGGCCGGCGCGACGATAACCGACATCTTCAATGCGATCTCGCAGAACAACGCCAATTTGCCCGGCGGCCGCATGGATTCCGCGACTCAGGAGACGAGCGTCTCCGTCCACGCCGACGTCATCAACGCCCAGGACCTGGCCTCGATTCCGGTCCCGGTGTCTTCGACGGCCTTGGCCGGCGGCGCGCTTCAAACGACGACGGCGAGCAACACGATGCTGCTCGGCCAGTTCGCGACGGTCACCGACGGTCACGCCGAACAGCGTTCGATCTCGCATTTCAACGGCGCGCCCGCGGTCCTCATGGACGTCAACCGCACGGTGAACTCCGACGAAATCGCGACGACCAAACGCGCGCGCGAGCAGATGAAGACCATCTTCCAGAAGTATCCGCAGATCAAATTCACGGAAGTGTTCGCGCCGGCCGACTACACGCGGGCCTCGCTCAACGGCGTCTTCCAGAGCTTGTTCGAGGGCATCATCCTCACCGCCGTCGTGCTGATGCTGTTCCTTCATGCATGGCGCAATGCCGTGGTCGTGATGATCGCGATCCCGTCCTCGCTGCTGGCGACCTTCGCCGTCATGAAATGGCTCAATTTCACGCTCGACAACGTCTCGCTGATGGCGCTCTCGCTCATCATCGGGATCCTCGTCGACGACTCGATCGTCGTGCTGGAGAACATCACCCGCCACCGGGATCTGGGGCAAGAACCCGACGAGGCGGCGATCAGCGGCCGCAACGAGATCGGCGGCGCCGCGATCGCGATCACGCTGGTCGACGTTGTCGTGTTCTTTCCGCTGGCGTTTCTCTCGGGCTTCGTCGGCAAGTACTTCGTCGAGTTCGGGATCGTGGTCACGGTGGCGACCCTGTTCTCGCTGTTCGTCTCGTTCACGCTCACGCCGATGCTGGCGGCCAAATGGTCGGTGAAACGGCGCAGCGTCGCGCCTCCGGCGTACCTGGCCTGGTTCCAAGTCGGCTTCGACCGCCTGGCCTATTGGTATCGCGATCGCGCGCTCCCGGCGGCGTTTCGCCACCGCTGGCTGGTCGTCGGCGGGTGCGTGCTCACGGTGTTCAACGCGCTCGCGCTGCCCATCGGCGCGCAAGCCGAAAGCTCCGTCGCGGTCGTCGACGTGATCGCCGGCGCGCTGTGCGTTGCGTGGTTCCTAAGCTTCCGCCGGCAGCGCCACGCGCGCGCGTCCTTCGTTGCCATCGGCATCTGCTTCGGTGCGGCGGGACTGCTGGGCGCGATGAGCGCGCTGCAACTCTACGTGCCGTTCGAGTTCGTCCCGAACACGCAGCAAGGCCAGATCTCCGGGACGGTCACGTTCCCCACCGGCACGCCGCTCGCGACGACCGAAGCCGCGCTCGAACGCATGGAACAGGCGGCGATGAAGGTGCCGTATGTCGAATCGGTGCGCACCGTCGCCGGCTCGAAGCCGTCCGGCTGGGGCAGCACGACCGGCGGGTTCGTCGGGCGCTTCAATGTGACGCTCGACAAAAACCATCGCAAGCAAACCGACACCACGATCGACAAACTGCGCACGATCTTTCCGAGCCTCGCACCCGGGGCGCTGGTCACCGTTTCGGAACGCAACGGCGGCGGCAGCGGCGCGGCGATCTCCTATACGCTCAGCGGCCCCGACGACAAGATCGACGGCGCAGCCGATCGGCTGGCGGCGTTCATCCGCTCGATCCACGGCACCACGAACGTGCAGACCGGTGCGGAGCTCGAAGCGCCGCGACTCAACATCCATGTCGACCCCGCCAAGGCAGCCGTCGTCGGGGTCTCCCCCGGTGCCGCCGCAACGGCGGCGCGCACCGCCGTCGGCGGCATCGTCGCCACCCGCGTCCGGACGGAATCCGGCTTGATCGACGTGCGCCTCGAGTATCCGCTCGCGACGCGCAACTCGTTCGATCAGATTCGCCGCATCTTGGTGCGCTCGAACGACGGCTCGACGCTCGTCCCGCTCTCGAGCGTGGCCGATTTCACGCTGACCAAGGCCCCGACGAAGATCGATCGGCAGGCCCGCGAACGGATCGCGCGAGTCAACGGCGACATCGATCACTCGACGACGGTGACGCTCGGCGACATTACCAAACAAGTCGACGCCAAACTCGCGCAACCGGGCTTCTTGCCGCCGGGCGTGACGCTCGGCACACAGGGCGACACGAAGTTCTTCGGTGAGTTCCTCTCGAGTATGGGGCTCTCGATCGTCGTCTCGTTCGCCCTCGTCTACATGCTGATGGTGGTCCTCTACGGTAACTTCGGGACGCCGCTGGTCATCATGTGCGCCATCCCGGTCGCGCTCGTCGGCGCGTTCTTCGGACTGCGCGTTTTCGGCCAGACGATGAACTTGTTCTCGGTCATCGGCCTGATCATGCTCTTGGGGCTGGTAGCCAAGAACGGCATCTTGCTCGTCGACTATGCGAATACGCTGCGCAAGCGCGGGATGCGCTCGATCGAAGCGATGACTGCGGCCGCGGGGACGCGCCTGCGTCCGATCCTCATGACGACGGCGGCGATGGTGTTCGGCATGCTGCCGCTAGCGCTGGGGCTTGCGGAAGGCGGCGAGATCCGCAAATCGATGGGCGTCGTGCTCATCGGTGGGCTCACCAGTTCGCTGATCCTGACGCTGTTCTTGGTTCCGGTCGTCTACACGTCCTACATCGGCTTGCTCGAGCGGTTCGCCGACAAGTCCGCGGTTCGCCGCGAGCGCGCCGGCCTGCCGCCTCCGCCGGTTCCTGTCGGCGCCGGCGGTGACTAGCGAATTTCCGAGACGGCGAGCCCTTCGTCCGTAGGAACGGTCGCAGTTCGGGTACGCTCACCGGAGTCATGATACTTCAGAAGCGACCCCGCCTCGTTGCCCTCACCGCCATGCTGACGTTCGGCGCCGCCACGACCGGTGCGGTGCTCGCTCAAAGCGTCGGCGTCACCCTCAACGGAGCTCCGCTCGCTCTCAACCCGGCCCCGGTCGAGCGCGCCGGTCGCGTGTTCGTTCCGTTGCGCGGCGTGTTCCAGGACCTCGGCGCATCGGTCGTCTACGAGAACGGTACGATCAACGCGCAAGGCAACGGCCATTCGGTCTCGTTGCAGGTCGGTTCGACGCAGGCAACGGTCGACGGGCAACCGCAGACCCTCGACAGCGCTCCGTTCATCATCGGCGCGAGTACGTACGTTCCGCTGCGCTTCGTCTCCGCAGCGCTCGGCGCGAGCGTAAACTATGACGCGACCAATCGAATCGTCGCGCTCGGCAGCGGAAACGGTCCGCCGGCGCAAGGTCCTCCACCCCAGCGGCGGACCGCGCCGCAAACGCATGCCGAGGGCGTCTCGCTTTCGGCGGTCCAACCCGCTCCGGATTCAAACACCCGCAGTTCGCGCCCCGCGATCAGCGCACAGTTTTCGCAGCCGGTCGACGTAAACTCGGTGAAGATCACGCTGGACGGCCGGGACGTCTCGTCGACGACGTATTTGAACGGGCAGAGATTCGACTTCACGCCGGGCTACGATCTGCCCGCCGGCCAGCACGAAGTGCACGTCAGCGGAACCTCGCGTGACGGCGCCGCCTTCGACCGTGCGTTTCACTTCACGTCGGGCCGTGGCGCGCAAGCGAACGCCATCAGCGAACTCAGCCCGGCGAACGGAGCCCAGGTCGGCGATCCGTTCCGCGTTGCGGGCCGGACGTTGCCGGGATCGCACGTTCGCATCGTCGCCACGGGCGGCGCGACGCTCGGGGGATTCCTGCGCCTGAGCGGGGATACGTACACGACGGACGTGACGGCCGGCGGCGACGGGCGCTTTCGCGCCGACGTGCCGCTCCAGAACCGGTCGGGCGGCAGCGTCGTCCTCTCGGTGCAATCGACCAGCCCCGACGGCCAGTCGATCACGCTTCGCGAGTCACTCGCGAGCCAATAACCTCAGATCGTGCGCTCGATCCAGGCGATCGAGCGCGCGACGATCTCGGGCGAACGTTCCCGCAAGAGGGTGATCCCGGTCGAGGACGTGTCGGGATAGACGTAGGTCTCCGCCGGATAACCGGCGACGGCGGCAAAGCCCACGGCTGAGGCGGCCGAGGCGGTATCCCCGGCGCCGAAGATCAGGTAGATCGAACGCGGCGCGAACGCTCCGCCGCCGCCGAGGGCGCGGCCGCGCTCCTCGTCGAGGCCGACGCACACCGTACTCGCGTTGCCCCAGCCGCGCCCCGAACCCGCGTAGGCGAGATCGGCCCCGAGGCCGACGCCGATCGTGGCGAGTTTCGCCGGATCGGCTTTGGGCTGGCGCGCCAGGAAGGCCAGCGACGCGCGCACGTCGGTCGGATACTGATGCGACGAGGTGAGATCGTCGGGGTTCGGTTTGAGGAGGTCGGCGCGCATATCTTGCCGGACAGATTCGCCGTGTCCGCGCAGGTCAACGGCCAGAACGCCCCATCCACGGGTGCGGAAGAGCGGCACGAAGGGATCCCACTCGTTTCGGTCTTCTTCGGCATCGTGAATCAGGAGCAGCGAGATTGCGTTTTCGTCGCGTGGTTCCCAGTAGGAACCGCGCAAATGAACGCTGTCCGAAGTCAAAAACGTGACGGGACGCGCGTCGGGGGCCATGGCGGCCGTCGTACCAGGGTAGGTGGATCTTGTCCTCTCGCCTAGCGCTCGTCACGGGAGCAGCGGGCGGCCTCGCTCGAGGGATCGCTCTGACCCTCGCGCGGGCCGGCTATCGGATCGCCTTCACGTATCGGCCCGGCGGCCGTGAGCCGGAAGCGGTCCGCGCGCTGCTTGCGGCCCACGATCCGCACGCGCTGGCTCTTGCAGCAGACTTCGGCGAATTCGCAGCCGCGGCCGAGGTGGTAGCGCGGGCCGAACGGGAGCGTGGCCCGATCGACGTGCTCGTGCATGCGGTCGGACCGATCATCGTGAAGTCGTTTGCAAACTCGACCCCCGCCGACTACACGGCGATGGTGTCGGGAAACCTCGCTTCCGCCGTCGCGCTCGCCTTCGCCGTCCTGCCGGGGATGCGCGCGCGCAAATTCGGCCGGCTCGTCTACTTTGGAATGAACGGCTCCCGCATCACGCAACCCGCGAAAGGCATGTCACTCTACGGCGCGGCCAAGGCCGGCGTCGTGACCTTTGCGCGCGCGCTTTCGCTCGAGGAAGCCCAGCACGGCATCACCGTCAACGTGATCGAGCCGGGCGACATCCGCGACAAGCTCGCCGATCGGGCGACCGCACGGGCGAAGCCGGGCGGCAACCCGACCGGACGGGCGGGTTCCTGGGAGGACGTTGCCGATACGGTGCGTTTCGTGGTCCGCGACGAAGCGGGGTACCTCAACGGAATGGTGCTGGGCGTCAACGGTGGATTGATCGAGGCGCATGAGTAAGACGCAACCGCAAGCCCGCGTGCTGATCGTGTTCGCGTGGCTCATCGTGACGGCCGTGACGCTGATGCGCGCGATCGCCGGCTTCAAGGTTCCGCTGACCGGCGATGAAGCCTACTATTGGGAATGGTCGCGCCACCTCGCACTGGGCTACGTCGATCATCCGCCCGCCGTCGCCTGGACGATCGGCGCGTTCGCGTGGCTCGGGAAGGTCCCGGGCGCGGTCCGGCTGGGTTTCGTCCTGTGCGGCGTGATCGCGGCGGTCACCGGCGCGGCCGCGGCAACCCGTCTCGCGCGCGGCGATTCGCGCGCCGGTGCGGTTACGGCGATCGCGTTCGCGCTCACGCCGCTGTTTTCGATGGCGTTCGGCAGCGCCTCGCCCGACGGGCCGTTCCTGGCCACCTGGACGGTAGCGATGTGGTTTGCGATTCGCGCCTTCGACGAGCGCCGGCGCGGCGATTTCGTGCTGCTCGGCGTCGCGTTGGGACTCGCCTTGCTCGCCCGGATGTTCTCGTTCGCGCTCGTGTTCGGGATCGTGATGTATGCGCTGGGGCCGCAGCGGCGTTCGCTTTGGCGGGCCGGCTTGGGGCTTGCGCTCGGAATCGCGGCGCTGGTCTATTTGCCGTTCGTCGTCTGGAACGCGCTGCATGCGTGGGTCACCTTCGACTTCACCTTCGTCGGGCGGCACGTCCACCAGTTCAGTGCGGTTCGGCCGCTCACGCTCTACCTCGCGCAGGCGGCGGCCTATTCGCCGGGCCTGTTCATCGGCGCGCTCTTGATCCTGATTCGCGGCAACGCGCTCTTACGCTGGACGGCGCTGCCGCTGATCGCGCTCCTGACGCTGCTCGCGCTCTTCGAGCCCGTCGAAATCCACTGGATCTTTGGGCCGTATGCCTCGCTCTGCATCGGCCTGGGACCCGCCTACGTGTCGCTTTCGCAACGCGCGCGCATCGTCTGGGCCAGCGTCGCGATCGTCCCGGCGTTCGTACTTTTGCCGCTCTTGTTCTACGCAGCCGTCGCACCGGGTTCCGTGTACCAGCAGTTTCGCAACACCGGCTCGACGCTGCGCAACACCGGGCCGTTCGAGATCTTCACGTACTGGCCGCTCGCGCAGGACGTTCGCAGTCTCGCGGCCGCGAACGACGCGGTCGTGATGACCGACGGCTACGGGCTCTCGTCGGTGATCGACTTCGACGCGGGCGTCACGCCGATCGTCATCGGTTACGACTGGCAAGGGCGCGAAGCGCGCAACTGGTATCGCGACAGTCAGCACCCCACGCGCGCGATCTTTCTCGATAAGGAGATGCTGGCACCGCTGCATCCCTCGCCCGAACATCCCGGCCGGCCGGATTTCGCGGCCAAACTCGCGCAGGCGTGCGGTCAGGTGCGTTCGGGACCGATTCTCGAATACAAGTACCTGAGCGTTCCTCCGCGGCCGTACTACGTCACGTTCTGCGACGACATGAAGCCCGATGCGCTGCGGATTCTTCGCTGGGAGACCGATCCGCCGCGCGTGGCCAGGCGATGATCGACTACATCCCGCTCAGCCGGGCCGCCGGGAAGCCCCGCACGACGGCGGAACTGCGAGGGCTCGCGACGGAGCGGATGCGCGCGCTCGGCTATCCGGTAGTCGCGACGGAGTTCTCACCGCCCGGCTCGGGCTGCCGCTTCGACGTCGTCGGTCTGGGCCGCTATACGCGTCAGGTGCGCATCTACGAAGTGAAGTCGTCGCGGGCCGATTGGCTGGCCGACGGCAAGTGGGAGCGCTATCTCCCGTACTGCACGCACTTCGCCTTCGTGGCCCCGGCAGGCGCGATCGCCCGCTGGGAACTCGGCCGCGACATCGGCTTGATCGAATACGGGCATCCTGCGCTCGAGCGGATGCTGGCCAATCGCCGCTACGGCTTCACGGTCCAGCGCGGCGATATGCTGCGCTCCTCCAAACCGTCGCGCCGTTTGCGCGAGTCGGTCGCGGACGCAGAGTGGATCGCGCTACTCGAAGCCCTGGCCTTCGGAGTGCCGCTGCCTGCGGAGGAGCCGGTCTTCGGAGACGGAGCCGGGATTTGAGCAGGAAGGCGGCTTTTTTTCGGCTATGATGATGCGCGGATAGGCAATAGTGCCTATAAGCGGTGCAGGAGGCTCCTGGTTTATGATGGTGGCGAGCTTTACCTTCGTTCTGATTCTTGTTAAATTGATTTCTCAGCTCTTCAGCGGCGGTCCGTCGTAATCGGGTAAGAACTTAGGTGCGCTGTCGCATCAGAACGGTGATCCGGAGGCGCACGTTATCGACCTCTCAATTCGTCATCTAGCCACCGTGAATCAACTGAACCAGGTTGATCCGCTGGTTGGCGCGGCAGATCGTCTCGCATCCGGAGACTATTCTACCTGTCTCGATCTGCTGGACGAGCACCAGGCGACAGCGGGCTCACCATCCCCCGACGCGACGATGCTGCGCGCTCGCGCGCTCTTGCGTCTTGGCCGTCCTTCCGACGCGCTCGACGTCCTTCGTCAATCGTCGAGTCGCCGGCCGTGCGGCAACGCAGATGTGGAAGCGAGGTTGCTCATAGCCGCGGCGACGAGCCGGTGCGAGAGTGTCGAGCGCGGGCTCGAGTCGCTTTTCTCGGTCCATCGCGCCGCGCTAGGCCACGTACAATCCGGTGTGCTTGCGGAGGTTGAATACGAGATCGCGCTCGTGTACTGGACGCTGCGACGGTTTCCCGAGTCGAACACCTGGGCCCTCGCCGCTCAACGGCGGAATGCCGATCTCATCTCGGCCCGGGCGGTTGCGCTGCGCGGGTGGATCCTCATTGCCACGGAGCGCTTCTCCGACGCGCTGGAGCTTTTCGAGTCGGCCCTCGACACTTACGAACAGGGTCGTACGAAAGACGAGTATGTCCGGCTCGGGATCGTTCATGCAATCGCGCACCTGCACACGAATCTCAAGCCGACGGCGTGCACGCGTACGGCCGGGAGCGAGCGGCGGGCGCGCGAGCGGCGGCTTGTGGAATCGCATGCGCCGATGTTGCCGATCCTCGTGCTCAAGACGATCTATGAGGATTCCTGGGCGTTTGCGCTCGAGGGGGATGCACGCTCAGCGTTGCGTGGACTGCGGCGGGCCGGCGAGATCGCGCCGACGTTGGCGTGGCGAGTGTCGGTGCTCGCGACTCAAGCGGCAATCATGCGAGGAATCGGCGAGTCGACGGCAGCCTGGGACTACGCCGAAGCGGCGTTCACGTTGGCGCGTGAGATCAACTGGGATACGACCAGCGATGAAGAACGGATGGGCCTACTTCACACCGCCGAGCAGGTGCGGTATTCCGATGTCGAAGGGGCCTTCGAGATGGTGCGCCGCTTCGAGCAGATCGAGGCACCGCTGCACACGCGTATCGCTTTGGACGCGCGCGCTCAAGCGTATCGCGACTTCGTCATCGGAGCGGTTCACGCGACGGCCGGCAATGCCGAGTTGGCTCATCGGCATCTGAGGTCTGCCTATCTCACCTACGACCGCATCGGCTTTGCCTGGCGCGCGATCGAGACGCTCATCGAACTCGATGCGGCGCCGAAGCTCCCGGCGGGTTCGACCGACGCCGGTGGGCTACCGGAGAGCGCGATCGACATGGCGGCCCAGTCGACCCTGCGCTCCTATCCGAATTCGTTTCTTCGCCGGCGTATCGGCTCGTGGCTCAGAGCCTACGAGGATGAAGACATGCTGCACCTCACCGGAGCGCAGCGCGAGGTCTTGCGCTTGCTGGTCGCCGGCTCTTCGCCCGCGACGATCGCCGTCCAGACGCATCGCGCCCTCAAGACGGTGCGCCATCACATCGCGGCAATCCATGCGGTGTTCGGGACGAACTCGTCGACGGCACTGCTTGCGGTCTGCCGCCGGCGAGGGATAGGCGCGTAGCGGATTCGGTGAACGCGCAATAGGTCCGGTGCCCTATTCCGGTGCGACCGCCCATTCCGTAGACTGACGAGAAGCGCCGAGGGCGAGCCGTTTGCGCGGCCGAAAAAAGGCCGGTTTCCGGGCAAGATTCGCCGACTCGGTTCACGTAAAGCGAGTGGTGATCGCGACGTGCTGGTTGCGCAGCATCGACGAGTGCGCACCACCATTTTCTAGGATCGCGAGATGCATACGGGTGAATGAAGTGAGAGTTCGATCGGCGGCCGATTCGGCGCGTGCCGCGTTGGCCGGCGCGCGCGGGGAGGCGCGGACAGCAGCAAGCGGGCGGTTGCTGGTTCGGCGCGTCGCTGCGCTCCTGCGGTCCTTGCTCGAAGGCGGGGATGTCGGCATGGTCCGGGAGGTCTTGCTGGGCGTCGATCCGCGGCTCATCCTCCCCGTGCTTTCGTCTGCCGTGCACGATGTGGTGGACTCGATGGGGCACCTGCCGGTCGACGAACTTCGGCCGGTAGTACATCGGTGCTATGAAATCGAGCGGCTGGTGCTCGGCTCGGATTCGCTCGCTGAGCGTTGAGTTGCGGCCGGGATCGGCCGCATGAAGGATCCCCGGCCGTTTCCACTCGCCGGTGCGCGCCCGCAGTACGGCCCCGACAAAGCGGTCGACGTGCTCCACATCGACTTGTACCTGCGGCCGGACCTCGCCGCAAAGAGCCTCGACGGCGTCTGCACCACGACGGTCGAGGCGCTCGATGACGACGTGCGCGTGGTCCGGCTCGACGCGGTGGACCTGCTGGTGGAGGCCGTCGACGACGGTGCGGGTGCGGCGCTGGCCTATCGTTCGACCTCGGACGCCTTGACGATCGAGTTCGCACAACCGCTGGCGGCCGGCGAGCGGACGACCTTCGCCGTGCGCTACCGCGTCGAGCGCCCGCACCGCGGACTCTATTTCATCGATTCGCCGCGTCAGGTCTGGACCCAGAGCCAGGATCAAGACGCCCGGTACTGGTTTCCGTGCTTCGATCATCCGGCGGGGAAGCAGACGACGGCCCAGACGATCGTCGTGCCGGCGGGGCTTTTCGCGCTCGGCAACGGGGCGCTGACCGCGCGCACGACCGAGGCCGGATTCACGACCTTTCGCTACGAGCAACGCGTGCCGCACGCGACCTATCTGACGACCCTCGTCGCGGGCGAGTTCAGCGAGATCCGCCAGGCGCATCCGCGCATACCGGTCTGGTACTACGTAACGCCGGGCCGCGAAGCAGATGGCGAGCGTTCGTTTGCCAACACGCCACGCATGATCGACGCCTTCGAGAAGGTGATCGGCGTGCCGTACCCCTACGAACGGTACAGCCAGATCGCGGTGGCGGAGTTCATCTTCGGCGGGATGGAGAACACCGCGGCGAGCACGCAGACGGATCGCACGCTGCACGACGAGCGCGCGCACCTCGACTTTTCGAGCGACCCGCTGGTATCGCACGAACTCGCGCACCAGTGGTTCGGCGATCTGGTCACCTGCCGCGACTGGGCTCAAGCCTGGCTCAACGAGGGGTTCGCGACCTACTTCGAGGCCGTGTGGCGCGAGGCCGATCTCGGCTGGGACGAATACCTCTACTACGTCTTCACGATCGTCGCGGAATACCTCGACGAGCACGGCGAGCGCTATCGGCGGCCGATCGTGTGCAACGTGTATCACGATCCGATCGAACTCTTCGACGCCCATCTGTATCAGAAGGGCGGCGCGGTGCTGCACATGCTGCGCGGCGAACTCGGCTGGGAGCGTTTGCGGCGGTCGCTGACGCGCTACGTGCTCGACAACGCCGAACGAACGGTCGAGACGATCGATTTCGTGCGCGCGATCGAGGGCGCGACGGGCCGGAATCTGCGGGGGTTTTTCGCTCAGTGGATCGAGCGCGGCGGCCATGCGGTTCTCGAGATCCACTATCGCTGGGACGCGGAGCGCTCGAACGCGCTGCTCACGATCGAACAGAAGCAGACCATCGACGACGCCAATCCGCCGTACGGCTTCGACATCGATGCAGGCTTCGTCGCGCAGGCGCCAGAGCGCATCCCGAGCGATGCGGGCGACGGGCCGTTGCCCGGTGAGACGCGCATGCGGCTGCGCGTCGAGCACGCCCGCGAAACGTTTGCGATCCCGCTCGATGCCCAACCGGCGCTGGTTCGCATCGATCCCGGGGCCTACGTCCTGGGCACGATGGCGTACCAGCTCGGCAGCGAGATGCACGCGCGCATCCTGCGCAGCGAACCCAGCGTCGTGTCGCGCATCCGCGCGGCGCGTGCGCTCGCCAAAGACCGTTCGCGCGTCGCGAGCGACTCGCTGGCGGCGGCGTTGCGGGACGATCCGTTCTGGGGCGTCTCAGCCGAGGTCGCGACCGAGCTGGGCTCGATGCGCTCGCCGGCGGCGCGCCTTGCGTTGCTGGGGTCGATCGATCATCCCCATCCGAAGGTGCGGCGTTCGATCGCCGCCGCGCTGGGAGCCTACCGCGACCCGGAGGTCGCCGGCGCGCTCATCGGGCTGGCATCGGACCGTTCCTACTTCGTCGCCGCATCGAGCCGTACGGCGCTCGGCAAGACGCGCGATCCGCGCGCCTTCGACGAACTCGTTGCCGCGCTCGCCGTTCCGTCGTGGAACGATACGATCGCCGCGGGCGCGGCGGCCGGGCTTGCCGAACTTGCCGACCGCCGGGCGCTCGAACCGCTGCTCGCCGCGTCCCGGCGGCCGAGCAGCGAAGCCCTGCGGCGCGCCGCGGTGCGTGCGCTCGGGCGCCTCGGGGCGCTGGTGGAGTCGCTGCGCATTCCGGTCGCGGACGCCCTGGAGCAGACCTTCGAGGACTCCGCCTACCTCGTTCGCGTGAGCGCGTATGCAGCGGCCGAGACGCTCGGTGATGCACGCTTGCTCGGTTCCCTGGACCGGCTGGCGCGCTTGGAAAGCGACGGCCGCTTGCGGCGCGACGCCGCCGAGGCGGCGATCCGGGTACGGGAAGCGCAGAAGGTGCCCGCCGAAGTGGTGACGATGCGCGAAGAACTCGAGAAACTGCGCGTCGAGCTGGCGGCGTTGCGTGACCGCCTGAACGAACAACCCCGCACCTAGTGCGTCTGCGGGCCCTTGCCGCCGCCGTGCTGCCGGCTGCGCTGGCGGCTTGCGCGCCGCAATCTCCGGCGCTCCCTCACGCTTCGCCGGTCGCGGCGCTCTCCGCCGAACACGCCCCGCGCTGGAGTCCCGCCGACGTACGGGCACTTCAAGCCGGGCTGCGGCGGGTCTTCGCCGACTCGTCCCGCGCCACCAACGGCATCGCGGTTGTCGATGCGGATGCGCGGCCGCTCTTCGGCTTGCACGAGCGTTCCGGATTCACACCCGCGTCGACGTTCAAGTTGCTGTGCGGGATCGCGTCGCTCGAGATGCTCGGCGCGGCGTATCGCTTTCCGACCGAGCTGCGCGCGCTCGAAGGGCCGCAGAACGGGTCCGTCGCGAGCGATCTTTGGCTGGTCGGCAGCGGGGACCCGACGCTGCGGGGGGACGACATCAGCGCGGCCGCGGGAACGCTCGCACGAGCGCGCATCGCGCGCATCGACGGTGCGCTCGTCGCCGACCCGAGCGCCTTCGAGGGACCCGAAGTCAATCCAGGATGGGATCCCGCTGATTTGCAATACGGCTTCGCCGCGGGGACGAGCGCACTCGCGATCGACGAAGGCACCGTCGAGTTTCATCTCGTGCCGACTCACGCCGGCGAACCGGCACGCATCGAAGTGCGACCGCGTAGCGATGCCGTTCTCGTGACCGGCGGCGTAAGGACCGGCTCTGGGACGGAACTGTCGATCGATCGCGATCCGGTACGCAACCGCTTTGCGTTTTCCGGAACCGTCGCCGTCGGCGCGGAACAGTCGTTTTGGCGGCCGGTCGCAGCGTTGCCGCTCTATGCCGCGCGCGTGCTGCGCAGCCGGCTCGAGGAGCGCGGTATCGACGTGCGCGGCGGCGTACGCCTGGGCGCGGCGCCGCTTGGAGGCGTGACGTTTTGGCTGCACCGGTCCGCTCCGCTGGCGTCGATCGTGCACGACATGTGGCTCACCTCCGACAACCATCATGCCGAACAACTGCTGCGCTCGCTAGGCGCGCAGCGCGGGATCGGCACGGCGGCGAGCGGTGCAAGCGTCGAACGCGCGATGCTCGCACGCGACGGCGTTCCGGCTGCGGGCCTGCGCGTCGTCGACGGAAGTGGCCTTGCGCCCGGCGACCGCGTCGCTCCGATCACGCTCGCGATGCTGCTCGCCCGCGCCGCGAACGGACCGTCCGGTCCGACGATCGTGCGCGCTCTGCCGCGCGTCGGAGTAGAAGGGACCGTCCGCTATCGGATGCTCGAGGCGGCCGCAGGCCGCGTGCGCGCCAAGAGCGGGCATATCGCCGGCGTCAACGCGCTGGCGGGCTACGTGCAGACCCGCCACCACGGCCGGGTCGCCTTTGCGTTCATCGTGAACGGCGACGGTGCCGGCGACGGACCCGTCGACGCGGGGATCGATCGTGCGCTCGACATCCTCGCGAATTCATGATCCGGCGAGTTGATAAAAGTATCAAAGGCCCACACTGCTCGGGGAGAAGACTGTAGATATGTCAGCTCGATCAATTGGAACGAACCTCATCATGCGTATCGAGTCACCGAGTGAACCCGGTGCCTTCGGTCAACTTGCCCACGCGATCGGCGACGCCGGCGGCGTCGTCGGCGCGATCGATATCTCCTCGGCCGGCAGGACCGCGGTCGTTCGCGACGTGACCGTCGCGGTCGGTTCGGAAGAGATCGGCGACGCGGTCAAGGCGGCGGTCGAAGCGCTCGAGGGGTTCCACATCATCAGCGTCTCCGACTCGACCTTCCTCGCGCACCTTGGCGGGAAGATTCGAGTCGAGCCCAAGATTCCGGTCAAGACGCGCGCCGATCTCTCGACGGTCTACACGCCCGGCGTCGCGCGCGTCTCGATGGCGATCGCGAACGATCCCGCAAAGGCGTACCAGTTGACGATCAAGCGCAACACGGTCGCCGTCGTCACGGACGGGACGGCCGTGCTCGGGCTCGGCGACATCGGTCCCTTCGGCGCGGCACCGGTCATGGAGGGCAAGTGCATGCTCTTCAAGCAGTTCGCCGGCATCGACGCGTTCCCGATCTGCCTCGATACGAAGAACGTCGACGAGATCGTCGAAACCGTCATCCGGATCGCCCCGATCTTCGGCGGGATCAACCTCGAAGATATCAGCGCGCCGCGCTGTTTCGAGGTCGAGCAGCGGTTGATCGAAGCGCTCGACATCCCGGTGATGCACGACGATCAGCACGGCACCGCCGTGACGATCCTCGCCGCGCTCATCAACGCCGCGGCCGTCGTCGGGAAGCGGCTCGAGGACATGACGATCGTGCTGAGCGGCTCGGGTGCGGCCGGTACGGCGACGATCAAGATGCTGCTCAGCGCGGGCGTGCGCGACGTGATCGCGGTCGATCGCGACGGCGCGATCAACCGCAACGACTCGTACGTAAACGCGCACTGGACGTGGCTGGCGGAGCACACGAACCGCGAGAACCGCCGCGGCCGGCTCGGTGACGTGTTAGCGGGCGCGGACGCCTTCATCGGTGTCAGCGCGCCGAACATTCTCAAGGTTGAGGACCTCCAGAAGATGGCCCGCGATCCGATCGTGTTTGCGATGGCCAACCCGACACCCGAGATCATGCCTGACGTGGCTGCACCGTATGTCACCGTCATTGGTACGGGCCGCAGCGACTTCCCCAACCAAGTGAACAACTTGCTTGCTTTCCCGGGGCTTTTCCGCGGTGCCCTGGATTGCCGCGCGAGCCGGATCAGCGAGAGAATGAAGCTGGCCGCCGCCCACGCCATCGCCGACGTCGTAGGAGACGAGAGGTCTCCGGAGTACGTGATTCCTAGCGTTTTCGACACGCGCGTTGTCGACGCAGTGGCGGCGGCCGTTCGGGAGGCTGCCATTGAAGAAGGCATCGCCCGGCGAATCTCGCTGGTTCAAGAAGACGAGAGCACCCTCGCTGTCACGAAGTAGGAACCGATGTCCGAGCGCGTCCTGATCATCGAAGACGACCCCGACCTCGCGCAATTCGAGCGCACGTTTCTGGAGCGCGCCGGATTTGAGGTCAAGGTCGCCAACACCGGTACGGCTGGGCTCGAAACCGAACCGCAGTTCAAACCCGCGATCGTTTTGCTCGACGTAGGTTTGCCGGACATGTCCGGTCTGGATGTCTGCACGTCGCTGGCCAACTCGAGCGACGCCTTCATCCTGATGGTCTCGGCGCATTCCAGCGAGGGCGACAAGCTCAAGGGCCTGGGTCTGGGCGCGGACGACTATATCGCCAAGCCGTTCTCGGGGAACGAACTCGTGGCGCGCGTGCAGTCGTTCCTGCGGCGGCGCGAACGCTCGCGGCGCAGCGACTCCGACGGCAAGCTGGCCCTCGGCGACGCGACGCTCGTGCGCGATTTCCATACGCTGGAGAACGGCGCGACGAGCGTGACGATGACCGCGCTCGAATTCCGACTCCTGTGGTTCCTCGGCGAAGCCGAAGGGAAACTGTTGACGCGCGCGCAGATTCTGGAGCGCGTTTGGAACGACGTTTCCGGCGTGCCGACGCGCGTCGTCGACGTTCACGTCGCGGCGCTGCGCAAGAAGCTGCGCGAAATCGATTCCTCCCTCGAAATCTCCAGCGTGCGCGGGATCGGTTACCGACTCGACTCGAAGTGACCTCGCTCGCGCTCGATGCGAGCGATCCGCGGCCGCTCTACGTGCAGATCGCCGACGGGCTGGCAAGCGCGATCGAACGCGGCGAGTTGGCGCCGGACGCGCGCCTGCCGGCGATTCGGGCGTTGGCGCGTGAACTCGACGTCGCCCTGATCACCGTCAACCAAGCCTACGGCGTCCTTTCGGCGCGCGGCCGCGTCGTCGCCCGCGCCGGACGCGGCACGTTCGTCGCCCCGGCCCGCAGCGCCGACGAGCCGTTCGCGCGCAAGTGGGAACCGGAGTTGGGGCGCGTCGCGCGCGCCGAGCGGATGGAGGGTGTCTTCGACCAGTTCGCGCGCGCCGGTGCCCCGGGCGCGATCTCGCTTGCGACCGGGCATCCCGCGCCGGAGACCTTCCCGCTGGCCGATTTCGGCCGTGCGATGGCGCGCACGTTTGCCGAAGACGGTCCCGAGGCGATGCAGTACCGTGCCAACACCGGGGATCCCGATCTGTGCGAGACCTTGGCGCGCGGCTTGCGGGCTCGCGGCTGCGCCGCCACCGGCGCGGATATCATCGTCAGTTCGGGCGCGCAGCAGGCCGCCGATCTGATCGCCTCCGTTCTGCTCGCGGAACACACCGTCGTGGCGGCCGAGGCCCCGACGTACCCCGGGACGCTCGGCGTGTTCGACGCCCGCGGAGCGCGCTACGTCGAGGTCCGCAGCGACGCCGAAGGCGTGCGCGTGGACGACGTCGAGCGAGTCTTCGCCGAGTACCGCCCGCGTCTGTTCTACATCGCGCCGATCGCGGTGAACCCGACCGGTGCGGTGTTGCCGGCGCGGCGCGCGAAAGCGATCGTGGCACTCGCACGCCGCTACGACGTAACGATTCTCGAAGACCAGACCGGCTGGGTCTTCACCTACGAAGGGCCGGCGCCGCCTCCGCTCGCCGCCTACGACGTTGACGGCCGCGTCGTGCTCATGGAATCGCTCTCGAAATCGATTTTCCCGGCCCTGCGAATCGGGTATCTGTTCGTGCGCGGCTCGATGCGCGCGTCGATCGAGGCCGCGAAAGTGCGCACCGATTCGTTCACTTCGACGCTCACCCAACGCGCGTTGTGGCGGTTCCTCGAAGCGCCTGCCGCCGGGCGTCATCTCAAGGCGGCGCGTGCGCTGTATCGCGCGCGCCGCGACGCGTTCGTGGAGCAGTTGGGCGCCGCGCTCCCGTGGGCCGACGTGCGCCCGCCGCAGGCCGGGACGAACCTCTGGTTTCCGCTTCCGTCGCGCATTTCGACTCAAGCGGCTTTCGATGCATGTGCGCGCGAAGGGGTGTTGGTCATGCCCGCGGAGCCGTATTATCCCACGCGTACCGGGCCGCCGGCACTGCGCCTCTCGTTCGGCGACCTGAACGAGGAAACGATGCGCGTGGGTATCGAGCGGCTCGCGCGCGCCTTACAGGGAGTGTACGTTTGAAGTCCGTCCGCCCCACACTCTGCGTCGCATTCTTGCTCGGCCTGGGCACGGCCGCCGGTGCCGCACCGCCGCACCGCACGCCGCCCGTCGTCGTGCGCTACGCGGCGCCGGCCGGCTCGTTACCGGCTGGGCGTTTGCACGAGGGTCCCTTCGATGCGGTGCTCCCGTCGGGCCGCATCGTTACGCCTAGCGGGACGAATGCGGTCACCGGGATGAACGCGCTCGGGGTTGCGCTGACACCGGACGGGCGCTTCGCGGTGGTCAGCAACGACGACGAGCGGAACGCCGGAACTCGAAGCGCCGTCGATCCGGCGGTAGCCGGCGGCTACGCGCTCAGCGTCGTCGACACGGCCACGATGCGCGTGGTCAGCCGATATAGCGAAGCCGCTGCGAGTTATCTCGCGGGTGTCGTGGCCTTCACCGATCCCGACAACCCCGCGCGAACGCTGGTGCTCGCCTCGGGCGGCGGCAGCAACGTGGTGTACGTGTTCTCGCTCGACCCCAGCGGCACGCTCGTCCCCGATCGCACGCGCAGCATCCCGATCGCCGGCCCGTTCGACCCCGCCTATGCCGACGACGGGCACAGCGTCCCGGCCACGCTGGTCGTCGCGCCCGGCGGCCGCCGGGTGTATGTCGTCAATGAAGGCGGCGACAGCGTGGCGGCGATCGACGTCGTCGCGCGCGCGCTCGCCGGACCGGTGCAGCCGGTAGGCTTTTTCCCGTTCGGCGCGGCGCTTGCGAACGGCCGGCTGCTGGTCACCAACGAAGGCCTGATGCGCTACGGCTATGCGGCAAACCCGACCCTGTGGCCCGCGTTCGGTCTCGCGCCGGTCGATCACGAACACGCCTCGTCGCTCTCGCTGCTCGATCTCGAGCCGAACGGAGATCTTGCCCCGATCCCGCTCGAGGCGGGCGCCGAGCACGCGCTTCCGATGGATCCGCCCCTCGACGGTGTGCGGGCCGTCGGCGGCGCGCATCCCTCGGCGGTCGCGGTCACGCCCAACGGCGCGTATGCGTACGTCGCGATGACCGGTGTCGACCGGATCGCGACCGTCGCGCTCGGGAGGACGCCGCAGGTCGTGGGCGGGACGGAACTGCGCTTGTTCGACAAGGGACCGTACGGAACGCAGCCGACGGCGCTGGCGCTCAGCCGCGACGGCTCCACGCTCTACGTCGCGCTGGCCGGACTCGATGCGGTGGCCGTGATCGACGCGCGCGATCCGCTGCACCTCCACCGGCGCGGCTTGATCCCAACGGGCTGGTATCCGGGCGCGCTCGCGCTCGCCGCCGATGATGCGTCGCTCTACGTGCTCAACCTGAAGGGCTTCGGTCACGACGGCGGACTCGCCGGCGATGCGGCGGCCGGCGCCGATGCGACGGCGACCTGGTCCACGCTCGAGAAGATCGACCTCACGTCGGTGCGCCTTGCCGACGCCACCTTGACCACGCTCAAGAATGCGCGCACCGTGGCCGGAACCCGGCCGCCGGCGGTGCCAAAAGCACTGCGCAACGTCGTCGTGATCGAAGCCCCCAGCGCCACGTTCGATGCGCTCTTCGGCGATCTCGCGATCGATGCGGCCGATCCGCGAGCGCTCACGGCCGGGCGCGAGCAGACGCCCAATCTGCACGCGCTGGCGCGGCGCTACGGTTTGGCGGTGAACTTCTTCGCCGACGCGGAAGAGGCCGATGCCGGTCACCAGTTCCTCGCGACCGGTGAAGCGACGCCGTATACGGAACGCGCGATTTTCGCCAAACGGCAGCGGCGCGGCTTGTTGGGAGCAGATGAAAACCCGGAGGATGCGCCGCGATCGGGTTCCATCTTCAACGCGCTGACTCGCGCGCGCTTGTCGTTTCGCGACTACGGCGATCTGGTCCGCGTCGCGGGCTACGACGACGGGGCCGCACTCGACCCGCAGTCCGACGATCCGCTTTTCGCGGGAGCCGGAGACCTGCGCTCGCCCACCCGAGGCCTTGGGGGCCGCTTCGAAGAGAACGTTCCGGCGCCGGCAGTGCTGGCCGGTCACGTCGATCCGAATTATCCGAGTTGGAACTCGCGCATTCGCGACCAGCGCCGCGCGGCGGAGTTCGTGCGCGACTACGGTGCGCTTGCGCGCATCAAGCGCGCCCCGCGCTACGCGCAGGTGATGCTGGGCGGCGATCAATCCCATGCGGATGCGGCGATCGGCACGATCGTGGCCGCGCTCTCGCGGTTCTCCTCATGGAAGACAACGGCGATCTTCATCACGCCGGTCGACGCGGTCAACGGTCGCGATCACGTCGACGACTATCGCACCTACGCGATCGTCGTCTCGCCGTGGGCGAAGCCGGGATATCTGGGCCGGCGCCATCTTTCGACGGTGAGCGTGCTCAAGACGTCCGAAGAACTGCTGGGATTGCACGCGCTCTCGCTGGGTGATTTGCTGGCCAGCGACATGAGCGATTTCTTCGGCACGCGGATGAGACTCGATCCGTACACGCCGCTGGCCGGACTCCCCCCTTCGACGGAGAAGGACGGATCAGCGCCGTGACGACTGCACCGATGAGACCGCTTTCTGCCCCGTACGTGAGCCATGACGCCGGCGCCCTCGCCGGCGCCGTCGTGATCAGGCCCGGCGCCGCCGTCGACCGCTTGGTGCCGGTCAAGGGCGAACCGTCACCGATCGCCGATCGTGCACTGGCGCAGCATGCGATCCTCGTGCGCACGCTGCGCGACCGCGGCGTTACCGTGACCGAGTCGGCCGCGCTAACCGATACGCCCACCGCATGCCTCGTGGCGGATTGCGCCGTGCTGTTCGCAGACGGCGCGCTGCTCGCGCGGCCGGCGCAGATCGAACGCCGCCATGAACCGGCGCTGGTGGAAGGCTTGCTGCAGGCACTGGGCGTTCCCATCATCGGCCGTATCGAGCCGCCCGGCTTGCTCGACGCCACCGACGTCATCGTCGCGGGAGGCGTGGTCTATGTCGGCGTGGCGCGCGGCGTCGCCGGTCAGCGTCAGCGTTCCAACGCCTTGGGCCGCGAACAACTCAAAGCGTTTGCCGCAGGCTCCGGATTGACGGTCGTTGAGGTTCCGATCGCCCCGGATGTGATGCATCTGCGCAATGTCTTTAGCGTGGCCGGCACGTCGACCGTGATTGCGGCTCCCGAGCGCGTCGATCTAAGCGGACTGCGCGACCTCGAGATCGTGGCGCTGCCACGGGGCGAGGAGTATGCTGCCGGCGTGCTGACGCTGGGCGAAAAGCGCGTGCTTGCGAACCTGCGTTACCGCGAGAGCCTGGCCATCATGCGCAAAGCGAGGATCGCCGTCGAAGCGATCGATTTGTGGGAGTTCGGCAAGGCCGGTGCCGGCGTCTTCTCGCTGGTCCTCGCCGTGAAACGTGCGTAACGGGCCCGTTCGGTCCATGGTCGGCGCCTAACATGCGGATCGCCGTTCTGAGTGACATCCATGGAAACGTTCGCGGGCTCGACGCGTGTCTTGCGGACCTTGCCGCGCAGGGCGGGGCGGATGCGGTCGTGGCGGCGGGCGATCTCTGCATGGACGGTCCCAAACCCAAGAAGGTCCTCAAGCGTCTGCGCGAGATCGGCGCGCAAGCGGTACGCGGCAACACCGACCAGGAGATCGCCGGGGCGCTGCTCGATGACGAGGGTGAACTCGCGTGGTACCGCGAGGCACTCGGACCCGCCTGGTGCGCGTGGCTCGGCGCGTTGCCGCATTCACTGTGTTTCGGCGATCCGCAAGCAGCGCTCGTCGTCGCGCACGCAAATCCGAAGAACGACTTCGAGCACGTGTGGCCCGATGCACCCGATATGCAGCTCGAGCGCCTGTTCGGTGACGTCGACGGTGCGGTATTCGCTTTCGGTCATCTGCATCTGCCCTACGTGCGCGTGTGGCGCGGTAAGACGCTCGTGTGCGTGGCCTCGGCCGGGTTGCCCAAGGACGGCGATCCGCGCGTTCACTATGCGATCCTCACCGAACGGCCGGGTGGTTGGGAGATCAAGTCGCGCCGCGTCGAGTTCGAACGTCCAGCGCGTCGAACGGGAGTTGGAGAAGAGCAATCACCCGCATAAGGCCGAGCGCATCGCCGTATTGCGCCGCCACCGCTACAAACAGTTGGGAAACGTCATCCCATGAGCGAGCCGGCGATCCGGATCGACCGGCTGGTGAAGCGCTATGGCGCCTTCGTCGCGGTCGACGGAATATCGTTCGGCGTCGAACCGGGCGAATTTTTCGGATTGCTCGGCCCCAACGGGGCCGGCAAGACGACCACGATCAATGCCATCGTCGGCCTGGCCAAGATCACCTCGGGCTCGATCGCGCTTTTCGGCCACGACGTCGAGCGCGACTGGCGCGCGGCCCGATGTACGGTCGGCCTCGCGCCGCAGGAGTACAACTTCGACCGCTACCTCAACATTCGCGATGTGCTGATCTATCAGGCCGGCTACTACGGCTTGCGCGGCAAGGTAATCGAACGCCGCGCCGATGCGCTGCTCGAGCGCTTCGATCTGACGAGCAAAGCACGTCAGGTCTATACGCGGCTCTCCGGCGGGATGAAACGCCGGCTCACGCTGGCGCGCGCGCTCATCCACGAACCGAGGTTGCTGATCCTCGACGAACCGACCGCGGGCGTCGACGTGGAGCTACGACTCGAACTCTGGCAGTTCTTGCGCGACCTCAATGCGGCCGGGACGACGATCGTGCTGACGACGCACTACCTGGAGGAAGCCGAGTATCTTTGCGGCCGGATCGGGATCATCGAGTCGGGCAAGGTGGTCGCCCTGGACCGCACGTCGGTGCTCGTCGGCAATCGCACGTTGCAGGACGTATTCTTGGAGTTGACGCGCCAGTGAATTTGGTCGGGCTGCAGACGATCGTCAAGCGCGAGATCGTCCGCACGTTCTCGATCATCAATCAGGTCGTGTGGCCGCCGGTCATTACGACGTTGCTCTATATCTTCGTCTTCGGCGTAGGTCTGGGAAGCCAAATCAAGACGATCGACGGCGTCAGCTACGCTGCCTTCCTGATCCCCGGCTTGATCATGCTCCAGGTGATCGATCAGACGTACGGCGAAAGCTCGAGTTCGTTCTTTCAGGGGCGTTTCATGAACTCGATTCAGGAACTCTTGATCGCGCCGCTCTCGGCGGCGGAGATGGTCGCAGGCTTCGTGATCGCCGGGCTCCTGCGCGCGCTGTTCATCGCGTTGCTGATAACGATTCTGGGCTTCGTTCTCGTCCACACGCTGCCGATCGACTGGGGTCTGTATCTGCTGGTCATCGTGCTCGTCGCGGTGTTGTTCTCGGCGCTGGGTATCATCTTCGGGTTGCTGGCCGAGAAGTTCGATCATATCGCGACCCTCACGACGTTCGTGATCACGCCGCTGGTCTTCGTCGGCGGCACGTTCACCTCGAATGCCTTTCTGCCGCCCTTACTGCAGAAGCTCGCCTTGGTCAACCCGATGTTCCATATGATCGACGCATTCCGGTATTCGTACGCCGGCCACGGCGACGCGCCGCTGGGGACCTCGCTGGCCGTCGTCGGCGTGCTGGCCGTCGCCGCGCTGGCGGTCGCGCTTCGGATGACCGCCCTCGGGTATAAACTGCGCGTCTGATGATCATCGTAAAGCTGATCCCGTTCGTACTCGTCGCCGTCATTGCCGGATTGATCGTGGCGCGGCTGGTGCGCGGGCGGGTATCGGTAGCGCTGCCCAAGATCGCGCTCCCCAAGAAGAAGCGTCACCTGCGCGCCATCGACAAGGACGCGATGGATCGCGAGCTGAGCGAACTCCTCAAGCGCAAGTAATGGGGTTGCGAACTGCTGCCCGCCGGATACCCGAGCATAGACAAACATACGTTCGCACGGTAAACTCAAAGGCATGCGCTTGGCCGCTTGGGCGCGTCGTCATTCTCTGGCATGGAATACATGTCCATGGAATTAGGAACGGCTGCGCAACCAACTCCGGCGACCGGCCGTCCCACTGCGGTGATGGCCTTCTCGCTTCGGACCGCGTTCATCGCCGCCGCCGTCCTGGGCGCGGCGACCGTCTGCGCCGCCGCTGCGGCGCCGGCAACGGGCCGGCCCGCGCCGCCCTTTACCCTGAGGACCCTCGACGGAGAGACGCTGCGTCTGGAGAGCTTCCACGGCCGGACGCTCGTGATCAACGTCTGGGGCTCCTGGTGTCCGCCCTGCCGGCTCGAGACGCCGGATCTGATCGCCGAGGCAAACGCGATGCGTGCCAAGGGCGTAGCCTTCCTGGGCGTCGATACCACCGAGACCGCGCCGGTCGTGCGCGCGTTCTCGGCTGCGAAGGGCATCCCGTACCCGCAGGTCGCAACCACGAGCCGCTCGGATTTCGCACGTGACTACGGCATAACGAACTATCCGACGACGATCGTGATCGACCCGAATGGTATCGTGCGCGCGATCCACGCAGATAACATCTTGCCGCGTACGCAGCTCAACGCCTATATCGTCGCGGCGCAACAAGGCCGGACGGCGCCGCTGGTGAGCGCGGAGCAGCAGAAGCTCGATGCGATGCTGGCGCCCGGGCAGTTTCCGTTCGACGGCGACCCGGCGACGGTGCTGGCCAACGTGCGTGCCGCCCAGAAGGCCATCGAGGCCGCCGACGACGAGTTGGACGATGCGATGATCGACCCCGCGCGCGATCACGATCTGCTGCAGACGCACGCCGAGCAAGCTGCCCTGCGCGCGAGAGCGATCGTCGCGCTGCAGGCGAACGCGCAAGCGCCCGCCGACAAGGTGCTGCTCGCGCGACTGCAGGGCGATCAAGCCGTCGCCGAGCGCCGCTATGCCGATGCGGTGACTTCGTACGACAACGCGCTGGCGCTCGACCAGCGCGATCGCGGCGCGCTCTCCGGCCTCGCCTATGCGCTCTCGAAAACCGGCGATGACGCCGGCGTGGTGAAGACCGACCGCCGGATCGTCGCGCTCGAGCCGTCGTACACGAGCGAGATCGCGCTGGCGCGTGCCAGCGCCGCCGCCGGCGACCTCGATGGAACGCTCGCCGCGATCGACGCCGCGCTTCCGCTCGCGGCGCAGCGTTCGCCGGTCGCCCTCGCGTGGGCGCATCTCTACGCCGGCCGGGCCGCGATCCAAGTCCACGATCCGGCCCGCGCGCGCACGGAGTTCCTCGCCGCACAAGCCGCCGCCGAACGCGTCCCACGCGACAACCCGCGCTACGCCTGGTATCTCGAACAGTCGCAGGAAGCGTTGCTGGCGCTGGGCCTTACCGGGGCGCAGCCAGCGACCAACGTGACGATCGCTCCGTGGACCGGCCCCGAGTTGCCCGGTTCCATCGCGAGCACCTACAAGTATCGCGTCGCGCTCAGCGGCCCGCCCGGGAAGGCCGCGACGCTTCGGGCGAGCGGCTTACCGAAATACTGGATCGCCTCGTTTTGCACCGACCGCGTCTGCTCGCCGTTTACCGTGCGCACGATGATCCCCCCGTCCGGCGTGAAGATCATCGAGTTCCAGGTCATCCCCGATGGCCCGGATCTGAAAGCACATCCGACCGTGCGCATCGACGCCGTCGCCGGAGGGCTAAAAACCAGCACGAGCACGACCGTCTCGTACTGGCTGCCTCTAGGCGGCGGTGGCCGAAGCGCGGGCGGTTTCGGCTTCGGCGGCGATGCGTTTCGCCATATTGCCGAAGATGAACGCGTGGAACGGCGAGACCCCGTACCAATACAGGTAGCCGAGGATTCCGCGTGGCTCGAAGAAGGCGGTTTGGCGCAGCGTCGAGCCGCCCGCGGGATCGGGCAGTGCTTCGAATTGAAGCCAGGCTTTGCCGGGCAGCCGCATCTCGGCGCGCAAGCGGAGCAGGCTGTTCGGTTGCCAGGCTTCGACGCGCCAGAAGTCCACGGCGTCGCCGACGCGCAGGTCGTCGGGCGAGCGTCGCCCGCGACGCATGCCGAACCCGCCGGCCAAGCGATCCAGCGCGCCGCGCAATTCCCACAGCGAGTCGCCGTACAGCCAGCCGTACGTCCCGCCCAGCCGTGAGAAGACTCGCGCCAGATCGTGCGGCGTTGCTCGCGAATGCTGCTGACGGCGATCGATGAGCATGCCTTCGGTCAGTCCCGCGAATTCGCCGGGCAGCGTGCGCACGTCGAAAGCGTCGAACCAGGTCGTTTCCAGGCCGGTCGAGGTCGTGTCGCGGTCGAGCGCCTCGCGCACGGCTTCATCGTACCCGATGGGCACGATCGCGGGAAATTCCCGGGCGGCATCGTTCCCGTGCACCACGACCTCGTTGAGCAGGCCGTCGATCAGCGGCCGCGCGATCGCCGAGGGGATCGGTGTTACCAGATGCACCCATGCCGATGAAAGGCGCGGGGTGAAAAACGGCACGACGACGAGTTGCCGCCGCAGGCCGCGAATCGCCGCGTAGCGCAACATCATCTCCCGGTAGGTGAGCACACCGGCACAACCGATCTCGCGCACGACGCTGCCCGTACGCGCTTGATCGAGTTCGGCGACGAGATACGAGAGCACGTCACGGATCGCGATCGGCTGGCAGCGCGTGCTCACCCATTTCGGCGCGATCATCACCGGCAGGCGTTCGGTGAGATATCGCATCATCTCGAACGACGCGCTTCCGGAGCCGACGATGACGGCCGCGCGAAACTCGGTTACCGGCACCCCGCCGGCGCGCAGAATCTCGCCGACTTCATGCCTGCTGCGCAGGTGGTGGGACAGGTGCTCCCGGTCATCGCCGAGTCCGCCTAGGTAGATGATCCGCCGAACGCCGGCCGTGCGCGCGGCCTCGGCGAACGTGTGCGCCGCTTCGCGGTCGCTCGCGGCAAAATCACGGCTGTCGCCGCTCATCGAGTGGACGAGATAGTAGGCGACCTCGACCCCCTGCATCGCGCGCAGCAGATCGTCGCGTTTGAAGACGTTGCCTTGAACGACCGTTGCGCCCGAGAACCGCCCGGCGAGCCGAGCCGGGTCGCGGGCCAGGCACCGCACGTCGACACCACGTTCCAGCAGCCGCGGCACCAGCCGCCCGCCGATATAGCCGGTGGCCCCGGTCACCAGCACCTTCATCGCGTGGCCACTTGCAAACCGAGCGTCTGGTCGATCATCATGGAACTTCGTACGCTTTCCAGCGGGATCGAGACGTGCGCGCCTGCGAACCGCCGCAGCCGCCGCCGCGACACCCGCTGCGAGAACGTATTCCCGGCAGCGGTGATCTGAAGCGCTTGGATTCTCGCTCCGGCGTCGTCTACGAGTGCCAGAAGGCACGGGCAGCCGTTGCGGCTCCTTCGAGATCGGCTTCCGCCCAGAGCCGTTTCGTCCGCATCTGGGTGCGTTCGAGATACGCAATCATCGCCGTTTGCTCGCCTACGAAATGCTCGAGAATGTTCTCGTGCGTCTCCCCGAACTTCCGTGCGTACTGAAGGAACTGGGAGCCGGCGCGCGCCTCGATCGAGCGTGTTCGCAGTGTTTCCCGCTCCGCGGTGAGCAGCAAGACTTTACAACCGATGGCCGCGAGCCGCGTGTCGTAGGGCTGGACGTCGGTCCAAGTAACGACTCCCGGACGCATGCAGTGCGTAAAGTGCAGCGTATCGATGACCGCGAATGACGGAACCGGGCTGGAATCGTGCGCGGCGTGCAGCCACTCCAGCATGCTGACGATGCGTTCGAGATGCGCTTGATTCTCGGCGACGCTCAGCGTGCGCCGGTCCTCTGCCGGCGCGAGCGGCCCGTAGGTGTGGGTTTGAGCAAGGTGCGTGAGGGAGCGCAGCTTCCGGGGAGGCGCCGTTCGAACGTGCTGACGGATGATCGCGTCGATTACGGTAGACTTCCCGACGCCGCTGGTTCCTTCGACGAGCAGCGCGTGAAACTGGTGGTTCATCCGTGAGCGGCCGGTGTCGCGTCGCTGAGCGTGAGCCGTTCCTCGGTCGCGTCGTACTCGAAGAGTTCGGCGTAGCGGCCCCATTCGATGGCGGTGTTGAACTGGAGCTGGGCTTCGTGGGCGGGATAGTATTCGTCGAGCAAGTCGAGAAAGAAATCGGCCCGCATGGTGCGGTTTTCCTTTTCGGCCAGGGTCTTGGTGATCGTTGCGACGATCGGCACATGCGCCAAGACTTGCTGGCGGAACAGATCCTTCGCTCGCAGAATCGTGGTCGTGGCGAAGTCGCGGCCGATCGGCGTGACGGTGACGCATCCGCCGCTCGCGTCGGCGAAGCCGAGCAAGACCGACGCATCGAGGATCGATAGAAAATCGTCGACGGGCAGCGCGAGGCGCTCGGCGAGCCGCGCGGTCTCTTGCCCCGCACCCATGTCGACGATAAGCTCGAGCAGACCGCTGATCGTTCCGACGCGAACGTGCGGCAGCGGGCGCGCAAAGGGAGACCGCGCGGCACCCGCCGGCGCCGAACTCGCGGGTTCGGGCGGCGTCCCGGCCGATTCGACGCGCATATCGGGGTTCGTCATTACGTCGTAGAGATATTCGGTGAGCGCTTTGAAACGCGCGTCATTGCGATCGTGCGGGCGCGGCAACTTGATCGTCACGACGCCCCGGACATGGCCGGGATTCGCGCCGAGCACGACGACCCGGTCGGCCAGAAACACGGCCTCGTCGATGTTGTGCGTGACGATCAAGATGCTCTTCGCCGGAAAAGTGCCGGCGTTCCACAGCTCGTCGATTTCGCCGCGCAGGTTTTCCGCCGTGAGCACGTCGAGCGCGCTGAACGGTTCGTCCATGAAGAGAACTTTGGGCTCCACGACAAACGCGCGGGCAAACCCGACCCGTTGTTTCATGCCGCCGGAGAGTTCTTTCGGGTAGGCGCTCTCGAAGCCGTCGAGCCCGACCGTGTCGATCGCCTTGAGGGCGCGTTTGGTGCGCTCGGTGCGACCGATGCCGCGTGCTTCGAGGCCGAGTTCGACATTTTCGATCACCGTCAGCCACGGCAAAAGAGCGAACGACTGAAACACCATTGCAACGTCGGGATTGGCTCCGTACAAGACCTTCCCGCTGCTCGTGACGGAGCCGCTCGACGCCGGGATGAGCCCCGCCATGATGCGCAGCAGCGTGCTCTTGCCGCTGCCGCTGCGTCCAAGGAGCGCGACGACTTCGCCCTCGTCGACCCGCACGTCGACCTTTTCGAGCACGGTGAACTCGCCTTTGCCTTCCGGCAGTGGAAACGCTTTGCCGATCTGGCTAGCGGCGATCAGGTCGGTCACAGATGATACTTCCTCTCGGCGAGCGCGTAGAGACGCCGCCAAAAAATCCGGTTGACGCCGACGACGTACAGGCTCATCATCCCGACGCCCAGGGTGATACGGGGCCAATCGCCCGCGGTGGTCGCACCGGCGATGTAGGCACCCAGACCCGCGGCGGTCAAGGTCGAGTTTCCCCAGGTCACGACTTCGGAAACGATGCTCGCGTTCCAGGCGCCGCCGCTGGCCGTGATGCCGCCGGTCACCCAGGACGAGAAGATGCCGGGGATGATGAGCCGTTGCCAGCGCTGGCGGCCGGTGAGCCCGATATCGGCGGCCATCTCACGTAGATCGGTGGGGATGCTCTGCGCGCCGGCGATCGAGTTGAAGAGAATGTACCATTGTGCTCCCAGCGCCATCAGCAGCATGCTGCCGAAGTTGATCGGGATCTGGTACTGGATGAACGCGAGCGTGGCGAACGGGAAGATGAAATTGGCCGGAAACGATGCGAGAAAGAGCGCGAGCGGTTGTAACACCTGCGCGAGCTTCGGGTTGAAGCCGATCGCGACGCCGATGGGCGTCCACACGACCGTCGCGACGACCAGCAGGCCGGCGACGCGAAGCGCCGTGAGGAGGCCGAGAAACGCGACTTTCCCGACTTCGGCGAAGCCGACCGACAGGAAGATGAACCGCACGCCGATCGCGAGCAACGCGGCGATGATGACGAGCAGCGTGAGGTTGTAGAGACGCTCCACGCGGTCGCTCGACCGTGCCGGAGGCCGCGCGCGGCGCACGCTGGTGAGCGAGGACAGGACACCGTTGACGCCGTCGATGACTTGCGTCCAGAGCGCGGCGAGGGCGTTGGTGATGCGGGAGCCGCGCAAGAGATCGTAGACCCACGACTGGGGCGGCGACGCCGACGCGCTTTGCTCGAGGCGGAATTTATCCGACCACGCGACGAGCGGTCGCCAAAAGAGCTGGTCGACCGTGAAGATCACGACGGCCATCGTGAGCACGGCCCAGCCCAGTGCAGGCATGTCCTTCGCGCTGACTGCGGCGGCGACGTACGATCCGATGCCGGGCAACGTGTACGACGCATTGAGGACGCTGATGGCCTCGCTGGCGGCGAGAAAGAACCAGCCGCCGCCGAAGCTCATCATCGCGTTCCAGACTAGGCCGATCATGCCGGCGGGGACTTCAAGGCGCACGAAGCGCTCCCAATGAGAGAGTCCGTAGGCCGTGGTGGCCTCGTCGAGGTCGGCCGGCAGCGTGCGCAACGACTGATAAAACGAGAACGCCATGTTCCATGCCTGGGCGGTGAAGATCGCGAAGATCGACGCGGCTTCGAGGCCGAGCAGGCTGCCCGGGAAGAGGGCGATGAAACCGGTCACCGTGATCGAAAGGAATCCCAGAACCGGAACCGATTGCAAGATGTCGAGCAGGGGGATGAGGACGCGCTCTGCGTACCGGCTGCGCGCGGCCGCATACCCGTAGGCAAACGTGAAGACGAACGACGCCGCGAGCGCGATGAACATGCGCAGCGTCGAGCGCCCCGCATAATACGGCAGGTTGCGCGGGTCCAGACTGACGGCCGGCACCGCGTGCTGCGGAACGAACGCCACGAACGCACCGGAGCCGACCTTCGCCACGAGGGCCAGGAGCGTGATCGCGCCGAGAAAAACGGCCACGTCGGACAAACCGAACGCCGGTCGGCGCGTCGCCCCCGGGACGGCCAACTCGCGAGCGCGCTGCTGCATCGCGCACGATTTTTCACAGCCCGATCGGGCGGCCCCTTGTCAGGGACTTTAAGCAACGCTTAAGCGCGAGCGTCACACTGGGCCGGATGGGTTCGGGTACGGTTGCGGAAGGATGATCCTATGGATGCCATTGCCCAAGGGAGCGAAGCCACACTGCAGGTTCGCGTCGGCTGCGCGCTGGATTTCGAGTTCGAGCGCGCGACGCCGGCCGTTTTTCTCGTGCGGCCCGAAGACGGTGGAAGCCATCGAGTCATTCACGAGGACTGGGCGACGCTGCCCGCCGCGATGTATCACGACTACACCGATCTCTTCGGCAACGCGTGCCGGCGCCTGACCCTGCCGCAAGGGAGCGTCTCGCTGCGTTACGATGCGGTCGTGCGGACCTCGCCGCAACTCGATGCCGTCGATTGGAACGCGGAGCAGCTTCTGGTCCAGGATCTGCCGGACGAGGTGCTTGTCTACACCCTGCCGAGCCGGTACTGCCTGTCGGACGTCTTGGCCGATCGTGCGGCGGAACTCTTCGGCTCGGCTCTGCGCGGGCGTGCCTGCGTGCAAGCGATCTGCGATTGGGTCCATGCGCACGTCAGCTTTACGGCCGGGACGAGCACGCCGTTCACGACGGCGGTCGACGTCTTCGAGAGCGGGCGCGGCGTGTGCCGCGACTACGCGCATCTGGCGATCACGTTCTGCCGTGCGATGAATATTCCGGCGCGGTACGTGTTCGGGTATCTGCCGGATATCGACGTGCCGCCGCCCTATCCGACGATGGATTTCTGCGCGTGGTTCGAGGCCTACCTCGGCGGCGTGTGGTGGACGTTCGATCCGCGCAACAACGAACGGCGCCGGGGCCGCATCCGGGTCGCGCTGGGGCGCGATGCCCTGGACGTGGCGATGGTCACGACCTATGGTGTCTCGAAATTCAAGACGATGAGCGTTTGGGCCGACGAGGTGCGCGATGGCGGAACACCGGCTCGATAGCGTCGATATCGGGCAGGTCGAGTTCCTCGACGAGAGCACGATCGATTGGACCAGCGCGAGCGAAGTCACCTATATCATCCACCAGCATATCCGCTACGAGTATCCGGGGCCGATCACCGACCTGCGGCAGCGCCTGATGATCTCGCCCCGGGACGGCCACGGCGGTCAGCGCCGGATCGTGCAACGGCTGGATGTGTTTCCGCAGTTGCCGGCCGAGACGCACGGCGACGCCTTTGGGAACAGCGTCATCTCGTTGACCGTTGCGCGGCTCGATTGCGGCATCGATTTCGAGTACTGGGCGATCGTCGAACGCGAGGCCTGGGTGCGGGAGCATCGCGAAGCGCGAAGTGTCCTAGAGATGCCCAGCTTGATGCGTTCGAGCCTGCTCACGCGCGCCGACGAAAACCTCCGCGAGGTCGCGGAGCGGCTGCGGGCCGCGCACCGGGAGCCGCTCGAACTCGCGCACGCGATCAACCACTTCGTCTTCGAGCACATGGAGTATGCGTTCGGCGCGACCGATGTCTACACGACCGCCGCCGTGGCGTTCCACCTCGGCAAAGGCGTTTGCCAGGATTACGCGCACGTGATGCTGGCCCTGGCGCGTCACTGCGGCCTTGCGGCACGCTACGTCTCCGGCCACCTCTTGGGTGAGGGCGGCACGCACGCATGGGTGGAGATCATTCTGCCCGATCGCGGCGACGGGCTGGTCATCGCGTTCGATCCGACGCACGACCGGGTCGTGACGATGAAGTATATCGTCGTGGCCGTCGGGCGCGACTATGCCGATGTCGCCCCGACCTCGGGCGTGTTCACCGCGCCGTTCGGCGGCGAACTCTCCGTGCGTAAGCGGGTCGGCGTCACCGACGTCCGCTACGCGGCCTAGAAGAACGGGTTGTGCGCTTTCTCCTCGCCGATGGTTGACGGCGGGCCGTGGCCGGGCATGACGACGGTTGCGTTATCGAGGGCGAAGAGTTTGAAGCGGATGCTCGAGAGGATGTCTTCATAGGTCGAGACGTTGCCGTACGCGCCGCCGACCGAACCGGCGAAGAGCGTGTCGCCGGTGAAGAGCGTCGAGCGGAAGAGGAAGCACGAACTGCCGTCGGTGTGGCCGGGCGTGTGCAGCATGCGGATCGCGGCGTGCTCGCCGAACGGCAGCTCGTCGCCGTCGACGATCGGCAGCGCGTTCTTCGCTAGCGCTCCGATCGCGTGCGCGTCGGCCTTGTGCATGACGATCTGCGCCTTGGGATAGGCCTTCGCGACGTTGGCGGTCGCGTCACAGTGGTCGGCGTGCTTGTGCGTGATCAGGATGTAGCGCAGCGCATAGGGACCCTCGTTCACCGCGCGCATCAGCGTCGAGGGCAGGCCGGCCGGGTCGATCAGCGCGGCCGTCTTGCCGTCGTCCAGGAAGAAGAGGTAGCCGTTGGAGGGATGCGGGTCGTGCGGATGATGGCGCACGTCGTGCGGCAGGCCGACGTGGGGATGCCAGCGCTGTGCGGCGGCGTCGGCGAACTTGCCGGGGTCCAAACCCAAGGGCAGGGCGAGGGCGCGCGCTTGGTCTTCGCTCGGGACGGCGTCGCCCGCGCCCCAAGCCTCGATCTGCGCGCGGGCGAGCCCGGTGCGGTGCGCGAGGGTCGCGACGTTGATCCCCGTGCCGCGCTGCGCTTTGCGCAGCACGTCGACGAACTCGTCTTCAAGCATGATTCGGGAGGCTCATCGAGCCGGGATTTGGGTCCGCGGGCTCGGACTCCCTGGTGAACAGCCGCGCGATGCCCGTCACGAAGACGGCGATGTTCGTGAGGGCGCACAGGCGCGCGAGCACGGGTGAGAACGCGTAGGGATCGATCCCCGCCGGCTTGTCGCTCTCGATCCACATGTAGTTGAGCGAGTATTCGAGGTTGAGCCATTCGGTGAGCGTGAGCGCGATGGTCGACCACAGGTAGCGCCGGTCGATCACGCTCAGCGCGGGCACGAACGTGAGCGCGAACATCAGGTAGCGCTCGTGCATCTCGGTGAGCACCAAGAAGAAGCTTAGCATGAGCAGGAACGCCGACTCGATCAGCGCTGCGCGATCGCGCACGCGCGCGTAGTTCGCATAGAGCACGACGGCGATCGCGCCGAAGGCGATCCAGGCCCAGGTCTTGACCGAGAAAAAGAGCACGACCCCGGTGTCGGACCGGAAGAACTGCGGCAAGAACGCGTAGATGTTGAACGCGTTCGCCGAGGTGTACGGGTAGAGCGAGGCCCCGATCAAGGTCCAGTTGATGAGACGCTCGATGACCGCGAGCGGCGCGGTTTGCGTGTAAAACGACGCCGTGAGCGCGTAGCCGAGGACGGCGGTGAGGACGATCCCGATCGCGCTCCCGCGAAGCCGCCGCGTGCGTTCGGCGGGGTTCGGGGCCGTAAACGGTTCGATCGCGAGCAGCGGCGCGAGCACGATGACCTGCGGTTTCGTGAGAATCGCGAAACCGATCGCGAGCCACGCCGGCACGCGCAGGTCCCAGACGGCGAAAGTCAGCGCGGCGAGCGCCGAGACGGTCGTAATCGAATCGTTCTGTCCCCAATAGGCCGAGTCGTAGATGATCGCCGGGTTGAGCGCGTACAGCGCCGCGGCGCCGAGCGCCGGCCGGTGGGTCGCAAAGCGGCGCGCCAGCGCGTAGACCACGAGGCCGCCGAGCGCGTCGAAGAAGACGTTGGGCAGCTTCAGCAGCTCTTTGAGCAGGTGCTGGTCGGGGTCGACGGCCGGGTGGATGGCCGCATAGAGGCGGCCGGCCGCCTCGAAAAACAGCATCGAGGCCGGCGGATAGTTGGCGTTGGTCGCTTCGTAGACCTGATTCCACGGAGCGTTCGCGGCCCGGACGGCCCAGTCGGCGAAGGCGTTCATGTCGACGACGTGCCCGGCGGCCGGGACGAGGACCAAGCGGATGGCGATGCCCAGCACGGTCAAAACGGCGAGTTGGACCCACATCCGCATGGCCGCCCCTTGTCGGCCCGGCATCCCGGACCCCGCCACCCCGTGTTGAAGGGAGCGCTATGTCCGTTCCTCATACCCGAGTCGCCATCATCGGCTCCGGCCCCGCCGGCCTAACGGCCGCCATCTACGCCGCCCGCGCCAACCTCGAACCGGTCGTGTTCGCCGGGTATCAATACGGCGGTCAGCTCATGCTCACGACCGAGGTCGAGAACTATCCCGGCTTTCCGGACGGGATCCTGGGCCCCGACCTCATGGAAAGCTTCCGCGAGCAGGCCGAGCGGTTCGGCGCGGTCATCCACAACGTCGACGTGACGGCCGTCGATTTCAGCGGCCATCCCTTCAAGGTCGAAGCCGGCGACGACGTGTATCTCGCCGATTCGGTGATCGTGGCGACCGGCGCGAGCGCACGTTGGCTCGACATCCCGGGCGAAGCCGGCTTGCGCGGCCGCGGCGTGTCGACCTGCGCGACCTGCGACGGCGCGTTCTTTCGCGAGAAAAAGATCGTGGTCGTCGGCGGCGGCGACTCCGCGATGGAGGAAGCGATTTTTCTGACGCGCTTCGGCTCGAGCGTGACGCTCATTCATCGCCGTGACAGTTTCCGTGCCAGCGCGATCATGGCCGACCGCGCGCTCGCGCATCCCAAGATCGGGGTCATCTGGAATACGGTCGTCGAGGAAGTGCTGGGCGAGGGCACGATGAGCGGTCTCAAACTGCGCAACCTGCTCACCGGCGAGATTTCACTCCACGAAGCGGACGCGATCTTCATCGCGATCGGTCACGATCCGAACACCGCGATCTTCCGCGGCCAACTCGACCTCGACGAGAACGGCTACCTCATCACCTCGGACGGCGTCTCAACCAAGATCCCGGGCGTCTTCGTCGGCGGCGACGTCTTCGACATGCGCTACAAACAAGCCATCACGGCCGCCGGCTCAGGTTGCAAGGCCGCCTTGGAAGCGGAGAAGTTTCTCGAGCACCACGCCGCCGCCTACGCACCGCTGTCCGGCTAGACTTCGCGGACGTAGACGATGTCGGCGCAGAGGTGTTCGCCGTCGTGGCCGGCGCCGGGACGGACGGTGCGTTGTTCGAATCCGAGCGCTTCGATCAGCGTGCGTGAGGCGCGGTTCGCGGCGCTGATCTCGGCCAGGATCAGCCCGACGTTGTCGCGCTGCTCGAGGGCAGCAACGAGGGCGGCCACGCCTTCGCGGCCGAAACCCTGGTGCTGTGCCGCGGAGAAGATGATGTAGCCGATGCGCGCGGTGCGTTCGGCCGGCTCGATCGTGGTTTGAAAGAGGCCGACCCGCGTGCGGGTTGCCGTCTCGATTCCGATCCAGTTCATCCAGATCAGGAGCGGATCGAGCGACCCGGCGGCCCAGCGCGCGACGAGCGCGCGCACATCGGCCGCGCCGGCCGGGATCGGTTGCGGGAGGTAGCGGTATAGCTCGGGATCGCGAAGCTCATCGGCGATGAGCGGAGCGTCCGAGGTGGCGAGCGGGTCGAGCACCAGGCGCGGCGATCGAAGCCGCATCATCCCTTACTCCTGACGCGCGCGCTCGGCCATCTCGCGGAGATAGTCGGCCGTGGCCTTGGCCTGGTAGCCGTGTGGTTTGAGGGGCCGGCCGTAGCTGAATACGGCGTGGATCGACGGTGTCGCGGAGTCGAGGTAGGCTTGCATGCGATAGCACGCGAGATTGAGAAAGTAGTCGTCGTCGTCTCCCACGTCGATGTGCAGTTTGCCGTCCAGCTTCGGCGCGAGCGCCGCATAGTTGGCCTGGAGGAAGGCCGTGAGATCGTAGCCGTGTTCGCGCGACCAGGTGACGGCAGCACGATCGATGACCCCGGTGTGCTTGTCCCAGAACTCGCGCGGATATCCGTCCGCCCCGAGCGGTCCCCACGCCGCGTCCCACGCGTTGAACTGCTCGCCCGATCGGCCGTGAGAACCGCGCACGTATTCCAGCCGGCTTTCGCCGCGCATCGTTTCGACCGGCAAGCCGTCGGCGAGCCGCTGAGCCGGGATCTCGGGCGTATTCCAGTCCGCGTACGGCTGCGTGAAGGCGTTCACATCGGTAGAGAGGTTCCCCATCTGGAACCGGTTGAAATCGACCGGATCGGGATAGAGACCCCAGGCCCCGTTGAAATCGCCGGGATGGTCGATCTGCAGCGCGAGCGCTTCCCAGCCGCCGGTCGAACCGCCGATCAAGAAGCGATGCCGGCCGTCGGCGATCAGCCGGTAATGCGCTTCGAGGTAGGGGATGAGTTCGGTCATGATCGCCGTGCCGTACGGTCCGTTGTTCGGCGAGTCGACCGCGTACGAGTCGTCGTAATACGGCGTCGGGTGCTGAAACGTCACGGCGACGAGCGGCGGGATCGACCCCGTCATCCACTCGCGCGAGAAGACGTTGCTGGTTTCGCGATTGAGGTTCTTCGCCCGGGCGGTCTGCGCCGCGGTCGCGGGCTTGGCCAGTTCGTCGAACCCCAGCGGCGCGTGCAGCGAGAAGTGGCCTTGCTGGTAGACCGTCGCGTAGGCCCGGTTCGAGGCGTCATAGTCCTTGGGCAGCAGCACGATCGCGCCGAGAAAGATCGGGGCGCCCCAGAATTTCGAGAGCAGCGCGCTCTTGATCTTGACGTGCTTGACCCACGGCGTATCCGGCGGCACGACCACCGGCGGCAGGGTGCGCGTCAACGACAGCGCGATCGTCTGGCCGCCGGCGGGATCGACGGGTAGGCATTGCACGGGGCTCACGAGGTTGCCCGGCGAGAGCCCGAACTGTTGACCCTCCCAGCGATCGGCGTGGGCCCAGATCGTGTGGCCGTCCGCGCGCACGAACCGCGTGTAGACGCTCAAGATCGCCTGCACACAATAGGTTCCGGCCGGAACGTCGCGCAGCGTGGGCGTCGGGTAGCCCGGTGTCGCCGCGTCGATCGTAACGGATCTCCCGGCGTCGAGCGCGGCGACGTCTTTGCCGAAAAACGGCACGCTCGTCGCGAGGTTGCCGGCCTCTTCGCGCGGTTCCGGGGATGCGTGCCGGGAAAGCGCGACGAACACGCGACCGGTCAGCGGTCCCGCGTGGCTACCCGGCGGCAGCGTCACGACGAACCGTATCCCACTTTCTCCCGGGGCCTGCGCGGGCGCGAGCGCGCCGACGAAGAACGCGGCGAGCGCGAGCCTACGAAACCAACGCAGCGAGTGCTTCGTCGAGCGCCGGATACGTGAACGCGTAACCACTTCGCTGCGTTGCTTGGGGCAAGACGCGTTGTCCTTCGACGACCACGGTCGCACCCTCGCCCAGTACGAGTTCGATCGCGAACGCGGGCACTGGAAGGAGCGTGGGCCGTTTGAGCGCGGCGCCGAGCACCTTCGTGAAGGTACGATTTGTGACGGGGTTCGGTGCGGTTGCGTTGAGCGCGCCGCTCGCGCCGTCCAGCGCGTGCAGGTAGATACCGACGAGGTCGTCGATGTGGATCCACGAGTACCACTGCGCGCCGCTTGCGATCACGCCGCCGAGGCCGAGCCCGAAGAGCGGCAAGAGCGCTGCCAACGCGCCGCCGTCGCTCCCCAGTGCCAGTCCCGTTCGAATCAGCGCGACGCGCAGGCCGAGTTCTTCCGCGCGTCTTGCTTCAGTCTCCCACCCGACACACACGCGCGCCAAGAAATCGTCGCCGGGCGGTGAGGTCTCGACGAACGTCGCGCTGCGGCTGGTACCATAGTAGCCGGTCGCGGACGCGGAGATGTAGCTTGCCGGTTTGGCATCGACCCGTGCGAGCGCGGCGAGATAGGCGCGCGGCAGGTCGATGCGGGAATGCGCGATCGCCGTTTTTTGCTCGGCGCTCCAGCGTTTTGACACGGACGCACCGGCGAGATTGACGACGGCGTCGTGTCCGGATGAGAGCTGCGCCGCCGCAGCGGGATCGCGCAGCGATGCGACGGTGATGCGATCCCCGCGCGCTTCGAGCGCTCGGCCGAGGTGGCGTCCGACGAAGCCGGCCCCGCCCAGCAGAATGACTCGCATCGTCTCTTAGACGCCGCGCCCTCCGAGAGCGTTCGCAGCGGCCGCGATGGCGCCGGTCGTTCGTGCCACGGCGGCGGTCACCGAGGGATCGTCGCCTGCGTCGAGCGCGGCGTTGACCTGGGGAAACACATCGCTTGCATACCCATTCGCGCCGTACACGATGCTATCGAGCGAGCGGACGGCGACGAGTTCGTTGTCAGGAAGATCGATCTGCGCCGACGCGATCGCGGGATCGATCCCCGCCGCAGCGCGCGCGAAGCGATCGATCGCGCGCTTGAGGTCGCTCAGGTCGACGTTCAGGTGCAACGCCTGAATGCGGGTGGCGATCCGCAGATAACCGCTGTGCAAGAGCGGCGTGTAACCCGAGAACTGATACGGGATCACGTCGGCGCCGGCGAGTCGCAGCGCGAGGATCCCGTACACTTGGGCCGCCGTGCGATGCAGGACGAACCCCGGATCGGCGAATTTTTCCGCGTAGGCCAGCGTGTCGTAGCTCGAATGATAGGCACCGAACGGGCCCCTGAACCCGATCCCGCCCGTCACCGGAATGCCGGCCTCGAACAGGAACGGTTCGTGGTCGCTGCCGCCACCGGGGATCGCGACGACGGCGCCCTTCGGTTCCTTCTGCCACCGCGCGAAGAGCGTGGTCGAGAGGCTGCCCGGATCGGGGACCGCGAGCGTGGCTGCGAGGATCGCCGGGGCGATGGCGGCGGCGCCGTCGGCGCCGAAATGCGTCCCGGTGAGGTTCTCGTCAGCATTGAGGTAGGCGACCGCGCGCGTGAGTTCGTTTGCGTGCGAGCGCACGTATTCGGTCGAACCGGCCTCGCCGATCTCTTCGCCGTCCCAGAAGCCGATGACGATGCTGCGCTTGGGTTGCCAACCCGATTTTGCGAGGTAGCCCAGGCCACGCGCGACTTCGAGCAACACCGTCACCCCGTCGCCGTTATCGCTGACGCCGTAGACCCACGCATCGCGGTGCGCGCCGAGGATGACGGGGTGCAGGTCGTCGCTACCGCGCAACCGCCCGACCGTGTTCCACAACGTCGTTTGCTTGCGATCGAGCTTGACGACGAGGTGCACGAGCGCGACGCTGCGGCCGAGCAGGTAGGGACCGTTCATGGCCCCGCTCCACGCCGGGGGCCCCGCGACGCCGCGCGAGTAGGCGAGGATGCGCTGCGCGTTGAGCGCCGAGATCGGCAGCGTTGGGATATGGATGCGGCTGCCGACGCTGCCGCGCTGAACCGCGGTCGCCGGGCGCCAGGGACCGGCCGGATACGCCGGGCCGCGCGCGAAGCCGTCGTCCTTGGGGTCCGAGTAGAACAGGACGCCGGCGGCGCCGTGGGCTTGCGCGCGCTCGGCGAGCAGTCCGCGAAACTCCGCGCCGTAGCGTACGAGCACGATCGCTCCGCGCACGTCGACGTGGGCGCGTCCGAGCGTGTCGAAGTCGGCGGTCGTGCCGCGTCCGGCGTAGACGAACGGCGCCCAAACGTCACCGTCACCGGAGCCGCTGTTGAAGGGCGTACTCACTTCGGCATCGGCCGTCGGTGGGTCGCTCGCCAGCGGAACCTCGCGCAAGTTCAAGCCGATCGGAACGTTTCTCGGGCCGTTGCGCAGCGACGAACGCGGTACGAACGGTTTGCCGTCCGGTTCGATTTCGAGGCCCAGATGGTGGGGCGTCGCAACGCGGGCCGAAAATGATTCGAGCGCTGCATCGAAGCCGTACTGCGCGAGCAGGTCGCGCGTCGCGAGCGCGAGTTCGCGATCCCCGCCGCTCCCCGCGTAATGGGGACGGCGTTGGATGACCAGCGCGTTCTGGCGGGCGCCCGCAGCGCTGGGGATATCGAGGTACGCGCGTTCGTGTTCGCGCTCGGCAGCGGCACTCGTTACCGTGAAGCCGTCGAGTACGCCCCAGACGGGCCCGGCACCCAGGAGCAACGCGGCTGCACAGCCGATCGCGCCGATTCGCAACACGTTCATCCGAGCGCCGCGAGCAGGGCCGAGCTTTCGGCGTCGAGCCGTTGTTCGAAGACTTTGGGGTGCGTGAGATAGAACAAGCACATCGCGCGGAGCACGAAGTCATGGCGCGCTCCGTGCGCGAGCGCGCGCACGCGCAACGCCGTCGTCGCGACCAGCCGGCGCACGCGTTCGACCGCTTCGGCGCTCGAGGCGTAACACGCGACAAAGTTCAGCTCCTTGTGTTCGCGGTCTTCGGCCTGGTCGATGAAGTAGTCGAGCAGGATATGGACCGCGGATACGTTCGGAAAATACGCGCCGAGCGTGAGATCGATCTCGCTTTGCTCCAGCGTCGGCTGCGCGGCCAGATAGATCAAGGCGAACACGGGCATCGAAGAACCGCAGGCGGCCGCGAATTCCCACCAGTAGAGTCCGGGGAAGCGCTGGCGGTGCCGTTCGTACCAGGCGTCGCAGACCGATTCGCGGCGTTCGGCGGCTTGGTGCTTGAAGGTCTGCAAATCGGCATAGTAGCGGCCGATCTCGAGCAATCGATCTCGCACGGCTACGTAATTGGGAAGTGCGGCGAGACCGCTCCGTACGTGCTCGACCAGGCTGCGCAGATACCCGCCGTCGTCGCGCTGCGGGCCGTCCCGATAGTAATCGGTCGGCGTGCGCCGGTCGTCGAGGGCGTCGAGCAGCGATTCGTGCAGCGTCGGATAGGCCCGGACATCGACGCCGGGCAACCGGTCGCAGAGATTGTCGAGATAGTCGTAGATCGTTTCGAGCGGAGCGACGATCGCGACGTAGCGTTTGGCGATATCACCGCGCAGAAACGTCGCCAGAATGCTGCCGCCTTCGACGTGGTAGGCCTTGGCGTCGATCGAGGCCAGCGCTTCGCTGCGCAGGGCCGGATCGGGGATCGCCTCCGCGCGCTCGCGAATCGCGGCCAGCTCGTGTGAGGCCAGCGGCACCACGGTGGTGAGAAAGCGAGCCATCGACACGAGGCCGCGCGGACCAAGCGCGAGCAGCCGCCGCAGGCGCGTCGGCATGCGCAGTACCGTGGTGACGACGCTGCCGACCTCGGCGCGTAGCGACCGTTCAGATGCCGCCGACATAGCGTCCCGGTGCGAGTGTTGCGGTGGGGTCGAACCGAGCCTTGAGCGTTCGCATCGTTTCGATCGTCGCCGGGACGGAGCCCCAGGCGTCGAGCTTGGCGCGCAGGGCGGGCTCGCCGGCCAGCAGCGTCGCACGCTCGAGCGTGCGACGCACGGCGGCGTCCGCCTCCGGCAGCCGGTCGTCGATCGCGGCGCGCGAGTCACCGGCGATACGCACGACAACGTCGCCCGTGCGCAGATCGGCGATCGTGTCGGCCGTCAGTCCGGTGCCGTCGAGCGCCGCGCGCGCCGCGTTCGCCCGCGCCCAGGCGGTCGCCGGCAGGCCGCGCTCGCGATAGGTGACGCTCCGGTCCGCGACCGGTTCGATATACGAATCAACGGTCTCTTGTAGCGTACGTTCGGCGTCGGCGCCCTCCAAGAGGTGCGTTCGGGCAACGCCGGCGGCGCCGAGCTGCGAACGAAGCTCGCGCGTCGCGCGGTCGATGGTGGCAACCGAACCCTCGAAGAGCACGATCGACCGGGTCGCTTCGTTCTGCACTTTAGACGTATTCGACGGAAATCCGCGAATCACGAGCACGGCGGTCGGTTGCACCGTGAGCTGTGCGAGTGCGGCGACCGCCCGCTCCTCGACGTCCGCGGGCAGCGGAGCGACGGCGAGCCTCGCGGCCGCCGGCCGCGGCAGCGTTTTGAAATTCGCGCGCACGATCGCGCCCAGCGTGCCCAGCGAACCGACGTAGAGCTTGCTCATGTCGTAGCCCGTCACGTTCTTCACGACCATCCCGCCGGCGGTTGCGAGCGTGCCGTCCGTGAGGGCGGCCGTCGAGCCGATCACCAGATCGCGCAGGTGACCGTAGCTCGCGCGGCGCGGCCCCGCCCAGCCCGACGCGAGCGTTCCGCCGACCGTCGCGCGCGCCGGACGCGGGACGTCGAAGGGGATGAACTGGCGCTCTTCGGCCAGCCGCCGCACGATGGCCTCGATCGTCATCCCGGCTTCGATCCCGATCGTGAGATCGCGCGGATCGTAGGTCGCGATGCGGTCGAGCCGGCCCAGCACGATCGCGCGGTCGTACCGGAGCGGCGCATTGCCGATGCTCGTCAGCGTGCCGCCGCCGAAGAGCACCGCCGCTTCGCCCGCATCGGCGCAGGCTTTGAGGGCCGCGGCGACGCCGGCCGCGTCGCCCGGTTGTTCGACGGAGCGCGGAAGGCAGCCGCCGAGCGCGTAGGTTTCGGTCGAGATCATGCCGCACTGGTCGTCTTCACTTCGCCGCAGACCGCGCCGCTGGGGAAGATCTTGTCGGGATTGAACGCGCGCGCGGGATTGAACACATCGCGCACGCGGCCCATCGCGGCGAGGTCGTCGGTGTTGAAGACCAGCGACAGTGACTCGCGCTTCTCGTAGCCGATCCCGTGCTCGCCGCTGATCGTCCCGCCCATCGCGATGCAGGTACGCAGAATCTCGGTCCCGGCATCGACGACGGCTTGGACCTGGCGCGGAATGCGCCGGTCGAAGATCAGCAGCGGGTGCAAGTTTCCGTCTCCGGCGTGAAAGACGTTCCCCACCGGCAGGCGATTCTCGCGCGCGATGCGTTCGATTTCGTGCATTACCTGCGGGAGCCGCGTGCGCGGTACGCACGCGTCTTGAATGTAGTAGTTGGGAGCGATCCGGCCGATCGCCCCGGCGGCCCCTTTGCGCGAGGCCCACAGCGCGTCGCGCTCGGCGGCGTCGCGCGCCGTGCGCCACGAGAGCGCGCCGTGCTCGCGCGCGATCCGCGTCAACACCGCTTCGCTCTCGTCCATGTCGTCGGCGCAGCCGGCGATTTCGACCAGCAGCACCGCGCCCGAGCCGCGCGGATAGCCGGCGTGATAGTGCGCTTCGACCGCGTCGACGATCAGCTTGTCCATGATCTCGAGTGCGGTCGGCACGATGCCCGCGCCGATGATCGCCGACACCGTCTCGGAGGCCGCTTCGATATCGGCGAACGCCGCTACCCCGACCCGCACCGCCTCCGGCAGCGTCATCAGCCGCACGTCGATCTCGGTGACGATACCGAGGGTCCCTTCGCTGCCGACCAGCACCCCGGTCAGGTCGTAGCCGGAGTCGTCGAGCGCGGTGCGATGGACCTCGCCCGTGTCGTCGACGTATTCCAGGCCCAAAATGTGGTTGGTCGTCGTGCCGTAGGAGAGGCAATGCGGGCCACCGGCGTTTGTGCCGACGTTCCCGCCGATCGTCGAGATTTTCTGCGAGGACGGATCGGGTGCGTAAAAGATGCCGTACGCCGCGATCGCGCGCGAAAGGTCCAGGTTGATGAGTCCGGGCTGAACCCGCGCCCGCCGGTTGCGCACGTCGAGTTCGAGCAGCCGGTTCATGCGGGCGAACGAGACGACCAGGCCGCCGTCGCGCGGGACGGCGCCGCCGCAGAGGCCCGTTCCGGCACCGCGCGGCACGATCGGCGCACCGCACTCGCGCGCGATGCGCACGGCCACCGCGACTTCCCGCGCCGTCCGCGGGACGATCGCAGCCGTCGGCGGCCGGTCTTCGCTGTACGCGTCGAACGCATAGACGGCCAGGTCTTCGGGTTGCGTGAGCGCGACGTCGGGACCGAGCGCGGCGACGAGTCGCGCTCCCAGCCCGGTGCCGCGCACCGATGTGGCCATGCGACGACCTACGCGGGCCGTGGCCGGTTTCCTATCCCTGCGCCGCCCCGCGTCCTCACGGGGAAAGCCGGCGCCGCAAAGGAAAGGACAACGGCGTGTTTTCTTTCGGGAAGAAGCCTCCCGCCGGTCGTGCGAAGCCGGCAGCGGCGAGCGCCGGTGACCAAAAGCGGGGAGCCTATCGTGCTTCCGTGGAGTTTCCCGTGCTCTACACCGTCGAAGGCCGCCCCGGGTCGCGGACGGCAACGGCGAACGACCTCTCCGCGAGCGGCATGCGGCTCATCGGCGACGAGGATCTCAGCTACGGCTCGGTCCTCGACTTTCATTTCACGTTGCCCAACGAGTTGATCCGCTCGGTGCACGTCGAGAAAGAGATCGAGGAAAAATCGCCGCTCGGCAACCGCAAGAAGTGGATCCTCGTACCACCGCCGCCGTTCGACCCGATGTCGGTGCGTGCCAAAGTCGTGATCGCATTCTTCAACGTGAGGCGCCGGAAATTCGCGCACGGCATTCAGTTCCTCAGCGACGACGAGCGGTTCCGGGATGAGATCGCGCGCTTCATCCACCTTTGGCAACTACGTCAACTCCGCGAACGCGCCGAGCGCGAACTGGGTTCGTCCAGCCCGCGTTAGCGGGCCTAATACAACAGCACGCTCTCGCGCTGCTGCGCGAAGTCTGCGAGGCCAGGTGACCAGCGGGCTATGATGGCTTCGGGCGTGGCTGCCGAGGTGAGGAGCGCGCGCACGGAACCGGTGCCCCAATCGCGGTCGAAGATCGCGGGATCGTGGAAGTTCAGCGCGCCGAGATCGCGGGCGGCGACGAGCAACTCCACGGCCGTGCGCACGCTCGGGAAGACATGCGGTACGGTCACGTCGATCTCGACCCCCGCCAGCGTCCGGCCTTTCCAGAAGCCCGCGGCCGGCACCCAACTCGTGGGGACGAAGGTTGCGCCGGGGATGTGCCGGGCGTTGAGCGCTGCGGCGAAGGCCTCGGCGTTCATCCCGAACACGCCCGCGCGCTCGAACGGTCGCTCGCTGCCGACGCCGTTGTTGATGCCGGCTTCGTCGATCAAGCCGGTCGCGAGGTAGACGAGGGCCGTTCGCGCGTAGGGAATGTTGGGTGAAGTCGGCGTCCACGGCAGGCCGGTGTCGTTCCAGACCATCTCGCGACGCCAGCCGCTCATCGGGATGATGCGCAGGCTTGCACCGATCCCGAAGGCCGTGTCGAAGAGCCGCGCCAGTTCGCCGACCGTCATGCCGTGACGTTCGGGGATCGGATAGAGGCCGACGAACGACTTGAAGTGCGGCTCGAGCACCGGCCCCTCGACCAGCGTTCCGCCGATCGGGTTGGGGCGGTCGAGCACCCAGATTTCCTTGCCGAACTCGTGCGCGGCTTGCATCAGGTACGCCATCGTCGAGACGTAGGTGTACGGCCGCGCGCCGACGTTCTTGGATGTCGAAGAGGATGACGTCGATGCCGGCGAGCATCGCCGCGGTCGGCCGGCGTGTCGCGCCGTAGAGGCTGTAAACCGGCAGGCCCGTTTTCGGATCGGTGTACGATTCGACGTACGCGCCGGCGGTTTGATCGCCGCGCAGGCCGTGTTCGGGCGCGAAGAGCGCTTTGACCGCGATCTGCGGATTCCGCAGCAGCGCGTCGACGAACGGCTCGCCGCTCGAAGTCACCCCGCTGCGGTTCGTCGCGATGCCGACGCCGCGGCCGCGCAGTTCCCGCCAGGTCCTGGCCAAGAACGCGTCGTCGCCCAGCGAAACCAAAGGCGACGGCGGCTGCGCGCCGGCGCGAGCCGCAAACGCGGGGGCGACGGCACCGGCGGCGAGTAAACCGAGCGCACGCGAACGGCGCATCAGACGAATTCGGCGCGCCGGGCGGACGGGATCAAGCCCGCGTCGGCCGCGCGCGCAAAGAGTTCGTTCACGGCGGCGATCCCGGCGTCACCGAGGTCCTCGCTGAAGGCGTTCACGTAGAGGGCGATGTGCTTGCGCATCACCTCGTCGTCCATCTCGAAGGCGTGCGCGCGCACGTAGTCGATGATCGCGTCCTCGCGCTCGTAGGCGAAGGCGAGGCTGCGCCGGATCGCCGCATCGATCGCGCGTCCGTCCTGCGGCGCGATGTCGCGGCGCACGAGAATCGCGCCCAGCGGGAGCGGGTTGCCGGTGGTCGATTCCCACCAGTCGCCGACGTCGATGACTTTGTGCAGCCCGAGTGCCGCGTAGGTGAAACGCGATTCGTGGATGATGAGCCCGGCGTCGACCTCCCCCGCCTTGACGGCGTCCATGACGCGATCGAAGCGCAGCTCGACGACGTTCGGTTCGCGTCCGAGCGCGAGCCGCAGAAGCAGATACGCCGTCGTGCGTTTGCCGGGGATCGCGAAGCGGGCCGCGGGGCCGAACGAGTCGAGCGAGCGCGGTTCGCGTGCCACGAGCAGCGGTCCGACGCCGCGTCCGAGCGCGCCGCCGGAACGCAGGATGCGATAGCGCTCGGTCAGATATGGGATCGCGCCGTACGAGACTTTGGTGAGTTCGTAGCGTCCGGCGGCGGCCGCCGTGTTGAGCGCTTCCACGTCATCGAGTACGACCTCGACCTTGGGCGCGTCCGGGATCAGGCCGTTGGTGAGTGCGGCGAAGATGAACGTGTCGTTGGGGCACGGCGAATAGGCGAGCGAGTACATAAGCCGGAGAATCCTCAGCCGATCGCGGCGAGCAGGGCGGCAAGGCCGCGTACGGCCGCCGTCGATCCCGACCGGAAGTCCCACCCGCGGGTTGCGCGGTCGCCGACCAGGTTGGAGATGCCGCGAACTTCGATCGCGGGGACGCCGGCTTGCGCGGCAGCGTGCAGCACCGCGAAGCCTTCCATAGACTCGACCGCCGGAGCAAAGCGCGCGTCGAGCGCGCTCGCGCGCGCATCGCTGGTGGTGACGGTCGCCGAGGTGATCCCGCGACCGATGGATGCCTGGGGGATCCGCGCGCGCGCCGCGGCGACGAGCGCCGGGGTGCTGGCCGCCGAGGTCGCCAGGGTTCGCCCACCGGGCAAGCCGAGGGGCTCGCCGTTTTCGAGCCCCAGATCGGCATAGGCGTCCACGTCGACGATCACGATATCGCCGACCGCGGCGCGGCCGCGAAATCCGCCGCCGATCCCGGCATTGACGAGCGCGCGATACGAACCGCCGGCGAGCGCGCGCGCCGTCGCGAGCGCCGCATCGACCGGGCCGACGCCGGTCTCGACGACGCTCACGCCCTCGCGCGCGAAGCCGCCGAGTTCGTCCGCGACCGCACAGACGACCAGGATCACGCCTACCTCACCCCGATGAACTTGTGGGTCTGCAACGAGAGCCGGTAGCGCGCGGGTTCGCGTTGGGCGGCTTGGACGGCTAGCGCGACGTTCGCCGGTTTGTTGCCTTCGGGCTGCAAGAAGAGCGCCGTGCGGGGGCCGAACCATGCCGGCCACTCGTCAGGGACGCGGCCGTCGACGATGAGCTTGGCTTCGTTCGCGCGGGCGGCCATCACCGGTGTAAGGCGCTCCTTGGGCGAGACGGTCAGCCACACGTCGTCCGGCAGTTCGACCGGGATCGTCCCGTTGGATTCGATGTGCACCCGGCGTCCGTCGGAGCGTAGTGCCGCGATCAGCGCCGGAGTCTGCGTCTGCGCGAGCGGTTCGCCCCCGGTGATGACGACCATCGGGCACGCGCCGCCGGTGGCGCGCACGCGCTCCACGATCTCCGGTACGCTCGCGACGAAGCGCAAGGCATAGTCGGTATCGCAGAACGAGCAGGCGAGATTGCAGCCGGCTAGCCGCACGAAAACGGCCGGCGTCCCGGTCCATGTCCCTTCGCCCTGGACGCTGTAGAAGATCTCAGTCAGTTGCAGCATCGAGCGTCGTCAGCGGGTCGCCTTTGCGCAGGATCGCGCAGGCCGTCGCCGTCTCCCACAGCACGAGTTCGGTCAGTTGCGGGAACTCGGGCGCGAGGCGCCGCCAAATCCAGGCGACGACGTTTTCGCTCGTGGGGTTGGCGATCAGTTCGTTGAGCGAGCGGTGATCGAGTTCAGCGATGATCCCGGCCTTGACGACCCGCGAGAGGACCTCGAAATCAACCACCATGCCGCGGCCGGGCCCCGCGTCTTGGAGCGGACCTTCGAGGGTGACGTCGAGCCGGTACGAGTGGCCGTGGAGCCGCGCACACTTGCCGTCGTGGTGCGGGAGAACGTGCGCGGCCTCGAACCGGAACTGCTTGCGGATCAGCACGACCGGGCTAGTTCCGGCCGGGGGGAACCCGCGCCTCCGAACGAAGCGGGATCCGATGATCGAAACCAACCGCGCACGGCTGGTCGAAATGACCGTTCAGGGTGAGATCTCGGCGCCGGCGGTACCGGTGAACCTCTACGAAGTCAGCGCCGAAGGCGTGCCGTTCATCCTGCCCTCGGTCGGCGGCATCACCCTCAACGTTCGCGTCGGCGACTCGGCCTTCGGCTTCCTCGGCGACCACATCGAGCCGGCGGTCAGCATCGCGCACCGCGACGAGAAAGTGAACCGCGGCCTCAATACGTTCGCTTGCATCGGCAACGAAGCGACCGTGCTCGGCGGCGAAGCGAAAGGTGAGCGCGGCACGGTCACCGGCAAGCACGGCGGCATCGAGCACGTCATCGTCGATTTCGCGCGACCGGTGATGAAGAAACTCGCCATCGGCGACACGATCGCCGTGCGCGCGCTCGGCGTCGGGTTGGAGTTCGCCGTCGAGAGCGACGTGAAGATCTTCAATTGCGCGCCCGATTTTCTCGAGAAGATCGCGCCGCGTTGGCGCGACGGCAAGCTCGAAATCGGCGTCGCGAAGCTGGTCCCTGCCGCGATCATGGGTTCCGGACTCGGGCGCTCAACGGTCGCGCGCGGCGATTACGACATCCAGACCTTCGACGCGAAGATCGTGGCCGAGTACGGCCTGCACGACCTGCGTTTCGGTGATCTCGTCGCGATCGTCGACGCCGACCATAGCTTCGGGCGCATCTATCGCACCGGCGCGGTGACGATCGGCATCGTCGCCCACGGCGCCTCAGCGGTGGCCGGCCACGGTCCGGGCGTCACGACCCTCCTCACCTCACGCAGCGGCACCATCACCCCCCACCTCGACCCAAAGGCGAACATCGCCACCATCCTCGACCTCCGCTAAACAATCGAAGACAAAGAGCCGCCTGCCAAGAGCGAGCCGCGTCCCCGTACGTGCGGACCGCGTCGCTGTAAGCGCGAGCCCCGTCCCCGTAAGTGCGGACCGCATCCCTGAAAGCGCGAGCCGCGTCCCCGTAAACGCGAGCCGCCTCGATGTCATCCTGAGCCCGTCGAAGGATGGGCGTGAGAAAGTCCCTGGCGGGTCCATCCTTCGACGGGGCTCAGGATGACAATTTTGCTCGGCATCATTGTCGGCTTGATTAGCGCGAGCCGTCCCCGGTTTAGCGCGAGCCCTCGCTGCATTAGAGCGCGCCGCAATCGCCTCACAGCGAGCCGGCGGCTTGCGTTGAACCGCTAGCGCGATTTGCGGCGTACGTAGACGGCGTTGTTGCGGTAGTCGTACCACCATTCGAGGTCGTGCTGCACGTCGGTTCCGATGAAGCCGTCGATGTCTTCGGAACCGATGTCTGCCGAGGACACGTCGACGATGACGCTGCCGAGATCGAGCGGGCCGATCGTAAGTGACTTGAGGCGTGCCGTCTCGCCGGTCGCCATTCCCCCGACGCCGCGAAAGCGGGCGACGGTCGCGGAGCGGTCGCCTAGATCGGCGCGATCCGCGAAGCCAAGCGCCAGCAGCGTGCGGTTCGCGCCGGTGTCGAGCACCATCCGCGCGGCGATCGGACCGACGTGCGTGGTGAGCGCGGGAAGCTTGTCGTCGAGTTCGAGCCCCAACTCGACGGTGTCGGCCGGCGCATGGAACGACGCCGGGTCGATGGCTTCGGCGAGCCCGCGCTCGGGGTCGAGGTGGATCACGGCCGCCGCAAAGAAATCGAACCCCAAGAGGCCCCAGATGCGCGTCTTTTCATCGGGACGGAACGGCACGGCGAGCGCGCGCGCGACGACGTTGCGCATGCGGAGCGGACCGACGGCGAGCGCCGGCAGGATCGTCACCGTCTCGCCGTAGCTGCCGAACGTCGCGCCCACGCGAGTCCCGTACCGCTCGAGGTTGAGCGCTTCGAGCAGCGAGGAGTCGATGACGATCCCCGCCGCGCCCGTATCGAGCAAGAAATCGTAGGGATGCCCGTCGACCAGGACGCGCACGACGCACAGCCCGTTGACGAACCGTACGGGGAGTTTCACCGGCGCGACGCCGCTGGGGAAGTCGATGAACGGGCGCGTCGGCGGAATCGCGATGTCGGGGAGATCGGGCGTCGAATCGAGCGTGCGCGAGACGATCGTCTGTTCGCGGTCGTTGCCGATCGAGTCGGTGGTGTGCACGCGGCCCGGTTCGAGCACGCCGTCGAAAGCCTTGAAGTCGTCGTAGACCGTCGTGATCCGCTGGTGCCGTTCGATCCGTTCGCGGCGCACGACCTGGCCGCTGCGCTTGTCGATGAAGAGCCACTCCAGGCGCCCCCGCGGCGGGTCGACCCGCACGACGTAGGCGTTCTCCTGGATCGCTTCGCCGATGAGCTTCACGTTCGTCGTGTCGTTCGAGGTGAAGGCCCGGTCGTCGATCGCGTCGCGTTCGTGGTAGCCGGAAAAGGTGAAGGTGATGCCGTTGCGGTTCTGTTGCCAGCGCACGCCGTTGCGAACGCCGTTGGCATAGACGAGCGGACCGAGGGTCGTCAGCTCACGGTAGTCCTTGCCCAGGCGATCGGCGCGGAACGTACCCACCAGACCGTCCTGAACGAGTTTCCAGCGTTCGATGAGCATCGCATTTTTCGTGTGCTCCTGCTCGTGCGCGTGCCCGTAGAGGGCGCGCACTTTGGCCAGCGACGTGCTCGAGGCGATCAGGCCCGGCGGCGGATCGTCGAGCGCGGGGTGCGCACCGGCCGGTGCGAGCGGAACGACGGCGGCAAGCGCCGCGAGCAGCGCGCCCCCAACGCGACGGAGGAAAATCAGAGCGCGCCGGTCGGTCCCATCGCCTCGAGGCGGCGCTTGAGATCGGCGAGAAAACCGCTGGCGAGCGCGCCGTCGACGGCGCGATGATCCAGCGAGAGGCAGACATTCATCATCGAGCGCACGGCGATCGCATCGTCGTCGCGCACGACCGCGCGCTTCACGACCGCCTCCATCGTCACGATCCCGGTTTGGCCCGGCACGAGGATCGGCGCCGAAAGAATCGAGCCGTTCGCACCCGTGTTGTTCACGGTGAACGTGCCGCCGGAGAGATCGTCTGCGCCGAGCTTGCCGCGCCGGGCCCGGTCGATCAAGCCGCCGGCCGCGAGCGCGAGACCCGTGATCGAGAGTTGATCGGCGTTGCGGATCACGGGGACGATCAGGTTCCCGTCGACCGCCACCGCGAGGCCGACGTTCGCCGTTCGATGGACGATGATGCCGCCGTCCGTGAACGACGAATTCATCAGCGGGAATGCCGCGAGCGATTCGACGGCGGCGCGAATGAAAAACGGCAAGAGCGTGAGCTTGACGCCGCTCGCTTGTTCGAAGGCCTCTTTCTCCCGGGCGCGCCACTTCCAGACGTTCGTGACGTTGACTTCGACCATCGTCCAGGCGTGCGGCGCCGTGTGCTTGGACTCGACCATGCGTTGCGCGATGAGCTTGCGCGCCTGGGTGAGCCGGACGACGTCGCCGGGGTGGGCGACCGCGGGCGCCGGGCGCCGGTCGGCGACCGGAGGTCTGGGCGCGACGGCGCCCGCGGTTCGATCGGCCGTGGTGAGCGTTGCGCCGGGACCCGCTTGCGCCGCCAGCAGGATGTCGTTCGCGGTCACGCGACCGTTGGTGCCGGTACCGTTGACGGTGCTGTAGTCGACGGCGTGCTCGCGCGCCAGACGGCGGACCGCCGGCGAGACGCGCACCTCGCTCGCCGGATTCCCGGCGGCGGCCTTTCCGTTGCCCGAGATGCTCGTGAACGTCGGGACGGGATCGGCACCGAGATTGCCGCCGGGCACGGGTTCGTCCGAACCCGGCTCCCTGTCATCCTGAGCCTGTCGAAGGACGGGTAGCCCGCGGCCGAGGTCGCCGGGTGCGCCGCGGAGGACGATCTCGTCGATGATCGCGATCGGCGCGCCGGTTGGAACCGTCTCGCCTTCCTTCACGATCAGTTCGCGGATCACGCCGCTGACCGGCGCGGGGACCTCGGCGTTGACTTTATCGGTCGAGACCTCGACGAAGGCTTCGTATTTTTCGACCGGGTCGCCGACTTTCTTGAGCCACTGCGCGACCGTTCCCTCGGTGACCGTCTCGCCGAGCTGCGGCATGGTGATCGTCGTCGCCACTAGGACACGGCCCCGGCGACTCGGGCACGGCCCGGCCCCATCGTCGAGCGGGCCATCAGAAGGCCGCCAGTTCGCGCATCGCGCGGAGCATGCGATCGGTGGAGATCATAAATTCTTCTTCGAGCGGGAGGGCGTAGCCCATTGCGGGGACATCCGGGCCGCACAGGCGACGGATCGGCGCGTCCAAATCGAAGAACGCTTCCTCGGCGACCATCGCCGAGATCTCGGCGCCGATCCCACCGAATTTGTTGTCCTCGTGAATGATGAGCAGCTTGCGGGTCTTGCGCACGCTGGCGAGGATCGTGCCTTTGTCCATCGGGCGGATCGAACGCAGGTCGATCACCTCGATCGAGACGTTCTCGCCTTCGAGGCGCTGCGCGGCGTCGAGCGCCTGATGGACGTTGTAGCCGTAGGATACCACCGTGACCTCGGTGCCCGCTTTCTTCACGTCGGCTTTGCCGATCGGGATCACGTACCGGCCGCTGGGGACCTGTCCCTTGACCGAACGGTACGTCTTCTTGTGTTCGAGGAAGAGCACGGGATCGGGATCCTCGATCGCGGCCGTCAGCAGACCCTTGATGTCGGCTGGCGTCGATGGTGCGAGGATCTTGAGCCCCGGCACGTGGTAGAAGAGCGCTTCGATCGAGACCGAGTGCGAGAGCGCGCCGCGCACGCCGCCGCCGTAGGGCGTGCGAATCACGAGCGGGCAGGTGTAGTCGCCGTTCGAACGATAGCGCGTCTTGGCCGCTTCGCCGACGATCTGGTTGAACGCCGGATAGATGAAGTCGGCGAATTGGATCTCGGCGATCGGCCGCAAACCCTCCATCGCCATTCCGACCGCGATGCCGACGATCGACGCCTCGGCGAGCGGCGTGTCGATGATGCGCTTGGGCCCGAACTCTTCGAGGAAGCCCTTGGTGATCAGGAAGACGTTCCCGCGGGCGCCGACGTCCTCGCCCATGATGAGGGTGCGTTCGTCGTTGACGAGCGCGTCGTGCAACGTCGTGCGGACGGCGTCGACGTTGTTCATCACTGCCACGGCTCGAACGACCCATCGTAGACGTTGGTGTAGAGATCGTCCGGCACCGGATACGCGAACGCCTCCGCGGTATCGGTGGCCTCGTTGGTCTCGCGCAAGACCTCGGCTTTGAGCGCCTTGACGCGCGCCTCGCTGACTATGCCGAATTCGAGCAACAGGCGCTCGAAGGCGGGTACGGGGTCGTGCTTGCGCGCGGCCTCGATCGTCGCGCGGTCGCGATAGGTTCGGTCGTCGTCATCGGTCGAGTGCGAGAGATAGCGGTAGCATTTTGCCTCGACCAGCGTCGGGCCGCCGCCGCTGCGCGCGTGGTCCATCGCGGCCTTGACGGTCGCATACGACGCGATCGGGTCCATTCCGTCGCAAACGCTCCCGGGGATTCCGTAGCCGGCCGCCTTGTCGACGACGTTGGGGATCGCCATCTGCGCCGATTGGGGCGTCGAGATCGCAAAGCCGTTGTTCTCGACGAGGAACACGATCGGCAGCCGGTGGATCGCGGCGAAGTTGACCGACTCGTGCCATTCGCCTTCGCTGGTCGCGCCCTCACCGGTCGAGACGAGCACGACGCGCCCGCTCTCAGCGCGATAGGTGAACGCGTACGCCACGCCGACCGCGTGCGGGACATGGGCCGCGATGATCGAGCTGATCGAGAGCAGCCCGAGGTCCTTGTTCGTATAATGGTTGGGAAACTGACGCCCGCCCGAGCGGTCCGAGGCGCGCGCGAACATCGAGTTGAGCATCTCGAGCGGCGTGAAGCCGCAGCCCAGCACCAGGCCCAGATCGCGGTAGTAGGGAGCGAGCACGTCTTTCCCGCGCACGAAGGCCATCGCGGCGCCCGCTTGGATCGCTTCGTGACCCTCGCTGCCCAGCGCGAACGGGATCTTCCCTTGCCGGTTGAGTTGAAAGCCGCGGTTGTCGATCTGACGCTGCAGCAGCATGTTACGCAGCATCGTGACGAGTTGCTCGTCCGATAACCCGCGCCGCTCGAGCACACCCGAGCGCGTGGTCGCCATTTTCGCCATCATCGAACTCCGAGTGGAAGAGAGAGCCCGATACAATCCGGCGGGGGCGGTGGGACTCCTGTCGCAAGGACCGGCCTCCCGACCCCCCGGCGCGCTGCGGGCCCCGCGAACCCCGGTCCGGAACGGGACCTATGATCGAACTCCCGTTCGCCTTTTCGCCCGTGCCAGGCATATCGAGGCCGAACGTGGGATCAGGTGCTCCCGTTCTCGCCGAGGCTATCCGTGCACCGCACCGCCCTGGTTCGTGACGCCGAACCCGCCGATCTCGCGGCCATCCGCCGTATTTATAACGAGGGGATCGAAGACCGCGTCGCGACCCTCGACGAGGAGCCGAAGGATGAGGCCGAGATGCTCGCGTGGTGGTCCGATCATGCGGGCCGTTACGCGGTTCTCGTTGCGGAAGACCAGGCGCACGACGTCATCGGGTGGGCTTCGCTCAATCCCTATTCGCATCGCTGCGCGCATCGCGGCATCGCCGATCTCTCGGTGTACGTCGCTCGCAGCGCGCGCGGCACCGGCATCGCCTCCGCGCTCTTGGAGCAACTCGAACAGCGGGCCACCTCTGAGGGCTTCCACAAGATCGTCCTGTTCATGTTGCAACTCAACGAGCCCGCGCGCGCGCTCTACACCAAATTCGGCTATCGCGACATCGGCGTCTTTCGCGAACAGGGCCTGCTCGATGGCCGATTCGTCGACGTGACCGCGATGGAGAAACTGCTCGTTGCTCGATCTCGAACTCCATGAGCCGCTCGGCGACGTGGCTGAGCAGCTCCCGGAGGTTTTCGTCCCGAGCCCCTTATGTTCGTTGCGCGCCGATTCTTAGCAACTGCATTCTGAAAGCTCGCGGTGCACTCGGAATTAGGATTATCTACAAGGTTTGCCAGCCGACTGGCAGATAGCGCGGTCCTAGAAAGAATTCCTCATCATATTGACAGACGTGTGAACGGCTACCGGTATGGCCAGACTTCGAGTACGCTGAGCGACCATGCCGAAAAGATATCCGGGAATAACGTTTAGCGCGACCAGATAGGCAACGAGTGCGATCGGGCTAGGCTCATTAAGGCTTGAAGCGAGATGGAATAGGGCGAAAGCCACCGCCTGCACGACTAGCGAAACATCGCTATTCATCCATGGTCGTAAATGCGAAAATAGGAGCCCACGAAAAAGCACTTCCTCACTAAAGCCGCTGCTCAAAAAGTTCCGAGCCAAGATATAGGCCAATCCCCCGATGCTCATTCGACCAGTCGCAAGAAAGAGCGTAAAGAAGATGGCGGGGAGCGCTAAGCACGGCGCCAATGCGCGTGCCGTTCCTCTCGCGGAAGTTCCAAACCCGAATGTTCGCGGGCTTGCGCCCAGCGCGATGACGCCGCCACCGGGGATCAGCGCATATAAAAGCAGATTCGGGACAGCGCTATCACCCAAGGGAGGTTTCCATTGAACCCATTGCCGCCACAAATCAGTTAACACGGGAACATAAACGACCCAATTTGCAATGAAGCCGTAAACGAAAGAAACGAACGCTACGGTGCCTATCACAATACCGGCGCGAGCTACCAGCGTCGGGAGCGGCGATCTTGCGCAGAACTCTGTGCTGCTCAGCGTTCCGCGCGCAACTATCCGGTCTACAGCGAAGCATATAAAAGCGAGGTATGAATTGAACACCACGGATTGCATTGCTGAAGCGCGGTCTTGAAACAATAATAGCACGAATGCAGCGACCCAGGTCACCATCATTGCTTTCGTTGTCTTCGAGAGGTTTCGCCTCATGAAACACCCGCCAATTAAGTGTGACCTGAGCCCCGTCGTTATCCCACAAGTAAGGGCGAACGTTGCGAATTGAGGAGATCGCGGACGAACTCCTCGGGGGTGCGATTATCGAGTGACGAGTGCGGACGATTGGCGTTGTAGTCGAGGCGCCAGGCCTCGATGATCTCGCGAGCCTCGGCCAGCGACTCGAAGGCGTGCTCGTTGAGGCATTCGTCGCGGAACTTGCCGTTGAAGCTCTCGATGAACGCGTTCTGGGTCGGCTTTCCTGGAGCGATGTGGTGCAGTTGGATGCCGCGATCGGCAGCCCATCGGAGCATGGCAAGACTGGTCAATTTCAAAACGAGTTCAGCGCGTGCGATACTGGCTTTGCCCATCGTGGTGTCCTTTCGTGAAGATCGCTCTGCAAGAACAACCTTCGCCAAGAGCCACAATTGCCGCCCGTATTCTATGAGGCAGGCCGCGCTCATACACCACGCCCGGGGAAACGATCGCAATAGGCCTGCTTTGATCCGAAATCGTGGCAAAGAACGGGACGCTGGTTAGACCAAGAGCAAGGTCGAGGCGCAGGCGGGGGTTGCGGCCGTTTGTGCGGCCAACTCGGCAACTGCGTCTGAAAGCCAGGGATTTTTGGCCGATCTCTTGGCCGATGTTGCTCGTTTCGCCGGATACGAGATTTCGCTAAGCGGTGACGATGCCCGCGGCGGCTTCCAGGCCGAGTTCGCGGATCGACTCTTCGCGCATCTTGTATTTCTGGACTTTGCCGCTGATCGTCATCGGCCAGCCGTCGACGAACCGGATGTAGCGCGGGATCTTGTAGTGCGCGATCCGGCCGCGGCAGTAGCCTTGGATGTCCTCGGCCGACTCGAGCGCGCCGTCGTGGAGGATGACCCAGGCGCAGAGCTCCTCGCCGAACTTCTCGTCGGGGACGCCGATGACTTGGACATCCTTGATCGCCGGATGCGTGTAGAGAAATTCCTCGATCTCGCGCGGATAGATGTTCTCGCCGCCGCGGATGACCATGTCCTTGATGCGGCCGCTGATGTTGAGATAGCCGTCGGCGTCCATCACCGCGATGTCGCCGGTGTGCATGTAACGTCCGGTATCGATCGCTTCGGCGGTCGCTGCGGGGTTGCTCCAATAGCCGAGCATGACCGAGTAGCCGCGCGTACAAAGTTCGCCCGGCGTGCCCCGCGGCACGACGCGCCCTTGGGCATCGACGACCTTGATCTCGATGTGCGGATGGACGCGCCCGACGGTCCCGGTCCGTTTTTCGAGCGGGTCGTCGGTCAGCGTTTGAGTGGAAACCGGGGAGGTTTCCGTCATTCCGTAACAGATCGTCACCTCGGGCATGTGCATCTCGGTCTGGACGCGCTTCATGACTTCGACCGGACAGGGCGAACCGGCCATGATCCCGGTGCGCAGCGACGAGAGATCATAGTCGCGCAGATTCGGCAGCGCGAGTTCGGCGATAAACATCGTCGGCACGCCGTACAGCGACGTACAGCGCTCCTGCACGACCGCCGCGAGCGTGGCGGCCGGCTCGAACGTCGGTGCCGGGATGATCATCGCCGCGCCGTGGGTCACGCAGGCGAGGTTCGCCAGCACCATCCCGAAGCAATGGTAGAACGGAACCGGGATGCAGACGCGGTCCGCATCCGTGTAGCGGCAGCCTTCGCCGATGAAGTAGCCGTTGTTGAGGATGTTGTGGTGCGAGAGCGTCGCGCCCTTGGGAAAGCCGGTCGTCCCCGAGGTGTACTGGATATTGATCGGCTCGTCGAACTGACAGAGCGCGCTGCGCTCGTCGAGGCCGCGTTCGGGACACTCGTCGGCGAGCGCCAGCAGCCCGTCCCAACCCAACTCGTCCCAGCGCGGGGCGATCTGATCGCCGATCACGACGACCTGGCGCAACTCGGGGAGCGCCGCGCGCACCTGGCGCACCATCGCGAGATATTCGCTGGTCTTGTAGCGGTCGAGCGTCAGCAGCACCGAGACGCCGCTTTGCGCGAGCGCGTACTCGAGTTCGCTCGTGCGGTACGCCGGATTGATGTTGACCAGGATCGCGCCGATCTTCGGCGTCGCGAACTGCGCGAGCACCCATTCGATGCTGTTCGGCGACCAGATACCGACGCGATCGCCGTGTTTGACGCCCAGCGCGACGAGCGCGCGCGCGAGGCGGTCGGTCTCGACTTTCGCCTGGGCGTAGGTGAGCCGCGCGTCCTGGTGCACCGACACGACGCAGTCGTTCTGTGGATAGCGGGCGGCGATGCGGTCGAAGAGCGCGCCGATCGTTTCACCGAGCAGGGGAACGTCGGAGGCGCCGTGGCTATAGCTGAGCGTCGCAGTCGTCATGGTGGTGTCTCCCGGCAAAGCTGCACGCTTGCTTCCCGTCGGCGCCGGGCGATCCTAGGGATCGGTGGTGACGATCAGCGCGGCAACGTCGTCCAGGGCGCCGGTGGCGGGGAGCACGCTTTCGACGAGTGCCATCGCGGGCTTGGCCGCGCCCTGGTAGCGGCCTTCGGCGAAGCGTTGCTGGAGCAGCGACTCGCCGGTAGCCAGATCGTGCGACCACTCCACCAAGCCGTCCGTATAGAGCAACAGCGACGAACCGGGTGCGAGAGATGCCGTCTTGCTTGCGCTACTCGCCTCCGCCAGGTCGTGGCAACCCAGCGGGAGGCCCGTCGCGTACAGTGCCGTTATCGATCCGCCGGGGGTCCGCAAGAGTGCCGGCACGTGGCCGGCCGAGGCGTAGGTGATCGACCCGCCGGGCGAATCGATCGCGCCGACGAACGCGGTCACGAACCCGTCTTCATGCTCGCTGCGCAACGTGCGATCGGCGACGTTGAGCACCATCGCGGGATCGTCAAAGACGTGCGCGGCGCCGCGAATGACCTGCCGCATGCTGCTCATCAGGACCGCGGCCGGCAATCCGCTACCGGCAACGTCGCCGACCGAGACGACGACGCGGCCGCCGGGCAGCACGAACACATCGAACCAGTCGCCGCCGATCGAGGCCTCTTGCCGCCCCGGTTGATAGTAGGCGTCGAACCGGAATCCGGCTACGGCCGGGAGTTTGCGCGGCAGCGCGGCCTCTTGGAAGAGATGCGCCACGCGATGTTCGCGCTCGTACCGGCGCGCGTTGCCGATCGCAAAACTGGCCCGCCGCGCGAGTTCTTCGAGCGCCAGCAGATCGGCCGGCGTGTACCGGAGGCGATCCCGGCCGGCGAAGATTCCGATGCCGGCGATCACTTGATCGCCGGCGCGAACCGGAAGCCAGATCTGCGACCCATATCCCAACTGCTCGAAAACCGGAACGTAGTGCTCTTTCACCGCGGCCGACAAGTCGTCGTAGCTCACTTGCGAGAGCAGTTGCGGAACACCCGCCCGGTACGCGCTTCCCAGGCCGAAGGACGTGCCCGATTCCTTGAGGTACGGCGCGGCGAGAATCGCGCGCGCGAGCGGCGTCTTCGACGGGTCCTTGTGCCGGGCGGCGATCGATTCGCGCGCGCCGTCCTCGTCGCGCAGTTTGATCGACGCCCAATCGCCGAACTCCGGAACGATGAGATCGAGCAGGGTCTCGAGGATCGTCTGCAGATCGAGCGACTGCGCAAGGCGCGAACCGGCTTTCTCGATGAAGCGCAGCGTCTCTTCGGCGCGCTTGCGATCGTCGATATCCATGGCCGTCGACAGGAACCCGGTCCGCGCCGAATCCCGCCGGATGTTTAGGCTCCGGATGGCATGCCAGCGGTACGCTCCGTCGGATGCGCGTTTGATGCGCAGTTCTAGCTCGTACGGATCGCCCGTTGCGTGCGCGCGTTCGAGGGCGGGCAAGTCGTCCGGATGGACGGCTTCGCGCCACGTTTGCGCAACGTCGGCGGAACGGATGCCCGTATATTCCTCAAAGCGCCGGTTCACGTAGATCGGCCGGTGCGCGCCGTCGGATAACACGATCATCTGCGGTAGCGCTTCGGCCAACACGTGGTAGCGCAATTCGCTCTCTTCGAGTTCGAGCAACGCCTGCTGTTGCTCGTTCAGGTCGAGCACTCGGCTGACGGTCGAGATGTCCGCAAGAGAGCTGCCATCTGCGGAAGTGTGCTGCTCGCCGCCGGACGAGACGCGGACTGCGGCTCGCATCTCGTGCAGCCGCGCGAATAGCTGCACGGCGGTCGCGGCATCCGTTGCGGTTTCATCGGCTCCGATGATGCGCGCGAGTTCTTGGAATTCGGCGAACGGTGCTCCGCCGGCTACGATCGGGATTTGCGCGGTCCGCGAGTCGGTCTTCAGGCGCGCGATCAACGGTACCAGCGCGCAGACGGCCGGGGTGAGCGATGCCGAGAATGCGACGACGTCAGGCCGGTAGTGCAGCACCGCATCGAAGAGGTGGTCTTCGCTGAGATTTCCGCCGAGAAACGAGACGTTCCAGCCGTCGAGTCGAGCGAGTTCGGCGACCATTTGCAAGCCGACGTCGTGCAGTTCCTGGGGCGCGCTCGCGGCCAAGAGCGAGCCCTTTGCCGGCGAGACGACGGGCGCTCCTGCGCCGACTTCGGCGATGAGATCACGGACGACGGCGGTTCGGCGGTGCTCCTCCTCGACGCTCATCCGGCAGTACTGCCAAAGACGGCCGGACTCGTGCTGCGCCGGCGTGAAGCACTCGAGAAACAGGCGCTCGGGGGTCAGGCCGGCCGCGTTCAGGCGCGCGACGGCGTCTCGCGGACCCCAACTGTTCGAGAGCGAGCGAAAGAACTCGGCCGCTTCGGGATTCTCGACCAGGCTCGCTCGTTCGCCGGCATCGCCTTCGTCGAAGCACACCGCCAGCAACGGTTTGATGAAGCGGGTCAGGTCCGGCGGCGCGCGTTCGAGGAGGACGGTCTGCAACGCCGTCCAGGTCGCGCGCAGCGCCGGGAGGTCGAATCCGCGCGCGACGAGCGTCTCGCGGCCCCAGCGAATGTCGCGTTCGAACAATTTTGGGGCACCGATGGTCAGCGCGCGACCCAGCGTCGCGATCGGATAGACCAGATCCGCGGCCCGAACTTCACGTGCGGCCGGCGATTGCACTTTGCGTACGGCAGCGGCCGTCAGAACGGCGAGCCGCCCCGCCTTCTGCTCGAGCCAGCAGCCCAGCTCCATCAGAGCGAAGGCTTCGTGTCGCTCGGCTCGCCGGCCGTCCGTCACTGCGGTTTCGTCGCGCGCTTCGTCCAGCCGCACGGGCACGGCGGCCGTCGCGATCGACCGGCGGCAACCCCGGCGTGCCAAGGAAGAGATACAAAGCCGGCCCATGCCGTCCTGGTCCCAATCGAACGCCGCGAATACCGGACCCGCGGTGCGCCCGGCCACGGTATCGGCCAATTCGGTAAACGTGCGCTCGGCAGCCGCGAGGTCGGATGACGGCGACGCCGCACCGGAAAGGTACGCGACGAATGCTGCCCGTTCTCCGAGCAACCGCGCCGGATGCGATCCGACGCAAGACCAGCCGGTCAACTCGTGTCGGCGTTGACTAATCATGCGAGGCCCGCCACTCGCCGAATCACTCGTACCCGAGTCCTTCGGCGCTCTCGACTCTTCGGTGCTGGATTACGTTTTCCGGCTAGGTACGACGGCGAAAATTCTAGGCGGCTAGCGCTGCGCTGAAGAGCCGCGTGAGGACTGCCGCGTCGACCGGGATCGGTGCGTTCGAAAGCAAGCGCACTTGCGGCACGGTTCCCGCGACCAGCCGCGTGACGTCGCCGGCATCGTAGCCGAGTGCCGCGAGGCCGGCCGGCATCCCGCAGTCCCGCATCAGTTCGGTCAGCCGCTCGGCCAGCGCGAAGCCGATCTCGTCGTCGCCGGCGCCGTGGGCCGCGACGCCGAGCGCGGCCGCCGCCTCGCGGTGGCGCTGCGGCGCATGCACGGCGATCGTCCGGAACACGGCCGGGGCGTTGACCACCACCGCCATCCCGTGCGGGATCAGCGGCTCGGCGCCGGGATAGCCGGCCGGGTGGAAATCGCGCACGAGACCGGCAACCGCGTAGGCCATTGCGTGCGGCAACTGGACGCCCGCGTTGTTGAAGCCGATCCCGGCCAGCGTCGCGGCGAACATCATCCGTTCGCGCGCTGCGGCGTCGTGCGGGTCGTTGACCGCGCGCACCAAGTTCGCGCCGAGCAGCCGCAGCGCTTCGAGGCAGGCCATGTCGCTGAACGGGTTCGCCCCTTGGGAGAGTGGCCGTTTTCCGGGTGCACCGGCGCTGCGCTGCGTGTACGGGCGCGCGGTGTACGACTCCAGAGCGTGCGAGAGCACATCGAAGCCCGAGCAGGCGGCGACCTGCGGCGGCAAGCTCGCCGTCCAATCCGGGTCGACCAGCGCCAGCGAGGGCCGCAAGTGGGCGGATGCGATGCCCGTCTTCGCGGCGATCGGGAGATGGTCGAAGATTGCGATGCCGGTGCATTCGCTGCCCGTGCCTGCCGTCGTCGGGCAGGCGATGTGCGGCGCCACTGGTCCCGGCACAGCGCGCCCCTCGCCGACGGGGGCGTTGACGTAGGCCATGAACGGCGCCGGGTGCGAGGTATAGAGGTTGGCCGCTTTCGCGGTATCGATCGCCGAGCCGCCGCCGATCGAGATGTAACCGTCGGGCCGCGCGTCGCGCGCCGCCGCAATCGCCGCCTCGAACGAGACGTTGGTCGGCTCGACGTGCGCCTCGGCGTAGACGACCGGATCGCAGCCCGCAGCGCGCAGTGCGATCAGCGCGGCTTGGAAACCGGCGAGCCCGGCGACGCCCGGATCGCTGACGACGAACGGCCGCGTCATCCCGAGCATACGCGCGCGTTCGCCGAGTTCGCGCATCGCCGTGCTGCCGTAGGCGATCCGCGACGTGTCGACCTCGAACACGCGCTCGCCGCCGTCGGTGAAGGGATAGCCTTGACAGCACGCCATGTGAGAAGGTCGGCTGTCCCGGTCGCGAACCCCTGGTGCCACGATGACGATCCCGGGCACACGCAGCGACGCACTCGACCGGATCCCGCACGACGAGATGGTGGCGACGCGCCGTTTCCTCCACGCGCACCCGGAACTCTCGATGGTCGAGCACGACACGGCGGCGCTAGTCGCGATGGAACTGAGCGCGCTGGGTCTGGACGAGATTCGCACCGGGATCGGCAAGACCGGCGTGCTCGGCACGCTCGTAGGCGGACGGCCCGGCCCGGTGACGCTGCTGCGCGCCGATATGGATGCGCTGCCGATCGTGCAGCTCAACGACGTGCCGTACGCCTCCGAGAAGGCGGGCGTGATGCATGCCTGCGGCCACGACGGCCATGTCGCGATCCTGCTCGCGGCGGCCAAGACGCTCGCGGCCCGGCGCGCCGAGGTACCCGGGACGCTGGTCTTCTGTTTTCAGCCCGGCGAAGAAGGCTATGCCGGGAACCGGCTCATGATCCAGGACGGTGCGCTCGAGCAGCCGCACGTCGACCGCAGCTTCGCGCTGCATCTCTACAGCCAGCTCAACGTCGGCAAGATCGGCATCCGCGACGGCGCGTTCTTCGCTTCGGCCGACGAGTTCGAGCTGATCATCAAAGGCAAGGGCGGACACGGCGCGATGCCGCAGATGTCGGTCGATCCGATCGTCGCGGGCGCACATCTGGTGACGATGCTGCAGACGATCGTGAGCCGCGAAGTCGCGCCGAAAGACCCCGCCGTCATCACGGTCGGTCAGTTCGTCGGCGGCACGACCTTCAACGTGATCCCCGATCAGGTGAAGCTGCTGGGGACGGTGCGGTCGTTCGATCCCGACGTGCGCGCGTCGATGCCCCAGCGCATGCAGCGCATCATCGACGGGCTCGCGCATTCGATGCGCATCGAGGCCGAGTTCACCTACCACTGGTCCTATCCGCCGACCGTGAACAACCTCGCGCTGGCCGAGGTCGTGCGCGCCGTCGGCCGCGAGGTGCTGGGCGCCGAAAACGTCGTCGGCGAGCACGACATCGTGATGTGGGCCGAGGACATGTCGTTCATGATGGAACAGCGTCCCGGTGCCTACTTCATCGTCGGCGCCCGCGGCGGGCCGCCGACCGGCGTGCCGCACCACAACGCGCGGTTCGACATCGACGAGCGCGCGCTCGACGTCGGTTACACGATGATGGTCGCGCTGGGACTACGCGGCGACGCCTGATCTCATCGAAATCTAAGCCCCCTGCCATGCCGGCACAAGAAAGCGAGCCTATCCTAGATTGAAATAGCGAATTCACTCGGAGGACTCACTCGTGGCGCTCGCTTCCAGCCCCGCCGCCCTTTCCCGCACGGCCGGCACCCCGATCGCGGTGCGCTTGATCGGGATCCTCGATCGCCCCCTGATCGACGTGTTCTCGGAGTGGTGCGGCGCCATGCTCGCCGGCGGCCCGCGCACGCTGGTCGTGAAGCTGGCCGACGTGCAGGCGCGGCGCGACGAGAGCTTCCGGCGGTTCGTCGCGTTGCTCGAGTCGTTTCGAGCGGCCGGTTGCGACATTCGTCTGAACCCGAATGCGAGCTGGCGCCGGCTCCTGCGTGACCACCGGGCGTCTTTCAGCGAGGCCGATCTGGAGATTCAAAAAGCTACCCGCCGGCAGCTCATCGTCGCCAATAGCATGGAGAAGCGAGTTGGACGCTAGTCTTTCGACGTTTGGCTAATGACGGGGGGTCCTGATGGGCCGTAAGCTTAGAACTCTATGTGGAATTCGGAGCCTGAGCACGATGCCTGCGGGATCGGCTTTCTAGCAGACCTCAACCATCGCGCTTCCCATGACGTCGTCCGGTTGGCACTCGACGCGGCGAGCGCGATGGCGCACCGTGGTGCCCGGGCGGCCGACGGCCGCACCGGCGACGGAGCAGGCATCCTGTGCGAGACGCCCCGCGCGCTGTTGCTGCGCGAACTTGGCGCCTCGCATATCCGCGTCCCCGAGCGGCACCTCGCGGCGATCTGCCTCTTCATGCCGCGTGACGACGACGACGCGCAAGCGATCCGGGGCCAGATCGAAGCGGCTGTCCGGTTGGCCGAAGTCGCGCCGCTGCGCTGGCGCCGTCCGCCGGTCGTGCCGGCCGTCTTGGGTGAATATGCTCGCCGGACCGCTCCGGCGTACGAGCAACTGCTCGTCGACATGGGACCGGGCAACGTCCGCGAACGCATGCGCGTCGTGCGCCGCGCGATCGCGCGCACGCTGCGCGACCACGCCAGCGACGCGACGCTGGTCAGCGCGTCGCCGACCACCGTCGTCTACAAGGCGCTGCTCTCGTCCACCGAACTCGGCGCGTACTTCGACGACCTGCGCGATCCGCTGTTCGCCTCGCACTTCGCCGCTTTCCACCAGCGCTTCTCGACCAACACCTCGCCGCAGTGGCGCCTCGTGCAGCCTTTCAACTACATCGCGCACAACGGCGAGATCAACACGGTCACCGGGAACCGGGCGTGGATGCGCGCGCGCGGGATCATCTCGCAGCGCGGCGCGAGCGACTCGCTCGAGTTCGACACCGGGCTCGACGCGATGCTCGGTGCCGGGTACCGGATCGATGAAGCCGTCGACCTGATGCTCTCACCGGCGGTCGATGAAGACGACGACCGCTTGCGCGCCTATTACGACGCGCACGTTCCGACCGTCGAACCGTGGGACGGCCCGGCGGCGATGGTCTTCGCCGACGGCGACGTGATCGGCGCGGCGCTCGACCGCAGCGGCTTCCGTCCGCTGCGCTGGTGCCGGACGGCCTCGGGCAAAGTGCTGGCCGCCTCGGAAGCCGGCGTGGTCGATTTCGGCGACGATCCGATCGTCCGGCGTGGGCGATTGGGTCCGGGTGGCCGGCTCGTGGTGCGCTTCGCCTCGGGCGAACTCGTCGAACCCGAAGCCTTCGCCGCCGAACGCCGCGAACGCGCGGATTTCCGGCCGATCGTCCGCTCGTGGCGTTTCGAGGCGCCGGAGTCTGGGGTTCCGCCCTTCGATCCGCAGGTGCTCGACCGCGATCTCGTCCGCTTCGGCTACACGAAAGATGAACTCAAGGGCGTCATCGGCGTGCTGGCGGAGGGCACCGAGCCGGTCTGGTCGATGGGTGACGATACGGCGCCGGCGTTTCTCGAACGCCGGATGCCGATCGCGGCCTACTTGCGCCAGAAATTCGCCCAAGTCACCAACCCGCCGATCGATGCGCTGCGCGAAGGATTCGTCTTCGACATGCGGGGCTGGGTCGGTTCGGGCGACACCAACGGCGACGTCCCCGCGATGGACTCGATCGTCATGCTCGACACGGCGGTGCTGGACGAGACGACGTTCGATTCGCTGCGTTTCGATACGCGGTTGATCCAGCATACGCTGGTACTCGATTTTGCCGGCATGAAGCTCGCCGCGCGGCTGGAAGCGCTGTGCGAAGAAGCCGAACATCAAGTACGCGCCGGCAAGACGTTCATCGTGCTCGACGACCGCACGGCGAAGCTGCCGATCCCGGCCGTGCTCGTGGCCGGAGCGATCCATCAGCGCCTCACCTCGGCCGGGCTGCGCATGGCGGCGTCGATCGCCGTCGCCGACGGCTTCGCGCGCGATGCCCATTCCGTGGCCACCGTGATCGCCGCCGGCGCGAACGTGGTGACGCCCTGGCTCGCGCTGCGGGCGGCGGAACGCGCGGGGACTCGCGCAGCCTATCTGGTTTCGGTGCGCTTGGGACTCATCAAGATTCTCGCCAAGCTCGGCATCTGCACGCTGCGCTCCTACGTCGGCGCGCAGACCTTCGAGATCCTGGGCTTGGGTCGCGATATCACGCAGCAGTGCTTCCCCGGAATGCACGCGAGCATCCCGGCCGTGGACTTCGAGGCGTTCGAGCGCGACGTGTATGCCTGGGCGCATGCGGCCGAAAGCGGTGAAGCGTTGCCCGAACGCGGGCTCTTTCGCTTCCGCCGCGACGGCGTGCGCCATGCCTTCGATCCGCCGTTGCTCAAGACACTGCGCGGCGCGGCGATGCGCGGTGACGAAGCGGCCTTCTTCGCGCTCAGCGACGCGATGGAAGCCCGCCCGCCGATCGCGCTGCGCGACCTAGTCGAGCCCCTGCCGGTCGCCGATCCGCTGACGCTCGACGACGTCGAGCCCGCCGGCGACATCCTGCGCCATTTCGCGGCCTCGGCGATGTCGATCGGCGCGCTCTCACCCGAGGCGCACGAGACGATCGCGGTCGGGGCCGCGCGCATGGGCGCGCTCAGCAATTCCGGCGAGGGCGGCGAGCAGCCGCGCCGCTACGCGCGCACGGTCGATTCGGGTCGTAGTACGATCAAACAGGTCGCCTCGGCGCGCTTCGGCGTGTCGGCGGCGTATCTGGCGAGCGCCGACGAGATCGAGATCAAGATGGCGCAAGGCGCCAAACCCGGCGAAGGCGGCCAGATCCCCGGCTTCAAGGTCACGCCCGAGATCGCCGAACTGCGCAGCGCCGCACCGGGGCAGTCGCTGATCTCGCCGCCGCCGCACCACGACATCTATTCGATCGAAGACCTCGCGGAGTTGATCTACGATCTGCGCCGGGCCGCGCCGCAAGCGCGCATCGCCGTGAAGCTCGTCAGCCAAGCGGGGATCGGCTACGTTGCGAGCGGCGTCGCCAAGGCGCACGCCAACGTCATCCACATCGCCGGCCACGACGGCGGCACCGGCGCTTCGCCGCTGGCCTCGATCAAGAACGCCGGGATGCCGTGGGAACTCGGCCTCGTGGAAACGCATCACACGCTCGAAGCGAACGGCTTACGTTCGCGCGTGCGCCTGCGCGTCGACGGCGGCTTCAAGACCGGCCGCGACGTTGTGTTGGCGGCGATGCTCGGGGCGGACGATTTCGGCTTCGGCACGGCGCTGTTGATCGCGCTGGGCTGCATCTACGCGCGTCAGTGCCACAAGAACACCTGCCCCGTCGGGATCGCGACCCAAGATCTCGCGCTGCGCGCGAAGTTCCCCGGGAAGCCCGAAGACGTCGAGACCTACTTGATGTTCGTCGCGAACGATGTGCGGCGCCGGCTGGCGCGCCTGGGCGTCCGCTCGCTCAAGGATATTCGCGGCCGCTCCGATCTGCTGCGCGCGCGCCGCGATCTTTCGGATTGGGAAGAGGGCATCGATCTCTCCGCGATCCTGCGCCTGCCCGAAACCCCGACGCTGGTCGACGCGCCGGTGCCCAGCGAACGGCACCTCGACGATCAAGCGGCGTCGTCACGCACGCTCACGATCGCGCCGGTCGATCGCGCCGTCGGCGCCCGCATCGCGCACTCGATCGCGGTGCGGCGCGCGAACGGTGAAACGGTCGCGACCACGACGCGGCGCTACGCGGGCACGGCCGGTCAGAGTTTCGGTGCGTTCCTCACCGACGGGCTGATTCTCGAACTCAACGGCGATGCCAACGATTACGTCGGCAAATCGATGGACGGCGGCCGGATTATCGTGCGTTCACCCGGCAATCCGGGCGAGCCCGCGATCGGAAACGCCTGCTTTTACGGTGCCCGCGGCGGTCAAGCCTACGTGTCCGGCAGCGCCGGCGAACGCTTGGGCGTGCGCAACTCCGGCGCGACGATCGTCGTCGAGGGCGCGGGCGATCACGCGTGCGAGTACATGACCGCGGGCACCGTCGTCATCCTCGGACCGACCGGCCGCAATTTTGCCAGCGGCATGAGCGGCGGCGACGCGTTCGTGCTCGACGGCGAGCCCGAACGGATGCGCTTGGGTCCGAGCGAAGTTCGCGCGCTGCCGCTTGCCGTCGGCGACGAACGGACGACGGCGCTGCGTGAGATCCTCGAAACGCACGTGCACGTGACCGGCTCGAGCGTGGCGCGCGGATTGCTCGACGATTGGCCCGCGGCGGTCCTGCGGTTCCGGCGCTACGCGCCGGCTTGGACCGGAGCTAGCCCGGCGGCGGCTCCGACCACGTCCCACGCTCATTGACGGTCCGGATCCAGCGCAGGGCGCGCGCGTATTGATCGAGTTCGCGTACGATGCGGTCGAGGCGGCGGACCGCCTTCTCTTCGCGCTCGCCGTTGCGGGGCAACGTGAGCACCGGGCGCAGCGCGACCAAAATCGCTTCGAGTTCGGCCTCCACCGCTTCCCAGTGGTCGCGCAGCGAGCGCGAGGAGGCATCCGGCAGGCGCGAGAGGACGGGCGGTGGTTCGCGGTCTGGGAACACGATCCCGTACTCGAGCCGGGCCAGCGTATATTCTGAGGTCTTCGTGATGAACGACCCCATGATCCGCGTGACCTGTTGGTGCATGCGATCAGGATTCCCGTTCGCGAGGCAAAAGTACTACCGGACGTCATGATATCGCCGGAGCACCGCGCCGCGTTCGCCGCGATCGTCGGTGAGCGCAATACGATCTCCGAGCCGACCCGGCTGCGCACCTACGAATGCGACGGTCTGCTCGGCTTTCGGGTGCGGCCCGAACTGGTGGTGCTCCCGGCGACGACCGCCGAGGTCGCCGCCGTCGTGAAGCTCGCGCGGCGCTTCGGGATGCCGATCGTCCCGCGTGGCGCGGGGACCGGGCTTTCCGGCGGTGCGCTGCCCATCGCGGGGTGTCTCGTGCTGGGGCTTTCGCGCATGACGCAAATCCTGGCAGTCGACCTGCCCAACCGGCGCATGCGCGTGCAGCCCGGCGTCATCAATCTCGCGATCTCCCAGCAGGTCGCGCCGCTGGGCTACTACTACGCCCCCGATCCCTCATCGCAGAGCGTCTGTTCGATCGGCGGCAATGTCGCCGAGAACTCGGGCGGCGCACACTGCCTCAAGTACGGGTTCACCGTCAATCACGCCGTCGGCGCGACGCTGGTGACGGGCGAGGGTGAGATCGTGGCGATCGGAGCCGAAGGCGGCGAGCCGGAGACGCCGGGCTACGATCTGATGGGTGTGCTCGTCGGCAGCGAAGGGATGCTCGGGATCGTCACCGAGGTCGTGATCAAGATCTTGCGCTTGCCGCAGTCGACCCGTACGGTGTTCGCGACTTTTCCGTCCACCGATGAAGCCGGGGCGGCGGTCTCGGCGATCATCGCGGCCGGCATCGTCCCGGCGGCGATCGAGATGATGGATCAACTCGCGATCGAGGCGATCGTCGCGTCGACCGGGGTCGATTGGCCGCTCGACGCCGGCGCCGCGCTCTTGATGGATGTCGACGGGGTGAGTGCCGACGTCGAGCATACCGCGCAGCGCGCGATCGAATTGCTGAGTGCGAGCGGCGCCCGCGAGATTCGGCTGCCCAAAGACGCCGCCGAACGCGCGTTGATGTGGAAGGGCCGCAAGAGCGCGTTCGCGGCGGTGGGCCGCATCTCGCCGAACTATTACGTCCAAGACGGCGTGATCCCGCGCAAGGAGATCGCTGCCGTGCTGCGCGAGATCGCGCGCCTGGGTGCGCAAGCGGGTCTGCGCATCGCGAACGTCTTTCATGCCGGTGACGGCAACCTGCACCCGCTGATCCTCTACGACGGACGCGTGGCGGGCGAGGAAGCCAAAGCCGAACACGTCGGCGGCGAGATCTTGCGGGTCTGCATCCGCTACGGCGGCTCGATCACGGGCGAGCACGGCGTCGGCCACGACAAGGCGGTCTATTTGGGCGAACTGTTCAGCGAAGACGATCTCGAAACGATGAACTTCGTGCGCTGCGCGTTCGATAGCGCCGCCGTCTTCAACCCCACCAAAGTATTTCCGACACCGCGCTTGTGCGGCGACCGGCCGGGCGTCTATCGTCCGCACGCGACCGAACTAGCCGGCACGGCGGACCGCGGGTGAGCGAGCCGTTTGCGATCGCCGGGGTCGAGCCGCGCGCCGTCGTCTCGCCGCCCGACACGAACGCGCTCGCTGCACTCGTGCGCGAACTCGCCGCCGGGCACAAACCGTACGCCTTCGTCGGCGGCGGCACGCAACTCGAACTCGGCAATCCGCCCGCCGCGCTCGATACGGTCGTGCGGACGACCGCGTGCGCGCGCGTGCTCGAGTACGCACCCGAGGACCAGACGATCACGGTCGAAGCCGGGATGACGATCGCCGCCGTCCAGCGCACGCTCGATCCGCACGCGCAGGTGCTGGCGATCGATGTCGCCGACCCCGAGCACGCGACGGTCGGCGGTGCGATCGCCGCGAACGCCTTCGGCCGGCGGCGCACGCGCTACGGGACGATCAAAGACAATATCGTGGGCATCGGCATCGTGCGCCCGGACGGGACGCGCGCCCGCGGCGGCGGTAAGGTCGTCAAGAACGTCGCCGGGTTCGATCTGCCCAAGATCATGGTCGGGGCGCTCGGCACCCTCGGGGCCGTCGTCGAGGCGACCTTTCGCCTCCACCCGGCCGACGAACGGGCCGGCGCGGTGCGTGTGCGGGCAAGTGCCGCTCAGGCGTACGCGCTCGCCCAGGCGACGGTCGACGCCGCCCTCGTGCCCGACTCGGTCGCCGCCTACGATGTCGGACCCGCCTACGCGGTCGTGGTCCGGTTCGGCGGTTTCGCGCGCGGGGTCGAGGATCAGCTCGACGCGATGCGCTCGATCGCGAGCGCGCTGGGCCTGGCCGCCGAACGGATCGCCGAACCCGAACTGCTCGCCTACGAAGAACGCGAGCGCACGACGCGCCGCTCGCCGTGGACGATCCGGGTCGGCGCCGCGCCGGTGCGGCTCGCAGAAGCGCTCACCGTCGACCACGCGTTCTCGGGGACGCGCCGCATCTGGTACCCGCTGCTCGGATCGGCGGTCATCGGGACGGATGATCTCGAGCCGGCCCGGCTGGCCGCTTGGCGCGAACGCCTGAGCACGGCCATTCTCGAGCGCGTCCCGGCCGCGGCGCGGGCGTCCGTCGAATCCTGGGGGCCGCCGCCGCCCGCCTTCGCGATCATGCAACGGCTCAAGGCGCGCTTCGATCCGGACGGTCTGTGCAACCCCGGCCGCTTCGTCGGAGGCCTCTGATCGATACGCACGCGCGCACCTACGACGAACTGCTTTCGGATTGCGTCCACTGCGGTTTCTGTCTGCCGGCCTGCCCGACGTATGTCTCGTGGGGCGAGGAGATGGATTCGCCGCGCGGCCGCATCGATCTGATGAAGGGGATGAGCGAGGGCGCCGTCCCGGTGGATGAGATATTCACCGGGCACATCGACGCCTGCCTGGGGTGCATGGCGTGCGTCACGGCCTGTCCGTCGGGCGTGCGCTACGATCTGCTGATCGAATCGACGCGCGCGAAGTTGGAAACGCGGATCACGCGTCCGCCCGCCGATACGCTGTTCCGCAAGCTGATCTTCGCGCTGTTCCCCTATCCCGCGCGGCTGCGGTTGCTGGCGTATCCGCTCGCGCTGCTGCGCGCGAGCGGGCTGCAGGCGCTGTTGCGCCGGAGCGGGTTGCTCGATCGTCTGCCGCCGCGCATCGCACAACTCGACGCGCTCGCGCCGGAGGTCTCGTTCGCCGACCTGCGCGCTTCCCTCCCCGACTGCACGCCGTCGCGGACCGGGAGCGCGCGGCTGCGCGTCGGATTGGTGGCGGGCTGCGTGCAGCGCACGTTTTTTCCCAACGTCAACGCCGCGACGGTGCGCGTGCTCGCGGCCGAAGGATGCGACGTCACCGTCCCGGCCGGGCAGGGCTGCTGCGGTGCGCTCTCGCTCCATTCCGGCCGGGCCGAAGAGGCGCAGCGCTTTGCGCGCGCCCTCATCGAACGCTTCGAGCGCGATCCGGTCGACGTCATCGTCGTCAACGCCGCCGGTTGCGGTTCGACGCTCAAACAATACGGCGAGCTGTTCGCCGCGGAGCCGGCCTGGCGCGCGCGCGGGGCAGCGTTCGCCGCGCGCGTGCGCGACGTGAACGAGTTCCTCGCGACGCTCGAGCCGATCGCGCAGCGCCATCCGATCCACGCGCGGGTCGCCTATCACGATGCCTGCCATCTCGCGCACGCGCAGGGTATCCGTTCCGCGCCGCGGGCGCTGTTGCGCGCGATCCCGGGAATCGAACTGGTCGAAATCCCCGCCGGCGATCAATGCTGCGGCAGCGCCGGAACCTACAATCTCTTCGAGCCCGTCGCGGCGCGCGAGATCGGCGAGCGCAAAGTCGACAACGTACTGAGCGTGCAGCCCGACCTCGTCGCCAGCGCCAATCCCGGCTGCACGCTGCAGATGCAAGCGCTGGCGCGGGCGCGCGGCGTGCGGCTCGCCGCCGCGCACCCGATCGAGATTCTCGACGCCTCGATCGCGAACCGGCCGCTGCTTTCGTCCGGGGCGGCGCGGTGAATCCGTATGCGCAACTCGAGGGAGCCTGGAAAGGGCTGCGCGCACGCGGGGTCCATGTCAGGGAGGTCGCTTGCGTCGGGAAGCCGCGAACGCTGTTGCTCGCCGAGATCCCCAGCAGCGGGGGGCGGGGCACGATTTCCCTCTCGGCCGGGATCCACGGCGACGAGCCGGCGGCCCCCTGGGCGCTCTACGATCTGGTCCGCTCGCGGCTGCTCGACGACCGCTTCGACTACCGTATGTGGCCCTGCCTCAACCCCGAAGGGTATGCCGCCGGGACCCGCACGAGCGCCGACGGTACCGATCTGAACCGGACCTTCAGCCGGGGCGGCACGTCCCCGGAGTCGCGGGCAGTCATCACGGCCACCCGCGATCGCCGGTTCGCGCTGCACATGGATTTGCACGAAGACCCCGAGGCCCACGGTGCGTACCTCTACGAGCCGCTCGCCCCCGGCGCGGTCTCGCAGTTGGCCCAGCCCGTGATCGACGCGCTGGACGAGGCCGGCGTGGCGATCCAGGATCTCAGCGATCCGGACTTCGACCTCGGCAGCCCCCCCGCCGCGCGGGCCGTGCAGACGATCGGCCGCGGCTCGGTCGTGATGGGTGCCCGCGAAGAAAGCGTGTTTTTTGCCGGCGGCCTGACGTTCTCGCTCTTTCAGATGAGCCGCGCAAGCGTCCGCGGGCTTACGGTTGAGTCGGCGGGGAGGCGGACCTGGGACGAACGCATCGCGACCCACCGCATCGCCGTGACGACCGCGATTTTCCGGCTGGAATGACCGGCTCGACCGCGAACGAACCCGCGTTATGCCAGATCGCGATACCCTCGAAGTAGACGTTCTTTTTGTCGGCGGCGGGCCGGCGAGTCTCGCCGGCGCCATCGCGCTGCGCCGGCTCGCGGTCGCCGCCGGGCGCGACATCTCGGTGATGGTGATCGAGAAGGGCGGCGAGATCGGAAACCACGGCCTATCCGGCGCGGTGGTCGATCCGAAGGCATTGCACGAGCTGTTTCCCGGTGAAGACATCACCGGTGGTCTCGATGCGCCCGTGTCGAGCGACGCGATGTGGTATCTCACCGACTCCGGGAAGATCGCCGCGCCGTTCGTGCCGCCGGTGCTCAACAATCACGGCAAGTACATCGGGTCGCTCAACCGGCTGACCAAATGGCTCGGCGAAAAAGCCGAAGCGCTCGGCGCCGACGTCTTCGCGGCGTTTCCGGGTCAGGAACTGTTGTGGGACCCTTCGTCAGGCCGCGTGATCGGCGTGCGCGTCGGTGACAAAGGCGTCGACCACAACGGCAAGCCCAAGGCGAACTACGAACCGGGCCCCGATCTCTTCGCGAAGGTCGTCGTGCTGGGCGAAGGCCCGCGCGGCACGCTTGCGAAGACGGCGGTCGCGCGCTTGGGACTCGATCGGGGCCGCGATCCGCAAGTCTATGCGGTCGGCGTCAAGGAGCTGTGGAAGTTGCCGCCCGGGCGCTTGGCCGCCGGCAGCGTGATTCACACGTTCGGCGCGCCGCTCCCGAACGACACCTTCGGCGGCGGCTGGATCTACATGATGAACGACGACGTACTCGACATCGGCCTGGTCACCGGTCTCGACTACGGCGATCCCACGACCGATCCGCACAATCTGTTCCAGAAGATGAAGACGTTGCCGGCGATCAAGCCGCTGCTCGAAGGCGCCAAGCTGATGAAGTACGGTGCCAAGGCGATCCCCGAAGGCGGCCTTCATGCAATGCCGCGCCTCTACGCCGACGGGCTCGTGCTCGTCGGCGACACCGGCGGGTTCCTCAACGGTATGCGCCTCAAGGGCATCCATCTGGCGATCAAGTCGGGGATGCTCGCGGCCGACGCGATCTTCGAGGCGCTCGTCAAGGACGATACCAGCGCGGCGTCGCTGGCTTCCTACGAGCAGAAGTTTCGCGATTCGTGGGCGTTCAGCGAACTTCACGCGGCGCGCAATTTCCACGCCGGGTTCAAGAGCGGGCTCTTCGGTGGGATGCTCAACGCCGCGCTCTCGATGTATACGGGCGGGCGCGGTTTCGGAATCTTCGACAAACTCACCGGCGAGTACGGCTACAAGCGGATCAAGAAGCTCAGCGAACGCACGCCGGTCGCCCGCGATCACCGCGCCCAGATCGACAACGTGCTCACCTTCGACAAGCTGACCGACGTCTTCAACAGCGGCACGATGCACGACGAAGATCAACCGTGCCACTTGCACGTCGCCGATACGAACATCTGCGCGGATCGCTGTACGGTCGAGTACGGTAACCCGTGCCAGTACTTCTGTCCGGCGAAGGTCTACGAGCCGGACTTCACGGCGACCGCGAACGGCGTCGAGGGCAAGCTCCAGATCAACTTCTCGAACTGCGTGCACTGCAAGACCTGCGACATCATGGACCCCTACCAGATCATCACGTGGGTGCCGCCCCAGGGCGGCGAGGGCCCGGTCTATACCGGCTGCTAGCATGCGGATAACGGTGAACGGCGAGGAACGGCAGGTGGCGGCCGAAAGCACGCTCGGCTCGCTGCTCGACGGCCTGAAGGTGCGCCGGGAGGGGACCGCGGTCGCGCGCAACGACGAGGTCGTGCCGCTGGTGCGCGCCGACGCCACGCCGCTCGCACCCGGCGACCGGATCGAGATCATCGTCGCCGTCGCCGGCGGTTGAGGTAAGATAGCGATATGGATCAACAACTGGTCATCGGGGCGCACCGCTTCACATCGCGGCTGTTCGTGGGCACGGGCAAGTACCCGTCACTGGAGATCATGCAGGCGGCCCACGCGGCGAGCGGCGCGGAAGTCGTGACCGTCGCGATGCGGCGCATCCACCTCGACGATCCCAGCGGCAAGACGCTGATCGATTACATCGACCGCAACCGGTACACGATTCTGCCCAATACGGCCGGCTGCTTCAGCGCCAAGGACGCGATCCTCACGGCGAAGCTGGCGCGCGAGGCACTCGGCACCGATCTGATCAAGCTCGAGGTCATCGGCGATCCGCAGACGCTTTATCCAGACACGCGCGAGACGATCGCCGCGGCGGAAGCGCTCGTCAACGCGGGCTTCACGGTGCTGCCCTACATCGTCGACGATCCGGTCGCGTGCAAGGCGCTCGAAGACGTCGGCTGCGCAGCGGTGATGCCGCTGGCCGCACCGATCGGCAGCGGCCTGGGGATCTGCAACCCGTACTCGATCGCGATCATCAAAGAGCGCGCGAAGGTGCCGGTGATCGTCGATGCCGGGGTCGGCACGGCAAGCGACGCGGCGGTTGCGATGGAACTCGGCGTCGACGGGCTCTTGATGAACACCGGAATCGCCGCGGCGAACGATCCGGCCGGGATGGCGCACGCGATGCGGCTTGCAACCGCGGCCGGCCGCGCGGCGTTTCTAGCAGGTCGAATGGAAAAGAAACGCTACGCCAATGCCTCGAGCCCGCCGACCGGACTCTTGCAGACCAAATGAGTACCGAGATCAGCGTTCGCGAACTCAAAGCCAAGCGCGAAGCCGGCGAAACGCTGGTGCTGCTCGACGTGCGCGAACCCGACGAACTCGCGGTGGTTTCGCTGCCGTGGGCGAAGGCCATCCCGATGGGCGAGGTGCCCACCCGGCTGGCTGAATTGCCGGCCGCAGGCGAGATCGTCGTAATGTGTCATCACGGCGGTCGCAGCGAACGCGTCACGCGCTTCCTCAACGCCAACGGCTTCCCGCAGGCCGTGAATCTGGCCGGCGGCATCGACGCCTACGCCCAAGAGATCGAACCCCAACTCGCGCGGTATTGAGCGCAACGCGCGCGGTTCAGGTGCGCAGCGCCTCGACGAACCAGTGCCGGAAGCCGGCGATCTCGTCGTCGTCGTGTGCCCAGCGGCCGACGGTCCCGTCGGCGTCGACTTCATCCAGGCGTTCGATCCGGAAGCTACCCCGCAAGAGTTCCTCGACCCCGGCCCGCTCGAAGAACGCGTGCGGGATCCCGGCTTCCGAGCCGTCGCCGGGGGCGAAGGTCCGATCGTCGACCGGGATCCCCAGGCCGAAGCGCGCGTCGTTGATCGACCCGAACACGAGCGCCACGGGCGATCCTTCGCTCAGGACGCGGCGCAGTTCGCCCAGGCCCAAGCGTAGCTTGGCGACGGCTCCGTGGAGATAGGCGTGGGTTGAGATCGCCGCCCCATACGCCGCACGGCCGGCTGGGATCTGCGTGTAGGGCTCCTCATCCGCCGTGCTCGCGACGGGCAGACCGAGCCCGCGCAGATACCGCGCATTGCGTCCCGAGCCCGTGCCCACCTCGAGGATCGGCCCGCTGCGTCCGAGTTCCCGATAGCGTGCCGCCAACCGGCTCGCAAGCGGATGGGGTTCGAGCGGAGAAGGGGCGTCCATGAGTGGTGAACCTCTCATCATCGTCGTCGGGGGCAATGCGCTAGCGCTACGGGTCTGCGCGGAGTTGCGCGGTACGCAGGGGCATCGTGTCGCGCTGCTTTGGACGCACGACCGCGAAATCGCTGCGCGGCTCGAGCGGCTGGGCGTCGAATACGTCGCCCGTGCGCCCAACGACTACGACGCACTGCGAGCCGCGGGCATCGCCGGAGCGGTGTCGATCATGACGCTCGATGAAGACGATCGGTTGAACCTGCAGGTCGCACTCAAGGCCCGCGATCTCAATCCGGACATCCGCCTGGTCATCCGCCAGTTCACCCGTCGCCTCGGGCGCAAGATCGAACAGAATCTGCCCAATTGTTCGGTCCTGTCGCTGGCCTCGCACGCTGCCGCGACCTACGCGGCGTCAGCGCTCGACCGCGCCTGCTTCTACGCCTTCGAGTTTCCCGACAACGCCGACGGCGTCGTCGCCGGTTTCTCTCGGCGGAGTGCCTCCGAACTCGGCGTCGCCGGCCTGTCGGTCGCCCAGGCACAAGAGCGGCTGCAATGCCGCGTCGTCGGTGTCGGCGTCGGCGGAAAAGACCACGCCGCGGCCGGGCGCACGATCCATCCGGACGAAGAGGTCGTGATCTTCGGCCGGCTGAGCGCGCTCGAAGCCGCGGCGCCGGAGACTTTCCCGGAGGCGCGCAAGGGGCGACCGCCGTCCCTGCGCGTCTTCATCGCACAAGTCAGAAGCGTGATTCGGGCGATGCGCCAACTCGATCCGATCGTTCAACGCATCGCGATCGGCGCCGGCGTGCTCTACGTGCTCTCGGTTATCTACTTCGCCTACGCGCTGCACAAGGACTGGCTGACCTCGCTCTATTTCGTCAACTCGACCGTTACGACCGTCGGCTACGGCGACATCACCCCGCTCAAGGCCGGACGGGGGGCGATGCTCGTCGCGAACGGGATCATGTTCGCGGGCGTTGCGCTCTCGGGGATCTTCGTGGCCGTCATGACCACCGCGCTCACCCGCGCGCAGTGGGTCGCGATGCAGGGCTTGCGCCGGATTCATACGCGCGGGCATTTCGTCGTCTGCGGCACGGGCAACGTCGGAACGCGCGTCATCGATTACTTGCTCGCACAGAACAAGCGGCTCGTCGTGATCGATCACGCTCCCGCGACGGCCACGATCGAACTCTCGCGCGACCGCGTGCTCGAACTCCTGACGGGCGACGCGACCTCGGATACGACACTCGATCACTGCAACCTCAAGCATGCGCGCGCCATCATCACGCTCACCGACTCCGACACCTCGAACCTGGAAGTCGCGCTGGGTGCGCGCGCGCGCAATCCCAAACTGCCGGTCGTCATGCGTATCCAAGACGATACCTTCGCGCAGTCGGTCGCGCGGCAATTCGGGTTTACCGAAGCGTACTCCACGGCGGCGCTCTCCGCGCCCGTTTTTGCGGGCCTCTCGCGCTTCGCCGGTTCGCGCGGCCGCATCGCCTTCGGCGGCGACGAGTACAACATCGGCGAACGTCAGCAAGGCGAGGTGCCCTCGCCTCCGCCGGCGGAAAACTGCATACCGCTGGGGGTCTGGCGCAAGGGCGCGTTCCACCAGATCGATGCCTTCGATGAAGTGGAACCCTTCGATCGCCTGCTGTTCATCGTCCCGCTCTCGCAATTCCGGGTCCCACCCCCGACTGCGCCCTCGGCCGCGCCCGAGTCCCTCACCGCCAGCTTGGTCAAGGAGAAGTAAGTGCTCGAAGCCGGTGCCAAACTGCCCGCGGTCTCGGCCGCCGATGACGAAGGAAACATCGTCAAGCTGACCGGCCTGACCGGCAGCCCGCTCGTGATCTATTTCTATCCGCGCGCCGACACGCCGGGGTGTACGAACGAAGCTCTGCAATTTCGCGACGATTACAAGAAGTTTACGAAGAAAGGCGCCCAGATCATCGGGGTGAGCCGCGATTCGGTCGCCGCGCAGGCGAAGTTCAAGGCCAAGTACGAGCTGCCGTTTCCGCTGTTGGCCGACGTTGACTCGAAAATATGTGATGCGTTCGGGGTCATCGTCGAGAAGAATATGTACGGGAAGAAGAGTATGGGAGTGCAGCGTGCCACTTTTTTGATCGGTGCGGACGGCAAGATCGCGAAGGTGTGGCCGAAGGTCAGCGTGGCCGGCCATGCCGCTGAGGTTCTGAAATCGCTATAACCCCCGCGCTCGGCGTTACCGTCATCGGCTCGAGTTCATCGATTCCGCGGCCGCAGCGTGCCTGTAGCTGCTATCTCGTGCAGCACGGCGAGCAGAACATCGTGCTCGATCTGGGGACCGGGGCGTTCGCGAACCTGCGCCGGTATGTCGACTACGATCGAATCGACGCGATCGTCGTCAGCCACATGCACGCCGATCACTTCATCGACTTGATCCCGCTGCGCTACGCGCTGCGCTACGGCGACAAGCGGCGCGCCGGGAAGCTGCCGCTCTATCTGCCGCCCGAAGGTGAGCGGATGCTCTTCCGCCTTGTCGGCGCCTTCGCCGACGAAGGGGCAGGCGACTTTCTCGCCGAGGTCTTCGATCTGCGCACGTTCGACCCGGCCGGACCCCTGCGGATCGGCGGCGCGACGCTGACATTCGCGCCGACGGTGCACTACATTCCGGCGTTCGCGATACGCTGCTCGATCGCGGGCCAGAGTTTGACGTACAGCGCCGATACGGCACCCGATCGCGGCGTCAGCGAACTGGCACGCGGCACCGATCTCTTCATCTGCGAGGCGACCCTGCCGGCAGGCTACGTGGAGCAGGGAAGGCGCGGGCATTGCACGGCCGCCGAAGCCGCCGAGATGGCGCGCGCGGCCGGCGCGGGGACGCTCGCGCTGACGCATTACGGCGATTCGTCACACGCTGCCGATCTCGACCGGAGCGCGCGCGAGCAGTTCGCCGGCGAGATCATCGTTGTCGACGATCATCAGCAGATAACCGTCGGCGAAAAGGTCTCCCCCGTCTAACAGGCTTGCTGAGGCTAGTTGTCGGTTTTTGGGCCGCTGCGGGGCAGCGAGAACTGCACGAGCGACTTAACCGGGGCGAGCCCGCGATTGATCACGGCGTGGATCTCGACGCGCAGTCCGAGTTCTTCGAGCCGCGTCTTCGCCGCGAGGGCCTCGCGACCGCTGGTCACGACGTCCTCGAGCAGCAGTACCTTTTGGTGCGGTGAATAACCGCCCTCGACGTACTCGTCGGCGAAAGCCCCGAACTCTTTGGGCGCTTTGCGCACGATGATCATCGGTAAACCGGTCATCTGTGAGACGGCGGTGGCCAGGATCACGCCGCCGAGCTCGGTGCCGCCGATCAGATCGGGATTGTACTCCGCGACGATCGGCGCGAACAGACGCGCGATCCGCCGCAGGATATGCGGATCGGAAAACAGCCGGAACTTGTCGATGTAATAATCGCTGCGCGCGCCGCCCGAAAGCAGGTAGTCGCCGCGGGTCAGAGCGCGCTCGATGATGATCCCCTGCAACCACTTGAGTTCGGGGATGCGCGCGAGCGACGACGACGGCGGCTGCTCAGACACGGATGATCAAATCTCCCACTGATAGGCGTTCCAGGCTTCGTTGATCGGATTCGGATCGAAGCCCTTGAAATCCGGGTTGGTGGCTTGCGGAAAGCGGGTGTACCAGAGCACGATCTCGGGGATGTCGGTAGCGATCAATTTCTGGATCGTCGCATAGGCTTGCTTGCGAGCCGCCTGGTCGTAGGTCGCCAGGGCGGCATTTTGCGCGGCATCCATCGCCTGCGAGCAGTAATGGAAATAGTTCGTCCCGGCGGGCGGGAACTGATCGCAGCGGAAAAGCGAGTGGTCGTCGGGATCGAGCCCAGCGACCCAACCGGTCACCGTGAGGTCGAATTTCCCGTTCGCGAGGATGCCGCCCTGACCATAGGTTGCGAACCAGAGGTTGGCCGGGTAGTTCTTGATCTCCACGGCGATTCCGGCGCTGTTCAGCATCGCTTGGATCTGCGTTTCGGCGATCCGGCGGGTGGCGTTTTCTTGATTGGTCGAGAGTTGGAGCGACAGTGGTTGGCCGGCTTTGCGGAGCATCCCGTCGGGGCCCGGCGTGAACCCGGCCTGCGCGAGCAGGTGCCTCGCTTTCGCGAGGTTGGGCGGGTAGCGCGCGACGTTCGGCTCGTAGGCCCAGGACGAGGGCTGTTGATCCGCGCCGGCGACCGTCGCCGAACCACCGGTCAAGCGCGTGACGAGCGACTGTTTGTCGATTAGATACGCGAGCGCTTGCCGAACGCGCAGGTCGCGCAAGACCGGCCGCGCGAGATTGACGTAGACGTTGAGCGTCTGCGGTTCATCGACGAAATGGATCGCCGTGTCGGGGAGACTCTTGAGCGTGAGATAGAGATTCGGCGAGGGCTCGAACATCCAGTCGATCTCGTGGGTGCGTAGCGCGTTCACCGACGTGTTCTCGTCGGGGATGACGCGCACGTCGATCGACTTGAGCTTCGGCGCGCCTAGGAAGTAGTCGGGATTGGCAACCAGCTCGATACGATCCCCGTGAATCCAGCGCTTGACTTTGAACGGCCCGGTCCCGATCGGATTCTGGTTGAACGCGATCTGATTCACGTTGGGGAGTTTCCCCAGGAGATGCTCGGGGACGATCTCGATCGGATTATCGCTCTCGGAGAACACCGTCTCGACGAACGGTGCGAACTTGCGCTTGAGGTGGAAGACGACCGTGGTCGCGCTGGGCAGCTCGACACTGCGGACTTCTTCGTATCCGACGTGTGAGTTGACGTTGTTGGCCGGATTCATCACGGCCTCCCAACTGAACTTCACGTCCTTGCTCGTGAACGGTGCGCCGTCTTGCCACTTCACGCCGCTTCGCAGACGGTAGGTGATCGTCAGTCCGTCTTTCGAGATGCCGCCGTTTTGGGTCGTCGGCACTTCGGCGGCAAGTTCGGGGACCAGGGTCTTGCCGTCCGGTTCGACCGAGACCAGGAGGTCGAACGAGAGCCGGTTCAAGAGCCCTTCGGTCGTATTCGCCGAGAGCAGTGGGTTGAGCGTTTCGGGATCGCGTTGGATGGCGACGCGCAAGTGGCCGGGCATCGTAAAGCCGTGCTCGCCCGCAACCGCGGCGCCGGGGCTCGCGGTGCCGGCAACCGTGTTTGCACCCTCGCTCGCCGGCGAGCACGCTGCCAGCATGAGCGCACTAACGAGCGCACCGATCGTTCGTCGATTCAACGTTCCTCCGCTCGAAGCGCTAGCGCCGCTTCACGGGTTTCTTCGCGGCGGCTTTCTTGGCGCCGCCGGAGCGCGCCGGAGCCGCGGTCTTTTTCGCCGGAGCCTTCTTGGTCACGGCCTTCTTCGGCGACTTCTTGCCGGCGCTGCGTGCCGGGGTCTTTTTCGCCGGAGCTTTCTTGGCCGGAGCCCGCAGCGCCGCAGGCGCCTTCTTGGCCGCGGTTTTTTTCGCGACGGTTTTCTTGACCGTGCCGCGCGCCGCAGCAGACGCCTTCTTGGCGGCGGCCGGCTTGGGCTTTTTCGCAGCCGGCTTGGGCTTCGCGGGGGCGCTCTTGACGGCCGGCTTTGGTTTGCCGGATGTGGTAGATCTTCCGGCGAGCTTCGCCGGCGCCGGCTTCACGGCCGGAGCTTGTTTCGCGACCGGCTTCGCTGTGGGGGCCGCTTTCGCGGTAGGCGGCTTCGCCGCGGGCGGTTTCGCGCCAGGCGGCTTCGCCGCTGGAGCCTCGGCGGCCGGTGCTTCGGCAGCCGGCGCTTCGGCGACCGGCTCCGTTGATGCCTTGAGGGGCGCTGGTTTCCGTTCGGCCTTCGGCTTTGCTGCCTTGGAGGGCGCAGCAACGGGATCGGCAGCGGACTCCGGCACGGATTCTTCGGGGGCGGGACCTTTGCTCTTGGCCGCCTTGGGGCGCGCCGGGGAAGCGGTCTCACGAGCCTTTCGGACGGGCGGTTCCGGCGGCGGCGGCGGCGGCGGCTCGGGTTCGGGTTTCCGCTCGACGCGCAAGGCGACGCGCGCCAGGCGGCCGCCGATCGGGAACACGAGTTCGTTGATCTCGCACTCGTCGAGCACGCGCAGGACGACATCGAATTTGTGGCCCTGATCGCGCGGGCTGTGCGCGTCGGAGCCGACGGCGACTCCGACGCCTTTCGCCTTGGCCTTTTTCAGCAGCCGCGTATGGACGGCGACATAGCGTTCCTTTTCTTCCTCCGGATGATCGCGGTACAAGAATCGCGTGTTGAATTCGACCGCCTTGCCAAAGCGCTCGCAGGCATCGATGAAGCGATCCTCATAGACTTGTAGCTTGGCGTCATCCGGCCAGTGGCCAAAGGCTGCCGGGACGTAGAAGTGACCGATGATCTGGCCCGGCAAACGCTCGATCGCGTCGAGCAACGTCGCCATGTAGAGTTCCCAGACGGCTTCCGTGCCGAGCGTTTCGTAGTGCTCTTTGAACTCGGGATTGTCGAAAGGCCAGTTCCAATTCTCGCCTAGCGTCGGATGCGTGATCGGGAGAAAATGGACCGAGCGGATCATGCCGTCCGGGCGCATCGCGTCGACGATATTCTGAGCGTCGGGACGCGAGCGCGGGTCGTTGTCGACCTCGGCGCCGACCGAGAAACGCATGCCGCGGCGCAGGCCCTCCGAAACGACCGCCGCGTGACCGACTTCCACTCCGGCGGTGTCCGCCGCACCGTGCAAATCGCCGGCTTCGGCGAGTTTGAGCGCACGCCGTACCAGATTCACCGCCGCCGGATCCTCGAACGTGAGGTAGTTCATGTGGTCGGCGACCATCATGAAGCGCGGAAAACCGCGCCGGCAGGCATGGAAGAACCACAGAAAAAGCATCCGCGCCGAAAGCGGGATCGGACGCTCCTCGAGATAGGGTTTGTGCTCGCCTTTTGCGTGCCCGTGAATATCGGGTATCGCAGCTACGCGCGGATCGCGATCGGGATCGCGTTCGGGATGGCGTTCGGGATTATCGTTCAACTTCACGTATTCCGCGGTGAATCCACATCTGGTTCGGGTTCGCTCGCGCTGCGCGAACCGGCGCCGGCCGGCTCTGGAGCCAAGGCCCGACCGCCTTGAGGACAAAGCGCTCGACGCAAACGGCGACCGTCCGGCCGCCGATGGTCCGACCCTCGAGGCTTCGGACCGGAAGCTCGCTGGGGTTGACGCGGTGATCGCCAAACGGCTCGAAGCCCGTCAAGAGAACGTGCTTGGCCACGAATCGTCATGTTTGCCACGTCTTTCCTCGGGGCCTTTGGCATTGCTGCCAAGCCTGCGAGCCGATTCTCAAGGCCCCGTCCGCGTGAATCCTCAAAATATGTGCCCTTGGTCGGCCGAGGTGGATGGATTCGGCCGCAGGTCTTCTCTCCGCATGCCGGACCCGGCCGGCGGCCGAATCCCTGCGGGATGATCTTGGGGGTTGGGGGCGAAGGGTGGGCGCATATGCCGTCCGCGGCTCCTCCAGACGAGATACGTAGCGGAGGCTAACGAGCGGACAAGAGGAGGTGATCATCGTTACCAGCGACAGTTCCAAACGCAGCTTGACCACGATGATTGGAGGTGCCCGGACCTAGTCCGAGCACTCGAAAAATAACCACCCTGTCCGCCGGCCCCCGCGAGGGCCGGTTTTTTTTGCCCGGCAGGTGTTACCGCCGCATGCGATCAGGCCGGCAATCGAATTTCAAAATACCTGCCCTTGGGCACGCCAGGTGGCTGGATTCGGCCGCAGGTCTTACCGCTGCATGCGATCAGGCCGGCAATCGAATTTCAAAATACCTGCCCTTGGGCACGCCAGGTGGCTGGATTCGGCCGCAGGTCTTACCGCTGCATGCGGACCCGGCTGGCGGCCGAATCCCTGTAGCCTTCCATCGCGAGGATGCGGGCCTTTACGTCGAGACCGTACTCGTAGTTGTGCAAATGCCCGCTCGAATCGACGACCCGGTGGCAGGGATAGAGCAGCGGTACCGGATTGCGCGCCATCACTTGGCCGACGGCCCGCGCGGCGTTGGGGGCGCCGATCTGGGTCGCGATCCAACCGTACGAACGGACTTCGCCCACCGGGATCTCGGCGGCGGCGCGCAGCGCGGCTTGCTCGAATGTGGTCAACTCGGAGATGTCGACCCGCTCGTAGTTGGACGTGTGGGTGCGGAAGAAGGCGTCGAGCGTATCGCTCACCCACTTCGGCGCCTGCGCCAAGACGACGCCGCGCCGCAAGCGGCGTCCGATCCGTTCGAGCGTCGCTTCGTCGCCTTCGCCGCGGTCCAGCGCGATATACGTGATCCCCGTCGAGCGAAAGGCGACGAAGAGCGGACCGATCGGTGAATTGAGCTTCGCCGCGCAGTCGGGCTTGCGCACCGCGCGTACGGTACTGTGCAGGTGCTCGAGGATGCGCGGAACCATCGAGGGCGGCGGTTCGACGACCGGCAGGCAGGTCAAGCAATAGGCGATGCCCTCGAGTTGCTCGTAAAGTTCCTGGCAGGGCGGGCAGGTGCGCAAATGAGCGAGGACATGTTCGCGGCGGGGTTCGGCGCCGTCCCGAATCTCGTCCCAAAGCGCTTCGAGATCACAGCACCGCATCGAGGGTCTCCTTGGCGTCTTCGGCCGACACGATCCGTCCGACTTGCGGACCGAGGATCCGCCGAAGGATGCGCACGGCACGATGCACGTGCGACTTGACGGTTCCGATCGGCTGGTTCAAGATCTCGGCGATCTCCGGGTGACTGCGCCCCTCGATGAAGCGCAGCGTGGCGGCGGCGCGCAGATGCATCGGGAGCGAGAGCAGCGCTTGCTCCACCAGCACCATGTCCGCCGCGCGGTCGACGATCGCTTCGGGCTGATCGGGGCCCTCTTGGGTTTCGTTGAGGAGCGCGTCCGGGTCGGCCAGCGCGTCGAGCGCGACGCTGGTCGGGCGCTTCGAGCGTAGCCGGTTCCGGGTGACGTTGAGGGTGATCGTGTAGAGCCACGGCTGAAGGCGCAGCTCGGCGCGCTGCTGCGGGTCCATCTTCGCCAGCGCCCGGTAGGCGCGCACGAAGGCGTCCTGAACGATCTCCTCAGCGTCCTCGCGATTGCCGGTCATGCGCAGGGCGAAGCCATAGAGTCGCCGCTGATAGTCATCGACGATCCTCTCGAAGTTCTCGGGTCCGGGCGTAGGCTGAGCCGGACGCGCCGGCGCCGGCGCGCTCGCCGGTACGGTCAAACGGAACTCCCCAAGGGTTTGTGCGAGCGCACTCATCACGGATCGTAACCACTCCGCTACGTGCGACGGTTTCGATTTTCTCCCCACTCGCCCACCCTCCCCCGGCCGAATGTCGGGCCCGGGGGCGGGCCGCTCACATGGCCGGCCGGGTCCCCAGGGCGGTGCGGGAATCCGTCTTGTCGATCGAGCGAGCCGGGGTGGAGACGGGCGCTTCGGCACGGATCGAACGGGCGTAGACGATCGAAACGGCGGTGTGATCGGTGCTCCCTTCCACCGTGCCCGCGATGCGCAGGGTGGCATCCAGGCCCAGAAGCAGGGCGTCCGCGTAGGTATAGTACGCCGTGCCGAGCATGACGATCGTGCCCGACAGCGACATCTCCGGGTGATCGGGTAGCGTTCCGTGGAGCGGTCCGCTCGCCTCGAACGAAACGCCCAGGACCCGCGTCCCGTTGATGATCGCGTCGGGCGCGCGGCGCAGCTTCCCGTGCAAGGGAGCGCCCGTTATCGGGGACGGGAAGTCGAAGGGCACGGAGCCGCTCAGGCGCGCGAGATCGTGCAACGTCTGCGCATCGAGCTGGACGGCGAATGGCTGATTGAGGATCGTCAGATAGTCCGGATCGTCGTTGGGACCGTCGCGCTGTTCCCCGGAGGGAGTGATCGTCGATTCGTACGAGCCCCGCGCTTGGGTGATGGTTCCCTGATCGTTCCGCTCGTAGACGACGGTCGCGTTGTAGCGCCGGCCGCCGCGATCGCTTCGAACGCGCAGCGTTTGCGTGCCGCGGTACGAGATTTCGCTGCGCATGTCGCGGTCGCCGATGACGAACGTATCGTGACCCTGGACCCGGTACTGTTGATCGGCCGCCGCCATCGCGACGGTCATCACGACGAAGACCAGGGCGGCGATCGGGCCGGCAGCGGCTGCCCGGCGTTGGGTCATGGAGTTCCTTCGTGCGGCGGGAGACATGCGTACCTTTCCCGCTCATGGTACTACGAAAACGTGCCGATTGGAAAAACAAGACGATGAAGCGCGCGATCCCTCAGCTTTTCGCGGTCCTCGTCGTCACCTTGTCGTGCATCAGCACTCCGGTGTCGGCTGGTGAGACCCTGCCTCCGGCGGTCTCCGCGACGCTCGATCGGCTCTACCTTACCGCGTTCGATGAGGCCATCTCGCGGCATACCTCGCAACAGGGCGACGGCACGACCTACGTCTCGACCGGCGACATCGAGGCGGAGTGGTTGCGCGACGCGTCGGCCGTGGCGATGCCCTATATCGCGCTCTCGCAGCACGACCCCGACGTGGCCCAAACCTTGCGCGGCGTCGTCGCGCGGCAGGCCAAGTACATCTTGATCGATCCGTACGCCAACGCGTTTTCGCTCGACTACAAGGTCGTGGAGCGGAAGTTCGAGGTCGATTCGTTGCTCTATCCCATCTGGTTTGCGTCCAAGTACGTTCGGGCGACGCACGACCGGTCGATCTTCACCCCGGAGGTTCGGCGCGCGTTCGACCGTGTGCTGGAGACGTTGCGTACGGAGCAACGTCACGACGCGCGCTCGAACTATCGTCACGATCAGCTCGCCGACGGCGGACGCGGCAGTGCGGTCCGCTACACGGGGATGGTGTGGACCGGATTCCGCCCCTCCGACGATCCGGCGCGCTACCAGTACAACATCCCGGAGAACATGTTCGCGGTCGTCGTGATGCGCGACCTCACCGACATCGCCTACCAGGTCTGGCACGACGCTCGCATGGCCGAGAACGCCTGGGGGCTCTCGGTCGAGATCCAGCGCGGCATCGAGCAATACGGGACGCTGACGCTGCCGGATATCGGCCGCATCTATGCCTACGAGGTCGACGGTCGCGGCCATTACAACGTGATGGACGACGCCAACATCCCTTCGCTGCTGTCGATTCCCTACTTCGGCTACTTGCCGGCGGAGAACTCGCTCTATCAGACGACGCGCCGGTTTGCACTCTCGGATCGGAACCCGTACTTCTTTGCCGGGAAATACGCGCAAGGCGAAGGCAGCCCGCACACGCCGCACGGATTCGTGTGGCCGCTCGCATTGGTCGTTCAGGCGCTTACCAGCCGAGACCAGATCGAGATCGATCGCGTGCTCGGCTACATCGCCGTCTCGGACATCGGCGATCACCGCCTCCACGAATCGTTCGATGCCGACTGGCCCGAGAGCTATACGCGGGCCGACTTCGCCTGGCCCAACGCCCTGTACGCGCAGTTGGTCAACGTGCGGCGCGCAACGGCGCTCGACCGGATCGAGGCGCGCTGAGGCCGCTGCGCGAGCTACGTTCGCGTCGCTAGGCGGCGGACGAAATCGAGATAGAAGATCGTGGCGATCGCTTGCAGCGGGCCGATCGTCAGGACATCGATCGGAATCTCGGCCCAGAACTCGGCGAACCGCACGTGACGCAACGAGAGCTGGTCCTGCAGGATCGACTGGATGAGAAGCGGGACGAGGAAGGCCAGCGAGAGCAGCGCGAGGCGCCCGAGGTTGGCGAAGGGGAGCGCCACTTGCAGGCTGCGCCCAATGCTCAAAATCGGCAGCAGCGCCTCGTTGGTGGTGTGGTCGACCGCCGCGACGACGGTTGCAAACGAAAGCGCGCCCCAGAACAGGACGAAGACCGGTGCCAGCGCGAGCAGTGCCGGGTCTCCCACCGCGAGCAGTTGGACGAGCAGCGGGGTGAACAGCACCCCGACGACCACGTACACGAGCGCCAGCACCCACCAGCGCGCGAGTACGTCGCTGAGAATGCTGCGAGCGCCGCGCGGCTCGCGCGAACGCAAGTCCGCGATGATGCCGCAGGTGACCAAGCCGCACAGGAAACCGTCGATGACGAAATTCGCGGCCAGTTGCACGCCCTCGTTTTTCGGGGAGGCCAGCGCGCAAATGCCCTGCAGGGCGAAAGCGATGAACGCGAAGCCCAGATACAGCGGCAGCCGCCGGCCGTACGAACTGAACGCAAGCTCGAAGAGCCCGCCGGTGGAATCCGGCAGCCGGATCTCGTCGCGTTCGTTCATGCGGCCGGACCCACTATGCCGCCTGATGGAGCGGGCGGCGCAAGAAGAAGCGGAGCGTGACGACCCCCGCGCAGACGACGACGTCGCTCCCGTGATTGTAGACGCGCCCGTCGATCTCGACGACGTATTCGCGCGCACAGAGGCCGTCGAGCGTGCGCGCGATGACCCGCTCGCGCTTGTCTTGCGGGGCGCGCGGCCCGAGCGCGGCGACGATTGCAACCCGGACCATATCCTCGACGCGTAGCGGCGTGGCCAGCGCAAAAGCGCCGCTTTCGCTGGCGGCGACGGCATTGACGTTGATCGGCACGCTGACCCGAATCATCGCCGGACCGATTCGCGCCATGACGCGAGGCCTCTTGCCGACGGCGTGGAAGCGCGCTTGCGATGTCACAGGAACCTCCGCGCCGCCGTCGCCCGCAGCCGCCGCCCGAAGAAAGCGGCGGGGGCGGCTGGGGAGGCACGATCGCGATGTTCCTGGGGATCGTGCTTGCGGGCCTGGGTATCGGGGCGTTGCTCGGCGCGCTCCAGCAGCGTTCTCAGAATGCGGCACCGGTCGCGCAGGTGAGCGCCCCCGCGCAGGTGACGCCCGTACCGCAGGCGACACGCGGTCCGGTCGCGATCGCGACGCTGGCCCCGCCGCACACGGCCGCACCCAGCCCGCCGCCGGCCGGCCTGCCGAGCGCCGTGCCGAGCGTTGGGGCACCGTCGAGCACACCGGCCGTCGCAACGAGCGCTCCGCCGGCTGCCGCGCCGTCGCCGCGGACGACCCAGACCGCCGTGCCGACGCCCACTCCAGCGGTGAGCCTCGCGCCCAAGCCGAGCCCGCCGCCCAAGCCGAGCCCGGCGCCGTCCGCCAAGCCGAGCGCCGCCGGATCGGCGCCGCCGATCGTCGGCGGCGCGCCGCTCCAGATCGCCGGTGCGGCACCGAGCCTCGTGCGGCGCTATGTCGACGCGCTGGCCCGGGGCGACGAGGCGGCGGCCTACGCTGCGCTGGGCGGCGTCGCGGGCGATACGGGCCTGGCGCTTTCCGAGGAGTCGTTCATCGATCCCAGTTCGCACGTCGCGGAACTCAAGACGACGCCGTTGAGCCCGATGGAAGCGCAGGTCGACGCCGAGATCACCAGTGCGAAAGGGACCTACGAGGCCACCTATCGCGTCCGCTTCGGACCCAAAGGCGCTTATATCACGAGTCACGATTACATAAAGGTGTAGCAATGAGTGTGAATATCGATCACTTGCTGGCGACGGGCGAGCATTTTCCGGCGCCGCTCAGTGCTGAGCGTTGGTTTCCGATCGCGGACCAACGCGGGTTCGTGCGCGCCGCGCTCGCCGACCCGATCGCGTTTTGGCGCGAGCGCGCCGCGACGATCGCGTGGGATCGCGAACCCTCGCAGACGTTCGCGGGCACGATCGACGACCAGCACTGGTTTGCAGACGGGCGGCTCAACGCGACGGTATCGTGCCTCGATCGGCACGTGCGGACTCATCCCGATGCGATCGCCTATGATTTTCTGTGCGAGAACGGGGTGCAGGATTCGGTCACCTATCGTGAATTGCTCGCGCGGGTAAACGTGTTCGCCAACGCCCTGGCGGCCGACGGCGTGCGCGAAGGCGATCGCGTCTGCATCTACATGCCGCTCACGATCGAGGGGATCGTCGCGATGCTCGCCTGTGCCCGGCTCGGCGCGATCCACTCGGTCGTGTATGCCGGGCTCGGCGCGAGCGCGTTGCGCGACCGGATCGAAGATGCCGGCGCAAAGGTCGTCATCGCGGCCGACGTTACCTACCGGCGCGGCGCCGCGGTCAGCTTGCGAACGATCGTCGAGGATGCGGTTCGCCCGCTGGCGGACGTGCGGCGCGTGATCGTCTGGCGGCGCGGGGACGCGCCGGCTACCGATCCGCGCGAAGTCGATTGGGACGCCTTTTCAGCCGGTCATTCCGAACATCGGGAGCCCGCGATCGTCGCTGCGGAGCATCCGCTGTTCATCCTCTACACTTCGGGGACGACCGGCAAGCCCAAGGGCGTCGTGATGACCCACGGCGGCTATCTCACCGGCGTCACGACCATGATGGACGTGTCGCTCGCGATCACGCCCGAGGATGCCTATTGGTGTACGAGCGACATCGGCTGGATCGTGGGCCACTCGCTCATCGTGTATGGCGCGCTCGCCAACCGGCTGCATTCGCTCTTGCGCGAAGGGTCGGCCGATTATCCATCGACGGCGGCCGTCTACGAAGTGATCGAGCGGTATCGGATCACCAAGCTCTACACCGCGCCGACGCTGGCGCGCATGTTGATGCGTTTGGGACCGGATCTCGCACGCAAGCACGATCTCTCGTCGCTCGAAGGAATCTGGTGCGCGGGCGAGCCCCTCAACCCTGAAGCCTGGCACTTTCTCTATTTGACGATCGGGAAAGAAAACGTCGCCGTGTGCAACCAGTGGTGGCAGACGGAGCTTGCCGCGCCGGCGATCGGCTTCTTTCCACGCGAAACGATCGAGCCGGATCATAGCGGCTACGCACTCGGGCCGCTCGCGTTTTCGATCCGCAATCCGGCCGGCGAACGAGTCCCACCCGGCGAGGGCGGTCTGCTCGTGCTCGAGACGCCCTCACCCTACATGTTCGCGAAGATCTGGGGTGATGATGCGCGCAAAGCGGAATACTTCAATCAGGTTCCGGGCGTGTATTGCGCGGGCGACGTCGCCACGATCGACGCCGGCGGCGAGATCACGGTGCTGGGCCGAGCCGACGACGTCATCAACGTCGCGGCCCACCGCATCGCGACCTCCGACGTCGAGAGCGCGCTCGTCTCACATCCCGCCTGCGGCGAGGCCGGCGTGGTCGGAATCCCCGATGAGATCAAGGGCACTGCGATCCTGGCCTACGTCGTCTTGCGCGCGGGCTACACGGCCTCGGAAGAGTTGACGAAGGCGTTGATCGCGCACGTGCGCTACGAGCTTGGTCCGATCGCGACGCCCGGCCGTATCGAGATCGTGGCCAAACTTCCTAAGACGCGAAGCGGCAAGATCATGCGCCGCTTGTTGCGCGCGCAAGCGACCGGCGCAGCGCTCGGCGACACGACGACCCTCGAGGAATAGAAGTGGATCCCATTACGGAACTGTTGCGGCTCGATGCGCCGTGCCCGAAGCCGCAAGCGCTCGCGTTCGACGGAACGGTGCTCTGGATCGGCTCGATCGTGACCGAACGTCTGTATGCCGTCGACCCACAGCGCTGGAGCGTGCGCGAGGAGATGGCGCTCCCCGGAAAACCCTGGGGCATGACGGTTGCCGGCGACGAACTCTGGGTTGTATGCGGTGAGACCAGTGAGGATCACCGCATCATCCGGCGCGTGATCCCCGGCCACGGCGCGCGCGCCGCCGGCGCGATTCCGTGCCCGGACGACACCGGCTCGCAGCTCTCGTACGACGGCGATCAGCTCTATCTGAGCCAGTGGTACAACAAGCGGATTCTCGCCATCGACGGGCTGGGCACGATTCGCTCGACGATCGATCTGCCGCACCAGATCTGCGGTCAGACGATCGTCGGTGGCCGTTTCTATTGCATCACCACGGACGACGAGCACGCGCATCGTTACTTTCTCACCCGCGTCGACGCCCGCCGGCCAGTGCCGGAGATCGTCGATCTCGCCACGCTCGACTTCGACGCGCGGGCGCTCGCCTTCGACGGCGAGCACTTTTGGACCAACCACCGCGAAGCAAACCAAACCGTCGCCTTCGCCCGCCCCGACCTACCGTAGTCCCGAACCGCGGCCAGAAAAAATGTCATCCTGAGCTTGTCGAAGGATGGCACGCCACCGATTTCCTCACGCCCATCCTTCGACGGGGCTCAGGATGACATGGGTAGCCGGCGTACGCTGACGGCTTACTGCCTTAGGGCAAGAAGTACATCGGGTTCGGGAGTTTGAAGACGCGCTCGGCGTGACCACCCACGAGGTCGCTCCATTGGTCGCCGATGCTCTCCACGATGTCGTAGCCGGCCGCTTCGATCGCGGCGCGCGCGGCGGCTTTGAACGGGGCGACCGATGGGCTGTGGTCGTCAACGGGCCGCAGCGAGAGGCCGTCGACCGGAAAACCGTCGCGGATGAGGTTGTCGCGGGTGAAGCCGGCCTGCGGCGTCCGGCGCCCGGTGATGAAGAGGACGGCGACATGTTCCTCGCTCGCATGTTTGGCCAGCGCGAGGGTGGGTTCGATCGCGGGGAATCCGGCCTGCGCCGCGGCGTCCCAACTGGCCTCGTCGAAGCCGAACCCGTGCGCCTTCTCGTAGCCGTAGGTCGAGAGCGAGGTATCGTCGATGTCGAGCACAAGCGCCGGCTTCGATACGCCGGCTTGCACGCGGGCATCGAGATAGGCTTGCGCCGCCGTCTCGATGGTCCCGACTTCGGCGAGATAGTTGCCCGATTCGAAGTAGGCGCCGATTGCGCTCTTGAGTTCGCCCAGATTCGGCAGTTGCGACGATGCGATCGGCGCACTGCACGAGGGTGCGACGGCGCACGCGGGCGTCGCCGCCGGTATCGGGACGGCCTGCGCGCGCACCGTCGATCCCGGGGCGAGGGCGATGCAGAGCGCACCCAGGAAGGCGGCGCGCAGGAAGCTCGGCCGGTTCATCGGCTCCGCAGTTGGCGCCGCAGCGCGCGGTTGCCTTTCGCGAACGGTTTTCGCCGAACGAGCGCGAAGCGCGGGCGAGAGGCATTCGCCCAATCATCTCCAAGGAGGTCCCCTTGAACGGACTATCTCGCGTGCGCGGATTAGCCGCCACGCTGGTTCTCTGTAGTGCGCTGGTCCCGTCGCTCGTCTGGGCCGCGAAGCCGGTCATCCTCGAATCCGCGATCTACGACGGCGCCGGGCACCGTGTCGCCACGGCACGCTTTGTCGGCGTCGACGGCGGCACGCAAATCACGGTCATCAGCCGGGCGCTTCCGCCGGGCAACCACGGGGTACACATCCACGAATTCGGCTCGTGTTACGATACGCGCGACAAGGGCGTCGTAACGGCGTTCGGCTCGGCGGGCAGCCACTACGATCCGGCAGGAACCAACGCCCATAAGGGTCCGGACGGTGGCGGACATGCGGGCGACTTGCCGATGATTCAAGTCAATTTGGACGGCAGCGGAATGGTCGCGTTCTTCGCCGCCAACCTGCACGTGAGCGGCCCGGACACGATCCTGGGGAAGTCCATCATCGTGCACGCGAACTCCGACAGTTACACCGACACGCCGCCCAACGGCGGCAGCGGCGCCCGAATCGCTTGCGGCGAAATCGGCGGCCGGCTCTCGGACTAGGTTCTAGCCACGAAACAACGATCGCCGGACGTTGCTCCGGCGATCGTTGAGACGGCCACCGGCTGCGGTCGACTCAGAGGCTGACGCCGATCGGACCGAAGAACCCCGTGATCGTCGCGCTGGGCGCGACGTTCCCGGATGCACCCGCTTGATACGAGGTGATGAGTCCGGCCGATCCGGGGACGTTGTAATTTGAAACGATCAGTTGGCCCGACGCGCCGATGACCAGTTCTTGGGGTTCGGAGAGCAGGGTATTTGGTCCCGAAATCGTCTGCGCCGGGGCGACGTTTCCGGACGCACCGGCCGCAAATTCCGTGATGCTGTTCCCGTTGGCGTTGGCGACGAAGACGTCGCCGCTCGGATCGAGCGTGACGCCGGCCGGACCGTTCAATCCGGTCGCCGTACCGGCGATCGTCCGGGCGGGCGCGGCATTGCCGCTCGCTCCCGAGGCGTAGATCGTGATCGAGCCTTGGAAATTTGCGACGTAGAGGTTTCCGGCCGCATCGAAGGCGACGCCGGCCGGCGCATTGAGGCCCGTCGCCGCGCCCGCGACCGTCAGCACCGGGGCCGCGTTGCCGGTCGCGCCCGCGGCGTAGACGGTCACCGAATTCCCGGACTGGTTCGCGACGACCAGGCGTCCCTGTGAGTCGATCGCGATCCCGGTCGGACTGCCCAGCCCGGTCGCGCTCCCCGCGATCTGCCGGGCCGGCGTCACGTTTCCGGCCAGCGCCGGTGGAAAGACGAGAATCTGGTTTTGCGTCTGGTTGGCAACGTAGACGTTGCCGGCCGAATCGCGCGCGATCCCGGACGCGGTTTGCAGGCCGGTGTTCGGTCCGTTGATGATCGACGCAGGGTTGACCGATCCGACTTGCGCTTGGGGAAGTTGGAGTACGTTGGTGCCGCCGTCCGTCACGTAGAAGTAGGGCCCGGTGTTCGTCGGCGGCGTGTACGTCGAGGGGGCGGCGGGCGACGTGCTGCCCCCGCAACCGGCGAACGCGAGCAGGGAGCCCGCGACGAAGAACGACGAGAAACGGCGCATCTTCCCTCCAACGGCCGGACCGGCCACTCGTGTACTCGGCTGCGCCGCACGCCGGTCCTGCCGGCACGACGGTGCGGGTTACTCAGACGTGAAGGTAGCGAGCGCGCACGTCGTCGGCGGCGCGCAACTCGTCGGCGGTTCCCGTCCACTTGATCTCGCCTTGATCGATGACGTAGCAGCGATCGGCGACGGCGAGCGCCGAATACAAGTTCTGCTCGACGAGTAGCGTCGTCATTCCGGCCGCCTTGATCTCGCGCACGATCGCTTCGACCTCGCGTACGATGAGCGGCGCCAGTCCCTCGGTCGGCTCATCGAGCAAAATCACCTTCGTCTCTTGGACGAGGGCGCGTGCGATCGCGAGCATCTGCTTCTCGCCGCCGGAGATTTCATCACCCTTGTTGCGCAGCCGTTCGCGCAGGCGGGGAAACTTCTCGTAGACATGGTCGAGCGACCAGCCCGGTTTGGTTGCCGTGACCTGGGCGAGCTTGAGATTTTCGGCAACGGTGAGGTTGGTGAAGATGCGGCGCTCTTCGGGGACGAGCGATATCCCTTTGCGCGCGATCGTCATCATGTCGTTGCCGGCGAGGTTCTCGCCGTCGAGCACGACGCTCCCCGAGCGCGGCGTCAGCCAGCCGACGATGGCCTTGAGGGTGGTCGTCTTGCCGACGCCGTTGCGGCCCAAGAGTGCGACGGTTTCACCGGCGCCGATGGCGAGCGAGACGCCGCGCAGCACGTGGCTCTCGCCGTAGTAGGCGTGGAGGTCATCGACGCGCAGGCGCGTCTGCGTCGCGGTCGCGGTCATTCGAGGATCTCCTCGGCGGTGTGCCCGCCCAAATACGCTTCCTGCACCTTGGCGCTCGCGCGTACTTCGGCCGGCGTTCCGCTCGCCAGGACGCGCCCCTGGTGAAACACGGTGATCGAATCGCTGATCCCCATGATGAGCTCCATGTCGTGCTCGATGATGAGCACGGTCATCTCATTAGCCAACTTCTTGACCAGGGCTTCGGTCTTGCGGGCCTCGTCTTTCGACATACCGGCGACCGGCTCGTCGAGCAGCAGCAGCTTGGGTTCGGTCGCGAGCGCGATCGCGATGTCCAGCAGCTTCTTGTCGCCGTGCGAAAGATCGCCCGCCCGGGTTTCGCCGCGCCCCTGCAGATCGACCCGTTCGATCGCCCGTTCGGCCAACTCGTCGACCTTCGCGAGCCGGGTCGAACGGCGCAGCAGTTCCAGGCGGAAGGCTCCCTGGACGTGCGCGAGCGCGGCGAGCCGGCAATTCTGGCGGACGCTCTGGTCGTTGTAGATGCTGGCCGTTTGGAAGGCTTTCGCGATCCCGATATGCACGCGGTGCGGCCCACTGTAGTGCGTGACGTCGCGCCCGTCGAAGGCGATCGATCCGGCCGTCGGGCGCGTGACGCCGGAGAGCAGGTTGAAGAAGGTCGTCTTGCCGGCGCCGTTGGGGCCGATGACGGCGCGCAGTTCGCCGGGATCGACCGCGAAATCGATGTCGGCATTGGCCGCGAAGTGGCCGAAGGATTTGCCCAACCGTCGCGTTTGTAACAGCGCGCCCATTACTTCACCGCCAGCACTTTGTCGAAATCCGGCTTTTTCTTGCGCTTGAACGTACCGACGATCCCGGCCGGTAGGAAGACGATTGCAGCCACGAAGATCAGCCCTTCGATCAGGCGCCAGGTGTCGGTCTTCGCGCTGAGCACGTTTTCGAGATACATGATGAGCCCGGTGCCGATCACCGGCCCGAGCAGGGTCTGCACGCCGCCGACGACGGCGTAGATGACGAACGCCGCGCTGCGGTCGATTCCGACCGCTTCGACCGCCACCGAACCGTCGTAGATCGCGCGCAAGCCCCCGGCCAGACCCGTGAGCGCCCCGGCCAGCACAAACGCCGCGAAGCGGTAGAACGACGGCACAAAGCCGATCATCTTGCTGCGGTCCTCGTTTTCGCGGATCGCGGCCAGCACTTCTCCGAACTGCGAACGGTTCAGGATGCGCACGAACCACAGCACGAGCAACAGAACCACTGCCGCGAACACGTACCAGTAGTGCACCTCGGAGAGATTTCCGAACGGTCCGAGGTCGAGTGCCGGCAACTTCTGCTGCAGATCGATCCCCCACGGACCGAGATAAAGCGGCGCATTGGGGATCGATTGCAATCCGTCGTCGCCGTTGGTCCAATCTTTGGCTTGTTCGACGATGAAAAAGCCCATTTGGGCGAACGCCAGCGTCAGCAGCGCGAAATAGATGCCGTACAGGCGAACGACGAACGCGCCGAGCAGCGCCGCCGCTGCCGCGCAGAAGAGAACGCCGCCGAGGACCGCTAGCAAGAGGTTCGGATGGCCGGGCATCGCGTGCTGGAGGAGGATCGCGCTGATGTACGCGCCGCCGCCGTAGAAGAGCGCCTGTCCGTACGAGAGCATCCCGGCCTCACCGAGCAACAGGTTGAGGGCGACCGCAGCGATCGCCATGATGCAGACCTGGGTGGCGAGTCCCGCGTAGCCGCCGATGGGGTGGATCGCGAACGGGAAGACGACGAGCCCAAGCGCGGTGAACAGCAAGAAACGGAGCGTGCGCGGGCTCACTGGCGGATCACCTCGCTCTCGCCGAGCAGGCCTTGCGGGCGGACCACGAGGACGAGCGCCATCAGGATGTAGATGATCACGTTGGCCGCGGGTGAGTAGACCACGGTCGCGATGCTCTGCACCTCACCGATCAAGAGGCCGCCGAGCACCGCACCCCAGAAGCTGCCCAAGCCGCCGACCACGACGACCACGAACGAGGGCACGAGAAAATCGAAACCCGTCGTCGGCTCGACGCTGTAGATCGGCGAAGCCGCCGCGCCGACGAGCCCGGCGATGGCCGCCCCCAGGGCGAAGACGATCGTCGAGGCCTGGGTGATGTTGCCGCCCAGCAATTGCACCATGATCCGATCGCGAATCCCGGCGCGCACGATCAACCCGTAATCGGTGCGGGCGAGAAACAGCCAGACTGCGAGGACGAGCACGATCACGCCCAGCGCGAACGTGAGCCGGTAGGCGGGATAGACGATCGGCCCTAGCGAGAACGCGCTCTGCAGCGCCGTGGGCAGCGGATACTGCTGCGCCGTGCCGCCGAAGATCAAGCGCAACGATTCTTGGATCACGAGCGCGATCCCGAACGTGAGCAAGAACTGCGAGGTCGGCTCGCGGCTGTAAAAACGCCGCAGGACGATGCGGTCGAGCAGAACCGCGAGGACCGCGACCGCGAGCGGCGCGATGATGAAACCGGCGACGAGGCCGAAACGGTTGGCGACGACGAGCCCGACATACGCGCCGACCGAGAAAAAGGCGCCGTGGGCAAAATTGACGAGCCGAAGCGTACCGAACACGATGGTGAGGCCCACCGCGATCGCGACGTAGATCAGACCGAGGACGAGACCGTTGAGAATGGCTTGGACGTAGGCTTCCACTCGTTCTCCAGGGCGGGCGACAAAACAAACGAGGCGGCGCTTCGTGAGCGCCGCCTCGTTCTGGGGTGCGTACGGGGAGCTACGCGGGCTCCATTTGGCACTTCAGACCGCTGATGGGCTGCACGACGCTCTCGCCGGCATGAACCTCGAGCACATTTGCAAACGCGAAGCCCCCCTCTCCGCGTTGGGCCTCCGGGACCCCTTCGAGAACGAGGACCGAATTCACACCTTGGTGGTCTTCCTTGCGGAAGTATTCGGGCTCTTTGGTGAGCTGGAAGTGGTAGCCTTCGAGCTTCGCGATGATCCCGTCGGGGTTGATCGAGCCGGCGCGCTCGACGGCCGATTTGTAGAGGTAGATGTCGTCGTAGGCGCACTCCGCGCCGTTGGAGGGCGGGACGCCGTAGCGCGCCGTGAACGCGTCGACGAACTTCTTCGCGCCCGGATACTTGGCGGCGTGGTACTTCCAGTAGAACGGCGCGGTCGCGACGACGTTGCTGAAGTTGTCCTTCGCGCCCTTGGCCATGTACTCGTCGACCAGCGGGACGAGGATCTTGGCCGACTTCGTGAGGCCGAACTGGGCGGCTTGGTTGAGGCAGTTGACCATGTCGGCGCCGAATTCGGTGATCACCAGAACGTCGGGCTTGGCCGCCTGGGCTTCCGCGAGGGCCGCGGAAAAATCTTTGGTACCGAGTTTGAGTTGGACGTTCTTGATCTCTTTGGCGCCCTTGGGCCCGACGACGGCGATGATGTTGTCGTGGACGCTGTGGCCCCACGCATAGTCGGCGGTAATATGGAACCAGGATCCCGTGCCGTACTTGGAGACCAGCGTGCGCGCCAGTGCCTGGGCTGACATGTAGGCATCGATGTAGCGGCGGAAGGTGTGCTTATGACACTGGGAGTTGGTGGTTTCGTCGCCGTGCGTCAGCGTGGCCATGAAGATCGTCTTCTTCTCTTGACAGAGCGCCGAGACGGCCAGCGCCGTCCCCGTCGACGAGCCGCCGGTGATCATCACCGCCCCGTCGCGGTCGATCATGCGCTGCGCGTTGTCGCGCGCGACGGCGGCCGTCGTCTGATCGTCGCCGACCGTCGTCTTGACCCGCAGCCCCATGATGCCGCCGGCCTTGTTGATCTCGTCGATGGCGAGGTTGTAAGCGCGAAGTTGATCTTGACCCTGATCCGAATAGGGTCCTGACTGCGGGACGTTGAGGCCGATGACGATTTCCTTCGTCGGAGCGGCGATCACGTAGGGGGCTCTACCAAATGCGAGCGCGCCGGCGGCTACGGTGCCACCGACAAAACGTCCGCGCGACAGCGATTGCTTCACGGTTCGAGGCCTCGATTTCTAAGCGGGAGGAGGAGCGTATAGCGCCGGTTTTCTCGGCCTGGGAATTTTCCTGCGGCTCGGCTTGGGCGCAGGAGATGGATTTTGCGCTCGAAGGGGGAGGAGTGCACCGGCAGCGCGCACGTCACCGGCTCAAACGTCGTCCGCCCCCGGCGGGGCACGATCTCAACCGGAGGTCCGAAGATGGCGAAGCTGCTCAGCGGTCGTCCGGCTTGCATAACGTTGGAAGCGGGCTCTTCCCCGCGATGATCGGGGTCGAGGCCCACTCGCCCACCCGGCGCGGATCGAAGGCGGCTCGCTGCTGGGCGGATCGCCGAGCCCGGCGAAATCGCGGAAACGGCCTCCTGTTGGACTGATTCCCGAAAGGACGTTCATGTCATCGCTCACCCGTGGCCGCTTCGCGGCCGGCAGTGCCGCCGCACTCGCCTCGATCGTCGTCGTCAAGGCTCCCGCCCGCGCCGCCGACTTCGCCTACAAGTACGCGAGCAACGTCAGCATCGACCACCCGCTCAACGTCTACATGAAGCTCTGCTGGGAGGCCGTGCGCGCGCAGACCCAAGGCCGGCTCGACGTGCAGATGTTCCCCAACAACCAGCTCGGCGGCGATACGCAGGCGCTGGCGCAGCTCCGCTCCGGCGCGCTGCAGTTCTTCACGCTCGACGGCGGAATTTTGGGCAGCGTCGTACCGGTCGCCCAGATCCAAGGGGTGGGCTTCGCGTTCAAGGACTCCGCCGATGCCTTCGCGGCGCTCGACGGCGCGCTCGGCGACTACGTGCGCGCGCAGATCGCCGCGGCGGGAATCTACGTGCATCCCAAGATGTGGGAGAACGGGATGCGTCAGATCACCAGCAGCACGCATCCGATTAAGGACGCCGACGATCTCAACAGCTTCAAGATTCGCACACCGCCCGGCGCTCTTTGGGTCGATCTTTTCCGATCGCTCGGCGCCTCGCCGACCCCGATCAACTTCAGCGAAGTGTACACGGCCCTGCAAACGCACGTCGTCGACGGCCAGGAGAATCCGTACGCGATCATCGACACCGCGCGGCTCTTCGAGGTGCAAAAGTATCTGAGCGTCACCAACCATATGTGGTCGGCCTATCACTTCCTGGGGAACAAGGACGCTTGGGCCGCGCTTCCGCCCGACGTCCGGGCGATCGCCGAGCGTAATCTGACGAGGTTCGCGCTGCTCCAGCGCCGCGATACGGCACTGCGTAACGCGTCGCTGGCCGAGAAGCTGGGCCGGCGCGGCATGCTCCTCAACACCGCGGCAACGGCGGGCTTCCGAGGGAAACTCGGAGGTTTCTACAAGAAATGGGCCGCTGAGTTCGGCCCAACCGCATGGGGATTGCTCGAAGCACACTCCGGCAAGCTGGCGTAACCGGGAGGTTCGATGGCGGCAACCACGACGTTCGAGCAAGTCCGGTCGGGACAACTCGCTGCCGGCGTATCGGGGCTCCATCGCCGGTGGACGATCGCGGTCGACCGCGCGATCGGCTTCGTCGTCGAACCGCTCGCCGCGTTGCTCATCGTCGTCGAAGTCGGCATTCTGGCCAGCGGCGTGTTCTCGCGCTACGTGTTGCACAACGCGCTCACGTGGACCGATGAACTCGGCACGATCCTCTTCCTGTGGCTGACGATGCTGGGCGCGGTGATGGCTTATCAGCGCCGCCAGCACATGCGGCTGACCGCCGTCTTGCGCTATGCCTCGCCCGAGATGCGCGAGTGGCTCGACGTGGCCAGCGCGACGATCGTCGGGATCTTCTGTCTCGAATTGCTCCCCGCCAGCGGATCGTTCTTGCGCCAGGAGACGATCGACCTCACCCCGGCCCTGAGCATCCCGCGCAGCGACGTCGTGCTGGCGATCGTGACCGGTCTCGCGCTGATCCTCCTCGTCTCGATTCTGCGGCTGATCGACAGCGACTGGAAGAAGGTCGCGGTCGTGCTCGCCGTGGCGGCCATCGCCTGCGGCGGGTTCTACGCAGGCCGCGCCGCTTTCGCCGGCCTGGGCAACTGGAATCTCGTGCTCTTCTTCGTCGTGCTGGTCGGCGCGTGCGTGGCGATCGGGGTCCCGATCGCCTTCGCCTTCGGGATCGGGAGCGTGAGTTATCTGGCGCTCTCGACGACGATCCCGCTGAGCACGGTCGTGGGCCGGATGGATGAAGGCGTCGAGAACCTGGTTTTGCTGGCGATCCCGCTGTTCGTGCTGCTCGGCGTCTTGATGGAGGCCGCGGGGATCGCGCGGCGCCTGGTCGACGCCTTGGCAAGCCTCGTCGGCCACCTGCGCGGCGGGCTCAACATCGTGCTCGTCGCGGCGATGTACGTCGTCTCGGGGATCTCGGGATCGAAGACCGCCGATATGGCGGCCGTCGCGCCCGTGCTCTTCCCCGACATGGAAAAACGCGGCCAGAAACGGCCGGAGATGATCGCGCTGCTCGCCACCTCGGGTGCGATGGCCGAGACGATTCCGCCGAGTCTCGTACTCATCATCATCGGCACGGTCGCCAGCGTCTCGATCCGCGACCTCTTCACCGCGGGGCTTTTGCCGGCCGTCGTCGCGTCGATCTTCTTGCTCGCGGTCTCGCAACTGCGCACGCGCGGCGACCGCACCGAACTCGCCAAGCGCGCCACCGGCGCCCAGATCGCGCGGGCGGTGTTCGTCGCGCTGCCCGGCCTGCTCTTGCCGCTGGTCATCCGGTTCTTCGTGATCGACGGGATCGCGACCGCGACCGAAGTCTCGACGGTCGGCATCATCTACACGCTGCTCGTCGGGGTCTTCATCTACCGCGAATTCAACTGGGGCCGCGCCTATCCGATGCTCAAGGAGACGGCCAGCCTCAGCGGGGCGATCATGCTGATCATCGCGACCGCGACCGCGATGGGCTGGTCGCTCACGCAGTCGGGCTTCGCGCAGCAACTCGCCACGATGCTCACCCACGCGGGCGGCCCGATCGGCTTCATGGCGCTCTCGATCCTGCTCTTCACGGTACTCGGCTCGGTGCTCGAAGGCATCCCGGCGATGGTGCTCTTCGGCCCACTGCTCTTCCCGATCGCCGGTCAGTTCGGCATCAACGAAGTGCACTACGCGATCGTCGCCGTGCTCTCGATGGGGATCGGCTTGTTCGCGCCGCCGCTGGGGATCGGCTACTACGGCGCGTGCGTGATCGGCAAGTGCGATCCGGATACGGCGATCAAACCCATGGTTCCGTACTTGCTCGCACTGCTCGCGTCGGTCATCGTGATCGCCTCGGTGCCGTGGCTTTCGCTCGGCTTCCTTCACGACAACTGACACGGATGAACCGTGCCGTCGTCCTGCTGATCCCGTTGTTGTTCTTTGCCGGATGCGCGAGTGGCCGTCCGCGCTTGCTCTCGCCGAACCGGGTGGAATCGTTCTGCGGCGGAGCCGCCAACTACGCGCGCGAGACGGCCATCGAAAGCGTCGTCACCAGCACCGCGGATCTCCCGGAGCATTTTCCGGTCCCCGAGGAGGCGCAGATACGGCACAACGTTCGCGCCCAGAACGGGGTGATCGCGCACTGGGACGATCAGGATTTGTATCTGCCGAAGGTTGCCAAGCAATACGGTTATTCCGGCGACTACGTGCGGCTCGGTGAGGCGGCGATCACCAATCGCATGGTGGGCGTCGACTCCCGCCGGGTCTACTTGACGCTCATCTTGCCGGACGGCTCGCGCAAGACGTTGCCGTTCCGCGCCTACGACATCCAGAACATCTGCAGCGAAGCCAAGCTCAGCGCATAGTCGAGAGGCGGGCGCGCAGGTCGGCACCGATCAACGTTTCGACGGCGAGTCCGGCCAGCAGCGTCCAACCCTCGACCAGCACAGGCCGGCCGCTCGCGACGATCGGCGGGAGCAGTACGATCGCCGCGACCGCGATCGCGAAGAGTCCGAGCAGAAAGCGCGCGACCCCGCGTGCGAAGACGCCGGCGCCGGCGAAGCCGCCGGCGAGATCGCGCAGCATGCGGACGGGTCCACGCGTTCCGACGTCCCAGACGACGAACGCGAGAGCGTCCAGCAGGATCGCGACGGCCAGTCGCGCGGTCGTTTCGATCAGGTTGCCGGCGCCGGCTCGTCGTCCGGCCAACTCGCGATTTCGCCGAGCGCGGCGCTCTTGAGCACCTTGAGGCAGAGGCTCGCGCACTTCATGCGCGCCGGGCTGATCCCGATCCCGACGCTCTCCAGCACCACGTCCATCGAGAGCCGCGCGACGTCTTCGAGCTGCGCGCCCTTGATCGTTTCGGTCAGCATCGAGGCGGCCGCCTGGGAGATCGCGCAGCCCTTCCCGGAAAACCGGACATCCTCGACCCGGCCGTCGGCGCCGACCTTCAGTTCCATCCGGATCCGGTCGCCGCACAGCGGGTTCAGATCTTCCGCGCTCGCATCGGGCGCGTCGAGGTGCCCGAAGTTGCGCGGACTGCGGTAATGGTCGAGGATGTAGCCTTTGTAGAAATCGTCCAAGGTCGGTTTGCGCCTGCTACGCGATCTGAAAGACGTGGGCCGCTTTTTCGAGGGCGCCGATCAGGGCGTCTACGTCGGCTTCTCGATTGTAGAGGTAGAACGAGGCCCGGGCGGTTGCGGGCCAGTGCATCTTGTCCATGAGCGGCATCGTGCAGTGGTGGCCGGCGCGGATACAGACGCCTTCGGTGTCGAGGATCGAGGCCAGATCGTGCGCGTGGATATCGGCGAAGTTGAACGAGATGACGCCGGCCCGGTCCTCGGCGCGCGGCGGACCGTAGATCGCCAGCCCGCGCGGGACGAGGGTCGCGAGGCGCTCGAGAGCGTAGCGCGTGAGCGCGATCTCGTGCCGGCGGACCCACTCCATGCCGGTAGCCGTGAGATACTCGCAGGCGACCCCCAGCGCGATCGCGTCGGCGATGTTGCTCGTGCCGGCCTCGAACTTCCAGGGCAGTTCGTTGAACGTCGCCTCGGTGTACGCGACGGACTTGATCATGTCGCCGCCGGTCAGGAACGGCGGCATCGCCTCGAGCAGTTCGCGCCGGCCGTAGAGGAAGCCGATCCCGGTGGGGCCACACATCTTGTGGCCGCTGGCGGCGAAGAAGTCGACCTCGAGCGCGCGGACGTTGATCGGCATGTGCGGGACCGACTGCGCGCCGTCGACCAGCACGACCGCGCCCGCGGCATGGGCGAGCGGCACGATCGACTCGAGGGGCACGATCGAGCCCAGGGTATTGCTGATGTGCGTGAGCGCGACGAGTTTCACGCCGCTGAGCTTCTCTTCCAGATCGTCGAGCAGCAGGTTGCCGAAGTCGTCAGCCTCGATGAAGCGGAGTTCCGCGCCGGTCTTGGCCGCCAGCAACTGCCACGGCACGAGATTCGAGTGATGCTCGAGTTGGGTCGTGAGGATCGCATCGCCCGGTTTGAGATTGGTCAGGCCCCACGAGAAGCTGACCAGATTGATCGCTTCGGTCGTGTTGCGCGTGAAGACGATCTCGGCCGGCTCGGCCGCGTTGACGAAGCGCGCCACCGTGGCGCGCGCGTGCTCGAAGGCGTCGGTCGCGCGCGCGGCGATCTCATAGACGCCGCGATGGATGTTGGCGTTGTAGTTCGAGTAGTAGTCGACGAGCGAGTCGATGACGGCTTGCGGCTTTTGCGAACTCGCTGCGGAATCGAGATAGACGAGCCGTTTTCCGCGCGACGTGTGCGTGGCGAGGATCGGAAAATCGGCGATGATGCGGGCGGTTTTCGCGTCGGCGGTCGCGATCATCCCAGCTTCTCCCCGAGCGCCGCGCGCAGGTGCTCGCGCACCGCTTCGTTTGGAAAACGCGCGACGGCAGGCTCGAGAAACCCGAGCGTCACCAAGCGTTCCGCCGTCGCGCGGTCGAGCCCGCGGCTCATGATGTAGAAGAGGTTCTCCGGGTCGAGCGCGCCGACCGTCGCGCCGTGAAAGGCCTTTACGTCGTTGGCCGCAATTTCGAGGGCCGGAACCGAGTCGATGCGCGCCGTCGGGCTGAGCAGCAGCGAATCGTCGCGCAACGTCGCATCGCTGCCGTGCGCCTGCGCGGCGATTCTGATGTTGCCCAGAAAGCGTGCCTGCGCGTGGTCGCCGGCCACGCCTTTCACCACGGTGTCGGAGGAGGTCGAGCCGACGAGATGCTGCACGTCGCTGGCGATGTCGACGTGTTGCTCGCCGGTCGCGAAGAAGAGGCCGCTCAGGCGCGCATTGGCGCCTTCGCCGGCCGCGTACTCGGCGATGTCTTCGACGCAGAGCTGCGCGCCGATCGCGGCGAACGCCAAATGCACCTCCGCGTCCTTGCCGATATGGGCGCGGCGCGTCGCGATCGAGCGGGTCCGCGGACCGAATTGCTGGAGGATCGAGTAACTCACGCGCGCGCCGGGCGCCGCGACGATCTCGGTCGCCGCGCAGACGAGGCCCCCGCCGGTATCGCCGCCGGCCAGCTCGATGATGTCGACCCGGGCGTCTGCGCCGGCTGAGACGATCACGTGCGGCAGCGCGTCCTCGCCTTCGATCGCGACGACGCCCAGGCGGACCGGCTCCACGAGCGTGACGCCGTCGGCGACGTGGATGAAGAGCCCGTCGGGGGCGAAGGCGCGCGTCAGCGCGCCGAACTTGGTGGCGTTGGCGAGCGCGAGATCGTATGCGGCGGCGAACGCGGCGGCGTGCTCGCGGCGCGCGGTCGCGAAATCGCAGACGACGACGCCGGGGACGTTCAGCGGCTGCGCGAGTTGCAGGATCGGCGTCGCGGAGAACGTCAGATCGCCCAGTTCGAGCGCGCGCAGGTCGTGCTTCCACTTCCGATTGGGCGCTTGCGGCGCCGGGAGCGACTCGAAGAGCGCGTAGGCGGCCCGGCGCGCCTCGGCGCCGGTCAGCCCGAGCGCCAAGAGGGCATCGAGCGAGGCGGACGTCGCGCCGGTGGGGCGGGTCGGGCTAAGCGACGCCACCCGCGACCTCCTCGCGAATCCGGTCGTAACCGTCGCGTTCGATCGCGTTTGCGAGTTCGGGGCCGCCGGTCTTCACGATGCGACCGTCGATCATGACGTGGACGACGTTGGCGGGGATATGCGCCAGGATGCGCGGGTAGTGCGTGATGATGAGGAACCCGGTTTCCTTGCCCTCGTCGCTCGCGCGCAGCGCGTTCACCGAGGTGCCGACCGCTTCGAGCGCATCGACGTCCAAACCCGAGTCCGTTTCGTCGAGCACCGCGTACTTGGGTTGCAGGATCGCGAGCTGCAGCATCTCGAGCCGTTTCTTTTCGCCGCCCGAGAAGCCGTCGTTCACGTAGCGGCCGAGGAAGGCGGGGTCCATGTCGAGCCGGTCGAGCTGGTCGAACACGAGCTTGCGGAATTTCGCCGGCGGAAGATCGCCGGGCTTGACCGCCATGCGCGCGCTGCGAATGAAGTTGGCTACCGAGACGCCCGGGATCGCGGCGGGATATTGAAACGACAGGAACAGGCCGGCTTTGGCGCGCTTGTCGGCGCCCAGCGCAAGGAGATCCTCGCCGTCGAGGGTCACCGAGCCGGCGAGAACTTCGTATTTGGGATGGCCGCTCATCGTGAAGGCAAGGGTTGACTTGCCCGAACCGTTGGGGCCCATGAGCGCGTGGACGCGGCCCGGCTCGACGAGCAGGTCGATGCCCTTGAGAATCTCGTTGCCTTCGACCGCGACCCGCAGGCCGCTGATCCGTAATCCACGCTCTGACACAGCGCTACCGATGGTAGCCGCCGGAGAAGAGAAAGTCAAGGAAAGTCTGGACTTTCTCGGGAGCTGGTGCTAGGCTCGGTGCGAGATGCAGGATCGCTTCTTCGAATCGGCGCGCGGCAAGATCATCGCCGCCCTGCGGGGCAGGCGCGGGGCCTCGGCATTCGACCTGGCCGCCGAGTTCGGTCTCTCGCCCAACGCCATCCGCCAGCAACTGATCATCCTCGAGCGTGACGGTCTGGTGAGCGGGCAGCGGGTCCGCCGCGGAAAAACCAAGCCGACCGTCGAGTACGCCCTCACGCCGGAGGCGGACAAGTACTTCCCCCAACACTACGACCAGATGCTCAATGCGGTTTTGCGCGAGATCCGTCAGGCCGGCGGCGACAGCGCGGTGCGAGCGATTTTCGACGGCATGGCCAAGCGTTCGGCGGAGCGCCTCAAGAACACGATCAACGCCGCGAAGCCCGTCCCGGAACGGGCGATCGACCTCACGCGGGTCCTGCGCGCGTCGGGGGTCGATGCCGACGTCGTCCCCAAGGGCGACGGATTTGCGCTCACCGAGCACAATTGCCCCTACTCGAAAACGGTCACGGAGCATCCCGAGGTCTGCAACTTGATCCACGGGATCATGCACGAGGTCGTCTCCCCCGACGTGAAGCAAACGGAGTCGCTCGCAACCGGCGGCCGCTCCTGCCGGTTCGAGGTAACGTGAATTTCGCAAAATTTCAGCAGCTCGTCGAGCTTCGCAGCGGCTTCCGGACGATGGAAAATCCGATGGCGAGCGGTGAGTATTTCAGCGATTCCTGCGGCGACCTGTACACGTTCTTCTTGCAGGTCGGCCCCGGTGAAGTGATCGAGGACGTCTCGTACTTCACGACCGGTTGCGGTTTCGGCACGGCGACGAGTTCGTTGCTCGTCGAGCTGGTGAAGGGCAAGACGATCGATGAGGCGCTGGCGATCGGCGATGCCGACATCGAAGCCGCGCTCGGCGGCTACCCCGAGAAGAAAAAGGACTACCCGCAGCGTTCGCGCCTTGCGCTCAAGGCGGCGATCGACGATTACCGCGCCAAGCGTGCGAGCGGCGCGATCACCGATACAATGCTCGCGGCGGCCCGGGCCGCCGGGGTGCCGGACGCCGCGCCGGCCGGCCCGCGCGTTTCCGCCGAGGGCGGCGTCACCACGATCAGCCTGCGCTAGCAGGCGGAATCAGGGGGCGGCGACGCCCTCGACTTGCAGCGAGATCGCCGCGTCGTCGCCGACGACGAGCGCGCCGAGTGCGTTCGTGTGGCTGTCGACCAGCGCGAAATCGCGCCGGTGAATTGTCGTCGTCGCGCTGTACGCCACGCGCTGCTCGCCTCTGCCGCCTTGCCCTTTCCCTTCAAAATGCACCTGGAGTTCGATCGGCTTCGTGACGCCGTGCATCGTGAGGTTGCCGTCGATCGTGAAGTTGGCCGGATCGGTCCCGATGATCTTCGTCGAGGTGAAGGTGATGGCCGGATACTTCGCCGTGTCGAACCAGTTCGCCGACTTGAGATCGCCGTTGCGCATTTCGTTTTGCGTGTCGATCCCCGCCGCGTTGAGGGTCACGTCGACGCCGGCCGGGATCTCTTTACCCGCGGCGAGCGTGATTTGGCCGGCCTGTATGGGGATCGTCCCTTTGACGCTCGAGAGCCCGAAGTGCTTGATGCCGAATTCGACGTCCGAGTGAGCGGGGTCGATCTTCCAGAGTTGGTCCGCGGCTCCGGCGGGAGCAGCGAGCAGGAGAACGGCAGCCGCAGAAGCGGCGGTGAGTGTACGCAGCATGACCTCGCAAACCGGGGAAAGGCGCTAGAGGTTGCCGCGCCAAAGCCGCGCGCGTGATGAAGAGACGTTGGTTCACCGCCGCCGCGTGCGCGGCCGCCCTCGCGGCCGGGATCGGGGCGCCGGTCCGCTCGGCGCCCGATGACGATGCGCGTTATGCCAAGCTCGCAGCCCAGTATTTCAACGAGAGTTTTGCGGCGAATCCGGTCAACGCGACGTTCGCCGGCATCCACACCTACGACGCGCAACTGGGGAGCTATGGCCCGCAGGACTATGCCGCCGAAATCGCGCGCGACAAGCGCTACCTCGTCGCCCTCGCGCAGGTCGGCCCGGCGACGCTCTCGCCCGACGTCGCGCTCGATCGCGCGATGCTGGAAAACGCACTGCGGGATGACCTGCTGCTCACCGGCACGATGGCTACCTGGAAGCACAAGCCGGACAACTACGTCGGGATCGCGAGCGGCGCCGTTTTTTCCGTGATGTCGCGCGATTTCGCGCCGCGCGCCGTCCGGCTGCGCAGCGCCATCGCTCGTGAAAATCAGATTCCCGCGCTGTTCGAGCAGGCGAAGAAGAACCTCACCGGCTGCGACGCTGATACGGCCGCCATCGCCTACGACGATGCAATGGGGACCGTCAGTTTCTTCACCGGCGACGCCGTGACCGCGTTCAAGGGCGCCGGCGATGCGGCGACGCAGGCCGCATTCCGCGAATCGACCCGCCGCGCGGCCGCCGCCACGCGCGACTTCGCGGCGTTCATCAAGAACCGCTTCGTCGCGCACCCGAGCGGCACGTTCGCGATCGGCGCGACCGACTACGCCGCGCGGCTGCGCGACGAAGAAGCGATCGACATGCCGCTCGACCAATACCTCGCGGTCGGCGTCGCGGCACTGCGCGACACCCACGACCGGATGGTCGCGACGGCCAAGCTGATCGACCCGCACGCGACCGTCGCGCAGGTCGTCGCAAAGACGCTGCTCGTCCACCCGACGGCTGCGGGACTCATCCCCGCGGCCGCGTCGGATCTGGTGAAGCTGCGCGCGTTCATCGCCGCCAAGCGCATCATCGATCTCCCATCCGACGCGAACATCGAGGTGACGCTGACGCCGGCCTTCGAGCGCTCGACCACGGTCGCGTCGATGGATGCGCCCGGCCCGCTGGAGACGGTCGCGACGAAGGCCTACTACAACGTCACGCCGGTCGACCCGCGAGACTCCAAGCACGATCAAGAACTCTACCTGCAGACCTTCAACGATTTCGAGCGCCCGATCGTGAGCGCGCACGAAGTCTATCCGGGGCATTTCACGCAATACATCATCGACAAACACCTGCCGCTCTCGCTCTCGAAGAAGCTGCTCGGAGCCAGTTCGTTCGTCGAAGGCTGGGCGCATTACGACGAGCAGATGGTCGTGGACGAGGGCTGGGGCAACGGCGACCCGCGCGTGCGCCTCATGCAACTCAAAGAGGCGATCCTGCGCAACGCGCGCTACGTGGTCGGCGTGAAGCTGCACACGGCGGGCTGGACGCTCGCGCAAGCGAAACGGTATTTCGAGGAGCAGGCCTTTCTCGATCCCGCCGATGCTCGCATCGAAGCGCGCCGCGGCACGCAGGACGCGACCTACGGCTACTACACGCTGGGGAAACTCGAGATCCTCAAACTGCGCGCGGACTACCAGAAAAAGTACGGCGATCAGTTCACGCTCGCCAAATTCCACGCCGACCTGCTGGCTCACGGCAGCCCACCGATCCCGCTCCTGCGCCCGCTGTTGCTCGGCGGCGACGACGATGGAAAGATCCTCTAGCGTCTTCCGTCATGAGTACGTTTTCTTCAGAGGTCCGGCTTGACAAGTTGCAGAGTCGTGTTAGGATCGAAACATGATGTGGCAACTATGCGCGTCGAGTCTCACAAAACGGTCAAGGTCCGCTTGGTCGTCCAACCCCACGTATCCGGTCATCGAAGCGATGGTCGGCGGTCGCCGCGCGCACTTCGATACGAAGTTTGCACCATAGGCTCTTAGTCGAGAGAACTTTCACGCAAGTGGAAAGGGGATCGGCGAGAGCCGGTCCCCTTTTTCATAGGTCCGTGGTGCAGCCCGGGCCTGAATCCCTGGTGAGTAAAGGCAAAGCGGTCGAGTCGCACGCCTGTGGCGCGTGTCTTAGCCGGTTCGAGTCCGGCTACTCACCCCATATTCCCGCACGCCCAAGAGCATGCGGAACGTTCAAAGAACATTGAAAACTGCATACGTTATTCCAGAACCGTGCGGGCATCCGTCCGCACGTCCGCCGACGATCGGGTAACGCCGCGCGCGCACGCGGATGCGCGCCGGCGGATCGTCATTGTTTTGGATCCGTGGGTGAACGGCAAACCACCGCGTTGCTACCGCGGCGAATCGTCGGAAACGGCGATGTCCTCGTTCGAGTCGAGGCGGATCCGCCATGCGCCCGTAGCTCAGTCTGGAAGAGCGCCGCCCTACGAAGGCGGGCATTGCGGCGGTTCAAATCCGTCCGGGCGTTCCATAAGGGTCATGCCGATCGGTGAGGCGGCTGCTTTGCAAGCAGTTCACGCGGGGTTCGACTCCTCGGATCTCCACCATGTTTCGGCGTTTTCCGGTGTTCGCCAAAAGAACCGGAGCGCATCAATGCGCGATCGTCCAAGAACTTTCGCGGGGATTCGAGGAAGGCGCAGTCTCATAAGCTCGCGCTACCTGGGGCAGGTCCAGGCCCCGCATCCAACATTCATCGTGGGACCATCTTGCATATCGCATCGAGATATACGGGCTTAGCTCAGCTTGGGAGAGCGCCTGGTTTGGGACCAGGAGGCCGCGAGTTCGAGTCTCGCAGCCCGTGCCATCTGCTCGCGCCTGTGGTGGAACGGCAACCATGCCGGTGTCCGAAGCCGGAGGTCCGCGTTCGAATCGCGGCAGGCGTACCAGTATACGCGATCCGCTACGGCACGCGCCCCGGTAGCTCAACGGAAGAGCAACGCATTCGTAACGCGTCGACGCCGGTTCAATTCCGGCTGGGGGCTCCTGATCAGGGAAGGTGCCGGTCAATGGTGATCAAGCGGTCCTGAAAACCGTGGGGGCCTGATGAGGGCTCGGCGTTCGATTCGTCCACTTTCCTCCAGATTTCGAGATTTCTTCATCCCAAACACCAGCCGCGAGCGCGGCGGAAAGGCAGCGTTCCATGTCCATCCCAAAGCAGCCCGTACATCCTATTCTCGAGCTGCCGAAAACTCCGCGTATCGGTGAGAGGATCGAGCTTCCAATCGGCTTGCGCTATACCAACGAATACTACGCGAGCGCGCACGTGACGAAGCGGGTCCATCAGGTGGTTGTCGTCGACGTTGATCGCGACGAGGTCTACTGGCGAATCTCCAACGAGGAAAAGTGCTACGCGCGCTTCCGCCGTAAGACGGCAGCCGCGTAGATCAGATCTCTCTCCGGCCTTACGCGACGCGGCGAGCGCGCGGGGTCCAAAGGCGCGCTGTGGAGCAACGTGGCGCCGGTCACTCGCCGCAATCCTGGTCTCGTGGTGTAGTGGTTTGCACGTCTGGTTGTCAACCAGAGCGTACGAGTTCGATCCTCGTCGAGACCGCCATCCCCCGTTCGGCAATGGGTTAAGCCGGCGCTCTTTCACAGCGTCGTAGCGGGTTCGAGTCCCGCACGGGGGACCACGCTCTCATCAGATAGCGGCTGATAACCGAGCGTTTCGCGTTCGGCTCGCGGCGCCGGCACCCCAGCCCGCCGCACACGCAATCGCTCAGTGGTCGAGCGCTGCCGTGCCGAGGCGGATACGCGGGTTCGATTCCCGCCATGTACTCCATCGTACTCGAGCCCCAGCATCCATGACGGAAGGAGGTCGGCGATGCAATCGGTCCTGGTTCTCCCCGTCGAACTGACCTGGCGCGGGACGCTAGCGGCACCGGTGGCGAATGTGGCCGGATGGTGAATCGCGCGGGTCTGGTTCGGGCGGCGCTCACCTTGGCCGCGGTCATCGCCAGTTTCGTCATCGTGTATGCCGTCGCGCAGCGGTTCGGTGCGGGCGCGCAGCCGGCGATCGTCGCGGCGATCTTGGCGATCGGTTTGTCGCGCCGCCCGCGCGCGCTACGCGGGTGGGATTTCCTTGCGGTCCCGCTGGTGATGGTCTGCATTGCGCTGGCCGCGGCCGGAATCGGGCTGCTGCTTCGGCTGAGTCCGGTGTTCGGCGCCATCGTGTTTACGGCCGGGATGTCGATGGCGATTTGGCTGCGCAACTTCGGGCCGCGCCTGCAGCGAGCCGGCGAATTGCTCGCGCTGCCGCTCGTGACGATGCTCATCGTGCCGCCGCCGGTCCGCGGGCCGGGCGGCCTGCCCGTCGATCTCGGCCTGCTCGCCTGTGCCGGGCTCGTCTCGCTCGGCTGTGCGACCGCTTTTTCGCGATTCGCTCCGGCGCTGCCCGCGCCGCCGCAGCGCGAACGCGCGTCACGCGCCGGGTTCTCGCCGGCGACCCGCATGGCGGCGCAGCTCGCGGTCGCGCTCGGCGCGGCGTTCGTGGCCGGCGAGGTGCTCTTCCCGGCCCACTGGGGCTGGACCGTGCTGACGGCGTTCATCGTATGCAGCGGTGCCTTGGGTCGTGAGGACGCGGTCTATCGCGGCATTTTGCGACTCGCGGGCGCGTTGGCCGGCACGATTGCCGCAGGGATCGTTACGGCCCTGTGGACACCGAGCGGCCCGGCGGAAGCCGCCGCGATCTTTGCCCTGCTGTTCCTGGGTCTGTGGTTGCGCGACGCGAACTACGGGTATTGGGCGTGTTGCATCACGCTGATCCTGGCGCTGCTCGCACCGGTGGGTATGGGCGTCGCACTGCTCGGCATGCGATTGGAAGCGATCTTCGCCGGCGCCGTGTGCGCCGTTCTTGCGACGTGGTTCGTCTCTCCGATCCGTACCGAGGACGTTGTCCGGCGGCGGTTGGCCGATCTGCTCGTCGCCATCGACGAGGTGGTCGCGCACGTGCACGGTGCAGGCGCGGAGCTTGCGGCCAAACGCGCGCATATCGAGCATCGCATCGCGGATCTCGAACGCGTCGCGCCGCCGGTCGAGTGGCATCACCGGCTTTTCGTGCGCGCAGACCGTCGCCGGCATCCCGCGGGCTGGATTCGGATCGCGCGCGATGTTTCGGCCGGTGCTCGCGAATTGGAACCTCCGGGCGATGCAAACGATCGCCGCCGGCTCGCGGTGCGCCGGGCGATCGGGGTCTCGCGTCGCGCGATTGCCGATCATGGAAAGCGCGACGCGCCCGCACCGGCGATCCCGGTCGGCGACGCGCTCGACGCGCTGCGCGACGCGATGTCTGGGACCTCGTCGCTGCCGAGCTAGGCCGTCGCGGCGTAGGGATTGGTGCGGCGTTCTAGGCCGATCGTGGTGGCGGGGCCGTGACCGGGGATGACCACGGTCTCGTCGGGGTAGGCGAAGAGCTTGCCGCGGATCGAGGCGACGATATCTTCGAGCGAGGTCCCGCCCAGGTCCCAGCGGCCGACGTTCTGGCGAAAGAGCGTGTCGCCGCTGAAGAGCAGCGTGCCGCCGTCGTGCGCCAGCGCGAACGAGGTCGAGCCGGGCGTGTGGCCGGGCGTGTGCAGCACCTCGAGCCGCAGCGCGCCCGCGCGGATCGTCTGCCCCTCGACGAGTTCGCCGTCGAGTTCGACGACCGCCGGCGGGATCGAGAGGCCCAGCCAGCGCGCCTGCAGCGCGAGGGTGTGGTAGAGCGGGAGATCGGCCGGATGCAGGAGGCCCGCGCCGCCGCAGCGCGCGCGCAGTTCGCCGAGCGCGCCGATGTGATCGATGTGCGCGTGGGTGTGGACGAGCGCCGCCGGCCGCAGACCGTGCGCGGCCAGCCGCTGCGCGATGACATCGACGTTGTCTCCGCCGTCGATCACGATCGCCTCGCCGCTGGACTCGTCACCCAGGATCGTGCAGGTGCATTCCAGGGCACCGACCGTGAAGTGCTCGACGATCATCCGAGCGCGAAGTCGTGATAGCCGCGGTCGAAATAGCCCAGCGGTGCGCCGGCGCGGTCGCCTGCCTCGATGACGCTGCCAACGAAGATCGTATGCGTGCCGGCGCTGTGCTCCTCGGCGAGCGTGCAGTCGAAATACGCCAGCATCCCGCTCAGGATCGGCGAGCCGCCGGGACCCAGACGATAGTCGACGGCAGCGAAGCGCGTGGTCTTATCGCCGCCCGCGAAGCGTTCGGCGAGCGCGCGGTGTTCGACACCCAGGACGTTTACGCAGAAGTGCCCAGCCGCCGAAATGAGCGGGTGCGCCGTCGCGCTCCGGTTCACGCACACGAGCACGGTCGGCGGTTCGGCCGAAACGCTGGCGAAGGCGTTGACCGTAAACCCGTAGACGGTGCCGTCGTGTTCGGTCGTGACGATGCACACGCCGGTCGCGAAGCGGCGCATGGCGGACTTGAAGGCGTCAGTCGAGACGGGCACCGATACCGATCCCATCGCCCACCGGGAGAATCGTCGCGTCGAGTTTGGGATGCGCGAGAAACGTGCGGTTGAACTCGCGAATCGCGCGCACCTCGGCTGAATCGCGGGCGGCCGGATCAGCGGCGGCCTCCCCGTCCCAAAGCAGGTTGTCCACCACCACGAGACCCGAGCGCTTGAGCATCGGGACGACCGCCTCCAGGTAGGCCTCGTATTCGGTCTTGAGAGCATCGATGAAGACGATGTCGAGGTTGCGCTGCGGAAACCAGTCGAGCACCTCGAGCGCCGGCTGGTTGACGATCTCGATCTTGTCGTTGACGCCGGTGCGCTCGAAATAGGTCCGTGCGACCGACGTCCGTTCCCGGTCCGGGTCGATCGTCCAAATATGACCGGCCGGCGGGAGCGCCAGGGCCATCCAGAGCGTCGAATAGCCGTACGCGGTCCCGAGTTCGAGGACGCGGTTGGCCTGCATTGCATGAACCAGCGTCGAAAGCAAACGGCCTGTTGCCCGATCGACGATCGGGATGCCGTCGTACGTACCCTGTTGTTCGAGTTCGAGTAGGAGCGGCGGCGGCTCGCGGTGCAGCCGCGTCAAGTAGGCCAGGTCGCGCACGCAATTTGTTTGCCGCCCCGGTTGGTTGGGAACCTGCCGGGGTGGCCATACGGGGGTTCCGCCCGCTCCGTCGAACGAGGCGGTCCCGGCACTCGAGAGGAGGCATAGGTGGCAACTCTGACCCAGCAATCGTACGCGCCGAAGAAGTGGGATCTCGCCGGCTTGCAAGGCATCTCGGACAACACGCTCCAGGTGCATTTCGGGCTGTACGAAGGCTATGTGAAGAACACCAATCTGCTCAACGAGCAGATCCATGAATTGGTCGCCGCGGGACAAGCGGCGGGCGCCAATCCGCACTTCGCGGAATTGACGCGCCGGCTCGGTTTCGAGTACAACGGCATGCGGCTGCACGAATACTACTTCGACAATCTCACGAAAGGTGCGGGCGGCACGCCGAGCAGCACCTTGAGCACGGCGCTGGGCGGCTCGTTCGGCGACTTCGATACCTGGAAGAAAGACTTCACCGCGACCGCGGCGCTGCGCGGCGTGGGTTGGGCGATCGCGTTCCAGGACCCCTGGACGGGGCGGATATCCAATCACTGGATCACGCTGCACGAAGACGGCAACGTCGCGGGCTTCGTCCCGATCCTCGTGCTGGACGTTCTGGGAACACGCGTTCTTGCTCGACTACAAGCCGGCCGAACGGCCCAAGTACATCGAGGCGTTCTTCGCCAACATCGACTGGAGCGCAGTCGAGTCGCGACTCGTGACGCCCAAGGGGTAGTTCGTCGGTGGCGGCTCCGTCGCGCTTGCGGCTCTTCCCCCTCAACACCGTGTTGTTTCCGGGGGCGGTGCTGAACCTCCATGTCTTCGAGCCGCGCTATCGCCAGCTCGTCGCCGAGTGCCTCGAGGCCGACGAGGCCTTCGGCGTCGTCTTGATTCGCGAGGGCCGCGAGGCCGGGGAGACGGACGTGCTCCCGCACGACGTTGGCACGACCGCCGAGATCTGTGACGTAACGCGGCTGCCTGCCGGACGGTACTACATCACGACGACCGGCCGGCGGCGCTTTCGCATTCGAAAGGTCGTACGCAACGAGCCGTATTTGCTCGTCGACGTGGACTATCTCGACGAGCATACACCGCCCGGCGTAAACCTCGGCAGCCTTCACGATGAAGTCTGCGATGAGTTTCGTGAATATCTGCGGCTGCTCGTCGAATTCTCGGGGACGGCAGCCGATATCGACGTTCCGGCCGACCCGGTCGACGTGTCGTTCCTCATCGGGGACGCGATCCAAGTGGCCGATGAGATGAAGCAGCGTTTGCTCGAAATCTCCGACACCGGCGAGCGGCTCGAGACGGAACTAGACTATTTGCGGCGCTCGTTGCCGCAGCTCCGGCAACTGCTCGAGCGCAAGGCGGCGCAGGCGCCCGTCGAGCGCGACGACGCGCCGGGCGGCACGTTCCGTACGCATCAGGAGCAGTTCTTCGGCAAGCACTTCAGCTTGAACTGAGCCTGCATTGCACGGCGGGCGGTGGCTACGCCGAGCCGCTGAGGCGCTCGGCGGCAAGCACGACGTTGCGCATCAGTGCGACGTTGGTCACCGGGCCCACCCCGCCCGGCACCGGCGTAATCGCGCCGGCCACGGCGGCGACCTCGTCGAACGCCACGTCGCCGTACACGACGCCCTCGATGTAGGTCGTGCCGACGTTCGATCACGGTCGCGCCCGGCGCGACCATGCCGGCGCGTATGAGGCCGGGGACGCCGGTCGCGACGACGAGCACCTCCGCGTCGCGCGTGTGATGCGCCAGATCGCGCGTTTCCTGATGCGTCGAGACGACGGTCGCGTCCTCGCGCATGATCAAGAGCGTCACGGGTAGCCCGACCACGTTGGAGCGGCCGACGATGCACGCGCGCCGGCCGCGCAGCGGCCAGTGCGGGCTGCGTTCGAGCAGCAGCATCACCGCCGCGGGCGTCGCGGGGACGAACTCGGTGCCGCTGCCGAAGGCCAGGCGGCCTTGATTGATCGGGTTCGCGCCGTCGACGTCCTTGTGCGCGGGGATCGCGTCGGCGATCCGCCGGATCGCGAGTTGCGCCGGGAGGGGTTGCTGCAGAATGATCCCGTGGATCGTCGGCTCGGCCCCCAGGGCCTGCAGCCACGCGCGCACCTCGGCTTCGCCGGCATCGCGGTCGAGCGCGTCCACGGTCACTGCGACGCCGACTTTCTCGCCGATGGCGACCAAACTGCGGACGTAGGCCATCGAGGCCGCGTCCTCGCCTACGATCGCGACCACCAGCCGCGGGACGACGCCCTGCGCGCGGAGAGCCGCACTGCGGGCGCGAAGGTCGGTACGAAGTTCGTTCGCGAGCGCACGCCCGTCGAGAAGAGCAGCCGGCATCGCCGCTCGCGTTCGGTCGCCGTTCGCGCAGAGCCTTGGGGAGCCAAACTGGAAACCGTCCGCTGGGAAGTTCGCCTCGGAGACGTCTACGATGAGGCGGCGTTCACGGGTGCGCTGGCCGGCTTCCGCCGCCTCTACGGCGTGCCGCCGCTGCGCGTCTTGTGCGCGCCCGACGTGCTGGTCCGCGCGGCCGCCCTCTACGCGCATTCCCCGGATGATGCACTCTCGTGCGACCTGCGCTTCGAGGGTATCCCGCTGGTCGGCGCGATCGTCGCGCCCGGCACGATCGTCTTCGAGGGTGAGGTCGATGAAGAACGGATGGGTGACTGGTAAAGTCGTGGGTTTCCGTTGTCAGAGCGCGTTCTCTGCGTAGAATGTTCCCACGGCGCGATGATTCCGCGGGAGAGGCAACATGGAAACAATCGAGGTTTCGACGACCGGGATGCGCATCTCGCGGATCGGCCTGGGGACCTGGGCGATGGGGGGCTGGATGTGGGGCGGCACCGACGACGCCGAGTCGGTCGCCACGATCGAGCGTGCGCTCGAGCACGGGATCACCTTGATCGATACGGCTCCCGTCTACGGGCAGGGGCATGCGGAAGAGATCGTCGGCCGCGCGCTGAGCGGCAAACGCGACCACGTCGTCATCGCGACCAAGGCTGGTCTGACGTGGGACGATCAGCTCAATGTGCGCCGGGACGCGTCCCGGGCCCGGATCGTGAAAGAGATCGACGACTCGCTCGCGCGTTTGCAAACCGATCGCATCGACATCTATCAGGTTCACTGGCCCGACCCGGCGACGCCGATCGAAGAAACGGCGGAAGCGACGGGCCGTTTGTACGCTGCTGGAAAGATCCGCGCCGTGGGGGTCAGCAATTTCTCGGCGCAGCAGATGGATCGCTTTCGCGCCGTCGCGCCCTTGCACACTCTTCAACCGCCGTTCAACCTGTTCGAGCGCGGAGCCGAGACCGAAGCGCTCCCCTACGCGGTGGAGCACAAGCTGACCGCGCTCACCTACGGCGTCCTGTGCCGCGGCCTGCTCAGCGGTCGCATGAACGATGGCACGACCTTTCCCGCGAGCGACATCCGGAGCGCCGATCCAAAATTCACCCAGCCGCGTTTCGGCCACTACTTGCGCGCCGTGCAGCGGTTGGAACGGCTCGCGAGCGAACGGTTCGGGAAGCACGCGATCGATCTGGCGATCCGCTGGACGCTCGACCGGCCGGGAGTCGGCGCGGTGCTCTGGGGCGCTCGGCACCCCGCGCAGCTCGACGCGGTCGGGAGCGCGTTCGATTTTCAACTCGATCAGGCGGCCTTCGCCGAAATCGAACGCATCTTGAGCGAAGAGATCCCGGATCCGGTCGGCCCGGAGTTCATGGCGCCGCCGCAGGGCGCCGGAGTCGCATGAGCGGTCAACTCGCCGCCGCCGTGCTGCCGGCGTTCATCGCCTCGCTGGTCGAATTCGTCGAGGCGCTCAGCATCGTGCTCGCGGTCGGAGCAACGCGTGGCTGGCGCTCTGCGCTGGCCGGGACCGCGGCCGGCGTCGTGGTGCTGGTGCTGCTCGTCGCCGCGTTCGGTCCGGCGGTTGCGCACGCGCGGCTGCAAACGCTCCAAATCGTGCTCGGAGCGCTGCTCGTCTTCTTTGGGTTGCGCTGGCTGCGCAAGGCGAGCCTGCGCTATGCCGGCGCGATCCCGATGGGTGATGAGACTCGCCGCTACGCGTCCACCGCCTCGCAACTCGGCCGCGCCAGGGCCTCGGATTCCATCGACGGCGCTGGCGTGCTCACGGCGTTCAACGGCGTGGTCTTGGAAGGGGTCGAAGTCGTCTTCATCGTCGTAGCGGTCGGGGCGTCGTCGAACAGCCTCGGGCTGGCCGCGCTCGGCGCCGGCGTCGCCGGCCTGGTCGTCGTCGCGCTGGCGCTCGTGCTGCGCGAGCCGCTGACGCGCGTCCCGGAAAATGCGCTCAAGTTCGCGGTCGGGTTGATGCTCTCGTCGCTGGGAACGCTGTGGCTCGGCGAAGGCCTGGGCGTGGCCTGGCCGGGCGATGACCTGAGCGCCTTCGGGATCGGCGCCGGCTATCTCGCCGCGTCCGCCATCGGCATCGGCTTGTGCCGCGGGCGCGCGGGCCGTCGCACGGCGAGGTTCCCCGCATGACCGAGGTGCGGACGATCCTGCGCAAACTCGCCGGGCTGTTCGTCGACGATCCGGTCGTTGCTGCCGGCATGGCGGTGTGGATCGCGCTCATCGCGGTCCTGGGCATCGTGGCTCCCGGGCTGGCGCTCGCGCGCGCGGTCGCGTTGGCGCTCGGGCTCTGCGTCATCCTTACGCTCTCGATTCTTCGCGGCGGAACGGAAGCGCCGTGATCGCGGGCGCGCTGACCTACGGATCGACGACCGCATCCTTGCGGAAAGCGCGGCCGGCTCGACCGCCGCGCCCCCGATTCGGAGCTAGGCTATGGATACCCAAAAGTACTTGATCCCTCCGTCGATCAAGTTCCAATAACACGGACGAACCGCTTCCGGCGCGCGATTCATCAATGGAGCGCGCGCGGGCGTAACCTGCGGACGCGGCCGGGTCAGTTGAGAAACGTTTGTAGTGCGGCGGCGACGGCGGCAGGTTGATCGGCCATCAGGACGTGGCCGGCGCGTTCGATGATCGCCGACGATGCTGCCGGGTAGACGACCTTCGTATCGTCGAGCGCGCGGACCGGGATGTAGCGGTCCTCGCGTCCCCACGCGAGGAGCGTCGGTCCGGTCCAGCGGCGCAGCCGTGCGGCGATCGCTTTGGAGTCGGCGAACTCGCGCATCGCTGCCGCGTACACGCGCGCGAACGAGCGCCGCATCGTCGGGTCCTCGGCCAGCGCGTAGGCGCGCTCGTAGACTTCGGGCGCGATGACGTGCGGATCGACGACCGCGTCGTTCATGACGCGCCGCACGAACGTGCGCGAGGGCCGGCGCTGCAAGATCCACTGCACCGGCGGGCTGCCGAGCGCGGCGTAGACGACGCCTTTGACCCGCAGAAACCCGGCCGGCGCGAGCAACGCAAGGTGGGTGAGGCGTTCGGGATGCGCGGCGGCGTACCGGGCCGCGATCGCTCCCCCAAGTGAATGGCCGGCCAGGGCGAAGCGCTCCGGGAGTTCCGCTGCGATCACCCGCTCGAGGGCGCGGCTGAAGAAGGCTTCGTCGTACGATGCGTCCGGCTTGTCGCTGCTGCCGAATCCCGGCAAGTCGAAGGCCACGATCCGCCAGCCCGGATCGAGGTAGGGGATGAGCCGGTCCCAGGCCGCCTGGGTCCAGTGCCCCAGGCCGTGCAGCAGCAGGCGCGTCGGCGCACTTCGGTCGCTCGAACCGGTTTCATAGACGGCAATACGCTCGCCGGGGCCGCCCAGCGTACGCGCGCGCCACGCGACGGTCATGCGACGGCGATTGCGATAAGGAAGGGGTTCCGGGAGCGCGAAGGCCGCACCATGCGATCGATCGGCACGTTTGCCGGAGTCATTGTCGGCGTTCTCCTCCTGAGCGGATGTTACGGGGGCGGTGGAACGAAACGAACCTTCGACGGCGTGGCGGCCGGTCCGCGTGCCCTGACGGGCGCTCCCGCCGTGAGCTTTGACGTTCCGTCGCTGGCCGGCGTCACCGATTCGCTCGCGAGCTACCGCGGCAAGATCGTGGTGATGAACCTCTGGGCGACCTGGTGCCCGCCGTGCAAGGCGGAGATGCCGGATCTGCAGCGGCTCTGGACGATCGAACGCGCCAAGGGCGTGGTCGTGCTCGGCGTCGATCAGGGCGAGTCGTCCGGCGCGGTGCGCGCGTTCACGCAGCGCTACGGCGTCACGTTTCCGGTCTTACTCGACGCCGATCAGCAGTATGGCCGCGCCTACGCCGCGCTGGGCCTGCCGACGACGGTGGTCGTCGACCGGAGCGGCCATATCGTCGCCGGAATCGATGGACTCCTGACACTGGCACAGATGCGCCAAGCGATCGCGCCGGTACTCGCCAAGCGATGATCGAACGCATTCTGATCACCGTGCTTGCGATCGTCGCGATCGGGCTGGCGCTCGCGCAGGACGTCGTCCCCGGGCTCGACGGGTATCATAGTTGGCAGTACGCCACGGGCGTCGCGTTTGCGATGCTGGTCCTGATCATGGCGGCGTGGAGTTCGCTGCGCAGCGGACAACCCGGCGGGCGGCGCTTCGCGCTCGCACTCGTCGGCGCGCTCGTCGTGGCCGGCGGCGGGCTCGCCTCCGGCCTGCTCGGGCCCGATACCGTCACCGTGCGCGGCACGCCGGGGACGGTCACGCCGGTTCCGGATCTGCGCGTCGCTGCGTTCTTCGGTCAAACCGATGCGGCGGGCATCGCCGCCGGGTCCGCCGTCGTGACCTTGCGATCGCGGACTGCCGCGCAGATCGACGTCGGCCCAGGCCACAACGTGTACGGCAGCATGTCGATCGAGTATCTCACGCCGGGCCCGGCGGCGTTCGTCGACGCGCACGACGCACACGGCAACCACCTCACGGTCACGCAGCCGCAGGGCGCCGCGTTCTTGTCGCCGATCCTGCTCTTTCCGGGCTTGCAGCCGATTCACGGGAAATCGTACCCGATCGATACGTTTGCGATCCCGGCGTTCGGAAACTACGTGCGCGCACTCTACTTCAGCGCCGCCGATGCGAAGCTGTTTCCCCATCCCGGTGTGACGGGTCCGTTCGTGCTCTTTCAGATGACCGCCGACAACGGCAGCGAACTCGGCATGGCCGTGGCGGAATCCGCGCACCCGGTTTCGCTGGGCAACGTCCGTTTGCAAGCGACGATCGGGACCTACCCGCAGCTCTCGATCGCCTCCGCGCCGCCGCTCGCAGCGAGCGGGATCGGCCTGGCCGTGTTCGTCGCAGGGCTGGGTTCGCTCAGTATGGCGAGACGGAAGCAAATCGAAAGCGCGAAAATTTCACCGACGGCGTGACCACCGAATGGCCGTAGCCGGCGGTTCGCGTCGGATCGTTCGCAAACTCGCAATCCTCGAGCAAATCGCCGAGCGCGACGTTGAAGCGCATGTTGCGGACGCCGCCGCGGACTTTTCCGCGTTCGATCGCGAACGTGCCGTCGCGGGTCATCCCGGTGACGATCGAACGGCGCTGATCGACATAGCGCACGTACCAGAAGCGCGTGATGAGCAGTCCGCGCGGCGTCTCGGCGATCAATTCTTCGACCGGGCGCGGACCGGGATCGACGACCGTGTACGTCGACTGCGGTCCCATCGGCCAGCCGCCGGAGCGTGGAATCGCATGGCCGGTATCGGGCCGGCCGAGCCGCCGCGCCCACACGTCGTCGGTGACGATCGAGCGCGCGATACCGTTCTCCACCAGGGCTAAGCGCTGCGTCGGGACGCCGGCGAAATCGAAGGGCATCCCCGGGTTGAGCGGGTTTGCATAGTCGTCGCGGATCGTGACGTTCTCGCCGGCGATCCGCTCGCCGAGTCGCTCGCTGATGTACGACGCGCCTTCGGCATAGAGTTCGGCGGAGAAATACGGCCGGAAAAACGCCAGCAGTTCACCCAGTGCCGCGGGCTCGAGGATGACGGTCCACTCGCCGGGCTCGACGGCGACGGGGGCGGCCGCCGCGACCGCCTTGCTTGCGGCCCGCGCGCCGACGGCATCGCCGTCGAGTGCGCCCACGTCGACCGCATTCGACTCGGCCCAGCCCGTTGCGTCGGCGCCGGTCATCTTGACGTTGATGCCGGCGCTGGTCCCGTCGAACGTGAAGCGCGCGCCGGCCGTAGTCGCGATCGTGACCCCGGAATCCGTTGTCGTCACGTAGCCGCTCGACCACAGCCCAGCGTCTTTCGCATGTGCGAAGATCGCGCCGGCGATCGCGGAACGCAGCGCCGGGTCGGCGCCGGCCGTGCGCGCGACGTAGGCGCCGGGGGGCGTTACGGCATCCGCGGGCGTCGCGACCAGCGGCGGGAGCGTGTCGGGCGGCGCGAGCGTTGCCAGCTCGTGAGCGCGGTCGTTGACGGTTCCCAGCGCCGCATCGTCGAGCGCGTTGGTGGAGGCGATGCCGACGCGTCCGCCGACGATTGCGCGCACCGTAACGGTTACGTCGGCTTCGTCGACGTTCTGGTGGAGCGTCTCACGCGTGAAGCGCGAGAGTCCCTGGTGCGTCGCGTTCACCGTCACCTCGGCGGCGTCGGCCCGCGAACGCGCGAGCGCACGCTGCGCGAGGGCGAGGCGTTCTTCAGCGGTCATAGCCGACGCCGACGGCGATTTGGCGAAAGCGGGCCGGTGCGGCAGCTTGCGTCGTGCGGCCGGTCTGCATCGGTTCGCCCTTGCCGCAGTTGGGCGTGCCCCAGGCCAGCCACGACGCGGCGTCTCCGATGGCGTCGCAACGGTTCCAAAACTCCGGCGTCACGCCGCCGTAGGTCGGGTTCTTGAGCATCCGGCCGCGCTTCCCGCGTTTGATCTCCCAGCCGATCTGACAACCGAACTGAAAGTTCTGCCGCCGGTCGTCGATCGACCACGAACGATTTGCTTCCATGTACACGCCGTCGTCGATGCCCGTGAAGAGTTCCTCGAAGGGAGTCGTCCCGGGGAGCAGATTCAGATTGCACATCCGGATCATCGGAACGTGAGCCCAGCTTTGCGCGCGAACGCAGGCGTTGGTCGCGCGCCCGATCGTGCGCGCGGTATCGCGCGACGACTCGAATCCGACGAGGATGCCGCTCCGGATGATGTCGGCGCGCACGCTGCGCGCACCCTCGTCGTCGTAGCCGGCCGTCGCCAGGCCGCGCGGCAACAGGTTGTCGATCACGATCGTCACCAAGTCCGAGCCGTACGCGAGCGAACCCAGGCCTGCGGGCGAGAGAAAACTCGTGCCGCTGAAATTCGCCTCCCAGCCGAGCACGCGGTCGAGTTCGGCGGCATGACCGCACGACTCGTGAATTTGCAGCGACACCTGCGAGCCGCCGAGGACGACGTCCAGCGTGCCGCTGGGGCATTGCGGCGCGGACAGCAGTTGATGCGCTTCTTCGCCGATGCGTTGCGCATTCTCGCGCAGGTGCGCGGCCTCGACGATTTCCCAACCGCCGCTTTGGTAGAGCCCGCGATCGCCGGGCCACAAGCGCTGTTGCGCCTCACCGTTGCCGACCGCGACGGCGCTGATCGCGCTACCGGTTTGGACGATCGTCTGCGCGATCCGCGAGCCGGTCGAGGAGAAGAAGAACTTCTCGGTGCGCCAGAGATCGAGCCAGGCACGGCCGACCGTGACGCTCGGCGCAGCGTGCAGCGCCGCTTCGGCTTCGAGCAAGAGCGCGACCCGTTCGCCGATCGAGACGTTTCGCGGATCGCGTTCCAGCGGCGTGGCAAACGTATCCACGTAGCGGTCGGTCGGGATCTCGCCGAGCCGCTGGGCACCGATCGCCGCGCCGGCGCGCGCCAGCGCCACCGCGCGTCCCGCGGCTTCGTCGAGCGAACGGTCGTCGAAGCCGTTCGAGGACGCGAAGCCCCACGCTCCGTCGACCAGCACCCGGATCCCGTAGCCATCGCTGCGCTCGTCGAGCAGCCCCGCGACATCCCCGTTGCGGACCTCCATGCGTTCCGAGCGGCCGCGCTCGAAGCGGACATCGCAATAAGCGGCGCCGCGCGCCGCGGCCGTATCCAACACGCGCGCCGCGTGTTCGCTGAACTCCATCGCCCTGCGCTACGACGCGAACGGCGGCGTTCCCGGCAGGGTTAGACGGCAATCGTGAATGCTCACCGAGCCGGCGACATGCAGCGGCGGGGTTGCGAGGGTGCCGACGACGTAGAACGATTGCAATACCAGCGGCGGAGCGAGGGTGGCCGGGATGGGAACGGTGATGCGTTGCGTCCCCGGTTGGGCCAGCGCCTTTACCAGCGTCACCGCGTCGCGTTCGCCGTAGCGGTCGACGAACGCCGCCCGAACGGCGGCCCCCCCTCCGTCGCCGTCGATCGCGCACGACAGGCCGAGCGCCTCGCCGATCGTGAGCCCGAGGTTCGCGTACACCGCGCGCTCGTTGCCGGTGAAGTCAAACCCCAGCGTCACGCCGTTCGAGCCGACGGCGAGCGAACCCGGGCCGCCCAGGGGCGTGGTCGAAAGACGCCAGCGGTCGCGCGTGCGATCGTCGAACGCAGCGAGCGGTTCGTCGTGGCGACCGACGCGCACCAGCTCGCTCGATTTCGTCGTCCCGATGGTCGCGGTGACGAAGCCGTCGGCCGTGCCGGCGACGAACCGGCCGTTCGGATCGATCGTGCCGCGCAGCGCGCTCCAGGCCAAGGCCGTGCCGGTGGCAACCGGCCGGCCTTGCACGTCAAAGGCGAGCGCGGCAAATTGCACCGCCTCGCCCGGCGAGGGGTTGGCGCGGTTGGGGACGATCGCGATCCGGGCCACGTTCGGAACGACGGTGAGCGGGACGCTCGCCCGGACGCCGCCGCGTTCGATGCTCAGTATCCGCGCGCCGATCGTGTTGCCGACGTGCAGGACGTTGTTTGCGTCGATGCGCGCATCGCCGTCGACGTGCCAGGGGCCGTGCGCCTCGCCGAGCGAGTGACCGGACGCGTCGACGACGGCGCTGCGCAATGCGAGCGTCGCACCGGGGAGGGCCACGATGCTCGCCGGACGCACGACGAGCTGCGCGGGCGACCCGAGTGGGGCATCGGAGTAAACGAAGAGCCCGTCGGCGACGGGTCGCTCGTGCCCGTCGGAGGGGTCGTTCTGCACGCTCGCCCGATCGTCGCCGAGATTGCGCGCCACGAGCGTCGCGGAACCGCCGGAATCGAATTGCAGGGCGTCGACAGCTCCGAGCGCGCGGGCGAGCGCGATCGATTCGGCGCGAGTCACCCCGATCGAGAACTGCGGCCGGCGGCCGTCGACCACCATCAGTGCGAGCGTCCCGTCCGCCAGGTGGAGGGCGGCGGCGACCGGGATCCGGCGTGCGCGGTCGGCGTAGCCGGGGGACGCCGGGTCGTCGACGGGGACGCCGCCGGTCAGCAGCGCCGGCCCGCCTCCGAGCGCCGTCATCACGTCGGCCAGCGGCGGATCGGTATCGGCGGTGACGGTCAGGAGATCGCCGATCTGGGGAAGCCCCGCCGGCGCCTGGGCGCCCAAGGCGAGTGCGTAGGGCGGCTGGCCCGGTGCGGTGGACGCGACGACCCGATAACGGCCGTTCGGTGCCGGTGCCGCCGCGCCGGGCGGGTCGAGCGGCTGGAGTCCGGCCAACCGTACGCCGGCCGGCACGGCGGCCGGCGTGCCGAACTGCGGGGTCAGCAGCGATGCCGCGCCGGCCGCCGGCCACTCGTCGACCCCGGCCAGCGGAATCGCCTGCCCCTGATCGACGGCGCTGCCCGCGAACCGGTAGATCTCGAACCGGATCTCCCGGCCGCGGGTCACCGTGAGTGCGACCCGCGCGCTCGGCGTACGAACCAACGCGCCGTCCTGGATGAGAACGCCGAGCGGTGAGTTGGTATTCCCGATGTCGAAGTAGTCCGCGTTGATGCCGGCCACGGCACGCGAGCGTGCGGCCATCGCCGAGATGGGTTCACCGCTCGAAAGGACCTGGTCGTGGGCGAGGACGGCGCCCAACCGGACCGTCGGCTCGCGCAGATCGACGGTGACGACCGAAACGACCAGCGGACCGGCGGCCGTCTGCAGGTGGTAGCTCGCGCGTTCCACGCCCGGCGCGACCCGCTCGCGTTCGACGGACTGACGGATGATTTGCGGAAACGGAGCCTCGGGGACCAAGCTCTGAGGCGGGACGGCGGCGGCCGGTCGCATGCTCAGCAGAGCGATACCGAATCCGAACACAAGGCCTTGCCCGATTGCTCGACGGGCCGGGGAAAGCATGGTAGGGTGTGTCGGACGCATGAGGCCTTTCGTTCGTACGCTGATCGTCTTCCTGACCCTCGCGGCCGCTGCGCCGTGCGGCGCGGCCACGCCCGCCGCGGACGTGATGCTGGCGCGCATGGAAGCGGCCGATCCGGGCTTGCAGACCTATACGGCCAACGTCGAGTTCAAGGTCGGCTTGCACAGCTTTCCGTTCCTGCGCAAGACCTTGCACGGCGAGGCGTACTTCAAGCGCCCGAGCCGCATGGAACTGGTGTTCAGCGATCTGCCGTCGTTCGCGCAGGCGTTTCGCAACGTCTACGTCGGCCTGGGAACGCCCAGCGACTGGGAAAAGAAATTCACCATCGGGACCGCGCACGATCTCACCGCTGACGGTGCGGACGAAGCCCATCTCGTGCTGACGCCGCGCGCGGCCGATCATCGTTTACGCCACGTCGACGTCTATCTCGATTCCGTTCGCGCGTTGCCGCGGCGCATCGTGTGGACCTATCGCGACGGCTCGATCTCGATGGACCAGCGGTTCAGTGATGTCGACGGCCACAGCGTGATCAGCGACCAGGCTGCGGATATCCGCTTACCCGGCGTTCACGCGTACGTCAGCGCGAAGATCGCGGGATACGCGATCAACGTTCCGGTCGACGATTCCGTCTTCACGCACCGTTGATCGAGCGCATCCGCTCGACGGCTTCGAGCCCCGCGCGCACGTCCGTCCCAGGGGCGACCAGCCAGTTTTCCGTGCGGGTCCGCTCGAAGACGAACTGGGCGAGTTCGTAACCCGCGAACGTTCCGCAGATGACGGCTCCGTCGGGGTCGACCGCGAACGCCCGGCGGTCGAGCGTGTCGATCGCGACGACGTAGCAGCGCAGTTCGGCGGCCCGCGTGCGCGCGAACGGCGTCAGCCACGTTCGCCCGAGAGCTGAGTTCCAGATCACGAGCCGCATGCCGGCCAAGCGCGGCTCGACGAGCGCCCGCGGATCGACCATCGCTTCGTCCTCGACGAGCGCGACTTCGTGCGAGAGGCCGGCCGCGCGCAGGTGCGGATCGATCGTGAGATCGGCTTGGGAGATCGCCGCCATCGCGTGCAGCGCCGGATCGGCCTGCGCCGCGACCGCGATGCGCATGCGTTCCGGGAGCGGCCCGGCGTGCTCGCCGCGCGCGGGCGCCGGCGGCGTCGGGTCGCGCCGTACGAGCGCCGGGCCGACGGCGACCGCTCCGCGCACGATCTCTTCCTGATGCTGCGAGCCGCGGCCGACGACCGTTCCGTCGGCGGCGAGGATCGTGCTCTTCCCGCAATACGCGACACTGCGCGCTTCGACACCGCACTTGTTCGCCGCGATCACCGGGACGCCGTTCTCGCGCGCGCGAACCGCGAGCATCAGATCGGCTTGGATGTTCTCCAGTTGTTCGGGATCGCGGCCGCTGGTGACCCACGCCGTGGGCATTACCAAAATCTCCGCGCCGCGGTCGACGAGCGAGCTTGCGATGGTGGGGAGCCGGCCGTCCGCACACACGAATGCACCGATCCGGCCCAGCGGCGTGTCGATGGGCTCGAGCCGCTCGCCGCGCGCGAACCAGCGCGCGTCGAAATGCCAAAGAAAGCACTTGTCGGCGCTGCCGGCGATCCCGCTCGGCGTTGCCACCAGCGCCGAATTAAAGAGGCGGCCGCCCGCGTAGCGGCCGCCGCCGATCACGATGACCGCGTTCGTCCGCGCACTGATCGCGATCACGTCGGCGCGCGCGGCCTCGAGAAGTTGCGGGTCCACCGGCTCCTCACCGAGTACATAGGCCGGAACGGTTCCCTCGGGGACGACGACCAGATCGGTACCGTCTTCGGCAGCCGACGCGATCAGCCGGAGAATCGCGGGCCATCGCTCCGCATAAGCCGCGCGGTCGTGTGCGCGCAACTGAACGGCGGCGACGGATATCGAGCGTGCGCTCACGACGGACACCTTTCTCACAACCGTATTGGAGAATCGCGGTGAAACGAATCCTTGCAAGTGTTTCGCTCGTTGCGGTCGCCACCACTGCGGCGGCGGCGAGCACAACGCCGGCGGCCCTCAAAACACCGGTCCCGAAACCGGCGCACACGACCCCGGCGCCTCGCCGCGTCGCCCCGGCCGACGAGTACTTCGGCAAACTGAAGATGAGCATTCTGGGGATCCGCAACACGATCCACGATATCGGTGCAAATATCGACATCGATCCCTCACGCGCACCGGGTCTCATGAACAAAGCCGACTTCGCCGAAGATGCGATTCGCGATTGGGAGAAGCGCTATCCGGCCGACACCTGGCTTCCGAAAAGCGTCTTTGCCCTCGAGCGCGTGTACGCGAAAATCGATTCGGACGACGGCCGCCGGCGTTCGATGCTGGCGATGATCTGGCTCGTGCACGATTTCCCCGAGAGTTGGTACGGCAAAGTCGGGCGCCGGGAGCTTGCGGAGCATCGCGTCGGGCACCCGATCGACGCGTCGGCGTCCGCTACTCCGGCGGCGACGCCCGAGCCCAACCCGAGCCCATCGCTCGTACCGGCCACGCTCAACCAACCGAAATAAGCGCACCCGGGCCGGCGAAAAAAAGAGCCCCCGCTCGCGCGGGGGCTCTGGTCGTTCAACTCGCCGAAGCGATTAGAACTTGATGCCCAGGCCCAGGTATCCACCACCGGTGGCACCATCCGACGGCGAGATGTTCTTGCCGCGGATCGTGTCGCCAAGGTAGCCGAAGTCCAGGAACAAGCCGGTTGCGGCCGGACCGATGGAGTACGTGCCGCCGACTTGGTACTTGAGGAAGCGTTGCTGGAACTCTTGCGTCGTCCCGGCAAGTCCGGTTGCCGTCGTGTACGGATCGACCGGGAACGTGAAGTTGCCTTCGATGCTCGGGTAGTACCACACGCTGCCGTAGATCGAGAACGTCTGGTCGAGATCCGGAAGCTTCTCGGCGCCGAAACCGAAGCCGTTCTGCTTGGGATAGCCGTAGTTTTCTTCACGGTGCAGGTAGCCGACGCCGATATAGATGCGCGGATCCGCGATCTTGAGGGCAAAGCGGCCGTCGAAATCCGTATCGCGCGCCGTGAACGCGGCTGGGGTCGTCTGGGCGTAGCCGCCGATGACCGTAACCGGATTCACGCCGTTATACGGATAGGAGTACGAACGATAGTCGCCTTCGAGCAGCCAGGGCAGGCCGAACGCCGGGAATTCGATGGCGCCGCGGACCGCATACGAGCCGCCCTTGCCGGAGTTGCCCGGGCTGAACTCGTTGTAGACCTTCGGGCTGAAGACGTAGTCGCCGACGATGAACTTCTCATAGTAGATAGGTTTCTTCGTCGGGGCGGGGGTTGGAGCAACGGTCGGAACCGGCGTCGGAGCAACCGTCGGGACCGGGGTCGGGACCGGAGTCGGGACCGGAGTCGGCGGCGGAGCCGGGACGTAGCGGATGACGACCGTGCGCTTCTCGGGGACCCACTGGACGTATGCGCCCAGGCCCTCGCTGATGACACGAACCGGGACGACGACGGTGCCCTTGTAGATCTCGGGCGGTACGTCGAGCGGACGGCTCTCGCCGTTGATGACGACTTCCGGCTTGCCGACGGTCACTTTGACGTTGGAGCCGGGTTTCGAAACATCGACGGTCTTCGAGGCGGGATCATAGGAAACCGTGGCGCCGAGCTGTTCGAACAGCGAACGCAGCGGGATGAGAATGGTGTTACCGCGGACGAGTGCAGAAAGAACGCGGTTGGCCTTCAAACGATCGGGCTTCGAGTACACGTGATGATCGTTGAAGAGGATCGGCACCTCGCCCGAAGGCGGTGCACCAAAGTCAGCGGGCGGCAGAGCGCCGGCTTGTGCGATGGTCGTAGCGGACGACGAGTTTCCAAGGTTTCCATTCGCCGCTTGCGACTGCGCACTCACCGACGTCAACCCGAATCCCGCGACGAGAACCGCCGCAGAAAACCCGGTGATCAGTCGTTTCAAGTGTTTCTCCCTAGCTTAGGTGTTGTGATTTAGAAGGGGACATGGCCGGTATAGGGCCGCGAAATCCTTACCCAGCGATGGTCATAGTTAACCATATTAAGGATGGCTCGGCAGCCATGCTTCTTAACCCTACAACGACACGTCGCGCCGAAGGGTTCCCGCATGTCTACAGGACGGGGGTCCATGAAGGCAGTGCCCGCAGCGGGCGTCGGAACAAGCATGCAACGTTCGCGACTGGAGTTCCAACCGACCGGTCCGTTGGATGCCATGTTGCCGTCGTCGAAGCGCACGGCGCGACGCCCAGGCCGACGCCGTCACGACGGACCTCGCCTACGGCGCGACCGCGCTCGATCCGGCGCGCGACGGGACCTTCGAGTTGCCGGGTGAGCGCGCCGCGGCGTTGCCGCAGCGCTGGGGAGCATTCACCCCACGGACGTCGCGGGCTGGGAACGCGCTGCGGGCGGCGGGCATCTCGAAGCGCGCACGGCGGACTATGCCTCACGGCTCCGCGCCGCCTTCGACCGTGTCGCTCCGGGCGCGTGGGCAGCCGCGCGGCTGATCGACTGCGGCACGCCGTTGACGTTCGCGCGCTACACCGGGCGCTGGCGCGGGCTTTGCGGCGGCGTGCCGCAGACCGTGGCACACGCGAACCTGCGCGCGCTCTCGCACGTCAGCGGGATCCCGGGCCTCGTGCTCGCCGGCGACACGACGTTCCCGGGCCAAAGCACGGTGGGTGCGGCGCTCAGCGGACTGGCCGCGGCTAGGTCAGTTTGTCCGCGATCCGTTCGCGAAATTTCGTCCGGTCCGTAATGAAACGCTCGTGCGTCCCTTCGGCGATCTTCTCGCGTTCGTCGAAGGCCGAAAAGGCGAACTCGACGCGCGGTCCGTCGATTTTGATGACTTCGACCTCGATCCGGATGATGAGGCCGACCGGCGTCGGCGCGAGGTGCGCGAGGTCGACGAAGGTCGCCAGCGTGATCTCGCCCTCCTTCAACGTCGGGCCGATGCACTGCATGGCGGCCTCCTCGACCAACTGGAGCAGCATCGGCGTGGCCAGGACGTTGACGCCCTTGTTGCCGGCCTTCGCGGCCGTCATCCACTCCTCGACACGCGTCTGACTCTGATAGGAACGACCGATGTCGAGTTTCGCGGGCATGGCTACTGGACGATACGCGAGGCAACCGCGTGAATCATTTCGCGGTCCGAGACGTACGTGAGGAGAGCCGGCGGTCGATCCGTCGCAGCGGCTTCCGAGGCTTTGCATCTAAAAGGAGAACAATGGGAACGATCGTGCGCGTCCTCGTCGTCTTGACGCTCGGCGCGGCCGCCCTGAGCGCATGCGGGCGCGGCGGCCGGCCGACCGGCCAGCCGCCGCTCGCCGTCGACGTCGCCGCCGCCCAACGCGGCGACATTGCGACCTATGTCGTCTTGGACGGCCAAATCGCGCCCAAGCAAGACGCGACCGTCGCGACCGCGCAGTCCGGCACGGTCGCCGCCGTCTATGTGAACGAAGGCGATCGGGTGCGGGCGGGGCAGCTCCTGGCCAAGCTCGACGACTCGCAATTGCGCGCGCAGCTCCTCCAAGCGCAAGGCCAAGCGGTGCTGGCGGAGGCCAGTCTCAACGGTCAAACGCTGCAAGACCCGATCACGCGCCAGCAGGTATCGGGGGCCGTAACGAATGCCGAGCAGATGCTCACCCAGGCGCAGAATGCGCTGCGTGCCGACGTGGCCGCCGAGCGGAACGCCAAGCTCGTCAACGACTCCAGTCAAGAATTGCTCAAGCAGGGCTACGTCTCGCAGACGGCTGCGGTTCAAGCGAACGCGCAATACGTGGCCGCGCAACAGACGACGCTCAGTGCGAAAAACGCCGTGATCGCGGCCCAGGCCGCGCTTGCGACCGCGAAACGCAACACCTTGCAGACGCAGCAGCAGTCGCAGACGATCGCCGGTGCGAAAGGCACGCTGCAACAGGCTCAAGGCCAAGTGAAATTGCTGCAAACGCAGATCGCGCAGACGAACATCACCGCGCCCTTTGCCGGCGTCGTGACGCAGCGGCTGCTCGACCCGGGCGCCTTCGCCGGCCCCAGCGCTCCGGTCGTCCGCGTCTCGCAAGTCGACACGGTGTATCTCAACGTCAACGTGCCGGACGACGATCTGCCCTACGTGCGTCCCGGCGTGAAAGCGACGTTCACCAGCTCGAGCTTGCCCGGCAAGACCTTCTCGGGCACCGTCGGCGAGGTCAACGCGATCCCGACGACCGGGACGCTTTCGTATCGCGCGCGCATCACGATGCCCAATCCGGGGAACGTCTTGCGCGGCGGGATGCTCGTTGCGGTCTCGGTGACGAAAGCGGCGCACAAGAACGTGCTGATCGTGCCGGAGTCGGCCGTGGTGCAGGGCATGCCCCAGGGTCCCGGCGTCTTCACCGTGGTCGACGCGCCTGCTGCGGCGAGCGGCGCGGGAGCCCCGGGCGCGCACGGGCCCGCGCAGATCGCGCAGTTCGTCCCGGTCCGAGTCGGCATTCAAACCGAGACGCAAGCGGAAGTGGTGAGCCCGGCGATCAAACCGGGTACCATCGTCATAACCACTCGGCCGGACAACTTGCAAGATAAGTCGTCCGTTGCCGTCGCCATGGGAGGCCGATGAACTACCGTTATCTCCGGGCCGCTTCCGGCGTCGCGCTGGTTGCGCTCGTCGCCGCGAGCGCATCGCCCGGATACGTTCGCGCGCAGCAGCCGATGACGACCTACACCCCCGCGCCGCTCGGCAGCGTGGCGCCGGCTCCGACGATTCAGCCCAACGCCACGATCACACTCCCGCCCGCGAGCCAACCGACGTCGCTGCCGTACCCGGCCTACGGGACACCGGTCCCGGGCGTCAACAACGGCGAACCCGCAGCCGGCGTCCCGCAGGTCATCAGTCTCGATCAGGCGGTCGCGATCGCCTATGCCAAGTCGCCGGCGCTCGCGTCCGCGCGAGCCGCCATCGAGCAGGCGATCGGGTCGAAAGACCTTGCGCTGGCGGGGCTGTTGCCCAGCCTGAGCGCGGCCGGCTCGACGACGCGCGATCACCAGCAGGCCGGCTCGGTTGGCGGCACCGCGGGCGGCGGCGGTTTTGTCTCCAGCGGCGGATATGCCACCTCGAATTCGGTTTCGGCGACGCTGAGGCAGTTGATCTTCGACGGCGGCCGCACGATCGCGGGCTTGAAGGCGGCGAAGTTCGCACTGGGTGCATCGTACGACACGTATCGCCGCTCGCTTCAGACCGTCGCGTACAACGTCGCGGTCGCGTACTACAACGATCTGGCCGCGCAACGCGCGACGGCGATTGCGGTGACGACCGTCAACGTCGATCTCGTGAACGAAAACCTGGTTGCCGCGCAGATTCGTGCGGGGACGCAAGCGCGTGCCGATCTCGCAACCGCGCAACTCTCGACGGCGCAGGCACGCGTCATCGTCGTGAAGGCGCAATCGGCCGAACTGCAAGCCGCGGCGACGTTCGCGAACGCGATGGGTTTGGACGCCAACACGTTCGTGCAACCCAGGGACGATACGCCGGTCAACGGCACCGCGGTGCCCTCGACGATCGCGATACCCACCTACGCCGTCGCGTTTCAGCGTGCGATACTGCTCCGCCCCAACGTCGACGCGGTCCAAAAAACGGTCGACGCCGCTCGCGAGTCACTCCGCGAAGCCAAGCTCGGCCTGTTCCCGACGCTCAGCGGCTCGGCCAGTGACGGAAGCTCCTCGACCGATGTGATGGGCGGGACGTTTCGCAACTCCGGATCGCTGGGCTTGGCGCTCACGCTCCCAATCTACGATCAGGGCATCACTGCCGCCAATACGAGAGCCGCCCAGGGCGCGCTCGACGTCGCGATCGCCAATCAGGTGACGACCGTGAACGGCGTCCAGCTCAACGTGAAAACGGCGCTCACCGCGCTCGTCTCGGCGCGTCAGGCGATCGACGAGACCCGGGTCGAGTTGGCGGAGGCGCAAACCGTACTCGCATCGACCCAGGCCCAGTACCGGGCCGGTGTGACCACCTTGCCGCTGCTGCTCAGTGCGCAGGTCACGCTGACCCAGGCGCTGACGGACCAGTCCACGGCGGTCTACACGCTGCGCGAAGCCGAACAGGCGTTCTTGTACGCGGAGGGCGCGAACGGAAATTCGTGAAGCACCCCCTATGACGAGCGTATTGCCGACCTGGATCGACGACCCGGTCAATTCCGCGATCCTTGCCGTGAGCGAGGACCAGCTCCAGGGATTCCAACTCGACCCGTTCGGGGCCATCGCGCAGCGGTCAAACGTCGACGTCGCGACGGTCATCGAGCGGATCGTCGCCATGTTGCGGGCCGGGACGATCCGGCGCGTGCGGCAGACGTTGATGGCGACGAACCTCGCGGAAGGCGCGCTCGTCGCCTGGCAGGTCCCGCCCGAGAAACTCAACGCGGCGTTTGCGTATCTCTTCAACGAGGATCCGTTCTCGGGACACGTCGTCATCCGCACCACCGACGCGGCGACGCCGGGCTCGAACTACCGGCTCTGGACGACGCTCAAAGTCCCGCAGGGATATTCGCTCGACAAGCATCTCGCGTATCTCAAGGAGCAGATCGGCGCGGAAGCCGTCCGCGCGATGCCGGCCAACAAGCTCTTCGCGCTGGGCGTCGGGCACCTGCGCCGGCGCGGTATGGAACCGGGCTCGCGGGCCGAGGTGCTGGCCGACGTGGTCGATACAAACATCGTCGAACTCGACGATCTGGAATGGCGCGTGCTGACCGCCATCAAGCGCGAGTTCGCACCCGAGGAGATCGTGCGCGATCTGTGGACCGCCCGCGCGGCGGAAGCGGGGGTGTCGCTCGAGGAGTTCGAGCGCGTCGGGCGCGAGCTGAACGAACGCCGCGTGATCGGCCGCTTTTCGACCTTTCTCGAGCACGTCAAACCCAACGCCGTCGGCGAGCGCGTCACGCGTTACAATGCGCTCTTTCATTGGGCCGTGCCGAAGGGGCGCGAGATCGACGCCGGCCGTGAGGTCGGCCGCCATCACGTCATGACGCATGCCTACTGGCGCGAAGGCGGCCCGGAGTTCCGCGGCGTCAACGTGATGGGCGTCGCGCACGGCACCGACAAGGATCTCGTGCTCGCGCACAAAGCGGCGATCGACACGCACCTGCGCGAGGCCGGCATCGATTTCGGCTACACCAACGTCTTCTGGGGCGGCCGCAGCGAGATCAAGCCCTCGGAGATCTCACCGATCGCGTTCGCCGCCTGGTACCGCGCGCGGGGGATCGACCCGGAGACGATGCGCTAAAACGAGGGTAAGCTCTCGTCGCGTACTCGATCGAATTCGGAGGCCCCCGTGAAACGACTGGTTCTCGTTCTTCTCGCCGGCGCGCTCGTGACGGCGGCGTTGCCGTCCGCCCAAGGGCAGACCACGCGCCATCCGTACACCGTACCGCATGTGCTGCGCTATGCGACGGCCGAAGACATCACCGGCCTCAACCCGCACCTGGCGTCTCAGACGGTGGTCAGTTATCTCTCATCGCTGACGATGGCCTGGCTGGTCAAGTCGGGGCCGAACAACGAGCCGGAGCCGGAACTTGCACTGGAAGTACCGACCAAGGCGAACCGCGGCATCAGCCCCGACGGCAAAACGATCACCTATCATCTGCGGCGCGGCGTCAAGTGGTCCGACGGCCAACCCTTCGATGCCGACGACGTCGTCTTCTCGATCAAGGCCATCCTCAATCCGGCGACCAACGAAATCGGCCGCGACGGCTGGGACCTCATCACGAAGGTGGACGAACCGGACAAGTATACGGTTGCGCTCCATCTCAAGAAGCCGTACTCGACCTATGCGACCACGTTCTTTTCCTCGATAGGCGCGAACCCGTGCGTGCTCCCCAAGCACCTGCTGGCCGATCTGCCCACGATCAACGACGCGCCGTACAACAATCTGCCCGTCGGGATCGGTCCGTTCCGGTACAAGGCCTGGCGGCGCAGCGACGCGGTCGAGATGGAACCGAACCCATACTATTTTCGCGGCCAGCCGAAGCTGCGGGAGATCCGCTTCAAGATCGTGCCCGATCGCAATACCGTGATGACGCAACTCGAGACGCATGAGATCGACATGTGGCTGCCCGTGTCGGCGAACTTCTTCGATCGGGCGAAAGCGATTCCGGGCGACGTCGTGTTGCGCCAACCGGCGTTCCTCTACGATCATCTCGACTTCAACATCGCCCATGCGGTGCTCAAGGATCGAGCCGTGCGGGAAGCGCTGCGCTACGGACTCGACCGCGAGACCATCCGGCTGAAGATCCGCCATGGCCTAGGCGCGCTCTCCGACAATATCTTCGGTCCCACTCACCCGGACTATCATCCGATTCCACTCGCGCCCTTCGACCTGGCCAAGGCGAAGGCGACGCTGGATCGAGCCGGCTGGAAGCCGGGTCCGGATGGGATTCGCAGCAAGGGCGGGGTGCGGTTGAACCTCGACGTCGCCGTGCCGACCGGGGCGCCGGATACCGATTCCGAGGTCGAACTGATCCGTCAGAACTGGTCGCAGTTGGGCGTGTCGATCGACGTACATCACTATCCCTCGTCGCTTTTTTTCGCGCTCGCGGCGAACGGCGGCATCATCTACTCCGGGAAATGGGACGTCGTCTTCTTCGCGTGGACGCTCGACGGCGGCGGCGACGTCTCCAATCTCTTTTCATGCGCTCAGTTTCCGCCCAACGGTCAGAATTCGGGGCATTGGTGTGATCCCAAGGCCGAGCAGGCGATGCAGGCGTTCAAACTCGAGTACGACGCGGCCAAGCGCAAACCGTACGATTTCACCGTTACCGAACGGATCGCCGCGGACGTCCCGACGATCGTCATGGACATTCGTGATTTCATCGCAGTCTACAACAGCGATCTCAAGGGTTTTCATCCCAACGAAACGGCCGCGTTCGACGACATGATGAACGTCGACATTTGAAACCAAGCCGTACGCTCGCAATAGCGGTGGTCTGCGGCGTGCTCGCCGCGGGTTGTACGCGGGTCTCCGAATCGGGGCCGGGTGCGGCGGCATCCGGAGTGCAGCCGCAGTCCGGGAACGCGTTCACGATCGCCCACACACTGCGCATCGGCGACAATCAAAACATCTCGACGCTCAACCCGCATCTGGGCACCGCGGCCTCGCTGAGCAACATCGCCCAGCTCGAAGCGGCCTGGCTGCTGCGCTCGAACGGCCGCAATCAACCGGTCCCGGAACTGGCAACCGAAGTGCCGGCCGAAGCCAACGGCGGCATCTCGAAAGACGGCCTCACGATCACCTGGCATCTCCGGCGCGGCGTGAAATGGTCGGACGGCGCGCCGTTCGATGCCGATGACCTGGTCTTCTCGACCCGCGCGGTTCTCAACAAAGCCAACAACGAGGTCGGGCGCAACGGGTTCGATCTCATCACGAAGATCGACGAACCGGACAAGTACACCGTCGTCTATCATCTGCGGAAAAAGTACGCCGCGTTTTGGCCGACGTTTTTCAGCACCGGGGGCGCGAACCCGTCGCTCCTTCCCAAGCACGTCTTAGGCGCGTTGCCGAACATCAACGACGCGCCGTTCAACTCGCTCCCGATTGGGATCGGGCCCTTTCGCGTGACGAAGTGGGTGCGCGACGACCGGGTCGAGCTGGAGGCCAATCCGTACTATTGGCGCGGCAAGCCGAAGCTCGCGCACATCGTCTATCGCTTCCTTCCCGACCGCAACACCCTGTTGACGCAGATGCAGACCGGCGAGATCGACCTGTGGCCGTACGCCGGCACGGGATTCGTCGACCGCGTCAAGGCGATCCCGACCGCCGCGGTCGTGCAGTTCCCCGGGTTTTTCTACGGCCACCTCGATTTCAACATGCAGCATGCCGTCTTCCGCGATCTCGCGGTCCGGCAAGCGTTGCGGCTGGCGATCGACCGGCCGACGATCCTCGCCAAAGTCAACCACGGCGCCGGCGTGGTCTCGGAGACTCCGATGACGCCGGTCAGCCCGGTGTTCACGGCGTTCCCGGTCATCCCGTTCGACCTCACGCGGGCGAACGCGTTGCTGGACGGCGCCGGCTGGAAACGCGGCGCGGACGGGATCCGCCTCAAAGGCGGCAAGCGGCTTGCGCTCGTGATGGCGGCGCAGTCGGGCAACCCCGACGGGGACGAGTTGATCGAGCAAATTCGCGGAACCTGGAGCCGGCTCGGTGTCGATCTGCAACTGCGGCGGTACCAGCCTTCGCTGTTCTTCGCGCTGCAAGAGCAAGGCGGCATCATCTACAGCGGAAAGTTCGACGTGACGTTCTTCTATTGGCAGCTCGACCCGACCGGCGACCTGTCCAATCTGCTGGCCTGCGATCAAATCCCGCCCGATGGGCAGAACGTCGACCGGTATTGCGATCCCAAACTCGACGCGGCGGTCAAGACGGTGCTTGCAACCTACGATGTGCCCAAACGTCGCGCGGCCGTCGCGAACGTGGTGCGGATCCTGATCGCGAACGTGCCGCAGGTCGTGCTGTACATTCGGGACGACATCCACGCGTACAATCGCGACCTGCACGGCTGGCATCCCAACGCGATCGCCCCGTTCGACGACCTGATGGACGTCGACATCGGTTCGGTCAACCCGAGTCCGTAGCGGCTCTCGCCGCCTTGCGGCTGCGGCGTTCCGCGCCGCCCGCCGGCAGGAGCACCGCTACGGCGAAGAGGGCGCTGCCGGCGAGCGGGAGCGTGCGCAGCAGCGCCCAGACGGGATCGCGTTGCTCGAGGCCGGCCGTGCGTTGTTCGTCCTCCCACACGCCGCTGGCGTCGAGTGCGACGGGGGCGTGATAGGTGAGCGCCAGCGTGTCGGGCCAGGTCGGCGCCGGATGCGCGCGCGCGAGCGGGATGAAGACCGCCAGCAGAACGGCCAGCAGCAGCGGTCCCGCGAACGCCGCGCGCCGCATCCCGGCGAGCAAGACGAACGCCAGCGCGACGGCCGCCGCGAGGCAGGCGTTCTGGGTCTGCTGCGGCACGCGCTGCGCGAAACCGAGCCAGTCGACCAGGCCCAGGACGCTCGCGCACGAGGCGAGCGCGAGCGCCGCGCCGCGGGCGCGGTACGCGAGCACGAGCGCGGGCACGATCAGCACGACGAAATCATGTTCGTGAAAAAACGGCACCGCGAGCGGTAGCGCACCGAGCGCGACGAGCGTCGCATCGAGTCCGGCGAGTCGCGCGCCTACGATCGCGCCGCCGGCGAGCAGCGCGGCCACGGCTGCGACGACGATTCCGGTAACGTGCGCGGCGTCGGGTGCCAGCCCAAGGCCGTACGCGATCGCCGCCGGCGTGTGCTGGATGAGGATGGTCGCTTCGGCGGCGCCGTGGCGGGTGAGCAGCGCGAGATAATCGGTCCACGCCGCCGGGCCCAAGCACGCGACGCCGATCGCGAAGAACGCGACCGCAGCGCCGAACGCGATCCCGATCTCGCGCGCGCTGCGCACCCGCGCAGCGAGCGCGACGACGAGATTGGGTTGAACGGCCGCAACGAGCAGCGCCGCGGCCGCGCCGCTCGTCGAACGGCGCTCGAACGCGACGAGCGCAAGGGCGATCGCCGCGACCGAGAGCAGCGCGCTCTGGCCCAGCGCGAGATCGGAGAACGCGGGCCCGCTCAGCGCGGTGAAGGCAACGGCGGCGGCCAGCAGCAGCGGGTCGCGCGGCGCACGCGCGAGCGCGAACGCCGCGAACACGAGGCCGCCGAGCGCCGCCGCGAGGATCGTGCCCCAAACCCGCACGGCCGCCGGCTGCGGCAGGTGTGCGAGCGCACCGAAGAGCGCGAGCACCGGCGGCGGGCCGACGAACGGCAGCAACTCGTCGCGCGTTGCGACGACGCCGTCGATGAGACGCTCCGTGCGCCAGATCAGCCGTGAATACGGATCGCTGCCGTCGTCCCAGGTGCGGCCGGCGGAATAATACGCCTCGAAATCGCGCGCGTAGGGCCCGGGGGTCGGCGGCGGACGAAACGCGATCGCGAGTGCGAACAAAGCCAGCACCGCGCCCGCCAGCAGGTTACGGTGCAGTGTACAGCGCCAACCGCTCGGCCAGTCCTTCGTTGCCCATCACGTACCCGAGGCCGCCCGGAAACCGGATCTCGTAGATTTGCGCGTACACGAGTTGGCCTGGTCCGCCGACGGCTTGCGTGTAGCGCGCATCGAGCGTGCGCATCATCTTTCCGAGCGATATCTCGCCCGGGATCAAGCGGAAGTCGCCGAAATTTCGCGGCGCGAGCGCCGGGACACTATCGCCCTTGGGCACATAGAACTCGGCCCCGCTCAGCACGTCGTTGTTGTAGACGACGCTGAGCAGCCTGCGCCCGGCGTGGCCGCGCACGGCGTATGTATGCCAGCCCTTGCCGGGGAACGGGTAGCCGGTTCCCAGCGACTTCTCGACGTTTTGGCGCGTCGTCTTCCCGATCTCGAACGCCTGCATCTCGTTGAAGAGGATGACCGGGCGATCGATCGGCGGCGGCGGAACGATCGGCGCGCTGCGCGCACCGGTCGCGATCGAGGCCAGGATTTCGACCGCCCGGACCATCGCGAAATCGGGCGGCGTATGGTCGCTCATCCCTTCACCTCACCAAGTGGGTCAGATGGGTCGCGAACGCGCCGATGCCGGCCACCACGATGGTCGCGAAATAGGCCAGGGCGACCGTGCCGCGGTCGATGGGCGACAGCGCGGCGACGCGCGGATCGACGTAGCCCCGCATCAGGGCGCGGATGCGCGGCACGGTCGAGACGGCGATCATGATCAGGAAGAGGATGCCGATCGGCCCGAAGGCGTGGAAGGCGACCAGAAACACGACGAAGAGGACCACGCCGGCGATCCAGAGCCGCGGATCGATCACCCCCGCGATGCGTCCACCGTCCAGCGGCATGACCGGGATCAAGTTGAAGAGATTGATGATGAACCCCAAATACGCCGCGACGGTCCAAAACGAATTGCCGGTTCCCAGGCCATAGGCCCAACACAGCGCCGATGCGGTAACCCCGATCACCGGACCGGCGAGCGCCGCGTAGGCATCCTGACCGGCCGATTGGAGCGGCGTCTTCTGTGCGACGAATGCTCCCAGGCCGGGAAGAAAATACGGCAACGAGACCTGCCCGCCGAAGCCCCGGATCACCACCCAATGCCCCATTTCATGGACGAGGACGAGCAGCACGAAGACGACGGCCAGCTTCCACCCGTAGAACTGCGCGTACAGCCAGATCGAGGCGAAGATCGAGCCGAAACTCAGGAGGAACTTCGGCACGAAGAGCAGCCACTTGAAATTGAGCAGCAGCAGGAGCGCGCCTTTGAATTTGGCCGCCGCCAGCGCCGCTGCGACGGCCAGGCCGCCGGCCGATTTCCAGCGCGGTTTCATCTCCGCCCGGAGCCGGGACGGCTGCGGAGGCGGCTGATACTCTCCCTCGAGTGGCGAAGGAGACGGGTCATCGTGCATTACGCCGGTATTCTCCCCGGGCCGGTCCGTCTCCCTAACTGGGACCCCATCCTGCCGGACGGCGAGTTGCACGCGATCCTGCTGCATTGGACCGGGAGCACCTACGAGCGGGTCTTTCCGGCGTACCACTTCTGCTTGGCCGGAGCGGATGCCGTGGTCGTTCACGCCACGCACGATCTGCGGGCCAACATGCGGGACGTTCGCGCCGAATCGGACCGGCCGTACGCGGCGCACACGGCGGGACGCAACAGCTATGCGGCCGGCATCGCGGTGTGCGGCATGCTCGCAGCGACGCCTTTCGATTTCGGGCCGGCCCCGCTCACCCGCGCGCAGGTGGAGGGGGCGATTGCGGTGTGCGCGCGCCTCGTGCGGCGCTACGGAATTCCGATCGGTGCGGTGCGCACGCACGCCGAAGCGGCGCTCGAGGACGGCTACTTCGGCTCGGGCCCGGATGAACGCTGGGACATCGCGCGGTTGGAGCCGCGCCCCCAGCCGCTCGAAACGCACGAGGCGACGGCCGTCGGCGCTTGGTTTCGCGAGCGAATCGCGGCCGCTTCGTGAGGGCCGCCGACGTCCTCGCGGGGGGAACTTCGTGCGCGTTCGAGACGTCATACCAGGGTTGATCGACTTTGATTTCACCCATGAAAGCGAGCGGATGCACGATCCGGCGGAGGCGATTCGTGGCGCCGTCGACTGATGGCGGCGCGCGGGTCATCGCCGGCGCGCTGTGGGTTTTCTTGATTGTATCGGCGGTCACCGTGGCGCTGATGTGCTGGCACCCGTGGGTGCATCCGTGGCTGGGAGTTCCGCGGACCGATCGATGAGCGCGCGGATCGTCGTCCTCGGCGGTGGGTTCGCGGGCCTCGGCACGGTCCAGCGTCTCGAGCGCCGGCTGCGAGCGGACGAAGCGACGATCACCCTGGTGAGCCGCGACAATTTCACGCTCTTCACCCCGATGTTGCCCGAAGTGCCCTCGGGCGGGATCGAGCAGCGGCACATCGTCACCCCGGTGCGAGCCGAGTTGCGCCGCACGATCTTCGTGCTCGGCGAGGTGACGCAGATTGATCTCGACGCGAAGACCGTGCAGGTGGCGCACACGATCACCGGCAGAACGCAGTCGCTCGCCTACGATCACCTGGTGATCGCGCTGGGCTCGGTGACCTCGACGTTCGGGATCCCCGGCGTCGCCGAACGCGCGCTCCCGCTCAAGACGCTCGAAGACGCGGAAACCTTGCGCAATCGCGTGATCGCGAACCTCGAGCTTGCCGACGCGACCCCGGATTCGGGTGCGCGAACGCGGCTGCTGACGCTCGTCGCCGTCGGCGGCGGCTATACGGGCTGCGAGGCCGTCGGCGAGTTGCTCGATTTCTTTCGCAGCATTTGCCGCTTCTATCCCACGATCGCCCCCGGCGATGTGCGTTTCGTGCTGGTCGAAGCAGGCGGGAAACTCCTACCGGACTTGCCGCCCGCGATGGGTGCGTACACGACGAAGAATCTGGCCGGGCGCGGCGTGGAGATCGTCTTCGGTGACGGCGTCGCGAGTATCGACGACGGCGGCGTGACGCTCGCGAGCGGCCGGCGCTTCGAGACCTCGACCGTGCTCTGGAGCGCCGGCGTCCGGCCCGCGCCGCTGCTCAAGTCCTTACCGCTCCGGCACGCGCGCAACGGCGGGATCATCGTGAATCGCGATATGAGCGTGCCCGAGCGGCCCGGCGTATGGGCACTGGGCGACTGCGCGTGGGTGCCGATGAAGCAGCCGGACCAGTGGTATCCGGCGACGGCGCAACACGCGATCCGCGAAGGCCCCCGGCTCGCCGACAACATCGTCGCGACGCTGCGCGGCGCGCCGACGAGGCCGTTCGATTTCACCGCACTCGGCACGATGGCGTCGCTGGGCAGCCGGCGCGGCGTGTGCGCCTTTCCCAACGGCGCGGTCCTGACCGGCTTTGCGGCCTGGTTCTTGTGGCGAACGTACTATCTCGCGCGGTTGCCGGGGCTGGATCGCAAAGTGCGCGTCGCGCTCGACTGGACGCTGGGGCTGCTCTTTCCGCGCGACATCGCCGAGATGCGCCTCTACACGGAGCGAATCGCCTCGAGCGCCGCGCACGACGCCGGCATGGTCCTGCACGACCGCACTTGACGAGTTATTATCGCTTGACGATATTTTATCGTGGTATGATAAATATGAGGCGCCCGTCACGATGGACTCCGCGCTCCGCTTCGAGCGTGCACTGGGATTTCGTGCCGAATCATGGATGCGGATGCAGCTCACGCTCGATCTGTACGACGCCATGCACGGCCGCGCCGGCAAAGCGGTCGAACGAATCAAACCGATCGCTCGCGCTTCGTAGATGAGAAAAAGCGCTCATCGGGTCGCTCGCTTAGCCCTTGACGGGTGGAACGGGGCCGGGGTAGGATGACAACTATGAAACTAGTTGTCATTGCGGCGAGCGCGCTTGCCTTTGCCTGCTGCCCGTTCGCCGCGCGGGCGGCCGACGAAACCGGGACCCTGAACGTGGTCTTGGCGCCCGGCGCGGCGCTGGTGGTCAAGGACATCAACGGCGACGTCGAGGTGCGCTCCGGCGGCTCGTTTTCGGTGACTTATCGCAAGCACGGGAGCACCGATCTGGCTGCCGTTCGCGTGCTCGGCGAGCAATCCGGCGGGGAGACGCGGGTCTGCGTTCGCTATCCCGGCGACGACGCAATCGGCTGCGGCGGCGGCGATTTCAGTTCGCATAGCCACAGCGACGTCACCGTGGATCTCAAGATCATCGTGCCCAGTGGAACGCGCGTCGACGCCGCGACCGTCAACGGTGCGCTCGTCTTGCGCACGGACGGACGCGTGCGGGCGACGACCGTCAACGGCAAGATTACCGCCGACGCTGCCGACGCGGAATCGCTGCGCACGGTGAACGGTTCGGTCGATGCGACCTTGCACGATCCGCGCGCGACCGGGACGCTGCGCGTCGAAGCCGTCAACGGCTCGCTGATCCTGCATCTGCCGACCTCCGATGCGCGCGTGCGCGCCAGCGTGCTCAACGGCGGCATCGAAGCGTTCGGCTTGCCCGTCGACCGCCCGCAATACGGACCCGGAGCGAAGGTGAACGGTCAATCCGGCAGCGGCGGACGCATCCTCGAACTCAAGACGCTCAACGGATCGATTCGCGTCGAACGAGGCTAGCGGCTAGTTGCGCCACGGCTCCGGGCCGTCGGCGTAGACGTTCTCGTAGAGTTCGTGTTCGTCGGGCCAGGGTTCGCGTTCGATTTCATCGGTGATCCGGTTGACGTCGCGCGCGATCTCCCTGCGCAGCGCATCGGCCGCTGCGCCGTCGATCACGTCGTGCTCGATCAGCCAGGCCTCGAACTTCGGCACCGGATCGTTGGCGCGCTCGTGCCGGACTTCGTCTCGCGAACGGTACGTACGGTCGTCGTCGTCGGTCGTGTGCGAGAGGAAGCGATAGCACTTCGCTTCGACGATCACCGGACCGGCGCCGGAGAGCACGTACGTGCGGGCGTCGCGGACCGTCAGATAGACGGCGATCGGATCGAAACCGTCACAGACGACGCCGCGAATGCCGTAGCCGGCGGCCTTTTTGTACACGTCGGGAACGGCCATTTGTTTGGAGATGTGGGTCGAGATCGCCCAGCGGTTGTTTTCGCAGAGGAAGATGACCGGCAGTTTGTGGATCGCGGCGAAATTGACCGCTTCGTGCCACTCGCCTTGGCTCGTGGCACCCTCGCCGAACTGCGCGAAGACCGCGCGATCGTGCTCGCCCCGCGCCCGCACGGCCCAGGCCGCGCCGGCCGCGTGCGCGCACTGCGTCGCGATGATCGAGGAGATCGAAGCGATCCCGAATTCTTTGCCGGTGAGGTGATTGTTGATCGAACGGCCGCCGGCGCGATCGGTCTTGCGCGCGAACATCGAGCGGAACAAATCCGCGAGCGGGAAGCCGCACGCCAAGACCAGGCCGGTGTTGCGGTAGTACGGGTAGAGAATATCCTTGCCGCGCACGAACGCGAAACCCGTCCCCGCTTGAACGGCTTCGTGCCCTTCGGAGCCCATCCCGATGGCGATCTTTCCCTGACGGTTGAGTTGGAAGCCCCGCGTATCGACAGCCCGCTGTAGAAGCATGTTGCGGAACATGGCGAGTGCTTGTTCGGCAGTGATGCCGGACGGGAGTTCCGCAGGGCGGGTCTTGGCCATCGCCGTGGTGTTCCGCGCCGGTGGAGCCGGCTCCCTACGCCGCGCCGCTGCGGCGCGCGCTCGCTACGATGACTTTATCCGGAGCGGCCGGAAGTACGCTGCATGCCATTCACCGCCGCCGAACTGAAGTTGATCATCCCCGAGGGCGGCCTGCTGCCGGCTCCGGCCGTTCCGCAGCCCAACATCTTTCCGATGGAGTGGCGCGTCGATACGCCCAAACTCGCCGAGATCTACGAGCGCTCGAAGCGCGCGGCCTGGAACCCGTCGGACTTTCCGTGGGACGAACTGCGGGCAGAAGACTTCACGCCCGAGCAGCGCGTCGGCATCATGTACTGGTACGCGGTGCTCGCGAATTTCGACGGCTCGGGACCGGCCGTGTTCGCCAAAGCGATGATCCACGCATTCGAACAGCACACCGAAGACCCCGTGCGCAAGTGCTTCTTCGCGATCACGCACGACGAGATGAACCACGAAGAAGTCTGTCAGCGCGCGATCCAAAAGCTGGTGCCCGGCGGCCCGCTGAACTTCACCGCCACGACCGACACGCAGCGCGCGGCAAAGAACAACATCGAGTGGCTCTACCACAACGGCGGCCGGTATTGGAGCGGGTACTCGGATTCGCTCGCCAAGTATCCGCTGAGCGTGCTCTTCACGTCGTTCATGATGGGCGAGGTCGCAAGCTCGACGCTGTTCTTCGGGATGTCGAAGAAAGCGACGCATCCGCTCTTCAAGAAGATCTTCGCGAAGGTCGGTCAGGATGAAGCGCGCCATCTCGCGATCTGTTTGACGATCCTCGAGAAAGACTGGCCGGGGCTCTCGGACGACTACAAGAAGCTGATCACCAAACAGCTCCGCGCGGGCTTCGTGTTCCTCTCGATGATCCTGTGGGAGCCGCCCAACCAGTTCTGGGAGATCCCCGACTACTTCTTGCCCAACCATCGCGTGCTCGTGCAGCACGCGCGCGATGCGGGTCTGGGCGTGCTCACCTTCGACGAACAAGCCGAAAACTGGCGCACGGCGCTGGCTCGGGTGCGTGCGATCGTCGGGGAATGGGATATCGAGTTCCCGGCGATCCCCGAACTCGACCTCGACGGCGTCGACGTCGGCCACATCGGCCCCGAAGACATCATCCCGGTTTTCTAACCGGCGATGTTTGCGCGCCTGCTCGCAGCCGGCCTGGGGTCGGCGCTGATGGCGACGATCGGACCGGTACCCCAAGTGGTGACGGCGCAACTGTCGGCGTTCCCCGGCGTCGCCATCGTCAGTGCGACGATCGACGGCGATGCGACGGCCGTGCAGTCGTTCGGCGCGTCGTACAACGCCGATCTCCCGTTCGAGATCGGATCGATCACGAAAACGTTCACGGCGACGCTGTTTGCGGACATGATCGTCAAACATGAAGTCGCCCCGGACGATCCGATCGAGCGCTACCTGCCGCCGGGCGCGACCGCGCCGGAGTTTCAGGGGGCGCAGATCACGCTCGAGGATCTCGCGACGCAGTTTTCGGGTCTCCCGCGCCTGCCGACGAACCTCGCGCCGGCCGATGCGGCCGATCCCTACGCCGATTACGATGAAGCCAAGCTGCTCGCGTTTCTGGCGTCCTACAAGCTGACGCGCGCGCCCGGGGCGTCGTTCGAGTATTCGAATGTGGGCTACGGTCTGCTCGGCTATCTGCTCGCGCGGCGCCTCGGAGTCGATTACCGGACCGCGATTCGAACGCGGATTCTCGAACCGCTCGGGATGCCGCATACCGATGTTGCCGTGCCCGGCAATCCCATCGTGACCGTCGGCGGTCACGATGCCGACGCCGATCCCGTGCCGAATTGGATCTTCGGCGTGCTGGCCGGCGCCGGCGGCATCGTGTCCACACCGGACGATATGCTGCGTTTCGCGCGCGCCAATCTCGACACGACCCAGGGACCGCTCGCGGCAGCCATGCAACTTGCGCAGCGCCCGCGGCGCGATGAAGGGGAAGGCCGGCGGATCGGCTATGCGTGGATCACGCAGCCCGACGGCGTCGTTTGGCACAACGGCGGAACGGGCGGCTTCCGCAGCTTCCTCGGGCTCGACGTGGCCGATCGGCGTGCGATCGTGCTGCTCGCGAACGGCTTCGTCGACGCGGTCGACCTGCTCGGTTTCAACGCGCTCGATCCCGTCACGCCGCTGCCGCTCGCGCCGCCGCTCGACGCGGCCGTACCGGACGCGGTGCTCGCGCAGTACGCCGGCCGTTACCGGTTCAGCAACGGCTCCGTCGCGACGATCACGCGCGACGAGCGCGGGCTCCTGTTCGCGCTCGATACGCCGCCTTTTCACGCGCGGCTGCATGCCGTCTCAGCCGCGGACTTCACGCTCCGATCGCCGCAAATCGGCCTGCACTTTTCGGGCAGCGGTCCCGGCACGACGATCGTCATCAGCGCACCGGGCCAGCCGAGCGACACCGGTACGCGACTCCCATGAAGCGGCCGGTGCGCTGCGCCGGAACGGAACGTGCGGTCCGGCGTCAAAGGGTGCGCGCATGAGCACCGCTACCGCATCGCGCGCCTCCGACTGGTTCGCCGCCCATCATGCGACCCTCGCAGGCGCGCGCGAAACGATCCGTACACGTACGTTCTGGAGCGCGTACCCGGAACAATTCAAGGCGTACGGCGAGCAGGCGCCGGCCGAGGGAAAGGCGGCCTTCGAGGCGCGCCTGGGCAAGCCGTTCGCGAGCGATCAACCCGGCACGGGTGCGACGGTCGCGACGGAACGTTCGCCGTTCGGGCTCGCGCTCGACGTCGCGTATCCGGTCACCACGCCTGAAGTGCTCGTCGCCGCGGCGCAAGCGGCTCGCGACGGTTGGGCTGCGGCGAGCCTCGATGCGCGCACGGGCGTTTTGCTCGAGGCGCTGGCGCGCATCAACCGCGCGTCGGTCGAGATCGCGCATGCGACGATGCACACGACCGGCCAGCCGTTCATGATGGCCTTTCAGGCCAGCGGTCCGCACGCGCAGGACCGGGCGCTCGAAGCGCTCGCGTATGCCTACGAAGAGATGGCGCGCGTCCCCGCCCATGTCACCTGGGAGAAGCCGCAGGGCAAAGCCGAACCGCTGCGCATCGATAAGCGCTTCGCGATCGTGCCGCGCGGCATCGCGCTGACGATCGGCTGCTCGACCTTTCCGAATTGGAACGGCTATCCGGGGATGTTCGCGAGCCTGAGCACCGGCAACGCGGTCATCGTCAAACCGCATCCGCAAGCGGTGCTGCCGCTGGCCATCTCGCTCGACCTCATCCGCAGCGCGCTGCGCGAGGCCGGGTTCGATCCCAACGTCGTGCAACTCGCGGTCGACACGCCGGAGCGCCCGCTGGCCAAAGAACTCGCGCTGCGCCCGGAGATCGGGATCGTCGATTACACCGGCGGGAACGCGTTCGGCGATTGGCTGGAGAAGAACGCCGGCGCGCTGGTGTACACGGAGAAGGCCGGGGTGAACGCCGCGGTCATCGACTCGACCGCCGACTTCAAGGGGATGACGCGCAACCTCGCGATGTCGGTGAGCCTGTATTCCGGTCAGATGTGCACGACGCCGCAGAACATCTTCGTGCCGCGCGGCGGAATCCGCACCGATGAAGGGCACAAATCGTTCGACGACGTGGCCGCCGGGCTCAGCGCTGCGATCGACGCGGTCCTCGGCCCGCCGGAACGCGCGGTGGAGTTGCTCGGCGCGCTCGCGACCGAAGCGACGGCCGAGCGCGTGGACGCCGAGAACGCGAAGCCGGGCGTGCTCCGGCCGGCGGTTGCGCTCGCGCACCCGCAGTTTGCGCACGCGCGGATCCGGACGCCGCTGATCGCCACGCTCGACGCGCGCGATGTGGATCGCTACGATCGCGAGATGTTCGGCCCGATCGTGTACGTGATCGCGGTCGACTCGACGGCGCAGGGACTCGATCTTGCGACCAGCGAGGCGCAGCGCAAAGGAGCGATCACCGCGATCCTCCATTCGACCGATCCCGAGGTGATCGCGCTGGGTGAACGCAAGGCGGCGGAAGGCTTCGTTTCGCTCGGCATCAATCTGACCGGAACGTTGCTGGTCAACCAAAGCGCGGCGTTCAGCGACTATCATGTCTCGGGCGGCAATCCGGCCGGCAACGCCTCGCTGACCGATGCAGCCTTCGTCGCCAACCGTTTCCGCATCGTCGAGACACGCCGCCCGGCGACGGGGTGATGTTGACGGAAACCGGCGGTGAAGCGCTCGCGCGGGCCTGCGCGAACGCGATGTTTTCACGCGATCACGCCGCGCAGAGCTTGGGTATCCGGCTCGAGGAGGCGCGTGAAGGCTATGCGCGGCTGCGGATGCTGGTCCGCGACGACATGGTGAACGGCCACGCGATCGCCCACGGCGGGATGGTCTTCACCCTGGCGGACGCCGCCTTCGCGTACGCCTGCAATTCGCGCAACGTTCCACATGTCGCGCTGCAGGCGTCGATCTCGTTCACCGCGCCGGGCCGGCTCGGCGAGACGCTGGTCGCCGAAGGGCGGGAGATCACGCTGGCCGGTCGCACCGGCGTCTACGACGTCGTCGTGCGCACGGAGAGCGGCAGCCCGGTCGCCCTGTTCCGCGGAACCTGCTATCGCATCCGCGGGACCGTGCTCGACGATCCGGCCGCCGTCGTGCCTTAAGAGCCGGCCGCCTTTGCTAGCCGCCCTCGATCTGCCATACTAGCCGGAATGAAAGCCCGGTTCCACCCTGCGTACGCTATTACGGCCGGGACGGCGTTCGTCTTCCTGATCTCGTCCGCGGCGGTGCGCAGCGCGCCGACGATGATGATCGTGCCGCTCGAAAAGGAGTTCGGCTGGTCGGCGGCCACGATTTCGCTCGCGCTGGCGATCAACATCGGGCTCTTTGGCCTGGTCGGGCCGTTCGCGGCGGCGGTCTTCGAGCGCTTCGGGTTGCGGCGCACGGTCGCCGGCGCTTTCGCGCTGCTGGCGCTGGCGGCCGGGCTCTCGTCGCTGATGGGCGCTCCGTGGCAACTCGTGCTGCTGTGGGGATTCATGGTCGGCCTCGGCACCGGTGGCGTCGGTCTCATCGTCGGTGCGACCATCGTCAATCGCTGGTTCGACAAGGGCCGCGGGACGGTGATGGGGCTCTTGACGGCGAGCAACGCGACGGGACAGCTCCTGTTTCTGCCGCTCTTCGGGCTGCTCGTGAGCGGGCCGGGCTGGCGGGCCGAAGTGCTGGCCGTGTCCCTGGTGTGCGCGCTGCTCGTGCCGCTCGCCCTGTTCGCGCTACGCGAGTACCCCTCGGATATCGGCCTACCGCGGTACGGCTCCAGCACGGTCACCCCGCCGGTTCGTTCGGCGGAGAATCCGTTCGGACGCGCGCTCGTCGTGCTGCGCGACGGCGCGCGTTCGCGCGACTTCTGGCTGCTGGGCGGGACGTTCCTCATCTGCGGCGCGAGCACCAACGGCTTGATCGGGACGCACCTCGTCCCGGCTTGCGGCGATCACGGCATCCCCGAAGTCCGGGCGGCGGGCTTGCTCGCGACGATGGGCGTGTTCGACTTGCTCGGCACGACCGCGTCGGGTTGGCTGGCGGACCGCTATTCGAGCCGCCTGCTCCTGATGTTCTACTACGGGCTGCGCGGGCTCTCGCTGATCTTCTTGCCGCAGGCGTTCGGGATCGCGGCGATCGGCTTGCCGATCTTCGCCGTGTGGTACGGCCTGGATTGGATCGCAACCGTCCCGCCGACCCTCAAACTCGCCACCGACGCCTTCGGCCGCGAGCGTTCGGCGCTGATCTTCGGTTGGGTGCTGGCGGGGCACCAACTCGGCGCGGCGCTGGCGGCGGGATTTGCCGGACTCGTGCGCACCTACACGCTGAGCTACGACGGGGCGTTCATCTCCTCGGGCGTGCTGTGCCTGTGCGCGGCGGTGCTGGTGCTCTTCATCGGGCGCGGGCGCGCCGTCGTGCCCGTTCCGACGCCGGCTTAGTAGCGCCCGAAGAGTCGCGTGCTGCCGTCGATGGCGGCCAGCGCCTCGGCGAGCCGCGCCGCGTCGAGCGCGCGAATCTCGAAGAAGAAGCGGTAGTGGAACGGATCGACGTGGTTGGGCCGGGCGACGATGTTGCGCAAGTCGATCTGCCGGTCGGCGAAGGCGCCGAGCGCGTCGCGCAGCGATCCCGGGCGATGCGGAATCTCGATCCCGACCACGGCGCGATCGCTGCGCGGCACCGCGGCCGGCGCCGTCGCGAGCAGATAAAACCGGGTGAAGTTCTGCGCGTCGTCTTGGATCGCGCGCCGCAGCACGGTCGCGCCGTAGTGCGCCGCCGCGAACGCCGGGCCGATCGCCGCGATCGAGCGGTCGTGCCGTTTCATGATCTCGGCAACCGCGCCGGCGGTGTCGTCGACGACCGTGCGCTGCCACTCCGGATGGGTGTCGGTGAACCGGCGGACCTGCTCGAGCGCGACCGGGTGCGAGCGGACTTCGACGATCTCGTCTTCCGTCGCGCCCGGCACGCCGATCAAGCACATTTCGACGGCGATCGCCGTTTCGTCGACGATGTGCAGGCCGGGTGTTTCCCAGAGCAGATCGTACGAGCGGGCGATCGCACCGAAGATCGAGTTTTCGATCGGCAGCAGCCCCGCGTCGATCGATCCGTGAGCCGTCGCGGCGATCAGCGAATCGAAGTCGAGGAAGCCGCGCGTCGTCGCGCTGGGGACTAGCGCCTGGGCGGCTTGATCGCTGAACGCGCCGGGCTCGCCTTGGAAGCCGATCGTGGGCATCAGGCCTCCGCGTTGGCGGCTGCGCCCAGCCGCATCGCCGCGAGAAACGTCCGGAACACGGTCCGGTAATCGTCGTGCTCGTAGCGCACGGTCCGCGCACCCGTCCGCGCGACCCCCGGGATCAGTTCGGCGAAGTCGGCATTGTGGGTCTGCAGAAAGTCGATCTCCAAGGCGATCGGCGGTGCGAACGTGTACGGCCGGGCGCTAGGAAGCGCCCGCAGCGCCGCCACGGCACCGGCCCGGATCCGCTCGCACGCGACCGCCGGCGAAAGCGTGTCGATCGCGTAGCGCCCGATGCCCTGTTTCACGCTCACGCCGGTCACCCACGGCATCTCGGCCCGGGTCTGGTCGACCGTCGCGCGATCGCCGGTGATCAGCACCAGCGGCACGCCGTCGAGCCCGAGCAGCGCCGCGTTGAGCATCGCCTCGCTGCAGAGCTTGCCGTTGACGCGGATCGCGTAGAGCGTCTCGCTCGTATAGGTATGATCGAGCACGCCGTCGAGCGTGCCGATGGCCGCGTGATAGCCCGTGAAGAACGCGGCGTCGAACCCCTGCGCTCCCTGCGCCATCGAAAACGGCTTGCGGTTGCCGACGATCATGCGCACGTCGTGCGGTAGTTCGTCCCAGAGCAGGTTGCGCATCCGGTAATGCGAGTCGTTGATCAGGAACTCGGTCGCGCCCGCATCGCGAGCGCCGTCGATCGCGGCGCGCACCTCACGCGTCATGAGCAGTTGCGACTGCGGATACTCGGCGGCGTTGGCGGGCTCGACCTGCGACCAGGTCGCGATCCCCGCGGTGCCTTCCATGTCGGCCGAGAGGTAGAGCTTCACTTCTGCAGCGCTCCGAGTGCGGCGCGCGCGTCGGGTGCCCGCCGATCGTTCGGCGCGACGATCAAGAATCGGCGAAATGCCGCGATCGCGTCGGTCGTGCGGCGGAGCGAACGCAGCAGTTCGGCTTGCGCGAAGATCGCGTCGGCGTCGTCCGGATTGCGCGCGATGCGCGCGTTCAACTCCGCGAGCCGCCCGGTCGGTCCGCTCCCCGATTGCGGGATCGTCACGATGTCGCTTTCGCCGCTGGGTCCCGGCGCCGGCGTCGCCTGCAGGTTCGTGTCACCGCCGTTGGTCCGCGTGCCCGGCCCGAAGGCGCTGCCCTCGGTCGAGAACCCGGCCTTCAAGAGGACGTACATGAAGCCGAGGAAGAGGATCGCGACGACCGTGAGGACCGGGATGGCAATGCGCGGCGGAAGACCCATCGCGGGCTTCTACGGCGCACGAGGCGAAGTTTCCGGCTGCATGTTGCCCAGCATCGCCGATCTCCAACTCCTCTTCGCTCAACTCAATTTCTTGCACTTCGACGGCGAGATCCCGGCCCATCGGATCGCCTACAACAGTCGCTTCGGGAACCTCGCCGGCCGGATCACGTACAAACCGCCGCTGATCGAACTCTCGCCCAAGCACCTCGCCGGCAAACCCGGCGAATTGCGGGCCACGCTCTTGCACGAGATGATCCACGCTTGGCTGTTCGCCAAGGGCCAGAATCCCGGTCATACGCGCGCCTTCAAGCAGAAGATGCGCGAGCTTGGTCTCACTTCGATCTATCACGATCTCGGGACGGCGAAGCCGTTCAACGAGTCGACGAAGCGCTTCATCCTGCGCTGCGAAAAATGTGCCATGGAGGCGTTGCGCAAACGCAAACCCGCCGCGCATGTCGTTTGCGCGCGATGCCGCAAAGCGCTAGCGGTCTTCGAGGTGACGGAGATGCGCGAGGTGACCCTCGCGACCGCCGCGCACCGGCGCGCGTGAAGCTCAGCCGCGCGGGACCAGGTGGCGCGCGGCGAGGCCGATCGCGGCCAGGATGAGCCCGATGGCCAGCAGCGTGATGAGCCGCGGTGAAGAGACGCGGCGCGAGATGGCCGGTGCGAGCGAGCCGCCCGCGACGCCGCCGACGACCAGCGGCAGTGCGCTGAGCCAATCGACGTTGCCGGTGAGCGCGTGGGCGATGATGCCGACCGGTGCGGTGCACACGATCGTGAAGCCGGAGGTCGCCGCGACGATGTGCGGCGGCATCTTGGCGGCCACGAGCAGCAGGGGAACGAGCACGAGCCCCGCGCCGATACCGAAGAGACTCGAGAGGATTCCGACCAGGAGGCCGGCCGCGAGCGCGACGGGCCAGGCGTGCGCGAACGTGCGGGCGTGCGGCGCGCGCAGCGTGCTGCTGCGCTGCGCGAGCACGAGCACGGCCAGGAAAACGAGCGTGCAGCCGTAGGCGAGATCGAAGCCCTTGGGAGTGAACCAGCGCACCAGGTAGGCCCCGATGACGCTGCCGGGGATGCCGCCGATGATCAGCGGCGTCGCGAGCGCGAAATCCACCCGCCGCTGGCGGATATAGCCGACGGCTGAGGCGCCGGTGTTTGCAAACACGAAGACGAGTGAGGTCCCGGCGAGCAAGGCCGGCGGCGTGTTGAACGCCAGGCGCATGATCGGGATGACCATGAATCCGCCGCCCAGACCGATGAGCGAACCGAAGATGCTCGCCGCGAATCCGATCGCGAGCAACTCGGAGAGGTGAAGCGGGCTCAGAGCACCGAGCTAGCTTTGGACGCGACCGATATAGCGGCGATCGCGCGTATCGATTTTGATCAGGTCCCCGGGATTGACGAAAAGCGGGACCTGCACGGTGGCGCCGGTCTCCAACTTGGCGGGCTTCGTCGTGCCGGTGGCCGTGTCGCCCTTGTAGCCCGGGTCGGTCTCGGTGACTTCGAGTTCGACATGGGCGGGGAGATCGGCGCCGATCGGTATGCCGTCGTGGAATTGGACCTGGATCCGCATCCCGTCTTTGAGGAAGTCGGCCGGGTCGCCGATGAGTTCTTTCTGCAGCGTGAAGTTCTCGAACGTCTCGCTGTCCATGAAATGATAGCCTTCATCGTCGTTGTACAGCATGTTCATTTCACGGTTGTCGACCGTGGCACGCTCGAGTTTTTCGCCGGCGCGGAACGTACGCTCGACCGTCGAACCGGTTTTCACGTTCTTGAGGCGCGTGCGGACGAAGGCCGAGCCCTTGCCGGGTTTGACGTGGAGGAACTCGATCACGGTCCACAGGTTGCCGTCGATGACGATCGTGACGCCGTTGCGAAAGTCGTTGGACGAAATCATGTCTTGCGCGCTCTACGGCGCGCAAAGCATGGTTTCTTGCCCTCAGCGGCTCGCGGAGCCCGAGCGCTTGGAAAAAATCGGCAGAACGCTCTCCGTGCCGGCCGCGAGCCGAGCAATATTCTCGCGATGCGCGTAGATGATGAAGAGCGCCGAAGCGAGCCCGTATCCGAGGCCGGGGAAGCCGATCGTGAACCACAGTGCGAAGGGCATCGCCACGCTGGCGGCCATCGAGGCCACCGAGGCGAAGCCGCTGGCCAGCAGAGCGACGATCCAAACGAAAGTAAAGGTTACTCCTGCCGGCCACGACAGCGCCCACACGGCGCCGTAGCTCGTCGCGACGCCCTTGCCGCCTTTTCCGCCCAGGAACGGCGAGTAGCAGTGCCCCATGACCGCGGCGAACGCGACGGCGCTGGCCAAGGCCATGCCCCCGCCGAAGCGCTCGACCAGCAGCGTCGGCAAAGCGCCTTTGAGCGCATCGAGCAGCAAGACCGCGATCGCGCCGCGCCGGCCCAGCGTGCGCAGTGCGTTCGCTGCGCCGATGTTGCCGCTGCCCGCTTTGCGCACGTCGGTACGGTAGAACAGTCGCCCGACGATTACTCCGAACGGGATCGCGCCGATGAAAAATGCGGCTGCGACGGCCAGCGCCGCGGCGACCACGATCACCGGCTGCCGGCCTCGCGCGAGCGCTCGCGAAATTCCAGCGCCAGCGGCACGCCGCTGAAGTCGAAGTTCGTGCGAATCACGTTTTCGATGAAGCGCTTGTAGGAGGGCTGCACGAGTTCGGGATCGTTGCAGTGGAAGACGAAGAGCGGCGGATGGACGGCCGGCTGCGAGCAGAAATACACGCGCAGCGGTTTGTCTTCTTTTATGGGTGCGGGGTGCGCAAGCACCGCGTCGCGCACGACCGTGTTGAGTTGCGCGGTCGGGATGCGGCGATCGAGGTTCTCGGCGACCTTCATCACGACCGGCATGAGCGAGCCGAGCCGGCGTTTGGTGAGTGCCGAGAGGAACGTGACCGGTGCGAACGAGGCGAACGGCAGTTGCGCGTGGATCTCGTTGGCGAGTTCGCCTTGACTGAAGTCACCTTGCTCGCGCACGAGGTCCCATTTGTTCCCGACGATCACCAGGCCCTTGCGCTCCTCGAGCGCGATGCCCGCCAGCCGCCGGTCCTGATTGGTCGGTCCTTTGAGCGCGTCGATCAACAGAATCGCGATGTCGCAACGTGCGATCGCCTTGAGGGCGCGCAGCGACGAATAATACTCGATCGAACCGTGGTGGGTGGACTTCTTGCGGACGCCTGCGGTGTCGATCAGCCGGAACGTGTGCTCGTGAAAACGGAAGATCGTGTCGATCGCGTCGCGCGTCGTGCCGGGGACGTCGGAGACGATCGAACGTTCCTCACCCAGCAGCGCGTTGAGCAGCGACGACTTGCCGACGTTGGGCTGGCCGATGAGCGCGAGCGAAAGTTCGGTCGGAACCTCTGTCTCATCGCCCGCCGGCGGAAGCTTCTCGACGATCTCATCGAGCAGCTCGCCGATCCCCTCGCCGTGGATCGCCGAAACGGGGAAGATCGTCCCGAAGCCCAGCGGTGCGAACTCCGCATACGCGCCGTATTGCGCTCGCGGTGCTTCGACTTTGTTCGCGACCAGGATGACTGGTTTGCGCGTGCGGCGCAGGATCGCCGCGATCTCGTCATCGAGCGGCGAACGTCCGGTTTGGCCGTCGACGACGAACACGATCACGTCCGCGTCGCGCGCCGCCGATTCGGCTTGGAAGCGCGTGCCCGCGGCGATCGCGTCGCCGGGTTCGATCTCCGTCTCGATCCCGCCGGTATCGACGAAGGTGAACGAGCGGCCGCGCCAATCGGTGAGCGCGTAGAGCCGGTCGCGCGTGACGCCCGGCGTGTCCTCGACGATGGCGAGGCGCTGCCCGATGAGCCGGTTGAAGAGCGCGCTCTTTCCGACGTTGGGGCGGCCGACGATGGCGACGGTGGCGGGGCGCAGATGGCGGCGTTCCGCCGCGGCTTCCGCCGGTTCGGCCGAATGGGACATGCGGGGCACTTCGGCGAACCGAGCGGGTCGCCATGTTCCGTCGCCTCGCCGTGCTCGCCGCTTGCTTTGGGTTGCTTGCCGCCGCCCCCGCCACCGGTGCCCTCTACGTGACGACGCTGCCCAGCGGCGCAGACGTGTGGGTCGACGGCACCTACACGGGGCATAGCCCGCTGGTCTTGGATGCGCTCGGCGCCGGCCGCCACACACTGAGCCTCACGAAGACCGGCTGGGTGGCGCAGAACATCGACGTTTCGATCGTCGCCGGGTCGACCGCGCTCTCCTCGGTGGAACTGCAGCGCGCGCCCGGCCGGCTGCGAACCGAACTCGGCAGCATCGGGATCCGCGGCCTGACCGTGAAGGCGCTGCTCATCGATGGGATAGAGGCCAAGCCAGATCGGCTTGGCCTCTATCCCGTGCCGGCCGGTTCGCACGAGATCGTCGTGCTCAGCACGGCCGGGAAAGCCTCGCGCATCGTCACCGTCTATCCCGAGATGCGCACGGACGTCGTGCTGCACGACGACGGGAAGCAATCGCCCGCGGTGGTCGCACCCGCCTCGGGCTACCTGCCGGCCAGCGCGATCCGCATCGACGCCGATCGCGTGACGATCAGTTACGGCGGCCACGACGTCGCCGCGCAGTTCGGCTCGACGACGTACAAGGTCGACGGCCGTTCGATGCAGTTCGATTCCGCGCCGACCCTGATCGGCTCGAAGCTCTACCTGCCGCTCGAATTGCTCGCGCGCTTCAAACCCGCCGACAAGGCACCGTAGCGTGGCGCGCATCTACATCGAAACGCACGGCTGCCAGATGAACGAAGCCGATTCGCAATACCTCGCGCGCCGCGCGGCGGCGGCCGGCTACGAGGTCGCCGAGCGGCCCGAAGACGCGGCGGTGCTGGTGCTCAACACCTGCACCGTGCGCGACAACGCCGAGACGCGCGCCTACGGCCGGATGAACCAATGGAAAACGCTCAAGGCGCGCGATCCGCGCGTGAAGGTCGTCGTCGCCGGGTGCCTGGCCGAACAGGATCGCGACCGCATGCGCTCGCTCGCACCGCACCTCGACGGCGTGTTCGGCACCAAGGAACTCAAGCGGCTCGGCGATCAGCTCGACGCCTGGCGGGCGAGCTTCGAGCCGGATGACGATACCGGCGACCCGCCGGCCTTCGAGTTCGAGAAGCCGCTCGGCGGCGACGGGGCCGGCGTGCCCGGGCCGTACGCCGCGGTTCGCGCCTTCGTCAACGTGCAACGCGGCTGCTCCTACTATTGCACGTTCTGCATCGTTCCGCAGGTGCGCGGCCGGTTCGACCATCGCCCCATGGAAGAGATCCTCGCCGAGGTCCGGCAGAAAGCGGACGGCGGCGCGCGCGAGATCATGCTCGTCGGGCAGACCGTCAACGCCTACCGGGAACCCGCAACGGGCGCCGACTTCGCCGACTTACTCCATGAGGTCGCCGCGATCCCCAGCGTCGAGCGGATCGGGTTCATCTCCTCGCATCCCAAGGATCTCAACGAGAAGTTGGCGCTGGCGTGCGCCGCGATCCCCAAGATGAACCCGCGCCTTCATCTGGCGCTGCAGTCGGGTTCGAATCCGGTACTGCGGCGGATGAATCGCAAGTACACGATCGAGCAATTCCTCGAACGCGTCGCCACCTTCCGGTCGCACAACCCGCAGTGGGCGATCACGACCGATCTCATCGTCGGTTTCCCGGGCGAAACGGAGGCGGACTTCCAGCGCACGCTCGAGGTCTGCGCGACCGGCTTGTTCGCGCAAGCCTACATGTTCGTCTACTCACCGCGGCGCGGCACGCCGGCGGCGCATTGGGAGCAGATCCCCGCCGAAGTCGCGCGCGACCGCTTCATGCGGCTCGTGGCGGTGCAAGACCCGGCCGTCAGCGCCTATCACGCGCGCAAGATCGGCACGGTCGTGCGCGCGCTCATCCAAGGCCCCTCGCGTAAAGACCCGTTGCGTTACTCCGCCAAGTCGATCGACAACGTCACCGTGAACGCGCCGCTGGTCGAGCCGGAACCCAATCTCGCCGAACCGTGGATCGACGTGCGCATCGAGCGCGCCCACGTCTGGGGCGTCTCCGGCACACTCATCGCCCGCGTTCCCCACCACGACGCCCCCGCCCGCCCCATCCCCGCCGAACCACGAACGATCGACTTGCTCGCTGCAGTGCGCTGACCGCGCACTACAGGGTCTCTCCGATCATCGCGCGATATTCGATGCAGGTATTACACGGGTGGGGCGATGATCGTGATCGGTGCGTTGTAATTCGAGACGGTTACGGTGACGGTGCCGAAGCGGGTGTGCTGGGTGACCTCGTGGATGAGGTTGTCGGCGCCTACGTAGATGATCGTTGGGCTTTTATGGACGTTCTCCCGCAGCACGGAGTAGCCGTGCAGGGACGCGCCGTCGATCGTGGTTAGTCCGACATCGGTGACGGTCAGTGTTTCGCGGTGGGCCGTCACATACTCGTTGATCTTGGCGACCGGATCGAGAATCCCGTCGAGGCCGGGGAACGAGAACTTGTGCCAAGCGGAATCACGCTTGACGTAGGTGTCGCCGTCGATCCTGATGATCTCCAGCTTTCCTCCCCCGGTGACGGCATGCAGCTTTCCGGGCTTGACGAAGTCGATGTTCACCTCGTGACCGTAGGCTTCGCTGCGCACGTGGAACGACGTGGCGCTCACCCAATTCGTGAACGCGGCCGCGAGCTGGGGCGGGAACGTGCCCGCCGGGGCCGGGGTGTCGGCGCCCGCGAGGCCTGTGGAGAGTGCGAATAGCGCGAAGAAAGCAAGAAGACGATGCAAGGGGAAATGCCTCCGTTGATGGGAGCGCGAACGGACCGGGCGATGGCGGCCTCTTGGGCGTGACGGAGACAAAGTACTCTCCGATGCTCGAACAGTACTTCGGGATGAAAGCCAAACATCCCGAAGCGATCCTGCTCTCGCGCGTCGGTGATTTCTACGAAGCGTACGGCGAGGACGCCGAGACGATCGCGCGCGCCCTGTCGATCGCGCTCACCTCGAAAGAGGCCGGCGGCGGTCAGCGGGTGGCGATGGCCGGCGTTCCATACCATGCGCTCGACGGTTACCTTGCCAAACTCGTCGCGCAGCGGCGCGTCGTGGCGCTCGCCGAACAACTCGAAGCGCCGGTCCCCAACAAACTCGTCCGGCGCGACGTCGTACGCGTCGTCACCCCCGGCACGCTGATCGAAGAGCAGCTCCTCGATCGCTCCACGCACAATTTCCTCGCCGCGATGACCGCTTTCGACGACGTTGTCGCGCTCGTGCACGCCGATATCTCGACCGGGCATGTCGCGGCGACCGCGTTCACCGGTCCGAACGCCTTCGACGAAGCGCTGGCGGAAGTGCAACGGCTCGACCCGGCCGAACTCGTGGCCGACGTCTCGCCCGAATTGCGCGGCGCCCTCGGCACCGCGCTCGAGAACGCGGGAACGCGGATCGCGACGCCGTTGCTGGCGCCCGTCGACGTCCGCGCGCGCGAGCAGATCGAAGGCTTCTCGCTCGAGGAGTCGCTGGCGATGAATCGTGCGCTGGAAGCGCTCGGCACGTTCGTGCGCCGGGTCGGCTTCGCGCAAGCCGGCGGTGAGACGCTGCGCGCGCCGTCGTTCTATTCGCAAGCGGCGTTCCTCGCGCTCGATCCGAATACGCGCAAACACCTCGAACTCACCCGCGCGCTGGGTGCCAATCCCAAGGCGACCCTGCTCGCGACGATCGACCGCACGAAAACCGCGATGGGCTCGCGGATGCTGGGCCGGTGGGTGCTGGCGCCGCTGGTTTCACGCGATGCGATCGCGATCCGTGCCGATTGCGTCGCCGCCTTCGTCAACGATGCGGCGCGGCGCGCGGCATTGCAGGCGGTCCTCGACCGATGCTTCGATCTCGAACGGATCGCGCAAAAAATTCGCTTCCGCCGCGCGTTGCCGCGCGATCTCGCCTCTCTACGCCGCACGCTGGGCTACCTCGATCCGATCGCCGACGCGCTCGCCGATCCGTCGTTGCCCGCCGGGCTGGCGGTCATCGGACCGCGCCTCGGCGATTTCGGTGCGTTGCGCGACGATCTCGCGGCGCTGCTCGTCGACGAACCGCCGGCGACGCTCGCGGACGGCGGCGTGATCCGGCCCGAAGCCTCGCCCGACCTAGCGGAGTGCGTCAGTCTGCGGACCGACGGCCGCGCGCGCATCGCCGCGCTCGAAGAGCGCGAACGCGAACGCAGCGGGATCAAGTCGCTCAAGATCAAGTACGCTTCGGTGTTCGGCTACGCGATCGAGGTCGGCAAGGCGCACGTCGGTTCCGTTCCGGCGGATTACACGCGGCGGCAAACGCTCGCCAACGGCGAGCGCTTCGTCACCCCCGAGCTTCGCGAACTCGACGTCGCGATCGCGAGCGCCCAGGCCCGGACGCTACGGCTCGAAACGGCGCTCTTCGAGGCGCTGGTCGAACGGATCGCGGAGCGCGTCGACGCGTTGCTCGGCGCGGCCGAAGCGCTGGCCGAACTCGACGCCTACTGCGCGCTGGCCCAGGTCGCGGCCGAGCGCGGTTACGTTCGCCCGACGTTCGTCTCGGAGAGCGCGCTGCGCATCGTCGACGGACGCCATCCCGTCATGGAGGCGTTGCTCGGCGCCGCGTTCGTCCCCAACGACTACCATCTCGAACCCGATTCCGCGCGCTTCATCGTGCTGACCGGGCCGAACATGGGGGGCAAGTCGACCTATCTGCGCCAGGCCGCGTTGCTGGTCGTGCTCGCGCAGATCGGTTCTTTCGTCCCTGCCCGCGCGGCGACGCTCGGGATCGTCGACCGGATCTTCACCCGCATCGGCGCCGGCGACGACCTCGCCTCGGGACAATCGACGTTCTTCATCGAGATGTCGGAGGCTGCCAACATCCTGCGGCGCGCGACCGACCGCAGTCTCTTGCTCATCGACGAAGTGGGACGCGGCACGGGGACGGTCGACGGCCTGTCGATCGCGCAAGCGATTTGCGAGTATCTGCTGGAACGCGAGTCGCGCGCGCCGCTGACGCTCTTCGCGACTCACTTCCACGAACTCGTCGCGCTGGGCGATCGCTGGCCGATGGTCGCCAACTTCCACATCACCGCGGTCGAGAACACGGCGCGCGGCGGCGCGCCGGTGTTCTCGCATCGGGTTCTGCCGGGATCGAGTTCGCGTTCGTTCGGGATCGAGGTCGCGCGCATGGCGGGCTTGCCGCCGGCCGTCGTCGCGCGCGCCAAGGAGATCTCCGACGCGCTCGAAGGCCGGCCCACGCTCGAGACCCAGGTCCCGCTGCGCGGCCGCTTGGCGAAGCCTGCCGTGATCGAGCAGCCGCTGCTCTTCGACATCGACGACCGTCACCGGATGGCCAACTGATGGCGATCGTGCTCCTGGACGCCGAGACGATCGGCCAGATCGCCGCGGGCGAAGTCATCGAACGGCCGCTCTCCGTCGTCAAGGAACTCGTCGAGAACGCGCTCGACGCCGATCCCTCGCGGATCAGCGTGCGCGTGCGCGGCGGCGGGATCGGCGAGATCGAAGTCGCCGACGACGGCAGCGGCATCGCAGCCGATGACGTGCCGCGGGCGTTCTTGCGCCATGCGACGAGCAAGCTCACGCAGGCGGCCGGGTTGAACTCCATCGCGACCCTCGGCTTCCGCGGCGAAGGGCTCGCCTCGATCGCGGCGGTAGCGCGTGTCACGCTCGTCTCGCGCACGGCGGGGGCGCAGGTCGGGACGGCGGTCGAAGCCTACGGTGAGACCATCGGTGCGCCGCAGCCGCTCGCCGGGCCGCCCGGGACGCGCGCGATCGTGCGCGACCTCTTTGGCAACGTCCCTGCCCGGCGCGAGTATCTGCGCTCGCCCAGCGCTGAGTTCGCGCGTATCTCGCAGTGGCTTGCCACGCTGGCGCTCGCGTATCCGCAGATCGGCTTCACCCTCGAACACGACGGTCGCCCGGTGTTCGCGTTCCCGCCCGACGACGATCTCGCGTTGCGGCTGGCCCATGTCTTCGGCCCGAACGCGCACACGATGCTGCCCGTCGAAGGCACCGGCGACGGACGCGTGCGCGTGCGCGGCTGGCTCAGTTCGCCCGGTGACGATCGCCCCGACCGCCGCGCGCAAGTGCTCTTCGTCAACGGGCGTCTGCTGCGCAGCACGCTCGCATCGGGTGCATGGAGCGCCGCCTATCGCACGTTCTCGATGATCGGCCGTCATCCGTACGGCGTGCTCTACCTCAGCATCCCGCCCGACGAACTCGATCCCAACGTGCACCCGACCAAGAGCGACGTGCGGTTGCGCTACGGCGATCGCGTGCTCGCGACCGTGCGCGAAGTGATGAGCGCGGCGCTGCGGCGCGGGGCGATCGATCGGCTGGAGCGCACGATTTCGTTTGCGCCCCCCAGTGGCGGGCCCATCCTTCCCTTCGACAGGCTCAGGGCAGGCTCGGCTCAGGATGACCGTGTGGCGGCTCACGATGATGCGCTTGGGGGGCTTTTTCCGGGGGTGGAGGTTGAGGGGGGTGGGGTGCGTGTGCTGGCGCAGGTTGCGCGCACGTATATTCTTGCGACCGACGGCGCGGCGGTCGTGTTGATCGACCAGCATGCCGCGCACGAGCGCATCGTTTTCGAGCAACTCGCCGCGAACGCGCAGGCCGATGTACCCTCGGAGCCGTTGCTCGTGCCGCACACCTTCGAGGTCGGCCCGGACGAAGCCGAACGCCTCGAAGCATCGCTTTCCTCGCTGGCCCGCGGCGGTCTCGAAATCGAAGCCTTCGGGGAACGGGCGTACCGGATCTCCGCCACGCCGGCGCGGATGGTGCATGCGGGCAAGACGCGCACGTTTGACGTTGCCGATTTCATCGCGTGCCTGAGCGACGAGGCGCGTGGGCTCGATGCCGATCAGAAAGTCTGGGCGTCGCTGGCCTGTCATTCCGTGGTGCGAGCCGGCGAGCCGCTGGCCTTTGCCGAGATGACGACGCTGCTCGAGCGCTTGCAGCGCTGCGTAAACCCGATGCACTGCCCGCACGGCCGGCCGACGATCGTGCGGCTCGATCCCGAAGCGGTCGCCCGGCTCTTCAAACGCGCGTGATCGATCCGGTCGTCGTGCTCGGCGGCCCGACGGCAAGCGGCAAGACGGTGCTCGCGATCGAACTCGCGCAGCGGCTCGACGCGGAGATCGTGAACGCGGACTCGCGTCAGATCTACGCGGGGATGCCGATCGGCACGGCGGCCCCGACGCCGGCGCAGCGGGCGCGCGTGCCGCATCACCTGGTCGGGTTCGTCGATCCGCACGAGCGCTATTCGGCGGCCCGCTTCGCGCAGGATGCGCTGGCCGCCATCGAGGGGATCCGTGCCCGCGGCAAACGCGTCATCGTCGCGGGGGGTACGGGCTTCTACTTGCGCGCGCTCTGCGGCGACGTCCGGCTGGAAGGTGAACGCGACGCGAGCCTGCGCGACCGGCTCGCGCGCGAAGCGCGTGTGCATCCCGCGGAGGCCTTGCACGGCTGGCTCGCCGCGCTCGCGCCGGCTCGTGCCGCGGTGCTCGCTCCGGGCGACGGCTATCGGGTCGTGCGTGCGCTCGAAGCGCAACTCGCCGCGCGCGCCGGACTGACCGGCGGGGAGCCCGTGCTCGAGACGCTGCGCTCGCGCGCCATCCCGTTCGTGAAGTTCGTGCTGCGTGTGGATGCCGCCACGCTTGCGGCACGGATCGCGGCGCGCACCGAGGCCATGCTCGCGGCCGGGATCGTCGACGAAGCGGCGCGGCTCGGATCCGACGTCGCTGCCGGCGATGCGGTCGGCTATCGCGAGTCGTTGGCGTACCGCGAGGGCCGGCTCAACGAGCGCGAGCTGCGCGACCTGCTCGAACGCAACACGCGCCGTTACGCAAAACGGCAGGCGACCTGGTTTCGCGGTGAACGGGACGTCAACTGGATCGACGCACGCTCGCTCGCCGAGGCGCGCGAAGCGATCCTCGCAGCATTGAAGCGTACCTGACGCGCGCGGACCGGAACTCGGCAAGGGAAACACGGCAGCGGGGCTAAGGGGAATGGGATGCTGCGCTCACAACCGCTCCAAGATGCATACCTCGCCGAGGTGAGGCGGCAAGCGGTACCCGTCGTCATCTATCTGGTGAACGGGTTTCAGTTGCGAGGGATCGTGAAGGGATTCGATCCGTTTACGATCGTGCTCGAATACGAACGCAAAGCGCATCTGATCTACAAGCACGCCGTCTCGACGATCTCGCCGCAAGGGCCGCTCGTCGCGCCGCTCATCCCGGAAACGGAAACCGCGGCGCCGTGAACGCGACCGTCCCGATCGTGAAGATGAACGGGACCCGGAACGACTTCGTCCTCGTCGACGCCCGCGAAACCGCCCTCGACGATCCGATCGCGTTTGCCAAGCGCGTCTGCGATCGTGCCGGGGGGATCGGTGCCGACGGCTTGCTGCTCGTGCTGCCGTCCAACGTGGCCGACGCGCGGCTGCGGATCATCAACGCCGACGGCAGCGAAGCGGAGATGTGCGGCAACGGGATGCGCTGCCTCGCGCGGTACCTCGACGAACACGACGGCCGGGCGGCGGCGCTGGTCGAGACGCTGGCCGGTCCGATCGCGACGACAATCGTCGCGCGCGAGCCCGAGTATCGCGTGAGCGTCGAACTGAACGAGCCGGCCGTCGGCCCCGCGCACGAGGTTGCCGGGTTCCGCGCGATCCCGGTCGACGTCGGGAATCCGCACGTCGTCATCTTCGTCGACGATATCGGCGCGGTCGACCTGGCGACGATCGGGCCGCGGATCGAGCGCGACCCGCACTATCCGCACGGAACCAACGTCCATTTCGCCCAGCTCACGTCGCCTTCGACGCTGCGCGTGCGGCACTGGGAGCGTGGTGCCGGCGCGACCCAGGCCTGCGGCACGGGCGCCGTGGCGGTGGCCGCCGCCGCGATCGGAACGCGCGGCCTCTGCGGGCCGCTCGACATCGACGTCCCCGGCGGGCGGCTGCGCGTGAACTGGACGCCCGGAACCCGAGCCGTGATGACGGGCGATGCCGTGCGCGAGTTCGCGACCACGGCGTGAGCGTCGGTCTGGCCTACACCGACGCCCGCGGCCGTATCTTTTTCGACGAAGACCGGGAACCGCTCGCGGACGACGGCGTGATCCGGCTACCGCAGCGCGACGAGCTGATTCGCGCGCCGCAGGGTACGGTGACCACGATGCTGCCGGGTCGCACGCCGCTGCTGGCTCGGGGAACGGCGCGCGGCGAAACGGCGCTGGGCGTACTCTTACCGGCCGGGTTCACGCGCACGCTTCTGCCGGCGTACAAACGCGCGGCCAAGGCACCGACCTTGCCGCTCTTCGGGTACACGTTCGCCGCCGTGGTCGACGACGAACTCCAGGTCGCGGCGATGCGCACCGACGAGAGCGAAGATTGGCAGCCGCGTTCGTTTGCGCCGGGCGAACTCGAAGCCGCGATCGCGCGCCGTCAGGGGCTCGATCCCGCGAACCGGACGCTCGCGCAGGTCGCGCACTGCGCGCGCGACTACGGCTGCTTCACCGCGCAGAACGTCTTCCTGGAGCGCGGCGAGGCCGCCATGCCGGTGTCGCCGCGCTGCAACGCCGCTTGCGTAGGGTGCATCAGCGAACTGGACGGCGAAGCTGGAATTCCCTCACCCCAGACCCGAATCGCCTTCGAACCCGAGGTCGTGGACCTCGCGCGCATCGGCATCCATCACCTCGAACGGGTCGAGGACGGGATCGTTTCGTTCGGTCAAGGCTGCGAGGGCGAGCCGCTCCTGCGCGGCGCGATCATCGAGCGCACGATCGTCGCGATCCGCGCCGCCCGGCGCAACGGCACGCTCAATCTCAACACCAACGGTTCGCTCCCGACCATCCTGGCGCGGCTGGTCGACGCCGGCTTGCAGAGCGTGCGGATCAGTCTCAATTCGTTTCGCCCGGAAGTCTATGCCGCGTACTACCGGCCCACCGGCTACGCGCTCGCCGACGTTCTGGAGAGCATCGCGCTGGCCGTGCGCGGCGGGTTGCGGGTCTCGCTAAACTACCTCACTCATCCCGGCGTGACCGACGCTCCCGAGGAAGTCGCCGCCGCGGAAGCGTTTCTGCGCGCGCATCCGGTCACGATGGTCCAGACGCGCACGCTCAACATCGATCCGGAGGTCTACTTCGCGCGCGCCGGCCGTCCTACGGCGCCGCTCGGGATGCGCGAAGCCCTCGGACGAATCGAACGCCTGGGCGTCGCGCTAGGCAACTTCACGCACACCCATTGACGCCGCGCCGTCGACGATGTCGCCGCCGACGCGCAGGTTCTGTGCTTGGGTCGTAACGTCGACCCCCGGGCCGTTCTGCGTCAGCGTCGTAGAGATCGACCCGCCGCGGTCGTTCTGCTCGCTCACGGTGACCGAGCCGTTGGTGTTCCTCGAGACGGTCGCGCCGTTTTCGAGCGTCAGCGTTTGCCCGGGCGTAAGGGCTTGCGTCTGACCGAACTGGGTGACCGATACGCTTCCGGTGTTGGTCATGGTGACGGCGTCGTTGCCGCCGGCCGTCGTCACGGTCGCTGACGAGTTATAGGTGATTCCGGCGGCGTTCGGGGCGGTGGTGCTCGTCGAGACGCCGTAGCCGCCGCGCACGTCGCCGGTGGAGACGAGATCGGTATGCGGCGTCATGCTGTCGAAATGCGCGTTGACGGAGTTCCCCGTCTGGCCGGGGCTGCCGAGCGTCCCGGTCTCGGCGAGATGCGGATCGCCGGTGGACGAGAGCGTGACGTTTTGCGCATACTGCGTCGGCCCCGCGCCGTTTCCGTTGGCAAGATTGCCGTTGCCCGCTGCGCCGGCGAACTGGGACATCCACGCTTGAAGTTGCTGCAGCAGCGCTCCCAGCATCGCGTAGAGCGACGCGATCGGGCTCGTCGTTCCGATGCCGGTCGTGCCGCTGCCGTAGCGGTTCGAGCCGGAAGGAAACCCGGCGGACGACGTGCCCCAGGCGGCGCCGATCTGATCGCCGTCGCCGTACGGAAAGCCGGCGCCTGGGGAGCCGGAGCCGGTGCCGCCGCCGGGCGTCAGCGCCAGGGCCTCGAGTTGGGGGTAGATCGGTGAACCGCCGGCGTGCATGGGATCGGCGAAGAAGCTCATCGTGCTCTCCTGCGAAGAAGTGGTCGCCCTCCGATCACACCGAACGCCGAGGACCGAAAGGGGGAGCTAGCCGATGAGGGCCGTGCAGACCTCGGTGCGGGCGTCGCGTTTGATCATCGCGATCACGTCGTCGCCGGAGGCGATCAGGGTGTCGCCGTTGGGGATCACGACGTTGCCGCCGTGGTGATCGACCGCGACCACGATGCAGCCGCGCGGCAGATCGAGTTCGGCGACGCGTTTGCCGCTGGCGGGTGAATTCGCTCCGATCGAAAGCTGCACGAGTTCGAGATCGCCGCGTCCGACCCTGGCCAACGGCTCGAGGTTGAGCGCGTTGAGCTTGTCGTCGATGTGCGCGAGGATGATCTCGGTCGATGAGATGACCGTGACCGGATGCTCGGTGTCGAGCGATTCGAAGATCAGCTTGTTCTTGGGGTTGTTGACCCGCGCGATGCAGCGCGCCTTCGAGAACTTCTTCGCGATCAGGATGACGACCAGGTTGTCCTCGTCATCGCCGGTATCGGCGACGACGACGTTGGCGCGGGCGATGCCGGCTTGCGAGAGGACGCTGGGATCGCAGCCGTCGCCGACGATCGCGACGTTGGTTTCGAGCAGGTTGGTCATCATCTGCGCCTTCTTGGCGTCTTTTTCGATGACGACGACTTCGTGCTGCTGCTTGATGAGGCCGCGAGTCAGGTACGTGCCGACCTTCCCGCCGCCGACCACGATGATGAACATCAGGCGGTGAGCTTGGTGGCGGGCGCGGCGCCCAGGAACGTGGTGGCGAAGAGCGAGAGCGCGTCGGGCTCGACGATCGCGTTGATCTCGTCACCGTCGCGCAGGATCTCGTTGGGTGAGGCGACCAGCACGATCTGCACGCGGCGGATCGCGGCGATGCGAATCTTGCCGTCGACCTCGACGTCCTTGACCGCCTTGCCGGCCATCGAGCCGTGGATCGTCGCGATCAGTGAGGAGAGCTTGCCGAAATCGAAGGTCGGCATGCTCTGATACGACGTATCGTTGAGGCGGTCGCGGATGATCTGCGCGCCCAGCGTGGTCGGCGAGAACGTTTCGAGCCCGAGTTCGCGGTAGAGTTGGCCGCGCAGCGGATCGTAGATTCGACAGACGATTTTCGGGATGCGGAACATGCGCTGGGCGATCAACGCGGCCATCACGTTCCGGTTATCGCCGTCGGTACAGGAGACGAAGCCGTCAGCCCGCTCCGCGCCCGCGCGCTTGAGCACGTCGTAGTCGATGCCGGTCCCAACTTCGACGTTGCCGCTGAAGCGGTTGCCGAGACGTTTGAATGCGGCGGGGTTTTCATCGACGACGGTGACGTCATGGGTGTCGGCGACGAGCAGCTTCGCGAGGGTCGAACCGACCCGCCCGCAACCGACGATGAGGTATCTCATGGGCGTCCCGAGACTTAGACGAGTACGCGCGCGTTTCCGGCAGGACCGGGTCGGAGCCGTGCGAATCCCAGAGACTTTGCCCGGTTGCGAGCGGTGAGGCCAAGGCAACCCATCGGGATGTAGCTCAGCTTGGTAGAGCGCTGCGTTCGGGACGCAGAGGTCACAGGTTCAAATCCTGCCATCCCGACCACTTGATTCGTAGGTTTCTGAAGGCAGCGTGTTCTCTCGTTTCAGCCCGGCGGCCCGGCGGGTGCTCCGTGCTGCGGAGCAAGAGTGCCGGAACCACAACCATTACTATGTCGGCGCCGAACACATGCTCTTTGCGTTGCTCGAGGAGCACGATCCGCAGATCGACGACGCCCTGCGCGACGAGCGGATCGACGGTGCCGCCGTTCACGCCGAACTCAAGCGGGCGCTGGGCACCGGCGACGAACGGCTGTGGGAAGGGATCCTCGTCACCCCGCGGGTCCGCAAGATCGTGGCGCTCGCCGAAGAACGAGCCGGAGACCGGCCGGTAGAACCCATCGACCTCTTCGCGGCGATCCGGATCGAAGGCGCCGGGATGGCCGCCGACATGCTCAAGCGCGCGGTGCGTAACGCCGGTTCCCTGAGGTAACCCCCTGCACGCCTTCAACCTCCTCGTTCATGGTTTAATCCTCAAGTTCGGTTACGCCGGCCTCTTCATCGTTGTCGTGTTGGGGAATCTGGGCTTCCCCGCCGGCCTCGAGATCATGGTCCCGACCGCCGGCGCGCTCGCGGCGCAAGGGCAACTCGCGCAGATCGGGTCGATCCCGGGCTGGGTCGCAGTCGGCATCGTGGCCGTCCTGGGCGAGATGGTCGGGGCGTCGATCCTCTACGCCATCGGCTACTACGGCGGCATGCCGTTCGTCCATCGCTACGGCCGCTACATTCGCTTCCGGGAGCACGAACTCGCTCGCGTCCACACGTTTTTCGAGCGCTACGGCCGGTTGACGGTTTTCTGGTGCCGGTTCGTGCCCTTCGTGCGCGGGGTGGTCTCGCTCCCGGCGGGGATTTCGCGCATGCCCAAGCGCTACTTTCTGACCTACACGTTCCTGAGTTCGGCGCTGTTCTGCTTCGGGCTGGCATATTTGGGGCAGTACGCGGGCAAGCGCCTCGACACGATCTTGACGGGCGTCCATCGCTTCGGCCTGCTCATCGTCATCGTGAGCGTCGTGGCGGCGCTCGGCGCATACGTCTACTGGCGCATCAACCGCAGCCGGCGGTCCACCTCGGTCACGCGCTGACCCCAGGTTCCGCCAAGGGAGGCGGCGCGGCGCCGTTCCTTCGTCCTTTTGGAGCATGCGAGGGCTCCGGCGAGGGCCCGAATGCTGCGTCCGCCCCGGAGGGTTGCGCCGGCGCGTGTCGGACCCAATAATGCCCTCAATCCCGCATCTTTCAAGGAGCCGCGCTAGAACTGATGTCGACTGAACTTCGCGATTTTCTGGAACTCCCGTATACGGAACTCGAAGAGCTGAATCTCAAAGCCAAAAAGCAGCGCCTGGATCGGGTCGCACCGGACAAAATTCAAGAAGAGCGCATCAAGTATCTTGCCGATACCCCAGGTATCAAGGCAGTCACGGTTCTCTTCAGCGACCTCGAAGGACGCCTGCACACGCTGGACTACGACAAGAAGTTCTTGGTCAAGTCGGCCGACAATCTGACCTTCGACGGATCGTCGATCCGCGGCTTCACGCCGCAGCGTGAAAGCGACCTGCGTCTCGCGCCGGACTGGGGGGCGTTCTATTGGGCGCCGGCTGATTATTTCGGCTCGGGAAAGGTGCTCGTATTCGGCGACGTGCTCGACCGCGACGGCTCGGTGTTCGAGGGCGATATTCGCGGCAGCCTCAAGGCATTTTCGGCCGCGCAGTTCAAGGCGAATGGTTATACGCTCAACGCAGCCAACGAAATCGAGGGCTTTCTCTTCAAGGGCCTCGATGCGGAACGGCACTATCACGAGACGGGCCGTTTCGAGTACGTGAACACCGGTGGTTATTACCACTCGCTGCCCGGCGATTCGCTGCGCACGTTCATCGACACGGTCGCCGAAGTGCAGCGCTCGATGGGCTTTCAGAACGAAAAGGACCACCCCGAAGTCGCACCGTCGCAGTTCGAGATCAACTACAGCTATGGCGAAGTCGTCGCGGCCGCCGATCAGATCCAGCTCTACAAACTCATCTGCCGCCAAGTCGCGACGAAAATGGGGATGACCGCGAGTTTCCTGCCCAAGCCCGTCGTCGGGGTCAACGGCAACGGGATGCACACGAACGTCTCGGTCAGCAAGGGCAACAAGAACCTGTTTTGGGATCCCAAAGGCCAAGACAAACTCAGCGCGTTCGGCTGGGGGTTCATCGATCGCATCCTCACCACCGGCCCCGACACGTGTCTCTTATACAACTCGAGCGTCAACGCGTATCGCCGGCTCGACCCGCACTTCGAGGCGCCGAATCAAATCAAGGCTTCCGCCGTCGATCGCGGCGCAATGGTGCGCATCCCGATCGGCAACGAACGCAGTTCACGCGTCGAAGTTCGCTCGGTCGCCCCGGATGCAAACCCCTACATGGTCATGCTCGCGGTCTTCAAGACCGGTCTCGAGGGCGCGATCAGCAAAGACAAGAACCTGCGTCAGGCCGAACGCTACTTGCCCGACAACATCTACGACGCGCTAGCCGATTTCCGCAAGAGCGATTGGACGACGAAACTGCTCGGAGCCGGCGTCAAGGAGCGCTACGCCGAACTCAAGCAAGCCAGTGCCGATCGTTGCTCCCGCCTGCTCGGCACGGTCGTCAAAGCGCAAGAAGTCCAGTTCCATCACGAAGTATACAACCAGTATCTTTGGAATCTGTTTTAACCAGGTTCGATCCAACGATAATGCCATAGTGATCCAGCGATAATCTCATAGTGATCCAGCGATAAATGTCATCCTGAGCCTGTCGAAGGATGGAGCCGCCACAATCGTGCTCCGCCCATCGAGAGGCTCAGGATGTCATGGTTGGCGCCTTAGAAACTCGGCGCCGCCGCTTCGAGGGAAGCGGCGTGTGAGGGCTCGGTGCGGGTGGGCTCGAATCGGGGGAGGCGATGAGCAACTCGGGCGACGGCGGGCGCCTCGAACGGACGCTGGCCCAACTGCCGGACAGCCCCGGAATCTACCAGATGATCGGGGCGGACGGGCGCATCCTCTATATCGGGAAGGCCGTGTCGCTGCGCAACCGGGTGCGCTCGTATTTCCAGGACTCGGCGGCGCATGCGTATCGCACGCAGCGGATGGTGGAGCGCGTCGTCGACGTGCGCACGATCGTCGTCTCGAACGAGATCGAGTCGCTCATCCTCGAGGCGAATCTCATCAAGCGGCACCAGCCGCCGTTCAACGTGCGCTTGCGCGACGACAAGCGCTTCCCCTACCTCAAGGTCACGAGCGAGCCGTTTCCCCGCGTGGTGTTCACGCGCGCGATCAAGGACGACGGTGCGCGCTACTTCGGTCCGTACACCAACGCCCACGGGTTGCGCGAACTGATCGATCTCGTGCGCACAGTCTTTCCGCTGCGCACTTGCCGCGAGCCGATCGACGGCAAACGCAAGCGGCCGTGCCTGCAGTATCACATCAAACGCTGCCTCGCGCCGTGCGTGGGCTACCAATCGGAAGACGACTACGACGCGCTGGTCGACGAGGTCGTGCTGTTCTTGGAAGGCCGCCAAGAAGCGCTGCTCGGACGCCTGCAGAGCGACATGGCCGAAGCGGCGGAGCACTTCAACTACGAGGCCGCCGGCCGTCTGCGCGACCGCATCATCGCGGTCCGGCGCGTAACCGAGGCGCAAAAGGTCGTCTGGCGTTCGCGCATCGATATGGACTTGCTCGCGGTCGCACGCGAGCACGGTCAGGCGTGCATGCAAGTCTTCATGGTGCGCGGCGGTAAGCTGCTCGGCCAGGAGCACTTCATCCTCGACGGAACCGGCGAGGAGAGCGAGAGCGAACTGTTCTCAGAGTTCCTCAAACAGTTCTATACCGCGCGCAGCGGCAACGCCGGGTTCGGCAGCGAGATCGATGCGGAACTCGCCGGCAGCCCGCTCGCGCTGCGTTCGGCGCGCGAACAAGAGTCGCCGGTCGCAGTCAAGGAACGCTCGCGCCGCCGGCCGGGCGGAGCGTCGGCCGCGATCCCCAAAGAAATTCTGCTCGAAGCGTTGCCCGAGGACGGATCGGTCATCGAGTTGTGGTTGACCCAACTCAAGGGCCAGCGCGTGCGCATCCTGCGGCCGGAGCGCGGCTCGCGCGCCGATTACCTGCGCCTGGTGAAGAAGAACGCGCAGCAGAACCTGCGCTCGTTCCTGGCCCATCAAGAGGCGACCGAAACGGCGTCGGCGAGCGCGCTCACCGAGCTTGCTGCCGCGCTCGATCTCCCCGGGCCGCCGCACCGGATCGAGTGCTACGACATCTCGAACATCCAAGGTACCAACGCCGTCAGTTCGATGGTCGTGTTCATCGAAGGCCGTGCCAAGAAGAGCGACTACCGCCACTTCAAGATCCAGTACGATCGCGGCCCGAACGATTTCGCGATGATGCAGGAGACGCTCCGCCGCCGGCTGCGGTATCTGCGCAAAGCGGCCGACGAGCCGCCGCTCGACGACGCGGCGGCTGCCGCGCTCGAGAAGCAAGCCGCCCGGCGCGAGCGCTTTCACGAGAAGCCCGATCTGCTGCTCATCGACGGCGGCAAAGGGCAGTTGAACGCGGTGGTCGAGGTGTTGCACGAACTCGACATGTGGGGCATCCCGGTTGCCGGGCTCGCCAAAGAAAACGAGTGGCTGTACCTTTCCGGCAACTCCGAGCCGATCGTGCTGCCGCCGAACTCGGCCGGCCTGCATCTGGTTATGCGCATTCGCGACGAGGCGCATCGCTTCGCGATCGGCTATCACCGTCAGCGGCGCGCGAAGGCGATGACCCTCTCCGCGCTCGACACGCTCGCGGGCGTCGGTCCGGTTCGCAAGAAGCGTTTGATGCTGGCGTTCGGTTCCGTCAGCGCGATCCGCCGGGCGACGGTGGACGAGATCGCCGCCGTCAAAGGCGTCTCGCCGCAACTCGCATCCCAGATCAAAGCAGCCCTCAACGTCTAGTCCCTAGCGGGCCGCTCCGAACGCGTGAACGATCGGCACACAGGTTCACGCGTTACAGGGGGTTCGCATGGGATTCTTGAGTTCGATCGGGAGCGCGCTGGGAGCGGTCGAAGGGTTGGTCGGTGCGCTGACGGGCGGTTCCTCGTCGCGTGGGGCATCGTCGGCCGCGAGCGGATCCGGCGGTTCGTTCACGAGCCCGATCCAATCGGTGTTCTCGCAGTTCGGTCAAAACGGTATGGGGATGAGTGTACTGAACGAATTGATCGACGACGGCGGCGATGATACCACAGCGGCGAGCAGCCTCAGCGGTTTGGCGGGCTCGCTGGGATAAGGACGCCCGTCCGTGGGAGGCGAACGGGCTCGCAATGGGTCTGTTGCTGCGCATCATCGTCAACGCGCTCGCGCTGCTGGCGGTGGGCTATTTCGTCCCCGGCGTGCACGTCGATGGGTTTCTCGGGGCGCTCCTCGCGGCGATCGTGCTGGGCGTCGTGAACGCGATCCTCAGGCCGATCCTGATCCTCTTGACCTTACCGTTCGAGATCCTCACGCTCGGACTGTTCACGTTCGTGATCAATGCGCTGTTGTTCTGGTTCGTCGGCCACCTCGGTGTGGGACTCACGGTCGACGGCTTCTGGCCGGCGTTCATCGGTACGATTGTGCTAAGCATCGTCTCGCTCGTACTCTCCGCGCTCGTCGGCACCGCCGACAAGTCGTAAGCCATGCGGCGCATTCTGGTTACGAACGATGACGGCGTCGATTCGGAAGGGATCATCGTGCTGGCCGAAGCACTGCGCGGGCTCGGCGAGGTGTTCGTGGTCGCTCCCGACGGCGATCGCAGCGGCGTGAGCCACGCGATTTCAATCCACCATTCCGTGACCATCGTGGACGTGCCGGGCCGGGCGGTGCCGACCTACCGCTGTTCGGGGATGCCGGCCGACTGCGTGATTCTCGGCGTGCATCAGCTCGCACCGGGGCCGGTCGATCTGGTCGTCAGCGGGATCAACCGCGGCGCAAACCTCGCCGACGACATCAACTATTCAGGGACCGTCGCCGCTGCGGTCGAGGCGATCCTCATCGGCGTTCCGTCGATCGCGGTTTCGCTCGCGGCTTCGTGGCCGGCCGTCGATGTCGTTCACTATTGGGACGTGGCCGGGCGCTTCGCGCGCGAGCTGGCGCTGCGCACGTTTGAGGAGCCGCTGCCGGCGTTCACGTTCTGGAACCTCAACGTACCCAACCGCGCCGAGGTGGCGGAGATGCGCGTCACGCGCCAGGGCCGCAAGCGCTACGGGGACCGGCTCGCCCTGGACGCCAGCGCGGGCGGCGCGCGGACCTACCGCATCTGGGGCCGGGATATCCGCCGCTCCGGGGACGACACGGACGAAGCCGCCGTTCACGCCGGCTTCGCCAGCATCACGCCGCTGCGCGTCGACCGGACCGACGACGCCGTCTACCGCGAGCTGAGCGCCCGAGCGACCCTCCCGGCGGGGTAGGGATTGCCCGAATGTGGTATACTGAAGTGCTGCCGTAAGGCGGCTTCTCATGGGGCTGAGTAGCTTCGACGAGGAGATCCGTGGGCAGTGTCAGCAGGCGGAGTTGCGAGCCCTCCTAAAACGATCGCAGCGTTATACACGCGAACAACGAATACGCACTGGCTGCCTAATTTAGGTTAGTCACCGCCGTGAGGAGTCTCCCGAATTACCTCACTCGCGGTCAAACGTTCGGGATACGGCGAAGAGTCCGCTTCGAGAATCGCCCGACAATCTAACTGAAGTTGCTCCGGCGGTCAGTCTGGTTTCGAGACGGTCCGGCGGTTAAGACAAAATCGAAGCTGAGCCTGGAGAACGCACTGGTCCGGCTTTTCGGACTCGGGGGGCAGCTCCCCGACAGCTCCACCAATGTATTTGCACTCTCCCTTCGTGTTGGTGCTGCGCTCCACTCAGAATAATGAGCGCGACACAATGGAAGCCTTGGGCTTCCCGGAAAGCGGCGGCATCTACGCTCATCCAGCCGCGGTGTACACCGTCGAATTCCCTCCGGGACCACTCGCGATCGGTAGCGATTTGATTCGCGCGTACGAGGAGGTTCGGCGCGGAAACGACGGATCGGCTCGCGGGCTTCTATTTCTGGAACGACCGATCGGCACTTCGCACCGCCGTTGCCGTGGCGAAGAGCGGCGCCTTCGATCTCGCAGCCGTGCGGTCATGGAGCGACCGCGAGGGGAAGCACGAGCCTTTTCAGGAGTTCATCTCGGCACTTCGGCGGAGCACGTAAACCGGCGCGCTCAGCACGGTTCTTCATCGGGTCCATTGCCGACACCGGGTTGATGGGCACGGTTGGATTGTGGCGGATCCGTCCTTCGACGAACTCAGGATGACTGTGTGGCTGGCTTGCCTGGGCACGGGCGGGTGAGGGCTGGCGTAGCATGTTGCGGGCTGGGGGCGGGGCCAAGAGGTGTTCGGGTGCGGTAGCGAAGCGAGCGGGAAGTCGCGGATCGGGCTATTCCCAGAGGAAGTCGCGGCGTTCGCCTCCGTAGAAAGGGCGCCCATGTCGGATATCGCTCGCCGCCGCACCGTCGCCGTCGTCGGCCCCCAGCACTCGGGGAAAACGACCCTCGTCGAAGCCATCCTGCACCGCTGCGGTGCGATTCCGCGGCGGGGAGCCGTCGCCGACGGGACCACGACCACGGACTTCGAGCCCGAATCGGTCGCGCGAGCGCAGTCGACCTCGGTCGGGTTCGCGTACGCCGCGTGCCCGAACATCGATCTGACCTTGATCGATACGCCCGGCTACGTCGACTTCTTGGAAGAGACGAAGCTGGCGCTGCTCGCGGCCGACGCGGTCGTCGTCGTGGTCGACGGCGATACCGCGCGCGCCAAGCAAGTTCGCGGCATCATCGCCGCGATCGAGGAGCGGGCGCTGCCGCACTGCTTTTTCGTCAACAAACTCGACCGGCCGGGGAGCGATTTTCGCACGGCACTCGACGAACTCATCGCCCTCTTCGGGCGGCGCGTGGTTGCGGAAGACCTGCCGATCGGCGAAGGCGAGGGCTTCCGCGGCTACATCGACCTCGCCGAACAACAGGCGTTCGTGTACGAGAACGGGAGCGTCCGCACGGTTCCGATCGCCGACGAACTCCAGGAGCCCGTGCATGAAGCGCGCCGCCAGCTCTTAGAGGCGCTCGGCGACTTCGACGATCATCTGCTCGAAGAGTTGCTCGAGGGGATCGAGCCGCCGCTCGACGAGGTGCGCGCCGACTTGCGCGCGGAGACGGTGAGCGATCAGATCGTTCCGGTGCTCGTGGGCGCCGGTCTGAAGGGCATCGGGATCGACGCGCTGCTCGACGTGATCGAAAAGCAGTTTCCGGCCCCGGCCGGCGACCCCGCGAAAAGCGTCGTCGCGCAAATCTGCAAGACCTACGTCCATCCCCAAACCGGCAAGATCAGCGTCGCGCGGGTATTCGAGGGAACGCTCAGAAGCGACGCGACGCTCTTCGACGTCTCGCGCGACGGTTTGCGCGTGCGCGCGGCCGGCCTCGCGCGCCTGCAAGGGCGCAAGCAGGATCCGGTCCAGTCGGCAGGTCCCGGCGAGCTCGTCGCCATCGCCCGGCTCGATGACGTGCGGACGGGCGACACGCTGGCCGCCGATGCAAAGGCCGCGCCGCGCGATGTTCCTGCGACCGTCCTGCCGCTCTTCGCGGTCGCGATCAAACCCAAGGACAAGTTCGATGAGGCGAAGCTCTCGCAGTCCCTCAACCGGATTCTCGAAGAGGATCCGACCCTGCGCGTGTCCCGGGCCGACTTCACCAACGAACTGCAACTCCTGGGTCTGGGCGAAGTGCACGTGACGACCGCGCTGCAGCGCATCGCGCGGAAGTACAACCTTGCGCTCGAGACGCATTCGCCCACGATCGCCTACCGCGAAACGATCACGCAGCCGACCGAAATCAACGCGCGCTACAAACACCAGACGGGCGGTCACGGGCAATTCGGCAACGTGACCTTGCGGATCGAACCGCGCGAACGGGGCCATGGCGTGACCTTCTCCGAAGCGATCGTCGGCGGCGTCGTTCCGCGTCAGTTCTTTCCGGCCGTCGAGAAGGGCGTGCACGAAGCGCTCGCTCGCGGACCGCTGGCCGGCTTTCCGGTAACCGATTTGCACGTGACGCTCATCGACGGCTCGTACCACGATGTCGACTCGAGCGAGCAGTCGTTCCGGACCGCGGGTTCGATGGCGATTCGCGACGGGCTGCCGAAGTGCGGGCTGACCTTGCTCGAACCCGTCGTCTATCTCGAAGCGCTCGTCCCGGAGGACTCGGCGTCGGCGATTCTCGGCGGCATCACCTCGAAACGCGGCCACGTGCTGTCGTTCGGACCCGCGGAAGGGACGCGCGGCTTTCAGCAAGTCTGCGCGCATGTACCGCAGGCCGAGATGGTGCAGTACGTAACCGAACTGCGCACGGCGACCAGCGGCCTCGGAACCTATACTTGGCGTCACGAACGCTTCGATCCGGCGCCGCCCAAGGTGGCGAAGTCGATGCAAGAAGCGGTCGCCGCCGCGCCGTAGCGGCAGCAACCGCACTCTCGAGGTTTACGCCTAGTTCACCGTGACGGGCACGATGACTAGGAACGACGATCCGCTCGCAACGCCCAGGTAGAGGTGCCCCGGCGCTGACGGCGCGGTCGCCGTCAGCTGGATGAGGTTCGGATCGGCGGAACTCTGGGTCAGGGTTACGCCGCTCAGGGTCGGGCTCGTGGTCGAGCACGACGGTGGCGTGAACGCGAGCGTCAGTTGCGAAGCGGGCACCGCTTGCAAGACGCAGTTGTCCGAGAACACGTTCGGGAAGATGCCGGCGGCACCGAAGACGCGCACGGTCACCGTGACGATCGACGAGGGCGACACGGAAACGGGCACGGCCAACGGGTCGTACGCCCCGCCCGTCGTCGCCGTGCTGAAATTTTCGACGGCATACGGCGCCGCGCCTGAGACCGTTGCCAATCCGACGGTCGTATAAGCCGGGTTGATGATGTTCACGAAGTGTCCCGTGACCGCTCCCGGCGTATCTTGAAAGGGGCAATTCGCAAACGTGGCCGGTTGCACTGGGCACAGTGAGGATTCAGCCATGAAGGCCGTCTCCGCGGCGTTGCCCGACGCGTAGCCTTTAGCGATGTTCTGACCACAATCCCCGAGCGCAAACGACGCGGCGCATTGCTGGCTTGGCGAGCGGCCTTCCAAATCGTCGTGCGCAAAGTATCCGTGGGACTGCATTTCGTTCGCGTGCTGCTGAGCGGCTTCCGTGATCGATTCATCCAAAGCGAGCGGGGCTGCGCCATACGCGGCGCGATCGCTGTTCACTTGGGACAACCAGCTTGCGATCGGCGCGCTGATCGCTGTCAACGTGAAGTGGCGCAGCGAGGTCGCACCCGATGGGAACTGTATCCCGTTCGTATAGGTGACGTATCCCGGAGCCGACACGACGACGCTCTGAAGGTCGCCCGGCTTCGCGGAGTACGTAAACGTGCCGTTTACCGAAAGCGACTGCGCGCGCCGGCTCGCCGACGTCCGGTACGTGCGCATTGAGGTTTGCGGAACGGCGTTCTGTCGAGCGGCGCTGCCGTCGACGGTCGCGAAGCGCTGCGAGGCGAGCGACGTCAAACCGGACATTCCGTTGAAGGTGACCGTCGCGCCGGCGATGGGTGAGCCCGTGGCCGCGTCGACGACCGCGCCGGAATACGTGACGCTGGCGGTCGTTGCGGAGGGCAGCGATGCGGTCGTTGATGTCGTCACGCCGTTGGACGACGATCCGAGATTGCTGCTGGTCGATTGGTTCGCGATCGCTGCGATCTGGCCGGCCGGAGTCGTGGAGGCGCCGCCGCCGCCGCCGCAACCTGCGAGCGCGGCCGCAAGAGCGGTGGTCAAGATGATGATTCCAGACTTCGCGGCGCGCGGAAAAAGACGAGTAGCACTCGTGTCCATGAGACCTTCACCCTTGAAGAAAAGTGTTGAGCTTGTACGGCGGTGCCGTTCAAGAGCTATGGTCGGAGCAGAAATCTCGCGAGTTTAGCGCCGTCGACGGTATGCGCGAAGAAATGACGTGCACATTACGCGAGCCATATCCGTCCTTAACAGACGTTGTGTGCCGCGGTCGCTTTGATTCACCGGTGAATAGCTAAGCGAATAGCGTCGCCGCGCGCTTAACGCATACGTGACAAAGCACGATCTCGCAGCCTTTCGCGAGCGCCCCTCAGCGTACGAATCGGCAGTCGGCGTTCGCCGAAATCGAACCAACTGCAGGAAGCTGTATCGGTGCTCGAAGCGTTCGCGAGATTCTGCGCTAGGAAGGCCGGTCAGCGCAATAGAGCGCCGGCTCCGAGCATGCGACCGCCGCACCGGCAGCGAATGTCGTTACCATGCCTTCGACCAAGAACGTGCTGGTGATCGGGTTCGATCCGGAGCTTCTCGATTTCAGCCGCATGCCCGACCCCACGCTGACTGCGGCGAAGGTGACGGCGGCAACGCTTGCCGACCGGGATCGGCTGACGGATCTCGGCCATGCCGTGCAGCTCTGCTGGATCGATCTCGGCGCTACGGCGGAAGCGACCGTCGCCGGTTACCTTGCCCAGACGCGATTCGATTGCGTCGTTTTCGGCGCTGGAGTGCGCTTAGCGCCGGCGCACACGATCCTGTTCGAGAAGTTGATCAATCTCGTTCATGAGCGCGCCCCGCAAACAAAATTGGCCTTCAATACCAATCCGGGGGACACGGGAGCCGCCGCGCTGCGTTGGCTCTGACCGCCGTCAGGACCGCGCTCTTACGGCTGGGCGGCTAAGTTCCGCAGCGATGGCGAGCCCACCACTGCGGAACCTGGCCTTTGGGAAGAACGCTCACGCGCCGATCAGTGTGACCGGCGAATGCCTAGCGTACCGATGGTCGTGGTTGTCGGATAGATGTTCACCTGCTGCGTCAAGGTGCTGAACGTTCCGTCCTTGACCTTCAAGGTGCACGCCGCCGTTTGACCGCTGCTGCTCGGTTGATGGATCGTGATCGGAGTCGTGTACACTCCTCCGCTGGGACCCGTCGTCGATCCGATCGTGTAGACAGGGCTTGCGCAAGGCGTCGTGCTCGTCACTTCCACGGGAGATGCGGAGTCGTTGGTGGCCGTGACGTTGAGCGTGAAATCGGCAGTCGTCACGCCGTTGAAGACCACATCCGCCGAATTTCCGTTGTTCGCCTGGCCGGTGGATGGCGCGATGTAGTACCACGAGCTCGTCCCGTCGAACGTGCTTCCGTTCAGCGTAGCACCGCCTGGATTGTTGCTCTGAGGCAGCTCGAGCCGGACCAGCGGGATCGAGAAGATGACCGCCGGGCTCGGTGGCGACGCGTTGTAGAGGCTCTCGACCGTACCGGTCGTCGCGTTCGTGGTGTACGTCTCCGTTACGGCCAGTTGATCGCCGACGATCTGTGCGCCGTCGTAGGTGAATGTGTAGTCGTGGTCGGTGTACGAACCCGCCGTCGCACTCGCCGCCGATTGGCTCGGGCCGGTGACGGAGTAACTATTCGTTGTCGAAAGGGCTACGGTTCCGAAGAGGTTCAACGTGTCGATCGGCGAGCTGATGACGGTTCCGTTCGGGGAAAGGACGTCGGCGGTGGCAGCGACACTGTGATTTCCACTGTCCTCGGGGAGGCTGCCGCCGCTGCTCGGCGTCGTGGTTTGTCCGGAGAACGAAGCGGCGAGTGGCGTGATGGTGTAGTTCGCGGTAACGTTCTGGCCGGAGGTGACCGTCACGCTCTGCGTGACCGAGTATCCCACCGGAGTGCCGTCGCTCTTTGCGGTCGCCACGTAAATCGTGTGCGAGCCCGCGGCGACGGCAACGAAACACGAGTAGTTCGGGGAGCTGCCGGAGCAGGGCGGGTTGGAGGCCAGCGTAAGGGTCTGGGGCGTGCCGTCGACGTTCACGATCAGCTTTGCGACGTCCGTGGTGATCTGTTGCGGCGAGCGGCGGTATGACGCGGTCTTTTCCGAGCCGACGTTGACCTTGATGGTGAGGTTGGACCGGGCACTCTGATCGGTATTTGCCGTGCCCGAAGTCGAGGGCGATTGGCCGCTGCCGCCGCCGCCTCCGCAACCGGCAAGCAAGGCGGCTGTCCCGAGTATCGTTACGAGTTTTCTTGTCTGCATGGGTTCCTCTCTAGATGGTAGCGACTGGATGATGTTCATCCAATTGAGGTCCTGGCCGGGAGCGACTCGTCACGGGTTGACCGTGATCGTGAGGCTACCGGCTCCGCCATCCGTTGCGGTGAGGGAAAGCGTGGTTGTCCCGACCCGGAGGCCCGTCACCGAGAACGGATAGACGTGCGGTACGGGCGAGGAGGCCGGCGTGGGCGTCGACCCGGGAGCAGTCGGCGTCGGCGTCGGAGCCGGCGTCGGGGTCGAGGTCGGAGCGCTCGTCGGCTGCGTCGACGGAGCGGGGAACGGTGTGGGCACCGTCACCGTCGCAATGGCCGGGTCGGCGAGCACCAGTTGAAACACGCCGCCGTAGTGCGACTCGCTGCAACCGACCGGCACCGTCTGACCGACGGCGACGACCACGCTTGCCGGGACGCACACGATCGGAGCCGGCGTCGGGACGGTGATCCCGATCGCGATCGAGCCCGGATTCGTCGGCGTCTGTGTCGGCGTCGGCGTCTGTGTCGGCGTCGGTGCCGCTGTCTGCACCGAGCTGGGCGACGGGCTCGGCGTGGGGGTCGCCGGGGGCGGCTGCGTCGGTACGCTGACCGGCCCGATGACGGGCGCTGAAGTCGGTTGCGGGGCGCGCTGCGGGAGCACGATCAACGCGAAATAGTACCCGAGATTGCCGGCGAACGTGAACGCCGCGGGGTTCGGCGCGAACACGAGCGTCGTGCCCGCGATCGTCGCCGCGCCCTCGAAACGGTGTTGCCAACCCAGGCTCGGGCGTGTCGGATCGTAGAGCGAGAGATAGTAGTTCGCGCCCGCAACGAGGTCGGTCGACGGAACGGTGAACGTGAATCCGGGCGCCGTCGGTAAGCTGACCGTGGCCGTCAAGTAGATCTCGCTATAGAGCAAGACCGCCGCGCCTGAGGGCAGCGCGGCTGCGGAGCGCGCCGCCGCTGCGAAGCGCTCGAACGCGAACGGCGGCGCCGATGACGGCAGGACGTTCGAGACCAGCACGATCAGTTGCGCGCTCGTTGCGGTCTGGGGGAGCGGGAGCAGCAGCGCCGGCGCGATTCCCGCCGCGGTCGGCAGAGCCACGGGCACCGGTGTTGCGCCCGCGGTTGCTGCGGGAAGCACGATGGCGGTCTGTTGCACGACGGCCACGGGCGATGCGCTTGGGATGGCAATCGGCGTCGGCGAGGGCAGCGGCGCCGGTCCCGTCGTCCCCGGTCCGCACGCGGCGATTGCCGCGCTTGCAATCGCAAAGATGATGAGTATACCCCCGAATAGGCGCGGGGGGCGGCTGCGTTCTGCAAGGGTGCTTGTTGCGAGTTCTTGCAAGTCATTTACTCACGCTTGAATTGGATTATAAGCCAAGCGTCAAACATCGGAGGAAGTGCGGCCGAAGTTCGGTAGGAAAAGGGCCCTCCAACTCGCAGGCATGAGCGAGCATCGACGACAAAGCGTCGAGCTTGCGATAGCCCGGGAACTAAGGTTCTAGTGCGCCAGTCTACTCGAAGGCGGCGTTCATTGCCTACAATCTGCACGAAGATTTTCTCCACGTACCACAACAGTGTGCTGTCGATTGAGAATGCCTCCCGATCGGCCGGGTAACGTCGCGGCAAATTGCTCGACGAGCCGGCTCATCGCCGCCGAAATACCGTGGCGCTGTGGTACGTAAGGCTCGTGAACACGAATCCTAACGTCAGCCATTTGGAAGATCCGCCGCTTGCGCGCGCGTTGTTCAGCGACGTGCGCTGGTCGTGGATTTGGCTCGTCGTCCGTTTTTACGCCGGCTGGCAATGGCTGAGCGAAGGATTCGAAAAGGTGACGAGTCCGGCGTGGACGGGGGCGCAGGCCGGTACGGCGCTCGCTGCGTGGCTCGCCAAAGCGCTAACGAAAACGAGCGGCGCGCATCCCGATGTACAAGGCTGGTACGCCGTCTTTCTCAAAGACGTTGTCGTGCCGAATGCAGCGTTTTGGAGCATCCTGGTGAGTTATGGCGAGTTGCTCGTCGGACTCGGATTGATCCTCGGCCTGTTTACCGGGATCGCGGCTTTTTTCGGAACGCTGATGAATGCCAGCTATCTGCTCGCCGGCACGGTCAGCATCAATCCGATTCTCTTTGCGCTGGCGTCGTTGCTCGTACTCGCCTGGAAGACCGCCGGCTGGTGGGGTCTCGATCGCTTCGTCCTGCCGCGGCTGGGCACGCCGTGGCAACCTGGTCCGCTTTAGAAGACTTCCTCGCCCGCCGTCTCCCTTCAGAGGTGCATTCTCCCGTGATCCTGACGCATCCACCGCGCAGACGCAGCGCCGCCGCGCCCGGAACCGTCCATGCCGCTCTCTGAGTCCGCGTTGCCCGACGAGCTGCAGGGTCTCGTCGAGCTTGCGCTCGACTTGCGCTGGGCGTGGCGCCACGATCTCGACGACATCTGGCGCCGGATCAACCCCTCACTCTGGGCCGCATCGCGCAACCCGCGCGCCGTGCTGCACTCCGCCGGCCGCGCGACCCTCGATGCGCTCGCAAACGATCCGGCGTTCGTTTCGGTCGTTCAGGCCTGCTTGGCCGAGCATCGTGCGTTCGCGGCGGCTCCAGCGTGGTTTCAGAAGACCCATCCCGACGCGATTCGAACGATCGCCTACTTCAGCATGGAGTTCGGGATCAGCGAGGCGTTGCCCATCTATGCGGGCGGTTTGGGTGTGCTGGCGGGCGACTATCTCAAAGCGTCCAGCGACCTGGGCGTGCCGGTGGTCGGCGTGGGCCTCTTGTACCAGCGCGGCTATTTCCGCCAGGTTATCGATGCAAACGGCGCGCAAGTCGAATTCTATCCGTCGGTCGATTCCGGCGACTTGCCGATCGTTCCCGTTCGCGACAACGAGGGAGCGCAACTGCGGCTATCGATCCCCTTCCCGGGACGCAGCGTCTACGCGCGCGCGTGGCGCGCGGAAGTCGGCCGCGTGTCCTTGTACTTGCTCGACACGAACGATCCGGAAAACGGTCCGGCGGACCGCGGCATCACGGCGGAACTCTATGGCGGCGATCCCGAAGTGCGCCTGCGGCAAGAGCTGGTCCTTGGAATCGCCGGTTGGCGGCTGCTCGACGCGCTCGGGATTCCGGTCGAGATCTGTCACCTCAACGAGGGCCATGCGGCGTTTGCCGTGCTCGAGCGCGCGCACGCCTTGATGAAAGCGCAGAACGTTCCGTTCGACGTGGCCCTCGCGGCGGCGCGACCGGGGAACATGTTCACTACGCATACGGCCGTGGCAGCCGGGTTCGACGTATTCGAGCCGCGGCTGATCGAACGCTACCTGCGTCCGTACGCGCACGAGGTCGGGATCGCACTCGAGACGATTCTCGCGCTCGGGCGCGACCCGTCGCGAGGGGCGTTCATGCCGGCGCATCTCGCCGTGCGAACGAGCGGAACCGTCAACGGCGTGAGCCGGCGCCACGGTGAGGTCAGCCGCCGGCTTTTCGGCCCCTTGTTCCCCGGCTGGCCGACCGATGAAGTTCCCGTCGGCTACGTGACCAACGGCGTCCATACGCCCTCGTGGGGTTCGGTCGAATCCGACCGCATCTGGACCCAGGCTTGCGGCGAGAATCGCTGGCGTGACGATCTCGGACAGGTCGACGAACGCATCCGGGCCGTCTCGAACGGTGACCTCTGGCAGATGCGCGTTCGCAACCGGACGCGGTTGGTCGAATACGTGCGCGGCCGCTCGGCACAACAACTGCGCGAAGCCGGCGCGATGACCGACCGCGTCGCGGCCGCAAGCCACTTCCTCGATCCCGGCATCCTCACGCTCGGGTTCGCGCGCCGTTTCGCGCCCTACAAGCGGCCGATTCTCTTGCTGCAGGATCCACAGCGGCTCGTGCGGCTGTTGACCGACGCGAATCGTCCGATCCAACTCATCGTCGCCGGCAAGGCGCATCCGCACGATACCGAGGGGAAGGCGAAGATTCAGGCTTGGGCGACGTTCGTGCGGCGGCGGGAGATCGAACACCGGGTCGTGTTCCTCGCCGACTACGATATGGAAGTTGCAGAAGAACTCGTGCAAGGCGTCGATTTGTGGCTCAACACGCCGCTGCCGCCGTGGGAAGCGTCGGGGACGAGCGGGATGAAAGTGCTCGTCAACGGCGGGCTCAACCTCTCCGCGCTCGACGGTTGGTGGTACGAAGCGTACGAGCCGCGCTTCGGCTGGACGGTCGGATCGGGGAGTGAAGACGAACCCGACGCGGCGGCGGCGCAAGCGCTCTACGACCGGCTCGAGCGGGAGATCGTGCCGGAGTTCTACACGCGCGACGCCGACGGCATTCCGGCGGCGTGGGTCCAACGCGTTCGCGAGAGCATGGCTGAGCTAGCGCCGCGTTTCTCCGCCAATCGGATGGTGCGACAGTACGTCGAAGGTTCGTACGTGCCGGCTGCGAGCGCTTTGCGGCGGCGCATGGCCGCCGGGTGCGCGCTCGCCTACGATCTCGTCGGCTGGCAGCGCTCCGTGAAGGAGACCTGGCCGGGATTGCATTTCGGCGAGCCGTTCATCCGGGAGAACGGCGCAACCTACGAGTACGAAGTTCGATGTTCCCTCGGTCGCATCGAACCGGCGAATGTCGCGGTCGAGCTCTACGCCGACGGGTCCCATGTCGAACGCCACCCGATGAAACATGGTCCGATCGAAGCCGACGGCTCGACCGTGTACCGGGCCGTCATTCAGACGAAGCGCAACATCGGTGACTTCACGCCGCGCGCGGTGCCGCACCGCCCCGAAGCGATCGTCCCGCTCGAAGCGGCCGAGATCACCTGGCAGCGCTAGCCGGATCCGTCGATTCTCGTACGACAAATACGGTCGTTTCGCCACTGCCGGCCTGCTACGGTTGCAGTTGGCGCTGCCGACTTTTTCGGCATGCCTAACGGAGGCCAGGGATCATGCGACGGGGTCTTTTCTTGGCGACGAGCGTAGCGGTGCTCGCGGCGCCGGCGCTCAGCTCGGCGGCGGATGCTTCGGCTGCGCGAATCGTCGTTTATCGCGATACGGGTTGTACGTGCTGCGAGGGCTGGGTGGCTGCGATGAGGAGCGCCGGCTACGCCGTGGAGCTCAAGGACATCGACCACGAAGCGCGTCTGCGCCGCTTCGCGATCCCCGAGGCGTTGGCCGGTTGCCACACGGCGGTTGCAAACGGCTATCTCATCGAAGGGCACGTCCCGATTCCGGCGGTCGCGAAACTCTTGCGCGAGCGCCCGAAAACGCGCGGCATCACGCTCCCGGGAATGCCCAGCGGTACGCCGGGGATGCCGGGTCCGCACACGACGGTGAACGTGCTCCTGCTCGACGATCCGCGGCGCGTCTTCTACATGGAGTAACGCCGGGCGGTTCCCTTCCTTTAGGATCGGATCTCGAAGACGCACGCGGGTGCGCCTGATGCTTCGCAGGCGATCTCGCGGACCGTGGAGCGCGCGCTGACGAGCGTACGGAAGAGGCCCTCGAAGGTCGCCGTATAGTAGGTGCAGAGCGGCGCTTTCCCGGTGGCGCCGCGACAGATCGGACAGCCGGCGATCGTGATCCGCACCGGCGGTCCGGCGATCACGCTGACCGTGCCGCTGCCGGCGAACGTCCAGGTGTGCCGGGTGATCGACCCGAGCAGCAGCGGCGACGCGAAGCGCGCGGGGAGCAGGCGCAGCACGATCTGCGCCGGGCGCGGGATACGATTGGCCAACAGGTAATCGGCGGTCTTGAGTCCCGCGGCATGCGCGACCGCGTTCGCCTGCTGTTCGTCGAGTTGCGCGCGTAGGCTGCGATAGAGTGCGATGACGTTGAGTTCGGAGACCATCGCGGCCGGTAATGCGGTGACGTATTGCTCCAGCTCCGCGGCGCGGAGCACCTCGCCTGCCGCGGGAGCGCCGAGGCGTTCCCGCAACGCCTCGACGGTGCGGATGATCGCGTTGGGCCCGATGCGGGCCGGCTCGGCGCCGGCCTGCAGCGGAGCGCCGGCGATCATGGCTGCACGGTGACCGCTTCGGAAAGGTCCTCGAGGTCGGGCAGATCGTTCGGTCGCGCGCACGCGCTGACCGCCGAGGTCGATACCGGCGCCGCAGTCTTCCCGCGCGGCGCGTTGTAGGAGATCGCCGCGCTGAGTTCGGGCTGGGCGATCTTCTGTTCGGCGATCTGCTCGCGTGTGAGGATCTTCGTCTCATCGAAGCCGAACTGGACTTCAGTTTTCAGACCGCGGAACTTCAGTCGCTCGAGGTCGTAGAACTTCTTCGTGGCGGTCGTCTTGGCGAAGGCCATCAGACACCCCAGCATATACCGCCGCTTGAACTTGTCTTTGATGAACGGGTACTTGAAGAACGCCTTGCCCGCGTAGAAGCGCGCGTAGTTTTTGAGAACCCCTTTGAGGACGTCTTCACGTTCGATCTCATCGGGCTTCATGATCGGGGTGACGAAGTTGTACTTCGAGTAGTCACGGATTTCTACGCGATCTCCCAAGTCCTCGAAGAGTTCGGCGAACGGCCAGGGCGTATACATGTTCCAGTTCGCCATGTCGACTTCCCAATCGAGCGCGAGCCGGTACGTTTCCTCGATCGTCTCCTTGGTCTCACCCTCGAGACCCATGATGAACTGCGCTTCCGCGACGATCCCAGCGTCACGGATCAGTTTGATCGCTTTCTTGTTCTGCTCGATCGTCGTCTGCTTGCGGAAGAGGTCGAGCTTCATCTGCGCGGCGGCTTCCGTGCCGAGCGAGATGTGCAGCAGTCCGGCCTTGCGGAAGAGCGGCAAGTACTCCGCATCGCGCAGGATGTCGGTGACGCGCGTGTTGATTCCCCAGTGGACTTTGATGTTCCGCCGGATCATCTCCTCGCACATCTCGATGAATTTCTTGCGATGGATCGTCGGCTCTTCGTCGGCCAAGATGAAGAAGCCGACCTTGTAATCGCGAACGAGCGCCTCGATCTCGTCGACGAACTTAATGGGATCGCGCGTGCGATACTTGCGCCAGAACTTCCACTGCGAGCAGAAGCGGCACGTGAACGGACAGCCGCGCGCGAAATTCGGCACGGCGACCCGCGTGTTCAATGGGACGTAGATGTACTTGTCCCATTTGAGCAGGCTCCAGTCGGGGGTGAGCGTATCGAGATCGGCGATTACGGGATGCGCGGGAGTCGCGACCAGTTTGCCGTCTTCGAGATACGCGATCCCTTTGATCGAGCTGCGGTCGGCTTCGAGCGTCCCCGCTTCGATCGACCGCAGGAGGTTGACGATGATCTCTTCGCCCTCGCCGCGGACGATGTAGTCGATCCAGGGCGCCTCGGAGAGGACCTGGCCGTACATGAAGGTGGGGTGGATGCCGCCCAGGATCGTCATGACGCCGGGGCAGGCTTCCTTGGCGACCTTGAGCGTCTCTTGCGCCTTGTAGATCATCGGCGTGATGGCCGTCGCCAGCACGATATCCGGTTTCTTCTTGCGGATGATCTCGCGCAGCGGGTCATGCTCGATGCGGAACGCCATCGCGTCGAGAAACTCGACATCCGGGAATCCGCCGTGGCGGATCGCACCGCCGATGTAGGCCGCCCACCCGGGCGGCCAATTGCCGGCGATCTCCGCACCGCCGGCATGGTAGTTGGGTTGGATCATCAAGATCCGCATATTAGACCAGCGCGCCTTCCGCGACGCCGATCTCCGCGTCGGTGAGGTAGCAGGCGGGGTCCGGCGCCCAGATATCGCCGGTCGCCGCGAGGGCGCGAACGCGGAAGTTTCCGCCGCAGAGGTTCTGGAATTTGCACTCCGCGCAGCGGCCCTTAAGGTGCGGCAGCCGGTCGCGCAGCAGCGGCAGCAGCGGCGTGGTGGGATCGGTCCAGATCTCGCTGAACTTGCGTTCCTTGACGTTGCCCAGGATCGCGCTCTGCCAGAACTGATCGGGATGGACGTTGCCTTGCGGATCGATGTCGCAGATGCCGACGCCGGAGGAGAAGCGGCCGCCGCCGTTCCAGGCCAACGTCTTGTAGACGCGTTCCGCGTCCTCGGTGCGGCCCTCCTCGAGCAGCATGAGATAGAGGTACGGGCCGTCGCTGTGGTTGTCGACGGTGAGAATCTCGCGCGTGTCGCCGTCGTCGTGGAACTTGCGCGTGCGCCGGACGATGGTCTCCATCGCGCGCCGGCTCTCTTCATGGGAGAGATCGACCTCGCCGCGGCCGCGTCCCGACGGCACCAAGTGATAGAAGCAGGTGCGGTCGACGCCTTCCGCGTCGATGAAATCGAAGATCTCGTCGAGATCGCGGATCGTCTGCGGCGTGAGCGTCAGCCGCAAGCCGACCTTCTGTCCGACCGCTCGGCAATTGCGGATCCCGCGGACGGCGCGGTCGAACGCGCGCGGCATCCCGCGGAACTTGTCGTGGGTCTCGCCGATGCCGTCGAGCGAGATGCCGACGTAGGTGAAACCGAGATCGCGGATGCGCTGCGCCGTCTGGAGGTCGAGCAGCGTGCCGTTGGTCGAGAGGGTGAACTTCAACCCCAGCGAGCGGCCGTATTCGGCGAGTTGCAGCGTGTCGCGCCGTACGAGCGGTTCACCGCCCGAAAGCAACACCGCGGGTACGCCGAAGGCCGCCAGGTCTTCGAGTAGCGCGCGGCCTTGTTCGTGGTCGAGTTCGCCCGGGTACGTTTCGGCGTGCGAATCGGCGTAGCAGTGGATGCAGCGCAGGTTGCAGGTTCGCGTGACGTTCCAAACGACGACGGGCTTGCGCTCGGAGGCTGCCTTCGGCGCACCGGTGCCCTCGCCGTAGCGCAGATCGTCCTTCGGTTGCGCCACATTGCAGAGCATTTTGGTTACGTTGATCACGTCAGCACGCTTTCCAGGGAGGCGAGGTAGGCGGGAGATTCGTAGACGCAGCAGGGTTCCGCGCCGAAGGGATCGCCGTCGAAGCCGTAGGCGCGAGCGCGCGAGCCGCCGCACAGCGTGCGGTAGTCGCACAAGCCGCACTTGCCTTTGGTGCGATCGGGATCGCGCAAGCGCTGGAACATCGGATCGTTCCGATAAACGTCCAAGAGGCTTTCTTCGCGGACGTTTCCGGCGATGACCGGGAGGAAGCCGCTGGGGCAGATCTCACCGGTGTGCGAGATGAAGACGAACCCTTTGCCGTCGCCGATCGCCGGGAAATGAAGGTGTTCCGCGGAGCGCGGCCGTTTGTCGGGCTCCAGCTTCGCGAGGTGCTGCATCACGTAGCGGCGGAAGTGCGGGGCCTCCGTCGTCTTTACCGTGAACGGCGCCGTTAGCCAGAACGTTGAAGAGATCGGCGAATGCGGCCTCGAAGCCCGCGGCGTCGAGGCAATCCTCGAGTTTTGCGCGGCCCGTCGGGATGAGGAAGAACGCCGTCCAGACCTGGGCATCGATCTGTTCGACCAGTGCCGCGATCTCTTTGATATGCGATTTGTTGTGGCGCGCGATCGTGGTGTTGATCTGCAGTTCGATGCCGGCTTCGCGTGCCTGTCTGGCGGCGCCGAGCGTGCGCTCGAAGGTGCCCTTGACGCCGCGGAACGCGTCGTGTGAGGCTACGTCCCAGCCGTCGATGCTCAGCGACATCCGCCGGCATCCGGCCGCCGCAAGGCGCTCGAGGGTGGCTTTGGTGAGGCGGCCGGTCCCGCTTGGCGAGACCGCGATGCGCAGTTCCCGCTTGGCCGCGTATTCGACGATCTCGAAAACGTCGGGGCGCATGAACGGGTCGCCGCCGGTAAGGATGAAGATCGGGTGGCCGAAGCCGGCCACTTGATCGACCAGATTGAAGGCCTCGGCCGTGGTCAGCTCCGCATCGTTGCGTCGAGGGATGGCTTTCGCTCGACAGTGCTGACACGCCAGCGCGCAGGCACGCGTCATTTCCCAGATGACAATATGGGGGCTATCGTCATACATTCCCACGAGTCCGAGGGTACGCTCGGCACTCGAATACTAGCGGAACGGGCAACCCCCCAGTTGGGAGATTTCGCTCAGGAATCGTTCGCAACGTTCTTAAGCATACCAAGATGTTCTTAAGCCGTTCGCAACATTCGCATCTCGTCGGGCCGCAGGGGGAGCAGTTGCAGGTAGGCAACGATAGTTGCCTATGGCAAGGATCGAGGTCTCGCGGGTCGAGGAGCTACGGCGCGCACGCGGTCTCTCGCAGCGTGCGCTCGCGGAAGCCGCCGGGATAACACGCCAGGCTGTCGGCGCGATCGAAAGCGGCCGGATGCAGCCGGGGGTTGCGATTGCGCTGGGGATCGCCCGGGCCCTCGGCACGACCGTCGAAGAGGTGTTCGGAGCGGGCGGCGAGCCGCCGGCGCAGCCCGAGCGGGTCGCGCGCGCGACGATCGCGGGCCGCGCGGTCAGCTACCCGCTGAGCGACGAGCATCTCGCGATCGAGCCGGCGGAGAGCCAGCTGAGTACGGTCTTCATCGGCGGGTGCGACCTGGCCGTCGGCCTGCTCTCGCGCCACGCCAGCACCCGCTCGCGGGAGAGCCGTTTTCTCTGGATATCGATGACCAATCGCGCGGCGCTGGCGGCCCTGGAGCGCGGCGACCTGCACGCCGCGGTCGTGCACGGCGATCTGCCGCGCGGCAGTCTCCCGGAGCGCGCCGCGTTCGACCCTTACGAAATCGCGACCACGAAAGCCGGTTGGCTCGTCCGCGCGGGCAATCCGCTGCGGTTGCGAGGCGCAGCCGACCTCACGCGAACGCGCGCGCGGCTGGCGAACCGGCCCGCCGGGGCCGGCGCGCGCCGCCTGCTCGACGCGCAACTGCGCGAGGCCAACGTCGATCTCAGTCGCCTCACCGGCTACGAACGCGAGCTGCCGGGACAGCTCGATGCGGGTCGCGCCCTGGCGCAGGACTTCGCCGATACGGCGATTGGAACGGCGAGCGTCGCGCACACGTTCGGTTTGGACTTCATTCCGATTCGTGAAGAACGCTGCACGCTGCTCGTGCCGCACTCCGCATCTGCGACCCCCGAAGTTCGCGCCTTGCTCGATGCGTTGCGTTCGCCGCCGTATCGGCGCGATCTCGAAGCCCTTCATTCGTACGACGTAACTAGAACGGGAGAATTGCTCGCATGAAACGTCGCGTGTTCCTCGCCGGGAGTGCGCTCGCCGCCGTTGCCGCTCGAGCGGCCTGGGCGCAGGACCTCACGCCGCTCGACGTCGCCTACGCCGGTTCGATGGGCTCGATGATGGAAGGTCCGATCAAAACCGCCGCGGCGCAGGCGCTCGGGATCGCGATGCACGGCCGCGGGCAGGGCTCGGACGCGCTGGCAAAGCTGATCGCCGGCGGCAGCATCGCGCCCGACGTGTTCATCCCGGTGACGCCCGGGCCGATGACGACCGTGTTGCAAAGCGGGAAGGCGACGTTGGCGGTTCCGGTCGCGCGCACCGAGATGGTGATCGCCTACAGCCCCAAGAGCAAGTACGCGCAAGCGTTCGCCGACGCCGCGGCGGGCAAGAGCGGCGCGACGCCTTGGTGGCAGATCTTGCAGCAAAGCGATCTGCGCTTCGGCCGCACCGATCCGGCGACCGACCCGCAGGGCCGCAACATCGTCTTCACGCTGCAACTGGCGGAGGCGTACTACAAGCAGCCCGGCCTCGCCGCGAAGATCATCGGGGACCTCGTCAACCCGGCCCAGATCTTTGCCGAGCCGACCGTGGAGGCGCGGCTCCAGAGCGGCGAACTCGACGCCGCGTCGGCTTACAAGATCCAACCGGGTCCGTTCAACCTTCCGTATGTCACCCTACCGCCCGAGATCAATCTCGGCTCGGAGTCGCTACACGACCGTTACGCGCAAACCTCGCTGCAACTCGACGGCAGGACCTACCGGCCGCAGTCGCTGGTCTATTACGCGGCGGTGCTCGACGGATCGCCGCACAAAGACAAGGCGGGCGCGTTCGTCGCCTGGCTGGTGAGCGGCGCGCAACCGATCTTCAAGCAGTACTTCTACGACGCGCCCAGCGGGGCGGCGCCGTTGCATGCTTAGCTTCCTCATCGCCGGATTTCTCCACTTCGCGGTCACGGCGGCGTCGCTGAACGGGCTTCCGCGCCACACCGTCACGGCGGTCGACGAGCACGGCCAGAGCGCGCAGTACGCAGGTGTCTTGCTGCGGGATTTCCTCGCGCACGCGGGTGTCCCCGCGGGGCACGACCTGCATGGGAAGAACATGACGCGCTTCGTCGTAGTGGACGCGGCCGACGGTTACCGAGTCGTGTTTTCGTTGGCCGAACTCGACGCGTCGTTCAACGATCGCGACGTCATCATCGCCGAAACGCGGGACGGGACCGCATTCACGGCGCATGAAGGACCGTACCGGCTCATCGTCCCCGGCGAGAAGCGCGGGGCTCGCTGGGTTCGTGAAGTCACCGCCATCGACGTAGAGGATGTCAAAGATGAAGCTTAGCGCCCGGAACCAGCTCGCCGGAACCGTCAAGACCACGAAGCTGGGTGGGGTCATGGCGGAGGTCACGGTCGAAATCGAGGGCGGCCTGATCGCCTCGGCGATCACGCGCACGTCGGCAGAGTCGCTCGATCTCAAGCCCGGCGACAAGGTCACCGTGATCATCAAATCGACCGAGGTCATCATCGCGAAGTAGCCGTGAGGGACCGGATGCGAGGCGCATGGTCGTAAGGCGTACCCTCGCGGCGCTCTTTGCGGTCGCGCTCTTGTATCCGCTCGCCGGTCTGCTGGTGCCGGTCGGTGCCTGGCGCTGGGGCGACGGAGCGGCGACGCTCGACGCGGTTCGCGTTTCGATCGTGCTCACCGCGCTCGCCATGCTGATCGTCATCGCTGCGGGCACGCCGATGGCCCTCTATATCGCGCGTGCCGCGCCGCGCGAACGCCTGTGGTGGCAGGCGATTCTCTTGATCTCGGTGCTGTTGCCGCCGCTGGCGCTGGGGATCTTGCTGTCGCTCGCGTTCGGACCACACGCGCTCGGCGCGTATCTGGATCGCGTCGGCCTCAAGATGACGAATACGCCGCTGGCCTTCGTCGTCACGCAAGTCTACGTCAGCATCGGCTACTACGTGTTGGGTGCCGTGGCGGCGCTCGACGGCGTGCCGGCCGCGCTCGAAACGCAAGCCGGGCTGCTCGGTGCGGACCGCTGGCGTGTGTTCCGGCGCATCACGTTTCCGCTCGCGCGGCTGGGCTTCGCGGTTGCGCTGAGTCTGGCATGGGTGCGCGCGCTGACCGAATTCGGTGCGGTCGTCATCACCGCGTACTACCCGGCCGGTATGCCGGTGGCGCTGTGGACGAATCTGGAGAACTTCGGTCTGCCGGCGGTGATGCCGCTGCTGGTCGTCTTTCTGCTCACGGCGCTGCCGCTGCCGTGGCTCGCGCACGTGCTCGCGCAGCGGCGTCTCGCGCGTGCTTGACGCCCACATCGTCAAAGCGCGCGCGCGGTTCACCGTCGACGTGACGGTGCGGCTGGAGTCCGGCGAGTCCTATGGCTTGTTCGGCGCCTCGGGAGCCGGGAAGAGCACGATCCTCGCCTGTATCGCCGGTGCGGAAGAACCGGACGGCGGTCACGTCCGGCTCGACGGCACGGTACTCTTCCCGCCCGCGCTGCCGCTGCACCAACGGCCGGTCGGCTATCTCACGCAGGACTCGAATCTGTTTCCGCATCTGCGCGTCGGCGAGAACGTCGCGTTCGGGTTGACGAACGGCAGCCGCGAAGCGCACGCGCCCTGGGTCGCCGAACTGCGCGACCGGCTGCAACTCGGCGCGCTCTGGAACGCGCCCGCGGGCGCGCTCTCCGGCGGGCAGGCGCGGCGCGTCGCGCTGGCCCGGATGCTGGCGCGCAAGCCGAAACTCGTCCTGCTCGACGAACCGTTCACGGGCCTGGACCGGCACCTCGTGCGCGAACTGCTGCTCGCGATCGCCGCCTGGCAGCGCGAACTCGGCTTCATGCTGCTGGTCGTCGACCACGAAGCCGACGTGCTGGAACGGCTCTGCCCGCGCGCGCTGGTCGTCGAGGACGGCCGCAGCGTCCAAGACGGCACCTGGGACGAATTGCACGCCCATCCGGCGACGGCAATCCTCGCGGCGCTGCTGGCGCCGCTCTGAGCAGCGGAAAGCGCAAGCGTCGCGAGGAACCCACCCCTGCCGTGCAACCAAATCAGACGAAGCTCCGCTTTGCCTTTGCGCTCGGCTGGCTGCTGCTCGCCGCGAGCTGGTGGATTCCGCCGTCCGGCCTGACCGACCCGATGCGCGGCTTCGGCCTGGGCCTCATCGTCGTGATCGGGATCCGCCTCCTCCAAAAATCGAAGCGGGCCTCGTAAGCACGCCTACGTCAAGGTGAACTTGAGGTCGCCGAGTTTGGTGATCGACGTGCGGATGCGGTCGCCGGGCTTGAGCCAGACCTGCTTGTCCTTCGGATAGCCGAGGATCACGCCGCTCGGCGTGCCCGTGAAGATGATGTCACCGGGCTGTAAGGTGATGAACTTCGAGGTATAGCTGATGATCGTCGCGACGGGGAAGATCATCAGCGAGGTGTTCATGTCTTGGCGCGGCGTCGTCTCGTCGTTGACCCAGGTTTGCACTTGCAGCGTCTGCGGATCGGGGATTTGGTCGGCCGCGACCAGCCACGGGCCGAGCGGTGCGAAGTTGTCGGGCGTCTTTCCCGTCATCCATTGCGTGACGCGCATTTGGAGATCGCGGGCGGTGAAATCGTTGCCGGCCGCGTAGCCGAAAACGTGGCCGAGCGCATCCGCTTCGGAGACCTGCGACGCCGTTTTTCCGATGACGACCACGAGTTCCGATTCGTAGTCGAAGTTGGTGGCGTCGAGGTGGGAGACGGGGATCGTGCCGTTGTGCCGATTGAGCGCCGTGTTGAACTTGTTGAAGAGTTCCGGTTCGGTGCGCGGCTTTTCGCCCGTCTCTTTCAAGTGCGCCGAATAGTTCAGACCGACGCAGATGATCTTCGGCGGGGCGCCGATCACCGGTCCGAATTCGACCGACGATTCCGCGAGCACGGCGCTCGCGGGCGCACCGGCGACGATGCGTTTGAGCGCGCCGACGTTGCCGCGCCCGGCGACGACATCGTCGGTCGTGCGCGGCGTGCCGGCGATGCCCAGCGACTGCGCGGCGAGCGCGACGTTGACGATGCCGCGGCTCGTCCGCACGCCGAGCCGGTCGTGGCCGCCGGCCCGGATCGTCGTAAGGGTCAGCCCGGTCGTCGCGGTAGCGACTTCAGCGGGTCCGGCCGCGACCGCGAGTTGCGGCGCGGCGGCGACGGCGACCGCCGAACCGGCGGTCGTAGCCAGAAACTTCGCACGGGTGGTCATCGGCAGGCACCTCCGGAGGCGAGAAGACGAGTTTCTCACGCTGCACCCTCCAGCGTAAGTTTCCTTCTAGAACTTCAGGCAACCGGTCCTCACAGGGTTTCCACGTAGGCCGCAACGTCGTCGACGTCTTTGCGCGTCAGCGTGCCCGGATAGAGTTTGGGCATGGGCGGCTGGGGATTCTCGATCCAGGCCCGCGCGGCGGCGAGCGATTTGCGCGCACGCTCGTCGTGCAGCGACGCCCCGACACGCCCTTCGACCCCGCTCGGGCCGTGACAGGCGGCGCAATTCTCCAGGAAGATCTGCTTGCCCCGGCCCGCATCGCCGGCATCGCGCGCCGTCTCCGCTGGGGAATCGACCGCCGCGCTCGCCGCGGTCGTTGCGGTCGACGAGGCGTGTTTGCTGCAGGCCGAGAGCGCGAGCAACCCTGCGAGGGCGAGCGTCAACCGGCGGCGCGTGCGTTCGTTCACGCGGCGCCTTTCGGCGCGACGCCGGGCAGGCCTCGACGCGGAGACCGGCGCAGCACGGCGCATGGACGACTGCTGCTCGCGACTGGGATTCATCAACGCGCTCGCCGTCGGCACGTCTGGTGCGGCGACGCTCGCGCTGCCGAGCGGCCCGCCGCCGCCGGTGCCGCCGGGTTCGCCGCGCACGCGCGTGGTGTTGCTGGGGACGGCCGGTGGACCGTCGCTGCGGCCCGGCCGCTCGTCTCCGGCGCTGGCGGTCGTCGTCGACGGCGTTCCGTATGTCGTCGATTGCGGCTACGGCGTCGGGCGGCAACTCGTCGACGCGAGACTCTCGCCGACCGCGATCAAGGCGATCTTTCTCACGCACCACCACAGCGACCACAACGCCGACCTCGGCAACCTGCTCGTGCTCGCCTGGGCGACCGGTTTGCGGACGCGGATCGACGCCTACGGCCCGCCGCGCACGACCACGCTGATCGATCTCGCGCTGCAGTATCACGCCTACGACATCGCAATCCGCATCCCCGACGAAGGCCGGCCCGATCCGCGACCGCTCTTCGCCGGCCACGACGTTGCCGAGCCCGGTGAGATCTATCGCGACGAGCGGCTAGTCGTCGAAGCGGCGCTGGCGCACCATCCTCCGGTGGTGCCCGCCTACGCGTACAAGTTCCGCACGCCGGACCGCACGATCGTCTTCACCGGCGACACGACCTATAGCGAGAACATCATCGCCTTCGCGCGCGGTGCCGATCTGCTGATCCACGAAGTCTTGCTGACCTCCGCGCTCGACCGCCTGCTCAAGCTCGTGCCGAACGCCACGCGACTGCGCGAACACATCATCGAAGCGCACACCGACGCGGAAGACGTTGGGCGCGTCGCCGCCGCCGCGGGTGTGAAGCGGCTCGCCCTCACGCACTTCGTCCCCTCGTACGACCCGTCACTCACCGACGACGATTGGGCCACCCCGGTCCGCCGCCACTACAGCGGCGACCTCGTCATCGGCCGCGACCTCCTCGACGTGTAACGGTGGGAAATTTCATTCAGGTAACGAGCCCGACGGAATCATCCGGCGGCGCCTCGAAAAGGACGGCCATATGGGGAATCCTGGCTAGGAAGGGGCGCTGCCCATGACCATGCCGCAAGCGATCAGGAGCGCCTTCGCGCGCTGGTGCACGTTCAGCGGCCGCGCCGGCGGCACCGAATACTGGTGGTTCGTGCTCTTTGGGACGCTCGTGTTCGGCCTCGCGATCCTCCTCGATCACGCGGCGTTTGGACGCGATGCGCTCTTCGGGGCCATCTGCACGCTCGTGTTCCTGATGCCGTACGCCGCCGTCGCGGTCCGCCGCTTGCACGACACCAACCGCAGTGGCTGGTGGCTGCTCCTGGTCTTTGTCCCGCTGGCCGGCAACATCATTCTGTTGATCTGGCATTGTGCGCCGAGCACGTCGGGCCCCAACCGGTTCGGCCCGATGCCGGTTGCGATCTTGGATGAAGGCGTTGCGGCCTGGTGACGCTCCTCGTGGTGTAAGGTTGAGTCAACCTTAGACGAGTGCGCGGGCGTTGTGGATCGGGAGCGTGTTATCCGCGAGACGGCCGCCGCGTCGGCCTTCGCGCAAGGCGACGATCTCGGCGGCGATCGAGATGGCGGTTTCCTCGGGGGTGCGCGCGCCGATGTCCAGGCCGATCGGCGCGCTGATCCGAGCCAGTTGTGCCTCGGTGATGCCCGCTTCGCGCAGCGCCGCGACGCGGTTGGCGTGGGTGTTGCGGCTGCCCATCGCGCCGATGTATCCGGCGGGCGTGCGAACGGCGAGTTGCAGCAACGGCAGGTCGAACTTCACGTCGTGGGTGAGGACGATGAGTGCGGTGCGGTCGTCGACGGCTGCCGTTTGCAAGAACTCGTCGGGCCAGGCGACGACGACGGCGTCGGCATCCGGCACGCGGGCGCGCGTCGCGAAGATCGGCCGCGCATCCACGACCGTGACGCGATACCCGAGGGTCTTGCCGACCTGCGCCATCGCGCGTGAGAAATCGATCGCGCCGAAGATGTACATGTCGGGCTTCGGCGCGTAGCTCGCGATGAACACCCGCACCTCGTTGCCGATCGGTTCGCCGGCCGCGCCGAAGCTGCGCAGCGCGTTCTCTCCGGCGGCCAGGCGCGCGCGCGCTTCGGCACTCACCGCATCGTCGAGGCGTGCGTTGCCGAGCGTGCCGAGCGTTTCGTCCGAAAAGACGAGCAACTTCGCGCCGATCTGCGGTCCGTCGAGCCGGGTCACGACGGCGACCGGCGTTTCGGCCGCGAGCGCCGCTGCCAGGCGGTCGAACATCACCAGTCGAGCCGCTCGACGAAGATGTGAATCGTGCCGCCGCAAGTCAGGCCGACCGCGATCGCGTCTTCGTCGGAGATCCCGTAGGTCACCAGGCGTGGCCGGCCGGTGGCGATCGCATCGCGCGCCTCCTCGTACACGGCGCCTTCGACGCAACCGCCGCTCACCGAACCGACGACCTCGCCGCGCTCGTTCACCGCGAGCATCGCACCCGGATCGCGCGGCGCCGAGTTTTCGACCTCGACCACCGTGGCGAGCGCGACTCGCGACCCCTGGCCGCGCCAGCGTTCCACCTCGTGCAAGATATCGATCATCGGGGCTTCTTCGCCGAGCGGGCGCGTCGTCCGCCAGGCGGTGATCGCCGGCCCACGCGGAAAGGCTCGCGGCGTGATCTTCGAGCCGTACGCCCTCGCGCGGCCCATCCTTCACGCGCTCGATCCCGAACGCGCGCACGCCTGGACGATCCGCGCGCTCGAAGCGGGCCTCGTTCCGGCCCAACCGGCGGTCGACCGGCCGGTGCTCGCCACCACGCTGTTCGGCACGCCGCTGACGCACCCGATCGGCCTGGCGGCCGGGTTCGACAAGAACGCGCGCGTGTTCGCGCGGATGTTCGCCCAGGGATTTTCGTTCGTCGAGATCGGCGGCGTAACGCCGTTGCCGCAAGCCGGCAACCCGCGCCCGCGCGTCTTTCGCTTGCCGGCCGACGGTGCGGTGATCAACCGTATGGGCTTCCCGAACGACGGCGCGGACGCGGTCGAAGCGCGCGTGCGGGCGACCGGTGCGCCGGGGATGCTCGGCATCAACCTCGCGAGCAACGCGCTGTGCAGCGATCCGGTCGCCGACTTTACCGGGCTCGTGCGGCGTTTTTCACCGTACGCGCGCTACCTCACGCTCGACATCTCGTGCCCCAACACGGCCAACGGTCAGGTGTTCCTGGATCCCGCGCGATTACGCGAGTTGTTGTCCGCGGTGAGCGCGGTGCGCTCGAGCGCCGCCATCGTCGCGAAACTCTCGCCCGACGTCGACGGCGAACGCACCGACGCCCTGGTCGATGAGTTGATCGCGGCGCGCATCGACGGCATCATCATCAGCAACACGACGGTTGCGCGGCCGCCGCTCGCGAGCACCGCGGCGGCGCAGCGCGGCGGCCTCTCCGGCCGGCCGCTCTTTGCCGCCTCGACGGCGCTGCTCGCGCGCGTCTACCGGCGCAGCGGCGGCCGGATCCCGCTCGTCGGCGTCGGCGGCGTGGCTAGCGGCGCCGATGCCTACGCAAAGATTCGCGCCGGCGCGAGTGCCGTCCAACTCTACACGGCACTCATCTACGGCGGCCCCGACATCGTCACGCAGATCAAGCGCGAACTCGCCGGATTGCTGGAGCACGACGGTTACGCCACGCTCGGGCAAGCCGTCGGGCGCGACGCATAAGCGGAGATGCGGCCCTCGAATCGAACGTCGGCGATAATGATCTGACGCCAGGCGGCGTCATGAGTTGCGAGGCGAGCGTATCGCATGAAAGCCCTGCGCCCGGTGGCCCTGGTCGCGTTATTCGCCGTTGCGGTCGCAGCGGCGTGGTTTGTCGTTGCTTCCCGCCGGCCGGCGGTCGGTGATACGGTGACCGTGTATTATACGAAGAATGACGGAACGACCGAAGTGCCGTGGCGCGTGTCGCTCGGCGCGGCGCGCGATCTGCCCAGCGTCGCCTTCTACGTCGCGACGCAAGCCGTCGCGGGTCCGCCGCCCGGCGTCGATGCGGTCCGCTTTCCGCCGGGGACGCGCGTTCTTTCGGCAACGGTTGCCGGTTCGACGGCAACCGTCGATCTCTCGAGCGACGTTGATGTTTCGGCTCAAGGCGGGCTGCTCGAGACGGGTGAGTTCAAGGGACTCGTCTGGACGATGACGTCGCTACCGGGTATCTCGGCCGTCAGCGTTCACGTCAACGGCCGCTCCGTCGCAACCCTGCCCGGAGGTCACCTCGAGCTTGATGAGCCGCTTTCGCGCGCGTCTTTCTAGCTTCGTCCTTGCGTTGGGCCTGCTGGCACCGTCGGCCGTGCCGGTCGCCGCGCAGAACGCCGCGGGAGGCTTCTGGTTCGCCGGCGGGCCGCTGATCTTCGATCGCGCGACGCCGCTCGACGGCGATGTCGCCGTCGGCATGCGCGACGCCGGACTGCAGCGATTTCTGACGCGCGTCGGCGCCACGATCGTGTACGGTCAGCAGCAGCGCTACGTAGTCGTCACCGCCAGCGACCACCGCACGATCGCGTTCGTGCTCGGCGACGCACGCTATACCGCGGGCGGGATCGCGATGCGCGCGCCGTTTGCCCCGTTCGCGCAGAACGGGGATGTCGAGTTGCCGTTCATCGCGCTGGCCCGTGCGCTCTACGTCGAGCCGATCGATATCCCGGGCCAGACGATTCTCGAACCGCAACTCGGTCAGATGGACGTGCGCCCCGACGGGCGCCGCACGATCGTCACCCTGCATTCCGCCACGCCGGTCGCGGCCCAGACGGTCGTCGATCAGCCCGAGCGCTTGCAAGTCGCGTTCAGCGGCGTCGGGGCGACGCTCGCGCCCGCCCGCAAGATCGGCGGATCGATCAACGAGATCGACGTCTTCGCGACCGGGAACGCGCGCACGCCGACCGCGACGGTGACCTTCGCCGGCGCGGCCGGCTCGCTGCATCAAGTCGCCGCCGCTTCGCCCTACGAGTACACGGTCGTGTTCGGCCCCAAAGGCGTGTCGCTCGACCTGCACGCGACGGGCGGCGCACCGGCGGTCGCGACCGCGCCCGCAGCCGCCAATCCGGGCGCCGCGACGCCGCTTCCGTCGGCGACCGATATCCCCGCGGTGGGCGGGCCGCCGGAAAACGCGGGTGCCGTGGCGGTAAACTCGCCGGCGCCTTCGCCCTCGCCGAGTGGTCCGGCAACGGTCACGAACGTGTCGTTCGATCCGCAAGACGATGCCTTCGGCGTGCACGTGACACTCGTGGGCGAAGCGACCTACGACTGGCACCGCCTGCTCGACAATCGCTGGTATCTCGACATCGCCAACGCCACCCTCACCGACGCCGGGCGTGACGAGCGGCCTGGTTCGCCGGTGGTCGATGCGGTGCGCGTCCGGCAGATCGGCACCGCCGGTGCGCCGGTCGTGCGGGTCGCGTTTACGCTCAAGGGTGCGCTGCGGGTCGACGTCGTGCCCGCGGCCGACGGCGTAACGATCTCGGTTTCGAATGCCGCCGACGACATGACCGTTCGCGCGGGCAGCGGCTCGATTGGAACTCCCGCCGTTCAGGCCACGCCCGATCCCTATGCGGTCCCGGATCCCTCGCTGCTCGAAGGGTCGTGGAAGTTCGGCGGCAGCGGCTCGCGCGTCATCGTGCTCGACCCCGGGCACGGCGGCGGCGATATCGGGACCGCCCATAACGGACTCGTTGAGAAGCTCATCACGCTCGACATCGCGCGCCGGGTGCGCACGCTGCTCGTCGCGCAGGGCTGGATCGTGCGCATGACGCGCGATGCCGACGTCGATCCGCTCAATCCGGCGCTGACCGAGCAGATGCGGACCGACGGTCTCCCCAATCCCGACGATCGCGCCTATCTACAAACGCGCTGCGACGTTGCGAACGCGATCAATGCCCGGCTCTTCGTGAGCATCCACGTGAACTATTCCCCCTCGGCCGCGCCCAACGGCACGACGTTCTACTACACCAAGCCGCAAGACGCGGCGCTGGCGCAGGCCCTCGAACGGGCCGTCATCCCCGCCGCCGGTACGGTCGACGACGGGGTCGTTCACGCGAATTACTACGTGACCAAACACACCACGATGCCGGCCGTGCTGATCGAGACGGCCTTTATCTCCAACGCCGCCGACGCCGCCCGGCTCGCCGATCCCGCCTGGCTCGCGGCGATCGCGCGCGGCATCGCCGGCGGGATCGGCACGTTCGCGCACGGCGGCCCCCGGCAGACCTCGCGAGCGGATCAGTGACCGGCGTCGAAGTCCGGGCCTGATGCTCGGAATCTACGACTCGGGACTCGGTGGCTTGACGGTGCTCGGCGCCCTCCGCGCGGCGGGGGTGACCTCCGACGTCGTCTACTTTGCCGACCAAGCCCATGTCCCGTACGGCGACCGGAGCGAGGCGGACCTGGCCGGCCTCTTGGCCGAGAACTTCGCGCTGCTCGACCGGGAAGGGGTCGAGGGTGTCGTGATGGCCTGCAATACCTCGTGCGCCGTTGCGTCGCGTCGCGGTTGGCCTCCGGCGCATTTCGCCGTCCTCGATTTGATCGAAAACGCTGCCGATGCCCTGGCCGGCCTGGGGTACTCGCGCATCGCCGTGCTCGCCACGGCGGCGACCGTGCGCAGCGGCGCCTACGGCCGCGCGATCCGCAAACGGCTGCCGGCCGCCGAGGTCCTCGAGATCGCGGCACCCGCGCTCGTCCCGCTGGTCGAACGCGGCGCGGCCGGCTCGGCGGTGGCGGCAACGGCGGTCGGCGCGCTCGTCGCGACGCTCCCGGCGGTCGATGCCGTGGTGTACGGCTGCACGCACTATCCGCTGCTCGATGCCGAATTCGCCGCCACGCTCGCTCCCCAGGTCGCGCGCTTCGATCCCGCCAGCGCCCAGGCCGGCGCGGCGCGCGCCCGCATCGCCGCCGGGACCTTCACCCCGGGAAGCGCGACCACGCGCTATCTCACCAACGGCGATCTGGCGACCTTCGAGCGCAACGTGCGGCAGCTCACCGGCGATCGAAACGGGATCGTCGCGTTGGTTCCGCTGCCGGTGGCCGGCGTCGGCTAACGCACGTGGAAGAGCGCGAAAAAGACGATCGTCGACGCGGCGCCCAGCAACGTTCCGGCCACCACTTGCAGGACCGTGTGCGCGCGTAAGTAGACCCGCGCCCAGCCGACGATGGGGATCAACACCATAAACGGCAAGGGTTCGCGGCCGAAAAGGTAGGTCAACGCGACGAGCGGCGCGGTGATACCCAGCGCGTGGGTGGAGATCTTCCAGTAGCGCGTGATGATCTGGACGACGAGGGCGCTGGCGGTGAACCCGGCCATCGCGGCGGTCATGAACGGGGGCGCTCCGATCAGTGCGAGATCGGCCGCGCCGAGTGCGTAGAAAATCACGAACGCCCCGAAAACCTGCCGGCGTTCTGCGCGGATCGACATGTCGAGGTCGCTGATTCGCCCGGTCGCGTAGAGCACGAAGATGAAGATCATCGGCCCAAGTGACGTGAAGAAGATGCTGTTGAAGAGCAGGATCCAGAAATCGTTGGCGCCGTGCGAGCGCGCCCCGGCCAGGATCACGAAGAGGGCCAGCGAGGTCAAGAACGGGTTGCAGACCGTCGAGAAGATGCGGGCGACGTCGGTCCAAACGCGGGGCCGGATGCGGAGCGGCGCCGGATGGAGCGGCGTGGGCGACGGTGTTGCCTGCACGTCCCGCCCGTATGCCCTCGGCCAGCCGGACCCCTTTTGCCGGATAGCGAAGGGGCCGGGATGATCCTCGAGACGATCGCCTCACCCGCCGACGTGCAGCGCCTCCCGCGCAAGCAAATCGAGACGCTGGCTCAAGAGATTCGTGACGCCCTGATCGCGGTTTGTGCGACCAACGGCGGCCACTTGGCGCCCAACCTCGGCGTCGTCGAACTGACGCTCGCGTTGCACCGCGTGCTCGATCTGCCCAAGGACAAGATCCTCTGGGACGTGAGCCATCAGAGCTACGTGCACAAGCTGCTGACCGGACGCGCCGAGCGCTTCGATACGCTCCGGCAAGGCGGCGGCATCTCGGGGTTCGCGATGCGCACCGAATCGCCGTACGACGCCTTTGGCGCCGGCCATGCCTCGACGTTGATCTCGGCGGGGCTGGGCATGGTGACGGCGCGCGACCTCAAGCGGCGCAGCGAGACGATCGTAGCGGTCATCGGCGACGGCGCGCTCACCGGGGGCCTCGCGTTCGAGGCCATCAACAACGCCGGTCAGCTCAAGACCAACTTCATCGTCATCCTCAACGACAACGAAATGTCGATCGCGCCCAACGTCGGCTCGATGTCGTCCTACCTCGGCGTGCTCCGCTCGAAGCCGCTGTTCACCAAGGGCCGCGAGCTGACCAAGGAGATCCTCGGCCACGTGCCGCTCGGCGGCACCGCTCGCAAAGCGCTTTCGACCGCCGAAATGGCCGCCATGCGTTTCGTCAACCGGGACGAAAAAGCCGCGGTGATCTTCGAGGAGATGGGGTTCCGGTACATCGGGCCGCTCGACGGTCACGATTTCGATACGCTCGTCGACGTGCTCTCGAACGCGCGCCACATCCCCGGCCCCGTGTTGCTGCACGTCCGCACGGTCAAGGGGAAAGGCTTCGGGCCGGCCGAGAGCGACGCGCGCACGTTCCACGGCGTCGGCCCCAACGTCTATTCGCCCGACGAGGGGCGACTGGAGAAGAAGCCCGGCCGGCAGACGTTCAACCTTGCGTTCGGTGATGCGATCGTGAACGCCGCGGCAAGAGACGGGCGTGTCATCGGGATCACCGCCGCGATGCCCGACGGCACCGGGCTGGCGAAGCTCGCCAAGGCCTTTCCCGAGCGATATTTTGACGTCGGGATCGCCGAAGCGCATGCGGTGTGTTTCGCCGCCGGTGCGGCCGCGGTCGGACTCAAACCGGTCTGTGCGATCTATTCGACGTTCTTGCAGCGCGCCTACGACCAAGTCGTGCACGATGTTGTGGTCCAAGAGTTGCCGGTGGTCTTCGCGATCGACCGGGCGGGCTTCGTCGGCGACGATGGCCCGACGCACATGGGCCTCTACGATATCGCCTACCTGCGCACGCTGCCGGGGATGACGATCATGGCGCCGCGCAACGAAGCCGAAATCGCGCCGATGCTCGATCACGCGCTGGCGTTGAACGCGCCGGCGGCGCTGCGCTACCCGCGCGGCTCGACCAGCGGAGCCTACGACGAACCGCTCGCGCCCATCGTGCAGGGCCGCGCGGAGGTCATGCGCCGCGGGAGCGGGGTCGCGATCCTGGCGCTCGGCAACACGACCGACGTCGCGCTCCAGGCCTACGACCTCATCGCCGCAGGCATCCCCAAACCGACCGTCGTCAACGCGCGTTTCGTGAAGCCGCTCGATGAAGCGCTGCTACTCGAACTGGCCGACAAGCACACCCGCTTCATCACGCTCGAGGAACACTCGCTCCAAGGTGGTTTCGGTTCCGCCGTGGTCGAGTTCGTCAGCGACCGTGGGTTGCGCGTGGCGGTCGAGCGCATCGGCGTACCGAACATGCTCGTGCAGCACAACAAGCCCGAGAAGCAGCGCGCGGCCGTCGGCCTTTCGGGCGAGCACGTGGCCGCTCGGGTTGCCGCGATCAGCCCCGAAGGAAGCCCCGCCGCAAGGTGATTCTCCGACGGTACCGTACCGTCTACGGGTTGTCCCTTCATCGTCTTTCCTGACCAGGAGTCCCGCCACCCATGTTCCCAGCGCTGCTCGCCGCGGCCACTGCCGCCGTCGCGACGCCGGCTGCCAAGGCCACCACCCTCACGCTGACGCCCGAACAACTGAAGCAGCTTCAGTTGCAGGCGGCGCAGTTGCCGACGCATTCGGCCGGTTGGCTGGCGCAGCATGCGCCCTGGGCGACGCATCTCATGGCGGGGATCTTCGTCGTAGCCGCGCTGCTGTTGATCGGCTTGCTCGCGATTCAGACGACCAAAAACGAAGGGCTCGGCACGATCGGCGGTCGCGTCGAGTCGGCGTACCGCGGCCGGCTCGGCTTCGATGGTCAGATCGCGCGGGTCACGGGTTTCGTCGCGACGGTCTTCGTGATCTTCGCGACCCTCATCAGCCTCTCGGGGATCTAACTCCCCGAACGTGACGCCGCTTCTCAGCGTCAAGAACCTCAAGACGACGTTCCGCAGCGACGACGGTATCGTCAGCGCAGTCAACGGGCTCTCGTTTTCGGTCGAAGCCGGCTCGACACTCGGCATCGTCGGCGAGTCCGGCTCCGGCAAATCGGTCACCGCGCTCTCGATCATGCGCTTGGTTCCGCAGCCGCAGGGCAAGATCGAAACCGGCGAGATCTTCTTCAAGGGGCACGACCTGCTCAAGAAGAGCGACGCCGAGATGCGCGCGATCCGCGGTCATGAAATCGCGATGATCTTCCAGGATCCGATGACCTCGCTCAATCCGGTCCTGACCGTCGGCGATCAGATCGCCGAGGCGACGCGCCTCCACCTCGGGCTCTCGAAGAAAGACGCCCTGGACAAGGCGGTCGAGATGCTGCGCGTCGTCCGCCTGCCGGTCCCTGAGAAGCGTATCCGGGATTATCCGCACCAGTTCTCCGGCGGGATGCGCCAGCGCGTCATGATCGCGATGGCGCTCTCGTGCGATCCGGCCGTACTCATTGCCGACGAGCCCACAACGGCGCTCGATGTGACCGTACAAGCGCAGATTCTCGAATTGATGAACGAGATGCAGCAGCGGCTGGGCTCGGCGATCCTCATGATCACCCACGACCTCGGCGTCGTCGCGGAGACCTGCCGAAACGTGCTCGTGATGTATGGTGGAAACCTGGTCGAGTACGGGACAGCCGAGCAACTCTTCAGCGCGCCGAAGATGCCGTACACGATCGGTTTGCTCGAATCGCTGCCGCGCGTCGATGGTTCGGGCGACCGCTTGATCCCGATCCAGGGGCAGCCGCCGAACCTCCTGCGGATGCCGCCCGGCTGCGCGTTCGCGCCGCGCTGCAACTACCGGATGCCGATCTGCGATCAGCCGGTTCCGCTCTACGATTTCGGCGGGGGGCATGTCGCGCGCTGCTTTCTCTACGACGAGCGCGCAGAGGGTCAGAAAACCATCGACGCGCCGAACCTGCCGCGCGTCGCGGAAGAGGCTCCGGTGTGATCGACGAGTTGCTCGTCGTTCGCGACCTCAAGAAGTATTTTCCGATCCGGGCCGGGGTGCTCTCGCGTCACGTCGCCGACGTCCGCGCGGTCGACGGGATCGATTTCGAGATCCGGCGCGGCGAAACGTTGGGGCTGGTCGGAGAATCGGGCTCAGGCAAGACGACGGCCGGTCGTGCGATCCTGCGGCTCACGCCGGTGACCGCCGGCGAAGTGTTCTTCGAGGGGCGCTCGATCCTGGAACTCGGGGGACACGAACTGCGAGCCCTCCGTAAGGAGATGCAGATCATCTTCCAGGACCCCTACGCGTCGCTGAACCCGCGGATGACGGTGGGCGACATCCTGCGCGAGCCGCTGGCCATTCACCACCTGGCGACGGGCAAAGTCGCGGAGCGCCGCGTCCAGGAGTTGCTGGCGATGGTCGGTCTCCAGCCGTACCACGCGAACCGGTACCCGCACGAGTTCTCGGGCGGTCAGCGCCAGCGCATCGGGATCGCGCGCGCGCTCGCGGTGAACCCGAAGTTCATCGTCGCCGACGAACCCGTTTCGGCGCTCGACGTCTCGATCCAGGCGCAGGTCATCAATCTCATGCAAGACCTGCAGCGGCAGTTGGGGCTCACCTATCTCTTCATCGCCCACGATCTCTCGGTCGTGCGGCATATCTCGACCCGCGTGGCGGTCATGTACGTTGGGAGAATCGTGGAAATCGCCGACCGCGAGCAACTCTACACCAATCCGCTCCACCCCTACACGCAGGCCTTGCTCTCGGCGATTCCGATCCCGGACCCGCGCGTCGAGGCGCGCCGCAAGCGCATCATCCTCGCCGGCGATATTCCCTCACCGGTTCATCCGCCGCCGGGCTGCCGATTCCATACGCGCTGCCCGGTCGCATTCGAGCGCTGCCGGAGCGAGATTCCGGAGTTTACCGAGTACCAGCCGGGCCATCGCGCGGCGTGCCATTGGGTCGAGGAGCATGGCGGCAAAGCGCCCGATCTCGCGCACGGTCCCGCGGTCGTGGCCTAGGGGACACGCAAGAAAAGAGCGATCGCCGTCGGCGATCGCTCTTCGTTCCGGTGCGGGAAACGCTCGCTATTTCTTCTTGCGAGCTTTCTTGCGGGTCGTTTTCTTGGCGGCAGTCTTCTTGGCAGCTTTCTTGCGCCCGCCTTTCTTCGCTGCGCCCTTCTTGGCCGCGCCTTTCTTGCGTCCGGCCTTCTTGGCGGCTTTCTTCTTGCCGGCGGCCTTCTTGCGCGTGCCGGTCTTCTTGGCGGCTTTCTTCTTGCCGGCGGCCTTCTTACGCGTGCCGGTCTTCTTGGCGGCTTTCTTCTTGCCGGCGGCCTTCTTGCGCGTGCCGGTCTTCTTGGCGACGGCCTTCTTCGCGGTGGCTTTCTTGCGTCCGCGCTTCTTGCGAGCTGCTTTCTTGGGGGCAGGCGCGGCGGCCGCGTCCCCGGTCAACTCTTCCGAGTCAAAAGATTGGGACATCGAGTAGTAGTCCTCCTCGTCCGGTATGGACGGCAATTCGAATCGATTTTGCGTCGAGAAAAATCAACGCATTTAAGCGCATCCTACAAGGATTCTTGATTCTTTGCAACCATTCGACGCTGCCGGCGGTTAGCGCGCGCCCGCGAAGCATTTCCGAAGCCTTGACGCCCGGAGGTATACTGATGGCGTTTACTCGCCCGAGGGACCCCGTGGCCAAGCCGCTGATCATCGTCGAATCGCCGACAAAAGCAAAGACCATCAAGAAATTCTTGCCCCCGCGCTACGTCGTGAAGGCCTCGGTCGGGCACGTCCGCGATCTGCCGAAATCGACGCTCGGCGTCGACGTTGAGCACGGATTCACGCCCAAGTACCTGACGATAAAAGGGAAGGGCGACATCATCAAGGAGCTCAAGGCGGCGGCGAAGTCGGCATCCGACGTCTACCTGGCGACCGACCCCGACCGCGAGGGTGAAGCGATCGCCTGGCATTTGGCAGAGTTGCTCAAACTCGAGCATCCCAAGCGTATCGAGCTCCACGAGATCACCAAAGACGCGACGCTCGCGGCGCTCAAGGATGCCCACGAAATCGATATGCCGCGCGTCAACGCGCAACAAGCCCGGCGCATCCTGGACCGGCTGGTCGGCTATAAGATATCCCCCCTGCTGTGGGCCAAAGTCCGCGGCGGCCTCTCGGCGGGGCGCGTTCAGTCGGTCGCGGTGCGGATCATCGTCGATCGTGAGCGCGAGATCCTGGCCTTTCTTCCGCGCGAATACTGGACGCTGACCGCGCGGCTCGCGAGCGCCGGCAGCCCGCTGGTGTTCGCGGCGGATCTCTTCAGCATCGCCGGCGAGCGGGCTGAGATCACCACGGGCGAGCAGGCGCATGCGATCGTGCGCGATCTCGAGGGCGCGCCGTTCGAGGTCGCCTCGGTCAAGCAGCGCGAGCAACGCCGCAATCCGGCGCCGCCGTTCACCACCTCGACGCTCCAGCAAGAAGCCTCGCGTAAGCTGAAGTTCCGCGTCCGCAAGACGATGCAGCTCGCGCAGGCGCTCTACGAAGGCATGGACCTCGGCGGCGCCGATGGGACGCAGGGCCTGATCACCTACATGCGCACCGACTCGACCCGCGTGTCCGATGCGGCCAAGGACGCGGCGCGCGCCTACATCGACCAGACCTTCGGCGAGGACTACTACGGCGGTTCGCGCCAGTACAAGATTCGCGAGGGGGCCCAGGACGCACATGAAGCGATCCGCCCGACCTTCCCGCATCGCTCCCCCGATTCGCTCGCGGGGATCCTCAAGCGCGACGAACTCAAGCTTTATGCCCTGATTTGGGAGCGCTTCATGGCCTCGCAGATGGCGGCGGCCATCTTCGACCAGACGACCGTCGATATCGCAGCCAAGCAGTATACGTTCCGCGCGACCGGCAGCGTCCTCAAGTTCCCCGGCTTCACGGCTGTCTACGAAGAGTCGATGGACTCTTCGACCGCTTCGACCCCTTCGACAAGCTCAGGATCGGGATCAGGATCGGGGCCGGCTTCTGAAAATGGAGCCGCGCCGTCAGCCAAAGATGCAAAAGCGCGCCCGATTCTGCCCCGACTCGAAGCCGGCGAGTCGCTCGATCGCCGCGCGCTCGAACCGAAGCAGCACTTCACCGAACCGCCGCCGCGCTATTCGGAAGCCTCGCTCGTGAAGGCGCTCGAGGAGAACGGCATCGGCCGGCCCTCGACCTACTCGGCGATCGTGGAGACGATTCAGGCGCGCGGCTACGTCGTGCAAGTCGACCGCCGCTTTGCGCCCACCGAGATCGGGATGGCCGTCAACGACCTGCTCGCCGAACACTTCAAAGACATCGTCGATCTCGCGTTTACCGCGTCGATGGAAGCGAAGCTCGATCTCGTGGCCGAATCGGGCGCGGACTGGGTCAAGGTCCTGTCCGACTTCTACGGCGACTTCTCGAAGCAACTCGCGATGGCCGAAGAGAAGTTGCCCAAATTCGAGCAGCGCGACGAGCCGACCGACGACATCTGCCCGAATTGCGGGCGGCCGATGGTCATCAAAACGGGCCGCTTCGGCCGGTTCATCTCGTGCTCGGGCTACCCCGAATGCAAGACGACGCGGCCGATCCTCATCGATTCGGGCGCGAAGTGCCCCAAGGACGGCGGGATGATCGCCGAGCGGAAATCGCGCAAAGGCCGTACGTTCTACGGCTGCGCGAACTACCCGGCATGCGATTTCGTTTCATGGGATCGCGTCGTCCCCGAGCCGTGTCCCGTGTGCGGCGGCTACGTCGTCGCTAAGACGCGGCGCGGGGTCACGACCCTGGAGTGCCACACCGACAAGGCGCACGATACCTCGACGCTCGGCGGCGCCGCCGCGACGAGCGACGATGAGGAGCGCGTGCCGGTCGAAGTCTCTTGAAGCGAGCGGTCACCGTCATCGGCGGCGGGCTCGCCGGCTGCGAAGCGGCGTGGCAAGCCGCGCAAACCGGTGCCGCGGTGACGCTCTTCGAGATGCGCCCGGTGCGGTTCGGCCCGGCGCATCACACCGCACTGCTGGCCGAACTCGTCTGCTCGAATTCGCTGCGCGGCGCGGCGCTCGAAAACGCCGTCGGCTTGCTCAAAGAAGAACTCGCGCGCTTGGGCTCGCTCATCATCAGCGCGGCGCGCGAAGCGGCCGTGCCTGCCGGCGGAGCACTGGCCGTCGACCGCGAGCGCTTCGGTGCGCTGGTCGAAGCGCGCCTCGCGGCGCATCCCAACGTCACGATCCGGCGCGAGGAGGTCACGGCGATCCCCGGCGAGGGCTTGGTCATCGTCGCTTGCGGTCCACTCCCGTCGCCCGAACTGGCCGCCGCAATCGACGCCCTGGTGGGTGCCGGGCGGTTGCATTATTACGACGCGGCGGCACCGATCGTCGCGCTCGATTCGATCGACACCACGGCGATGTATCGCAAGTCGCGCTACGACAAAGGAGCCGGCGACGACTACCTCAACATCCCGCTCGACCGCGCGACCTATCTCGCATTCGTCGACGATCTGCGCACGCTCCCCAAAGTCGAACCCAACGAGTTCGAGCGCGATCGCGCGAGCGGGAGGAACCCGTTCTTCGAGGGCTGCTTGCCGATCGAAGAGATGGCGGTTCGCGGCGAGGACGCGCTGCGCTACGGTCCGCTCAAACCGGTCGGCCTGCGCGATCCGCGCACCGGCAAGGCACCCTACGCGGTCGTGCAGTTGCGCAACGAAAACGAGGCCGGGACCGCGCTCAACTTGGTCGGTTTCCAAACCCGCCTGACTTGGCCCGCGCAGAAGACGGCCTTCGGCAAATTGCCTGGGCTTGGGGCCGCGGAGTGGCTGCGGCTGGGCGTGATGCATCGCAACACGTTTCTCGACGCGCCGCGCCTGCTCGACCGCGAGTTGCGCCTGCGTGCACGCCCGAATATCTGGTTCGCCGGTCAGATCACGGGTGCCGAAGGCTACGTCGAAGCAGCGGCCTGCGGCCTGATCGCCGGGCTCGCAGCCGCGCACGAAGCACTCGGCCGCGAACCCCTGGCGGTGCCGCAGGACACCGCGCTCGGAGCGGTGCTCGCGCACCTGCAAAACACGACGACGCCCGATTTCCAGCCGGCCAACGTCACCTGGTCGTCCTTCTCGCCGCTCGCTCCGGCCGGCCCGGGACGACTCGACAAGCGAACCAAGCGCGGCTTGCTTGCCGCGCGCGCGCTGGCGCACATCGACCGTTTCGCGGCGCAACTCGGGCGGGTGGGCGCCGCCTCCGGCCGTCGCCTGCCGGCCGAGGTCTGACGCCGCACGTGCAACTCTCGTCGCTTGCGGGCAGTATCGAGGCACGATGCGAATTCGATCGACGACGATCTGTGCCGTGCGCCGCGACGGCAAACTCGCGATGGCGGGCGATGGGCAGGTCACTTTCAACACCACAGTCATGAAGCACGGCGCGCGAAAAGTGCGCCGCATCTACGACGGCTCGGTCTTGGCCGGCTTCGCCGGATCGGCGGCCGACGGCATGACCTTGCTCGACAAGTTCGAGGGCAAGCTCAGCGAATACAAGGGCAACATCGTGCGCGCCGCGGTCGAGCTGGCCAAAGACTGGCGCCAGGATCGTGCGCTGCGGCGGCTCGAGGCGCTGATGATCGTCGGGAATACCGACCACCTCTTCGTCCTCTCGGGGACCGGTGACGTGATCGAACCCGACGAAGGCATCGCGGCGATCGGCAGCGGAGGGCCCTACGCGCAAGCCGCTGCGCTGGCCTTGCTCGCCCATTCCACGCTCGATGCCGAAGCCACCGCGCTGGCCGCCCTCAAAATTGCTTCACGAATCGACATATACACCAATGACGACATCATTGCCGAAGTTGTCTAACGTCGCCGAACTCACCCCGCGCGAGATCGTCGCCGAACTCGACCGCTACATCGTGGGGCAGGCGAACGCCAAGCGCGCGGTCGCGATCGCGATGCGCAATCGCTGGCGGCGCGAACGTCTGCCCGAGGACGTGCGCCGCGAGATCAGCCCCAAGAACATCCTGATGATCGGGCCGACCGGCGTCGGCAAGACCGAGATCGCGCGCCGCCTGGCGTCGCTCGCGGGCGCACCGTTCGTCAAGGTCGAGGCGACCAAATACACCGAAGTCGGCTATGTCGGACGCGACGTTGAGTCGATGGTCCGCGATCTCGCCGAAGCGGCGATCCGCATGGTCCGCGACGAACGGCGCGGCGAGGTGGTCGAAGCGGCCGACCGCGCGGCGGTCGAGCGCGTCATCGACGCCTTGCATCCCGAGACACGGCCGCCGGCGCCGGGGCCCGGCAACCCGTTTGCGGCGACGCTCGGGTCGATCTTCGGAAACTCGTTCGGAAACGCCGGAGCGCAGCAGCAGCCGCCGCAGCCGCCGCAGCAAACCGTTGCGCCGACCGAGGCGCAGCGCATCCGCGACGAAGCGCGGACGGACGTTCTGCGCGGCTTCTACGATGTGCGCCAGATCGAAATCGACGTCGAGGAGACGCCCAACGTGTCGATCGGGATCGCGGGCGGTGACCCCTCGCAAAGCGGTGACCTCTCCGAGATGCTCGGCGGGATGCTGCCCAAGAAGAAGTCGCGCAAGCGCGTCACGGTGGCCGAGGCGCGCCGCATCTTTGCGGTCGAGGAAGAGGCCAAGCTCATCGACATGGACGCCGTCAAGCGCGAAGCGCTGCGCCGTGCCGGCGAGACCGGGATCATCTTCATCGATGAGATCGACAAAGTCGCCGGGCGCGAGGGCCGCGGCGGGATCGACGTCTCGCGCGAAGGCGTGCAGCGCGACATCCTCCCGATCGTCGAAGGCTCGACCGTCAACACGAAATACGGTCAGCTCGCGACCGATCACATCCTGTTCATCGCGGCCGGCGCGTTCCACATGAGTAAACCCTCGGACCTCATCCCCGAGCTGCAGGGCCGCTTTCCGATCCGGGTCGAGCTGGATTCGCTCACCGCGGCCGATTTCGAGACGATCCTTACCCAGCCCAAGAACGCGCTGATCGGTCAGTACAAGGCGCTGCTCGGCGTCGAGAACGTCGATCTGCAATTCGCCCCCGACGCGATCGCCGAACTCGCCCGGATCGCGATGCAGGTCAACGAGCAAACCGAGAATATCGGCGCCCGGCGCCTGCACACGGTCCTCGAGCGGCTGCTCGAAGAGATCGCCTTCGAGGCCCCCGATCGCGCCGGGACGGTCCCGATCGACGCCGGCTACGTCCGCGAGCGGTTGTCCGCCATCTCCGAGAACGTCGACCTCTCGAAATACGTGTTGTAGCCGCGCTGCGGTAGGCTGGTTGCCTTGGCGAAACCGGAGGCTGGGGCCAATGGGTTATAATCAGGTAGCCATGGCGTACCTTCGCGAGATCCTGACCGACGACCATCCGACGCTCCGCAAAGTCGCCAAGAAAGTGCGGGCGGACGAGCTGGCCGATCCGCTCTTCCAGCAGTTGATCGACGATATGTTCGTGACCCAGTACGAGGCGCCGGGGATCGGGCTCGCCGCGCCGCAGGTCGGCGTCTCGAAACGCGTCTTCACCGTCGACTTGCAAGACGACGATCCGGCCCATGGACCGTTCGCCGTGATCAACCCCGTTTTCACGCTCGCCGAAGGGGAAGTCGACGGCGTCGAGGGCTGCCTCTCGGTGCCCGGCTACGTCGGCGACGTGACGCGCTTCGAACACGTCGTGTGCACGGGTCTTGACCGTCACGGCCGCAAGCTCACGCTCGATGCGCGTGGCTGGTTCGCGCGCTGCCTGCAGCACGAAATGGACCATCTCGACGGCGTGATCTACACCGACAAGGCGCGCAACGTGCGGCCGGCCCGCACCGAAGAGGAATTGGCCGAGGCGGCCGCCGTGCAAGGCGAAGCGGACGAGCCCGTCGGCCCCGTCGCGCTCTCGATCTGAAGACCGTCTTACCCAAGACCGTCTTTTTCGGCACCTCGGCGTTCGCGGTTCCGGCGCTCGAACGGCTCGCCGAACGCGGCGCGCTCGCCGCGGTGGTCACGCAACCGGATCGGCCCGCCGGCCGCGGGCACAAACTGACGCCGACTCCGGTCAAGGCGCGCGCGGCCGCGCTCGGTCTGCGCATTTTCGAGCCCGCGAACTTGCGCGGCTTCGCGAGCGAACTGGCGGCGCTCGCACCCGAGGTGCTGGTGGTTGCGTCCTACGGCCGGATCGTACCGCAGGCCGTGCTCGACGTACCCCGGCGCGGCATGTCGTTCAACATCCACCCGAGCCTCCTGCCGCTCTATCGCGGCGCGACCCCGCTGCAAGCGGCGATTCGCGACGGCTGCACCGAGACGGGCGTGACGATCATCGCGATGGATGCCGGGATGGATACGGGCGATGTGCTCGCGCAAGCGCGCACCGCGCTGGGCCCCGATGAAACCTACGGCGAGTTGCACGACCGGCTCGCCGTGCGCGGTGCCGAACTGCTGATCGAAGTGTTGGCGGCACTCGAAGCCGGCAGGCTGACGCACACGCCGCAAGACGCGTTGGGGTACGCGCCCGAAGCGATCGTCCGGACCTTGACCCGGCCGCTGGGCAAAGACGATCTGCGCGTCGACTTCGCGTGGCCGGCCAAGCGCATCGTCGATACGATCCGCTCGCTCTCGCCCTCGCCGGGCGCGCGCGCGACGCTGGACGGCGAACCGCTCAAGATCCTGCGCGCGCGGTTGGCGCACCCCGGCGAATCGCGAACGACGGCCGATGGCGGCGCGCTGGTTGCAGCCGGCGACGGCACCGGCGTGGTGTTGCTCGAGGTCGTGCCCCCGAACCGCGGACGGATGAGCGGCGCGGCCTACCGTCACGCGGTGCAACCGGCGTGAGCGCCGTCGCGAAACGCGCGCCGAGCGCGCGCGAGGTCGCCCTGCTCGTCGTGCGCGATACCTTCGGCGAACAGCCGCGCGGCGCACGCGAGGCGCTCGACTATCGCCTGCGCCGCAGCGTGCTGGCGGCGCGCGATCGGGCGTTTGCGACCGAACTCGCCTACGGTGCGATCAAGATGCGGCGCGCGCTGGACGAACGGCTCGCGCCCTACCTCGGATCCAAGGCCGCGACCATCCCCAAACCCATCGCAGAGATCCTGCGACTGGGTGCCTATCAGCTCGCGTACATGAACGGGGTCGAACCGTACGCGGCGGTCTCCGAGAGTGTCGGCCTCGCGCGAATCTACGGACACAAAGGTACGGCCGGACTCGTGAACGCCGTCTTGCGCCGCGTGGCCGGCGACCTGCCGGCGGCGGCCGCCGCCGCCGCGCTCGGCGATGACGACGACGCCGTCGCCCGCCGGGCCTCTCTGCCGACCTGGCTGGTTGCGCATTGGCGCGCTCGCTTCGGCGACGGACGGCTCGCGGCGATCGTGGCGGGGGTGAACGCGCCGGCACCGATCGGCATCTCGCTCGATCAGCGCCGGATCGAGGCCGCTGAGGCGCGCGCGCTGCTCGCCGAGTACGAGATCGCCGCGCCGCCCTCACGCTACGTGACCGATACGTTGATCGCGTACGATGCCCACGGCACGGATATCGAGCGGCTCGGTGCGGGACGCTGGTTCCTGCACGCCGAGTCGGCTGCGATGCCGGTCGACCTGCTCGATCCACAACCCGGCGAGGCGGTCTATGAAGCCTGCAGCGGCCGCGGGAACAAGACGCTGCAGATCGTCGCCCGCCTGAACGGCCGCGGCAGCCTGGAAGCCGTCGATCTCGACGAACGCAAGGTCGCGCGCTTGACCGAACGGATCGCACTCCACGAGGCGGCGTTCGTGCGCGTCGCGGCGCGCGATGCCGCGCTGCCGGGTCTGCCCGACTGCGACGCGGTGCTCGTCGACGCGCCGTGCTCGGGGATCGGCATCGTCGGCCGGCAACCCGAAGCGCGCTGGCGCAAGTCGCCGGCCGACGGCGCACGTCTGGCGCCCGCACAACTCGCGATCCTGGCCGCCGCGGCGACCCGCGTGGCGCCCGGCGGCCGCCTCGTGTACGCCGTTTGCTCGACCGACCAGCGCGAAGGCGACGACGTGGTGGCGGCCTTCTTGCAGGAGCGACCCGATTTCACGCGCGCTGCGTTGCCCGTCCGGTACGCGCCGCTGGCCACCCCGGCCGGTGACCTGCTCGTCGCGCCGGGGATCGAGGGCCGCGACGGCTTCTTCATCGCGAGCCTGCGGCGGCGATGAACCCGATCGCGCGCTTCGAGGCGCTCTGCGCGCGCGCTGTCGAGGACTTGTTCGCGCGCATTTTTCCCAGCGACCTCGAACCGGCCCAGGTCGGCCGCAAACTGGTGGCCGCGATGCAGGCCGCGCCCGCCGACATCTTCCTCGTGCGCGTGCACCCCGGTGACTACGCGCGCTTCGATCGCGACCGTGATTTTCTCGAAGCACGCTGGAGCGCGCTGCTGCGCGAAGCCTTGCCTGCCGGGCGGAGCGCGTCGCCGCGAGCCGTCTTGCACGAAGATCCGGGCGTCGTCGCGGGATCGGTTGCGATCGATGCGATCGCCGACGACCGGGCGCCCACGCTTGCCTTGGTGGATGCAAACGGGACCCGGTACGCGCTCTTCGAGGGGATGACGCTCGGTCGCGCGCGCGACAACGACGCCGCACTCGCCGACGGCCGCGTTTCACGTCGCCACGCGCGCATCGTCGCCGACGGCGGCAGTCTGGTAATCGAAGACGCCGGTTCGTCGAACGGGACGTTCGTGGACGGCCGGCCCGTGACGCGCGAGGCGCTCGTCCCCGGCGCGGTCGTGACGCTGGGCGATACCAACCTGCGCGTGATCGCGGATGCCTGATCCGCGCCTCGCGACCCTCGGCGTGTCGTTCGCGCTGGTCGCGTTCGTCGCGCTGGTGCGCGACCGCCGCGGACCGCCGCCGCCGGCGGCGCTCGAAGCGGCAATCCCGACCGGGATCGAGATAACCGTCGTAGATGCGGGAACGATCAAGACCTACCGCTTCGGCCGCCGGATCCTGGTCGGGCGCGCCGGGTCTGCCGATCTCCGGATCGATGACCCGCGCGTGAGCCGGCTGCATGCGCGGATCGAAATGCGGGAAGATGGCGTCTATGTCGAAGACTTGGGAAGCCGGAATGGGACGACCGTTGACGGAACATCCGTCACCGGGGCCCGGCTCCTCGCGGTCGACGATGAAGTCGCCGTCGGGTCGGCGTCAATCATCTTCCGAGGTGTCGGTGCATGGAGATAGCGGTCGGTTCGCAACCGGGTCTCTGGGATCGGTCGAGTGCGCAAGCGCACGTCGCGGATCAGCTCGCGCCGGGCGTCGTGCTGCTGGCCGTCGCCGACGGATTCGGTTCGGTGCGCGGCATGCCGGTCGCGAAAGTCGCCCTCGACGTCGTTCGCGACGCGCTGCGCAAGCGCGTTCGCCGCGATACGCGCGATCCGCGCGCCCATCTGCTGGCCGCGTTCTCCAACGCCAACGCGCGCGTGTTTTCCCAAAGCGGTTCGAGCGACGACTACGTGGCGGGCGGGGCGTCGATGACGGCGACGCTGATCGTCGAAGACCGCGCGTATCTCGCGCACGTCGGCAAGTCGCGGGCGTATCTCGCGCGCGACGGCGGTATTTCGACGCTCACCGAAGACGACGCGCTCGGCGGTGAAGAGTGGACGGTGGCGCGCTCCAGCGTGCCGACCGAGATGCGGACGGGGCCCTTGCTCACGCGCACGCTCGGCACGCAGGCCACGCTCGAGGCGAGCATCATGCACCTGCGTCTCATGCATGCCGATGCGCTCGTGCTCGCGACGGCCGGGGTGTACCAGCACGTCGGCAACGAAGAGATCGCCTACGCGCTCGAGGCCGCGCCGAGTTCGGCGGAGGTGGCATCTCGGTTACTCGAACTCCTGAAGTTCCGCGGTGCGGCCTCGGCGGGCACCGTCATCGTCGGCCGCTCGCTCACCGATTGGGGCGAAACGATCGTGCCCGCGCCCTCGGCGGTGCGCAACGCCGCGCTGTCGCTCACGGCCCTCGTGGCGGCGACGCTCGCCGCCGTCGCGGTACTCCACGCCGTCTTTGCTCCGTAGGCTGCGCGCGCTCGGGCCGATGCTTCTGGCGCTCGCCTTTGCGGCGGGCGCGTTTTTTGTCGTGGCGCCGGCGGGGATCGCGGCGCCGCTCTGGGCGCTGCTCGCGCTGGCTGCGCTCGCGCTGATCTGGAGCGCGACGGAGCCAGCCGATGTCGCGCGCGATGATACGTTGCCGGCGCTGGCGGTCGTGCTCTCGGCGCTCGGAATCTTGGTGGTGTCCCGGCTCTCGCCCGATCTCGCGCAGAAGCAACTCGTCTGGTTGGGCGTCGCGCTCGTCCTCGTCGCCGGCTGCGCGCCGTGGTTCGCGCGCTTTCGCGTCTTGGCGGCGTACAAGTACATCTGGATCGTCATCGCGATCGCGTTATTCGCGGCGCTGGCGCTCTTCGGTCAGGAAGTCAACGGCGCCAAACTCTGGATTCGCTTCGGTCCGGTGCAGTTCGAGCCCGTCGAAGCGATCAAGCTGCTCGTCGTGCTCTTCATGGCTTCGTATCTGGCCGAGACCGCCGACGTCATCGCGACCACCCGCCCGTGGTCGCTACGCGCGAACGCGAAGTACCTGGGCCCGCTCTTCATCGGCTGGGGCAGTTCGATGGCGATCCTGGTCTTCCAACGCGACGTCGGGATGGCGGTCTTGCTGTTTGCCACCTTTGCGGCGATGCTCTACGTGGCGACCCGGCGCGTCGACCTGGTCGTAGGCGCCTGCGCCGTGTTCGGCGCGGCGGTATTCTGGGCGGCGTCGCACTATCACTACGTCCACGAACGCATCGAGGTCTGGCGGCACCCATTCGCCGATCCGCTCGGGGCGGGCTATCAGGCCATGCAGTCGCTGTTCTCGATCGCGGCGGGCGGCTTGTTCGGCACCGGGTACGGTCTGGGGAGCCCCGGGTATATCCCCGACGTGGCGACCGATTACGTTCTCGCGGCGTGGAGCGAAGAATGGGGCGCACTCGGCGCGATCGCGCTCTACGTCGCCTTTCTCGCGCTCGTGCTGCGCTCGCTGCGGATCGCCCGCCGCGCGCCCGACTTGTACGCGAAGCTGCTGGCGACCGGCCTCGCCGCCACGCTCGGTTTTCAGATCGTCATCATCGTCGGCGGCGTCTTGCGCCTCTTTCCGCTCACCGGGATCACGCTGCCGTTCATCTCGTACGGCGGCAGTTCGCTCGCGACCAATTTCTTGCTCGTTGCGCTGGTCTGGACGATCTCGAGCGAACGCCGCCGCGCGGCGTGATCAAGCACCTCGGCAGTCTCTTCTGGATCCTCGTACTGGGTGGTTCGCTGCTGGCCGTCGTCGCCGGTTTCGCCGGCGGACGCTCGTTCGGCAACGCCGCGATCGTGCAACTGCATCCGGCGCCGGTACGAGTGCCCGCGCCGCCCGTGGCGCGCCCGTTCGAGCGCGACCTGCGCGGCCTGCATTCGCTCGACGAAGCCGCTCATTCGCGCGATCCCTACGACGAAGCGGATGCCGCGGTCGCGGAGCGCCCGGCCGGCTGGGCCTCCGAACCGTTCGACGGCTGGCGCAGCCGCGCGCGGGTTGCGCTCGTGGTCGTCGATGCGGGGAGGGCCGGCACGCCCGCGAGCGCGTTCGTCGCCTCGCCGATCCCCTTCACGCTGGTCGTCCCGGCCCGCGGCGCGGGCCTTGCCGGGTTTACCCGGCTCGCAAGCGAGGCCCGCAAAGTCGTGTTGGTCGACGCATCGGGCGCGGGCACCGCGCAGATTCGCGCGCGCATCGCCGGCGGCGCGATCGGCACGCTCAGCGACGCGACGGCCGGAAAGGCAGGCGGCGTCGTTTCCGCGACCGGACCGCATGGGCTCGTGCTCGACGCGCTTCTGGCCGGCGGAGGCGCCAGTTACCGGGCCGCGCGCCTGGCGGGGCTCGTGGCGATTCCGCGCGACGTGATCGTCGACGGACGCGACGCGGGGCCGCTGGTCGCCACGCTCTTCGATGTGGCGCTCGCCCGGGCGGAGCGCACCGGCGTCGCCGTCGTGCTGCTGCACGCTCGCCCCGATTCGCTAGCTGCCGCGGAGCGCTTTGCGGTGCGCGCGCAGCGCGACGGTGTCGATGTCGTCCCGCTCGATCAACTCGTCGCGCGCGATTGAGGCGCGAGCCGCAACAGCCACAGCGCGCCGAAGGTGAACTCGGCGAGCGCGAGGATGATGGCTAGCCGCGGGCCGAGTCCCGCAGTGCGGGCGTTCGCGCGTTCGACGAGCGGCGCGGTGAGCAGCGGCGCAAGGATCTGCGGCAGTGCGGCGGCGACGTTCCACACGCCCATCGCGGCGGCCATCCCGCCGCGCGGCAAGAGCGTGCACGCGAGCGCCCAATCCGCGATGAAGTAGCCGCCCCAGGCGATCCCCGCGCCGGCGGCCGCGGCGAAGGCCAGCGCCAGACCGTGCGCGCACGCCAAGAGCACGAGCGAGAGGACGATGACGCCGTTCGCGGCGAGTACGACGAAGCGTTTGTCGTAGCGATCCGCCGGGCGTGCGGCCAGCGCCGCGCCGATCACGTTTGCAACCGTGAAGGCCAGAAACAGCAGTGCGGTCGTGGTGCGCGTGCCATCGCCGCCGATCTTCAGACTCTGCGCGACGAAGAAGAACAAGAAGCCGAGCAACGTGTAGAAGCCCGCGCTGATCGCCGCGCGGGAGATCAAGAGCGTGCGAAAGGGCCGGTCGACGCGAAATCCGGCCGCCGCCGGCGCGATCGACCGGCGCGACTTCACGGCGCCTGCGGTGACGGCCCACGCGACGACCAGCGCGATTGCCACGAGCGCCGCGACGACCCGGTCGTCGTGGATGAATCCGGCGACGAGGAGGCCGCCGCTGTTGCCGAGCGGTTGAAAGACGCCTAGCCACGCCGATGCCGCGCCCGCGCGCTCGGCTGGAACGTAGTCGGGGACGATCGCCTGGTAGGGGCCGGTCGCCACGTTCATCCCGATTTGCAGCAATGCGAAACCGGCGATCAACCCCACGTACGCCGGCGCGAGATAGAGGGCGGCGATGCCGGGCAGCGCGAGTGCGACGCCCGCGGTGTAGAAGCGCGCCCGCGTCCCGCTGCGCGCGAACTGCCGGTCCGCCAACGGCCCGACCGCGAGTTGCGTTAGGGTGCCGACCAGGGCGCCGCTCGCGGCCAGCAGCGCGAACGCCGAGACGGCATCGCTGGGTGCGAGCGCGGTGACGCGGGCTTGCAGCGAGACCGCGAGCACCGCGCCCCAAACGAATTGCAGTCCGAACCAGAGCGCCGCCAGCCGCGCCATCGCCGGGCTAGCGCGCTGCGCCCGGCTGCGCGTACGTCCAGTCCGCGACCGAGTCGATATCGTAGCAAATCCCGGGGGAACAGCCGCGGACCGCGCGCGCAGCGACGCCGAGTTCGCGGCTCGCGCGCTCTTCGACGTCGGCGATCCGCAGCCGCCGCAGGGCGAACTTCGCGAGCAGCACCGGCCCGAGTAACACCGCCAGGCGCAGCAGGCTCTTGCGCGCGCTGAAGAACCGTCCGGCGGTTCGCTCGAGGCCCGCGAGCGCCGCGCGCTCGATCAGGAAAACGCTTCCGTTCGCGACGTATTCGCCGGCCAGGTGCAGCGTGTGCCCGGCCGTCCCGGGAAACCGCGCGTCGAACGCGTTGCCGTCGGCGAGCGCCATCGCGATCCCGGCGTTGCCGGCGCGGGCGCTGAAGTCGGTCAGCGCGGCCGCGGTGAGAAACGGCAGATCGCAGGTCAGATAGAGCAACCGCTGGGCGGCGGGGAACGCGCGCAGCGCCCGCCTGATGTTGACGATCCCGTCGTCGCTCGCCGGCACGACCAGTTCGACGCGGTCGTGGACATATGCCGCGACGGCGTCGGGGGCCACGACGGCGATCCCCGCCGGCGCGAGCGCGCGGGCGGCCTCGATCGCGATATCGATGCAACGCCGCCCGCCGACCGGTGCCAGCGCCTTGTACGGGCCCCCGGTGGCCTGCGCGAGATCGGGCGCGCTCGTCCCCCCGGCGGTGATGACGACATGCATGCGCTGGCGCGTTCGCTAGTCATGCCGCGAACTCGTTTGCGAACAGCGACTCGACGATCGCGGCCATCGGCGGATCGACGCTGCGCAGCCGGGCGCGCGTGGCGCGCGGCCAGAGCGAGAGCGGATCGTTGGCGTCGATCCAGGCGCGCAGCGCTTCGGCGAAGTACTCGTCGAGCCCCGAGGCGGCATAGGGCGTGACGAAGCTGCGCGCCGCGCCGAAAGCGCGCCGGATGCGCGGATCGACGCCGCTCAGGTAGACGCCGCCGCCCAGCGCGCAGTCGAGCGCGTGCGCGAACTCATGCGCGACGGTCATCGGTGAGGTGGAGCGCAGATAGACGGCTCGCTCTTCGACGACGAAGAGTCCCGCGGGCGGCACGGGCCAGTCGTCGACGCCGGCACCGAGCCGGCGCAAGGCGAGCGAGCGATCGCGAAAGCCCTCGTGCACGCCCAGAACCTCGATCCGGATCCCCGCAGCCATTGCCAGCCGCAGCGCCCCGGGACCGAACCGCGAAACCGTCGTTTCGATTTGCGCGCGTATCGCCGCTGAGGGCGCGATGAGCGAGAGACACAGCGCCATCGGTTTAGTATCCGGGCGCCGTGTGAACCGGAGATCAAGCGGAAGTTACGTGACGGTAACGGCGCAGGGATGCTCGCTCGCCCGCGCCGATACAGAGAAGCATGGAGGATAGCTCGGCAGCCTTGCTGAGAGCCGCTGCGCGCGTTGTCGGCGCCGATGCGGCCTTGTTCGAGCGCGCGGCCGAGGCAATCGCCGTCTACGGCATGAGCGATCCGTCGTCGCGCGACGCGCTGGCCGCGATCTCCGCCGGGGTCCCGATCGCCGGAGGGCTCGCCGTCGTCTGGAAAACGCGGGTCTTCAGCGCCGACGAGAAGCAACTCAACCTCTACCTGCTCAAGAAAACGCCGGTCGAGATCGACGAGGGGATGCAGCGCGCGCTGCGCATTCTGGCCGCCGAAATCGGCTATTCGGTGGACGTGCGCGCCGCGGTCGATCGCCGGGCCGCCGCCCAGATGCTGGGCGACCGCATCGAGTCGCTCGCGGCGAGCGTCGATTCGTTGGCCGATCCGGCGGCGGTTTTCGAGGCGCCGCGCATCGGCAACGTCTCCCGGCTGCTCTACATCAATCCCGCGTTCGAGCACTTTTTCGGCTATTCGCTGGTCGACGTGATCGGTCAGACGCCCGACTTCCTGTACGGCGAACTGACCGACTACATCCGTTTGGAGTTCATCGGCGACCGGCTGCGAACCGGGAACGATGTGCGCAGCCAGGTCGTGTGCTACAAACGCGACGGCATCCCGGTCTGGATCGAGATGCACGGCAAGCCGGTCATCGAGCCAAACGGCGCGGTCTCGCTGCACATCGTCACGATGCACGACGTGACGGCGCGCAAGGAATTCGAGGCTGCGCTCGGCCAGGAAAAGCGCAAGCTGCAAGCGACGTTGGCGGCCATCGGCGACGCCGTCATCACGACGGTGCGTGACGGCCGGACCGAGTTCGTCAACCCGGCGGCGCGCGCGCTTTTCGGCATCGACCCGATGGAGGCGTACGGAGAAGACGTGGCCCGGATCGTCCCGCTGCACACCGCGGACGGCGAGCGCATCAACGTGCTCGAAGACGGCGAACGCGACGAGATGGGTTCGTATCGCGGCCAAGGCCGGTTGCGAACCAGCCACGGAACGCTGCACGTGGCCTTCACCACCTCGCCGTTCGGCGAGGGTCCCGAAGGCTACGTCGTGGTCCTGCGCGACATCACCGAGGAGCACCGGCTCGCCTCGCAGCTCTCGTTCGAGGCCTCGCACGATGCGCTCACCGGGCTCATCAACCGGCGCCGATTCGAGGAGGCGCTCAGCGACATCGTGACGGAAGCGCGCCGCGGGCGCATCGTCACCACCCTTGCGTTTCTCGATCTCGATCGCTTCAAGCTGATCAACGACCACTGCGGCCACGCGGGCGGCGATCGCGTGCTCGCCGATATCGCGCAGATCCTGGCGAAGAACTTGCGCGAGCGCGACGTCCTGGCCCGGGTGGGCGGGGACGAGTTCGCGGTCATTTTGAACGATTGCGCGATCGGCGTCGCGCGCCGCGTGCTCGAGAAGTTGCGCCGTGCCGTCGACGCCTATATCTACGAACACGACGGCGAGACATTTTCCGTCGGCGTCAGCATCGGCCTCGCGCCGATCGACGCCGGCACGACGACCGCAGCCGACGTGCTCGCCGTGGCCGACGCCGCGTGCTACGCGGCGAAGGCCGCCGGCCGCAACGTCATCGTCGGCTAGCCGGCGCCGGAACCCCGCGGGCCACATGTGATCCGGCGCACGCGGGTTTCCCTACGAGCAAGCGCACGAAATGCCGATGCTCGTCTTAGGGGAGTTTGCTACCAAAGGAATGGCGGCCATGTCGTCTTTGACCATCTCGAACACGCTCGCGAACGCGGCGCTCAGCCCGCTCGAACCGTATAGCCGAGCGCTGCTCAAGCGACTCGATGAGGCGTCGACCGGGCACTCGATCAACTCGGCCGCCGACGCCCCGTCGGGCTTGGCGATCTACAACAGCCTCACGGCGCAGGCCAACGGTTTCGCCGCCGCTGCGCAGAACGTGTCCACGGCGAACGACGCGGTGAGCGTCGCCGACGGTGCGCTGCAACAGACGCAAACCGGACTTCAATCGCTGAGCGCGCTGGCCGTCCAAGCCAACAACGATTTTCTCTCGAACGCGGACCGCGCCGATCTGCAAACCGTCGCGAACCAGCTCGTGCGCCAGATCAACACCAACGCGCAGAACGCGACCTTCAACGGTCAGCCGCTGCTGCAGGGCACCTCCGCCGGTCAGGCGGCCGGCGTGCAGTCCGGCGCGAGCGAGGGCGCGACGACCGCGCTGAATCTGCCGAATGGGACGGCTGTCGCGAACTTCGTCCAGAATATCGATCTGTCGTCGTCGGCGGGTGCGACCGCGGCGCAAGGCCAGATCGACGAGGCGATCCCCGCGATTGCCAACGCGCGCGCCGAGCTGGGCGCGCAATCGCAAGCATTGACCGCACAGGGAAACAACAACGACATCACGGCTGCCAACCTGACGGCTTCGGCGTCGAGCATCGGCGACGCGAACCAAGCCCAGGTCTCGACGGAGCTGGCGTTGCTGCGCACGAAGCAGCAAATTTCGTTGGCGACGCTGCAAAATGCGAACACGACGCTGGGCTACCTGAACCGCTTCTTCAACATCCCGGCCTGAGCGCGGCGCCGGCCCCGCCTGGGTGCGCGGCCCGGATGGGAGAGCGCACGCGCACCAGCGTACTCTAGGGCCATGACCGCTTTTGCCACGATCGACCCCGCGACGGGTCGCGATCTCGAACGGTTCGAGACCTTCGATCGCGCCCGGCTGGAGACCGTACTGAGCCGGGCGCACGACGCGTTTGGGGCCTGGCGCGGCACCTCGTTCGCCGATCGGGGTGCGTTGATGAAGACGGCTGCCGCGCGCCTGCGCGCCGGCAAGCCCGCGTTCGCGGCGGTCATCACGCGCGAGATGGGCAAGCCGATCGCCGAGGCCGAGGCCGAGATCGAAAAATGCGCCCTGACGTGTGATTACTACGCCGAACATGCGGCTGCGTATCTGGCGGACGAGCGGGCGCCCTCGAATGCGACCGAGAGTTACGTCGGCTTCCGGCCGCTGGGCGCCGTTCTCGCGGTGATGCCCTGGAACTATCCGTTCTGGCAAGTATTCCGCTTCGCCGCGCCGGGCTTGATGGCGGGCAACGTCGCGGTCCTCAAGCATGCCTCCAACGTGACCCGTTGCGCACTCGAGATCGAGCAGATCTTCGTGCAGGCCGGTTTTCCGCCGGGCGTCTTCCAAACGGTGATCGTGCCGGGCAGCGACGTCAAAGAGCTGATCGCCGATCCGCGCATCGTGGCGGTGACGCTGACCGGGAGCGAGGCGGCGGGGATTTCGGTCGCCTCGGCGGCGGGGGCGCATCTGAAGAAGTGCGTGCTGGAACTGGGCGGGTCGGACGCCTTCATCGTGCTGGCCGACGCCGATCTCGAGAGCGCCGCCCAGGTTGCGGCGAAAGCGCGCTTCCAGAACACCGGCCAGAGCTGCATCGCGGCGAAGCGCTTCATCGTGGAGGGCAGCGTCCACGATGCGTTCGTAGAGCGCTTCGTCGCGGCCACGCGTGCGCTGAAGATCGGCGATCCCACCGAGCGGGATACGCGGATCGGTCCGATGGCGCGCGCCGACTTGCGTGACGAACTGGCGGGGATCGTCGCCGAGACGATCGCCAAGGGCGCGCGGGCCGCGACAGGCGCGCGACCGATCGCGCGCGCGGGCTATTTCTACGAACCCACGATCGTCGTCGGGGTTGAGCCGGGTATGGCGATGTTCGAGGACGAGACCTTCGGCCCGGCGGCTGCGGTCGTTCGCGCGCGTGACGCCGAGCATGCGATCGAACTCGCCAACGATTCGGATTTCGGACTCGGCGGGAGCCTCTGGACGACCGACATCGCGCGCGCCAAGGCGATCGCTGCGCGCCTGGAGAGCGGCGCCGTGTTCGTCAACGGGATGACCGCGAGCGATCCGCGCCTGCCCTTCGGCGGCGTGAAGCACAGCGGCTACGGGCGCGAACTTTCGTCGTACGGCATTCGCGAATTCGTCAACATCCAGACTGTCTGGATCGGCCCCGACACGGCTGCGGCGGCGAGCGCGCCGGCCGTCACGGCCGAGTAGTTTCTTCCTGGACGAGATCGCGCACGAGCACGAACTCCACGCCGTCGGCTCGAATCTCCGGGACCATCGCGCGGACGGCCGCCAAGGTCGTCGGACGCGGGTGGCCGATCGCGATCGCGCTGCCGTTGCGTTTCGCGAGGGCGACGGCTGCGCGAAGCTGGCCTTCGGTGTAGGCGACATCCGCGCGATTATCGAGGAACACGTCGCGGCCTGCGACGCGGACGCCGTGCTGCGCGGCGATCGTTTCGGCTACGCTCTTGCCCGAGGTCTTCGAGTCGATGAAGAAGCGGCCGTCACGAGCAAGCACGCCGGCGACGGCGTTCATCACGCGCGCGTCGGCGGTGGCTTTGCTGCCTTCGTGGTTGTTGACGCCGGTCGCAAGGTCCACGTCGTCGAGATCGCGCTGCACTTGGACCGCGATCGCGGCGTCGTCCATCTCGGTCGTGACCTTGCCCGGACCGGGATTCAGCCCCGAGACCGTCTCCATCGGCAGATGCAACATCACGCCCTTGCCGGCCGCCGCGGCCTCCCGTTCGATCGCGTGATTGAAGGGCACGTCGGGCAGCACCGAGAGGGTGATTGCGATCGGGAGCGCGATGAAGCCGCGCTCGGTCGCGGGCCATTGACCGCAGTCATCGATGATGATCGCCAGCCGCGGCGCTCCGGAACGCGCTGCGGCCGGTGTGGGGGACTGTGCGGGAGTTTGGGCCGGCGTTTCGACCGGCGCTGCGGGCGTTTCCAGGGGCGCGGCCGACGCCGGGGGTTCGGTGAGCGCCACCGGTGCCCGATGCAGCGGCGGCCGCCGGCCGGCAACCACGGCGATCAGGGCGAGCGCGACGAGCAGCATGGCGAACGGTACAATCCAGCCCGCTCGTGACGAGCGGTTCCGTTTTCGTTGAGCCATCGCGGGGTGCGTTCGACGCGCCGGCCCCCGCGCGCTGCCACGGGCGTCGCCGCGGCTTCATGAAGGAATCTTTCAAGCGCGACCCCGCCGCCACGCCTGGGCCGGCTGCCGAGCCGAACGCGGAAGCGGTTCGCGAGCTGCCCGGCACCGAGTGCAACGGACTCACGTTTGGCAGAGGATTCCGACTATTATTAAAAGTATCAACTCCTGCCCCATGAGTCCGCACCCGAAATCACCGGCTGAAGAGGTCCTGCGCGGGCCCATCAAATCGAAGACCGTTTTCCCGGTCTTGATCCTTCACATGCTTGCTCAGGGCCCCGAACACGGCTACGGTCTCCTTCAGCGAATCGAAGCGCTCTGCAGCGACCTGCTGGCCGTCAACACCAACACGATCTACCCGCTCCTGCGCCGCCTCGAAGAGCGCGGCTTCATCAGCGGCGAGTGGGACCACCCCACCAAGCGCTCGCGCCGCCTCTACCGCATAACCCCCGCCGGACGCGAACGCCTGGCGCGCATCAAATCCAACATGCTGCCATTTCTCGAGTTGCTCACCGCGTCGGTCGATCGTCTGCGCCGCGAGCTCTACGACTCGCGACCCGACACGATCGCCAGTTAACTCCCCCAACCGTTAGGAGCACGTTCATGCCCGTCCAATATCGCGCCCCGTTGCGCGACATGCAATTCGTCCTTCGCGAACTCGCCGGAATCGACGACCTCGCGAAACTCCCCGGCTACGGTGAAGTCGGCGACGTCGTCGACGCGATCCTCGACGAAGCCGCGACGTTCGCCTCGGAGGTGCTCGACCCGCTCAATCAATCGGGCGACCAGGAAGGCTGCACGTGGAACGACGGCGTCGTCACGACGCCCAAAGGCTTCAAACAAGCCTACCTGCAGTTCGCCAAGGCCGGCTGGATCGGTCTGCCGGTACCCGAGCAATACGGCGGTCAAGGGTTACCGCAGCTTCTGCTCGGACCGACGCTCGAGATGTGGAACGGCGCGAACGTCGGGTTCGCCAACGGTCCGCTGCTCAATCAAGGCGCGATCGAGGCGCTCGAACTGTGCGGCACCGATGAGCAGAAGAACCTCTACATTCCCAAGCTCGTGAGCGGTGAGTGGACCGGCACGATGTGCCTCACCGAACCGCAAGCCGGCTCGGACCTCGCCGCGGTTCGTGCGAAAGCCGTCCCCGAGGGCGATCACTACAAGATCAGTGGCCAGAAGATATTCATCACGTTCGGCGAGCACGATATGGCGCCGAACATTATGCACCTGGTTCTCGCGCGGCTCCCCGATGCGCCCGAAGGGACCAAGGGCATCTCGATGTTCATCGTTCCGAAGATCCTGGTCAACAGCGACGGGACGCTGGGTGAGCGCAACGATGTTTATTGTCCGGGCATCGAACACAAGCTGGGCATCAACGGCAACCCGACCTGTACCCTCAACTACGGCGAGAAGACGGGCGGCGCGATCGGTTACCTCGTCGGCGAGGCGAATCGCGGCCTCGAATACATGTTCATCATGATGAACGCGGCGCGCTTCTCGGTCGGCGTGCAAGGGCTCGCGGTCGCGGACCGCGCCTATCAGAGCGCGCTCGCCTACGCGAAGGAACGCGTGCAGAGCCGCGAGGTCGCCGGTAAATCGAAGGACGCCGCGCCGATCATCAAGCACCCCGACGTGCGCCGCATGCTGATGACGATGAAGTCCCAGATCGAAGCGATGCGCGCGCTCGCGTACGTGACCGCTGCCTCGCTGGACATCGCGCACAAGAGCCCCGACGAGACCGAACGCAAGAAGCACAAGGCCTTCGTCGAGCTGATGATCCCGGTCGTCAAGGGCTGGTGCACGGAAGTCTCGCAGGACGTGTGTTCGCTGGCCGTCCAGGTCTTCGGCGGCATGGGGTACGTCGAAGAAACCGGCATCGCCCAGCAATATCGAGACGTGCGCATCACGACGATCTACGAAGGCACGACGGGCATCCAGGCGCTGGACCTCGTCGGGCGTAAGCTGGTGCGCGACATGGGCTCGACCGCGACCGCGGTCATCAAGCAGATCGGCAAGACCGCTGCCGCACTCGACGACTCGAACGCCGACGTCGCAGCGATCAAAGCCTCGCTCAACAAGGGCGTCGAAGCGCTGGCTGCCGTCTCGCAGTGGATCGGGATGACCGCGATGAGCGATCTGAACAAAGCCTTCGCGTGCTCGGTTCCCTATCTCATGCTGTGGGGCGTCGTGTCCGGCGGCTGGCAGATGGCCCGCTCGGCCGATATCGCCGCGAAGAAGATCGCGGCCGGCGATAGCGATCCTTTCTACAAAGCCAAACTCACCACGGCACGGTTCTATGCGAGCCACATCCTGACCCAAGTCGCCTCGCTGCAGGCGAAAATCGTCGAGGGCTCCGGCGACGTGATGACCCTCACGGAAGACCAATACGAACTCGACCGCGCCGCACTGGCGTTGGCCTAACCTCGAGAGTAGAGCATGCCTGAAAATGTGATTCTCGGCGCGGACCGCGACGGCGTCCGCGTCTTCACCCTTAATAATCCGCCGATCAACGCGCTCTCGTTCGCGGTCTCGAAGGAACTCGTCGCGGCGTTGGCCGCGGCGGAGGCCGATGCGAGCATCAAAGCGGTCGTGATCACCGGGGCCAACGGAATCTTCAGCGGCGGTGCCGACATCAACGACTTCGGCACCGAGCCGACGCCCGAGACGAAGACGGTTCGCGACGTGATCGCGGCGATCGAGGCCTCGAACAAGACCTTCGCGGTCGCGGTCGACGGCAACGCGCTGGGCGGCGGGACCGAACTCTCGCTCGGGGTCGACTACCGTGTCTGTACGCCGCGCTCGAAGTTCGGTCTTCCGGAGATCAAGCTAGGCTTGATTCCCGGCGCCGGCGGGACGCAGCGCCTGCCGCGCCTGATCGGCGCGCAAGATGCGCTGCAGATGATGCTCAAGGGCTCGAGCATCGACGCCGAATCGGCGAAGAAAAAGGGGCTCGTCGATGAGATCGCCACCGGCGACGTCGTCGACGCGGCGGTTGCGCTAGTGAACGCGAAGCTGGCCACGCAGCCCAAGCGCCGCGTGTCGGCCATGCCGCCGAACCTGGGCATCGTCGGCCTGGGCCTCTTCGCGACCCCGTGGGTCGTCGCGCAAGCGCACAAGATGGTCCCGCCCGAAGACAACGGCGGCCTGGCCGCGCATGCGCTGGTCGATGCCGTCGCGGCGTCGCTCGAAAACGATCTGGAACACGGGCTCGCCCACGAGTTTCGCATCTTCGATCAACTCGTGCGCTCGAAACCGTCGCTCGCGCTGCGGCATCTGTTCTTCGCCGAGCGCGAACTGGGCAAGATCCCGGGCCTGCCGCCCGCCGAGGCCATCGAGATCAAGCAGGTCGGGGTGATCGGCGGCGGGACGATGGGTACCGGCATCGCGATCAACTTCGCGAACGCGGGCATTCCGTGCACGATCATCGAGCCGATCGACGCCGCTATCGAGACCTCGAAGACGACGGTCTTCGGGATGTTCAAGTATCAAGTGTCGAAGGGGCGCATGACCGAAGCCGAGGCCTGGCAGCGCGGCCAGCTCATCTCGTGGGAGAGCGACTTCGGCGAACTCAAGGATGCCGATCTCGTGATCGAGGCCGTGTTCGAGAACATGGCCGTGAAGAAGGACGTCTTCAGCAAGCTCGATGCGATCTGCAAGCCCTCGGCGATCCTCGCCTCCAATACCTCGACGCTCGACATCGATGAGATGGCGGCGGTGACGAAGCGGCCCGACAAGTTCGTCGGCCTGCACTTCTTCGCGCCGGCCAACATCATGCAACTGCTCGAGATCGTGCGCGGCAAAGACAGCTCGCCGCAGACGATGCAGACGGCGGTCAAACTCGGGAAGATCCTCAAGAAGAAGGCCGTCGTCTCGAGCAACGCGTTCGGCTTCATCGGTAACCGGATGTTCTTCGACTACTCGCGCGAAGCGATGTACCTGCTCGAAGACGGCGTCCCCCCGGAGCGCGTCGACAAGGTCATGAAGGACCAATTCGGCTTCGCGATGGGTCCGTTCGCCACGTTCGATCTCTCGGGCGTCGACGTCTTCTGGCACATCCAGCAAGAACGCGCCGAAGCGCTCGGCCGGAAGCGCACGAACATCATCGACCGCATGTACGAACTCAAGCGCTGGGGCCAGAAGAAGGGCGCGGGGTTCTTCAAGTACGACGGTCCCAACAAGCGCGAGCCGGTGCCGGATCCCGAATTCGCGAAACTCGTCGCGGAAGAGACGGCGAAAGCGGGCATCGTGCCGCGCGAGGTCTCGGATCAGGAGATCATCGAACGGCTCACCTTCGCGCTGGCAAACGTCGGTGCCGACCTGCTCGAAAAGGGCGTCGCGCTGCGTCCGGGCGACGAGGATATCGTCTACATCTACGGATACGGCTTCCCGCCGCATCACGGCGGACCCATGTGGTACGCCGACGAGGTCGGTACGAAGTACGTGCTCGACCGCGTCACGGCGTTCGGGTGGACGCCGGCACCGCTGCTCGCGCGGATCGCGGCCGACAACGGCACGTTTGCCGCTTATAAAGGAGAACTCGTTCATGCCTGAGGCGGTCATCGTCTCTGCCGCGCGCCTGCCGATCGGCCGGGCGTTTCGCGGCGCCTTCAACATGACCCACGGCGCGACCATGGCCGGCTTCGTCTGCGCGAAAGCGGTCGAACGCGCCGGCGTCGACCCGGCCGAAATCGAAGATGTGATCTTGGGCGTCGGCCTGCCGGAAGGCGCGACGGGCCACAACCTGGGCCGCAATGCCGCACTGCGGGCGGGCTTTCCGCTGCGCGTTCCGGGCGCGACGATCAACCGCTACTGTTCGTCGGGACTGCAGGCGATCGCGACGGCCGCCGGCCGCGTGGTCGCGGACGGCGCGCAGGTGGTCGTCGCCGGCGGTTGCGAGTCGATCTCGCTGGTCCAGAACGATTTGCACACGAAGGGTTTCACCGAAGAGTGGCTGCTCCGGCACGATCCCGACCTGTACATGCCGATGCTGCAAACGGCCGACAACGTCGCCAAGCACTACAAGGTGACGCGCGAGCAGCAAGATGAGTATTCTTTGCAATCGCAGCAACGCACGGCAGCCGCACAAGAAGCGGGCCGGTTCGATGCCGAGATCGTCGACATGCCGACCTGGAAATACGTCGAGGACAAGAACACCGGCCACGTCCACGAAGAACAAGTCGACTTGAAAAAGGACGAGGGGAATCGCCCCGATACGACGCTCGCCGGACTGCTCGCGCTCAAGGGCGTGCTGGGCAAGGACTCGACGATCACTGCCGGCAACTCATCGCAGCTCTCCGACGGTGCGGCCGCGGTCGTGGTGATGGATTCCAAGCTCGCGGAGAAACGCAACATCGAGCCGCTCGGCATCTACAAAGGCATGGTCGTCGTCGGCTGCGAGCCGGGCGAGATGGGGATCGGTCCGGTCTTCGCGATCCCGGAACTCCTCAAGCGCCACGGTCTCACGATCGACGATATCGATCTCTGGGAACTCAACGAGGCCTTCGCGGTGCAGGCGCTCTACTGCCGCGATCGCCTCGGCATCCCCAATGAGAAGTTCAACGTCGACGGCGGGGCGATCTCGATCGGCCATCCCTACGGCGTCAGCGGCGCGCGCATGGCGATGCACGCGCTGATCGAAGGCAAGCGCCGGAAGGCAAAACATGTCGTCGTGACGATGTGCATCGGCGGCGGAATGGGCGCCGCGGGGCTCTTCGAGGTCGCGTAACCGGCATCACGCATCGAAATAGGCGAGCTGCTCGCGTTGAGCGGCTCGCCTTTTCCCTACGGGGGATCCCGAAAGCAGGTGAGCGGCCGCCTTATCCGGCCTCTTGCTGCTCCGTTTCGTGGAACGTCTGCTTCATGCGCCCTTCATCGCTTCTTCGTCCTCCATCAGCGGCGCACCCCGGCGCGCCGGCCTTCGATCGTAGCCGGGCGCCCGGTTGCCGGGCCGGGTTGAGTTTGTCTCCGCAACGCCCGATAGCTAGAGCATGCGGAATGACGTTATCGAGCCGATCGAGCGTGCGGTCAAAGACGATCGCGTGACGGGGCTCGCCGCCGTTTTGGAACAGCTCAACGCTGCCGGCACGTTCGAGGACCCGAGTCTTTTTTCGCCGCCGCTCGACGAACACTACGCGCGCAAGCCGCTGTGGCAAGATCCCGCGGGGAAGTTCGTGATCGTTTGCATGACCTGGGCGCCGGGTCAAGGGACCCCGTTGCACGATCACGGTGGCTTGTGGGGCGCGGAGGTCGTCGTGAGCGGCACGATGCACGAACGAGCCTACCGGGCAATCGAACGCGACGGAGAACGGCGCATGCGCTTCGTGCACGAAGGCGATATCGAACGCGTCCGGCGCTCGGTCGGAATCCTCGTCCCGCCCTACGAGTACCACGCGTATCGCAACGCGGGCACGACCGTTTCGCACACGGTCCATGTCTACGCCGGGACGCTGGAGACGTGCACGACCTACGAACGCGAAGCCGGTGATTGGTGGACCGCCCAGCGCGGAGTCCTCCGTTATGATCGCTGAAAAACCGCACATCGCGATCGCCGGCGGCGGCGCGAGCGGCCTGCTGCTCGCAAGCGCCCTGCTCCGCGCGGGAGCGGCGGTCACGGTCGTCGAGCCGCGCGAAGCGCTCGGTATCGGCGTCGCCTATTCGACGACCTGTCCGCTCCATCTGCTCAATGTCCCCGCCTCGAACATGTCGAGCCGTCACGACGATCCCGCGCACTTCGTGCGCTGGCTCGAGTCGCAGGGCGAGGACCCCACAGGCACGCGTTTCGTCCAGCGTTCCGTCTACGGACGCTATTTGCGGTCGATCGGCGAACAGCTCGAATGTTCGCCGACCGGACGTTTTCGCCACCTGCGCTCGACGGTATGCGATACCGTCCTCACGGCGGACGGCGTGCAGGTCGACTGCGCTGATGGCGAGACGCTCGCGGCCGACGCGTTCGTCGTCGCGGTCGGCAACGCCGAACCGGCACCGTGGCCGCGACTCGACCCGACCGGCCTCGCATCGCAACGGTATTTCGGCTCGGCCTGGGCTGCGGGTGCCATCACCCCCGGCGCCGTCGACGAGACGGTCGTCTTGCTCGGAACGGGTTTGACGGCGATCGACGCGGTACTCGGATTGCGCTCCAACGGACACCGCGGTCCGATCGTCATGGTGTCGCGACGCGGCCTGCTTCCCCACGAGCATCGCGTGTTCGATTCGCCGCCGGACGCCGCGCCCGAGGCCGCGAGCGTGCGAGAACTCATCGAGGCCCTGCGCCGCGAGGCGCGCCGTCCGTCGAGCGAACGTGGTTGGCGGGGTGCGCTCGACGCACTGCGCTCGCAGACGAACGCGCGTTGGGGCTCGTGGGACCTCGACGATCAGCGGCGTTTCGTTCGCCACGTGCTGCCGTATTGGAACGTTCATCGGCATCGGCTCGCACCCCAAGCCGCGAAGCGGATCGCCGAACTCATCGCCGCCGGTACGTTGCGCATGCTCGCCGGCCGGACGGATGAGATTCGTACGGCCCCCGCGGGGCTCCAGGTGCCGATCCGCCTGCGCGGTACTGCCGAGACCCTCCTGGTGAGCGCGGGGCGCGTCATCAATTGCAGCGGACCCGAGAACGACGTTGCGAAGCTGCCCAACCCGCTTCTCGAGCGGCTCATCGAGCGGGGCTATCTCGTTCCCCATCCGCTGCGGATCGGGTCCGTCGTCGCGGCCGACGGAGCATTCGTGGACCGCGAGGGGACGCCGTCGCGCCGGTTCTACGCCATCGGGCCGGTGCGTTTCGGCACGTTGATCGAAACGACGGCGATACCGGAGATTCGCGAACAGGCGCAGGAACTCGCCGCCACGCTGAACGGTGCTTCCTACCTGCGGGCGCGCTCGGCGTGAAGGGTCTGGATGCCGTCATCCCGGCCGACGATCACCTCGTCGGTAAGACCGACGAATAACCCCACATCGACGACGCCGTGGATCGCCAGCACGGCAGCGGCGTGCATCGCGGGGTCGTCGATCGTGCCGAAGCGCACGTCGAGGATCGCGTTCCCGTTGTCGGTGACGAAGGGCGTCTGCTCGCGCATGCGCCGTTGGATCGGCACGGCCGGAAACGCTCGCGCCAACTCGCTCTGCACCCAGGGCAAGGCATAGGGCACGACCTCGACGGGGATCGGGAAGGCACCGAGCCGCTCGACGAGCTTCGATTCGTCCACGACGATCACGTAGCGCTTTGCGGCCAAGGCCACGGCCTTCTCGCGAAACAGCGCGCCGCCGCCGCCTTTGGTGAGCGAAAAGTCCGCGGCGACTTCATCCGCACCGTCGATGGCCACGTCGATCGGGCGGTCGAGCAATCCGTAGATCGGCACGTTCCATTCGCGGCACAGATCCTCGGTCGTCTTGGAGGTCGCGACGGCGCCGATTTTTTCGCCCTCGGCGACACGCTCGCCGACGCGGCGGATCACCCAATACGCCGTCGATCCGGTGCCCAGGCCGACGCACATGCCGTTACGGACGTGCCGTTCGACCGCCGTTTCACCCGCCGCGCGTTTCTGCTCGTCGACATCCATCCCGGTTCCTTTCGTCACGCGGACGAAGAAGCCGCCGCGATCCGAGCCGCAAGCCGCGCATTGTTTTCGACCAGCGCGACGTTGGCGGTCAGGCTACGGCCCGAGGTTCTCGCGAACAGGTCGGCGAGCAAGAACGGCGTCAGTTCCTTGCCGCCGATCCCGGCGGCGGCGGCTGCGGCGATGGCCGCGTCGACGTGCCGCTGCATCTCGGCGAACGGGATCTCGGCGCCGGCCGGGATCGGATTGGCGACCAGCACGCCGCCGCCGGCGCCCAGCGCGCGATGCGTGCGAACCAGCGCGGCGACCTCGCCCGGCGTGTCGCAGCGCAGCGGCGCGCGCAGTCCGCTCGCGCGGCTGTAGAACGCCGGGAACGCGTCGGTACCGTACCCGATCGTGGGGACGCCGAGGGTCTCCAAGACTTCCAGCGTCTTGGGCAGATCGAGGATCGCCTTCGCGCCGGCGCACACGACGGTGACGGGCGTGCGTGCGAGTTCGCCGAGGTCGGCCGAGACGTTCGAACGTCTGCTCCGCGCCGCGGTGGACGCCGCCAATGCCGCCGGTCGCGAACACGGCGATCCCGGCGCGCGCGGCGATCAGCATCGTCGCGGCGACGGTCGTCGCCCCAGGATCGCCTTTGACGAGCGCGTCGGCGAGATCGGCACGGCTCAGTTTGCGGACGTTTCTCTGCCGGGCGAGATGTTCGAGGACGCCCTCCTCGATGCCGACGCGGATCGTGCCGTCCAGCACGGCGATCGTGGCCGGAACGGCGCCTTCGCTGCGGACGATCGCCTCGAGCGAGCGCGCGGTTTCCACGTTGACCGGATAGGGCATCCCGTGGGTGACGATCGTCGTCTCCAGCGCGACGACCGGCGCCCCGCGGTCGAGCGCGTCGCGCACTTCCGGCGAAGCAACGATCACTGGCCGACGACCGTGGCTTTCGAGCGCACCGTCTTGGCCGCGGATTCGGCCCCGCAGCGTACGGCGGCCGCGAGATCGTCGCCCGCGCACAGCCGGAGCAACGCCGCTGCGATCAGCGCATCACCGGCGCCCGTAACGTCGACCGCTGGGACCGGGCGCACGGGGATCGCTTCCGCGGTCTCGTTGCGATGGATGAGGATCGGGCGCGGTCCGTCGGTGACCACGACGGCGCGCGCGCCGCGCTCGATGCAGGACGGGGCTTCATCGGCGTTGGCAAAGAGCAGCTCGACGGTGCGCAGATCGCGCGGCAGACGCGCACTCTTTGCAACCGAGACGGCATCGAGCGCGAGCCGCAGTCCGGCGCCGGCACAGTGCGCGATCAGCCGTTCGAGGGTTAGCCCGTTCAGGTTGCAATCGGCGAACACGAAGTCGGCCGCCGCGACGAGCGGCCAAGCCCGGCCGATGTCATCGGGCGAGAGGGCTTCGACGGCGGCGAGATCGGAGACGCCGATCGTGAGGTCGCCGGCGGGGTCGATGATCGCGACGTAGGTTCCCGTCGGGCGCTCGACCGAACGTGCGACGCCCTGCGTGTCGACCCCGGCGGCGTGGAGCGACGCGAGCAGCGCATCGCCGTCGCGATCGTGTCCGACGGCGGAGATCAAGGCCGCACCGGCACCCAGCCGCGCGAGGTTCTCCGCGACGTTGCGCGCGACGCCGCCGAAACCGCTGATGCGATGCGCAGGATTCGACGTGGCCGCGATGGCCGCGAGGTCGAGGTGGAACTTCTCGTCGACCGACGCGCCGCCGATGCAGCAGATGCGAGGCACCTGCGCGGCTTCGGCGCCGAGCGGGGGCGTCCCGTCGGAGCGCGAAGCGCTCCCCGTGAGCGATTTCGCCGCCGACGGCTTTCTCGTGATCCCGGATTTCGCCGGCCCCGCGGCGATCGCCGCGTTGCGCGAGCGCGCCGAGGCGATCGTCGCGGCGTTCGATCCCCACGAGGCGCGGACGATTTTCTCGACCGCCGACAACGGCCACGCCAAGGACGCGTACTTCTTGGGATCGAGCGACAAGATCCGTTGCTTCTTCGAGGCCGAGGCGTTCGACGAGGCGGGCGAGTTGCGCGTGCCCAAGGACCGTGCGATCAACAAGCTCGGCCACGCGATGCACGATCTCGATCCGGTGTTCGAGCGCTTTTCGCGCGATCCGCGGCTGCGCGAGATCGCGCTGCACTGCGGGATCACCGCGCCGCACCTCTATCAGTCGATGTATATCTTCAAGCAGCCGCACATCGGCGGTGAGGTCCGCTGGCATCAGGACGGAACCTACCTGGTGACCGATCCACAAACGGTGACCGGCTTTTGGTGGGCGCTCGAAGACGCCGATCGCGACAACGGCTGCCTTTGGGTCCAGCCGGGTGGCCACAAGACCCCGCTACGCGAGACGTTCGTCGTCGACGAAGCCGGTCCGCGGACCATCGTGCAAAGCGATCTGCCCTGGCCCTCGCTCGACGACGCGATCCCCGTGGAAGTCAAAGCCGGCACGCTCGTCGTCCTCCACGGCAGCCTGCCGCACTATTCGGCGCCCAACCGCTCCGCGCACTCGCGCCACGCGTACACGTTGCACGTCGTCGACGCACGAGCGACCTACGCCGCCACGAATTGGCTGCAACGCCCGGCCGCGTTCCCGGCCCGCGATTTCAGCTTGAACTGAGGAACCCGGCGCGGCTCGCGATCAGCGTGCGGGCGGCCGCGTGGATGCGCTCGACGGCCGGCCGGCGGTAGTCCCAGCGCGGGTCACTCTTGGGAACCGGCACGACCATCGTGGCGTTCGCCTCGAAGACGATGACGTTGCCGTGGCGGTCGAGCGCGAAGTCGATCCCGCCGTAGTCGAGCGCGAGCGTCGAACGAATCGCCTCGAGCGCGGCGGTAGCGCGCGCGCCGATGGTCCCCGGCAGATCGTTCAAGTAGGCGGCGTCTTCGGCACGATGCGCGTCGCTCTCCGCCATGTCGGCGGCGAAGTAGTGCACTTTCCAGTTCGTGGAAATCGCCAGATGGAGCGGTTCGATCGCTTCGCCCACGAACATCGCGCGGTACTTGCGCACCTTGCCGTCGTCCCCGCGCACATCGATGAACTCGATCGCCAAAACACGTTCGCCCGGCATGCGCGCGACCGCTGCGGCGAGGCCGCTTTCGTCATCGACGCGCTCAAAGTGCTGGCCCGTATGAAAGCCGGGCGCGCGCAGCAAAAGCGGGAAATCGAAGCCGCGATTCAACAGCGCGAGGCCACCCTCCGAGCCGGCCAAAAGCGTGCGGTCGAACTCGACGATGTTCGGCGTTGCGACATGCGGGAGCGCGCGCAATCGTCGGGACGTCTTAGCGCGGGTCGTTTCGGCGACCGCGTCCGGGTGGTTGATGACGGGTTTCGTGGTTCGCGCGAGCAAGGTGCGGACCACCTCGAGCGCGGGCCCGCAGATATCGGCGTCGCCGACCGCGTTGAAGACGACGTTGTGCGGCGGCAAGGGCTGCGTGAGGTCGAAGTACTCGGCGACCAGTTTCTGGACGCCGAAAAAATCGGGCGTCAGGTAGTGCTGGAGATGCACGTTCCCGGGGGTGTAGCTGACAATCGCCAGCACCTCGGGTGCCGTGCCCGCGCCACGGTACGGCACCGCGGTGATCGCTCCCTCGCGAAACCCGCGACCCGCGTGTTCGCGCGCGGCCGCGGTCTCGCCGAGCCGTTCGAGCACGAGTCCGAGTCCCTTGTGCGCTTCGGTATGATCGGGATCCAGCTCGAGCGCGCGCTGGTACTGATCTCGCGCGGCCGTGAATTCGCCGTTCTTGAGCAGCACGTAACCCAGGTTGGCGTGGGCGATCGGATTCTGCGGGTGACGCTCGACCAGCGTTTGATAGGAAACGCGCGCGTTGCGCTGTTCGCCGGTCTTGAACTGCAGCGTCGCCAGGTCGTTGAGCGCGGCGAAGTGCATCGGGTCGCGAGCGAGGACCTCGAGAAACGCCGTCTTGGCTTCCTCGCTGCGTCCCAATGCGTCGAGCATCCGGGCGCGCTCGAAGCGCAGCCCGGCTGCGTCCGGATCGTTCGCGAGCCGGGTTTCGATGCCGCGCAGTGCGGCCTCCCGGATCGCTCGGAAATCCACGCTCAGTGGTCGCTGAAGAAAGCGATCAAATCCTGCGCGCGCAGCGCCGCGAGCGGCAGGCGCCCGTCGCAGACGACGACCTGGCTCTGCCCGCCGCGGATCGTGCGCAGCGCGTCGTCGAGCGTCGCGTTGCGGTCGAGCAGCGGAAACGGCGGTCCCAGCAACTCGCCGATCGTCGCGTCGAGTTTGTGCGGCGCGCGTTCGAGGACGTTGAGCACCGTTTGGAGTCCGACGCGACCGACCAGGCAGTCGTCGTCGACCACGGCGAGATCGTCGACGTTGCGGTCGTTCATCAGACGCGCGGCCGTGCGCAGCGAGATCGTCGAAGGAACGAAGCGGTCGTCGCCTCCGACGCGCGCGAGCACGTCGCCCAGCGTCGTCGCCGGCGGTCCGATGAATTGGCGTGCGGCCATCCAGTCGTCGTTGAAGATCTTCGAGAGATACGCCCGCCCCGAATCGGGCAGGATCGTGACGACCAGGTCGTCTTCGCCGAGTTCGCGTGCCAGCCGCTGGGTTGCGACCAAGGCCGCCCCCGACGAACCGCCCGCGAGCAAGCCTTCCTCGCGCGCCGCGCGCCGTGCCATGACGAACGCTTCACGGTCGCCGACCCGCTCGATGCGGTCGATGACCTCGAGATCGAGCGTCGCCGGAAGATAGTGGCGGCCGATGCCTTCGATGGCATACGGTCCGGGGAGGCCGCCGGAATAAATCGAGCCCATGGCGTCGACGCCGACGATGCAGACTCCGGGATTGCGCGCCTTGAGCGCTCGTGCGATGCCGCAGATCGTGCCGCCCGTGCCGATGCCGGCGACGAGGTGCGTGATCTTGCCGGCGGTCTGCTCCCAGATCTCGACGCCGGTTATCTGCTCGTGGGCGAGCGGGTTGATCGGGTTGGCGTACTGGTTGGGCATGTAGGCGCCGGGGATTTCGCGTGCGATGCGCGCAGCGAGCGCCGTGTAGGTTTCGGGCGAATCGGCGGGTACCGGCGGGGCGACCCGAACTTCGGCCCCGTAGGCGCGCAGCGCCGCGATCTTCTCGGCCGAGGTCTTCTCGGGGACGGTCAGGATACAGCGATAGCCGCGAATCGCCGCCACCATCGCGATGGCTGCGCCGGTATTCCCGCTGGTGGGTTCGACGATCGTCCCGCCGGGGCGCAGCAAGCCGGCGCGCTCGGCGTGTTCGATCATCGCGACCGCGATGCGGTCCTTGATGCTGCCGCCGGGGTTGAGGAACTCGAGCTTCGCCAGCACGAGGGCGCGCGTTCCGGCCGTGATGCGGTTCAGCCGGACCAGGGGGGTATCGCCGATGACCGCTTCTGCCGATGTGGCATAGGTCGCAGTGGCCGTCCGTAGCACTTCCCTATTGTCGGTCCGCCGGGAGACCTGATTTAGCGGGTCGCCCTCCGATTCGGCGAACTCTCCTCCAAGGAACCCATGGCAAAGCTGTATTTCCGCTATTCGGCGATGAACGCGGGCAAGACGACCGCCCTCATTCAAGTGGCCCATAACTACGAAGAGAACGGGCGCTCGGTGCTCATCTATACCGCGGCGATCGACCACCGCTACGGCCGGGGTCGCGTGACCTCACGCCTAGGGATCACGCGCGACGCTCGGTCCTACGATACCCAGTCGCGGTTCGAGCCCGTGCTCGAGGCCGCGCCCGGACTCTCGTGCCTGCTGATCGACGAAGCACAGTTTCTCACCGTGGATCAAGTGCGTGAACTGCACCGTTTGGCGCACACGCGCAACGTCCCGATCATCTGCTACGGCATCCGCAGCGACTTTCTCGGCGAACCGTTTCCGGGTTCGGCGTACTTGCTGACGCTGGCGGACAGTCTCGAAGAACTCAAGACGATCTGCGCGTGCGGCAAGAAGGCGACCATGAATCCGCGGGTCGACGAGCGCGGCGCGCGCATCTTGAGCGGGGACCAGATCGCGATCGAAGGCGAGACGCGTTATGTGCAGTTGTGCGGCCGCTGCTTTTATGCCCAGGAGTCTGCGGCTCTACCGAACGCCGCCCCGGTTTAGCGGCGGTCGAGCGCCCTAGTTCGCGCGCTGGAGCGCGATCGTGCGATCGTCTTTGTGCCGCGACCGCGGTTGGAGCCGGTTGCGCAGGAACGAATTCGGAAAGTGCCGTTGGATCAGCTCCCTAGCCGCTTCGAGGTGCGTCCGCGCGCCGTCTTGGACGAGTGGGTGCGCCGCCGTGACGGGTATCGCGTCCAGCTCGATCAGCGCTTCGACGGCGCGCGAGAGGTAGCCGGCGCGCGTGAGGGCCGCATAGGAATCGGCGAGATGCCGGTACGCGCGGTCGGGTTCGCCGGCGCTCGCGTGCACGCTCCCGCGCACCAGGTCGTAGTAGACTCGGAGGCGGGCGTCGTTCGCATATCGCGGGCGCATCCCGGTGCGTATCCCGTCGAACCTGGCGAGCAACTCGAGCGCGGCCGGCGGATCGAAGTGCCGGACCTGTTCGGCTGCTGCGAGCAGGCCGAGCCGCTCTTCGTCCGCGGTACGCTCCCAATCTGTTTCAAGCGCGATGGCCAGCGCACTCTCCGCGTAGTCACGTGCCGCTGAAGATTCGTCGAAACCGCGCGTGATCGCCGCACGTAGCGCGAGCGTCCACGCTCCCCAACACGCGGCCGGCTGGATGTCGTGTGCGCGGCGGGCGGCGCGAAGCGCGTTGGTCGCATCGCCGTCGATCGCCGCGAACGCCCAGGCGTCCTCGATCGCCGTCTTCACGGCGAGCACCGGTGCGGAAGGACGCAGCGTATCCTTGACGCGCGCTTGGCGAGCCGCTCGCGCGCGTTGGAGCGGGTTGGAAAGCGGCGCGGGCGCGAGATTTGCCTGAAGCATGGCGATCGCGTGCACGAGGTTCCAGCGGAAGGGTTCGTCGTGAGTGGTGCAACGATCGTAGTCGTCGAGCGCGCGCTCGAAAAGGCCGAGGGCTTCGCCCGGGCGTTCACCGCCGAGCAGGATCCAGGCGCGCAGCGCCGTTGCCCGGACCGAGACGAGGTCCGCTTTTCGTTCGGCGCTGCCGAGTGCCCAGGCGTTCGCGTGGTCGTCGTTGCGCAGCGTCCAGGAGACCAGCGCGATTTCGTATTCGATCTCGGCGAGCAGGGCGTCGGCGACGAAACCGGTTGCCGCGGCGTGGACGTTTAATAGCCCCTCGAGGCCGCCTTCGAGGGTTTCGCAGCGCGCGAGCGCAGCGGCGGTGAGCATGCGGGCCGTGACGGCTTCGTCGCCGGCTTCGGATGCGGGGGTCGTCTGGCGCAAGAGCAGCAGCGCCTCCGCCGGTCGCTGAAGCCGCATGAGTGCGCGAGCGCGCAGCATCGTCGCTTCTCGGGTCAGAACCCCGGTGCTGCGCCGGTGTCCGTCGAGCAGCTCGAGGCACGCGTCAAAAGCGCCGCGTTCCCACTGTTCGAGGGCATCGGCCAGGGGGCCGGGGGACAGATCGGGCGGCGCCGCGATGGGCACCGTTTTCCCTACGTCAGAGTCAAGAATGTCGTCTCACGCCTCACGCTTCTTGGTTCGGCGGCGCCGAAACGTTTCATTAGGGACTCGCTCTCCTCGGCGGTCAGCACGAGCGGGTCGTGACGCGTGGCCGCGAAACTCCGTAGGCGATGGCAAGTCCGATGACCGGCGAGCGCTGGAAGCACGACGGCGTTCGCGTCGTCCCAGGGACCGCGCTCGACACGAACACGCCGCAGACGCCGGGGATGAACCGCGCCGCCGCGATCACCGCCGCGAGCGCGGGCGCGCGCAAACTCTGGGCCGGCACGGTCACGATCGATCCCGATGCCAAGACCGGCGCGCATCATCACGGCGAACTCGAGAGCGTGATCTACGTCGTCCGGGGCCGGGCGCGCATGCGCTGGGGCGAACGCCTGGAATACGTCGCGGAGGCCGGCCCGGGCGATTTCATCTTCGTCCCGCCCTACGTGCCCCACCAGGAGATCAACGCCTCGAGCGACGAGCCGCTGGAATGCGTTCTGGTGCGCAGCGGTCAGGATCCGGTGGTCGTGAATCTCACGATCGACGGCGCCGAGCCGCCGACCGCCGTTCTCTGGAACGACCCGATCCACACGGCCGGCGAATCGTGCCCGTAGCGGGCGGCTACGTTTTCTCGAAGTCCAAGGCCAGCGAGTTGATGCAGTAGCGTTGCCCCGTGGGTTGGGGGCCGTCGTCGAAGACATGACCGAGGTGCGAGTCGCAGCGCGCGCAACGGACTTCGGTGCGCAGCATCCCGTGCGCTCGGTCCTCGACGAGCCGGACGTTTTCGGCGTCTTCGGGTGCCCAGAAACTGGGCCAGCCGCTGCCGCTCTCGAACTTCGTGGCGGAGCTGAAGAGCACGGCACCGCACGCGCCGCACTGGTACGTCCCGTGCGCTTCGTTGTGAGAGAGGGCGCCGCTGAACGGGCGCTCCGTGGCGCCTTGGCGCAAGACGGCAAACCGCTCCGGACCCAGTTCGGACCGCCACTCGTCGGCTGATTTCTTCACTTCTTGAGGCATGGTGCTGATTTAGACGACGGGGCCACGCTGACATGCGAGGGACGGGCTCGCGCCGGACGCGAAGCGCGTCTAAGACAAGGTCCGACCTACGCGCTGCTCCGGGAGGTTCCCCATGGCGATCAAACGCTCGTTCGATCTCACCGCACTGCTCGTGCAGGCCGCCGAAAAAATGCGGCTGGGCGAACGGATCGGCGCGGTGCCCAACGTCGAGTCGAAGCGAACGCGGGCCCTGCGCGGCCGAATCGAGCGCGCGAAGCCGGTCGTCAGCGTGTGTCCGTATTGTGCCGTGGGCTGTTCCTTGCTGGCCTATGTCAGCGACGAAGGCAAGTTGCTCGATGTTGAAGGCAATCCCGAGAGCCCGATCAGCGCCGGGCACCTCTGTCCGAAGGGGTCGGCGGTCTTCGGCCTCACCGTGAACACCGCGCGCTGGACGACGGTGAAGTACCGGGCACCCTACGCGACCCAGTGGGAAGACAAGCCGCTGGACTGGGCTCTGGACCGCATCGCCGAAAAATTTCAGGCGACGCGGGAAGCGACGTTCGTGCGCACCCTGCCCAACGGAAAACGCATCAACCAGGCGCGCGGGATCGCTTCGCTCGGCGGCGCGACCTTCGGGGTCGAAGAGAACTACCTACTCACCAAGCTCTTCCGATCCGCCGGCATCGTCTCGATCGAGAACCAGGCTCGAATTTGACATAGCGCAACGGTGCCTGGTCTAGGCACCTCATTCGGTCGCGGCGGCGCCACGACGTTCGTGCAAGATCTCCGCAACGCGGATTGCATCCTCATCGAAGGCTCGAACTTCGCGGAGTGCCATCCGGTCGCGTTCCGCTTCGTCATGGAAGCGAAGGAACGCGGCGCGAAGATCATCCACGTCGATCCGCGCTTTACGCGCACCTCCGCGGTCGCCGATCTCTACGCGCCGATTCGCAGCGGCAGCGACATCGTGTTCCTGGGTGCGCTCATCAATTGGCTGCTCGAAAACGAGCGCTACTTTCGTGAGTACGTCGTCGCGTTCACCAACGCGGCGAACATCGTGCGCGAGGACTTCCTCGACACCGAAGACCTCGACGGGCTCTTCTCGGGCTTCGTCGCGCCCGGCCAGACCGATCCGGCCAAACCGGCTTCCGGAACCTACGACGTTTCGTCCTGGCAGTTCGAAACGGACGAAGTCCCGCGTTTCGACGGCAACGGCACGGTGCGGATCCCCAATCGGGACGCGACGCTCACGCACCCGCGCTGCGTTCTCAACGTCATGCGCCGGCACTTTGCGCGCTACACCGCGGAGATGGTCGAGGAGACCTGCGGCACGCCGCGCGAGACGTTCCTCAAGATCGCGAACCTGCTCGCCGACAACAGCGGCCGCGAGCGCACGACCGCCTTCGCCTACGCCGTCGGCTGGACGCAGCACACGGTCGGCGTGCAGTACATCCGGACGGCTTCGATCTTGCAGATGCTGCTCGGCAACATCGGCCGGCCCGGCGGCGGCATCATGGCGCTGCGCGGCCATGCGAACATTCAAGGTGCCACCGACATCCCGACGCTCTACGACATCATGCCGGGCTATCTCCCGATGCCCTCGGCCTTGCGCGACGAGCAGACCCTGGCCGGGTATCTCAAGAACGCCACGAAGCCGACCGGCTGGTGGGCCAACACGCCCAAGTACGTCATCTCGCTGCTCAAGGCGTACTACGGCGACGCCGCGAGCCAGGAGAACGACTTCGCCTTCGACTACCTGCCGCAGATCAGCGGCGATCACTCGACCTTACCAACGCAGATCGCGATGAAGGACGGCGAGGTCAAGGGCTACTTCGTGATCGGCATGAACCCCGCGGCCTCGGGCTTCAACACCGAACTGGCGCGCGCCGCGCTGGAACGCTTGGAGTGGATGGTGAACATCGACGCCTACGAGACGGAATCCGCCTCGTTCTGGAAGCGCGAAGGCGTCGATCCCACGACGATCGGCACCGAGGTGTTCTTCTTGCCCTCGAGCACGATTCTCGAAAAAGAAGGCACGATGGTCAACACCAACCGGCTCTTGCAATGGCACGACAAGGCCGTCGATGCGCCCGGCGATACGCGCTCCGATCTGTACCTGTTCCATCAACTCGGCCTGCGGTTGAAGAAACTCTACGCCGGCTCGACCGATCCCAAGGACCGCGCCATTCAGCACCTGACCTGGGACTATCCGCACGAGGATCCGCACGAACGCGCGCTCGGCGAACCCTCGGCCAACAAAGTGTTGCAAGAGATCAACGGGTATCGCGTCACCGCCGGGACGCCCGGATACGAATGCGAGCAGGTGGGGGCGTTCAGCGAACTCGCCGCCGATGGTTCGACCGCTTGCGGCGGCTGGATCTACAGCGGCGTGTATCCGGACAAAAAAACCAACCGTGCGCGCAACCGCACGGGCGATGATTGGACGTCGCTTGCGTGGGGCTTCTCGTGGCCGGCCAATCGGCGCATGCTCTACAATCGTGCCTCGGCCGATCCCGAGGGCAACCCATGGAGCGAGCGCAAAGCGTATATTCGCTGGGACGAGTCGCAGAAGAAGTGGACCGGGCCCGACGTCCCGGATTTTCCCGTCGGCAAAGCACCCTACGAAGCCGCCAAGCCGGGTGCGAGCGGCCTCGACGCGCATAGCGGCAGCAACCCGTTCATCATGCAAGTCGATGGGTTGGGCGCGCTCTTCGTGACCGGCGCGCTCAAGGACGGCCCGCTGCCGACCCACTATGAACCGATAGAATCGGTCGTCGCCAACGCGCTCTACGCTCAGCAGAGCAGCCCGATGCTGCGTCAGTGGAACCGCGACGACAATCCCTACAACGGCCGGGAGAACCCCGCCTACCCCTACGTGCTCACGACCTATCGGCTGACCGAGCAATCGGGGATCATGACGCGCTACGTGCCGTGGCTTGCCGAACTCCAGCCCGTGCTCTTCGCGGAGATCGATCCCGGCCTCGCGGTCGAGAAGTCGATCCGCAACGGGGATTGGGTGACGATCTCGACCGCCTTGGGCGAGATCGAGGCCCGGGCACTGGTGAGCGGCCGGATGCGGCCGCTGCGCATCGGGAAGGGGAAGGAACGGCGCCTCATCCATCAGATCGGGGTGCCGTACAACTACGGAAGCCTCGGGTTTGCGACGGGCGACTCGATCGGCACGCTGATCCCGCTCGCGCTCGATCCCAACGTCTCGATCCACGAAGCGAAGACGCTCTCGTGTACGATTCGCGTGGGCCGGCGCCACGGCGGCCACAACGAATCGGTGGAGGATCGGGTGCCGGCCGGGCAGCGGACTGCCTTCGGCGAATCCAAACCGCACGGCATCGACCGGATGCCCACCTGATGGGAACCGGGTTCTTCACCGACACCACGCTCTGCATCGGTTGCAAGGCCTGCGAAGTCGCCTGCAAGCAATGGAACGAGTTGCCGGCCGACGGTTATGAGTTCACCGGCGACTCGTACGATAATACGAGCGCGCTGGGCGGCACGACCTGGCGGCATGTCGCGTTCATCGAGTCGGCGCCCGATGCGCCGGGCGCGCCGCCCACGCTGAACCGTTGGGTGATGATGTCCGACGTGTGCAAGCATTGCACCAACGCCGGCTGCATGGAGGCCTGTCCGACCGGTGCGATCATCCGCAACGAGTTCGAGGACGTGTTCATCCAGCCCGACATCTGCAACGGCTGCGGCTACTGCGTGCCGTCGTGTCCGTTCGGCGTCGTCGACTTGATCGACCACCAAGTCATCAAGCCGCGTTTCGCGAGCGACGGCCGCACGAACGACAACGCGCTGCAGAACCGGGGCGGCGTCGCGGGCAAATGCACGCTGTGCTACGACCGCCAGAAGGCCGGCCTCGTCCCGGCCTGCGCGAAGGCCTGCCCGACCGACTCGATCCAGTTCGGCGATGTCGACGAACTCAAAGTGCGCGCCCGCAAACGCGTCGAGCAACTCCAGGCGCGCGGCGTCGACGCTTCGCTTTACGGCGTCGATGAGGACACCTCGGTCGGCGACCTCAACGCCTTCTTCCTGCTGACGGGCCCGCCGGCCGCCTACAATCTCCCGGCCTGGCCGGTGTTGCCCTCGACGCGGCAACCCGCGGGCTATGTCAGCGCGACGCTCGCCGCGAGTGTGCTCGCGCTGATCGGCGTGGCGATCCTGCGGCGCCGGACCGCGTGAAGGAACTGCGCGCGCCCTCGCCCGACGCGTCGGGGCGCGGAGCGTCCTCGGGCGAGAGCGTCCTCGCGCCGTTGCCCGAGACCTACTACGAACGCCCGTTGCTCAAGCGCCCGCATTGGGGCTGGGAAGTCGTCACCTACTTGTTTCTGGGCGGCGTGATGGGCGGTTCGGGGATGCTCGTCGGACTCGCCAACGACAAGCACGATCCCGATCTCAAGCGCAGCGCGCGCTACCTCGCGGCCGTGCTCGCGGCCGTTTGTCCGCCGGTGCTCATCGGCCATCTCGGCCGCCCGGAACGGTTCCTCAACATGCTGCGCGTCTTCAAGTGGCGCTCGCCGATGTCGATGGGCGTGTGGGGGCTGCTCGCCTTTTCGCTCCCCGCGACGGCCGGGGCACTGGGACAGGCCGCGCACGACGGGATTCTCCCGCGCTGGCTGCGCTGGTTCACGCCGCGCGCCCTCACCGATCCGCTCACCGGGATCCAGGGCGCGTTCATCGGCGGCTACACGGGCGTGCTGCTCAGCGCGACCGTCGTTCCGCTTTGGGCGAAAGGCACGCGCCACATCCCGGCGGTGTCGGTGTGTTCGGGGATCGCGGGCGCGTGCGCGGCGAACAGCTTTATCCTCGCGTTGACCAACGGCAGCGAGCGCAGCATCCGCAAACTCGAGCGTTTCGAGCTGGTGGCTGCGCTTGCGGAGCTGTCCATCTTGATCGATTTCAAACGCCACGCCGGAGCGATCGGCGATCCGATGTTCGCCGGCACGCGCGGCGAGAAGTTGCTGCGCGTGACCGGGATCGGCGGCATCCTCATCCCGGCCCTGCTGACGCTCTTGCCGGTGCGCGGTCGTCCCAAGACGTTGCTGACCTCGGCGCTGGCGCTGCTGGGCGGGTACGTCTTGCGCGAAACGCTCATCGAAGCGGGGAAGGTCTCTGCGGACGATCCGCGCGCGGCGTCGCAGCAGCCCGAATGACCGACGCGACCTCGCGCGCGGGCCCCTCCGAAGCCACGCGCGTCGTGACCTATACCGACGGTGTGCGCGCGCTCCGTGAGGATCGGGTCGCCGGCGAAGAACCGCTCGAGATCCGCTTGCGGGCGGGCGGCGCGAGCAAGACCATCGCGATCACGATGCGCACGCCCGGCAACGATTTCGAGCTGGCGGCCGGGTTTCTCTTCGCCGAGGGCGTGATCGGCGGACTCGCCGAGATTCGTGAGATGACCTATTGCCTGGACGGGTCGGTCGACGCCGATCAGCAATACAACATCGTCAACGTCGATTTGGCCCGCGCGGCGCTGCCCGACCTCGTCGCGCTCGAACGCCACTTCACGACGACCAGTGCGTGCGGCGTCTGCGGGCGCGCAACGCTCGAAGCCCTGCGCGAACGCGGCCTCGTACGCGTGAGCGCGCCGCTGGCCGTTCCGCAGTCGGTCATCACGGGTTTACCGCACACCTTGCGCGAGCGTCAGCGCCTCTTCGAGACCACCGGCGGATTGCACGCGGCGGCGCTCTTCGACGCCGGCGGCAAGCTGCGCATCGTGCGCGAAGACGTTGGCCGCCACAACGCGTTCGACAAGCTCGTCGGGGCCGCGCTGCTGGAACGCCGGCTTCCGCTCGCCGACGGCATCGTGCTGGTCAGCGGCCGGACCAGCTACGAGCTGGTGCAGAAGTCCATCGCCGCCGGGGTCCCGGTGCTGTGCGCCGTCTCTGCGCCGAGCAGCCTGGCCGTCGCGCTGGCGCGCGATTTCGGCATCACGCTCGTCGGCTTCTTACGCGGCACGCGCTTCAACGTGTACGCGCACGATCGACGGATCACGGCATGATCGACTTCGACGAAGCCGGCGCCATCGTTGCCGCCCTTGCGCCGCTGGGTTGCGAGGTCGTCGCCTTGCCCGAAGCCGAGCACCGGACGCTGGCCGAACGCATCGTCGCCGTGGAGGATCTGGTACCGTTCCCGCGTTCGGCGATGGACGGCTTCGCCGTGCGGGCCGCCGACACGCGCGACGCGCCGGTCACGTTGCCGATCGCCGCGACGGTGTACGCGGAGGCCGACAGCGCGACGCACGCGCCCTTCACCGCAACGGCGATCGCCACCGGGGGCGCGATCCCGCACGGTGCCGATGCCGTGATCCCGATCGAAGACACGATCGTCTCGCCGGAGGCGATCGCGATCGCCGCTGCGGTCCAGGCCGGTCATCACGTCTTTCCGCCGGGCGAAGACGCGCGCGCCGGCGACGAACTCGCGGCCGCCGGAACGGTCCTGAGCGGGCCGGTGCTCGGCTTGCTGGCCGCCGCGGGGATCACGCGCGTGCCGGTGTATCGCCGGCCGCGGGTGGCCCTCCTCTCGACGGGCAACGAACTGGTCCCGTTCGATGCGACGCCGCAGCGCGGCCAGATTCGCGACAGCAACGCGATCGCGTTATCCGCGGCACTGCGCGCTTTCGGCGTCGCGAGCATCTCGGTTTCGACGGTCATCGACGACCGCGAGGCCGTCCGGTCGGCGCTCGAGCAGGCTTTCGCGACGGCCGATCTCGTGATCACCTGCGGCGGGGCGTCGGTCGGTGCGCGTGACTTCGTGAAGGCGGCCTGCACCGAACTCGGCGTGACGTTTGCGTTCACCTCGGTCGGCCTGCGCCCGGCCCGGCCCACGGCCTTCGGCCGGCGCGGCCCGGCCGTCGTTGCGGTCTTGCCGGGGAATCCCGCCTCGGCGTTCGTCGCGCTCCACGAATTCGTCCGGCCCGCCGTGGCGGCGCTCGGCGGCCGTACGGACGGCCGGATGGCGCGTATCCCCGCGATCCTCGATGGTTCGTTGCACGCGCGCAGCGGCCGCGCATTCGCCGCCTACGCGCGCGTTCGGCTCGACGCCGCAGGCTTCGTCGCGACCCCGCTCCCCAACCAATGCTCGGCGCTCACGCGCCTTGCGGCCGACGCCGACGGTTTCGTGATCGTCCCGGCTGATGGAGTCGATCTTCAGCCGGGCGACCGCGTCCTAGTCGAACGTCGTGAGTTGGGATCGCGTCCGTCACGCTGAGTTCAGCCTGCCCTGAACTCAGCGAAGGGGGATCAGGGGTTGCTGGGCGTGGTCGTGTCGCCGGCGGCCGCTTGGAACGGATGAAGCGCGAAATCGATGCCGACCGGCGTCCCGTTGCCGACGACCTCGTTGTATCCGCGGTGCGAAGGGAAGCCGTTGTTGCCGGGGATAGCGTCGTGGAACACGCTCGAAGCGCCGAGCGCGCCGAGCACATAGATGTAGGCGTTGGCATTGCCCAGGCGCACGCCGCCGAGATCGCCTTCGGTGAGCGCGAGCAGACCGGCAAATTCGGGCGAGGCCGAACTCGTGCCGACTACTCCGACCAACTGGCCGTCGAAGAAGATGACCGAGCCGCTGCGGCCCAGCGTCGCGCAGGACCGATACGCATCCGCGATCTCGGGGCAGCCGCCCATCTGCATCGCAACGTCCGGTACGGTGCGCTGCGCGGAGCCGGTGTTCACCAAGAGTTGAAAGAGCGGGCGGCCGAAGAGAACGCTTGTGCCCCCGCCCGACGCGAACTGCGCGCCCGGCTCGAAGAGGCTCGGATCGAGCGGGTCGCCGAACGCCGACTCGCTGACGTAGGTGGACTGCAGCCCGTTGTCCCCGGTCGTGGTTACGAGGTTGGTTCCGCCGACCCCGGTGACGTTGGGATCGGACGAGGGATAGTCGACGGCCGGCGGGATGGCCGCGCCGCCCGCGATGTCCGCGCAGTCGAGGCTGCCGAAGTCGCCCGAGGCCGAAAGGAATGAAATGCCCTGGGCGTTCCCTTGCCGGAACAGGTTGTGATAGTGGTTCACGATCGGCGTGCTATCGACGCCCGTGTACGCCTTGAGGTACGCCAGCTCGCAGATGCCGAACGAACTGCTCACGACGTTGGCGACGTTGTCCTCGACGATCGCCGTGAAGCCCTCGAGAAACGAATCGTCCGAGGCGTCCGGGAGCTGATAGTCGACGAGCGCCGCGCCGGGTGCGGCGCCGAGCGCCTCTTGGATATCGAGGGCGATCTCGACCGCGTTGCCGTCGCCGGGATCGAATGGCGGCGGACCGCCGTGCACGGGCCGGCGCCGCACGTTCGGCGCGCTCGTGAAGCCCTCGAAACGGAACAGCCCAGCGATGTCGCTGGTGAGGAAGTCGGCCGGCCCGATCACGGCGATCGTGCGTCCCGCACCGCTATCTGCCGTATAGGACGGCAGCCGATACGCTTGGCGCAGTTCGCTGGGGAAGTACGGACCGTCCGGTCCGAGCAGGCCTTGTCCGGGCGGCGCGATCGCCGTGCCAGGCGCAGCGCGAAACGACTTGCGCGAGAGTTCGATACCCGAGAGCGAGACGAGCGTCGCTCCGGCGCTTGCGAGCGCGCTCGGCAGGCGCACCGTGCCTTGCACTTTGCTCAGCGTCGTCCGGCTGCCGCGCACGCTCGAAAGCGCCCGCGTGAGCCGCACGCCGAAGGTCTGCTCGACGGTCGCTTGCGGTGCATCCGCGATGACGCCCAGCGACGTGATCTGGGTCGTGAACCCGGCAGTCGTCAGCGTGCGCGCGACGCTTGCGAGGTCGGCCGCGGACGGGCCGAACTGGGCGCGAAACGCCGCCGGGGTGAGATACTGCCGGTAACTCGAGGACGTTCTGTCACCTTGCGCGGCGATCAGGGCGTCGAGTTGCGCTTCGTTGCGCAGCGGCAGGCCGACGACGACGCGAATGCCGCTCGGCGCGCTTGCGCCCAGCCCCGCGACCGGCGTGAGGTCGGCCTGAGAACCGCTCGCGGCCGGCCCTGTGGGCGGGAGCGCGCCGTGCGAACCTCCGCCACTGCAGCCGGCGAGGACCAACGCGGAAACGAGCACGACCCGGAAGTGCTGACGCATCGAAATATCCCATTCACGAGAGGGGGTGATTACGGCCGCAATTCCGCATCGCGCAAGCGACTTCCCGCATGGTTGCACCCGGGCTCCGCGGTCGCGCTCGTCGCCCGTCGGCGGGCGGGATTAGGCTTTGGCTTGATGCAGGTAGATCCTGTTGCCGTCCGGGTCGGCGACGGTCGCGATCCAGCAGACCGGGGTTTCGTGCGGCTCGGTCGACGCGAGGCCGTGCTTGGCAAGCGCGGCACGATAGTCGTTGAGGTCGTCGACCTCGATGGCGAGCGACTGCGCGGTTCCCGGTTTGCCGACGTGCTCGAAGTTGCCGATGCCGAAGGTCGAGTGGCCGAGGTCGAACTCGACCCAAGCGTCGATCGCGACATGGCCGGGCGCGAAGCCCATGACGTCCCGGTAAAAAGCCACCGAGCGTTTGAGGTCGCTCACCGGATACATGACGAAGGCGATGTCCTTGATAGCCATGCCGTGCGTATCCGTCTCGCCGGACGAGCCTCCCTCTCGAACCCTGTCCTCGGGGGCGCCTCATTCCCGGGCCGGCGACGTTTGCAGCGCGGCCAGGACGCGCGTCGCTTCCTCGACGGCTTGCGCGAGCACCGAGCGGATCTTGCCGTCTTCGAGCACGAGCAACGCGCCGATGGTGCAGCCGGCCGGCGTCGTGACGTTGTCGCGCAAGGCTGCGGGATGCCGGTCGCTGATCTCGACCATTTTGGCTGCGCCGATGACCGTCTGCGTCACGAGTGCGAGCGCTACGTCGCGCGGCAAACCGACGCGCACGCCGGCATCGGTCAGGGCTTCGATGATCAGGTAGATGTAGGCGGGACCGCTGCCAGAGATCGCCGTGACCGCGTCGAAATAGCGTTCGTCGAGCACGAGGCAGCGACCGACGGCGCTGAAGAGTTGTTCGGTCAACTCCAGATCGCCGGCGCGTGCATGCGTTCCCGGCGCGATCGCCGTCATCCCCTCGCGCACGAAGCACGGCGTATTCGACATCACGCGCACGACCGGTTGCTGCGGGTCGAGCGCGGCTTCCAACCGTTCGATCGAAACGCCCGCGGCTGCGGAGATGACCAGCGTCGTCGGCCGCAGCCCCGCCGTTCGCAGTACGGCGAGCACGCGTGAGACTTGCTGCGGCTTCACGGCGATCACGATCGCATCGCTGGTCGCGACATGTGCGGCGTAGTCGACGCTGGTCGTCACGCCGAGTTCGGCTTCGACTGCAGCCGCCGAACCGGCGGAGTGGGTCGCCGCCCAGAGCTGCCCCGGCGGAACGCCCCCGGCCAACAGGCCGCGCAAGAGTGCGCGCCCCATGGCGCCGGCACCGACGACCCCGATCGGGCGGTCGAGCGATTCTAGCGACGAATGCACGATGAACCTCCGGGAAAAAAAGAAAAGCGCGCCGTCGGCCGGCGCGCCCATGTGTTCCCCTGCGACCAGTCGAGCGTCAGCCGTGCCGAACTCGAACCGGTGCGGAACGCATGGGCCGGCGGGGCGGGACACGAACGGTCGCAGCAAGCATTGGGGTTGTTCTAGCATGACCAGCGCGAAACCGTCAATGCCGAGCCGTAGGGGATGAAAGCGGATCGGCTGGTCTCGATCTTGTTGCTCCTGCAGTCCGCGCAGCGGCGCACGGCGCTCGAACTGGCGCGTGCGATGGAGGTCTCGACGCGCACGATTTACCGCGACGTTGACGCGCTGTCTGCCGCCGGCGTTCCCATCCACGCCGAACGCGGCCATGCCGGCGGGATCGTGCTCGCCGAAGGCTACCGCAGTGCGCTCGTCCAGCTCGGCGAAGACGAGATTCGCGCGCTGTTCGTCTCGGGAACGGCGATTCTCGCCGATCTGGGGCTCGATACGAATCTCAACCGCGCGCTCGAGAAGCTGCGCGGCGGGCTCTCCGAGGGCCAACGGCGTGTTGCGCGCCTGACCGGCGAACGCATTCACATCGATCAGCGGCGCTGGAATCAAGACGATCCACCGCTCGAGAAGCTCGCGCTGCTGCGGCGTGCGATCTGGGACGATCGGCGTGTCGAACTCGATTATGAAGATCGCAACGGCGCAGCGACGACGCGGATCGCCGAGCCGCTGGGTTTGGTATCGAAAGCCGGCGTCTGGTACGTCGTCGCGGGAACGGCGCAGGGGTTGCGCAGTTTCCGGGTCGATCGCATCCGCGAACTGCGCGAACGCGACGAGACCTTCGCCCGGCCGCCGGATTTCGATCTCGATGCCTACTGGCGCGAATCGGCAACGAACGTCGACCGGCGGCAGGACTCGTATACGGCGACCCTTCAGGTCGCGCGCGAACTGGTGGCCGCGGTTTCGAGTTATTGGTCCTACGAGGTGCTGGCGGACGGCGATCCGGCGCTGATCGCGATCCGGTTTCCGAGTCCCCAGATCGCGCTGGGGACCGTGCTCTCGTGGGGACCGGGGGTCGAGGTCGTCGCGCCGCCGGAACTGCGCGCCGGGCTGGCCGAGCGGGCGCGCGAGTTGCTGGCCCGGTATGGGCCGATCCGGGAATCAGACACTAGCTGTCATATTTGAAGTGCTAGGCTCTCCTTACTCACATCGTTTCTTTCGGAGGAGAGCCCCATGGCAGCACCCACGACCGTCTCGCATGCCGGGACCATCACCGGCCAGGACCTGACCTATTGCGTGGTCCGCGACGTTGCCCGCTCGACGGCGTTCTACCGCGACATCCTCGGCTTGAAGCCGACGCTCGAAGATCCGTCGGGCACGGAATTCGAGCTTGCCGACGGCACGACGTTCGGCGTCTGGAACCCGGGTGCGGGTGAGGAAGTGAAGCCTCACGCGGGCGTGATGTTCGCGGTCCCCGACGCAAAGGCGGCGGTAGCCGCGATCCGCGAACGCGGCGGGACGGTCAGCGACGTTGACGAGACGCCGGTCTGTTTCATGGCGTTCGGTGACGATCCCGACGGCATCGGCTTCGTCATCCATCAGCGCAAGCCCGGCCACCTCTAGCACGCGCGCCGCTCATTCGCCGAGCCGGGACGGCGGATGACGCGCGGCTTTTTTCCAGGCCTTGCGCCACGCGGCGCGCGCGGCGGAGGCGACGCCGGTTTCGACGCCGGCAAGTTCGCCGGCGACGTACCGGTCGAGTCCGGCCCGGGCGAGTGAACGGAGCCGGTCGCGCTCGGTCACGGCGTCGTGGAACGTGCCCAGTGCATCTTGAAGCCGAGTCAAGCGGCGTAGGAAACGGCGGGCATCGGCACGGCGCGATTTTGGCAGCAGCGGGACGAGCGCCTCGGCGACGTAGCGGCAGCGCTTGGCTTTGATGCGGATCGCGTGCAATTCCGCTGCGCCGGGGTCTTTGCCGCTGGAACGGACCGTTTTTTTCAAGCGCCGCCAAGGCTTGGCGATCACCGTGCGCGGCAGATGGTCCGACGCAATCGCGGCCGGGTGAACGATCAGCGAACCGGCGGGCTCGAGCGACCGGCGAAGGTCGCCCACCAGGTGCGCAGCGGTGGCTTGGCCCAACTCGGCGAGGAACGTGGCGTAGGCGGCTCCGCGGACCTCCCGGCAGCGGGCGATGATCTGTTCGATCGCGGCCGCATCCGTCTGGGGTAAGCGCGGTGCGAGCGCCGTGATGTGCTCGATGAGAACGTCGGCCTCGCGAACCGGACCCAGCCGGACGGCGAGTTCGCGCAGGCGGGCGTTGAAACTCGCGTAGCGCTGCTCTTCGAGCAACGGCGCAAAGGCGCTCAGGGTCGCGCGCAGCGCACGAATGCTATTTCTGGCCCGGTGGATCCAGCGCTCGTCACCATCGCGGCACACGTGCGCCAGCGCCCGGTCGAGATCGGCCACCGCAGCGGACAGAACGCGGCGCGCGACGTTTGCCGGCTTCATGCATGCTCTTTACCCGCCGCTCTGGCGTTCAGCGAGCCTTAGCGCGGAGGCTGGAACGAGTCGCCGACCAGCCGTGCGGAGAGCTGCAGCGGGCGCCGGGCATCGCTATTCTTGTCGACGACTTCGCCCGTGATCGCGATCGAGCGCGGCACGACGGCTGCGCTATCGTAGCTGACGTTTCCGTGCCACGCGCCGCGGCTGCCGTCGGGAAACTCCATCGTTCGCGCGATGACGAGATCGACGATCCCGCCGTCGGCTCGTCCGCGCACGAGGAAGTGCGTTTCATGGCTGCCCAGGCGCAAGTCGCCGGTCCGGTCCCAATGATCGCCGGGATCGACGCCGGTCATGTTCTCGAATTGGAGCGCGATGAGATCGAGCAGGGTCTCTTCCTCGAACGTGAGCCCCGCGTCGGCGCCCGATACCGTGCCTTCGCGGTCGATCGCGACGTCTTCATGACCGAACTCTTCGTCGCGCGCGTGTTCGTCGATGTCGACGCGCGCGACTCCCTGGGCTTGCGTCAGCCCGATCGTCAGATCGATCGTGACCGGCGTCGGTACGCCGTCGACCCGGGCGACCGCGACGTACCGCAGGTGCCGCGCGGCCACGTCGCCGTCGGCCAGCGCCGCGTGCGGCCAGAGTGAAAGCGCGGCAATCATCATGAGCGCCGGTCGTTTCATGCATCACGTCCTTGAAAAGCGGCGAAGCTCGCCGTGCCTCTACTCTATCGATCCACGGCCGGCAGTGCATTAACGCCGGCTGATAGATGTGAGCGCTTGCTCAGGCCGGCTCAGCCGGCGTCACGAGCACGGGACGAACGCTGCTGCGGATCACCGCTTCGGCGACGCTCCCCAGAAAGAGGCGCTGCAGCCCGCGGCGGCCGTGACTGCCCAGAATGATGAAATCACAGTTGCGCTGCGCGGCCGTGTGCTGGATCGCCTCGGCCGGTTCGCCTTCGACGACCACGCTGTCGTCGAGGACCGTGTCGACGCCGGCGGTCGCCGCCGCATCTGCGAGCAGTTTCGATGATGCGGTGCGCATATCGACCTCGAAGGGCGTCGCGTCGTAGCCATAGGTCGTGGCAGTGGCAAGTAAGTCCCGCGAATCGACGACGCTGCACAGGGTCAGGCGCGTCGCCAGCCCCGCGGCGAAGCGGGCGGCCATCGAGAGCGCTCGCCGCGAGGGATCGGAGTCGTCGACCGCTACGAGCGCGCGGGTGAAGGCCCGGCCGGCGTGCGGCCGTTTGGCCTGGGCCGTCACGACGAGAACCGGCAGGGTGCTGGTCCGCAGCACCCCCTCGGCGACGCTGCCCAGCAGGACGCGGGCCAGGCCCCGGCGCCCATGGGTTCCCAGCACGATGAGGTCTGTGCCGTTGCCCTTCGCGAACGCGACGATCCCGGTGGCCGCCGACTCGTGCAGCAGCACGCGCTCGGCGACCACCCCGTGTGCGGCGCAGGCTTCGACCGCCGCAGACAAAGTGGTGTTGGCCTCTTCGTCGACCGCCTCGATCAGGGGAGACGGGTCGACCGCAAAGCCCATCGGCGTCGCCATCGAGGCGACGATACGGCTTTCGTTGACGGCATGCGCGACCGTGAGGGTTGCGCCGGAGCGCGCCAGCGCGCAGGCGTACTCGAGCGCGATCCGGGATCCGGTCGAGTCGTCGTACGCGAGGAGAATACGTGAAAACGTGCGAGCCATGCTGCGTCCTTGCAGTCCGGGGTGAAAACGTGCCATGGAGGAACGTCCTCGTCATGGATAGCTGACGCTACTAGCCGCGCATGAACATCCCGTGAACCGGTGTGTGCGGGCTCTTCACGAGTCGCTTTTCCCCTCGACCGGCCGGTTTCCGGGCGGACGCTCCGCCCGCTGCGAGGAAGGACTCCCGCAGTGAAAGTACCCGTCGATCCCGACGATCTGCCGGACGCCCGGGTCGACGAGCCGGCCGTCGACGACGAGCGCGCCGAGTCCAAACTCGAACGCGCGCGGCTGCGCAAAGCGGCGGACCGCCTCGGCTGGAAGCTAATCGGCCGCGAAACCGTCGAGATCAAGATCGAGCGCACGCTCGTTCTGGGACCGCGGACGGTCGTCGTGCGCGGCCGCGTCCCGGTGCCGACGCCGGACGAGATGACCGCCGCCGCCGGTGAACGCGCGGTCGCCGCGATCGTCGATCCAACGCTGGGTCAATTCCGCCACGCGCTCGAACGCGCGGCGGCGAAACTGCTCGCCGAACCCGACGACCAACCGCAGCGGCATGTCTTCGAGCGGGGCTCCTTCTTCACGGCACTCGAAGATGCGCGGCGCGGTTTGGTCAACGCGTACGAGGCGCTGGAGAACCGGCGGGTCGACGCGCGCGTCGAAGCCGATCTCGGCCTGCGCTTTTATGTCGAGGGCTTCACGCGGGAGGCGCCCACGTTCGAGTACTATGCCGGTCCGACGAACTCGGGGAAGACGCACGCCGCGCTCGAACATCTGCGGGTCGCCCGGAGCGGCGTCTATCTCGCGCCGCTGCGCTTGCTGGCGCTGGAGATCCACGAACGCCTGAACGAACTCGGCGTTCCGGCGTCGCTCGTGACGGGCGAGGAGCGCGTGCTGAGCGCCGCTGCGAAACACGTGAGCGCGACGGTGGAGATGGTCGATCTCACGCGCGAGGTCGAGGTAGCCGTGATCGACGAGGCGCAGATGCTCGATGACGCCGAGCGCGGCTGGGCCTGGACGCTGGCGATCGCCGGGGTTCGTGCGAAGCACGTCATCCTGTGCGGCTCCGAAGATGGTCTGGTGACCGCGCGCCGGCTCGCCGATCGGCTCGGTGTCAGCCTGGACGTGCGCCGCTTCGAGCGTAAGAATCCGCTGCACGTGGTCGACGCGATCTCGCTTGCCGCGCTGCGCCGCGGCGACGCGATCGTGGCCTTCTCGCGCAAGGCCGTCGTCGAGATGCAAGGCCGCGTGGCGCGCACCGGTTTTTCCTCGGCGGCGATCTACGGTTCGCTCTCGCCCGCCGTCCGGCGTCGCGAGGCGGAGCGGTTTCGCAGCGGTGCCGCCGACGTTCTGATCGCGACCGACGCGATCGGCCTGGGTCTGAATCTGCCGATCCAGCGGCTGATCTTCGCTTCGGTCGAGAAGTTCGACGGCGTCAGCGAGCGGCTCCTGAGCGCGCCGGAGATTCGCCAGATCGCCGGTCGCGCCGGCCGGTTCGGCATCCACGAAGAGGGTGCGGTCACGGCGTTTGAACCGCGCGACGTGCGCTACCTGCGCGCGAACCTCGAACACTTCGCGCCGCCGGCCACGGACCGGCCGATCTGGATCTCGCCTACGGGCGAGCATCTCGAACGGCTCGCGGCGATCATCGGAACGACGCGCGTCAGCCGCCTCTTGCAGTTCTTTCAGACGCGCGTTCTGCGCGACGACGACGCGGGCGTGCGCATCGCGAATCTCGCCGACACGATCGAAGTCGCCTCCACGCTGGAAATGTCCGACCGGTTTCTCGCCCTTCCGCTCGACGTGCGCGGCACGTATAGCCGCGCGCCGGTGACGACGCGGGGACCGAGCTTGGGCGTCCTCGCGCGCTGGGGCGAACAGCACGCGGTCGAAGGTGTCGTCGCCGGCACCGAACTCACGACGGCGGCGAGCGCCCGCGACCGGCTGCTGCTCTTTGAGGATCGCTCGCGCATGGCGACCTTGTATCTCTGGCTCGCGCAGCGTTTCCCCAAGGTCTATGTCAACGGCACCGAGGTGATGCGCGTCCGCGAGGCGCTCGACGACGACATCCACGACGCGCTCTTGCAGCAAGGTTCGCGCCCACGCCGCGAACGAATCAGTGCCAAGCCACGCCGTCGACACGCCGGCCCGCCGAAGTTCAACAAACGCCGTTTACCGAAGTGAGGTCGTCGCAGGTCGCGTTGGCCCGTTAGGATGCGCAGAATGCGACATGAGTTCCCGCAATCAACCATGCGCCGGCTCGGCCTTTTGGCCGCCGGTGTCGTACTCGCGCTCGCGGCGACGATTCCCTCGCGGGTGGCGAGCGAGCCGCAAGACTGGCTGATCGCGCGCGGCCGCGGGCTCGTGGCGTACGGCAGTTGTAACGATTGCCACACGCCGGGCTGGCGCGAGAGCGACGGGACCATCCCCGTCTCGCGCTGGATGACGGGAAGCCCGATCGGCTTCCGGGGACCGTGGGGTACGATCTACCCGACCAACGTGCGGCTGCGCTTTCAGGTCTTGAGCGAAGACGATTGGCTGCGGGCGGTTGCGACGCGCGGCGGGCATCCGCCGATGAAATGGACCGACTTGCGCGCGCTCAGCGTCGTCGACCGGCGCGCGATCTACCGGTTCATCCGCTCGCTGGGACCCGCCGGCGTCGCTGCGCCGGCCGACGTTCCGCCGGGCCGCGAGCCGGCGACGCTCTACTTCGACGTCTTTCCGCACGGCTCCACGGCACCGGCAACACCGTCACCCTAGTCCCGCCGCCGGGGCGGGATCAGACCTGCGTGGAGCGCTTTTCCGATTCGACTCGCTGGTGCTCGTGATGGAGATGCCGGCCGACTTCGTCGAGCAACGTGCTCAGCGTCGCGTGCGCGATGCGCCGTCCGATGATCTCGTCGAACACGCCGCCTGCCGGACCGCCGGGCGGTTCGTACTGGCCGACCAACTCGAGCGCGCATTCACCGTAATCTTCGCCCGCGCCCAGCGTGAGCGTACCGGCGAAACTCGGCGTCGGAAAGCCCCCCGCGGTACGGCCGGCGGCCCAGCGGATCCGGTACTGTGATTGGTAGTTGGCCGCGCCCGGCAAGCGCTCCGTCGTCGCGCTGACGACGCGAGCGATCTCGTTGCGGCCGCTGGCCGGGACGACGAGCGTCAGTTCGCATTTGCCGTGCGTCACGCCGGGCGCGAGGCCCAAGCGGCGCTCGAACATACCCACGGCTTGCGTATAGGGCGCCTCGATATAGATCCGTTCGCGAACAGCAGCCATGCCCTCTCCATTCTGCGCCGCCGCCGGTGCTCATCCCCGGTGCTCGTTCAATGATAGCGGATCGCTCGCGACAAAATCGCGAAGGGAACGAGAACGGGCCGCGTAGCGGAAGGCCCGTTCACAATCCGTTCACGAGTGGAGAGCGCTATCTCCGATAGAATGCGTTGAATGAAACACGATACAGACGAGCCTCTTCCCGCGACGCTCGCGTTCGTATTCGGCCTGGGGATTCTCATTCTCATCGGCTGGTTCGCGATGTTCGCCCTGCTTCGGGCGAGGTGGTGAGATGCACATCCAACGCTCGGAGAAGCTCTGGTTGGCCTTCGGGACCGGGATGCTGGTGGTCTTCCTCGCCGTGATTACCACCGCCGCGGTCGTCGACGGATTCGTACCGCCCAGCCACATCCAGACGATCGATCCGACCAAAGTCTCACAAACGCCGCCGTTCGATCACCCGGGTTTGCGCAAGGTGGCCGACGGCGCCTACGAGGCCTACTACGTCGCGCGCATCTTTTCGTTCAGCCCAGCCACGATCGACGTTCCGGTCGGTTCGCGCGTGACGTTCTTCGTCACGAGCGCCGATGTCGAACACGGGTTCAGCATCCCGGTGACCGGCGTCAACGTGATGGTGACGCCGGGCTGGGTGAGCGAAGTGTCGCACACGTTCCGCGAGAAAGGCACGTTCTTGCTCGTCTGCAACGAGTATTGCGGCTCCGGCCATCAATTGATGGCAGCAAAGGTCGTGGTCGAATGAGCGAGTCGAACGAGTTCGCCGCGCGGCGGGCCGATGACGTGATCGCGCTCTCGACGGCCAAGGGCAACCTGCTGGCGCTCACACATGTCTACACGGCGACCCTCGTGCTGGGTATCGGCGGTCTCTTCGGGATGCTGCAGGGGTTCTCGCGCGCGAATTTCATCACGATGCCGCCGGCATTCGACTACTACCGCATGCTCACGGCCCACGGCGTCATGATGGCGCTGGTGTTCACGACGTTCTTCATCACGGGTCTTTTCACGTATAGCGTGTATCACACGACGGCGCGCGCGCGTTCGACGAAACTCGGTTGGAGCGGCTACTGTCTGATGCTGCTCGGCACCGTGATGGCCACGATCGCGATCCTCGACGGCAGCGCGAGCGTGCTCTACACGTTCTACGCGCCGCTCAAGGCGAGCCCGCTGTTCTATTTCGGGGCGACGTTCCTGGTGCTCGGTACGTGGTTGGTCGCGGCCGACATCTTCCTCAACGTCGCGCGTTGGAAGCGTTTCAATCCGACGGAACGCATCCCGCTGCCGGCGTTCATGGCTTCCTGTACCATGGTCATGTGGATCATCGCGACGCTCGGCGTCGTCGCCGAGATGGGCCTCTTGATCCCGTGGTCGCTGGGTTGGACGAGCGGCATCGACGTCGAGTTGTCGCGTATGTTCTTCTGGTATTTCGGACACCCGCTCGTGTACTTCTGGATCATGGGTGCCTACACGATCTGGTATGCCGTCGTGCCGGCGACCTTCGGCGGCAAGATCTTCAGCGACGCTCTCACGCGCCTCGCGTTCATCATGCTGCTCTTGCTCTCGACGCCGGTGGGCCTGCACCACCAATACCTCGATCCGGGGATCTCGGCCGGGTGGAAGTGGCTGCACACGGTCACCACCTACGGCGTGGTGATCCCTTCGTTCATGACGGCGTTCGCGATCTTCGCGACCTTCGAGTTAGCCGCGCGAAAAGCGGGCGTCCACGGTTTTCTGAACATCGTCCGCTGGCTGCCTTGGAAGAATCCGGTCTTCGCCGGACCGGCGCTGGGGATGATCCTGTTCATCTTCGGCGGCTTCGGCGGGATCGTCAACAACTCGTATTCGATGGACGTGCTCGTCCATAACACGATGTGGGTCGTAGGACATTTCCATATCACCGTCGGCGGCCCGGTGGCGCTGACGTTCATCGGGGCCACCTACGGGCTGGTTCCGGCGCTGAGCGGACGCCGGCTCTTCGCGCCCCGGCTGGCGCTGGTGCAAATCTGGCTCTGGTTCGCCGGTATCGCGATCATGTCGGTGGCGATGCACTGGGCCGGCCTGCTCGGCGCCCCGCGGCGCACCTCGGACGTAACCTATTTCGGCGCACAAGGCGCGGCGACGTGGCACGGACAGATGGTGTGGGCATCGGTCGGCGGGACGATCGTCGCGATCTCGGTGCTGCTCTTCGTCATCGTCGCGACCGGTACGTTTCTCGCCGACGTGCATCCCAAACGGCCGCGTACGGCCGAGTTCGCGTCCACGAACGAAGATGCGCTGGCGACGCCGGCGGTTTTCGATCAGCTCTTCCGCTGGGGCCTCGTCGCGATCGTGCTCGCGGTCCTGGCCTACGCCGGTCCGGTAGCCGGACAAATCCAAGCCCACGCCTACTTGGCGCCCGGCATGCGAACCTGGTAGCGCGGGCTCGCGCCGGCCGCAGCGCCGTCTCGCTCTCGCCGGTCTGCTAGGAGGTCAGGCGATCTTCGACCCGGCGGCGCCAGGCGGCTTCGCGCTCGGCGAGGGCCGCGGCGATTCGCGCGAGCAGCGATGCCGCGGTCGCATGCGCGATGCGCTTCCCGATGACGTTGTCGAAGATCACGCCGAAGATCCCGCCCGGCGGACGGTATTCGCCCTTGAGGATGAGGCGCGTTTGGGTTCCGACGATTCGCATGCGCAAGTTGCCGCTGAAATCCGGGATGAGCCGGCTCCGGGCCGTCCAGCGCACCGTCAGTTCTTCGTGGACGCGGCCCGGATCGGTGGCATCGACGCGCCGTCCGAACTCGACGGCGACGCGCCGCTTGAACGGGCCCGCGAACATCATTCCGGCCGGGCCACCGCGTTCGGCCTCCGCCAGGTACTCTTCGGCATAGGCCTGGGCGATCGAAAAGGGACAGTCGGCGATACATGTCGACCTGAGTTTGCCGACATACGCCATGTCAGGTCGTCCGCGCGCCGGAGCCGTTGCGACCGGCTCGATCCGTGTGGCGGACCGTCGTGACGGGGACGTGCGCGCGCCGTACGACGCTTTCGGCCACGCTGCCGAGCAAGAGACGTGGGACGAGCGTCCGGCCGTGCGTACCCATCACGATCATGCAGCTCTCCAGCTCCTCCGCCGCTTCGATCAGTTTTTCGGCCGGACTTCCCCGGACGATGACGATGGACGGGGTTAGTCCTTGTTCGCTCGCGTGCGCGACGGCCCTGTCGAGCAGTCCGCTATCGCGCGGGGCCGAGGCTCGGCTCTCGATGACGTGCACGATAGCGAGCGCTCGCCCGCGCGCGCATGACATGCCGATCGCGACTTCGAGTGCGTCGGCGGCGGCCGGTGAATCATCGAGGGCGATGACCACCGGTCCGGTGCGCGTTTCGTCATCTTCATGAACCACGACCACGGGTAAGTCGCTACTGCGGATCAACCCTTCGGTCACGCTCCCGAGGACGGCCCGCGAGAGTCCCGTGCGCGCATGCGTTCCGATCACGATTGCGGCCGAGCCGTTGCTCTTGGCGAACGAATGAACCGCCTCCACGCGCGAGCCGTGCAAGAACGTTGACGTCGCTGCGGATCCCGCGGGCCGTTGCGAGCGCGACCGCCTCGCGGCAGAAGATCTCGGCGTCGTCGTTGAGCGTCGCGATCATCGGTCCGATGTCGACTGCGGCGCCCTCGGCCGCCGAGACGCACAGCATCGCCTCGTCGACGACGCTGCAGAAATGAACCGTCCCGCCCCCGCTGGCGAGTTCGAGTGCAAACGCGACCCCGCGGTCGGACGTTGTGGACCCGTCGACCGGAACCGTGATGCACGGGAAAACCGCACTCATCGGCCGATCATCGCCGATATTTGAGAAGGTTCGGCGAATGGGGCACGCGAGCAGATTCACGCGACCTTCACCCGGAAGCAATCGGAGCCGGACCGCGCTGCGTCCGGCTCCGGAGGGGTTAGCGGTGGCCGCCGCCGTGAACCTCGCCGGCGGTGGCGCGGTAGCCGCCGCTCGAATGCGGCGCGACGTAGTCCCGGCCCCGGAACGTGCCACCATGATAGACGCCCGTCACGTGGGCGTTACCGTAGACGCGCGCACCGCCGGCGTAGTGGTAGGGGCCGCGAAAGTAGCCGCCGTGCCACCAACCCGTGTTTCCGAAATAGAACCCCAGGCTGACGGCAGGACCGTAGTAGTTCCAGGGATGCCCGTAGTAATATGGTACGCCGGTGTAAAACGTATAGGGCGTGTCGACCTCGTTGGCGGCGAAGTACGCACCGGCGTTGTAGCCCAGAATGCTGACGATCATCCCCGGGGCCAACGTGAGCCCGGTCGGATTGATGATCGTGCCTTGATGCAGGCGAACGTTGTCGAGGTAGCCCTTTTCGTCCTTGACCTGCAAGGCGTAGCCGCCGTCGAAGCTGACGATGCGCCCGTGAATCTGCGCGTCGTCAACGATCGGCGTGGCATACGACGGCGTGCCGGGCTGGGGTCCGCCCGGCGGGATACCCTGGGCCGCGGCAGCGAGCGGTCCCGCGATGAAAAGTGCCGCGACAAGTGCGGCGAAGAACTTGCTCATACGTTCTCTTACCCGTTTCACGCCGGAAATGGCTCGCTTCCTCTGCCATCGCCAGGTTAGAATGTGGAGAGAAAGGGGGGATGCCGGGCCGCTTACGATTCCGATAAGCTGGAAGTGATTCAATCGAGCAATGAAGACCAATGAGATGCAATCAGCAGTCGACGCGTCGCTCCTCGCTGAGATCGGCGGCGTCAGCCCGGAACTAAACGCGTTCGGCACCGCCCGAGCTACGGTCGGGGGCGCGCCGCTCGCGCCGGATGAGTTGCGGCGGATCGACCAATTTTGGAGCGCGACCAAGTATCTCGCGCTCGGGATGATCTACTTGCAAGGCAATCCGCTGTTGCGCAGGCCGCTCGAGCCGGCCGACATCAAACCGCGCCTGCTAGGGCATTGGGGGACCAGTCCGGCGCTCTCGTTCGTCTACACTCACCTCAATCGGATCATCAAACGCAACGACGTCGACGCCATCTTCATGGCTGGACCGGGCCATGGTGCTCCGGGTGTGTTGGGGCCGGTGTATCTCGAAGGAACGTACTCCGAGACGTATCCCGATAAGAGTCTCGACGAAGCCGGGTTGCTGCGTTTCTTTCGGCAGTTTTCCTTTCCCGGTGGGATCGGGAGCCACTGCACGCCCGAGACGCCGGGCTCGATCCACGAAGGCGGCGAGCTGGGCTACGTCCTCTCTCACGCTTGCGGCGCGGCGTTCGACCATCCCGACCTCATCGTGGCAGCGGTCGTCGGCGACGGCGAAGCCGAAACCGGCCCGCTCGCGACGTCCTGGCACCTCACGAAGTTTCTGAACCCGATCCGGGACGGGGCCGTCCTTCCGATCCTGAACCTCAACGGATACAAGATCAACAACCCCACGCTCCTGGCGCGAATCTCGCACGACGAACTCCACAGCTTGTTGACCGGCTACGGCTGGTCGCCGCTCTTCGTCGAAGGGTCGGATCCCGACTCCATGCACCAGGCGATGGCGGCGACGCTCGACGAGTGCGTGGCGCGCATCCGGGGCGCGCAGCGGGAAGCGCGCCGTTCGGGCCACGCATCGCGTCCGCGCTGGCCGATGATCGTCTTGCGCAGTCCGAAGGGGTGGACGGCGCCCGCCGCCATCGACGGTCACAAGATCGAGGGCTCTTGGCGCGCGCACCAAGTCCCGATCACCGATCCGGCGACGAATCCGGCGCATCTGCGCATCCTGGAGAATTGGTTGCTCAGCTACCGGCCGCACGAGTTGTGGGACGAGAGCGGGGCGCCGATCGCGGCGATCCGCGAACTGCCGCCGGCCGGTACGCGCCGGATGTCGGCCAACCCGATCGCCAACGGCGGCCTGATCAAGCTGCCGCTCCAAGTGCCGCCGTTTCGCGAGTACGCGCTGAAGCTCGATCAGCCCGGCCGAGTGCGGCATGAAAACACGCGACCGCTCGGCGAGCTCTTGCGCGACACGATGCGCCGGAACATGACCAACTTTCGCGTCTTCGGCCCCGACGAAACGACCTCGAACAAACTCGACGCGATCTACGCGGTCAGCAAGAAACTGTGGCTGGAGGAGTATTTTCCCGAGGACCTCGACGGAGGTGAGCTGGAACTCGACGGTCGTGTGGTCGAGATGCTCTCCGAGCATATGATGGAAGGCATGCTCGAGGGCTATCTTCTCTCGGGACGCCACGGTTTTCTGGCGAGCTATGAATCGTTCATCCACGTGATCGATTCGATGTTCAACCAGCACGCAAAATGGCTGGAGAGTTCGCGCGCCCTCTCGTGGCGCAAAGAGGTCGCGTCGCTCAACCTGCTCATCACCTCGACCGTCTGGCGCCAAGACCACAACGGCTTCACCCACCAAGATCCGGGTTTTCTCGACCTAGTCGTGAACAAGAGCCCGGATATCGTGCGGATCTATCTGCCGCCCGACGTCAATTGCCTGCTCTCGGTCGCGGATCATTGCCTGCGCAGCGAAAACTACGTCAACGTGATCGTGTGCGATAAGCAAAGCCACCTTCAGTACTTGGATGCCGAATGGGCCGCGATCCACTGCGAGAAGGGCATCGGTATCTGGCCGTTCGCGAGCACCGACGAGGGTGTCGAACCGGACGTGGTGCTGGCATGTGCCGGCGACGTTCCGACCTTGGAGGCATTGGCCGCGGTCGATCTGTTACTCGCGGCGTTCGAGGATCTGAGAATTCGCTTCATCAACGTGGTCGATCTCTTCCGGCTGCAGCCGAGTACCGAGCATCCGCATGGCCTCACCGACCGTGACTTCGATAGCTTGTTCACGCTGGACAAACCGGTCATCTTCAACTTTCACGGCTATCCGTGGCTCATCCACCGGTTGGCGTACCGGCGCCACAATCACGACAACATGCACGTTCGCGGCTACAAGGAAAAAGGGAACATCAACACGCCGCTCGAGCTGGCGATCAACAACGAGATCGACCGCTTCAGCTTGGCGATCGACGTCATCAACCGCGTACCACGGCTGCAGGTCGCCGGCGCGCACGCGAAGGAGAGTTTGCGCAATCGTCAGCTCGCCGCGCGTCACTATGCGCACGTACACGGCATCGACGCGCCGGAGTACACGAACTGGACGTGGACGCGCCCGGTCGGCGGCGCGCGCCGACCCGCTACCGGCTCCGCGCCGGACTAGCATGCGAGCAGAGAAGGTTCCAGACCCTCTCCGGCCAAGCCTGAGCCGGAAGGATTCTCCACGATGCGAACCGTGCTTATCGTCGACGACGAGCCAGCGCTCCTCGACGTGATCGCGCAGTATCTCCAAGACGATGGGTTCGCCGTCGTGCGGGCTGCCGACGGTCCTGGTGCGATCGACGCCTTCGTTCAACATGCGCCGGATCTGGTCGTCCTCGATGTCAATCTCCCCGGCTTTCCGGGAACCGAGGTCTTGCAGCGCGTGCGTGCGATCCGGGACGTCCCCGTGATCATGCTGACCGCGCGCACGAGCGAGGTGGACCGGGTCGTCGGTTTGGAGTTGGGCGCCGACGATTACATGGGGAAGCCGTTCAGCCCGCGCGAGTTGGTCGCCCGCGTCAAGAGCGTGCTGCGCCGAAGCGATCGCGGCACGCGAGAATCGGACGCACAGAAGAAGCGCGTGGGTGCGATCGCCATCGACCCCACCGCGCACGAAGTGCGGGTCGACGGGCGAGCGGTCACGCTCACGCCGACCCAGTTCAAACTCTTGGACGTCCTCATGAGCCACGTCGGCCAGACCTTGACGCGCGATCAACTGCTGCAGCGCGTGAGTAACGACGGCGACGTGTTCGATCGAACGCTCGACCGGCACATCGCGAACCTGCGCGCGCGCGTCGAGCCCGACCCCGCCAATCCGCGCCACATCATCACGGTCTTCGGGATCGGCTACAAGATGGTCGATCCCGGATGAGAAGCCTCATCCACGAGATCCGCAACCAGCTCGCGGTTGCGATCGCGAACGTCGAGGCGTTTCGCGACGGCGTTTTGACACCGACGCCGCAGCGGCTCGCGGCCGTCGCGCAAGCACTCGCGGATGCAAACCGGCTGCTGGGCGAACTCGGGACCGAGCCCGCAGGACCGTCCACGCGTGAGCTGGCCACCGAACTGCAGCCGATCAACGTGTGTGAGGTCATCTCCAACGTCGTCCTGGCATTCGAGGGAGTCGCTCGCGAACGCGAGATCGTGCTGCGCGTCGATCAATGCACCGTTCACGATCCGACCTGCCGGGACTTTCTGGGCGATCCGGTGCGCATCGGAGAAATCGTCAACAACGTCATGTCGAACGCGATCCGTTACACGCCGCGCGGCGGCCGCATCGAGGTCGATTGCCGCCGTGCCGGCGGCGCGTTGACGCTCAGCGTCGCCGACGATGGGCCGGGCGTGCGCAACGATGAGATCGCGAAGATATTCGAGGCCGGCTTTCGCGGGACGGCCGCGGCGAACACCGAGGGCGCCGGCCTCGGGCTCGCACTCGCGACGCAGTTCGTCAAAGAGCACGGCGGTTCGATCGACGTGAACAACGAACCCGGTCACGGTGCTCGCTTTACGGTCCGCATGCCCGGGCGGCGGCTCGCGGCGACGCCGCAACGAACCGGCGACGGTACGGTTTCCCTGATCTAAAAAGCGGCGCAGGATTACCGTGAAAAGCGTGCTGACGGTCAACGCGGGTTCGACCTCGCTCAAGCTCGAGCGCTACGAATTGCGCGCACCGCTCGCGGCGATCGCCGCGCCGCCGGCGCCGGCGGCGGCACGCTCCGTCGAGCCCGGCGTCACGAGCGAGGCGCTCGCCGATTGGGTTCGGGAACCCGTCGCAGTCGTCGCCCATCGCGTCGTCCGCATGCCGAGCCAGGCGCCGGCGATCCTGCGCCTCGATGCCGCTGTTCAGGAGCGCATCGCCGCTGCCGGCGCCGACGCGCCGTTGCACGACGCGCGGGCACTGCGCGTCGTGGGCCTCATCGCGCAGCTGCGCCCGGAATTGCCGCAGTTCGCCGTATCCGATAGCGCATTTCATCGCACGCTCGGCGCCGCAGCGAGCACCTATGCGTTGCCGCGCGCACTCACCCAGGCAGGCTTCCACCGGCGCGGTTACCACGGGCTCAGCCACGAATACGCGGCTCATCGCGGGTGTGCGCTCGCCGGACTCGACATCGAGCGCTCGCGCGTCGTGACCGCGCACCTCGGCGGCGGCTCGTCGCTGTGTGCGATCCGCAACGGACGCAGCATCGATACGACGATGGGGTATACGCCGCTCGAGGGCCTGCCGATGGCCACGCGCAGCGGATCGGTGGATCCCGGTTTGCTCGTCCATCTGCTGCGCGATGGGATGACGGTCGATGCGCTCGACGAAATGCTCGAACGCCAATCGGGATTGCTCGGCATCTCGGGCTTCAGCGGCGACGTGCGCGAACTCGAGGCGGCGCACGGCGATCCCGATGCTAAACTCGCGCTCGACGTGCTGGCGTGGCGAATCCGTACCTCGCTCGGTGCGATGATCGCGGCGCTTGGCGGCGTCGATCTCCTTACGTTCACCGGCGGCATCGGGGAACACGCACCCGGCATACGCGCCGCCGCGCTCGAAGGTGGTCTGGGCGCCGCGGCGCTGCTCGATCCCGCGCGCAACGCCGCTTCCCTCGAAGGGCGCATCGATGCGGCCGAATCGGGGCCGGCGATCTGCGTGATAACCGCGCGCGAGGGCTGGCAGCTCGCGCGCGCGGTCGCCGGCGAATGAACGCCCGGACCAGTGGCGCAGCGACTATTTGAGCGTCGGCTCGAGCACGATCTCGACGTTGTTGCGGATCGCGTTGGAGATCGGACAGCCGCCCTCGGCCTGACGCGCAAACCCGGCGAATTGCTCCTGTGTCAAGCCGGGCACATCGCCGGTAACCTGCAGGCGCACGCGCGTGATCTTGAAGCCAGCGCCCACTTGATCGACCGTGGCCGTGGCCTGCGTATCGATGCTGTTCGACTTGTGGCCGCTGTTCGCGAGCAGAAAGGTCAGTGCCATGCTGTAGCAGGCCGCGTGCGATGCCGCGAGCAGTTCCTCGGGGTTCGTGCCGGGCTGGCCGCCGAAGCGGGTCGCAAAACTATAGGGTGTGACCGGCAATGCGCCGCTCTTGAAGGTGATGGCGCCGCTGCCGGTGGGGATATCGCCGGTCCAGCGTGCCTCGGCGTGACGATCGATAGCCATGCTTGCCGCTCCTTTGGGATCGCGTGGGATGACCTACGCCTTGGACGCACGATCCGCCGGGCCGGGTTGCAGGTTCGGGTTCCGGCGCCGTCCGTGTGAACGGCTAGGTCACAGGCCTTTCACGAAAACCACACAGCGGTACCGCATCATCATTGCGCCTTCGCTGCCGAAACCTTGTGTATGCGAGAGCGTGGAGTCATGGTTGCGCCCCCGATCATTCCAGGAATAAGCATTCGGGTTGCCGAGCCGGCGGATGCCGCGGCAATCGTGCGTTTCATGTGCGGATTGTCGCAGACATCCCGTCATTTGCGGTTCTTCGGGATGCTGAGCGATCCGGCGATCGTCGCCGAGACCCTCGAGGAAATCGGCGGTTCGGGGGCGATCTCCATGATCGCCGTGCACGAGGACTCCGCGGACGTTGTCGGCCATGCGATCGTCATCCCGGAACGGGAGGGGCCGGCCGAACTCGCCGTGGCCGTCGCCGACGCGTATCAAAACCATCAGATCGGAACGCTCTTGGTCGAAGCGGTGATGCGCGGGGCGCGCGAAGTGGGCGTGCAGGAAATCCGGGCCGACGTACTCGCCGGAAACCACCGGATGCTCGACATCTTCGCGCGCGAGGGCTACGTGCTCGCGGCGGATTGGGGAAGCGGCATCGTCCACGCCACGGCGGCGCCACCCCGAATCTGAACGGTCCGCGCGCGGCTCGGGCGGCGGCTCATTGTCCCTGCAGCGCTTGACGCGGCCGGCGGCCGATCGCCTTGATCGCTTGGCCGATCTTCAAGGGCCTGCGAACGCGGGCCGGCTTCTTGGCCGCCGCCGCGCGGTCGATCGAACGGACGTTGTCGTTGAAGTCGGCCACGGCGCGCAGGAACGTCGGATCGCCGCGCTTCGACGCCCAGGCGATGATGGCGTTGAGATCTTTCGGGAAGCACTTGCCGCCGAAGCCGCGCTCGCGGGTGACCTGGGTGTGCGATTCGCCGACGCGCGGGTCGAGTAAAAACAGCTTGCGCAACTCCTCGAAATCCAAGCCGGCTTGGGTCGCGATGTCGTAGAACTGGTTCATGAACGTCACCTTGGTCGCGAGGTAGACGTTGAGCATGTATTTGCTCAGCTCGGCGTGCGCGGCCGTCGTCTCGACGTAGTCGAGCGGAACGGGCGACGACAACTCGTATGCGCGCCGCGCGTTCGCGCAGGCTTCCGGATGGCCGCCGAACACGGCGAACCCGGCGCTGTAGACTTCGGGCCATTGGTGCGAAGCCGATTCACCCATGAACTCGGGGCTGAAGGCCAATTTCTTTCCGCTCGCCGCGAGCCGATCCGTGGTCCCCGGCGGGACGGTCGATTTGATGCACGCGGGCGCGTCCAAGCGGCTGATGACCTCTTCGACGGCCGAAATATCGCACGCCCGGTGTTTCTTGTCATACGGCGTCGGCACGGTTATGAAGACGATGTCACAGGCGTTCAACGCCTCGAAGCGCTGCGGCGACGAATACTCGTCCTTGTACTTGTCGTAGATGTGCAGATCGATCTCCCTGGAGCGGGCGAAACAGCGCCCGAACGCGCCGCCGATGATCCCGAACCCCGCAATGCCGACCTTCATGAAAACAAGCACACTCCAAAGCTGCCGCTACCGATACGGTTGGACTGATCGGCTCTACTTCATACGGGCGGCGAACGCCTACGAGTTCGCCGAGGCTAACTGGCCGCTGAGCCGCCGCTTGCGAAACGGCGGGCAAGTCGGGCACCGTCGGACCCCTTCCCGTGGGCTCGGTAGCGGTCGCCGGAGGGAGGCGCTCCGTCGGGGAGTGAACGCCGGGAGGAAGCGAATGGCGACGATCTTCTACAGTCTGGCCGGCGAAGGCCGCGGACATGCGACCCGGGTCCGGACGATCGTGGAGCACCTGCGCTCCGAACACCGGTTCGTCATCTTTGCGCCGGGCGATGCCTATGAGATGCTCGCGCCGCTCTATGCCGGCTCCGGCGTCCGCGTGACGCGGATCCCCGGCCTCCAATTCGAGTATACGGCGCGCAACACGCTCTCGCCGTGGCGGACCACCCGCGGCGTGCTGGGCTATCTCTCGCGACTCCCGCAGTTGATCGCTCGCCTGCAGCGCGAGATCGAGCGCGAGCGACCGGACCTGGTGCTCACGGATTTCGAGCCGGCCCTGCCGCGCGCCGCGCAGCGCAGCGGCGTTCCGTTCGTGAGCCTCGACCATCAGCACTTTCTGGTCGCGAGCGACCTCTCGCGCCTGCCGGCGCCGCTCCGGCGGCGCGCCGCGCGGATGGGCGCGCTCGTCGGACTCTACTACCGCGGTCAGGCGGCGACCATCGTCTCGTCGTTCTGCTTCCCCGGCTTGCGGCCCGGGATGGAACGCGCGCTCGAGGTCGGCCCGCTCTTGCGGCCGCAGGTCCTCGAGGCCCGCGCCGAGCACGGGGCGCACCTCGTGGTCTACGTGCGAAAATTCGGTTCGGAGCGGCTCATCGAGGCGCTCGCCGGGACCGGCCGGGAAGTCCGCGCCTACGGCTGGGGAGCGCAGCCGAGCCGCGGCAAGGTTCGTTTCTTCGCCATCGACGAGCGGCGCTTCGTCGAAGACCTGGCGACCTCGTATGCCCTGATCACGACGGCGGGCAACCAATTGCTCGGCGAGGCGCTCTACCTCGGAAAGCCCGTCTTCGCGCTGCCCGAACCCAACAACCCCGAACAGTTGATCCACGGGCATCTGCTCGCCAACGAACGGACGGGTGAGTGGCTGGCGTTCGACGAGGTCAGCACTCCGGCGCTCGAGCGTTTCCTCGATCGGGTCGAATCGTACCGCTCGCAGATCGTGCGCGAGCGCCTGAACGGCAACGCGGCGGTGCTGGCCGAACTCCGTCGTCACCTCACGCCGAAGACCCAGCCGCGGGCGGCCGCGCTGCAGGCGTCGTTGCGATGAGCACGATCGCGCGAGCGGCGGCCTTGGCGCGCACGATCGGGCAGGTCCGCCGCGGCGACGCGAGTCTCCCGCGCATGCTCACGTATACGGTCACCTTCACCTGCAACGCGCGCTGCGTGATGTGCGATTCCTGGCGCAAGGACTCCAAGGGCGATCTGACGCTGGCGGAAGTGGGCCGGATTTTCGCGCAATTGCCGCCGATGGACGCGGTGAGGCTGACCGGCGGCGAACCGTTCGTGCGCCGCGATCTGCTCGATATCGCGCGCGTCGCGATCAGCACGGTGAAGCCGGCCTTGCTCCATGTCACGAGCAACGGTTTTCTGACCGATCGCATCGTGGATTTCTGCGAGCGGCGGCCGCGGACGACGCCGCTCAACCTGCTGATCTCGATCGACGGCGTCGGCGACAAGCACGATCTGATCCGCGGTCATGACGGGGCGTTCCGTTCGGCGATGCGGACGGTCGAAGCGCTCGCGCCGCGCCGCAAGGAACTGCGCTTGAATCTCGCCGTAAACCAGACGATCGTCGATGCCGCCGGCGCCGCCCAATACCGCGAGCTGCACGACGTTTTGGCGCCGCTGGGCATCAAGAACCAGGTCGTCGTCGCGTACAAAGAGAGCGCCACGTATTCGATCGTGCAAGAAGCAAATCTGGCACCGGCCTATCCCGGTGCGTTCGAGCCCTTCGAGGGTCTCTCGCGCGAGCAACTCGAGACCCTGTTCGACGAGGTCGAGGCGGACGTGGCGGAGTTCGCACCGGCCGAGCGCGTGGCCAAGCGCTACTATCTCGAGGGTATCCGCAATCGGCTGCTGGCGCAGGAGCCAAGCCCCAACCCGCCGTGCGTTGCGTTGCGCGCGCACCTGCGAATCTTCCCGAACGGCGACGTCCCGGTCTGCCAATTCAATAGCCGCAAGGTCGGCAATCTACGCACGCAGACGTTCGAGGAAGTCTGGTTCGGTGAACCGGCGGACGAATCGCGCGCTTGGGTGCGCGCTTGTCCCGGCTGCTGGGCGGAGTGCGAAGTGCTGCCGAGCGCCGTGTATTCGGGCGATCTCATCAAGCATGCCCTGTCGTCCGGCGGCTCGTCGGCGCGCCCGAAACCGAGCCTTGCGTGAACGGGTCCGCCGCGCCGCCCCGGGCGCTGGTGACCGGCTGCGCCGGCTTCATCGGCTCGCACGTCGTCGAGCATCTGCTCGCCGCAGGCTATCGCGTCGCCGGGATCGACTCGTTCGACGACTACTACGACCCGCGTCTGAAGATCGCGAACATCGAGGCCGCGCTCCGCGACGAGCGCTTCGAGTTGCACACGCTGGATCTCGCGGAGAGCGGCGCGACGAAGCGCCTCGCGGCCCTGGCGCGCCCCGACGTCGTCATCCACCTGGCGGGGATGCCGGGCGTGCGCCGGTCGCTCGCCGAGCCCGCGCGGTACGTCCGCGCGAACGTCGTGGCGACCCAGAACGTGCTCGACGCGTTCGCGCGCGAGCGAACGGTGCCGGTGGTGTACGCCGGGAGCAGTTCGGCATACGGAAACGATACGCCGCCGCCCTTCGCGGAATCGGCGCCGTGCAATCTCCCGCCGAGTCCGTACGCGGCGACCAAGCGTGCCGGCGAACTGCTTTGCGCCGCAGCCGCCGAATCGTTCGCCGCGCCGATTACCGTGGTGCGGCTGTTCACCGTCTACGGCCCCCGGCAACGGCCCGATCTGGCGATTCGCAAATTCGCGACCGCGATGCTGCGCGGGGAGGAGATCACGGTCTTCGGCGACGGCTCGATGGCGCGCGATTACACCCACGTGAGCGATATCGTGCGCGGCATCGCCGCCGCGGCCAAGGAGCGCGCCGGCTTCCGGATCGTCAATCTGGGCAACGCCTCGCCCGTCACGGTCCTGGAACTGGTCGAGAAGCTGGGCGTGGCACTGGAACTCTCGCCGCGGGTCCGGTACGTCACGCGTCCGGCGGGCGAGATGAACGTGACCTACGCCGACATCGAGCGAGCGGGGGAGCGCTGGCTCTGGCGGCCGTGCGTCGGGCTCGAGGACGGTCTCGCGGATTTTGCCCGCTGGCTCAAGCAGGAGCGCCAAACGATCCCCGGACGCCTGCGCCGGATCGTCGCCGGACGGCGCCTGCCGGCGCGCATCCGCGGGTTGGTTACCCGTCTGAACGTGCCGGCCTCGAACCCGGCTTGGTAGCCACGATGCGCCCCGCCTACTCGCGCAGGCCGGCTGCCGCTGCGTTGACCGGGGTGGTCCCGCTATGCTATGGTCGCCGGGAATGACCATCAGGCTTTCGTGTTTGCTCTGCTGTTGCTGTTGCTGCTGCCCGCGTGCGGGTTGGCTTGGTAGGGCATTGGGCTAGCGCACGCTTGGTGTGTTGTCCCCGTGAACTCCGGGCCGCTCGGCCGGGAGTTTTTTCTTGCTCCGCAACTGCCGACCACTGAAGAAGAAGCCGACGCTTCCAGATGGGACCCTTTGACTAGTCTATCCTCAGCGACGGCTGCCGCCGGCGCAGCGATCCGCGTGGCGCTCGAAGCCTATCCCAGCCGCGTGGCCTTGTCCTGTTCGTTCGGTGGGCCATCGGGGATGGTGCTGCTCGATCTCGCCTTGCGCGAGGAGCCGCGCTTGCCGGTGTTTTTCATCGACACGGGCCTGCTCTTCCCCGCGTCGCACCTACTCGTCGCGACGGTCGAAGAGCGCTACGGGATCCGGGTCGAGGCGGTTGTGCCGCACCAGTCGGTGGAGGAACAGGCTGCCGAGTACGGCGAGGCGCTGTGGCGCCGTGATCCCGATGCCTGCTGCGCGCTGCGCAAGGTGGAACCGCTGCGGCGCTTTCTGCAGGGCTACGATGTCTGGATGACCGCGGTGCGGCGCGAGCAGACGGCGGATCGTCGCGATCTGCAGATCCGCCAATGGGACGATGCCAATGCGGTCGTCAAACTGGCGCCGCTGGCGTTCTGGAGCGACGATCTGGTTTGGGAGTACGTGCGCGCGCACGGCGTTCCGGTCAACCCGCTGCACGCCGACGGCTATCCGAGCTTGGGCTGCCTGCCGTGCACGCGCCGGGTCGCCTCCGATGAGGACGTGCGGGCCGGGCGCTGGCCGGACTTCACCAAGACCGAGTGCGGTATCCATGTCTGAGGAGCGAATCTCGGTCGGGATACGGCTCGAAAACGTTTCCAAACGCTTCGGAACGGTCGCGGCGCTGGACGGGATCTCATTCGAGGTCGCTCCGGGAACGCTGGCGGCGGTACTGGGCCCGTCGGGCTGCGGGAAGTCGACGCTGCTGCGCGCGATCGCCGGTTTCGAGCAGATCGACGGCGGGCGCATCTTTCGCAACGGCAGCGATATCACGGCGCTTCCGCTGCGCGACCGCAACATCGGTTTCGTCTTCCAGCAGTACGCGCTCTTTCCGCACATGACGGTCGCGGACAACGTCGCCTTTACCCTCGACGTGCGGCGTGGTTCGGAGCGCCGGACGGCCGCGCGCGTCAACGAACTGCTCGAACTCGTTCAGCTCCCGGGCTACGGGGGGCGGCTGCCGCACCAGCTTTCGGGCGGGCAGCGTCAGCGGGTCGCGCTCGCGCGGGCGCTGGCCGGCGATCCATCGGTGCTCTTGCTCGACGAACCGTTCGCCGCGCTCGATCTGCAAGTGAGGCGCGAACTGCGCGAGTGGCTCCGCCAACTCCATGAGGTCGTGCCGGTGACCACGCTGCTCGTGACCCACGACGCCGATGAAGCGATGGAGATCGCCGACCAACTCGTCCTCATGCAAGCCGGGCGAATCGAACAGGTTGGAACGCCGCTCCACGTCTACGACCAGCCCGCCTCACCGTTCGCGCTCCAGTTGCTCGGCCCAGCCAACGCCATTCCAGCGGAGAACGGCGTCGCGTTCGTCCGGCCGCACGATGTCCGGGTCGAAGCGGAATCGTTCGAGGGCGCGCATTCGGCACGGGTGACCCGTGTCGTCGCGCTCGGCTCCCGGACGCGACTCGAACTCGCGCTGGTCAACGGCGCGACGCTGCACGCCGATCTCTCCGCCCACCGTGCCGCCGACCTGCTGTTCCGGTCCGCGAACGGACTCTACGTTGCCCCACTCCACCAGCGGTCGTTCCCGGCCGCGACGCTCTGATGAGGAAATGATGACGCCCGTGTTCCGTGTGGTCGCGTCGCTGCTGTTCGCTGCGGCACTGACGGCCCAAGCCTCCGCCTCGACCTTGCTCAACGTGTCGTACGATCCGACGCGAGAACTCTATAGCGCCTACAACGTGCTCTTCGCGGACTACTGGAAGAAGAAGACCGGTGAGACCGTCGAGATCCGGCAATCGAACGGCGGCTCCGGCGCCCAGGCGCGAGCCGTGATCGAAGGTCTCGAAGCCGACGTCGTCACGCTCGCACTCGCCTACGACATCGATTCGATCGTGACGCACGCGAAACTGATCGCGCCCGATTGGGCCAAGCGCTTGCCGGACCATTCGACGCCCTATACGTCGACGATTGTGTTCCTGGTACGCAAAGGGAATCCCAAAGGGATTCACGATTGGAACGACGTTGTGCGGCCCGGCATCTCCGTCGTAACCCCGAACCCCAAGACCAGCGGCGGCGCGCGCTGGAACTTCCTGGCGGCTTACTCCTATGCGCTCAAACGCAATCACAACGACGACGCCGCGGCGCGCGCGTTCGTCGCAGCCGTCTATAAGAATACCGGCGTGCTCGACTCGGGTGCCCGCGGCGCGACGATCACGTTCGCCGAACGCGGCATCGGTGACGTGTTGCTCGCCTGGGAAAACGAGGCGATCGTCCAAGTGCGAGAACATCCGGGTGAGTTCGAGATCGTCGAACCCTCGGTGAGCATCTTGGCGGAGCCGCCGGTTGCGGTCGTCGACGTGAACGTGGCGAAGCACGGGACGCAAGCCGTCGCCACCGAGTATCTGAAGTATTTGTATTCGGAACCCGCTCAAGAATTGGTGGCCAAGTGGGGCTATCGCCCGCGCTCGCAAACGGCCGCCAAAGCCTACGCGTCCTCGTTCCCGCACCTCGACCTGACGTCGATCGAGGATTTCGGCGGCTGGACCGCCGCGCAAACGCGCTTCTTCGCCGACGGCGGGGTGTTCGACCAGATCTATTCCTCGAAGTGATCCCCGGGAGGGGCATCGCGCTCGCGCTCACGATGCTCGTGATCGCGATCCTCGTGATCGTGCCCCTCTCGGCCATCATCGTCACCATGGCGGGGATCACGCCCCAAGGGTTCATCGCTATCGCCTTTTCGCCGCGTGCGCTGGCCGCCTATCGCTTGAGCGGTCTGACGGCGCTCGCGGCGTCGGCGTTCGATGTGGTCGTCGGCGTGTGGCTCGCGAGCGTGCTCGTGCGCGAACGTTCGGTCGCCGGGCGGATCCTCAACGCGTTGGTCGACGTTCCGTTTGCCGTTCCGACGGCGGTCACGGGCATCACGCTCGTCACGCTCTACGGACCGCACGGCTGGCTCGGCCCGGTCCTGGCGCGCGCCGGCATCACCGTCGTGTTCACGCCGCTGGGGATCGGGTTCGCGCTCGCCTTCGTCGGCCTGCCGTTCATCGTGCGAACGGTGCAGCCGGTGATCGCGGCGTTGCCGCGCGAGTTCACGGAGGCGGCGAGTTCGCTGGGCGCCTCGCGTTGGACGATCCTGCGCCGGATCACCTTGCCGCTGCTCGCGCCCGCCATGCTGACCGGGTTCGCGCTCGCCCTTGCGCGCACGCTGGGTGAATACGGTTCGGTCATCTTTATCGCCGGGAACGTGCCCTTCAAGACCGAGATCGTGCCGCTGATCATCGTCACGCGGTTGGAAGAATACGATTATATCGGCGCCGCGGCCGTCGCGACGGTCTCGCTGGTCGCCTCGTTTCTGCTCTTGCTCGCGATCAACGCCTTGCAGCGGCGTTTGATCAGTCAGCGAGTCGCCGAATGAAACGGTTCCCGCTGGTCGCGGCGGCGCTCGTGCTGGGTTTCTTGGTCGTGTTGCCGCTCGCCTCGATCGTCTATGAATCGCTGCGGCTCGGCGCCGGTCCCGCGCTGCAGACGTTCGCCGATCCGTACGCCCGCGACGCGATCGCGTTGACTGTCGTGGTTGCCCTAGCCACGATCGCGGTGAACGGTGCGTTCGGCATCTTGGCCGGCTGGACGCTGACCAAATACCGCTTCCCGGGCAAGGCCGTGCTGCTGACGCTGATCGATCTCCCGCTCACCGTCTCGCCGGTCGTCGCCGGACTCGCAGTGCTCTTGTGCTTCGGCAGCCGTTCACCGATCGGAGCGTGGCTGAGCGCGCACGGGTGGCAGGTCGCCTTCGCTCCCCCGGGGATCATCCTCGCGACGATCTTCGTCACGTTTCCGTACGTCGCACGCGAGACGGTCGCGCTGATGAACGAGACGGGGCGCGAGCTCGAGGAGGCGGCGCTGGGCCTGGGGGCGAGCGTCTGGCAGACCTTTCTGCGGGTCACGCTGCCGAACGCGCGCGGTGCGCTGCTCAACGGGCTCTTGCTCTGCAACGCGCGCGCGCTGGGAGAGTTCGGCGCCGTCTCGGTCATCTCGGGCCGCATCCGCGGCTATACCGATACGGTCCCGCTCCACATCGAGATCCTCTACAACGAAAACAACTTCGTCGGCGCGTTCACGCTCGCCGCGATGCTCGCGACGGTCGCCATCGCCCTGACGATCACGCGTTCGGCGCTCGGACGCCGGCGGCGGCCCGCGGCCGATTGACCGCGGGCCGCTGCCGGCTCCCGGCGCCAGCTTGTAATACGTGTTGCCGTTGAGGGATCCGCCGCCGAAGCCGAGCAGTCCGAATTGGTTGGACTCGGTCGCGCGCAGCGTTCCGTTGAACACCACGGTCGTGGCGCTCACCTTGAAGATCTTGGTCGCGGCTAGGTAGTAATCGGTGCCGGACTTGCCGGTGATCGCCCCGGCGGTCTGCAGGGCATCGAGGATCTTGCCGCTCGCGCTCTTGAGCTGCACGCCGACCGCTACCGTCGGCAGGGCATTCTTGGAGTTTGCGTCCCACAGCTTGTACTTGGCGCCGATGACGTTCTGGGTGATGCGTTCGTCGAGGTCGAGGGCCGTCCCGACGGTGGGTGCGTCGAGGATCTGCTGGCTGTAGCTCAGTTCGATCCGCTTCCAGAGCGTGCCGCCGATCGCGATGCTCTGAAATTGAAAATCGTTGGTCTTGAGGTTCGTATACGAAACGAGCGGAGCGCCTGGGGCCAGGAGGGCCCACGGGACCAAGCCGCCGCCGGCCGAGCCTTCGATATTGGTTGGGATGGCATCCGCCTTCCCGACGAGGAGTGGGACTGCTGCCAGGCCGGCGCCGAGCGCAGACAAGAACTTCCGGGTCACGTGATTTCCCCTTACAAAAAAACAAGTTGAATACGAGCATCTCGAAACGCCGTTCGGACGCCGGTCAAACACTCGGGATTACGCTCGAATGCGTCTCATCGCGAGCGAGTTGGATCCGTGCGCGGGTGCGCGCGAGCAAACAGAACCCCGCCGTGCGGATGGAACTTCGTTCGTCCATTTCAGAATGAAAAAAGCCCCCGCCGGACGGCAGAGGCTGTTTTCCGTTTCGCGTGTTCCCGCGCTTACGTCACGCCGCTATCCCGTCCTCAACGAACCGTTGGAACAAAAACGGATACACAGCGCGTTCTGAACGCTCATAACGTGACGATAACATGCAGTGCGCTGTACGTCAACCGCAGCGACCGGGGTTCGCTGCGGTCAGGCGTAGCCGTGGCGGATGCGGCTGCGTTGTTCTTGGGCTTTGAACTGGTTGAAGCGCGGGAGAAATTTATCCCAATCGATGAGGTGGGCGTCGATCTCCGGACCGTCGATGCACGCGTGCTTGCGCACGAGTTTGCCGTCGATCGTCACCGGAACCATGCACGCGCCGCACATCCCGGTCGCGTCGACCATGATCGAGTTCAAGCTCGCGATCGTGGGAACCCCGAAGCGCCGGGTGAGGTCGCTGACCGCGCGCATCATGAGCGGCGGCCCGATGGTCACGACCTCCGCGAGCTTGTGGCCGTGCCGCGCGCGCGAGATTTCCAGCATCTCCTCGAGCGGAAGCGTGACGAAGCCCTTGATCCCGAACGAGCCGTCGTTGCTCGTATAGATGACGTTGAGCAGATCGCCGAACTCCGCCTGGAGCCGGCCGATCCGCTCGTTCTCCTTCGTCCAGAAGAGCAGGTCCGCCGTTCGGAAGCCCGCGATCAGCGTCACGTGATTCCCCATGCGCAGGTGCTCGCGCGCGATCGGGTACACGGGCGGTAAGCCGACGCCGCCCGCGGTGAAGACGACCGTCTCGTCGGCTGCGTAGCGGTGAAGTTTGCTCGGCAGTCCCAGCGGCCCCGCGATCCCCGCGAAGGCGTCGCCCACGTTCATGGCGTTGATCGCGGTGCTGCTGCTGCCCAAGGCCTGGACGACCAGATCGATTGTCCCCGCCTGCGCGTCCCAATCGGCGAGCGTCAAGGGGATCAACTCGCCGTGCGCGCTCGCCAAGACGCGCACGAACTGCCCGGCCTTGGCGGCTTTGGCGATGAGCGGCGAACGCACGACGAACTCGACGATCCCTTCGGCCAGAACGATTTTTTCGACGATGACCGGTGGCGTTTGACCGAGCGTCGTGTACTGCGCGGCGCCGGCGACGGCGGCCGCGATCTCCGCGGCGGAGAGTTCGCTTGCGGCGGCGATCTCGCGCGCCGCCGCCCGGCCGTCGCCGGCCGCACGGATCGCCGTCGAGCCGCCGCGGGCCGCATCGCCGCCGCTGTAGACACCGGCGAGATGCGTCTCTTGCGAGCCGTCGCGAACTTCGATCGTCCCCCAGCGAGTCGTCTTCAGACCGGGTTCCGCGTCTTTGACGATCGGGTTGGGCGTGTTGCCCAGCGCCATGATGGCGAGGTCGACCGGGATGAGTTGGGTCTTGCCCGTCGCAACCGGGCTGCGCCGGCCCGAGGCATCGGGGGCGCCGAGTTCGATCACGTCGAGCAGCGCGTGCGTGAGGTGGTGCGTCTTCTCGTCGCCGATGAATTCGCACGGCGCGCGCAGCACGCTGAGCTGGATCCCCTCTTCGAGCGCGTGGTGGAGTTCCTCGACGCGGACCGGCATCTCGGCTTGCGTGCGGCGGTAGACGATGGTCACCTCGCCGCCGAGGCGCTTCGCGGTGCGCGCCGCGTCCATCGCGGTGTTCCCGCCGCCGATGACGATGACGCGCTTGTCCTTGGTTTCGGGGAGCGGCGTCTCGTAGCCCTCGACGTGTCCTTGCATCAGGTTGACGCGGGTGAGGAACTCGTTGGCCGACATCACGCCCAAAAGATGTTCGCCCGGAACGTTCATGAAGCGCGGCAGCCCTGCGCCCGTTCCGACGAAGACGCGCTGGAAGCCGGCCGCTTTTAGCTCGTCCAGCGTCGCGGTCTTGCCGGCGACGAAATTGGTGACGAACTTCCCGCCCAGCGCCTTGACGCGCCCGACCACGTCGTCGATCAATTCATTGGGCAGCCGGAACTCGGGGATGCCGTAGCGCAGCACGCCGCCCAGTTCGTGGAAGGCCTCGAAGATCGTGACCGGATAGCCTTCTTTAGCGAGCAGATACGCGCTGATCAGCCCCGCCGGCCCGGAACCGATGACCGCGACCGGCGGCTTCGCCGCGACGGTCCACGGATCGGGGACGTTGATGGGACCTCCGTCGCCGTTGAGTTTTTCGCGTTGCGGCAGATACCATTCGAGTTGCCCGATCTCGATCGGACGCTCCGTGTGCGTGCAGACGCCCTGGCACTGCAGTTCTTGCGGGCAAACGCGGCCGGTCATGTTCGGCAGCGGGTTGCATTCTTCGATCAGCGCGAGCGCTTCGCGATACTTGCCGATCCCCATGAGCGCCAGCATCTCGGGGATGTGGATCGCGACCGGGCAGCCGCCTTGGTTTTCTTTTTTCCCCTCACGCGGGATGCCGATCTCGCACGGGCGGTCCTCGCACTGCTTATCGCGCAGCACTTCGAGCCAGACGAACAAGTCGACTTCGCGCGCGCTGTAGCCAAGGTTCGTGTAGCCGAGATACCCCTGGTTGACCAGACCGAAGTCCTGGGCGCGCTCCTCCGGCGGGCGGATGTACGGCGGGATCCCGTTCTTCCCCGGCCAGTCGGTCGAGAGTCCGGCGAACATCGGATAGCGCTCGGTGAGCTGCGCGTCGAGGGCGGCGATGAACCGGCGTTTGAACTTGAGCGGGATCGCCCAGACGAAGCGCTGCAGGACCAGGCTGGCGTCGTCGTCGCGCACCAGCATCGACCAGAACGTCTTCGTGAAGTCCGCCGAGAGCGCCGGTTGCTGGAACTCCCAGCCGATCGCGTTGATGCCTTCGGTGATGAAGAGATCGCGGAACTCTTGCGGGTTCCGCGTGAGCCGCCGGCGCAGCAGGTCGAGCTGCATCTGGAACAACTCGCTCGTCCGGCTTTGCGCCAGCTCGTCGAACTGCACGAGCGTCAGGTCGATGGTACTCATTTGATGATTTCCGAGTCGCATTCGGCGGCGGCGCGGGCGGCGCGGCGCACCAGTTCCGGAGTGATCTCGAGTTTCGCGAGCACGCCCGGGATGACGTGCGCGACTTCCTTGACGGCGCCGTCGACGACGATGGTCGTCTTCTCGAAGATCTCGGGGAGCGTCTGGTAGCAGGTCTTGCAGTTGGAGCACAGCGGCATATCCGCCTCGGCGATCAACGGAATCGGCGCGTTCGCGACCCCGTTCGCGGACCCGTTCTTGGACGGAGCGGGCGCGACGGCGGCGGCCGGCGCGGCAAGCGTCGCGAGCGCCGCACCGCCGGCCGGCGGCGCGCCGGAGGACGCGGCGAGTTCGGACATCGCCCGCGCGATCGTGTCGAGCGACGATTCGCGTTCCAGCAGCGACTGCCGGTAACGCGCATCCAGTTCCTCGAGGCGGCTGCGATGTTCGAGGTTGAGCCGGTCGATGCCCAGGCCCGCGAGGTATTGCAGCGTCTGCCAGTTGCGGCGCCGCTCGGCGACCAGCGTGATGATCGTCGGTGAGACGGCGAGTTTGACGAGTTGCTTTTGCGCGCCGGTCGCGTAGACGAACGGCGTCTTGCCGGCGCGGTCCGTGGCGCTCAGCTCGACGTATTCGTGGACCGGCACCAACTGCGCATCGGCCGGGGCGGGCTTGAAGTGTTTCTGGAAGCGACCTTCGCGGCGCGCGAAATCGGCCGGCGTGAGCGGGATCTCGAGCAGCTTCGTCGCGCCGTCGGCGTCGACGTACTCGAGCGTCGTGCGGGCCCAGGCCGCTTCGGGATCGGGGTTGCCTTCGAGGGAGAAGCGCTCGCGGAGCGTCTCGCCGCGGCGCGGGTCGTGCACGAAGACGGGGTTCATGCGGCTCTCGACCGCGAGCCGGCCGGCTTGGCTGGCCGCGTCATCGCCGATCCCGTGTTCCGCTTGGCACGGGGTGTAGACGTTGAGCACCGCGGGCGAATCGCTGTAGCTCAGGTACGACATCACGCTCTTGAGGAAGTGGCCCTGGAGCGCGGCCGTGCTCTGCGCGACGAACACCTGCGGATGGAACGCGGCGATGAGGCCGAGTTCCTTGCGGTCCTCTTGTTTGCCGGAATGGGCCGCGCCGAAGCGCGAGAGATCCGAGTCTTGGGCCGTGAAGCTCGACGTCGAGGCTTGACCGCCGGTGTTGGAGTAGGCGCCCGTATTGAGCACGACCACCTTGATCGGCGTGTGGGTCGCGAGCAGGCGCGAGAGCGCGCCGAAGCCGATGTCGTAGGTCGCGCCGTCGCCGCCGATCGCGATCACGGTCGGGAGCAGCGCGCGCTCTTCCGTGCTGAACTGATCGGGGCTCAAGTACGTGAAGAACCGGTCGTGGGTCTTGGGATCGTAGCGATCCTCGAGTTCGAGCTTCGCGACGCGCAACGCGCGCACGTCCTCGACCGCGGCGGCGCCGAGCCCTTCGTAGATGCCCTTGGCCAGCGGGGCCGAGTCTTGGAAGAGGCTATTCACCCACGGATCTTTGTAGGGGTTGAACGGGAAGGTCGACGCGTAGACGCTGCTGCAGCCCGTCGCGTTCGCGATCGCCGCGTTGGCCGGGCCGTTCCCCGTCGGTCCGCCCTCGAAGAGATAGAGCCGGCGCTCCAGCGTCGCGATCGTCGCGCTCACGCGTTCGCGGCGAGCGGGATCATCGACCGTCGCCTGTTTCTCGCCGAGCCCGAGCAGGAGGCGCTCGAGTTCGCGGATGTGGTCGCGGCGGCGCCGTTCGTGCAGCGCGCGGTTCGAGGCCAGCACGAGGCGCACCGCGGTCACTTCGCCGCAGCCGCGGCAGGCGCCGTGCCCGCCAGTCATGGCGTAATAGTTGCCGCGATCGAGGATGAGGCGCTTGGTCTCGCCGTCGCTCGTGGTGGCATCGTCGTAGAAGCGCGCCGGCGTGTTCGGGAGCTGGCCCATGAACGCGAACGTGCGCTGCAAGGTCTTGAGCAGGCCGGCATCCTGGCGCTGCTCGACGAGCGCGCCCGGTCCGCAAACCTCGACGCACTCGAGACACCCGCTGCACTTCCAGGGGTCGATGCCCACGGCGAAGAGCCCGCCGGTTCCCGGCGCCGATTTTTCCATCGCATCGAAGAACGGGCGCGTGCGCGCGACCGGATAGCGCGCGAGCGCGTCGACCAAAGCCGCGTAGCTGCGGGCCAGCGTCGCGCTGGTCACGTCGAGACCTTCGATCGCGTCGGCGACCAGCAGGTGGAACGGCTGGAATTCCTTGCTCGGCAGTTTGCGATACGCGTCGCGCACGGCCTCGGTGAGCGGGAAGATGGCGCCGCGCATCAGGTCCTTCTGGTGAGCGGTCACCTCGAGCGACGCGATCCCCGCGAGCAGCAGGTCGTGGATCTCGTGGACGGCGTTGGGTATCGCGGCGTCGGGACAGACGAGCGCGCACTCCATGCAGCCCGTGCACAGGCTCGGATCGAACTGCGGCACGGTCAGGCGGAAGAGCCCTTTATCCTTATTGGCCGCGCAGCCGGGGGGCATGAAGAGGCCGGTTCCGGGGATCACGGGTGCGTCGCCGATCGTGCCGTCCTTGAAGCGGTCGGCGACGACCGCATTGTAGAAGTCACGGTCGAGGAAGCCGCACGACGTTGCGGTGCCGTTGGGGTGCGCCATCTTCGCGGAGACGTTGACACCGAAGAGCGCGTCGAGCGCGATGGTTTGCTCCGCGCGCTCGAATTCGGGCGCGGTGTAGTCCACCGCCACGGTCGCTTCGAGCCCCTCGCGGATCACCGCCATGTTGCTCTCGACGATCGTGCTCCCTTTGCTGCCGAACTTCTTGGCGATCTGCTGGCGGATCTTCGCGAGAACGACGTCCGCATCGGCACCCGCGACGATGCGTTCGACGCGACCGCACACGGCCCCGATGAAGGCGATCCCCATCATGCGCGTTTCGAGATCCGGCGTCGGCGCGTTGCGGCGCGCCACGTCGAAGGCGTCGACGACGAAGAACCGGATGTTCCGTTCGCGGATCGTGCGCCGTGCGCCGGCCGGCAGATCGCGCCAGACCTCGAGCGGCGAGAGGCTCGATTGCAGGATGAACGTCCCGCCCGCGGCGAGCCCGCGCAGCGGATCGGTGTGGCTGAAGACCTTGTGATCGGGCGAGACCACGATCTCGACGTCCTCGAGTTCGGCGTTGGTGATCTTCACCGTCTCGGGGCTCAGCGTGATGTAGAAGTTCGTCGGCGCGCCGCTCTTCTCGGACCCATAGCGCGGCGCCGACTTCGAGTGAAGTTCGAGCACGCCCGCCAGGATGTCGGTGAGCAGCTTGCCGGTCGCGACCGTTCCGTAGCCGCCGACCGAATGGAAGCGGATGCGAAAGGCGCTTTCGGGGAGCAGGACCGGATTTGGGCCGGTTTCGAGCGCCATGAACTGGGTTTCCGGGTACGCCTCGCGCAGCCGTTGCTGGACCTCGGCGATCAGCGGCGAGGGGTCGTCCTCGAAGAAGCGCGTGCCGAGGTAGATGAACGGCGCGTTGTGTTCGGCGGCCATGTTCTCGAACGCGGCGACCAGGTGGCGTGGCTGCAGATCGTGCGCGCCCAGCCCGAAGATCGCCGTCGTGATCTTCGGCAACATGTCGATCGCCGGGATCCCCTCGTGGCGGACGCCGTCGGCGTTCTCGCGCGCTTTACAGAGCGCTTGGGTCACGAGCGTGGTCAGCGCGGTCGTCTCGGAGCGCTCGAGGATCGTCACCGCGCGCTTGCCCGCGAGCGCCGCGACGAGGTCACCCTCGGGGAACGGTGCGAGCAGTTTGATGGAGACGACCCCGACCTTCTTGCCCTGGCCGCGCAGATAGGTCGCGACGGCTTCCGCATCGTCGGTGACCGACCCGAGGCCGACCATGACGTAGTCGGCGTCCTCGCAGGCAAAGGTCTGGACCGGATGGTACGTGCGCCCGGTCAGCGTTGCGTACTCCGCCATCGCCTCCTCGACGAAGTGCGGGACTTCGCTTGCGAAGTGCGTGCGATGGTCGGCGGCGCCAGCTTGGAAGTCGGCTTGGTTCTGCACGCCGCCGGTGAGCCCGGGATCGTTGACGTTGACGAGCGCCGGGACGCGCATCCGCGTCCCCTTCTCGTGCGCGTTGACCCATTGGCGCCGCCACTGCCCGTGCAGCTCGGCGGGGACCCAGGCCAGCGTGATCGCGACGAGCCGTCCGTCGTTGTCGCGCTCGATCCCGGCGGCGTCGCCTTCGAGATACGCGCGCAGCGTCGCGAGGTCGCGCGCCGGGATATCGCCGGCATGGCGCGTGAGGTACTGCTGAAGTTGATAGACGCGGCCTTTCGCGCCGAACAAGATCTCCTGGGCGACGGTCGGAGCGGGGATGCGGCCGGCCGGATCGCCGATGAACTCTGCGAGCAACTCGGGCTCGGGCAAGAGCGCCTCGCACAACATGTGGCTCGTCGCGAAGCCGTCCATCGCGTTGGCGACGGGGATCAGCGAGAGGGCGCTCACCTTGTAGGCGATGGCCGCGAGATCGGCGGCTTCTTGCGGGTTGCTTCCGAAGAGGATGGTGTAGCCCGAGGCGAGCAGCGCGTAGACGTTGTCGTGGCCGGCCATCACGTTGAGCGAGTGACGCGAGACGACGCGCGCCGCGACCTGCAGCACGAAGCCGCCGACCTTCTTGCCGACGGTGACGTAGTGCGACTCGAGCCCGTAGAGGATGCCCTGGCTCGACGAGGCGTTCGAGATGTATTTGCCGCCCGTGAGAGCGGCGCCGAGCGCGCCGCTCTGTGCCGAATGCTCGCCCTCGGGTTCGAAGAAGAACGGATGCTTGCCCCACACGTTGCGGCCGCCGCCGGCGCGGAAGGCCTCGTAGAGTTCGGAGATCTCGGTCGACGGGGTGATCGGATATCCGATGACGCCGCCGCAGACATGGTCCATCACGTGCGCGACGGCGCCGTTTCCATGGATCACGCTCGGGATGCCGGGATACTTGGCCTGAACCGAGTCTGGAGGGGAAGCCTCGGATTCGATCGCCGGCTTCAGTTGCTCGGGAGAAAGCGTCATTTTCCATCCTACGTGAACGAGAGCGCTAGACCGGCGGACCGAGCCGCGCGGTACATGAAGGCAATCGTATGCTAAGTGTACTTCGCATGCAACAATATTTCACGCACTTTCGTTTCGGACGGAAATGGTTTCGCTGAACCTAAAATGTTGCGTTAGCCGCGGCTAACGACAACACTCGTCCCCGGCTTCGGCGCGCCGGGCGCGGTCTTGACGTTGCGGAAGAAGCCGAGCTTCGCCGTTTCGACCGCCACGAGGTACACGGCGGCGATCGCTGCGAGGTAACCGAAGTACGCCGCCGGGAGCGGCGTGAAACCAAACAACCCGGCGAGCGGGGAAAAGGGCAGACCGGCGCCGAGCAGCGTGACGCCGATCGTCGTCAGGGCCAGCGCGTTTCCGGGACGGCTGCGGAAGAACGGTACCCGCCGCGTTCGAATCGCGAAGACGATCAGCGTCTGCGTGATGAACGATTCGACGAAGTATCCGGTATGGAAGAGCACCGGAGCGGCGTGGAACACGAGCAACATCACGACGAAGATGCTGATGTCGCAGATGGAGTTGATCGGGCCGAAGACCAGCATGAAACGCCGGATCAATCCCATGTCCCAATGGGCCGGGAGCAGCAATTGCTCGGGATCCACGTTGTCGGTCGGGATCGTCATCTCGCTCCCGTCATAGAGCAAGTTGTTCAGCAAGATCTGCGAGGCCAGCATCGGCAAGAAGGGCAGAAAGAGCGAGCCGATCGCAGCGCTCATCATGTTGCCGAAATTCGACGAGGTCGCCATGAGGATGTACTTGGTCGTGTTCGCAAAGATGCGCCGGCCGTCGGCCACGCCGTCGGCGAGGATGCCGAGGTCTTTCGTGGCGAGCACGATATCGGCCGCGTCCTTCGCTACATCGGTGGCGGACTCGACCGAGATGCCGACGTCCGCGTCGTGCAGCGCGATGGCATCGTTCACGCCGTCGCCCAGAAAACCGACCGTATCTCCGCTCGCCAGTTGGAGTTTGATCAGGCGCGCCTTCTGATCGGGGGCGATTCGGGCGAAGATGGTCGTCGTTCGCAGTGCGACGCTCAGCGCGGGATCGTCCATCGCGGCGAGTTCCGCGCCCTTGAGCGTTCCGCCGATCGGGATCGCGAGATCGCGGCAGATCTTCTGGGCGACCAGTTCGTTGTCGCCGGTGATGATCTTGACCGTGACCCCGAGCCGCTCGAGGCGGTCGATCGATTTTGCCGCATCGGCCTTCGGCGGGTCGTCGAAGGTCAAGAGTCCCGCGAGCGTGAGCCCGCGCTCGTCGCCCGGGCCCAGCGTCGTCAGGCCGGGAGCGGCGCGCGACGCGACCGCGAGGACGCGGGCTCCGGCCGCGAACTGCGCGCGAAGCACCGCGTCGAAGCCGGCCGGCACCGCGTCGCACGCCGCCAGGACCGATTCCGGTGCGCCTTTGGTGATGATCGTGCGCTGCGCTCCGTCGTCGACGAGCACGCTGCCGAGCCGGCGTTCGTAGTCGAACGGGAGTTGGCCCAGCGTTTGCCGGCGGCCGGCCGTGAGGCTCTTGACCGCCGGGGCGTCGAGCAGGGCGGAATCGAGCGCGCTGACCACGTTGCCCGCGGCGCCGCCGGAAGCGGCGCTTGCGGCCGTGCAGATCGCGGCGAGTTTCAGCACGTCGGCCGAGGCTCGACCGTCGACGCCGAGCGCCGCGGCGAACGTCATCCGGCCTTCGGTCAGCGTGCCGGTCTTGTCGGTGAACAGCACGGTCATGTTGCCGAGATCCTCGATGCTCACCAGCCGCTTCACGAGCACCGATCGCCGCGCCATCCGGCGCGCACCGGTGGCCAAGCTGATCGTCACGATCGCGGGCAGCAGTTGCGGCGTCAGGCTGACGGCGATCGCCAGCGAGAAGAGCAACGCCTCGAAGATCCGATGATGGATGAGCGTCAGAAGGACGAACACGATCGAGGTAACGATCAGCGTGATCCACAGCAAGAGCAGCGAAAATGCCCGCAGCCCTTTTTGGAAAGTGGTTTGCGGTGCATGCCCGCCAAGGCTCGTCGCGATCTTGCCGATCTGGGTCGCCGCACCGGTCGCGACGACGATCCCCGTTCCGCATCCGGCCCGCACGACGGTACCGCGCAGCGCGCAGGCGGCGAGGCCGGTCTGGTTCGGCGCGCGCGGTGCGCTAGATTTTTCTGCGGGGAGTGACTCGCCGGTGATGACCGCTTCGTCGCAGGTCAGCCCCTGCGATTCGATCAGCCGCAGATCGGCCGGCACGATGTCGCCCAGGTCGAGCGCGACGACGTCGCCGGGTACGAGGTCGCTCACGTTGACGGTGGTCACCGCTGCGTCGCGATAGGCGCGCGCCTTCGGAACGATCTGGGCGTGCAGGTCGGCGAGCGCGCGTTGCGCGCGGTATTCGTTGATGAAGCCGAGGCCAACGCTCAGGACTACGATCGCCAGGATGATCGACGCGTCGGTGGCATCGTGCAGGACGATCGTGGCGACGGCGGTCCCCGCGAGCAAGATCAGCAGCGGGTTCTTGAGTTGACCCAAGAGGACGCCCAGCGGACCGGCAACATGCGATCGCAGGGTGTTCGGCCCGCCGGTTTCGAGCCGGTTCGCCGCTTCGCGCGCCGTCAGCCCCTGGGCTGAACTCGCGAGCTGTGCAATGACATCGTCGCATGCAAGGTGAGCCGCAGTATCGAGCTCCATCTCAAAGCGGCACGATCGGCGCGCGGAAAGTGTTGATCTCGATCGCTCCCCAGGGCTCGAACGCCGCCCTGAACGCAGCAGCAAGTTGCAGTCGTTGCCTCCTCCATACCCAGCCGCGAACGGTTCATCGCTCCGGAGCGCGCAACGACTTGTCGGCGGCGATCAACGTGCGCGGCGAATAGTGGCGCGGCGTTCGATTCGGCTCGATCCGAAAACGCGGTAGTACGTCTGCGTAATTCTCGAGAGTTGCCGGTTGAAGCGACCGAGGGTTGGGCATAACGCTCTTTGCACAGACGGAAACACGGCGAACCGCAGGACGATGCAGCGAGCGTGCTCATCGGCGGCCGGCGACGGATAATTCGGCGAATCGGCGTCTGGGCACATCGCTGACTTGAAGGCACACGTATTCGTCGCGAATACGAGCGGACACGTACTGCGCTCACTGCGGGGGTGATCGTTTCTCCGGCTGACGACAGCCAGAATCGATATCCAAGCAATGGTGTTTTTGCGCGTCCGAGCGGGCCGCCCGCGTCGCGGCTCACGCCGGCTATTCGGATTTTTTCTCGCTGCCGGGCTCGCCGGGTGCGCCGGCGGCGGCTCCTCGAGCGGGTCCGCAATCGCGCCGGGCCCACAACTGGTGAACGCGCCCCTGAGTATCACCATCGAGATCCCACCGGATACGGGAGCCGTTGGTTCGGCGGCCGTTCGATCGCCGATGTACATCTCAAGCAGTCTGGTCTCGATCGATTTCCGCCTCACGGCCGTCACGCCGAGCGGCGGCGGGACATACACGGGTTCGCTCAATAAGGACACGCTGGTTCCGCTGACGTACGGGAGCGGGAACTGCACGCTTGTCGTGACGACCGAGACCTGTACGGCAACGACCACGGCGCCCGCCCCGGCCACCGACACATTCACGATCTACACCTACGCGGTAGCTGCGCCGGTCGTCGGGACGACGACGCCGCTGTCGATCTACGCGGGCTACGCGCTGCCGATAACGGTGGCTGGTCCGAACACCGCCACGGTGGCGACCTGGGGCGTCCCGGCCGCGCTCGCCTTCTCGCCGGCTTCCGTCAGCAATGTCCCCAGCAACGTCTCGTTGACGAGCGGAAACGCGCTGATCACGTCCGTCCAGGTCAAGGACGCGGGCGGTGCGGTGATCATCGGCGGAAACAACTTCTCGAACCCCACGGGCACCGCCGGCAGCGTCGCGTTCACCGGTTGCGATCCGCATCTCACGCCGACTCCGGCGACGCTGTCCGCGGCGAATCCGACGCTGCTCGGTTCGGGTAGCATCAGCGTCGCCTACGATGGACTGGGTGCCGGGGGGACCACGCTGCACTGCAACGCGACGGCTCCGGGAAGTCTCACCGCGCAATATTCGGTCAACCTCATCACCGGTACCGGGAGCGTCGGTTGGACGGTGCAATGACAATCCAGCCGGCAGCGGCCGGGTCGTAGTGCGATCGTGTCGCATACGAAAACGGCGTGGCTGCTCGGCCTGGGGCTGGCGTTTGGTCTAACCGCGTGCGGCGGCGGCGGTTCCACGCTCCCGGGCACCGCCGGCGCCGCCGTCACCATCCCGTCTACCGCCGGCCCCGCTACGCTCGCGAGCTCCGGCACCTTGGGCAGGGCGACCATCACGTTCACGATCAGAATCCCGCCGCGCAACGCGTCGTCGGCCGTTCGATCGCCGGCGTATATCTCCAGCGCAATGGGCTCGATCGACTTCCGGCTGACGGCCGTTGCTCCGGCGCCTCCGTTCGGCGGCACGTACACCGGGCCGCTCAACACCGACACGCTGGTTCCCGTGACGTACGCGAGCGCCAATTGCACGACCGACGGCGACGGCGACAAGGTCTGCATGGGGATCGCCAGTGCGCCGGCTCCTGCGACCGACACGTTCACGCTCTACACGTACGCCACCGCGACTCCGGTCGTCGGGACGACCACGCCGCTCTCGATCTTCGTCGGCTACGCCCTGCCGATCACGATCGCGGGTCCGAACACCGCCACGGTATCGACCTGGGGCGTGCCGGCCACGCTCGCGTTCTCGCCGGCCACGTTCACGGCGGTTCCCCTGGCGAGTGCGACGCTGACCACGTCCCTGCAAGTCAAAGACGCGGGCGGCGCGACGTTGATCGGTTCGGAGAACTTCTCGAGCCCCACCGGCACGGCCGGCAGCGTCGCGTTCACCGGTTGCGGAACGCACGCGTCGCCGGCTCCGGCGACCCTGAGCGCGGCCAATCCGACGGCGCTCGGTGCGGGCACGATCGGCATCGTCTACGACGGCCACGGCGCGGCCGGCGCGACGCTCACCTGCAACGCGTCGGCTCCGGGCGGCCTCACCGCGCAGTACTCGCTCACACTCGCCACCCCCGTCATCACCGAATACGCGATTCCGACGAGCACGAGCGGGCCGCGGGGGATCGTCGCCGGGCCGGACGGCAACCTCTGGTTCGCCGAACAAAACGGGAACAAACTCGGGAAGGTGACGACCGCCGGAGCCTTTACCGAAAAAACCGTTCCTACAAGCGCGAGCCAGCCGTACGCGATCGCCGCCGGCTCCGACAGCAATCTCTGGTTCACGGAACTCATCCAAAACAAGATCGGGAAGGTGACGACCGCCGGAGCCTTCACCGAGTATGCCGTTCCCGCCAGCGGGAGCTATCTCCAGGGGATCGCCGCCGGCCCCGCCGGCACGCTCTGGTTTACCGACGGGAACAACAACACGGTCGCAATCGTGACCACCGCGGGAAGCTTCACCAAAAAATATCCCGTTCCAGGCGGCGGTACCCCGTTTGGAATCACCCTGGGTCCCGACGCCAATATGTGGCTCGCCGAGCAGAACGGCGGCAAGGTTGCCAGGGTCACGACCGCCGGAAGCTTCACCGGATACCCCGTTCCCTCAGGCGGCGGTCCCCAACACATCACCGTGGGCCCCGACGGCAATCTCTGGTTCACTGAGTTTTACAACAACAAGATCGGGAAGGTGACTCTCGCGGGAGCCGTTAGCGAATACACCGTTCCCACGAGCGGGAGCCAGCCCGATGGAATCGCGGCGGGCCCCGACGGCAATCTCTGGTTCACCGAATTTTCCGGCAACAAGATCGGGATCCTGACGACCGCCGGAGTCTTCACCGAACTCGCGATTCCCACGAGCGGAAGCGGACCCGACGGAATCACCTTGGGCCCCGACGGCAATCTCTGGTTCACCGAATACAACGGCAACAAGATCGCCAAGGTCGTCCGCTGAGCGGGAGCTTGAGAGCGGTTGGAACATCACTCCGTGAGAGGTGGTCAGATCAACCGGCAAACCCCGGGGGCGGAGGTGAACGTGGCTCAACCCATCCGAGTTCTGCTCGCGAAAGTCGGCCTCGACGGCCACGACCGCGGGGTCCGCGTCGTCGCCCGGACGCTGCGCGATGCCGGCATGGACGTGATCTACTCCGGGCTCCACCGCACGCCTGAGGAAGTCGTCAACGCGGCCATCCAGGAGGATGTCGATATCCTCGGCGTCAGCCTGCTCTCCGGCGTCCAGCTCACGGTGTTCCCCAAGATCATCGCGCTGCTCGCCGAAAAGGGGGTCGACGACCTGATCCTCGTCGCGGGCGGGGTCATGCCCGACGAAGACGTCGTCGAGTTGAAGAAGCTGGGCGTCCACGAAGTGATGCTCCAAGACACGCCGCCCGATGCGATCGTCGCCGCGCTCTCGCGTCTGGTGACCGAACGTGGCGCTCGCTGATTCGAGCGCGCCGGCGATGGAAGCGTGGTCGTTTCCCGCCAGGTACGACGAGCAGTACGCTCCGTCCGCGGCGAGCCGCTATTGGTTCCCGGTTCGCGAAACGATGGCACCGGGCGCCCGCGAGCAGGCGATCTTGGAGCGCCTGCAGGCCGTCTGCCGCTACGCGCACGCGAATTCGGCGTTCTACCGCCGCAAATGGGACGCCGCCGGGTTCCATCCCGAGCACCTGCGTTCGCTCGAAGATTTCGAGACCAAGGTTCCGGTCATCACGAAGGCCGATCTGCGCAAGGCGCAGGCCGACACGCCGCCGTTCGGCGACTATCTGTGCGTGCCGGAGAGCGAGATCTTTCGCGTCCACGGCACCAGCGGCACGACCGGACGCCCGACGGCGTTCGGCATCAGCCGCAACGACTGGAGCGCGATCGCGAACGCCCACGCGCGCATCATGTGGGGGATGGGGATGCGCCCCGGCGACATGATCTGCGTCGCCGCAGTCTTCAGCCTCTACCTGGGAAGCTGGGGCGCGCTCGCGGGCGCGGAACGGCTCGGCGCCAAAGCGTTCCCGTTCGGCGCCGGCGCCCCGGGCATGACGGTGCGCTGCGCGCAGTGGCTGCAAACGATGAAACCGGCCGGCTTCTACGGCACGCCGACCTACGCGCTGCACCTCGCGCAAACCGCCCTCGACGAAGGCCTCGACCCGCGCGAGTTCGGCTTGCGCTATCTGTTTTTTTCCGGCGAACCGGGCGCCTCGATCCCCGGCATCCGCAGCCGCATCGAAGAGCTCTATGGTGCGCGGGTCTACGATTCCGGTTCGATGGCCGAGATGACACCGTGGATGAACGTCGCCGGTTCGGCGCAGACCGACGGGATGCTGTGTTGGCAAGACATCGTCTACACCGAAGTCTGCGATCCCAAATCGATGTGCCGCGTCCCCTATGGTGAGCGCGGCACGCCCGTGTATACGCACCTCGAGCGCACCTCTCAACCGATGATCCGGCTCGCCTCGGGCGATCTCACGCAGTGGGTCGATGAACCGAATCCGTGCGGACGCACCTATCCGCGCCTGCCGCACGGCATCTTCGGCCGGATCGACGACATGTTCACGATCCGCGGCGAGAACGTCTATCCCAGCGAGATCGACGCGGCGCTGAACGAAACGCCCGGCTACGGCGGCGAGCACCAGATCGTGATCACGCGCGAGGCGGCGATGGACGAACTGCTGCTGCGCGTCGAGTCCGAGCTGGAGGCAGAAGAACCACTCGAAGCGTTCCGGCTCGACGTTGCGAAGCGGATGCAGAAGATGCTCGGCCTGCGCACGAAGGCGGAGATCGTTTCCAAGGGCACGCTGCCGCGAACCGATTTCAAGGCGCGCCGGGTGATCGACGATCGCGCCGCCTTCCGCGAGATGTACGCGCAGATGCGCGCGGAGAACGGCGAATAGATGGGGCGCTACGTGCCGTCGCTCGAACTCGCCGAGCGCGTCGAGCAGGGTGAGACGCCGGCGATCGCGCGCTTGATCTCGCGCGCCGAATCCGGCACGCCCGAAGCGCGCGAGGCGCTCGCGAAGATCTATGGGCGCGCCGGACGGGCGCACGTCATCGGGCTCACCGGCGTTCCGGGGAGCGGCAAGTCGACGCTGGTCGCCAAGCTCACGGCCCGTTTGCGCGCGGCCGGCTCGAAGGTCGGCATCATCGCCGTCGATCCGTCCAGCCCCTATTCGGGCGGTTCGATCCTCGGCGACCGGATCCGGATGACGGATCTGGGGAACGACGCGGGGGTCTACATCCGCAGCATGGCGACCCGCGGCGTGATGGGCGGCATGGCCCGCGCGACGATGGATGCGGTCGATATCCTCGATGCCGGTGGATTCGAGACGATCGTCATCGAGACCGTCGGCGTCGGCCAGGACGAAGTCGAGATCGCCAAGGCCTCCGATACGACGGTCGTCGTCTCCGCGCCGGGACTGGGTGACGAGATTCAAGCGATCAAAGCCGGGATGCTCGAAATCGCCGACGTCCACGTCGTCTCCAAAGCCGATCGCAGCGACGCCAACCGGACCCTGACCGACCTCAAGTCGATGCTCACGCTGGGCGCGCTCACCGCGCAGAAGCCGGTTTGGCAGGTGCCGGTGATCGGTGTCAGCTCGTACACGGGCGAGGGATTCGACGAGTTGATCGACGCCCTGGGACGCCACCGGCGGGTTGCGCTCGAGACCGAGACCGGCCGCCGCCGCCGCGTCGCCATCGCGCAGTTTCGCCTGGAGAAGACGGCGGAAAACTTGCTCTTGGAACGCTTCGCCGCATCCTCCGCACCCTTGGCGCTCGACTACGCCGAGCGGCTGCAACGTCACGAAGGGGACCCGTACTCGCTGGCGAGCGCGCTCGTCGCGGCTTCTTTCGGAAAGGAACGAGTGTGAAAAACAGCATCGAGAACGGCGAAGTTGCCAAGCTGCGCGACGAGGTCCGCGACTGGGAGGCAAACGAGGTCGCGCAATTCCTCGCAAAGCAGGCCGAACGTAAACCCGAGTTTTTCACCCTGGGCGACATCCCGGTCAAACGTACCTACACGGCGGCCGATCTCGCCGGAACGCCGCCCGAAGACATCGGGCTCCCCGGCCGTTATCCGTTCACGCGCGGGCCGTACCCGACGATGTACCGTTCGCGCAACTGGACGATGCGCCAGATCGCAGGCTTCGGGACGGGCGAAGACACGAACAAGCGCTTCAAGTACCTGATCGCGCATGGCCAGACCGGTATCTCCACCGATTTCGACATGCCGACGCTGATGGGCTACGACTCCGATCATCCGATGAGCGAAGGGGAGGTCGGCCGCGAAGGCGTCGCGATCGACACGCTGGCCGACATGGAAGCGCTCTTCGAGGGCATCGATCTCGAGAAGATCTCGGTGTCGATGACGATCAATCCCTCGGCCTGGATCCTGCTCGCGATGTACGTCGTGCTTGCCGAGCAGCGCGGCTACGACTTGAACAAGCTCTCCGGCACGATCCAAGCGGACATCCTCAAAGAGTACATGGCCCAGAAAGAGTACATCTTCCCGGTCGAGCCGTCGGTGCGGATCGTACGTGACTGCATCACGTACTGCGCGAAGAACATGAAGCGCTACAACCCGATCAACATTTCGGGTTATCATATCTCCGAGGCCGGCTCGTCGCCGCTGCACGAGGCGGCCTTCACGCTGGCCAATCTGATCGTGTATGTCGAGGAAGTGCTCAAGACAGGGATCGGCGTCGACGAGTTCGCGCCGCGGCTGGCGTTTTTTTTCGTCTGTCAGGCCGACTTTTTCGAGGAGATCGCCAAGTTCCGCGCCCTGCGCCGCTGTTACGCCAAGATCATGCGGGAGCGCTTCGGGGCGAAGAACCCGGAGTCGATGCGGCTGCGCTTCCATTGTCAAACGGCGGCTGCGTCGCTGACCAAGCCGCAGTACCTGGTGAACATCATGCGCACGACGCTCGAGGCGCTCGCGGCGGTCCTGGGCGGGGCGCAGTCGCTGCACACCAACGGCTACGACGAGGCCTTCGCGATCCCGACCGAGGATGCGATGCGGATCGCGCTGCGCACCCAGCAGGTCATCGCCGAGGAGAGCAACGTCACCCAAGTCGTCGATCCGCTCGGCGGCTCGTACTTCGTCGAGTCGCTCACGACCGAGTACGAGCACCGCATCTTCGCGATCCTCGAGGAGATCGAGAGCCGCGGCGGCACGCTCAAGCTCATCGAGCAGGGCTGGTTCCAGAAGCAGATCGCCGATTTCGCCTACGAGACGGCGCTGCGCAAGCAGTCCGGGGAGAAGCCGGTGATCGGCGTCAACCGCTTCGTCGACGGCGCCCCGGACCCCAAGATCGAGACCCATCCCTACGACCGGACGACCGCGGAACGGCAAGTTGCGCGCACGCAGCGCGTGCGGCGCGAACGCGATCCGGTGGCTTTCGACGCGCTCATCGCACGCCTGGTCGAAGTGGCCAGGGACGGTTCGCAAAACATCATGCCGATCACGATCGAATTGGTGCGCGCGGGAGCGACGATGGGCGACATCATCGAGACGCTGAAGACCGTTTGGGGAACATATCGCGAAACGCCGGTGTTCTAGCGATTCGATGAGCGACACGTCCGCCGCGCTATTGGTGGCGCGCTTCCTCCAAAAGCGCGGGGTCAGCCGGTTCTTCGGGCTCCAAGGCGGTCACATCCAGCCGATCTGGGATCATGCCGCGCGGCTGGGCATCGCGATCGTCGACGTGCGCGACGAGGGCGCGGCCGTGCACATGGCGCACGGCCACGCGGAACTCACCGGGCAGCTCGGGGTCGCGATGGTCACGGCGGGTCCCGGCGTGACGAACACGGTGACGGCGATCGCCAACGCCTCGATCGCGCGCGTTCCGTTGCTGCTGATCGGCGGCGCCCCGCCGCGCCCGCAGGCCGACATGGCCCCGTTGCAAGGGATCCCGCAGGTCGAGATCCTGCGGCCGATCACGCGGCATGCGGTGACGCTGCGGGTCGCCGATCAGGTGCTGCGCGAACTCGACGAAGGCGTCGCGCGCGCCTTCGGCGACGGTGGTGAACCGGGTCCCGTGTACGTGGAGTTCCCCACCGACGTGCTGCGCGAAGTCGTCCCGGCCGCGACGATCCTTGCGGAGCATTTCGCGCCGAAACCCGCGCGGCAGGTGTATCCCGATCCGGCCGATGTGGCGGCTGCGGTCGAATTGCTGTGGACCGCGAAGCGGCCGCTGGTCGTCAGCGGTCGCGGCGCAAAGGGTGCCGGCCCCGAACTCGTGCAGTTGCTCGATGCGCTCGGCGCCGCGTATCTCGATACGCAAGAGAGCCGCGGCCTGGTGCCGACCGGCCATCCTTCACACGCCGGCGCGATGCGCGCCCGCGCGATGCAGGAGGCGGATCTCGTGCTGCTGCTTGGCCGCAAACTCGATTATCAACTGGGCTACGGTTCGCCCGTCGCGTTTCCGCACGCGCGCTTCATCCGCATCTCGGATACCGCCGGCGAGTTGATCGACAATCGCCGCGGCGAGGTGGAGATCCTCGCGACGGCCGGCCCCGCGCTGCGCGCGCTGACCGCCGCGGCCGTGGGGCGGACCCCGGCCGTCGACCGCGCGTGGACGGCGACGCTGCAAGCGGGGAACGCCGAGCGAACGGCGCGCTACGCCGCCGCGCTGGCGACCGCGCCGCCGGGAAGCGACGGTCACTTGCATCCCAACCGCATCTTCGCCGCGATCAGCGACGTCTACGATCCCGCCACGACGATCGTGATCGCCGACGGCGGCGACATCATGAGTTTCGCTCGCCTGGGGTTGAGCGGTTGCATGGCCTTGGACTCCGGAGCGTTCGGATGTCTGGGCGTCGGGGTTCCGTACGCGATCGCCGCCAAGCTCGCGTACCCCACGCACGACGTCATCGCTGTGGTGGGCGACGGTTCGTTTGGCTTCAACGCGATGGAACTCGACACGGCCGTGCGCCACGGCGTGCAGATCGTCGTCGTGGTCGCCAACAACGCGGCCTGGAACATCGAGCGCCACGATCAGCTCGCGAACTACGAGGGCCGGGTCGTCGGCACCGAACTGCGCTTCTCGGAGTATGCCGCGTTGGCCCGGGCGCTCGGTGCGCACGGCGAGCGCGTCACCAAGCCGGACGAGTTGGCACCGGCGCTGCGGCGCGCGAAGCATGCGCTGCCCGCGCTGCTCGACGTGATCGTCACGCGCGATGCCGTCTCATCGGACGGCAGCAAAGGCCTCGCGATCGTCCCGGATTTCCAAGCCCTGTCCGACTGGGATACGTTGGAACGCGCCCGCCGCGTTCGTTGACCTCTCAGGCGCTCGCGGCGAGTGAATCGAGCCGTTCGGTCGGGTTGGTGACCTTGACGCGTTCGCGGCCGCTCTGGGCCCCGAGCGTCTTCTCGAGCGTGTCGATCGCGAGCCAGTCGTGCCAGCGCGCGATGCGCACGCCGCGTGCCTCCAAGAGGCGGTCGACGGACTCCGGTTCGGGTTCGACTGCGCGTACGAGATGCGGGACGTCCGCGAGCAGTTCGCGCGCCGTTTCGAGCGCGCAGGCCTTGTTCGTTCCAATAACGCCCGACGGGCCGCGCTTGATCCAGCCCGTCGTGTATTGCCCGCGCAGCGGCACACCGTGCTCATCGTGGACGCGCCCGGCCACATTGGGGATCACGTGCGCGCGCGAATCGAACGGCACGCCCGGCAACGCGCGGCCGCGGTAGCCCACGGCGCGCATGATCATCTGCATCGGCATGCGCTCGAGTTCGCCGGTGCCGCTCGCGTTGCCGCGTTCGTCGAGCCGGTTTCGCTCGACCACGAGCGTCTCGACCCCATCCGTGCCGAGAATCTCGACCGGCGACGCGAGGAAACGCAAGTGGAGGCGGCGCGGTTTGCCCGTGGGCGCGCGGCCGGCGAAGTCGCGCAGGATCTCGAGGTTGCGCTGCAGCGCTTGGCTGGCGGCGACTTCGGCGGCGCTGACTTCGTCGAGTTCGATCTCGCGCGGGTCGACGATGATGTCGGCGTTGTCGAGTTCGCCTAGCTCGCGCAGTTCCTTCGTCGTGAATTTCGCCTGTGCCGGACCGCGCCGTCCGAAGACGTAGATGTCGCGCACGTTGCTTTGCGCGAGCCGGTCGAGAACGGGATCCGGGATGTCGGTCTGCCGCAGTTCATCGACGTGCTTGGCGAGGATGCGCGCGACGTTGACCGCGACGTTGCCGACGCCGACGACGGCGACGGCTCGCGCATCGGCAGGCAGGTGGACGATCTCGCTATGGTCGGGGTGGCCGCTGTACCAGGCGACGAACTCCGTCGCCGAGAGACTGCCCGGCAGATCTTCGCCCGGTATGCCCAGCCGCCGGTCGTGCGGCGCACCCACCGCGTAGACCACGGCGTCGTAGTGGCGCCGCACGTCCTCGACGGTCAGATCGGTGCCGAAGTTCACGTTTCCGAGAAAGCGCACCCGCGGGTCCTCGAGGGTCTTATGGAACGTCGTGATGACCGATTTGATCTTCGCATGATCGGGCGCAACGCCGTACCGCACGAGGCCGTACGGCGTGGGCAGGCGTTCGATCACGTCGATGCTGACCGCGTGCTCCTTGGCCTTGAGGAGGGCGTCGACGAGGAACAGGCCGGCCGGCCCCGAGCCGACGACGGCGATCCGCAGCGGCGGAGAATCGCTATTGCTCATTTCGTAATCACTCGGCGAAGGGGGGAAAGACAGTGCACGTTCTCCACCGCCGACCGAAAGCCCGCGCGATTGACAAGGATGCCCAGCGATGGTAACGTGCGGCGAGATGGCTTTCCAACCGTGCGTTTGTGCTTGTCGTGTCTCCCCGGTGCCGCCGTGCCGGTCGGGAGCTGCTTCGCGCTAGCGCACCTTGGTGCACGATCACGAAGACCTCTCGCCGCCGCGGCGAGGGGTCTTCGACTTTCTGGGCGGCATAGCCAAGTGGTAAGGCTGGAGATTGCAAATCTCCGATCGCGGGTTCAACTCCCGCTGCCGCCTCATGTTTTCTTGCGAGGCATAAAACGCAACGCGGTGAGGCGGGCCGATGCGCCGGCCCGTCCTTAGCCCGTCACGCGCAGGCCGGCGGCGATGCCGTTGATCGAGAGGCGGATGGCGTTGGTGAGGTGCGGGTCGTGAACCGTTTCGTTCCGATACGCACGCAGGAGGCGGACTTGCAGGAGCGAGATCGGGTCGACGTAGGGATTGCGCAGCGCGATGCTGCGCTCGAGCGTCGGGTCGCCGGCCAGCAAGCGGTCCTGCTCGAGCACGAGTAAGAGCATCTCGCGCGAGCTCTCGAACTCATCGCGCAAGCGCGGCACGAAGCGCTCGCGCAGCGCCGCGTCGGGGACGAGCGCGCACGCGTAGCGCTCGAAGATCGAGAAGTCGGCGATCGCCAGCGTCCGCTCGATCGCGCGCAGCAGCGTGCCGAACAGCGGAAATTCGCGCGCCATGACGCGCAGCATCGGCAGGTGCGCGCGCTCTCCGGCAAGCGCGGTGCCGAAGCCGTACCAGCCCGGTACCATCGCGCGCGTCTGGGCCCAGCCGAACGACCAGGGGATCGCGCGCAGATCGTTGATGCTGTGCTTGGTGCCGCGCCGGCCGGGCCGCGAGCTGATCTGCATCTCGCCGATCTCGTTGACCGGCGTGCAGACGGCGAAAAACGCCAAGAAGCCGTCGCTTTCGATCAAGTCGACATAGGCTGCTTCGCCGCGCGCGGCGAGACGATCCATGAGATCGCGCCAGGCGGGCTCCGGACCGGGTGCGGGCGGGATGCCGCCGAGCACCGAGGTGACCGTGATCTCGAGGTTGCGCCGCGCAAGCGACGGCAGACCGTAGCGGGCGCTGATGACTTCGCCCTGTTCGGTGACCTTGAAGCGGCCGCTGCGCGCCGACGGCGGTTCGGCGGCAACGGCATCGCGCGCGTCGGCCGCGCCGCGCCCGGCCGCGCCGCCGCGACCGTGAAAGAAACGTACGGCGACGCCGTGCCGTCGCGCGACCGCCGCGACCGCTTCCTGGGCACGATAGATGGTCCACGTGCTGGCCACGATCCCGGCGACCTTCGTCGTGTCGGAGTAGCCCAGCATGATCTCCCAGACGTTGCCGCCGCTGCGGATATGTTCGCGGAAGCCGCTCGATCGCACGAGGTTCGCGACGATCTCGGGCGCGGCCGCGAGTGCCTGCGCACTTTCGAGCAGCGGAACGATTTGCGCAAACCCGGCATCGAGCCCGCCGCACGCGCGAACCAGCACCAGCAGGGCCAGGATGTCGAGCGGCGATTCGGTCCCGGCGAGAATGAACGATTGCACCGCGATCGCGCCGCGGCGCGCGCGCAGCCGGCTCACCGCGTCGAGCGATGCGACCAGATCGGCGGTATCCGCCGAGAACGCGACCGTGCGCGGGATGAGCGGTCGCGTGGAGCGCAACTCGCGCTCGAACCAGGCTCGTCGCTGCGCATCATCGCGCTCTGAGAGACGCTCTTCCTCCGGTTCGACGACGGCCACGATTTCGTCGAGCGCCTGTACCACGCGGTCGCGATGCTGTCGCCATTCGAGCGTGCACACGTGGAAGCCGAAGAGCGAGACCGCGCGGCGCAAGCGCTCGAGCGGCCGTTCCACGTCACGCCCGCTGTGTTCGCGTAAACTCTGCGCGACGAGGTCGAGGTCGGCCAAGAACGCCGCCGGATCCGCGTAGCCGCCGGCCGCGTCGCCGCGGGTCAGGCCCAGGCGGCGGTGGATGAAGGCCAGTTTGCGGCGGTACGGTTCGGCCTCCTGGCGCGGGCCGATCGTGTACTGGACGTTGGCGAGTTCGGCGTGGTCGCGTTCGAGCGACGCGATCAGTTCCGGTGAGGCGCCGCCCCGGTTTTCATCTTGCGAATAGCGCGCCTGCAGCCGTTCGAGCGCCTGGATATAGCGATTGAGCACGAAGGTCCGCGCGCGTTCGTGGGCATCGATGACGGCGTCCGGCCGGACGTTTGCGTTCCCGTCACGATCCGACCCGATCCAACTGCCGAAACTCAGAAACGTCGGGATCTGCGCACCGGTGTATGCTTCCAGCCGTTCGAAGAGCAGCGTCGCCTCGTCGAAGATCGACTCGCGAAAGCGCGCGAGCAGGTTGCGCACTTCATCGCCCACTGTCGGTGCGGACCGGTACAACTCGTTGCTCTGCCACAAGAGCACGATCTGCGCCCGCACCTCGGCCTCGAGCGCCGCCGCTTCTTCGGGCGTGAGCACGCGCTCGTCCTCATCACGCAACAAGCCGGCGATCGTGGCGAGCTTTTCGCTCGTCGTGCGGCGCAATACTTCGGTGGGGTGGGCAGTGAAGACGAGCCGGATCTCGAGTTCGTCCAGATACGCGGCGGCCGAGGCGCCGAGCGTTTCGAGCGAGCCGCGCAGCGGCTCGGCACCGCTCAGCGCGCGCTCGCGCCGCCGGCGTTCGCGATGGAGTTCCTCGGCCAGGTTGACCATGCGGAAATACAAACTGAACGCGCGGATGACGTTGACCGCGTAGTCCATCGTCAACCCTTCGAGGACACGATCGATCTCGGCATCGCTGTTTGCGGTGGGATCCGCCCGGCGTTGCCGCGTCAGCGTGCGCAACTGCTCGACGAACTCGAACGTCCGCGGCCGGGCGTGCGAGCGCAGGACGTCACCGACGATCGTTCCGAGCCGGGTGATGCGCGCCCGGAGCGGCGCGGCGGGACCATCTTCGCGTTCGATGGACGCCACTTCGAGCGCGCCGCTACGCAACCTACGCCTCCTGCGGGTCGCGGTCGGCAAGTTCGAGCCGCGGGAGTGCCAAGAGTGTCGCGATCGAGGAGGTCCAGAACGTCGGCAGCGCAATGAGGGCGGCAACGGCGAGCGTCCAGCGTCGATTCGTTCGCGCGCCCCAGACGACGAGCGCGAGCGCGAGCGGCAACCGCATCCACCAAGCCGGCTGGTAGGCCGTCACCCCGGGAGCCGGTTCGCGCAGGACCGCGATCCAGGCGGGCCACAGGTGCGGGGCCGTAACGAAGGAGAGCGCGACGATCGCGCCCAGAATCGCGACGGCGCTCGCCAGGAAACGCCATTCGCGCCGCACCGCGAACCACACCAAGCCCACGCCGGGAAGCACCTTCGTGAGCACGATGAACGACCACGCCGCCGGATACCGCATCCCGAGCACCAGCGCCGTCGCCAGAAAAATGTGGATGTTGCCGGCGACGAATTCCGGGAACGCGAACAGCGCGAAGGGGATCAGCCAGCGGCCGCGCAGCGGCAGCGCGAGCCAGCTCGCCGCCGCGAGCATGGCGGCAAGGTAGAGCGCCGTGAAGGCTTGCCAGGGCAGGTGAGTGAGCGGTGCAAACACTTGCGCGAATGCCGGTGAGTACAGGAACGCGTCAAGCGTCCCGAATTGCGAACGTGCGTACGGGTCGGCAATGCGCATCGCCCAATACGCGTGCGCGTCGTAGAGCCAGGGCCAGCCCTGGAGCACTTGAATCGAAATCCCCGCCGCCGCGAGGCCGATCACCAGCGCCATCGCGTACAGGGCATGCATCCGCAAGGAACCGGATTCGCGTTTCGTGCTTGACACCGCAGCAAGCGTTCTTGGCCGCGCACCGATCGCGGCCTCTCGGCCGGCCGCGAGGCCGAAAGCGGTGAAAAACCGAAGCCCTCGGCGTGATTTCGACCAAGCGCGACTTGCGCACTGACGTATTAGCCGCCGTCGAGCGGCTGCGCGGCGGGGTTTTACGGACGCCGACCGATCGCTCCCGGGCCCTTTCCCAGCTCATCGAGGGCGAGGTCTTCTGCAAGCTGGACACTCGCCAGGTCACCGGTTCGTTCAAGGAACGGGGCGCGCTCAACGCGCTCCTCCTGTTGACCGACGAGCAGCGCCGGCGCGGGGTGGTCACCATGTCGGCCGGCAACCACGCGCAAAGCGTGGCCTACCATGCCGCGCGGCTGGGCATCCGGTCCGTCGTGGTCATGTCCGACGGGACGCCGTTTCTCAAGGTGCGCCGCACCCGCGACTACGGCGCCGAGGTCGTGCTGCACGGGGCGACGTTCGAGGCGGCCTCGCAGTACGCGCACGAGTTGGTCGAACGGACCGGTGCCACGCTCATCCACCCCTACGATGATTTCAACGTAATCGCCGGTCAAGCGACGGCCACGCTGGAGTTGCTCGAAGACGCACGAACCGATCTCGATGCGATCCTCGTCCCGGTCGGCGGCGGCGGCCTGATCGCCGGTGCCGTCCTGGCCGTCGAAGCGTTCGGCTCGAAAGCGGAAGTGATCGGTGTTCAGACTGAGTTCTATCCCTCACTCCACGCTGAGCTGAAGGGTGAAACAGCGTTGATCGGCGGCGTTACCATCGCCGAAGGGATCGCCGTCGAAGCCGTCGGCCGCATCCCGCTCTCGATCGTTCGCGGGGCCGTGCGCGAGGTGTTGCTCGTCTCCGAACCCGCCATCGAATCGGCGATCGCCTTTCTGCTCGAGGAAGAGAAGCTGGTCGCCGAAGGCGCCGGCGCGGCGGGCGTCGCGGCGCTTTGCAGCAACGTTGAGCGCTTCCGCGGCAAGCGCGTCGGGACGCTGCTCTGCGGCGGAAACATCGACCTGGGCATGCTCGCCTCGGTGATCGTACGTTCGCGAATGCGCGCCGGCCGCGTCGTGCGGATTCGGGTGACGATCGTCGACAAGCCGGGCCAACTGGTCGCCGTTGCGACCGCGGTCAACGATGCGCGCGCCAACGTCCTGGACGTCGCGCATCATCGGCTCTTCGGCAGCGTCCCCGCGAAATATGCCGAACTCGATCTCACCTGCGATTTGGAACGGCCCGAAGACATCGATGCCATCCTCGCCAATATCGCCGAGCGCGGTTACGAAGCCCAGGTCATCACGGGCTGACACCCGGCACGTTGTCAGGTAAAGGTGATCGCGCCGCCGGGTAGCGCGTAGAGCACGATCGCGCGACCGCCGCTGACGGCCGGGATATGGTCGCTACCGGGCGGGTAGACGACCCAGCCTTTGCCCTCGCCGCAGAATCGCGCCGCCGGATCTTGCGGGAGCACGAGGACGATCTCGCCGCCGGGATGGATGTGGTGAGCGCCGGCCATATCGTCCATCCAGACGACGTTGACGCTGAAGCCGTGCGTGGCCGGCGAGGGTTCGAGAATGCGTCCCCAGCGCCGTCTCCCCGAGCCGTGTTCCCCGAGCCAGCCTTCGTTCAGTCCGGTCTCGCAGGCCGCTTCGATCGCCGCCACGGCAGCGCCATCGGCAGCGAATGCGGCCTCCAACTCTGCGCCCAGCGCGGGCCCGATCGCGCGGCCGTCAAGCCACGCCAACAGCGGCGCGACGACGTCTGCAAACGTCTGGGCCGTGACCGTCATACGATTCGCCTCGTCATCCGCGAGCGTATTCGCGGCGGGCTTGGGGATTTCTTATGGCCTGAAGCTGAAGCCCGAGTTCAAGTAGTGACCTTTCGTGTTGCCGACCGGATTGAACGCGCTTCCCAGGCCGACGTTGAATGCGACCTTGCGGCTGAGCAGTTCGGTGACCGCGATGTCGCCGTATCGCTGCAGCGCACCGCGCCGCACCATGAGGCGCGCGCTGATGCTGCTCGAAACCTGCGTCCGCGCGTTCGGCGAAAACGTAAACCCGACGCTGGCACCGGGGGTGACGCGCTCGAATCCGACCCGCTCCGATGTCTGAGCGGCCGCCGAAGTATCGATCGCCCAGCGATCGTCGATCCGGTATTTCGAGGTCACGCCCAGTGAATATCTCGGTTGCGAGGGAACCGGTTCGTAGCGCGAACCCGGTGCATCGATGCTCGCGTCGAGGGCGCTTACGAAGCGGGACGTCTGCTCGAAGCGATACTGCAAACCGGCGCCGGCATGCGAGAACGGATACAGCCCGACGCCGCCCGCGCCCGAATACGCAGTTTGCGAGGGCGTGTCGATGATCACGTCGAGCGAGCCGGAAAGCCCGGCGCGCACCCTGAACATCGGATAAGCAGCCAGCGCGCTCCCGCCGACTTTCGATGCGTTTTGAAAGTAGGAGGTCTGAATGAGGAATCGGCCTACGCCCACCGCGCATGGCGACGATTCGCCTCCGGCGCCCTCGCTGAGCGTCAGCAGATTCGAGCTTCGGCAAACGCCCAAACTCGAGTCCGCCTGTGCGGCGGCCGGGGCGAGAAACGGGGTGCCGGCGGCAAGCGCGCAGGCGAAAGCGACTCGGCGCAGGAGTCGAAGGTGGGCGGTCGCGTCCATAGGGCTCCTGGGAGGGGCTTCGAGGACGGCACGAATTATCGAGGAAGCCGCGCCGAAACGAATGGGTAACGGAACCTCGTACAAAACGTACGAGGCGGTCAGCGAGTGGCGTTGGGCGGAAGGCAGAGGGTCACCTCGCCCGCAGGCACCTACTTAACCGACTCTTGGCGAATGGGGGGCGAGGGCTCTCTGCCCCTGGTTGCCGCAACAATCGGCGATCGCCGAAGTACCGGTCTGCATGGCACGCGTATTCATCGATGGTTCGTCGCTTCACATCGAGCTTTCGACGCTGGACAAGGTGTTCAGCGTCCACGGATCTTTTTCGATCCCGCTCGTTCACGTCGGTGGGGCCTCGACGCAGAAACCGCCGGGGTTTTGGGAATCGCTCAAAGTGATCGGGACCAACTGGCCGTGGGGCTTGATGGCCGGCTCGTATCTCTACCACGGCGGCGCGGCGTTCTTCGATTTCCACGGGAACGAGGCTGCGGTGCTCGTCGTCGATCTCGTCAGCGAACACTACAAACACCTCTACATCCACGTCGACGAACCCGATACCGCGCAAGCGGCGGCCGCGCGAATTACCGCGGCGCTCCCGGTTCGTTCCTGAGCCGCTTGCGCTCCACGGTTTCACCGCGGACGGTCGCCGCCGAACGCGTCGTGGTGGTACCCGGTTCGGTGCCGCCGTCATCGCGGAGGATTGCGCGGACCGCTTCGCCGGTGTGGGGCGCGCGCACCGCGAGGATCACCCCGCCGGCCTGAACGTCGTGTTCGATCGCCTGCACTTCCGGCTCCGGGACCGCGCCGGCGAGCGCGCCGATCGCGTTCGCGACCGCAGCTCCGCGGACGTCGCCCTCACGTGCAAAGTAGTGTTCGCGCGTATCGTCGCTCATCAGCACGGAGATATCTTCGCGCGACACGCCGGCCGCGATCAAGTCCTCGACCGCACGTTCGGTCGCCTCGCGGTTATAGAAGGTAGCGGTGATCGTCGACATGGGGCCATCGTTCCCACGTTCCCTCGCCGGATAACCGCGCGTCCGCAACGAGTGACGCATGGATGGGCGCACCCTTGCTGGAAGACCGCGCTCCGTGATGACATCGGCGACTCCATTGACCAGCGCGGAACTCGTGGCCGTCGACGTGCACGTCCACGCGCATCACCGCGAAACCGGCGCGACCGCTGCCGGCAGCGCGGCCGCCGCGTATTTCAAGGCGACCGACGTCCCGCTCGATCTCGACGGGATCGCCGCCTATTATCGGGCCCGGAAGATGGCCTGCGTCATCTTCACCGTCGACGAGACGCTCTCAGGTCAACTCCAAGTCGGCAACGAGACGGTGCTCGAGGCCGCCGCCCGGCATCCCGACGTGCTCATCCCGTTCGTGAGCGTCGATCCGACCAAACCCACGGCGGTGCACGACGCGCAGCGCCTGATCGCGACCGGCCGGGTCCGCGGATTCAAACTCCACCCGCCGCTGCAGCAGTTTTTCCCCAACGATCGCGCCGTGTACCCGTTCTACGAGGTGATCGAAGCCGCGCGGCTACCGGTCGTCTTTCATACTGGTCATAGTGGGATCGGCACCGGGATGCGCGGTGGCGGCGGCGTGCGCCTCAAGTACGGCGCGCCGCTCCCGATCGACGACGTCGCGGTCGACTTCCCCGATCTTCCGATCGTCCTCGCGCATCCGTCGTTTCCGTGGCAGGACGAAGCGCTCTCGATCTGCACGCACAAACCCAACGTCTTCATCGACCTCTCCGGGTGGTCGCCGAAGTACTTCCCGTCGAACCTTATTCAGTACGCCAACACGCTGCTCAAAGACAAAGTGCTGTTCGGTTCGGACTACCCGCTCATCACCCCGGACAAATGGCTCGAGGAGTTCGCCAAGCTCGACATCAGAGACGGCGTGCGCGAGCGCATCCTCAAGACCAACGCCGTTCGGCTGCTCGGCCTTTAACCGGCACACGGCAAGCTCAAGTGCCACTCCAAGGGGTGGCCTTGATACTCGCCCATCTCGCGAAAGAGTTGGGGCACGGGCGCGATCGGTGCGCCGTCGGACTCGCCGCGCAGTTCCGAGAACGCCCGGTGCAAGTTGGCCACGATTCGTTCGGGATGCGCGAGCGCGGCGAACTCACCCAGATCGGTCGCGCGCGCGAGTTCGAGCGGCGTTTTCCCCGAGCGGTAGCCATCGCGGGCGACGGTTTGAACGAACCGTAAGTAGGCTTCGAGCGGATCGAGACAGGAGGCGTCGGTGATCGCGCCGTGGCCGCACACGATCGTTTCGGCGCGCAGCGAACGGAGCGCGTCGATGGTCGCGAAGTAGCGCGCGATGGTGCCGTCCATGACCAGCGGCGTGGCGCCGGCGAAGATGAGATCGCCGGCGAAGAGCAACTTGCGGGCCGGGAACCAGACGACGATGTCTTCGAGGGTATGGGCCGAGCCGAGGTGGAGCAACTCGACCGGTTCGTCGCCGTGGAAGAGCTGCATGCGGCTTGCGAACGTCACGTCGGGAAGGCGTACCTCGACCGGTCCGGTGCCGATCGCCGGATCGTGCGAGGGCCCGGCGCCCACCCGCGCCGCAGCCGTGCGGCAGTGCTCGTGCGCGACGATCGTCGCGGCCGGGAACAGCGAATTTCCGAAGGTGTGATCGGGGTGATGGTGCGTGTTCACGACGGTGCGTACCGGTCGTGCTTCGCCCACCGCCGCCGCAGCGTCGCGCAACCGCTGCGTGCGCGCGTTCGTCATTGCCGTGTCGATCAAAGTGATGCCGCCGGGTCCGGCCAGGATGCCGGCGTTGTTCAACCCCCAACCGCCGTCGGGCTGGAGGTAGGCGTGAACACCGCCGCCGAGCGCGACGAGAAACGGATCGTCTGCGGCTCCGCTCACCGCCACGCGGGCGGCTCTTTCCAGCGCAGTACGTATCCCTCGAAGCGTTCGAGCGAATAATTCGTGAGCACGCCGAGCAGACAGACGAGCACGACGCCCGCGTAGAGATCGGCCGCCCGGTACGAACGCTCGGCGAGATTGAGCCAGTCGCCGAGGCCGCCCGCGGAGGCGAGAATTTCGGCGACGACGGCCAGGATCAGGGAGATCGCGATGCTGATGCGCGCGCCCGCGACGATCTCCGGAAACGCGCTCGGAACGGCGATCGCCCAGAACGATTGCGCCGGAGCAAGGTGAAGCGTGCGGCTCACTTCCTCGAGGCGCGGTTCGATCGAGGAGAACCCGTGCACGCTTGCGAGCAAGACCGGCCAAATCGCACCGAAGACGATGACGGCGACGATCATGAGATCGTTGCGGCCGATCAGCAGCAACCCGATCGGGGCGATCGCCGAAGCCGGGAGCGGCCGCAAGAACTGGAGCGACGGCGCGACGTATTCGCGACCGAATGCCGTCATACCCACAAAGGCGCCGAGCGCTATGCCGGCGACGCACGCGCATCCCCAGCCGACCAGCATGTGCAGGAACGTCGCGCGCAGCGGTGCCCAGAGATCGCCGCCGGCAAAGCCGGCGACCAGTGCTGCCCAGGTCGCGTGCGGCGGCGGGAGAATCGCCGGCGAAATCAGCCGCGCGTCGCAGATGAGTTCGGTCAGGGCGACCAGCGCGATGATGAACGCCACGCCGGCGAACAATCTCACGCGCGCGCCCAGCCGAAGAAGCGGTATTCGAGGGCAACGAGGAGTCCGTTCGCGCCAAAGCCGAGTACGGCGAGGACGAGCAGATCGGCGAGCATGAGATCGGGGCGCAGCGTCGTTGCGGAGAAGGCGATACCGTACCCGATCCCGCTCGGATTGGCGATGATCTCCGTGGTGACGGCGACGACGAGCGCGATCCCGGCCGCCACGCGCAATCCGACGGCGATCCTCGCCGAGGCAGCCGGCAGCACGAAGCGCACGATGCGCTCAGCGGGCGAAAACCGTAGCGCGCGCGCCACTTCGAGCACGCGCGGATCGATCGAGCGCACTCCGCTCGTGGTGAAGATGACGACCGGCCAAAAGACCGAGAACGCGACCATCAGGATCTCGAGCTTCGGTCCCAGACCGAAGGCCAGCAGGGCGACCGGAATGAGCGCGACCGGCGGGATCGAGCGCATGAGTTCGAGCGCGGGCCCGACCGTCAATCGCAGGACGGGCAACGTGCCGATCGTGACACCGGCGGCGATCGCCATCGCGGAACCGAGCGCCCAGCCGGCGACGGCGGCGTAGAGTGTTTGCCCGACCATCGTGAACAGCGAGCCGTCGGCAAACTCTGCCGCGAGCGCCAGGGCGATCGTCGACGGTCGCGAGAGTGAATCCGGCGTAACGTGCGCGCGTGCCAAGCACTCCCAGCCGGCGAAGAAGACCAGCGGCAGAATCGCCGCGCGCCCGACGACCGCCGCGCGTGCGTTCATTCCGCGCTCAAGAGGCCGAAGAGTCTGTGCCGGATCTCCAAGAAGCGACCGTCTTCGCGGGTCGAAAGCTGATGCCGGGGGCGGGCGAGTTCGACTCGGATGTCGGCCGCGATGCGGCCCGGACCGGACTCCAGAACGATGATCCGGTCGCCGAGGTAGATCGCTTCCTCGAGGTCGTGCGTGATGAACACGATCGTCGTCGGCGTCGTCTGCCAGATCGCGAGGATCTGATCTTGCAGCCGCTGGCGCGTGATCGCGTCGAGCGCGCCGAACGGCTCGTCCATGAGCAGCACTTCGGGTTCTTGGGCGAGGGCGCGCGCGATCTGCACGCGCTGCTGCAGCCCGCCCGAGAGCTGGCCCGGATAATGGCCGGCGTGTTGCGCGAGGCCGACGCGCTGCAACAACTCGGCGACTCGGGCGGCTTGCTCGGCGCGCGGGATGCGGCGGGCCTCGAGCGCGAGCGCGACGTTCCCGCTCACCGTGCGCCACGGGAGCAGGGCACGATTGTAATCTTGGAAGACGACCGCGACTTCGGCTTGCGGCCCGCGAATCTCGCGATCCTTGAAGCGGATCGAACCCGATGTCGGGACGGTTAGTCCGGCCATCGCCCGCAACAGCGTCGTCTTTCCGCAACCTGACGGGCCGACGATGCTGATGAAATCCCCTTGGGTCACGGAGAACGTGATATCGCGCATCACGTCCCGCGACCCGTACGTCATCCCGACCTGCTTGACATCGAGCACGGTGTGCGCGAGCACGCCGTGCGCGGTATCAAACAATGTCTTTTGCTGCATCGATGGGGCTGTGGAGCATGCCCAGTGCTTGGAGCACGCCCGCGTAGTACGTGAAATCGGCTGGGCTGAGCGAGAGATCGTAGGTCGTCAGCGGGGTCGCTACTTTGAAGGCGTTGACTTCGTCCTCGCGCGACTTGTCCGGATTTGAGATCGAGAAGGCGACGCCGTCGGCGAGCGACGCGCGAAACGCCGCGATAGCGGCCGGATTCTTGGTCGCCCATTCACGGGTCGATACCCAGAACAAGCCCAGGGCGTTGTCGTGGATATCCGACCAATAATCGGCGACTTTGTACCCGATCCCGGATTTTATGATGAACCCGCGAAACGGATCCGCGCTGCACGCGGCATCGAGCGAGCCCGACTTGAGCATATCCGGCATGGTCGCAAACGGCGCTTCGACGATGTTCACGCTCTTGATGTCGACCTTGTTCTGCACGAGATAGTAGCGAAACATGACGTTGAGCACGCTGCTGATCCCGGGCACGCCGACGTGCTTGCCGACGAAATCGGCCGCGGTCTTGATATTCGAACCGGTCCGGGCCACGACGCTCGTGCGTGGGCTCTTGCGCGTCTCGCGGATCGCACCCGAGACGGCGACGAAGTCGAGTCCGCCTTGGTTCGCGAGCAAGAATGCCGTCGCGGTGAGCGCTCCGAACTGGATGCTCCCCCCACGAATCGCGCCGACGACCGTTGGCGGAACCGGTAGTATTTGTATGGTTGCGTCGAGATCGTGCTTCGCGAAGAAGCCCTCGTCCCGGGCAAGAATCGCGGGCAGCAGGTCGCTGGTCGGGACCAGCCCGAGTGTAATCGGCGTGGGTGCGGCGAGGGCGGCGGTGCCGCGCGCGAGGAGGGCGACGCTCGCCGTTCCGGCGATGAAGGCGGATCGAGAAATCGTCATGGCACATCCTTCAGGAGAAGAACGGCGCGCGTACCGCGCCGCTCGACGTTCGGCGAAAATTTCTTTCGCAGAGCATAGCGGGGCGCGGGGACGGATGCAAGCCCCGGTTCGCGCTACGAAATCTCGATGTGCTCGATCTCGGCGGCTCCGGCGGAATCGGCATACGCGCGCAGATGCCGCTCCATCCGCCGTTTGGCAGCCTCCGCGTCGCCTTTCACCACGGCGTCGGTTATGGCGCGGTGCGCGCGCGTCACGGCGGCGCGAATCTCGCCGGCCGAGTCCGCCTCGAACGCGCGCGCGTGCGCGAGGCTCTCGCGCGCGATGGCCGACGAGATCGACGCCAGGAACGCGACGAGCAACTCGTTGCGACTGGCCGTCGCAATGCAGTAGTGCCAGGCCAGGTTGCGCCGCGCGAAGTGTGGCCCGTCGGGCGTCGCTTCGAGTTCCGCCGAGGTGCGTTCGAGCGCCTCGATGTCGGCCGGCTCGCGATTGAGCGCGGCATAGTAGGCGAGGCTCGACTCGATCGCCACCCGGGCCTCGATGAGCGCTCGGACCGGGACTCGCCGGCCGCGCACGAAGACCGAGACGAAACGCGTCAGGTCGGATTCGTCGGGCAGCGTCGTGAACGTGCCGCCGTTGCGCCCCGTCTTGGTTCGGATCAAACCCTCGGCTTCGAGCACGCGCAGCGCCTCGCGCACGGATCCGCGCCCGAGTCCGGTTTTGTCGACGAGGTCGCGCTCGGGCGGCAGCACGGCGCCTTCGCCGAACTCGCCCCCCAAGATCCGTTCGCGCAGCGTCTCGGCGAGGGAGGCGGCGTTCACGCCCGGTTTGAGCCGTCCCAGGGTGACCCGCCGCGCTTTTTGCGACTTCATTGTGCCTCGACCCCGCTTTGGATGAGTTTTCGTCCCCTTGACGCAAATGGTCTGACCATCGTATCGTCGTTCACGAGCCTTGGACTGCCCTGGGCCGGAGGTTGCTGCCATTTCGATCGACGTGACTGTGGCGGGCGGTATCGCGACGATCACGATCAATCGTCCGGAACGTCTCAATGCGCTGGACGAGGAGCACTATCGCGCGCTCTCCGCTGCCTGGATCCGGGTCCGCGACGACGACGAGATCAACGTCGCCATCGTGACCGGGGCCGGCGACCGATCGTTCACCACCGGGGCCGACCTCAAGAGCGTCATCGGCAAGACGCCCCGGCTCGCAGAACTCTGGCAAACGCAAGCAGACGCGTTGCTCAACCGGGGACTCGACGTCTGGAAGCCCGTCATCGCCGCGATCAACGGGTACTGTCTGGGCGGCGGCATGACGCTCATGTTCGCCACCGACATCCGAATCGCTTCGACCAACGCGACTTTCGCGCTGGCCGAGACCAAGCGCGGCATCATCCCGGCCAACGGCGGGACACAGCGGATCCTGGCTCAGGTCCCTTACGCGATCGGCATGGAGATGCTGCTGGTCGGCGGAACCTTCGACGCGGCGACCGCCGAGCGCTGGGGTTTGGTCAATCGCGTCGTCCCGCCCGCGGAACTGTTGCCGGCGGCGCTCGACTATGCGCACCGGATCGCCGCGAACGGTCCGCTGGCCGTGCGCGCCGCCAAAGAACTGGCGATTCGCGGACGAGATATGCGTTTGGCCGACGGCTTACGAATGGAACAGCTCGTGGCGCGAATCCTCAACGGCAGCGACGACGTGGCCGAAGGGACGGCGGCGTTCGCGGAAAAGCGCGCGCCGGACTTTCACGGACGCTGAGCGTGCGCGCAAAGGTCGTTATCGCCGGTATCGGCCACACGGCGTACGGCGCGCACGAAGGTCGCTCGACCTTCTCGATGCACGCGGAAGCGGTCCGCAACGCGCTCGCGGACGCCGGCGTCGAGAAAGCCGCGGTCGACGCCTTGTTCGTCAAGTTCCCGACCTCGCATTTCGAGTTCATGTACGGTCAAAAAGTCGCCGAAGCCATCGGGCTGCAGCCGCGCATCGGCGGCGTCTGGGATCAGGGTGGGGCCGCCAATATCGGGATGATCTCGTTCGCCGCGCTGGCGATCGAGGCCGGTCAATGCGAGATCGCGGTGGTCACGTTCGCCGACAACCCCAAAACCGGGTCGCGCGCGGCGCTGGCCAAACCCATGAGCGCCGACGAGGTGTTCGGCTGGTTCGGCGCGGTCGCCGGGTACGCGATGGTGGCCCGGCGGCACATGGCCCAGTGGGGGACGACCGCGGACCAACTCGGCGCCGTCGCGGTCAATGCACGCGCCAACGGTGCGGCCAATCCGCGCGCGCAACTGCGCAAGCCGCTCACGCTCGAGGGGTACCGCGGGTCGCGGCGAGTCGTCGCACCGCTGCGCCGCGATGACTGTTGTCTGGTTTCCGACGGCGGGGCTGCCGTTGTGCTCATGAGTGCCGCCCGCGCCCGCGCGCTCGGCGTGGCCGCGCCGGTTCCGATCTTGGGGTTCGGGCAGGGCCAAACGTCGTGGGACGTTGAGCAGCGGCCCGATCTGACCTCGACTTGCGCGGCCGCTTCGGCTCGCACGGCCTTTCTGATGGCGGGGCTGGGCCCGCCCGACATCGACGTCGCGCAGTTTTACGATTGCTTCACGATCGTCCCGATCATGACGCTCGAAGATTACGGCTTCGTCCCCAGGGGTCAGGGCGGCGCGTTCGTCGCCGCCGACGGGATCGGCCTCGACCGCGGGCTGCCGATGAACACGAGCGGCGGGTTGCTCTCCGAGACGGGGATGCCGGGGATGCAACTGGTGATCGAAGGCGTGCGCCAGATGCGCGGGACCGCGAACCTTCAGGTGAAGGACGCCCGCACGTGCATCGTCAGCAATCAGGGCGGCATCATGCATACGCACGCCACGCTCATCCTGGGTGAGACGCTATGACGAGCCGCGCCGCCGCGGGGCTGAGCGCGCCGTACTGGGCGGCACTCGAGGAAGGCCGGCAGATCTTTCAGCGCTGCTCGGCCTGCGCGCATGCCTGGCTGCCGCCGCGCGCCGAATGCCCGCGTTGCTTGAGCGCGAAACCGGTGTGGGAAACCGCCGGCGGCGATGCGCGGCTGGTCAGTTGGGTGGTCTATCACACCGCGTTTCATCCCGCGTTCGAGGGCCGCTTGCCGTACACCGTCGCGGTCGTCGAGTTGCGCGAGGGACCGCGGCTGATCAGCAACATCGTCGGCGTCGACGATCCGGAAGCGCTCCGGATCGAACAGCCGCTGCGCCTGGTCATCGAACGCGAGGCGGGCATCGCCGTGCCGCGCTATACCCCGGCCGCGCGGGTCGAGCCTTGATGTTCGAAGACCTGACCGTTCTCGAAATCGGTCAAGTCCTCGCGGGACCGTACGCCGGTGCGATTCTGGCCGATCTCGGCGCAACGGTCATCAAGATCGAAAAACCCCAGGGAGGCGACGACGGGCGCCGGATGGGTGCGCCGTTCCTCAACGACGATTCGCTCACGTTTACCGAGTTCAACCGCGGCAAGCGATCCGTCACGCTCGATTTGAAGTCACCCGAGGGGCTCGAGCAGTTGCATGACTTGGCCGATCGCGCGGACGCGCTGATCCACAATCTGCGCCCGGACGTTCCGCGTGCGATCGGCATCGAACCGGAGCGTTTTTGCGCGCGCCATCCGCGGCTGATCTACTGCGAGATATCGAGCTTCGGAAGCGCCGGACCGATGCAGTTCGAGCCCTCGTTCGAGGCGCTCGTCCAAGCCTACAGCGGGATCGTCAGCAGCAACGGCGATCCGGCGGGTCCCCCTTCGCGCTTGCCGATCTCGGCCGTCGATCTGGGTACGTCGATGTGGACGGTCATCGGCTTGCTGAGCGCGCTGCGGGAGCGCGAGAAGACCGGCCGCGGAACGATCGTGCGGACGTTGCTCTTCGAGACGGCGCTGGGCTGGATGTCGCAGCGGATCAACGCGTTTCTCAACCAGGGCGTGGACGAGCCGCGCCAGTCGCGTTCGGCGCATCCCGGGCTCGTGCCGTACCAATCGTTTGCCGCGGCCGACGGCGACTTGTTCGTCGCGGTCGGAAACGACCGGCATTTCGCCAAATTCGCGCACGTGCTCGAACGCGACGACTGGGTCACGAATCCCGCCTTTGTGACCAATCGCCTGCGGCTCTCCAACCGGGCTGCGCTCGTCGCCGAAATCGACGCCGTCGTGGCCGCCCGGCCGCGGGCATTTTGGCTCGAACGGCTCAGCGCCGTGGGTGTTCCGTGCGCTCCCGTCAACGACGTGCGCGAACTCGTCACGCTCGAACAATTTACCGCCGTCGACATGCTCAGCCCGGAACTCGGCGCGAGCACGGCTCGCCTCGTCTCGCTGCCGATCACCTTCGACGGCAAACGGCCGCATCCGCGGGGCGTCGCGCCGCGCTTGGGCGAAAACGACACAGCGCCGTTCCCGGCGACCTCGTAAGCGCGGCTTGAACCCGCCCGTTCCGTCGCGCCCGGTCGCCGAAGGCGAGTTGTTGTGGACGCCGTCGGCCGAGTTCGCCCACGATTCGCACCTGGGGCAATTCACGCGCTGGCTCGAGGAGCGGCACGATCTGCGCTTTGCCGATTATGCCGCCCTGTGGACGTGGTCGGTCGAGGAGCCGGCGGCGTTCTGGGGGGCGATTTGGGAGTATTTCTCGATCGTCACGGCAGCCGCGCCGTCGGCGGTTCTGGCCGGCGAGATGCCGCGAACGCGCTGGTTTCCCGGCAGCCGCATCAACTTCGCCGAGCATCTGTTGCGCTACGAAAGGCGCGCCGCCCCGGATGAAGTCGCGATCGTCCATGCATCCGAACGGCACGCACCGGCATCGCTGACCTGGTCCGAACTCGGTGCCTCGGTGCGCGCACTCGCGACCTGGATGCGCGCGATCGGAATCGTGCCGGGCGACCGCGTCGTCTCGTATTTGCCCACGATCCCGCAGACCGTGATCGCGCTCATCGCGACCACCGCGATCGGCGCGATCTGGTCGTCCGCTGCGCCGGAGTTCGGCGCGCGCACGGTGCTCGATCGCTTCGCCCAAATCGAGCCCAAGCTGCTCTTCGCTGCCGACGGCTACCGGTTCGGCGGCAAAGACTTCGATCGAACGCCGGAAGTCGAAGCGATCGTCGCCGGTTTGCCTTCGCTCGAACGCCTCGTTTGGCTCCCGTATCTCGATCCGGCCGCCCCCGGTCCGTTCGCGCACGTGCCCGTCACGGGCTGGGAGGAAACGCTCGCAACCGCCGGTCCGTCAGCGGAGGCGTTTGCCTACGAACGCGTCGCCGAAGATCACCCGTTGTGGATCCTGTACTCGTCGGGGACCACCGGCTTGCCCAAGGCGATCGTGCACGGCCACGTCGGGATCACGCTCGAGCAATTCAAAACGACCGCGTTCAACATGAACTTGAAGCCGTCGTCGCGGACGTTTTTTTACACGACGACCGGCTGGATGATGTTCAACGCGCTCGTGGCCGCGCTGCTGCAAGGCGCCTCGATCGTGCTCTATGATGGGCATCCGGCGTTTCCCGCGCCCGATCGGCTCTGGCAACTGGCGGCAAGCGCCGGCGTGACCCTGTTCGGGGCGAGTCCGACCTACGTGCAGCAGATGCAGAAGGCGGGCCTCGTCCCCAAAGACCGCTACGACCTGAGCGGGCTCGAGACGATCTTTCTGGCCGGTTCGCCGGCGTCGCCCGAGACGTTCGCCTGGTTTTACGAGAACGTCAAAGCCGATCTGTGGGTGACCTCGCAATCCGGCGGGACGGACTTTTGCTCGGGTCTGGTCGGATCGGTGGCGACCCAGCCGGTCTACGCCGGTGAGATTCAAGGCCGCGTCTTGGGGATGGACGTGCATGCGTGGGATGACGCCGGCAACGAACTGACCGACGCGGTGGGCGAACTCGTCGTCACCTCGCCTTGCCCTTCGATGCCGCTCTTCTTTTGGAACGACCCCGGCGATGTACGCTACCGTGAAGCGTATTTTTCGACCTATCCCGGCGTCTGGCGGCACGGCGATTTCATCAAACTCAACCGGCGCGGCGGCGCCTACGTGTACGGGCGTTCCGATTCGACGCTCAACCGCTTCGGCGTGCGGATCGGATCGGCCGAGATTTACCGGTGCCTCGCCGGGCTCGACGAGATCGACGACAGCCTGATCGTGTGCATCGAGACGCCCGGGGGCGGGTTCTTCATGCCGCTGTTCGTCAAACTCGCCGCCGGAACCGTCCTCGATGACCTGCTCGAAGCCGCCATCGTGGGCCGGCTGCGCGCCGACTGCAGCCCGCGCCACGTGCCCGACGAGATCCATGCGGTTCCCGACATCCCCTACACGCTCTCGGCGAAGAAAATGGAGGTGCCGGTGCGCCGGATTCTGCAGGGCGCCGCGGCCGGCGTGGTGGCCGCACCCGATGCGATGCGCAATCCCGGCGCAATCGACTGGTTCGTGGCCTTCCGGGCTGCCAACGCCGCGCGCATCGGGGTCTGACCCGGACTGAAAGAAATACATTGTGGTCTGACCAAAAAAGGGGTGGAAAAATCTTCCGCGGAAGGGTGCGGTCGGACCAATTAACCGCAAGGCGGCTTTCGAGGCAAGAAAGCCCGTCCGTCCGCTATGAGGAGCGAGTTCATTGTTGCACCTCCCCGTCGCTCGGCGCGCCTCCCTCGGGTCCTGGTTGCCCGCGGCTGTTCTCGCGCTCGCCGGTTCCCTCGCGCTTTGCCCCGCTGCCGCCCGGGCGCAATCGGCACCGGTGCCGCCGCCGGTCGGTCATCTCCCCATCATCGACCTGATCCCGACCTTCACCCAGCCGCTCGATTACGCGAACAACACCCAGATGCACCACTATCAACCGCTCGATGTCGGCGGCGTGGTCCGCATTCCGGTAACCCGCGACTTCTCCGTATCCTTCGACCGGGTCATCGGGGGCACGCTCGACGTGCCGCTCGCGCGGCAAGGCGCGATTCTCCCCGGTTATAGCCGCGATATCGTGCTGTTCTATCACGGCACCTACACGTTCCACAAGTATCTCACGCTCGACGTGGGCGACGCGTTTCGCCACCGCGCGTACAACAATGACGCATCGGGCGTGAGCGGTGCCCCGTTCCCGGCCTCGGTGAGTTCGACCGAGGCCCATTGGGGATACGCCGGGCTCGCGTATGCGACGCATCCGGTCGCCGGCCTGTTCAACAGCACGTTCACGTTCACCGAGCAAGTTCAGGCGCAGAACGTCGATCATCACGTCGGCGTGCTCTGCACGGCCGCGCTCGTGCACGCCGGAGCGGACGGCTGCACGTTGGCGGGAACGGCCGGCGTGGTCGATGAGCACCCCAATCAGGCCCGGTACTACACGACCTCGCAAACGATTGCCGTGGCGGTTCCGATCGACGCCAAACACGGAACCACGCTGAGCTTCAGCGATCTGTGGGGGGCGTTGAGTTGGTATGAGAACGCGCCGTTCCCCTACCGGTACACGGGCGTCGAACAGCTCTTGCTCACCAAGCGCTTCAACCCGAACTTCACGCTGGGCATTCGCGCGCGCCAGTACTACCAAGTCCCGCAGGGCGCACCGTTCGCCGCCCCCAGCGTCATCCATCTCGGATCGGTCGACGTTCTGGCGACGTTTCACGTCGACCTGAACAAGCTGCTGCACTAACCCAACTCCGGGCAGACGATTCCGGCGCCGCCTGACAGCCGCCGGAATCGCTTGCTCGATCATCGCCTCGATGAGGAACGGCGATATCCACCCGGTGGCGCAGATGGGCCAGGAAGCGGCGGCCGCAACGCCGGATGTCGCGTACGATGACCGGTGCTGCCAAAGCCGTCGCGCCCAGCGGACGTTTGCGCGTCGCGATAAATTTCGGCAATGCCGTGCTGGCTCAGAGGGATCCCGAGACGGGCGCGGCACGCGGCGTGTCGGTGGAACTCGCGCGCGAACTCGGCCGGCGCCTGGGCGTGCCGGTCGACCTGGTGACGTTCGATTCCGCCGGTGAGGTTTTTGCTGCGCTCAAGCGCGACGGGTGGGACGTTGCGTTTCTCGCCATCGATCCCGTGCGGGCGAACGAGATCACGTTCTCCGCGCCCTATGTCCTGATCGAAGGCGCGTACCTCGTCCCGGCCGGCTCGCAGATCCAAACAAATGCGGACGTTGATCGTGCCGGCGTTCGCGTCGCCGTCGGGAAAGGAAGCGCCTACGATCTGTACCTGACGCGCACGCTCAAAGCGGCGGAACTCGTCCGGGTCCCGACTTCGCCCGACGCCATTCAGACGTTCGTACGCGAGAAACTGGAAGCCGCGGCTGGTGTAAGACAGCCGATCGTCGGATACGCGCGCGAGCATCCGGACGTGCGCGTGATCCCCGGCCGCTTCATGGTCATCCAGCAAGCGGTCGGGATCCCGAAGTCGCACGCGTCCGGCGCGGCCTACGTGCGCGCCTTCGTCGAAGAAATGAAGGCCGGCGGATTCGTCGCCGAAGCGCTGGCCGCCCACGGCCAAACCGGCGCCGCAGTGGCCCCGCCGGCCGACGCTAGCGTCGTTTGAGAGCGTCTAGCTCGTCGAGCGTGCGCGGCCAATCGGCTTTGAGCAAACGCGAGAGGCTGCGGTCCGCGAGCAGCGTGCCGCCGGTCTGGCACTGCGCGCAATAATTGGTTTCGTTATCGGCGTACCGGATGCGCTGCACGGGCCGGCCGCAGCGCGGGCACGGTTCGCCGAAACGCCCGTGGACGGCCATATCCTTGCGAAAGGCGGTCACGCGCTCGGGGAAGGCATCGTTCGTCTCGTCGAGCAGCGTTTCGATAAAGCGCCGCAGCGTCGCGCGGGTCGCCTCGAACAACCGTGCCCACTGATCCGGCGTCAACCGATGGGTGAGGGCGATCGGCGAGAGCTGCGCGGCGTGAAGGATCTCGTCGGAGTAGGCGTTGCCGATCCCGCTGAGGTTGCGCGGATCGGTCAGCGCGCGTTTGAGCGTGTGGTTCTCGATCGTGAGCGCGTGCCGGAAGGCCTCGAGATCGGCGGCGAAGACGTTGATGCCGCCGGGATCCATGGCCTGCAGCGCCGCCTCGCCGGAAAGGACGTGCAGCGACGCGCGGCGTTTCGTGCCGGCCTCGGTGAGCACGAGCGTGCCGCCGGGAAAGTCGAACGCGGCGAGATCGTTGCGCCCCGCGAGCTTCGCGCCGAGCGGCCGCCAATGGAGACGGCCGGCGATCATCAAGTGGAGCACGAGCCACAGATCGCCGTCGACGCCGATCGCGATCCGCTTCCCGACGCGCCGCAGCTCGCGCACGATACGGCCCTCGACGCTCGCGAGCGGCGGGTCGGCGGTGCGCACGAGGAAGACGTTCGCCACGCGCACGCGCAGCAGCGGCTGCCCGGCGATTCGCGGCTCGAGCGCGCTGAGATAGGCGGTAATATCCGGCAGCTCCGGCATCCCCAGCGGGCTTCTGTCCTGCGGGCCGCCAGGCATCCTGCGCTTCGACACCGCAACAAGGACGCGAGATGAGGAGACAAATCCAACCGTGAAGGCGTCCTGGAACGGAGTCGTACTCGCCGAGAGCGATGAGACGGAAGTCGTCGACGGAAAACACTACTTTCCGCCGGATTCGATCGACTACCGGTACTTCAAAGCCTCGGACACCCATTCCAGCGACCCCGAGCGCGGGACGGCCAACTACTACACGATCGAAGCCGGCGGGAAGCGGCTGACCGATGCCGCGTGGTTCTACCCGGCGCCGCTCGACATCGACGAAATCACCGGCTACATCACCTTCGCGCCCGAAGTGGAGATCGCGGCCGGGTAGATCGGTCGGTTCATCCGGCGACAGACTTTTCCGGATCGAGGATCCAAGGCATGCCGTTCCCGCGCGTCCAGCCGGGATGCGGCACGGGCGCATCGAGCAGCACCGACTCGATGTCGTGCATCACGCGGGGGTCGTGGATGGCATATCCGTGTCCGTCGGCGACGTGGTCGGCCGCAGAGGCATCCACCACGTCGGTATGCGCGATCATGTGTCGCCACAGTGCGACCTGGCCCAGCCGGTGGTGCAGGTGCATCAGCTCCGAGGCCGCGAGCGCGCGATCGTCGCGCGATGTATAGATGGTGACATGGCCGACGGGCTCGGGCGTGCGGGTGATCGCGCGCTGGTAGTCGGGCAGCGCGAGGTCGGGCGCCGCGAACACCGCTTCATCGACGAGGTGCGAACCGTCGGCGGCACTCGCGCAGCTTGCCATGGCTCCGGCCGCGACGCGCGCACCCATGCTGTGGGCGAAGACGTTGATCGCGCGGTCGGGGATCGCGCGATGCAGATCGGCGATCAGCCCGGCGAACGCGGGCGTGTTGCGACGGGCCGCCAGTTCGTCGGCGCGATACCCGACCGCCATGCCGTGCGAACCCCAATCGGCGAACACGACGAGAAAGCGCGGGCCGAACAGCCGGGCGAGCCGCGCGGCGATCGTGGCCGTGCGATCGTAGCGCGTGCGGTAGCCGGAGAGAAACACGACGACGTGGTCGACTCCGGGCGCGTGGGCGGCTAGCCCGAGTTCGTCGACGGCGCCGGCGCCCGGCGCGCCGCCCTCCTCGAGACAGGCGTCACGCGAGCGTGCCGTGACGGCGCACAGCGTGTACGCCGAGCCATCGAGGACGAGCCCGCGCACGAGCGGAGCGTCCGCGCTCGCGCGCGCCGGAAAAACGGCGCTGAAGAGTGCGAGCGCAAGCGCGGGCGGAGCGAAACGGTTCATTGGGATTCCAGCCTAGCGGCTCGAAGTCGATCCGACCGCCGCGCGTTCGCGCAGCGGCTGCAACGGACCGCCGCGCATGACGGACCCCGGCAAGGGGTGGCCGACGATCGCTTCCGCGAGCCGCGCGCAGTCGATGAGCCGTTCGAGGCTTACGCCCGTCTGAATGCCCAACTCGTCGCACAGAAAGACGAGGTCTTCGGTACAGACGTTCCCGGCGGCGCCGGCGTGACCGGCGAAGGGGCAGCCGCCCAGACCGGCCACCGATGCATCGAAGTGGGCCACGCCCATCTCGAGACCGGCGTACGCATTGGCGATCCCCATGCCGCGCGTGTCGTGCAAGTGCAGACCGAGTGCGACTTCGGGAAACGCCCCGCGCACCGCGTCGACGACGCGCTTGACCGCGAGCGGCGTCGCCCAGGCCATCGTATCGCCGAGCGTCACGCGCTGCAGCGCGATGCCGTGCTGCGCGGCGATCTCGACGAGCTCGCCGGCGAGCCGCACGACCCGCGACACCGGGACATCGCCGGAGAAGTTGCAACCGAAGGCCGCCATGATGAACCCGCCGGTCACCGGTACGGCGTGCTGCGCGTAGCGTTCGAGCAGTGCGTGCTGGTCCGCGGTCTGCTGCTCGGCCGTGCGATGTTGATTGCGCAAGAGGAACGCTTCCGATCCGCTGAGCGTGATCGTGCCTTCGAGTGCGAGCCGCCCGGTCGCAATCGCCCGCTCGAAACCGCGCTCGTTGAGCCACAAGCCGGTGTAGCGAACGCCGGGCCGGGGTGAGATCCCGCGCACGACTTCGTCGGCATCCGCCATCCCCGGCACGGCCTTGGGGTTGACGAACGACACGATGTTGATCTGCTCGAGTCCCGTGCCGGAGAGCGCGTCGATCAGTTCGATCTTGCGCGCCGTCGGAATCGCGCCGCGCTCGAATTGGAACCCTTCGCGCGGCCCTTCCTCGGTGATGGAAACGGCGGACGGGACGTCCGGCATGCGAGACTCCTTCAACTCAGCCAGGGGGATGCGCGATAGTAGTCCGCTTCGAATGCATCGATCGAGGCGGTGGAGCGCTCCGTGAGCGCGATATCGTCGAGGCCCTCGAGGAAGCATCGCTTGCGCATCGCGTTGATCGCAAAGGGGTATGGGCCGCAGCCGGATGCTGAAACGGTTTGCGTGGGGAGGTCGACGGTGACGTGCAGGCCCGGGTGCGCGCACAACGCGTGCAGTAGCGTGGAGATTGCCGGCTCGTCCAGCATGACCGGCAGCACGCCGTTTTGGAGGCAATTGTTGGAGAAGATGTCCCCGAAGCCGGCCGCGACGACGCACCGGAAGCCGGCTGCCGGCAGCGCTAGCACGGCGTATTCGCGCGATGAGCCGGCGCCGAAGTTGCGCCGGCTTACGATGATCTCGGCGCCGGCGTAGGCGGGATCGTTGAGGACGAAATCGTGGCGCGGCGTCCCGTCACGCTCGAAGCGCCGATCGTGCAGCAGCAACTCCGCACTCACCGGCAGACTCAGGAAGCGAACGGGCGCGAGTTGATCGGTGTCGACGTTCGATTCGTCGAGTGGGACGGCGGCGGCATCGAGCACGCGGAACGGCCTCATACCGGCGACTCCAATCGGGCCGCGCTGGTGAGGTGACCCGCGATCGCGCTGGCAGCGGCCGAGGCCGGGCTCATGATGTGCGTGCGGCTTCCGGGACCTTGCCGGCCGGGGAAGTTCCGGTTCGAGGTCGCGGCGCAACGCTGACCGGGCTGGAGACCGTCGCCATTTGCGCCGGCGCACATCGAACAGCCGGAGTCGCGCCACTCGAAACCCGCAGCGAGAAAGATGCGATCGATCCCCTCGGCTTCGGCGGCCCGCTTGACGGCGCTCGAGCCGGGTGAAACGAAGGCTGGGACGGCGCTGCGCCGGCCGCGCACGACGGACGCCGCTTCTCGCAGATCGTCGAGGCGCCCGTTGGTGCACGAGCCGATGAAGACGGAGTCGATAGCAACATCGCGCAAACGCTGGCCGGGGTGCAAACCCATGTACGCGAGCGCGCGCTCGTGCGCTTCGCGGCGCGAGGGATCGGGCTCGCTCGCGGGATCGGGGATGGGCTCGTCGAGCGCGATCGTCTGATCGAGCGAGGTCCCCCAGGTCGCCATCGGTACGACGGCCTCTCCGTCCAAGCGGACCTCCCGGTCGAAACGCGCGCCGTCGTCGGAACGCAGCGTTCTCCAGTACCCGAGCGCCGTCTCCCACTGCGCACCGGCAGGCGCTTGCGGCCGTCCGGCGAGATAGCCGAACGTCGTATCGTCGGGAGCGATGAGTCCGGCGCGCGCACCCATCTCGATCGACATGTTGCAGACGGTGAGGCGTTCTTCGATCGAGAGCGCCTCGATCGCCGGGCCGGCGTATTCGACGAAACACCCAGCCCCGCCGCCGATGCCCAGACGGGCGACGATCGTGAGGATGAGGTCTTTCGCCGTCGCGCCGTGCGAGAGGCGGCCGTGGACCGTAATGCGCATCGTTCGCGGCTGCGCTTGCCACAGCGTCTGGGTAGCGAACACATGCGCGACCTCGGTCGTTCCGATGCCGAACGCGAGCGCTCCCAGGGCACCGTGCGTCGAGGTGTGCGAATCGCTGCCGACGATGACCATCCCAGGTTGCGTGATTCCGGTCTCCGGAGCGACGACGTGGAGTATCCCTTGCCGCGGATCCATCATGCCGATTACCTGCACGCCCAAATCGCGGCCTTCGTTTTCGAGCCGCAGGATCAGTTCGCGCCGGCGCTCGTCCGCGATCCCCGCGTAGCCCTGCGCGCGACCGGTCGTCGGAACGAAGTGGTCGGTACAAGCGATGATGTTGCCGGGCCGCCGGATCGCGCTGCCACGCCGTGCGAGCACATCGACGATGTTCCACCAAAACCCCTCGTGGACGAGGCAACGGTCCACGTAGAGCAACGTGTCGGTGCCCTCGAGCACCGTCACCGTGTGTCGCTCCCAGATCTTATCGACGAGCGTCTGCGGCGGCATGCGATACTCGGTTTTCGGCGATGATCTCCGCGTTGTGTTCGCCGAGCGTGGGAGGCTGGCGGCGCAGACCAAACTCGTGGGCGCCGATTTCGATCGGCAGTCGCGGAAGTTTGGCGTGGCTGCCGTCGGCGAGCCGCGTGTCCATCATACCGATCCCCGCGTTGAGTTGCGGATCGTCGAACAGATCGCTCGGCGTCGAAACCGGGGAAAACGGAATCTCGGCCCGCTCGCAGCGTTCGCAGACTTCGCGTGCCGGCAGCGTGCGAATGACCGCGCCGACGCGTTCCTTCAGCCGTTCCTTGGCCGCGACGCGCCCGGTGTTGTCGTGCAGCGTCTCGTCGGCGAGCAGATCTTCGAGACCGAACGCATGGCAAAAGCGTCGCCAGTGGTGGTCGCTCGTGACGCCGATGAAGACGTCCCCGCCCTCCGCGGTCTCATACGTTTCGTAGATGCCCCAAGCCGCACCGCGTGCCGGCATCGGCGGTGCCGGTTCCCCGACGACGGCTTCGCCGGCCATATGCTGTCCGACCAGGAACGCGGAGCTCTCGAACAGCGCGCTCTTCACGAGCCCTCCGCGGTCCGTGCGTTCGCGTTCGTGGATCGCGGCCAGGATCGCGATGGCGCCGAACGCACCGCCGAGGATGTCGACGACCGACGCTCCGGCGCGCAGCGGCCGCCCTGGAGGGCCCGTCATATACGCGAGCCCGGTCATAAACTGAACGATTTCGTCGAGCGCCGGGCGTCGCTCGTACGGTCCGCTCAAGAAGCCTTTGAGCGCACAATAGATCAGGCGCGGGTGGCGTTGCGCGAGTGCGTCGTAGCCCAGGCCCAAGCGTTCCATCGTTCCCGGCGCGTAGTTCTCGATCAAAACGTCGGTCTCTGCCAGCAGCGAACGGATGAGTTCGAGGCCGGCGGGAGATTTCAGGTCCGCGGTGAGGCTGCGCTTGTTGCGGTTGAAATAGGGAAAGAACCCGGCGGCGAATCCGGCGGAGCGGCGTGTCGGCTCACCTTCGGGCGGCTCGACCTTGATGACATCGGCACCCAAGTCGGCGAGGATCACGCCGCACGACGGGCCCATGATCGTATGGGAGAACTCGAGGACCCGAATCCCGGACAGCGGCAAAGAGGCGTTCGGCGTCGGCAGGTTCACGGGTTCATCCTACTCTCGAGGCGGCTAAGCACCGTACCGTTCTGTTCGAACGTCCGGGGCGGAGATTCCCGCGGCGACGGCACCATCCGCGGCGGAATCCACAAACGCGTTCGACCCGCAGACGTAAACGTGCTTTGGCACGCTCGGCAAGCGGGCCAAAACGTCCGCCATCATCGCTGCGTCGACTCGGCGGTCATAGTCACCGGCTCGCCGGGGGCGTTCGCGAGTCAACGTGAGCACGAGGGTGAATCCGTCTTGGTGCCGTTCGAGCTCGAACAGTTCATCGCGATACAGGACGTTGTCCCAGGTTCGCGCGGAGAACAAGAGCACCGCCGGCACGTCGGCCTTCACGGCCCGCCGGTGACGGAGCATCGCCATCAGCGGGACGACGCCCGAACCGCCGCCGACTAGGACCAGCGGGCCGCCATCCGCTGCGGACCAAATGAAGTAGCCGCCCAGCGGACCGCGCAGATCGATCGAGTCGCCGACGGCAACGACTTCGTGAAAAAACTCCGACACTTCGCCGTTTTCGAGAAGCTCGATCGCGAGTTCGATGCGACCCGGATCCTCCGGTGCGGAGGCGATCGAATAGCTGCGCATCGCGCGGTAGCCGTCCGGCGCGGTGAGCCGGACGTCCACGTGCTGCCCGGCTCGAAAAACGAACGGCTGCGAGAGTGCGAAGAAGAAGCTCTTTATGGTCGGCGTGCGCGTCACGATCTCCGTCACTACCGCCGTCTGCCACCGCACCGCCGGGGTCAGAACCGCGGGTGCGTCAGTCACCCGTGTACCGTTGCTCGCGCCAGGGGTCACCGTACATGTTGTAGCCCCGAAGTTCCCAGAAGCCGGCTACGTCGCTCGTGGTGAATTGCAGCGCGTTCACCCACTTGGCGGATTTCCAGAAGTACAGGTGGGGTACGAGTAAGCGCGCCGGTCCGCCGTGGTCGGGCGCGAGCGGTTGGCCGTCGTAGGTCAGTGCGATCATCGCTTTTCCGCCGGCGAGATCGGCGAGCGGCACGTTCGTCGAATAGCCGCCGTACGAGTGCGCGAGCACGAATGCGGTCGGCGCTTCGATGCCGGCGTCGGTCAAGATATCGTCGAACGACACGCCTTCCCATCGCGTGTCGAGCTTGCTCCAGGTCGTGACGCAGTGAATGTCGCGCGTAATCTGCGTGCGCGGCAATGCGTTGAACGCGTTCCAGTCCCAACGCTTCACCGGTTTCGGTCCGTGCTTCAGCGTGAAGGTCCATTCTTCGTGCGAGATCTTCGGCGTTGGGCCGGCCGAGAGCACCGGGAAGTCGTCGACCACGTGTTGACCCGGCGGTATCCGGCCTGCCGTCCCCGGCGCCGGCCGCCGGCTCGGAAATCCCCGCGTCACCACGATCGCACGCTCGCATCTACGCTCGCGATCGGCACAGCCTCTCGCCCATGTCTAGTGTTCACAACTTGCACGCATTCGAATCGCATAACCGGTAGTCTATCAGGTCTCGGCCCCATCCGAAAGCGCCGAAAAAAGATCAGCCATCTGTCAACCTTCGCCCCTCGCCGCGAGCCCGAACCGTCGTAGTCAATCGGGGCTTGTTGCACGGTCATCCTGAGCTTGTCGAACGATGGAGACGCCACCGATTAACGCATGCCCATCCTTCGACGGGGCTCAGGATGACATCGCATTGGATCAGGATGACAGCGCGGTCAGCTCACTTCGCGTTCAAACGGCGGCCGCGACCTGCGGCTTTCCTTTGAGTGGTCCCTTGGTCTCCGTTGCGTTCTTGGCGGGCTTTGGATCGAGGATGCGATAGGCGAGGAGTTTCACGGGGTCGGTCAAGAGCGCGCACGTGAGAGCGTATCCCCAGACGAAGCCGGCCCAGCCCCAGCCGAGGGGCGTCATGATGTGCAGGCCGTACACCGCCATGATCGTCGCGAACGCTTGTGTTCCCAGTACGGCGAACAAGAGGATCTTCGCGGGGCGTATGGACCACCACGGACCGCGCGTGCGCGTCAGGAAGATCGTCAGGTGGCCGGCCACGGAGAGCTTCAGGTACATCAGGGTCTGCAGTTGCGGATGGCCGAGATGGAAGACGCGATCGCCAAGATAGAACAGCCCGAACGCCGTTGCGACCCCGACCACGCCGAGCACGGTGGACACCCCCAGCACGAGCCGCATGTTCCAGTCTTCGGGTTGATTGTGGTAGCGAACGTTGTCGTACGCGATGGACAGAATCGCGCCGTCGTTGAGCAATGCGAGCATCACGATCATCACTGCCGTCACGGGATAGAAATTGAACACGACGATCGACAGGACCATGAACAAGAGCACACGGAGCGTTTCGGCGATACGGTAGATGGCGTAACTATTCATCCGTTGGAAAATGCGGCGGCTTTCTTTCATCGCATCGATGATGACGGAGAGTCCCGACGACAGGAGGACGATCGAGGCGGCCGCGCGAGCGGCGTCGGTGGCGCCGGAAACGGCGATGCCGCAATCGGCCTTTTTCAACGCAGGCGCATCGTTCACGCCGTCCCCGGTCATGCCGACGATGTGGTCATGCTGTTGCAAGACTTCGATGATGTGGTACTTGTCTTCCGGAAACACTTGAGCGAAGCCGTCCGCGTTTTCGATCGACTCCGCGGCCTGCGCCGTGTCGCTGTTCTTCGTATCGTGCAGGCTGTTCGCATCGAGGATATTGGTGCCGAGCCCAAGCTGCCGGGACGTCTCTCGGGCAATTGCCATCTGATCGCCTGTCACCATCTTGATCTTCACGCCCATCTGCTTGGCGTCCGAAATCGTGGCCTTGGCTTGTTCGCGCGGCGGATCGAACAACGGTAGGACGCCGGCGAACTTCCATTTCCCGTCCTGATCGGCGCGCGCTACGCCGAGCGAACGGAAGCCGCGGCCGGCAAACTCGCTCACGGCCTTCTCGACGGCGGGCTTCACCTCACCGGCATCGGTGGACAACTCCAGGATGACTTGCGGTGCGCCCTTGGTCACCTGGAATTGTTTCCCGTCCGCACCTTTGACGGTCGCCTCGGTGCGCTTGTGCACCGGATCGAACGGAAGAAAATGGAGAACCTGGTAGCCCTTCAGGCCGTCGTCTTTCACCCCGGCGATCACGGCCAGATCGATCGTGTCTTGGTCTTCCGCCCGCGATGCGAGCGCGGCGTCGAGAATGACCTGCGCGGCCGCGATACCATGCACGCAGAATGGGTCGCCTAAGGTCAGCTTGTTTTCGGTCAGCGTGCCGGTCTTGTCGGAGCACAGCACGTCGACGCCGGCCAGTTCCTCGATGGCGGCCAACCGGGTCACGATCGCTTGTCTTTTCGCGAGCAGCTTTGCGCCCACGGCCATCGTCACGGAGAGAACGGTCGGCATTGCCACGGGGATGGCGGCGACCAGCAGCACCAGGGCAAATTCCAACGTGTCGAGGATCGGGTCGTGGCGGAAGAGTGCAACGACGACGACAAGGAGCACGAGTGCGCTGGCGAGGATGATCAGGTAATCACCGATTTTCAGCACCGCGCGTTGGAAATGGCTGACGGTATGCGCCGCTTCCACCAGTTGCGCGGTCTTTCCGAAGTAGGTGTTCAAACCCGTCGCGTAGATCATCGCGTCGGTCTCGCCCTGACGCATGATCGACCCGGAGAATACGGCATCGCCGGGCTTGCGCGTGGCGGGCAACGATTCACCGGTCAATGCCGACTCATCGACTTCGATCGGATCGCCCGCCAGCAACCGGGCATCGCCGGGTACGATATCACCCAGGCGCAACCGGACGACGTTGCCCGGAACGAGGTCGGACGCATTTGGAGTAGTCCACTTGCCGTCTCGTCGAACGCGGGCCTTCACCGCTAATTTGGACCGCAGCGCGGCGATGGCGTTCCCGGCTTGATGTTCCTCCCAAAATCCCACCACGGCGTTCGAACACAAGAGCAGCAAGATGACCCCGAAGTCCAGCCAGTGTTGGACAACTCCCGACAGGATGACCGCCGCCTCGATCATCCAGGGGATCGGACCCCAGAAGTACGTGAGAAACTTCAGGAACGGGTTATGCTTCTTTTCCGCAATCGCGTTCGGCCCATACTGCTTTAGACGCTGCTCGGCTTCGGCTTGACTCAGCCCGTTCGCCGACGAGTCCAACGTCTTGAGCAATTCCGGCATGGAAAGAATCTTGAGACCATCGGTCTTGTCGTCGGGCTTGGCTTCCGCCGGCTTCTTGGGCGGCGTGACTACGATTCGGACTTCATCGCGATCGATGGGCTTCTCGCTCGTGTTCGTGGCGGGCCAATATTCGATCTTCGTCTCGGTTTTCGTCTCGGTCTTGACCTCGGTCTTCGATTCGGTCATGGACTCGGGCCGGTACTCGGTCTTGGTTTCGGTCTTGGTCGTTGTCTCGGTCGTGGTCTTTGATTCGGGGATATCCCCATCCGATTTCACGATGACGATCCTTCTGGAGTTGCGTTCCAAAGTGCGACGACTCGCACGTCGGGATGGCTGGAACTGGAGCCGAGAATGCCGAGCGATGCGGGGCCGAGCGAGAGATGCCGGCCATCGATGACCGGCAGTCCGATCCAACGCACAACCAGGACGCATCCGAATTCATCAGATGACCGGCAGGCTGCTCGGTACATCGACGCGTACCGCCGCGATGACCCGATCGGCTGCGCCGTAGTACACGTCGAGGGCACCGTCCGCGCGCAAATCGGTTGCCGAGGGGAACACGACATTCGAGACCAGGCCGCTACGCTCGTACTCGGTCTGCGGCTCGAGGATCGGCGACGGAGTCCGGTAGAGCACCCGCGATGGCCGATCTCTATCGAGAATCGCGACGCCCATGCAATACCGGGCATGTCCATCCGGGGCGGAGACGGCGTGATAGATCAAGGCCCAGCCGTATGGAAGCCGTACCGGCGGCGCACCGGTTCCGACCTTCTTCACTTCCCAAGGCGCCTCCGGTGCCATGACGCGTTCGTGCCGTTGAACCAACGTCAAGCTCGTAATGTCCGCGAGCACGACATCGACCGGGATATAGGAGATCCAAATGTTCTCCTGTGTTTCGTCGCCGCTCGGGGGCTTGGTCGTCAACGTCCCGTCGTGATGACGACGGAAATGTAAGCGCGTCGTGGGCCGATGCAAGATCGCAAACGACGGAACGCCCTGCGGGTCGGAGACGACGTCAGGGAAGAAAGCCGCATCCTTGTTACCGCATGCGTTGAGATCAGGCTCGTCGCTCATGACCTCGAAGCGCAGGACTCCAAGTCTTCGCCAGGTCACGAGGTCCGGCGAGACAGCGACGGCAACGCGCGGCTCGTATGGGACGAACGCCGTATATGTCATGACATAGCATTTGAGCAACGGCAAGTACACGACGCGTGGATCCTCGACCCCGCCACCGCCCGAGCTGACTTCGTACGATTCGTGCGGTTCGAGCGCGATCCCCAGACGCTCGACACCGACCGGCGTCTCGCCATCGAAGCGCACCCGCGCGTGCCCGATCCGTGAATAGTTCCCCTCAGCGATGAGCCGCGGGAAGAGATGCATCGTGCCGTCCGGGGAACGAACGCCGCCCGGGTTGATGACTCCCCACGCTTCGTGGGGTTGACCGGCCTGCGGGCTCATGATCACCCCGAGGCGCGCTGTCTCAAAAGCGAGGCCCGTCGTCGATGTCGGCATGCCTCACGGTACCCAAGAATCGCCGGCTCTCACCGCTTGCCGAGCGCCGGCAGTGAACGCCGGGCGGCCGGGCGGTGTTCGTCCGGGCGCACGTGAAGTTCGTGGAGTTGCGCGAGCCGTCGTCTCGCCGCGCCGGGCAAGCCATAGCGATCGCCCCGGCATGGCGGCGCGGAACTCCGCGCTACGGCATGCCGGGTGCGAACGTCTTTCAGAGCGCGTGGGCGGCCGCGACCGCCGGTTCACCCCAACGGGTCAACGTCGGATTCTTGGGGTCGACCGCCGGACAACGTTCGGTCGGTCGCCGGGCCTTCGCCGCTGCCGGACAGCCGCATTTCGTACAAATGCGCGTGTCGCTGCCTCGGCGTAGGCGCACGCGATAGACCAAACGGTCCGGCGCCGGCCCCAAGTACTCGCAGCCTTCGCACGCCGAGAACCGGCGCTCGAAGGTCTCCGAGTCGATGCGGGGCGCGCCGGCTCGAGCCCACTCGAGAAACGAGGCCGACGCTTTGCGCACCAAGTCGAAACTCGAGAGAGGCTCGAACGTCCGAGGGCTGCTCGAACGCGCGCGTTTTCGGAGCATCGAAGAGCACTTGCAAGAGCTGTGGGCTATGGCGTGTGTTTGCAAGATAGGCGGCATAGTGCCGATCGGCGATCGCCCGGCGGAGCACCGCGCAGGGTACGGCCTCGCTGAGGCCGAGCAGTTCGCCGAGCTTCGCACGCTTGCCATCCCAATCTTCGATCGTTTCGACTTCCTTGAACGTGTCGATCACGGTACGGTTGCCCCGTCTCAGCGGCTCGCGCCGACCGGTTTTCTCGCGCCGACCAAGGCGTGAGAGACCGTCACGATGGCGGAGTCGTGTTTGGGATCGAGCGGCAACTGCGTCTGGGAAATGACGTTCTGCGCGACCAGCAGGTAGCGCGCGATCGGATCGAGCAACGTTACCGAGAGCTTCACCACCTGCTCGTTGGCCGTATCGACCGCTGCCGCGAGCACCTCGACCGCCGAGCCGCCCAGCACGCGGTAGTTCTCCTTCGTTCCACCGGTCGTCATCTCGACCGCATCGTTGAAGGTCACCCAGAGCGTCTCGAGATTCTCCGCAACGGCGCTCACCAGCTCGAACGAGTGCGGGCTCGGCTTCGCGCAGTCGGGGATGCCCGCATCCATGCGCGCGTTCTCGTACGTTTGGGTGCGGCACGCCAGCGAGGGGTTGCGGCAAACGTCCGTGCCGCCTCCGCCGGTCTGCTTCATGAACGAGAACAGATGCTTCATCTGCTCGATTCCGCCGTTGACCGCTTGGATGTAGAGATCGTTGTACCACACCAGGCGTAGCTCTTCGGCGACGGCGTTGTAGTCCGACTCGCCGACGCAGGCGATCCCTTCGCGCAAGTAGCTGCGCATCGCCGCGGCGATGAGCGACATACCCTCCCAATAGAGGCCGTCGACCCGAGCCAGGCCGGCATTGAAAACGACAAAGCGCTGACGATCTCGCATGAACGCGTAGGCGTTGGGCAGCAAGTTGTTCGCGTCGAGGATGTAGATCACGTCCTCGCCGCCCGCAGACCTCAGGTACTGGAACGTGCTGAGGATGAGTTGCGCGCCGACCGCGCCGGGCGCGCTCACGTCGAGCCCGGAGGAGAGCTCCTCGGCCTGGTCTTGCGTCAGGAACGACTTTGCCGTTATCGGTACGTTGACGAGCGGTTTGAGCACCGGCTCGAATCCCTGCGGCCAAGCCTGGGGATTGGCGAGAAACGTGTCGTACGCCGCGCTGGGGTTTGCCTTCAGGTATTCGGGGGAACCGACGCGTGCGCGTTCCTGACCCTTGGCGCGCCCGAAATCAAGGCCGTGGAAGAGACGTTCGGACTCGTAGTAGACTTGAACCTTATAATCCGTCGTTACGAGACCGTTCGCGTTAAGCAGATGACCGTCGAGGTTCTTCCCGTCGAACGTGCCTTCCATGGTGATCGATTGGATCTGCGTCGTGAGGTGCCCCGGCGCAACGAAGATCACGTTTGCAAGTTGCCCGCCCGCCGTGAGCAAGTGGTCGTTCGGGGCCAGGTACTGCACGGCTATGAGCTGACGCTCCGGCGTCATGAAGAGGTGATCCGCGGTCACGAAAAGCGAGCGCGGCTCCGGATCGCCGGGATATTGAAAATACACCATGAAGATACGCGCATAGTCGAGCGGCTCGACGTTGCCCGAACGTACTTCGATGCGCCCCGGTCGCCATTGCAGGTCCGAGTCGGCAGTCAGCACCAGGTCGCCGGAGTTGAGTTCTTGGATCAACGCGTATTCACCCGGCGCTACTTCGATCGGTGTATTTGCCGCGAAGCACGAGCAGCAGCAATAGCACGAGCCGCCCTTCCCGGGTCCAAACAGATCGGGGTCCCAGCTCACGATCGGCGTATCGACCGGGAGACCCTGCGCCTGACAGTGGCCTTCGTTGGGCTCACTGACCTTGACGCACCACGGTGCGGTGCACGGCCGATTCGCCGGCGGCTTTTCCTTTTTGATATTCTCTAAGCAGATTGGACTTGCCATGAATCACCCTCATCTTCCGGTTTCAAGTGTTATTGGGGCTCGCGAGCGCTCGACGAACGCAGCGCCGCAACCGGTTTTCTCGCGCCGACCAAGGCGTGAGAGACCGTCACGATGGCGGAGTCGTGTTTGGGATCGAGCGGCAACTGCGTCTGGGAAATGACGTTCTGCGCGACCAGCAGGTAGCGCGCCATCGGATCGAGCAACGTTACCGAGAGCTTCACCACCTGCTCGTTGGCCGTATCGACCGCTGCCGCGAGCACCTCGACCGCCGAGCCGCCCAGCACGCGGTAGTTCTCCTTCGTTCCACCGGTCGTCATCTCGACCGCATCGTTGAAGGTCACCCAGAGCGTCTCGAGATTCTCCGCAACGGCGCTCACCAGCTCGAACGAGTGCGGGCTCGGCTTCGCGCAGTCGGGGATGCCCGCATCCATACGCGCGTTCTCGAACGTTTGGGTGCGGCACGCCAGCGAGGGGTTGCGGCAAACGTCCGTGCCGCCTCCGCCGGTCTGCTTCATGAACGAGAACAGATGCTTCATCTGCTCGATTCCGCCGTTGACCGCCTGGATGTAGAGATCGTTGTACCACACCAGGCGTAGCTCTTCGGCGACGGCGTTGTAGTCCGACTCGCCGACGCAGGCGATCCCTTCGCGCAAGTAGCTGCGCATCGCCGCGGCGATGAGCGACATACCCTCCCAATAGAGGCCGTCGACCCGAGCCAGGCCGCCGGTAACGACGACGAAACGCTGACGCTCGCGCATGAACGCGTAGGCGTTGGGCAGTTCGTTGTACGGGTCGAAGATGTAGGTCACTTCATCGCCGCCGGTAGCCCGTACGTACTGAAAGGTGCTCAGGACGAGTTGCGCGCCGGTTGTTCCGAGGAACCCGACATCCGAGCTTCGGTGAAGTTCTTCAGCCTGGTCCTTGGTCAGGAACGATCTCGCCGTGAGCGGCACGTTGATCAGCGGCCGAAGGATCGGGTCGAATCCCTTCGGCCACGCTTCGGGACTCGCGAGGAATTCCTGATACTCCGCGCTCTGGGCCATCGCCGGCGTCTTGCCGTTTCTGCTGGGGGCGAGCAGCTTGGGCTCGAGCCGCTCGGATTCGTAGTACACCTGGACCTTGTAGTCTGCGGTCACCAGACCGTTCGCGTTGAGCAGATGACCATCGAGATTTGCCCCGTCGAACGCGCCGTCCATCGTGATCGACTGGATGCGGGTTATGAGATGGCCGGGTGCGACGAAGATGACGCCGGCGACCTGGCCATCGGCCGCGAGGAGTTGATCGTTCGGAGCGAGATTCTGCACGGCGACCAGCCGCCGATCCGGGGTTAGGAACAAGTGATCCGACGTTACGAAGATCGAGCGCGGGTCGGGGTCCCCCGGACATCGGAAGCGCAGCATGAAGATGTTCGGATAGTCGACCGGCTCCACGTCGCCTGAGCGGACGTTGATGCGAGACGGCTTCCAATTCAGGTCCGCACCGGCGGCGAGCACCAGATCGCCGCTGTTGAGATCCTGGATCAAGGCGAAATCGCCCGGCGCGGCCTCGATCGGCGTGTCCGCTGCGAAGCAGTAGCAGCAGCAGTAGCAGAACCCAGCCTTACCCGGACCATAAAGATCGGGATCGTAAGCGATAATCGGCGTGTCGACCGGCAGACCGCTTTGATGACAGACTTCCGCACTGTGCTCCATGATCTTTACGCAATACGGAGTCGTGCAGGGTATATTCCGGGGCGGCTGTTCCTTCTTGATGTTGTCGAGACAACGTGCGCTAGGCATGGCGAACTCCTGATCTGACCGGTCGGCTAGAGATCGATGGGTGCGGTGTAGAACAGGATCAAGTCGATCGCTTGCAGCCGCTCGCGGCTGAGCGTGCCGCCGTCGTTCTTCAGATCGCCCGGCGTCGCGAGTAGGTCGAAGACGACGGTTCGCTCGCCGATGACATCCGGAACGCTCGGCGGGGTTTGCCCGTGGGCGGCGATGTCGTAGAAGCACTCATTGGAATCGCCCGTGAGATCGAAGGGCAGCGTGAGCTTGTCGGTTAGCGCGAGGCTCAGATAACTGCCCGAGGCTTGGGCTGCGGCTGCGAGCCGCACGTATACGCCGGATACCTTGGCCCGCCGCGGGTCGATGTTCGGCGGTACGAAATTGCGGACGCCGAAGGTCAGTTTCTGCTCGTCGTCGACCGGCGGCAGCGAGAAGAGCGCGTACCATGCGTCGGGGTATTGTTGCGGCATGTTCCAGTAGGCGTTCCCCTCGTAGGTCCTGAGCGGCGCGAGCGCCGTAACTTTCTTACGGAAGGGTTCGCCACCGTCGCGGGCCGTGTAGCGCAGCGTGATGATCACATCTGAGATCGAGCTGAAGTCGAAGCGATTGGTTCCCAGCGGCATGTTCAAGCGCCAGGTCGATACGGCGCCCGTGCCCTCGAACGGCAGATACCGCGGATCCTGGAAACTCAACTCGAACATTCCGTTGTCATTGAGGCCGGACGAGAGCGCGATCTGCTGGAACGTCCACCAATTCGAGCGCAGCACGCTCGCCGGCGGAGTCTTCGCATCTTTGCCGCCTAGGAGATAGTTAACCGCATTGACGCCGGCGGCGTCGGGCGTCACCTTGACGATCGTGCGATTGCTCAATTGCGTGAGGGTCGCCTTGATGTTCTGGTAGGGACCGACGACCGCGGGGATCGAGACCGAGATCGTTTTCACTTTTCGGGCGTAGTGGCCGGGGAAGTCGTCGTCGAAGAGCCGCTCGCCGAACGCGAACTCGCAGACACCCGTGCGCTGGAGCGTGAGCAACGCACGCGGATCGAGTTGCGCGAGCGAAATCGTCTTGACGATCTCGAGCGGGCGCGAACCGTAGTCGAGCCGTGCCGCATCGAGTTGGTCGAGCGCCAAGAGCAGCCCGTCGGCCGCTCCAAGGCCTTTGCGCAAGTCGTCCCAATAGGCGAAGTCGATGAACGATTGATCCGTGTCGAGTTCGTATTGGAAAGCCTGTTGTGCCGCGCGGGCCATGTTGTATGCCAGGGTGTAGCTCTGGAAATAGATCGTCGCCGTGCGATTGGCCATCCAGCTGTAGAGTTCGCGGTTGGTGAACTTCGTGTGCAGGAAGTCGGCCATGGCGGCGTTCTGCGCGATCGACTCGGTATTGATTTGCAGGTCGCGTTTGGCGGCGTCGAGCTGGTCGGTGTTCGCGGCGATCTGAGCCGTGATCTGGTCAACGTCGTCGGCGGCAAGCTGCTTTTGCAGCTTCCAGTCCTGCGAACGGCGCTCGAACCCGGCTTGCGTCAGAGATATCTGGCTGCTGGCGACGTTTGCCGACCCGATCGCCTCGGGGATGCCGGCCGTCGCGTTGAGGACCGAGCCGACTTGCTGGCCGCCGTACGTCATCGCGAATGGAGAGCCGAATTGCGGGATCGCGAAGCCCAGTGAGGCCGCAACCTTGAAACTGCCCGCGACGATGTTTTGCACGCGGGCTGTCTCCATCTTGTCGATGCCGGTTTTTTCATTTTCGTTCTGGTTGTTGTTCGGTTCGGCTAGGCGCTGGGTGTAGTAGGCGAGCCGATACTGCGCGGCTGCCAGCGCGGCTGCCAGCGCCGTTCCGCTCTGTTCCAACTGTGCGATCAGTTTTTCTTTGAGGAGCGTCGTCATCTCCAGAATGTGCTGTTCCTGGTTCGTGCGCAGCAGCGCGAGACTCTCGCCGTCTTGCTTCTCCAGGGCCGAGAGGAGCGCGCTGCCTAGTCCGGCGAGCGCCTGCGTGAACCCGACCGCCTTGTTGATGAGAACGTCGCAGCGGTAGAACGGAATCGGCGGCTGCACCTGGGCCGCGAGGGACAGGCTCCCGGCTGCGGACGCGCGGATGATCGCGCGCACATCGAGCGGCGGGGCAAAAAGCGAGAGCGGGCGCGCGATGCCGGCGATGTTGAGACCGTGGCGGATCTTATAGAGCCGGTCGTCGATCACGTCCCAATAGGCGAGGAAGTCGCTGTTCTCGGGGACCGTAAAGTAGGCGCGGATGTCGTTATAGGGCTTGGCCTCCAGGTAGGTGACGTTTTCCGACTCGTGCCAGGGTGAGGCGAACGTGTTCTCGAGATCGATGAGGTACTGCGGGATGTCGGCCGGATCGTCGCCGTACTGGGCGAGGATATCCCTGTAGGACTTTGGGGCCTGCGGCTTCAACTCGCCGACGGCCTCAGGCCGCGGCCCGAGCAAGTCGTAAGCCAAGACGTAGAGGCCTGACGCCTGATTGATCGTTTCGCGCGTGTCTTGTCCGAAGAGCATGTCGGCCCACTCGATGAGATTCGAGATGTACTTCATCACCGTCGTCTTCGCGTAGGCCACGGGGCGGTAGCGCGCGATGACGTCCGGATCGAACGGCTGTGCATTCGAGCGCCGGATCTGGGCGGGATCCCGCAAGCTCTGCTCGAGCGTTTGGCGCGTGACGGTGCGGAACGGCAAGAAGCGCCAGTAGCGGTCGGGCGAATCGGGCGGGTCTCCGGGTCCCGGAGTCTGAGTCGGGTTGAAAATGTATTCGAGCCACGTCTTCGCGTCTTCGTAGCGCCGGTTTGCGCACATGCGCCATGCCACCAAGAACGGCGCGTGGAAGAAGATCTCCCAGAAATACTGGCCGAAGGCGCCGTTGAAGTCCATGAGGTCAGTCTTGGGAGGGATCACGGCGTACGGCGGGGCCGGCTGTGGCCCTGCGAGGTAGAAGCGGCTGAACGGCAGCTCCGGCAAGACCTGCGAGTCGATCGTCAACAGGTTGTCGATCCCGCCGACGTTCAAACGCTGGCGAAGCGGCTCCATGACGCTGGTCGTTACGCGGGTGAATTGAAAGCGCGTCGTGTCCAGCGATAGCGGATAGGCCGTAAACGCACCGGTGTCGACGCGCAGATTCGTCAGCCGGTTCGGCAGTTGCGGCCGGCTGCGTACCATCACCATATCCGAGAGGCGGCTCAGGCCGCGCTGGCGCGCGGCGACCAAGAACGCCTCGTCACCGTTGTTGAAGACGAACCATCCCGGCTGGTTGCCGACATTGACGATCGCCGATTGGCTGCCGCTGATGTAGTAGAGCAGGTTGGTCGAAGACCCCGTCGCCGGCACGCGACCCTGCAACGTGTCACCGGCGTACGCATTGCCCCAGTAGTTCGCCGTCAAGGCCGAACGGGTCGCGGCGATGCTCAGGCGCGCTTCCTTGCGGTCCAGGAGCGGCGCATAAGGCTGCGGGTTTGCGGCGGCGCTGAGGTTGAAGTCGGTGACCAGCAGCGTGGTCGCGACCTGCGCGAAGTTGTGGTCGAGGACGAGCGTCGGGCTGACGGTTACGACGCCGGGGATATTATCGCGGGTCGGTCCGGCGTCGGTCGCATAGCGCAACACCTGGAACATGTTGCCGTTGAACTCGTTGCGAATCGTAATGAAGCTGTCGCGCTCCGGATTCGGCTCGTCCTTCCATTCGTCGAACGGCAAGGCGTAGTCGGTGCCGAGTGCACTTCCAAATGCTACGAGCAGGCGCTCGGAATTGCGGGGCATCGGGATCACGGTATAGGATGCGCCGGTGGCGCTGAGCGTCCAGGGGGTATCGACGATGATTTGCGCGTCGTCTATGATCTGGTTGACGATCTTTGTTTCGCCGTTGACCTCGATCTTGTCACCGGCCTCGAACTCTGCTAGGAAACGGGTCCCGGAGCCGGAGACTATCTGCAAGCCTTTCGTGATGAGCACGGTGCCGCTTCCGACAAATGGTGCGAAGCGCAGCGCGTCCTTCTCACGCAGGAAAAGGTACCCGCCGTCGGTTTGTGCCTGCGCCCATGGGGAGGTGACGACCAGCAGCTCATCGCTTTGAATCGCACCGACCGAGCGCGTCTCGTCGTTGATGATGATTTGGTCGGCCGGCTGCAGATCGGTCAGAAATTTCGTGCCTTTACCCATCACGAGTTGCAAGTCGCGCTCGATCGTCACTGTGCCCTGTCCGACCTGCGGCGAGTATTCGCGGGCCGTCATGCGCGGAAAGACCTTGAATTCGGTATCGGCCAGGGACGCGGTCCAGGGGTCCGCAACCGTGAGCCGGATGTCGGAGTCGACGGCGACCACGAGCCGGAACTCGGCGTTGCACCAGATGCGATCGCCGATGTCGAACTCGCGCTTGAAGAGCGTGTTGCTCCCGTCGACGGCCGTTTGGCCCTTCGCGATCGTCACGGTCCCCGTTCCGACCATCCCCGGCCCGGTCGTGAGCGCGTAGGGCACGGTCCAGGGAGCGTCGGTTTCGTCGAGCAGCGCCTCGATCTGCCCGTTCTGCAGCGATTTGTAGACGTTGGGGAAGATGTTGATCGTCTGCTCGCTCGAGAGAACTTGTGGCTGCGAGAACTCGCCGCGTGTATTGGCAAAGCTGTACATCAAACGCGCGCGTTGGACCGTCTGCGAGCCGGAGTTCTGGTCCTTGATCGTGCCGCCTTTGCCGACGTCCGGTTCGGCCCAGAAGACGAAAAACTGATCGAACGCGACGACCGGAGCCACGAGCGGTGCCGCGATGCTTACGCCGATCGGCTTCCAGGGAGACCACTCGACCTCGTCCATGAGCATGCGGTACTGGAAGCTGTAGGGTTGCGTGCTCGTCCTACCGATCATGATAACCGTATCGCGCACGTCACCCGTCACTGAGTCGACGCGGTCGCTGCGGAAGCTGGTCGTATTGCGCAATGCCGCCAGGGCAGCAACGTCGTCGATGTACTGGATGAAGGGACCCTGCACGGAGTCCTTGGTAACGTCGCGCTGCAAGAGCGCCTCGGCAAGCTCGTCGAACTGCGGCGTGGCTCCGCGCCTGAGCGTCGGATCGATGTAGTTCTCCGGATAGAGGAAGATCTTGCGATTGACTTCCCAGACACGGTATTGCGACATCCACGACCACCACACGGCCGGAACGTTGATGACGTCGACGCCTGGTTCGAGCATCATACGGCAGCGTTGCATGTAGAGCTGGACCGACGCGATCGCCTGGGCGATACGTGAGGTCGTCTGCCCGGGACCCATTTCGACGTCGAGCAACAGATACTGGAAGAGGTCGTTCGGGGTCACGATCGTCGGGTTCACGCCGTTGACCAGCCAAATCACGTACCCGAGCGCCGCATCGCGTTTGTCGCTCTCGAGGGTGTCGCGAGCTTCGCTCAGCGCGACTGGGGCGCCGGTGCTCCCGAGCGCTGCGGCACTCGCCGCATCGGTAGCGTCGGCTACCGTCGTGTATGCGCTCCAGTTCTCCGGCAAGATCGCCCCGTCGTTCTTGACCACGGCCAAATGGCTCGTCGTCGCGAGCTGCAGGAGAAAGTCGACCCGGGTGCCGATCGTCGCCGCATGGTCGAAGCACGCACGCAGGCGCAAGAGGCCGCTGACCGTGCCGTAGTCGCCCGGCACGGGCTGCCGGTCGTCGCCCGGCCAGAAGAGGACGATGAGGCGTTCGATCTCCACGGCGCGCCAGCCTGAGAGTTCCGCGAGTTTCGCAACCTTCTCGCTGAGAACGTGCGGTAGCGCGAAGTATTCGATGAGCCTCGTGCTCTGGCCGCCGAACGATCGTGCGAGCCGCTTGAACCCGGCGAGCGACTGCACGTCCGCGAACACCATGTCGGCGAGGTTTGCGATACCGAATTGGGCGTGCAATACGAACGCCGCCTCGATCTCGGCAGCGGAGAACTTGAGGTCCGCGAAGAGCGTGCTCCAACGCGAGATCCGGGAGGTCGTCTGCGTGATCGCCTGCGGCAGCGGGACCGATGCCGGGCTCAGGAAGGCGACGAGATAATCGGCGAGTTCGGCCGCCGTCGCCGCGTGCGGGAGGAGCGCGCGCACCATGCTGCTCGCGTACCCGACGAGCCCGGCAAGCGACGAGCAAACGATGCTCTGCTGCTTTTCGAGGCTCTGGTCCAAGAGTTTGCGCGCGTTGTCGACGCGCCCATAGACCTGGTCCAAGAGTTGAGCGACGGTATCGATCTGTCCCGACTCGGTCGGAAAAATGCCGGCGAGAAATTGCAAGTCGATGCCCGGCCGGTACGCCGGGGCTAACGTCGCATCGATGCCGGCAGCATCGAGGTAGGCCGGGACATGCTTCTCGAGCGCATCGATCACGGCCAAAGATTGCGCCGGCGTGATCGGCGGAATATCCGCGACGAACGCATCGGGCGCGAGCGGGAAGAGTACCGCGGCATCGGCGTACGCCGGGGCCGTCTTCCTGAACAGGCCGTCGCTCGTCACGATCCCGTCGTCAGCGAGCTTCTGGAAGATCGCCTGCGCCCGGTCCCGCGTGATTCCGTCGAAGGTGAAGGCCGCCGGCGTCAAGCGCGCGGTTTGCCCGAGCGTCGACATCGTCCCGATCGCCTCGCGGAGATCGTCGAGCGAATACCCCATCTCGAGGTCGCCCTCCACGCGCCCGGTGAGCGCGTAGGTGAGGCGGTACGCCGTGAGCGAGGTTTCGGCAAGGAACCGTGCCGCATCGGTCACGTATGCGAAGCCGTCGATCGTCGCCGGAATCGCGCCGGCCGGCGGCTGAAGGTACGGCCGCTGCGGATAGTAGAGCAGCCCCAAGAGATTCAAGAACGGATCGATGCCGAGTTCGGTCGCCTGCGCCGTGCTCGCGAGGCGATAGATCCAGCTGAGCAGCGGCAACGTCAACGCGAACTCGTCGGGCGCGGCCGGCGGCACCAGCGCCAGAACATAGCGCCCCAAGCGGGAAAGATCGTCGCCGTTGAGCTGCAGCGCCGCTTGGAGGCGCGCCGTGATCATCGCCGTCGCATCGCCTGTTCCGCCTATCGTCCACATCTGTGGGGGCAACCGATAAGGGTCGAACGGGATCGTCGTGCTCCGGTAGGGATCGGCGCCGCCAAGCAGCGCCGGGTCGTTGAAGACGCGATCGAAAAAGTCGTCCGGCGCGCGATCGTTGCCGCGACCGATCGTCTTCGCGTCGTGCCAGTAGGTCGACAAACGATCGATCGGCAATCCGCTGCGTACCGCGAGCGCGTCGATCTGCGCGAGCGCCAGAATCGTCGGCGAGTCGATCGATCGCGCACCGATCGTCTTGAGAGACCAGTCGAGGTCGGCCGCGCTCCAACCGATCGAGCGCATGAGCCGGACAAACCGGCTGATCCGATCGAGCCGCTCGAGCGACAAGCCGGCGATCCGCGAATCGGCGTCGTCGACGCTTGAATCATCGCTGTAGACTCGCAGATACGGCAGCCCTTCGCCCGTATCGTTAATGAAAAATGTCTGTGAGACACCCCGCGCCAGCTCCGCATCGCTGAGCCCCTGATCGAAGAGCGCGGAAACCCCTTCGCGGTCGAGTCCGGTCCTCAACTCGAAGACGCGCAACCGGGCGATCGTTTCCGGCGGTTCGATCTCGAAATTCAGCCCGCTCCGGGTGCTTGGAAAACCGGCGTCGACTTCGAGCGCCGTATCCGACGAAACCGTCACGACGCGCCGAACGTACCCGCCCGCGACGATCGTGCGGCCGGTGGCAACCTGAGCCAGGAACGAAGTGCCGGTGCCCGTCACCAGTTTCAGGTCCTTGTCGAACGCGATCGTACCCGTGCCCGCGACGGGCAGCTCCTTCGTGATGTCGTCGTAGCCGTAGCTGCGCGAGAGGCTCGATACGTCGGCGCGTGCCAGCGTCACGAGATCGAGCGACTCGACGCTCAGCCCGATCGACTCGCGTGCAACGTCGATCGGCTGCACGTCGTTCGGGAGCGGACTGGGCGGCACGAGCAACGCGTAGGATTTCGCCAGCGTCGTCCCGGCCCCGAGCAGTGCCGTACGAATGCGCGCCAGTTGGTATTGGAATGGCAGGTTGAACGGGTACCAGGCTCCGGCCAGGCGCTCGAACGCGGTTTCGCCCGGCTGCCGCGCTTCGATGATTGCGTCGAGTACTTCTTGCACGAGCTGCAGGAACGGAATGACCATGGTGGTGTTTTCCGGTGTGAGCAGCAGGTTGAAGAGATCGGGTCGGCGCTCTTCGAGCGTATATCCCGGCGGAATCGTGCGTACCGGCTTGACGTTCGGATCGGTGATGTACGCATCGACGATCCGCATGATGTCAAAGAGGTATGCCGCCGGCGAGAAGATGGTCTGGTCGGGATCCGTCCGCAGATAATCCAACGAGCCGAACAAGCTCTGATAGCTCGGGATGCGGCTGAAGTAGGACGCGACGTTGCCGTTCGGGTTCCCGAAACGGGCGGCTCGGAAGTGCGGGTCCGCGACCGACTCCTTGATGTTCGCGAAGAGCTGCGTCATCGCAGTCGAGATGTGGACCGCCCGGCGATAGGCCTTGCGCGCGCGTTCTTGCGAGCCGTCGAAGACGTTGGCATGATCGCGCACGAACTGATGTTCCGCGAGCGTCGCGATCTGGCGCGCCGAGCCGAGGTTTCGCGCGATCAGCTTATCGGCGATCTCGCGATCATTGACGACGCGCATGAGGCGCTGAGGCGCCTTGAGGCGCTCCAGGCTTTCCCTGAGCCCGCGAAAGGCCTCGGCTTGTCCGTTGCTCGAAAACGCTCCCACGCGTTTGAGCGAGGCGGGATCGTAGAAATCGAAGCTGAGCAGATCGAAGTCCGGGATATGTTCGCGGACCGCTGCGAGCGTCTCGTCGGTCAGATACGTCGACATGATAAGCACCCTTCTCTCATGGCCGGGGAATCTAAGGAGTATCTGCGCTCATGACCTCTTCGAATTGAGTAGCGCTTGGATTGCGGCCCGCGCCGCCGGGTTTACCGATCGCAACACAGGGTAGCTGTCGTTGACGATTTCATCGCCCCGTTGATCCCTGAACGTCGGAAGTTCCGCGTCGTTCAAGAAGGCCTCGAGTTCTATGCTTCGAAGCATCGCCTCGTAGCCGCGGAGTTGGATCAACTTGGGCAGCGGTATGGACCGGAATCTCGATTGATCGCCGCCTGTCTCCGCGATCAGTCCCTTCGCGACCGGAAGGTCTCTGAAATACTCGGAGAGAGTGGGCGTCGGATCGGGATCGAGCACGATGATTTTCGTCCCGCCGCTAAAGGTCTGGATCGTATTGAGCAGCAACACGCTATGAAAGCCGCTCGTATACACAGACCCTTTTTCGGCGATGTTGCCCACCGTGAACGCAAGGGGCCCGAACTGATCCAATGCCCTTATGATATCGGCCGGTTTCTTGAAATTAACGGTGCTTGGGAGCGGTGTGATCAGCTTTTGGGTCCTGTTGTACAGCGTAAATTTGAAGAGCGGGGCTCTTACCGGGACCGTTGGAAGCTTGACCGCCTGAGAGACTTCGGGGCGCACGAGATTATCGGTCGTCGCGTTATAGCAGCAGTTCGGATCCTGAAAGAGTGCCTGACCGCCGCTGCGGATCAGCTTGGCGACTTCGCGGGTGGCTTTCGCGCGTTCGGAACTGTCACTGATGAACGTTCGCTTTTGTACCCACGTGACCGGGCGAGCGTCGCGCAGCACGGCACCGCTGCCTTGAAGGAACCTCTGCCGAAGGACCGACCACGGTTGCGTGCCGTTTGGATCGACGTGCGTCACGGGATTGCCGTCGTTGAATTGGTAGAGGTTGATGCCGCCGCTCGGTCCGAGGGGGTCGGGCGTAAGCCAGCGATAGAGACCCGGCACGAAGTACCGCTGGCCGTAGGAATAGAGGCCGGTCGATGCGTCCCACTCTTGACCGTTGTAGCGATATCGCTTGGTCTCGACCTCGATCTCGCTGCGCCCGGCGAGCAGCGCCGTGCCGCCATAGGGAAAGTACTCCTGCCGGGTGATGATCTGCGCCGACTCGTCGAGTTCGATCGTGATCGAGCCGAGCTCGTCCGCGAGTTGATAGCGCTGGGTCCGCTCGGGGGGGCCTTGAGCCGGCTCGCTCAGAACGCTCACCAGCAGGATATCGACGCCCAATGCGACGCGCAAGGTCGTTGCGCGATGTTTTCCGGTCACCCTGCCGCCGGATTCGAGGCGTTGCTCTTCGACGATGACGTTCCCGAGATACCATGTGTCCGTCACCTCGATGTGCTCAGCGCGAACGCGGCGCGCCACCTTGCGCGTGCGATTAGCGTCGCTTGCATAGACGAAATAGTCGGCATCGTTCTCACCGCCGATCCGTTCGATCAGGACGGCGGACGAGAGATGATTGAAGGGATCGTACGTCAAGGCCCGCAGATTGGGGAGGACGAGCAGGTTGCCGTCGAGGTCGAAGAACGTGTCCGGGGGCTGGCCGCCGGCCATCTGCGCCGTGACGGAGTGATTCGAGGTGTTTGCAACCGCGAAGCCGGTCGTCCAGCCGTCGTCCGCGCCGCCGGTCGTGTGTTGAACGCGTAGCAAGTTGCCGGAGTCGTCGTAGCGATAGGTTTCGGTGTAGTTCACCAGCGCCGCCGGATCGCCGATCGGCGCTCGTGGGCGCAGCGTATCTTGGCGCAGGCCCTGTTCTTGGAAGCCGGTGGCGCCGATCAGTTGGTAGATCGGGTTGCACGTATATGAGGAGACCGGATCGATCACGGCGTTTCCGTACGTCCAGGAGGAGCCCGGCGCGCGCGAGCGGCTGGTGACGTTTTCCGCCGGGTCGTAGAAGTAAGCCAGGTCTTGCAGCAGCGGGAAGCCCGGGATGCCGGCCTGCATCGCTACGATCGAGCCGGTGAGCCGATCGTAGCGCTCGCGTGCGACGACACCGTTGCCGTACGTGATCGAGGTCCGTCCCCCCAGCGCATCGTAGGTGATCGCGCCCGCGATCTGCGTAAACACGGAACTGCCCGCGAAGCGCGTCTGGACCGAGCGCGGCCAGGCTGTCTGGTAGTAGGCCGTCCGCACGGTGCTGCCGTCGGGCTGTTCCTGCTCGATGCTTCGCCCCAGCGCATCGTGCGCGACGCGACTGCGCCAGATCTCCGGCAAGAGCGGTACGATGGGGTCGCTCCAGTTCACCGGCGCCGCGTACGCCGCGACGAGCTGCAGCGAGGATTCCGCGACTTCGCCCAAGAGCGAATAGGCGGTGTAGCTGCTGATCCCGCCCTGGTCCCGATGTTCGATGAGCTGCTCGACCGTGTTCGCGTTCGGGTCGTTCCCGTAGGCGAATGTCTCCGCGGTCCATTCGTTTCCGTCCGGATCGGTGACCACGATCAAGGCGATCTGATGTCCGGGAGCAACGTAGTGCCGCGCGACGCGGAAGCCGCGGTTGTTCCATGAGAAGAGCACGTTGCCGAGAACGTCGCCGAGCACGCGGGTCCAGCCGGGCGCGTCCTTGCCCGTGTCGCACGCCTTTGACGCGAGCGCCGTGTTCGTCATGTCGTAGAGGTTCACGACGTTTTCGACGGGGTCCGTAAAGCGCTGGGCGTAGAATCGCGGGTCGATCGCCACGGTTTGGTTTCCGGCGACGTCCAAAGCGATCAAGCTCGTCAGCACCTTCATCGCCGGCCCGGAGTCGCCATCGTACGTGATCCGGTGCTGCACGAAATCGCGGCCCTGCACGTCGAGTTCCACCGTTGCCGGCGTGTCGGAAAACGCGACAGCCTTCTCGAGCGCGTCGCGCTCGAGCGGCGGCAATTCGGGGTCGTTGATGTGCTCGATATAGTACCGTGAGCTAAGTACCGTGTCGTCTTGGTCGTACTGTGTTGTCGTCCACGGCGTGTAAACGGACTTCGTGTAGAAGCCTTTGGGAGTATCCGTGCGCACGATGCGGTCGAGCGCGTCGAGGACATTGCGCGCATAGGGCGGCTGCCCGGGTTCGGGAAAATCGGGGGTCGGCGAGAGGTACGATAAGTATCGACGCAGCGGCGTCGAGCCCGGCCCGGGAACGATGCGGTCGCGCGCATGCCAGACGCCGGCCGGTTCGCCGACGGCTTCTCCGTCGAGGTTCGTTTTCACGACGATCTGCGTTTCCGTCGCGTTGTAGACCGTCACTTCGGTCACGGGCTGATCCGGTTGCCCGCCGTGTACCCACTGCGAGCGCCGCACGGCGATCATGCGCGGCGCGATGCCGTCCTTCCACGACCCGAGATCGTAGCAGGCGAACGAGCTCGCGCCTTGCACGAAGCGCGCCGGATCGGCGAGCACTTCGTCGGCACTCGCGTTCCAGATCGGCTGGTATTGGTCGAGCGGCGCGTTACCGGCCGGCGCGCCGTCCTTCTCGGCCCAGAGCGTCGTGACCATTACGCGGCCGAACGGATCGTAGAGCGCCTGTGCTACGTTGCCGTTGATGTCCACGATCGTGCGCGGCGCGAGCGCCTGATAGTCGGTGGTGATTGCGCTGCGGTTTCCGAACGGGTCGATCTGCTGCGTCGCCGCAAGCGCATAGCGGTCGTACTCGACGCGCGTCGTCGAAGCGAACGGCGTCGTCTGCGCGAGCGGCAGAAAGAAGCGTTCCGGGCCGGCGTAGGTCGTCACGCCGGCCGGCTTCCACCAATGCCCGAGATCGCGTTCGTACCCGCCGCTCTCAGAGAGCATCGCGTCGGTTACTCGTCCGTTCCCGTAGACCTCGTCGACGTAGCCGAGGGGAAAGGCCGCTGCCCGCTCGTGATGCAAGAGCTGCCGCGCCGTGATCTCGCCCAGCGGCAGGGCGGCGGTGCGCTCGTCGTTCCAGAAGAATTTTTGCGACCAGGCATACCGGCGGGCTTGCGGGCCCGTGCCGAACGGCGAACCGTAGTCGATCTGGTGCAGCAGCGCGGCGTCTACTTGCGCGGCGCACTCGTCGAAGGTGTAGTACCGATCGGCGGGATCGAGCAGGCCGGCAAGCTCGAACGACCGGCTCTGATAGGCCATGCCCATCACCCACCAGTCGGCGCCCGGGTGATCGATCCACTCTTGCAACGAGGCGGTGATCTGGCGGATCCCTTGTTCGGGCGGCGCGGGGTCGGGTAGCTTGCGACGCGGATAGTAGACGTCGGCAACGGTCGCCGGTTGACCGTAGGGCGTCACCGCCACCGTCGCGTTGTAGTTGATGCGGGGGTCGTACTGCGCGGGATCGGTGACCGCCGGATCGTATGCGGCATTCGCCGTTTCGCGCACGATCACTTGAAACACCGGCCGCAGCCCATCGATCGGCGGTTGGATCAGCCGCACGAACGGCGTCGATTGCTTCACGGTACATGGGACGACGGACTGTGCACCGTAGAGTTCGCTGCGAATCTCCGCTCCGCCCAGCGCCCGATACGCGCCCCGCAGCGTCACCGCGTTCCCGGTCTCGATCGCCCGATCGAACGCGCGTGAGGGCAGTGTCAGCCCCTGCGGGTCATGAAAGGCGCGCTTGCGTTCCGCCGCGCCGATGGCCGGTTCGTCGATGTACGCGCCTGTTTGATTCCATGTCCGCGTGAGCGTCTGCCCGGTGGGTTCCTCGAGCGGCAGCACTGTCCGGGCACGGCGTTCGACGAAACCGAAGCCGCGGAACTCGCGCTCGGCGCCATCGAAATAGCCGTCGGCATAGGCGAAGTCCTCGAAATGGGTCATGCCGAGGATCTCGTCGACGGTCTGGGTGTGCGTGACGACGAGAACCGGCTTCGGGAGATTCGTTGCCCAAGGATGGCCTTCACGCCGGTCGCGCAATGCAAACGTCGTCGAACTGCCGTACGCAATCCGCGTGCGCCCGCCCTGTCCGTTTTCCGTCCCCACCAGCAGATACGGGTGACCCGGACCGGCGATGGGGACCGCGTAGTGCGCGTTCTCAACGCCGGCCTTGCTGACCACCAACCGCATGCGCCCATCGCCGGTCACGTCGGCCAGCGTCAGAGACGTCCTGGTCGCTCACCAGGAACGGCAACGGCACGCGCGCCGGCACCTCGAAGTAGTCGCCTGCATAGTTTGCATAGAGCGCAACGTGATCGTCGAAGACGAGCAGGATGTCGGCGGGACCCGTGCCCGTTACGTCGGCCAGCAGAATGCGGGCATTTGCAAGCGTGCTCGGAATCGGCGGCGCACCGGCGATCGCTACGACGTTGCCGAAGCGCCCGTTGCCGAGGTTCGGCCAGACCGCGACGTTGCCGTCGCTGATCCGAACCCGGTGCGCGAGCCCGTCGCCGAACATGTCGGCAAAGGTGACAAGCGCGTCCTCCCCTTCGTTTTGGATCGGCAGCGATTGCGGTGCGACGATCGGTGCGGGCGCCGCAAACCCATCGCCGCGCAGCGAGCGGAAGAAGACGGGCGGGGCCGTCTGCACGAGCAGGTCGTTCAGGCCCGTTCCCGCCACGTCGGCGAGATCGTTTTCGGGATTCGCGAGTTCGGGCGGGTAGGAGGCGAACGGGCGATACGGCGACCAGTTCCCGTTGTCGTCGTTGGGATACCATCCGCCGCTCGCGCGATCGGCGACGACGAGATCGAGCCGGCCGTTTCCGGTGACGTTGGCGAGCCGCGTTTGCGTCGCGTCGAACCCCGCGATCGGCATCGACGGCAGGCGCATCGGTCCACCGTATTCCCCGTTGCCCAGCGGTTGCAGATAGCTGCACGAGGTGCCGTCGGCGTAAAGAATGCCGGGCATTCCGTCGCCGAGCAGATCAACGAGCCGGTACGGGCCGTGATCCAGCAGTGCGGGGATCGCTTCGCCCTGGGCCGTGCGCAGCGTGATCGTCTCGCCGACGCCCGGACGAAACGGATCGTACTCGAAGGCAGCCGGGGGCAGGGACGCGGCGATCGTGTCCGTGCCCTCGCGCCGATACCCGGTGTACTCGATGCGCGCCAAGAGCGAGATCGGCGCGTCGGACGCGTATACGAAGTGCGTCCGGCCGACCGTCAAAGTGGCCGCACCGAGTTCCTCCGGGAAATGGTGGATGCACGAGACTCCGGTGCACAGGCGGTTGGTCCGAATCTCGAATCCCGCGCGGTAGCTCGAGAACGGGTCGGAGCGCGCCGCCCACGTTCCGTCCTCGGCCTCGAGATACTCGAAGCGCGTTTCCAGCGCGAAGACCTCAATGCCGTCGTTGTCGCGGTATGCGCCGTAAAGAATGCGATCGGGGTAACGGTTCGCGCGATTATCGTGACCCGACTCATAGAGCCGGCGCGGAAGGTTTTCGTCGTTTTCCTTGCGGTAGCGGTAGACCGTTTGGTTGCCGTGTGCGTCGACTTGGTCGGCGATTAGCCACCGGAAAATGCGGCGTGGATCCTGCGGATCGGCGATCCGGGTCTCGTCGTCGACGCCGAAGCGCGCGACCGCGTTGTTCGGGTCGACGACGCGCCAGTGCGAGAGCCCTGTCGCGATCTCGGTCCATTGCTCGAGACGCGAATACGTCTCGATACGTTCGGGGCGAAAGGCGACGACGGCGTAGAGAACGCCGTCGCGCGCTTCCATTCGTTCAGCCGGTACCCATGTTCCGTCCACGTCGTCGTATTGCGGAACGAGCATCTTTCCGTCGGGCGAAAGAAATGTGTCGTGTCCCGTGTATTCCGGGATGGACAGCGCGCTTCGCCGCACGATGCTCGGAAGATTCAGCGAGAATCCCAGCCCGACGATTCCGTTCTCGCCTCCACTCGCATAGTCCAGCGAAAGCGCCGGCGCACCGCGTCCTTGCGAGACGCGAAGCGGTACGCTTAGCGCGGCCATTCCTGAAAATCCGTTGATCTCGAACGCGGCCGTCGTGCGCGAAGATGAAACTCCGGCAGTCGGAAGTGCAATCTTTGGAAGCTCGACGTTCGACGCGGCGTTCTGGCGAATCATATGCGAAAGCTCTCCCGAAAGCGTTGCAAAATGGTTCTCGACGCAAGGTGGACCGCGATGCTTTGCGGACGCTCTGCAAAATCCTTGCGCTCATCGATCGATGAAATCGAAGACGTGTACTGATGAATTTCTCACCGAATATGCGCACGCTCGGTTACTCCGAGATCGATGTTTTTGATCCGGGTGCAAGCGCTATCATCGCAATGTTGCTGCGCTCTCTGGAAGCAAACGCATTCCTTCATACGCAAGAGAGTCAGGTGCATCTTCAGAATCGCGCGAAGTTCTGAAAAGCCAGTTTGGTATCGCGACTATCGGCGATAAGGCCGCAGCAACCGGCCTACTCTACCCCGAGTATCCAGCCCTCGATTTCGGCCACTGCGCGTTCAGCCGGTGTCAACGCCGGCACGAACCAGTTTCGGAGCGTGCCGTCACGATCGGCGCCCTGCAGAAATGCAGCAACCGCATAGGCGTCGTGCTGGTCGCTCGTGCGATCGTTGCGCGGGAAACGACGGCTCCAGAGAGACGGGTAGACCTCTGCGATGACGGATCGCCTCGGCTCGATCTCCCATCCATCGAAGGGCCAGAACTGGACGCGGTCGCCTAAGGCTTTGCGGAGATAGCGTAACCACGGCAAGCCGGCGTGAGTCGATTTCGCAACGGAGCCCGGCACGTCGAAATGAAATACGGACTTGGCCGCTCCGGCTCGAATTTCGGTCAAACGCCGCCAGCGCGTGTTGCCGGCGCGGGCTGAGCCGGTTCCGACGAGGTCATCACGGACGAAGTCTACGTAGACGCTGTTTTCATCGGTCGGCCAGTGCGTCTGAAAGTCGTCGAGAAACGATGGCCAGTCATGGCGCAGGTGATGCTTCTCGAAGTACTTCAGCGGGAACGAGAACCCGTGATCGATGCCGACGATCGTCGTGCGTTCCTCGGAAAGCCTCTCGCGCAGCCACTCGGCAACGCCGCGCCGCGTCCAGTACGTGCGTGGGCTCGGCGGCGGTCCCACTTCCACCGGCAAAGAAGAACGATCCGCTTTGTAGACCCGAAGCCCCTTTAGGCTCGATGCCGGCGTTTGCGCCCCGGAGTAATCGATCCCGACGTACTGGTCGAACAGCATAGATTTTGCGCGATCGATTCGCCGCGAGCGTTTCCGGACCCGTTCCGGCGCGGTGGTGCGCGAGCGGTCACTCGGGAGCACACGTGACGGCGGCCGTCGAAGGAGACCGGTACCGATGAAAGCGACCGATCGCAAACAAAACGTCGCGATGACCTCGGTGCTGGCGAGCGCCGCACTGACTGCCGGAAAGCTCGCGGCCGGCCTGCTCACGGGCAGCCTCGGGATTCTCTCGGAGGCCCTGCACTCGCTGCTCGATCTCGGTGCCGCGGCGATCACGTGGGCGGCCGTGCGGCAGAGCGACAAGCCGGCCGACGCGGACCATCAGTGGGGCCACGGCAAGATCGAGGCGATCTCGGCGCTCGTCGAAACCGCGCTGCTCTTCGTGACCGCGTTCTTGATCGCGCGCGAGGCCGTGCTGCGGGTCGTCTATCGCGAAGGGCCCGTCGTCGTCGTGACCTGGTATGCCGTGGCCGTCGTCGTGGGATCGATCGTCGTCGACTTCGCGCGCTCGCGCGCGCTGATGAAGGTCGCGAAGGAAACGCGCAGTCAGGCGCTCGAGGCCGACGCGTTGCACTTCGCATCCGATATCCTCTCATCGGCGGCCGTCCTGGTCGGTCTCGGGGGCGTCTACCTCGGCTTCCCGCAGGCCGATGCGATCGCCGCGCTTGCGGTGTCGCTCGTGGTCGTGAAGGTCGGCTGGCAACTGGGCTCGCGCACGATCGACGTGCTGGTCGATGCGGCGCCCGCCGGCATCTCCGAGAGCATCACGGCGATCTTGCAGACCGTGCCGGCGATCGCGCGCGTCGATCGCGTGCGCGCGCGCTTGGCCGGCAGCACGATCGTCGCCGACGCGACGATTCGCATCGCGCCGGGAACGCCGATCGAGCACGCCGCGGCGATCTGCGCTGCGGCGCGCGACGCGGTGATAGCGATGCACCCGGAAGTCGACATTGCGGTCGGCGCGCAGCCGATCGCGCTCGACCAGAGCTCGATTGCCGATACGGTGCGGCACGTCGGCGCGTCGCTCGGATGCGCGGTGCACGACATCAGCGTGTACTATACGCAAGCCGAGCGCGAGGTGACGCACGTCGGTTTCGACGTTGAACTCGATGGCGAGATGCCGCTCGCCGACGCGCACCGGCGCGCCGACGCGCTCGAGCGTGCGGTCGCGACGCAACTCGGCGAGGGCGTCGTCGTCCGGTCGCATCTCGACCCGCGCCGGTCCGATCCGACCGAGGGGCGACCCCTCGAGCCTGCCCTCGAACGCACCCTGCTGGTCGCGATCCGGCGCGCGGCGGAAGAAGAACCGCTGTGCCGTGCGACGACCGAGGCGTCCGTGCAGGGCGGCGACGATGGGCTCTCGATCACGATCTCGTGCACGTTCGACGGTGCGCTCGCGCTCACGCGTATCCACGCCGCGACCTGGTCGATCGAGCAACGCATCCGGCGCGCGGTGCCCGATGCCGGCCGTGTGATCGTGCACGCGGAACCGGAGTCAGGGCATCTGCGCGAAGTCCACGGGGAAGCGGCTAAGGCAGAGACGCGCAGCGTTAGGCCGGCGCAAGAGCGAGCATGACATTCCGGGGCCGTCATGGAGATTCTGATCGAGTTCGACAAGCGAACTCTGGGGTTACCGCTACTCCCGCGCCGCGGCGATGAGCGCCCGGGAGGCCGATAGCAGAACGGGAACGGCTTCATCGGCACCGATCGCGGATGAGCTGACGAAGGCGCCGTTTACCAGCAACAAGAGTTGCGCAGCGAGCCCGTCCGGGAGACGCACACCCAACCGTTCGGCGATTCCTTTGAGGCGGCTGCGAAGCTGTTGCTTGTGCGCGACGGCGACGATGCGCGCGGGATGGTCTGCCTCTGGGAACTCAGCGGCCATGTTCAACTGGGGACAGCCGCGATAGTTGTTCCGGCAGACTCGCTCTCCGATCCATCTCAAGTGTGCGTCGAGTTCAGCCTGCGCGTCGGAGCGGTAGCGTTGCGCGACGCCCTCCCATTGCTGCCAGAATTGTTCGTCCTCGCGGGCGAGAAAGGCCGCGATGAGATCGTCCTTCGTTCGGAAGTACCGGTAAAGGCTCGTCTTGGCGACACCCGCTCGCTCGACGACCAGATCGACACCGACGGCGCGAGCGCCCTCGCGGTAGAACAGGTCGGACGCGGTTCGCAGGATGCGTTCACGCACCTCATCGGAGGCGGGGGCTGCTGTGCGCGTGTCCTTGGAACGGCTCGGCATACTTGACATGATACAGACCTGTCTGTTTTAATGCAAGAAACGAACCGGTCTGTAGCGGGGGCCTGCATGAACATCGCGATCTACGGAGCCTCGGGGCACACGGCACGCTTCGTCATAGCGGAGGTGCTGCGCCGCGGGCATTCGCCGATCGCCGTCGGCCGGGGCGAATCCCGCGTGGCGACGGCAGTCGCTCTCCACGGCGCCGACGTGGAGACGCGGATCGCGACCCTCGACTCGCCGGAAGAACTGAACCGCGCGCTCGCGGGCGCCGAGGTCGTCATCCATTGTGCCGGCCCGTTTCTCGATACGGCGCAGCCGCTGATCGAAGCCGCACTCCGGAACCGCGTGCACTACTTTGACATCACGGCCGAACAGGGCAGCGCACTCTCGACCCTCGAGCGCTTCGATGCGCCCGCACGTGAGCGGGGCATCTCCGTCGTTCCCGCCGCCGGATTTTATGGTGGCCTGGGCGATCTCTTGGCGACCTACGCGATGGACGGCTGGACGCAGGCGGACCGCATCGACATCGCGATCGCGCTTGACCATTGGTGGCCAACGCACGGAACTCGGCGCACGGGACAACGCAACACCGGTCCGCGACTTACGCTCGCAAACGGGCGTCTCACCCCGCTCGTGCCGTCCATGCCGTCGTCATGGAGCTTTCCTGCGCCGTTCGGAACGCAAGACGTCGTCGAACTGCCGTTCACCGAGACGATCTTGATCGCTCGTCATTTGGCCGTGCGCGAGATCCACAACTGTCGGAGACGGTCTTAAGTTCCCCATTTCCGACGGTCTAATTTTCCCCACCCGGGTCGCCGGATTCGCCTATGGCGCGTCACCTTCCTTACGCTTGGCCGGGTCGAGGATGCCGGCTCGCCGCTTGTCCTTTAGCCGGTAGCTAGGACCGTTGACGCTGATCGTGGTCGCGTGATGGAGCAGCCGGTCCAGGATGGCGCCGGCGAGCGTGTCGTCGCCGATGAGTTCGCCCCAATCGCTGAAGCGCTTGTTGCTCGTGAGGATGATCGATCCGCGTTCGTAGCGTTCGCAAATCAGGCGAAAGAAGTGTGCAGCGGCGATGCGGTCGAGCGGCTCGTATCCGATCTCGTCGATGATGAGCAGCTTTGCGCGATTAGCGGTTAGTCGTCGAAAATGCACTGGCGTTCGCTCCGCATCGCGCAGCTTCGCGAACAGATCTCGCGCAGTCGTGAAATGAACCAGTTCACCAGCGGTGATCGCCGCATAGCCAAGCGTGATACTGAGATGCGTCTTGCCGCAGCCGGGCGGCCCGAGGAAGATGATATTCTCGCCATTGGCGAGGAAGCGCAGGGTGTGTAAGTCGCGAATCTTGCGTTCGTCCAGCGACGGTTGGAAGGGAAAGTCGAATTGCTCGAGCGTTTTCACAGCCGGCAGCCCCGCGAGCTTGAGGCGCGTTGCGATGCTGCGTTCGCGACGTGTGGCAAGCTCCTGGGCAAAGAGTTGGTCGAGCACGTCCACCGTGCTCAGCTCTCCGTCTCCGGCGCGGTCTAAGAGTCCGTCGAGGCATTCCAGCGCGCGTGGCATGTTGAGCTGGCTAAGCGCGTCACGGGTTCGTTCGTAAACGAGCTGACTCACGTGGCCACCTCGTCGTACTCGCTGAGTGGCCGTCGCTCTACGGTGACGGCTAGAAGCGCGGCAGTGTTCGTCCCTGATCCTCGCCGCAGCGCCGTACGTCGCTTCCCGTGGAGGCGTCGATGCTCGCAGACGGCGGTCGTATCGTGGTAAAAATGCAGGACGGCGCCGTTGTCGTGTATCAAGAGCGTGCGGCCGCGCTGGCCAGGCGGCATTTCGTAGCGGTTGCCACCATAACTGACAAACCCTTCGGCGTCGACGATCCGCTGTTCTGTTCTTGAGACGATCGCCATGCCATTGCGCAATGGGAGTAAGAGCGGTGCTTCGCGCGCAAAGCGGACGTCAACAACTTCGCCATGCGTGCGGTGCACGCGTTGATTAGCCTGGATCAGCCAGCCATCGAGTTGCTGCTGTGCGTCCTCGACGCTGGAACAACGCCGGCCGGGAAAGAAGGACGTTCTCAAGAATCCGATCGTTCGTTCAACCTTCCCTTTGGTCTTTGCTCGATACGGCCGGGCGCAGGTCGCATCGAAGCCGTAGCGTGCGGCGAAATCGGCGAAGTCCTTATTCCACACCGGTTCACCTTCGGTGTTGCGGCCGACGGTGATCGTTTTAGGATTGTCATACAAGACGCTGTAAGGTACGCCGCCGAAGAAAGCGAAAGCCTCGGCATGGCAGCGCTGCAGCGTCAGCTCGTCCATCGACGAGGTGAACTTCGCGAACGTCTTGCGCGAATACCCCAGCACCATCACGAATAGATACAACGCGAAGGACGTGCCGTCTTCGAGGAGTTGACCGCAGTCGGCCCAATCGCATTGAGCCTGCTTGGCCGGTGGCGTTTCGAAGCGCACTTCCTCAGCCACGGCCTCTTTGGGAGGTCGCAACTTGCGGGCAAAGTCTCGTACCGTCGCATAAGGCACGACTACGCCGCGAGACGCCAGGTCGCGAGCGACCTGAGCCGCTGGAACGCCGGCCTTGAGGCGATCGCGCATCCAGTCGGCGTAACCGTCGAGTCGCGACCGCCGTCGCCGTAGCGTGACGGTGGGCTCCTCCGACGCGTCCCGTAGCCGCCGCGCCGTCTTGCGGTCGATACCGCTTTCGGCGGCAATCCGCGTCAGCGGCACCCCTTGTGCCGCCTGCACCTTGATCTTCATCCACAGTCCCCTTACGATTAGGTGGCCCTCCATCTGGCTTGCCGGCGAGATGGGGGGTCTTTCGCTCTTAAGGGGTGGGGAATTTTACGCCGTCAGAAGTGGGGCGATTTAGGCCGTCACCGACACACAACTACCTGAACCTCGGCGGGCAGTTCAAAATGTACCGGGCTTGGGCAGTTGAAAATGTACCAGCCCGAGCGTAGTGATTATTGTCGCAGGGGTTAGCTACGCCGAAGCTTTTGCCTTCCGGCCTCGCGCTGCGAGGCTGTGCTCATGCAGCCGATAGCTCTTGCCGCGAATCTCGATGAGGTGGCTGTGGTGCATCAGCCGATCGAGAAAAGCCGCAACCGCTGGCGTGTCACCAAAGAGTTTCGGCCAATCCTCGATCGGGCGATTCGACGTCAAGATCGTTGAAGCTCGTTCGTAGCGGCGCATGATGATTTCAAGTAAGTCTTCCGCGGCGTTCGCTGGCAGTTGGCGCATTCCCAAATCGTCGATTATGAGCAGCGGTATCTCGCTGTACGTAGCGATGGCCGCCGCCCGCTCGCCGGTCGCGCCCGCGAGCAGCAGATCTTCGAAGAGTACGTGCGCTTCTCGATAAAGCACGCGGAAACCGGCCACAATGGCAGCCATGCCGATCGCCTGCGCGATGTGGCTCTTGCCGACGCCGGCGTTTCCGAGCAGCAGAACGTCCTCACGCTGTTCAATGAATCGTCCGCTAGCGAGTTCGAAGATCAGCGCTCGATCAAGTGAGTTGAACTTCCAATCGAACGTGTCGAGCGTTCTGATGTCTCGGAATTCGGCTGCTTTGATCCGCCGATCCAGCAGGCGGTCACGTCGCTTCTCCAACTCGTCGTGTACGAGAAGGCTAAGAAAATCAACCGGGCCAAGCTTTTCGGCTCGAGCTTGCTGCGCTCGTAGCGAAACGGCCTTGGCCATGCCGCCCAAGCGCAGTTGCCGAAGCGCTCGGTCCAGTTCGTCGCTCGTCATAGGAGTGCTCCTTGGGTTACGGTTGCGAAGTGAGTCGTGTAGGTTGCGATCTCGGCAATGATGCGGTGTTCGGTTTTTAGTTTGAGCGGTTGTGCATGGTGCTGCAGATATGCGCGAACGAAGCGTAGGCTCGAAAGGCCGGATGTGTTGGCGAACGCGCAAGCCGCGTCAACAGCGGCGGCCTCGTAGCGCCGCAAGAGATCGAGCACGCCGTAGAGGGCGCGCAGGGCGGTTGCGCCGCGGTCCTCGACGAGCTTGCGGGCAAACGCGTCGCACCCGGGTCCCGCACCGGCGATCTTGCTAACGAGCCGATCCACCTGCACCGGAGTCTGCTTAGGCCGATGCGCGTCGCTCGTTCGGCGTTGCCCTCGATGAAGAGCGATCGGATGTTCGAAAACGCACTCGTGGCTCTTGGCGTCGACGATGCGGAGCCAGAGCCTGCCGACGTGAACGACGACTTTGTGGCCGACGTAGCGTGGTGGAGCGGAGTAGTATGCACCGTCGACTTCAACGTGGCCGTCGAAATGCACGCTTCGCTCGCAAACGCGATAGTACTCGAACCGGGTCGTCGGCAGCGGCGTTAAGAACGGCTGCTCCTCGTCGAACATCGCCGCCACTTGACGCTTCGTGGTACCGTGGATGCGCGTGGCCGCCCAGCGCTCGTTCCAGCGCGCCAGAAACGTGTTCTGTTCGTCGATGCTCTCGAACCGCCGTCCCTTCAAAGCCGTCTTCTGAGTATGACCGACAGCTGATTCAACTTTGCCCTTGAGATCCGGTGCGTATGGCCGGCACGGAAGCGGTACGACGCCGTAGTGATCGAGCATCTTGGAGTAGAGCGCGTTGAGCTGCGGATCGTAGACGTTTGGTTTGATGACGCCTTCTTTGAGATTATCGAGCCGGATCGTGTGCGGCGCGCCGCCGAAGTACGCAAATGCTTCTTCGTGTAAGCGGCACCAAGTCTCCGTTGACGATCGCCAAACGACTTTGCGAAACGTGTGCCGGCTGTTGCTCAAGGTCATGACGAACAGCCGTGGCCGGCGGTACTTCCCAGTGCGCGGATCTCGCGTGAGCGCGCCTTCGCCGTAGTCGACTTGCGCTTCTTGCCCGGGATCAGTCTCGAAGCGACAACTGACCTTGGGTTCCTTTCGGCGCAGCTTGCGAGCCAGCCGTTTCACGGCGTCGTAAGAGCCGCTGTAGCCGTGGTGCTCGACGAGATCTTCGAAGATCGCCTTGGCGTTGCGCCCCTTGGCCACCTCGGCGGCGATGAAGGCGCGAAACGGCTCCGCGCTGCTGCGCGTGGCCGCCGCCGAGTCGGTGGCCACTTCGGGCTCGGTGGCCGGTTTTGGGTCGGTGGGCACTTCGGCCGGGGTGGTACATTTTGAGTCGGCGGCCACTTCGGTCGGGGTGGTACATTTTGAGGGCAACAGCCCGGCTTCGCGCCGAATGCGCCGCACCGTCGCCCGGTGGTAGCCCGCCTCGCGAGAGATGCGCCGGTCGCTCCAGCCGCGGCCCAGCAGGCCCAAGATCGCGTTCTCGTCGGTCATGCTCAACTTGTTCACGGCGTCGACTATGCGGCGCCGATCTGGCATGCCCGGGTCGGATCAGCAGGGGTGGTACATTTTCAAGTGCCCACCGACCCCTGGTACATTTTCAAGTGCCCGCAGGTGGTACATTTTGGGTGCCCGCCGAGGACCTGAACCAGGCTCCGTTGCGTGACCTCCGCGATCCCGCAACGCCGGAGCCGCTCGCGACGGACGAGCGCGGACGATCCAACCAACGGTTCGTCATCGATGCAACGGTTCGGAACGGGGACGAAACGCATCGCGTCGTCGTGGAAGGCCGCGATATCTATGCGACCACCGCGCCGATCGTTGTAGAAGCCGTCGAACGCGTCTGCCGGGGTCCGCAGCAAATGCCGGGAGCCTACCCACTCGGTCACCTGTTCGACGCCGCGAATTATCTTCAAAGCCTCGTTCACATGGGAGACATCACCGCACTCCTTGACGGCTCCGCTACGACCGCACCGACACGGCGCTATGCCCGCGCCGGAATCTCGAAGCTGATGCTTTGACCCTCGATCACGTGGTGCGCCGGATCGGCCAAATCCGGGCTAATTGGTAGCGAACTTCAGAGGCGCGCCGATCGCGCCTCCAGGTCGTCGTCGCGTTTTAGAACTGGTCTGATATTTGAGCGTCCCTTATTTTGGTTTGGTCCTCGTAAGGGCAGCAGACGACGAACTAGCGGCCGCCGCCGGAGGGACTAACGTGCTAGGTAGTCCCGGGCAATTGCTCTGACAGACGTCCAAAACAATTAACGGCAAGTCACTGGCCCACGGCTCCGATCCAAGCCAGGAATAAAGCCCGACGTTATATCCTTGAGCAACCTGCCTCCAGTAGATACACGTATTCAAGCCTCTCGTATAATAAAAGTTCCCTATCCCGGACGGATAACCAGCAGCGCCGCTGCAGCCGGCGGGCCCTATTCCTACGGCTTGGAGTAGAAATTCGGCTGCGTTGTTTTGACAGGCGCTATCAAAAGCGAAAGCGTACTGGGCAGTCGAACCAGCACCTGCGCTATATTGAAACTGGGACGTGCCCGCTCTAGCGTAGGTGCCTGGCGGCACCGGTACACACGCAAAAGACGGAGACACAGAAACGCCGTAAGAAGCTGGCCCGTTTAAGTAAAGCTTTCCTCCCGAGCCGTTGTAAAAGCCAAGGTCAAAATTTTGTGGAGAGTCTGCGAAAGCCGCTGTTGGCGCCAGCACGATCGCGACGCCCAGCACTATAGCCTTGAAAGGGTGCATGTAAATCCTTCTTATGAGCGGGTATCTGGTCTAAGCCGGGATTCCGGGTTCGGGGGAACCCTAAGCGTTGGCAATGCGATGAAAGTCGAGCTGCAGGCGGTCGGGCGCGACGCCAAGCTCATAAACATCGCCGGTCTGCGGATCGATTGCGGCGGCATAGCGAGCGCCGGCAGCCATATAGCGGTCGATCTTTTCCTTCACTTCCGACCACGTGTCGCTCGAGGAGGCGACCTCGATCGCGACGTCCGGGCACACCTGCCAGAAGCGCGATCGCTGCTCGACCGTTAGCGTAGACATCCGCTCTTCAGATATCCAGGCCGCATCCGGCGCGCGTAACGCCCCGGTCGACAGCCGAAAGCCGGCTGATGAATCGAAGGCGCGCCCACCGATCCCCGTCTCGTCCTGCCACCGTCGAAGCTGATAGTACGCCTCACCACTCTTGGCACCGGAGTCCGTGTGGTTGGGGGACACAATCAGTTGACCTTCCTCGTCACGCTCAAAGCCGTACTCGGGGATCGCTCGAGACAGTTCGTACACGAAATCGTCGGTTGTCGGGCCGGGCGTCGCGATCGTCATCATCCGAGTAGTCCCCCTTCCGCATGATCATAACAGTTCGGCGCCGATCGCTGCGATCTCGAGCCAGTGCCGCAGCGCCCGACCGGATCTTGCGCAGAGGGGCTTCCTTTCGGTCCTGCGGCCGGGAAACCCACATCGGCCAGGCTGGCCGTCGCCGTCGCTTGGTTGGAGCTTGAAAACGAAGATCTGACTTTGGTGGATTTATAGCTATAGAGGTAGAAATGGGGATCAACGTCAAGAACGATGCGGTCGAGGCCGCTATCAGGCGGCTTGCAGCCGAGCGGAAGGTCGATTTGACCGAGGCGATTCGCCTCGCGGTCGAGGCCGAGTTGGAACGGGGCTCGCAGGCGAAGCGTGGACGGCTCCGGCGCATGCGCGCCGTCGCGGACCGAGTCGCCGCGCTTCCGCTTCTCGACCGGCGCGCAGATGAAGAGATCCTCGGATACGACGAAGCCGGGCTGCCGGCGTGACGCTCGACAGTTCCGCAATCGTCGCCATTTTGAACGATGAGCCGGAGCGGGAGCGCTTCGAAGAATGTGTCGCCGCGAATCAGTGTCGGCTTTCCAGCTTCTCGTATCTTGAAGCGTCGATCGTCTTGCTGTCACGACGGGGTGAAGGCGCGCTGGCGGCCCTGGACACGTGGATTGAGAGCGCCGGCATCGACATCGTGCCGTTCACTGCGGCGCACGCGCGTCTCGCGCGGAATGCGTACGCACTTTTCGGA